>NZ_JACBJG010000009.1 GCF_015910535.1 Saccharomonospora sp. NB11 | reverse complement strand
GAATTCAATCCGACGACTCAATCAGTCATCTCAAAGAAACCCACAAAAAGGGGCTCAAAAGAGCACTACTAGCATGAACAATCACTAGCACACTGTTGAGTTCTCAAACAACACAATTCGTGTTTCCGGCGCTCCTCAGGGCGCGCCACGCTCCAACATCATAACCACTCGGTTTTCAGTCGGAGTTGTGGCCCCCCTAAGGGGCCGACCAGCTACGTTACCCGGTTCGGTTCGCGGAGTCAAACCCTCTCGGGTCTCTCCCGCTCGCCCCGGGGCGTCCCTGGCGACGAAGAGAAGATTACACGCCTCGAAAACCCACCTGAAAGGGGGGGTCCCTTTTTGCGTTTCCGCAGGTCAGCGGGGACTTTCGGTTGAAAGACCCGCCGAGCCCCCTCCGCACCCCTCACAGCACCGGCAGCAACGTCCTGAGTTCGTAGGGCGTCACCTGGCTCCGGTAGTTGTCCCACTCGACGCGCTTGTTGCGGAGGAAGAAGTCGTAGACGTGTTCACCGAGCGCTTCGGGCAGCAGCTCGGACCGCTCCATCTCCGCCAGCGCCTCACCCAGGTTCTGGGGCAACTCCTGGTAGCCCGCCGCCTTGCGTTCCGCGTCGGACAGGGTCCAGATGTTGTCCTCGGCCGCCGGCGGCAGCTCGTAGCCCTTCTCGATGCCCTTCAGCCCGGCCGCGAGGATCACCGAGTACGCCAGGTACGGGTTGCACGCCGAGTCCGGCGTCCGGATCTCCACCCGCCGTGACGACGCCTTGCCCGGCGAGTACATCGGCACACGCACCAGGGCCGAGCGATTCGCCCGTCCCCACGACACCGTCGTCGGCGCCTCTCCGCCCTGGATCAGGCGCTTGTAGGAGTTCACCCACTGGTTGGTCACGGCCGAGATCTCCCGGGCGTGGTGCAGCAGGCCCGCGACGAACGCCTTGCCGGTCTCCGAGAGCTCGTACGGGTCCTCGGGGCTGTAGAAGGCGTTGCGATCACCCTCGAACAGGGACACGTGCGTGTGCATGCCGGACCCGGGTTGGTCGCTGAAGGGTTTCGGCATGAAGGTGGCGCGCACGCCCTGCGTGATCGCGACCTCCTTGACCACGTAGCGGAACGTCATCACGTTGTCCGCCATCGTCAACGCGTCCGCGTACCGCAGGTCGATCTCCTGCTGGCCCGGAGCGGCCTCGTGGTGCGAGAACTCGACCGAGATGCCCATCTCCTCCAACGCCTCGATGGCGTGGCGGCGGAAATGGGTGGCCGTGGCGTGGCTGGCCTGGTCGAAGTACCCACCGTTGTCGGCGGGCTCCGGTTCGGTCCCGTCCTCCGGCATCCCGGTCAGCAGGAAGAACTCGATCTCCGGATGGACATAGCACGTGAAGCCGGCCTCGCTGGCCTTCGCCAGTTGGCGACGCAGGACGTGGCGGGGGTCGGCCCACGACGGCGACCCGTCCGGCATGGCGATGTCGCAGAACATGCGCGCGGAGTAACGCTCGCCGTCGTCACTTTCCCAGGGCAGGACCTGGAACGTCGCGGGATCGGGCTTGGCGACCATGTCGGACTCGTAGACGCGCGCGAAGCCCTCGATGGCGGAGCCGTCGAAGCCGATGCCCTCGCTGAAGGCACCTTCGAGTTCCGCGGGCGCGACGGCCACCGACTTGAGGAACCCGAGCACGTCGGTGAACCACAGGCGCACGAAGCGGATGTCGCGTTCTTCGAGCGTGCGCAGCACGAACTCCTGCTGGCGATCCATGCCGCGACCCTATGCGCGCCGTGTTAAGGCGGCGTTTCGGGTCGGCTTTCGCCCGCCCGTGAGGGTGACGCGCACCGTGTCCGGTCCGCGGGGCCCGTCCCGTTACCGTATTTCGCATGCTCATCCGCCGTCTCGCGCAGTCCCTCGTCGTCACGCTGGCCGTGTCGGCACCGTTGTCGGCCTGCACCGGCAACCCCGACAACACCGGGCCGTTGCCCGAGGCGCGCAGGCTGGCGGACGCGGCGGCCGAGGACCTGCGCGACCTCACCGACGTGGCGTTCGAGCTCCGGGTGAGCGGGGCGATCCCCGGGCTTCCGGTCCGGGAGGTCACCGGAGTGGTCGACCGGCGCGACGGCACGGCCAGCGGCGAGGCCGACGTCCAGTACCCCGACGAGCGCGTCCAGTACACGTTCGTGCTCGACGGCGACACGGTGACGTTGACGGACGCCGACGGCGTCGTCGTGGACACCCCGCTCCCCGCCGACTACGCACCGGGTGAGCTGCTGGACCCCGACGACGGCCTGCGGGCCCTGCTCGTCGAGGCAGGCAACCTGCGGACCGAGACACGCGAGGAACTCGACGACGTCGCCACCTACCGCATCGGCGGGGAGCTTCGCCACGAGACGATCTCGGCGCTCGTCCCCGGCGTGCACGACGACGTGGACGTCAAGTTCTGGATCGCCGAGCACGGCGACCGGCTCATGCGCGTGTGGGTGCAGGTGCCCCCGCGCACGAAGAACGAGGGCGCCGTGCAACTGGAGCTGGCGCTGGACCGGCACAACGCGACCTCCCCCGCCGACGGCGGAGACCAACCCGACCGACCCTGACCAGGGGACTCAGCCGCAGCGCGTGCCCTCCGGCGGGAGTTCGCCGTCGACGAGGTAGGCGACGCCCGCCTTGTCGACGCAGTCGTCGTTCGCCGAGAGGAACGCCGTGTGCTGCGCGCCCTCGAACGTGAGCAGCCGTCCCCCGAGCGCCTTCGCGAGGTTCACCCCGGCTTGATACGGCGTCGCCGGGTCGTCGGTCGTGGAGATCACCAGCACGGGCGGGATGCCGTCGACGTCGGGCAGGTGCGGTTCGGAGGTGTGCTCGACCGGCCAGAACGCGCACGCGTCACGCGCCGACGACGGCGGGAGCCCCGCGTCGAGGAATGGCGCCTTCTCGACGTACTCCGCCTGCGCCTGCTCGATCCGCTTCCGGTCGGTGACCGGCGGGTCGTCGACGCACCGGATGGCCGTCAGTCCCTCCTGGGTCGACGAGTACTTCCCGTCGGGGCCGCGCTCGTAGTACATGTCCGCCAACGCCATCAGGACGGTGCCCTCGCCCTTGGCCAGTCCCGCGAGCCCCTGGTTCAGGCTCGGCCAGAGCTGCTTGCTGTACAGCGCCGCCACGGTGGCCGTGGTGGCGTCGTCGTAGGACAGCTCCCGGCCGTCCGGCACGGTCACCGGCGCGTCGAGCAGCGGCCGGACCAGGTCCTGGTAGGTCTCCACGGCGGTGTCCGCGTCCTGCCCCAGCGCGCAATCCTGCCGAGCGACGCACCACTCGACGAACTTGTCGAAGGTGCCGCCGAAACCCTCCGCTTGGGCGACGAGCGACTCCACCATGTCCTGTTCGGGGTCGACGGCGCCGTCGAGCAGCAGCGCCCGCACGTTGCCGGGGAACGTCTCGGCGTAGGCCGTGCCGATGCGCGTGCCGTAGGAGTAGCCGAGGTAGGTGAGCTTCTCGTCCCCGAGGGCGGACCGCAGGACGTCCATGTCGCGGACGACGTCCCGGGTACCGAGGTTGGCGAGCATCTTCTCGCCGTGCTGGGTGCGTTCGGCGCACTTCGCCGCGAAGTCCTTCGCCTGCCGTTCCGCGTCGGCGACGTCGTCGACCCCGTCCATGGCCGTCGTGTCGGCTCGGTCGGCGTCCATCTCGGCGTCGGTGAGGCACTCGATCACGGGTTCGCTCGCGCCCACGCCACGGGGGTCGAAGCCCACGAAGTCGAAACGCTCCCCTAGTTCCGTGGCGGACACCGCGTTGGCGAGCTGCGCGGCGGTGGTCATGCCCGACCCGCCGGGTCCACCCGGGTTCATCACGAGCGAGCCGATGCGGTTGTCCCGGTCACCGGCGGGGCTGCGGAGCAGCCCGACCGTGATCGTGGTGCCCTGTGGCTCGTCGTAGGACAGCGGGACGGTCAGCCGTGCGCACTCCAACCCGTCGCGGGAGAACGCCTGCCGAGCCATCGCGTCGGTGGCGTAGGGCTCGCAGTCGCCCCACTCCAGTCGTTGGCCGTAGTACTTCTCCAGTCCTTCCGGCACGGGGCCCGCCGGCACCGTCGGCTCGTCGTCGCCGGTCGAACACGCGGTCAACGACGAAAGAAGGAGGAGACCCGCGGCCAGCGGCAGGTAGCGTTTCCTGGTGCGCACGCCTGCGATCGTGCCATCAGTGCTGGGAACTCGGCACCACGGTGGCTACGTTGGGCGTGGCGCGGTCGACGAAGATGGGAGAAGCGCTGGTGGCGTTCTGGAACCGGGTCGGGAAGACGTTCAAACGCATGCTGTCCCGACCCGGAAGTGTGGACCTGGCGCGGTACGAGGCGCTGCTCCCCCGCATCGGCGAACTGGAGCCCGAGCTGAGGGAACTCTCCGACGCCCGACTCACCGAGCGGGCGGCCGCCGTCCGCGACGCCGACAGCGTGGACGACGACCTGCTCGTCGAGATCTGCGCGCTGGGCCGGGAGGCGGCGCGACGGGCTCTCGGTGAGCGCGCGTTCGACGTGCAGCTCCTCGGCACGATGGGACTGCTCACCGGACACGTCGTCCAGATGGCCACCGGTGAGGGCAAGACGTTGTCGGGCGCACTGGCCGCGGCGGGATACGCGTTGCAGGGCAAGCGCGTGCACGTCATCTCGGTGAACGACTACCTCGCCCGCCGTGACGCCGAGTGGATGCGGCCCGTCTACGACCTGCTCGGCGTGTCCGTGGGGTGGGTCGAGCCGTCGCTGTCCACGGACGAACGCCGCGAGTCCTACCACCGTGAGGTCTGCTACGGCGCGGTCAGCGAGATCGGCTTCGACGTGCTGCGCGACCGGCTGGTGACGTCGGTGGCCGACCTGGTGCAGCCGGAGCCGGACGTCGCCGTGGTGGACGAGGCCGACTCGGTGCTGGTCGACGAGGCACGGGTGCCGCTGGTGATGGCGGGCTCGGTGGACGCGGGCGTGGCCGACGAGGAGGTCGCCAAGATCGTGCGGCGGCTCCGGGTGGGGCTGCACTACGAGACCGACCCGGACGGCCGCAACGCCTGGCTCACGACGGCGGGCGCGTCGGTGGTGGAGAAGGCGCTCGGCGGCATCGACCTCTACGGCGAGTCCGGGGCCGACCGGCTCGCGGCCGTCAACGCCGCGCTCCACGCGCACGCCTTGCTGACCCGCGACGTCGACTACCTGGTGCGCGACGGCAAGGTGCAGCTCATCAACGCCTCGCGCGGTCGGGTCGCCGAACTGCAGCGCTGGCCCGATGGTCTGCAGGCGGCCGTGGAGGCGAAGGAGCAGCTCCCGCCGTCCGACCACGGGGAGATCCTCGACTCGATCACGGTGCAGGCGCTCATCGCGCGTTACCCGCAGGTGGCGGGCATGACCGGGACCGCGGTGGCCGTCGCCGAACAGCTTCGCGAGTTCTACCGGCTCGAAGTCGCGGTGATCCCGCCGAACACGCCGACCGTGCGCGAGGACCTGCCGCACCGCGTGTTCACCACGCCGACGCGCAAGCTCCGCGCCATCGTGGAGGAGATCCGCGAGGTGCACGAGACCGGCAGGCCGATCCTCGTCGGCACCCAGGACGTCGCGGAGTCGGAGGAACTCGCGGAGAAGCTGCGCAAGGCCGGGCTGTCGTGCGTGGTGCTCAACGCACGCAACGACGCGGAGGAAGCGGCCGTGATCGCCCAGGCCGGCGCGTACGGGGCCATCACGGTGTCGACGCAGATGGCGGGCCGGGGCACCGACATCCGGCTCGGCGGCGCCGACGGCGCGGACGCCGAGCGCGTCGCGGAACTCGGCGGCCTCCACGTCATCGGTACCGCCCGCTACCCGAGCAGCCGCCTCGACGACCAGTTGCGGGGCCGCGCAGGACGGCAGGGCGACCCGGGCAGCTCGGTGTTCTTCGCCAGCCTCGGCGACGAACTCGTACTCGCCCACGCCCCGGACGTCCCGGAGGGCATCCCCGCCGACGACGAGACGGGCGAGATCACCGACGTCGCCGCACACCGACAGCTCAACCACGCCCAGCGGGTCGCGGAGGGCGTCGACCTGGAGATCCACCGCAACACGTGGCGATACACGCGGCTCATCGAGCACCAGCGGGCCGAACTGCTGCGCTACCGCGACGAGGTGTTGCGCGGTGACACGGCCAGTGCGCTGCTGAAGGAGGAGGAGCCCGACCGCTACGGCGAGCTCGCCGAGAAGCTGGAGCCCGAGACGCTGGAACGCGTGTGTCGGCAGATCGTGCTGTTCCACCTCGACCAGCTCTGGACCGACCACCTGGCCTTCCTCACCGAGGTGCGCGAGACGATCCACCTGCGGGCGCTGGCGAAGGAGGCTCCGCTGGACGAGTTCCACCGCACGGCCGTCCCCGCCTTCCGGCGGATCCGCGACGACCTCCGCACCCGGTCGGCCAAGACGCTGCTGGAGGCCGAGATCACCACCGGCGGGCTCGATCTCGCGAAGGCCGGAGTCCGGAGGCCCACCTCGACGTGGACCTACCTGGTGCAGGACAACCCGTTCGATTCCGACGCCGAACAGGCACTCAAGAAGGTACGAAGCATGCTTCGGAAGAAGCGGGCCTGACCACGTGAGCGAGAATGAGCGCATGCGTCAACTTCGGATCGCCTCGGCCCAGGTGAACACGTGCGTCGGAGACCTCTCCGGCAACTCCGACCTGGTCGTCGAACACACCCGGTCGGCCGCGGCGGAGGGGGCCCACGTCGTGGTGTTCCCCGAGATGACGCTGACCGGCTACCCCGTCGAGGACCTCGCGCTCCGCCGCGCGTTCGCCGACGCGGCACGCGAGGCCGTCCACACGCTCGCCCGCGCGCTGGTGGATGCCGAGTGCGGTGAGCTGCTCGTCGTGGTGGGCTACCTCGACGCCGATGACGTCGGGCCCCGCAACGCGGTCGCCGCGCTGTACCGGGGCGAGGTGGTGGCCACCCAGTTCAAGCACCACCTGCCGAACTACGGCGTTTTCGACGAACGCCGGAACTTCAAGCCGGGCGACGAACTCACCGTGCTGCGGCTGCACGGCGTCGACCTCGGCATGGTGGTGTGCGAGGACCTGTGGCAGGAGGGCGGTCCGATCACGGCGCTGGGCGCGCTGGGAGTCGACCTCGTGCTCTCCCCCAACGCCTCCCCCTACGAGCGCGACAAGGACGACGTGCGGTTGCCGCTGGTGGCCCGGCGGGCCGCCGAGGCGAAGGCCCCGATCGTCTACACCAACCAGGTCGGCGGCCAGGACGACCTCGTGTTCGACGGCGACTCGATCGTGGTGGCGGCGGACGGGACGTTGCTCGCCCGGGCTCCGCAGTTCACCGAGCACCTGTTGGTGATCGACCTCGACCTGCCCGACCGGGATCTCCCCACCGTCACGAACGGCTCGGAGGTCCTGCGCGACCGGGTCGAAGGGTTCGTGGTGCGGCGTCGAGTGCTGTCGGAGGCCCCGCTGGAGCGCTACCCGGTGACGCACCGGCCGAGGGTGGCCGAGCCCCTGTCCGGTGAGGCGGAGGTGTGGTCGGCGCTCGTGGTGGGCCTGCGCGACTACGTGCGCAAGAACGGTTTCCGGTCGGTGCTGCTCGGGCTCTCGGGCGGGATCGACTCGGCGGTGACCGCCGCGTTGGCGGCCGACGCCCTCGGCGCCGACGCCGTGTACGGCGTGTCGATGCCGTCGCGGTACTCGTCCGACCACTCCCGCTCCGACGCGGCCGACCTGGCCGAGCGGCTCGGCTGCCACTTCCGGGTCGAGCCGGTGGAGGACATGGTCGCCACCTACGTCGACCAGCTCGGCCTGAGCGGGTTGGCGGAGGAGAACATCCAGGCGAGGGCGCGCGGCATGCTGCTGATGGCGCTGTCCAACCTGGAGGGCCACCTGGTGCTGGCCACCGGCAACAAGACCGAGTTGGCCGTCGGGTACTCCACCATCTACGGCGACGCCGTGGGCGGGTTCGCACCCATCAAGGACGTCTTCAAGACCCACGTGTGGGAACTCGCGCGCTGGCGCAACGCGGAGGCGGAGAAGCGGGGCGAGACGCCGCCGATCCCGCCGAACTCGATCACCAAACCCCCGTCGGCCGAGTTGCGCCCCGGCCAGCTCGACACCGACTCGCTGCCCGACTACGCGCTGCTCGACGACATCCTCGACGACTACGTCGAGGGCGACCGCGGCTTCGCCGACCTGCTCGCGGCGGGCTTCGACGCCGAGGTCGTCGACCAGGTCGTGCGCATGGTCGACCGCGCCGAGTACAAGCGCAGGCAGTACCCGCCCGGCACGAAGATCACCTTCAAGGCGTTCGGTCGCGACCGCAGGTTGCCGATGACCAACCGCTGGCGGGAGACCCACCGGCCGTGACGACCGACGCGTGCGGGTTCGCCGTGTTCGAGACGACTCTCGGGCACAGCGGACTCGCGTGGCGGGGCGACACCGTCGTCCGTTGCCAGCTCCCCGAGGCCGATCCCGACCAGGCGCGCGCTCGACTCGCCGAGGCGGTGCCCGACGCCGTGGAGGCGCCGGTGCCCGCGACGCTCGTGCCCGCCGTGGAGGCCGTGGTGGCGTTGCTGCGCGGCGAGCCTGTGGACACCTCGGTCGTTCCGCTCGACATGTCCGCCGTTCCCGTGTTCCACCGCAAGGTCTACGAGTTCGTCCGCACCATCGCGGTGGGCCACACGATGACGTACGGCGACGTGGCCGCCGCGCTCGGGGAACCGGGCGCCGCGCGGGCCGTCGGTCGCGCGATGGGAACCAACCCGTTCGCACCGATCGTCCCCTGTCACCGGGTGCTGGCCGCGAACGGCGCCATCGGTGGCTTCTCCGGTCCCGGTGGAGTCGCCACCAAGCAGCGGCTGCTCGCCCTCGAACGGGCTCACGGCGACCAGCCGACGCTGTTCGAACTCTGGTAGGGCGGGGCCGGGCGTCGGGGCGGACGCCACGGCCTCAGCCAGGGAGTGTCGGGCCAGCCCTCCGCCGCGGCCATCAGCGGCAACGCCGTCGCCCCGTCGATCGACTCACGCAGGATGTCGGCGTGTCCGGCGTGCCGCGCGGTCTCCTCGATCAGGTGCAGCAGCACCCAGCGCACCGACCACGCCTCCACATCGGCGGGGAACCACGGCACGTCGCGAGGCACGGGCACCGGTTCGCCCAGGTCCTCGATGCCCTCGACGACCTCCTCGGTGCGCGTCGCCACCCGCTCGTACTCGGCGATGAGGTCGGCCAGCGTCTCGTCCGGCGCGAGGCGCAGGTCGTCTCCCGGATCGGTCGGACCGAGCCCGCAGACGAGGTCGATCCACACCCGCTCCGTACGGCAGACGTGCTTGAGGATGCCGCCCACGCTCAGCGCACTCACGGTCGGGGTCTCGCGGATCTGCTGGTCGGTGAGCCCGTAGGCGGCGAGGCACAGCACGTAGCGCTGTTGCGCGAGGTAGTCGAGCAGTCCCTCGCGCTCGTCGGCGACCGGCCCGATCAACCCGGGCACGGCGCGACCTCCCGTGTCCGCGGGAGCGCTCGCCGGGTGCGTCGCGGCGTGCCCATGCGGACGACGTAGGTGACGCCGACCAGGAACAACGCCGTCGCCACCAGGATCTGTGTCCGCGCGGCCAGTCCCGCGAAGCGGCTGTCGAACACCACGTGCGCGACGACCAACCACGCCCACAACCCGAACTGGACCGCGAACGACAGCCGGGTGGCCAGCTTCCAGCTGCCGCGCCACCACGACGCCACCACCAGCGGGCTCACGACGTACTGGACTCCCGCCAGCAGCACCGGGAGCTCGCTGATCCGTCCCGTGGGGTCGGCGCATCTGCCCGCGCCCTGCGGCAGGCACTCCGGCGGCAGCGCCGCCCGCGTCAGCAACACCGCGCCGTACAGCCACACCAACGCCGCCGTGAGCCTGCCCCAGCGGTGCACCGGAGCGAGACGCAGCAGGAACGGGCCCGCCAATACGAACGCCGCCCCCGCCACGACGTCGAGCGTGCGGAACACCTCGGCGTTCGGCTGTCCGTCGGAGGCCAGCCTGGCCGGAACCTCGTGGTTGGTCGACAACGCGGTCTCGACGAAGACCTCCGCGAGGAACCCCGTGTGGGCGGCGGCACCGACGAACAGGGCCGCGGCGGCGAACCGTCGGACCGCGCCCAGGGGCGGCTCGGCGTGGTGCAGGCCCGACAGCATGGCGAGTTACTTACCACGCATCACGCGGTCGAGGGTAGATGTCGTCGCTGCTCAGTCACGCTCGGTCGCGACTGTGAAGCTCGTCCCAGCGGGCTTGGGTGCCGATTCCACCCGGTGGGACGCTGGAGGACGCCAACGATCCACGACCCGGGGACCGCAGAGCGGCCTCGAGGGAAGGACGGTACGACAGCGATGTCACATGAAACTCCGCGCGCCCACACCGGCGACACCGAGACGCCCGCACCGTACGGGGAGCCGGCAGCCCAGTCGGGACTGCGCAAGCGCGTCCGCATCCACCACCTGCAGGAGATGAAGGACCGCGGCGAGCCGTGGCCCATGCTCACCGCCTACGACACCTACACCGCCCGCCTGTTCGAGGACGCGGGCATTCCGGTGTTGCTGGTGGGTGACTCCGCCGCCAACACGGTGTATGGCTACGAGTCCTCGCTGCCCGTCACGGTCGACGAGATGTTGCCGCTCGTCCGGGCGGTGACCCGGTCGGTGACGAAGGCGCTCGTGGTGGCCGACCTGCCTTTCGGGTCCTACCAGGCCTCGCCCGAGCAGGCGGTGAACACCGCGGCGCGATTCATGAAGGAGGGCCGCGCCCACGCGGTCAAGCTCGAAGGCGGTCGGCGCTTCGCCGCGCACGTCGAGGCCGTCACCGCGTCGGGAGTCCCGGTGATGGGACACATCGGCTTCACCCCGCAGAGCGAGCACAACCTGGGCGGCTACCGCGTGCAGGGCCGGGGCGGCACCGGGGACGGACTTATCGCCGACGCACTCGCGTTGCAGGACGCGGGCGCGTTCGCCGTGGTCATGGAGATGGTGCCCGCCGAGATCGCCAAGCAGATCACGCACGAGCTGAGCATCCCCACCGTGGGCATCGGCGCGGGCCCGGACTGCGACGCGCAGGTCCTGGTGTGGCAGGACATGGCGGGGTTGCGAACCGGTCGGCTGCCGAGGTTCGTTAAGCAGTACGCCGATCTCGCGGGCGTGCTGACCGGGGCCGCGACGGCGTTCGCCGACGACGTCCGGAACCGGTCCTTCCCGGCACCCGAGCACACGTTCCACTGACACCGACCGGGCTTGCCAGAATCGCTGCGCCCACCGCGGGCGACGACACCCTCGCGGCGGGCGCAGCGATCGCTCGGAGGAGGTCAGCCCGGTGTCCCCACACGTCCTGTACCCGCCGATCTCGCCGTACACCACGGGTCTGCTCGACGTCGGTGACGGCCACCAGGTGTACTGGGAGGTCAGTGGCAATCCCGACGGCAAGCCCGCCGTCGTCGTCCACGGCGGTCCGGGCAGTGGCAGCTCCCCCGTGTACCGCCGGTACTTCGACCCCACTCGCTACCGGATCGTGCAGTTCGACCAGCGCGGATCGGGTCGCAGCACACCCCACGTCAGCGATCCCGCCGCCGACCTGTCGACGAACACGACCTGGCACCTCGTCGCGGACATGGAGGCGCTCCGCGAGCAGCTCGGCATCGACCGCTGGCTCGTCTTCGGTGGCTCGTGGGGCGCCACTCTCGCGCTCGCCTACGCCGAAACCCACCCGTCACGGGTGAGCGAGCTGGTGCTGCGCGGGGTGATCACGTCCCGCCGGTCGGAACTCGACTGGCTCTACAACGGCGGGGCGAGGCAGTTCTTCCCCGACGCATGGGAGCGCTACGTCGAACTGGTGCCGCCCTCGGCCCGCGGTGACCTGCTCGTGGCCTACCGTGACTTGATCGAGGGGCCGGACCGCGAGCTGGCCGAGCGCGCGGCCGTCGCGTGGAGCGCCTGGGAGGGTGCGCTCGTGTCGATCGCACCGCAGGCGGGCTTCGTCGCGCAGTACTCGGACCCACGTTTCGCCGTGGCGTTCGCCCGCATCGCCCTGCACTACTTCACACACGGCGCGTGGCTCGACGAGGGCCAGCTCATTCGGGACGCACACCGACTCGCGGGCATTCCGGGCCACATCGTGCAAGGCCGCTACGACGTGGTGTGTCCTCCGGTCACCGCGTTCGAGCTGCACCGCGCGTGGCCGGACTCGGAGTTGACCTTGCTCGACGGTGCCGGGCACGCCATCACCGACCCCGGTGTCTCCGCCGCGTTGCGTCGGGCCACGGACACGTTCGCCGGTCAGGAGACGCCGTCGAGCGCCGAGCCCAACGAAGCCTCCAACTCGGCCCGGGCGTAGGCCAGCGACGGGCCGTACCACGTGAGCCGACGCCCCGAGACGAGCGCGTAGGGCACCCCGGGGAAGTGGTCCGGCCCGTCGTCGTCAGTGAACACGTACGGCTCGTCGGGCAGGACGAGCAGCTCGGCGTCGCCGTCGGAGAACCGGGCCCGCAGCTCGTCGATCGTGGGACGCGGGTAGCGGTCGGCGTGGTCGGCGTAGACGTTGTGCACACCGAGCCGGTGCAACACGTCCCCGCCGAAGGTGTCGCGCCCCAGCACGACCCACGGCTTGCGCCACACCGGCACGACGGCGCGGACCCGCACGGGCACCGGGTCCTTCCAGGCGCGTTCGGCCTCGGTGAACCACTCGGGCATCGGCACCGCGAACGCCTCGGTGAACAGGGCCCGCATCGACTCCAACGCCATGGGCACCGTCGCGGGGGCGGCGGTGACCCACACGGCGACACCTTCGTCCCGCAACCGTCGCACGTCCTCCGGGCGGTTCTCCTCCGCGTTGGCGATCACCAGGTCGGGGATGCAATCCAGCACGGCGGCGAGAGTCGGGTACTTCGACCCGCCCACCCGCGTGACGTCCAGCCCGGCCGGATGGGTGCAGTAGTCGGTCGCCCCCACCAGCACGTCCGCCACCGTCTCCGCCACCGCCTCCGTCAACGACGGCACCAACGACACCACCCGGCGCGCAGGTCGGCGAAGCGGCACCTCGTCACCCAGATCGTCTCTCATGCCGTGTACTCCACCAGAACGTCGGCGTGGCAGGGCTCGGGGGCACACCAGCACCCCAGGGCTCGACCGTTCAGCTCGCCCTCCCGCAGCCGCCGCAGCAACTCCGGCTGCTCACGCAGGTAGTCCCGGTAGTGCCGCACCATGGCCTCGCGGTCGTGCTTGGCCTCCTTGACGAACGGGTTGGCGAAGTCGGACTCGGGCCAGGCGTGCCGGTTTCCGGCGTGTCCGACGTAGGTGACGAGGTCCCGCTCCACCAGCCACGGCACGAGATGCCGGTGCGGGCCCGACTTGCGGACGTTGACGACCACGCTCCGGCCGGCGAGGACCTGCTCGCGCAACGCCCGCTCCTCGTCCGTCCAGCCGCGCGTCTCGTCGTCGACGTGCTCAGCACTCCGCCTGTTCAAAGCGCACCCTCCGATTGGCGACATCGACCTCGGTGAGCCGCACGGTGATCGTGCTGCCTTCGGGAACGGTCACGTCGGCGCAACGGGTCAGCACGGGCGGGTCCTCCACGAACACCTCCGCCGCCGAGCCGCCGGACCGCAACACCACGCCCTCGAACGTCGTCCCGACCCGCTCGGCGAGGATCCACGCACCCACCTGGTCGAGGCAGGCTCGTTCCACTCGCGACGCCCGCTCGTCCGACGCGCCCATCAACCGGGGCAGGTCCGGCAGCGTGCACCGCACCCACTCCGGCACCGGCGCGTCCGCCGAGATCGCCAGACACACTTCGGCGGTGAACCGGTCGACCAAGCGCCGGATCGGCGCGGTGACGTGCGCGTACGGACTGCCGATGCCCGCGTGTCCGATCGACTCGGGAACCCGGCCGTCGAAGGCCGTGTATCCGGCGCCCCGCAGCAGTCGCACCGTCCCCGCGTGCAGTGCCAGGGACGCGGGGTCCACCGGGTCGAGGCCCGCGAGCACCTCGGCGACGCTCGCGGATTCCGGCCACGGCACCCCGAGCGCGTGGGCCGATCGGCGAAGCCACTCGACGGCTTCGTCTCCGGCCTCGGGCACGGTCCGCAGCACCCCCACCCGGGCGTCGATCATCATCTGCGCGGCCACCATGCCCGTGAGCAGGGAGATCTCGGCGTTCCACTCCTCGACGTCGTGCTGAGGGCGACGCACGAGCGCCCACCCACCGTCGGGTTCCGCCTGCACCCGCGACTCGGGAATCTGCGGCTCCACGGCGCCACGACCCGCCGCGCGCTCGCGTCGTCGGCGCCCCACGTCCGGTAACGCCTCCACCGACGGGTGCGGTGTTCCCCGACGCAGGCTCTCGGCGACGGTGTCGTAGTCGAGCTGCTCCACCGAACGCACCCAGGCTCGGCGGACGGCGACATCGACGGGCTCACCGTCGGCGTCGAGGTCGAGCGTCCACAACACCGCGGGACGGACGACACCGGGCAGCAGGCTGGCCGCGTGCTCGGCGACGATCGCCGGGTGCAGGCCCACGTTGCCGTCGGGCAGGTAGAGCGTCTGGCCGCGTCGTCGGGCCTCGGTGTCGAGCGCACCATCCGGAGCCACGAACGCGCCGAGGTCGGCGATCGCGTAGTCGACACGGAATCCGCGCCCACGGCGCGTCAACGCCATGGCCTGGTCGAGGTCCTTGGCACCGGGCGGGTCGACGGTCACCAGCGGCAGGTCGGTCGCGTCCTCCCGGACGCCCGGACACGGCACGAGATCACCGGCGACGTCGTCGGCCTCGGCCAGCGCCTGCGGTGGGAACGACTCCGGCAGCGCGAACTCGGCGCGCAGCGAGGCGAAGTCGCCGGCGCCCGTGCCGTGAGCCACGAGAGCCACAACTCGACACTAACCCGAGGTGCGGGGAGGTCGCCGAAGTCGGCGAAGCGTCGACCGCCCGGGGCGCGGCGGATCGTGGGATCTCGGACGCCGGCAGAGGCCTCCGGCGCTCAGCGCTCGTCGACGTCCTCGCCCTCCCACTCGGCTTCCTCGCGGTCGGCGCGCTTCGTGCGTTCTCTGGCGATCTCCAACGCGTTGCGGGCGGTCGCCTCGTCGGGGTAGGGCCCCATGAGGTCGATGGCGCGCGACAGTTCGCCGTGTTCGACCTGGCCGGTGCGCGTGTTGTACCACCAGCCGCTGGGCGGGTTCGGGTCCTTGCGTTTGGCTGCCATGGTGTCAGCGTGGCACGGACCGACCTGGGGCGGTAGCGGTGGAACCGCTGATCATCAAGAGCGGTCGAACCGCGCGTCAGCTCCAGCGTCGCGCGCTCAGCGGCGGAAGCGGTAGGGAATCTCGGTCGGCTCGTCGCCCGTCGGCCCGAACTCGGGCGGGGCGGTGTCGTCCGAGCCGCTCCGACCACCGGCGTCCGGCCTGGCCTCCGGAGGCGTCGGCGTGTCCACCGACGCGGAGGGACCCGGTGTGGTGGACAGGGTGCTCGCCGAGGCCAGCTCCTCAGCCCATCCGGGCTCGCCCGCCGACGGCGTCGGGCTCGGTGCCACGTTCGCTGCCGGAGCCGGGGTCGCCGACTGGGGCGGTGGCGCGAGGGTCGGCGCGGTCGGCGGTGGCGGCAAGGGCGGCGCGGCCTGGCCGGACGGCGTGGGACTCGCCGGCGCGGAACCGGTGGCTCGCCACACCGGCTGTGGACCGATGTTCATCGGCGCGACACCGGGCTTGTCTTGGCCCGCCGCGCCGTCGTCGGCCCTCCGGGCGATTGGGTCGAGGCACGGCACGAGCGCCACGGTCTCCTCCGGGTTCTCGACCCGTCGCCCGGTGCGGTCGCGGTAGACCATCTCACCGTCGGCGTCGAGTTCCACCAGGTAACCGGCCTCCGCGAGTTGTTCCTCGTCGAGGTCCACCAGACGTTCCGGTCGGGACGGCACGACCCGGTACGTCGGCCACGACAGATTCCGGTGAGTCTCCTGGAACTGCGCGAGCAACCCGGCGAGCTGCTGCTGCCACGGCAGCGGCATGTTCTCGGCGAGCGAGCGCGGCAGCACCACGTAGTTCTCGCTCACCCCTGGCGCGTCGCCGGACAACTGGTCGGCCAGCGGCGTGCTCGACGCGGGAGCGCGTCCCGCCCGCGGAGCCGACGGCCGCGCCTGCGGCCGGGCCGCGAAAGCGGCCTCGAACGCCTGCGGCACCACCACCGGGGTCGACTTCCTGCGCTTGCCCCACTTCTTGGCCACGACGTCTCCTCACACACCCGGCCGGACAGCCTGCGGCACCAGACCGGCTTCGTCGAACGAGAAGTCCCGCGTGTGCACGGGCACACCGGACTGCTGAGCCTCCACGATCTTGCCGTTGCCCAGGTACATGGCGACGTGGTGGATCGTCGCCGGGTCCGACGAGTCGTAGGCCCAGAAGACGAGGTCGCCGGGCTGTGCCTGTTCCACCGGCAGCATCGCCCCCGCCTTGTACTGGTCGCGGGACACCCGCGGCAGGGTGATCCCGGCTGCCTCGTAGGCCCGCAGCATCAGGCCGGAACAGTCGTAGGCGTCCGGTCCGGTGGCGCCCCACACGTACGGGTCGCCGCGCTCCTCCAGGGCGAACCGGATCGCCTCGGCGGCGTCCTCGTTCGGTGGCAGGGCCGCCCCGAGTCCGATGCCGCAACCACCGGAGTCGGTCACCTCGCCCACCGTCTCCACCAGATGCACCGCCATGGGCTCCCAGCGGTGGTAGCGGTCCGGGAACGCCGAGCGCTCCACCGCCTGGGCGGCGTCACCCGGGCGCAATTGTTCCCAGTCCGGAAGGGATTCCAGGACGTCGTAGAACTTGTTGACCGCGTAGGTCGGGTCGGTGACCTCCGACGGTGTGCCCCAGCCCATGGACGGCCGCATCTGGAAGATGCCCAGCGAATCGCGGTCGCCGTAGTGGACGTTGCGCAGCCCCGACTCGGTCATGCCCGCCTGGATCGCGACCTGCCACGCTCGCGGTGAGAGCTCCCGCTCCTTGCCGATCGAGATGATCAGCGAGACGGTGTCGAGCTGTTCCTGGGTGAGGTTGGCCGCGTCGACCGCACCGCGATGCTGTTGTCCCGGCTGGGTCGGGCCGAGCGCCGCGTTGCAGCTCAGGGACATGGCGTGGGCCTGCTGCCGCTGACCGTCCATCACCAGCACCGCGCCCGCGGCCACGAGCACCGTGACGCTCACCGCGGCGACACATCCGATCAGCAGTCCGGCACGCACGGCAACCTCACCCGCTCTCCGCCTCGCTGTAGGCCGTCACCTTCCACCCCTCGTCGGTGTCGATCACCGTGACGAGCAGCGTGGGCCCGTCGGTGGCGATCTCCACCTCGACCGACCGCGGATACGCCGTACGGGCCTTCGGTTCGCCGACGACCTTCGTCGCCGTGACGTTGGCCGGGTCCACGGTGCGCAACTGCGGCAGGAACTCCGGTGTGGTGTAGGGACGCAGGCCCTCGACCCAGGTCTCCGCGGCGTCCTCACCGGTGTCCTCAGTGGTGTCCTCGTCGGGCACGTCCACCCAGGCCTCGACCCACTGCGTCGCCACCGCCAACGCCTCCGGCGCAGCCTGGGTGGGGGTGGGTGTGACGAGTGGTTCGGACAACCGTGTGGGCAGCGTCTCGCGGTCCAGACTGGGTTCGGTGGTGCTGTCCGGCGACGACTGCTCCGAGGTGGTGCCGGCCGCACCCGTGACCGGCGAGGTCGGTTGCTTCTCCCCCACCAGTCTCGGCACCAGCACACCTGCCGCCACGAGGATCGCCGCGACGACGACCACGGTGCCCACGAGGTGCGAGGGCGAGCGCATGGGGAAGCCCCAGAGGCGGCGATAGACCGCCGCCCTGCCCCGGTTCGTGCGAATCGGCATCCCCGTGCCCCCTTACCGGACCACGCGGTCGGTGTCCCGACCGTCGTCGCGAACCTCCAGGCCCCGCGACGGCCGGTACAGCACGAACACGGGCTTGCCCGCCACCAGCTCGTGCTCCACCCGCCGCGGCTGCGGAACGGGCGCGGGCGGCGCCGCGGAGAACCCGGGAGACGGCGGCACCACCGGATCGTCCATCGACGACAGTCGGGACGGAATCACGACGGGGTCCGGATCGTCCACGCGGTCCCACCGCGACTCGGTCACCGGGGCCGTGTCGACCCTGCGGCTGCCGGCCGAACCGGGCCGCAGGTAGTCGCCGGGCGAACGGCTCGGGGTGAACCCGCCGTACACATCGGACGTATCGCTGCCACCCGCGGGCAACGCGGCCCGCTCGGGCGACCACAGGGTCGCCGGGTGTCCCCCTGCCGCGCGCGTGTCGAGCCGCTGGGCCGTCGCCATGATCGTCGCCTCCGGACGACCCCGACCGTCGCCGAGCGCACCGGCAGTGCCGCGCGTCGCCGCACCGCCCTCGGCGGCGTCCTCCTCCGCGACGGTCTTCCAGAACTCGTCCTGTGGGCTCGGCCGGTCGCCGCCACGGCGGAAGCGCGAGAACAACCCGCCCTTCGGGGTCGGCACGGCGGCACCGACCATCCCGACAGACATCTCGACCATCTGCCACAGCCGCCGCCCGGGCTTGCCGACCATGAACAGCAACACGGTGATCAGGCCTGCCACGGCCATCTGCGTCAGCATCGACAACCCGGTCGCGTCGAACACGGCCCGCAGCAACAACGCCTGCACACCCGCGAGGACCGACAACACCAGCAGGTTGAACGTGACGGTGCCGACGACTCGGCCGACGCGCCGCAGGATGTCGTGATGCAGGATCGCGACCAAGCCGATGAGCGGCGCGGTCAGCGTGAACACCCGGACCAGAATCTGCGCCAGCAGCACCGCCGCCTTCGCGAACAACTGGAACAGCGCGTAACAGAGACTCTGCAACAAAGCCAGGAACCCGACGCCGGTCCGGCTTCCGTCCTCGCCTGTGAAGTTGCCCGTCGCCGGGCCGAGCTGCGTGGCGATTTCCCGGTAGGCCGACTTCTTCTCCTCGATCACGGCCTCGTCGGCGTCGTCGCCGTTGCGCACCTCTTCCCAGGTGAACGCCTGCGCGTCGAGCAGGTCACGACCGTACTGCTCGGCCTGGGGCGAATCGTGGTCGCCGAACTCGCCGCGCAACCAGTTCTTGTAGACCACCTCGTTGTGCAGGTCGGTGGGCAGCACGTGCCGCACCACCCGGTCCTCGGTCTCGTCGACGAAACCGGCCTGGATGTTGGTGGTGGTCTGGACGATCGCGTGGTCGATGTCGTCGTAGTACCGCAGCAACGCCAGCGACGAGGCGGCCAGCCACACGCCCCCGATCGCGAACAACGCGCGCTTGCTGACCGTGGACAGATCGCCCCGCCAGATGTTGCGGAACAACAGGATCGCCAGCAGCAGCGCGAACAGGCCGAACAACTGGGTGTAGATGTTGTCGTAGACGGCCTTCGCGCCCTCCGACACCGCGTTGTAGATCGGGTTGAGCAGCCCGCCTTCCAGCACGGTGTAGTGCAGCGAGTTCGTGGCGCCGACGATGTTCTTCGCGATGTTGAAGAGCTGGTTGCCCGCCCACGTGTCGATGGTCGACTCCGGCGAGCCGAGGCTCAGCACGCCCTCGTCGCAGTCGTAGACGTGCCAGACCATGCCGGCGTAGCTGTAGTCCAGGTACGGGCTGCCCGCCTCACCCTTGACGCCGGGTTCGTCGATCTCGCCCACCATGCCCGAGCCCGGGCGCTCGGGATTCGGCACCTCGCAGCCGCTCTGTGCCGTCGCCGGTGCCGCGATCGTCAGTTGGAGTCCGAGCACCGCGACGACCATGGCGAGCGCAGGACCCCTGCGTCGCACCGTGCCGCCACGACGACGTGTTCGCATCGCCCGCCACGCCCACGCGCAGCAGACGACGGCCACCAACGTCATGATCGTGTTCATGCCGCGCCCCTGCCGGTGCCACCCTTGCCCGCTCCCGCGGGCTCCTTGTCGACCGCCTTGCCCGTCTCGTTGGCCTCGCGCGTCCCGTTGGTCGTCGCGCCGGAGTCGGCGTCCTCCAACAACGCCTCCTCGGTGAGGCCGACCTCGCGTTCCGCCGCGCGCTCGAACTCCTCGTCCAGCTCCGGCTCGGGTTCCGGTGCGGGCACGTCGGAAACGTCACGCGGTTCTTCCGTGGTCCGCTCGGCACGCTGTGGCCGCCGCTCACCGGTCGGCAGCGCACCGGGGGTGGTGTCGAGCGCCGCCCGCAAGTGATCGAGGTGCGGGCCGGAGAAGTCCACCCGGATGCGCTCCACGCCACCGGCGCCGTCCGCGAAGATGAACTGCCTCGGTTCGGTGTCACGCTCGACGTCGCGGCGCGAACCGGGCCTGCGCCCGAGTGCGGCGACGACCTGCTCGTAGCCGACACCCACCGGCACCTTGAGCAGGCGCAGCGCGTCCGACTGGGTCTCGTCGTCGTCGAGCCGTCCCACGAACACCGAGTCGAGCAGCGCGACGAAGCCCTGGATGCGCAGGAAGTCCGCCGGGATCTGCGACGACAGCAGCACCCGCACGTTCCACTTGCGGGAGTCGCGCGCGAACCGGTTCATCAGCACGCGCCCCGTCGGCACCTCGGAGAGGAAGAACGCCTCGTCGATCCAGACGCCCTTGCGCTCCTTCTTCGGCTTCTCGTACACCGACCGCTGCGTCAGCCAGGCGGCGAGGTTGAGCATCTCCACGCCCAGCGCCTCCGCGTCGGTCCAGTGCTCCCGGCCCACGCCCTCCTTCGGCAGCGTCAGCCCGGCCATCGTCAGCACCGTGAGCCGGTCGTCACGGGTCTCCGAGTACGGGTCGGCGTCGGCCTCCGGGATGAGCAGCGACATGCGTTCCCGCAGCTCGTCGAGGAAGTCCGCCACGACGACGGCGTGTTCGTGATGTTCGCTGGCGTCCCGCCGCAGGGCGTCGATCACCTGGCCGGGGTCGGCGTCGTAGCGACCGCCGACCGCACGCACCGCGCGCAGCAAGACGATGCGGGTCTGCGGCATGCGCGCGACCTCGTACGGCAGCACACCGGTGAGCACGTCGAGCACCAGCCGCCGCCGGGTCGCACCCGCCAGCGCGCGTTCCCGTCGCCACGCACGCTCGGGGTCCTCCTCGTCGAGGAAGTGTTCGAGCTGGGGCTCCGCCACGACGCGATACGGGTTGAGGATGCCCGGCTGTGCGTTGAGCAGGTTGATGGGACGGGCGTACGGGCGGATCTCCGGCAGCGCGCACAACGCCGAGAGCGGCCCCGACGGGTCGAGGATCGTCCAGTGCGCGCCTGCTCTCAGTGTCTTGTAGACGATGCCGCCGCCCAAAAACGACTTGCCGCCACCGAGACCGGCGACCATCGCGGTCAGGCCGGAGCCGTCGCGGACCTCCTGCGCCATCCACGGGTCCCACGCCACCGGCCTGCGCGTGGCCGTGCACGTCTCGCCGAGCAGGATGCCGCGCCGGTCGCCCACCTCGGCGGTCGCGGTCGGCACCGCCGACGCGGCCCACACCACCGAACCACGCCGGAGGTACGCACCCGAGGACAACGGCTCGCCGGGAATGAACTCCCGCGCGAGCGCGTACTGCGCCTCCGGGTGCTCGATGGCGACCTTCGGCTTGTAGAGATCGAGCAGCTGCTGCGCGAGCCGCAGCGCGTCGCGTTCCGTGGGCCCCGACACCGCGAGCCGCCACCACGACCGCACCCGTGTGGCCAGGGCCGTGAAGCCCGACGTCATCTCGTCGTCGATCTCCAGCACCCGCGACGCCTGGCGGGCCAACGACTGCGGTGGCTCCAGATCGTGCTCGTCGGTGTAGTGCTTGACCTGCGAGCGCACCTTGTTCATCTGCCGTTGCAGCTCGCCCGCGACCTCCTCGGGCCTGCGGACGTAGATGCGCGCGGACCACTCCACCGCCGACGGCAACCGGTCGGCGTGCTGGACCCACGGGTCGTCCACCTCGGGAATCGAGAGGCCGTGCATCTGCCCCACCGTGAGCACGGCGACGTGGCGCGACACGCCCGCGTTGGAGCCGGTCCGGCCTCGGACCGTGACCGTGGGCGCGTAGGGCTCGCAGTGAAAGTCCGCGGCGTCGGTGAAACTCGCGAGGTCCTCCGGCTCCCACTCGGAGCCGGGCACGGCGGGCATGTTCCTCGGCGCGGGCAGCCCGAGCGAGCACGAGCGGTGCATCAGCCAGGACATCTCCTCGGCGTGCACCGGTCGCCCCTCCAGGCCGGGAGCACCGATCACCTGGTCGAGGTGCTCGACCTCCGAGTCCAGCGCGGCCAGCTCGGCGTCGACGGCCTCGGGCAGGATCTTGCGCAGCAACGGCGCGGCGCGTTCCACCGCCCGGTCGACCATCCGCCTGGTCTGGACCTGGACCCCCAGGTAGACCTCTTTCTCCGCCATCGAGCGGCCCATCAACTGCTGCTGCTCGCCGACCAGGTAGTCGTCGAACGACAACGCGCCCGACACGTCCGGCGGGCGGTTGTGCGCGTTGTGGACGTGCGCCTCCGCCCACATCCTGATGGGATAGGGCCGGTTGGTGACCCGCAGGTGCATCCACCGGCCCTGCAGCTCGGCGTACTGACCGGCGATCGCGGCGATGAGGTCGCGCCGCTGTGAGTCCGACCGGAACGACCAGCGTTGCGGCGCCAGCCGGTACCACGCGTACACCTCCTGACCCGTGCGCAGGAGGTGCCCGTCGATCGAGCGAGCCGCGATCGACGGCGTGTAGCTGGGAATGGCCGCCTCGCCGGGGAGCCGCCTGCCTCGGCGGCCGCTCTCGGCCTGTTGCGCTGGTGCCGGGTACTGGGCCTTCCGGCTACTGCCGCGACCGAACAACGACTACCTCCCGACCGCCGCCGGCGGGCGACGGCGCGCTCGTGCTGGGCTGTCTGGCGGATACGGGGCGGGTGGCGGGGCCACCCCACGTCTGCCTCCGCCTCGGCGTCTGGCTCGAGGTCGCGGCCGCTCCCGGTTGACTCTGATCTTGCTCGCGCTCGCGGCACCTCCCGTGGGAGTCCGACGTTCCCGAGGCGCGTGCAGTTCGCGGAACCACATCGTGAACACGGCACCGAGCGGACGCTCGTGGCTGATCTTCGACGTGATGATGCGGGTGAGCGCGATGGTGATGACCAGCCCCCACGCCGTGGAGAAGAAGTCGAAGCCGATGCCGATCTGCCGCTCGACGGCCAGCACGACGAGGAACAGCGGGACTCCCACGCCCCACGCCACATAGCGCGCACGCCACGGGAACGTGGCCTTCGGCGGCCCCAGCCAGACTGCGTCGACGCGGTAGATCTCGTCGTCGGTTCGGATTCGCACCGCGCGTGCCCTACGTCAGCTCGTGAAGAGGCTGGCGAGCCACTGACCGACGTCGACGCCCATCCCGCTCACGGCGAGTCCGATGATCGCCAGAGCGATCACCACGCCCGCGAGCCTGCGCATGACGCCCGCGTTGTCGCCCTTGCCGCCACCGAGCCACAGCAGCAGCAGCGCGACGGACAGCAACACCAGCGGAATGATGTTGTCGAGAATCCAGTTCTGGACGTTGCCGGTGTCGAGCTCGGCCTGCGCGAGTGTCGCAAGCGTCATCGTGGTCATCGCATGCTCCCGAGTGCCCGGGGTGTGTGGTGCCGTACACGGATGTGCGCAGCGCTGATCGTCCGGCACGTGCCGTGTTCATCCAACATCATGGCGTGATGACGGATGGGGGTCAAAGGTCTGGTCCGGCACCGTGCCCCGTCCACCGGACCTCCCTGCGTGACCCCACACACCGGGACGTGCACGTCCCCCAGTTCGAGGACGCCGCCGTGACGATTCGCACGGTGCCCGCGCGGGTGTCCCCCGGCGTGCCCGAACTCACTCATGCTCGTCGACGCCCCTTCACAGTGTGTGCCGAAAGTCCCTCGGTCGGTGACCGCTAAGACAGTGAATCATGCCTCGGGCCGGTTGCGGCACGGAGATCACAACACTCGCGCTGCCTGCCCAGGCAGCGGGTCCGGACCTCATCCGAACGGGCGTATCGCCCACGGCGATCCGACCGAGCGACCCGCGCAGCCGGTCACGGGCCGTGACACCTCGCCCGGCGAGGGCGAACGCGGACCTAGCCGCGGGCGAACAGCTCGCGAGGGATGCCTCCGGCCTTGAGCAGCGTCCGCGACAGCGGCTTGGCCAGCTCGACGATGCGGCGAGCCTTGTCCTCGCCGAGCTTGCGGTAGGGGGCCGTCGCGGCCGCGTCGGTGCGCTCCTCGACCGCCGCCCGCAGCGCGTGCCCCGCGTCGGTGAGCGCGCCGGTGTCGTCGAGCAGGCCGCGCTCGCGCAGCGCGTCCTCGGCGGCGGACCACTCGGCCTCCGTCCAGCCACGCGTCTCGCGGGCGACGTCGGCGCGGAAGCTCTTGCCCGTGGCGATGTGCGTCACGAGGGCGTCGAGCCCGGACAGCCCCTCGGCGACGAGCGCGGCGATGTGCCCGTCCCCACGGAACTCACGCAGGAGGGTGGCGGCGTGCCACAGCCTCGCCACGGCACCGTCCGGCCAGTCGAGGTCGGCGTGCGCGGCGAACAGCGCCCGCCCCTCCGCCGGAGCCTGCCCGGCGGCCTCCCGCAGCAACTCCCCGAGCTCCCCGACCTCGGGCGAGTCCGCCGCCTCGCCGAGCAGCCTGCGCAACCCGGCCTCGGCGGCGGAGAACCTCAGGTTCACGACCTCGGCCGGAGCCACCACCCGCCACGCCTCAGGAATGTGGCGCTCCACGAGCCTCGGGCTGAAGTTGTAGAACGTCGCGGTGACCACTGTCGCGCCCACCGGACCCAGCGGCGCGGCGCGGCCGGCGAAGTACGCCCTGCGCCCCGCCTTGAGACCCGCACCGGCGAAGGTCTGTTCCATCTCGGGCGAGAAGTAGACGAAGGCGTGCAACGGCTCCACCGCGTTGTGGCAGCGATGGGCGAGTTCGCGGGCAAGCGCACGGTCCATGGAGCACACCCTAGGGCCGCGCGCCCTCGCCGGGAAGATCCACGACCACGCACGACGACGATGGCTCCGCGCGTGTGCCGGAACGGAAATCCGGTGTTCGAGGGAGAGCGGCGGCCATACCCTGCCCGCATGAGCGACCAGCCGCACCGCCCATGGATGCCGGCCGAGCGGGTCGAGCAGATCCGCCGCTGGCACGAACGCGCCTACCGCGACGAGGCGGGCTTCGACCGCACCGTCGTCGTCGAGCGGAGCCAGACCAAGGACGGCTGGACGGTCGACTACCTGACCTTCCGGATGACCCCGCGCCCCGAGTGGACGACGGAGTGAACCGAGCTGTGACGCAGACGCGGACGACCGGAGTCGTCGCCGCGCTGCTCGTGACGGAGGCGGTGCTGAGAACGGCTCTGCACGCTGTCGAGTGGTACGACGCCGTTCTCTGGCACCGCTATCTCACGGGACAGCCGGTGTCGTTCGACGAGATCGACACAGCCGACGGTATCGGCGCTCTCGTGCTGTTCCTGCATCTGCCGACCATGGTCGCGGCATGCGTCGCCGTCGCTGTGTGGCATGGGCGACGCCGGCGCGGAACACGAGCCGCGCTCTGGTTCGGGACGGTGGCCTGGTCGGCCGCGTGGGCGCTCTCCGTGTACACGTGGCTTCTGCACCACAGTGGTCATGACGTCGACTCACCGACCCCGACAACGCTGACGAGCGCGGGAGTGGTGCTGCTGTGCTGGGGCACGACGATCCCACTGGTGCTGGCGTGCCTGAGACGCGACCGCCCGCCCGGTGATCACGAAAAAGCGCGCCACGACCCGCTCTCGCACGAGAGAGGACGAGTTGGCATGTAAGCCGGATTCTGTCCACGCCCGCCTCGCGGCGGACGATGGGCGACCATCCATCTGGGCCTGCCGTCGCCGACAGGCTCAAGCGGTCTACCCGCAGGCATCGGACGGGCCGCCCTCGAACGCCTGCGCAGGAACCTGACGGCTCCCTCTTGACCTTGCTCCGGGTGGGGTTTACCGAGCCGCCCCGGTCACCCGAGGCGCTGGTGGTCTCTTACACCACCGTTTCACCCTTACCCGGCCGTGACGGCCGGGCGGTCTGTTTTCTGTGGCACTGTCCCGCGGGTCACCCCGGGTTGCCGTTAGCAACCACCCTGCCCTGTGGAGTCCGGACTTTCCTCGACCGGAGGCGTCGCCTCCGACCGCGGCCGCCCTGCCAACTCGTCCACGCGACAGAGCGTACCCCCAGCCCCTAACCGAGGTGGCAGGTGTCGTTCACCAGCCGCACCGACGCGTTGCCGTCGGGGTAGAGGTCGACCAGCGACACCGACGCGAGATCGAGGTGCAGCCGGAACAGCAGCGACGGACCGACATCCAGCGCCGCCCGCAGCAACGACTTGATCGGCGTGACGTGGCTGACCACCACCACGGTGCTGCCGCCGTAGCGGGCCACCACGTCACTGCACGCCCGACGCACGCGGCGGTGGACCTCGTCGAAGCTCTCCCCGCCCGGCGGCCGCACCGACGCGTTGCGCAGCCAACGGCGGTGCAGGTCCGGGTCGCGTCGAGCGGCCTCGTCGAAGGTGAGGCCCTCCCACTCGCCGAAGTCGGTCTCCCGGAGGTCACGGTGGGTCTCCACCCGCACGCCGAGTGCGTCGGCCACCTTCTGCGCCGTCTGGGCTGCCCTGGTGAGCGGAGACGACACGACGTGCACGGTCTCGCCGAGGTCGTCCATGGCCGCGATCCGCTTCGCAGCCGCCTCGGCCTGCCGAGTCCCCAGCTCCGTGAGGCTCACGTCGCCGGCCCCGGAGTACCGGCGGTCGATCGACATCGGGGTCTGGCCGTGCCGCAGCAGAATCAGCCGTGTGGGAGCACCCCGGGCACCGGTCCAGTGGGTCGGCGACCACTCGGCGGGCCTGCGCGCCTCCGTGGCCGTCGCGCTCGGCGACTCCGCGGACTCGGCGGCGGGCTGCTGTGGCTGCTGTGGCTGCCGTGACTTCTCCGGTTCCGCCGACGAGGCGTCACCGACGCTGCGACCCTCGGCCTGGGCGTCCATCGCCTCGTTGGCGAGCCGGTCGGCGTGGGCGTTCTTCGCCCGAGGCACCCACGTGTACGTCACGCGGTCGAACCCGCTCGCCAGCTCCCGCGCCCGCAGTGCCAGCGGTTGCAGCGCCGCGTTCTTGATCTTCCAACGGCCGCTCATCTGCTCCACGACGAGCTTCGAGTCGAGCCGAGCCTCCACTGTGGACGCACCCAGTTCCGCCGCCGCTTCGAGGCCGGCGATCAGCCCGGTGTACTCGGCCACGTTGTTGGTGGCGACGCCGAGGCCGTCCTGCCGTTCGGCCAACACCTCCCCGCTGACGGGGTCGCGCACCACCGCGCCGTAACCGGCGGGCCCGGGATTGCCCCGCGACCCGCCGTCTGCCTCGACGACGACCTTCACAGCCCGGACTCCAGCGTGCGCACGAGGATCGCGTCGCAGTTCTCGCACTGCACGACCTCGTCCTCCGCCGCGGCCTTGATCTCGGAGATCGCGCTGCGGTCGAGCTCCAACTGGCAGGCGCCACAACGGCGGGCCTTCAGCAGAGCCGCACCGATGCCCTTGTGGGCGCGCACCCGCTCGTAGAGGGCAACCAGGTTCTCCGGCAGTCGGGGCAGCAACCGCTCCCGGTCGCTCTCCCGGCGAGCCTGCGTGGCGTCGAGGTCGGCCAGCGCCTCGTCCCGACGCTTGCGGGCGTCGGCGAGTTCCTGCTCCACCTTGTCCACCTCGGCGGCGGTGCGCTGCACGTCGGCGTCGACGGCCTCCTTGCGCTCCATGAGTTCGAGCTGGTCGTCCTCCAACACAGACTGCCGTCGTGCCAGAGTCTCCAACTCGTGTTCGAGATCGGCCAACTGCTTCGCCGACACCGAACCCGACGCCATCAGCGAGCGGTCACGCTCTGCCCTGGCGCGCACCGACTCGATCTCGCGCTCCTGCTTGGCCACGTCGCGTTCCAGGTCCGACGCCGTCGTCTGCACCGACACCAGCGCGTCGCGCCGTTCCCGCAGCCGCTTCTCCACGTCCTCGATCTCGGCCAGCTCCGGCAGGGTTCGGCGGCGATGAGCGACGCGGGTCAGCTCGGCGTCGACCTTCGCCAGGTCGAGCAACTGACGCTGAACGGCGGGTTCTGCCTTCACTGCTGTCTCCGTTCGTCATCGCGGGTGCGCACAACGTTCGCTCAGTCGGGGACTCGCCCCGCCCCACTCCTGCGATCCTCCCACAGGGCGTCGGCCCGCCGAGCGCACGCGCCGGGAGCCGCCGGACGGGTCCGCGTTCGGCGCCTCCCACGCCGGCTCGACACCGGCTCGACACCGGGCTCCGTCGTGCGCCGCGTGTCCTCGCGACGCGTCGTCGACCTCTATCATCGGGACCACCGACACGACGAGGAACCGGATGAGCACCCTGCAGACCCTCGATCGCGGCCTGCGCGCGCTGGACATCATCTCGCAGAGCCCGACAGGCATCACCGTGGCCGAGCTGGCCTCCGAGCTGGGCGTGCACCGGGCCATCTGCTACCGCATCGTCGCCACGCTGGAAGCGCACTCGCTTGTGGCGCGCACGGACTCGGGCCGGTTGCGGCTCGGGGTGGGCGCCGCCGTGCTGTTGTCCCGGTTCGAACCGCAGTTCCTCCACGGTGCCCGTCCGGTACTCACCGAACTGGCCGACCGGACCCACGCCACGGCGTTCGTGGCGGCGGCCGAGGGCTCCGAGTGCGTGGTGCTCATGGTCGCCGAGCCCAGCGACGCGGTCTTCCGGGTCGGCTACCGGGTGGGCAGTCGGCATCCGTTGCATCGCGGCGCGTCGGGCATCGCCATTCTCGCGATGCGACCGCCGGACGATCGGGACCCCGAACCCGTTCGTCGGGCCCGACGCGACGGCTACAGCATCACCACGGGCGAACTCGAACGCGGAGCGGTCGGGGTGTCGGCGGGCATTCCCTCCCACGGTGGGTCGCTCGAACGCAGCGTCGGCGTCGTCGCCCTCGAAGGGCTGGACACCGACAAGGCCTCCGGGGCGGTCGTCGACGCGGCGCAACGGCTGGCCCGGCTCGTCACCACCTGAGCCCGCGAGCCGACCTCAGTTGCGGCCCCGCACGTCGAACTGGTCGCGATTGGTGATGAGCTTGTCGAGCAGCATGACGAGGATGCGCTGCTCGGTGTCGGTCAACACGCTGGCCCACTCGTGCTCGCGTTCGTTGTGCACGCGGAAGACCTCCACCATGCGCGCGTGCCCCTGGTCGGTGAGCGACAGGCGCACCGACCGACCGTCCCGCGCGTCCGGGCTCCGGTCCAGCAGACCGTCCGCCACCAGCGTCTTGACGAGGTTCGACACGGCGGCCCTGCTCATCCCGGACAGCACGGCGGCACGCTTCGGCTCCAGCGGACCGGCGAGCCAGGTGACGAACAACAGGCGGAACGCCGACCACGACAAGCCGTGCGGCCGGTGGACCGCCGCCTCCAGGTCGTAGGTGACGATGTTGGACGCGCGGTTGAGGGTCAGCAGCACCTCGGTGGCCAACTGGTGGCGGAAGCCGTACTCGGTGGCGAGCCGGTGGTTGGCGAGGTCGACGAACGACCAGAAGTCGAGGTCGTCCGTGTCCGGACGGTCCTGCCTCGCGTCCCTGGCCGCCTCGTCGGTCATGTCCTCACTGTAGAGAGTCACCGGACCGCGTACGGGGGACCGCCGCTGTTCGCGCTACTCCCCCGCCCGCACGGTCCACGGGTCGGTGCACGTCGTCGACACGCGCACCTCCACGTCGCACGCCGCGCGGATCACCCCGGCAGCCTGCTCGCACCACGGCCACTCACTGGCCCAGTGCGTGAGTCCGACGAGCGCCGGACCGTCCTGTTCGAGGTGCTCCCCCGCCGGGTGGTGCCGCAGGTCCGCCGTCACGTAGGCGTCGACGCCCGCCGCTGCCGCCGTGGCGAGGTACGAGTCGCCCGCGCCGCCGGAGACGGCGACGGTCCGCACCGGACGATCCGGGTCCCCGGCTCCCAGCACGCCGGGCCGGGTGGCCGGGAGCGCAGCACCGACCTGGCGCACGAACTCGACGAACGGCACCGGCTCCGGCAGCTCGCCGATCCGGCCGATACCCGTGGAACTGCCCTCGGCGTGCGGTGCGAGCGGGCGCAACACCCGAAGCCCGATGCGCTCGGCGAGCGCGTCCGAGACACCCGGTACCGCGGAGTCCGCGTTGGTGTGCGCGCAGAACAGTGCGACCTGCGAGCGCACCATGCGGTGCACGAGCCGCCCCTTGGCGGTGTCGGTACCCACACCGTGGACGCCACGCAGCAACAGCGGATGGTGTGCCACGAGGACCTGCGCACCCCACTCGATCGCCTCGTCCACCGTGGCCGTCACCGGGTCGACGCACACGAGCACCCGCTCGACGGGCTCGGCCGGGTCACCGCACACCAGCCCCACCGCGTCCCACGACTCCGCGAGTGCGCGCGGGTACGCGGCGTCGAGGGCGGCGATCACGTCGGACACTGTCGAAGCCATGCGGTGATCCTGCCAAACGCGCCCGGTGTGGTTCCGCCGACCGGCTACCGGGCACTCCGGGCCCGCGACATCGTGTACAGGTGGTGGACCAGCGTGATCAGCACGTGCTTGGCCGAGTCACGACGCCGGGCGTCGCAGTCCACGATCGGCACCGTCTCGTGGACCGACAGCGCCTCCCGCAGCTCGTCGAGGCCGTGCGCGCTGCCCGGGAAGTTGTTGCGGGCCACCACGAACGGCATCCCGTAGTGCTCCAGGCGGTCGATGGCGTACCACGAGTCCTCGATACGGCGGGTGTCCACCAGCACCACCGCTCCCAGTGTCCCGGCGAACAATCGGTCCCACAGGAACCAGAACCGCCGCTGCCCGGGAGCGCCGAACAGGTACAGGACGAGGTCGTCGGACAACGACACCCGCCCGAAGTCGAACGCCACCGTGGTGCGGAGCTTTGTGGCGACCGCCGCCGTGTCGTCGACGCCACGCCCGGCCTCGGTCATCGTCTCCTCGGTGGAGAGCGGTCGGATCTCGCTGACCGAGCGGACGAGCGTGGTCTTGCCGACGCCGAACCCGCCGACGATGACGATCTTGGCGCCGTCCGTCGCGGTGCTGCGCAGCGGAGTGCGGCCCCCGAGTTCGGCGGGGGTCTCCACGCGCTCAGAGATTGCGGAGTCCAACAAGGACCTTCTCCAGGAAAGCAGGGTCGGGGAGCTGGTCGAACGCACGCGGGGCGCTGGGATGCCGCGCCGTCACGTCGCCCGCGTTCAGCAGGTCGGTGATCAGAATCTTGGCGACGCTGACCGGCAGGCCCACCTCGGCGGCGATCTCGACGACCGCCGTCGGGTGGACGCACAACAGCAGGATGCGGGCGTGCTCGGACTGCATGCCGGGCTCCGGCTCGCGCTCGCTCACGATGAGTGTGACGAGGTCCAGCTCGGTGTCGTCCGCCCTGCTCCGCCCGCTGGTGATCGTGTACAGCCGGTCGGGCCTGTCGGCCTCGGTGTCGGGCATCATGCCGGCTGACCGGTACGACGACGGTGCCGAGGTGGTGCGGTGAGGAACGCCCCGATTTGCTCCACCATCTCGTTCATCTTGTGGCCCACGAGCCCGACGTCGGCGTTCTCGCGGGCCACCATGGCCAGGTGGGCTCCCTCGCCCGCCTCCACCACGAACAGCAGCCCGCCGTGGAACTCGGTCATGGACTGACGCACTCCTCCCGAACCGTCCCCGAACTCGGCCGACGCGCTCTGGGCGAGCGCCTGCACCCCCGCTGCGATCGCGGCGAGTTGGTCGGCTTGATCGACCCCGAGATTGCGGGTGTGGCACAACTTCAGACCGTCGCGGGAGAGCACCAGGGCGTAACGGGCTCCCGGCGTCTGCTCCAGCAGACTCTGCAAGAACCATTCGAGACTCTGGTCGGTGACGCTCATGATCAGTCCCTCAGTCGGCTGTGGTCGGTGGAGTGTGCGGCCGGACCGCGGCGCGGAACGCGCTGAACCGGGCGCCCGCGTCGGCGCGGGGCTTGCTCTCCGCGCGCTGTTGCCGCGACCGGCGGGGGGGCGGTGGCGACCCGGTCAGGGTCTGTCCCCGACGACGCTTCGGCAGCCGCCCGGCGGGCGCACCCTGCTGGACGGCGCGCTCGTCCACCGGCCGCCGGTTGCGCAGGGTGGGCTCGTCCTCGGGGCACGGCTTCGTGATCAACGTGGCCGGGATACGCACGACGACGCTGACACCGCCCCGTGGTGACCGGCGGAAGCGCACGCGGAGCTGGTGCTTGCGGGCGAGGCGTCCGACGACCGCGAGTCCGAGCCGGGTGCCGGTGAGTGCGGCGAGGTCGAGGGGTTCGGTGGTCGACACGGCACGCTCGGCACGTTCGAGCGCGCTCGGTTTCATGCCGAGGCCGGCGTCCTCGACGATCACCACCACTCCGGACGCCAATTCCTCGACGTACACGTGCACGTCCTCGGAGGGCTTCGAGAACTTGGTCGCGTTGTCCATCAGCTCGGCGAGCGTGTGCATGACGTCCTCGGCCGCGTAGCCGACGACGGCGGAGGTGCACGTCGAGTGCAGCTTGACCCGCTGGTACGAGCCGATGCGACCCATCGCCCCGCGCAGGATGCTCTCCATGATGATCGGCTTCGTCCAGCGTCGGCCGGTGCGTGCCCCGGTCAGCACGGCGATGCTGTCGGCCAGTCGCCCCGCCTGCGAGGTGCAGTGGTCGAGCTTGAGCAGGTCGCCCAGCACGTCCTCGTTGTGCCGGTACTCCATCTCGCGCAGGTCGGCGAGCATGCCCATCGCCATGGCCTGCACCCGGCCCGCCGCGTTGGCGCAGGCCGCCATGGCAGCCTCGCGCTGCCGTTCGCTGGCGTCGAGCTCTTTCAGGAACAACTGCACGACCCGCTCGGACAATTCATTCGAAAGATCCGGGATCTCATCCTTCACGGTGTCGATCGAGGCACCTTCCCGTAATCGACGGGCCAGTGTCGGACAAATGTCTTCCACCAGACGGGTGAGTTCGCTTTCCGTCGATTCGGTAAGGCGGTTCACTTCCTGTAGTCGTGTGTAGTGGAGCGTCGCCAGGTACGTCGCCGCACACAGCAACGCGAGCGCTAATCCACCGACGAGAAGAAGTGGAAGTCGTTGTGACGCAACGGTTTCCAGGCTCGCCCAGACCCAGAGAGCGCCGGTCACGACGACCGAGCAGGCCAGGGCCAACAGCGCTCGACCGTTCGGCGAGTCCGAGGCGAGGGCGCGGAGCGCATGCGACGGGGAAATGGGAGCCCCCAAGGTCTACTAGGTGTGCTTGGCGTTTCTTCGAGAGAAGTCGGCGCACGGGAGATCGCAATTCCCGAATGCCGACGAGACCGGCAGCTTAGTCGAGCCTGCTGACACCTGCCACCGGACGCACGCCGTTCGGTCGCGACATTTCCCCGAGCGGTCCCATTCAGCGCCATTCGACCCACCGAACGGTGCCCTCGACGCCGGGGAGACACTGGGTTCATGGCCGACGACAGCACCCGCGCGCCGCGCGAGCCGATCGAGATCGTCTTCGTCTGTTCCGGCAACATCTGCCGCTCGCCCATGGCCGAGATCGTGTTCCGCCACCGCCTCGCCGAGGAGGGCCTCGACGACGTGGTGACCGTGCGCAGCGCGGGCACCGGCGGGTGGCACGTGGGTGAACCCGCCGACCCACGAGCCCGCGCGACCCTGGCCGCCCACGGCTACCCGGTCGAGCACACGGCCCGCCAGGTGGGCTCCGAACACCTCGACGCCGACCTGCTGCTGGCGGCGGACAAGAGTCACCTGCGCGACCTGCGGGACCTCGTGGCGGACCCCGACCGGGTGAGGTTGCTCCGGAGCTTCGACCCGACCGCACCGGCCGACGCCGAGGTCCCCGACCCGTACTACGGCGGCGACGACGGCTTCGTCGAGGTGCTGCGCATGATCGAACGCGCCGTGGCCGGTCTCGTCGCCTGGGTGCGCGACCGGTGAACGAGCCCGCCCGCCAGGCGGCCGAACGACACACCGGGGTGCGGGCCGGGGACGTCCGGCCGCTCGCGAGCGGGGCGACCCTCGTCGACCTGGACGACGGACGCACCGTGGTCGCCAAGCGCGGCTCCGATCCCGGCGCCGCCTCCGCCGAGGCCGCGGGCCTGCGTTGGCTGCGCGAGCCCGGGGACGTGCCGGTGCCCGTGGTGCACGGCGTCGACGACGACTGGCTGGTGCTGGAGTACGTCCCCTCCGGAGCACCCGACCGTCGGGCCGCGGAGACCTTCGGGCGGGGACTCGCCCGCCTCCACGCGCGGGGCGCGCCCGCGTTCGGCGCACCACCGCCCGGGGGCGCGCGCCACGCCTGGATCGGGCTCGCACGGATGATCAACGAGCCCCACGACGACTGGCCGTCGTTCTACGCCGCGTGCCGTGTCCTGCCCTACGTGCGAGAGGCGGTGGACCAGGGGCTGTTCACCACCGGCGAGGCCGCCGTGTTCGACACGGTGTGCGCCCGCCTGGCCGACCTCGGCGGGCCGCCCGAACCGCCCGCGCGACTGCACGGCGACGCGTGGAGCGGCAACGTCCACTGGGCCGCGGACGGGCGGGCCTGGCTGTTGGACCCGGCCGCACACGGTGGGCACCGGGAGACCGACTTGGCCATGCTGCGACTGTTCTCCACGCCACTGCTCGACCACGTCCTCGGCGCGTACCGCGAGACCGCGCACGACCTGGGTCGCCCGCTCGCCGACGGCCACGAGGACCGGGTGGCGCTACACCAGCTGTTCCCCCTGCTGGTGCACACGGTGCTGTTCGGTGGCGGCTACGCGCGACAGGCGCTCGCCGCCGCCAGGACGGCGTTGCGCACGGCGTGAGCCCGGCGCGGACCCCTCTCGGGCTCGCCGCGGACGACCCGCATACCGTGGTGGTCGTGCGCTGGAAATCGCTGCTCCAGCCGGGTTGGCTGGCGCTCACGTTCGTCGTGTTCGGGTTCGCCGTGACCTGTTACACGGTGCTCGCGCCGTGGCAGTTCGACCGTCACGCCGAACGCAAGGCGCAGAACGACGCCGTCTCGACGTCGTTCTCGGAGCAGCCACGGCCGTTGCAGGAGGTCCTGCCGGAAGGACGCGCGCCGGGACCGGACACAGAATGGCGCAGGGTCGTGGTCGAGGGCACCTACCTGCCCGAACACGAGATCATCGCACGCCTGCGCACGGTGCAGGGGCAACCGGCGTTCGAGGTGCTCACCCCGCTCCGGACCACCGACGGCCGGATCGTGGTGATCGACCGCGGGTACCTCCGACCCGACAACGGCGACGTCCCGCCCTACGCTGCTCCGCCGGGCGGCACCGTCCGGGTCGAAGCCCGCGTGCGGGGCGACGAGACCGACCCGCAGGGCCGTGACGCGTTCTCGGACGAGTCAACCCAGGGCAGGCTGCACGCCTACACGATCGACTCGCGGACCGTCGCGCGCGCCAGCGGACTCGACGTCTCCCCCGGCTACCTGCAGCTCACCGAGGGGCAGCCGGGAGTGCTCGGCGCCCTGCCGCTGCCCAAGCTGGAGGCCGGTCCGTACTTCTCGTACGCGCTGCAGTGGGTGGCCTTCGGCACGATGGCCGTTCTCGCCTGGGGCTACTTCACGGTGCGGGAGTTGAAGCCGGGCGGCGCGCTGTCGGCCGAGAGCCAGCGCCCGCGTCGCAAGTCGGTGGCGGAGCTGCTGGCCGAGGACGAGGAGGCCGAACGCGCCTCGTCGGACGCCGAGCACGACGCCTCGCAGACGGTCGTCGGCAGCCGCTCGCCCGCCGACGACTCCCGGCCCTAGTTCTCCGCTCCCCGGGAGCGGCGACGACGCAGTCGCGGCCTCAGCGCGACCACGGCCGAGCCGACACCCGCCAGCCAGCCGACCACCCGCGACAGCTCGACGGCCCGGGTGACGTGCCCGGCGTCCGGCATGCGGCCGTCCCCGAGCACCGGCAGCTCCCGGACACCGTCGGGATACTCCGTGCGGCCGCCGAGACGGACCTCCAGCGCACCCGCGTACGCCGCCGTCACCCGGCCCGAGTTCGGCTGCGGGTGCAGCACGGTGTCGCGCCGCCACGCCTGCCACGCCGCACGGGCCGAGCCGCCGACCACGGGCGCGCCCGCGACGGTCAGCGCCGCCGCCAGCCGGGTGGGCGCCTGGTTGACCACCGTGTCGAGGTGGGTGGGAACGACGCTCGCGCGTGACCGGTCGGCCTGCTCCGCCGCCGTCCGCCGGAGCACCCCCACGGCGCGGGACCCGAGCAGCCCCGGCAACCCGGCCACCGCGCCCCACCACAGAGGTGCGACCACCGTGTCGGAGGTGTTGTGCGCGACCGCCTCCACCGAGGCCCGCGCCAGAGCCACCGCGTCCAGGTTCTCCGAGCAGCGCGGGTCCCACTGGGCCAGCGTCTCGCGCGTGGCCTGGACGTCACCGGTCTCCAACTGCCGCGCCATGGCCGTGCCGTCGGTGGCCAACCGCGCCCCACCGAGCACCGCCCACGTTCCCGCCGCGGTGGTGACGGCGGTGAACAGCGGGCGACCACGACCGACGCGCTCCACGGCCGCCCCGGCCAGCACGGCTGCCCCGGCGACCGCGCCGACGTGCACTGCACCCGCCACCGGATGGTTCGCGGGCACACGTCGCCGGATCGCCCTGGCTGCCCGAGTGAGCGTGGCGTCCGCACGGCCACGCACCGATTCACCGACCATCGCGTCGGCCACCACACCCAACAGCAGTCCCACAGCTCGCGCCGCGCTCACCACACCTACCCCCGTGACTCCCGAGTGCCGCGAGACTATCGCCTCAGGCACCGCTCACTCGTCGGCCTCCGCCCACGCGCGGATCATGACGTTGGCGATGGACGTCCCGCCCGGCAACCGCAGGTCCGGGTCACCCTCGGCGAGTGCCTTCCGCACACGGTCGCGCGAGACCCACTGCGCGTCCTCGATCTCGCCCTCGGCCGGGGCGAGGGCGGCTCCGGCGTCCGCCCTCGCCGCGAAGCCGACCATGACCGAGCGCGGGAAGGGCCACGGCTGGCTGCCGAGGTAGCGGACATCGCGGACGGCGACCCCCACCTCCTCGCGGATCTCACGCTCCACGCAGCCCTCCAGCGACTCGCCGGCCTCGACGAACCCGGCGAGCACCGAGTACCGCGTGGGCGGCCACACCGGTTGTCGCGCCAGCAACACGTGCTCGCCGTTCACCCCGACGTCGTCGTGCACGAGGCAGATCACGGCCGGGTCCGTGCGCGGGTACTCCTCGCGTCCGCACTGCTCGCACCGACTCGCCCACCCGAACTGCCGCAGTCGGCACGTCCCGCCGCAGCGGGCGCAGTGACGGGCCCGGCGATGCCAGTTGCGCAGAGCCAGTGCCGTGGTCAACAAGCCCGCGGCCGTGTCGTCCAGCACCGCTCCGTGCACCCGCAGCTCCACCCAGACCTCACCGGCGGCCACGGGCACCTCCACCGGAACGCCCCAGCCGTCGAGGTCGAGCGCGAGGGAGTGGGCGTCCGGGCCGGGCTCCGCCGACACCGCCCAGTAGTCGGCGTCACGCCAACGTCCCAGGAAGACGGCCTCGTCCGGCACCGTCTCGGCGACGTCGAGCGCCGGAACGCTCACCAGCGGCACGTCCTTCGGCTCCACGCCGACGATCCGGTGCTCCGGCACGGGCGCCCGACCGTGGCCGTCCACGCGGATCACCCGCGCCGACGGCCACGCGGCCCGCAGCCGCTCGGGGTCGGTGCGCAACGTCTCCTGCCGGTCGGCCGTCGACCGCGACAACGCCGGCGCCGAGGACAGCCGGAAGGGTTCCGGGCGGCTCGCTGCTGTCATCGAGCCTGCCCGCTCCCCTCGTCCGCGGACTCCGACACCACCCCGCCGAGCGCGGTCAGTTTCGGCGCGAGCGAGGCCGCGTCACCGACGACGACGCCGGTGAAACGGTGGGGCGCGAAGAAGTCCAACGCCGCCTCCGCGACCTCGTCGGTGGTCACGGCCGCGAGCCGCTTCGGATGCTCCACGAGCCAGTCCACGCCCAACCCGGCGGAGGCCAGTGAGGCGAGCTGGGTCGCCAACCCGGACTGGGACGCGGCACCGATCAGCAGCGCGCCCACGGCGTACTGCCGCACCGACTCGACCTCGGTGTCCGTGGGCGGCACGAGCCCCAGCCTGCCCAGCTCGTACCGGGTCTCCAACAGCGCCGCCGCCGTCACCTCGCTGGCCGTGTCGGCCTCCACCTGCAGCGTGGCCTTGCCGCCCGAGAACTCGAATGCAGAGTGGGCGCCGTAGGTGTAGCCCTTGTCCTCGCGGATGTTCTCCACCAGCCGCGAGGAGAAGTACCCGCCGTAGGCGAGGTTGGCGAGCTGGAGCGCCGGGTAGCGCGGGTCGGTCCTCGGAACAGCCTGCGCGGACAACCGCAACTGCGACTGCACCGCGCCCGGACGGTCGACGAGCAGCAGGTCAGCCGGCGTCAGGTCGGGCAGCGGAGGCAGCCTGCGCGCCTGTGCCTCGCTCGACCAGCCCGCGAGAGCACGCTCGACCTCGGCGACCGCCGTCTCCGGCGGCACGTCACCCACCAGGACCAGGATCGAACCGGCGGGCAACACGGCGGCGGCATGCAAAGCCCGCACCGCCTCGGGCGTCACCACGGCGACGTCCTCGGCCCTCGGCATCTCCCGCGTGTACGGGTGGTCGCCGTACCGCCTGCGCTGCAACGCCTCGCGCGCGATCACCCTCGGCTGCGTGCGCGCGACGGCGAGCCGCTCGGAGATCCGGTCGGCCTCCCTCGCCACCTCACCCTCGGCGTAGGCCGCGTCGGTCAGCGCGTCGGCGAGCACGTCGAGCAGGTCGGGCAGCTTCTCCGCCAGCGCACTGCCCGAGACGCCGAGATACTCGGGGTCGACCATGGCACCCAGGTCACCGCCGATGAGCGCGAGGTCGGTGTCGACGGCCACGCGGTCCCGTCGGCGCGTTCCGGTCAGCAACGTCTCGGCGAGCACCTCGGCCGTGGCCGCGTGCAACGCGTCCTCCCCCGCGAACGGGATGCGCAGCCGAAGCTCGACCATCGGCACGGTGGGCTTGTGCACGGCCAGCACCCGCAGGCCGTTGCCCAACACCGTGTCCACATGCGACAGCTCGGCCGCCGGCTTCTGCTCGCCGAGCGGCGGAAGCGGTCGCGGGCCGCCTTCCGTGCGGCCGATCTCCTCGGCGGAGCGGTGGTCGGTCACGCTCACTGGGCACCTCCCTGTCCCGGTTCCACCACGAGTACGGCACGCGAGTCGGGGCGTAGCGCCTTCGCGGCCTCGGACACCTGCTCAGCCGTCACCGCGGCCATGCGCTCGGGGAGCGCGTACACCAGACCCGCGTCCCCGTGGAGCAACTCCAGCGAGCCGAGCGCGAGCGTGCGCGACACGAGGCGGTCGTGTTCGGAGTGCAACGCCGCGCTCCAGCGGGCCGTCACCTTGGTCAGCTCCTCGGGTCCGGGTGGCGTGGTGGCGAGCGCCTCCAGCTCGGCGTCGAGCGCGTCGAGGACCTGCTCGGCGGACGTCTCCGGCGGATGGATCGCGGTCACGGAGAACGTGTCGGGATCGCGCGCCTCGAAGGGCCCGAAGAGACCAGCTCCCGCGCCGACGTCGGTGACCAGCGGTTCGGTGTGCACGAGTCGTTGCTGCAGCCGCGACGAGTCGCTGTCGGCGAGCACCCCGGCGAGGACGAGGTTCGCGAGGTAGGCGTCCAGCTCGTTGATCGGGTCGGGCATGCGGTAGCCCACGGCAAGGGCGGGCAGGGGCGCGTGCGGGTCGGTGTGCGTGCCCCGCAGCTCCTGGGTGGGGCGTGGTTCGGCGAACGACGGCCGCTGCGGCCTCGGCCGCGCGGGCACGTCGTCGAAGTGCTTGTGCACCAACTCCCGCGTGCGATCCACGTCCAGGTCGCCCGCGACGGTGAGGACCGCGTTGGCGGGCGCGTAGTAGGTGTCGAAGAAGGCCGCGCAGTCGTCCAACGTCGCCTGTTCGAGGTCGGTGAAGTCGCCGTAACCGTTGTGCGCGTTGGGGAACGTCGAGTACAGCACCGGCGGCAGGAGGATCCACGGGAACCCGCCGTAGGGCCGGTTCAGCACGTTGAGGCGGATCTCCTCCTTCACCACGTCGATCTGGTTGGTGAGGTTCTCCTGGGTCAGCTTGGGCGCGCGCATCCGGTCGGCCTCCAGGAACAACGCGCGCTCCAGGGCGGCCGAGGGCAGCACCTCGAAGTAGTCGGTGTAGTCGGGGTGCGTGGAGCCGTTGAAGGTGCCGCCACTGCTCTGCACCCAGCGGAAGTGAGCGAGCTTCTCGAGGCTCTCACTGCCTTGGAACATCAGGTGTTCGAAGAGATGGGCGAACCCGGTGCGCCCTTCCGGTTCGGAGCGGAAGCCCACGTCGTAGTGCACGCTCACCCCGACGACCGGTGCCGTCGGATCGGGGGCGAGCACGACCCGCAGGCCGTTGTCGAGGGTGAACTTGTGGAGTTCGGAGACGGCCATGACCACACCCTACGGGCAATCCCGGGGCCGCAGCGGCACACCGGGCCGACACCCCGTCACGCACCGCAGGCCCGGGCGGCGTCCCGAGGAGCGTGTCCGTTCGCCGGATTCACAGCCCGCACGAGGCTTCGAGGAAGGTCCACACGGCCGCGTGCACCACTCGATGCCCGGCCTCGGTGAGGTGGGCCGCGTCGCTCAGGTAGAGGCCGTCGGCCTCGGGCGTCCCACCGGGTGGCAGGTACTGGCCGAGGTCGAGCAGTTCGGTGCCACGCTCGGCCGCGACCGTCTCGATCACCCCGGTGTAGGCGTCCCAGGAGTGGATCGGGTCCGGCACGAGCCGCGCGCCCATCTCGGGTGGCACCAGCAACAGGACGGCGCTGCGCGGTGAGGCGTGCTGCACCTCGGCCACGAGACCGCGGTAGCGCTCGTCGAACTCGTGAGGCGCGAGGTCCCCGGCGAACTCGTTGGCCCCCAGCTCCACGATCACCAACGCGGGTTGCACGTCGTGCACGTACTCGATCGCGCTCGTGGTCTCCGGCCACCGGCCTCCCGGCAGGAAGTCGGACGCCATGGCTCCGTTGTGCGCGAGCACGGTGGTGACGGTGCCCCACCGCTCGGATGCAGCCCGCAGCACGGTGGACGTCCACCCCACGGCAGTCGGCTCGAACCCGCCCCCACCCGGGTAGTCGGGAAGCCCGTACCCCGTGCTGTGGGAGTCGCCCAGGACGACGATCGCCGACTGGTCGGCGCACCACGTCGCGGTCACGGCCGCCGTCGTCCGGGGAGCAAGACACCCCGAGATCGCCATCGCCATCAACAGAACCACCCCAATGCCTGCCGCGCGGCGGCGATCACGTCGCCGTCCGCCGCGGACTCGGCCCCCCACACGACCCACGGTGTCTCCTCGCCGCGACGCGCACGCCGGACACGGTGCACCGGCGGCGTCACCGTGCTCGTCGCCGACACCGGCCCCCGCGTTTCACCCCTTCGGGAAAAGACCACGTGTGAGTGATGACACAGCGTCGCAGGTCACTCCGAGCGAGAGGCGCGGGCGAGTTCGTCGGCCAGATTCTCGCGTCGCATCCGCTGATCGATGTACAGCAACGCCGTCACCGCCGCGGAGAACGGCACCGTCACCGTGCGCGCCACGGCGCCCCCGAGCTCCTGCAGCAACAGCTCCTCGGGCGTGTAGCCCCGGGCGAACGCCTGCGGGTCGATTGCCAGGTTGAAGGGCCACTGGATGAGGTACGACAGCACCCACGTCACGAGGATCGCGGCGAGCAGCACACCGAACACGCGCCACCAAGCCCCCTGCACGAGAGCCACCGACCGCCGCAGCGCGGCACCCACCCGACCCCGTTCGAGGATCAGCGCGGGCGTGGCCAGGCTCAGCAACGCGTACAGCCACACTCCCGGGACGATGAAGAACGCGGTGCCCACCATCACCAGCGCCGTGACCACGGCGGTCAGCCCGAGCAGCGGCAGCAGCCGCGGCCGCAGTTCCTCCCAGGCCGCCCGCACCCCGATCGACTGACCGAGCACCGCCCTGCCGACGACGACCGTGAGCAGACCGGCCAGGAACGTCTGGGTCACCAGGGTGATCAGTCCGAGGACACCGAACTGCGGCAGGGCGTCCTGAAGCTGCGACACCGCCTGGTCGAGCTGGACCTCCGGCGGCGCGTCGGCGTCGATCACGGGAGCGGGGCTCGTCGCGTCGAGCAGCCACAGGTCGGCCGCGTAGTAGACGAGGGCGCTCAGCAGGGCCACCACGGCGGCGGACCCGAACACCACACCCGCGTGCCGACGCATCGTGGTGACGGCGCCCTCGACGATCTCGCCGAGCATGAGCGGCCGCAGGGGGATGACGCCGGGGCGCCGCTCGCGGGACGTGGACCAGCCTGTCGAGTCGGACATGCCACCATCCTGACTCCTGCCCCGGACCTCGCATCCGGCCGGGTCCCGACGATCCACCGCCGCACGAGCCCGGTCGGTGGCACTCTCGCTATGCTGGCCATCGAGTTTCATCGAGCGCGCGGGGACGACCAGATGACACAACCGCCACCCTGGCCGGGTTCCCCGGGCCACGGTTACGGCCCGCAGTACGGCCAGCACTTCCCCTCGCCGCCGGGGCCACCCCGGCCGCCCCGGAAGCCGGTGTGGCCGTACGTCTTGGCCTACGGCGGCGGGACGATGTTGCTGTCGTTGGCGCTCGTGCTGGTGTACGTGTTCACGACCGGCACCGAGTCGCGCGTGTCGCCCACCGACACGGCCGCGTCCGCACCGGCGCTGCCCCCGGCGGCCTCCACGACCGAGCAGCCGACGACCACCACCACGAGCGACTCGCCGACGTCGACACCCGCGGGTGGCGCCTCGGCGACGGGACAGGCGAACCAGCCGACGAAGATCCTGGCGCTCGCCGACCACCCGATCCTGCAGGACCCGAACGCGGGACTCGCCAACCGGGCGTGCGAGCTGCCGCCGTGGCAGAGCACCCCCGAGGGCGCGGAGGCGTTCTTCACCGCCGCCCGCGTGTGCCTCGACGAGGCGTGGGGGCCGTTCCTCCAGGCGTACAACCTGCCGTTCACACCGCCCCGGCTGCACTTCCCGAAGGCGGCGAGCTTCGACACCCAGTGCGGCACGATCAACGTCGGCATCGCCACGGCGGCCTACTACTGCGAGGGCGATTTGTACCTGCCCTTCGACGGCCTCCAGACCGACCAGTACGGCGACGCCCCCGGCGTCTACCTGGCCCTCTTCGCCCACGAGTACGGCCATCACGTGCAGGAACTGGCGGGCATCATGGACGCGGCGTGGGAACGCATCTACGCCGAGGGCCAGGACAGCCCGGCCGGGCAGGAGATGTCCCGCCGCAAGGAGCTGCAGGCGCAGTGCTTCTCGGGAATGTTCCTCGGCGCCCACGTGGACCGGGGTGGCTCGGTGACGCGAGCCATGTACGACGCGGCCTGGTACGACCAGGAGACCCGCGGCGACGACACGTCGGGCACCCGCGACCACGGCAGCAACGCCAACTACGCGAAGTGGTGGCGGGCCGGGGCCTACGACAACCGCATCGTCGACTGCAACACCTTCGCCGCCCCGAGCGAGGACGTGGCCTGACGGCTCCGGGCGACGTGGTTCACGCGAGCCCGGAGCGTGGCCCCCGTGCCAGGAGGAACGCATAGGTTCCGCCGCCCGCGCAGCCGAGGGTCAGCAGCCCGAGACCGACGGGCCTGCGCAGGTCGCGCACTCCGGGCTCCGTGGCCGCCAACGCCACCTCCACGGGGCCGTCCACCTTCGAGGGGTCCTCGGCCAACGCGATGCTCAGCTTCTCGTCCTGGTCGTGCCCGCACCCGCTGAGCAGGCCTTTGTAGATCTTGCCCTGCAGCCGGAAACGCACGGTCTCCTCGGTGTCCGCCGCCGTACAGTCCACGGGTTCGACCACCGTCGCGTCGACGACCTGCCGTTCCGACGCGGCCGACGCCGGACCGAACAGCGAGGGCCCCATCCACCACGCGCCGAGGAGTAGCAGGATCCCGGTCACCACGGCCACCGCGAGGGCCTGGGGGGTCAGTTGAGCGCTCCGCCGTCTGTCTGGATTCGCTGGCTCCGGCACGGCTCAATGGTCCCAGAACCGACTTCCCCTGCCCACCACGCGGTCGGATCAGGTGACCGATTCGTCCCCCGCCGACACCTTGCGCACGTACAACAGCCGGTCACCGGGCTCCAACGCGTCCGCCTCGGGCGCGTCCACCCGGTAGAGCTTCCCGTCGCGCACGAGACCGAGCACGATGTCCGGCAGGTGCCGGGGCGAGCCGCCCTCCTCCGACGGTTCCACGGCCCGCTCGGCGATCGCGAGGCCCGCCTCGGGAGTGAGGAGGTCCTCGACCATGTCGACCACGCGCGGAGTGCGTGTGGCGATGCCGAGCAGCCGTCCGGCCGTCTCGCTCGACACCACCACCTGGTCGGCCCCCGACTGCTTGAGCAGGTGGACGTTCTGTGCCTCCCGCACCGACACCAGGATGCGCGCCTGCGGGTTGATCTCCCGCGCGCTCAGCGTCACCAGTACGGCCGTGTCGTCCCGGTTCGGCGCGACGATCACCGCCCTCGCCCGCTGCACCCCGGCGACCCGCAACACGTCCGACCGGGTGGCCGACCCGTGCACGGTGATCAGGCCCCGCGCGCTCGCGGCGTCGAGCGCGGCGCGATCGCTGTCCACCACGACGACCTGACCGGGATCGCTGTCCTCCTCACCCAGCAGCGCGTTGACCGCCGACCGGCCCTTCGTGCCGAACCCGATGACCACGACGTGGTCGCGCACCCTGCGCCTCCACTTCTGAATCCGGAATGCCTGCCGCGACCGCTCGGTGAGCACCTCCAGGGTCGTTCCGATCAGGACGATCAGGAACAACACGCGCAGCGGTGTGATCACCACGACGTTCACGAGCCGAGCCGTCTCGGACACGGGCGTGATGTCACCGTAGCCCGTCGTCGACAGCGACACGCTGGCGTAGTAGAAGCAGTCCAGCAACGACAGCGGGTCCCCGTCGACGTCCCGGTACCCGTCGCGTTCGAGGTAGACGACGAACACCACGGCGGTCAGGGCCACCAAGGCGAGCAACACGCGGCGGCCGATCGCCCTGGCCGGGGAAATGGCGTGGGCGGGCATGTTGACCACACCCACCAGCGCGTAGCTCGGGCGGTCGGACAGCTTCTCCTCGCGGAGGGTGAACTTGAACGGTCTCACCATGGCCGTCGAGCGCTCCCGGTCATCGCTCCTCACCCGTCTCCCGGATCGGCACCGTCCGCAGCAGCGCCCGCAGTCCGTCGGCGTCCACCAGGTCCACGGGGCGCACAGTACGGTTGGGACGGACGTAGTGGAACGCCGCCCTCACCCGGTCCAGCGGTGTCCCGCTGAGAGCGGCCCACGCGAGCCGGTACGCGGCGAGCTGCACCGACAACGCGGGCATCCGGTCGGCGTCCGGCAGCGCGCCGGTCTTCCAGTCGACCACGGTCCACCCGCCGTCCTCGTCGGCGAACACCGCGTCCATCCGGCCTCGCACGGTGATGCCGTCCACGTCGGTGGAGAACGGCACCTCCACGTCGTGCGGCGTGCGACGGGCCCACTCGCTGCGTTCGAAGGCCTCCTTGAGCGCCTCCAACCCGATCGGGTCGGCGGGCTCGTCGGCGTCCGCGGCGTCGTCGAGGTCCGCCGCGCCCGGCAAGTCGTCCAGGTCGAACAGCTTGTCGCCCGCGAACCGGCGTTCGAGCCACCCGTGGAACTCCGTGCCCCGACGGGCGTAGGCGTTCGGCGGGAACGGCAGCGGTCGGCGCAGCTTGCGCGCCAGCTCCTCGGGGCGGCCCGCCAGGTCGACGAGTTGGCTCACCGACAACGCGCCGGGCAGTTCGATCTCGGACTCCGGTTCACGGGCCCGTGCCCGCTCGGCCAGGAGCACGTCGGTGTCGCTCACCCAGCCGTCCGGGTCGTCGCCGGGCTCGTCGAGGTCCGAGTCGTCGTCCAGCTCCGCCAGCGCGTCGAGCACGAGCGCGGCCCCGTCCTCCACCGCCGTCCGACGCGCGCCGAGCGGGTCGACCGGCCACAGCGCCTCCCGCGACGCATCCGACAGCGGGTTGGCCTCCACGTCCTCCGACCACTGCTCCAGCACACCCACCTCGGGGTGCGCCTCCACCTGCTCGCGCACCTCCAGCAGGAACTCCGACGGCGCCTTCGGCTTGGTCGCCGTGGCGTCGCTCCAGCGGTGTCCGGAGACGAGCAGACAGTGTTCCGAGCGGGTCAGCGCCACGTAACACAGCCTGCGCTCCTCGTCGGCGTGCCGCTGCTTGAACCGCTCATCGTGGTCGGCCAGTGCCTCCTTGACCTGTTTGCGGTCCTCACCGCCCTGGAGGTCCAGCGTCGGCAGGTCCTGGGCGTCGCCTCGCAGCGCTGCGGGAAGCTCGGCGACCGTCCTCAGCCACGACGACGTCTTGCGCTCGTTGGGGAAGACCTTCGCGACCAGGTGCGGCACAGCCACGATCCGCCATTCCAGGCCCTTCGCCGCGTGGGCGGTGAGCACCTGCACGCGCTCCGGAGCGACCTCCACCTCCCCGGGTTCGAGCCCGTCCTCGGCACGGGCGGCCGTGGTGAGGTAGTCGACGAACGACAGCAGCGTGGCGGTCGGCGAGTTCTCGGCATAGTCGTGCACGACCTCGGCGAACGCGTCGAGGTGCGCGCGCCCCACCGCGCCGGGTCGCGCCAACGCCTCCACACCCAGCAGCATAGTGCGCTCCACGTCGGCCACGAGCTCGGGCAACGGCTGGTCGAGCCGGCGCCGCAGCGCGCCGAGTTCCTGGCTCAGCCTGCGAATGCGGGCGTAGCCCTCGGGCGAGTAGCGCGACGGCTCGCCCGGGTCGTCGAGGGCATCCACCAGTCCGGCCTGCTCGGCGCGTTCGGCCACAGCCGTCGCGTCCCCGGACTCGGCGGACAACTCACCCGCCCGACGCCACAGCGCGGCGAGGTCGGCCGCCCCGAGCCGCCACCGGGCCCCCGTCAACAGCCGCGCCGCCGCCGTCCCGGACAGCGGCTCGGCCAGCACCCGCAGCGTGGCCACCAGGTCGGCGACCTCCGGCTCGTCCAGCAGCCCGCCGAGCCCGACGACCTCCACCGGCAGTCCCTGCTCCCGCAGCGCGGCGGCCAGCGGCGCCATGTCGGCCCGCCTGCGCACCAGCACCGCCGCCGTCGGCGCGACCCCGGTCTCCGCGCGCTCGGCGAACCAGCGGGTGGCGATCTGCTCCGCCACCCACCGGCGTTCGGCGACCACGTCGGGCAACAGCGCCACCCGCACGTCGGCGGGACCCGCGTCCGGCCTGGCCCGCAGCTCCCGCACGCCGAGCCCGCTCGCCCGCAGCGGTGCGGCCACCGCGTTGGCCAACGTCAGCACCTCGGGCGGGTTGCGGAAGCTCGTGAGCATCCCGTACTCCCGCGCGGGAGCGAGCCCACCCATCTCCACCCCGCCGTCACGACGGGGGAAGTCGGTGGTGAAGCGAGGCAGGTTCGCCGCGCTCGCGCCGCGCCAGCCGTAGATCGCCTGCGCCGGGTCGCCCACCGCGGTGACCGGCATGGGCTCTCCACCGCCGAACAGCGCCCGCAACAGCACCCGCTGGGCGTGTCCGGTGTCCTGGTACTCGTCGAGCAACACCGCGCCGTACCGGGCGCGTTCGGCCGCGACGACGTCCGGCTGCGTCTGCGCCAGCCGCGCCGCGAGCGACATCTGGTCGGCGAAGTCGAGCGCGCCCTCGGCCCGCTTGCGGTGCTCGTACGCCTCCACCAGCGGCAGCAGTTGCGTACGGAACCGCTGCGCCGCCACGACGTCGAGCAGCTCGTTCGGCGGCTTGGTGCGCTGGCCCTTCGCTCGCGGGGCCGTCTCCACCAGCTCGCAGAACCACTCCGTGTACTCCCGGAGTCGCTTCGCGGTGACCAGGTGCTCCCCCAGCTCCCCCGCGAGCGCGAGCACGTGCTCGGTGACGGTGGTGGGCACCTTGTCGGTGTCGAGGTCGTCGTCCCACGACGAGACGACCCGGTGCGCGAGCTGCCACGCCGCCGTCTCCGACAGGATGCGCGCACCCGGCTGCACCGGCAGCCGCAGCCCGTGCTCGGCCAACAGCCGTCCCGCGTAGGCGTGGTAGGTCAGCACGGTCGGCTCGCCCGACGCCACCGCGAGCCTGCGACGCCCGCTCGGGTCGACGTCGTCGAGCAGGCCCGACCCCGCCAACCGCCGCAGTCGCGCTCGGACACGCTCGGCGAGCTGCCGGGACGCCTTGCGGGTGAACGTCAGGCCCAACACGCGGTCGGGGGTCACGAGGCCGTTGGCCACCAGCCACACCACTCGCGCCGCCATCGTCTCGGTCTTGCCCGCACCCGCGCCCGCGACCACGAGCGCAGGTTCCGGCGGGGCCGCGATGACGGCGGCCTGCTCCGGTGTCGGGGACGGCAGCCCGAGTGCCTCGGCGATGTCGGCGGGCGACACGACCCGCCCGGACACCGCGGGTCGTCCGGACGCCGGGTGTCCTCCGGCCTCCTCGCTGACGCTGGTCACGGCCCTGTCACCTGCCTGCCCTCGGGACGCAACGGACACGAGAACCGCGCGGGACACCGCGAACAGTCGCCGTTCTCCCGTGCCTCGTAGGCGGGGCCGGTGCTGTCAGCGGCGGCCTTGCGCACCGTGCCCAACCACTGGCGCGTCTTCTCCTCGTCCAACGGCGGCTGTTCCCGCACGACGGCCCCCGTCTTGGTGTGCGACTTGCCGACGTAGAGGAGTTTCGCCCCGCCGGTGCTCCCCGCCTGTTCGCCGAACGCGCCCAGCAACGCGGCGAGTTGGTAGACCGCGAGCTGCGGGTGTTCGGCGGCGGCGTCGGGGCTGACCGCGGTCTTGCTCGTCTTCAGGTCGACGACCACGGGATTGCCCTCGGCGTCGAGTTCGAGCCGGTCGACCCGCCCCGTCAACGCGACCGTCGGCTCTCCCTCCGCGGCGGGCAGCTCCACCCGCATGTCCTGCTCCACGGCGTGCTGGGTGAGTTCGGCCCGGCTCGTTTGCAACCACGCGAGGAAGTTGCGGACCATGCCCTCCACCCGGACGCGTTCCTTGCGGGAGAACCACGGCGCTCCGGCGTCCACCTTGGCCCAGGCGGCGTCGAGTTCCTTCCACAACATCCGCTCCTCGGTGCCCTCGGCCGCCTTCTGCGCGAGGTCGTGCACGAGGGTGCCGGTGAGCGCGGGCAACGGCGCCGGGTCGCTGCCGCCGTGCCGCTCCAGCAGCCACCGCAGCGGGCACGTCACGAGGGTCTCCACGACCGACGGCGAGACCCGGACGGCCTCACCGGACGGCCGGAGCGGGCGGTCGCTCGACGGCGTCACCATGCCGTACCACTGGGACGGGTGAGCCCCGGGCACTCCGGCCTTCGCCAGCCGCGCGAGCTGACGGGCGGCGAGTCTGCGGCGGGCCGGGTCGGTGTCAGGGTCCGTGACGGCGGCCCGCAACTCCCCGACGAGCTCGGCGAGCGTGAGCCCCCGCTCGCGTGGTTCGAGGCGCGGGCTCTGTGCCGCGTGCTGGTCGTCGTCCCCGGCGTCGGTCAGCTCGGAGAGGAACCGCGACGGCTGCTCGTCGTCGTTCTGCACGGCGCTGGCGAGCAACACGCGCCGGGCCCGGCTGGCGGCCACGTAGAACAGGCGACGTTCCTCCGCCAGGATCGGCGCGGTGGCCGACACCGCCGACATCGCGTCACCGTCCACTCCGGACAGCAGGTCGACCAGCCGCTCCACGCCGAGCACCGAACCCCGCAACCGCAGGTCGGGCCAGCTCCCCTCCTGCAGTCCCGTCACGGCCACGACCGTCCACTCCCGACCGACGGCGGCGTGCGCGGTGAGCAACGAGACCCCCGTGCCCCGCACCGCCACGGGCGCGAGGCTGTCCCCCGCGATGTGTTGCGAGGACAGGTACTCCGCGAACCCGGCCGCGCTCGCCCTCGGGAGCCGTTCGACGTAGCGTCGCGCCGCCTCGAACAGGGCCACGACGGCGTCGAGGTCGCGATCCGCCCGCGCTCCCAGCGTCCCGCCCCGGTTCGCCTGCGCGAGCAGCCGCTCCTGCAACCCGCTGCGCTCCCACACCCGCCACAGGACGTCCTCGACACCGACGCCCTCGCCGATGGCCTCCGTGGCCGTGGCGAGCAACGCGCCGACCCGCCGCACCGACGCCGCCTCCGCGTCGGCCAGCCCGGCGAGCACGTCGCCGTCGCGCAAGGCCGCCACGAGCAACTCGTCGCTGGACCGCTCGCCCCCGGCCACCAACTCCAACCTGCGCAGCCCACGGCGGAGCCGCCGCAACGCCAACGGGTCCGCGCCACCCAACGGCGACGACAGCAGCATCTCCGCCGTCTCGACGTCCAGCGCGTCGGGGTCGGCCGCCACCCGCAGCAGCGTCAGCAACGGCCGCACCGCGGGCTGGCGCGCCAACGGCAACTCCTCGATCGCGGCGGCCACCGGCACCCCGGCCGTGGCGAGTGCGCGTTGCAACAGCGGCATCGACTGTGACGCCGACCGCATGAGCACCGCCATCTCCGACCAGGGCACCCCGTCCAGCAGGTGGGCGCGGCGCAACTGGTCGGCCACCCACGCCGCCTCCGCCGCCTCCGTCGGCAACAGCCGCGTGCGCACCACACCGTCGAACTCCCCCGGCGGCAACGACCCGAAAGCCCGGTGCGCCGCCGTCCCCGGCAACGTCCCCGCAATGCGGGCGACCGTCTCGTGCACCACGGGGGAAAGCCGGTGCGACCGCAGCAACAGGACCGTGCGGTCGCCGTCCGGGTCGGCGTCGGCGAGCAGCGCGGGATCGGCGCCCCGGAACGAGAACACCGCCTGGTCGGGGTCCCCCGCGACGACCGACTCGGCCGCCGTCTCGCCCAGCAGCCGCACGAGCCGGAACTGCAACGGGTCCAGATGCTGCGCGTCGTCCACGAAGAGGTGGCGCACCCGGCGGCGTTCGCGGTCGAGCAGCTCGGGGTCACCCTCCAGCTCGACGACCGCGCTCGACACCAACTCCGCCGCGTCGAGGGCGGGGGCACCGGGCTCGCCCACGGCATTGCCTCCGATGCCCTGCAAGAGCGTGACCTGCTCGTACTGGCTCCAGAACCGACCGGCCGCCACCCACTCGGGGCGACCCTGCCTGCGTCCGAGCTTCACGAGGTCCTCCGGCCCGAGGCCGCGTTCGGCGGCACGCAGGAGCAGGTCGCGCAGTTCCTCGGCGAACCCGGGGACGGCCAGCGCGGGTCGCAGCGGCTCGGGCCAGTCCGGGGCGCCCCGGGCGAGGTCACCGGCGAGCAGTTCCCGCACCACGACGTCCTGCTCGGGCCCCGACAACAGCCGGGGCGCGGGGAGACCGTCCCGTGCCGCCTGTGCCCGGAGCACCGCGAAGGCGTAGGAGTGCACGGTCCGCACGAGCGGCTCCCGCACGGTCCGCAGCTCGCCGGGCTCACCGGAGTCGACGGCGGCCAGTCGGCGGGCGATGTCGGCGCGCAGGGCGTCGGCCGCCCGTCGCGAGGCGGTGAGCACCAGGACGCTCTCCGGGTCGGCGCCGTCGGCGATGCGCGCGGCCACCGTGGCGGCGAGCAGCGTGGTCTTGCCCGTACCCGGGCCCCCGAGCACCCGGACGAACCCGCGGGGCGCCTCCTGCAACCACCGGGCGCCGTCGTCCCACTCCTGTCGCGGGAACGGCCGCGCGGGGGCCCGCACGAGTCGCGCTCGAAGTCCGTTCACGTGCCTGATGGAATCATGCCGACCCGACGTGACGACGCAGCCTGGTGGCGAGTGTTGCGTGTGGCGCCCGGCCGGGTGTCCGCGCCCTGCGCACTCGTGTCCGCGCGCCACGCACTCGTGTCCGCGCGCCACGCACACGTGTCCGCAGTGTCCGTACGGGGGACGGCATGAACGAGGAACTGCACGAACGGATCCGCGACGTCGTCGCGTCGGTTCCGGAGGGCACCGTGACCACCTACGGCGACGTGGCCGCCATGGCGGGAGCCTCGACCCCGCGGCTGGTGGGCCGGGTGCTCGCCGAGGACGGGCACGACCTTCCGTGGCACCGGGTGCTCCGCGCGAACGGGACTCCGGCTCCGCACCTGGCACGAGAGCAACTCGCCCGGCTGCGCGCCGAGGGCGTGCTCGCCGACGGACAGCGCGTCGACCTGCGGAGGTTTCGCTGGCGGCCCCTGTAGGTTAGCCTTGCCTAATGAGCACCGAGGCGACCCGGCCGCGTCTGGCCTACCTGACCGCGTCCGTCCGCAGCGTCCGCCCCGTCACGCCGCGACTCGTGCGGGTCACCTTCACCGGCCCCGACCTCGCGCATGTCGTGGACGGTGCCCCCGACCAGTACGTCAAGGTGTTCTTCCCCGGCCCCGGCGCGAAGGCTCCCCACCTCCCGCCCACGCTGACCGACGACGCGATGTCGTGGTACCGGCGCTACCTCGCGATGCCCGACGGCGTGCGACCCGCCATGCGCACCTACACCGTGCGACACGCGCGCCCCTGGGCCGCCGAGCTGGACATCGACTTCGTCCTGCACGACGACGCGGGCCCCGGGTCGCGCTGGGCCGCCACCGCCCGCCCCGGCGACGAGGTGGCACTGCTCGGCCCGCACGGCCTCTACGACGTCCCGACCGGCACGTCCTGGCAACTGCTCGTGGGCGACGAGACAGCCGTGCCCGCCATCGCGGCGATCTGCGAGCGCCTGCCGGAGCACGCCAGGGCGGTCGTGTTCGTGGAGGTGGCCGACGCCGCCGACGAGATCCCGCTCGCCGGGTACGGCGATCGCGTGGACGTGCGGTGGGTCCATCGCGCGGGTGCCGACGTCGGCGAGGCCGTCCTGTCCGCCGTGCGCGAGGCGACGTTGCCCACGGGCGCCCCGTACGCCTGGATCTCCGGCGAGGCCGGGCTGGTCAAGCACGTCCGACGCCATCTCGTCCGCGAACGCGGTGTCGACAAGCGCCACATCACGTTCACCGGCTACTGGCGACGGGGCCGCAGCGAGGAGGACGCCGGACGCGAGCAGCTCCGCGCTCACGACCGGGCGAGCGAGTCGGCGAGCTGAGTCTCACCGCCCCAGGCGGGCGACAAGCAGCTTCACCAGCGCGCCGAGCCGTTGCCGCTCGGGCAGCACCACCGGGACGCCGCGCTCGACGAGGGGCGCGGCGGTCACCGGGCCGACACACGCGCACAGCACCCGGTCGGTGATGGCCTCGACGAACGCGCGCCGCCGCGGGCTCTCGTCGGCCAACGTCAACAGGTTCGCCGCGGCGGGAGCACTGGTGAAGGCCAGCGCGTCCACCCGGCCGTCCGCGACCGCGGCCACCAGGTCGCGCGCAGGCGTGAGATCGGCAGGCCACTCCCAGCGGTAGGGCTGCACCTCCAGCACCTCGGCACCCCGCTCGCGCAGCGCGGCGATCTCGTCCGGCAGCTCCGCGCCGTGCAACTGGACCACCACCCGCCGATCTCGCACCTCGTCCGGGCCGAGCCGGTCGAACAGCTCCCGGTTCGTCTCGCTCGGCGCCGAGAAGACCTCGGACAACCCCGCGCCCCGCACCGCGCCGGTGGCCTTCGGACCCCGGGTGAACACGCGCGCCCGCGACAGCGACTCCCGCAGCGCGTCCGACAGCCCCCACCCCTCGGCGGCGTCAATCCAGCCCCGGAACCCGGCTCCCGTGGTCACCGCCACGACGTCGACCCGAGTGCGGGTGACGGCCTCGGTCGCCTTGCGCAGTCGTTCGTCGTCGGGCAACGGCACGATCGTGATCGTGGGCGCGTGCCGCACCGCCGCGCCGTGCCGTCGCAGTGCGGCAGCGAACTCATCGGCCCGACGCTCCGCCGTGATCCCCACCGTGACGCCGGTGAGAGCGCCGTCAGCCATACGTCCGTCCCATCCTGGACAGCGTTTCCGCCACCCGACGCCGCAGCTCCGCCGGGGCGAGACCCGGTAGGTCCGCACCGACCCGTCGCACCGCTCGGCGTACACGGGCACTCCCGCCGTCGACAGCGCCTCGACGTCCCGGTACACCGTGCGCACCGACACCTCCAGCTCGTCGGCCAGCTCCCGCGCCGTCATCCGGCCACGGTTCTGCAGCAGCAGTACCAACGACAGCAACCGGCTCGCCCGCACGACGTCGATTCTCCTCGAAGGACCTGACGACAGGTGTCAGGTTGCGGCGGCAGGCTGCGAACCATGAGCACGAACACCGACACCATGACCGGCTGGACCGAGCATGTCGTCGCGGGCGGCGAGACCGAGCCCCGTTACTCCCACGCCCACGCGACGTTCGACCACGAGGGCGTCATCACCGGCTCGGCGACCACCGACTACCTGCTGTACTACGACGAGGCGAGCGGCAACGGTGGCCAGCGCGCTCCCGGGTACTCCCGCATCGAGGGCAGCGTCGCGGGCCGTGCGGGGACGTTCGTCGTCCGACACGACGTCACCTACTCCGACCACGGCATCACCGACCACTTCAGCGTGGTGCCCGGCTCGGGGACCGGCGAACTCGCCGGGTTGACCGGCACCGGCACGGCGACGTCGGCCTCGGAGACGGTGCCGTACACGTTCGACCACCGCTTCGCCGGACGGCGGTCGCGCACTCGGGAGGCCACGATGCTCACGATCGACCGACGTCAGGCACTCGCGTACCGGATCGCCGCGCACGGGCTGCATCGCGAGACCGACGACGCCACGACACTCCAGGTGTTCGACCTGGGCGTCCAGGACGACTTCCAGCGCGGGACCGCCGAGGTCTCGATGCTGGCCCGGCTCGCCACGGCTGCACCGATCGGGCTCGCCGAGGACCCGCGGTTCACCCTCGCCTGGTCGCACCGGGGTGCGCCGCACTACCACCGCACGGCCGACATCCGAACCCTCCTCCGCGCGCTGCCACCGTGGGACGCCGCCGACGCCGCGGCCCGGCTGAGCTGGCAGCGACGGGACGTCGAGGCGGCCGGGATGCCCGCGGACGAGGCGGTCCGCACCGCCGCGCGGGCGCTGCGCGACGTCGTCGGGCGCACGATGACGAAGGGAGAGACGAGCGAGGCCGTGACGGCGGCGATTCCGGACGGGCTCTCGCTGTGGTGCCGACGCTGCCAGGCCACCCACATTCACGACCAGCTCATGCGCCTGGCCACCCCGCTGGCCGGGATCGCGCTGCAACCGGGCACCTCCCCCGCCACGCTGGTGCCACTGCGTCCCCGTCCGCCGCTGGCCACGCGCCCGGACCCGGCCGCGGCGACCGACGTGGTGCGCGCGTACCTGCGGCTGCACGGCCCGGCCACGGCCGGGGAGGCGGCCGGGTTCGTGGGCACCACGAAGACCGTCGTGACACGCACGATGTGGCCGGACGACCTCGCCGAGGTGTCCGTGGCAGGCCGACGCGGTTTCGTCCCCGCCGACGCCCTGGCGCTGCTGGAGAACCCGCCGGAGCCGAACCCGGTCCGCCTGCTGCCGCCGAAGGACCCGCTGGTGCAGGGCCGCGACCGGGCCCTGCTCGTGCCGGACCCCGCGCACCGCAAGGAGGTGTGGAAGGTGCTCGGCAACCCGGGCACGATCCTCGCCGACGGCGAACTCGCCGGGACCTGGCGCGCGACGCGCTCCGGCGACCGGTTGGAGGTGACGCTGACCGCCCTGCGGCCGTTGTCGCGACGCACCCGGACCGCCGTGGAGGCCGAGGCCGACCGCGTCCGCGAGGTCCGGGGCGCGACGACCCTCCGCCTGCGGTGGGCGTGACCTAGAGCAGCTCGGTGACCTCGCCGGCGACGCGGCGCAGGCCGTCGAGGGTCGCGGCGCTCGACCGGGGATGCAGGGCGTGCCAGGCGAGTCGGAACAGCACGGCGCGCAACAGCAGTTGCGACCACTCGGGAAGGTGGGACCAGTGCCGCAGCAACGTGCCGTCGGCGCCGCCCCACGCCACAGCGTCCACGGCTGCGACCGCGGCACCCCACTCGGCGGGCCGGAAGTGCGGGACGAAACCCACCAGGCCCGGGGGTTGGCCGTCCTCGAAGAGCAGCGTGCCGAACAGTTCGGCGTGCACGAGTTGGTCGGTGCCCCGCACCGGACGGCGGGACGGCGCGAGGATCTCGAACAGGCGCCCGCCCTTGGCCTCGTCCAGCTCGCGGCGTTCCTCGTCCCACGCCATGCGCTCGGCGACGGCGAAGACGTCCTGCCGGTCGTCGAGGAAGGCGGGGCGCTCGAACGTGGCCGTCGCGCGGTGCAGGTGCACCGCCGCGAGCACGGTCTCGTCCGGGCGGTGTTCGGGCGCGCCTGTCAGCAGGCGGCGGGCCCGCCAGCCGCCGACCACCCACCGTCCGTCGGTGGCTCCGACGGGACGGGCGATGCGGAGTTCGGGCACGTCCAGGGTGGCAAGGACCCGGGACAGCCAGACGCCCCGCGCGCGGTCGTGCACCGGTTCGAGCACCACGTCACCGCAGCGCCATCCCTGCCCGCCGACCAACGGTTCGACGTCGGCGCCGCCCAGCCCGAAGGCCCGGCGCGTGTGCTCCGGTGGCGGCGGTCCCTGAATCACGCCGAGACGGTACCCCGACGAAGTGCGAACATCCGTTCATGAACTGCGGACACGCCGGGGCAGTTCGCCCACCCCGGCGTGTCCGCACTGTGCGCACGCGTGTCCGCACGTCGCGTACACCCCTGCAAGGCGACGGCGACACGGTGCTCGGTGTCGGTCCGGGCTCAGTACGTCGGCAGGCTGGTGTCCACCTGCCGCGCCCATGCCAGGACACCGCCGCCGAGGTGCGTGGCGTCGCGGAAGCCCGCCTTGTGCAGCGCCGCGAGAGCCTCCGCCGAGCGGGCACCCGACTTGCAGTGCAGCACGATCGGCTTGTCCTGCGGCAGCTCGGCCAGCGCCTCACCCGAGAGAATGCGGTCCTTCGGGATCAGCTTGGCGCCCTTGATGTTGACGATCTCGTACTCGTGCGGCTCGCGGACGTCGATCAGCTCGAAGTTCTCCCCGGCGTCGAACTTCGCCTTGAGCTCCTGCGGCGTGATCGTGTGGTTGGAGGCCGCCTGCTGCGCGTCGTCGGACACCACGCCGCAGAACGCCTCGTAGTCGATCAGCTCGGTGATCTTCGGCGTGTCCGGGTCCTTGCGGATCTTCACCTCGCGATAGCGCATCTCCAGCGCGTCGTAGGTGACGAGCCTGCCGAGCAGCGGCTCCCCGATGCCGGTGATGAGCTTGATCGCCTCGGTGACCATGATCGACCCGATGGACGCGCACAGCACACCGAGGACACCGCCCTCGGCGCACGACGGCACCATGCCGGGAGGCGGCGGCTCCGGGTAGAGGTCGCGGTAGTTGAGGCCCTTGCCGTTGGGCGCGTCCTCCCAGAAGACGCTCACCTGGCCCTCGAAGCGGAAGATCGAGCCCCACACGTACGGCTTTCCCGCCAGCACGGCGGCGTCGTTGACGAGGTACCGCGTGGCGAAGTTGTCCGTGCCGTCGAGGATCAGATCGTACGAGCGGAACAGCTCCACCGCGTTCTCGGTGGTGAGCTGCTCGGTGTGCGCGACGAAGTTGACGTTCGGGTTGATCTCGGCGACGGACTCCTTCGCCGAGACGGCCTTCGGCTTGCCGACGTCCGACACCCCGTGGATGACCTGACGCTGGAGGTTCGACTCGTCCACGACGTCGAAGTCGATGACGCCGAGCGTGCCGACTCCCGCCGCGGCGAGGTACAGCAACGCGGGACTGCCCAGCCCACCGGCACCGATGACCAGCACCTTGGCGTTCTTCAGTCGCTTCTGGCCGTCCACGCCGACGTCGGGAATGATGAGGTGTCGGCTGTAGCGCGCGACTTCATCCTTGGTGAGCTCGGCGGCCGGCTCGACGAGCGGCGGAAGCGTGGCTTGCGGCGTTCCGCCCTCATTACCAGACATCAGTCCTCCATCTCGCGCGTTCGCGGTCTGTCGACATCTATAACCACGCGCGGAGGCTGGGTCTTCCCACGTCCACATCGTGGGCACGGTGAGTCCGGTCAGTCACCCTTCGGCTGTGGCACCGGCCACGCGTTGGGCTGGCAGACCTTGCCGTCGGCGGGCACGGCGTCGCGGTCCCCGCCGGGCAGGTCGTTGAGCTTGGCGACGTAGTCGTTGGCGACCCCGAAGCTCTGCTGCATCATCACCGGCGCCAGGCCGCCGTCCTTGTCGCAGCCCACGTGGCTGTTGCCCAGCGCGTGCCCGACCTCGTGGTTGATCACGTACTGCTGGTAGCTGATCATGTTGCCGCTGAACGCCTTGGCGCCGCGCACCCAGCGGGCGAGGTTGATGACGACGCGACCGTGCGCACTCGTGTAGCACGAAGCCTCGTACTTGATCGCGTCGCCGCAGAGCTGCTTCGTGGTCTCGGGCGAAGTGAGGCTGACCCGGAAGTTCGGCTCGGGGTGGGTGTCGTCGACCCGCTGCAGGGAGACGTCGCCGGTGCCAGCCCAGCCCTTCCGGTCGTCGGACAACGTGGCCTCCACCGTGGCGGCGAAGATGTCGTCGCCACCGAAGCTGCCCGGGTCGAGACCATCCTCCACGTCGATGGTGTAGGTGAACAGTTGACCGCTGTCGCCCGCACGTTCACCGCTGTTCTCGGAGAGCGGCACGGTGTGCCAGGTGCCCTCCCCGGTCTTGCTGTAGGCGCCGCCCTCGGGCAGCTCCGCGGTGGGGATGTCGAGCCGGATCTTCTCGGCGGGGATCTCGGTGGCGATCGCCGTCGAGTCGGCCGCCCCGCCGTCACCTCCGCCCGGCCCCGCCGGCGACGAGGACGAGGCGGAGTCCCCCGGTGCGGGCTTCTGCGTGGTGTCCCACACGACGAGCGCGGTGACGACGAGCAGGACCGGCACCAGGTAGGCACGCCAGCCGAAGGTGGAGGTGAACTTCTTGAGGCCCGAGCGGCGGGGACGTTCGGGCGGAGTCGTCCCGGCGGGCCGCCACGTCGCGCGCAGCGGCTCCGCCGCGCGTCGTTCGCGGTCGGCGTCCGAGGCGAACTCCGGGTCCTCGTCCGAGCCCGGCGGTTCGGACGAGCCACGGGCATCAGCAGGACCGTGACCGGCTGACGCAATGTCCCAGTCGCTGTTCCGTGCTCCTTCTGTTACCCGCTCCACGGCTTCAGAGTGCCACACTCTCGCGCGCGAGTCCGCGCGTGGCTCGACACGTTCGGCGGAACGCTACATCGCCCGTTCGGCGCAGCGATCCCTCACCAGTGACCGGCCTCGACGCTCTCCCACATGCCCAGCATCGCCTTCGCCACGGTCGTGGGTCGCTCCATCTGCGCCACATGCCCTGTGCGGGGGAGGACGAGGAGACGGGCGCGCGGAATGAGCCGCGCCGTGCGGGGAGCGCGGCGCACGGAGATCACGCGGTCCTGCGTGCCCCAGACCACGAGGGTCGGGGCGACGATGCGGGGTGCCACCGACCACAGCGATCCGGCGCCGAGGGTGAACCACGCGCGGAAGATCTCCATGGTGCTGCGCGACATCGCCCGCTCCGCCCAGTCGTAGGCCAGGCGCGCGCCGTGCTCCTCCACCAGCTCGTCGAAGCGATGTGCGGGGAACGACGACGGATCGGCGAAGCACAGCCGGATGACCTGCTCGGCCCGCTGCCTCGACGTCATGGCCGCGAGTTCGCGGCGCGCTCGCTTGCCGAGCACGGGGAGGTAGGCCAGCGCCAGGCGGGGATCGGAGAGCCTGCGCGGGTCCGGCCGCAGGTCGGGAACGGCGGGCGAGACGAGGGTCAACGTGCGCACGAGTTCGGGACGGCGCGCGGCGACGAGCATGGAGATCGCCCCGCCCATCGAGTTGCCGACCAGGTGCACCGGCCCGTCGGTGTGCTCGGCCAGGTAGTCGGCGAGCACGTCCGCGTGCGCGGAGAGACTGAACTCGAAACCGTCCAACGGTTCCGAGAAACCGAAGCCGGGGAGGTCGACGGCGTGTCCGGCGGCGTGGCGACCGAGGAGGACGCCGAGGTCGGTCCAGTTGGTCGACGACCCGCCGAGCCCGTGGACGTAGACCGCGGTGGCCGCGGGCGCGTCGGGCCCGTCGGCCGGGGTGCGGCGCACGTGGAGGTCGAGGTCGCCGACCCGGTGGGTCGCGCCCGGCCAGGGACCGGCGGTGACGTCGACCTCGGCGAGCGGCGTGGTCGACAGCGGCACATGGGTCAGCGGCGGGCGGGAACGCTCTGACGTCAGGCTTCCGGGTGAACCGGGGTGTGTTTCGGGCACTCTGACAGCATGCCTGACGCCCCCGGCGCTTGGCGTGCGGTACGTACCCACGAGTAGTGTTCGGTGGGAAGTACGACTGGAGGCGGGGATGACGGAAACGGGGCAGGTGCAGCAGGTCGCGGACGGGGCGAACCCGGCACCACTCGGACGGGGCGTGCGGCTCCCGAGGACGGAGCGCCGCGCGCAACTGCTGGCGGCCGCGCAGGAGGTGTTCGCCGCCAACGGTTACCACGCGGCGGCCATGGACGACATCGCCGAGCGCGCCGGTGTGAGCAAGCCGGTGCTGTACCAGCACTTCCCCGGCAAGCTCGACCTCTACATCGCGTTGCTGGAGAGCCACGTCGACAGCCTCGTCACGGCCGTGCAGCAAGCTCTCGCGTCGACCACCGACAACAAGCAGCGCGTCAAGAACGCGGTGGGGGCGTTCTTCGAGTTCGTCAACGGGGACGCCGGCGCGTTCCGCATGGTCTTCGAATCGGATCTGCGGGGCGAGCCCGCCGTGCAAGAGGCCGTCGACCGGGCGACGACCGCCAGCGTCGACGCCATCACCGAGACCATCACCGCCGACGCGGGCCTCGACGAGGAGAAGGCCCGACTGCTCGCGGTCGGGCTGGTCGGCATGAGCCAGGTCGGTGCCCGCTTCTGGCTGGCCAACAGCCGGATGTCGCAGGACGAGGCCGTGTCGTTGATCTCGACGCTGGCGTGGCGCGGGATCGGCGCCGGGTTCCCGCTTTCCGGCCGCGACTGAACGGGCGCGGCCGAACCGATCGGCCACGCCCGTCGTCGAACCGTTGTCGTCGCGGGCCGGAAATCAGGCGGCTCGCGACGTCACCGCGGCCCGGCACAATGCCGACAGCTCGTCGGCGACCTCCCGTTCCCGCTCCTGCGGCAGCATGTGCCCCGCTCCGGGACACAGCACCAGTCGGGCCAGCTCCAGGTGATCGGCGATGACCCGCGCGTGCCGCCTACTGCACAGGCGGTCCGCGGTCCCCGACATCACCACGGCAGGTGTGTCGGCCAGGACCGCCAACGCGGCCCTGCGGTCGTGCCGGGCGATCTCGCCCCGGAACGCACCCACGGCGGCCGGATGGGCGCAACGCAACTGCTCGGCCGCGATCGCGACGTCCGAACGGCGGGGCCTGCGCCCGAAGACCAACCACCGGACGCCCCACCTCGCGGCCGACCGGCCGAGCGGGAGCCGGTCGCGCCGGTACCGGGTCAGCGCGTCGGCGAGCGCGCGCTCCGCGCGGTGCGCGAGCGCGCCCAGCACCCCGGGCAGCCCGAGCGTCACCCGGCTCAGGTGGGACGCGGCCGTGGACACGAAGGCCGCTCCGACGACGCGGGTGCGCACGAGTTCCGGGTGCCGGTCCGCCAACGCCATGATCGTCATGCCACCCATCGAGTGACCCGCCAGCACGACCTTGCCGGTGGGTGCCGCGTCGGCGATCACCTCGGCGAGGTCGTCGGCCAGACGGTCGATCGTCGCCCCGCCCGGCGCCGGCGGTGCCGACTTCCCGTGTCCCCGCAGGTCGTAACGCACGTACCGGACATCCGAGGGCAGGAGCGGGATGACGCGCTCCCACGTGCGGCGATCCTGCGTCCACCCGTGCACGAGGACGATGGTGACGTCCGCGTCGCGGGGCCCGCCCTCCTCCAACGCCAGCACGGTCCCGTCGCTAGTGGTGAGAGTTCGAGTGTTCATCGGCCGCTCACCGCGCCAGGAGGAACGAACGCCGCCACCACGGCATACCGGGTTTGCCCACGAGGCCGACCTCGTCGAGGAAGCCCATGATGCGCTCGCCCGTGTAGCGGATCGTCTCCTGCCAGTACGGGTTCGCCTCGGCGGCCCGCTGGCCGTCCCTCGGCCGGATGCCGACGGCCTTGTACACGGCCGGGTTGATCAGGCTGTGCGTGATCTCGTTGGAGACCACCGCGATGAGCCACTGCTGGTACGCCCGCTCCGGGCCGCGCAGCGTGCTCATCCGGCGCTTGACCTCCTCGCGCGCGAACGTCACGTGCCGGGCTTCCTCCAGCACGTGGATGCGGTTCACCATGCGCACGAGCGGTTGGATGTCGGGATCGTTCATCTGCTCCCGCTGGAGTCGGTCGAGGATCTCCTCGGCCACGAGGATCGACCCGTACATGGCGGGCCCGTACGCGAGAACGTTGAGCAGCTTGCCGAGCCGCTTGCGCCAGGCCACCGGCCCGTAGTGCGGGCAGCCGACGCGCTCGCTGAAGCGGGCGAACATCGTCGAGTGGCGGCACTCGTCCGCGATCTCGGTCAGCGCGTACTGGGCGAATCCGGTGGTGGGATCGGAGTTGTAGACCTCCTTGAGCAGCATCTGCATGAGCAGGACCTCGAACCAGATGCCGTTGGTGGCGATGCTCGCGATCTCGTGCTTGCCGAGCTCGATGCGCTGTTCAGGGGTCAGGCGGTCCCACAGCGGGGTGCCGTAGAGGCTGGAGCGTTCCTCGGGCAGGTAGTGCTTGCCCTCGACCAACGGAGCGTCCCAGTCGATGTCGATCTCGGGGTCGTAGAACTTGTTGGCCGACGACCTCAGCAACCGCTCTGCGGTCCTGTCGCGAGTCGACTCCGTCGCGGCGCGCGTCATCGCGGCCCACCACCTTCCCCTTGATGTAACTTCCGGTAACAGTTACTTCTGGTAGCATGACCAACATGGCCGACCGTGTCAACCGCTCCAAGCGATCGCGCGAATCCACATCGAAGTCGAGTGGCGACGCGCGCCGCGACCGCTGGCGCAAGCACCGGATCGCGCGCCGAGCGGAGTTCGTCGACGCCGCGTTGCGCGCGCTGGCCGAACACGGTCCGGACGTCGGCATGGAGGACGTGGCCGCCGCCGCGGGAGTCACCAAACCGGTGCTCTACCGCCATTTCGAGGACAAGGTCGACCTGTACCTCGCCCTGGGTCGCCGAGGCACGGAGATCCTGTTCGAACGCCTCATCCCGGCGATCAACGCCGAACTCGCGCCCGTCCCCCGTATCCGCATGGCCCTCGACGCGTTCTTCTCGGTGATCGAGGAACACCCGAACCTCTACCGCCTGCTGGCGCACACCCCCCGCGCCGATCGTCCGGTGGACGCCGACGTGGTGGCCGAGGACAAGGAATTCATCGCCACCGCGATCACCTCGCTGCTCGGCGACTACATGCGGATGCTCAACCTGGACTCCGGCGCGGCCGAGCCCTGGGCCTACGGCATCGTCGGCATGGTGCAGAACACCGGCGAGTGGTGGCTGGACAAGCGGACCATGAGCCGGGACAGCGTCGTGGAGTACCTGACGCAGATCATCTGGGCCGCCATCGACGGCCTCACCCGCCAGCACGGGATCGTGCTGGACCCCGACAAGCCGCTGGACGCCAACAGGGTCGTCAGGCTGACGGCCACACCCGGCGGCTCCCTCGACCCGACAGGAGAACCATCGTGAGCGGACACGACCACGACGAGGACGGCTACACGGGTACCGCGACGCTGCGCCTCGGCGACACCGAACTGGACGTCGACGTGGAGCTGCGGGGCCACTTCCAGCCCATCGACGGCTACTACCACTGGTATGGCCGGATCAAGGCCGACCAGCGGCTCTCCGAACTCGCGGGCGGCAAGAAGCAGAAGGTCGAGATCCGCACGCCCGAGGGCAGCGCCGAGGGCGAGATCTCCGACCCCGACCCGTGGGACCGTTACCGCATCCTCGGGACGAGCACGCCGCCGTTCTTCGTGCCGACCTCCCTCGACGACCTGGCGCCCGCCCACGACTGAGCCGGGCGCCGAAGACGAGAAAACCACCCCGTGCCGCTCGATGGGCACGGGGTGGCTTCGTCAGGTGATCGGGCTTTCAGGAGCCGACGGCGAAACCGACCCGGCGGACGTCCGACGGCGCGATCTCGACGTAGGCGATGCGGTCGGCGGGCACGAGATACTTGCGGCCCTTGTCGTCGGTGAGTCGGAACAGGCCGTCACCGGCACCGAGCGCGTCGGCGACCTGCTTCTCCACCTCGTCGGAGGAGAGATTGCTGGCCACCACGAGCTCCCGCGGCGCGTCCTTGATGCCGATCTTGACCTCCACTGCGACCTCCGCCTCGTCGGATTCGTTCCTCGGATCAAGGCTAGCCGAGACCGAGGGTCTGCATCCGCTTGGTGTGTTGCTGTTGCAGCTTCCGGAACAGCGCGGCGATGCCCGAGAGATCCCCGGTTCCCGCCACGATCAGTTCGGCGAGCCCGTCGCTCTCGGCGACGACGTACTGGGCCTGCGTCAACGCCTCGCCGAGCAGTCGCCGACTCCACAGGGCGAGCCGGTCGCGCACCGGAGTGTCGTTCTCGATTGCCGCCGCGACTTCGCGCTGGGCGAACGCGGAGTGCCCGGTGTCGGCCAGCACGGTGATCACGAGTTCGCGGGTCTCGTCGTCGAGCACGCCGGCCAGCTCGCGGTACAGGTCGGCGGCGAGGTTGTCCACGACGTAGGCCTTGACGAGCGACTCCAGCCACGTCCGGGGCGCCGTGGACTCCTGGAAGGCGTCGATGTGACGCATGAACGGGCGCATGGCGTCCTCGACCCGCACCCCACGGTCGGAGAGGTAGCGCTCCAGCAGGCCGTAGTGGCCCATCTCCGCGGCCGCCATCGACGCCAGAGCCGCTCGTCCGGCCAGCGACGGCGCGGTGCGCGCGTCCTCGGCCAGCCGGTCGAACGCCGACAGCTCGCTGTACGCGAGCACACCGACCAGGTCGACGACGCCCGCCCCGAGGGAACGGGTCTCTTCGGTGTCACCAGCCTTCGCGTCAGTCACGTTCCAACCGTAGTCCAGGCCACAACGAGACCAACAACACGCCGTCCCACCTGCCGACGTCCCTAGTGCTAGCCACTGGACAGGTTAGACTGAGAGCTGGTAGTGAAGGTGGCCTCGTGTAGTGCAACGACGTCGAGACGGCGCGCATGAGGCGCTTGGCACCGCGGTCCGAAGAGTTCGGACGACAGCGATGTCGACCCGGCGCCGGTTCTTCTCCGCCGTCTTCCGTCGCACCACTTCACTCCGTACTGACAGTGTGCGTGCACGCCTCCAGCGGCGTCCCACTCCGTTTCGTGTGACACGTCGCGAAGCGAACGCGCCATTTCGCGTGGTGGTCGATCAGCCGCGAGTACCCCGGCTGTGCGCGCTGGTATGAGAGAGGCGATTCGACATCGAACGCAACGACGACACCACGACCGAGCAGGCGACGGGCACAGCTCCCGACACCGCCGCCGCGTCGTCCACCAACCCGACCTTCGCCGAACTCGGCGTCCACCCCGAGATCGTCCGGGCGCTCTCGGCCTCCGGCATCGAGCGCACCTTCGACATCCAGGCGCTGACTCTGCCGCTCGCGCTCTCCGGCGAGGACGTCATCGGCCAGGCCCGTACCGGGACGGGCAAGACCCTCGGCTTCGGCGTGCCACTGCTCCAGCGGCTCACGCTGCCGGGCGACGGCACCCCGCAGGCGCTCGTGGTGGTTCCCACCCGTGAGCTGTGCGTGCAGGTCAGCCAGGACCTGGAGAACGCGGGCAAGCACCTCGGCGTGCGGATCGCGTCCATCTACGGAGGACGGCCCTACGAGTCGCAGATCAAGGCGCTGCGACAGGGCGTCGACGTCGTCATCGGAACACCCGGCAGGCTGCTCGACCTCGCCGAACAGCAGCACCTGGTGCTCGGCAAGGTCGCCACGCTCGTGCTCGACGAGGCGGACGAGATGCTCGACCTCGGCTTCCTCCCCGACATCGAGCGCATCCTGCGCATGGTGCCCGACGAGCGCCAGACGATGCTGTTCTCGGCCACGATGCCCGGCCCGATCCTCACGCTCGCGCGGACGTTCCTGCACCAGCCGACCCACATCAGGGCCGAGGACACCGAGGCCGGAGCCGTCCACGAGCGCACGACGCAATTCGTCTACCGCTCGCACTCGCTCGACAAGCCCGAGCTGGTCGCCAAGGTGCTCCAGGCGGAGAACCGCGGTCTGACCATGATCTTCACCCGCACGAAGCGGACGGCGCAGAAGGTCGCCGACGACCTCACCGAGCGTGGCTTCGCCGCCGCTGCCGTCCACGGCGACCTCGGGCAGGGCGCCCGGGAACAGGCGCTGCGGGCGTTCCGCTCGGGCAAGGTGGACGTGCTGGTGGCCACCGACGTCGCCGCACGCGGCATCGACGTCGACGACGTCACCCACGTGATCAACTACCAGACGCCCGAGGACGAGAAGACCTACGTGCACCGCATCGGGCGCACCGGTCGCGCGGGCAAGACCGGCGTGGCGATCACGCTGGTGGACTGGGACGAGATCCCGCGCTGGAAGCTGATCTCCGACGAGTTGGGCCTCGACAAGCCCGAACCGGTGGAGACCTACTCGACCTCGCCGCACCTGTTCACCGACCTCGGCATCCCGGAGTCCGCCACCGGACGACTCCCGTTGTCCAAGCGCACGCGCGCCGGACTCGCCGCCGAGGACGAGGAGGACTTCGGAGGCAAGCGGCGGCGGTCCCGGGGCCGTGGCGACGGCCGCGGCGAGACACCGCGCAGGCGCTCGCGCCAGCGCAGGCGCACCCGGGGCGGCCGGGAGATCACGCCCGCCACGCAGGCCGAGTCGGCCGAGCGGGGCGACGACTCCTCGACCGACACCACACGCCCGCGTCGGCGCCGGACGCGCGGCGGCACGTCGCACACGCCGACCGCCGAGCACGTGGCCCCCGCCGACAAGGAGGAGTCGGGCACCGACAGCGGTGAGCGGCCCACGCGTCGGCGTCGCCGCCGGACCCGTGGCGCGGCGAGCGGCAACCCCACCAGCACCACGGACGCCGTGGCGGAGGCAGACTAAGGCGCGTGAGCACCCCGCCCGGACGGCCCGACGAGCAGCCTCCCGAGACGACCGAGCCCCCGCCGGGGACCACGTCGGAGCACGAGGACGTGGTCGACCCGGCGGGGACGCCCACGTCGGAACCGGCGCGCGACTCGGGTGGCGGGGTCAAGGGCGCCCACACCGTCAGCGGGGGTGAGCGACCACACCGCGGTCGCAGGAGCCGGCGTTCGCCCTGGAACCGGCGCCGCGACCGGGTGCTGGCAGCCACGCTGGCCGTCGTCTGCGTCGCCGCGGGCGTGGTGGTCTGGTTGTTCAGCGACAGCCGCGCCACCACCCAACGCACCGCGTCGGAACCCCCGCCTCGGCTCGTCGGACTCACCTCGGTGCCCGGCAGCCTGGCCGAACGCTGGCGCGCCGACAGCCCGGCCACCCCGGTGCCGATCGCCCAGGGGGGCTTCGTGATCACGGGCTCGGACGGCACCGTGTCGGGCCGTGACCCCCTCACCGGCGAGGTCCGTTGGGAGTACAGCCGCGACCTCGACCTCTGCACCGTGGGCGCCGCGTGGTCGAAGGCCGTCGCCGTCTACCGCAAGGGCTCCGGCTGCAGCGAGGTCACCCAGCTCGACCCGACGACCGGACACCGCACGGCTCAACGCAACGGTGACGCCGAAGCACCCACCCGGCTCGTCGTCGACGACAGTCACGTCACGACGACCGGGACGCACCTGCTCAACACGTGGCGCAGCGATCTGGTGAAGACCCTGGAGTACGGCCAGGTGCCCGCGCCTGTGAACCCCAACCGGCAGCCCCGGCCCGGCTGCTCGTACTCGACGGTCGCCGCGGGAGGTGACCGCGTGGGCGTGATCGAGCACTGCCCGAACGAGACCAACGCCCGGCTGACGGTGCTGGACGCCGCGGGCGACGAGGCCGATGAACCCGAGCAGGTGTTCAGCGCGCTGCTTCCGGAGGTGACGGCCCAGGTCGTGGCCATGTCGGACGAGCGGGTGGCGGTGGCTCTTCCGGAGCGGCGACAACTGTACGTCTGGGACTACGAGGGGCAGCAGGTCGGCACGTACGGCCTCGCCGTCCCGTCCGACGACCTCGCCGCGGTGCCCGAGTCCGGCGCCGTCTCGACCGCCGTGGGCCACGAGAACCTGTACTGGTTCACCGGCTCCAGCACCGTCGCTCTCTCCCTGCCCGACCTCCGACCTCGATGGACGGTGGAGGGCACGCTCGGCGCGGGCACGACGTTCGCGACCGAGTACGTCGTACCCATCCCCGGTGGTCTGGCCACTCTCGACGAACGCACCGGAGCCGTGACCCGCACCGTCGCGGTCGACCGGCCCGACCATGCGGGTCCGGTCGAGCTGGCGGCCACCGGTCCGGTGCTGCTCGAACGGCGTGGCGGCACCCTCGTCGCCCTGAGGTGATGCGATGACCTCTACCCCGTCGTCCCAGCTCAGCCCGCACGGCGCCGACCGCGTGGAGCTTCCCGGTCCACATGGGCCGGTGGCCGCGTTGCGCGGCCCGCTCCCGACCGATCCCGTGGCGACCGTGCTGCTCGTGCCCGGCTACACCGGGTCCAAGGAAGATTTCGCGCCCCTGCTGGACGGCATCGCCGAGGCCGGATTCCTGCCCGTGGCGATCGACCTGCCCGGCCAGTTCGAGTCCCCCGGTCCGGACGACGAGTCCGCCTACGGTCCCACGGAGTTGGGCAAGGTGGTCGCCGATCTCGTGGCCTCCGCCTCCGGTCCCGTCCTCGTCCTCGGGCACTCCTACGGTGGGCTCGTGGCTCGCGGCGCGGTCCTCGCGGGTGCGCCGATCGCGGGCCTGACGCTGCTGTGCAGCGGGCCCGCGGCGCTTCCACCGGGACCTCGACGGCAGGCCCTCGACGTCGGGGAGCCGTTGTTGCGCGAGCGCGGTGTCGAAGCGGCGTACGCCGTGCGGCAGCAGGTCGGTGGCCCGCATCCGGGCGGCGACGCGGTGACGGCGTTTCTCCGGAAGCGCTTCCTGGCCACGTCACCGGCGTGTCTGCTCGGTATGGCCGAGAACCTGAGACACGAACCGGACCGCGTCGACGAGCTGGCGGCGAGGCTCAGGGCCGACGCGATCCCGGGGCTCGTCGTCGCCGGTGAACACGACGACGCCTGGAGCGTGCCGAGTCAGCGGGACATGGCTCTGCGGCTCGGCGTGGAGTTCGTCATCGTCGAATCGGCCGCCCACTCGCCGAACACCGAGAACCCTCGCGGCCTGTTGGCGGAACTGCTGCCCCGCTGGCGCAGTTGGGTCACTTCCTGAGCCACCGGCTCACGACCACCAGAAGAGCCACAGCATCGCGAGTGTGAGCAGGGCGACCGCCACCCCAGCCAGGCCCGCACGCCTGCCGTCGCTGCGGTCGGCGACGAGCTGTGCCGCACCGGCGAGCACGAGACCGACCACGTGGCCGACGAGCTCGGCCACGCCAGGGCCTTCCCCGCCACCGGCCCACGCCACGACCTGAGCGAAGACCAGCACGGCGACGACCGCGCCCCACCCCGCCACGAGTGCCCCCGTGACTCCTCGCCACACCCGGACCCGGGTCCGGGCCGGCTCGGCGGGCACGCTCAACTCCACCGTGTCCGGCTCTGCCATGTCACTCCGTCAATCGTCGTCACGTCGTGGGCGCCAGCAAGTCCCAGGGCTGAGCGGCGGGTGCCGCCTGCCTTCCCTCCGGGCAGCTGGGACGCAGTTCGCACCAGGCACACCGAGGTGCTGGTCGTGCGGGAAAGAGGTGATCCGGATCGCCCCCGTCGGTGAGCCTATCGATCACGGTTCGGGTCTTCGTGGCGGTCTCCTCCGCCTTGCGGACGTGCTCGGTCAACGTCGCCTCGGTGTGCTCGGCGACCGCGACGGTGCCGGTGGGGAGGTGGTGCAGTTCGACCCGAGTGCACGGCGCGTGCAGGGTGCGCCGGGCCGCGAGCGCATAGAGCGCCAGGGCCTGCGACCGTTGCGCGTCCGAATCCCGCAGGGGTTTGCGGCCGGTCTTGTAGTCGACGACGACCAGTTCGTCGTCACGCCGGTCGATCCGGTCGGCGCGGCCCTCGATCCGCAGCGTCGGGGCGTTCGGCGTGCTGCCGACCGTGGCCGACACCCACCGCTCGACGGCCACGACGTCGACGTCCGCGCCGTGAGCCTCGACGTAGTCGGCAACCCAACGCCGCGCGGCCTCGGCGTACCGCGCGACCTGCACCGCGTCGGCGAACCCCGCGCTGCGCCAGTGGCGTCCGACGAGGTCGGCGGCCCGCTCGGGCGTCCGCCTGCCCGGAGGCAGGGCGAACAACTCGCGCAACGCGTTGTGCACCACCGCGCCCACGGTGTTGTGTGCCCACGGTCCGGTCCTCGCCGGTGTGGGCCGGTCGAGGTAGGTCATGCGGTAGCGGCGCGGGCAGTCGTCGTACAGCGACAGCCGCGCGGGCGTGACCTTGAGCAGCGGTCGGGGCTCGACACCGAAGTCGAAGCCGAGTTGTTCCACGTCACGCCCCCTCGATGAAGCCACGGATCGAGTCGGCCACCAGCTCGACGGCGATGGCGGCCAGCAACAGGCCGGCGACCTTCGCCAGCAGGGTGATCCCACTCTCCCGGACGACCCGGATGAACAGTCCCGAGTACCTCATGCACGCCCACAGCACCAGGTGGACGGCGACGATCGCCGCTCCGAGTGCCACGTACGACCCCACGTGTCCGTCCGCCGAGCGCACGAACACGATCGTCGCCGCGATGGCGCCAGGACCGGCCAGCAACGGCGTGCCCAGCGGGACGAGTGCCACGTTGACGTCCTCGGTCGCCTCCGGCTGCGAACCGCCCTTGCCGGTCAGCAGGTCGAGCGCCACGAGCAGCAGAAGCAGGCCACCCGCTCCCTGCAACGCCGGGATGCCGATGCCCAGGTACGCGAGGATGAACTCCCCCGCCACCGCGAACAGGCTGATGACCAGCAGCGACACGAACACGGCCTGCCGCGCCGCCCTCGCCCTGGCCGACGGCGTCTTGCGGCCCACCAGGCTCAGGAACACCGGCACGGTGCCCGGCGGGTCCATGATCACCAGCAGGGTGATCGACGCCTCCAGGAACAGGTTCAGGCTGAAGTACTCGTTCACGACGCCGTCACCGGAGTACGAGACGCGCGAGCCAGCAGAGCCTCGAACTGGTCGGCGTCGGTGGTCTCCTGGCCGATGACGATGGTCTTGTTCGTGCCGTGGTAGTCGCTCGACCCGGTCCGCACGAGACCGAGTTCGTCGGCCAGCTCCCGCAGCCGCCGACGCGTCTCCGGGTCGTGGTCGGGATGGTCCACCTCGACACCGGTCAGCCCCCGCTCGGCCAACTCGGCGATCGTCTCCTCCGACACCGTGGGGCCCCTCGACGTGGCGAACGGGTGCGCCAACACCGTCACCCCACCTGCCTCAGCGATCATGTCGATCGCGGTCGTCACCGGGGTGTCGGCCCGAGGCACGAAATAGCCGCGGCCACCGCCGAGGAACCGTGTGAACGCCTCGTCGACGGTGCTCACCACACCCGCCCGCACCAGCGCACGCGCCAGGTGCGGCCTCCCCGCGGGAGCGTCCGGGTCCAGCCGCCCGAGGATGTCGTCGGCGTCCACCGGCAGGCCGTCGGCGGCCATCCGCTCGGCCATCACCCGCAACCTCCGCCGCCGTTCCCGACGCAACCGCTGCTGCTCCGCGACGAGCGCGGGCGCGGCGGGGTCGAACAGATACGCGAGCACGTGCACACTCACCCGGCGCCCGTCAGTGGCGAGCGCCTCGCACGACAGCTCGGCTCCCGGCACGAGACTCAACCCGGCGGGCAACGCCGACACCGCCGCCTCCCAACCCGCGGTGGTGTCGTGATCGGTCAACGCGACGACGTCGAGCCCGGCGTCCGCCGCGAGGCGGACCAGGTCGCCGGGGCTGTCGGTACCGTCCGAGACGGTCGAGTGAGTATGCAGGTCGATGCGCACACGCACCATTGTCCAGCGGTGCCCCACACGCGGGACCGCACCCTGGCCTGCACCCTCTCGGCGGGCCCGACGCGGACGTCGGGCCTCAGCCGATCACTTTCTTGCTGCGCCGCGCCGCGCGCTGCGCCTTGATCATGGAGAACCGCTCGGCCTGCTTCTGCTTGTCGCCGAACACGAGCTCGGAGATCGTGTCGTAGAACTCCTCCGGCTTCGGCAGGTACTCGATGCGGTTCAGCGCCTGGATCTGACCGGCCGACTCGACGACCATCGTCCCGTACCCCAGGATGCGGCCGAGGAACGGCCGCTCGTAGGTGAGGTCGGTGACCTTGGTGATCGGCATCATGAGCACCTGCGTCGTCCAGACACCGGTGGTCATGACGAACCGTTTGTCGGTGACCACCAGCCGCTCGACCCACCACTCCACGACCTGGTAGGCGAACCGCAGCACGAGGAAGAGCGCGACGTACCACAGTACGTTCTGCAACATCCACATGGCGGGCGGCAGGATGTACGAGACCATCACGCACACGGCGATCAGAGCGACGGCCTCGAAGGTCTGCCAGATGAGGCAGGCCCAGTGCCGCCGGACTCTGATCACCCGACGCTCGGTGTCGAGCAGGTACTCGTCTGGGTCGCGTGGCGCGAGCATGAGCGGAGGCTCTCGCCGATCAGCTGAACACGTTGCTGACGAACGTGATCACGGCTTCGGCGGCGTCTCGCAGCGCAGTGATGATGTTGTCCACGAAACCCGCTGCCTCTCCTGGCCGGGCGATCACGAAGAAGAGGACCAACGCGATACCAGCGAACGTCGCAAGCTTTTTCGCGTTCACGGCGATCAATCCCGTCTCTCGAAGTGCAGACCTGTCAGCGGCTTGGTGCCACTAAGTTTGTACCGCACTGCGCTCCGTTACGGCAGTAAAGTCCTGCACTTGGGTCAGTCCGCTACGACAAAGTCGATCTTCGACTACCCTCCGTGAGGGCCCGCCGGAGCGGGCGGCAGACTCCGGGAGGCGGTCCGCGAGATGGTCACGCAACGCTGCGTCGGCGGCATCGTGTTCGACGCCGACGGGCGGCTCCTGCTCGTCCTCCGAGGTCACGCGCCCTCCCAGGGACTGTGGTCACTGCCCGGTGGCCGCGTCGAGGTCGGTGAGACCGACGCCGAGGCCGTCGTCCGGGAGCTGGCGGAGGAGACCGGACTCGCCGTACGACCGGATCGATATGTGGGCCATGTCACGCGCGGCCGTTACGACATCCACGACTACGCGTGCACCGTCGTCGGCGGCAGCCTCGATCCGGGCGACGACGCCGCGGACGCCCGCTGGGCGACCCGGGCCGAGCTGGCCGAGCTGCACCGGGCCGGTCTGCTGAGCGAGGGCCTGTTCGAGACGCTCCACGACTGGGACGCGCTGCCTCGACACTGACCTCCGTCCGTCAGTTCGCGAGCCAGGTCATGCGCTGGCCGTGCGGCACGGCCTGCGCCTCCACCCTGGCATTGACTTCCCCGCCCTCGAACGACACGACGCCGAGCGTGGCCCGGCCCGTCGCGGCGTAGGACAGCTCGTCCCGGCCGGGCAGCACGTGGTGCAGCGCCACCGCGTAGTCCTCCATCGCGACCCACCACAGCCGACGCCGCGAGGCCAGCTCCGCCAGAGCGGCCACGAAGTCGTCCCGCCGTGCCGCGGGCAGGTACGGCAGTGCCCAACTGGTGAAGACCACGAGGGGAAGCTCCTCGGGCACTCGCGCTGCCGCGGTGGCGAGGTCGTCCACCGCGTCGCCCGCCACCAACTCCGGCGGCTTCCGGCGTTGGGCCGCGGCGGCCGTGCGCAGCAGCCGGATGCGGTCCGGCTGGTCGGCCCACACACACGCCTCCAGCCACGCCAGCTCCTCCTCGTCGGAGGCGTCGACGGGCGAACGGTCCAGACCGACGCGGGCCGAGACGGTCACCTTGCGCGGCAGGGTCGGGAACACCGCCTCCGGCCCCAGCGCCAGCGCACAGTGCAGCCCCACGGCGGCCCGCGCGGGCCCGGCCGTGATCTGCTCGCCGCCGTCCAGGAGATAGCGGTAGGAGAAGGTGTCCATGCCCAGCAGCAGGCCCGCGCTGCACCCGACCTCCAGCAGCCCGATCGGCCCTCGGAGTCGCTTCGCCAGCGAGGCGACGGCGGGATAGAGCACGGCTGCCCTGCGCACCTCGTTGGTCTGGGTGAACCGCGTCCCGATCAGCTCCCGCATCTCGGAGGCGTGGTCGAGGACGAACTGCCGGAACAACGGCCACGTGCGGTCGTCCGGTCCGTCGAGCCCGCCCAGGGACGGGTAGTACCGCGTCAACGGGTGGATGGGATCGGTCTGGAGCAACCGGTGTGCCGCCGCGAGCAGCAACGTGGGATGCGCGTCGTTGCCGGCCGCCGCCGTGAGCAGTTGTGCGACGTCGTCGTCGTTCGCGGCCTGCTCCGCGAGGTGGGAGTACAACGGCGACGATTCCGCCGCCTCGTACTCGGCGAACCGGCGCAGGCGCTCGCGGACCGTGTCGAGACTCGTGGTCATGTTCGTCCTCGGGGTGAGCGACAGGCGTCCCGCCGACCGACGGCGGGGCTCCGCCTCACCGTATCCCGTGGGCGGCCCCGACGTCGGCGTGTCGCCTCGGCACCACCGACCGGTGTCACCGGATGTTCACCGACGTCACATCGACCTGAGCGGACGTGATCACCCCGACAGGAGTACCCTCGGACAACGGCGCGCGAGATCGCACCGGCGAGGACGTCGTACTCGCCACCCGCGCCGTTCACGTCGAGTCCGAGGAGGTGAGGACGCAGATGAGTAGTGGCGATAGTCCGCTTCCTAGTCCGGCCGGCGTCCCCACTGACGGGCTTCGAGCACCGAATCCGCGGTAGGCGATCCTTTCCGTTCGCCGCGATCCACCGCGCCCGTTCCCGCCCTCAGCCGGGGCCGCTGGCACGTGCCTGTCGTCATCGATCCACGACGTCACAGCCAGGAGGCTTCCCATGCCCGCACTCCCCTCCCTCGGCAGCCTGCGCGGTCGCGCGAGTGGCCGGGTCTCCGGCCGCGTGTCCCGTGAGGCGCGCCGACAGAGCAACGGTGTCGTCACGCCGTCCGAGTACGTCGTCGACTGCGGTGTCTACATCGCCGGCGTCCGACAGCCCGGCGAGTGGTCGCACGCCGACGCCATCGCCGAGGTCCGGGCGCGCGGCGAGGGGTTCGTGTGGATCGGTCTGCACGAGCCCACTGAGGAGCAGATCCAAGGCATCGCCGACACCTTCGGATTGCACGAACTCGCCGTCGAGGACGCCGTCCACGCCCACCAGCGCCCGAAGCTCGAACGCTACGACGACACGCTGTTCATGGTGTTCCGCACCGTCCGGTATGTCGAGCACGACTCGCCCACCACGGCCAACGAGATCGTCGAGTCGGGCGAGCTCATGGCGTTCCTCGGGTCCGACTTCATCATCACCGTCCGACACGGCAACCACGCCGGACTGACCCATCTGCGCCGCGAGCTCGACGCCGACCCGGAACGGCTGATGTACGGTCCCGCCTCGGTGCTGCACGCGATCGCCGACCACGTCGTCGACCACTTCCTCAACGTCACCGAACGCATCGAGGACGACATCGACGAGATGGAGACCGAGGTGTTCGCGCCGCGCACCCGGGTGACGTCCGAGCAGATCTACCTCTTCAAGCGCGAGGTGCTCGAACTGCGCAGGGCGGTGCTGCCGCTGGCGACGCCGCTGCGCCGCCTCGCCGAGGGCTACACCCGGATGATCCCCGAAGAGGTTCGCTCCTACTTCCGCAACGTGCACGACCACGTGATCACGGTGTCCGACCGCGTCGCGGCGTTCGACGAACTGCTGACGACCCTGGTCGACGCCACGCTGGGCAAGATCACACTCCAGCTCAACTCCGACATGCGCAAGATCACCTCGTGGGCGGCGATCATCGCGGTGCCCACGGCCATCGCCGGCATCTACGGCATGAACTTCGAGTACATGCCCGAGGTGCAACTGCGCTACGGCTACCCGGCCGTCATCGTCGTGATCCTCGTGATCTGCTTCGTGCTCTACCGCATCTTCCGCAAGAAGAAATGGCTCTGACGCGGCCTCGCCCGCCGCTCGCCTCCTCCTGCTTCCTCCCCGCTCGACGAAAGGAGTGAGTCATGTCCCGGATGCTCACCAACCTCAAGTTCTGGGCCTTCACCGTCGCGGTGATCTGGGTCGTCGTCGTCACCGCGATCATCGCCACGAACCCCGACCTGGCCAGGGGCGCGGGATAATCGGGGCCATGTCCCTGCCGAGCGCCCGACGTCTCGGCGGCGAGCCCACGACGGACGCGCCGCCGCGGGTCCTCGCCGTGTCCGACGAAGTCGACGAGGCGTTGTGGAACGGCTGCGGCAGGCCGGTGTCCGTGGACTTGATCCTCGCCGCGGGTGACCTTCCGTTCGACTACCTCGACTTCCTCGCGAGTACGTTCGACCGGCCGCTGGTGTTCGTTCCCGGCAACCACGACCCCGACTTGCGCGGGTTCGACGTCCGCAACGGGTTGTCGCTGCGCGCGGGTTTCCCCTCCCGCTGGCCCGGCCCGCCCGGAGGCGTCAACGCCGACGGCCGGGTGGTCGAGGTGGCGGGGCTGCGCATCGCGGGCCTCGGCGGGTCACCTCGGTACAACCACGGCCCCAATCAGTGGAGCGAACGCGCCCAGGCTCGGCGCGCCCGCAGACTGGTACGGCGGGCGCGCGGACCCGTGGACGTACTCCTCACGCACGCGCCACCTCGGGGCGTCGGCGACCGCGACGACCTTCCCCACCGCGGGTTCGAGTGTCTGCACCAGGTGGTGCACCGCCTGCGACCCCGGTGGCTGCTGCACGGCCATGTCCACCCCTACGGCCAGTCGACTCCCGACCGGCATCTCGGCGACACGCGGGTCCGCAACGTCGTCGGGGCGCACGTCTTCGGGCTCGGCCGACCGACACCGACGGAGGCACCGTGAGACACAGCTCAGGCTCTCCCCGGGTCGACGCCGAACACGACTTCCTCCGCGCTCGGCGTCGTCAGGTCCTGTCGCGGCTCGCCGCCTGGCTGCGCCGCGAACCCGACGACGTCAACATCACGCTGCCCTTCGACGAGGTCGTCGACGCGCTGGGACGCGCGGGCGAACGGCGGATCGGGCTGAAGGTGATCAGCCTGGAGTCCATCGTGGGCAGCGTCGACCGCGGCCGGGACTTCGACCGCCGCTTCCGACCCACGTCCGCGCGGGTCCGGCAGCGCTGGGAACGGCTCGCTCAAGCGAGTCGTCGGGGTGAGCACATCCCGCCCATCGACGTGTACCGGGTCGGCGACCTGCACTTCGTGATCGACGGCCACCACCGCGTCTCGGTGGCCTACGCGCTCGGTCTGACATCGATCGAGGCCAACGTCGTCCTCGTGCGGACCAAGCTGGACCCGAGCGGCATCCGACACCGCGGCGACCTCATCGTGAAGGGCTACCGGCGGTTGTTCCTGGAACGGGTTCCGCTGCGGGGCGAGGCCCGCGCCGCCGTGGTGATGACCGACCCCGAGAACTACGCCCAGCTCGGCGAGCACGTCGAGGCGTGGGGTTTCCGGCTGATGCAGGACGAGGGAACGCTGCTCGACCGGACCACCGTGGCGCAGCGCTGGTACACCGAGGAGTACCGGCCGGTGGTGCAGATGTTGCACCAAGCCGACCTGGTCGGCGACCGGACCGAGGCCGAGGCGTACCTGTGGGTCGCGTGCGAGCGGTACCGGCTCATCCGGACCCATCGCTGGGACGACGAGGTCATCCAGGCCGTCCGCGAACGCCACTTCTGACACGCCGAACGGCGCGAACACGACGACGGGCCGCGACCGGGAACGACGCTGGTCCCGACCGCGGCCCGTGCCGCGTCACTCAGCCCTCGTAGGTGAGGTTCTTGCCCGTCGACGGGTCGAACAGGTGGATCTTCTCCACGTCGAACCACAACTGCGTCCGCTCGCCCTCACGCGCCGCCGACGATGCCGCCAGCCGCGCCACGATGGAGGAACCCGCACCCGGCACGTCCGCAGAACCGGCGTCCGCGGCGATCTCGGCGAGTTCGGCGCTCTGCGCCAGCTCCGCCTCCACCGTGAAGTAGGCGTACTTCTCGGAGCCCATCGACTCCAGCACGTCCACGGTCGCGTCGAACGTGACGCCACCCTGACGCTGCGCGTCGTCGAGCAGTGCGGCGTCCTCGAAGCTCTCCGGACGCACACCCATGATCACGTCACGGGGCGCACCGGCCTGCTCCGCCAGCCGACGCAGCCGGTCGGGCAACTGCACCGCACCCAGCGCGCTGTTCAACGCGCCGTTCTCCAGCGTCGCGGGCACGAAGTTCATCGACGGCGAGCCGATGAACCCGGCCACGAACAGGTTGGCGGGGTTGTCGTACAGGAACTGCGGCGCGCCGATCTGCTGGACGACGCCGCTGCGCAGCACCACGACCCGGTCGCCGAGCGTCATGGCCTCGGTCTGGTCGTGGGTCACGTAGATGGTCGTGGTGCCCAGTTGCTTCTGCAGCTTCGACACCGACGTGCGCATCTGGCCACGCAGCTTGGCGTCCAGGTTGGACAGCGGCTCGTCCATGAGGAACGCCTTGGGGTTACGGACGATCGCCCGGCCCATGGCGACACGCTGCCGCTGACCACCGGAGAGGTTGGACGGCTTGCGGTCGAGGTGCTGGGTCAGGTCCAGGACCGCCGCGGCCTCCTCCACCTTCCGCTTCACCGTCGCGTCGTCCACCTTGGCCAGTCGCAGCGGGAACGCCATGTTCTCCCGCACGCTCATGTGGGGGTACAGCGCGTAGGACTGGAACACCATGGCGATGTCCCGATCCTTCGGCGACTTCTCGTTGGCGCGCTGCCCGTCGATGCGCAGCTCACCGGAGGAGATGTCCTCCAGCCCCGCGATCATGTTGAGCGCGGTCGACTTCCCACACCCCGACGGACCGACGAGGATGATGAACTCCCCGTCCTTGATGTGGATGTCCATCTCCGACACGGCGAGGGCTCCGTCGGGATACCGCTTGGTCACCTTGTCGAGCACGATCTCAGCCATTGCCTACCCCTTCACCGCACCGGAGGTCAGCCCCGCGACGATACGCCGCTGGAAGAACAACACGAACAGAATGATCGGAATGGTGATCACCACGGCTGCCGCCGAGATCGTTCCGGTCGGGTCCTCGAACTGCGAGGCACCCGTGAAGAACGACAGCGCGGCGGGCACCGTCCGCGACGCCTCGGTGGACGTCAGCGAGATGGCGAACAGGAAGTCGTTCCAGCAGAAGATGAACACCAGGATCGCCGAGGTGAACACACCGGGCGCGGCCAGCGGCGCGATCACCTTGCGGAAGGCCTGTGCCGGCGTGGCGCCGTCCATCTTCGCCGCCTTCTCCAGCTCCCAGGGGATCTCCCGGAAGAACGCCGACAGCGTGTAGATCGCCAACGGCAGCGCGAAGGTGATGTACGGCAGGATCAGCCCCGGCCACGTGTCGAACAACCCGAGCTCCCGCTCGATGTTGAACAACGGCGTCACCAGCGAGATCTGCGGGAACATCGCGATCAGCAGCGACACCCCGATCAACAGCTTCTTGCCGGGGAAGTCCAGCCTCGCCACCGCGTAGGCCGCCATCATGCCGAGCACCACCGCGATCAGCGTCGCGATGATCGCGATGCCGATCGAGTTGATCAACGGCCGGATGAACTCGTTGGTCGCGAAGATCTCGCGGTAGTTGTCGAGTGTCCACTCACGCGGGATGAAGTTGCCGTCCGCGAGGGTCTCCTTCGTCTTGAACGACAGGGAGACGATCCACAGCACCGGCACCAGCGCGTACACCACGACGATGATGTCGATCAGCGCCCACCGCGCCTTGCGCGCAGTGGTGACCGTAGACGCAACCATCAGCGCTTCCCCTCCTGGTCACTGCCCGGCGCCGCCGTCCCGAACACCTTGACGAAGATGAACGCGATGATCGCCACGGCGATGAAGATCAACACGGCCATCGTGGAGCCGATACCGAGGTTCAGCCCCTTCATCAGGTTGTTGTAGGTCTGCATCGACACCGACGAGGTGTCGTTCGCTCCGCCCGTCAGCACGAAGATGTTGTCGAACACGCGGAAGGCGTCGAGGGTGCGGAACAGCAACGCCACGAGGATCGCCGGCTTCATCACCGGCAGCATCACCTTCGTGAACCGCTGCCACGCGTTGGCACCGTCCATCGAGGCGGCCTTCAGCAGGTCGTCCGGCACGAGCGCCAGACCCGCCATGAGCAGCAGCGCCATGAACGGCGTCGTCTTCCACACCTCGGCGAGGACGATGATGCCCAGCGACGTCAACCCCTCGGTCAACGGCGCCCCGTCGGGTGCGAGCGCGTTGGCGAGGTACCCCGTACCGGGCGTCCAGGCGTAGTACCACGAGAACGCGGCGACCACGGTGACGATGCCGTACGGGATCAGACTGACCGTGCGGACGAGCCCACGACCGACCAACGTCCGGTGCATGACCAGCGCCAGCGCCATGCCGAGCACGAACTCGACCGCCACCGACACGACGGTGATCAACATCGTGACACCGAACGCCGTCCACCAGTACGAGTTGGTGAGCACCGCGGCGTAGTTGTCGAACCAGACGAACTCCCGCTCGTCCGGGAACCGCAGGTCGTAGCGCTGCAACGACAACCACACCGAGTAGAGGATCGGATAGCCGGTCACGGCCAGCATCACGATCGCGGCCGGAGCCACCAGCAGCAGTCCGAGCTTGCGCTCGGCCCGCTTGCCCTCACTCATCGGGGCTTTACCCCGCTTCCCGCCCGTGCCGACCCCGGCCGCGGTCGCGGCCTCGGTCGCAGGGACGGACGCCGTGTCACTCATGGGATCACGCCCTTCGAGCTGAGCGCCTCGTCGAGCTGGTCACGCAACCGCTGCGCGGTGGCCTGCGGGTCGATCGCCGACGGCGGCGACAAGAGCTTCGCCATCACGATGGACAGGTTCTGGTACGCCGGCGTCAACGGACGCACCGCCGCGTTCTTGAGCTGGTCCCGAATCGCGTCCTTCATCGGGTACTTCTGTTCCATGGTCGGGTTCGTCTCCGCGTCCGCGGGCTTACCCGGGTCGAGCGGCTCGGGGTCGTTGTAGACCGACTCGACCGTCGGCGGGACACCGTCCATGAGCGCGGAGAACTTCTGGTGCTCGGGACTGCGCAGGCACAGCGCAGCCTCGAACGCCTCGTCCTTGTGCTCGGACGAGGAGTTGACCGCCAGGTTGTAGCCACCGATCGTGCTGCGACCGGTACCGGGCTCGCCCACACCCGGGTACGGCGCCCACTTGATGTGCTGCAACTCGTCGGGCTTCTCCGCCGCGTACGAGGCGTAGACGAACGGCCAGTTGAGCTGGAAGGCGCCGCGCCCCTGCTGGAACGCCAGCCGGACCTCGTCCTCCTTCTGGTTGGTCAGCGACGGGTCGGTGAGGCCGGTGGAGCTGACCTCCTTGAGGATCTCCAACCCACGCATCGCACCCTCGTCGATGACCACGCTCTGGCCGTCCTCGGACACGATGCGTCCGCCCGCCGACTCCGAGATGGAGTTGTAGACGACGACGAGACCCTCGTACTGGGCGCCGGTGAACAGAATCTGGTGCGGCTTGCCCTGCTCACGCAGCGAGCGCGACATCTCGATCATCTCGTCCCACGTGCGCGGAGGCTCGGGGGTGATGCGCTCGTCGTACCAGAGCAACTGCACGTTGGTGTTCTTGGGCGCGGCGTACAACTTGCCGTCCCACTCCGCCGTCGCCAGCGGCCCGGGAAGCACGTCGGCCTCGGCCTCGGCCTTGTACTCGCCGGTCCACTCCTCGATCCACTTGGCCTCGGCGAACTCCGGCACCCAGGTCACGTCGAGCCCGAGGACGTCCATGGACGTGTCCCCGGCCGCGAGCCTTCGCACCATCTGTTCGCGTTGACCGTCGGCGTCCCGAGGCAGCTTGTTGTAGACGATCTCGTAGCGTCCGCCTGCCTGCTTGTTGCAGTCGTCCACGACGGCCTGGAAGTTGTCCTCCGGCGCGTAGTAGACGTTGATCTGCATCCCGTCGCTCGACCCGCACGCGGCGAGCATCGACCCGGTCACTGCGGTGGCACCGAGTAGCGCCGTAACACGACCAGGTGAGCGTCGGAGTCGCCGCCGCGCAGCGACCTTCGCCATGAGTCTCCTCCCCACCGCACGCACGGAGGGCGAGAGCAGCTCCCAGCCACACCGGCGTGCACGGACTTCGATGTCACAGGGTCAGAAACGGCCTGTGACCGGTGCCATAAATCTAGGCTCGGCCACGACGACGCGCAAGTACAGACAGTAACGACTGTTACCTAGATCGAAGACATTGTTCCATCAGCCGTGTGAACCCATGGCCTGCCGCGCAAGCAGATCGCGACCTTTCTCGGCCGTTCGTGGCTGGCACAGAACGTCGTAACGACCGGCGACGAGCTGGCTCGACGACGAGAAGTCGCGCCGACCGCGGGTGAACGCGTACCCCATCGCGGCGGACGCCGCACCGAACACCACACCGGCGACCAGACCGACGAGCAGCGGCAGGAACGAGAACCCGGTCGTGGTGTCGAACAGGCTCAGCAGCACACCGATGAACGCACCGAACCAGGCACCCGACGCCGCGCCGGTGCCCAACACCTTCGCCCACGACAGCTTGCCGAGGACCCGCTCGACGAGCATGAGGTCCACACCGACGATGGTGACGTCCTGGACCTCGAACTCCTTGTCCGCGAGGTAGTCCACCGCCCGCTGCGCCTCCTCGTACGTGGAGTACGAGCCGATCGGCCAACCGGACGGCGGCGTGGGGAGCCGCGGCGCCCTCTGCGCCTGTGGACCCGACGAGAAGGGACCGGTCACGATCATCACCTGTGCTCTGCTCTGTTGCGCTCGCCGTCTACCCGGGCGGGTGGTGCCCATGATCTCACGCTTCGTGTACCCGCAAAACCGGGTGAACTGGACACCGCTCGCCGCTGTTCAGGACCGGGTGGCGTCACGGGGCCGTGGCGGCACGGCGTCCTCGACCACCGAGCGTCGCGTCGCGTCACGCTTGGCCGACTCGTCGAGGAACCGCAGCAGCTCCACGGGGAACGGCAGGACCAGGGTCGAGTTCTTCTCGGCCGCCACCTCCACCACCGTCTCCAGCAGGCGCAACTGCAACGCCGCGGGAGTGTCGGCCATCGTGGCCGCGGCCTGCGCGAGCTTCTCCGACGCCTGCAACTCGCCCTCCGCCGAGATCACCCGACCTCGGCGCTCCCGCTCGGCCTCCGCCTGCCTCGACATCGCCCGCTTCATGGACTCCGGCAACGCCACGTCCTTGATCTCCACCCGATCGATGTGGATACCCCAGCTCGCCGCCGGGCTGTCGATCATGAGTTCGAGCCCCTCGTTCAACCGCTCCCGGTGGGACAGCAGGTCGTCGAGGTTGCTCTCACCGATGGTGCGCCGCAGGCTCGCCTGCGCCACCTGCAACATCGCGAACCGGTAGTTCTCCACCCCGACGATCGCCTGCACCGGATCGACGACCCGGAAGTACACGACCGCGTCGACGCGCACCGTGACGTTGTCGCGGGTGATGCCGTCCTGCGCGGGCACCGGCAGCGTCACGACCTGCATGTTGACCTTGTGCATGCGTTCGACGCCCGGGATGATCAGCGCCAGCCCGGGTTCTCGGGGAAGTCTGGCCACGCGCCCGAACCGGAACACGAGACCGCGCTCGTACTGTCTGACGACCCGCACCGACGACGCCGCCAGAACCAGCAGCGCCAGACCGATGACGACGCAGACGAGAAGCACCGTTGCCATGACCGTCGCCCCGCTTTCCGCGAGGTCACGCCGTCGGCCGCAGGTGCACACAGTCGACGACGCGGCCTCGACCACCGTCGACGTGTGATCCATGTTACTCCGAGCCGTCCTCGGAGTGGGACCAGCGCGGACACAGCCACCGGAGCTTGACTACCGACACGTAGCATGAGGGAAGCAACGCAACTCATCAGCGACGAGAAGGTCGGTGCCGCAGCAGTGACCACCACCCAGGAGACCCCCAGCGTCGACGACGTGCGCACGGCACTGAACGCCGTGTACGACCCGGAGATCCGCAAGCCGATCACCGAGTTGGGCATGGTCAAGGACATCTCGGTCGGCGACGACGGACTCGTCACGGTCGCCGTCTACCTCACGGTGGCAGGCTGTCCGCTCAAGGACACCATCATGCGCGACACCACGGAGGCCGTCTCCAAGCTCCCCGGCGTGAAGAACGTGCGGGTGGAGCTCGACGTGATGAGCGACGAGCAGCGCACCGAACTGCGCAAGAAGCTGCGCGGCGACGTCGAGGAGCCGGTGATCCCCTTCGCCCAGCCCGGATCGCTGACCCGCGTGTACTGCGTGGCCTCCGGCAAGGGCGGGGTCGGCAAGTCCAGCGTCACGGTGAACCTCGCCGCCGCCATGGCGCGCAAGGGCCTGTCCGTGGGCGTGGTCGACGCCGACATCTACGGCCACTCGATCCCGCGCATGCTCGGCGCGAGCGACAAGCCCACCAAGGTCGAGAAGATGATCATGCCGCCGCAGGCGCACGGCGTGAAGGTCATCTCCATCGGCATGTTCACCCCCGGCAACACCCCGGTCGTGTGGCGCGGCCCGATGCTGCACCGCGCGTTGCAGCAGTTCCTCGCCGACGTGTTCTGGGGCGACCTCGACATCCTGCTGCTCGACCTGCCGCCCGGCACGGGCGACATCGCGATCTCCGTCGCGCAGCTCATCCCGAACGCCGAGATCCTCGTCGTGACGACGCCGCAGCAGGCCGCCGCCGAGGTCGCCGAGCGCGCGGGCGCCATCGCGTTGCAGACCCGGCAGCGTGTCGCCGGGGTCATCGAGAACATGTCCTGGTTCGAGACGCCGGACGGCGCACGGATGGAGATCTTCGGCTCGGGTGGGGGCAAAGCGGTCGCGGAGTCGCTGTCCAAGTCCGTCGGCGCCGAGGTGCCGCTGCTCGGTCAGGTTCCACTCGACCCGAAGCTTCGGGAGCAGGGTGACGCCGGAACGCCGATCGTGCTCGCCGAGCCCGACGCCGCGGCGAGCCAGGTGCTCACGGCTGCGGCCGAGAAACTGTCCGTCCGGGCTCGGGGCCTGGCGGGCATGATGCTGAACGTCACACCGGCGGGTCGCTGACTTTCGTCGCTCGGCTCCGACGCCGCCGCAGGTCAGGTGGCGTCGGGGTCGACCGGCGGCTTCTCCCCCGCCTTCAGTGGCTCGACCTGGTGCGGCGTGGTCGCGGGACCGGTGGGCGACGACGTGCCGTTGCCGTTCACCGGGCCGGTGCCGTTGATGTTGTTGAGCCCGAGCGGGTCAGGGTCGCCGTCGAAGAGATGCTGGCGCACGACGTGCTTCGGGTCGAGGTTGCGGAGGTTGCGCAGGTCCTCGATGGGCTTGCGGAATTCCTCGAAGTCCGTGCCGACCTCGTCGCGCAGTTGCTGCCGAGCACCGGTGGCGAAGTCCCTGATCTTGCGCACGGTCCGGCCGAGCCACGCCGCGGCTTCCGGCAGCCGCTCCGGCCCGAGGATGAACAGGCCGGCGACGATCAGTACCAGGATCTCACCCCAGCCAATGTTCTCGAACACGCGACCAACCTCCGCCTCGAATGCACGATGCGGTGAAAGCCTACCCCGTCAGTCCGAGCCCAAGGTGACCTCGACGGTGAGCTGACGGCCGTCGCGCACCACGCGGACGGGCACCGATTCGCCGATCTTGTGCTGGCGCACCGCCACGGTCAGCTCCGCCGCATTGCGCACGCGCCGGTCGCCGAGCTTGACCACGACGTCGCCCTCGGCGATGCCCGCCTTGGCAGCGGGACCGCCCGGTTCGACGTTACGGATCTGCGCGCCCTGCGACGTGTTCGCCGACACCGACGCCGCGTTGACCCCCAGCGACGCGTGCTTGACGCTGCCGTCGCGCACCAGCGCCTCGCTGATCTCGATGGCCTGGTTGACGGGGATGGCGAAGCCCAGGCCGATGCTGCCGCCCTCTCCCGCGCTGCCTGCGGTGCGGATCATCGAGTTGATGCCCACGAGCGCGCCGGTGGAGTCGACCAGCGCACCACCCGAGTTGCCCGGGTTGATCGCGGCGTCGGTCTGGATGGCGTCGTAGGTCACCGGCGGGTCGCCGTTCTCCCCCGGCGCGGTGACGGGGCGGTTTAACGCGCTCACGATGCCCTCGGTGACGGTGTTCTCCAGGCCGAAGGGCGAGCCGATGGCCATGACCCGATCGCCGGGGGCGAGCGCGTCGGAGTCGCCGATCTCGATCACGACCGGGTTCTCGACGTTGACCTTCACCACGGCGAGGTCGGTCTTGGGGTCCGAGCCGACGATCGCGCCCTCGACCCGGGTGCCGTCGGTGAACACGACCGTGAGCTTCGCCTCGTCGGACCGCGCCGCGTGCGACACCACGTGGTGGTTGGTGAGGATGTAGCCCGCGGCGTCGATGACCACGCCCGAGCCCACTCCCCCGGTCTGTCCGGCCTCCACCTCGATGGACACGACGGCGGGAGACACCTTCTGCGCGATCGCGGCGACCGAACCCGGCGGCCGTTCCTTGGCCGCCTCGGCCTCCGCGATGTTCAACTCGCCGGTCAGCGTGTCCCCGGCCGTGGCGATACCCCAGCCCACGGCTCCGCCCGCCGCGCCGACGAGCAACGCGATGACCCCCAGCAGCGCCAACGCCGTCGGCTTGACCCGCCGCCCGAACAGCAACTCGGGCAGACTCAGCAAGGGGCCGGTCGGCCGTTCGACGGTGGTGTCGGTCTGATCGGTGCCCCGAAGCGCGGGCTGGCCCAACACGGCGGGTGAGCCCGGATCGCGCCAGGGGTCGTCGTCGCCGGTCCAGAGCGGGTCCTCGACATCGGTCGTCGACTCGGTCGACTCCTCAGTGGGGCGTTGCAGCACCACGCCCTCGTCGCCGGGCTGGCGGCCGAACGCCTCGGCGAGCGACGGCGGAGGTGGCGCCGCGCGCACCGGCTGTGGGCGGGGTTCGGTGTCTGGAGAGTGCAGCAGGTCGAACGAGCCGTCGACACCCCTGGGCCTGCCGAACGTCGCCGCCATCGCCGGGTCCACCGGCGGGCGCGCGATCGGGCGCGGCCGGAGCCGTTGTTCCCCGGACTCCTCCTGCTTCGACGTGGCTCGCTCGCTCATTCTTCCCCGGTTGGACTGCGGTGCTCACTGAGATCGCTCGGCGTGTGACCCTACGCCAAGCCTCCCACAGAGATGGTGCCCGCGGTCCGGTGAACTCAGCGTGGGACACCCGTCGGCGCGGTGACGACGTCGGAGATCGTGGAGGTGGTCGGAACGGCGCTCTCCGGGGACGTGGAGATGCTGCCGTCGGTGGGGGTGGTGGAGGAAGGGGTCGGTTCGGTCCAGGACAGCGACGTCACCGTGGTGGTGGCTGCCGTGGTGGCGTACGCGGTGGCGGGGGTGTCGTGGTGACTGCCCATCTTCGCGGCGGGCAGCACTCCCGTCGGCGGGGTGCCGGTGGACTCCGGATCGGCCTCGACGGAGCCACCGTCGCCACCGGTGGTGGCCACGAGCGCAAGCGCGCCGAGAACGAGCCCCGACACCACCACTCCGGCGCCCTGTCCGGCACGCCGACCGCGTCCGCCGAAGAGGCGAGGACCGCTACCCAACACGGTGGGCGACGTCCCGAGCGGCGCCGAGGTCCCGAGCGCCCCCGGCGGGAGTCCGTCTCGCAGACCCGCCACGCGATCGGGGCGTTGGACCGCCATGACCTGTCCGTCGGAGCCCACGGCGAGCTGGTCGGGTGAGTTCGGCAGATCGACGGTCTGCGGGATCTCCCGCAGGCTGGCCAGGAACCCGGCCGAGATGCTGGGTGTGCGCGCCTGGCGCACCGCGGCACTGGCGGAACGCTGTGCCGCCACCTCGGCGGCGCACCGGGGACAGTGGGCCAGGTGCGCGGCAGCGCGCTCCTGAGCGGCGAGTGACAACTCCTGATCCACGAACGCCACCACGGCGTCGGGAAGAAGGTGGGACTCGGCCATCCCCCATCCCTTGCCAACCGTCATACCGTTGCCTCCTGTTTGAGCGCACGACGACGCTCCAGCGAAGACTTCAGAGCTTGCCGGCCCCGGTGGATCCGGCTGCGGACCGTCCCGAGCTTAACGCCGAGCGTGGCACCGATCTCCTCGTAGGACAATCCCTCGACGTCACAGAGCACCACGGCGGCCCGGAACTCCGGCGGCAACTCGTCCAGCGCGGCCTGGAGATCCGGGTCGAGGTGCGTGTCGGAGTACACCTGCTCCGGGCTCGGGTCGTCACCGACGATGCGGTCGGTGTCCTCCGGCAGGTTCTCCATGCGCACCCTGGCCCGACGGCGGGCCATGTCCAGGAACAAGTTGGTGGTGATGCGGTGCAACCAGCCCTCGAACGTCCCGGGCTTGTACGACGCGAGCGACCGGAAGACTCGGATGAACGTCTCCTGCGTGAGGTCCTCGGCGTCGTGCGCGTTACCGGTCAGCCGGTACGCGAGCCGGTACACCCGGTCTGCATGTTGCCGAACGACCTCGTCCCAGGTCGGCGGCGTCCACGTGACTTCGTCGTCCACCAGAACCGGAGCGGTCTGCGTGCTGTCCTTCGGCAGCTGAGGCACCTCCATCGGCCCGTCCCCTTCACTACTCCACCCAACGCGGCGGGTTCGACGGGAGTTCCCGTCTTTGGTCCCCCAGTGTTACCCGCTTTCCTGTGGTTGTAGTGAAGTCCGTCTGAGAGCATCCTGAGAAACCCGGCCGCCCTGCTCCACACCATCACCATCAAGGCCCTGACCAGCGACAACGTTGAAATCGCCGGGCAATCGAGCGTCGATCCACCTCACCTCGACCACACATCGACCCGGCCGAGGACCCGTCGTCGGCCACCATGCGGTAGGAGACGAACGGCACCTTAGGTGCCTGTACTGGCCGTGACGACCCAGGGCTGCGCGCTAACCTCTGGCGCGTGAACTCCGAGACGCACATCACCGGTTGGGTTGATCTCGGTGAATTCATCGAGGCCTACCTCCCCGAGGACGACGTGCTCGCGGGGGCACGCCTCCGAGCGGAACAGCTCGGCAGCCCACCGGTGTCGTGCGCCGCGGGTGCGACCCTCAGCTTCCTCGCCGCGTCGGTTCAGGCCAGGGCCGTGGTCGAGATCGGCACCGGAGCCGGAGTGAGCGGCCTGTACCTACTACGGGGGATGACCCCCGACGGCGTACTGACGTCCATCGACATCGAGCCGGAGTTCCACCGCAGCGCCCGCCGCTCGTTCCTGGAGGCGGGCTACCCGCCCAGCCGGACCCGCCTCATCATGGGCCGGGCACTCGACGTGCTCTCGCGACTGACCACCGGCGGCTACGACCTCGTTTTCGCCGACGCCGCCCGCGTCGAGTACCCGGGATACTTCGACCTGGGCGTGCAGCTCCTGCGTCCGGGAGGCGTGATCGCGTTCCACAACGTGCTCGCCGCGGGGCGGATCGCCGACCCCGCTCGCAGGGAGCCGGAGTTGCTGGCGCTGCGCGACGTGGCCCGCGCGATCCGGGAGGACACCCGACTCGTCCCCACCATGCTTCCGATGGGCAACGGACTCCTGGTCGCCGCCATGACCACCACGACCTGATCCCCCGCACGTCGCCCCGTTCATCTCAGACACCTGTGCCCGACCGGGCGCTGACTTCGTCTCGGCCTCACCACCCGATCGTAGCGCGACATCGAACATCTGTTCGACACCCGATCCGGTGACGCTCAGCCGTCCGACCGGGGCCGCGCGAGCAGCAACACACCCGCCGCCGCGCACGCCAGCCACACCGCAACCGTCATCACCAGCCAGTTCCAGCCGAAGCGCCCGAAGACGACGGCGCCGACGGTCCCACCGACGCTGCTCCCGACGTAGTACGCCAGCGTGTAAAGCCCCGAGGCCGACGCCCGAGCCCGGCCGGGCGCCTCGGCGGCCGCCCAGGCGTTGGCGACGGCGTGAGCTGCGAAGAATCCCCCGGTGAAGACCACGAACCCGGCGACGACCACGACGAGCGAGTCCGCCGTCGTGAGTGCGGCGCCGACCGCGGTCAGCGCGAGCCCGCCGAGCACGCACCGCAGCCTGCCGAACCGGGCGACGAACTTCCCCGCGGTCACCGAGGACACCGAGCCCATGGCGTAACAGAGGAAGACGAGCGAGGCGATCGCCGGACTCAGGTTCAGCGGCTCACCGGTGAGCCGGAAACCCGCCGCGTTGTAGAGGGCGACGAACGAACCCATCGCCAACAACGCCACGCCGTACTGGGCCCACAGGACCGGCGTCCGCAGCCCCTGACCGAAGCCGCCGAGCACCGTCCGGAGGCGGGCACCGACCGGGTCCGCGCGCCGCGGTGCCTGTCGCACCCCGGGCAGCGTGGCCACCGCGACCACCGCACACACCAACGCGACGCCGCCCACGACGGCGAGAGCGCCGTGCCAGCCGAGCCACTCGGTCGCCCCGCCGGAGGCCAGCCGACCGAGCATGCCTCCCACCGTGTTCCCGGCGATCATGGCTCCGACGGCACCCGCGACTCCCGCCGGTCCGAGCACCTCGGCGAGATACGCGGAGGCAACGCCGGGGAACCCGGCGATCGCGACGCCCTGGAGCACCCGGAGCACGAGCAGCACCTCGTACGAGGGCGCGAACGGCAGCAACAGCCCCAGCACCGCCGACGCGAGCACCGAGGCGACGATGACCGGCCGTTTCCCGACGATCTCCGACAGCACGGCGAGGGGAACGACGGCTGCCGCGAGACCGCCCGTGCCCGCCGACACCGCCAACGATGCCGCACCGGGGTCGAGCCCGAACTCGGCCGCGAGCTGCGGCAACAGCGGCTGGGGCGCGTAGAGCAGGGAGAACGCACAGATGCCCGCGGCAGCCACGGCGATGGTGACCCGCCGGGCACTCACGGTCCGTTCGGCCGACTCGCTCGCGCTGGTGGTCACGTGAGTCAACGGTAAGCGGCGCTAACCAATGCGTCCAATATCAGAATGAGGCAGCATTCATACGGTGACGGATGAATACGACGCTCGACTCGTCATGGAGCTGGCTCCGGCGGCCACCCTGCTGCGGGCACTGCGGCGCACCGGCAACCTGACGCGGGCCTCGACGGAGCTCGGCGTTCCCCAGCCCACCGCCAGCCGCCGCCTCGCCGCTCTCGGGGCCACCGTGGGCGCTCCGCTGACCGTCCCCGACGGACGTGGCATCCGACTGACGCGAGCCGGACGACTCCTGGCCGACGCGGCGGATTCCGCCCTCGACGTCCTCGAACGCGGAATCCGTCGGGTGCGGGAGGAGATCGACCCGGAGAGCGGTCACGTCGTGCTGGGCTTCCTGCACCTGCTCGGCCGCTCGCTCGTGCCCGGCCTGCTCCGCGACTTCCGGGCCGACCATCCGCGGACGCGGTTCAGTCTCGTGCAGGGTTCTCGGCAGAGCATCGTCGAACGGCTGGTCTCCGGCGACCTCGACCTGGCCCTGGTCGCTCCCCCGCCCACCGAACCGGTACTGGAGTCGGTCGTGCTCACCGAGCAGGAGCTGTTCGTCGCCGTGCCGGAGGACCACCGGCTGGCCACCAGGGCGAACGTGGCGATGACGGACCTCGCCGACGAGGTGTTCGTCATGCTCGAACACGGCTACGGCCTGCGCCAGATCACCGACGACCTCTGCGCCGCGGCGGGGTTCACGCCGACCGTCGCGTTCGAGGGACAGGAGTCGGACACGGTCCGAGGACTGGTCGCCGCAGGGCTCGGGGTCGCGTTGCTCCCGGCGTTCGAACCCGCCTCCCCGACGGGAGTCGTCGAGATCCCGCTCGCACCACGGGTGACACGGGAGATCGGACTGGCGTGGCCGTCGGGGCGTCCGCTGCCACCTGCGGTGGCGACGTTCCAGGAGTTCGTCCGCCGACGGGCCGACGCCTCCTGAGACGGCTTCCGGCCTCAGCGACCGTAGGAGGCCACGAACTCCACGAGCGTCCGCGCGCCGAAACCGGTTCCTCCGGCCACGACCTCGTCGTAGGTGCCCTCGGCGCGGGCCGGGCCCGCGATGTCGAGGTGCGCCCACGGCAGGCCCTCGGTGAACTCGCGGAGGAACAACGCCGCCGTGATCCCGCCCGGCCCCGGCGGGCACTGGCGGACGTCCGCGAGGTCGGCGCGCACGGCGTCGGCGTGTTCCTCGGACAGCGGCATGCGCCACCAGCGCTCACCGACCGCCTCACCCGCCGCGCGGAGGCTGTCGGCGAGGGCGTCGTCGGTGGCGAACAGACCACCGGTCCGCAGCCCCAGGGCCACCTTCATGGCCCCCGTCAGCGTGGCGACGTCGACCACCACGTCGGGTCGGTAGGTCTCGATCCCGTACGCCAGCGCGTCGGCCAGCACCATGCGTCCCTCGGCGTCGGTGTTCTCCACCTGCGTGGTGCGGCCACCGTAGTGGCGGACCACGTCACCCGGGCGGTACGACGACCCCGACACGTGGTTCTCGGCGGCGGACACGAGTCCGGTGACCCGCACGTCGAGCTTCAACGCGGCGATCGCACGAACCGCGGCGATGACGGCGCCACCGCCGGACATGTCGGTGCGCATGAGGTGCATGCCCGCTGCGGGCTTCAGCGACAGCCCACCGCTGTCGAACGTGATGCCCTTGCCGACGAGGAGCACGTGCGCGGTGGCTTTCCGCGGGCGGTATTCGAGCTCGACGAGCCTCGGCGGATTGGTCGAACCACCGCCGACCGCCAGAATGCCACCGAACCGACGCTCGGCCAGCCACGCCTCGTCGCGCACCGTGACGGACAGATTGGGCACGTCGGCGACCTGCTCGGCGGTCCGTGCGAGCCAGTCCGGCGACTTGACGTTGGACGGCGTGTTGGCCAGGTCGCGAGCCAGCGCGGTGGCCTTGGCGAGTTCCTCGGCCCGCCGCACCTCGGCCGCGTACTCGTCCACGGCCTCGCCCTCGGAGACGAGCAACCGCACCGTCCGTACCCGGGTCGGCTCGTCCGACGAGGTCACGCGGTAGCGGTAGCCGCCGAGGAGAAGGCCGGTCGCGAACGCGGCGTAGTCCGCAGCGCCGGCCGACTCGGGCAACCGGACCTGCACGGTCAACGGTGGACGACCGCCCGAGTCGGCTTCCGCGTCCGCGTAGGAGTGCGCGGCGCGCACGAACGCCGCGCCCGCCGCACGGAAGTGCCGGGGATCGCCGCCCTCGCCGACCCCGACGACCCACTGGGGACCGTCGGTCTCGCCGAGTAGCCGGACCTCACCCTCCTTGCCGGTGAAGGTCGTCTCGGCGGGCACGTCGGCAGGTACCGCCCCCTCGGTGGCGACCAGCGCCTCGGGGGCCTTGCGCCTTGCACGATCGGCCACCTCCACGTCGATCAACCGCGAGGGGACTGACGGAAGCGGCGAACGCGCCATACGATCTCCAGGCACTACGAATCAGGCCGAGCCGTCACCGCCCGGCTCAACTGGACAGAAGGCTTCGGCTGGTGGCCCAGGCTTTCAGCTCGTGGCCTCTTGAAGGGCCGTACCAAGGTCCTTGGCCTCCTCAGCCGTCAGTTCGACGACGAGACGCCCACCGCCCTCCAGCGGTACGCGCATCACGAGGCCCCGCCCCTCCTTGGTCACTTCGAGGGGACCATCTCCGGTCCGGGGCTTCATGGCCGCCATAGCGTGCTCCCTCCGTCTGAACCAGCGCGCCCGGTTCGCGCTCGTCAAAGCAACCGGGTCGTGACCATTGTCCCTCATGAGGAGTCGGCCGCGAACGTGGACCGATCTTAGCGGCGTCGGATCGTTGCTGGTATGCGCGCCGCAGGCCTGTCAGACTCGCCCATCGAGGACGACAACGGAGGACACGGTGACCGCACACGAGAGCACGGAGACCGCCACGGGCGAGACGTCCGAGGTGCTGCTGACGACCGACACCGACGGGGTGCGCACGCTGACGTTCAACCGACCCAAGGCGTACAACTCGCTGACCGTCGAACTGAAGGAACGCCTGCTCACGGCCCTGCGTGAGGCCGCGGAGGACGACACCGTGCGGGCGGTCGTGCTCACCGGGGCAGGCAAGGCCTTCTGCGCGGGACAGGACCTGAAGGAGCACGTCGCGACCCTGCGCTCGGACATCGACAACCCGCTGGCGACCGTGGCAGAGCACTACAACCCGATCGTGACCGCCCTCGTGGAGCTGCCGAAGCCCGTGATCGCGGCGGTCAACGGCTCGGCCGCGGGCGCGGGAGCCGCCCTGGCCTACGCCTGCGACCTGCGGATCGCGAGCACGTCCGCGAGCTTCTCGATGGCGTTCGCGGGAGTGGGACTCGGCCCGGACTCGGGGGCGTCGTGGACGCTGCAACGGCTGGTGGGCGCGGGCCGGGCCGTCGAGCTGATGCTGCTCGGACGCAAGGTCGACAGTGACGAGGCCCTGCGGATCGGCCTGGTCGGCGAGGTGGTGCCGGACGACGAGCTCGCCGCGCGCGCCCACGCCGTCGCCGCGCGGCTCGCCGCCGGACCGACCCGCGCGTACGCGAAGATCAAGAGCACGGTCGCCCACGCCGCGCAGAGTTCCCTGGCCGAGGCGCTGGCCGCCGAGGAGGCCGCGCAGACCGAGCTGGGAGCCACCGCCGACCACCGGGAGGCGGTGGAGGCGTTCGTGGAGAAGCGCCGTCCGACGTTCACGGGGAAGTAGGTCACCGGGCCGGGTGGGCTGTTCTCCGCAGGTCAAGCGGCGCGGAAGCAGCCCACCACGTGGTCGTCGACCATGCCGGTCGCCTGCATGAGGGCGTAGCAGGTGGTCGGTCCGACGAAGGCGAAGCCGCGCTTCTTCAACGCTTTGGCCATCGCCACCGACTCCCGCGTCGTGGCGGGCACGTTCGCCATGGTGGCCGGGCGTGGGCGGTCGCCGTCCGGGGCGAACGACCACAGCAGCTCGCCGAGCGGGCGGTCGAGCGCCGTGACGGCGCGCGCGTTGGTGATCGTCGCGAGGATCTTTGCCCGGTTACGGACGATACCCGCGTCGGAGAGCAGCCGCGCGACGTCGGCGTCGGAGAACGCGGCGACGCGATCGGGGTCGAAGCCCGCGAACGCCGCGCGGAAGGCCTCCCGCTTGCGCAGGATCGTCAGCCACGACAGCCCCGACTGGAAGGCCTCCAGCGACAGCCGCTCGAACAGCTCCACGTCACCGCGCAGCGGCACACCCCACTCGTGGTCGTGGTACGCCGCGTAGTCGACGGCGGTGTTGCCCCACGCGCAGCGTGCGACGCCGTCGGCCCCGACGAGGTCCACGCTCATCCCCCCACCTCGTAGTTCTCCGCGAACTCGGCGAACGTTCTCATCGACCGGCGCAGCGCCGCCGCGAACGCCGGTTTCACCAGCACCCACCCGATCGTGCCCACCGGGCCGAACGGCGCCGTGAACTCCTCCGCCCACACGAACACGCACCGCGTCGCCCCCTTGGCCTGCACGTGGAACGTCCCGGTGCCGCGCACCACCTTGCCGAGGTGCCGCACCGTGCAGCGCACGGGCGGTTCCCAGTTGGTGATCTCCATCGTGTCCGTGACACCGAGTCCACCCACCCCGGTGAACGCCTCGATCCGCGAGCCGACGCTGCGCCCGTTGCCCGACACGACCCGCACGGTGGTGCCGGGAATCCACTCGCGCTGCCGTTCCCAGTCGGTCAGCGCGAGCCACGTCGTGCCCGCGGGCGCGGCCACCTCCACCGACACGGCGAGGTCACTCACGACGTGCCTCACCGCCGACGCGGTCACGCTCCAGCTCGGCGACGCGGGCACGCAGCAGGTCGATCTCCGTGCCGAGTCGCGACATCACCCAGTCGACCTCCGACATCTTGTAGCCGCGCACGACGACCTGGAACTTGACGTCGGCGACGTCAGCGCCCGTGAGGTCGTCGGCGGGCAGCCGGGTGGGTGAGCTCCCGGGTTCGAGCGGAGCCAGTTCCTCGCCCCTGCCGAAGACCAGCGAGGCCAGCAGGAACACCACGGCCGCCACCAGCAGCATCACGAGGAGGTAGATCAGGGCGGTGGTCACACCACGATCGTGACACACGCGCGCGGCAGCCGTGTGCTTCGGCAGCCACCCCTCCGGCGACGCCGACCGGCGTGCCATCCTGGACGACGATCACCATCGGGAGGGACCGTGTTGCAACTGCTGATCCGTGGTGCTCTCGCACCGTTGACCCGTTTCGTCTACCGCCCGCAGGTCGAGGGCGTGGAGAACGTTCCGACGTCGGGTCCGGTGCTGTTCGCTCCCAACCACAGGTCGGCGATCGACACGGCGGTCCTCGCCCTGGTGTCCCCCCGCCCGGTGCGCTTCCTCGGCAAGGCGGAGTACTTCTCCGGCCGCGGGCTGAAGGGCCGCGCGCTGGCCGCGTTCCTCACCGCGCTCGGGTACGTGCCGGTGGAGCGCGGCAACGCGATGGCCGGGCTCGCCGCCCTCGGCGCTGCTCGCGAGGTGCTGGAGGCCGGGGAGACGTTCGCGATCTACCCCGAGGGCACCCGGTCGCTGGACGGACGCCTGCACCGCGGTCACACCGGGGTCGGCAGCCTCGCGTTGGAGACCGGCGCCACGGTGGTCCCCGTGGCGCTCAGCGGCACCGAACGGCTGTTGCCGGTGGGCAAGAAGGTCCCCCGGTTCGCCAAGGTGACGGTGCGCTTCGGGGAACCGCTCGACTTCTCCCGCTACGAGGGGCTGGGCTCCTCACCGGCGATCCGACGCGCGGTGACCGACGAGATCATGTACTCGATCATGGAGCTGTCCGGGTTGGAGTACGTGGACCGCTACCACCGGCGCCCCTCCGAGAATCAGGCCGACGCCGCCTGACGCTGTCGCCGTCAGCCCGCCCACTTGTCGACGGGCGTGTAGGTGTGGCGGGCGAACGCGTCGAGCAGCTTCTCCGGGTCGTCGGAGACCGTGATGAGATCCCGGCTCGACTCCCCCAGGAAGCCTTCGACCACCATGTGGTCGAGGAACTCCGCCATCTTCGAGTAGTAGCCGAGGACGTCCAGCAGGCCGAGGGGTTTGGCGTGCAGACCGAGCTGCGCCCACGTCCACACCTCGAACAACTCCTCCATCGTGCCCGCGCCGCCGGGCAGGGCCACGAAGGCGTCGGAGAGCCGAGCCATCGTGGCTTTGCGCTCGTGCATGTCGGCCACGACGTGCAGCTTCGTGAGGCCGTGGTGGGCGATCTCGGCCCGCATGAGGTGCTTCGGGATGACCCCGACGACCTCGCCGCCCGCCTGCAACGCGGCGTCGGCGACGACACCCATCAGGCCCACCTGGCCACCGCCGTAGACGACACCGATGCCTCGCTCGGCGAGCAGCGTGCCGACCTCGGCGGCCGCGGCCGCGTAGCGCGGGTCCTTCCCCGACGACGAGCCGCAGAAGACGCAGATGCGCTGCACTAGTGCGTGTCCTCCCATGCCTTGTAGGCCTCCTGCACCACGCCGACGGCGTCGTCGATGTCGTCGGTGACGTGCAGCAACGCCATGTCCCGTTCGTTGATCTTGCCCTCGGCGAGGACTGTGTTGCGCACCCAGTCGTACAGGCCGCCCCAGTACGACGAGCCGAACAGCACCACGGGGAACTTGGTGACCTTCTTGGTCTGCACCAGCGTGAGCGCCTCGAACAGCTCGTCGAGCGTGCCGAACCCGCCCGGCAGACAGATGAACGCCTGCGAGTACTTGACGAACATCGTCTTGCGCGCGAAGAAGTACCGGAAGTTCACCCCGAGGTCGACCCACGGGTTGAGGCCCTGCTCGAACGGCAGCTCGATGCCGAGCCCGATCGACAGGCCACCCGCCTCGGAGGCCCCACGGTTGACGGCTTCCATCGCGCCGGGGCCGCCACCGGTGATGGCGGCGAAGCCCGCGTTGGCCAGCGCGGCACCGATCTGCCTGCCGACCTGGTACTCGGGGTGATCGCGGGGCGTGCGGGCCGAACCGAACACCGTGACCGCACGCGGCACCTCGGCCAGCGCACCGAACCCCTCGACGAACTCGGCCTGGATCCGCAGCACCCGCCACGGGTCCGTGTGCACCCAGTCGCTCGGCCCACGGGAATCCAGCAGCCGCTGGTCGGTGGTCGAGTCGTCGGACTTCCTGCCCCGGCGGAGCACGACGGGGCCCCGTCGGTGCTCGGACGGGCCGTCGTCGTCGTTCGTGATGTTGCGCGTCACCTCGGTCACAGCGATCAGCGTAGAGTCATCCGCCCAGCAACGTACGGAGAACCTCGGTGACCCTGCGGATGTCGGCGGTCCGGACGTGTTCCTGCTGCGTGTGGGCGAGAGTGGGGTCGCCGGGCCCGAAGTTGACGGCGGGCATGCCGAGCGCGGCGAACCGAGCGACGTCGGTCCACCCGAGCTTGGCCGCGACCTGGCCTCCGGCGGCCCGCACCAGCTCGGCGGTCGCCGGAGTCGACAGTCCGGGCAGCGCACCGGGCGAGCGGTCGACCACCGTGAGCTCGTAGCCGTCGAACACCTCCCGCACGTGCTGCTCCGCCTGTTCGGGCGTGCGGTCGGGCGCGAAGCGGTGGTTGACCGCGAGCACGGCCTCGTCGGGCACCACGTTGCCCGCCACACCGCCGCGGACCTGCACCGCCTGCAGTCCCTCCCGGTAGGTGAGGCCGTCGATGTCCACGGTCCGCGCCTCGTACTCCGCCAGTCGCCGCAGCGGCTCGGCCAGGGCGTGGACGGCGTTGACGCCCATCCAGCCCCGCGCCGTGTGGGCGCGCACGCCGGTGAGCTTCAGCTCCACCCGCAGCGTGCCCTGACAACCGGCCTCGACGACGGCGTTGGACGGTTCACCCACCACGGCGAGGTCGCCGCGCAGCCACTCGGGCTGGTCCCGCTCGATGCGGCCGAGACCGTTGCGGCCCGCCTCGACCTCCTCGCAGTCGTAGAACACGTAGGTCACGTCGTGCCGCGGCTCGGCGAGGGTGGCCGCGAGGTGCAGGAACACCGCGTCGCCACCCTTCATGTCGACGCTGCCGAGCCCGTGCAGCACCTCGTCCTCGCCCGATCCGGTGCGACGGCCGGGCAGGTTGTCGTTGACGGGCACGGTGTCGAGGTGACCGGCGAACACGATGCGCTCGGAGCGGCCCAGGTTCGTGCGGGCCAGCACCGTGTTGCCGTTGCGCGCAACCTCCAGGTGCGGCGCCTGCTCGCGCAGGGCGGTCTCCACCGCGTCGGCGATGGTCGCCTCGTCACCGGAGACGCTGGGGATGTCGACGAGAGCGGCGGTCAGGTCGACGGGGTCGGAACGCAGATCGAGCGAGGGCATGCCCGCACCGTAACCCCACCTGCGTACCGTAAGGCCGTGCGTACCCGTGCCTGTGTCGTTCTCCTCACCACCGCAGTGCTCGCACTGACGGGCTGCTCCCGCGAAGCCGGACCGTCTCCCAAGGGCTCACCGGACCCGGGTCCCGGCGCACTCGCGACGAAGATCCGCGCGTTGCAGGCCGACGACTGCCACCGCGCGCCCACCGAGGTGCGCGCGCCCTCGTGCGAGAAGTTCGTCACCCAGTTGTCGAACGTGCCGGGCACCGCCCGCAAGTACGCGGCCGACCACCCGAGGCTGGCGGAGGCGGCCGAACGTCTCGACTCCACCGTGCGCGCCTACCGCAACAACGACTGCGCTGGTGGCGGCGACGCCGACGTCTGCGCCGCGACGCTCACCGACATGGCCTCGGCGCTCTCGGACGTCCACACCGAACTCTCCACCCTGCCCGACGTCACCGGCTGATCGAGGGCGCCGCGGGTTACCGTAACCAGCGTGAGCACACCTACCCCGAATCCCGAAACGACCGGCGCGACCGGTGTCGGCCTGGCGACCGTCACGACCGACGGCACGGTGCTCGACACCTGGTTCCCGCAGCCGAAGCTCATCGACGCGAGCGCGTCCACGACCGGCGGCACCGAGCGACTCTCGCCGGAGCAGGCCACCGAACTCCTCGGCACCGAGGCCACCGAACTTCTCGGCACCGACGACGCGCGCGGGGTGGAGGTCGTGGCGGTGCGAACCACCATCGCCTCGCTGGCGGAGGCTCCCGCCGACGCGCACGACGTGTACCTGCGCCTGCACCTGCTGTCCCACCGGCTGGTGCGCCCGCACGGACAGAACCTCGACGGCGTCTTCGGTCACCTGGCCAACGTGGTGTGGACCAACCACGGCCCGTGCCCGGTGGAAGGCTTCGAGGCCACGCGCCTGCGCCTGCGCGCCCGCGGTCCCGTCACCGTGTACAGCATCGACAAGTTCCCCCGCATGGTCGACTACGTGACCCCCAGCGGTGTGCGGATCGGTGACGCCGACCGCGTCCGGCTCGGCGCTCACCTGGCCAGCGGCACCACCGTGATGCACGAGGGCTTCGTGAACTTCAACGCGGGCACGCTCGGAGCGTCCATGGTGGAGGGCCGCATCTCGGCCGGTGTCGTGGTCGGCGACGGCACCGACGTCGGCGGCGGCGCGTCCATCATGGGAACGCTGTCGGGCGGCGGCAAGGAGGTCATCTCGCTGGGTGAGCGCTGCCTCATCGGTGCCAACGGCGGCGTGGGCATCTCGCTCGGCGACGACTCCGTGGTCGAGGCCGGTCTCTACGTCACCGCGGGCACGAAGGTGACGTTCCAGGGCCGCACGGTGAAGGCCCGCGAGCTGTCGGGCATCTCCGGCGCCCTGTTCCGCCGCAACTCCGCCACCGGTCAGGTGGAGGCTGTGGAACGCACCGGGGCGGGCGTGGAACTCAACGCCGCCCTGCACGCCAACGACTGACGGCCAGGCGAGCAACGACCGAGACCGGGCCGGGGACTTCGGTCCGGTCTCGCGTCGTTTCGTGGTGTCGGAGACCGCGGTGCGGTCCGGGGTGACCGCGCTGCTTCGGGGCGGAAGATGCACTCCGTCGACGCCGGTTCCGACGTCGTCCGCCCGCCTTCTCACCGGTACACGAGCGGAAATCTGGCCCCCTTCATGGCGTGCTACCACACGGTAAGTTCGACGCGATGGCCTGGATCATGCGGAAACTGGTGGAGAACGCGAGGCGGTGTCCCGAGCGCCCCGCGTTGATCACCGGTGAGGAAACGCTGACCTACGCCGCACTGATCCGGCAGGTCTCGGCTGTCGCGTGCGAGATGCAGCGCCACGGAATTCTCGAAGGCGACGTGACGGCGATCGCACTCCCTCGGGGGACCCGCCAGATCGTGACCGCGCTTGCCTCCCTGTGGTTGGGCTCGCCGTTCGCGGTCGTGGACCTCGACGAGCCGCCTGCACGGCAGCGGGCACAGATTCGCGCGTCCCTCGCCGCCCGGCTCGTGACCGAGTCGGAGGCGGAGGAGATCGAGGGCGTGCCGACGATGTCGCCTGGTGACGTCGACGGGTCTGAGCCTGCGATGGCCACGCCAGGCCCGAACGACGCCGCGTACATCGTGTTCACCTCGGGCACCACGGGCTCACCCAAGCCTGTGGCGGTGCCCCATCGAGCGCTTGACAACTACACGAAGCAGATCGCACTGCTGCTGGAGCAGCTCAGGCCCACGAACACTCCGCTGGAATGCGCCAGCGTGACCAGCTTCGCCACCGATCTCGGGCATACCGCACTGTTCCCCGCACTCGTGTCCGGGGACACCGTCCACCTCGTGGACAAGGCCACCATGAGAGACCCGGTCACGTTCGGGCGCTACATGGCCACGCACTCGATCGACGTGCTCAAGTCCACGCCGTCCCACATCTCGGTGCATCTAGGCCTCGGCGCCCGCGACGTCCTTCCCCGCAAGCTCATGATCTTCGGTGGCGAACCCTTGAGCTGGGAGCTCGTGGACCAGGTGACGGCCATAGGCACCTGCAAGGTTTTGAACCACTACGGCCCGAGCGAAACCACAATCGGGGTCCTGACCTATTCCGTCGACCCACGTCGAAAGGAACACCGCTCGACGAACTCCGTGCCACTCGGGCAACCGCTGGCCGGAGTGTCGGTCGAGGTCGTCGACGAGGATCTTCGCTCCGTGCCGCCGGGAGAGCCCGGCGAGCTGCTCGTGTGGGGCGAGTGCGTGGCGCTCGGCTACATCGGCGCTCACGATGCGACCCGAATGCGATTCGTACCGGTACCCGTCTGGCACCGGTCGCCGGACCGCAGCACCTCACCACTCGCCTTCCGGACCGGTGACACGGTCAGAAAACTCCCCAGCGGCGACATCGAGTTTCTCGGACGCGCCGACCGCCAGGTCAAGATCCACGGACAGCGGATCGAACTCGGTGAGGTGGAAGCCGCGTTGCGGCGATCACCGGGGGTGCGCGACGCGGTCGTGAGTTTCGACACCGACACCGGGCTCCGCGCATACCTCGTTCCCGCGGACGCCGGCGAACCACCGACTGCGAAGTCCTTGCGTGCCTTCCTCAGGGAGACGCTGCCACTCGCCGCGATCCCGCGCGGTTTCACCGTGCTCGACGACGTCCCACTGACGATCAGCGGCAAGCTCGACAGGAACAAGCTCGCGCACTCGAACAGGTCGGGCCCGACGACATCCACGGGCCGTCATTGCGGACAGGACACGGCCCACGAGCAACGGTGAGCGCAGCCGACGTGGCAGCACTCGATCCGGAGAGGGAGAGCATGAACGTGCACGTCGTCGGAGCATCGCTGTTCCTGCCCGGGAATGTGCGAAGCCGCAAGGACCTCGGTGCGGTTCACTTCGACACCCCGTTCCCCGACGAGCGAGCCACGGTGTTCGATGACGCCGAGCTCGAGGTCGGCTTCATCCGGTTCCGTGTCTCCCCACGCCAGGCCAGGGTCATGGACCCACAGCATCTGCTGATCCTCGACTGCGTCGAGCGCGCACTACAGGACGCCGGGATCGACCCGAAGAGACTCGCAGGCAGCGCGACCGGAGTTTTCGTCGGGATGGGCGAATCCGACTTCGTGCACACCATCGACCCCGATCAGATCGCCGACAGCAACCGGTCCTACCTCGGCATCGGCAACAGTCGGGGGGCGGCTGCCGGGCGGGTCTCTTACACCTTCGACCTGCGTGGCCCCAGTTGGCAGGTCGACACGACCTGCTCCTCCGGGTTGGTCGCCCTCCAGCACGGGATCACCGCGCTCAGAACCGGCGAAGCCGATCTCTCGATCGTCGTCGGGAGCCACCTCGTCCGCAGTGACTACGGCATGATGGCCCGGAAGGCCACCGGCGCACTGTCCCCTACCGGTCATTGCCGTGCGTTCGACGCACGGGCCGACGGCTTCACCATCGGCGAAGGCATCGTGGCTGTGGTTCTTGCGCCCGACAGTTTCGGACTACGTTCGCTCGGGCAGGTGCACTGCGCCGTCAACCACGACGGCCGCACTGCCGGGCTGACCGTCCCCAACGTCGACGCACAGCGCGCTGTCATCGAACGCGCGTTACGCATGAGCGGACTGACCGGTGCCGACATCGACTACGTCGAAGCGCACGGAACGGGCACGGCACTCGGAGACCCCATCGAGATCACCGCGTTGGCGGCGGCCTACCGGACGGCCGAGCGCCCAGCCCCTCTCCTCGTCGGGTCGAACAAGCCTCGTTTCGGCCACCTCGAGGCAGCCTCCGGTCTGCTCTCGCTGGTCATCGCCACCGAGACTCTACAACGCCGACAGCCTCCTGGCACCAAAGGATCGGGACAGCCCAGCGAGACGATCCCGTGGTCTGAGCACAACATCCGACCGACGATCGGGGACTTCACCTCTCCCGACTCGCTCTCCAGAGTGGGAGTCAGTGCCTTCGGACTCTCGGGGACCAACGCCCACGCCATTGTTTCCCAACCCTCGACGTGATGCACGGCACAGCATCGCCAACATGTCGATTACACCCCGGAAAACCCGAGAGACCCATCCAATCCGACACGGGAGCAACACCGAAGAAAAGGTGGTATGCCACCTCGACAGAGGTGTCGTCTAGGCCCGAACGAGTTAATCTTACCCTTCTCGAAGAAAGAATCTTTGATATACGGATAGATCGACCCAACCTGGCCCCCAAGCGGGTTCTCGAATACCACCTATCAACCTTTCCGAACAACACCTTCAGTCCATTCCCTCAAGTCGATCTCACTGCTACGATGAATCCGATTCACCGTGATCGACGAATCGAGCACATCGAAGCAGCGGAGCGTCGCCTGCCGTATACCACGGCCTCGGCAGTGCACGCAGTGAGCGTTGGCGACTGGAGGGGTTTGTCTTGCAGGTCGAGGATGTGGTGGCTGGCATCGCGGAGCAGCTACTGGAACTGGACCCGGGAACAATAAACCGCTCAGTTCCCCTACTCGACCTCGGCGCCGACTCACTCGTCCTCGTCGAACTCTCACGAGAAATACAACAACAATTCAACGTCGACATCTCCGTCCAACAACTACTCGAAGACATCGTCACAGTCCGAGCCATCGCACGCTGGACCACCGAAAACCAACAACACCACACCACCCCACCAGCCCCACCCGAAACCAACAGCACACCGCCGACGCACAACCCCACCGTCGAGGACACCGTCGCCGACATCGCGGAGCAGCTACTGGAACTGGACCCGGGAACAATAAACCGCTCAGTTCCCCTACTCGACCTCGGCGCCGACTCACTCGTCCTCGTCGAACTCTCACGAGAAATACAACAACAATTCAACGTCGACATCTCCGTCCAACAACTACTCGAAGACATCGTCACAGTCCGAGCCATCGCACGCTGGACCACCGAAAACCAACAACACCACACCACCCCACCAGCCCCACCCGAAACGAACAGCACACCGCCGAGCACGAAGGTGCGGACGGCGCACGCGCCGGCACTGGATGAGACGACCGCTTCGGCGACGCCACCGCCAGCTCGGCCCGCGCCTCGGCGAACCCGGACCACGACCTATGCCGCCGCCACCTCCGGCTCCCGAACCCTCAGCGAACGGAGTCAGGCCAGGCTGTGCAACAACCGGAAGATCGCGCAACGCGAGCACGACGAACGAGCGGCGTCCTATCCGATCTGGGTGACCCGTTCGAGCGGGGCTCATGTCTGGGACGTCGACGACCGCAAGCTCATCGACCTCACGATGGGCTACGGAGCTCATCTCTTCGGCCACAACCCCGACTTCGTCTGCGAGGCCGTCCAGGAGCAGCTCGACCGTGGCCTCCACATCGGCGCGGAGATCGAGCAGACGGCGGACGTGGCACGCCTGCTGTGTGAGCTCACGGGCATGGACCGGGTGAACTTCTGCGTCACCGGAACCGAGGCGGTGTTCACCGCCATGCGTCTCGCTCGCGCCTACACCGGGCGTTCACTCGTCGTCCTGTTACAGACCGCCTACCACGGCCACTCTGACTCCACGCTCTTCAACCCGCGGCCGGGCAAACGACGTGAGCACCTGGCGGCTCCCTCCTTCCCCGGTGTCTCCACAGCCGCGGCGGACGACGTGCGCATCCTGCCGGTCAGCGAACAGCACCTCAGCGACTTCATGGCCGCACGGGGCGAGGAAGTCGCCGCCGTGGTGATGGAACCCAGGTTGAACCAGTCTCCCGACCTCGACCTCGGCTCGCTGGTGCGACTGGCCCGTGACCTGACCGAGCAGGCGGGTGCCCTGCTCGTGTTCGACGAGGTCCTGACCGGGTTCCGCTTCCACACCGGCGGTTTCCAGCAGATCTACGGCGTCCGTGCAGACCTCGCCACCTACGGCAAGACACTCGCAGCCGGCCTGCCTCTCGCCGCAGTGGCCGGGCGCGCCGAGATCATGGACCTGATCGACGGAGGCCCGTGGACCGAGGAACTACGTGCGGACCCCGACCGCGTCTCGTTCACAGGCGGGACCTACGCCAAGCATCCGCTCTCGATCGCTGCGGCACGCGCTGTTCTCGGCCGGTTGGCCCGGGACGGAGACACCGTGCTCACCGAGCTCAACACCACAGGTGACGACCTCCGTGCCGCGATCGCGCGGATCCTGACAGACTCCGGCGTCGACGTACGGGTGATCGGGGTCGGGTCGTTCTTCCGGTTCGTCCCCGCAGGCTCTACCAGTTTCGCCTATGGCGGGAAAGCGTTCCACGAGTTCCGCCGCGCGATGATCGCCGAAGGCGTGCTCGTTCCGGAGACCGGGAACTGCTTCCTCTCCCCCGCCCACACGCCGGACGTCCGCCGTGCCGTGCTCGACGCGGTGACCAACGCGACGAAGCGGCTCTCCGACGAGGACAAGACGACGGACCAACCCGTCGACCACCGATCTCCGACCGTCAGCTTGGCACTGTTCGGTTTCGCCGCGAACGGCGAGAACGACATCTACTCGCGGCTTCTCGACCTGGTTGAACACGCCGAGGCCGAGGGGCTGGCGAACGTGTGGCTCCCGGAGCGGCACTTCGACGACTTCGCCGGGTTCTCGCCGAACCCGGCCGTCCTCGGTGCGATGGTCGCGGCACGCACCTCACGCCTCGGCATCAGGGCAGGCAGCAGCGTGCTGCCGTTGCACTCCGCGATCTCCGTGGCGGAGGACTGGGCCATGGTCGACGTCGCCTCCGGCGGCCGAGTCGGACTCGGTGTGGCGTCGGGCTGGATGAGACGTGACTTCGTGCTCTCCGACGCACCGCATTCCGAACGGAGGGCACTCTTCCGGAAACGAGTGGCGGAGTTGGAACGCCTCTGGCGTGGCGAAGCCCTGGAGGTCGAGGGGCATTCCGGTGAACGCGCGGAAGTACGACTGCATCCCCGCCCGCTGAGCGATCTCCGCCTTTGGCAGGCGTGTGTCGGTTCGCCGAACTCGTTCTACGAGGCGGGCCGGGACGGCCGCGGAGTGCTCACCAACCTGATCCAGCAGGACATCGAGCAGCTCAGCGCCAATCTCCAGCGATACCGGGAGGGGCGCCGCGACGGCGGGTTCCCGCAGGACGGCGGAGATGTCACGGTGCTGCTCCACGCCGCTGTGTCCACCGACAGTGCCTCGGAGGAACGGAACATGGACGCGCTCGAGCGCTACATGTTCGCCACATTCCGAGCTACCCACGACAACCCCGAGACGGTCTCCGCGGACTCTTGGAAGCCGAGGATGAGGGCGGCCGCGGAACGCCTGCGGAACGGACTCTCGCTTGTCGGCCCCGAAACGGAGTGGCCGACCCTGGCAACCACACTCGCCCGGCTCGGCGTGACGGAGATCGCCTGCCTCGTCGATTTCCTGCCTCACGATCAGGCCTGGAGCGAGACGGTCCGGGCACTCGGGAGGCTCCACACCCGGCTGGCCGATTCCCCGAGCCCGTCCTCGGTGGAGCAGGCCGGTATCTCATCCCCTTCACCGATCACCGCGCCGGACACCGATCCCACCGCGACGAAGCCCGGTGCCGAACACGGCAACAACGTCGCGCCCGTCCGCGCGGATGAGTCCGCGAGGCGGGAACTGTCGTCGCCTGTCACGCTCAGCCGAGCCGCCCGCGAAATCTGGGCCGCGTGCCAGATCAGTGCGGAGACACGCGAGGCGTACGTCATCGCGCGCACGTTCTCCCTGTCCCCCGAGGTCGATCTCGATCGATTGCGGCAGGCCTACTTGGACACCCTTGAGGCTCAACCCGCCTATCGCCTCCGCGTCACTCCTGATGGCTCCAAGGGGTGGGCGGAACCCTTCGGAGAGGAACACCGAAGCAGTTGGCACCTGCTCGACGGCATCGCCGAGTCGGCGGTGGCGTTCGAGTCCGAGGTCAAGAAGGGGTCCCTCGATCTCCCACTCGACCCCGCGCACCGCTGCGGCGTCCGGATGACGTGCCAGCGCACCGCCGACGGACTTCTCGTCAACCTTCGTGCCTCGCACATCGTCCTGGACGGCATGCGGTTCTCCGAGCTGCTGGAGTCCGTCGCGCGGCGCTACGAGGGAAAGCCCGTCGACGTGCAGCAGATCCCGGCGTCGGCCCAGCTGGACCGGAAAACCAGGGACCGGGACCGCGCGTACTGGGACAGCTGGGTCGCCTCCCTGCCGGACGAGGTCTTCGACACCGGGTTCGACGTACGCACTCTGGACCGGCGCGGATACCGTCTGTCGGCTCCGCTCCCCGCCGGTCTGCGGGAGAACCTCGCCAACTATGCACGGGCCGAGCGGTCGACGTCCTTCGTCGAAGCACTCCGCGCGACAGCCGAAATCGTCGACGACACGCTCGGACGTCACCACCTGTACGCGTTCCCCGTCCAGCCCTCGTTGGCGGAGTACGGCAGCTGCGCCGTCCTGGTGCCTTTCTGGAGAGGCTCGACGACCGACGGTGCCTCCCACACCTCGGTCAAGGGCTCGATCATGGCGGGAGTCGAGCACAGCTCGCTCACGTTCCGGCAGGTGTTCAACAACGTCACCCGGCGAGTGCAGACCCCGACGGTAACGGTCTCGTGGGACAACCTCGAATCGTTCGAGCTGAGCGGACATCGGGTCGAGGAAGTGTCCATGCCCACCGATGTGGTGCGCTTCCCCCTCACCGTGACCTTCACACAACGCTCAGGCGGTGCCGTGGAGTTGTCCCTCGACGCCGCACACGGATTCCTCGCCCGCGACGAGGGCGAACGGCTTTTTGCTCGACTGACCGGTGAGCTCGCGAGGCGGTTCGCACCGTCGGACGCCGACACCGCACCTGGCGGCGACGAAAGCAGGAACCGGGTCGCGCCCGACATGCTCGCTCGGCTCGTCCGCGGTCTCGCACTGCCGGTCGACGACCGCGGCGCCCCACAGGTGTCGCTCGACGGGCGTTCCTGCCCGCTCGACCTGATCGCGTCGAAGGCTCGGGCGTCGGCACGGATTCTCGCGGAGGAAGAGCCGAAGACGCTCGACTCCTCGGCCGTGGTGATCGACGTCGATACCGCATTCGATGCGACCGTCGCGCTGCTGGCGACCGGTATGGTCGGTCTCGCCGACCGAGTCGGGGAGGCGGGAGGGCCGAACCGACTGGTCATCAGCCGTACGGGTCGCTCACTCGCTGATGGCGGAACCGCCTTCGCCTTGAACCGCTGGGCGGTCGTCAGTCCGACCGAGACGCTCGCGCTCGATGCCTCGTCGACCACGGCACTCAAGGGTGCCCTGACACACGTGCTCGGCGCGATGCGAGCCGAGCAACGTGCCGAGATCGTCGCCGCGCTCCACGCGCTGGTCGACGAGTATGCGATTCCCGACGGCGATGGCACCACCGCCGTGAGCGTTAAGGACCACCTTCCGGAACTTGTGCGAGGCATCTGGCAGCAGGTACTCGACGGGTCCGCGCACTATCGGGACGAGGACGACTTCTTCGATCTGGGTGGAGACTCGATCGACGCGATTCGCATGATCGCGATCTTGAACCACGAACTGCAGACCGACCTCGAAGTGGCGCTGATTTTCGACAACCCGACGGTCAGTCAACTGAGCGACGCCGTGCGTTCGCTGATTTGAGGAGGCAACAAGATGGCTCGGGAAATCAGGACGACGTTCGGCGAGCTCCGCCAGTTCGCCTCGTGGGTGGAGCCGGAGCCGCGAGTAGCGGCCGGATTCGGGTTCGAGAACGGGATCATTCCCGACAACGCACAGGCGACGGTGGATTCGAACCTCGCTGTGTTCACCCCCACCGGCCGGGGTGCGATCGTCGAAGACTCCCGCGCTGACTGGGCCCTGTTCTGTCAGGAACGGTTCGGAATCGGGTCCGCGCTCTGGCCGTCGTTTCGCCGGCACCCGCTCAACGAGAACTTCGTGTGGCGCCCGGTCGGCAAGGGCAAGCGCGTCCTGAGCGACGCGGAGGCGGAAGCCTATGACCGAGACGGCTACGTGGTCGTGGAGGACGTGCTCAGCCAAGCCTTTCTCCGAGAGGTCGTGGCCGACCTCGATCACTTCGAAGAGGCGCGTGTGGAGTCCGCGAAGCTCGCGAGCGGCAAGAACACCATCACCCAGGCAGGCAAAGTGACGTTCAACGTCCAGCTCGCCCGCCACTCGGCCCGGCTGCGTGAACTCATCTCGTTGCCGCTCCTGCAACACATGATGTACGACCTCATCGGACCGAACGTGCGCCTCTACTGGGATCAGTCGGTCTACAAGAGCCCCCATTCCGAGCTGGTCTTCCCCTGGCACCAGGACACCGGTTACACCTTCGTCGACCAGCCCGGCCAGATCGTGACCGCCTGGATCGCACTCACCGACGCAGCCGAGGATTCCGGGTGCATGTGGGTTTTGCCCGGCGCGCACCGGGTGGGTCCGCTGGTGCACGAGAAGGGTGAGTCCGGCAACTGGGTCTTCGAGTCCGATCCGAGCGGCATGATCCCGCTTCCGGTCAAGGCCGGGTCCATCGTGGTGTTCGCCGGTCTGCTCCCCCACATGACCGGCGGCAACAGCAAGAGTTGGACACGCAAGGCTCTCGTCGTCGAGTACGCGCCGGACGGGATGAACCGAATCGCGATCGACCCCTGGGGCGAACAAGTCGTCAGCCCTGCGAACAACCCGCGCACACAGTTCGAGATTCTGCGTGACGGTCGGCCGGTGGTGAGCCGATAACATGCAGGCAGAAGACCGCGTCCTCTCCAGTCTCTCGGGCCGGCCGATCTCCGAACTTCGCACCCCCACGACCCCGACGAGCCTGTCCGGTGTGCTCGACCGGGCAGCAGCAGGCACGGCCGACGTCATCACCATCGACTCCGACGGATCGGAACGGCGGGAAACCTGGAAAGCGTTCCGCGACCGCGTACGGCGCATCGCCCAGGTCATCCGTGAGAGCGGCATCGACCGCGGCGCCATCGCGATCGTTGCCGCGACAGAGCCGTCACAGATTCTCGCCCTCTTCTGGAGCAGCATCGTGGCGGGGATCGAACCACTGCTGGTTCCGGCTGAACTTCTCGACGACCGCGGGAGCGACCGCGAATGGCTGGCCACGCTGGTCCGGCACGCACCGGTTCGCGCGCTCGTCCATGCCGACGAAGCACGATTCCCGATCATGTCCGAAGCACCGGGGGAGGTTCGTTGCGTCCCGCTCGCTCTGGACCCGGGCGAGGCCGGACCTGACCGAGCCGATGACAGTTCGGACTCACGGGTCCACTTCATGACCTCGGGCAGCACGGGCACGCCGAAGGTGGTGCCCCAGCGTCACCGAGGCATCATCGACATGGCACTGGGCGCGGTGACCGTGAACGAACTCGACTCCACTACGGTCGGCTTCAACTGGCTACCGCTCTCCCACGTCGGTGGCATGCTGATGACCCACGTGCGCGACGCCGTCATCGCAGCGGAGCACATCTCGGCCTCGCCGGAACGCATCCTCACCGACCCGCACGAGTGGTTCCGGATCGTGACCCGACATCGTGTGAGTGCGTTGTGGTCGCCCAACTTCGCGTACCGATTGTTGGCGGGCGTCGCGGAGGAGATACCACTCGACGGTCGGATCGACCTCACCAGCATCCGGTTCTGCTTGAACGGGGGCGAGGCCGTGTCGGCCAAGGACTGCGCCTGGTTCGAACAGTCTCTCGGCAGGCTGGGCATGCCCGCTCGCACGCTGGCGCCTGCCTGGGGAATGGCGGAGACCTGCTCCGGGGTCCTGTACTCCCCGCACTACGACCCGACCGCCGACACGGCCCCCACGGTCTCCGTGGGTTTCCCGCTCCCCGGGGCGGAAGTCCGGATCGTGGCCGCGGGTGACGTCGAGGAGGACGGTGTGGGCCACCTGGAGGTCCGCGGGCCGATGGTCCTGGAGAACTACTTGGTCGGCGGGGACCTCACCAAGAGTGCCGACGGCTGGTTCCGAACCGGTGACCTCGCCCGGATCGATGCCGACGGCGTGCACATCGTCGGTCGGGACGGCACCAGAATCGTCGCCAACGGCGTCACCTGGAACTCCGCCGACCTGGAGAGCGAAGTCGATCAGGTCGGCGGCGTCGTACCGGGTACGGCCGTGGTCGCGTCCTACCGACCCCGCGGCGGAGAACGCGACGAGATCGCCGTGTTCTGCACTGTCGACAAAGACCCGGCTGAAGTGTGCGCCGACGTACGGCGGCGTGTCGAGAAGATCCTCGGGATGCCGGTCGCACACGTGGTCGACATTCCCGCCACCGCGATCGAGCGGACCAGCATCGGCAAGGTTCGCAAAGCGACGCTGGTGAAGAGGTTCCTCGACCCCGACCCGCCGCTGCTCTGGGAGTTGTCCTGGACTCCCACGCCGACAGCGGCGAGCGAACGGCAGCACCACACCCGGCCTGTCATCCTGCGCGGGCCGGGGCTGAAACACTCGGCTGCCTCCGACTACCGTCCCCAGCAGCTGCACGACCTGCTTGAGCATTGGCGCCAGGTGATCGATCCCGCGCAGTGGCGCGGTCACGACGTCTGTGTCGTCGTCGAGACATTCGAAAGCCAGGCCGCGCGCCTACCCTGGTCACACCCCGTCGCAGCCTTCCTCCGCGCCCACGCGCACAGCGCGGGAGCCCGGTCCGTCCGCACGATCTGGGTTCACCCACTCGTGGACCAACAGGAGCTTGCGGACATCCTCGACTCCGCTTCGGCCCCGGACACGACCGCGGACCTCTTCATCGGGCCGCGCGGTGACCTCTGGCGTCGGGTCCGCACCGTCGTCTCCATCGAGCGAACCTCCCCACCGGCAGCCCACGTCGTACTCCTCGGCGGCACTGGTCGGCTCGGTGAAGCGCTCGGCGCCGAACTGTCGCTGCGTGGCGCACGAGTCACGCTTGTCGGACGCGGTGCCCGGGCGACGGACAGCGCAGCGGACGGGATCGACCGAGTCGGTGTCGACCTCAACTCGCCGACGGCAGCGCGCGACCTGGTCGAGCAGGTCGAGTGGAACAACGCGGAACAGACGCAGGTCGTCCACCTGGCCGGGGAACCGATGCCCGCGCCCGAGGACGTGGTCGAACGACTCATCGGCCCGAAGACCGAGGGGGTTCGCACCGCCGTGGAGTTGGCTCACACCGTGGATGCCCACCTGACGATCGTCTCGTCGATCAACGCCCATGTCGGGGGCACCGGTGTCGAGACCTACGCAGCGGCTTGTGCCGCGGCCGAGTTGATCGCGGAGCGGGTCGCTTCGGTGCCGATCACGACCGTGTCAGTCACCTCCGTGCGCGAAGCGCGACAGATCGGGGAAGACAACGTGGCGGTCGCGAAGGCACTCGGCCTCGACGAAGTCAGTGTCGTGGACCTCGCGACGTGTCTGTTGGCCGAGCCCACCTGCGCCGTCCTCCTCGGCGTCGGCGAGCACATGCCGTTCGTACCACGGCACGAGAGTGCACCGGTTACGTCATCGCCCCCCACAGCGAGTGCGGACACCGTGGCCCCGGACGAGGCCGAGTGGCCACGCACCGCCGTGGAGCTGGCCCACGCAGTGCGCCCGTTGGTGAGCCCCGGTGTCCTGGGGCTGGACCGGACCTGGTTCGACATGGGGCTGAGCTCGGTGGACCTGCCGAATCTCGCCCGCGTCTGCACCGAGCACACGGGCCGCAAGATCGGCGTGGTGGACCTGATGCGGTATCCGACTCTCGCCCAACTTGCAGAACACCTCGAAGTCGACCAGGACAGGAGCCGCGGGTGAGCGACCGAATCGCGATCGTCGGCTACGACGTCTGTCTGCCCGCCGGGCGGGACCGTGCGGAGATCGACTCGTTCCTCGAGTCCCAGAAAAGTGCTGTCGTGGACGTGTCCCGCAGCGAGATGCTCGCCGCGGGCGTGCCCGAACCGGTCTTCACCCGTGATGGCTACGTCGCTCGGTCGGCTCGTGCGGAGTGGACTCCGCAAACAGCGCGTCACCTGCAAGGCGTCACCGCGCACGAGCTGACCGTCACGGACCCGCAGCACTTGCTGTTCCTCGACTGCTGTATCGGGGCGCTCCACGACGCCGGGATGAGCCCGGAGCGCGTTCGCGGCCAGGAAATCGGCGTGGTCGGCGGCATCGGCATGGGCCTGTACGCCGGTCACTCGCTCGACTCGCACTTCACGACGCGAATCCAACGGAACATCACGCTGCAGCGGCAACTCGTGTTTCCCGAAACCCTCATCGGCAACAGCAGTGACCATTGCATCGGGCGGGTGTCGTACCGGCTGGGACTGACGGGGCCGAGCGTGAACGTGCAGACTGCCTGCTCGACGGCCCTCGCCGCGGTGGACGTCGCGGTTCTCCTGTTGCGCAGTGGCCGGGCCGACACCGTCCTGGCCGGCGCTGCGGCCCTGTACTTCCCCGACCGTCGGGGATACCAATGGGAGCGCGGAGGAATCCTTTCCCCCACCGGGGTGTGCAGGGCGTTCGACGCGCAAGCCGACGGCACCGTCGGTGGTAGTGGAGGTGGGGTGTTTGTGCTCCGCCGCTACACCGACGCGGTCGCCGACGGCAACGTGATCCACGGTGTCATCGAGGGAATCCACTCCGCGAGCGACGGCGGACAGCGAGCGAGCTACGCCGCGCCGGCGTTCGACGGCCAGGTCCGGGTCATCCGGCGCGCGATGGCGGATGCGGGTGTCGGACCGGAGGACATCGCGTACGTCGAAGGACACGGCACCGGCACGACGGTCGGAGACCTCGTCGAACTGGCCGCGCTCCACGAGGTGTTCGGCGAACGCGACACGCACCTGCCGGTCGGCTCGGTGAAACCCACGTTGGGACACCTCGACACCGCCGCGGGAGTCGCTTCGCTGGTCAACGTCCTCCTCGGGTTGAAAAGGGGCTGGCTCCCGCCCACAGCGAACTTCTCCGAGCTGAGCACCGATGCACGCGACTGGATCGCTCAGCCTTCCGCCACTCCCACCCCACTGCCTCAGGGCACCTCCATGATCGGCATCAGCGGCTTCGGCGCGAGCGGCACCAGCGTGCACCTGGTGGTATCGGGCGAACGCGATCCCGAGCTCTGGGCGACGGCGCCCCCGGAGCGTGGGTCGGTCGTCGCGGGAGACGTCACCCCCGCGACGAGTCCCAACCGCGCCGCGTATGAGGACGAGAGCACCGCCCACGACGGAGACGGCCCGGAGAGACGGCCTACCCGCGAGGAGATCACCGGTGTACTGATCGGGTTGCTGCGGGAGCGCGGGGACTTCGCCCACCTCAGCGACCAGCAGTTGTTGGAGGTCGGAGTACTCGACTTCGGCATCGACTCCATGGACATGATGGCCGTCACGAACGTTCTCGAGGCTCGCTGGGGTGTCCGCCTCGAGGTGCTGGATCTGTTCACAGCCGACACCGTGGCTGAGATCATCGAGCTCATCGAACAGGATTTGGCGGAGTGACCCGCGAGGGACCACTTGAACCACGCATGATGCAGCGGGTACGCACCAGGCTCGGTCGGCGACTGCGGCTGAGCATGTTCGGCTTGGGCTGGCGCGTGATCCCCGGGTTCACCCTCGGGATCATTCTCCTCATCCTGATGGGGGGTTCGATTCCCGCCGCCTCGATCGTCGTGATCGGACATGTCCTGGGCAGCGCCGCCAGTGGAGCGTCGGGTATCGCCCAGGCGGGCGCGCTGTTCGTGGCGCTCTTCCTCGTCGACCAACTCACCAACGTGGTGATCGACGTTGTCGCCGACCGGTACGGGGGGCGGCTGCAGAGGGAATCGGAACAGGCTCTGATCCGAGCCAGGCTCCGCTCACCCGGCGTGACACCGCAGGCCCTGCAGGACACGCTCGACACGGTGAGCGCCTCACCCCCGATCCGGCGACTCGCGGTGTCGACGGTGCGGTACCTGCTGTTACGCGCGCAAGCGCTGATACCTGGGCTCGTGCTCGTGTTCGTCGAGCCGGTCGCCGGTCTACCCGTGCTCGTCAGTTTCGTCGTGCTCTCGGTGCTGTTGGAGAGGGACTACACCGCCGAACAGTCGGCGGCGTATTCGACCGACGCCCGGAGTGCGCGCGCGTCGTACCTCGGCGGTCTGGCCTTCGACCGCCGCACGGCCCGTGAGGTGATCGTCTTCCGTGCGGCCGGCTGGGTGATCAGTCGGTTCCGAGAGGCAGCGCACGGCGCCCGTCCGGCCACCCGCATCACCCTGCCGCTGTTGGGCGCGCTGGTCCTCGCGGTGAGTGCCATGGCCTTCGGGTTGATCGTTCTGTTCCATGCCGATCCGGGGCCCGCTCAGCTGGTGATGGGGGTGTCCTCGCTCGTGGCACTGATGCTGATCTTCGGCGTCACCATGGATGTGGTCTATTCGGCGACAGGCGTCGAGGTGTTCGACCGCGTCCGATCCGCGACGGCACCGCAGCCGCCGGTGTCGGTGCCGTCCACCGCAGTCCCGCGTGCCCGTCCGGGTAGCACGATCCGCTTCGACCGAGTGACGTTTCGCTATGCCAACGCCACGACGCCGGTCTTCACCGACCTGAGCTTCGAAGTGGAACTCGGAAGAAGTCTGGCCATCGTCGGCGTCAACGGAGCCGGGAAATCCACCCTGCTGAAGTTGCTCGTCGGCCTCCTCGCCCCCGACTCGGGACGAATCCTGTGCGACGGTGTCGACGTGTCCGCCGAGGGGTTGCGGAGCAGCTGGCGTGACTCGTTCGCCTTCCTCGGCCAGCAGTACGTTCGCTATCCGACTTCGGTGCACGACAACGTCGCGCTGGGGCGCGGCCACAGCGTCGGCGTACGCGATCCGCGGGTCCTGGCGCTCCTCAGTCGGCTCGACGCGGATTCCCCGGAGGTCGTCGACGCTCCGCGTTCCCCAACCGTGCCTCGGAGCGGGCTGTCCGGTGGGCAGTGGCAACGTGTCGCGACCGCACGGGCGCTCGCGGGCATGGTGGACGACGACCGGCGCGTGCTCGTGTTGGACGAGCCGACAGCCGCCCTCGATGCTCAAGCGGAGGCGCACTTCTTCGCCGAACTCGGCGAGCTGGCCGGGCAGGACCGGACGACGGTGATGGTGTCTCACCGCTTCGCGGGTGTCCGCCGGGCAGACGAGATCCTCGTGCTCCACCAGGGCGACATCAAGGAGCGAGGTACCCACGCGACACTCATGGCCGAGGGTGGCAACTATGCGCGAATGTTCCGGTCGCAGGCCGATCGCTACCGACCGCGAGACGGTGAGGTCGTGATCGGATGACGTTCCGGAGCGCGCTTCGCGAACTTCTGCGCTTGTCGTTCCGGGCGGACTCGAAGGCCGCGTGGATCACCATCATCGCGTTCACAGTGCGCCCCATCGCCACAGTCGCCGCCTCTGTGGCGATCGCGGTAATGGTGGCCAGGTGGGCGGCAAACGAGTTCTCGTCCGGGGTCGTGTTCCTCGGCATCGCCTGTGCGGCGCTGGTGGCACAGGTGCTGCTCGGGCGCTACTCGCTCACCGTCTCGGCACTGCTGGTGGATGCGACGAACCGGCTCGTCGACGAAGACCTGCAGCGCGCCCTGTACAGCGGCCGGTCGATCGAGCACTTCAACGAACGTCGATTTCTCGACGACCTGCAGATCGTGCGTTCCGAGCAGGCACGGCTCACCGAAGGCGCCGACGTGGTCGGCCTCATTCTCGGCACGAGCGTCCGCCTGGGCATGACGGTACTCATCACGGTGCTGGCCACCCCCTGGCTTCTCCTGCTTCCTGTGGCGGCCACCGGTGCCTACCTGTGTGTCCGGCGACGCGACCGGGCGGTCGGTGAGGCTCAGCGCGCCGCCGCGGAGCATGCCCGGGTGTGTGACGAACTCGCTGATATCGGAACCGACGAGAAACACACGGGTGAGCTGCTCCTGTCGCGAGGCAGCCGGTTCCTTCTGGACAGCCACCGTCATTCGGCCGAGGTAGCGGAAACGACCAGAAGCGCGGGCTTGTGGCGTGGTGCGCGATGGACAGCACTCGGCGCGCTCCTGACGAGTGCGGCACTCACCGCGGGAATCGCCGGGCTGATCCACGCGCTCGAAGCGGGCACCACCGACGTGGCGACGACCTTGGCCTCGTTGCTGCTGCTGTCGACGACGACGTCACTGGTCGGCGCCCTGGCGCGGTATTTGACGTCCTGCGCCGACTCACTCCGCGTCGTGCGCGCGCTCGACCGCGTGCTCACCCGACTGCGCGTCGAACCGAGGACGTCTCACACGGTTTCCGACACCACCGGACTCGAACTGCGCAACGTGTCCTACCGATATCCCGGTGCGCAAACCCCTGCCGTCCGCGACGTCTGCCTGCGGCTTTCCGGGGGTCGAATCTACGCGCTCGTTGGCGCGAACGGGAGCGGGAAAACCACCCTGGTCACTCTGCTGAGCGGATTGATTCGGCCCACCTCCGGCGAGATACGGACGGCGAACGGCCACCCGCCAGACATCACCTACCTCGCACAGGACTTCGCCGAGCTGGAGTTCGAACTGCGCGACGCGGTACGGCTCGGCGACGAACGGTTCACCGACTCCGACGTCACACGCGCAGTCGACAGTGCCGGGCTCGGGCAGTGGATCGCGAACGACGACGCAGGGCTTGCCCTTCCCCTGGGCGCCACGATGCCCGACGGGCTGCGGCCTTCCCACGGACAATGGCAGCGCGTGGCGCTGGCCCGCGGCTTCCTGCGCGAGGACACCTCGGTCGTGATCTTCGACGAACCCACCTCGGCCATCGATCCGATCGCCGAGGAGACGCTGCTCGATCGGCTGATGGACCAAGCGCGCACGGTCACCCGGAACGGGACCGGTATCACAGTGATCGTGACCCATCGGATGTCATTGACGCCGGAGGCCGACGCGGTGATCCTCATGCACGACGGTCGCGTCGTAGCGGTCGGCCACCACGACGAACTACTCGACGTGCCGCTGTATGCGCAGTTGTACAACGCGCAGCGTGCCGGCTACCTCGCCGACGGCTCGAACAACTGATCGCCGAGCTCCGAGGCTTCGGCGCCCCGTTGGTCGGTGAGCTCGCACAACGCCTCCCGCCACAGGGCGAGCAGTCTGTCGAGGTCGGCCGAACCCAACGCCCCCTCCGCTCCGACCAGCATCGCTTCCGTGTCAGCCGAGGACTCGGTGAGATAGACGAATAGCTCCACTGCCGCCTCGGGGAACTCAATCTCCACTGGAGTGACGTCGACACCGTCGAGCCTCCAGCCGAGATCGACGTTCTCCGTCGCATAGGCCAATGCGACCTGGTAGAGCGGGTTCCGGCACGGCTCCGACCGCTCGGACCTCGCAGCGGAGACGAGCGTCGCGATCGGGTAGTCACGCCGCTGGAAAGCCTCACGGATGATCGATCGGCACTCCTCCAAGGTCGCACCGATGCCCGCGGCACGCGGTGCACGGGAGCGCACGAGGACGAGATTCTGGAAGAAGCCGACCGTGTCGAAGTCCTGCGGCCGCCGCCGTGTGTCCATCGGGATGACGATGCTGATGTCGTCCGACCGGGAGAAGTGTTTGAGTGCCCACATGACCGCGGTGACGTGCACGATGAAGCGCGTGCAGCGATGGCGACGCGCGGACGCCCCCACCTGCTCCCAGATCACCGTGCCGAGTGCGCGAGCCGCCACCACCGGCCGAAACGCCTCCGGATCACTGCACGGGTCCGGGCTGGAGAGGAAACGCGGTGGCAACGGAGTAAGCAGCTCTCGCAGGCCTGGAACGTCGTCGAGGTCCGGGAACGTGTTCCGGACACCGGCCGCGTCGTAGGGAGACGGTTCGGGAAGTGTGTCGCCCCGACCCGCATACAGTGCGGCCAACTCGGTCTGCAGAAGGGCCTTGGAACGCTCGTCGACCGTGATGTGATCGATTGCCAGAACGAGGCTGTGCAGGCCCGATGTATGCGGCACCAGCACCGCCTGGAGCATCGAGTGACGATCCGGGGACGTGAACCTGTGGACGATGTTCTGGAGCAGAGTGTTCCCGTGCTCGACGATGTCGCCGTGGTCGGACAAGTCGGTCCCGGGCGTGACCTCGAAGACATTCGGCCCCTCGTCCTGGTGGACGATCGCGAGTACCTCGCCGGACTCTGAGAGCGCGTAGTTGGTGCGCAGAATGGTATGTCTGCGGACGAGCTCCACGAAGGCATTCCGCAGCCGACGGACGTCCAAGGGTCCACGGAGCAGTAGATGCGCGCCGACGACCTGCGCGGGCACCCCGCCTTGCGCGTAACGCATCATGATCAGACGGCTCTGGGTCACCGACGCCGGATACACATGCGCGCGCGACGGTACGCGTGGAGCGAGATCGTCCGTCATTCCGTACCCCCGGTCCGCTCTGCGATCTGTGATCGACGTGCCGATGTGACGCTCGAACCTGCCGACACCTTGCCGACTTCGGTGCCGGTTCGTACGGGACGAACAGACCGACGCGTTCCCCGCCACCCGTTCGCGCGCTCCGACGCAATACCGAATTCGACTTCGGAATGGAAGACCGAAAAGGCGACGCCCACCACACCGCCTCCTTCCCTCCAGAACTCCCAAAATATCGGACGGCGCACGTTTCGAGCAAGATCTACAACCAACCAGAATCGACGATCGCGCCCCCGCCTGCCGCCGTGACGACACCGGAGGACCGATCTGGCACCGATCACCTGCTGAGCTCCTTGTTCCACGTGCAGATACCCGCCCCTACAGCCGAGGCGCCCCGGGAAAGCACGTCGACTCCATCCATTCACGACAGCGACCGATCACTCGGAATCAGATGGAAACAATTCTTTGATCGCCCTCACTATCGAGCGGAGCGGATCCGCACCGACGCGAGACAGCAGGCAACGACCTACATTCACCGGGATGTCGCTATCCGCCGACAATTCCTGGTCCGCAGCCGCAACCAAACCTGGCACTGACGACGGGATCACCCGAATATCGATCGATCAACGGCGTTCAATCACGGCGTAGGGTTTTCGCGAACCAGCTTGGAAACAGAGAATAGCGCTCGAAGCAGGGTGACACGCTTCGTCGTACACCGACTCCGCACCGGCCGCACGTGCTTGCCTGCTGTACCTGGCAGCAGCCCCGGTGCCCGTGGACCTGTCCAGAGATCCACGGGCACCGATCCAGCCCGGCTGAGCTCACCCGACGATGAGCCCCACGCGTACGCGACGCGCGAACACGCGCGCGAGACCCGCGGACACGCCGACAGCGGGGCTCGCTACTCCGCCAGCCGTTCGGCCGCGGCACGCACGCGCTCGTCCGTCGCCGTGAGTGCCACCCGGACGTGCTCGCCGCCCCTCGGCCCGTAGAACGTGCCCGGTGCGACGAGGATGCCGCGCTGCGCGAGCCACGCCACCGTGTCCGAAGCCGGCTCACCCCTGGTCGCCCACAGGTACAGCCCCGCCTCGGAGTGGTCGACGCGGAAGCCGGCGCGTTCCAACGCGGGCCGCAGCACGTCACGGCGCGCGGCGTAGCGGGCCCGCTGCTCGGCCAGCGCGTCGTCGTCGGACAGCGCTGCCGTCATGGCCTCCTGCACGGGCCTGGGCACGATCATCCCGGCGTGCTTGCGCACGGCCAGCAGCTCCCGCACCAGCGTCGGGTCGCCCGTGACGAACCCGGCGCGATAACCGGCGAGGTTCGCCGACTTCGACAGCGAGTGCACCGCCAGCAGACCGTCGAGACTGCCGCCGTGCACGTCGGGGTGCAGGATCGAGACCGGTTCCTCGTCCCACCCGAGCGCGAGGTAGCACTCGTCGGAGACCACCACGGTGCCGCGTTCCCGCGCCCACTCCACGACCTTGCGCAGATGAGGCAGGCCGAGGACCTTGCCCGTGGGGTTCGACGGCGAGTTCAGCCACAGCAGCTTCGGCCGCGCGGGGCCGAGTGCCGTCAACCCGTCGGCACGCACCACCGTGGCTCCGGCGAGGAGGGCACCCACCTCGTACGTCGGGTAGGCCAGCTCGGGAATCACCACGGTGTCGCCCGCGCCCACGCCCAGCAGCGTGGGCAGCCACGCGACCAGCTCCTTGGACCCGATCGTCGGCAGCACGGCGTCCGGCTCGACACCCGTCACGCCGTGCCTGCGCCGCAACGCCGCCACGGCGGCCTCCCGCAACGCGGGGGTGCCGTGGGTGGCCGGGTAGCCCGGGACGTCGGAGACGGACGCCAACGCGGCCCGGATGCTCTCCGGAACCGCGTCCACCGGCGTGCCCACCGACAGGTCGACGATGCCGTCGGCGTGCGACCGCGCGAGCGCGGCCTGCTCGGTCAGCGAGTCCCAGGGGAAGTCGGGTAGCGCGGGGGACTTCATTCGCCCTGCGGGGGCAGGTCCTTGATCCACTGCGGGTCGTGGGAGGTCTTGCCGACCTTCGCCGCACCACCCGGGGAGCCGAGCTCGTCGAAGAAGTCGACGTTCGCCTTGGTGTAGGCGGCCCACTCGTCCGGGACGTCGTCCTCGTAGTAGATGGCCTCCACCGGGCAGACCGGCTCGCAAGCCCCGCAGTCGACGCACTCGTCGGGGTGGATGTAGAGCATCCGGTCGCCTTCGTAGATGCAGTCGACGGGGCACTCGTCGATGCATGCCTTGTCGAGCACGTCGACGCAGGGCTCGGCGATCACGTAGGTCACTGCGTTCTCCTGCTTGTTTTCGGTCTGGCCTTCTCGCCGGACATCCGCTGTTCCGCTTGCGCATCCTATGCCGACACCGCTGTGGCGACGTCGCCCTGTTACGGACTGAACACCCGCACACCGTCGGCTGCGGTCGGGAGATCGTCGTGTCCGACACCGCTTCGTCCTCCCGCCGACTCCATTGTGACCGAGATCGCCGCCCGTGAGCAGGCGCGCGACGTGGGAGGACGGCCCCCGGACACGCCCGTGGGAGCGCGGTCCCGGCGAGTCGGGCGCGGGGCACACCACCGTCGCCGCCGTGCCCCGCCGTGCGAGGATCGGGCACCGAGGAACAGAAAACGTCGCGATCCTGGAAGAAGGCCAGCACAGTGAAGGTTGTCGTCGTCGTCGGCGGAGTGGGCGGTGCTCGGTTCCTGCTCGGCGTCAAGGCCGCTCTCGGTCTGCCCCCGGTGGGCGAGGGGGATTCGCCCCACCGCGTCACCGCGCTCGTGAACACCGGCGACGACGTGTGGATGCACGGGCTGCGCATCTGCCCCGACCTCGACACCTGCATGTACACGCTCGGCGGTGGCGTCGACCCGAAGCGAGGCTGGGGCCACGCCGAGGAGACGTGGACCGTGAAGTCCGAGCTGGAGGCCTACGGCGCCGAACCGACGTGGTTCTCGCTGGGCGACAAGGACATCGCCACCCACCTGATCCGCACCCGCATGCTGCGCGCGGGATACCCGCTGTCGGCCGTGACCGAGGCGCTGTGCGACCGCTGGCGGCCCGGGGTGGAACTGCTGCCGATGACGGACGACCGGGTGGAGACCCACGTCGTGGTGGACGACCCCGACGAGGCGGGGCAGCAGAAGGCACTGCACTTCCAGGAGTGGTGGGTGCGGTACCGGGCGAAACTGCCCGCCCACACCATCGTGCCCGTGGGCGCGGAGGAGGCCACCCCGGCGCCCGGTGTCGTGAAGGCGATCGAGGAGGCGGACGTCGTCCTGCTCGCCCCGTCGAACCCGGTGGTGTCGATCGGCACGGTGCTGTCGGTCCCGGGCGTGCGCGAGGCGCTGCGCCGCACCCAGGCGAGCGTCGTCGGGGTGTCCCCCATCATCGGTGGCAAGCCGGTGCGGGGCATGGCGGACGCGTGCCTGTCGGCCATCGGCGTCGAGACGTCGGCCGAGGCCGTCGGGGTCCACTACGGGTCGCGACAGACGTCGGAGGACGGGTTGCTCGACGGCTGGCTCGTTCACCAGGGCGAGTCGGCGGACGTCCCGGGCGTGGCCGTGCGCGCGGTGCCACTGTTGATGACGGACGTGGACGCGACGGCCGCCATGGTGCGGGCCGCTCTCGACCTGGCCGGAGTGGACAGTGAGTGAGCACGCCGCACGGCGCATCGAGATCCTGCCGGTCGACGGGCTTCCCGAGTTCCGCCCCGGCGACGACCTGACCGGCGCCATCGCCCGCCAGGCGCCGTGGCTGCGCTCCGGCGACGTCGTGGTGGTCACCAGCAAGGTGGTGTCGAAGGTCGAGGGCAGGCTGATCCGCGTGCCCGACGATCCGGAGCAGCGGGACGCCGCGCGTCGCGACCTCGTGGAGCAGGAGGCCGTGCGCGTGCTCGCCCGCATCGGTCGCACCGCCATCACGGAGAACCACCTCGGCATCGTGCAGGCGGCCTCCGGTGTGGACGCCTCCAATGTCGACTCCGGCGAGGTCGCCCTGCTGCCCCACGACCCCGACGCGTCCGCCCTCGCCCTGCGCAACGGGCTGCGGGAACGGCTGGGCGTGGAGGTCGCCGTCGTCGTCACCGACACCATGGGCCGGGCCTGGCGGGTGGGTCAGACCGACGCGGCCATCGGCTCGTCCGGCCTGCGCGTGCTGCGGTCGTACGCGGGTGAGAAGGACCGGCAGGGCAACGAACTCGCCGTCACCGAGATCGCCGTGGCCGACGAGGTGGCCGCCGCGGCCGACCTGGTGAAGGGCAAGCTCACCGCCGTCCCCGTGGCCGTCGTGCGCGGGCTGACGATCGGCGACGACCGACCGGGCGCGGCCACCGCACGCGACCTCGTGCGTCCCGCCGACGAGGACCTCTTCCGCCTCGGCACTCGCGAGGCGATCGCCCAGGGACGTCGGGAGGCCGTCCTCACCCGACGGTCGGTGCGGGAGTTCACCACCGACCCGGTCGACCCCGAGGTGCTGCGGCGGGCCGTGGGCGCCGCGCTCACCGCACCCGCCCCGCACCACACGCGCCCGGTGCGGTTCACCTGGTTGCGCACCCGCGCGCGGCGCGACGCGCTGCTCGACGCCATGCGTGAGGCGTGGCGCGCGGACCTCGAACGCGACGGGTTCACCCCGGAACAGATCGACCGCCGTGTGCGCCGCGGCGACATCCTCTACACGGCCCCCGAGGTCGTGGTGCCGTTCCTGGTGCCCGACGGCGCGCACACCTACCCCGACGACCGCCGCAACGCGTGCGAGCACACGATGTTCACCGTCGCCGGCGGCGCGGCCGTGCAGGCGCTGCTGGTGGCGCTCGCCGCCGAAGGGCTCGGCTCCTGCTGGATCGGCTCGACGATCTTCGCCGCCGACGTCGTCCGCCGCACCCTCGACCTCGGCGAGAACTGGTACCCGCTCGGCGCGGTGGCCGTCGGCCACCCGGCGACCCCGCTGGCTCCCCGACCGCCCCGCGACCTCGACGAAGGACTGATCGAATGGTGAGCGCGCTGCACGCCGACGCGACGACGACGCTGGAAACCTGGAAGCCCGCCGACGCCGCGCAGAACTCGCTGCGGCACGGCTACCTCGGGTTCCTCGCCGCACGAGAGGACGCGTGTGAACGGTCGTGCGCGGCGGGCCACCTCACCGCGTCCACCGTGCTGCTCGACGCCTCCGGCCGGCACGTCCTGCTGACCCTGCACCCGCGCGTCGGCCGGTGGTTGCAGCTCGGCGGGCACTGCGAACCAGCCGACACCTCGCTCGCGGAGGCGGCGTTGCGGGAGGCGACCGAGGAGTCCGGCATCACCGGGCTCGCCCTCGACCCCGAGCCCGTGCACCTCGACGTGCACCCCGTGACGTGCTCGCTCGGCGTGCCCACCCGGCACTTCGACGTGCGGTTCGTGGCGCGGGCCCCCGAGGGGGCGCAACCGGTGGCGAGCGACGAGTCCGACGACCTGCGGTGGTGGCCCGTGCATCAGCTCCCGCCGGGCACGGAGGACCTCACCGAGCTGATCGCCGCCGCGTTGGACCGGTGAGGCCGGTATGCGCTTCCACGTCGACCCCACGTCGAAGACTCCGCCGTACGAGCAGGTGAAGCGCGAGATCACGCGCGGGATCTCCGACGGTGACCTCGCAGTGGGCGCGAAGCTGCCCACCGTGCGGGCGCTCGCGGCCGAGCTCGGCATCGCGCCGAACACGATCGCGCGCGCGTACCGCGAGCTGGAGGCGGCGGGTGTGCTGGAGACGCGCGGTCGGGCGGGCACGTTCGTCAGCGCGTCGGGTGACGACACGCTCCGACAGGCCAGGGACGCGGCGGCCGAGTACGCCGCGCGCGTCCGCGCCCTGGGCCTCACCCCCGACGAAGCCCTTGCCGTGGTGAGAGCCGCACTGGAAGCCTGACGCCGTGTCCTCGGTCTGTGCACGCGTGTCCGCCAGCTGTGCACTCGTGTCCTCGGTCTGTGCACCCGTGTCCGCACTCCCTGAACGCACATGGGGTGACCGTGCGCCATCGGCGTGCGCTCGTCCCTCAGCCGGGCCGAACGTATCGGTAACCGTGCTCAGAAGTCGGAGACCCGTACGGCAAGTGCAGGAACCTGCTCACCGACTGGGGACACACGTGCGCAGCTGACGGACATACGTGCACCAGGCGCGGACACGCGTGCGAGAGCTGCGGACACGCGTGCGCAGTCGGCGGACACGCCCGGGCTTCGGGCTTCGGGGCCCTTTAGGGTCGGGCGGTCTCGAAGCGCAGGCGCATGCCTGGGCGGGCTTGGGCGGCCTTGTCGACGTCGGTCGAGACCACCACCGCGATCACCGGGTACCCGCCCGTCACGGGGTGGTCGGCGAGGAACAGAGTCGGCCGTCCCGTCGGCGGCACCTGCAGCGCGCCGGGGACCACGCCCTCGCTCGGCAGCTCCGACTCCCGCGCGCGCGGCAGTTCCGGCCCGTCGAGCCGCAGCCCGATGCGGTTGCTGCGCGAGGTGACCTCGTAGGGCGCGGCCAACAGCGTCGGCAACGCCGGCTCGATGAACCAGTCGGCCCGGGGACCGGGCACGACGCGGAGCGTCACCTCGTCGGCGGGCAACGGCGCCACCGGAGCGAGGTCCACGCCCGGCATCGGCAACGTCGGGACGCCGACGGCCAGCACTCGTCCGGGTTCCAGCGGCGCCGGTCCCACCCCCGACAGCACGTCGGTGGCGGCGGAGCCGAGCACGGGATCGACGGCGAGACCGCCGCGCACCGCGACGTAGCTGCGCAGCCCTCGCGCGGCGGGCCCCAGCCGCAGCAGCTCGCCCGCCCGTACCCGCAGCACCGTGTTGACCGCACCGCCTCGGCGTCCGACGGTGACCGGGCACGGTGCTCCGGTCACGGCGACGGTGAGGTCCCGTCGGGCGACGGCGGCGAACCCACCGAGGGTGACCTCGACGCCCGCCGCGCCCTCGGGGTTGCCGACGAGGCGGTTGGCCAGCCGGAACGAGGCACGGTCGGCCGCTCCGGAGGTGCCGACGCCGATGCCCGCGAGGCCGGGTCGCCCGAGGTCCTGGACGGTGGCGAGCGGTCCGGTCTCGACCACTTCCAGCCCGACGTCCGCGGTCACGAGACCTCCACGAATCGCACGCGCACGCCCGGGCGCAGGAGCGCGGGCGGCTCCCGGGTGGTGTCCCAGAGCGTCACGTCGGTGCGGCCGACGAGTTGCCAGCCGCCGGGCGAGGAGCGCGGGTACACGCCGCTGAACCCCCCGGCGAGCGCCACCGACCCCTCGGGCACCGCCGTGCGGGACTCACTGCGCCTCGGGACGTCGTGAGGCCAGGTCGGGGCGGTCAGGTATCCGAAGCCGGGCGCGAACCCGCCGAACGCCACCGACCACGACGCGTTCACGTGGGCGGCGATCACCTCGCGCGGGGTCAGGCCGAGCAGGGCGGCGACGTCGGCCAGGTCGTCGCCGTCGTACCGCACCGGGATCTCCACGACGTCACTGTCCGTGCGGGTGGACTCGACGGGCCGCGCGGTGGACACGGCGTGCTCGACGGTCGCGCGGTCGACACGGGCCGGGTCGAACCGCACGAGCAGGGTGCGCGCGGCGGGCACGAGGTCCACCACCCCGGCGGGCGCGGTGGCGCGCAGGGCCGCGTGCAGGCCGGTGACCTGGTCGAGGTCGTCGAGTTCCACGAGCAGTCCCGTGTCGCCGCAGGGCAGCAGGCGCATGTCACCACCTTCCGGTCGGTTCGGCCGACCGTACAGAATTGTTGAACAATTCTGCAAGGGGCTTGTGCCCTCTCCGCTGGTACGCTCCGTAAGCGTCGAACGGAGGTCGCATGACTGCCACGGACCCGTGGGTGGACCTGCTCGCGGGCGATCGCGCACTGCTCGACCGGACGAGCACGGCCGAACGCGTCGCCGACGTCCTCCGGCAGCGGATCATCGAGGGCGCACTGCCGCCCGGGACGCGCCTGTCGGAGGAGAACGCGGGCCGGGCCCTGTCGGTGTCGCGCAACACCCTCCGGGAGGCCTTCCGGCTCCTGGTCCACGAACGCCTGCTGGTGCACGAGTTCCACCGTGGCGTCTTCGTCCGGGTCCTCGACGCCCACGACGTCGCCGATCTGTACCGCGTGCGACGGATGTTGGAGACCAGCGCCGTCCGGCTCGCGGGCTCCGCACCTCGTGACCGGCTCGCCGCGCTCGACGCCGCCGTCTCCGCGGGGGAACGCGCACACGCCGAACAACGGTGGGTCGACGTCGGCACCGCCAACATCCACTTCCACCAGGCGATCGGCGGTCTCGCGGACAGCCCTCGCGTGGACGAGCTGATGCGGCAGTTGCTCGCCGAGCTGCGGCTGGCCTTCCACGTGATGGCGCGGCCCCGGGAGTTCCACGAGCCGTACCTGGAGTTCAACCGACAGATCACGACGCTCGTGGTCGACGGCGCGCTCGCCGAGGCGGAGCGGGCGTTGCAGGACTACTTCGACAAGGCCGAGGCCCAGCTCACCGACGCGTTCGCTCAGATGGCGCGGTAGTCGCGCACCGGGTAGCGCGGGCCGAACCGAGGCCGGGTGTGTCCGGCCGCCTCCAGGTAACGCACGGCACGCTGCCGGTGCGGCGCGTACGGGGCGAGCACCTCCGCCATGCCCTCGTCGTCCACCGGGCGGCCGAGCAGCGCGTATCCGACGACGGCGGGCACGTGGAAGTCGCCGAAGCTGACCGCGTCGGGGTCGCCCCACGCGCGCTGCGCGATCTCCGCCGCCGTCCACACCCCGATTCCCGGGACGGTGCGCAGCAACGCCCGCCCGCGCGCGCCGCGCAGTGTCGCCGCCTGCTCCAGCCGTGAGGCGACGCGGGCCGCCGCGACCAGCGTGGATCGCCGGCGCAGGTCGACGCCCGCCCGGTGCCACTGCCACTCGGTGATCGAGCGGATCGCCTCCGGGGTCGGGGGCACCCTCAGCCCGTCCGGCGCGGGACCGGGTGCAGGCCGTCCGAACCACCGACACAACTCCCGCCACGACCGGCGGGCCTCGACGCTCGTGACCTTCTGCTCCAGCACGGCGGGCACCAACGCGTCCCACACCCGCCCCGTCGAGGTCAGTCTCAGCCCCGGCAGCCTGCGGCGGGCCGCCGCGACAGCGTCGTGATGGGCGACGAACCCGGTGTCGTCGTCGGCGGCCCCGAGCAGGTCGGGCAGCCCGTCCAGCAGCACGGCCGCGCCGTCGCCCCAGGCCCGCGCCTCGACGGTGCCGTCGCCGCACACGCGGAAGACGAGCGTCGCCGGGCCGTCGGGCGTGGTGGCGGTGAGCCAGGTGCGCCCGACGTCGTCGTGACGCAGACACGGATCACCGCGGCCGCGACGCAGGGGCGCGAGCACACCCCGGACGTCGAGCGGGAACGACGGCCGCCACTGACGGGACAGCTCAGGCATCGGTCGAGAATCTGATCGCGGAGTCGGCGAGTTCGGCCTCGGGCCACACCCGGGCACCGTCCACCAGCTCGCACTCGGCGCCCACGGACGCGTGGTCGCCGACCACGACGCCGCGCAGCACCGCGCCCTTGCCCACGCGAGCACCGACACCGAGCACCGAACGCTCCACGACAGCACCCTCGGCGACCTCGGCGCCGTCGAAAAGCACCGATGCGTGCACGCGCGCTCCCGCAGCCACCGTCGCACCCCTGCCCACGGTGGAGCCGCCCGTCACCTCGGCGTCGGCCGCGATCTCCGCGCCCGCGAGCACGAGCCGCTCCCCCACCGGTCCGGGCAGGGCCTCGGACGGCGCACGCCCGGTCACGAGATCGGCCGACCCGCGCACGAACGCCTCCGGCGTGCCGACGTCGAGCCAGTACGAGTCGTCCACGAAGCCGTGGACGTGTCTGCCCCGTTCGAGCAGGCCGGGGAACGTCTCGCGCTCCACCGACACGGGGCGGCCCGCGGGGATGTCCTCGATCACCGAGCGGCGGAACACGTAGCAGCCCGCGTTGATCTGGTCGGTGGGTGGATTCGGCGTCTTCTCCAGGAACGCGGTCACCCTGCCGTCGGCGTCGGTGGGCACGGACCCGAAGCGCGACGGATCGTCGACCCGCTGCAGGTGCAGCGTGACGTCGGCGCCCACCTCCCGGTGGGTGGCGACCAGCGCACCGAGGTCGGCACCGGAGAGGATGTCGCCGTTGAACACCACCGCGTCGTCCCCTCGCAGCCGGTCGGCGACGTTGCGGATCGCGCCGCCCGTGTCGAGCGGCTCGGTCTCCACCACGTACTCGATGTCGAGACCGAAGGCGGAGCCGTCACCGAAGTGCCGCTCGAACACCTCCGCACGATACGACGTGCCGAGCACCACGTGCGTGATCCCCGCCGCGCGCACCCGCGACAACACGTGTGACAGGAAGGGGACCCCCGCCGTGGGCAGCATCGGCTTGGGCGCCGACAGCGTGAGTGGCCGTAACCGTGTTCCCTTTCCCCCGACGAGGATCACGGCATCGGCACCCGACACGGACGTCATGACGAGCAGACCCCTCCCATACCTACATCATCGACTCGGATGACGAAGCACGCCCAACCCTTCGACGGCCGGGCATCCGAGGGCCTACCCTAGAGGCCGAAGGCGGCGGCCCCGTGCAGAGAGGGCCATCGGTGAAGGTATGGGGGTGCGAGGACATGGATCCCCGCGACCGCGCGGACGCCGTGCTCGCCCGCGCACAGCAGCGCGAGGGCGTGGTGACGCCCGACAACATGACGTCACCGATGGACTCCGCGAACACGCAGAAGATCCCACGGTCCGTGGTGCGGCGCATCGACTCGGAGCCCGACCCGGACACCACGACGAAGCTGCCGTCCTCGATGATCGAGGCCAACGACGTGCGACGCTCGCACCTGTCCGAGTCGTCGCCCACCACGCCGATGCCGCAGCCGGGCTCGGCCAACCCGGACGTCACCCAGCCCGTGTCCCTGCCGTCGTCGGGGAACGCCGAGAAGGAGGCGGAGGAGCAGCCCGCCGACTCCGACAGCGGGCTGGTGCCGACCACCACGACGACGCAGGAACAGACGTCGTTGCTCTCCCGCCGTCTGGAAGGGCTGTGACGCGCCGACCCGGTGGGCCGGTCAGCCGCGCCGGGTCTCGATCCTGAGCCGGAGCGTCAGCCCGAGTTTCACGGCCGCGAGCACGGGCTTCCACAGCAGTCCGCGGTGCCGATCGGCGAGGTAGCGGTAGGCGCTCTCGTGGTGCGCCGTGAGCATCCGCTCCGACGCCTTCGCGGTGGAGACGCCCCCGATGTGCATGACGCTCGCCGACGGCGCGTAGACGTTGAGCCACCCGGCCCGCCCGAGTCGATCACCGAGGTCGACGTCCTCGAAGTACATGAAGTAGCGCGTGTCGAACCCCGCGACGGAGTCGAACGCCTCCCGGCGCAGCAGCAGACACGACCCCGACAGCCACCCGGCGGTGCGCTCAGTGGGGGCCTCCTTCTCCTGCCGGTACGCGCGGGTCCACGGGTTGCCGGGCCAGACCTTGCCGAACACCGCGTGCCCGATTCCCCTGCCCAGCGACGGCAGCAACCGCGCCGACGGGTACACCGAGCCGTCGGGCTCGCGGATCAGCGGCCCGAACGCGCCGCCACGCGGCCAGCGCGTCGCGACCGTCAGCAGCTCGTCCAGCGAGCCGGGGTCCCACTCCAGGTCCGGGTTGGCGACGACGACCCAGCCGACCTCGTTGCCGAGGGTGGCGACACCGGCGTTCGCGCCACCGCCGTAGCCGAGGTTGCCGCCGGTGGGGACGAAGTGGACGTTGTCCCGCTCCGCGGCGGCCCGCTCGGGAGCCCCGTCGACCGACCCGTTGTCGGCGAGCACCACCGTGACCTCACGCTCGGTGGCCTTCTCCAGCGTGTCGAGGAAGCGGTCGAGGGTCTTGCCCGGCGAGTAGGTCACTGTCACCACGGCGACCGCGTCGCCGTACGTCTTCGGCTCCGTCACGCCGCCATTGTGCACCGCCCGTGGCCGGGCGAACGTCGCCGGTCGACCCGGGCGCGGGCGGGTGTGTCAGGCGCTCTCGTCGCGAGCCGGATAGGGAGCGGGCGCGTTCTCGCGCAGCCCGAGCCGGAGGTGCTCGATGTGGTAGACGGCCTCGTCGAGCAGCATCGCGACGTGGCTGTCGTAGAGGCTGTAGACGATCCTGCGGCCCTGCCGCGTGCCGGTCACCAGGCCGAGGTTGCGCAGAAGTCGGAGCTGGTGGGACACGGCGGAGGTCTCCATGCCGATGTCGTCGGCGAGGTCGGTCACCGCGCGGGGGCCTTCACGCAGCCGGGTGAGGATGAGCAGACGACTCGGTGTGGCCAGTGCCTGCAACGTGGCGGCCACCACCTGAGCGTCCTGCGCGTTCAGGTGCGCAGGAGGGGCGTGTCCCGGTGGCTGGTGGCCCATGACGAGATGGTAGCCGCCACGACAGTTGAACAGTTCTTCAATCGTTCGATACCGTACGGATCGTGATCTTCCGCCGGTCCCCGCGGTCGTTGTGGACCAACGCCGACTACCGACGGCTCTACGCCGCACAGGTGGTGGCCCTCTTCGGCACGGGACTGACCACCGTGGCGCTCGGGTTGCTCGCCTACGACCTCGCGGGCCCCCGCGCGGGAGCCGTCCTCGGCACCGCACTGGCGATCAAGATGGTCACGTACGTGACGATCGCGCCGCTCGCGGGAGCACTCGCCGACCGGGTGCCGCGCCGCCGCCTGCTCGTGACGTTGGACCTGGTGCGCGCGACCGTGGTGGTCGCGTTGCCGTTCGTCACCGAGGTCTGGCAGGTGTACGTGCTGATCGCCGTGTTGCAGTCGGCGTCGGCCGCCTTCACCCCGACGTTCCAGGCCGTGCTGCCGGACGTGCTGCCCGACGAGCGCGACTACACCCGGGCGCTGTCGTTGTCGCAGCTCGCGTCGAGCCTGGAGACGCTGCTCAGCCCGGCCCTGGCCGCCGCACTGCTGAGCGTGCTCAGCTTCCACTGGCTGTTCACCGGGACGACGGTGGGTTTCCTCGCCTCGGCGGCGCTCGTGCTGCGCGCCACCGTCCCCCGCGCTCGCCCGAGTGAGCGGAGCGGGCTGTGGGACCGGGTCGCGGCGGGGACGCGGATCTTCCTCATCACACCCCGCCTGCGCGGGGTTCTCGCCCTCGACCTGGCGGTGGCCGGTGTCGGCGCACTGGTCATGGTCACCACCGTGAACTACGTGCGCGACGTCCTCGGCCGGGGCGACGCCGACGTCGCACTCCTCACGGGCGCGCACGGCGCGGGCGCGCTCGTGGTGGCGCTCGTGCTGCCGTCCGTGTTGCGACGCGTCACCGAGCGCCCGGTCATGCTGCTCGGCGCCGGAACGCTCTGCACGGGAGGACTCACCGCCGTCGCCCTGGCGCGAGCCGAGGCGGGCGCCGCGAGCTGGCCGATCGCGCTGGCGGTCTGGGCCGTGCTCGGCGCGGGCTCGGGACTCGTGCTCACGCCCGTCGGCCGGGTGCTGCGCCGCTCCGCCCACGACGCCGACCGGCCCGCCGTCTTCGCCGCCCAGTTCTCGCTGTCGCACGCCTGCTGGCTGGTGAGCTACCCGGTGGCGGGCTGGGTGGTCACCGCCGACGGCTTCTCGTCGGGCTGGCTGGTCTGCACCGCGCTCACCGTGCTCGGCACCGTGGCCGCGCTACGCCTGTGGCCGCGCCACGATCCGCACCTCGTCCCGCACGTCCACCACGACCTGCCGAGCGACCACGAACACCTCGCCGACGCCGAGCCGACCGCCGACGGCGGTTGGCGGCACACCCACGCCTTCACCATCGACCAGCGGCATCGTCGCTGGCCTCGGTTGCAGGACAGCTCGCGCTGAGCCGGCGAGGCGCGCGGCTCACACCCGCTTGCGCCGATGGCGGTACCACGCCAGCGCGTACGCCTCGCGATGTCCGTCCGCGCTGGCGGACCAGGAGAACTCCTTCGCCCGCCGCAAGGCGGCCTGCGCGAGTTCGGCCCGCCGTGTCGGGTCGTCGAGCAACTCCCGCAGTGCGGCAGCGACGTCCCCCGCGCCCACCCCGCAATAGGCGACGGCGTCGCCTCCGACCTCGGGCAACGCGAGCCGTCGGGTCGTCAGCACGCACGCGCCCGACGCCATGGCCTCCAGCACCGGCAGTCCGAAACCCTCACCGAGACTGGGGTAGGCCACGAGTTCCGCCCCGCCGAGGAAGCCCGCGAGCGTGTCGAACGGCAGGTAACCCGCACGGATCACCCGCAGCCGCAGCGGCGCGTCAGCCAACGCGGCCTCGACCTGGTGGTCCCATCCAGGCTGCCCGGCGAGAACCAGCGCGGGTGGATCGGGGCGATCGGCGACCGCCCTGACGAAGCCCCGGATCAGGTTCGGCACGTTCTTCCGCGGTTCGAGTGCGCCGAGGAACGCGACGTAGGGCGTGCTGCCGACCCCCGCCGCGTCCCGCGCCGCCCGAACCTCCTCCGGCGTCGGCGGGTGGAACCGCTCGAAGTCAACGCCGTGGCGGATCACGTGCAGCTCGGTTCCCCGCACGCGCGTCACGCGCCGCAACTCGTCGGCGGTGGCGACACTGGGCACCACGCACAACGACGCCCGGCGCAACGCGGTCACCGTCCACGCGCGGAAGAACCGTGCCTTCACCGAGGAGTGCAGGACGGCGTCGGTGAAGAACGTGGCGTCGTGCAGCGTCACCACCGATGCGGCGCGGCTGGCCAGCGGCATCGTGTAGTGCGGCGAGTGGACGACGTCGACCGCGAGCCGACGTGCCAGGCCGGGCAGAGTGGTCTGTTCCCACGTGAGGCGCGCGGTGCGGGTGGCCGCGGACTGGGCGGTGTGCACGATGCGCGCCGTCGGCGCGAGACTGGAATAGAGCTGCGCGTCCCGCGCCTGACAGACCACGGTGAGGCGGGCGCCGCTGTCGTCGAGCGCCGCGACGAGCGAGTCGACGTACCGTCCCACTCCTCCGCGGTCGGCCGGCACGGCCGTGGCGTCGATCAACACACGCGGTTCGGGCACCCGTGCAGCCTACGACCCGACGGTGTGACGGTGGACCGGATCCGGCAAAGCGTTGTGGACGTTACGTGACGTGACTGGTCCAGACCGCGCGCGCAGCCCCGTTCCAGGTGAATTCGTCGGCTCGACGGTGTCCCTCCGACGCCAACCGCTCGGCCAGAGCCGCATCGGTCAGCACCCGGCGCAGCTCCCCCGCCAGGGATCGCGCGTCGCCCCGGGGCACGACGAGGGCGGCCCCCGCCGAGACCTCCACGAGCGCGGGGTCGTCGGTGTGGACCACGGGGGCACCGGCGGCCATCGCCTCCAGCACCGGCAACCCGAAGCCCTCGGCCCGGCTCGGGACGGCGACGACGCTCGCCCGCCCCAGCACGGTCGCCAGTTCGGCGTCGCTCAGGCGCCCGAGCACCCGCACCCGCCCCTCCGGCAGCCCGTGATCGGCGGCGAGCCGCAGCGGGTCGATCCCGCCCCAACCCGGCTGTCCGACGAGCAGCAACGGCACGTCGGCGACCTCGGCGGGCGCGCTCCGCGCCAGCAGTGCGAACGACTCGACGAGCACGTCGACACCCTTGCGGGGTTCCACGGTGCCCACGGCGAGCACGTAGCGATCGGGCAGCCCGGGCACGGGTGCGGGTGGCCCGAGGTCGGTGACGCCGTGCGGGGCCACGCGGACGGGCACCCGCACCGCGACCCGGCGCGCGAGGTCGGCCGCGACGGCCCGGGTCGGCACGACGAGACCGTCCGCGCGCCGCGCCGCCCGCGCGACCATGCGGCGATGCCAGCTCACCCCGCGCGGGGTGAGGGTCTCCGGGTGCGACCACGGCACGGTGTCGTGCACGGTCACGGTGAGCGAACGTCCCCGTGGTGCACGCGGTGGCGCCAACGGGGTGGGCGCGTGCACCGCGTCGCCGCCCGGCCACAGCGGTGCTCCCGTCTCCCACGCGGCCACCAGCGCTCGCGGCGGGAGCGGCAACACGCGCGGCCCCGCGACGCCCTCGATGCGCGCCGCCTCGACATCGGCGTGCCGGGCGACGACGCCGCGTACCGTCCAGCCCGGAGGTGCGGTGGCGGCAAGCGCGCGCAGCAGTTGGGCCGTGTACCGCCCGGTCCCGCCCGGGACGGGGGCGAGCAACTGCTCCGCGATCACCACGAGTTCCGGCACACGGCCATTCTGCCGCCGGGACGCGGGCTATCCTGCCCCGGTGCCGACCAGCGCCCCGCCGCCCGGCGCCCTCACCACCGTGGTCGTGGTGACCTGGCGCGGTGCGGACCACGTCACCGAGTGCCTGGACGGCCTCGCCGCCCAGGACCGTCCACACCGGACGTTGGTGATCGACAACGCGTCCGACGACGGCACGGCCGCACTGCTGGCTCACCACCCGAGCCGTCCCGACGTCGTCCGGCTTCCCCGCAACACCGGTTACGCGGGCGGGGTCGCCGCGGCGCTGGAGCACGTGGACACGCCCCTGGTGGCCTGGCTCAACGACGACGCCGTGCCCGCTCCCGGCTGGCTGGGCGCGCTGGAGCGGACGCTGCTGGCGGACTCCCGGCTCGGCGCCGTCGGCTCGGTGCTGCGGCTTGCCGACGGCAGCGTCCAGTCGGCGGGGGTGCGGCTGACCGCCGACGGACACGGCGCCGATCTGACCGAGCCCGCCCCGCGCGACCGCCCCTTCGGCTTCTGCGGCGGCGCGGTGCTGCTGCGGACACACACCCTGGCGGCGATCGGCGGCGTGCCCGCCGAGTTCTTCTGCTACTACGAGGACACCGACACCGCGTGGCGGCTGCGCCTGGCCGGACACGACGTCGCCGTCTGCCCCGACGCCACGGTGTGCCACCGGCACGGGGTCAGCAGCCGCCCCGGTTCCGTGCGGTTCCACCACTGGAACGAGCGCAACCGGCTCCTGATGCTCCTGCGGTGTGCCCCCGCCCGGGTGGCCACTGCCGAACTCGCGCGGTTCGCCGCCCTCACCGCCGTCCTCCCGCTGCGGCGGCTCCTCCGCACCGGCCCGCCGGTGCCCGAGGCGGCGAACTTCCGGCTCGGGCTGCGCTGCCGGGTGCTGGCCGACGTCGCCACCCGACTGCCGTCGACGCTGCGACAGCGCGCAGAGGTGCAACGACGGAGCGTGTGCGGCCGAGGTGACGTCTGGTCGCGGTGGGCCGGGCAGTAGTCTGACGCCGCGGTCGAAGGGAGCTCGGTGGTGGCCCAGGGGGAAACGACGCGGAACACACAACCGCTGGTCTCGGTCGTCGTGGTGAACTATCGCGGAGCCGACGACACCATCGCGTGCCTGCGCGCGCTCACCGAACTCGACTACCCCCACCTGGAGATCGTCTGCGTCGACAACGCCTCGCCGGGTGACGACGCCGACCGCATCCGCGCGGCCGTCCCCGCCGCCCGGGTCGTCGACTCCGACCGCAACCTCGGCTTCGCCGGAGGCTGCAACCTGGGCGCCCGGCACGCGACGGGCACGGTGCTGGCCTTCCTCAACAACGACGCCCGCCCGCACGCACGCTGGATCGACGCCGCCGTGGAGACACTGCGGGCCGAGCCGACCGTCGCCGCCGTCGCCAGCAAGGTGCTCGACCTCGACGGCGAGCGCGCCGACTTCGTGGACGGCGGACTCACCTGGTTCGGCATGGGCTACAAGCGTCACGCCGACACCCCGCTGGCGGAGCTGCCGGACGCCGAGCACGACGTCGCCAAGGACGTGCTGTTCGCCACCGGCTCCGCCATGTTCGTGCGCGCGAGCGTGTTCGCCGAGTTGGGCGGCTTCGACGACGACTTCTTCATGTTCTACGAGGACGTCGACCTGGGCTGGCGGCTGAACCTGCGCGGCTGGCGGGTGCGGTACGTGCCCGAGTCGATCGCCTACCACCGCCACCACGGCACGATGTCCGCAGTGGACAGTCCGGACAGCGGCCGGGAGACGTTCCTGTTGGAGCGCAACGCCTTGTGTGCGCTCTACAAGAACCTCTCCGACGAGACGCTGACCTCGGTGCTGCCCGCGGCGCTCGCGTTGACGGTGCGGCGGGCCACCGCGCGGGGCGAACTCGACCCGACGCAGCTCGACCTGGCCTCGGGAGTCGGACCGCCGGAGACCTCCCCCGTGCCGGTGTCGCGGGGCGCGCTGGCCGGGGTGCTCGCGATCGACGCGTTCGTGGAGCGCCTGCCCTCGCTGCAACGATCCCGGGCCGAGGAGCAGGCCAAGCGGGTACGCACCGACGCCGACCTGCTGCCACTGCTGCGCAAGGCACTCGAACCCGCGTACCCGTTGCCCCGCTACCTGGCGGCGCACGACATCCTCACCGAGGTCTTCGGCATCGAGCGGACGTTCGGCAAGCGCCGCACCGTCTGTGTCGTCACCGGCGACACCCTGACCAGCCGCATGGCCGGACCCGCGATCCGGGCCTGGAACATCGCCGCCGTGCTGGCAGCCGAACACGACGTGCGGCTGGTGAGCGTCAACCCCGTCGTCGACCCGCCACCCGCACCGTTCACCGTCACCGGGGCGACGCGACGCGAGCTCGTCGACCACATCGCGTGGGCCGACATCGTGGTGCTCCAGGGCCATGTGCTCGAACTCGCCCCGTCGCTCAAGCGCGAACACGCTCACAAGATCGTCGTCTGCGACGTCTACGACCCCATGCACCTGGAGCTGCTGGAACAGGGCAAGGACGCCCCGGACGACCGGCGCGAGGCCGACCTCGCGGGCGTCACCCGTGTCCTCGACGCGCAGTTGGAACGGGGTGACTTCTTCCTCTGCGCGTCCGAACGGCAACGCCACTTCTGGCTCGGCCACCTGACCGCGCTCGGCAGGCTGTCGCCCCAGCTCTACGACGCCGACCCCACCACGCGCTCCCTGTTGGCGGTGGTGCCGTTCGGCCTCTCCCCCGAGCCCCCGCGCCGGACCGGTCCCGGCCTGCGCTCCACCCTCGGAATCTCCGCCGGTGACCGGGTGGTGCTGTGGGCCGGTGGCGTCTACAGCTGGTTCGACCCGCTCACGCTCGTGCGCGCCGTCGACATCCTGCGCGAGGACCGCCCCGACGCGCGGCTGGTGTTCCTCGGGATGAAGCATCCGAACCCCGAGGTCGGCGAGATGGACGTCGCCGCCCGCACGCGGCAACTCGCCGACGACCTCGAACTCACCGGCAAGCACGTGTTCTTCAACGAGCAGTGGGTGCCCTACGACGAGCGGCAGAACTGGCTGCTCGACGCCGACTGCGGCGTCACCACCCACTACGAGCACGTCGAGACCATGTTCGCCTTCCGCACCCGGGTGCTCGACTATTTGTGGGCGGGGCTGCCCATCGTCACCACCGACGGCGATGCCTTCGCCGACCTGGTCCGCGAGGAGCGCCTCGGCGTGGTGGTGCCCGCGGAGGACGCGCACGCGTTGGCCGAGGCGCTGGAGCGCTGCCTGTACGACACGGAGTTCACCCAGGGCTGCCGCGAGCGGATGGAGGCGGTCGCACAGCGGTTCACCTGGCCGCACGTGCTGCAACCGCTCGTCGAGTTCTGCCGCGACCCGCGCCCTGCCGCCGACCGGCTTCCCGGGGCCGACCATCTCACGGTGACCCCGCGTCCGGGCGCGACGGAGCGCGTCCGCCGCGATCTCGACCTGGTGCGCTCGTACCTCGCCGACGGCGGCCCCACCGAACTGGCCCGCCGCGCGGCGGGTCGACTTCGCAAGGTCGCCCGACAGGGGTTGCGCCGTGGCTAGGCGGCTGCGGGTCCTGCTCGACGGCACGCCGCTGCTCGGCCACCGCACCGGCATCGGCCGCTACACGGCGTCGCTGTCGGAGGCGTTGGCGTCCCGTCCCGACGTGGACACGCGAGCGGTGGCGTTCACGCTGCGCGGCTGGCGTGGCCTGCGGTCGTCGCTGCCGCACGGCGTCCGCGCCCGGGGCCTGCCCGTCGCCGCCCGCTTGCTGCGCGCGAGCTGGTTGCGTTCCGACTTCCCGCCCGTGGAGTCGTTCGCCGGGCGCGCGCACGTCGTGCACGGCACCAACTTCGTCCTGCCGGCGACGCTGCGGGCCGCGCGGGTGCTCACGATCCACGACCTGGCGTTCCTCGACGCCCCGGAGGAACTCGCTCCGAGCGACAAGGACCTGCCCGCCCTCGTCCGACGCGGTGCTGCGGGGGCCGACGTCATCTGCACCCCCACCGCCGCCGTCGCCGACGCGGTGGCCGAACGGCTCGACGTCGACCGCGACAAGATCGAGGTGACGCCGCTCGGGGTCGACGCGGGCTGGTTCACCGGTCGTCCGCCCACGGAGGAACGGCGCAGTCGGCTCGGACTGCCGGAGAAGTACCTGCTGTTCGCGGGCGCGCCCGGACCGCGCAAGGGCCTCGACTGGCTCCTGCGCGCCCACGAGCGCGACCCCGACCTGCCGCGGCTGGTCTTCGCGGGGCCCGGCCGGTTCCCGCACACCTCCCGCACCACACAGGTCGGCTATCTATCCGATGTGGACCTTCAACGGGTGGTGGCGGGCGCGTCGGCCCTCGCGCTCCCGTCACGCGACGAGGGCTTCGGACTGCCCGTGCTCGAAGCGATGGCGTGCGACGTCCCGGTGGTGTGCACCGACGTGCCCACGTTGCGCGAGGTGTCGGGCGGGTTCGCCACGCTGGTGCCCTACGGCGACGTGGAGGCGCTCACCGAGGCACTCCGCGAGGCCGTCGCGACACCGCCCGCGGCGTCCGCGTCCGCGGCCCGCCGCGCGCACGCGGCGAGCTTCACGTGGCGCCGGTGTGCCGAGACCACCCTGGCCGCCTATCGGCGGGCCGTGGAGTCCTGAGCGCGAATTTCGGCGAAGAACGCGGAGAGCGCCTCCCGCCACGGACGCAGCGGGGTCAGCCCGGCATTCGTCCACGACGCGGAGGACAGGACCGAGTACGCCGGACGCGGCGCGGGACGCGGGAACTCCTCGGTGCTGCACGGCCGCACCCGCTCCGGGTCGGCGCCGAGTTCGTCGAAGACCGCCCGAGCGAGCCCGCACCACGTCGTTTCCCCCGCGTTGGTGCAGTGCAGCACCGTCGACTGTGGAGGGTTGCCGGAGGTGATCCGGTCGGCCAGTTCCAAAAGTCCGCGCGCGAGATCCGCCGAATACGTCGGACTTCCGACCTGGTCGTCCACAACGGACAAAGTGTCGCGACGCGATTCCAGCTCGATCATCGTCCGGACGAAGTTCTTGCCGGACGCCCCGTAGACCCACGACGTGCGCACGACCCAGGCGTGGGCGCCGGAACCGAGCACGGCGTCCTCCCCAGCCGCCTTCGTGCGACCGTAGGCACTGCGTGGCGCGATCGGGTCGTCGGGCTCGTACGGCCGGTCACCGTCACCGGCGAAGACGTAGTCGGTGGACACGTGCACGAGCGGAACGCCCCGTGACGAGCACACGGCCGCGAGCATGCGCGGACCGTCGGCGTTCACCGCGAACGCCGCCTCCTCGTCCTCCTCGGCGGCGTCGACCGCCGTGTAGGCGGCGGCGTTGACGACCACCGCCCGCCGTCCGGACGCCTCGGCGCCCGCGGCGAGATCGGCCACCGCCTCCACCACGGCGCCGGGCTCGGTGACGTCCAAATCGGCCGAACCGGGGGCCGCGACCTCGACGTCGAGCTTCGCGCCCCACGCCGCCAGGTCCCGACCCAGTTGTCCGCTCCCGCCGGGCACCAGTACCGCCAGACCCGCACCGTCAGCTCGACTCATCGCCACGTCCACTCCGTCCTCAGCCACGTCCTCGGCCCCGTTGCCGATCGGTCGGGTCGCCTCACCCGGCGGCCAGTGCGGCCCGCTCCTTGAGCGGCTCCCACCACTGGCGGTTGTCCGCATACCAGCGGACAGTGTCGGCGAGACCCGTGTCGAAGTCCACCTGCGGGCGGTACCCGAGTTCGTCGCTGATCTTCGTGATGTCGACCGAGTACCGCCGATCGTGGCCCTTCCGGTCCTCGACCTGCTCCACCATCTCCCAGCCGACACCCACAGCCGCGAGCAGCCGCTCCGTGAGCTCCCGGTTCGTCAGCTCCGTGCCACCACCGATGTTGTAGACCTCGCCGGGGCGGCCATTGTCGGCCACGAGCTGGATGCCACGACAGTGATCGTCCACATGCAACCAGTCACGGACGTTCGACCCGTCGCCGTAGAGCGGGACCCGCTTGCCGTCCATGAGGTTCGTGACGAACAGCGGGATGACCTTCTCGGGGAACTGGTACGGACCGTAGTTGTTCGAGCACCGGGTGATGCACACCGGAAGTCCGTAGGTGCGGTGGAAGGACCGCGCCACGAGATCCGACGACGCCTTCGACGCCGAGTACGGCGAATTGGGCTCCAACGGATGATCCTCGGGCCACGAACCCTCGTCGATCGACCCGTACACCTCGTCGGTGGACACGTGGACGAACTTGCCGACTCCGGCATCGAGAGCCGCCTGCAACAACGTCTGCGTACCGAGCACATTGGTCAGAACGAAGTCGGCAGCACCGAGAATCGAACGGTCCACATGCGACTCGGCGGCGAAGTGCACCACGAGGTCGACCCCGGCCATCACCTCGGTCACCACGGCGGGATCACAGATGTCACCACGCACGAAACGCAGTCGGGGACTGTCCGCGACAGGATCGAGGTTCGCCCGGTTCCCCGCGTAGGTCAGCTTGTCCAGGACGACGATCTCCGCGTCGCTCAACGCCTCGTACTCTCCGGACAGGGCCTGCCGCACATAGTGCGACCCGATGAATCCCGCGCCGCCGGTGACCAGTACTCGCATCGCGTCCTCCCACGCCGTACTCCGACTTCGCAGTCTGCCACGCGGAACGGCGCGAACGAACACAACGTCGAAGCAACGTTTTCGCTCTCGTTGGCGTCTTGGTGGACAAGGCGTCAGTACCCTGTGCGCCGGACAACACCACTGGGGAGGAACTCACGTGACCGACGGTGCGGAAGACGTGAAGGCGCCGGTGGCACGACGGTCCCGGCTCGGCACCATCGGCCTTGCCGGCGGACGCACAATCATCTCATTACTGTCCGTGGCTGTCTTCACACTCACCGCCTACGGCTGGCAGTTCGTCGACTCGGTCCAGAACAACCTCACCACCACCGACTTGTTCGACGTCGAGGCGGGCGCACCCCCGCTCGACGGCGCCGTCGACATCCTCCTCGTCGGCATGGACAGCCGCACCGACGCGCAGGGCAACCCGCTTCCCCAGGAAGTCCTCGACATGCTGCACGCGGGCGTCGAGCAGGGCGACCGGCAGACCGACACGATCATCCTCGTCCACATCCCCCAGGACGGCACGAGCGCCACCGCGATCTCGTTCCCCCGCGACTCCTGGGTGGACATCGCCGGGGGCTACGGGCAGAGCCGCATCAACAGCGCGTTCGCCTACGCCTACAACGACACCGTCAGCACCCTCACCGCGCAGGGCGAGACCGACCAGGACTCCATCGAGGAACAGGCGAAGGTCGCCGGTCGCAAGAATCTGATCGAGACCATCGAGACGCTCGTCGGCAGGCCCGGCATGATCGACCGCTACGCCGAGGTCAACCTCGGGAGCTTCTACGAGGTCACCAAGGCGATCGGCGGCATCGAGGTGTGCCTCAACAACCCCGCCAAGGAGATCAAGTCGGGGATCAACCTGCCCGCCGGGCTGCAGGAGATCGAGGGCGTCCAGGCGCTCGCCTTCGTGCGGCAACGCCAAGGGCTGCCGCGCGGGGACCTCGACCGCATCCAACGGCAGCAGGCGTTCCTCTCCGGGCTCGCGCGCAAGGTCCTCTCCAAGGACGTCCTGCTGAGCCCGAGTCGGCTGTCCGAGCTCATCGGGGCCGTGCAGCGTTCGGTGGTCATCTCCAAGGACTGGGACCTGCTGGAGTTCGCCAACCAGATGCGCGGGCTCACCGGCGGCAGCATCGAGTTCCACACCGTGCCCGTCGTGGGCGACATGGTGGTCGGCACGGCGCAGGTGCTGGAGGTCGACCCGATGCAGGTGAAGACGTTCGTCGACGAGCTGATCCCGGACGAGCGCAAGGGCGACCCGCGCATGGACCTTCCGGAGTCGGTACCCGGAGCGGAGGCCTACGCCGTCGACATCTACAACGGCACGGGTGACGCCGCCCTCGGGGACGCGACGCGCGACCTGTTGAGCGGACAGGGCTTCGGCGGCGAGAGCTATGCCACGATCGACCCGCGGCCGGACACGGTGATCTACCACGCCCAAGGCGAGGACGAGGGCGCCGACCTGCTGCTGCGCGCACTGGGCGGTGACCTGCCCGTCGAGGTCGACCCGCAATTGCCGAGCGGCACGCTGGCCGTCCACCTGGGCATCGACTTCGTACTGTCCACCGACACCGCCGACGCGCCTGGGGAGGGGCCGGAGCAGTTCCTCGCCACCGGGGCACCCCGCCAGGTGGACGACAGCGCGAACGACGTCCCGGAGAACTCCGAGGAGGACGAGTCCGAGGACGGCCCGATCACGGCCGGAGGAGTGCCCTGCGTCAACTAAGCTGACCCGCTGGTAATCAGCACGCGGGTGGAGGGGAGCCACCGTGGACGAGGGCGGGACACGGTCCGCCGACGAGGCAGACGACACGGGCGGCGCGAACGACATCGGCGACCCGGGCGAGGGGGCTTCCGGGCGTCGGGAGCCGGACGTCGAGGCAGAGGGCTCGGCCAGCGGCGGCACGGGCGAGGAGACCTCCGGACGTCGCAAGCCCGACACCGAGCAGGAGAGCTCGGCCAGCGGCGGCACGGGCGACGACAGCGCGGACGCCGCCGAGGCCGCGCGGACCACGGACGGACCCGGCGCCGAGGCCGAGAAGGCCGCCGAACCGGACGCCGTGCCCGAACCTGCCGACGAGCCGGCCTCGTCGAATGAACCCGACGGAGCGACGCGGAGCCGCGGGGCGCGGCGAGGTCGGCGCGCGACCCGGGGACTGGTGCGCACGGTGGTCGCACTGCTGTCGGTGGTGGCCCTCGGCGTGACCGGGTACGCGTACTCGACGCTCGACCGGCTCCAGGACAACGTCACCACCACCGACGCGCTGCGGTTCAACGACGCCCCTCCCGACGACGAGCACCCGCCACCGCCCGAGAACGACGGCGCCACCGACATCCTGCTGGTGGGCACGGACTCCCGCACCGACATGGAAGGGCGTCCCCTGCCCGCGCACGTGCTCGCGCAGTTGCGGACCGAGAGCAGTCCCGGGGTGAGCACCGACACCCTGATCGTCCTGCGCATCCCGCACGACGGGTCGCCGCCCACCGGCATCTCGATCCCCCGCGACACGTGGGTGGAGGTGCCGGGCAGGGGCCACGCGAAGATCAACTCGGTGTACGGGGTTGCGAAGTACGACGCGGAGCGGGCCTTGCGCGCCAAGGGCGTCACCGACCGCGCGGAGCTGTCCCGCGAGTCCGACCAGGCAGGGCGCGCCGCTCTGGTGCGGACGGTGCAACGCTTCATCGACGTTCGCGTCGACCACTACGCCGAGGTGAACCTGCTGGGCTTCTACCTGCTCACCGAAGCGCTCGACGGGGTGCGGGTGTGCCTCAACAACCCGACGTCCGACCCGGACTCGGGCGCGAACTTCGCGGCGGGCGTGCAGACGGTCTCCGGTGGGGAGGCGCTGTCGTTCGTCCGGCAACGCAAGGGCGTGCCGCAGGGCGACCTCGGGCGCATCCAACGGCAGCAGGCGTTCCTGGCCTCGGCACTGCACAAGGTGCTGTCGGCCGGGACGTTGACGGACCCACAACGGCTGGAGAAGCTCGCGAAGACACTGCGCAAGTCGTTGGTCCTCGACGCGGACCTCGACCTGTTGGAGTTCACCGAGCAGACGCGGGGCATCGCGTCGGGCGACTTCTCGTTCGTGACGATCCCGGTCGTCGACATCGCCGCCTGGAGCCCCGACGGTGAGCAGAGCATCGTGACGGTGGACGTGGCCGAGGTGCGTGAGTTCGTCGCCGGTGTCGTGCCCGACTCCGCCCGGCAGTCCGGTGGCGACGCGTCCGAACCCGGGCCGTCCGGCGGTGGCTCCGCGCCGCAGACCTCCCCCGACGACGAGGGCATCACGGCCGACGGCGTGACCTGCGTGGACTGAACCCCGCCGAATGCCGCGCGCACGACGCCGACACGCGTACGCACGACGCCAACATGCGTCCCTGCGACGGTGACACACGTCCCTGCGACGCCGACATGCGTGCGTGCGACGCGGACACGCGGGTGGGGAGACGGTGGGCGGACGCTAACTTGGGGGCATGAGTCTCACCGAGCACCTCCTTCGGCCCCTGTTGTCGACGTCGGCGGCACGACCGCTGATCACCCACTACGACGACGCCGTGGGCAGCCGGATCGAGCTCTCGGTCGCCACCCTCGCCAACTGGGCGGCCAAGACCGCCAACTGGCTCGTCGAGGAGTTCGACGTGGAGCCCGGCGATGACGTCGCGGTCGCGCTCCCGGCCCACTGGCAGACGGCGGGTGTGCTGCTCGGTGCCTGGTGGTGCGGCGCTCACGTCGTGGGTGCCGACGACGCGGACTCGGCGGCGGTGGCCTTCGTCGGTCCCGACGCCGACGGCAGCACGGCCCGTGCCACGGCTCTGGTCGCGCTCGACCCGCTCGGCCGGGGACTGACCGGACCCGCCCCCGACGGCGCGTTCGACTACCTGAACGAGGCCCGCGTGTGCGGGGACGACTTCTCGCCGCTGACACCCGTCGACGGCGACACCCCGGCGTTGTTGGGCACGAGCGTGGACGACCTGCTCGCTCGGGCTCGGGAGCGGGCCGCCGTGCTCGGCGTCGCGGAAGGCGATCGCGTGTACTCCACGCGCGACTGGACGTTGCCGGACGGCGTGGTCGACGCCGTGCTCGCCCCGATCGCCGTCGGCGCGCACGTGGTGCAGGTGACCAACCCCGACCCGGCTCGCGCCCAGGCTCACCGCGACGCGGAACGCACCACCGTCGACCTGGCCTGACCGGCCGCAACGGTCACCGCAGGAGCTTCTCGAAGAACACCTCGGCGTACGGCTCGTCGACGTAGGCGTCGATCTCGCGGTAGCCGTGCACCCGGTACAGCCGCTGCGCCTCCACGAGATCGCGGCGCGTGTTCAGGCGGATCGCGCGCGCCCCGCGCTCGCGGGCGACGTCCTCGGCGGCGACGAGCAGCCGGGCCCCGAGACCACGGCCTCGCTGCGTCGGCACCACGAACATGCGCCCGAGCTGGAGGACTCCGTCGGTGAGCGGTGCCAGGCCGACGCAGCCGACGGGCTCATCGCCCCACCACGCCATGAGGAACGCTCCTCGTGGTGGGGTGAGCTGGTCGCTCGGGTCCTCGGCCATCGCCGCGTCGAGTTCGGCGTCCGTGGCGGGCCGCCCGTAGTAGCGGCTGGCGACGTCGGCGAAGTACACGCGAAGCAGCGCTGCAGCCGCGGCCGAGTCCACCGCCTCCTCCCGGATGTCGGTGCGGGGCACGGCCTTGTCGTCGACGATCACTTCTCGACCCTACGGGCCCGAGCAACCGGTTCGTCGCCGGTGCGGTCGTGCCCGGCGCCCAACACTGCGGCCCGTCGTTGGGCGAGCGCACCGAGGGGTCTGCTCCACTCGGAGACCGCGTCTTGTCGCCGCCCGAGGTGGCTTCGTACCGTCGAACGATGCCCACCGAGACCACACCGCCCGTCCGCCCTCCCGGGCTGCCGACGTCGTTGTCCTACCCGGACGTGCCCGTGGGATCGATCCTGGCGGGAGCCGCGCGACGGTATCGCGACCGCGTGGCCTTCCGACACCGCGACGAGGAACTGACCTTCACCGGCCTGTGGGAGGCCGCCTGTCGCTTCGCGAACGGCATGATCCGGCGAGGTGTCGGGCACGGGGACGTGGTCGCCCTCCACATGCCCAACGGCCTGGCGTTCCCGATCGCCTACTACGGCTGTCTGCTCGCCGGTGCCACCGTCACCCCGACCAACCCGCTGCTGCCGCCGCGGGCTCTGGCCGACCAACTCGCCGACTGCGATGCGCGCGTGGTGGTCACCCACGGCCGTGTCGCCGCGGCGTTGCAGGACGTCGCCGCCGAGCTGGTGATCACCGTGGAGCCGGACGACTCCGCGGCGCTCGACTTCCGGGACCTGCTCGCGCAAGCACCGGCGACGAGGCCGGACGTGACGATCGACCCCCGCGTCGACGTGGCCCAGATCGGCTACACCGGCGGCACGACGGGCCGGTCGAAGGGCGTGCCGCTGACCCATCGCAACGTTGTGGTCAACGCGGTGCAGTATGCCTGCTGGGGCAGCGGGGGCGTCCCGACCCTCGACGACGGGGGCGAGGTCACGGTGACCCAGATCGGCGACGAGGCCGAGTGGCCGTCGAAGCTGGGCACGGGTGTGTCGGTGAACCTCACGCCGTGGTTCCACGCGATGGGCCTGGGCGGACTGAACATCGGGGTGCTCAGCGGCGCGAGCGTCACGGTGCACGGCCGGTTCGTGCCGGAGAAGTACGCCGCCGACGCCGAGCGGCTGCGCGTGACGTCGCTCAGCGGGGCACCCGCGCTCTACGCCGCACTGCTGCGCTGCGAGCGGTTCCGCACCGCCGATCTGTCGTCGGTGCGCAGTCTGTCGTCCGGTGCCGCGCCCATGCCGAAGGCACTCGGCGAGGCCCTCGCTGCTCGTTTCCCCGACGCGGTGCTCGCCGAGGGGTACGGCCTCACGGAGGCGACGATGGGGGTGACCGCGAACCCGAGCTGGCGTTCCGGCACCCGCAAGGTGGGGACGGTGGGCGTGCCGTTGTTCGACACCGAGATCCGCATCGTGCCGCCCGGTGGCGATCCGGAGCAGGACGCGCTGCCTGCCAACACCCGTGGCGAGGTGTGCGTGCGCGGACCGCAGGTCATGCACGGCTACCTCGACCGCCCGGAGGAGACCGCCGCCGTCCTCGACCGCGGCTGGCTCCGGACCGGCGACATCGGCGTCGTCGACGACGACGGCTTCCTGTCGATCGTCGACCGCGAGAAGGACGTCCTGCTCTACAAGGGCTACAACGTGTACCCGCGCGAGCTGGAGGAACTGCTGCTCACGGTGCCCGGGGTCGCTGCCGCCGCAGTGGTCGGCCGCCCCGCCGACGACGTCGGCGAGCTGCCCGTGGCCTTCGTCGTCCGCTCGCCGGAGGCCGACTCGCTCACCGCCGACACCGCGCTGGCGGCCGTCAACGCGCAGGTACCACCCGCCAAGCGGCTACGGGAGGTGCACTTCGTCGACACCATTCCCGTGTCGGCGGCGGGCAAGGTGCTGAAGCGGGAGCTACGCGAGCGGCTGCGCTGAGGCGCGATCAGTCCTCGGGCTGCGCGACCCGCTGACGCAGCGCGGCGTCCTTGTCGAGGACGAGCGTCTCCAGATCGGCCTGGAACCGTTCCATCCGGGCGCGGAGCGCGTCGTCCGAGGCGGCCAGCATGCGGACCGCGAGCAGCCCGGCGTTGCGGGCACCGCCCACGGACACCGTGGCGACGGGCACCCCGGCGGGCATCTGCACGATCGACAGCAACGAGTCCAACCCGTCGAGGTGCTTGAGCGGCACGGGCACGCCGATCACCGGCAGCGGCGTCGCGGCGGCGACCATGCCCGGCAGGTGCGCCGCTCCCCCGGCACCCGCGATGATCACACGCAGTCCCCGGCCCGCGGCCGAGGTGGCGTAGTCCAGCATCCGCTGCGGCGTGCGATGCGCGGAGTAGACCCCGACCTCGTACGGCACGTCGAACTCGTCGAGTGCCGTCGCGGCGGCCTCCAGCACCGGCCAGTCGGAGTCGCTGCCCATGATGAGGCCGACGGCGGGCGTGCTCACGTGGTGCTCCTTGCTGTGCGGGACCGGCGACGGCGGACGGCCGTCGGGTCGTCAGTGGTTCTGGTGACCGTCGAGCCACTCGGCGTGCGACAGCCAGTGCGCGGCCAACCGCGCCCGGTTCCGGGTCGCGTCGTCGATCGGGCCGAGCACGTTGACGTGGCCGAGCTTGCGCCCGGGCCGCTCCCCCTTGCCGTAGAGGTGGACGCGCACGTCGGGGAAGCGGGCGAAGAGGTGGTGCAGCCGCTCGTCCGGGCTCATCGTCGGCGTCTCGGGAGCCCCGAGCACGTTGGCCATCACGGTGGGCGACAACAGCTCGGTGACGCCGAGCGGGTAATCCAGCACCGCACGGACGTGCTGTTCGAACTGCGAGGTCCGGGAGCCGTCCATGGTCCAGTGACCCGAGTTGTGGGGCCGCATGGCGAGCTCGTTGACGAGCAGGCCGGAGTCGGTCTCGAACAGCTCCACGGCCAGCACCCCCACGACGCCGAGGTCGTCGGCGATGCGAAGCGCGAGCTCCTGAGCCTGGTGGGTGCGCTCCTCGGAGAGCCCGGGTGCGGGGGCGAGGACCTCGGTGTTGATGCCGTCGCGCTGGACGGTCTCCACCACCGGCCACGCCGATCCCTGGCCGAAGGGCGACCGCGCCACGAGCGCCGCGAGCTCCCGCCGCATGGCGACCTTCTCCTCCACGAGCAACGGCGTGCCCGCGTCGAGGAGTTCCGGCACCAGGGTGCGCGCCTCGTCGGCCGAGTCGACGACCCACACGCCGCGGCCGTCGTACCCACCGCTGGCCGCCTTGAGCACCACGGGCCAGGAGTGCGCGTCACCGAACTTCCGCACGTCGTCGGGGTCGGTGACCGCCGCGAAGTCGGGTCCCGGCAGCCCGTGCGCGGCGAGCCGCTCCCGCATGAGCAGCTTGTTCTGGGCGTACGCGAGCGCCGAGGGCCCCGGCCGCAGCACGACGCCCTCGGCCTCCAGCGTGCGCAGGTGTTCGCCGGGAACGTGCTCGTGGTCGAAGGTCACCACGTCGACGTCACCGGCGAAACGGCGCAGCGCCTCCAGGTCGGTGTGGTGTCCCTGCACGACGTCGCCCGCCACGAGGCCGGCGGACTCGTTCTCTCCGGCTGCGAGCACACGCAGCGACAGGCCGAGGGAAATGGCGGCCTGATGAGTCATGCGGGCGAGCTGACCGCCGCCCACCATGCCCACGACGGGCAGTCCTGTTCGGGAGTCCATGGTGGTTCCCACCCTAAGGGGGCCTCGCTCGGTGACTCAGCCCGCCCGCGCCGAGGTGTCGTCCCCCACGGCCTCGGGCGCGGCGGTGCGGCGCCGCAGCCACCACCGCACACCCAACGTCGCGGTCAATGCCACCGGCACGAGCAGGTAGGCGCTGCCGAGGACGAACTGCCAGAACTCCCAGTGCAGTTCGAGGTTGCGGCCGTTGGGCAGCACCAGCAGCACGCAGCTCAGGAACACGACGACCACCGAGCCCGCCAGCACCCAGCGTCGCCACGCCGTGGCGGGTGTGGTCTGCGGCAGGCGGGCCACCAGGACGACGATCAGCGGGACGGCCCACACCCAGTGGTGCGACCACGACACGGGCGAGACCAGCAGCGCGTAGAAGGCGGTCACCAGCAACGCGTAGAGGTGCTGTCCCCGACGGTGGAAGCGGAGCATCACCCAGATCGCGAACGGCGCCAGCAGGGCACCGAGGCCCAGCGCCGCCGTCGTGGCCCACGGGGCGAGGTCGCTGACCCGGTTGAAGAAGCCGTTCAGCGACTGGTTCCCGGCCCAGTGCATCGGCCCGATGCGACCCTGGTTGAACACGGTGTGCGTCCAGAACCGCACCGCGTCGGACGGGGCCACCGCGAACATGAGCGCCTGCAACCCGACGAACGTGCCGAGCGCCCTGGCCGCGTCCCACTTCCGGCCGGTGAACAACAGGTGCGGGATGAAGATCAACGGAGTGAGTTTGACGGCGGCGGCCACCCCGACGAGCACCCCGCCCCAGCGGCTGTCCCTGCGGCAGACCACCAGCACGTCGACCATGACCAACGCCATCAGGATGATGTTGATCTGGCCGAGGAAGATCGTGCGCCACACGGGCTCGAGCCCGAAGAAGACGATCGTGAACACGAGCGTCGCGCGTGCCGGTGAGGCCCAGCGCGGCAGGTCCCGGCTCAGTCGCGGCAGTGCGGCGATGGTGATGCGCACCACCAGGGCCAATGCCAGGAAGGACACGGCCGCGACCACGCCCCAGGCCACCTGCACCGGGAAGAACGCGAGCGGGGTGAACAGCAGCGCCGCCGCCGGCGGATACGTGAACGGCAGCAGCGCCCACCACGGCTCCGACCCCAGCGTGTCACCCGCGTACAGCGGGTCGCCCTGGAGCAGGGTCAACGCGCCCGCACGGTAGACGGCACTGTCGACCCCGAGTCGCCAGTCGAACAGCCAGCCGAGCACGCCCGCGACGACGGCGAGCCCGGGCAACAGACCCAGCAGGGCCAGGGACCGGGGCCGCACCGACAACCTCGCGAGCGACGCCCTCAGCGACAGCTGCGACTCGGCGGACACCTCGGGACCGGTGGTGGTGGACATCGGGGGCGTCACCACTTGTCACACATCGACTGCCTCACGATGACAAGGAAATCACGAAACGACATCGGCGAGGCCGCCAGCCCCGCTGCGGCCCCCGATCCGTTCGACGTCATCCGATGGAATGACGGCGGGTGTCGCAGTTCCGCGAGAGCCCGCCCCGAGGCATGCTGCCCTCTGGCGGATCGGCACACTGACCGCGACCGCACCGAGGTTCTCGCGCGAGAGGAAGGACAGCCGTTGACCACCGACTCCGGGGGTCCGCACGACCGCGGCGACGCCGAGTTGATCGCGTCGGTCCGCGCGGGCCGGATCGAGGAGTACGGCGTTCTGTACGAACGCCACGTCGCGTCCGCGACCCGGCTGGCCCGGCAGTTGTGCCGCAGCAGTGCCGACGCCGACGACGTGGTGGCGGAGTCCTTCGCCAAGGTGCTCGACGCGATCCGCGACGGCAAGGGCCCCGACCACGCCTTCCGCCCGTACCTGCTGACCACGGTGCGCCACACGGCTTACGGCCGGGCGAAGGCGGCGAACCGGGTCCGACCCACCGACGACATCCCGACGGTCGCGGACACGACCACGACGTTCACCGACCCCGCGGTGGAAGAGCTGGAACGCAGCCTCGTGACCCGGGCCTTCCATCGCCTGCCCGAGCGGTGGCAGGCGGTGCTGTGGCACACGGTGATCGAGCAGCAGCCCCCGGCTGAGGTCGCTCCCCTGCTCGGGATGTCGGCGAACGCCGTGTCCGCGCTGGCCTACCGGGCACGCGCGGGGCTGCGTCAGGAGTACCTGCAGGCGCATCTCTCCGAGACGTCGGCACCTCGGTGCCGGGCGACAGCCACGAAGCTCGGCGCCTGGACCCGGGACGGCCTCTCGCTGCGGGAGCGCGCGCAGGTGGAGCACCATCTGGACCGCTGCGCCCGCTGCCGTGCCCTGGCCGACGAGCTCGCCGACGTCAACGGCGCGTTGCGCGGGGTGGTGGCCTTCCTCGTCCTCGGCAGCGCCGCTCTCGGGTACCTCTCCGCCGAGACCGCGCCCACCGCGGCGGCGGCCACGACGACCACGGCCGGTCCCGGGGACTCACCCGGGTCGGTGGAGGCGGGCCCCCGGCAGTTCCTCGGCGTGGCCGTCTCCGGCGTCGCGTTGGCCACCGCCGTGGCCGTGGCCCTGGCCGCGGGCGGAGTGACGGGCGGGCCGATGGCGTCGTACCAACCGCAGGCAAACGAGTCCCCCCAGGCGCCGAGCACGTCGGCTCCCAGCGAGACCGCCCCGACGACGGAGACCCCGGCGCCCGAACCGTCCCATCCGACGCTGCCGGTGCCGCAGCCCCGGCCGGACTCCTACCGGCCGCTCGTGCCGCCCACGCTGCTGCCCCCACCTCCGCTGACGCTCGATCCACCCAGCTCGCCGACACCTCCGCCCGACGACGACGAACCCGGGACACCACCGGACGACCGCGAACCGGACCAGGGTGCCGTGCCCCCGCGCCCGCAGCGGCCCGCGTCCCAACCGACGGTGTCGGCGTCCTCCGACAAGGGCGTCACGCTCGACGCCGGTGGCGCGCCCGCCGATCTCGACGTCACCGTGCGCAACGACGGCGACGTGGTGGCGGCGGCACCGGCCGTGGAGCTGACCCTGCCCGAAGGCGTCTCGGCGATCGCCCAGCCCGAGGCGGGTGGGGCCACCGACCCGGAGCCGGACGACACCGGTGTCCCGGACGACGTCGAGGACGCGTCGAGCACCGAGGCGGACGACACCCCCTCGGCCGAGTCGCCCGAGGCGACCCCCCGGGCCTCCGACGACACCGCCGAGGACACCGACTCGGAATCGACGGAACCTTCCGTCGCGGCGCCGGTGCCCTGCCCCGCCGGGGAGCAGTCGGTCTCCTGCGAGGTCCCGGATGAGCTGGCCCCCGGACAACGGGAGGTGCTGCGATTCCGGTTGCAGGCCTCGCCGGAAGCCCGGTCGGGCACGCTCGCGGGCGTGGTGAGCGCGGCCGGTGCGCGGCCGACGCCGTTCAGCGTCCCGGTCACCGTGCGACTCGACGTCCTCGACCTCGACGTCCGCGCCATCGGCAGGCACCTCCACGTCACCGTGCGCAGCGAGGGCGTACGCAGTGCGGACGCCTCCGTCGTCGTCGACGCGCCCGCGTGGGCGGTCCACGCGCACCGGTGGACGTGCGACCGCGACGAACAGTCGCTGCAGTGCGCGTCCCGGTCCGCCCTCGACCCCGGCGACAGCGCGCGCCTCGGCGCCCACGTCCCTCTCGGCCACCGGGCGGACACCGTGACGGTCACCGCCACGCTCGGTGAGGACACCGTGTCCGAGACCGTCGACCTGCCGTCCCTGCTGCCCGGGTTCCTCGGGCACGACGAGGCAGATCCCACGGACGAGACCGACGGGACGGCCGAGCCGACCCCGACGCCGGTCATGCCCACCACGACCGCGCCGGACGAGCCGATCGTGAGCCCACCGACCAGCACCACCCCGGACGTCGCCGACGTCGCCCACGCACGGTCACCGATCCGTTCCTTCCTGCACGAACGGCGTTCCCGCCGCCCCGGGCTGCACGTCCGGCGAGGTCGGTCTGCGTAGACTGCGCGACGTGGCCGTCGTCGAATCCGTTCTCGCCCGCGTGCCCCAGCCCCTGCGCGCCGTCCTGGTGAAGCACCGGGAGCTGCTCAAGTTCGCGGTCGTGGGCGGCACGACGTTCGTCGTCGACAACGGCATCTGGTACCTGCTGAAACTCACGATCCTCGCGACGAAACCCACGACGGCCAAGGCGATCGCGATCATGATCGCGGTCGTCGTGTCGTACGTGCTGAACCGCGAGTGGTCCTTCCGCACCAGGGGCGGGCGCGAACGCGCTCACGAGGCAGCCCTGTTCTTCCTGGTCAGCGGCGTGGCGATCGTCATCAACCTCATTCCGCTGTACCTGTCCCGATACGTGTTCGACCTGGAGGTCCCACACGTCTCGCGGTTCGTGCAGGAGGTCGCGGACTTCGCCACGGGCTCGGTGATCGGCATGCTGCTCGCGATGGCGTTCCGGTTCTGGGGCTTCCGCCGCTGGGTCTTCCCGGACGAACTCGGCCGCAAGCGCCGCGACGCGCCCGCCGAGGCCGAGGCCCCGCGCTGAGTGCTCCGCCGCTATCGCGGCACCCGCTCGGCGGGCCAGCTCACCCCGCCAACGTCACCGGGGTTCGGCATCCGCAGGAACAGGCTGAACGTGGCCGGCCGCTTCACCGACAGCTCCAGCCGTCCCCCGTCGGCCTCGGCCAGCGCCCGCGCCAGTGCCAAGCCGACCCCGGTGGAACCGCTGCCGGAGAACCCCCGTTCGAACACGTGCGAGGCCAGGTCGTCCGGAATGCCGGTGCCCCCGTCGGACACCTGCACGACCACGGTGCTGTCGGTGTTGCCGCGCCGAGCCGTCACCGACACGGTGCCCGCACCGTGCTTCGTCGAGTTGTCGAGCAACACGCCCAGCACCTCCCGCAGCCGCCCCGGCGTGGCGCGCGCCCGCAGCCCGTCGGGCACCCGCAGGCGCAGCGACCGGTTGTGCCGCCGCAGGACGGGCCGCCACTCGTCGGCGATCTCGTTCAACACTGCGGAGAGATCGATCGGTTCGGCCCCCACCTCGCTCGCGGCACGGGCGGCGGCGAGTAGTTCGTCGAGCACGGCCGCCAGCCGATCGGCCTGCTCCTGCGCCGTCCCCGCTGCCTCGGCCACCTCCGGGTCGGAGTGGTCGGTGAGCGGCTCCAACCGCAGTTGCAGGGCCGTGAGTCGGCTTCGCAGCTGGTGGGAGACGTCGCCGACGAGTTGCCGCTCCCGCTGCAGGAGCTGGGCGAGCGCCGTGGCGGAGGTGTCCAGCGCGTCGGCCACCATGTCGAGCTCCGCGACGCCGTACCGACGCGGGTCGGGCCGGAAGTCGCCACCGCCGAGCCGCGCCGCCCGATCGGCCACGTGTCGCAGCGGCCGGGCGAGCCGACGGGCGGTGACCGTGGCCACCACGGTGCCCGTGCCGACGGACAACACCACGAGCAACAACACCGCCGCCGCGACCTGAGTCTGCTGCGTGCGCATCGGCTGCGCCGGAACCGCCAACCGCACGGTGCCGTTCTGCGCGATCGGCACCGTCTCCACGACCACGTCGTCGCCGAGCGGCGGACCGTAGCGCAACGCGGGCGCGTCCTGCCTGATCACGGCGAGGTTGCCGGTCCTCGGCACCGCGGCCCGCACCTGGCTGAGGTCGAGCGGACGGCCGTCGGCGAGTTGGTCGTCCAGGATCGCGGCGATGCGCTGCGCACTCGACGCCAGGTCCTCCCGGGTGAGGTTCTCGACGAACAACCAGCCGGTGACCCCGAGCGGGATGCCGAGCGCGATGCCCGTGACGGCCACGGCCGACAGGATCGCGAAGAGAATGCGCCGACGCATGAAGTCCTAGTCGGTGTTGAACCGGAATCCGACACCCCGAACGGTGGCGATGCGTTCCTCACCCTGCTTGCGTGCCGTCCCGTTGGCCGCCCTGGCGAGCTTGCGACGCAGCCACGACATGTGCATGTCGAGCGTCTTCGACGTCCGCGACGTCTCGGGCGAGAGGTCGTTCCAGACCTCCGACAGGATCTCAGCCCGGCTGACGACCTGCCCCGCCCTGGTGAGCAGCACCCGCAGCAGCTCGAACTCCTTGTTCGCCAGCGCCACCTCGCGACCACCCACGGTGACGACCCGCGCGGCGACGTCCATGCGCACACCACCGGACTCCAGCACCTCCGGTGCGCGCCGCCGCAGCAGAGCCCGGATGCGCGCCAGCAGCTCCGCCAGCCGGAAGGGCTTGGCCACGTAGTCGTCGGCGCCCGCGTCGAGCCCCACGACGAAGTCCACCTCGTCGGTCCTGGCAGTCAACATCAACACCGGTAGTGCCTGGTCGGTGGCCCTCAGTCTGCGACACACCTCCAGGCCGTCCATCCCGGGAAGCCCCAGGTCGAGCACCAGGAGATCGACCCGTTCGCGCGCCGTGGCTTCCAACGCCGACGGCCCGTCGGCCACCACGGTGACCTCGTACCCCTCCCGGCGCAGCGCGCGCGACAGCGGTTCGGCGATCGCCGGATCGTCTTCGGCAAGTAGGACCACGCTCACCTCGCCAACCTTACGGCTCGCCGACATGAAACCATCGTGACCGTGTTGGGATACTCCGCTGACCTCACGTTCGCCCAGCGCCTGGCGGACGCCGCCGACGCGATCACCACGACACGGTTCCGCGCACTCGACCTCGGGGTGCGGAGCAAACCCGACCGCACCCCCGTGACCGACGCCGACACCGCCGTCGAGGACGCCGTGCGTGCCCTGTTGGCCGCCGAGCGCGGCGGCGACGCGGTGGCGGGCGAGGAACGCGGCGGATCGGCCACGCAGCCCGGTCGGGTCTGGGTGATCGACCCGATCGACGGCACGAAGAACTTCCTGCGCGGCGTGCCGGTCTGGGCCACCCTGATCGCGCTCGTCGAGGACGGGGTGCCCGTGGTGGGTGTGGTGAGTGCCCCGCTGCTCGGGCGGCGCTGGTGGGCAGCCACGGGCGAGGGCGCGTTCGTGCGGGACGCGGCGGGTGAACGGCGGATCTCGGTGTCGAAGGTCGCCTCGCTCGACGACGCGACCCTGTCGACCACGGACCTCGGGTCGTGGGTCACCCACCACTCGCGGGACGCCTACCTGCGGCTCGTGGACGCCTGCTGGGAGAGCCGCGCCTTCGGCGACTTCTGGCAGCACTGCCTCGTCGCCGAAGGTGCCCTCGACGTCGCGGTCGAACCGATCGTCAACCCGTGGGACGTGGCACCGCTGCGGGTGCTGGTGAGCGAGGCGGGCGGCCGGTTCAGCGACCTCTCCGGGCAGCCCGGCATCGACGGTGGTTCGGCGCTGTCCACCAACGGACTGCTGCACGAACCCGCGCTGACGCTGCTGGCGGGAACCGACGAGGCGCCGAACGCCGCTTCGACCTCCGACGCCTGACGATCGACGGGACCGTCGACCTCGGTCCTACGGCAGGACGCCGACGGCTCCCCGCGCGACCTGGGCCCAGGCGAGCCTGCCGAACAGGTAGTGACACGCCACCTGCTCGTTGGAGAACCGGGCCCAGTCGTACCGGTTGCCCTGCTCCCGCCAGAAGACCTCCCACGCCACCGTCCCGTCGGCACCCTCCTCCGCACGGAGCAAGCACCAGGCGTTGTCCGTCTCGCTGCCGATCGAGACGACCTCGCCGGGCACCCCCACAGCGTCCAGCCAACGCTTGATCGACTCGGTGTTCATGCCCTCTCCTCGAACGTGATGTCCGCCAGGTGGCCGAGCACCACCAGCTCTGCCGCCGAGTACACCGTGCGGTAGCGCACACCGCCACCAGGTTGACCGAACCACGGCGCCGAGATCGCCTTCCACGCGGGCACCGACCGCACCACCCGATACCGGCGATAGCCGTATTGCCGGTGGGAAGGTGGCAACGAGCGCCGCGCGAAGGCCGTGCCGTCCTCGGCGAAGACGCGGCCGTTCGCGTCGCCGAAGCGGTCGAGCACAGTGCCCTCCTCCAGCACGACCGGTTCGCCGGGCTCATGGCCCCCTTCCGGCCAGTTCTCGCGCGGCGGCCACGCGTACTCGGGCCGCTCGCCGTCCCGCACGAGGTAGCGCTTCCTCCACTCGGCCTCGGACAGCTCCCCGAACGGCTCGTACTCGTCGAGCAGTTCGGACGGTACCGGGGGAAGCACCTCCGTCGGGGGCGGAGCCGGTCGTCGCCCTCCGTGTCGCAGCGCGGCCAACGCCTGCTCACCGTCGACGAGATGGGACTGCGGGTGGTCGTGGGGCTCGAACCGTGCCACGCCGCACTCACCGTCCCCCGTCGGCACGGGAAGCTGGCGCGCGGGCTTGTCGGAGGCCACCGGCAGGTGCCCGATGGGGAACATGTGCACGACGAACAGCGCGACGATGCTCTCGCGTTCCTGTCGCGGCGCGCCCACGGCGACCGCTGCCGCGCCCGGGTGTGGCGCCGACGGCTGTGGTTGTGGTTGCGGCTGTGGCTGTTGCTGTGGTGGCGGTCCCCCGGCGAATGCCCCGGACGCAGGCGGCGCGGGAGGTGGTGCCACGGGCGGTCGTCCGGGCGGCACGGGCGCCGGGTAGCCCGTGGCGGGATACGCCGTGGGCCAGGGCCCCTGTGCTGGCCCACGCGTCGGCCCGGCCGGGACACGACCGGGCTGCGCGGGCGCGCCGTACGCGGGCGGGGCCGCACCGTACTGACCCTGGTGACCGGGCGCGTAGGCCGTGGGAGGACGGTAGGGCTGCTGCGGTGCCCAGGAATGGCCGAACGGAGTCTGGGCGGGCGGCGGCCCGGCCTGCATCCCCGGTCCGGGCGGTGGCGAGTACACGGGAGGCGCACCGGCCGGTGAGGATGCCAACCCGGAGAGGTGCGTGCCCGCGGCGGCGACGTCCAGCGGCCGGAAGGCCGTCCCGCTGGGGGGTGTGGGTGCGTCCGCGCCCGGCACGGCCTGTCCGCTCGGTGGTGTGGGCAACTGGGTGATCGCGATCGGGCCGGTGTCCTCCGTCGAGAGCCCGGCGTCGCCCGCGTCGGTCGGAGCGCCGTCCTGCTCCACCACGTCGTCGGGGCCGCTGCCGGATACATCGCTGGACGCGTCATCGGACACGTCGCCGGGCTCCGCCGGGTCGATCGCCTCGACCGGTTCGGCCGACTCGCGCCCGTCGGGATCGCCGGACACCGGAACGTCGGCCACCGGCGTCGCGGTCTCACCCCCGAACGCGGGCGAGGCCACGGCGCCGATCAAGTCCTCGGTCACCGCCCCGACCTCGTGTGCCGCCGCACGCAATACCGTGTCGACCCCGAGCAACGCCGTGGGATGACCGGCGTCGGCGGCCACGACGGCGGCGTCACGGGTACTCGCCGCCGTCACGAGCTGCCGGACGATCTCGACTTTGGCCCTCCCCACCTGCTCCGCGGCGTGGTCGAGCCGATCCGCCGCCTGCGTGGCACCGCGCACGACCTCGGCGAGCAGGCCCGTGTCGGAGTCCCCGAGCAAGGACCATCGCCGACGAGCGGCCTCCGCCGTCGAGCCCGCCAGCGCCGCGAGCGCTCGTTCGGCACACGCGTCGGCGTCACCGGCCAGCGCCGTCAGCTCCCGTGCGGCGCGGCGCCACGCCTCGGCCTGCGCACGCAACGCGTCCTCGTCGGCCTCCGGCCACCTCACCCCGGTCACGTCGGCCATGGCCGCCAGTTCGGGGGGCAGTTCGATTCCCATCGGAGCCCCCTCTACCGCGTGCGGTCCGGCTGCTCGACGGCGCGCACCGCGTCGGCGGCGTCGGTGTCGGCGTCGGCGTACGCCCCGGACGCCTCCCGCAGAGCGGTCCCGAACTGCTCCAGGGCCGCCGCGACCTCGGAGGCCCTGGACCGCGTCCGACCTGCCGCGTCGACGTGGATCGCCGCGAAGCTCTCCCCCACGGCATCCGTTCCCCATGGCCGTGGCACCGCGTCGAGCGCGTCCGCGAGTTCCCTGGCCACGGCCCGCGCCCGCTCGGCGAGCGCCGCGAACTCCCCCGCCTCGGCGGCGAGCCTGCCGGGATCGACCTCGAACCCGCCGCTCATCGGGTCTTCGACCATTCGCTGTCGTCGATCCAGTTGTGGTCCTCGAAGCCACCGTCGTCCGGGCCCGCGTCGGCCTCGGCCAGCTCGTCGTCGGACAGATCGGCGGTCCCCGACAACACCGCACCCGGATCGACGCCTCTCCCCAGTGCGGGCGTCAACACCTCCTCGGCCCCGCTGAACGCCTCGGCCGTCGCCTCGTTCACCGCGCGCACGATGTGGGCGGCCAGTTCGGACGGCCGGTAGCGGGTGTAGACCTCGGGGTCGAGGACCAGGTCGACGAGCTGGCCACGCGCACCCACCGTCGCGGTCACGAGCCCCTCGGCGCTCTGTGCGGTGGCGCTCACCCTCGCCAACTGCTGGTGCACCTCGGCGAGCTGCGCCCTACTGCGGCGATACTCGGCGACGAGTTCCTCCACGCGCAGCCGATGCTCCGTCACGGCCTCTCCCCCGACGTCGAAGGGTCACTGATGGCAGCAGTGGCCCCGAATTTGACGTACGCGGCGCCGGATCGGTTCCCGACCCCACGCACCCCCATCGGCACGACCCTTCGGTGGCTTGACCGGAGTCCGACGTCACCCGGCGAGCGCGCGGACCACGCGGGACGGGCTCGGCCGGCCCAGCCGTTCCGCCATCCACACGCTGGCCTCCACCAACGCGTCGAGGTCGACCCCGTGCTCGATGCCGAGACCGTCGAGCAGCCACACGAGATCCTCGGTGGCGAGGTTGCCGGTGGCGGACTCGGCGTACGGGCAACCGCCGAGCCCACCGGCCGACGAGTCCACCGTCGTGACACCCTTGCGCAGCGCGGCGAGCGTGTTGGCCAGCGCCTGACCGTAGGTGTCGTGGAAGTGCACCGCGAGGTCGTCGATCGCGACCCCGGCCGCGGTGAACGCGTCGAGCACGCGCTCGACGCTCGCGGCGGTGGCCACCCCGATGGTGTCGCCGAGGGAGAGTTGCGAGCACCCCGCGTCGAGCAGTCGTTTGCCCACGGCCACCACCTGCTCGGGCGGCACCGCGCCCTCCCAGGGATCGCCGAAACACATGGACACGTAGCCCCGCACGTCGAGGCCCGCCTCCCTGGCCCGCGCGATCACCGGCTCGAACATGGCGAACTGGGCGTCGAGGCCGGAGTTCAGGTTGCGACGCGCGAACGTCTCGGTGGCGCTGGCGAACACGGCGATGTGAGTCACGCCCGCCGCCAGCGCGCGGTCGAGCCCGCGCTCGTTCGGCACCAGGACCGGGTAGCGGACACCGTCCCGTCGGTCGAGCCTGGCCAGCAGCTCCTCGGCGTCGGCGAGCTGCGGCACCCACTTCGGGTGCACGAAACTCGTGGCCTCCAGCGTGGTGAGGCCCGCGCGCGCCAGCCGGTCGAGGAACTCCAGCTTCACCTCGACGGGCACGACGTCCGACTCGTTCTGCAACCCGTCGCGGGGGCCGACCTCCCAGATCGTGACCCGTGACGGCAACGCGTCCGTCGAGCCGAGTCGTTCGGGCAGCCCCAGTTCACGCACGCCCATAGCGCTCCTGCCGTTCGTCCGCCACGGGATAGGGCCGGGTGCCGCCCCGGGCGTCGAAGTCGTCGTAGGGGTTGTCGTTGACCTGCCGGTAGATGTAGGTGTGCATCCGCTCCACCTGCGGGATGTCGTCGAAGGTGAGCGGCTCGTCCGAGGCGGACTCGATGACGAGCGTGCCGCACCCGAAGATCCGGTCGACGAGCCCGTGCTCGAACCGCACGCTGTGGATGCGCTGCATCGGGATGTCGATGCCCGTGCGCTTGATCACGCCCTCGCGGACGATGACCCGGTCGGTGGTGACCACGAAGTGGGTCGTACGCCACCGCACGAACGGCACCAGGAAGAGCCAGATCACGAGAATCCCGCCGATCGCGGCCACCGCGACGAGCGCCACCATGTCCCACGGCGGGTCCAGGTCACGGGCCCACACGGCGACAGCGACCGCAGCGGCCACCGTCAGCACCAGCGCGAGCACCGGGAAGACGAGCATCTTGGCGTGTGGATGCTTGTGCGCCACGACCTGCTCGCCCTCGCTGAGCAGGCTGTCGGGATAGGCCACCTCGTCAACCCCCACCGTTCGTCCGTCGCCGTGGCCTCACCGTACCGCGTGCGCGAAGCGTGTCACCCGCCGTTTCGGCGGTCGTGCCCTAGTCGGGCAACGGTCGCAGATGCACGACGTCGGCCGCGTACACCGTCCTCCGGCGACCGCTCTCCTCGTCCACCACGAGCGCGCCGTTCGGGTCGACGTCCACGGCCCTGCCCATCCGGCCCCGACCGCCCGCGACCTCCAGCCGCACCGGCCGGCCCAGCGTCGCACAGCGTTCGCGGTAGTCGTCCAGCAGTCCGGCCTCCGCGAGGTCGCCCCTCGCGCGCCGCCACGGCACCTCCCGCTCGTGCAACGCGGCCAGCAGCAACGCGGCGACGTCGGTGCGGTCGGTGAGGCGCGCTCCCTGCTCGGCCAGCGAAGTGGCCGGAAGTCCGCCGGGGCCGGGCCGCACCGGCTCCCGCAGCGGCAGGACGTTCAGCCCGATGCCCAGCACCACCGCTTGTTCGTCGGAGGAGACCGCCTCGGCGAGCACCCCGGCGCACTTGGCTCGGTCGGGGCCCGCGAGCACATCGTTCGGCCACTTCAGCACCGCGTCGACACCCAACTCGGCCGTGACGTCGGTCAGCGCGAGCCCGGCCACGACGGCGAGCGAGCCGAGTGCCGCCATCGGCACCTCTGCAGGTCGCAACAGGACACTGAGGTAGAGGCCACGCCCCGGTGGTGAGGACCAGCTCCGGCCCCGACGACCGGAGCCCGCCGTCTGTTCCTCGGCGATCAGCACCGTCCGGTCCGGCTGTCCGGACGCCACCGCGGCCCGCAGGTCGGCGTTGGTGGACCCGGTCCGCTCGACGACCGTCACCGACGCGTACGGCCCGTCCGGGGCGAGCAGGAGCGAGCGCAACCGGCTCGCGTCGAGGTGTCGCGACGCTGTCACGCCCTCACCCTAGACAGCGGCCTGTCACGGGGCCGAACGACGTGGTGAGATTGCCTACGCGATCCGTTACGACGCCGCCCGGCTGATTAAGCTCGGCCACCATGAGCAGCGCGACGGAGCCACTCGGAACGCCCTCGGCCGAGGAGCCGGACATCCACACCACGGCGGGCAAGCTCGCCGATCTGTACCGCCGCGATTCCGAAGCCGTGCACGCGGGCTCGGCGCGCGCCGTCGAACGCCAGCACGCGAAGGGCAAGAAGACCGCGCGCGAGCGGATCGACCTGCTGCTCGACCCGGGTTCCTTCGTGGAGCTCGACGCGCTCGCCCGTCACCGCTCGACGAACTTCGGCCAGGACCGCAACCGCCCCTACGGCGACGGCGTCGTCACCGGTTACGGCACCGTCGACGGCCGTCCGGTGTGCGTGTTCAGCCAGGACGTCACCGTGTTCGGCGGCTCGCTCGGCGAGGTCTACGGCGAGAAGATCGTGAAGGTCATGGACCTCGCCATGAAGACGGGCCGACCGATCATCGGCATCAACGAGGGCGGCGGTGCCCGCATCCAGGAGGGCGTGGTCTCGCTCGGGCTCTACGCCGAGATCTTCCGTCGCAACACCCACGCGTCCGGCGTGATCCCGCAGATCTCGCTGATCATGGGCGCCAACGCGGGCGGCCACGTGTACTCGCCCGCGCTCACCGACTTCGTGGTGATGGTCGACAAGACGTCGCAGATGTTCATCACCGGCCCCGACGTCATCAAGACGGTGACCGGCGAGGAGGTGACGCTGGAGGACCTCGGCGGCGGGCGCACCCACAACACGAAGTCGGGCAACGCCCACTACCTCGCCTCGGACGAGGAAGACGCCGTCTCCTACGTCAAGGAGCTGCTGTCGTACCTGCCGTCGAACAACCTCTCCGAGCCGCCCGTCTTCGACGCCCCCGACTCCGGCGCCGGCTCCATCGCCGACGACCTCACCGACTCCGACCTCGAACTCGACACGCTCGTCCCCGACTCGGCCAACCAGCCGTACGACATGCACGAGGTGATCTCGCGGGTCGTCGACGACGGCGAGTTCTGCGAGGTGCACGAGCTGTTCGCCCCGAACGTGATCGTCGGCTTCGGCCGGGTCGAGGGCCACAGCGTGGGCGTGGTGGCGAACCAGCCGACCCAGTTCGCGGGTTGCCTCGACATCAACGCCTCGGAGAAGGCGGCGCGCTTCGTGCGTACCTGCGACGCCTTCAACATCCCGGTGCTGACGTTCGTGGACGTCCCCGGCTTCCTGCCGGGCACCGACCAGGAGTGGAACGGCATCATCCGCCGCGGCGCGAAACTGCTGTACGCCTACGCGGAGGCCACGGTCCCGCTGGTCACCGTCATCACGCGCAAGGCCTACGGCGGCGCGTACGACGTGATGGGCTCCAAGCACCTCGGCGCGGACATCAACATCGCGTGGCCCACCGCCCAGATCGCGGTCATGGGCGCGCAGGGCGCCGCCAACATCGTGCACCGCAAGCGGCTCGCCCAGGCCGCCGAAGCCGGCGAGGACGTGGAAGCGCTGCGTGCGGAGCTGATCCAGGAGTACGAGGACACGCTGTGCAATCCGTACGTCGCCGCCGAGCGCGGGTACGTGGACAGCGTCATCCCGCCGTCCCACACCCGGGGCCACGTCGCGCGGGCGCTGCGGTTGCTGCGGGACAAGCGCGAGACGCTGCCGCCCAAGAAGCACGGCAACATCCCGCTGTGACAGCCCGTCCGCGCGGAATGTGCCCGCTCGCGAGCGAAGGAGTCGTCGATGTCGCACAGCGTTGAGGCCGCCGGGCAGACCTCCGAGCAGGCCCGCCCGTTGCTGCACGTCGTGAAGGGTGCTCCCACCGACGACGAGGTGGCCGCGCTCACCGCCGTGGTGGCGGCGCTCGCGTCGGCGCGGCCCGAGGCCCCGGCGGCCGGGCCCACGTCCCGCTGGGCCGACCCCGCGTCGCGCCTGCGGCTGGCTCCCCGCCCCGGGCCGACCGGGTGGCGGACCTCCGGCTACCCGGCCTGACGTCGCGCACGGACGGGACTCGCGATGTCCTAGCCTTGCTGCGTGCGTTTCGTCCTGGCTTCCGCCTCACCCGCCCGGCTGGCCGTGCTTCGCGCGGCCGGGGTCGAGCCCGACGTCGTGGTCTCCGGTGTCGACGAGGACGCGATCACCGCGTCGCTGTCGAACCCCACTCCTTCGGAGCTCGTGACCGCCCTGGCCAGGGCCAAGGCCGACGAGGTGGCGTCGCGACTGAACGACGACGCGGCCGAGTCCGTCGACACCGTCGTGGTCGGCTGCGACTCGATGCTCTCCATCGGCGGGGAGGTTGTGGGCAAGCCGGGCACGGCCGACGTCGCCCGCACCCGCTGGAAGTCCATGGCGGGCGGCACCGGTGACCTGTTGACCGGGCACGCCGTGGTGCGGCTGCGTGACGGCGCCGTCGTGGCTCGCGCCGAGGGCACCCGGACCACCACCGTGCAATTCTCCACGCCGAGCGACGCGGAACTCGACGCCTACCTCGCCACGGGAGAGCCGCTCGCCGTCGCGGGCGCGTTCACGCTCGACGGCCTGGGCGGCTGGTTCGTCGAAGGGGTGGACGGCGACCCGTCGAGCGTGATCGGCATCAGCCTGCCCCTCACTCGGCGACTGCTCGCCGAGGTCGGTGTCGACGTCGTGTCGTTGTGGTCCGCCCGGTCCTGAGCGACACGTCGTCAGGACGCGTCGAGATCGGCGGGGCACTCGGTCAGGTCGGACTCCGTCACCTCGACCTCCGGCCAGCCGCGTAGCTCCCCCGGCGAACTCACCGGACGCGTGCACCCGACGGTCCCGCCGTCGAGCCGCACCACCTCGGCGAGCACTCCCGGATCGGAGCACGCTCCGCCGTCCTCACCGGACTTCTCGTCCGCGCACGCCTGGCGGACCAGCACGACCTCGGGCAGTCCGGAATCCACGACGTCGGCGAGCACCAACGCCCCGCCGTCGGCGAACCGGACACCTCCGACGGCCTGCCAACTGTCGCCACGCCAGGTGTGGACCTCCCCCGCCACCTCACCGCGGTACGGGCCTCGCACGAGACACACCGGTGTCGCACCGAGCGCGCACCGCAACGAGTCGTGGTGCAGGCGGATGCCGCGTTCGGTCAGCGCCACCGCGGTGACACTGCCGCCCGACGGCGCGCCCGCGCGGAGCCGCCCGTGCCCGCCCTCACGGTCGGCGAGCAACTCCACCGGCATGCCGTTCACCACCGTCGACGCGAGCACCCGACACGCCTCGTCCCCACAGCCGACGTCCTCGGCCGCGCGCGGCGGTTCGGGCTCCACCGGATCGGGTGCCGTCGATCCCCACAGCGCGGCGGCGAGCTGAGCGCCCAGGGCAAGGACGCAGGACACCACCACGGTGACCACCACGCCTCGGGGTGGCGTTGCGCGCGTCAACGACCGACCTCCTCCCTCGTCGTGGGAGAGGGTAAGGGAGGGCCCGTCGTGGGCACACCACCTCGGTGCGGCACCGGTACGGGAACCAGTACCCACCTGGCCGGGGTGACCCTTCTCTCGTCTCGGCTCCCGTACTCGCTCCGTAGACTCATCGCCTGAGCAGCTAACGAGGAGGTAAGCGTGCCGGAGTCCGCCGCTGTGCGAAAGGTGCTCGTCGCGAACCGCGGAGAGATCGCCGTACGCGTCATCCGCGCAGCCCGGGATGCGGGGATCGCCAGTGTGGCCGTCTACGCCGATCCCGACCGCGACGCCCCGCACACCCGAATGGCGGACGAGGCGTTCGCGCTGTCCGGCTCCACCGCCGCGGAGACCTACCTCGTCGTCGACAAGCTGCTGGACGTCGCGAAGCGCTCCGGCGCCGACGCCGTCCACCCCGGTTACGGCTTCCTCTCCGAGAACGCCGATTTCGCGCAGGCGGTGCTGGACGCGGGCCTGACGTGGATCGGCCCGAGCCCGCAGGCGATCCGCGACCTCGGCGACAAGGTCACCGCCCGCCACATCGCGTTGAAGGCGGGCGCGCCGCTCGTGCCGGGCACGAAGGACCCGGTGTCGAGCGCCGACGAGATCGTCGCCTTCGCCGACGAGCACGGCTTGCCGGTGGCCATCAAGGCCGCCTTCGGCGGCGGCGGTCGTGGGCTGAAGGTGGCACGGACGCGCGAGGAGATCCCCGAGCTGTTCGAGTCGGCCACCCGGGAGGCGGTGGCCGCGTTCGGCCGCGGCGAGTGCTTCGTCGAGCGCTACCTCGACCGGCCCCGGCACGTGGAGGCGCAGGTCCTGGCCGACCAGCACGGCAACGTCGTCGTCGTGGGCACGCGCGACTGCTCGTTGCAGCGGCGCCACCAGAAGCTGGTCGAGGAGGCTCCGGCGCCGTTCCTCACCGACGAGCAGCGCGAGCGCATCCACTCGTCCGCCAAGGCGATCTGCCGGGAGGCCGGATACCACGGCGCGGGCACCGTCGAGTACCTCGTCGGCGTCGACGGCACGATCTCCTTCTTGGAGGTCAACACCCGACTTCAGGTGGAGCACCCGGTGTCGGAGGAGACCACCGGCATCGACCTGGTGCGCGAGCAGTTCCGCATCGCCGAGGGCGGCACGCTGCCCTTCACCGAGGACCCCACCCCGCGCGGGCACTCCATCGAGTTCCGGATCAACGGCGAGGACGCGGGCCGCAACTTCCTCCCTGCGCCCGGCACCGTCACGACACTGCGCTTCCCGTCGGGCCCCGGCGTGCGCGTCGACTCCGGTGTCGAGGAAGGCAGTGTGATCGGCGGGCAGTTCGACTCGATGCTCGCCAAGGTGATCATCACCGGCGCTGACCGGCGGCAGGCCATCGAACGCAGCAGGCGGGCGCTCGACGAGATGCAGGTCGAGGGCATGGCCACGGTGCTGCCCTTCCACCGCGCTGTGCTGCGCGACCCCGCGTTCGTGGGCGACGACGACGGCTTCTCCGTGCACACCCGCTGGATCGAGACCGAGTTCGACAACACCATCGAGCCGTTCACGGCACCCGCCGAGGAAGCCGAGGCCGAGGCACCGCGACGCAACGTCGTCGTCGAGGTCGGTGGCCGGAGGCTGGAGGTGTCGCTGCCCGGCGACCTCGCACTCGGCGGTGGCCCCGCGCCCACGGCGAAGGCCAAGCCACGCAAGCGCGGCGGCCGGACCAAGACCGCCGTCAGCGGGGACGCGGTCGCCGCGCCGATGCAGGGCACCATCGTCAAGGTCGCGGTGAGCGAGGGCGAGCAGGTCGAGGCAGGTGACCTCGTCGTCGTGCTGGAGGCCATGAAGATGGAGAACCCGGTCACCGCGCACAAGGCAGGCACCGTCACCGGGCTGGCGGCCGAGGTCGGCCAGTCGGTGAGCCAGGGCTCCGTGCTGCTGGAGCTCAAGGACTGAGTCGCACGGCCACGCTCCGGCGTGGTTCGGCCTCACCCACCCGACCTATCATCGACTGATGGCCGTCGACCGACCGCACTTCCGTCTCAGCGACGCCGAGCGCGCCGAAGCCCTCGACGCGCTCGCGGAGCACGTGCGCACGGGGCGACTCGACCTCACCGAGTACGAGGAACGGTCGGCGCTGGTGAGCGCGGCGAAGACCCGCGGTGACCTGCTGCCCGCGTTCGAGGACCTGCCCGACCCACGGCCGAGTGTGCTGGCGTCGGCACGCCCGCCCGACACGGCCCGACCGGCGGCTCCGCCCGCCCCGAGCGTCGGGCAGCGACTGTCGGCGATGGCCGTCCCCGCCGCCGCGGTGATCGCGGCCGTGTTGTTCTTCACCGTGGGCCGGTTCGGCATCTTCGTCTTCGTCATTCCGATCATCGTCGCGTTGGCGATGGGCATGATCACCCGACCGCGGCGGTGACGCCTTAGACTCCCCGCTCATGGAGCCGGTGGAGATCAACGCGGGTGGTTACTACCTGCGCCAGTTGCGGGCGGATCGCCTGCTCGACGACCGACCCGCACTCGTCGCGGCGTTCACCGACCCACTGCTGCGCCGGTTCGACCCCGCCCTCGTCGTCAACACCCCCGACACCCTCGACGCCGCCGCCGACTACGTGCTGCGCCGCGCGGACGAGTGGGAGTCCGACCGGCGCTGTTCGTGGGCGGTCGCGGAGCCGACGACCGGGGACCTGCTCGGAGAGGTGGGGCTCGCCGAGCTCGACCTGGCGAACGGCACCGCCCGGGCGACGGCGTGGGTCGCGGCGTCGCAGCGTGGCCACGGCCTCGCCACCACGGTCGTCGACACGGTCGTCCGGTTCGGGTTCGGCGCACTCGGCCTGCGAGAGATCACCTGCGCGCACGCCGAGGACGACCCGGCCGCCCGCGCGCTGGCCCGGCGCTGCGGGTTCACCACACGGAGCACAGTCGACGGCCGACAGCTCTGGGTCCGGGGTCAGGACACCGACGCGTGAGCAGAACACTTCGCACCCTCGGGGTGTCCGTCGCGGTGCTGCTGGTGCTGCTCGGGTCGACCCCCGCACACGCTCGCCAGACCACCGACGAGTTGGCCACCCTCGACGTCGCCGCCGTGCTGGCCGACTTCGCCGCCAACCGCATCCACCGGGCGCCGGGCGCGATCGCCACCTTCGACGAGGAGTTGATCAGCGGCGAACTGACCGACGAGTTCCGCCTCCTCGTCACACCGACGCTGAGTGCTGACTCGGGGCTCGACGAGGTGGAGGAGTGGGTGGACCGCAACGGACACACGCTGATCCACGTCGAAGGGCTGCTTGTCACGTCGACCGCCGACTACGTCCGCGGCCCCGCCGACCTGCCCGCGTTGCGCCAGCACACCGCCGCCCACGACGTGACCAACCAACTGTGGAAGGCCGTGCACTACCCCACGCTCCGACGGAACGAGCCCTCCCCGCACCCGCCCCTCGACGTCGTGTCCCCGACGCGGAGTCAGACGGCGGCGCTCGTGGAGCAGCTCACCGACGAGCGGATCGTCAACGCGCCCGGCCGCACCGATCCGATCGACGTGACCGCGGAGGAGTTCACGCGCAGGACCGGCTTCACCGTCCGCGTGGCCGCGTTCCCGCCGGTCGCCCCCGGTGAGGCTCTCGTCGACCACGCCCCAGCCCTCGCCGAGCACTTCCCCGACGACGTCGTCCTCGTGGCGCACGGGGACTGGGTGGACGTGGCGGGTCCGCCCGCCCTGATCTCCGCTCGCAACCAGCACTACGACGAGACGATCGAATCCGTGTCCCGGCCCTCGATGGCCGACCGCATCGACTGGATCCTCAGCCGCGCGCGCGAGCTGAGCCTCGACCGCCCGCTGGGTGAGCCCGCCCCGGCGACGCAGCGTCAGGAGGTCTCCGACTCCGCGCTCTTCCTGATAGGCAGCTCGGTGGTGCTGATCGTCACCACTCCCCTGCGGCGGGCGCTGCTGCGTCGCTGGCGGGACCGGCGCGCCGCGCGGCTGGCCTTCCGCGGGGCCAGGGCCGACGCGTTCGCCTCCCTCGCCGAGCTCGGAGCCCGGCTGAGCAAGAGCGAGCCCTCGGAGACCACGGCAGCCGCAGCCGAACGCCACGCCACGGCGACCATGCTCTTCGAGCGGGCCACCACCGCCGAAGAGCTTCGGGAGGTCAAGAAGCTCGCCACGCGCGGTTCGAAGGCACTGACGAAACGAGCCGACGCGACCCGGGAGACGTCATGACCGCCACGAAACGGTCCGGACAGAACACCACGCAGGCCCGATTCCCCTACGGCGTCGTGGTGACGATCATCATGGGCATCACGCTCTTCTTCTCGACGTACGACCTGGCGCGGCACGACGACCGAGCCGTCGCCGCCGTGGAGACGTTCACGCGCACCCCGGTCCACGTCGCCGAGGGCGTGGCCGTGGACCCCGAGCCGATCCGCCAGGTGATCGGCGACCGCAACCTGGTGGTGGGCGTGTTCGACGAGGTGTCGTCGACCTACGAGCTCTGCGACGAGATCGCCCAGTTGGCTCCCACCACCGCGGTGCTGGCCGTCTCGCTCGCCGACGACGAGACGGAGCATCTGTTGTGCACGGGCTGGGAGTTTCCCGCTCCCACACTCGTCGACCGTGACGCGGACAGCGTCCTGTCGTCCGTGCGATGGAGCGCCGAGGGCGCGGCGACGTACCTCGACCCCGACGCCGACGTCACCGCGCTCGTCACGGAGTACGTGTTCGCCTTCGACCGGGAGTTGGGCGCGGCATACGGCGATCCGCCGCGTCGTGGGCCGATCGCGGCGGCGCCCGACGCCGCCGAACTCGGCCTCGGCTTCCTCGCGATCTTCGGCATCTGTGTCAGCGGCTACCTCATCACGCGCGACGTCACGTGGGCTCTGGTCCACAGCGGCGTCACCCGACCCCGCGCCACCGGACTGCGGGAACGGCTCGACCGGCTCGCGCCCCGGCTCATGGCCCCCGGCAGGCTCACCGACCCCGAGATCGCGACGACGGCGAGAGCCTACGCGCGGGCGTACCAGCAGCTCGACAAGGTCGCCAAGGGCAAGGACAGGCGTCGACTCGACGAGGTCGCGAAGCAGGTCGAGCGGCTGGAGACGACCCTGCGGTGAGCCCGGGTCAGCTCGCGGCCAGGTCCGCGAGGCCCGACCGAGCCTCGGGGGCCGTCAGCCTGCGTGCGTCCGCGCCCTCGTCGCTCTGCTCCGTCTGCGACTCCCGTTCGGCCTCGACCCGTGCCCGGTACACCTCCACTTCCCGGGCCTTCGTCTCCGCCGACCAGCCCAGCACCTCGCCCACCAGCTCGGCCACCTGCTCGGCGCAGTCCACTCCTCGGTGCGGGTACTCGATGGAGATCCGCGTACGCCGGGCGAGGACGTCCTCCAGGTGCAGCGCGCCCTCGTGGCTCGCCGCGTAGGTGACCTCGACCTTCAGGTAGTCGGGTGCAGCGTCGAGCGGCTTCAGCAGTTCCGGTTTCCCCTCGGCCTCCGCCAACACCTCGGTCACCAACGAGCCGTACCGATCGAGCAGGTGCCGCACGCGGTAAGGGTGCAGACCGTGCTGCGCCGCCAAGTGGTCGGCCTGGTTCACGAGCGCGTGGTAGCCGTCGGCACCCACGAGCGGCACCTTGTCCGTGATGGACGAACGCGCGCGTCCGGGAAGATCGGCCGCGGCGGCGTCCACCGCATCGGCCGCCATGACCCGGTACGTCGTGTACTTCCCACCGGCGATCGCGACCAGTCCCGGCGCGACCCGCGCCACGGCGTGCTCCCGCGACAGCTTCGACGTCTCTTCGCTCTCCCCCGCGAGCAACGGCCTCAGTCCCGCGTAGACACCCTCGATGTCGTCGTGCGTCAACGGGGTGGCCAGAACCTTGTTGACGTGGCCCAGGATGTAGTCGATGTCGGCCTGCGTCGCGGCGGGATGCGCGAGGTCCAGGTTCCAGTCGGTGTCCGTGGTGCCGACGATCCAGTGGTTGCTCCGCCACGGGATCACGAACAGCACCGACTTCTCGGTGCGCAGGATCATCCCGGTCTCCGACACGATGCGGTCGCGCGGCACCACGATGTGCACGCCCTTGCTCGCCCGCACCCGGAACCGGCCCCGGCTGCCCGCCAGGTGCTGCAACTCGTCCGTCCACACTCCCGTGCAGTTGACCACGACGGACGCGTGGACGTCGGTTTCCCTGCCGTCCTCCACGTCACGCACCCGCACCCCGGTGACACGGTCGGCCTCCCGCAGGAACCGCACGACCTGGGTGGACGTCCGCACCACCGCGCCGTAGTGGGCGGCGGTCCTGCCCACCATCATCGTGTGCCGGGCGTCGTCGGCCGTCGCGTCGTAGTAGCGGATGCCGCCGATGAGCGCGTCCCGCTTCAACGCGGGCACCATGCGCAACGCCCCGGCCCGCGTCAAATGCTTCTGCCCCGGCACGGATCGGGCGCCGCCCATCGTGTCGTACAACAGCAACCCGGCCGCCGTGTACGGCCGCTCCCACACCCGGTGGGTCAGCGGGTACAGGAAGCTCACCGGCTTCACCAGGTGCGGCGCGATGGTGGTGAGCATCAACTCGCGTTCCCGCAGCGCCTCCCGAACCAACCCGAACTCGAGTTGTTCGAGGTACCGCAGCCCACCGTGGAACAACTTGCTCGACCTGCTCGACGTCCCCGAGGCGAGGTCCCGCGCCTCCACCAGGGCGACCCGCAGTCCCCTCGTGGCCGCGTCGAGTGCCGTGCCGACGCCGACCACCCCTCCGCCCACGACGACGAGGTCGAAGGTCTCGCTGCCCAGTCGCTGCCAGGTCTCTTCGCGGTTCGCGGGTCCCAACGCCACAGTCACGCTGCCCTCCTCGCCAACGGCGATCACTCACCGTCCTCATTCGCAACATACGGCCCTACTTGAGGTTCCCACGTTCCGGTGTGGGCAATCAGGGGCAATCAGAACCAGTGCGACTGCGCCGTTCAGATGTTGTTCGGCCGGTACGTGCGGAGCACGATGAGGGATTAGGGATAACGACGTCCCGGCTGACGGCGGAGGTGTGGCATGAGTGTGAAGGACACCAGTCACCGGTCCAGCGGCCTGGCACGACTCCGGTCGACCACCGGCGGGGAGTTGCTGGCCGAGTTCCTGGGCACGGCGGTACTCATCTTGCTGGGGTGCGGTTCGGTCGCGGTCGCGCTCGCCGGCCTACCCGGATCCGGTCGGCAGATGGATGCCTTCGGACCGGGCAACTGGCTGATCATCGCGTTCGGCTGGGGACTCGCGGTGACGTTCGCGGTGTACGTCGCGGGCGGGGTCAGCGGCGCGCACATCAACCCGGCGGTGACGCTCGCGTTCGCGGTGCGCCGGAAGTTCCCCTGGGTCAAGGTGGTGCCCTACTGGATCGCGCAGGTCCTCGGGGCTTTCGTCGGCGCGGCCATCGTGTACTGGGTGTACGCCGACGCGATCAACGCGTTCAACGCGGCGGAAGGGTTCGCCGAGAGGTCCGAGTCCGTCCCGAGCTTCTCCATCTTCGCGACGTTCCCCGCCGAGTACTTCGGCGGCGGGGTGTGGGGACCGCTGTTCGACCAGATCGTCGGCACCGCCATCCTCGTGCTGGCCATCGCCGCGCTGATCGACAGCCGTAACCAGGCGCCACAGAGCAACTTCGGTCCGTGGGCCATCGGCTTCGTCGTGACGGCGATCGGCCTGAGCTTCGGCACCAACGCCGGATACGCCATCAACCCGGCCCGTGACTTCGGGCCCCGGCTGCTCGCGTACTTCGCGGGGTGGGGCGACGCCGCGTTCCCCGGCAACGGCGAATGGTTCAGCAACTACTGGTGGATTCCGATCCTGGGGCCGCTCGTCGGCGGCGTCATCGGCATCGTGGTCTACGACCTGTTCATCGGCCAGGTCCTGAAGGCCAGGGAAACCGCACCCGCCGAGGTCGAGGGACCGCCGCCGGGACGTGTGCCCGAGCCCACCGACGAGACGGAGACGCGCAAGTCGGCCGAGTGAGCCGACCTTGCCGCGGAAGGAAAGGACACCATGACTTCGTACGTCGCCGCGATCGACCAGGGCACCACGTCGACGCGCACCATGATCTTCGACCGCTCCGGACAGGTGGTGGCCGTCGACCAGCGGGAACACAAGCAGATCTTCCCGAAGGCCGGCTGGGTCGAGCACGACGCGGAGGAGATCTGGGCCAACTCGCGGGCCACCGCCGCCGGGGCGCTCGCCAACGCCGACCTCACCGCGGCCGACATCGCCGCGGTGGGCATCACCAACCAGCGCGAGACGACGCTGGTGTGGGACCGCAAGACCGGCAAACCCGTCTACAACGCCATCGTCTGGCAGGACACCCGCACCGACCGCATCATCCAGGAGCTGGGCGCGCTCGGTGGCGGCCAGGAACGCTACCGGGATCGCACTGGCCTGCCGCTCGCCACGTACTTCTCCGGACCCAAGATCAAATGGATTCTGGACAACGTGGAGAGTGCCCGCGAACGGGCGGAGAACGGCGACCTGCTGTTCGGCAACATGGACACCTGGGTGCTGTGGAACATGACCGGCGGCGTCGACGGCGGTGTCCACGTCACCGATCCCACCAACGCGTCGCGGACCCTGCTGATGAACCTCGACACGTTGTCGTGGGACGAGGACATCGCGGCCGACATGGGCATTCCCCTGTCGATGCTGCCGGAGATCCGGTCGTCGTCCGAGACGTACGGCACCACCCGCGAACGCGGGGCGCTCGGCGGCGTGCCCATCGCGGGCATCCTCGGCGACCAGCAGGCGGCGACGTTCGGGCAGGCCTGCCTGGACGTCGGCGAGGCGAAGAACACCTACGGCACCGGCAACTTCGTCCTGCTCAACACCGGCCACGAGAAGGTCATGTCGCAGAACGGTCTGCTCACCACCGTCTGCTACAAGATCGGCTCGAAGGACACCGTGTACGCGCTGGAGGGCTCCATCGCGGTCACGGGCTCGCTGGTGCAGTGGTTGCGCGACAACCTCAAGATGATCGGGTCGGCGGCCGAGATCGAGCAGCACGCCCGCACGGTGGACGACAACGGCGGCGCCTACATCGTGCCCGCGTTCTCGGGTCTGTTCGCGCCCTACTGGCGTTCCGACGCCCGCGGCGCCATCGTCGGGCTGACCCGCTACGTCAACAAGGGACACCTATGCCGGGCGGTGCTGGAGGCGACCGCGTTCCAGACCCGCGAGGTGATCGAGGCCATGAATGCCGACTCCGGTGTTCCACTGAAGACACTCAAAGTGGACGGCGGAATGGTGGTCAACGACCTGCTCATGCAGTTCCAGGCCGACATTCTCGGAGTGTCGGTGATCCGGCCGAAGGTCAACGAGACCACCGCGCTCGGTGCCGCCTACGCCGCGGGTCTCGCCGTCGGGTTCTGGGAAAGCGAGGACGACATCCGCGAGAACTGGGCGGAGGACACGCGCTGGGAGCCGAACATGGACGAGGCGCGGCGCGAGCGTGAGTTCCGGAACTGGAAGAAGGCCGTCACCCGCACCTTCGACTGGGTCGAGGACGAGGACTGACGGACGAACCGATCACGAAGGCCGTGTCCCGCTGCTCCCGGGGCACGGCCTTCGGCGTGCTCAGAGTCGTTCGAGTCGTTCGAGATCCGGTTCGCCGACCAGGGTGATCAGCGAGAACACCACCCCCTGGTTGTCGGCCACCGCGGCAAGGCGCCCGTACGGGCTGTCGGTGGGCGGCGACACGACGGTGCCGCCCAGCTCCGCCGACCTCGACACGATCGCGTCGACGTCGGCGGCGGCGAAGTACGTCATCCAGTGCGCGGGCACGTCCGCGGGCACCTCGGCGGGCAGCTTCCCGAGTCCGGCCACCAGTTCGTCGCCCACCAGCAACGTCGCGTAGGTGAGCTCCTCTTCTTCCAACAACCGGGCAGTGTGGCCGAAGACGCTCTCGTAGAAGGTCCGAGCCGTCCGGAAGTCCCGCGTCAGACACTCGTTCCAGATCACCGACGACGGCTCGTCCGTCATCTCGGCTCCCGCGACCCGGCCCGCCTGCCACAGCCCGAACACCGCGCCCGTGGGGTCGGAGACGATCGCCGTGCGCCCGTCGCCGAACACGACTTTCGGTCCGACGAGCACCGTCCCACCCGCACGCTCGACGTCGGCGATCGTCGCGTCCACGTCGGACGTCGCCAAATACGTGGTCCAGGCCGCCGGAGCCTCCTGCCACGGATCACCGCCCACGAGCCCGGCCACGCGGTGCCCGCCCACGGAACACACCAGGTAGTTGCCCGTCTCGTCGCCCTGGTCGGCGAAGGCCCAGCCGAACAACGCGCCGTAGAAGTCCATCGCCATGCGCGGATCGGGCACCGTCAGCTCGACCCAACACGGCGCACCGTCGGGATACGCGGTGTCGCGGACAGTCATCGCTCGCTCCTCGGACCGGTCGGCCGACACCGCGACGTCGCGGCACGCCGACGAGTCCAGCATGCGACCGGAGCGCAAGGCCCGCAAACGCCGCCCGGACTTCGTCGCCGAGGTCAGTCCAGGTCGTCGTGCCGCATGAGCTGGCGGCCCGCCTCGGTGACCGAACCGGACAGCGACGGGTACACCGAGAACGTCAGCGCCAGGTTGTCGACGGTGAGCTGGTTCTGCACCGCCAACGCGATCGGCAGGATCAGCTCGCTGGCGTTCGGACCCACCACGACCCCACCGACCACGACACCCGTGGCGGGGCGGCAGAACAGCTTCACGAAGCCGTGCCGCACGCCCTCCATCTTGGCGCGGGCGTTGGTCGACAGCGGGAGCATGATCGTGCGCGCGGGGACCTCACCGGAGTCGATCGCCTGCTGGCTGACCCCCACCGTCGCGATCTCGGGGTGGGTGAACACGTTCGCGGCGACCGTCCGCAACCGGATCGGCGCCACTCCTTCACCGAGGGCGTGCCACATCGCGATGCGTCCCTGCATGCTCGCGACCGACGCCAGCATGAGCACGCCCGTGCAGTCGCCCGCCGCGTACACGCCGGGCGCGCTGGTGCGCGAAACCCGGTCGACGTTGATGAACCCGCCGGGGCCGGGCTCGATGCCCACGCGCTCCAACCCGATGTCCGTGGTGTTCGGCACCGACCCGACGGTCATGAGCGCGTGGCTGGCCTCGATCTGCCTGCCGTCGGTGAGGTGGACGATCACCCCGTCGTCGGTGCGCTCGACCCGGTCGGCCCGCGCGTGCTTGACCACCGTGGTGCCGCGCTTGGAGAAGACCTCCTCCAGCACGGCGGCGGCGTCGGCGTCCTCGTGCGGCAGCACGCGGTCGCGGCTGGACACGACGGTGACCTTCACGCCCATCTCGGTGTAGGCGGAGGCGAACTCCGCACCGGTGACACCGGACCCCACCACGGCGAGGTGTTCGGGCAGTTCCGGCAGACTGTAGAGCTGCCGCCAGTCGAGGATGCGCTCGCCGTCGGGCACCGCGCCCGGGAGCACGCGCGGCGTCGCACCCGTGGCCACCAGCACGACGTCGGCGTCGAGGATCTCCTCCTCACCGGTCTCGGCGTCGGTCACCCCGACCTTGTGCGTCGCGAGCCCCGGCTCGGCGTCGCGGAACCGCGCCGTGCCGTGGATCACCCGAACGCCCTCGCGCTGCACGCGGGCCCGGATGTCGGCCGACTGCGCCAGCGCGAGCCCCCGCACCCGCCCGTGCACGGTCGGCAGGTCGATACTCGACGGCTGGACCGAAATCCCCAGCTCGGGGAAGCTCTTCAGACTCGCCCGCGCGCCGGACGAGGCGATGAACGTCTTCGAGGGAACGCAGTCGTACAGGACGCACGCGCCGCCGAGACCGTCCCGCTCGACCACGGTGACGTCCGCGTCGTGCTGCGCGGCGACCAGTGCCGCCTCGTAACCGGCGGGCCCGCCACCCATGATCACGATCTTGGTCAACTTCGTTCCCTCCTCGGACACCAGCGCTCGGTCCCCAACTCTATGTGGGGACACGCCGAGTGCATCCGCTCGGGTGACGCAGTGGTCGCTACCCTGGGACCGTGCCCCTCTACGCCGCATACGGGTCCAACATGGATCCCTCCCAGATGACGCAGCGAGCCCCGCACTCGCCGATGGCGGGCACCGGCTGGTTGGAAGGCTGGCGGCTCACCTTCGGTGGCGAAGACCTGAACTGGGAAGGAGCACTCGCCACGATCGTGGAGGACCCGGGCTCGCGGGTCTTCGTGGTGCTCTACGACGTGACCTCACTGGACGAGTCGAGACTCGACCAGTGGGAGGGCGGCGAACTCGGGCTGCACAACAAGATCAGGCTCCGGGTGCAGACCATGGACGGGTCCGTGCTGGCCTGGCTGTACGTCCTCGACGCCTACGAGGGCGGCCTGCCGTCGGCGCGCTACCTCGGAGTGCTGGCCGACGCCGCGGAAGCGGCGGGCGCCCCGGCGGACTACGTGGACGACCTGCGCACGCGCCCCTGCAAACGAGTAGGCCCCTAACCCCCACCCCACGTGTCACGACCCCACGCACACGTGTCACGACCCCACGCACACGTGTCACGACCCCACGCACACGTGTCACGACCCCACGCACACGTGTCACGACCCCACGCACACGTGTCACGACCCCACGCACACGTGTCCGCGGCGCACGGCGCCGGCGGACACGTTCACCGGAACCGCGCGGCGAAAACCTCTCTCAGCTCCGTCAGCATCCGGGTGGGATCCCGCAGGTCCGCCGCCGTCGCACGGATCACCCGCCAGCCCCGCCCTGCCAACCGGCGATCACGCTCGGCATCGGCGTCGGCGCGGTGTTCGTGTGCGTCGTAGCCGTCGTACTCCAGCGCGATCCGCCACGACTCCCACGCCAGGTCGAGGACGTAGAGCAGCCGCCCGTCGATCGTGTACACGCAGTGCTGGGCCTCGGGGATCGGCAACCCGGCTTCGACCACGATCAACAGCAACGAGCTCTCGGGCGGTGAGTCCGCGCGTCCGGTGGCGAGGTCGGTGAGTTGGGAGGCTTTCGCCACACCCCGCCGATCGTCACGGGTCGCGAGTCGCCGACGCACCGACGCGCGGAACGACTCGGGATCGGGGTGCGAACGCAGCACCTCGTCGAGACAGCCGAAGGCCCGTCGACGGTCGCGACCGCAGAGGTGGTCGGCCACGGCGAGGTCGAGCGCGAAGACGGGCAGTCCGTCGAGGTCGACGACGTCGTCCGGCGCGTACCGGTTCTGGTGCATCACCAGTCCCGGCCGTGACCGCGCCGACCTGGAGTAGGGCACCGTGACATGGATCGGCCCCGTCTGGCCGACCGCGACGCAGCCATGCAGCGCCAGGGCGGTAGGACCCGACACCACGGCGGGAGAGCGGGCGGCCAACAGGGCAGCTTCGGCACGAATCCGCAGATCGTCGAGGTCGGCGGTCCGCATCACGACGCCACGCCAGGGCTGGGTCAACGTGCCGACGGCCAGTGCCGCCCGCAATGCCCGCTCGCCCATGTGGGCGACCACCTCGCGCCGCGGGACGGCGCCGCGACGTTCCCAGAGTTGCGACATGGGCCCAGCCTGACGGCAGCCACCGACCCACACCACGAGTTGTCCACAGGTTGTGGATAACTCTCAAACCTGTGGATAACTCGTGTCCTCGACGCAGGAACGCGTGTCCGCGCCCCACGTCGCAGACATGCGCGCGGGAACTGCGGACACGCGCGCGCAACTCGCGGACACGATGCGCAGAGACCCGGGAATCAGGCTGCGAGCGCCGCCAGAGCGGTGTGCACCATCATCCGGATGCCGGTGATCAGGGCGCGCTCGTCGGCCTCGAACGTGGGCTGGTGGAGGTCCCGCATCGGCCCTTCGCCGGACCACACGCCGAGTCGCGCGAACGCCCCGGGCACGTGCTCCAGGTACCAGCCGAAGTCCTCTCCGCCGGACGACTGCTCGGTGCCGGTCAACGCGTCGGCGCCCAGCGCCGCCTCGACGCCCGCACGCAGCAGGCTCGTGCTCTCGGGCTCGCTCACCACGGGTGGCACACCGCGTCGGTAGTTCAGCTCGTAGCCGACGCCGGTGGGCGCCAGCAACGCCTTCACCGACGACTCGACCAGCGGCTCCAGCATCGTCCACGTCTCGTGGTCGGCGGTGCGCAGCGTCCCCCGCAGCACCCCCTCCTGCGGCACGGCGTTCGCGGCCTCACCGGCGTGAACGGCGCCCCACACCAACACGGTTCCCGAGCGGGGGTCGACCCGCCTCGACAACACGGCGGGCAGCGACGTGATCACCGTGCCCAGGCCGTGCACCAGGTCGGCAGTCAGATGCGGCCGGGACGTGTGCCCACCCGGCGACGACAGGGAGAGTTCCACCAGGTCGGCGGCCGAGGTGAGCGCGCCGACGCGCGTCCCGATCTTGCCGACCGGCAACCGGGGGTCGCAGTGCAATCCGAAGATGCGTTCCACGCCGTCGAGCGCACCGGCGTCGATGGCGTCGAGCGCGCCGCCGGGCATGACCTCCTCGGCGGGCTGGAAGATGAGCCGCACCCGGCCGGGCAGTTCGGCCGCGGTGGCGAGCGCGAGCCCGGCGCCGAGCAACACGGTGGTGTGCACGTCGTGGCCGCATGCGTGGGCGACGCCGTCCACGGTGGAGGCGAAGGGCAACCCGGTCGCCTCGGTCAGCGGCAGCGCGTCGAGGTCGGCCCGCAGGGCCACGCATCGGGAGCCGGTGCCGACGTCGCACACGACGCCGGTTCCGCCGGGCAGCACCTTCGGCCGGAGCCCGGCGGAGGTGAGCAGCTTGACCACCAGCTCGGTGGTGCCGTACTCGCGCCGAGCGAGCTCGGGGTGTGCGTGGATGTGCCTGCGCCACGCCACGACGTCCGTCGTCCGTTCGGCGAGCCACGCATCGAGCCAGTCGGGGCCACGTCCCTGTCCCACATCGTCGATGGTGGCCGCACCCGAGGCGGCGAGCAGGTCTTCGACCGACGTGTCCGGGCCGGATTCGCCCGGCAGGTCGGGTCGCGAGTCGAGAACGGTCACGCCGCACCTCCGCACGCGACCAGCGCTCCGAGGTCACACGTCGTGACAGTCTCCGTCGTCCGCTGGTCCATCGTTGCCATACGCATTTGCTGTCAGTTTGACACCAACCAGAGTATGCGTAACCCGGATGTCCTAATGGGTAGACGGAAGGTAGCCCGTTTGCGCTAAACGGTGACGCATCGTTCGGCCTGGCTGTACTGCCCGTCAGCCACTCTTGGCCCGCTTGGCGCGCACGTAGCGTCCCCACACCACGATGCCCAGCAACGCGGCGGCGATGACCCCGACGACGACCTTGCTCTTGTTCTTGGCCGCGTCGGCCTCCGACTGCGGGTCGAGCGCAGGTCCGTCCTCCGACGAGTCGGACGACTCCTCGTCCTCCGAATCGGAGTCCTGCGCGAGCTGGACGAGCACCGGGCCGACCGGCGAATCCGGTGTGGCCGCCAGCGCATCACGCGTAGGGCCGGCGGCGAACAGCACGAGGACGGTGAGGGCACCCAGGAGAACCGTGAGAACACGCACGATCACAGTCTGCCGTGTCCGGTGGCGATGCGTCAGCCCCCACGCCGGGACTCGACGCCGAACGCGCGCAAGATCCGTTCGGCTCCGAGTGTCGCGGTGCTGCGTCCCTCACGGACGTCCTGTTCGACTTCGTCGACGATCGCGCGCACGTCGGGGTGCCGCACGAGCCGGTCGAGCAGTTGATCGCGGACCATGGCCCAGGTCCAGTCCACCTGTTGCTGTTGGCGGCGGGCCTCCAGCTCACCCGAGTCCGCCAGGTGCTGCCGGTGCCGGACGAGCTGCCGCCACACGGTGTCGAGCCCGGCCCCGGTCAGTCCGCTGCACGTCAGGACGGGAGGCGTCCAATCGGCGTCCGGACCGTAGATCATGCGCAGTGCGCCCGACAGTTCCCGCGCGGCACGCCGCGCCTCGCGTTCGTGCTCGCCGTCGGCCTTGTTGACGGCGATCACATCGGCGAGTTCGAGCACGCCCTTCTTGATGCCCTGCAGTTGGTCACCGGTGCGCGCCAGCGTGAGGAAGAGGAAGGTGTCGACCATTCCCGCGACGGTGACCTCCGACTGCCCCACCCCGACCGTCTCGACGAGGACGACGTCATAGCCGGCCGCCTCCATGAGCACGATCGTCTCGCGGGTAGCCCTCGCCACCCCGCCGAGCGTGCCGGAGGTGGGCGACGGCCGGATGAAGGCCGCCGGGTCGACGGCCAGCCGGGACATGCGGGTCTTGTCACCGAGGATGCTCCCGCCGGTGCGCGTGGACGACGGGTCGACGGCCAGCACCGCGACACGGTGTCCCGCCGCGGTGAGCTGGGTGCCGAGCTGGTCGATGAAGGTCGACTTGCCCACGCCGGGCACCCCGGTGATGCCCACCCGGGTCGCCTTGCCCGCGTGCGGCAGGAGTTCGACGAGCAACTCCTGCGCACGTTCGCGGTGTTCGGCGCGTTGCGACTCCACCAGCGTGATCGCTCTGGCGAGGATGCCGCGATCACCGTCGAGGACACCCTTGGCGTACGTGGGGACGTCGAGGATGCGTGCCATGCCTACGAGTGTCGTGCTTCGAGCTCGTCGAGCAGGGTGACGGCCGAGTCGGCGATCACCGTGCCCGGTCCGAAGATCGCGGCGGCTCCGGCGGCCCGCAGCTCGTCGTAGTCCTGCGGCGGGATGACTCCACCACAGACGATCATGATGTCGTCGCGGCCGAGCCGTTCCAGTTCCTCACGCAGCGCCGGGACCAGCGACAGGTGTCCCGCGGCGAGCGACGACACCCCGACGATGTGCACGTCCGCCTCGACGGCCTGTCGGGCGACCTCGGCCGGAGTGGAGAACAGCGGGCCGACGTCGACGTCGAAGCCGAGGTCGGCGAACGCGGAGGCGATCACCTTCTGGCCCCGGTCGTGACCGTCCTGCCCCATCTTGGCCACGAGAATGCGCGGGCGGCGGCCCTCCTCCTCGGCGAACTCCTCGACCCGCCGACGAGCCGTCTCCACGCCCGCCGTCCGGCCGACTTCCTCGCGGTACACGCCGGAGATGGTACGGATCTGACCGGAGTGCCTGCCCCAGATCTTCTCCAGGGCCTCGGAGATCTCCCCGACCGTGGCCTTGGCCCTGGCGGCGTCGATGGCGAGTTCCAGCAGGTTGCCGTCGCCCTCGGCTCCGGCGGTGAGCCTGCGCAACGCGTCCTGGGTGGCGGACTCGTCACGCTCCTCACGCAGCCTGCGCAGCTTCTCCACCTGCTGGGCCCGCACCTCGGCGTTGTCGATCTTCAGGACGTCCAGTTCGGTCTCGTCCTCGGCGCCGACGCGGTACTTGTTGACGCCGATCACCGGCTGTCGACCCGAGTCGATCCGCGCCTGCGTGCGAGCCGCGGCCTCCTCGATCCGCAACTTCGGGATCCCGGCGTCGATGGCCCGCGCCATGCCGCCCGCCGACTCGACCTCCTCGATGTGGGACCACGCGCGCCGGGCCAGCTCGTAGGTGAGTCGCTCGACGTATGCGCTGCCACCCCAGGGATCGATGACGTCGGTGGTGCCGGACTCCTGTTGCAGCAGAAGCTGCGTGTTGCGCGCGATGCGGGCGCTCGTGTCGGTGGGCAACGCCAGCGCCTCGTCGAGGGCGTTGGTGTGCAACGACTGCGTGTGCCCCTGCGTGGCGGCCATCGCCTCGACACAGGTCCGGACCACGTTGTTGTAGACGTCCTGGGCCGTGAGCGACCACCCCGACGTCTGGGAGTGGGTGCGCAGGCTCAGCGACTTCGGATTGCCGGGGTCGAACTGCTTGACGAGCTTGGCCCACAACAGCCTCGCCGCCCGCAGCTTCGCGACCTCCATGAAGAAGTTCATGCCGATCGCCCAGAAGAACGACAGGCGCGGCGCGAACGCGTCGATGTCGAGTCCCGCGTCCAGCCCCGCGCGGATGTACTCGACGCCGTCGGCGAGCGTGTACGCCAGCTCCAGATCGGCCGTCGCCCCGGCCTCCTGCATGTGGTAGCCGGAGATCGAGATCGAGTTGAACTTCGGCATGTGCCGCGAGGTGAACGCGAAGATGTCGGAGATGATCCGCATCGACGGCTGCGGCGGGTAGATGTAGGTGTTGCGGACCATGAACTCCTTGAGGATGTCGTTCTGGATGGTCCCCGCGAGCTGCTCGGGCCGCACACCCTGTTCCTCGGCCGCCACGACGTACAGCGCCAGCACGGGCAACACGGCGCCGTTCATCGTCATCGACACGCTCATGCGGTCGAGCGGGATGCCGTCGAAGAGCTGCCGCATGTCGTAGATCGAGTCGATGGCCACCCCGGCCATGCCGACGTCACCGGCCACCCGCGGGTGGTCGGAGTCGTAGCCGCGGTGGGTGGCGAGGTCGAACGCCACCGACAGCCCCTTCTGCCCCGCGGCGAGATTGCGGCGGTAGAAGGCGTTCGACTCCTCGGCCGTGGAGAAACCCGCGTACTGGCGGATGGTCCACGGCTGGGTCGTGTACATCGTCGGGTACGGGCCGCGCAGGTACGGCGCGATGCCGGGATAGGTGTGGAGGAAGTCGACGTCGGCGAGGTCCTCGGCCGTGTACAGCGGTTTGACGCCGATGCCTTCCGGGGTCTCCCACGTCAGCGCGTCGACGTCCTTCCCGGTGGCGGCGCGCAGCGCGTCGGTCCACGCCGTCCGGCCTGCGTCCGGCTCGGAACCGGCGGGACTCGCCCCCAGTTCGATGCCGCTGAAGTCGGGGATGCTCATGACGCGACTCCCAGGGTGTCGAGGGTGTCGGTGAGGACGGCCAGCGCGTCGCAGCCTCGGTGGACGTACCCGCTGATGCCGTCGTAGGTGCCGTGGTCGCCGGGGTGGCCCGCGACCAGCACCGTGGTGGCTCCTGCCGCGCGCAGCGCGTTCGCCACCTCGGACACTTTCTCCGCGTAGGCGGCGTCGGTGCCGCACAGGCAGGCCACCGGGGTGCCGGCGGCCCGGAACGCCTCGACCAGCTCGTCGGTGGAGGCGGAGTCGAGGTCCGGGTTCACCGGCTCGATCCCTCCGGCGAGGAAGAGGTTCGCCGCGAACGTCGCCCTGGCCGTGTGTTCGGCCAACGAGCCGAGCGTGGCAAGGAAGACCTTCGGGCGGCTGCCGTGGGCGGCGACGTGGGCGTCCGAGCGGTCGCGCAGCCGTTCGTAGTCCTGCGCGTAACGCCGACGCGGCAGCCCACCGTTCGCCGAGGCCGTCGGACGCGGCGCGCGGTCGAACTCCTTCTCCTCCAGCAGCGGGAACTCGCTGACGCCGGTGATCGGGTCGCGGCGCGTGGCGATCCGTCGCGACCGTGCCTCCCAGGTGCGCGCGATGCGCTCCTCCAGCGCGCCCGAGTCGAGTTCCGCCTCGATACCGCCCGCTCGCTCGATGGCCGTGAACTCGTCCCACACTCGGTGGGCGAGCGCGTCGGTGCGATTCTCGACGTACCAGGAACCACCCGCCGGGTCGATCACCGCGGCGAGACGGCTCTCCTCCAGCAGGATCGCCTGGGTGTTGCGGGCGAGCCGCCGCGAGAACCGGTCGGGCAGGCCGAGTGCGTGGTCGAACGGAAGCACGGTGACCGCGTCGGCGCCGCCCACGCCCGCGGCGAAGCAGGCGACCGTCGTGCGGAGCAGGTTCACCGAGGGGTCACGGCGCGTCAGCATCGCGGGCGACGTGACGGCGTGCTGGCGCATGGCCGACTCCGGCGTGCCGCACACCTCCACCACGCGGGCCCACGCCCGTCGTGCCGCTCGGAACTTCGCGATGGTGCCGAACTGGTCGGTGGTGGCCGCCAGCCGGAACTCGATCCTGGACGCCGCCTCGCGCACGTCGAGGCCCGCGTCGGTCATCGCCCGCAGGTACGCCACGGCCGTGGCGATCGCGGCACCGACTTCCTGGGCGTCGGACGCCCCGGCCTCGTGGTAGGGCAGGCCGTCGGCGACGAACGTCGCGAGTCGGGGATGACGTCCGGCAAGCCGCGCGGCGAACGCGGCTGCGGACGCGACGTCGGCCTCCTGCCCGGTCCGAGCCCGCACGCCGATCGGGTCGGCGCCGAGATTGCCCGCGACCTCGGTGTCGGGAACGCCCTGCTCGGCGTGCAGGGCGAGCAGCGCTTCGGCGGCCGGGACGAACTCCGTTCCAGCGTCGAGGACGACGGGAGCGAGGTCCAGCCGCACCTCCCGCAACGCGTCGGCCAGCGACGCGACCGGCACGCCGCCGTCGCCTACCCGCAGCCACAGCGACGTGACCCCGCCGTGCAGGTCCGCGAGCACGGCCTCGTTGACCGCCGCGACGTCGTCGGCCTCGTGCCACGCCCGCACGTCCCAGCCCGCGGCCACGTGCCCGTCCGGCCGACCACCGCGAACGTACGGGAAGACGCCGGGGAATCCGGGCTCGGGAGCCGGGTCGTCGGCGGTGTACAGGGGTTGGATCTCGATACCGTCGTCGGTGGTCGTCACCAGCCGGTCACGACGGGAGCCCGACCGCTCCAGCACCTTGTCGACCAGTCGTTCCCATTGCTGACGGCTCGGTGCCTCGAACTCGGCCGCGAGCGCAAGATCGTCCGTCTGCGCTACCCCCTTGCTCATAGCAGCATCCTAGGTGGGCCCCTGTGTCTCAGCCTGTGACCTCGCTCTCTCACTTTTCGTCGTCGGCTTTCGCGGTCCGACGGTCCTTCCCGGCGTCGTTCGGTGACAATGGAGCGCGTGTCCGCTCCGACTGACGACCGACGACTGGTGGCCGGCCGATACCGGCTGCGGTCCGTGCTCGGCTCCGGGTCCATGGGCACCGTGTGGTCCGCCTACGACGAGTTCCTCCACCGCCCCGTGGCGGTGAAGGAGGTCCGCATGCCGCACGGGGTGCCTCCCGCCCGCGTCACCGAGCTGCGCGAACGGACATTGCGTGAGGCGAGAGCGATCGCGGTGCTGTCCCACCCGAACGTGGTGATCCTCCACGACGTCGTCCTGGAGCACGACGACCCGTACGTGGTGATGGAACTGCTGCCCTCGCGCAGCCTGGCCGGACTCGTCCGCCAGGCGGGTCGGTTGACGGTCGCGCAGGCGGCGGCGGTGGGCGAGGCCGTGGCCGGCGCATTGGAGGCCGCCCACGACGCGGGCATCACCCATCGCGACGTGAAACCGGGCAACGTGCTGGTGTCCGACGACGGACGCATCAAGCTCACCGATTTCGGCATCGCCCGCAACGTCTCCGAGGCGACCATGACGCACACGGGGATGATGCTCGGTTCACCCGCGTTCATCGCCCCGGAGGTCGCCACCGGCGGCCCCGTCACCTACACCGCCGACCTGTGGGGACTGGGCGCGACGCTGTTCGCCGCCACCGAGGGACGCCCGCCCTACGACGCCGACGGCGACCCGCTCGAAACCGTCGTGAGCGTCGTGCAGGGCGACGTGCCGCGCCCCTCCCCCGGTCCGCTGGCGCCGGTGATCCGGGGCTTGATGATGAAGAAGCCGTCCGAGCGCATGTCGCTGGCCGAGGTGCGGCGCAGGCTGTATCCGCTGCTCGCGGAACCCCGTCACCTGCTGTTCCCGCCGGAACTCTTCGCCGAGAGCGACGTCGGCCGGGTCCGCGACGACGCCAGCGCGACCCGAGTCATCCCTCGGGTGCCGACACTCGCGCCGGAGCCCGAGGCGGAGGTCGAGGGCGACGCCGCGCTGGCCGCCGACCCGGGCCCGCTGCCGTTCGCCACCGACCGCACGGTCACCCCGGCGTCGAGCCCTCCCGCCCCTCGCGCCCCGTCCCCTCCGCCCCGCAGGACGGCGGCCGACCGGTGGCCCGACTGGGTGCCGCGTCGCCACGTCGAGATGTTGACGGACCTGGCCGCCACCATCACCGATCGTCGGAGTGTGCTGCTGGCGGTGGCCGCCGTGGTGTTCGTGGTGACGGCCGCTCTCGGCTTCGCGCTCACCCGCATCCTGGCGGGGTGAGGTCCGAGCGCTCGACGTTCGTGCCTTCCACGATGGACACCGCGTGCGCGTCCACGTCGGACCGCCGCTCAGCCGTTGACCGGGAGCCGCCAGGCAGGGCCTAAGCTGCACGATCGTGAATTCCAGCGACACGCAACCTCGTGACCTCGCCGCCGCCGCGGCGTCCGTCCTGACCGAACGCGCCGGCGTCGACGCCTTCGACGTCGCCGTCGTCCTCGGTTCGGGCTGGCGACCGGCCGCGGACGTCATCGGGCAGCCGGAAGCGGAGATCCCGCTCGGTGACCTGCCCGGGTTCGAAAAGCCCCGCGCGGTCGGACACGGCAGCACCGCGCGCGCCGTCACCGTCGACGGCAAGCGGGTCCTCGTCCTCCTCGGCCGAACCCACCTCTACGAGGGCAAGGGAGTGGCACGGGTGGTCCACGGCGTGCGCACCGCTGCCGCCGCGGGAGCCCGCACCGTCCTGCTGACCAACGCCGCGGGCGGGCTGCGCGACGGCTTCCAGGTCGGTCAGCCGGTCATCATCTCCGACCACCTGAACATGACCGCGACCTCGCCGATCACGGGAGCGAACTTCGTCGACCTCGTCGACCTGTACTCGCCCCGGCTTCGTGCCGCGGCCAAGGAGATCGACCCGACCCTGGCCGAGGGCGTCTACGCGGGTCTGCCGGGCCCGCACTACGAGACGCCCGCGGAGATCCGGATGCTGCGCACGCTCGGCGCCGATCTCGTCGGCATGTCGACGGTGCTGGAAGCCATCGCGGCCCGCGCCGAAGGTGTCGAGGTCTTCGGGCTGTCGCTGGTCACCAATCTGGCCGCGGGCATCACGGGCGAGCCGTTGAACCACGAAGAGGTCCTCGAAGCGGGCCGTGCGTCGGCCACACGGATGGGAACCCTTCTGCGGACACTGGCCGCCCAGGTCTGAGCGCGTTATTTCCCGGTCGTACCTCCCGTCGTGATCGGTACGTCGGTGAAGTCCGCCAATACCGGTGGTCGCGTCATCGTTCGTCCTTTCGCGCAGGAGGCAGCGCCCTGCCATCGTGAGTGGTGGGTTTCGAGCGGCGATCGCGCTCCGACAACGAATTTGTCGAACGATTGACGGTTCGACAATAACCCGATCGTGTGCTGTCAGAGCACACGACTGTCCACCATCGGCAACACGTGCCGGAATATGACAAAGATTGCGACGTTTCCGCTGATCACTGTCAATTTCCGCACAATGAATATTGCATTGTGCACTTCCGGGTGAACCATGCCGAGAGTCGCGGCCCGGGGGTCGATCGATCCCCGGGCCACTCGACTTGCCACTATGACGTGATGCAGCACAGATCGCCCCAGCTCACACCCGAGCTCAGGGACAGGACATTCCGCTGGATCGCCGACGACGTCGACGGCGACTCGCGCACGGAGTTGCAGAACCTGCTTGCGCGCGCGATGGCGGGAGACGACGACGCCACCTCCGAACTGGACGATCGCATGTCCGGCACGCTGAGTTTCGGTACCGCGGGCATTCGCGGGCCGGTGCGAGCGGGCCCGAACGGTATGAACACCGCGGTCGTGGTTCGTACGACGGCGGGCCTCGCAGCCTGGCTCGCGCAGCGCAATCCGGGAGGCACGGTCGTGGTGGGCCGCGACGCTCGACACGGTTCCGAGCGGTTCGCCACGGCGGCGGCGGAGGTTCTCGATGCCGCAGGCTTCGACGTGAAGCTCCTGCCCCGCCCGCTGCCGACGCCGGTGCTGGCCTACGCCACGGTGAGCCTCGGCGCCTGCGCTGGTGTCCAGATCACCGCGTCGCACAATCCTCCGGCCGACAACGGCTACAAGGTCTTCGACAACACGGGTATCCAGATCATCCCGCCGGCCGATTCCGAGATCGAGGCGGAGATCGCGGCGGCACCCGCCTCGGTCGCGGTCCCCCGGGGCCGGGGCGTGCAGGTGCTCGACGACGAGGTGCTGAACGGCTACCTCGACCGCGTCGCCACGCTCGCCACGAGCGGTGCCAAGGATCTACGGATCGCCGTCACGCCCCTGCACGGCGTCGGCGGCGCGGTGGTGGTCGACGCGTTCCGACGCGCGGGGTTCACCGACGTCCACGTCGTCGACGCGCAGGCCGAGCCCGACCCCGACTTCCCCACGGTGACGTTCCCCAACCCCGAGGAGCCGGGCGCCACCGACCTGCTTCTGCAGCTCGCCGAGAACGTCGACGCCGACCTCGCCGTGGCTCTCGACCCGGACGCGGACCGCTGCGCCCTCGGCGCGCGGGAGCGCAACGGCACCTGGCGGATGTTGACGGGTGACGAGGCGGGCGTGCTGCTCGGCGACCGCTTGCTGGCCCGCACTTCCGTCGAGAACCCGCTGCTCGCCACCACGATCGTGTCCTCGTCCCTGTTGGCGGAGGTCGCCAGGGCCAGGGGCGCCCGACACGCGCGCACGCTCACGGGCTTCAAGTGGCTGATGCGGGCCGGCGAAGGACTGGTCTTCGCCTACGAGGAAGCACTGGGGATCTGCGTCAACCCGGACTTCGTGAAGGACAAGGACGGCGTCGGGGCAGCGGTCTTCGCCGCTGACGTCGCCGCCGAGGCCAAGAGCCGAGGACTCACGTTGTTGGACCTGCTCGACGAGCTCATGGCCGACCACGGCGTCTCGGTGACCGGCCAGGTCGCGCCACGGTTCGCTGACCTCGCCGAGCGCGCCGCGGTGATGGAGAGGGTGCGAGCCAACCCACCCACCACGTTGGCGGGGGTCGCCGTGTCGACGGAAGAGATCCGCGACGCCGGCGCGCTGAAGATCAGCGGCGACCAACTTCGGGTCCTCATCCGGCTGTCCGGCACCGAACCGAAGGTGAAGGCGTACCTGGAGGTCACCGCCCCGCCGCCGGGACCGGACGGGCTCACCGAAGCCCGCGACGCGGCGCTGGAGACGTTGCGAGCCCTGCGCGACGACGTCGCGGCACTGCTGTCGTCCTGACCACTCACCCGGCCATCGACCTGCGGCCTGCCCGCCCTGGGTCGGTGGCCGGGTGAGCTGCGCGGCACAGCGCTTGCGGCGCAGAGGCGAGGCGGGCACGCTCGATGACCGTGGCCAGGTTGTTGATCGTGCACCACACCCCGTCCCCTCATCTGGCGACCATGCTCGACGCGGTCGTCTCCGGTGCGACCGATCCGGAGATCACCGGCGTGGAGGTCGTCCGGGAACCGGCGTTGTCCGCGACCGTCTCGGACGTACTGGACGCCGACGCATACCTGCTGGGCACTCCCGCGAACCTCGGCTACATGTCCGGCGCGTTGAAGCACTTCTTCGACACGATCTACTACCCGTGTCTCGATGCGACCGCGAAACGTCCCTTCGGCTACTACGTGCACGGCAATCAAGGCACCGAAGGCGCCACGAAGTCGATCGACTCGGTCACGACGGGTCTGAGCTGGCACAGAGCGGCTGCGCCTGTCGTCGTGCACGGTGAACCGAGCAAGGCCGATCTGGAAGCGTGCTGGGAACTGGGTGCGACGATCGCCGCGAGCCTGATGCCCTGAGCGCGAGCACAATCCGCAGCTTCAAGGAAATGAAGAGACACGCCTACGCGTGCCCATCAGCAAAATAATGCCCGAAATAGAAGAAGGGCCCGTCGGGGTTGGCCGTTGGACCAACCCTGACGGGCCCTCACCACAAATAGTTCGGCGGTGTCCTACTCTCCCACACCCCTTCGAGTGCAGTACCATCGGCGCTGGCAGGCTTAGCTTCCGGGTTCGGAATGGGACCGGGCGTTTCCCCACCGCTATAACCACCGAAACACTACGA
>NZ_JACBJG010000008.1 GCF_015910535.1 Saccharomonospora sp. NB11 | reverse complement strand
CCTTCGACGGGTCCTTGCCCGAGAACGCGCCACCACCATGCCGCGCCATCCCGCCGTAGGTGTCCACGATGATCTTGCGACCGGTCAACCCCGCGTCACCCATCGGACCACCGACCACGAACCGACCCGTGGGGTTCACGAGCAGTCGGGTGTCCTCCTGCTCCCAGTCCATCTCGCGCAGCACCGGGCCGACCACGTGTTCCGCGACGTCGACCGCGAGGAGTTTGTCGAGGTCGATGCCCTCCGCGTGCTGGCTGGACACCACCACCGTGTCCAGCCGCACCGGGCGGTCGCCCTCGTACTCGATGGTGACCTGCGTCTTGCCGTCCGGCCGCAGGTACGGCAGCGTGCCGTCCTTCCTGACGGCTGTGAGTCGCCGGGCCAACCGGTGGGCCAGCGCGATCGGCAGCGGCATCAACTCGGGGGTGTCCGAGCACGCGTACCCGAACATCAACCCCTGGTCACCGGCACCCTGCCGGTCCAACTCGTCGAGGGCCTGGTCGAGCCGCGTCTCGTAGGCAGTGTCCACACCCTGCGCGATGTCCGGCGACTGCGAACCGATGGCCACGTTGACCCCGCACGACGCGCCGTCGAATCCCTTCACCGACGAGTCGTAACCGATGTCCAGCACCCGGTCGCGCACGATCGTCGGGATGTCGGCGTACGCCTCCGTGGTCACCTCGCCGACCACGTGCACCTGACCGGTGGTGATCATGGTCTCGACGGCGACCCGACTGTTCGCGTCCTTGCTCAACAACGCGTCCAGGATCGAGTCGCTGATCGAGTCGCAGACCTTGTCCGGATGTCCCTCGGTCACCGACTCCGACGTGAACAACCTACGGTTCGACGCACCCAACGGATTTTCGCCCCAACCTCACTCGACGTGTCGCTGGGACGTCAGCCTACTGGCGCCGTTCTCCGTCACGCAGCAACTCCGACACGGCGTCCCACACCGTGGTCGCGAGTTCGCTCTTGGCGCCCATCGGGATACGCCGTTCGGCACCGTCGGCGGACAGCAGCCACCCGGTGTTCTCGTCGACCTCGAACGCGCGGCCTTCGCCGACGGCGTTGACCACCAGCAGGTCGACACCCTTGCGCTTGAGCTTCTTGTGCGCGTGGTCGAGCACACTGCCGTGCTCGTCGCCGGTCTCGGCCGCGAAGCCGACCAGGAGTTGACCGGGCCGTCTGCGCTCCACGAGGCCCGCCAGGACGTCGGGGTTGCGAGCCAACGTCACCGTCGGCGCCGAGCCGTCGTCCTTCTTCTTGATCTTGTGTTCGGCGCGCTCGGTGGGACGGAAGTCCGCCACCGCCGCCGCCATGACGACGACGTCTGCCTTGGCGGCAGCCGCGTTCACGGCACCCTCCAGCTCCGCCGCCGTCGAGACACGCTCCAGGTGCACCCCGGCCGGATCGGGCAACGCCGCGGTGTGTGCTGCCACGAGCGTCACCTCGGCCCCGCGTTGCGCGGCGACCCTGGCGAGGGCGTAGCCCTGCTTGCCCGACGACCGGTTGCCGAGGAAACGCACCGGGTCCAACGGCTCCCGCGTCCCGCCCGCCGACACCACCACACGCAGACCTTCGAGGTCGCGGCGCAACGCGTCGGGCCGAGCGAGCAGCAGGCGTGCCAGATCGACGATCTCCTGCGGGTGCGCCAACCGCCCCTTGCCCGTGTCCTTGCCGGTGAGCCGTCCCGAGTCGGGCTCGGTCACCACGGCCCCGCGCGACCGCAGCAACGCCACATTGGCCTGCGTCGCCGGGTGTTCCCACATCTCGGTGTGCATGGCGGGGAAGAACGCCACGGGACACCGGGCGGTGAGCAGCGTGTTGGTGAGCAGGTCGTCGGCCAGCCCGTGTGCCGCGCGCGCCAGGAGGTCCGCCGTCGCGGGAACCACCAGCACGAGATCGGCCTCCTGGCCGACGCGCACGTGCTGCACCTCGGGCACCTGGGTGAACACGCCGGTGTTGACCGGATGCCCCGACAACGCCTCGAAGGTGGCAGCCCCGACGAAGTTCAGGGCGGAGGCGGTGGGGACGACGCGAACGTCGTGGCCGGTCTCGGTGAGTCCGCGCAGCACCTCGCACGCCTTGTAGGCGGCGATGCCGCCACCGACGCCGAGAACGACGCGGGGTCGGGTTCCCACCGGCGGACTACTCGCCCTCGGTGTGCTCCAGCAGACCCGCGTGGATCTCGCGCAGAGCGATCGACAGCGGCTTCTCGCGGGGACCCGGCTCCACGAGCGGTCCCACGTACTCCAGCAGGCCCTCGCCGAGCTGCGCGTAGTAGTCGTTGATCTGACGGGCGCGCTTGGCGGCGTAGATCACGAGGGCGTACTTGGAGCTGACCTTTTCGAGCAGGTCGTCGATGGGCGGGTTGGTGATGCCTTCGAGCTGCTCACCCTGCGCGCCCAGCGTAATCGCGGTCACTGACTGTGCTCCGTCTCGTCGCATGCGGTGGTTCGGCCAGTCACCAAGCTTAGCAACTGGCGTGCGGCGGTTCGCACGTCGGCGTTGACGATGCGTTCGTCGAACTCGTCCGCCGCCGCGAGTTCACGTTCGGCTTCCCGCAACCGGGCCTTCACGGCGTCGTCGTGTTCCGTGCCCCGGCCGGTGAGCCGGTCGACCAGTTCGTCCCACGAGGGCGGCAACAGCATCACGAGCTGCGCCTCGGGCATGGCCCGACGCACCTGCCGGGCGCCCTTGAGCTCGATCTCCAACACGGCGGGCCGGCCCTCGGCCAGCATCCGCTCCACGGGAGCCCGGGGCGTGCCGTACCGATTGCCCGCGAACTCGGCGTGTTCGAGCAGCTCGCCGCCGCGTTCCATCGCCTCGAAGGTCTCCCGGTCGACGAAGTGGTAGTGCTCCCCGTCGACTTCGCCCGCGCGCGGGGGTCGGGTGGTCACCGACACGCTGAAATAGATGTCGGGACACAGTCGTCGCAACTCGGCCACGACACTCGACTTACCGACGCCGGACGGGCCCGACACGACGGTGAGTCGGCGCCGGGGGCTTTCGCCGGGCACCGACTCACCGTTCACCGCGCGGCCGGCCGGGGAGCCGGCCGCGCTCGAGCCGTGAACCTGCTCACTCACTCGCCGCTGAACTCGGCCAGCAGCGCCTTGCGCTGCCGGTCGCCGAGACCACGCAGACGACGGCTGGTGGCGATCTCCAGCCGCTCCATCGTCTGCTGCGCACGCACCTTGCCCACGCCCGGCAAAGCCTCCAGCAGAGCGGAGACCTTCATCTTGCCGAGGACCTCGTCCTCGTCGGCCTGCTTCAGCACGTCGGCGAGGGTGGTACCGCCACGCTTGAGCCTCTCCTTGAGCTCCGCGCGAGCGCGACGGGCGGCGGCGGCCTTCTCCAGCGCCGCAGCACGCTGTTCCTCGGTGAGCTGGGGAAGTGCCACGTTTTCCTCCGGTGTTACTCAAAAATTCTGGGTGGGTGTGGCGACCGTACCCACCCTCGACCTGGTCTCTCAATGCGGGGGTGATGCCGACCGCGCCAGGACACGGTCACGAACGACCCTACTCACGGAAACGCTCGCAGACATGGGCCGCAAGGTCGGAATCCGAAGCATTTCCTGTTGCGCCGGAACACCCCGCCTGACGCCACGACGCGTAGCGTAGTGCAAGATCAAAATACGGTCGGACCAGGGCTTGTTCCGGCGCCACAGGCGTTTACGGCAAGATGGAAGCGAGAGCGTCCCGCGTCCGCTCGGCGGCGGCGGTCAGCGCGGCGACGTCGGGGCCGTGCCGCAGGATCTCCCGCGACGACGTGGGCAGCAGTCCCCGGGCGTTCGCACCGAAGACCCGACGCAGGTCCTCGACGGTGGCACCCTGAGCCCCGAAACCCGGCGCGAGGATCGGGCCGTTGAGGCGATCGAGGACCACCTCACCCGGCTCCACGGTGGCACCCACGACCACTCCCACGTCACCGAGCGGGTCCGCGCCTTCGTTGCACGCGGCCGCCTCGTCCACAATGGACTGAGCGACCGTCGTCCCGTCGGCGATCGCCCGCTGGACGGGGAAACCCTCCGGATTGGACGTGCGCGCGAGGACGAAGACCCCGCGCCCGCTACGGCGTGCCTGCTCCACCGCGACGTTCAACGCGCCGAAGCCGAGATACGGCGACACCGTGATCGCGTCCGCCGCCAACGGCGCGCCGTCGGCGAGGTACGCGGCCGTGTACGCCGCCATGGTCGACCCGATGTCGCCGCGCTTGACGTCCAACAGGACGAGCGCTCCCCCGTCCCTGGCCGTGGCGAGCACCCGTTCGAGCACCGCGACACCTGCGGCCCCGTACGCCTCGAAGAACGCCGACTGGGGCTTCAGGACGGCCACGGAGCCCGCGAGGGCCTCCGTGGCCGTCAGAGCGAAGCGTTCGAGCCCGCCGACGTCCGTGGGCAGTCCCCAGGCCTCCAACAACGCCGGATGCGGGTCCACCCCCACGCACAGCGGTCCCCGCTCGGCCATCGCCTCGGACAGGCGAGCACCGAAGGACCGGTTCGCGTCGCCGCTCACGCGCGGGTCACCCGGCGCACCGTGGCCTGCAACTCCTGCAACGAGCGCGCGACGATGTCACCGCGGATCAGGGCCTCGATGCCGTGCACGGCCGCCGCGGCCCCCTGCACCGTGGTGATGCACGGGATGCCCCGGGACACCGCCGCGGTCCGTATCTCGTAGCCGTCCACGCGCGGGCCGCTGTTGCCGTACGGCGTGTTGATCACCATGTCGACCCCGCCGTCGAGGATGACCTCGACGATGTTCGGCTCCTCCGGCGTGCTGCCCTCGTAGTGCTTGCGCACCACCGCGCACTCGATGCCGTTGCGCCGCAACACCTCGGCCGTGCCCGCCGTCGCCACGACCCGGAAACCCAGGTCGGCCAGACGCTTCACGGGGAAGACCAACGACCGCTTGTCGCGGTTCGCCACCGACACGAACACGGTGCCGTGCGTGGGCAGCGAGCCGTACGCACCCGCCTGTGACTTCGCGAATGCCTCGCCGAACGAGACGTCGACACCCATGACCTCGCCCGTCGACTTCATCTCCGGGCCGAGCAGGGAGTCCACGCCGTGTCCCTCGGGCGTGCGGAAGCGGTGGAAGGGCAGGACGGCCTCCTTCACCGCCACCGGCGATCCCACCGGCAGCAGGCCGCCGTCGCCCTCCGCGGGCAACACGCCGCGCGCCCGCAGGTCCGCGATCGACGAGCCCGTCATGAGCAGCGCCGCCGCCTTCGCCAGCGGCACCGCGGTGGCCTTCGACACGAACGGCACGGTGCGCGAGGCCCTCGGGTTGGCCTCCAGCACGTACAGCACGTCGTCCTTGAGGGCGTACTGGACGTTGAGCAACCCGCGCACGCCGATTCCCTTGGCGATGGCCTCGGTCGACCGGCGGACGGCCTCCAGGTCGGTCTGCCCCAGGGTGATCGGCGGCAGGGCGCACGCCGAGTCGCCGGAGTGCACGCCGGCCTCCTCGATGTGCTCCATCACGCCGCCGAGGAAGAGCTCCTCACCGTCGTAGAGCGCGTCGACGTCGATCTCGATGGCGTCGTCGAGGAACCGGTCGACCAGCACCGGGTGTTCGGGGGTGACCTCCGTGGCGCGCTCGATGTAGCCGCGCAACGACTCCTCGTCGTAGACGATCTCCATGCCCCGGCCGCCCAGCACGTACGACGGCCGCACCAGCACCGGGTAGCCGATCTCGTCGGCGATCGCGCGGGCGCCGTCGAACGACGTCGCCATGCCGTACTTCGGGGCGGGCAGCCCGGCGGCGGTCAGCACGTCACCGAACGCGCCACGCTCCTCCGCGAGGTGGATGGCCTCGGGCGGCGTCCCCACCACGGGCACGCCCGCGTCCGCGAGCCGCTGAGCGAGACCCAGTGGCGTCTGACCACCGAGCTGCACGATGACCCCGACGACGTCGCCGGACTCCTGCTCCGCGTGCACGATCTCCAGCACGTCCTCGAACGTGAGCGGCTCGAAGTACAGGCGGTCGGAGGTGTCGTAGTCGGTCGAGACCGTCTCCGGGTTGCAGTTGACCATCACGGCCTCGAACCCGGCCTCCCGCAGCGCCAGCGCGGCGTGCACGCACGAGTAGTCGAACTCGATGCCCTGGCCGATCCGGTTCGGACCCGAGCCCAGGATCAGCACCTTGGGCTTCTCGCGCTGGGGGGCGACCTCGGACTCCGCGCCGGGATCGGTCTCGTAGGCCGAGTAGTGGTACGGCGTCCTCGCCTCGAACTCGGCGGCGCACGTGTCCACCGTCTTGAAGACGGGCCGTACCCCGAGCCGGTGCCGCAGCGCCCGGACGCCGTCCTCACCGGCCAGCTCCGGCCGCAGGGCCGCGATCTGCCGGTCGGACAGCCCGATGCGCTTGGCCCGACGCAGCAGCCCCTCGTCCAGCACGGGAGCGTCCCGTAGCTGCGCGCCGACCTCGCCGATCAACTGGATCTGGTCGAGGAACCACGGGTCCACGCCGCTGGCCTCGTGCACCTGCTCCACCGTGGCGCCGAGCCGCAGGGCCCGCTCCACCGTGTAGATACGCCCCTCGTGGGGTGTGCGCAGTTCCTCCAGCGTCGACTCCACCGTCGCGCCCTCGGGGTCGGGCCTGGTCCAGAACCCGACGGCCTTCGTCTCCAGCGACCGCATGGCCTTGCCCAGAGCTTCGGGGAAGTTGCGCCCCAGGGACATCGCCTCGCCGACACTCTTCATCGTCGTGGTCAGCTCGGGGTCGGCGCCCGGGAACTTCTCGAACGCGAAGCGCGGCATCTTGACGACGACGTAGTCGAGCGTCGGTTCGAACGACGCGGGCGTCTCGCCGGTGATGTCGTTGCTGATCTCGTCGAGCGTGTAGCCGATGGCCAGCTTCGCGGCGATCTTGGCGATGGGGAAGCCGGTGGCCTTCGACGCCAACGCCGACGACCGCGACACACGGGGGTTCATCTCGATGACGACCATGCGGCCGTCCTTCGGGTTGACGGCGAACTGGATGTTGCAGCCGCCCGTGTCGACACCGACCTCACGCAGCACCGCGATGCCGAGGTCCCGCATCCGCTGGTACTCGCGGTCGGTAAGGGTCATCGCCGGCGCCACGGTCACCGAGTCACCGGTGTGCACGCCCATCGGGTCGACATTCTCGATCGAGCACACGATCACCACGTTGTCGTGGCGGTCGCGCATGAGTTCGAGCTCGTACTCCTTCCAGCCGAGCACGCTCTCCTCGATGAGCACCTCGGTGACCGGGCTCTCCTCCAGCCCGATCGAGGCCATGCGCTCCAGTTCCTCGGTCGTGTGCGCCATACCGGAACCGAGGCCGCCCATGGTGAACGACGGGCGGATCACCACCGGGAGCCCGACCTCCGCGACGGTCTCGCGGACCTCCTCCATGGAGTGGCACACGGCGCTGCGCGGCACCTCACCGCCGACGGCGCGCACGATGTCCTTGAACTTCTGCCGGTCCTCACCGCGTTGGATGGCGTCGATGTCGGCACCGATCAACTCGATGCCGTACTTCTCCAGCACCCCGCGATCGTGGAGTGCGACCGCGCAGTTCAACGCCGTCTGACCGCCGAGGGTGGCCAGCAGCGAGTCGATCGGCCTGCCCTTCTCCTGCTCGGCGACGATGACCTTCTCGACGAACTCCGGGGTCACGGGCTCGACGTACGTCGAGTCGGCGAACTCGGGGTCGGTCATGATCGTGGCCGGGTTGGAGTTGACCAGGCTCACCCGCAGCCCCTCGGACCGCAGCACCCGGCAGGCCTGGGTGCCGGAGTAGTCGAACTCGGCGGCCTGGCCGATGACGATCGGCCCGGACCCGATGACGAGCACGTGCTCGATGTCAGTGCGCTTGGGCATGGCGGGCCTCCATCAGGGTCACGAAGTCGTCGAACAGCGGCGCCGCGTCGTGCGGGCCCGCGGCGGCCTCGGGGTGGTACTGCACGGAGAACGCCGGGACCTCCTCGCACCGCAGCCCTTCGACGGTGCCGTCGTTGGCGCAGTAGTGGCTCACGTGCGCCTTGCCGAACGGCGAGTCGAACCGCTGCCCCGGCTCGCCCTCCAGCGCGAAGCCGTGGTTCTGCGAGGTGATGGCGACCCGACCGGTCGCCGTGTCGAGCACCGGGACGTTGATGCCGCGGTGACCGAACCGCATCTTGTAGGTCGACAGGCCGAGTGCGCGGCCCAGGATCTGGTTGCCGAAGCAGATGCCGAACAGCGGCAGCCTCCGCTCCAGCACGCTCCGCGTCAGCTCGATGGCGTCGCGCTGGGTCTCCGGGTCACCGGGCCCGTTCGAGAGGAACACCCCGTCGGGCTCGATCGCGAGGAGGTCGTCGAGCGTGCTGTTCGCGGGCAGCACGTGCAGCTCGATGCCCCGCTGCGCCATCTGCCGCGGCGTGTTGGCCTTGATCCCGAGGTCCAGAGCCGCGACCCGGAACCGGGCCTCACCGACCGCGGGCACCACGTACGGCTGCGCGGTGGTCACCTCGCGGGCGAGATCCGAGCCCTTCATCCTTGGGCTCGCGAGCACCTGGGCGACCATCTCGTCGTCCGTGGTCACGGCGTCCCCGGAGAAGATTCCCGCACGCATGGACCCGTGCTCCCGCAGGTGCCTGGTCAGGGAGCGCGTGTCGATCTCGGCGATTCCCACCACACCCTGGTCGGCGAGAACGTCGTCCAGCGACTGCGTGGCACGCCAGCTCGACGGAACCCGGGCCGGGTCCCGCACGACGTAGCCCGCGACCCAGATCCGCTGCGACTCGTCGTCCTCGTCGTTCCACCCGGTGTTGCCGATGTGCGGCGCCGTCTGCACCACGATCTGCCGGTGGTACGACGGGTCGGTCAGCGTCTCCTGGTACCCGGTCATCCCGGTGCAGAAGACCGCCTCACCGAGCGTGCGTCCCCGAGCGCCGTAGGCGACTCCTCTGAAGATTCGCCCGTCCTCCAACACGAGTGCGGCGGCGGTGTGCGGGCCGGTCATACCTGGGCACCTCCCTTGACCTGCTCGATCCACTGCGGGTAGACGGAAAGGTCGTCACCTCGCAGTCCGGTGTCGAGCTCGACGTCTCCCAGACGCCATGTGACCACCAACAGGCTCTCCGTGCCCATGACCTTGCCCGCCATTCCTTTGGCCGTACCGACGCGGACGACACTGTCACGCGGGATCCAGAAACTCGGCGCACCGGCGCGGTCGACCTCGACCCCGCCCTCATACAGGCGCAATTCGGCGGGGCCGCGCATTCCGGCGCCCCGCGTGACGATGCGGTCCTGCCAGTGCCCCGCCATCGTCGTGCTGACGTACAGTCCCCGCGTCTCCAGCACCACCTCGCCCGGTTCGTCGGGCACGGCGGGGAACGGCGGAACCAGCACGCTCTGAGCGCGGGCCTTTCGTCGCCACCCACGCCACATACCGAAGAGGCAGAGTGCGAAGAACGCGAAGCACAGCAGTGTCAGCAGAAGCCGTTCCATTACACAATCTTCCCTTCGCGCGACGTCACACGCCCGCGCAGCAGCGTGGCGCTCACCACGGCAGGCAGCCGCAGCCCTTCGTACGGCGTGTTGGTCGCGCGACTCGCCAACTCGGCTCCGCGAACCGTCCACTCCGCGTCCTCGTCCACAAGGACGAGATTGGCGGGTTCCCCCACCGCCAGTGGCCTGCCCTGGTCGGGCAGACCGACGATCTCGGCGGGTCGCTCACTCATCACTCGCGCCACCCCGCGCCAGTCGAGGAGGCCGGGGCGCACCATGGTCTCCACGACCACCGACAGCGCCGTCTGCAGGCCCAACATGCCCGGCCTCGCGGCAGCCCACTCGGTGTCCTTGTCCTGAGCCGCGTGAGGAGCGTGGTCGGTCGCCACACAGTCGATCACGCCGTCGGCGAGGGCCTGGCGCATCCGCTGGGCGTCCTGCTCGGTGCGCAGCGGCGGGTTGACCTTGTTCACCGGGTCGAACGTCGCGAGGCGTTCGTCGGTGAGGAACAGGTGGTGCGGTGTGACCTCCGCCGACACGTCGGTGCCCTGCTCCTTCGCCCACCGCAACACCTCGACGGTGCCCGCGGTCGAGACGTGGCACACGTGCAGGCGCGCTCGCGCGTGCCGAGCCAGCACACAGTCCCGGGCGACGATCGACTCCTCCGCCGACGCGGGCCACCCCGGATATCCGAGTCGCGCCGCGCGCTCGCCCTCGTGCGCCTGCGCGCCGACCGTGAGCCGAGGCTCCTCCGCGTGCTGGGCCACCACCACGCCGAGCGCCGTCGAGTACTCCAGCGCCCTCCGCATCACCAGCGGGTCCGCGACGCAGTGTCCGTCGTCGGAGAACATCCGCACACCCGCGGCCGAGTTCGCCATCGTGCCCATCTCGGCCAGGCGTTCCCCGGCGAGCCCCACGGTGACCGCACCCACCGGGTGCACGTCCACGAGCCCGACCTCACGCCCCCGACGCCACACGTGGTCGGTCACCACCGCGTTGTCCGCCACCGGGTCGGTGTTCGCCATGGCGAAGACGGCGGTGTAGCCACCCAACGCGGCCGCGGCGGAGCCGGTGTCGATCGTCTCGGTGTCCTCCCGCCCCGGCTCCCGCAGGTGGGTGTGGAGATCCACGAACCCGGGGAGCAGGACGTGTCCCGCCCCCTCGATCACCTCGACGCCGGACGGCGGATCGATCCGGCCGACCTCGGCGACGACACCGTCGGAGACGAGCACGTCGACCGGCTCGCCCTCGCCGTACGGCCGCACCTGCCGCAGCAGGACGCTCCCAGTCCGATCCTCAGTCACGGTCGCCTCCGTTCCCTGCGGGACACCCGCACCCGGTCGGCGCCCCTGACTGCCCACCGATCCTCAGTCACGGTCGCCTCCATTCCCCGCGGGACACCCGCACCCGGTCGGCGCCCCTGACTGCCCACCGAACCTCAGTCACGGTCGCCTCCGTCTCCCGCCAGCAGGTGATACAGCACCGCCATCCTCACGTGCACGCCGTTGCGTACCTGTTCCGTAATCGCCGCACTCGGCGCGTCCGCTACCGCCGACGCGATCTCCATACCGCGCAGCATCGGCCCGGGGTGCAACACCACGGCGTGTTCCGGCAGCAACCGCGCTCGTGTCTCATTCAGGCCGTACGCGATCGAGTACTCGCGTGCCGTCGGGAAGAAACCTCCGTGCATGCGCTCCGCCTGCACCCGCAACATCATCACCGCGTCGGCAGCGGGGAGAGCGGAGTCGAGGTCGTGCGACACCGTGACCGGCCACGCCTCCACACCGACCGGCAGCAGGGTCGGCGGCGCGACGAGCGTCACCTCCGCACCCAGGGTCGCCAGCAGGTGCACGTTCGACCGCGCGACCCGGCTGTGCAGGACGTCACCGACGATCGTCACCCGCCGCCCCGCGAGGTCGCCGAGCCGCTCCCGCAGCGTCGCCGCGTCGAGCAACGCCTGCGTCGGGTGCTCGTGGGTGCCGTCACCGGCGTTGACCACGCTCGTGCCCGTCTCGCGCAACCAGTCGGCGAGCCGGTGAGCCGCCCCGGACGCCGGGTGCCGCACCACCACGCAGTCCGCCCCGGCCGCGGCGAGCGTCAGCGCGGTGTCCCGCAGCGACTCGCCCTTGCCGACCGACGACGAACTCGCCGACACATTGATCACGTCGGCGCTCATCCACTTGCCCGCGATCTCGAACGACACCCGGGTGCGCGTGGAGTTCTCGTAGAACAACGTGACGACGGTGCGCCCGCGCAGCGTCGGCAACTTGCGGACCTCCCGGCCCAGCAACGTCCGTTTCAGCTCGTCGGCCGTGTCGAGCACGGCCTTCGCCGTGTCGGCGTCGAGGCCGTCGGTGGAGAGCAGGTGCCTCATCGTGCCCCCAACAGGACCGCGTCGCGGCCGTCCGTCTCGTCGAGCAGCACCGACACGTCCTCCGACCGCGAGGTCGGGACGTTCTTGCCGACGTAGTCGGCGCGGATGGGCAGTTCCCGGTGCCCGCGATCGACCAGCACCGCGAGCTGGACGGCCCGGGGCCTGCCGTGATCGCGCAACGCGTCGAGGGCGGCCCTGATCGTGCGGCCGGAGAAGAGAACGTCGTCGACAAGCACCACGATGCGGTCGTCGATCCCGCTGCTCGGCAGTCGGGTCTGAGCGAGCGGACGCGCGGGCTTGCGACGGAGATCGTCGCGATAGAGCGTGACGTCGAGCGTGCCCGTGGGCACTGTCACGCCGGAGAATTCGGTGATTTTCGCGCCGAGGCGTTCGGCCAGAGGCGCTCCCCTGGTCGGGATTCCGAGCAACACGGGTGGAGGCATGTCCTCAGCACCCAGCGCGGTTTTCTCGATGACCTGATGGGCCATTCGGGCGATGGTGCGCGCGACGTCCCCGGCTGAGAGCAGCTCTCGCTCAGCAGCCGATCCGGTCGCGCCACGTGAGCGTGACGCCACGGAAGGTCTCCTTCCCCGCCTCGCTGGACGGGTCCTTAAAGGATGTCTTTTCGCTGGTTCCGCTGGTGAACCTCGTCGACGGTAGCAGGTTAGTTACCTCGCCCTTACGGGTGGTCTGTCTCGGTGAGTAACCCCAGGCGGCGATGATCTGCTTGACCTGGTGACGACAAGGCGTAACCATTACTCTGAGTATTCGGGAGAAGTGTTCCCTGTCGGTCAGCGGTGGCCGCATCGGGGCGAGGAAACGGAGAACCACCACATGGGCGATTACGCCAAGGCGCTCGGGGCCAAGCTCCGCGGTATCCGCCAGCAACAGGGTCTGTCCCTGCACGGGGTCGAGCAGAAGTCGGGTGGCCGCTGGAAGGCCGTCGTCGTCGGCTCCTACGAGCGGGGCGACCGCGCGGTGACCGTGCAGAAGCTGGCCGAGCTCGCCGACTTCTACGGGGTTCCGGTGGTCGAGTTGCTGCCCGAGGGCAGGGTGCCGTCCGGTGCCGAACCCGCCACCAAGATCGTGATCAATCTGGAGAGGCTGCAGCAGCTTCCGGCTGAGAAGGTCGGTCCGCTCGCGCGCTACGCCGCCACCATCCAGAGTCAGCGTGGTGACTACAACGGCAAGGTGCTGTCGATCCGCACCGAGGACCTTCGGTCGCTGGCGATCATCTACGACATGACGCCGGGCGAGCTGACCGAGCAGCTCATCGACTGGGGTGTGCTGCCTCCGGAGGCCCGGCCTTCCACCGAGGAATGACGTCTCGGCCGTCGCGGCGGAGTGTCCCTGCACCCCACCGCGACGGACCGCAGTCGTCGCGGCGTCGGTTGCGCGGTCCTCGCGTCCGAACCACCGGGGACGGCCGAGACGGCCGTCAGAGGACCGCGCGCAGGCGATCGGCGATCGTGCCGATCCGCCCGAGCACGCCGTTGACGAAACGCGGGGAGTCGTCCGTCGACAACTCCTTGGCGATGCCCACCGCTTCGTCGATCGCCACCGGGTCGGGCACGTCCTCCCGCCACAGCAGCTCGTAGAGGCCGATCCGCAGAACCGCGAGGTCGACCGGAGGCATGCGCTTCAGCGACCAGCCCTGGGCGTGCTCCTCCAGGATCTCGTCGATGCGCTCGCGGTGCTCACCGGCACCCTCGACCAGCGTGATGGTGTAGTCGCTGATGGGGTCGGCGTGCACCGAGCCGACGCGGTCCGCCAGCAAGGTCACCGGGTCGGTCTCGCGCTGGGTCGCCTCGTACAGCAGTTCCACCGCGCGTCGCCGGGACGCGCGACGGCTGATGCCCCCGCGACGGCGGGGGCGCGATGGTGTCGACTCGTCGTTCACCGTGGTCGTCCGCAGCTCAGGCACGGCCGAGGTAACGACCGTCGCGGGTGTCGACCTTGACCTTCTCGCCGCTGCTGAGGAACAGCGGCACCTGGATCTCGGCGCCGGTCTCCAGCCGCGCGGGCTTCGTGCCACCGGTGGAGCGGTCGCCTTGCAGACCCGGGTCGGTGTGCTCGATCGTCAACTCGACCGACGTCGGCAGCTCGACGTACAGCGGGGTGCCGTCGTGCAGGCCGACCTGGACCTCGGTGTTCTCCAGCAGGTAGTTCGCCGCGTCACCGACCAGGTCGGAGGAGAGCTCCATCTGCTCGAACGTCTCCGCATCCATGAAGACGTAGTCGGTGCCGTCGTTGTAGAGGTAGGTCATGTTCCGCCGGTCGACCGTGGCGGTCTCCACCTTGGTGCCGGCGTTGAACGTCTTGTCCACCACCTTGCCGCTGATGACGTGCTTCAACGTCGTGCGGACGAAGGCGCCGCCCTTGCCGGGCTTCACGTGCTGGAAGTTGACGACAGACCACAACTGGCCGTCCAGGACGAGGACCATGCCGTTCTTGAGGTCGTTGGTGGTGGCCACGAGTGTGCGTTCTCCTGTGTCGGGTGGGGCCGCCACTACTAGGCGACCACGAGTTCCTTGGTGCTCATGGTGAGGAGCTCTGGAGTGCCCTCCCGCACGACGAGCGTGTCCTCGATGCGGACGCCACCGCGTCCCGCCAGGTAGACCCCCGGCTCCACGGTGACCGCCATGCAGGCCGACAGTGTACCGACGCCGGTCTTCGCCAGACTCGGTGCCTCGTGCACGTCCAGTCCCACACCGTGGCCGAGCCCGTGGGTGAACTGCTCGCCGTACCCGGCCTCGACGATCACGTCACGCGCGGCGGCGTCCACGGCCGACACCTCCCACCCGGGACGGACGGCGTCGGTCCCCGCGGCCTGCGCCGCCGCGACGAGTGCGTACAGGTCGCGCTGCCACTGCGCGGGCTCGCCGAGGACCAGCGTGCGCGTCATGTCGGAGTGGTACCCGTCCACCACCGCGCCGAAATCGAGCTTCACGAAGTCGCCCGCCGCGAGCACGGCGTCGGTCGGCCGGTGGTGCGGGATCGCCGAGTTCGCACCGGCGGCGACGATGGACGGGAAGGCCACGCCGTCCGCGCCGTGGTCGACCATCCGGTTCTCCAGGTCACGGGCGACCTCGCGTTCGGTTCGCCCCGGACGCAGTCCTCCGTGCTCCAGCAGATCCGCCAGCGCCCGGTCGGCCGCCGCGCACGCGGTGCGCAGTGCGGCGATCTCGACCTCGTCCTTCACCTCGCGCAGCCTCTCCACCAGCCCGGGAGCCCGGGACAGGAGCAGCTCGCCCGCCGCGTCCGTGAACGCGGCGTGGTCCTCCACGCTGACGTGCTGGCTCTCGAAGCCCAGCACCGAGCCACGGGACAGGTGGGTGGCCGCCTGCGCCACCAGCGCGAGCGCGCTCGGTCGTTCGATGACCCTGCGCAGGTCGGGCACCTGCGCCTCGGCCTGGGTCGTGTAACGGCCGTCGGTGCAGAAGACGCTGCGCTCGTCGCCGTCGACGTGCACCAGCAGAGCGGCGTTCGATCCCGTGAAGCCGGTCAGGTACCGGATGTTGCGCAGGTCGGTGACGAGCAGGGCATCGAGTTCGGCATCGACGACCCGTTCGCGCAGAGCGCGGCGTCGCGTGGCATGGATCTCGGGCACCGAGTCAGTCTAGGCCGCCGGTGAACCGATCACGATCACGGTGGAACCGATTCCGCCGACAACGTCCGATCAGTACAGTGACGCAGATGCCGACCTGGATCAGCCGCGGACTCGGCATGGCCGTGCTGCATGCCGCTGCCGCTGTCGCCGCCGCGAAGTTCGCCGTCTTCCAGCCGACCGACCGCACTCTGGTCACCGTGATCGCGCTGGCGCTGCTCGTGGGCACCGTCGCGTTGTGGAGTGCCATCGACGCCTGGACCGGACTCTCCGAGGCGGGCCGCACCTGGTTCATCGCGGCGTTGGTCGCCGGCGTGGGCGCCGGGGTGCTCACCGTCCTGGGCAAGGCCGTGTTCGTCGACCGCACGGGCGTCAGCGCCCTCGCGTCCGCACTCACGGGCGGCGCGGCCTTCACGGCGTTGCTCGTGCTCGTGCCCGCCGGACTCGGACTGCTGGTGGGTGGGCGGCTCCGCGCTCGCTACCACAACACCGACTCGGCCGAGGACGACGAGGACGGCCCGCGCAAGCCTTCTCCTCGCCCGCGCCCGCGTCGTGAGGCCGAACCGGCTCACTGACCGAGTGTCGGGCCCTTCGGGTAGGCGTCCCACTGGTCCGGCCCGATGACCTCGACCTGCGAGTCGTTGGCGGCCACGGCCTCGGCCGACGACACCGGCCACAACGTGTCGTCGAGGACGAAGCCGACACCGCGTCCCTCCGCGCTGACGGCCCGTGCCCCGGCGCCCAGTCGTGCGGCCACGGGCACCTCGTCCAGCGACGGGACGCGCTCGTCGAGTACCCGGTCGGCGAGCGCGGTGGCCACCGAACGCCGGTCCACCCGGACGACGCGACCACCGACCACCAGGTCCATCGTGCGCACCGGTGACGGCATGGCGACTCCGTCGAGCACCGCCAGCGCTTGGTCCGGTCGCCCGCAGCCGTCGATGCCGTGGACGTCGAGGCCGTAGTGCCGCAGGTCGGTCGGCGCGTCGGCCCGACCGATGACCGTGGCGTGGACGACGTCGAACGGCACGCGCCCGCACACGTCCTCGGTCGAGGTGGGGGCGTGCCCGTCGGGTTGGCGTACCAGTCCGGGGCCCTCCTCCCAGGTCGTGGGGATGACCACGGGCAGGTAGGGCTGGGCGGTGAAGTCGCGGTTCCAGAAGGTCAGTCGCGTGCCGTCGGCGGTCTGGTGCGCGATGGCGAACGCACTCAACGCGTCGACCCACATGAGGTCGGCGCTGAAGGCGTCGACGACCGACCGGGTGCGGGGCGCGGCCGTGGACTCCACCGCGGTGAAGCCGTCGGGGCCCAACGCCTCGACCGTCGTCGCGAACAGCGGGTCGGGCGAGCGCAGCACGAACTGCCCGGCGCCGTTCCAGCCGGCGGCCTGGCCGGTGGTGTCGGTGAACATCAGGTAGAACCAGCCGTCGAGATACACAGCCGCGGGCTGTCCGACGCCGTAGGTGTTGTCGCGGATCGTGTCCCCGGCCTGCGTGACGATCGGCCCGTCCGTCACCCGTTTCCAGTGCAGGCCGTCCTGGCTGGTGGCGACTCCGATCGCGTTGCGGTGGGCGTGGTCGCCGGCCGCCCCGGTGTAGTAGAGGTAGTAGGTCCCGTCGACGCGCAGAACGGACGGGTCGCAGGTGTGCATCGCGTCGAAGCCGCCGGGGTTGCCGGAGAACACGGCGGGAACGCTGCCGCCGCCCGGGCCGGAGAACGGCCCTTCGGGGCGGTCGGCCTCCGCGTACAGGATGTCGTCGCCAGCGGGCGGGGCACTGCCGTACTGGCTGCACCACCACATCCGCACCGTGCCGCCGTCGGTGATCAGCGTGGGGCCGTAGTTGTACACCGCGTCGGCGCCACCACGGGCCACCACGTGTTCGCCCCCGCGCTGGGAGTCCACGGCCAACGCGACCGGATCGGCTGGTGGCGTGGCCTCACCGGACGGCCCTGCGTCGGTGGGAGCGACGAGGGGGCGGTCGCTGCGCGGCGCCGCCTCACCTGCCGTGCACGCCACGGCGAGCACCGCGACGAGCGCGAGCGCCACGCTCCGCGTTGTCCGGCGGGACGACCTGCGACGACGGCATGTGCCCATGGTGATCGGCCGAACCTCCCACTTCCCCCTGCACCGCGAACCGACGGCACGCCAGCCAGTCTAGAGATCGCGAGCGAGGCGTCAGCGGGCGTTGTCGGCGATCCAGCGCAGCGCGAGGCGGTAGCCGTCCACCCCGAGGCCGGCGACAACTCCGGTGGCGATGTCGGAGAGCACGCTGTGGTGGCGGAACGGCTCGCGCGCGTGGACATTGCTGATGTGCAGTTCCAGCCACGGCGCCCGCAACTGTGCCGCCGCGTCGCGCACGGCGATCGAGTAGTGCGTCCATGCCCCGGCATTGAGGATCACCGGCGCGGCCAGGTCGGCGGCCTCATGCAGCCAGCCCACCAGCTCGCCCTCGTGGTCGGTCTGCCGCACGGTCACGTCGAGGCCGAGTTCCGCTCCGGTGTCGGTGCACAGCCGCACCAGGTCGGCGTAGGTCGTCGAGCCGTAGACGTCCGGCTCCCGGGTCCCCAACCTGCCCAGATTGGGACCGTTGAGCACGTGCACGATCACAGCAGCACTCCCCCGTCGGCCGCGCCTCCCGCGATCACGGAGTAGGCACCCGCGAGCAGCGCGGGGTCGGGTCCTTCCAACCGGCTCGGCTTGGCGAGACCGTCGAGGACGACGAACCGTAACGTGCCCGAGCGGGTCTTCTTGTCGGAGTGCATCGACTCGATGAGCTGGGGCAGCGCGTCGGCGTCGTAGCTCGTGGGCAGGCCAAGCGAGCGCAGTACGGCGGCGTGGCGGTCGGCGGTCGCGTCGTCGAGGCGTCCCGCGAGCCGGGCGAGTTCGGCGGCGAACACGAGTCCCACACTCACAGCCGCCCCGTGCCTCCACCGGTACCGCTCGCGGCGCTCGATGGCGTGGCCGAGCGTGTGACCGTAGTTGAGGATCTCGCGCAGGTCGCTCTCGCGCAGGTCCGCCGAGACGACGTCAGCCTTGACCTGGATGGACCGGCGCACGAGTTCGGCGATGGTGTCGCCCGTCGGGTCGGTCGCGGCGGCGGGGTCCGCCTCGATCAGCTCCAGGATGCGCGGGTCGGCGATGAAGCCCGCCTTCACGACCTCCGCCATGCCCGCGACCAGCTCGTTGCGGGGCAGCGTCTCCAGCGTGGCCAGGTCCACCAGCACGGTCGACGGTTCGTGGAAGACGCCGACGAGGTTCTTGCCCGCGTCGGTGTTGATGCCGGTCTTGCCGCCGACGGCCGCGTCGACCATGCCCAGCAACGTGGTGGGCACGTTGACCAGGCGCACACCACGCATCCACGTACCAGCGACGAACCCGGCGAGGTCGGTGACGGCGCCGCCGCCGAGTCCCACCACGACGCCCCGGCGATCGAGGCCGATCCGGCCGAGCACCTCCCAGCAGAAGTCGGCCACGGACAGCGCCTTGCCGTCCTCGGCGTCCGGGATCTCGACGCGGTGTGCGTCGAGCCCCGCCTGGGCCAGCTCGTCCCGCACGGCCTCGGCCGTGGTGGTGAGCGTCGGCGGATGGATGATCGCGACCTTCGAGGCGTCCCGGACGGCCTCGGTGAGGTCGCCGAGCAGGCCCCGCCCCACGACGACGTCGTACGGCTGCGCGGCCCGCACCGCGATACGGACGGGGTCGGTCATGGCTCTCTCCTCACTGCGTCGCCGCACGCAGACCGGCGGCGAGCTCGGTGACCACGTCGTCGGGGGTGCGGCCGTTGGTGTCGATCTCGATCGTCGCCACCGACCGGTAGATCGGAAGCCGGGCGTCCAGCAGCGCCTTGTAGGTGGCCCGGGGGTTCACCCCGGCCAGCAACGGGCGGGCGCTGGACAGGCCCGTCCGCCGCACGCCCTCGGCCATTCCCACGTTGAGGAAGACGACGGTGTGCCCGCTCAGGCGGGCTCGGGTGCGTTCGGACAACACGGCTCCGCCGCCCAGGGCGTAGACACCGCTGTAGTCACGCAGCCCCCGCTCGACCGTCTCCTCCTCGATCGCACGGAACGTCTCCTCGCCGTCGGCGGCGAAGATGTCGGAGATCGTGCGGTTCTGCTCCCGCTCGATGTCGGCGTCCGCGTCGTGGAAGTCGACCCCGAGTCGGTCGGCGAGCAGGCGACCCACCGTGCTCTTGCCCGAGCCGGGCGGGCCGACCAGCACGATCGGGCCTTCGGTGGTCTCGTCGTTCACGGCTGCGGTCGCTCCCAGAACTCCCGGATGCTGTCCTGGTACGCGCCGACATTGCGTCGCGACTCGGCCAGCGAGTCCCCGCCGAACTTCTCCAGGGCGGCGTCGGCGAGGACCAACGCCACCATCGACTCCAGCACCACACCGGCCCTGGGCACGGCACAGACGTCCGAGCGCTGGTGGATGGCGACGGCGGCCTCACCGGTCGTGACGTCAACTGTGGACAGTGCACGCGGGACGGTCGAGATGGGCTTCATGGCAACGCGAACGCGGAGGGGTTCCCCGTTCGTCATGCCGCCTTCGAGCCCACCGGCGCGGTTGCTGCGGCGAGTGACGCCGTAGGTGCCTCCCGCGTCGATCTCGTCGTGTGCCTCGCTCCCCCACCGCTGTGCCGTGGTGAAACCGTCACCGATCTCGACGCCCTTCATCGCCTGCACGCCCATCAGCGCGCCCGCGAGCCGCGCGTCGAGACGGCGGTCCCAGTGCACGTGGGAGCCGAGACCCGGCGGCAGGCCGTACGCGATCACCTCGACGACTCCGCCGACCGTGTCGCCCGCCTTCTTGACCCGGTCGACCTCGTCGATCATCGCCTCGGTGGCTTCCTGGCCGAACGCCCGCACCGGGCTCTCGTCGACCGTGGCGAGGTCCTCCGGCCCGGGAAGCGGTCCCTCCGGTGCCGTCGCCCTGCCGATCGACACGACGTGGCTCACGATCTCGACGTCGAGGAGCTGCCGCAGGAACGCCTTGGCCACCGTGCCGAGCGCCGTGCGGGACGCGGTCTCCCGCGCGCTGGCCCGTTCCAGCACCGGACGGGCCTCGTCGAAGCCGTACTTGAGCATCCCGGGCAGGTCGGCGTGGCCGGGCCGGGGCCGCGTCAGCGGTTCGTTGCGCGCCAGTCCGTCGAGCTCGGCCGGGTCCACGGGATCGGCGGCCATCACCTTCTCCCACTTGGGCCACTCGGTGTTGTCGATCTTCACCGCGATCGGCCCGCCCTGGGTGAGCCCGTGCCGGACACCGCCGAGAAACTCCACCCGGTCCGCCTCGAAGCCCATACGGGGGCTGCGACCGAAGCCGAGTCGACGACGAGCGAGCTGAGCGCTCACCTCGTCGGTCGTGATCTCCACGCCCGCCACCATGCCTTCGAGAATGGCGGTGAGGGCCGGACCATGCGATTCACCAGCGGTTATCCAACGCAACACAGTGCCCATGTTGTCACGTGCCGAAAACGTGTCGTCAGCTGCCCACCGACGGGAGTCCACCCGGGAACAGGACTCCCACGCAGGTGGCCGCGAGCAGCCCCGGCCCGTGGGGAACACCGTCCCGCCACCTGAGAACGCGGGCCGCCAGCCCGACTCCCGCGAGCACCGCCGTGACCGCCGAGGCGAGCACCGTGACCACCACGAGCGTGGGCCACCCCGCAGCTCCGGCGAGCAGCCCGAGACTGCCGGACAACGTGACGTCCCCCGCGCCGAGGGAGGTCGGCGCCACCCGGTGGATCACGGCGTGCACACCCCACGCGGCCACGCCGCCGACCACGGCGGTGACCAGCAGCGTGACCCCCGGGCCGGAGAACGCGGCGACAGCGACGGCCACGGCTCCGAGGGGGTACGACGGGATGGTGAGCACGGCGGGCAGGCGGCGATGCCGCAGGTCCGCGAGCGCCAGCGGGACGGCGAAGGCGGTGGCGGCCAGGGGCACCGGCGTCCACCACGGCGGCCACGTCCCACGGTGGGCCAGCGCGCACACCACCGCCCAGAGCACGCCGGTTCCCACGGCACAACCCCAGGCCGGCACCGGGGCGGGCCTGACCCCCTTGTCGAGCAGGCGAGCCGCCCACCATCCCGTCACGATTCCGATGCTGACAATTGCGACGCCGACCACGGCGAGCATCCCCCAGTTCATGCCCGTCAGCGTCGGCCGGATCTCGTTCGGACACAAGCGAGCCGGGCAGCGAACGGTACCCCTCGGTTCCTCACAGGACGGGTTTCCACTCGGCCGGGCGACACCGGCGACGGCAGGTCCGCGGCGTCTCACCGTGCGTGTTTTCCGTCTCCCTCGACCAGCGAAGGCTTGGATCGCCGCGTCACCTGCGGATAATCGACGTCTCACACCGTCAGCGGAGGAGTCGACGGCAACGAACGACACGGGAGGACACATGACCGGTCACGCGCATTCCCGCCGAACCGTACTCACCACCGGGGCCACTGTGGCCGGTGCGGCGCTGGGAACCGCCGCGCTCGCGGCCTGCTCCGGGCCGGGGACCGACGGGACGCCGCCGACCAGTGTCCCGAAGGGAACCCGGATCGCCCGCCTGGACGACCTGAGCGTCGGCTCCTCCAAGGCCGTGACCACTCCGGACGGTCGCAAGGCGATCATCTCGCGTCCCGCGAAGGACGAGGTGGCCATGTTCAGCGCCGTGTGCACCCACCAGGGCTGCACCGTGAAGCCGGAGGGCGAGCAGCTCCACTGCCCGTGCCACAACTCGCTGTTCGACCCCTACACCGGGGAGGTGCGCGGAGGTCCGGCCGACGAGCCGCTGCCCCGGATCGACGTGGAGGTCCGCGGCAACGACATCGTCACGGCCTGACACAGGCTGCTCAAGCGCTCCAGGTGAAAAGGGAGTCTCCCGCCGCGACCGTCCGGTCGGTGGCGAGGTCCGACAGCGCGTCGGCCGCGGCGTCGAGCGCCACCACCGGCACCACCGGCGAGTACCCGGCGGCCCGCACGGCGTCCGGGTCCCAGCCGATCACCGGCTGACCGGCGCGAACCGCCTCACCCTTGACGACATGCAGGGTGAATCCCTCGCCCTTCTGCTTCACCGTGTCGATGCCCAGATGCACCAGCACGGCACGACCGTCGTCCCCGGCCACGACGAACGCGTGGGGATGCAGGGTCGCCACGACACCGTCGATCGGCGACACCGCGTCGGCCCGCCCGCCCTCGGGTCGGACCGCGACGCCCGGCCCGACCATCGCCTGCGCGAACACCGGGTCGGGGACGTCGGTCAGCGGGATCGTCGTGCCCGCCACCGGGCTCTGCACGTCCAGAGTCACAGCAGGTCCTGGATGTCCTCGGCGATGGAGTCGGCCTCGGGGCCGACGACCACCTGCACCACGTCGCCCATCCGCGTCACGCCGTGCACGCCGAGCTGCTTGAGCGCCGCCTCGTCGACGACGGAACCGTCCTCCAGCTCGCAGCGCAGCCGGGTGATGCACCCCTCGATCTCGACGACGTTGTCGGCGCCGCCGAGCGCGGCGAGGATCTTTGCGGGCTTGTCGTCCGCCATCGCGGTCTCCTTCGTTGTCCAGCCACAAACGCGTAACGGTGGTTGACACCTGAGCGGGCCGCGGAGCATTCTGCCCCATCGCCCAGTGGTCTAGACCGGAACGTACCAATTCCGGACCGTCGGGGCGAGTACGGAGAAGTACGGAGGTGGAGCATGGGCCGAGGTCGTGACGCCTCGTCACGCTCCGCCGACCGCATCGTCGACGGTCCGACGCCGAAGCACGAGCAGTTGCGGGGCATCCTCCGCGCGCTGGTGACGCGCGATCTTCCCCCGGGCTCGGCGATTCCCTCCGAACGGGAGTTGGCCGCCCGCTACAACGTCTCACGGCTCACGGTGCGGACCGCGGTGGGCAGGCTCGTCGACGAAGGACTGTTGCACCGGGTCCGTGGCCGGGGAACGTTCACCACGGCGCCGCGCCTCGACCTGTCGCTCCACCTGCTGTCGTTCACCACCGACATGCGCCGCCGAGGCCTGCGCGCGAGCAGCCGGGTGCTGTGTGCCGCGACGGAGGTTCCGCCCGAGGCGACCCGGCGGGTGCTGGGCCTCGCGCCCGGCCGGCCCGCCCACCGGGTGCGGCGCGTGCGACTCGCCGACGACGTCCCCCTCGCCGTGGAGGACGGCTGGTACCACCCCGACGTCGTGGGTGACGTGCTCGCCCTCGACCTGACGGGCTCGCTGTACGCACAGCTCGCCGACCACCGCGGTGTACGGTTCGACTCCGCCCGCCAGACCGTGACGGCCGAGACCGCGCGCGGCGAACTCGCCGAGCTGCTCGGCCTGCGGCCGGGCGCGCCACTGCTCGCCTTCCGCCGGGTCGCGGGCCTGCGAGGCAGAACGGCGGAGGACTCGACCTCGTGGTACCGGGGCGACCGTTACCAGATCTCGGTGGCGCTCGACCCGTCCGACGGCGACCGGAGCCGTCACGATCTCCCCACTTCCCTCTCCACCAGGACGGACGTGCAGAAAGGACACCAGTGAGCACCACCGACACGAAGAAGCGAAAAGGAAAGAAGTTAGCGGGGCTGCAACGGTTCGGCCGCAGCCTCATGCTGCCGATCGCGGCCCTGCCCGCCGCCGGATTGCTGCTGCGACTCGGCCAGGACGACATGCTCGGCCGGTGGGACGCCACGGCCGACGTCGCCAAGGTGTTCGCCGCCGCGGGCGGCGGGTTGTTCGACTGGCTGCCGCTGCTGTTCGCGGTCGGCATCGCCGTCGGGTTCGCCCGCAAGGGAGACGGCTCCACCGGCGTGGCCGCCGTGGTCGGCTTCGTCGTCTTCACCAAGGTCGTCCAAGTCTTCGCCCCCATCGAGGAGCTGGAGGGCTTCGAGCCCACGCCAGGTTGGTACCTCGCCCCGATCAAGTGGCCGTACAGCGTGCTGTCCGGTGTGGTGGTCGGTCTGGTGACCGCGGTGCTGTGGCAGCGGTTCTACCGGGTGAAGCTCCCGCCGTACCTCGCGTTCTTCGGTGGCCGACGGTTCGTACCGATCATCAACTCGATCGTGCTCATGGTGCTGGGCGTGGTGTTCGGCCTCGTGTTCCCGGTGATCGACGCCGGCATCCAGAGCCTCGGCGAACTCGCCACCAGTGACGCCGTCGTCGGCGGTGGCGTCTACGGTGTCCTGAACCGTCTGTTGATCCCCATCGGCCTGCACCAGTTGCTCAACGTGCCGGTGTGGTTCGTGCTCGACGGCGGCGACATCAACAACTTCTTCGTCGAGGCCGACCCCGAAGCCGGTGCGTTCATGACCGGGTTCTTCCCGATCTTCATGTTCGCCCTGCCCGCCGCCGCACTGGCGATCTGGCAGACCGCTCGGCCGAAGCAGAAGAAGGTCGTCGGCGGCATCATGATCTCGGCGGCGCTCACGGCGTTCCTCACCGGTATCACCGAGCCGATCGAGTTCTCCTTCATGTACGTCGCGTGGCCGCTGTACCTGATCCACGCGGTGCTCACCGGTATCTCGCTCGCCCTGGTGAACGCGCTCGACATCCACCTCGGGTTCACGTTCTCCGCCGGTGGGATCGACTTCCTGTTGAACTCGGGTGCCCCGGCGGCCAGCAACGCGTGGCTGCTCATCCCGATCGGCCTGGTGTACGCGGCCATCTACTACCTGCTGTTCCGTTGGGTGATCACCAAGTGGAACCTCCGCACCCCCGGCCGTGAGGAGGACGAGGCAGGCGCGGCCTCGGCGGACGAGAAAACCGAGACCGCCGAGACCACCAGCGCGACCGACACCGCCTCGACGACCGACGACTCGACGAAGAAGGGATGACGACGTGGCCGAACGCACTGTGACGGTGGCGAGCAAGGTGGGTCTGCACGCCCGGCCCGCGGCACAGGTCGCCAAGGCCGCCGCGGCGCAGCCCGTGCCGGTCACCGTCGCCAAGGACGGTGGTACCCCGGTGGCGGCGTCGAGCGTGCTGAACCTGATGACACTCGGCGCGGCGCACGGCGACACCGTCGTCGTCGCGGCCGACGGCGACGGTGCCGAGGCGGCCGTGAACGCGATCGCGGACCTCATCGCAAGCGATCTCGACGGCTGAGCCGTCGCCGCACACGCGGCCCGGCGACGCCCCGGGCCGCGTGTGTGTGCCGCCCGATCGGGGTACCCGGTCGGTATGCAGGCACGGACACACCGCCACCACCCCCGGAGTCGGGAGGAGTACGCGCGGGGCCTCCCCGATTACCACGACCCCACCGGCGGTTTCGGCGGCGCGGCACCGGCGTACAGCGCGTTGACCTTGCGGATCGTGCTCGCGTCGCTGGCCGTGGTGCTCTGCGTGGGCGGCGCAATCCTGTTCGCCCTCTACGACGCCTGGTGGGGAACGATCGTCCTGGGGATCGTGGGGCTCGGCAGCCTGGTCGACCTCGCCTGGGTCGTGCACCGCAAGCGGCGAGGTGAGCCGGGGTGAGGCATCGGCGTCAGGGGTCGCCGCCACCGCCCGGCAACACCGCTCGGGTCTACGCCGATCGCGGCGCGGCAGGTCGTACGTTGGCCGCCGCACTGCGGGAGCACGACTGGGTCGATCCGGTCGTGCTGGGCCTCGCCCGTGGTGGTGTTCCGGTCGCCGCCGAGGTCGCCGCGGAGCTGTCGGCGCCACTCGACGTCACCGTCGCACGCAAGATCGGCGCCCCGGGACGTCCCGAGTTCGGCATCGGTGCGGTCACCGCGCACGGCCCGATAGTGGTCGACGAGGACAGCGTCCGGATGCTCGGCATGACCCGTGCCGACCTCGACGAGGCGAGCGCCCGCGAACGCCAGGAGGTGCTCCGCAGGCTCGACGTGTACCAGGGTGGGCGCGAACCCGAACGGCTCGAGGGCCGGGACGTCATCGTGATCGACGACGGTCTGGCCACCGGGGTGACGGCGACGGCCGCGCTCCGCGCGCTGCGTCGGGAACACCCGCGTCGGCTCGTGTTCGCCTCCCCCGTGTGCGCGCCGCAGGCCGCGGCAGCGCTTCGTGACGAGGCCGACCTGGTGTTCTGCGTCTCCGAGCCGCCGCACTTCCAAGCGGTCGGCCAGTGGTACGCCGACTTCTCCCAGACCAGCGACGACGAGGTCGTGGAGCTGCTCGCCGCGCACTCCCGAGGTGGCCGATGACCGTTCCGTTCGCCGTGGCCACCGACTCCACCACGCTGCCCGGCGACCTCACGGTGCCCTCCGACGCGATCGGCGTGGTGGCGTTCGCGCACGGTTCCGGCAGTTCCCGTCGAAGCCCGCGCAATACGGCCGTGGCACGAAGCCTCCAGGACAACCGGTTGGCGACGCTGCTGTTCGACCTGCTGTCCGAGGACGAGGGACGACGGGACGCGGCCACGGGCGAACTGCGGTTCGACGTCGGTCTGCTCGCCGATCGCCTCGTGGCGGCCGTCGACCGGCTCCACGCCGACGCCACGACGCGCACGTTGCCCATCGGGCTCTTCGGGGCGAGCACTGGTGCGGCGGCGGCCCTGATCGCGGCCTCCCGCCGACCGGAACTGGTGCGCGCGGTCGTCTCGCGGGGAGGCCGTCCCGATCTCGCCGGTTCCGCACTCGACGACGTCGAGGCGCCCACGTTGCTGATCGTGGGCGGCGCCGACACCCAGGTGCTGCGACTCAACCAGCATGCCGCTGCTCGACTCCGGGGACCGCACCGGCTGGAGGTCGTGCCGGACGCGACGCATCTCTTCCCCGAGCCGGGCGCGTTGGAACAGGTGGCCGAGCTGGCCGGAAGCTGGTTCGCCCAGCAGCTCTCCGCCTGACGTCCCCGCTCGTGCGCGGGCCCGCGGCAGCTCGGAGGACCCCCGTTAGAGTGGTGCCATGGACAGCGTGCGGTTGATCGAGCAGTGGCCCGTGGACAACGCGGCCGTGGCAGTCGTCCGGTCCGACGGGACCGTGCTCGGCACCCACGGCGACACCAGTCGCGTGTTCGCCCTCGCGTCGGTGACCAAGCTGTTCACCGCCTACACCACCCTCATCGCCGTCGAGGAAGGAGCGGTGGAACTCGACGAGCCCGCGGGCCCGGAGGGCTCCACGATCCGTCACCTGCTGGCCCACACGGCGGGCCTCGGCTTCAACGAACACCGCGTGCTCGCTCCCGTGGGGCAGCGTCGCCTGTACTCCAGTGCCGGGTACGAGCAGCTCGCCGACGCGCTCGCCGACCGCACCGGCATCGCGTTCGACACCTATCAGGACGAGGCGTTGTTCCAGCCGCTCGGGATGCGGGACACCGTGTTGAAGGGCTCCCCCGGCGCGGGCGCCGAGTCCTGTGTCGACGACCTCGTGCGCTTCGCCACGGAACTCCAGACGCCGAGTCTCGTCGACCGGTCCACGCTCGACACCGCGACGCAGGTCGCCTTCCCCGGCCTCAACGGAGTGCTTCCCGGCTTCGGCCACCAGAAGCCCAACGACTGGGGCCTCGGCTTCGAGCTGCGGAACCACAAGAGTCCGCACTGGACCGGTCGGCGCAACTCGCCGAGGACGTTCGGCCACTTCGGACAGGCCGGGACCTTCCTGTGGGTCGACCCCGAGGCGGGCGTGGCGTGCGTCGCGCTCACCGATCGGCCGTTCGGCCCGTGGGCCGCCGAGGTGTGGCCCGAGTTCAGCGACGCCGTGCTCGCCGAACTCGACCAGGACTGAGTCAGCCCTCCAACACCCGCACCGGTTCCCCGCGCTGGAACGCCGCGATGTCCTCGACGGCGTCCCGGTAGAACACCTCGTAGGTCTCCCTGGTGACGAACCCGATGTGCGGCGTGAGCACCACGTTCGGCGCCGACCGGAGTGGATGGTCGCCGGGCAGCGGTTCGACGTCGTAGACGTCCAGAGCCGCGCCCGCGATGCGGTTGTCCCGCAGCGCCGCCAGCAGGGCGTCGGTGTCGACGATCGGTGCCCGAGAGGTGTTCACCAGCACTGCCGTGGACTTCATCGAGGCGAGCTCGGTCGCACCGACCAGTCCTCGGGTGCGATCGCTGAGCACGAGGTGCACCGACAGGACGTCGGAGGTGGCGAACAGCTCTTCCTTCGACACGGCCGTGACGTCGTGCTCGGCGGCGCGCTCGGCCGTGAGGTTCTGGCTCCACGCGATGGTGCGCATGCCGAACGCCTGGCCGATCTTCGCGACCCGCGACCCCAGCCGTCCCAGTCCGAGCAGTCCCAACGTGCGCCCGTGCAGACCGGTGCCGAGCGTGGTCTGCCAGCCCCCGTTCCGCATCGCCTGCACCTCGGTGGGCAGGTGACGGCTCGCCGCGAGGATGAGCGCCCACGTCAGCTCGACGGTCGGGTGCGGCAGGTAGCCGGTGCCGCAGACGACGACACCCTGCCGCCGCGCGGCCGCCACGTCGATGGAGGCGTTGCGTCGCCCCGTGCTGACGAGCAGCCGCAGGTCCGGCAGCCTCGACAACACCGCGGCGGGAAACGGCGTGCGTTCCCGCATCGCGACGACGACGTCGAAACCCGCGAGCGCGCGCACGAGCTCGTCCTGGTCGGCGATGTGCTCGGTGAACACACGGATCTCGGCGTCGAGCGAGTCCCAATCGGCCAGGCTCAGCGCGACGTTCTGGTAGTCGTCGAGGATCGCGATACGCATGGACTCACGTTAACGCGATCATCGTGAGGTGTGGGCCACACACCTCACGGTCGAAGGTCGACCCACACCAGGTGGTGGTCGGACGCGTCGTTGAGACGGGCCAGTCGCGTCCCCGGCACCGGCCAGAACACTCCGTCGCCGATCACGGGCATGCCGCGCGACGGCAGCACGTAGTCGACGCGGAGATTGCCCGGCTGATCGTCGGAGAAGTCCGCCGTGTCGAGCTGGGCGGGGCCACGGTGGTCGCGATTGGCTCCACCCTGGAGCAGCCCCGCGACGACCGCGCCCACACTGGCGGGTCGGGTGTCGTGCACGCGAGGCGCGTCGAGCAGCGTGCGGGCGGCGTCGGCGGTGCTGTCCCCGTCGAACGGGTCGGCGTTGTAGTCGCCCACCACGACGAACCGCTCCCCCGCGGGCAGCCCGCCCCGGTTGCCGTCGTCGTCGTAGATGTAGCCGCCCTTGCCCGGCGTCACGTAGTCGGCCCAGAAGCGGATCTCGTCGTGGTTGCGCGTGCCGTTGCGGTCCTCCGGACCGTCGAACGACGGCGGAGTCGGGTGCGCGGCGAGCACGTGGACGGTGCGCTTGCCCACCCGCACCGGCACGTCCCAGTGCGACTTCGACGACAGCCGCAGGGTTTCCAACACCTCCGGCGAGTACCAGTCACCGGGTTCGGGGGTGTCCACGTCGTCCGGAAGCAGCGCGTCCGGCATGTCCTTCCAGCGGAACGTCTGGAACGTGCGCACCTCGTCGGTGTCGATGGGGTGCCGCGAGAGGACGACCATCCCGTACTGGCCGGGGAACTCGCCGAACCCGTGCGCGTCGTCGGGGCCGTCGACGACACCGTCGCGGTTGAGGTCGTGTCCGGTCGGCACACCGGTGTTGACGGGCGCCGTGAAGGCGTACGGGTACTCGATCGGCGCCGCCCCGTTCTGCGACACGCTCAGGTAGTTCTCCCGGAACGCGTCGACCGCCGCGCCACCGCCGACGTAGTCGAACTCGTTGAGCAGCAACACGTCCGGCCTGCTGCGCTGGATCACCTCGGCGACGGCCCTGGCCTGCTCGTCGTCGCCCGTGGACAGATCGGCGAGCAGTTCACCCTCGGCGGCCCGGTTGAGCGAGGCGTTGAAAGTGGCGAACCGCACCGGGTGTCGCTCGCCCGGATCCGCCGACGCCGCTGCGGTGGTTCCCGACAGCATCAACGCGGCCACCAGCACCGCGGCCTTCCCTCGCATCGCACCCCCAGGTCACTCGATCGGGTGAAGCCTACTGGGTGCGGGCGAACAGCAGGAGTCCTGCGGGTGGAGTGATCGGTTCAGTCCAGTGGCAAGGGCAGAACGTGCCGGGTCGCCTCACGCAACGCGTCCCGCATCACCGCACGAGGCGCGGGCCGTCCCGTGAACTGCTCCACCTGCCCGAATGCCTGATGCAACAGCATGTCCAGTCCGGTGGCCACCCGGCCGTCCCGCGCCGCGACCGCCTCCGCCAACGGCGTCGGCCACGGGTGGTAGATCACGTCGAGCACACACGGCACCGTCGCGAGCGCGTCCGCGTGCGGCGCCACGGCCTCCGTGGGCACGGTGCTCACCAGCACCTCCGCCTCCGCCGCGAGAGCCGCGAAGTCGGTGTCCGCCCACCGCCGCACCGACACCGCGATGCCCACACGCCGCGCCGCCTCCACGGTCTCCTGAGCCCGGGCGGGCTCGCGCACCACGAGACGGACCTCCGCGAGGCCGAGATCGTGCAGCGCCGCGAGGGCCGCGGCGGCCGTCCCACCGGCACCGAGGATCACGGCCGTCCGGCCATCGCCCGGCTGGAACCCGCCTGCCGCCCGCAACGCGCCCACCACACCGTCCACGTCCGTGCAGTCGGCCTGCCAGCCGCCCGACGGCAGCCGCGCCAGCGTGTTCGCCGCGCCCACGGCGACGGCACGCGGTGTCGCCTCCTCGGCCACCGCCAACGCGGCCCGCTTGCCCGGCATGGTCACCGACAGGCCCACCCACTCGGCACCGAGACCGTGCACGAACCCCGGCAGCGACGCGGCGTCGACCTCGTGCGTGTCGTAGCGCCAGTCGTCCAGACCGAGAGCCGCGTAGGCCGCGTTGTGCAGCACCGGCGAGAGCGAGTGCCGCACCGGCGACCCGAGCACGCCCGCCCGGCGAGCGCCGACCTCAGTAGACACCGCGCTTCCTCGCGTCGTTGCGGTCGTTGATGTGGTCGTCGTAGTCCACGTTGAAGCAGGACAGGCCGTTCTCCTCGCACACCACGAAGTAGATGTAGTCGGTGTCGGCCGGCTTCATCGCCGCCTCGATGGCCTCCGGACTCGGTGCCCCGATGGGGGTCTCGGGCAGCCCGGTCATCGCGTACGTGTTCCACGGCGTCAGCTTCTGGCGCTCCTTCTCCTTGGTGGTGAGCGTCGGCCGCTTCAGGGGGTAGTTCACCGTGGAGTCCATCTGCAACGCCATGTCGATGTCGAGCCGGTTGTGGATCACGCTCGACACCTTCTCGAAGTCGGCCTTCACGCTCTCCAACTCGATGATCGACGCGATGACCAACGTGTCGTACGGGTCGTAGTCCTTGGCGCCGCCCGGCAGCCCCGCCGCTTCCATGCGCGTCGCCGACGCCTCCAGGAGCTGCGACAACAGGTCCTTGGCATCGCCGCCCGGCCGCACGTCGTAGACGCCCGGCGCGATGAGTCCCTCCAGCTTGCGCCCCTCGGGGGCGTTCTTCGCCTTGTCCAGCGCCCACTCCGGCACCCCGAGTTCGGCGAGGTCCTCGGTGTCGGCGGTCTCGCGCAACTCGTCGGCGGAGACGCAATCGCGCTCGCCGTTGAGTTCGACGCAGGAGGCGCGCTCCAGCAGGGTGAAGATGCCGGGCGTCACGGAGTCGTCGGGCTGGGTGACGTCGAAGAGCTTGGTGCCCGCCCGGATCTGCAGGTGACCGACCCGCGAGTCCTCGGCCACGAGCGCCTTGACGGCGGCTTCACCCGACATCTTGGTCTTGACCTGGTAGTAGCCGGGCTGGATGCCGAGGATGCGTTCGTCGTCCTCACCGGCGCGCACGAACGCCTCGGCGCTGGCCACCACGTCGAGTTCGACGAGCTTGGCCGCGATCACGCCGGTGACGTCGCCGTCCTCCACGTGCAGCAGCACGTCCTTCTCGCCGGTGCCCTCGTAGTCCTCGTAGCCGAAGCCCAACAGCTCCCGCGCTCCGAACCACGCGCCCGCGGCCACCACCGCGAGCAGCAGCAGCGCGGCGAGCCACTTCAGCATCCGCCGACCACGACCGCCCCGTTCGGTCTCGTCCTCGTCGTCGTCCCGCTCGTCGGGGAAGTACGTGGGCTCGGCGCGGTCGTCGTCGTAGCCGTCGTCGAAGCCGTCGTCGAGCCCGTCGTCGGTCGCGCCGCGGCGGTCCCGACCACCGCGCGCGTCGTCGCGGTCGTCGTCACGCGGGTCGTCGTCGTGGTCCTCGTACTCGTCGTAGTCGTCGTAGTCGCCGAACTCGCCCTCGATCTCCTCGTCGTAGAGGTCGTCGTACGGCTCGTCGAGCTCGATGACCTGCGTGGGGTTCTCGTCCGGCGGCACCCCGTCGTTGGGCGAGGGCCTGCGGCGCCGCGCGGGCGGCCTGCCCTGCGCGCCGTCCGCCTGCGGAGCGGGCACGGGTGGCGCGACCGGTCGCTCGTCGAGCAGTTCACCCTGCTCGCGGCCTCGGCGCGGCGGAAGTTCGTGTTCGCCCGTGGCGTGCCGGGGTGCGGAGTCCGGCCGTGCCCGCCGCGGGGGTCGTTCGGCATCCGGTGCGACACGTCGCCGCGGCGGTTCCGACATCGCTCGGCGCGACGGAGCGTGTGCCTCGGGGCTTCGCGGCGGAAGGTCCGGCTCCGGCGTCGCGTGCCGAGCCTCCGCACGACGCGGCGGGGCCTCGGGGTCCGGAGCGGAGTGACGAGGGGGAAGGTCCGGCTCGGGCCGGGCGCGCCGCGACGGCGGAGTCGGCCGTCGCGGCGGTAGGGGGTTCTCGGCACTCACCGCGTGCCGCGGAGGCCGTCCGGGCGGGGCCTGGTGTCGGGGTCCTCGCGGAGGTTCCTGCGGCGGTGGCGGCTGTGGCTCTCGCTGATGCCGCGGCGAGGACGGTGGGGGCGGTCCGGACCGCCGTCGACGTGAGTCCGGACCGTCGTTGGGTGAGGTCACTGCTGTCCTGCCTCCCGTGCGACAGCGGCAGCGCGGCCGTCAAGCCATCCCTGCAGAATTTCCACGGCAGCGGCCTGGTCCACCACGGCTCGCTGCTTTCGTCCCTTCACACCTCGCTGCGACAACATGCGGCTCGCGCTCACGGTGCTCAGCCTTTCGTCGGCCAGCCGGACCGCGACGGGAGCGATGCGCTCGCCCAGTCGCCGCGCGTACTCCACGGCGATGGTGGCTGCGGTTCCGTGCCGGTCGGCCAGTGTCCTCGGAAGTCCCACGATCACCTCGACCACCTCGTACTCGGCCACGAGGCGAACGAGCTCGTCGAGGTCGGTGTCGGTGTCGACATCACGCGACAGGGTAACGAGTGGGGTAGCAAGGATCGGCGCGGGATCGCTCACCGCGACCCCGACCCGCACCGATCCCACGTCCACGGCGAGGCGCCGCCCCGGCCCGGGATCGTTCAGTCCGGGCCGGTCGGGTCCGACGTCGTTCACCGGCTCTCCGCCACCGCCGCACGCAGTGCTTCCACGGCCTGCTCGATGCCCTCGGGGCGGGTTCCTCCGCCCTGAGCCATGTCGGGCTTGCCGCCACCCCGGCCGCCGATCGGCTCGGCGAAAGACGGCACCAGCTTGCCCGCCGCGAGACCGGCGTCCCGCGCCGCGGCCGTCGTGGCCACCACGAAGCTCACCTTGCCCTCACCCGCGGGCGAGAAGAGCGCCACCACACCGGGCCGCGAGCCGAGGCGGTTGCGCACCTCGCCCGTCAACGCCCGCAGCGAACCCGCGTCGACGGCCTGGTCGAGCTTCTCGGCCACCAACGACACCCCGCGCACGTCCTGTGCGCGACCGGCCAGAGCGTCCGCCGAGCCCAGCACCTCGCGCAGCTTCAGCTGCTCGATCTCCTTCTCCGCGTTGCGGAGCCTGGTCAGGACGTCCTCGATGCGCGAGGGCAGCTCGTCGGTCGGCACCTTCAACGTGCCCGCGAGCTGGGACACCAGGAGCTGCTCCTTGCGGACGTGCCGCAAGGCGTCCGTGCCCACCAGTGCCTCGACCCGGTGGACGCCGGAGCCCACCGACGCGTCGCTGACGAGCTTGACCAGACCGAGCTGACCGATGCGCTCGACGTGCGTACCACCGCACAGCTCACGCGAGTAGTCGCCCATGTCGACCACCCGGACCTGGTCGCCGTACTTCTCGCCGAACAGCGCGACCGCGCCCAGCTCCAGGGCCTTGTCCTTCGTGGTGGTGTACGCCTGGACCTCGACGTTGGTCTGGAGGTAGTCGTTGACCTCCTCCTCGACCTCGGTCAGCACGTCCGCCGACACGGACTTGGGCGTGGTGAAGTCGAAACGCATCCGGCCGGGCGTGTTGAGCGAACCGGCCTGCGCCGCGCGGTTGCCGTAGGCACCGCGCACGGCGGCGTGCACCAGGTGCGTTGCGGAGTGCGACCGCGCGACGGACTGCCGACGGGTGGCGTCCACCGAGGCGGTGAGTCGCGTGTCGACACCCACCTCTCCGTCGACGACCTCCACGCGGTGCACGAACAGTCCGGGCACCACCTTCTGGACGTCGAGCACCTTCAGTTCGACGCCCTCGCCGACGAGCACACCGGTGTCGGCGATCTGCCCACCGCCCTCGGCGTAGAACGGGGTGCGGTCGAGCACGATCTCGGCCTTCGTCCCGGCTCCCGCCGCGCGGGCGGGCTGGCCGTCGACGAGCAGGCCGAGCACACGCGCCGTCGCCTGGAGGTCGGTGTAGCCGACGAACTGGGTCTCGCCGTGCTGGTCCAGCAGGCCGCGGTACACCGACAGGTCGCCGTGCCCGGTCTTGCGGGCGGCGGCGTCGGCCTTCGCCCGCTGCCGCTGCTGCTCCATGAGCGTGCGGAAGCCGTCCTCGTCGACAGCGAGGCCCTGCTCCGCCGCCATCTCCAGCGTGAGGTCGATGGGGAAGCCGTAGGTGTCGTGGAGCTGGAAGGCCTTGTCGCCCGCCAGGATCGTGCCGCCCGAGCGCTTGGTCTCCTGCGCGGCCAGGTCGAAGATGCGCGAGCCGCTCGTCAGCGTGCTCAGGAAGGTCTCCTCCTCGACCCGCATGACGTCGCTGATGCGGTCGAAGTCCCGCGCGACCTCCGGGTACGACGGCGCCATCGCGTCGCGCACCACGGCGGCGAACTCGGGCAGCACCGGCTCGTGCACACCCAACAGTCGCACCGACCGCACGATGCGCCGCAGCAGCCGGCGCAGCACGTAGCCGCGCGCCTCGTTGCCGGGCGTGACACCGTCGGCGATCAACATCACACCCGAGCGGGCGTGGTCGGCGATCACGCGGAACCGCACGTCGTCGGTGTGGTCGGCGCCGTAACGGCGGCCGGAGAACTCCTCCGCCTTCTTGATCACAGGCCGCACGAGATCGGTCTCGTAGACGTTCTCGACGCCCTGCAACAGGTAGGCGACCCGCTCGACACCCATACCGGTGTCGATGTTCTTCTGCGGCAGCTCACCGATGGGCGGGTGACCCTTCTTCGGGCTCAGCTCCCCGCGCATCTCCTGCATGAAGACCAGGTTCCAGATCTCCAGGTACCGGTCCTCGTCCACCGCGGGGCCGCCCTCCCGACCGTACTCGGGACCGCGGTCGTAGTAGATCTCCGAGCACGGGCCGCACGGACCGGGCACACCCATGTCCCAGTAGTTGTCGTCGGCACCCCGGAACTGGATCCGCTCCGTGGGCAGGCCGGCGACGTCCCGCCAGATCGCCGCGGTCTCGGCGTCGTGCTCGTACACGGTGGCCCACAGCCGGTCGGGGTCGAACCCGAAACCACCCTCGTCGCGCGAGGTGGTCAGCAACTCCCACGCCCGCTCGATGGCGCCCTGCTTGAAGTAGTCGCCGAACGAGAAGTTCCCCGCCATCTGGAAGAACGTGTTGTGGCGCGTGGTCTTGCCGACCTCGTCGATGTCACCGGTCCGCACGCACTTCTGCACACTCGTGGCGCGCGGGTAGGGCGGCGACACCTCGCCGAGGAAGTACGGCTTGAACTGCACCATTCCCGCGTTGACGAACAACAGGGTGGGGTCGTCCAGGATGAGCGACGCGCTCGGCACCTTGGTGTGGCCGTGCTTGGTGAAGTAGTCGAGGAACCGCTTGTTGATCTCGTGAGTTTCCACTGGTCGTCCTTGGCGTGATGCTGTTCCGGCGCGGTGCCGCGCGCGGTCGGGATGGGTGCGATCGAAGGCGGCGAAGCTCCCGCGCCACCGGCGTGGCGGCCTAGGACTCCGCCTGACGCGCTCGCCGTGTCCGAGGCTCGGCCGCCGCGTGCCGCCCGTACGACCGCTCCGTCCTGACCGCCGACGAACCCGGCCGAGCCGATCGCGGCAACCCCGAGCGGCGTTCCACGAGGTCGTTGAGCTCCTGCTCCCGCTCGCTCATTCCGGCGCGGACGTCGGCGCCGAACGCACCGATCGCGCCTGCCAGCTCGCGCACCGCGTCACCCAGGTTCGAGGCTAACCCGGCGGGGGTCGCCTGACGAGCGGTCTCACTGGCCTTGCGTGCCAGGCTCACTCCGGCGGCGACGCCGACGCCCAGCCAGAACAGTCGCCTCATCGCCTACCACCCTTCTTCCTCGCTCGGCGGGAGTGCTTGCCCTCCTCGGCCTTGCGGCGCCGCGCCCGCAGCGCCTTGCTGATGCCGTACGACAGCGCCGCCGTCTTGACCAGCGGACCGCCGAGCGTGGCCGTGAACACCGACGACAGGGCGGAGACGTTGCCGGACACGGCCTGCGCGTTGGCCGTGATGCCGTCCACCCGTTCCAACTGGGTGTTGACGTGGGTGATCGTCTCGTTGGCGCCGGTGAGGATCGGGTCGGTGTTCTCGTGGGCCTTGCGAATCGCGATCGTGGCCTCGTCCAGCGTGCGGCCGAGCTTGACCAACGCGATCGCCAGGAACAACACCAGCAGCACGAAGGCGCCTGCGGCGATCAGCGCGGCGATCTGCCCTGCCGACACGTGCCCTCCTCGAAAGAATTGTGTGACCACCAGGATTGGCCGTCAGGCTACCGCGCGTCGTCGATCGCTACCGACCGCCTCCCCGTATCGTGCGCCGCAGCCTGGGCACACGCTCGTGGAGCGTGCGCTCCGCGCCGTGGCGACTCGGCTGGTAGTAGTCGCGGCCCACCAACTCGTCCGGCGGGTACTGCTGCGCGAGCACGCCCTCGGGCACGTTGTGCGGATAGCGGTACCCCTGGGCGTTGCCCAGCGCGGCGGCGCCCGAGTAGTGCCCGTCGCGCAGGTGCGGGGGCACGGTCCCCACCCCACCCCTGCGGACGTCGGCCAGCGCCGCGTCCACCGCGGTGATGACGGCGTTCGACTTCGGCGCCGTGGCGAGGTGCACGGTCGCCTGTGCGAGGGGCAGCCGCCCCTCCGGCATGCCGATGAGCTGCACAGCCTGTGCCGCGGCCACGGCGGCCTGGAGGGCCGTGGGATCGGCCAGTCCGATGTCCTCGCTCGCGTGGACGATGAGCCGCCGGGCGATGAACCGGGGGTCCTCCCCCGCGTCGATCATGCGGGCGAGGTAGTGCAGTGCCGCGTCGACGTCGGAGCCGCGGATGGACTTGATGAAGGCGCTCACGACGTCGTAGTGCTGGTCACCGTCGCGGTCGTAGCGCACCGCGGCCTTGTCCACGGTGGACTCCACGGTGGCCAGGTCGACGACGGGGTTCTCCGGGGAGGTCACCGTGGCGGCCTCGGCCGCCGCCTCCAGCGCGGTCAACGCCCGGCGCGCGTCCCCCGCCGCGAGGCGGACCAGGTGCGCCACCGCGTCGTCGGCGACCCGCACGGCACCGCCGAGTCCCCGTTCGTCGGCGACCGCACGCCTGATGAGCGCGGCGACGTCGTCGTCGGTGAGCGGACGCAGTTGCAGCACCAGTGACCGCGACAGCAGAGGCGCCACCACCGAGAAGGACGGGTTCTCCGTGGTCGCCGCGACGAGCAGTACGGTGCGGTCCTCCACCGCGCCGAGCAACGCGTCCTGCTGTGTCTTGGAGAACCGATGCACCTCGTCGATGAACAACACCGTGTCCTCGGTGGCGTAGGCGCGTCGCCGACGGGCCTCTTCGATGACGCCCCTGACTTCCTTCACGCCCGCCGAGAGGGCCGACAGCGCCACGAACCGACGCCCCGTGGCGGTGGACACGAGGTTCGCGAGCGTGGTCTTACCCGTCCCGGGTGGCCCGTACAGCAGAACCGACGCCGGGGTCGCTCCCTCCACCAGTCGGCGCAGTGGCGCGCCCTCCGCCAGCAGGTGCTGCTGCCCGACCACCTCGTCGAGCGAACGGGGCCGCATCCGCGCCGCGAGCGGCGCGTTCGGCGGAATGTCCGCCACAGGGGCCTCCGGAGCAGGCTCGGAGACGGTGGGATTCACCCTGAAGAGTTCGTCCTGGTGCACCCCTCGACCGTAACCGGAGGGACGGACACGGCGGCAGCGAGCACGAAGCGCGACGGCCGGCACCCCGAGGTCGTCACCGGGACCGAGCGACCCTCACCGGAACGCCGGGTACAGCGCGAGCTGCAGACCCGGCCCGAAGCGCGCGTCGAGGGCTTCCGCCACGTCCGAGGCATGCTCGGCGACCGCGCCGTCCCCGGCCTGACTCGCACGAGTGGCCAGGTCACGCCACCAGGTCACGAGAGCGGCGGCCCGGCTCGTCGGGCCCGCCTTCTTCGACCCCAGCCGTGGCAGCGCCCGCCACGTCGACAACCACGTGAGGACCAGTTGCGCACCCAACGTGTAGGCCGACAACAGGTCGTCGTCGGCCAGCGAGGGCCACAGCTCGACGACCTCGGCCCGCCACGCCGCGATCATGGCCTCACTCAGCCCGGCGGGCAGCGCGAGCGGCTGCGGACTGGACGCGAACGGCACCCGCAGGTGGGCGACGTCGGCCAGTGCGTTGCGGATACGGCCGTGTTCGAAGTCGAGGAACCGCACCCCGGCACCGGTGATCAGGTTGTTGTCCGGCCACAGGTCCACGGGGGAGAACGCCCGGTACGAGACGGACCTCGCGTTGTCGGCGGCGCGCTCGACGGCGTCCAGCACGGCCTCGGACGTGCTCACGCCGAACGAGTCGTGCAGCAGGGCGGGCAGCTCCGCCACCGCCGCGAGCGGCACCAGCTCCTCGCCGTCGAGATACCCCGCCTCGCCGTCGCCACGCGGCTTGCCGCTGAGACGCCGCAGCAACGCGTGGAAGTCCGCCTCACGGCTAGCGGTGCTGGCGTGGATGCGACCGAGGGAGCGAGCCCAGGACAGCAGCGCCGTCTCGGCCGCCCGGCTGTCCGAGCCCCGCAGCTTGTCCTCCAGGGTCGGCGCGCGCCCGAGGTCCTCGATCACGAGCACCCGCTTGTCCCCGTCGTGGGCCAACAGCTCGGGGCACACCCGGTCCTCGGTCGGCAACGCGGTAAAGAGCTGATAGCTCGCCGCCTCCCGGGCGAACGAGTCGTCCGCCTGCCCGCCCGGGTAGTGCTTCACCACCACCGTGCGCGGCAGCGAGAACGCCGAGGCGGCGACCCGCGCCCTGACCACCGCGGCGGGACCGCTGCCTGCGAGGTCCTCCGGCTCCGCCAGAGGGATCGCGCTGCCGAACCGTTGTCCGAGAATGGCTTCGGCGGTCGCCACGGCGTGCGCGACCGGAGACGGCTCGGCTCCTGCACCGAGCGATGCGTCGTCGGTGGAGGAGGCATCCAGAATCATCGTCTTCGACCCTACTAGTCGACGTGTGGGCGCCACCACACGGCAATCGGCTGACACGCCGGGGTCGCGCCCACTCGCGGTGCGGTCTGCGGTCTGCTCAGCCCTGCTTCGTCGGCGCCGGCGGCTTCGCGTCGACGCCCGCCTCCTTACGCTGCTGCGCGGTGATCGGGGCGGGAGCGCCCGTCAGCGGGTCGTAGCCGCCGCCGGTCTTCGGGAAGGCGATCACCTCACGCAGCGACTCGGCTCCGGACAGCAGCATGACGATGCGGTCCCACCCGAAGGCGATGCCGCCGTGCGGCGGAGGACCGAACTGGAAGGCGTCGAGCAGGAAGCCGAACTTCTCCTGCGCCTCCTCCTCGGACAGGCCCATGACCTCGAACACGCGCTTCTGCACGTCGGCCCGGTGGATACGGATCGAGCCGCCACCGATCTCGTTGCCGTTGCAGACGATGTCGTAGGCGTAGGCCTTCGCGTTGCCCGGGTCCTGCTCGAACTTGTCGATCCACTCGGGCGTGGGCGAGGTGAACGCGTGGTGCAACGCGGTCCACTTGCCGCCGCCGACGGAGACGTCGTCGCTGTCCTCGGCCGCCTCGAACAGGGGGAAGTCGACGACCCACACGAACGACCAGGCGTTCTCGTCGATCATGCCGAGCCGCTCGGCGATCTCCACCCGCGCCATGCCCAGGAGCTGACGCGCGTCCTTCGGCTTGCCCGCGGCGAAGAAGATGCAGTCGCCCGGCTTGGCGCCCGCGGCCTCGGCGAGGTTCGCGCGCTCGGTCTCCGACAGGTTCTTGGCGACCGGACCGCCGAGCGTGCCGTCCTCGCCCACGAGCACGTACGCGAGGCCCTTGTGGCCACGCTGCCGGGCCCACTCCTGCCACGCGTCGAGCGTGCGGCGCGGCTGGTCGGCGCCGCCCGGCATGACCACGGCACCGACGTACGGGGCCTGGAAGACACGGAACGGCGTGTCGGCGAAGAAGTCGGTGAGTTCCACGAGCTCCAGCCCGAACCGCAGGTCGGGCTTGTCGGAGCCGTACTTGCTCATCGCCTCGGCGTAGGTCATGCGGCGGAACGGGGTGGTGACCTCGGCCCCGGCGAGCTTCCACAGGGACGACAGCACGTCCTCGGCCAGCGCGATGACGTCGTCCTGCTCGACGAAGCTCATCTCGATGTCGAGCTGGGTGAACTCGGGCTGCCGGTCGGCGCGGAAGTCCTCGTCGCGGTAGCAGCGGGCGATCTGGTAGTAGCGCTCCATGCCGCCGACCATGAGCAGCTGCTTGAACAGCTGCGGCGACTGCGGCAGGGCATACCAGGAGCCGGGCTTCAACCGAGCGGGCACCAAGAAGTCACGGGCGCCCTCGGGCGTCGAGCGGGTCATGGTCGGCGTCTCGATCTCGAGGAAGCCGTGCCGGTGCAGCACCTCACGGGCGACGCGGTTGACCTCGCTGCGCAGGCGCATGATCTGAGCCGGGCCGTTGCGCCGCAGGTCGAGGTAGCGGTAGCGCAGGCGCGTCTCCTCGCCGACCTCCAGCCGCTCGTCGATCGGGAAGGGCAGGACCGCCGACTCCGACAGCACCTCCAGCTCGGTGACGAGCACCTCGATGTCGCCGGTGGAAATGTCCGGGTTCTCGTTGCCCTCGGGACGCCGGGAGACCTCGCCGGTGACCTTCAGGCAGTACTCGGAACGCAGTGCGTGAGCCCGCTCGGCCATCTCGCCCTCGCGGAAGACCACCTGCGCGACGCCGCTCGCGTCCCGGAGATCGATGAAGATCACACCGCCGTGATCGCGCCGCCGGGCCACCCAACCGGTCAGGGTGACTGTCTGGCCAACGTGCTCGGCGCGCAGCGCGCCGGCGTCGTGAGTGCGAAGCACTTCGCGAGATCCTCTCGAGTGGTGGTTCGGGTGCGGTGGTGGTCGGCGGTGCTTCTCGCGGGCCGGGACACGGTGCCCGGCACCCGTCGCCGAAGGCGTCAGCCACCGACAGCACAGGTTAGCCAATGCAACCGGTGCGGTCGCCACCAGGCTTCCCGGCCGCGGAGTCCCTACTCCCACCGGGTGAGCCGGGTCGGCGTCACACTCCGCTGGGCAGACCGGCCGACACCGCGGTGGCGGCGGCCCGCACGGCGTGTCCGAAGCGTTCGAGGTCGAGTGTCTGGGCACGGCCCGTCACCGACAACGCCGCCACCACCCGGCCGCCCCTGCCGTACACGGGGGCGGCGACGGCGGCCACGCCGGGCTCGGCCTCCTCATAGGTGATGGCGACGCCCCGCTCCTTCACCCGCTCCAGCTCCCGATGGAGCAGGCCCGGCGCCACGATGGTGCGGGCGGTGTACCGCGTCAGCCCGAGACTCATGAGCTGCCGGAACCGCTCCCGACCTCCCCAGGCCAGGAACACCTTCCCGGTCGCCGCGCAGTGCGACATCATGCGCGCGCCCACCCGCACCGCGAGCGGCATCGCGTCACGTCCGGTGACGCGCTCGACGAACAGCGAGTAGGCGCTGTCCGGGACGGCGAGGTTCACGTTCTCGCCGCTCACCTCGTGCAGGCGTTCCAGATGCGGCAACGCCGCATCGCGCAACACGCGGTGCACGGGGACGAGCTGCCCCAGCCAGAACAACTTCGTGGCCAGCCGGTAGTGACCGGGCGCGGACTTCTCGATCGCGCCCCACTCCACGAGGTCGCCGAGCAGCCGGTGGGCCGTCGGCTTGGGCAGGCCCGTCCGCGCGGAGATCTCGGCGAGGGTCAGCTCCGGTTCGCCCGACCCGAACGCGTCCAACAACGACAACCCACGAGCGAGCACCGACCGGGACCGCGCCTCCGCGGGCTGTCTCGTCTCCCCATCCACGGTGCGAGATAGTACGAGCCTCACCGCGGCGAGCGGGCACGTTCAGGCCGAAAAGGACGTCACAGTCCGGGAACTCGGACGGCGAGGACCGCCGACCGTCCCGACCGCACCGCGGCCAACGCCTCTTCGAGACTGTCCTTCAGCTCCGTCGGAGCCGTCACCGTCCGACCCCACGCGCCACCGGCCGCCTCGGCGATGCCGGGGAGGTCGGGCCGCTCGTCGAAGTGGACGCCGAAGTCGTCACGACGGGCCGCCGTGCCGTCCGGGTGCACGCTGAGCGCGGACGCCTTGGGCGCGTTCCAGCCGTTGTTGTCGAACACGACCGTGAGCGACGGCGCCTGGTAGCGGCGCGCCATCCAGAACACCGACGACGGCACCCCGAACAGATACGAGCCGTCCCCGACGAGCGAGACGACCGTGCGGTCCGGCTCGGCGAGCTTCGCGCCGAGCGCCGCGCCGATGGCCCAGCCGAGCGACCCGCCGCCGGACCCGAGCAGCGATCCCGGCCGGTTGCGCCGCAGGTGCCAGCTCACCGTCGGGTACTGAGTGATGGCCTCGGTCAGCACGAGGGTGTCGTCGTCGATCGCCTCCCGGACGCACGCCACGAGGTACTCCGGAGTGATCACGTCGTCGTCGGGGGTCTCCCGCGACGCCTTGTCGGCGAACAGCCGGTCGTGTTCGGCCGCGGCCCGTTCCCGACGCCGGGCGACGTCGTCGGCGTCGGCCAGCTCGGCCACCCGCTGCCGCACCTGCCGTACGGCGGTGCCGAGGTCGGCCTTGGCGAACAGCTCCGCGGGCACGTGCCACAGCGGCATCTGCTCCTTGAGCGGGTCCTCGTCGACCACGAAGATCCGGGCCTGCGCATTCGGGCGGTTCTTCGTCGGGATCCACGGCACGTCGCTGCCCAGCACCAACACCACGTCGGCCTCTTCGAGCAACGGGTTGTGCTTCTGGTCATTCCACTGGAAGCCCCAGTGCAGCGGGTGGTCGGCCGGGAAGTTGACGTAGGAGGGCACCGATTCGAGCACCCCGGCGCCCGCGGCCTCGCAGAGCTCGACGAGCGCGGGAACCGCCTCGGGGTCGCGGCCCAGGTACGAGGTCACGACCACCGGCCGACGCGCCTCGGCGAGGGCGGTGGCGATGCGCTCCACCGCCGCAGGCGCCAGAGCCTCCGGCGCCACGGCCGGGAAGTGCGCCGCGTCGGCCTGTTCCCTCGGCGCCTCCGCCTCCATCACCTCGCGCGGGCCCACGAGATACACCGGCCCCTGCGGCGAGCTCTTCGCGAACTGCAGTGCCCGGTGCACGAGCTGCTTGACGTTGGCCCCGGTGCGGATCTCGTTGTCGTACTTCGTGTAGCCACGGACGATGCCACGCTGGTCGTGGACGTCCTGGATCCACTGGATGAACTCGTTGCGGCTGCCGAACAGCTCGCCCTCCTGAGTGAAGGGCGACGCGCCCGCGTACATGAGCACGCCGACCCGCCCCTTCGCGGCGTTGTGCAGCATTCCGCCGATGTTCTGGGTGCCGCACTCGACGTGCACCAGTACGGCCTGAGGAGTGCCACTGACCTGCGCGTACCCGATCGCCGCCGCCATCGCCACGCTCTCGTGCGGGCAGATCACCAGTTCCGGCAGCGTGTCCTCGCGGCCCTCGACACGCGCCTGCGCGTACGCCTCCAGCACACCCGGGTGGTCGCTGCCGAGGTTGCTGAAGACGTAGCGAACCCCGCCCTCGGCCAGCGCCTCGAGGAACGCCCTGCTCGTCGTGTGGCCAGTGTCGGCCTGGGAGGTCGGCGAGACCTCGGATGTCGTCACGTCGGAACCCACAGTCGGTCCTTCCCGGTCGGTTCCCCGCAGCCTCACCCGCGACGGGCGGAAACGCAACGACGACGTTTCGCCCGTCGGAACACCGTGACGGCGAGAACGGGGCGGCGCACCCGGGCCCCGCACGTCCGACCCCCAGCCGGACGTGCGGACACCGCGACGAGCGGCACGCCGCCTCTGCACGTTCTCGCTCACTGTGACGTGGAGAACCCCCATCCGGTTCCGTCGAGATCCAGACCAATCCGAATCCGGCCCCTCCGGCTGTCGACAGCGGGTGAGCGCGAACCGGGCAAGATGACCGGGTGCGCCCCGACGACTCCGATCCGACCGAGCCGCTGCCCCGGGTGAGACCCGAACACCCCGCGCCCGCCCGTCGCCGAGCCCGCCCGACCGCCTCGGGACCGCGTGCGGCGACCCGGACCACGACCGGTGACCCGGCCACGCCCCGACGCCGCCGCCCGGACACCCCGCTCGCCGAAGGTCGCGAGCGGCCTGACCGGCCTGCCGGAGGCCGTCGGTCGACGGCCGCGAAGTCCTCGGTGGCAGGGGTACTCGACCCCGCACCGGCCACGCCGTCCGAGGAACGCGACGCGGGCGCGACGACGCGAAAGCCGTCGGACGCCACGCCGCCACCGCCGTCGACCGACTCCGGACGTGGCTCGACACCGCCGGAGGAGAAGACCGAGCGCACCGACAAGGACCGGCCCCGCACGCCGCCCGTGTCTGTCGGCCACGGCCACGGACACGGACACGGCGACACGACGCCTGCCTCCAGGCAGGTCCGACGCCTCCTGCTCGCCCTGCTCGCCCCGCTGGCGCTGGCGACCGTCGTGGCCGTGGGGGTGCTCTTCCCCTGGGAGGGTGCGCCCGAGCTGGCCGGGTCGGCCGGAACGCCCGTGGACGGCGTGGTCACGGCTGCCGCGGCCGGGCCGTGTCTCCAACCGGGGCAGGTCCAGGTCGGCGAGCCCGACCCGGACGACCAGCGTTGCCTGTCGGTGGACGTCCGTCTGGACGACGGCCCCGGGCAGGGGGCGACGATCAGCAAGATCCTGCCGATCGAGCCCAGCAGTCCTCGCTTCGCCGTGGGCGACGAGGTGGTGTTGGCCTACGGCGGAGGCGAGCCCACGGACCCCGGCTCGTACCAGATCCGCGACTTCCAGCGCGGAGTCCCGCTCCTGCTGCTGGGTGTGCTCTTCGCCGCGGCCGTGCTGTTGTTGGGCCGCTGGCAGGGACTCGCCTCGCTCGTGGCCCTCGGCATCACCTTCGGCGTGATCGTCCTGTTCGTCCTGCCCGCCATCCTCGCGGGCCGCGATCCCCTGCTGGTGGCCATCGCCGCCGCCGGGCTCATCATGTTCCTCGCCTTGTACGTCACCCACGGCGTCTCCGCACGCACGTCGGTGGCGGTGCTCGGCACGATCGCGAGTCTCGCGCTCATCGGCGTGCTGTCGGCCGTGTTCTCGGCCGCCGCCGACCTCACCGGGCTGGACGCCGACACGAGCTCGCTCATCGGCTCTCTCGGCGGAGACCTCGACCCCCGTGGTCTGCTGCTGGCGGGCATCGTCATCGGCGCTCTCGGGGTGCTCGATGACGTGACCGTCGCACAGGCCAGCGCGGTGTGGGAACTGCGTCGCGCCAACCCCGCGCTGAGCTGGCGCAGCCTCTACGCGGCCGGGTTGCGCATCGGCCGCGCGCACGTCGGCTCGGCGGTGAACACGCTCGTGCTCGCCTACGCCGGGGCGGCGCTGCCGCTGTTGCTGTTGTCGTCGTTGGCCGACGTCGGTCTCTCCCCGATCCTGCAGTCGCAGGACGTCGCTCAGGAACTCGTCCGCACGTTGGCGGGCAGCATCGGCATCATCGCCGCCGTTCCCCTCACCACGCTGCTCGCCGCCCTCGTGGCCGTACGCGACGAGAACGCCGAGCCGCACGAGGCCGAGGACCCCGACGACGAACTCAGTCCTCCAACGTCGCCACGAACCGGCTGACGGCCTGCATGCTGAACCGCTGCGCGAGCTTGCCCGACGGAGCCGCCGACGCCAGGCGGTAGAGCGGACGGTCCGCGGCGGCGTCGCCCCGGGCCTCCGAGCGGAGCTGGGCCACGAGGAGCTGCGAGAACACGAGACCACCCGCGTCCAGGTTGTTCACCACGGCGTCGGCGATCTGGCGCAGCGGCAGGATGCCGAGTTCCCGACCTCCGGTCCCCGCGTACGCGGCGAGGTCGATCTTGACGGCCGCACGCTGCCCGCCGGTCACCAGCAGGCTCACCGTCCGCGTGCCCCGCACGTCGGTGATCAGCAGGTCCAGCCGCGAGGCCGTCGTGAGATCGACCCGGCGCGTCCCCCAGGTCCGCACCGTGACCGTGGTGCCCTCCAGCCACATCCGCCGACGGGCCCCCGAGACCACGAGCAACAGCAACGGCACCGCGATGACCGCCGCGACGACGAGCGCGGGCACCTGACCGGCGATGAGGCCCGTGACCCCGCCGAACGCCGCCGCCAGCATCGCCACCGCGACGAGCCCCGAGATCACGCGGGTCCGACGGACCTTGCCGTCCTCCCCCGAGAGCAGGATGCGCTCCGGTTCGCGTGCCCGGTCGGCCGACGTCGGCTCGTGTTCAGTCATGGTGCGCCCTCGTACCCCTTGCCGTGCTGTCGAACGTGGTCGTACAAGTCTCGTCCGTGTCAGGTCAGGAACGGGTTGCCCACCCGCTCCCGACCGATGGTGGTGCTGTCCCCGTGCCCCGGGAGGACGACCGTCCCGTCGTCGAGCGACGACATGAGACGTCGCAGCGAGGACGCAAGCGCGTCCGCATCACCCCCGGGCAGGTCCGTGCGGCCCACCGAACCCGCGAACAGCGTGTCGCCGGTCAACGCAACCCGTCCGCCTTCCTCGGCGCGCACCGTGAACACGACCGAGCCCGGTGTGTGCCCCGGCGTGTGCAGCACGTCGAACCGCAGACCCGCCAGGTCGAGGGGCCCTTCGTCCAGCGGCTCGACGGCGGCGGGTTCCGGCAACGACACCGGACCGACGACGGCCGCGAGCTGGGGCCCCAAGCCCGCCGCCGGGTCCGTCAGCAGCGGGCGGTCCTCGGGGCGGACGTGCACGGCCACCCCGTGTGTCTCCGACAGCTCCGCGGCCGACGCCACGTGGTCGTAGTGACCGTGGGTCGCCAGCACCGCCACCGGGGTCAGCTCGTGCTCCCGCAGGGCCTTCTCGACACCGTCCGACGCGCTCTCACCGGGGTCGACGACGACGCACTCCCGGCCCGGCCCGGCCGCGACGAGATAGCAGTTGGCCCGGAACGCGCCTGCCGGAAACCCGACGACCAGCACGACGAACACCTCCGGGATCTGGGATCGGTCTCACCCTAGCCGCCCCTACACAGCTTCCTCACAGACAGTGCCCATAGACTGCCGCCACCCGCAGCGGGTGTGTCGAAGACTTCAAGGAGGGCAGGTGGCGACCAACCAGCAGCGCCGCGAGGCCGCGAAACGCAAGCTCGAACGACAGCTCGCCCGTCGAGCCGAGCGGGCGAAGCGACGCAGGATCGTGGGAGTCGGTGTCACGGTCGGCGCCGTGGTCGTGGTCGCCGGGCTCATCGTGGTCCTGGCAACGCGGGGCGGCGACAGCGAGGCCGAGAACAACGCCGACGGCTCGTCGTCGGCCACCACCCCGGCCGCGCCGACGGACATCGAGATCCCCACGGAGCGGGTCGAGTTGGCGCAGCGTCCCGAGCCGTTGCCGAACCCGACGTCGTGCGAGTACACGGAGTCCGGGGAGGCGGCCAAGAAGGTGTCCGTGCCGGACGGCGAGAACGTGTCGTCCGAGGGAACCGTGAAGGTCACGTTGCACAGCAACGTCGGCGACATCGGCCTCGAACTCGACCGGGCGCTCGCCCCGTGCACCGTGAACAGCTTCGTGCACCTCGCCGAGGAGGGCTACTACACCGACACGAGCTGCCACCGGATCGGCACCGAGGGCCTGCAGATGCTGCAGTGCGGTGACCCGACGGGGCAGGGCACAGGCGGCCCCGGCTACACGTTCGCCGACGAGACGTTCGAGGAGCTCGAATACGGTCGGGGTGTCCTCGCGATGGCCAACAGCGGCCCCGACACCAACGGCAGCCAGTTCTTCATGGTGTTCGGCGAGGCTCCGCTGCCGCCGGACTACACCGTGTTCGGCTCCATCGACGACGAGGGCCTGAAGGTGATCGACGAGGTGGCCCGTGGCGGCCACGACGGCAGCTTCGACCCGAGCCCGGGTGGCGGCAAGCCGCTCACCGACGTCACCTTCACCGACGTCACCGTCGAGTCCTGACGATTCCCGAGAATGGGCCGTATCCGCGCGCGGATGCGGCCCATTCGGCGTGTCCGCGCCTCCTGCACGCATGTCGGCGTCTCTTGCACGCATGCCGGCGTCCTGCGGCGCGGACACGCGTGCGCAGGGCGCGGACACGATGTCAGGCGAAGCGTGGGGCGCGGCGCTCCAGGAACGCGGCCACGCCTTCGGCGTAGTCGGCGCTGTGGACGGCCTCGGTACGCAGCCGCTCGATCTCCTCGTCGCACTCCGTCTGGCCCGCGAGGATGCGCCCGATGATCTCGTTCATGCTCCGCACCGCCGTCTGCGACCGAGAGCACAATGTCCGCGCGAACGCCGTCGTGGTCTCCTCCAAGGCGTCGGCGTCGACGAGCTCGTTGACCAGGCCCATCTCCGCGGCCCGCTGCGCGTTCACCAACGTCGCCGACAACAACAGATACCGGGCATGTGCCGGCCCGACGAGGTCGACGAGCTGCCGCGTCGAGGTGAAGTCGTAGACGATCCCGAGCTTGGCGGGCGTGATCCCGAACCGGGCGTTCTTCGCGGCGAACCGGAAGTCGCATGCCACCGCGATCTGACTCCCACCACCGATGCAGTTGCCCCGGATCATCGCGATGCTCGGCTTGCGAAGGCCGCTGAGGGCCTCCACGGCGGCCGTCACCGCGCGGTCGTAGCTCACCGCGCCCTCGGCCGTCGACCGCAGCGCGCGGAACTCCCCGATGTCCGCGCCCGCCGAGAAGTGGTCACCCGCGCCCGTGACGACGAGCACCTTCACCGCCGGGTCGGCCTCGACCTCGGCGACCACATCCGGGATCGCCGACCACATCTCGTGGCGGATGGCGTTCATCTTCTCCGGCCGCGTGAAGGTGAGCCTGGCGATCTCGCCGTGGCTGCGGTAGTCGAACCCGTCGCTCATGATCACGCACAGTACGGCGTCGACCGCGACGACCGGACCGTCACGAGGCCGACGTCACGCGGTAGACGTCGTACACGCCTTCGACGTTGCGCACCACCTTGAGCACGTGGCCGAGGTGCTTCGGGTCGCCCATCTCGAACGTGAACCGGCTGACCGCCACCCGGTCCCGCGACGTCGTCACGGACGCCGAAAGGATGTTGACCTTCTCGTCGGCGAGCACCTTGGTGATGTCGGACAGCAACCGGTGTCGGTCGAGCGCCTCCACCTGGATCGCCACGAGGAACACCGACGACTCGGTGGGCGCCCACTCGACGTCGAGCAGCCGCTCGGGCTGTTTGCGCAGTTCGTCGGCGTTGGTGCAGTCGGTGCGGTGCACGGACACGCCGCCGCCCCGGGTGACGAAGCCCAGGATCTCGTCGCCGGGGACGGGTGTGCAGCAGCGCGCGAGCTTGGTCCAGATGTCGGTCTGGCCCTTCACCACCACACCGACGTCGCCGGTGCCACGGCGGCGGGTGACCGTGGACGGTGTGGCCCGCTCGGCCAGCTCCTCCTCGGCCTCCTCCACACCGCCGATGAGCGCCACGAGCCGCTGCACCACGTGCTTCGCGCCGACCTGATGCTCGCCCACCGCCGCGTACAACGAGCTGATGTCGTTGTGCCGCAACTCCTTGGCGACCGCGCCCATCGTGTCGGCCGAGACCAGCCGCTGCAACGGAAGCCCGATCTTGCGGACCTCCTTGGCGATGGCCTCCTTGCCGCTCTCGACGGCCTCGTCGCGCCGTTCCTTGGCGAACCACTGGCGGATCTTCGCCTTGGCCTTCGGCGAGGCGACGAACGACAACCAGTCGTGGCTCGGTCCCGCGCCCTCGGCCTTCGAGGTGAAGATTTCGACGACCTCACCGTTTTCGAGCTTGCGCTCCAGAGCGACGAGCCGGCCGTTGACCCGCGCACCGATGCAGCGGTGTCCGACCTCGGTGTGCACGGAGTACGCGAAGTCGACGGGCGTCGAACCGACCGGCAACGTGATCACGTCGCCCTTGGGCGTGAACACGAAGATCTCGCGAGTCGCCAGGTCGTACCGCAGGGACTCCAGGAACTCCCCCGGGTCCGCAGCCTCCCGCTGCCAGTCGAGGAGCTGACGCATCCACGCCATCTCGTCGATGTCGACGGCGTTGCCGCGATGCGTGCCCTTGGTCTCCTTGTACCGCCAGTGCGCCGCGATGCCGTACTCCGCCGTGCGGTGCATCTCGTGCGTGCGGATCTGCACCTCCAACGGCTTGCCGTCGGGGCCGATCACGGTGGTGTGCAGCGACTGGTAGACGCCGAAGCGCGGCTGGGCGATGTAGTCCTTGAATCGGCCCGGCATGGGCTGCCACAGCGCGTGCACCACGCCCATGGCGGCGTAGCAGTCGCGGACCTCGTCCACCAGGATCCGCACACCCACGAGGTCGTGGATGTCGTCGAGGTCGCGTCCCCGCACGATCATCTTCTGGTGGATCGAGTAGTAGTGCTTCGGCCGCCCCTCGACCTTGGCGGTGATGCGCGACTCCCCGAGCTGCTTCGTCAGCTCCCCGATCACCCACCGCAGGTAGGTGTCCCGCGACGGGGCGCGGTCGGCGACCAGCCGCACGATCTCGTCGTACTTCTTCGGCTGCAGGATCGCGAACGCGAGGTCCTCCAGTTCCCACTTGACGGTCGCCATGCCCAGGCGGTGGGCCAGCGGCGCGAGGACCTCCAGCGTCTCCTTCGCCTTGCGGGCCTGCTTCTCCGGCGGCAGGAAGCGCATGGTGCGCATGTTGTGGAGCCGGTCGGCGAGTTTGATGACCAGCACCCGCGGGTCCCGGGCCATCGCGATGACCATCTTGCGGATGGTCTCCGCCTCCGCCGCGGTACCGAGCTTCACCTTGTCGAGCTTGGTGACGCCGTCGACCAGTTGAGCGACCTTCTCGCCGAACTCCTCGGTGAGCTGTTCCACCGAGTAGTCGGTGTCCTCGACCGTGTCGTGCAGCAGGGCGGCGACCAGCGTGGTCGTGTCCATCCCCAGCTCGGCCAAGATCGTGGCCACGGCAAGGGGGTGCGTGATGTAGGGGTCGCCGGACTTGCGCCGCTGCTCGCGGTGCAGGTACTCGGCCACGTCGTAGGCGCGCTGCAACAACGCGAGGTCGGCGCTCGGGTGCAGCTCGCGATGGATGACCGCCAGCGGCTCCAGAACCTGCTTCACGGATGCGGGTCGCTGCGCCGTGATCCGCCGCGCCAACCGCGCTCGCACCCGTCGGGTGGCCGACGGTGCCCGCACGGTGGCGCCCGGCGGTGCGCCCTGATCGGATCGCGTGGGCGCACCGGCGTCCGAACGGGCAGCGACCACGGAATCAAGCTCCTGGCTCACCCGAACCTCCAGCTCGTCACGCGACTGATGACGTCAAGCGTAACGCGCGAGGGGCCGTTCCCATGCCCACGGGCACCGACGACTCCGCAGGACCCGACGAACGTCGGCGCCCTCAGACGGTACGCAGAGCGTGCACCGGCACCGAGCCGAGTCGAGCCCGTCCGCCGAGGTCGGCCAGTTCGAGCACGACGGTGACACCGGTGACCTCGGCCCCGGCGCTCGTGACCAGCTCGGCGGTCGCCGCCACGGTACCGCCCGTGGCCAGCACGTCGTCCACGATCGCGACCCGTTCGCCCGCGTGCACCGAGCCCAGGGGAAGCTCCAACGTCGCGGTGCCGTACTCGAGCGCGTAGTCGACGCGGCCCGCGACGTTGGGCAGTTTGCCCGGCTTGCGCACCAGGGCGACCCCCAACCCTCGGGCGTAGCCGAGGGCGGCGGCGAGCACGAACCCACGAGCCTCCACCGCGGCGAGGCGATCGACGTTCTCGCCGACCGCCTCCCCCAGCGCGTCGATCACGTGCCGGAATGCGTCGGGGTCGCCGAACAGCGGGGTGAGGTCGCGGAACAGCACCCCGGGCTCAGGGAAGTCCGGGATCTCGGTGATGAGGTCCAGTGCCTTGCCGAGTTCGTCGCTCACCGCTTGCGCTTCCCCGTCGGGCGGGTGGACCGGGCCTTGGGGTGGCGGGCCGGAACGCTCGCGGCGGCGGCGTACGCCTTCTCCTTGCGCAGCTCGGCTTCGAGTTGCTCGTCGTCACCGGGATTGAAGTCGTCGTCCTGACCAGTGGCGCCGACCTTGCGGGCCTGGGCCGCACGGCGGGCCAGGACCTTCTCCTCCTGCTTGCGGTACTGCGGCTCGCGCATCTTGAATGCGACGAGCATCGGCGTGGCCAGGCAGACCGAGGAGAACGTGCCGGCGAGCATACCGGTGAGCAGCACGAGCGCCAGGTCCTGCAGCGTGCCGGAGCCGAGGAGGATGTTGCCGATGACGAGCAGGCCGAGCACCGGCAGCAGCGCGATGATCGACGTGTTGATCGAGCGCATCAACACCTGGTTCAGCGCCAGGTTGGCCGCCTCGGCGTAGGTGCGCCGCGTGAGGTTCAGGATGCCGCGCGTGTTCTCCTTGACCTTGTCGAACACGACCACGGTGTCGTACAGCGAGTAGCCCAGAATGGTCAGCAGACCGATGGCCGTCGCCGGAGTCACCTCGAAGCCCACCAGCGCGTAGACACCAGCGGTGACCACGATGTCGTGCAGCAGCGCGACCAGCGCGGACACCGCCATCCAGGTCTCGAAGTAGAGAATCAGGAAGACGGCGACGAGGACCAGGAAGACCCCCAGGGCGATCAGCGCCTGCTTGGAGATCTCACCGCCCCAGGTGGCGCTCACCCGGCTGTCGCTGATCACCTGCTCGCTGGGCTGGCCCCCGTCGTCGAGCGGTTGCAGCGTGTCGAACAAGGACCGCTTGACCTGCTGGACCTCGTCCGAGTTCAGCGTCTCCGACCGGATCTGGATGGTCGCGGAGTCACCGTTGCCGACCTGCTGCACCTCAGCCGGGTTGCTGCCCATGGCGTCGGCGAAGGCCTCACGCGCGTCCTCGGTGGTGATCTGTCCCTGGGCACCCACCGCGGGCAACTGGATCTGCGTCCCGCCCTCGAACTCGATGCCGAGGTTGAAGCCGCGGACCCCGATCGCCACGAAGCAGGCGACGATCAAGGCGGCGAACACGACGAACCACTGCTTGCGGTGGCCGACGATGTCGAACGCGCCGGTACCGGTGTAGAGGCGCTGGAAGACCGATTCCTTCTTCACGGGTGCGTCGGTGGTGAGGTCGGACTTCGCCACGTCACGCCTCCTTCACAGCAGTGCGGACCGCGGCTCGACGGTCGGCGCCGATGCGCTGCACCGCACCGAGGCCGGAGAGCTTGGGACTCGACAGTTTCTTCGAGCGGGACACGAGCGCCACCAGCGGGTGCGTCACCAGGAACACGACGATGAGGTCGAGCACCGTCGACATACCCAGGGTGAAGGCGAAGCCCTTCACCTCACCCACCGCGAGCACGTACAGCACGCCGGCGGCGAGGAACATGATGGCGTCCGAGGCGAGAATCGTGCGGCGTGCCTTCTGCCAACCGCGAGGCACGGCCGAGCGGAAGGTCCGGCCTTCTCGCATCTCGTCCTTCAACCGTTCGAAGTAGACCACGAACGAGTCGGCGGTGACACCGATACCGACGATGAAGCCGACCACGCCCGCGATGTCGAGCGTGTACCCGATCCACCGTCCGAGCAGGACGAGGACGGCGTAGACGATCAGCGCCGACAGCGCCAGCGACAGGATCGTGAGCACACCGAGGATGCGGTAGTAGAACAGGCAGTACACGAACACGAGCGCGAGGCCCACGGCACCCGCGATGAGGCCCGCCTTCAGCGTGGCGAGGCCGAGTGTCGCCGACACGGTCGTCGCGTCGGAGGACTCGAACGACAGCGGCAGCGACCCGTACTTCAACACGTCGGCGAGGTTCTTGGCCTCGCTCTGTGTGAACTGGCCGGTGATCTGCGTGTCACCGCCCGCGATGGCCTGGTTGATGGTCGGCGCGGACACCACCTCGGTGTCGAGCACGAAGGCGGCGCGCTGGCCGATGTTCTGCGCGGTGAAGTCGGCCCAGGTGTCCGCGCCCTCGGCGTTGAACGACAGGTTGACGACCCAGCCGCCCTCCTGTGCGTTGTAGACGGACGAGGCGTTGGAGATCGCCGTGCCCTTCATGAACACCGGCGAGAGCACGTACTTCTCGGTGCCGTCCTGGTTGCACGCGACCAGCGGCAGCTTCGGGTCGTCGTTGCCCGCCAACGGATCGAGTTCGTCCGGGTCGCAGGTCAGCCGGACGAGCGCCTCCTGCTGGAGCTGCTGAGCCTCCTGCGAGGCGGCCTGGTCGGCCGGGTCGGCGGGCAGCAGCGCCGGGTTCTGGCGCCACTCCTTCGCCTCCTGAATCTGCCTGGCGGCTTCCTCCTGCAGCGTGTCGTCCGAGGAGTCACTGCCGGAAGAGTCACTGTCGGAGGAGTCACCGTCGGACTGCGCGGGCGCGACACCGGCCGGGCTGCTGCCACCGCCCTGGGTGTCGTCGGCGTCGTCCTCCGACGTGGCGTCGCCGTCGTTCTTCGCGTCGCCGGACTGCTCGTCGTCGGTGCCCTGGCCGGAATTCTCGCCGCCCTGGTCCTCACCGGACTGACCTTCGCCGTCCCCGGCGTCCGCACCGGCGTCGGGCTGCTGCCCGCCGGGCTGACCCGCCGGGACGGCCAGGACGACCTGCCGGAATCCGAGCTGCGCCGTCTGGCCGAGCGTCTTGGCCTGCTCGCCCTCGTTGCCCGGAACCGTGATGACGACGTTGTTGCCGTCGAGCAGCACCTCGGCGCCGCTGACGCCGATGCCGTTGACACGGTTCTCGATGATCTGACGGGCCTGTTGAAGCTGTTCGCGCGTGGGCTCGGAACCGTCCGGCGTCCGCGCCGTCAGAGTGACCCGGGTCCCGCCTTTCAGATCGATACCGAGCTTGGGCGTCGGGCTGCCGTCGCCGGTGAAGAACACCAGCGAGTACAGCGCGGCGACGATCACGACGAAAAACGCGAAGTAGCGTCCCGGGCGAATCTGCCCGGCCGGAGGTGCCACGGTCGGTCGCTCTCCTCGAACTGATACGACGGCTTGACGAGTCAGCAGGCGTGTCACTCACCGCGAGGTAGCGAACGCGCCCAGCACCGAGACCTTACTCGGCGCTGGGCGAGCGCGACAGCCTACCCGAGTCGGACGTCTCGACGAGTCGACGACGCCGGACGTCGGCGGTCGGTGACGACCGTCGTCGTTACTTCTGACTCTGCTCGATCGGGGCGGCGACCTGCGGCCCCTCGTTCGCCTTCTCGCTCGACTCGTCCTTCGCCGCGGCGGTGGCGTCGGTGTCCACGGTGTCCTCGTCGAGGTCGACGTCGGCGACGATGCGCTCCCGCACCGCCTGACGCAGCCAGGTCGTCACGACGCCCTCGGCGATCTCCAGGTCGATGGTGGTGTCGTCGCTCGCGTCGGCGACCGTCGCGTACAGACCGGACGTGGTCATCACGCGGTCACCCGCGGTCAGGCTGTTCTGCATCTCCTGCTGCTCGGCCATGAGCTTCTTCTGCTTGCGCGTGCTCATGACGAGCGGGAGCGCGACGACGAGCATCAACAGCAGCGGCAGGATAAGGCCGTCCATGGTTCTCCATTCGCAGACGCCGCCTGTGGTGGAGCGTGACGTCCGAGTTGTGTCCAGATGTGCTGTTTTCGAGTGTGCCAGGTGCCGACGAGATTTCGAGCACCGGTGGCGCACACCTCGGCGTCCCCTCAGTCGAACAGGGGCGACGACGTGGCGTCAAGCCCTCCCACGTGCTCGGGAGGACGCAGTCCGAGGTGCTCCCACGCCTGCGCGGTCGCGACCCGCCCTCGCGGCGTTCGCGCGAGCATACCCGCACGAACGAGATACGGCTCACACACCTCTTCGACGGTGGTCGGTTCCTCCCCCACCGCCACGGCGAGAGTGGACACCCCGACCGGGCCGCCGTTGAACGACCGCACGAGCGCGCCCAGCACCTCCCGGTCCAGCCGGTCGAGGCCGAGTTCGTCCACGTCGTACACCTTCAGCGCGGCCCTCACCACGGGAAGCGTGGCCACGCCGTCGGCACGCACCTCAGCGTAGTCGCGCACTCGGCGCAGGAGCCGGTTGGCGATGCGCGGGGTCCCGCGGGAGCGACGGGCGATCTCCGCCCGCCCCTCGGCGTCCACCTCGATGCCGAGGATCGAGGCCGACCGCTTCAGGACCTGCTCCAGCTCCGCGGGGCTGTAGAACTCCATCTGGCCGGTGAAGCCGAACCGGTCCCGCAACGGACCGGTGAGCGCCCCCGACCGCGTCGTCGCGCCCACCAGCGTGAACGGGGGAATCTCCAGCGGGATGCTCGTGGCTCCGGGCCCCTTGCCCACCACGACGTCGACGCGGAAGTCCTCCATTGCGAGGTACAGCATCTCCTCCGCGGGGCGGGCCATGCGGTGGATCTCGTCGATGAAGAGCACATCGCCCTCGGCGAGGTTCGACAACATCGCGGCGAGGTCGCCCGCGCGTTCCAACGCAGGTCCCGAGGTGATGCGAATGGCGGCGTTGAGCTCCGCCGCGATGATCATGGCGAGGCTCGTCTTGCCGAGACCGGGAGGACCGGACAGCAGGACGTGGTCCGGGGCGACCCGGCGTTTACGCGCGCTCTCCAGAACCAGTTCCAACTGCTCACGCACCCTCGGCTGGCCGACGAACTCCGCGAGCCGTCGAGGCCGCAGAGCCGTGTCGACCTCGCGTTCGCCCGTCTGCATCACCGCCGAGAGCGGCGTCTCGTCCAGCCCCGGGTACCCGTGCTCGATCTCCTCGTCGTGCACACCCACCGCCTCACTTGTTCCGGCCGAGGACGGACAGCGCCGCCCGCAGCAGCCGCGACGTGTCGTCGGGGACGTCGGCCGCCACCTTGTCGACGGCCTTCTCGGCCTGCTTCGACGGGAACCCGAGCCCCACCAGCGCGTCGACCACGTCCGCCCGCACGGTACTGCTCGCCGCTCGGACCTCACCTGCCTCACCGTCGGTGGCGGCGACCGCGGTCACCTTGTCCCGCAGTTCGATGATCAGCCGTTCGGCACCCTTGCGCCCGATGCCGGGCACCTGGGTGAGCATGGTGATGTTGCCGTCCGCCAACGCGTGCCGCAGCTTCTCGGGCTCCAACACGGCCAGGGCCGCCAACGCCAGTCGAGGTCCGATGCCGGACACCGTCTGCAACAGCTCGAACAGCTCTCGGGACTCCACGTCGGCGAACCCGTAAAGAGTCAGCGCGTCCTCCCGGACCACGAGCGTGGTGAAGAGACGGGCCTCCGTCCCCCTGCGCAATGTCGCGAGGGTGCCGGGAGTGGCCTGCACGGCGAGTCCGACGCCGCCCACCTCGATCACCACGTGATCGAGTGCCACCGACAGCACCTCACCGCGTACCGACGAAATCATGGTGTCAATCCTGTCCTGTCGTCACGCCGCTTCGCCGCCGCGGCGGCCAGCCGCGCCTTGTGGGTGCGGGCGAGTTCCGCGGCCCTGGCCTCGGCCTCCGCGAGCCGCGCCCGCATCGGCTCTCTCCACAAGTGACAGATCGCGAGGGCGAGGGCGTCGGCGGCGTCGGCTGGCCGTGGCGCCTCCCGCAGCCGCAGCAGCCGAGTCACCATCGTGGTCACCTGCGCCTTGTCGGCCCGGCCGGAGCCCGTGACCGCCGCCTTGACCTCACTCGGGGTGTGGAACGCCACCGGCAGGTCACGGCGTGCCGCGCAGACCGCCACCACGCCGCTGACCTGGGCGGTGCCCATCACGGTACGCACGTTGTGCTGACTGAAGACCCGCTCGATGGCGACCACGTCGGGACGATGGGTGTCGAGCCACTTCTCGACCGCCTCGCTGACCTGCAACAACCGGTGCGGCAGCGGGTCGTCGACGGGAGTGCGGACGACTCCCACCGCCACGCACGACACACTCCGCCCGAGCGCGCCGTCGACGACCCCGAGGCCACACCGGGTCAGCCCGGGGTCCACACCCAGCACGCGCACGAGGCAGTCCTTTCCGCGAACACCAGTTCGACCGAAGGCTACCGTCCCGCACCGACCGGGCCGGAGAGGAACACGCCGACGCGCACTCGTCGGGCGTCGTTCGACCGCGCGGCGAGTGCGAGTGTCCGATGTGGAGTCAGGGGCCGTCGACGCCGGGCGTCCAGTTCTCGGGCGCACCGCTGGCCGTCAGCACCGGCTGCCAGTCCGCGAATCCTTCGGGCGCGTCCGGGCTCCACGGCCAGCTGCCGTCGGTCGAGGGAACGATGATCTGCACCGCGGGGAAGTCGCCTTCGGGATAGACGAGGAAGGCACTGCCGAAGTACTCGGGATAGTGCGCCTGCGCCACCTTCTCGAAGGTCACGGGCACACCGTCGAAGAAGTCGTCGTAGAGCTTTCCGCAGACGAATCGCTCGCCGGTGGCGGCACGGTCCACATAGGCGTCCAACAACACCGTGGCCATCTCGCCGGGGAGGCCGACCACGACCGCCTCCGGGATGTTGTGCATGGCCCACGCGCACACCGTGAACGCGTAGCCGCTGCCATGTTCGTCCGGGGCGACGGCGACCACCGCGTTACCGCGTTGCTCGGCCTGCGCGACGATCCACTCCCGCAGTTCCTGGTCGGAATCCAACTCGCCGCCGTCGTCGGATGGGTCCATGTCGAGGGTGGTCTCCGCAGTCACGGGCGACATTGTGCCCCATCCGACCGCGAGCACACTACCGGCGGCACGCGCCGGTAGTGTGCCGGCCACGGCTCAGCCGACCTCGGCGAGCACCTCGTCGCTGACGTCGAAGTTCGCGTAGACGTTCTGCACGTCGTCACAGTCCTCGAGAGCGTCGATCAGACGGAACACCTTGCGCGCGTTCTCGGCGTCCAGCGGGACGTTGACCGACGGGAGGAAGCTCATGTCGGCCGACTCGTAGTCGTAGCCCGCTTCCTGGAGCGCGGTGCGCACGGCCACCAGGTCGCTCGCCTCGGAGATGATCTCGAAGTTCTCGCCGAGGTCGTTGACCTCCTCCGCGCCCGCGTCGAGCACGGCCATGAGCACGTCGTCCTCCGACGTGTCGTTCTTGGGCATGATGACGACGCCCTTGCGGTTGAACAGGTACGCCACCGAGCCCGGGTCGGCGAGCGAGCCGCCGTTACGGCTCAGCGCCGTCCGGACCTCCGACGCGGCCCTGTTCTTGTTGTCCGTCAGGCACTCGATGAGCACCGCGACCCCGGCAGGCCCGTACCCCTCGTACGTGATGGTCTGCCACTCGGCACCGCCCGCTTCCTCACCGGCGCCACGTTTGCGCGCACGCTCGATGTTGTCCAGCGGGACGGAGTTCTTCCTCGCCTTCTGAATGGCGTCGTAGAGGGTCGGGTTGCCTTCGGGATCGCCCCCGCCGGTTCGCGCGGCGACCTCGATGTTCTTGATGAGTTTCGCGAACAGCTTGCCACGCTTGGCGTCGAGGGCGGCCTTCTTGTGCTTGGTGGTGGCCCACTTGGAGTGGCCGCTCATCTCTCCTCCAACTTCCTATCGCGTCTACGCGACCTCAGAAACGGTGCGCACGAACAGACGGTGAATCCGCTCGTCGCCGGTCAACTCGGGATGGAACGCGGTCGCGAACACCCGCCCCTGCCGAACGGCCACGATCCTATCCGTAGCCGCTTCGGAGAGCGGGTCGTCGACCACGGTGGCGAGAACCTGGACCCCGTCCCCCACCTTCTCCACCCAGGGCGCGCGGATGAACACCGCGTGGACGTTCCCCTCGACGCCCTGGACCTCCAGTTCGGTCTCGAACGAGTCGACCTGCCGCCCGAACGCGTTGCGCCGGACGACGACGTCGAGCGCGTCGAGCTGCTGTTGATCCGGCCTGCCGTCGAGCACCTGGCGGGCCAACAGCACCATCCCCGCGCAGGAGCCGAACACGGGCAGGCCGTCCCGGATCCGCTGTCGCAGCGGTTCCAGGAGGTCGAACGAGACGAGAAGGCGGGACATCGTGGTGGACTCACCACCAGGCAGCACGAGGCCGTCGACCTCGGCGAGCTCGGAGGCTCGACGCACCGGCAGGACCCACGCACCGGCACGCTCCACCAGGAGGGCGTGTTCGCGCACATCACCCTGCAGAGCGAGGACACCGACGACGGGTCGCTGTGGCACGTGCGTCACCTTTCCCGCGATCATTGCTGGTCAAGCCTAGTGGGCGAACGGAGGTGCCGGTGGATCAGGGCACACCGAGCAGCCGCAGTCCCGCCGCCGTCGCGCCTGCTGCCAGGACGACGAGCACGAACGGCGCCTTCCGCCAGGCCAGCACTCCACCCACGACGACGCCCGCGGGCCTGGCCCACCCGGCGAAGGACGCGCCGTCCATCAGCGACGACGTCGCCACGAGCGAGGCCAGCAGGACGACCGCCGCCACGGCGACCAGCTTCTCGATGCGGGGTGACACCGTCAGTCGGGCCTTGAGCAGCGGCCCCGCGACCCGGAAGGTGTACGTGCCGACCGCGAGCACGGCGACGCAGGCGAGCAGTGTGGTGGCACTCAGCACGAGTCCGACCTCCTTGCGGCCGGTGGCTCGACGGACTCCCGTCCCGAGTCCGGATTCCGCCACGCCACGACGCCCACGAGCCCGAGCAGGACCGGAAGCCCGGCCGGAAGGAACGGGGCCGACACCAGGGCGACGGCGACGCCCACCGCGACGGCACGGCGGGTGCCCGGGTCGTGCAGCGCGGACAACACCAGGGCCAGCAACACGGCCGGGAAGGCGGCGTCGAGCCCGAGGGCGTCGGTGTCGCTCACGACCGTGCCGACGAGCGCGCCGATCGCGACCCCGAGGTTCCAGGTCACGAACAACCCGATCCCGCACGCCCAGTAGGCGAGCTTGCGCCGCTCGCGCTCCTGTTGGGCAAGCGCGAAGGCGACCGCTTCGTCGATCATCAGGTGGGTGCCGAGCAGTCGCCTGGCCCAGGTCGAGCCCAACAGGTCGGCGACGGCGAACCCGAACGGGACGTGGCGGGCGTTGATGAGCAGCCCGGCCGCGACGGCGGCGATGGGATTACCGCCGGAGACCACGAGTCCCACGAACATGAACTGCGCGGCACCCGCGAAGACCAGGACGGACAACAGCATCGGCAACCACAGGGGCAGTCCCGAGCTGACCGTGACAGCCCCGAACGACAGCCCGACGAGGGCGTCGGCGAGCCACACCAACGCGAGGTCGCGGGCGAGCTCTCGGTCCATAGTTCGCCATATCGAACGCATCACCTTCTAGACTGAACAATGACGAGTTCGTTCGTCAAACCGAACGCGCGATCTGTGGAGCGAACGACATGACGGAGACGAAGGGCGGCGCACCGCTCGCGGCCATCGCGGCCTCCCTGCAGCGGGAACGGACGAGGGCGGGTCTCTCGCTCGCCGAACTCGCCCGACGAGCCGGCGTGGCCAAGTCGACCCTCTCGCAACTGGAGTCCGGCACCGGCAACCCCAGCGTCGAGACGTTGTGGGCCATCAGCACCGCGCTCGACATCTCGTTCACCCAGCTCGTCGAACCCGCCAAGCCGCAGGTGCAGGTGATCCGCGCGGGCGAGGGACCGCGGTTCTCCGCCGAACGGGCCGACTACGTCGCCACCCTGCTGTCGGCATCCCCACCCCGCACCCGACGCGACCTCTACCTCGTCCAGGCCGAGCCCGACCGCCCCAGGGAGTCCGCGCCGCACATGCCCGGCATCGTGGAACACGTCGTTCTGAGCAGCGGACGCGCCCTCGTGGGACCGCTCGACGACCCCGTGGAGCTCGCCCCGGGCGACTACGTCGCCTACCCCGGCGACGTCCCGCACGTCTTCCGGGCGTTGGAGCCGAACACGATGGCGGTGCTCGTCTCCGAACAGTCGTGAGCGGCGGTGGGCCGCCCGCGCCGCCCACCGCCCCGGTTCACCAGCCGCGCTCGGCGAGCCGATGCGGCACGGGCAGCTCGGCGACGTTGATGCCCACCATCGCCTCGCCGAGCCCGCGCGAGACCTTGGCGATCACATCCGGGTCGTCGTGGAAGGCCGTGGCCTTCACGATGGCCTCCGCGCGCTTGGCGGGGTCGCCGGACTTGAAGATGCCCGAGCCGACGAAGACACCCTCCGCGCCGAGCTGCATCATCATCGCCGCGTCGGCCGGGGTGGCGATGCCGCCGGCCGTGAACAGCACCACCGGGAGTCGGCCCGTCCGGGCGACCTCCTGCACCAACTCGTAGGGCGCCTGCAGCTTCTTCGCCTCCGCGTACAGCTCGTCCTCGGGAAGCGCCGCGAGCGCGCGGATCTCGGACCGGATGCGACGCATGTGCGTCGTCGCGTTGGACACGTCGCCGGTTCCCGCCTCTCCCTTGGAGCGGATCATCGCGGCGCCCTCGGCGATGCGCCGCAACGCCTCGCCGAGGTTGGTCGCCCCACACACGAAGGGCACCGTGAACGCCCACTTGTCGATGTGATGAGCCTCGTCGGCAGGCGTGAGCACCTCCGACTCGTCGATGTAGTCCACCCCGAGCGACTGCAGCACCTGCGCCTCGACGAAGTGGCCGATCCGCGCCTTCGCCATCACCGGGATCGACACCGCCGAGATGATGCCGTCGATGAGGTCCGGGTCGCTCATGCGAGCCACTCCGCCCTGCGCGCGGATGTCGGCGGGAACGCGTTCGAGCGCCATGACGGCCACCGCTCCCGCGTCCTCGGCGATCCGAGCCTGCTCGGGCGTGACGACGTCCATGATCACGCCGCCCTTCAGCATGTCCGCCATTCCACGCTTGACGCGCGCGGTACCGGTCCTGACCTCGGCGGAGCCACCGGAGCGCTCGTTCGACACAGCAGTTCCTTCCAGCGTTTCGAGCAACGGGACGCCCTGAGCGTAGGTCGGACGTGGCCCTCCACAGGTGTCCATTCACGCGGTATTCCGAAAGGCCACTTACGCCGTCGACGGAGCAGGTGTCCCGCCCGCTTGCCAGGTACGCCGATCGGGTGTGTGCTCGAAACCACACACCCGCCAGCGTCGCAGGAGGCCGTCATGGCCGAGAAGACCGTCAAGAGCAGCGGCTCGGCGGCCGAGGTCGCCGTGGACGATCCCGGCAAGGTACGCAACGTCGCCCTCGTCGGACCGTCGGGTTCCGGGAAGACGACCCTCACCGAGGCCCTGCTCGTCGCCGCGAACGCCATCAACCGACCCGGTTCGGTCACCGAGGGCACCACCGTGTGCGATCACGACGAGGCCGCGGTCCGCCAGCAACGATCCGTGGGACTCGCCGTGGCGCCCGTGCTCCACGGCGACATAAAGATCAACTTCATCGACACCCCGGGCTACGCCGACTTCGTGGGCGAGGTCCGGGCGGGCCTGCGTGCCGCCGACGCCGCGTTGTTCGTGGTCAGCGCGGGACACGGAGTCGACTCCGCGACCGTGTCGCTGTGGGAGGAGTGCGCCGCCGTGAACCTGCCGCGCGCCGTGGTGGTCTCACGGCTCGACCACGCCCGCGCGGACGTGGACGCCACCGTCGCCGCTTGCCAGGACGCGTTCGGCGCCGGTGTCCTGCCCCTCTACCTCCCGGCGGACGACGGACCCCACGCATTGGTCGGTCTGGTGACGGGACGGCGCTCCGACTACTCCGAGGGCCACCCACCGCGCGTCGGCGAGGTCGGCGCAGCAGACGCGGTCCGGCTCGCGGCGGCCCGGGACGCGTTGATCGAGGGCATCATCGGCGAGAGCGAGGACGAGGGCCTGCTGGACCGCTACCTCGCGGGTGAGGCGATCGCGGAGGACACCCTCATCGCCGACCTCGAGAAGGCGGTCGCCCGTGGCACGTTCCATCCCGTCATCCCCGCGTGCGCGGAGACCGGGGTGGGGACGGCGGAGATCCTCGACGGCATCGCGCGCGCCTTCCCGTCGCCGTTGGAGCACGACCCGCCGCCCGCCACCACTCCGGACGGTCTGCCTCGCCCCCGGTTGTCCGCCGACCCCGCCGGTCCGCTCGCCGCCGAGGTGGTGCACACGGCCGTCGACTCCTACGTCGGCCGTGTGTCGCTGGTGCGAGTGTTCTCGGGCACGTTGCGGCCGGAACGGTCCGTCCACGTCAGCGGACACGGCCTCACCGATCGCGGCCACGCCGATCACGACACCGACGAGCGCGTCGCGCACCTGTACTCGCCGTTGGGAGCCGCGCTCCGCGAGGTCCCCCACTGCGTCGCGGGTGACCTCTGCGCGCTCACGAAGCTCACGTCGGCGGAGACCGGCGACACCGTGTCCGCACCGAGCGACCCGCTGCTCGTGGCGCCGTGGGAGATGCCGGAGCCGCTGCTTCCCGTCGCCGTCGTGGCGGGCACCCGCAGCGACGAGGACGCCCTGGCCCGCAACCTGTCCCGCCTGGTCGCGGGCGATCCGACGCTACGGCTGGAACGCAACCCGGAGACGCGCCAGCTCGTGCTGTGGTGCACGGGCGAGGCCCACGCCGACGTCGTGCTGTCGATGTTGCGGGCAGGAGGCGCCGACGTGACCACCGAACCCGTGCGGATCAGCCGGAGAGCCACGTTCCGCGCTCCGGCGCGAGGACACGGCCGCCACGTGAAGCAGTCCGGCGGCCACGGCCAGTACGCGGTGTGCGACGTCGAGGTGGAACCGCTCCCCCGGGGGTCGGGTGTGGAGTTCGTCGACCGCATCGTGGGCGGCGTCGTCCCCCACCAGTTCATCCCCAGCGTCGAGAAGGGGGTGCGCGCCCAACTGCAGAAGGGCATCGACGGCGACGACCCGGTGGTGGACGTGCGCGTGACCCTGGTGGACGGCAAGGCACACAGCGTCGACTCCTCCGACGCGGCGTTCCAGACGGCGGGCGCGCTCGCGGTGAAGGACGCAGCGGCCAAGGCCGGGCTCGTGCCGCTCGAACCGCTCGATGAGATCGTGGTCCGGCTCCCCGACGACTACCTCGGGGCCGTACTGGGCGATTTGTCGTCGCGACGAGGCCGGGTGCTCGGCACCGAGTCGCTCGAAGGTGGGATGGGGCTCGTACACGCCGAGGTCCCTGCGGAGGAACTGGTGCGCTACGCCGTGGACCTGCGCTCCCTCACCTCCGGCCGGGCGAGCTTCACCCGCCACCACGCGCGCTATGAACCGGCTCCACAGAAGGCGACCGCCCGCGAACACGCCAAGGCGTGAGCCGCCGTCAGGCGGCGGACGGTGGTGCCGGGTCGGGTTCGGCGATCTCGAAGTACTCCGGGCGAGGAGCCGTCCCCGCGAGCCGGAAGTAGCGCACGCGACGCCGTCGCCGCAGAGCCAGCGTGTCGCGCACCGCGTCGTTGTAGACGCGCCGGGCGATGACGACGCGCTCCTCGGCGTCGCTCAACTCGTCGGTGAGCGCGGGCGGCAACGCCCTGCGGTCGATCGCGGCGAGCCGACGGGTCAGCTCGTTCTCCGCGGCTTCGCGCTCCGAGCGGGGCGCCGACTCGGCCGCGTCGGCTGCCGCGCGCAATGCCGCGGCGTCCTCCCCCTGCTCCACGGTCGCCGTCACGGTGCGGGCGACCACGGCGCGGCGTGCGAGGGCGGCGTCGAGTGCGGCCCAGCCCGCGTCCATCCGGACGTGCAAGCGGTCGAGACGGTTCGCCGTCGCCACCAGCCACAGCGCCCCGGCCATCACCAGCGCGGCGACGCACGCCAGCACGAGCAGTGTCGTGGTCATCGCAGGGCGCCGGTCTCCGCGACGACCTTGCGAGGATCGGCCGCGATCGCCGTCTCGTAGACGCGCACGACCTGCCTCACCACGGTGCCCCAGTCATAACGCGCGACGTGCTCGGTCGCGGCGTCGGACAGCGCCGCCCGACGCACCGGGTCAGCGAGGAGCCCGCGCAGGGCCTCGGCGAGCGCCTCGGCGTCCCCTGTCGGCACCAGGACCCCGGCCCGACCGTCGTCGAGCACCCGCCGGAAGGAGTCGAGTGCGCTGGCCACCACGGGCGCCCCCGCTGCCATCGCCTCGGTGAGGATCATGCCGAAGCTCTCGCCACCCGTGTTCGGCGCGCAGTAGACGTCCACGCTGCGCAGGGCACGTGCCTTGGTCTCGTCGTCGACCTGGCCGAGCAGGTCGAGCCGCGAGGCGAGCTCCGGTCCCGCGTCACGGTGCAGCGTCTCCACCTCGCCGCGACCGACGACGAGCAGTCGCAGCGACGGCAGTTCCGGGGCGAGTATGCGCAGTGCGTCGAGCAGCACGCCCATGCCCTTGCGCGGTTCGGTGTAGCGGCCGACGAACCCGATCGTGCCGCCTTCGCGGGGATAGCCGTCCAACGGCGCCGCACCCGAGAAGAACCCGGTGTCGACGCCGTTCGGAATCTCCACCGCGTCCCCGCCGAGGTGCTCCACCTGCACGCGCCGAGCCAACGCGGACACGGCGATGCGCGCGGTCACCTTCTCCAACAGCGGACGCAGCACCGGCTCGAACGCCGCCAGCGTGCGCGACCGCGGCGTGGAGGTGTGGAAGGTCGCGACGATCGGCCCCTCCGCCACCATGAGCGCGAGCAGCGACAGACTCGGCGCGGTCGGCTCGTGCAGGTGCAGGACGTCGAAGTCGTGCTCACGCAGCCACCGGCGCACCCGCGCGTACGACACGGGCCCGAACTGCAGCCGCGCCACCGACCCGTTGTAGGGGATGCCCAGCGACCGCCCGGCGGGCTGGACGAAGTCGGGCAGCTGCGCGCCGTCGTCACCGGGTGCCAGAACCGACACGGTGTGGCCGAGCGAGCGCAGCGCCTTCGCGAGGTCCACGACGTGGCCCTGCACTCCGCCGGGCACGTCGAAGGAGTACGGGCACACGATCCCGATCCTCATGACGCGCTCCGTTCGTCCGCCCCGATCTCGGACCCGCCCGAGCTCGTCGCGCTCCGTTCGGTCTTCTTCCCCGGCTCGCCCGGGTCGCCGTCCTCGTCAGCGGCCCGGTCGGCGAGCCAGAACGGCTGCAACATGTGCCAGTCCGTGGGGTGGGCGGCGATGTCGCCCGCGAAGACGTCGGCGATCGCCTGTGTCGCGGCGGGCACCTCGTCGCGACTGCTGACCCGGATGCGGGGATGTACCCGCACGGCCCAGCCCCGTTCGGTGAACCAGCACCCGGCGGGCAGCAACGCCGCGCCGGTGCTCAGCGCGAGTCGCGCCGGCCCCACCGGGAAGGTCGCCTTCTCCCCGAAGAACGTCACGGGCACGCCGGAGCCGTTGATGTCGCGGTCGCCGACCAGGCACACCACCTTGTTCTCCCGCAGCCGACGCAGCAGGGTCCGGAACGACACGCTGCCGTCGGCGGGAATGACCTCGAAACCGAGCGACTCGCGGTAGGCGACGAAGCGTTCGTACAGCGACTCGGGCCGCAGCCGTTCGGCGACGGTGGTGAAACTTCCGGAGTGAGCCACCAACCACACACCCGCGACGTCCCAGTTGCCCGTGTGCGGCAGTGCCACCACGGCGCCGTTGCCCTCGGCCAACGCCGCGTCGAGGTACTCGACGCCGGTCAGGTCCACGCGCGAGCGGACGTCGTCGGCGTCCATCGACGGCAGGCAGAACGCCTCCTGCCAGTAGCGGGCGTACGAACGCATGGCCCGACGGGTGAGGTCCTCCAACTCCACCGAGCCCGCCTGGGGCACGACGCGGGCGAGGTTGCGGCGCAGCCGGGCGGCCCCGCCCTTGTTGCGTTTGGCGGCGATGTCGGCGGCGACGGAGAACGCCGCGGTGACGAACGAGTCCGGCAGCTTCGGCACCATCCGCCAGCCGGCGGCGTAACCCCAGTCCGCGAGTCGCTGCCTGCTCACTGTCGCGCCTTTCCCGCCGCCATGGCCACCGCGCCGATCCGCTGAAGCAGGGTGATCACCGAGAGCACGGCGAGCAGCCATTGCGACACCTCGACCGTGTGGGGCAAACCGAGCCCCTGGAGTCCCGTCCCGACCAGCGCGATGATCAACCGCTCGGCACGTTCGACGAGTCCCCCGTTGGCCGCGTCACCGAAACCCGACGCCTCGGCGCGCGCCTTGACGTAGGAAATGACCTGCGCGAGGACCAGACACGTCAGGGCAGCCGCCGCCACGCGCGGGTTGTCGGCCACGGCGAACGCCCACCAGGCGATGGCGGCGAACAGCGCACCGTCGACGAGCCGGTCGCACGTCGCGTCGAGCACCGCTCCGAACGCCGTGCTTCCCTTGGCCCGCGCCATCGCCCCGTCGAGCAGGTCCAGCATGACGAAGCCCCACACCACGAACGTGCCCGCGAGGAGCATCCCGGCCGGGAAGAAGATCAGCGCCCCGGCGATGGCGCCCGCGGTGCCGATGAGCGTCATCGCGTTGGGGGTGAGCCCGGCGCGCACCAGAGCGGCACCGATGGGATCGGTGACACGAGACACGGACGCGCGCGCGAAGATGTTGAGCATCTGATCCTAGGGTTTGCTGGCGAGTAGGGGTCGACTCGGCAAGCAAACCCTATCGAGCCGTCGCGGCGTCGGCGTTCCGTGCCCCTGCGTGTGTGGCCTGCGCCTGGTCACTCACACCGGTCTCGTCGCGTCGGCAGCCTCGGCGCCGGTCTCCACGGCCCGCTCGCACACGGGCGCGAGGCGGTCCCGGATCGCCGCGCTGATCGCTCCCAGCTCGCGCACCTGCGCCGGGGTGAGCACGTCGAACAGGGCCTCCCGCACCGCCTCGACGTGTCCGGGCGCGGCCTCGCGGATCGCCGCCAACCCGGCGTCGGTGAGGTGGGCGAACGCGCCACGCTTGTCGGTGGGACACGACTCCCTTCGGATCCACCCACTGGCTTCCATGCGGGCGACCGCGTGCGAGAGCCTGCTGCGTGACGATCGGGTCGCCTGCGCGAGGTCGCTCATCCGCAGGACCCGCCCCGGCGCTTCGGACAGCGCGACGAGGACGGCGTAGTAGGTGGTGGGCATGCCCGCGTCGCGTTGGAGCTGCGCCTCGATGTGCCCCCGGACCATGTCGACGGCGGCCGAGAAGTCCCGCCACACACGTTGCTGCTCGTCCGTGAGCCATCGAGGTTCCGGCATGACCCCAGTCTAGCCGGGCCGTCCCACTAGTTGAGCGCTCAATCATCACTCGTCTAGAGTGAGCCCGACAAGATCCACTACAGAGGGGAAACCCATGACCGCCACCGCCATACCCGGCTATCTCACCGGCACCTGGACGATCGACCCGGTGCACTCCAACGTCAGCTTCCTCGTCCGCCACCTCGGCGTGTCGCGGGTGCGGGGCCGGTTCACCGAGCTGTCCGGCGAGATCACCACGGCGGAGAACATCACCGACTCGTCGGTGACCGCGACCATGCAGGCCGCCAGCATCGACACCACCAACCAGCAGCGTGACGAGCACGTGCGCAGCGCCGACTTCCTCGACGCCGAGAACCACCCCACGTTGAGCTTCCGCTCCACCGGCGTGCGCGTGGACGGTGAGGACTACCTCATCGACGGCGAGCTGACCCTGCGCGGCGTCACCCGGCCCGTCACCCTCACCGCCGAGCTCGGCGGATTCGGCGACGGCATGACCGAGGGCAGCAAGGTGCTCGGCGTGTCCGCACGCACGGAGATCAAGCGCACCGACTTCGGAGTGGGCGGCACCATCCCGTCGGCCGTCGTCAGCGACAAGGTCGTGATCGAGCTCGACATCGAAGCGGTGCGGCAGGACTGAGTCGTCGACTCACCAGGCGTCGGCGAGCAGCGTCCGTGTCTCTCCGAGCAGTTGGGGCAGCACCTTGGTGTGCCCGACGACCGGCATGAAGTTGGAGTCGCCGCCCCACCTCGGCACCACGTGCTGGTGCAGGTGGGCGGCGATTCCCGCTCCGGCGGCCACGCCCTGGTTCAGCCCGATGTTGAAGCCGTGCGCACCGGACACCGTCCGGATCACCCGCATGGCGTGCTTGGTGTAGTCGGCGACCTCGGCGGTCTCCTCGGGCGTGAGGTCGGTGTAGTCGGCCACGTGCCGGTAGGGCACCACCATGAGATGCCCCGGGTTGTACGGGTACAGATTGAGCACGGCGAACACCGACTCGCCGCGCGCGACGATCAACGCGCTCTCGTCGTCCAACTCGACGAGACGGCAGAACGGACACCCGCTCTCACCGTCCCCGTCGGGCTTGTTCTCACCCTTGATGTAGGCGAGCCGGTGCGGAGTCCACAGCCGTTGGAGCTGGTCCGGGACCCCCACACCGTCCTGTTCGACGAATTCCCCGCGCGACTCGTCACTGGCCAAGGAACGCCCCCAGGGCCTCCGCGGTGGGCGAGGCGTTCTCCCTGCGCTCCACCCAGTCGGCCACGGCCTCGACGGCCTTCGCCACCGGCACGCCGTTGATCTGGCTGCCGTCACGGAACCGGAACGACACCGCGCCGGCCTCCACGTCCTTGCCACCGGCGAGCAGCAGGAACGGCACCTTCTGCGTGGTGTGCGTGCGGATCTTCTTCTGCATGCGGTCGTCGCTGGTGTCGATGTCGACCCGCAGGCCACGAGCACGCAGCGCCTTCTCGACGCCACGCAGGTGCTCGACGTGCGCGTCGGCGATCGGGATGCCGACCACCTGGACCGGGGCCAACCACGCGGGGAACGCGCCCGCGTAGTGCTCGGTGAGCACGCCGAAGAACCGCTCCATCGAGCCGAACAGCGCGCGGTGGATCATCACCGGCTGCTGCCGCGACCCGTCGGCCGCCTGGTACTCCAGGCCGAAGAGCTCCGGCTCCATGAGGTCGACCTGGATGGTCGACATCTGCCAGCTCCGGCCGATGGCGTCCTTCACCTGAACGCTGATCTTCGGCGCGTAGAAGGCGGCACCGCCCGGGTCGAGCACCAGCTCCAGGCCACTCGCCTCCGCCGCCTCGCGCAGCGCGTTGGTCGCCCGCTCCCAATCCTCGTCGCTGCCGATGGACTTCTTCGGGTCACGGGTGGACAGTTCGAGGTAGAAGTCGTCCAGACCGTAGTCGCGCAGCAGGTCGAGCACGAACCGCAGCAGCGACTTGATCTCGTCCTGCATCTGGTCGACGGTGCAGTAGATGTGCGCGTCGTCCTGGGTGAAGCCCCTGGCCCGCGTGAGGCCGTGCACCACACCCGACTTCTCGTAGCGGTACACCGTGCCGAACTCGAACAGCCGGAGCGGCAGCTCCCGGTAGCTGCGCCCGCGCGAGCGGTAGATGAGGTTGTGCATGGGGCAGTTCATCGGCTTCAGGAAGTACTCCTGGCCGGGCTTGCGCACCTTGCCGTCCTCGTCGTACTCCGCGTCGAGGTGCATCCCGGGGTACATGCCCTCGCGGTACCAGTCGAGGTGCCCGGACGTCTCGAAGAGCTGCCCCTTGGTGATGTGCGGGGTGTTGACGAACTCGTACCCCGCCTCCTCGTGCCGACGCCGGGAGTAGTCCTCCAGCTCCTTGCGGATCACGCCGCCCTTGGGGTGGAAGACCGGCAGACCGGAGCCGATCTCGTCGGGGAAGGAGAACAGGTCGAGTTCCGCACCGAGCCTGCGGTGGTCGCGCCGCTCGGCCTCCTCCAGCATGGTCAGGTAGGCGTCCTGCGCCTCCGACGACTCCCACGCCGTGCCGTAGATGCGCTGCAACTGCGGGTTCTTTTCGTCACCGCGCCAGTAGGCGGCGGCCACCCGGGTGAGTTTGAAGGCGGGGATGTACTTCGTCGTCGGCACGTGCGGACCGCGGCAGAGGTCGCCCCACACGCGTTCCTTGGTGCGCGCGTCGAGGTTGTCGTAGATCGTCAGCTCGCCACCGCCGACCTCCATGACCTCGGAGGTGTCGACGTCCTCGGAGCCGGACTTCAGGTCCACCAGTTCGAGCTTGAAAGGCTCGTCGGCCAGCTCGGCCTTGGCCGCCTCCACCGACTCGACCACTCGACGCGAGAACTGCTGCGCGCCCTTGATGATCTGCTTCATGCGCTTCTCGAGCGCCTGCAGGTCCTCCGGGGTGAAGGGCCGGTCGACGGCGAAGTCGTAGTAGAAGCCGTCCTTGATCGGCGGGCCGATACCGAGCTTCGCCTCCGGGAACTGCTGCTGCACCGCCTGGGCGAGCACGTGCGCCGCCGAGTGCCTGATGACACTGCGGCCGTCCTCGGTGTCGGCGGCCACCGGCTCCACCTCGACGTCGACGTCCGGGACCCACGACAGGTCACGCAGCGTTCCCTCGGAGTCCCGCACGACCACGACGGCCTGCGGCCCCTTGCTCGGATGACCCGCCTCGCGCACCGCGGCACCCGCCGTAGTGCCTGCTCGCACCACCACGCGCGAGGCGGACGAGGCTGCGGCGGACGACGACTGCGACACGGGGAACTCCCTTGGGGACGTGATTTGACGTGCAGGCACGATGCTAATCCCCGCGGTCCTCGCCGCGGCCCCGGGTCGCGGAACAGCTCTCCAGGAGACCACAGCACTCGCCCACGGGACTGTGACCCCGGACACAAGGTGGGCATGGTTACAGGGCTGTTACAACGCCCGAGACGGTCACTACCTTGGAGGGAGCTAAGAACAGAGGTTCCCGACTCCGTGTGACCAGCGTTCGCGGCGACGGTCGACGACTCGCGACACCCCGATCCATGTCGCACCAAGATCGACGATTCGGTTTGTCGCCGTGCGTGAACGGGCACCCACCGTAGCGGGTGGATGACCCGGTCGTACACCGCCCGGTCGTGGGCAGCCGACCGACCAACGTCGCGAGGTCAGCCGCGGACCGTGTCCGATCCGTTCACTCGGGACGGGGTGTGCGCCCCATCGTGGCTGGTTGGAACCAAAGGCGACGGGAACATGAGAAAAGACCCGGCGAAAAGCCGGGTCTTCCAGGAAAAACAACTCCATATTCGTGGTGGGCGATACTGGGATCGAACCAGTGACCTCTTCGGTGTGAACGAAGCGCTCTCCCGCTGAGCTAATCGCCCCTTGCGATGGGAACTACTGTAGCGGAGGCCGATAGCGCCCCGTGAACGGGGGTCCCCTTTCGTGGGGAGCGACGGGATTTCTGCAGGTGACACACCGATCCGTGTCCGGAAGACACTCCGAGGACGAATCCGACCGGCGAACGCGGCTGCTGCAACATTCGCGCGACTTGCCTGTCCTTCCGCTCGGTGTTGTGCGCAGGATGTACCGGAGTCCCACCGCGAGACCCACACGTTCGGGTGATGTTCCGGTTCGTAGCGAGCGAATCGGCACCCGTGCGCGTCTCACCCGTAGGACACGGCCGAACCCGGCCGGAAAGGAGCAGAAGGGTAACGACCATGCGAAACGAACACGTCACGCTCCGGTCCACGGCGGTCTTCGACCTTCTGGCACCGCGTACCCCGCCGGTCCCGGTCAAGGTCGAGCTGAGGTACGACACCCGCGACCCGTACGCGGTCGTGGCCGCATTCCGCACCGGCCGAGCCGGCTGGGTCGAGTGGGCCTTCGCCCGCGACCTGCTGGCCGACGGGCTACTCGGCGAGGCAGGCGACGGCGACGTCCGACTCAAGCCGTCGATCGAGGACCCCGACTCCGTCTTCGTGGAACTGAACTCGCCGTCGGGTCACGCGATGTTCGAGGCGTCCGCTCAGGAGCTCGCCGACTTCCTCGACCAGACCTACGACGTCGTGCTCCCCGGCAACGAACACCTGTGGGTCGACGTCGACGACGCGCTCACACGGCTCATTCCCCACGATTTGGGCTGATCACGGGGCATGCAACGGCGCATGACCACCCCCCGCGTAAACCCCGTTTCGGCGATCCGATACAGTTCTTTCCACACGACGACGACGGGTCACCGACCGGGAGGCCGAGCGGCTCGGAGTCGCGAAATGCGGACGTAGCGCAGTTGGTAGCGCATCACCTTGCCAAGGTGAGGGTCGCGGGTTCGAGTCCCGTCGTCCGCTCGACTGCGGCGGGCATTCCGCAGTTGGATCGAGCTCGCGGCTTGATCCACACCCACGGCGGAGTGGCCGAGTGGTTCAGGCAAGGGCCTGCAAAGCCCTGTACACGGGTTCGATTCCCGTCTCCGCCTCGCGCGATTAGCTCAGCGGGAGAGCGCTACCTTGACACGGTAGAGGTCACTGGTTCGATCCCAGTATCGCGCACCACGAAGCCCCCATTCCGAAACTTCGGAGTGGGGGCTTTTTCGTTGTCGTACATGGCTGAGCACGAAGTGCTCGTCACATTCAATGCGTTTTCTTCAAGAACCTTCGTCAGCGTCCGCCGCCGAGACGGCTGCCTCCCCGCGGCCTGAACGCGGCGTGGCCGCGCCACTCGAGTTCCCCTCAGGCTCGGCGTGAAGGATCTCACGCGCTTGCTCCGCGGCGCGGGTGATGTTCTCGCCGACGAAGTCGACGAAGTGGGCGATCTTGACCAGCCGGACGGCAGCGGGGGTGTCGGGGCCGAGAATGTCGACGCCCTGCCGGGCGGTCCGGGCGAGCTGAGCGTGAGCTCGCGCGGCGGCGATCATCGACTGATACCAGACGTCGTCGTCGACGAGGTAACGCTCGCGGCGACCCTCGGCTCGCTCCCGGCGAATGAGACCCTGACTTTCGAGGAACGAGATCGCTTTGGAGACGGACGCCGGGCTCACCTGGAGACGCTCGACGAGTTCGGACGCAGTGAGGCTGCCCGCGTCGGTGGTGAGCAGACAGGTCAGCACTCGGGCCATCATCTTGGGCAGCCCCTGTTGCATCAGGAGAGTGGTGAACGCCTCCTCGTACTCACGCACGGAGTCGACGTCGCGTCCGTGTCCCTGCTCGGACACCGGTGACACGCGAAGGACGGCTCGCCTGCGCCGACGAGCGCGGCGCTCGGTGGCGCGGTGAGCCACGTCGGCGCGATAGGCGACGGGGCCTCCGTTACGCATCACCTCGCGTGTGATCGTCGAGGTGGGACGGTCCAGACGCCTGGCGATCTCCGCGTAGGCCAGTCCCTCGGCCACCCCCAGCTCGATCTGTCGACGTTCCTGCTGGGTGAGTCTGCCTCCCGGCACCGCGAACCCCCTTCACACTCCCTTGCCACCTCAGCATAGCTTTCGTCTTCTAACCATTGCAACGCTTGCGACCCACCGGTATTGCGTTGAAAAGCATCCGATTGCAACGATTGCCGCCTTCCTACCTGCACATATGGCTACTCAACGCAAACTTATTGTTGCCTAATACTGAAATGCAACGTAGCGTTTGCGATACGCGAAACGACAACGAGCGCAGGAGAAGAAGCGATGACGCAGCCGACACGCTCAACCATGACCACCGAGCAAACCGCCTGGACCGGCATGCTGCCGGTCGACGACACCGAGCTGGCCGTCACCGACACCGCGGTCCCGGTGTCCCCGTGGTCTATCTCAACGGCCAGTTCGCCACCCAGGGATACTGGCGACGGGTCATCGCGGAGTTGGGCCCGGGGTGGCGACACATCACCTACGACGAGCGGGCTCGCGGCAGATCGAAGCGTTCGGCGGACTATTCCTTCGAGGCCGCCGTCCGTGACGTCGACGCTGTTCTCGCGGCTAGGGGCGTGGCCCGGCCACTACTGGTGGGCTGGTCCTACGGAGCGTTCGTCGCGGCGCACTGGGCCAGCCGGAATCCCGACCGTTGCCTGGGCGCGGTCTTGGTCGATGGCGCCTTTCCACACGACTGGCTCGACGAAGCCATGGAGCAGCGGATCCGAAAGCTGTTTCGGCGGTTGAGCTGGTTCCTGCCGCTACTGCGCCCGACGGGTCTGGCCCCTCGGATGACCGCCGAACAGCAGGCGAACAGCAACATAGAGATCGGCGTGATCTCCCGTGAGCGCGAGCTGGGCCCCGTGCTGGACAACATCACCGTGCCGGCTCGGTACGTGATTGCTTCGGGGACGTCCTTCGGGAGCCGTGGTGATGAACAAGAACGCATACGCACCAGCCTCGACACGGTGGCTGCTCGCAACCCGAACATTCGCATCAGCGCGAAGGTCGCGAGCAATCATGGTGCGGTCCTGAGGAAGGATTTCGTAGCCGTCGCCGACGCCGTACGCGAGGTCACCGCCCACACTCGAAGGGACCGCTGACGTCAGGGCGGGCGGGATCGTCGACCGAGCCGGGTGGGCCGTCGCCACGGTGAAGCGCCTGACCAACCCGGGACGACGCGATCCCAAAGCCCTGGGCACCGCTCTGTGGGCGCCTTGCCGCGTCCGACCGCGCAGGACGACGCTTCCGGTCCATTGGGCAGGGAAGCCCTCAGCCCGCCCTTGCTCGTCAGTCGACTCGACGCCAGAGTGAAGGGCATGCGACTCCGCGCCGCACTGCCCCAGGACGCCGCGCTCCTGAGCGATCTCGCCCTGCGCTCCAAGGCGCACTGGGGCTACGACGAGGACTTCCTGGAGGCATGCCGGGCAGAGTTGACGCTTCGGCCCGACGACGTCGCGGCAAGCCACGTCACCGTGGCACGACTCGACAGCACGATCGTGGGCTTCTACTCCCTGACCGGCGAACGTCCCGACGGCGAGCTCGCCATGCTGTACGTCGACCCCGACCACATCGGGGTTGGGGTCGGCCAGCGGCTGTGGCAGCACGCCGCGGACACCGCACGCGAACTGGGATTCACTCGCTTCACCGTCGACGCCGACCCCTTCGCCGAGGGCTTCTACCGACGTATGGGGGCCGTCCGCATCGGCTCCTCGCCGTCCGGCTCCATCCCCGGTCGACTCCTTCCCTGCCTGGAGTACCGACTTCGCTGAGCGCCGGAGCACCGACGTGGTGTGGTCTTCACGACATGGCGTGGGCCGTCCCTCGACGGCCCGCGCGGCGTCAGCTCTCCCCCGGCTCCGACCGGCCCTGCTGCTGTTCGGCAAGGAAGCGTTCGAAGTCCGCCGCCAGCTCATCACCGCTGGGCATCTCGCCCGCGTCGGCCAACAGGTTGCTCTCCGGGCTTGCGGCTGTGAAGGCGTCGTACTGCCGCTCCAGCGCCGCGACGACCTCCGCGACCTCGGTGCTGTCCTCGACCTGCCGGTCGATCTCCAGGTTCGTGGTGTGCGCGGCCTCCCGCAGGTCGGCCAGCGGGACGTGCAGCCCGGTCGCCTCCGTCACCGCGTCGAACAGGCGCAGCGCCGCGGCCGGGTAGCGCGACTGTGCGAGGTAGTGCGGAACATGTGCGGCGAAACCGAGCGCGTCGTGCCCCGCCTGCCCGAGCCGGTACTGCAGCAGCGCACCCGCGCTCCCGGGAATCTGGACGTGGTTGAACGTCGCACGGTAGCTCCGGACGAGTTCCGGCCGGGTCGCGTGCGCCGTCAGCCCCAACGGCCTGGTGTGGGGAACCCCCATCGGGATGCCGTGCGCCATCACCGACAGGCGCACCCGCCACCGCTGGACGAGCTCCCGCACCGCCGCGATGAACGTCTCCCACTGCGTGTCGGGTTCGGGCCCGGTGAACAGCAGCACCGGCGTCCCCTCGGCGTCGTGGAGGAGCCGGACCACCAGCTCCGGGTCCTCGTAGCCGGCCCAGTGGTCCGCCGCGAACGTCATCGTGGGACGCCTCGACCGGTAGTCGAGCAGCCGATCGACGTCGAATCGCGCCACCACGGGTCCGTCGAACTCCGAGCGGAGGTGGTCGACGAGAATGCGTCCCGCCGATCCCGCGTCGACGAAGCCGTCGAAGTGGTAGAGCAGCACCGCCTCCTCCGGCACCGCCACGCCGGAATCCAGGTCGTACAGCTGCTCCGGATTGCGATCCACGTCAACCTCCTGACCTTGTTCTTGCCCTTCAGGCACAACGCCTACTGGCACCCGTTCAATCCCACCACACTGCGGAAGCACGCCGACTCGCGGCAGCGCGTGGTGGAAAGATAGGGAAGGTGCAGGCGTTCCATACCGATCAGACGACCGTGACCACCCCCGTCGGCGAGCACGCCGACAGCCTGTCCACCGTGCTCGACCTCGTACGATCGGGCACCGCGAAGACCCGACCGGAGATCGGCAGGCACGCGGGACTCGGCCGCACGGTCGTCACCCAGCGCGTGACACAGCTCACGTCGTGCGGGCTGTTGGAAGAGGGGGCTCTCGGCCCCTCCAGCGGAGGACGCGCGCCGCGCGAGTTGCGGTTCCGGGCGCGTGCGGGAGTGATCCTCAGCGCCGAACTCGGGGCCAGCAGCATCACCGTGGGCGTCACCGACCTCGCGGGAGTCGTGCTGGCCGAGCACACCGAGGCCGCCGACATCGCCGCGGGCCCCGAGACGGTGCTGCTGCGTGTCGAGGAGGTGTTCGACGACCTGCTCGACCACGTGCGCACCGAACTGGACGCCCCGGAGCTGTCCGTGTGGGGCGTGGGCGTCGGCCTGCCGGGGCCCGTGGAGTTCGCCACCGGACGTCCGAGTGCGCCGCCGATCATGCCGGGCTGGGACGGCTATCCGGTGCGCGACCGCTTCGCACGCCGTTACGACACTCCGGTGTGGGTGGACAACGAGGTCAACACCATGGCCCTCGGGGAGCTGAGGGCCGGATCGGCTCGCGGCCAGCGCGACATCCTCTACGTGAAGATCGGGACCGGGATCGGCGCAGGACTCGTCTCCGGCGGAACGCTGCACCGGGGCAGCCAGGGGTGCGCGGGCGACATCGGGCACGCGGCCACGTCCGAAGAGGACGACGTGGTGTGCCGGTGCGGCAACACCGGCTGCCTCGAGGCATACGCGGGTGGCGCCGCGATCGCCCAGGACGGTCTCGCGGCCGCCAAGGAGGGACGCAGCCGGTTCCTCGCCGACGTCCTCGCCAGCACGGGCACCGTGACCGCCGCCGACGTCTCCCGCGCCGCACAGAGTGGCGACCGCACGTCCGTGGAGCTGTTGACCCGCGCGGGACGGCTGATCGGCACCCTGCTCGCCACGCTCGTGAGCTTCTTCAACCCCGCGCTGGTGATCATCGGGGGTGGCGTGTCCGGCGCCGGGGATCTCCTCCTGGCCGCCGTTCGTGAGACCGTCTACCGCCGCTCCCTGCCGCTGGCGACGCGCGAACTGCGCATCGCCCGCTCCACTCTCAGCGACCGCGCCGGGCTCGTCGGTGCGGCGTTCATGGCCATCGACGAGTTGTTCGCTCCCGAACGACTCGCGCGCTGGGTGGACGACGGCAGCCCGGCAGGTCATCCGGAGCTGGTCGACGTCCCGTTGCGGACGTCAGTGCTCTGACGGGCGATGGTGGCCACCGCGACCGCGCGCCCGGTGGCCACCACTCGATCACTTCTTCTTGGGCTTCTTCTCGCGCACGCGGACGTTGATGCGCACGGGTGTTCCGGTGAAGCCGAACTGTTCCCGGAACTTGCGCTCGATGAACCGGCGGTAGCCCGCCTCCAGGAAACCGGTCGTGAACAGCACCAGCGTGGGCGGGCGGACACTCGCCTGGGTGGCGAAGAGCACCTTCGGCTGCTTGCCGCCTCGCACGGGCGGCGGCGTGGCAGCGATGAGGTCGGACAACCAACTGTTCAACTGTCCGGTCGGCACCCGCTGGTCCCACGACTCCAACGCCGTGCGCAGCGCCGGGGCGAGCTTGCGCACCGCGCGTCCGGTCCGCGCGGAGACGTTCACCCGCTCGGCCCACGGCACGCGGACCAGGCCCCGGTCGATCTCCCGTTCGAGCTGGTGACGACGGTCCTCGTCGACGAGGTCCCACTTGTTGAAGGCCAGCACCAGCGCCCGCCCCGCCTCGACGACGGTGGTCACGATGCGCAGGTCCTGCTCCGACAGCGGCTCGCTCGCGTCGAGCAACACGACCGCCACCTCGGCCGAGTCGATCGCGGTCTTGGTGCGCAGCGAGGCGTAGTACTCGGCGCCGCTCGCGGTCTGCACGCGCTTGCGCAGCCCCGCCGTGTCGACGAACCGCCACGTCTGTCCGTCCAGCTCCACCAGCGAGTCCACCGGGTCCACCGTGGTGCCCGCCACGGAGTCGACCACGGCCCGCTCCTCGCCGGTCAGCTTGTTGAGCAGACTCGACTTCCCGACGTTGGGCTTGCCAACCAGGGCGACCCGCCGAGGGCCGCCCACCACGACGTCGGTCTCCCGTGGTGCCTCGGGCAGCGCGTCCACCACCACGTCGAGCAGGTCACCGGAACTCCGCCCGTGCAGGGCGCTGACCGGCTGCGGCTCACCCAGACCGAGCGACCACAGCGACGCGGTCTCGGCGAGCAGCCGCTCGTCGTCGACCTTGTTCGCGGCGAGGACCACGGGACGCTTCGACCGGCGCAGCACCTTGGCGACGGCCTCGTCCGTCGCGGTCGCCCCCACGGTGGCGTCCACCACGAGGAGCACGACGTCCGCCGTGGCCATGGCCAGTTCGGCCTGCGCGGCCACCGAGGCCTGTAGTCCCGAGGCGTTGGGTTCCCACCCACCGGTGTCGACCAGGGTGAACCGGCGACCCCGCCACGTGGCGTCGTAGGCGATGCGGTCCCGCGTCACGCCGGGCACGTCCTGCACCACCGCCTCCCTGCGGCCCAGGATGCGGTTCACGAGCGTGGACTTGCCGACGTTCGGCCTGCCGACGACCGCCACGACGGGCTGTGGCGGCTCGTCGTCCTCCGCCTGCGTTCCCTCGGCGGCGGCAGCGTCGAGCCGGAGGAACTCCGCCTCGTCGGACCAGGTTCCGTCCAGTTCGGTCATGCTTCTCTTCCCTCTGTCTGCCTGTCCTGCCGGGGGCGCTCCCCCAGGCCGTCAAACCTCGCGATCGCGTCGCGCCCGCTCGTCGTCGACGGCACGCACGAGTGCGGCGAGGGTGTTCCGGAGCTGTTCGGTGCCCTGCGCGAGACCGGCCCGGCCCTTCCCCACGGTCGGGGTGAACGGCTCGCCGACCACCACGTCGACCACCGGACGCACGCGACGCCGCGACCCGGGAGGTCGCAACGTCCCCCGCACGGCGACCGGCAGCACCACGGCACCCGACACCCGCACCAGCCACGCGGCACCTTGCTGCGCCTGATCGACGTCACCGGTACCCCGCGTGCCCTCGGGGAACACCCCGACGAGACCGCCGTCGGCCAGCACCTCGGTGACGGTCGTCAACGCGGTGCGGTCGGGGGCTCCCCGGTTGACCGGGACCTGGCCGATGCGACGCAGTCCCCAGCCCGCGGCACCGGTGAACATCTCGTCCTTGACGAGGAACACCGAACGCCTCGGCAACATTCCGAAGATCAGTTGCGGCTCGATCATCGAGCTGTGGTTGGCCACGAGCACGACCGGACCGGTGCGAGGCACCCGGTCGAGACCGCGCACCCGCACCCGGAAAGCGGGCCGGTAGAGCCAGCGGGCGACGAATCTGCCCAGGTCGTGCAGCCACGGTACCGCACCGGGGGGCAGTCCTTGCCCGGCGCGTCGCGCCGACGGTGTCACCGGCACATCCCCGCGACCTCGCCGCCGAGCAGTCCGCGCCCGTCCGCCAGTTCGGAGAGCTTCGCCGTGACCTCGTCGACGGTCAGCTCCGAGGTGTCGAGCAGCACGGCGTCGTCGGCGGCGCGCAACGGGGAGGTCGCGCGCGTCGAGTCGAGCCGATCGCGGCGCTCGACCGAGGCCTTGACGTCCTCGAACGACACCTCTCGGCCCTCCGCGGCGTCCTGCGCGGTCCGCCGTCGGGCGCGCACGTCGGCCGACGCGGTGAGGAAGACCTTCAGCGGGGCATCCGGCGTGACCACCGTGCCGATGTCGCGGCCGTCGACCACGATGCCGCCCCGGGAGTCGAGCACCTCACGGATCACACGGCGTTGCTCGGCGACGAGCAGCTCCCGCACCTCCGCCACCGCCGACACGGGCGAGACCGCCCGGTTGACCTCCTCGGTGCGGATGGCCGCGCTCACGTCCTCGCCGTCCAGCCGTGCCGTCGGCGCTGCCGGGTCCGTGGCGACCTCCATGCGCGCCCGCCGGACCGCCTCCACGACGGCGTCGGCGTCGGTCGGATCGACTCCCGCACGCAGCACGGCGAGTGTGGCCACCCGATACATCGCGCCGGTGTCCAGGTACCCGGCGTTCGACTCGGTGGCCAGCCTCCGGGCCGCCGTCGTCTTGCCGGTTCCCGACGGGCCGTCCAACGCCACCACGCCACACAGGGCTCGCACCACCGGGCCAACTCCTTGCTGTTGCCTGCGTCATCCGTCTCCGGCGACCCACGGAAGCGGCCGGAGTCGGCCGGGGGTCGCACGTGCGGGTCCTATTGTGCCCGGTGGTGTCCCGTGCCCCGGCTCACCGGTCCCCGGGACGTCCCGAGGGCGGGGCGAAGCCTCCCCGACGCAGCCGGTCGCCCAGGTGGTCCTCCACCAGCGACGTCCGGTCGATGGCCCCGATCCGATACGCCGCCCTGCCCACGAGCTGCGACAGCACGGGAGCGGTGATCACCTGGACCAACGCCACGAGCAACAGTCCCAGGGCGTCGACGATCTGGAGCTGCAACGCCGCGCCGCTCAACACCATGATCAGCCCGATCGTCTGCGGCTTCGTCGCGGCCTGCAACCGGCTGATCAGATCGGGGAAGCGCAACAGCCCGAACGCGCCCACCGCGCAGAACAGCGCACCGCCGATGAGCAGCACGCTCGACACGACGTCGATCAGCATCAGCGGTGCTCCTTCCGGCCCTCGGTCAATCGCACGACGCTGAGCGACCCGACGAAGCCGAGCAACGCCGTGCACACCAGGATCGGCACGGTCAGCACGGAGTCGGTCATCGCCATGTTCACGGCGAAGCCCGCCACGATGATCACCACGAGCACGTCGAGCGCCATGGTGCGGTCGAGAATCCACGGTCCCCGCACCAGCCGGACGAGCGTGAGCAGCCCCGCCACCGCGAGGATGGCCAGGGTGACGATGTAGACGACGGTCACGACGACACCTCACAGGTCGGCACGGGTCGGCGAATGGCGATGCGGCTCATGCGTCCTCCCCCGCCCGGCTCGGCTCCGCGCCGAACCCCTCGGCCCGCTCGACGGCGGAGCGGATCTCCTCGGCGGTGCCGAACGCCTTGACCACCCTCACCTGCATCTGCATCGAGCTCCGGAGGACGACGTCCGGGTCCGGAGCCTTCCCGGCCAACGCGTACACGTAGTAGCAGCGCTGCGGCCGGTCGATGTGCAGGACGAAGGTGCCGGGCGCCAGCGACACGAGGTTGGCCGACGAGGCCACGAGGAAGTCGCGGTCCACGAGGATCGGCACCTCGATGATCACGGCCTTCGCCCGAGAACCGTACCGCGCGGCGTCCCAGCCGACGCGCACGCCGGAGCTCACCAGATCCCACACCAGGTAGAGCACAAGACCGAGCAGTCGGTGAGGCCGCAAGAGCAGCGGGGAGCGCACCGGACTGAACGGGAACAGCAACAACACCGCCGCCGTCACGAGCACCCCGGAGACGAGCACGATCGGCTCCACCGACCGCCACAGCAGCAGCCACACCAGGAACAGCCACGGCGCGATCAACGGGGAGAACCGGCGCATCCTGTCGCCCATGTCAGCCCTCCCATTCCGTGAGCACGACGGTGCGGTACTGGTCGCCGTCCATGAGGTCCTCCGCCGCCCGTTCGCTCATGGCCGACAGCGGGCCCGCCGCCAACGCGATGGCCACACCCGCGACGACGAGCACCCCGGTGGCGAACACCATGGGCTTGTTGGTGAGGCCCGTGCCCACGGTGACCTCGTCGGTGGGGTCGGCGTCGGGGAACGGCTCACGTTCTGCCCCCCAGAAGGCACTCACCCAGACTCGGGTCATCGCGTACAGCGTGAGGAAGCTCGTCAGCACCGCCGCGGCGGTGGCCGTGTAGGCGAGCACGGTCGCGCTCTCCGCACCGGCCGTGAACAGCGTGATCTTGGCGATGAACCCGGAGAACGGCGGGATGCCCGCGAGGTTCAACGCCGGCACCGCGAACAGCGCCGCGACCAAGGGAGCACTCTTGGCGACACCGGACATCTCCCGCAGCGACACGGTGCCCGTCCGGCGCGTCACCAGACCGCTGACCAGGAACAACGCCGCCTGCACGATGATGTGGTGGACGACGTAGAGGATCGCTCCCGCCACGCCGACCACCGTCGCCATCCCGAGCCCGAACAGCATGAACCCGATGTGGCTCACCAGCAGGAACGACAGGAGACGGTTGATGTCCTCCTGCGCGATCGCGCCGAGGACGCCGACGATCATCGTCAGGATCGACACCACGAGCAGCACGCTCCACACGGTGTCGTTCTGGAAGACCAGTGTGTGGGTGCGAATCAGCGCGTAGACGCCGACCTTGGTGAGCAACCCGGCGAACACCGCCGTGATGGGCGCGGGTGCGGTCGGGTAGCTGTCGGGCAGCCAGAAGTGCAGCGGCACCAGAGCGGCCTTGATGCCGAACACCACGGTGGCGAGCAGCGCGATGCTCGTCTGCACGCCGGGCGCGAGCTCGCGGAAGGCCACAGACAGATCGGCGAGGTTGATCGTGCCCGTCGCCGCGTACACCAACGCGATGAGCGTGATGAACAGCATGGACGACGTCAGACTGACGATCACGTACGTCATCCCGGCCCGGACACGCCGGGCGTTGGTGCGGCGGGTGATCAGCACGTACGACGCCGAGAGCATGATCTCGAACGCGACGAAGAGGTTGAACAGGTCGCCGGTGATGTAGGCCAGCGACACGCCCGCGCACAGCACCAGGTAGGCGGGTTGGAAGGTCGTGGACGCGATCTCCCGGCCGTAGTCGGTGACGCGCTGCCCGATGGAGAACACGAGCACCGCCAACGTCACCACCGCCGACACGAGCAGCAGCAGCGCCGCCAGCCGGTCGGCCACCAGGGTGATGCCGAACGGTGCCGCGTAACCACCGAGCTGCAACACCACCGGGCCTTCGGTGTCGGTGTGGTAGACGAGCACCGACGCGATCGCGACCACGGTGCTGAGCACGCTCAGTCCGATGACCCGCTGGAGGTCGGGCCTGCGCCCGAGAATCAGCGACAGTGCCGCGCCGAGCAGCGGCAGCAGCACGGGAAGGGCGAGCATGACAGTCATCGGCGGGCCTCCCTCGGCGCCTCGGGCGCGTCCTCGGAGGCTTCCTCCGCCTCGTCCGGAGTCTCGGCGACGTCGGGCGACGCGGTCTCCTCGACGGCACGCGCCTCGCGCAGCGCGACCCGACGGTCCTCGACGTCGTCCTGGACCTCGTCGTGACCGATCAGCACCCACGACCGGAACGCCAACGCCAGTAGGAACGTGGTGAGCGCGAACGTGATGACGATCGCGGTCAGTGCGAGCGCCTGCGGCAACGGATCGACCATCAACGAGGAGACCGCCTCACCGACGAAGCTGGGTTCCCCAGGAGGGCCGCCCGCCACCTGGAGGAAGAGGTTCGCACCGTGTCCGAGGATCGCGATGCCGATGATCACGCGCATCAGCGACCGCTGCATGAGCAGGTAGAAGCCCACCGTGTACAGCCCGGCGATCGCGACCGCCATCGTCAGATTGATCGTCACGTGCTCGCGTCCCCCGGCTGGTGATCGTTCAGTTCGCTCTCCAACTCGCCCATCTGGATGCCCTCACCGAGGGTGCGCAGCAGGTTGAGCACCACGCCCACGATGAGGAGGAAGACGCCGGTGTCGAACACCAGACTCGTCGCGATCTTCACCGTTCCCAGCACGGGCACGTCCACGGACCACACCGCGCTGGCCAGCACCGGGAGGTCGAAGAACACCGGAACGAGCGCGCTCGCGACCACGACGACCAGTCCGGCACCGATCACGATGGGCGGCTGCACCCACGACCGGCGCAGCCCCGTCACCGAGCCCCCGGCGACGTACCGCAGCACGAACGCCAGCCCGGCGACGAGTCCCGCGCTGAAACCACCGCCCGCCTGGTTGTGACCGGCGAACAGCAGATAGGTGGCCAGCAGCAACACCGTCGGGAAGACGATGCGCAAACAGACTTCGAGCAGCAACGACCGCGGCCAACGAGTCTGCTCGCTCTCCCGCATCAGCCAGTGTTCCCGAGGGCGGTCGCAGGTGTCCCACCAGAGCTGTGCGGCTTCGGTTCGGGAGGTGGTCACGACCGTGCCCCTTCCTCGTGTCCGGACCCGTTCTCGGCCGGAAGGTCGTCCTGGAGTTCGTCCGCGCCGCCGAGGCTCTCGTCAGGACGTCGACGCTGCCGGTGCGCGGAGAGGATGAGGCTCGCGGCGCCGATCGCGGCCACCGCCAGCACCGTGACCTCGCCGAGCGTGTCGAACGCCCGGAAGTCGACGATGATCGCGTTCACCACGTTGTGGGCCCCGGCCTCGGACTCCGCGCGCGCGATGTATTCGTGGCTGGTCTCCGGAAGGCCGCTGCGCGATCCCGACACGAGCACCGCGAGCACCGCGACGACGATGCCGCCCAATGCGGCGATGCCGGCCTTGATCCACCGCACCTGTGCCGAACGTGGCCGGTCCTTGCCGAACGCCGCGGGGAACCGGCGCAGGACGAACACGAACACTACGAGCGTCAACGACTCGACGAGGAACTGTGCGAGCGCGAGGTCGACACCACCCTCGACGACGAACAGCGCACCGATGCTGTAGCCGACCAGACCGGTCAGCAGGACGGCCGTGAGCCTGCGGCGGGACAGCACGACGGCACCCGCGGCGATCAACATCATCAGCACGAGCACGGGCTGCGTCCACGAGTCGGCGAACCGCAGCTCCGTCGGTCCGTCGAGACCACCGAGCAGGCCCAGCGTCGGGACCACCGACACCGTCACGACGATGACACCGAGGTAGACCGGCAGCGAACCGACCTGCAGGCGACCGGTCAGCCAGCGGGCGAGGCGGTCAAGCGCCCCGACGGTGGCCAGATAGGACGGTTCGGCCTGCAACGCCCTCGGCAGGCGACCGGCGAAGCGACGCACGACCCACGTCGCGCGGTACACGAGGTACCCGGTCGCGAGGACGAGCGCCGACAGCAGCAGGGGAACGCTGATCCCGTGCCACAGCGCCAGGTGGTAACGGACTTCTTCGGACGGATACCCGGCCGCGTACTTCCCGGCGAGGACCTCGACCCACGACGGGACGAGACCGAGTACGAGGCTCGCCACGGCCGGGACCACGACGGGTGCCACGAACAGCGCTTTCGGCGCGTCGACGCGCAACGGGTCGACGGCGGGCCGTGTGCCGAAGGCACCGACGAGGAAGCGCAGGCTGTACGCGACGGTCAACGCCGAGCCGAGGGTCAGACCGATCAGGACGATCCGGCCGACCGCGGGACCCAACGCACCGCCGTGGAGGAACGCCTCCAACGCCGCTTCCTTGCCGACGAAACCGAGCAGCGGAGGCACACCGGCCATCGAGGCCGCCGCGAGCGTGGCCACCCCGGCCAGGAACGGCCACCGACGGCCGAGTCCGGACAAGTGCCGGACGTCGCGGGTCCCTGCCTGCTTGTCGATGATGCCGGTGACCAGGAAGAGGGTCGACTTGAAAAGACCGTGGGCCAGGACGAGCGTCGCACCCGCCAGCGCGGAGACGAAACCGCCCGAACCGACCAAAACCATCAAAAAGCCCAGTTGGCTGACGGTTCCGAATGCAAGCAGCGTCTTGAGGTCGTTCTGCCGGAGCGCCCGGACCGCGCCCAGAATCATCGTCCACAACCCCAGGACCACGACCGGGATCCACCATGCGGGAAGGTCGTGGAAGCCGGGCGCGAAACGGGCGATGAGGTAGACGCCCGCCTTCACCATGGCAGCGGCGTGCAGGTACGCACTCACCGGCGTGGGCGCGACCATCGCGGCCGGCAACCAGAAGTGGAACGGGAACTGGGCGGACTTCGTGAAAGCACCGGTCAGGACCAGGACCACCGCGACGCTGACCAGCAGGCCGCCCGGCGGCGGGTCGGCCACGATCTCGGACACGCGGACAGTCCCGGCGGCCGTCGCCAGGAGGATCAATCCCAGGAGCATCGAGAGCCCACCCGCGGCCGTCACCAGCAACGCCTGGGTGGCGGAGCGACGGGACCGCCTCGTCGTTCCGTCGCCACCGACGAGCAGGAACGAACAGACGGTCGTCAGTTCCCAGAACAGGTAGAGGGAGAAGATGTCGTCGACGAGAACGAGTCCGAGCATCGCTCCCGCGAATGTCACGAGCAACGAAGAATTGCGCGCGACATTCTTGTCGCCCCGTTTCGCATAGCACGCGTAGTAGAACAAAACCAGCGCACCGATTCCCGAGACGAGCAACGACATGAGCACCGAAAGGGCGTCGATCCGAAGAGTGATCTCCAAACCGATGGACGGTGCCCACTGGACGGTCTGTTCGGCCGGCGTCGCGGGATCGCCGAATGCGCCCTGGGCGTAGAAGAGGAGTAGAGTCGCGAGCGTCGCCGCTGACAGCACGCCTCCGACGACGAAGGCGCCCCTCCCCCACCTGCGCGCGATCGTGGGCAGCATCGCCGCGACGGCGAAATGGGCGAGAATCGCCACGAGCATCTATTCCACCGCCGTCTCGGGTCCGAACATCGTCATCGGGCTCGAGGGGACGCCTCACCGCGTTAGCGTGCGATCATCGACCAACCCCGTGGTTCCATCGTACAGAATGACCTTTCTCGATCGCAGTGTCCGATCACCGGAAGGGCGCGTGATGATCTTCTCACTTCAAACGAGGTCAAGTCATAGTAAAGTCGATGAATTGCGCGGCGGCCGTGACAGCGACACGAAATCGCGCCGCTTCCCTCGCTCGCCCCACTCCCCCGAGGACCGAGAACCCGGCTCTCTCCTGCGACGACACCACCGCGACACCCGTCACCCGCGTGCGTTACGGTGTTCGCCGTGAACGTCGACGTAACCCCCCTGCCGGGAATCGGCGTCCGTAAGGACTTCGCGCTGGACAACGGTCGGCGCGTGGGTGTTGTCACACACCGCGACGGCATGATCGATCTCATCGTGTCGAAGGCGGAGGACCCCGACGCGTGCCTGGCCTCCCTTCCGCTCACCGTGGAGGAGGCGGGCACCCTGGCGAACCTGCTCGGCGCGCCCCAGTTGGTGGCGCAGTTGAACGAGGAGCAGGACGAAGTTCCCGGCATCAGCACCAAGCAGCTACCGCTCAAGAGCGGATCCCCTTACGACGGTCACACGCTGGGCGACGTCGCCCTCCGCAGCCGTACGGGCGTGTCCGTCGTGGCCGTCATGCGCGCGGGCCAGGTTCATCCGTCCCCCGCACCCGATTTCCTGTTCACCGGTGGTGACGTGCTCGTCGTCGTCGGCACGTCCGACGGGCTCGACGAGGCCGCCAAGATTCTCAAGCAAGGCTGAGGCACACTCGCGTGGATCACACCGCACTGTCCCTGCTCGAACTCGGCGCTGTGTTCTTCGGATTGGGGGTGCTGGGCCGACTCGCGGGCAAGATCGGCATGTCCCCGATCCCGTTGTACCTGCTCGGGGGCCTGGCATTCGGCAGTGGCGGTGTCTTCTCCCTCGGCGACATCAGTGGCTTCACGTCGCTCGCGAGCGAGATCGGTGTCGTGCTCCTGCTGCTCACGCTCGGTCTGGAGTACACGGCCGACGAACTGTTCACCGGGCTGCGTCGCTCGTGGACGTCGGGGCTGATCGACCTGGTGCTCAACGCGGCGCCGGGTGTCGCGGTCGCCCTGATCCTGGGGTGGGGCCCGCTCGGGGCTCTCGCCCTCGGCGGCATCACCTACATCTCCTCGTCGGGCATCATCGCGAAGGTACTCGGCGACCTCGGGCGACTGGGTAACCGCGAGACACCTGTTGTGCTGTCGATCCTCGTGTTCGAGGACCTCGTCATGGCGGTGTACCTGCCGATCCTCACCGCCGTCCTGGCCGGGGTGAGCCTCCTCGGCGGCCTCAAGGCCGTCGGCATCTCGCTCGCCGTCGTCAGCCTGGTCATGCTCGTGGCCCTCAAGTACGGCCGCTACGTGTCGGCCGTGGTCGACAGCCCCGACCGCGAGATCTTCCTGCTCAAGGTCCTGGGCTCCGCGCTGCTCGTGGCCGGGCTGGCCTCGGCCATGCAGGTCTCGGCGGCGGTCGGCGCGTTCCTGCTGGGCATCGCGATCTCGGGGTCCACCGCCGAGAACGCCACGAAGCTGCTCGAACCGCTGCGCGATCTGTTCGCCGCCGTGTTCTTCGTCGTGTTCGGTCTCAACACCGACCCGGGCAGCATCCCTCCGGTGTTGCTGTGGGCGGTCGTGCTGGCCGTCGTCACCACGGCCACGAAGGTCACGACCGGGTGGCTGGCCGCGCGCCGCAACGGCATCGGTCGGATGGGCCGGGCTCGGGCGGGTGCGGCGCTCGTCGCACGCGGCGAGTTCTCCATCGTGATCGCCGGGTTCGCCGTGTCGGCGGGTGCCGTGGAGAGCGAGCTCGCCGCCCTCGCGGCCACCTACGTGTTGATCATGGCGATCCTCGGCCCGATCGCGGCGCGGGTCGTGGAGCCGGTGACCCGGATGTTCGGCGGCAAGTCCTCGCACACCGAGACCGTCCCAACCTCGTGACGTTCGCCCGAGCGGTGGTGACCGGGTGAGGCGAGTGCCTCCCGTCCGCCACCGCTCGGGCGTTCCGGTGGTCGAGGCCGCGAATGTTGTCGAAACGGGCTTCGATGCGTGGTGATCTCGCTACGGTGGCACGGTCGGCGTCCCCGATCCGCGCCACGTCGAAAGGTCTCCGCGGTGCTCACCTGGCTGTGTCTCTCGCTCGGAATCGCCTTCGGCGCGTCCGTGCTGCCAGTGATGAGCGTCGAGCTGTTCGTGATCGGCCTGGCCTCGGCCGACTCGTCGCTGCCGTGGATCGGTATCGGTGCCGCCACCGCGCTGGGCCAGGTGGCGGGCAAGTTGCTCTACTACCTGGCCGCCCGGGGCACGATCGAACTCCCGGCGACGCTGAACCGACCCCGACGCCCCAGCCCACCGTCCGCCCGACGAGACCGGTGGCGCAGGCACACCAAGCGCCTGCGCATGCTGCTCGACACCGTCCGGGAACGCTGCCATCGGCACCCGCACTGGATGACCGTCACCTACGGCGTCAGCTCGGTGTTCGGGCTCCCGCCGTACATGGCCACGGCCGTGCTCGCCGGCATCGTCCGCATGCGACTGTCGCTGTTCGTCGCGCTCGGCTTCCTCGGCAGGTTCGTGCGTTTCAGCACGCTGGCCGCCGCCCCGGCCGTGTTCGCCCAGGTCTTCCGTGTCTGACTCGGTCCGACACGGTCTGACGCGGTCCGGCGGGGCCCGACGACCGTCAGCGAGCGCTCTCGGACTCTGCGGCTTCGAGCTCCACGGCCTTGCGCATGACACCACGCGCCCGTTTGCGATCACCGGCGATGTCGTAGGCGTAGGCCAGGCGGTACCAGGCCCGCCAGTCGTCGGGTGCCTTCTCCACCTCCGCGCGTCGCAGCTCGAACCACGCGTCGGCAGCCTCACGATCGACGCGGCCGGAGGGGCGCCGGGGCAGGTCGGACGTGTCGGGAAGTCCTCCCTCGGCCTCCAACCGGCGGGACAGGCGTTGGACGGCGAGCCCGGACCGCCAGGTCGCCACCAGCATCCAGGCACCCAGCAGCGGCAGCACGAGGACCCCGACGCCGAGCGCGACCGCAACCGGCTCCCCGGAGCGGAGCAACTCCACCGCGCGGCCCGCGAGCAGGACGAGGTAGACGGCCACGGCGACCGTGGCGACGACGGCGAGCTGACGCGTTCTCACGGCGGCACTCACAGGTCGAGGACGTGTTCGAGCCCGACGGTGAGCCCCGGACGGGACACCACCGACCGGATGCCGACCAGGACACCGGGCATGAACGACGTGCGGTCGAGCGAGTCGTGGCGGATCGTCAGCGTCTCGCCGGGTGCTCCGAAAAGGATCTCCTCGTGCGCCACGAGCCCAGGCAGTCGCACGGAGTGCACGCGCACGCCGTCGACGTCGGCGCCGCGAGCGCCGTCCAAGGCCGACGTGGTCGCGTCCTCGCCCGGTCCCAGTCCCGCATCCGCGCGAGCCTGGGAGATCAGCCGGGCGGTGTGGGCGGCCGTGCCCGAGGGGGCGTCGGCCTTGCGGTTGTGGTGCAGCTCCACCACCTCGACGGACTCGTAGTACCGCGCCGCCTGCTGCGCGAACCGCATGGCGAGCACGGCACCGAGAGCGAAGTTCGGGGCGACCAGCACGCCCAGCTCCGGCTTCTCGGCCAGCCACCCGGTGAGCGTGTCGATCTTCTCGTCGGTGAACCCGCTCGTGCCGACCACCGCGTGCAGTCCGTGGTCCACGGCGAACCGCAGGTTGTCCATCACCGCGTCGGGGTGGGTGAAGTCGACGACGACGTCGGCCGACGTCAGCGCCGCGAGAGCGTCGTCGGAGTTGACCGTGGCCACCACGGTCATGTCCGGAGCGCCGTTGACGGCCTTCACGACCTCGGTGCCCATGCGGCCTCGCGCACCCAGTACGCCGACCTTGATCGGATTCCGGTCACCCGCGGTGGATGCCCCGGTCATGCCATCACCTCGTGCAGTTCCTCGGGGAGCTCGTCGGTGTGAGCGTACGGCCCGACCACGGCGACCGCCGCGCGGCCACGCCTCCGCCGGAGCAGGGCGCGGGCGAGGTCGGCCACGTCGTCGCCCGTGACGGCGTCGATGCGGGCCACCGTGTCGCTCACGCTCTCGTAGAGCCCGTAGTTCAACTCGTTCTTGCCCAGACGCATCATCCGGGACGCGGTGTCCTCCATGCCGAGCACCAGGCCACCGCGGAGCTGGCCCTTGGCGCGGGCGATCTCCGCGTCGGTGAGGCCGTTCTCGGCCACCTCGGCGAGGACCTCGCCGACGACGCCGGCCACCTCGCCCAGCCGGTCCGGCTGACAGCCGACGTAGACGTCGAGGTGCCCGGCGTCGGCGTAGGTCGCCACCGACGAGTACACCTGGTAGGCGAGTCCGCGTCGCTCCCGGACCTCCTGGAAGAGCCGCGAACTCATCCCACCGCCGAGCGCGGCGTTGAGCACCGACAGCGTGGAGCGCCGCTCGTCGTGCCGGTCGAGCGCCCGCACCCCCAGCATGAGGTGCGCCTGCTCGGTGTCGTCGGTGTGCAGGGCGAACCCCGGCGATCGACCGAAGCGGGCCCGGCCCGTCCTCGGCGGGGTTGGGGTGTCCGATGCGGACAGTCGATCGCGCAGTGCGGAACGGACGAGGCGCACCACCTCGGTGTGGTCCACATTGCCCGCCACGGACAACACCATCCGATGTGGCCGGTACCGCGTGCGGTAGAAGGACCGCAGTGCGGCAGGCGTCAGCTCGGTGATCGACTGTTCGGTGCCGAGCACCGATCGTCCGAGCGGATGTTTCGGCAGGATCGTCTCCACGAACGTCTCGTGGAGCAGGTCCTCGGGATCGTCGTCGCGCATGGCGATCTCTTCGAGCACCACCCGGCGCTCGGTGTCGACGTCGCGGTCCTCGCAGGTCGCGGAGAAGACGACGTCGGTGATCAGATCCACCGCAAGTGCCAGGTCCTCGTCGAGCACCTGGGCGTAGAAGCACGTGTGCTCCTTCGAGGTGAACGCGTTCATCTCTCCGCCGACCGCGTCGATCTCCTCCGCGATCCGCGTGGCGTCCCGCCGTTTCGTGCCCTTGAACAGCAGGTGTTCGAGGTAGTGCGCGGCCCCCGCGACCTTCGGTTGCTCGTCACGGGAACCAACGCCGACCCACAGGCCCAGCGTGGCCGAACGCACGCCCGGCACCGACTCGGTGATCACCCGAAGTCCACCGGGCAGAACCGTGCGCTTCACGACGCTCGGTCCCGCGTCGAGAGTGCGCGTGGAGTTGATCTTCTGGAGATGTCCGGCAATCTGTCGCGCCATGACCTCGTCGACTCACCTCAGCCGAACGGCCCGTCACCGCCGGTGCGGTCGGCGACGGGCCGTTCGGGATCGTTCGTTGTGATGTTCAGCGTGCTGAGCGTCGCGACGCGTGCTTACTCGACGTCGGCCGGGCCGCCCTCGCCCGCCTGCTTCTCCGACTTCTCGGCGCGCTCGCCCTTGTCGCCGCCACGGTTGCGGCCACCCCGGCGGGTGCGCTGCCGCGGCCGGTCGGAACGCGGCTTGTCGGCCTTCGCCTGCTGGCCCTCGCCGGACTCCTCCGACTTCGTGTCGTCGGTCGCCGCGTCGGACTTGCCCTCGTCCTCGGCGTCCTCCCGCACGACGATCAGGCTGATCTTGCCGCGGCTGTCGATGTCGGCGATCTCCACGCGCAGCTTGTCGCCGACGTTGACGACGTCCTCGACCTTGTCGATGCGCTTGCCGTTGCCCAGCTTCGAGATGTGCACGAGGCCGTCCTTGCCGGGCAGCAACGACACGAACGCACCGAACGCCGCCGTCTTCACGACGGTGCCCAGGAAGCGCTCGCCCACCTTGGGCAACTGCGGGTTGGCGATGGCGTTGATCTTGTCGATCGCGGCCTCGGCGGACGGACCGTCGGCGGCGCCGACATAGATCGTGCCGTCGTCCTCGATCGAGATGTCCGCGCCGGTCTCCTCGGTGATCGAGTTGATCATCTTGCCCTTCGGGCCGATGACCTCACCGATCTTGTCCACCGGCACCTTGACGCTCGTCACGCGCGGCGCGTAAGGGCTCATCTCGTCGGGCTGGTCGATGGCCTCGGCCATGACCTCCAGGATCGTCAACCGGGCGTCGCGCGCCTGGTTGAGCGCCGCGGCCAGCACGTCCGACGGAATGCCGTCGAGCTTGGTGTCGAGCTGCAGCGCGGTGATGACGTCCTTGGTGCCCGCGACCTTGAAGTCCATGTCGCCGAAGGCGTCCTCGGCGCCGAGGATGTCGGTGAGCGCCACGTACTTGGTCTCGCCCTCGACCTCGTCGGACACCAGCCCCATGGCGATACCCGCCACCGGCGCCTTCAGCGGCACACCGGCGTTGAGCAGGCTCATCGTGGAGGCACACACCGACCCCATCGACGTGGAGCCGTTGGAGCCGAGCGCCTCGGACACCTGACGGATGGCATACGGGAACTCCTCGCGCTTCGGCACCACGGGCACGAGCGCGCGCTCGGCCAGCATGCCGTGGCCGATCTCCCGCCGCTTCGGCGTCCCCACCCGACCGGTCTCACCGGTGGAGAAGGGCGGGAAGTTGTAGTGGTGCAGGTACCGCTTCGTCGTCGCGGGCGACAGCGTGTCGAGCTGCTGCTCCATGCGGAGCATGTTCAGCGTGGTGACGCCCAGGATCTGCGTCTCGCCACGCTCGAACAGCGCCGAGCCGTGCGCCCTCGGCACCACGGAGACCTCGGCGGACAGCTGGCGGATGTCGGTGACGCCACGCCCGTCGATGCGCACCTTGTCACGCAGGATGCGCTGCCGGATCAGCTTCTTGGTGAGCGCGCGGAACGCGGCCCCGATCTCCTTCTCGCGGCCCTCGAACGCCTCGCCCTCGTTGATGCCGACGCGCTCCAGGACAGCGGCCTTGACCTCGTCGATGGCGGTCTCGCGCTCCTGCTTGCCCGCGATGGTCAGCGCCTTCGCCAGGTCGTCGGTCGCGATCGCGGCCACCGCGTCGTAGGCGTCGGTCTCGTAGGCCGGAAAGACCGGGAACTCGCCGACCGGCTTGGCGGCGGCGTCCGCCAGGCGCTGCTGCGCCTCGCACAGCACGCGGATGAAGGGCTTCGCGGCGTCGAGACCCTGCGCGACGGTCTCCTCGGTGGGCGCGGTGGCGCCCTCCGCGATCAGGTCGAGGGTGTTCTCGGTTCCCTCGGCCTCGACCATCATGATGGCGACGTCCTCGGGGCGGTCACCGACGATGCGGCCCGCCACGACCATGTTGAACGTCGCGCGCTCCAGCTGCGACCAGGTCGGGAACGCGACCCACTGGTCCTCGATCAGCGCGACCCGCACACCGCCGATGGGGCCGGAGAACGGCAGACCACCGATCTGGGTGGAGGCCGACGCAGCGTTGATCGCGAGCACGTCGTACGGGTCGTCCGGGTGCAGCGACTGCACGGTGACGACGATCTGGATCTCGTTGCGCAGCCCGTCGGCGAACGACGGCCGCAGCGGCCGGTCGATCAACCGGCAGGTCAGGACGGCGTCCGTGGACGGACGACCCTCGCGACGGAAGAAGGCGCCGGGAATCCGACCCGCCGCGTACATCCGCTCCTCGACGTCCACCGTGAGGGGGAAGAAGTCGAAGTGCTCCTTCGGCTGCTTCGACGCGGTGGTCGCCGACAGCAGCATCGTCTCGTCGTCCAGGTAGGCGACCACGGCACCGGCGGCCTGCCGGGCAAGTCGGCCGGTCTCGAACCGGACCGTACGGCGGCCGAACCGGCCGTTGTCGATCACGGCTTCCGTCTCGTGGACGGCGGGTGCGGCAGTGCCGCTCATGTCGGTCATGACTGTTGTTACTCCTCGTACGTTCGGGCGAGCACTTCCCCGCTCGTCGGGGAACGCGCGAGGTACGAGGCCGGTCATCGATCGAAGCCGACGGGAGGTGTCCCGGCGGCCACTACCGAGGACCGGCTACGGCGTCCTCGTGCGCCCGTGCGCTCACCCATGGGTGTTGCACTCTTGTACCGAGGGGGCGTGACCCGGCCCGGGTCACGCCCCCTCGGAGTCCGTCATCGACGCAGACCGAGTCGCTGGATCAGCGAGCGGTACCGGTTGATGTCCGTCCGCGTCAGGTAGTTGAGCAGTCGGCGACGACGGCCGACCAGCAGCAACAGGCCACGACGCGAGTGGTGGTCCTGCTTGTGCACCTTGAGGTGCTCGGTGAGGCCGATGATCCGCTTGGTGAGCAGAGCAACCTGCGCCTCGGGCGATCCGGTGTCGGACTCGTGGAGCCCGTACTCGGCCAGGATCGACTTCTTCTCCTCGGTGGTCAGAGCCACGCGTTCACTCCTTGGGAATGTGCCGTGTCATCGTTCTCGCGAGTACCGGCCGCCACGGACCGCAGCCGGACTCAACTGTCGAGACTATCAGCTCACCCGCGACGATCGCGCCCGCACGCGGTCACCACGGCGCGTCGAGGGGAAACCGGCGCACCACGCGGTAGTGCGGACCGACGCCCGGTTCGGGTGCCGGATCACTGCGCATCAAAACGATCTCGGACACGTCCCACTCCGGCGTCGTGACCTGCGCCAACGATCGACGACAGTGGTCGATCGTCGCCTGGACCCGGCGCTGCTGCGCACGCGGACCGCGCCGCCGTCGGGCCAACGCCAGTGTGAGATGGGCGACGTACGGCCGCTCCTCGGTGTCGGTGCGTGCCGCCTGCGCCACCTCGGCGAGCCCACGCCCTCGCAGTCCCAGCCACAGCACGCCCGGGAACGAGCCCGACCCTTCGACGCGGACGGTCGGTGACGGGAGGCCGGCGAGTCGGGTGCGCAGCCACTCGGCCCTCGCCTCCGGCTCGTCGTGACCGTAGAAGCCCAGGGTGACGTGCCACTGCTCCACCGAGGTCCACCGCAACAGCTCCGGTGACCGCGCCGACACCCCCGCGTCCCGCAGCGCCCGCCGCACGGCCACCAGGACGTCCTCGGGAGGCACCAACGCGCTGAACAACCGGGCCCGCTCCGCCACGGCGGCCTCCGATCCGCCGACTACTGGGCCTTGCCCGCCCTGCGAAGCAGGTCGGCGATGGCCGGGAAGTCGGCATCGAGACGATCGGCCGCCTCCAGCAGGCTCTCGTCCTCGGCGACGTCGCGCAGAGCCGCGAGCGCGGCGGCCTCGTCGGAACCCGATCCCACCGGGAAGTTGTCGCGGTTCACCGTCGGGCGTGACGCCTTGACGTCCTCCAATGCCGCGCGCAACGCCTCCTTGCTGCCCGCCGCCACCTCGGGCGTCAGCACCTTGCGCTCCAGCATGATGAGCCGCGCGAGCACCACGGGGTTGCCGATCTTGGCTCGTCGCCCGCTCATGACCTGGCTGAGCATGGGAGCACTGATACCCAGCACCTCCGCGAGGTACGCCTGGGAGACGTCGAAAGCGACCACAAGCCTCCGCACGCGGTCGCCGAGTGGTTCGCCGTACCACTCGCGCTGCAACGCGATGTTCCGCTGGACGATCTTGTGGTCATCCACGACTGAGTTCTGCTCCCCTCCACGACACCGGCCCCGTGAAGACACGCCGGCCAGTCAGCATCTTGTCAGGTGTGTCCCCTCCCACGGGGCGAAACCCCTCAGGCATTCGCAATCGCACCGGGTCGAAGCACGGTCAGGTACCGGCAATGCCGCTCAGCCACCGAGGATGCGGCGCGTCCGGACCACGTCCTCGTCGATCTCGCGAACCAGTTGTTCCGGGCTCTCGAACGTGATCTGACCCCGGAGCCGCTCCACGAAGTCGAGCGCCACCTGCTGTCCGTAGAGGTCGGCGTCGAGGTCCAGGACGTAGGCCTCCACGGTGCGTTCCCGTCCGGAGAAGGTGGGGTTCGTCCCCACCGACACGGCTGCGGGCAGGCGCTCCTCCTCGTGACCCTGGCGAAGGAACCAGCACGCGTACACGCCGTCGGCGGGCACGGCGGCGTACCGCGGCAGGGACAGGTTCGCCGTCGGGTAGCCGAGCACCCGCCCCCGGCCCTCGCCGCGCACCACGATGCCTTCCAGACGGTGCGGCCGGCCGAGCGCCTCGGCCGCCGCCACGACGTCTCCGGCGTCGATGCATGACCGTACGTAGGTGGAGGAGTAGGTGATCTCGCTCTGCTCGTCGTCCTCGGGCGCGAGCCGGCCCTGCAACGAGGCCTCGTACGCGGTGAACCCGAACCGCCTGCCGAGGGATTTCAGCGTCTCGACCGTGCCCGCGGCCTTGTGACCGAAGCGGAAGTTCTCCCCCACGATGACGGTGGCGGCGTGCAGGCGGTCGACCAGGATCTGGTGCACGAACTCGGCGGGACTCAGGCGCGACAGCTCGGGTGTGAACGGCAGGACGGCGAAGACGTCGACGCCGAGCTGCTCGATCAGGTCGGCCTTGCGCGTCAGCGTCGTGAGCTGGGCGGGATGGCTCCCCGGGCGGACCACCTCGGTCGGATGCGGGTCGAACGTGAGGACCACGCTCGGCAGGTTGCGCTGCCGCGCCGCCTCGACCGTCCGCGCGATCAGGGCCTGGTGCCCTTTGTGGACACCGTCGAACACTCCGATCGTGACCACGCACCGGCCCCAGTCGCCGGGAAGATTCTCCACACCACGCCAACGCTGCACGTGGTGCAGAGTAGCCGTTTCGACGCCCTCACCCCGCCGGTGGGCCGGGCGAGGGTGGGCCGGATCGCGCTGCGAAGCGGCCCCGACGACCCGGTGGTGCCGCGGCCTCAGGCCGGGTCGAGCACGACGACGGCCTTGGCGGTGCGGCCGTTGTCCTGGGCCAGCGCGAGAACCCCGCCGTCCGGACCGAACACCCCGTAGGTGCCCGTGACACCCGACGCGGGAATGCGCTGTCCGTGTCGGATCGCGGCGGCCACGGGAGCGTCCACGTCCACTCTGGGGAACGCGGCGGCCACCGCCTCACCCAACGTCAGCGACAGCGCGGGATCACGTTCGACGTCCTCCAGCGAACGCGCCCTGGCCAGCGTGAACGGGCCGACCGACGTCCGCCGCAACGCCGCGAGATGCCCTCCGACGCCCAACGCCGCACCGAGGTCACGTGCCAGAGCGCGCACGTACGTGCCGGACGAGCAGTCCACCATCACGTCGAGTTCGATCCGGTCGGTCTCCCGGCGCAGCGCGAGCAGGTCGAACCGGTACACACTGACCGGGCGGGCAGGCAGGTCGACGTCCTCGCCCGCGCGGACTCGCGCGTAGGCACGCTTGCCGTCCACCTTGACCGCGCTCACCGCGCTGGGCTTCTGCAGGATGTCGCCCGTCAACGCGGCGATCCCCGCGTCGATGTCGGCGTCGGACACGGCCGCGAGTGCACCGCTCTCCGCGCGCGTCACGACCTCGCCCTCGGCGTCGTCGGTGGTGGTGGCCGCGCCGAGCGAGATCGTGGCGAGGTAGGTCTTGCGGTCGAGCGCGAGGTGACCGAGCAGCTTCGTGGCCCGCTCGACGCCCAGCACCAGCACGCCCGTGGCCATCGGATCGAGTGTCCCGGCGTGGCCGATCTTGCGGGTGCGCAGGAACCGGCGTGCCTTGGCGACGACGTCGTGCGACGTCATCCCGCTCGGTTTGTCGACGATCAACAGGCCGGGAGGTGGGGCTTGGGCGGACACGCACGCACTGTAACCGTCGCCGTCCACCCGCCCGCAGCCCGGCCACGCGCTCCCCGGCATCGGACCGGCTCAGACCGGCGAGGCCGCCCGCTCCACGGAGGTGCGCGCCGTGTCCCAGCGGTGTCGGCGCAGCCGCACCGGCACCGGTTCACCCCGGTCCTCGGCAGCGAACACGACCGCCCTGGCCCGCCGCCACCAGACGAGCATCCGCCAGGCGCCGAACGCGAGCACGGCCACCATGGTCAGCAGCGCGATCCGGTAGTTGCCGCCGGTGACCTCCAGCAGCACCCCGACGGCCAGGGACGCGACGGCGGTGGCGACGAACCCGCCCACGTTGACGATGCCGGTGGCGGTGCCGACCCGCGACACCGGGTTGTAGTCGCGTGCGAGCGCGAACCCGATCAACGAGCAGGGGTTGCCGATCGAGAGGATCACGAACGCGGGGATCAGCACGGCGACGGGCACCTGTCCCGGCCAGCCGAGCAGCACGGCCCACACCACACCGGTGAGCGCGAGCTGCGCGCCGACGATCGGCATGCGCCATTCCGGCCTGCGCCCCACGAACCCGCCGACCAACGGGTTGCTGACGAGCGCCCCGATCACGAACGCGGCGAGCAGCGAACTCGCCGTCGTGGCGGAGTAGCCCTGGCCGTCGACGAGGAACGGCAGGCCCCACAGGAAGACCAGGACGTTCTGGGAGAACGGGGTCGAGAAGTGGGTCCAGAACCCGAGGCGAGTCCCCGGCGTGCGCAGCGCCTCCTTGAGCTGGCCCACGATCTCGGAGGCCGACGCCGTCGAGACCGTGGAGTTGCGCGTGGTGGGCGTGTCGTGCACGCGCAGGGTCACCACCGCCGTGAACACGAACGTCGCCAGCCCGGCCACGAGGAACGTCGGCGTCCAGCCGGGACCCGCCAGCAGCAGCGTCAGCGGCAGGGTCGCCACCAGGTTGCCCACGAACCCGAGCGCGCCCGTCAGGGCCGTGACGAGCATGTACTGCCTGCCCGGGAAGTGGTTGGCCGCCAGGCGCAGCACCGACACGAACGTCAACGCGTCACCGAGCCCCACCACGCCGCGGGCGACGAGCGCGAGCGCGTAGGTCTGGGAGACGGCGAGCAACACCTGCCCGAGCCCGAGGAACAGCAGCGCCCAGACGAGGATCCGGCGAGGACCGAACCGGTCGACCAGCAGTCCGGTGGGCACCTGCATCGCCGCGTACACGCTGATCTGCAGGACGGTGAACGTGGCGAGAGCGGCCGAGCCGACGCCGAACCGTTCGGCGGCGTCGAGGCCCGCCACCCCGAGCGAGGTGCGGTGGAAGACGGCGAGGACGTAGACGACGGCAGCGGTCAACCAGATCAACCACGACCGTAACGACGAGGTCGGCATGGTCGTGGTGGGTCGGGACGGCAAGAGACTCCTCCAGTGGCGGGCCGGACGGCATTCGGGCAGGAACCGAGGGCGACGCGACAGTGGGTCCCACTACTTGTATCGCCTAAGCAACCTCGATACTTACCTGTGACCTCGGTGTGATTCGCCACAGCGGCCCGTGACCGGACGCGTCAGCGGTCGGCGTCCTGCGGGGTCTCGGCGCCCTCCACCGCCCACCGGCCCGAGCGCCAGCGCACCAGCACGAACGCCAGGCGGAGGAGCATGAACACGGTGAGTCCCGTCCAGATCCCGACGAGGCCCCACCCCACGGCGAGTGACACCCAGATCAACGGCAGGTAGCCGAGGACGGCACTGCTCAGCGTCGCGGTCCGCAGGAACGCCGCGTCACCCGCCCCGAGCAGGACCCCGTCGAGCGCGAACACCACTCCCGCCACGGGCTGCAACGCGACGAAGAACCACCACGCGTGCGGGATCGTGCCGAGGACCCCGGCGTCGGTCGTGAACGCGTGGGGCAGCACCGGGTACGCCGCCGCGAACACCACGCCCAGCACGCAGCCGAAGATCAACCCATAGCGGACGATCTGGGCTGCGATGGCCTGCGCCCGCCGTGCCTCGCGGGCACCCAGCGCGGCACCCACGAGCGACTGCGCCGCGATGGCCACCGAGTCGAGCACCAGGGACAGGAACGTCCACAACTGCCACACCACCTGGTGGGCACCGACGGCCTCGGTGGACGTCCGGGCCGCCACCGCCGTGGCGGAGACGAAGCAGGCCTGGAAGGCGAGGCTGCGCAACACCAAGTCGCGGCCCAACCGCAACTGCGCACGCATCACGCGGAGGTCCGGCCGCGCGAGACTGCCCTCACGCACCAGCGCCCGCAGGAACAGCGTGGCCGACACCGCCTGGGCGACCACGTTCGCGACGGCGGAGCCTTCCAGCCCCCAGCCCACCGGGTAGACGAGCACGGGGCAGAGCACGGCCGACAGCGCGTTGCCCGCCAGGACGTAACGCAGGGGCCGCACGGCGTCCTGGACCCCGCGCATCCACCCGTTGCCCGCCATCGTCACGAGGATCATCGGCGCCCCGCACAGCGCGATGCGCAGCCACGACACCGTCTGTTCGGCGACCTCCTCGTCCCCCGACATCGCCAGGGCGACGGGTTCGGCGAGCAGTTGTCCCACGAGCAGCACCAGCAGCCCGACGGCGAGCGCGAGCCACGTGGCCTGCACGCCCTCCCCGACGGCCTCGGCACGCCGACCGGCGCCGTGGAGTCGGGCCGTGCGCGACGTCGTGCCGTACGACAGGAAGGTGAGCTGGGTCGACACGAGCGCCAGGAGCGTGCCACCGAGCGCGAGTCCCGCGAGTGGCAGAGCGCCGAGGTGGCCGACCACCGCGGTGTCCACCAGCACGTAGAGCGGTTCGGCTGCCAGGACACCCAGCGCGGGGACGGCGAGCCGCCACACGTCCCGGGCCGGCACACGAGGTGAGGGCGCGTCGGTCACGGCAGCAGCGTAATCGGGTCGGCAGCCCGCTGGACTAAGCTGTCTCGCCGATGCCCGAGTACGCGATCCTCATCCTTCCCTCCGCCAACCGCGTCTACACCGACTCCGCTCCCGCGCTGGTGGCGGCCGAGTTGTCGGCGTTCTCGTCCGTGCTTTCCGCAACGGTGACCGAGACCGGCACTCGCACGCTCGGGGGTGTCGACTACGTCACCCTGGCGACCGAGGAACCGCTGTCCGCCGACGACGTCGCCCGCGTGTCGAACGTCTCCTCGGTGTACGCGCTCTTCGAAGTCACCGGCGAACTGCTGCGGCCGGTCATGCTCTCCCCCGCGGCGCGGTTCGACTCCGACCTGCTCACCATCCAGAAGTACCCGGGCAAGACCAACGAGCAGTTCACGCAGCTCGTCTACAACCTGACCCTGCTGGCGTCCCGCTGGGCGCAGGAGGGCTTTGACACCCGGTTGCACGTCCTCGACCCGCTGTGCGGTCGGGGCACCACGTTGAACCAGGCCATGATGTACGGCCACGACGCCACGGGCGTCGAGGTCACGGCGAAGGACTTCGAAGCCTACGAGCGGTTCGTCAAGACGTGGCTGCGCACCAAGCGGCTCAAGCACACGGCCCAGTCCGGGACACTGCGGCGCAACAAGCGGCGGTTGGGGCAGCGGCTGGAGATCGAGTACGCGGCCGACAAGGAGTCGTACCGGGCCGGTGACACCCGCACGCTCGTCTACTACAACACCGACACCCTGCGCACCGACGAGCTCGTCCGCGAAAGCTCGGTGCACCTGATCGTCACCGACGCGCCGTACGGCGTGCAGCACGGCAGCCGCGGCGAAGACGACGCGCTCGCCCGCAGCCCGCGCGACCTGCTCGCGGCGGCGATCCCCGGCTGGACCCGGGTGCTGCGCTCCGGTGGAGCCCTCGGCCTGTCGTACAACACCCACGTGCTCGCCCGGTCGGAGCTGACCGCAATCTGTGAGCGTGCCGGACTGACCGTGGTGACCGGCCCGGGCTACGACGGGCTCGCCCACCGCGTCGACCAGTCCATCGAGCGCGACGTCGTCGTGGCGCGGAAGTAGCGCGGGGGCGCGCCTCACTCGACCGGGAGGCGCGTCACCACCTTGTCCGGCCGGTCGATCCAGAGCGCGTGGTTTCCGTCGGGGGCCACGCTGAGTCCGAACCTCGTGGGCTCCGGGCGACCGCGGTCGTGCCACCACCGCGCGAGTCCGGTGAGGTCGTTCCAGAGGTTCCGTGGACCGCCGTGGACGACGGTGGCGTACCCGTCTCCGTCCGACTGCGCCCGCGCCCACGCGCCCGACTCCGCGTCGGTCAGCGCGTAGAGAACGCTGTCGTCGTCGCCGTACACGATGGCCTTGTGCACGTGCGGGAACACGATCGCGTGCAAGCACTGCAACGACCGTTCCTCCAGGTAGGAAGGCCGGACACCACGGTCGCGCCGTCCTCGACGGCAGGCCTCGGCGATGATGTCACGCACCGTCGGTCCCCCGAGGCCGGCGTCGAGGTCCGGGTTCATGGACGTGACGTAGTCGGTGAACCGACCGACCGCGGAACGGTCGCTGCCCACCGTGAGGCGGACGAGCAGGAAACCGACGTCGATCAGGATCGTTCCGCCGGGGCGCACCTGCGCGAGCCACGCGGGAGGAACCCAGGGGATTCCTCGCGTGGCGACGATCCGGTCGTAGAGCGCCGTGGAAGGTGCGCCGTGGGCGTCGTTCCCGGCGACCAACCGTGGGCGGTGCCCGAGGTCGGCGAGGCGGGTGCGGACCTGCTCCACGAGCTGAGGATCGTTCTCGACGGCGGTGACGGCGCGGTGTCCGAGTTCGTGACACAGCAGGGCCGTGAGGTAGCCACTGCCGTGCCCGATCTCCAGCACGCGGTGGCCACGATGAACGTCCAGACGGTCGAGCAGTAGTGCGATGCGCGCCGGCGTGGCCGCGTTCGGCGTGGCGGTCGCGCCCGCGATCCGCTGGGTGAGGAGTGCGACGTTGCCGTGGACGGCGGTGAGCGCGGGCCCGGGGTCGGCGTCGAGGTCGTAGTGCGTGAGCCTGCCGGTTCGTGGGTCGCGCACGGTAAAGGCGTCGACGAACACTTCGCGTGGGACGGCGCGGAAGGCGTGGACCCAGCGTCGCTCGTGCAGGAAACCGTCGGCCACGAGACGGTCGACGAGCCGGGCTCGCAGCGCGGCGCTGTCGAGAGTTCTGGTGATCACGTCAGGTCTCCGGGCAGCGCGTCGACGCGCCTGACGCGGGGCCGTCGGCGACGCCGCACGTGCTGAGATCGAGGTCGGGTGGATGCGCACCGCGAACATCCTCACCCGGCCCGGAGCTACTCGCAGGTCAACAAGGACGGGCGTTCCGCCACGATCCCGACCCACCGTGCCGAGCCACGCACACTCGTGCTGCTCCGACTGCGACAGAGCGGCAAGCAACACATTGTGGCTGCACAGACCTCGGCGCCGTCACGAGCCGGAGAACGTCGTCACCAGACCCGAGGACGACGCCACGCAGAACCTCGACGCGGCGTTCAACGACGCCGCTCAGTGGCTCCACAAGCGCACCGACTACTCCTCCGACGTCACCGCGGTCCCGCGAGCCAGGTCGGACCGCGGTGAGCACCGAAACCGGCCGGCGACTACTCCTCCTCGTCGTCCTTGCGACGGTAGGGATCGGGCTCGCCCGCAGGCTGGGCACCCGTGGCCAGGCGAGCCACCTCGGCGTCGGCCTCCCGGGCCTTCGCCAACAGGTCGTCGATGTGGCGCGCGTCCTGCGGAAGCTGGTCCGCCACGAACGTCAGTGACGGCGTGTAGCGCACGCCCGTACCCTGTCCGACCTTGGTGCGCAGCACGCCGCGGGCGGACTCCAGTGCGGCAGCGGCCCCGGCGAAGTCCGGCGCGGCGTCGAGGCTGTCCCCGAGCACCGTGTAGTACACGGTGGCGTCACGCAGATCGCCGGTCACCCGGGCATCGGTGATGGTCACGTTGCCGAGCCGCGGGTCCTTGATGTCGTGTTCCAGCGCGGACGCCACGATCTGCGCGATCCGCTTCGCCAACCGTCGTGCGCGAGCCTGATCGGCCATGACGCACCCCCTTCTCTCTTACGCTCTCACGCTTCGTCGTCGGGACCCAGCAGCCGCCGGTGTGCCGACAGCAGCTCGATCTCCGGGCGGGCCGCCACGAACCGCTCGCACGCGTCCAGTACGTCACGCACGTGAGCACCGTCCGCGGCCACCACGGCCACTCCCACCACTGAACGCCGGTGCAGGTCCAGATGTCCGGCCTCGGCCACCGACACCTCGAACCGACGCCGCAGCTCGGCGAGGATCGGCCGGACGGCCGACCGCTTCTGCTTCAGCGACCGCACGTCGCCGAGCAGGATGTCGAGCTCCAATGTGCCGACGTACATCGTTGTCGCCCCCCCCACTGACGACGACGGCCGGGCGGGTGTCGTTCGCCCGCCCGGCCGTCGGTCCTGACTCAGTCGCGCGGCTTCTCGCGCAGCTCGTACGTCTCGATCACGTCGCCGACCTTGATGTCGCCGAACTTGCCGAGCGTGAGACCGCACTCGAATCCCTCGCGGACCTCGACCACGTCGTCCTTGAACCGGCGCAGCGAGTTCACCGGCAGGTTCTCGGAGACCACCACGTTGTCGCGCAACAGGCGCGCCTTCGCGTTGCGGCGAATCTCGCCCGACGTGACGAGGCAACCGGCGATCGTGCCGAACTTGGAGGACTTGAAGACCTCGCGGACCTCGGCCTTGCCGAGCTCCACCTCCTCGTAGATCGGCTTGAGCATGCCCTTGAGGGCCTGCTCGATCTCTTCGATCGCCTGGTAGATGACCGTGTAGTACCGGACGTCCACGCCCTCGCGGGTGGCCCGCTCGGTCGCCTTGCCCTGCGCACGGACGTTGTACCCGATCACGATGGCGTCGGAGGCGGTGGCGAGGTCGATGTCGCTCTCGGTCACGCCACCCACGCCGCGGTGCACGACGTTGAGCTCCACCTCGTCACCGACGTCGATCTGGAGCAGGGACGCCTCCAGCGCTTCGACGGTACCCGAGTTGTCACCCTTGATGATCAGGTTGAGGGTGTTGGTCTCCTTCAGCGCGGAGTCCAGGTCCTCCAGGCTGACGCGCTTGCGGCGAGCCGCGTTCTCCGCGTTGCGGATACGGGCCTGTCGACGCTCCGCGATCTGCCGGGCGACGCGGTCCTCCTCGACCACGAGGAAGGTGTCACCCGCCCGAGGCACCGACGTGAAACCGATGACCTGCACCGGCCTCGACGGCGTCGCCTCGGTGACGTCGCGGTTGTACTCGTCGACCATGCGCCGCACACGACCGTAGGCGTCGCCGGCCACCACCGAGTCGCCGACGCGCAGCGTGCCGCGCTGCACCAGCACGGTCGCCACGGGACCGCGACCACGGTCGAGGTGCGCCTCGATGGCCACACCCTGGGCCTCCATGTCCGGGTTGGCCCGCAGGTCCAACGCCGCGTCGGCGGTCAGCACGATCGCTTCGAGCAGACCGTCGATGTTCTGGCCCTTCTTGGCGGAGATGTCGACGAACATCGTGTCGCCGCCGTATTCCTCGGCCACGAGGTTGTACTCGGTCAGCTGCTGACGCACCTTGGCCGGGTTCGCACCCTCGACGTCGATCTTGTTGACCGCGACCACGATCGGTGCCTTGGCGGCCTGAGCGTGGTTGATGGCCTCCACCGTCTGCGGCATGACACCGTCGTCGGCCGCGACCACGATCACGGCGATGTCGGTGGCCTGCGCACCACGGGCACGCATGGCGGTGAACGCCTCGTGACCCGGGGTGTCGATGAAGGTGATGACCCGGCGGTCACCGTCCACCTCGGTCTCGACCTGGTAGGCGCCGATGTGCTGGGTGATGCCGCCGGCCTCGCCCTCGGCGACCTTCGCCTGCCGGATCGTGTCCAGCAGTCGCGTCTTACCGTGGTCGACGTGACCCATGACGGTCACCACCGGCGGCCTCGGCCGCAGATCCTCGTCACCACCGGCGTCCTCGCCGTAGGTGATGTCGAAGGTCTCCAGCAGCTCGCGGTCCTCCTCCTCGGGGCTGACCACCTGGACGTTGTAGTTCATCTCCGAGCCGAGCAACTCGAGCACGTCCTCGGAGACGGACTGCGTCGCGGTGACCATTTCACCGAGGTGGAACAGCACCTGCACCAGGGAGGCCGGGTTCGCGTCGATCTTCTCCGCGAAGTCGGTCAGCGAGGCACCGCGCGGAAGGCGGATGGTCTCGCCGTTGCCCTTCGGCAGACGCACGCCGCCGACCGACGGCGCCTGCATGTTCTCCATGTACTCCTGGCGCTTCTGCCGCTTCGACTTGCGGCCCTTGCGCGAGGGTCCACCAGGACGTCCGAAGGCACCGGCCGTGCCGCCGCGGCCACCAGGGCCACCGCGACCGCCTCGGAAGCCGCCGCCACCGGGACCGGGGCGGAAACCGCCGCCACCGCCGCCACCGGGGCGGAAGCCACCGCCGCCGCCACCGCGCGGACCGCCGCCACCGCGACCGCCACCGGGGCCTCCACGGCCACCGGGGCCGCCGCCACGACCACCGCCGGGACCACCGGCCGGACGGGCCGGGCGCGACGGCATCATGCCGGGGTTCGGACGCGGCGGCATGTTGCCCGGGCTCGGGCGGTTACCACCGGGACGCGGGCCACCCTGCTGACCGCCACCGGGTCGCGGGCCACCCTGCTGGCCACCTCCGGGACGCGGCGGCGCGGGGCGCGGCGCGGGCGAACCGGAGCCGACACCGAAGGGGTTGTTGCCGACCCGCGGGGGACGCGGACCCGGCTTCGGACCGGGCTTCGGACCCTGCGGCTTCGGCGGGACGACGGAGCCCTGCTCCTTCGCCTTCGCGGCCGGAGCCTGCTCGGCGGGCTTGGGCGCGGGGCCAGGTCGCGGCCCCGGACGCGGACCCGGCTTAGGGCCCGGCGTGGGCTTGGGCTGACTCTGTTGCGGCTGCTGCGTCGGCTGCGGCCGCTGCGGCGGCCCCGGCTTCGGCGCGGGCACGCCGCGACCGGACGGCGCAGGCTTCGGGGCCGGACCACGGCCACCGGACGGCTTCTCGGCCTGCTTGCCGTCCTTGTTCGAGAACGCGTCACGCAACCGTCGGGCGACGGGCGCCTCGACCGTGGATGACGCGGACTTCACGAACTCGCCCTGCTCCTTCAGCTTGGCGAGTACTTCCTTGCTCGTGACACCGAGCTCTTTCGCGAGCTCATGTACGCGGGCTTTGCCTGCCACTGCTCTCCTCAACTGGTGAGGTCTGGCGGCGAAACCCGCAGACCTCGTCCTATCGTCGCGCGTTCATGGCTTCAGCTTCACGGCTGACTCATGACGGGTCGACCTGCTTCCTTGTCCGTTCCGGGCGTGGCAAACCCACGCCCGCCTTTCTCTCGGTGTGCCGTTCCACATGATGCCGCAGGCCACTGGTGTCGAGCATCCCCTTAACCCGAAGGGCACGAGGGAACGCCCGTCGCCGTTCGGCCTTGGACAGGCAGTCCGGGTCCGGGTGCAACCAGGCTCCACGGCCCGGCAGGCGCCGACGTTCGTCGACCACCAACCGCCCGTCCGATGCGACGACGCGGGACAGCGCGCCGATCGACTCCCGTTGCCGACACCCGACACACAGACGGACCGGCGTGGTCACGTCCGCATGTCGCGTCGAAGTCGGCTGTGGGTGTCGCACCACAACCCAGTTTAGACCTTGGTCGATCAGTCGGAGGAACCGGTCGCCGCGGGGTGTTTCCTCACACTCGACTCCACCGGCTCGGGAGCGGCATCGCTGCGGATGTCGATCTTCCATCCGGTGAGTCGAGCGGCGAGCCGGGCGTTCTGCCCTTCCTTGCCGATCGCCAGGGACAACTGGAAGTCCGGCACGACGACCCGGGCCGTCCTGGCCCGTTCGTCGACCACACTCACCGATACAACCTTCGCGGGCGACAGTGCATTCCCGACGAAGCGCGCCGGATCGTCCGAGTGATCGATGATGTCGATCTTCTCGCCGCCCAGCTCGCTCATCACGTTGCGCACACGCGCGCCGACGTGGCCGATGCAGGCGCCCTTGGCGTTGACGCCCGGCACCGTGGATCGGACGGCGATCTTCGAACGGTGTCCGGCCTCCCGCGCCACGGCCGTGATCTCGACCGTGCCGTCGGCGATCTCGGGCACCTCCAGGGCGAACAGCTTGCGCACGAGGTTCGGGTGCGTGCGCGACAGCGTGATCTGCGGGCCACGCGCCGTGCGGGAGACCCCGACGACGTACGCCTTCAAACGAGCGCCGTGTTCGTAGCTCTCGCCGGGCACCTGCTCGGCCGCGGGCAGCACGCCCTCGGTGTCGCCGACCTGGACGATGACCATGCCCCGGGCGTTGGCCTTGGCGTCGCGCTGCACGACGCCCGCGACGATCTCGCCCTCCTGGGCCGAGAACTCGCCGTAGGTCCGCTCGTGTTCCGCGTCACGCAGCCGCTGCAGGATGACCTGCCGGGCCGTGGCGGCGGCGATCCGGCCGAAGCCCTCGGGAGTGTCGTCCCACTCCTCCTCGATCTCGCCGTTGGCGTCGAGCGTGTAGGCGAGCACGCGCACGTAACCGGTCTTGCGGTCGATGTCGATCCTCGCGTGCGGCTGGTGCCCCTCGGTGTGCTTGTACGCCGTCAGCAGCGCGCTCTCGATCGCCTCCAGCACCGTTTCGAAGGGGATGTCCTTGTCCGCTTCGATCGCGCGCAACGCCGCGATGTCGACGTTCACCTCGACTCCTCCTTCGTGTCGGTACCTTCACCGATCTTGCCGCAACCGTCGTCTTCCAGCAGCTTGAGCTCGTCGGCAGGCGGTTGCTTGAACTCGACCTCCACGACGGCCTTGCGCACGTCCGCGTAGCGCAGATCGCGAATCTGCCCGTCCACCAGTATGCGCACCGAGTCCTCGCTCGCGGCACCGACACGGCCCACGAAAGCGGCACCGTCGTGCGGTGTGACGCGGACCAGCCGCGAGCGCGCCCTGCGCCAGTGGCGCTGCTGGGTCAACGGCCGGTCGAGCCCCGGCGACGTCACTTCGAGCGTGTAGGCCCCCGCGATCAGGTGTTCGTGCTGGTCGAGCACCTGAGACACCGCCCTGCTGATCTCAGCGACCTGGTCGAGTTCGACGCCGTCGTCGCTGTCGACCACCACCTTCACCAGCTTGCGCCTGCCCGCCTGTTGGACGTCGAGCGCATCGAGATCGACACCCGCGGCCCCGACGGCTTCGGCCACGAGTGGCTCCAGCCTGCTGGCGAGTTCGTTGGGCACCGTGAAGCTCCCTGTTGTCCTTGTTCTGAAATGGTGGTCCAGCTTATCGTGCCCCGACCACCTCCCGCCGAGCGTCGTCGGCTGGTGGCAGGATGCAACGCGTGACTTCCCGATCCGGCAGATCCGGGCTCGACAGACGAACCTTCCTGCGGGCCGTGGCGTTCACCGCACTGGCCGTTCCGACCACCACCGGTCTGGTGGCGTGCACGTCGGGTTACGAGGACACGCCCGACCCCTTGCGCCCGTTGTGGCTGCAGGCCGAGGACCACGCGAAGGCCGCCCGGCGGCTGGCCGCGGAGTCGACGGAGAGGCATGACCTCGCGAACGCGGTGGCCACGCTCCGGTCGGCGCAGGCGAAGGCGCTGCGCGCCGAGGTGGAACGACTCAACCGGCCCGTGCCCGAAGAGAGCGCGCCGGCGACGGCCGTCCGGGACGACGACCTCTTCGCGTCGCTGGCGCAGGGCCGCGACGACGCGCTGGCGCTGCTGCCCGACCTGCCCCGGCACCGCGCGGGCCTGGTGGGCGCGGTCGCCGCGGGCTGCGCGGCGGCCCTGGAACTCGGTCCGGCGTCCCAGGCCGAGGAGCCCGACGTCGACGTGACGTCGGTGAGGCGGTTGGAGGACGACACGGCACAGGCCCTGCAGACCGCGCTGGGAGCCGAGCACGCCGCCGTCTGGGTGTACGGCCTGGTGCGAGCGTTCCTCGACGCCGACTACGACGGGGGCATCTCCCGAGGGGAGCGGGCCCACCTCGAACGGCGTGACCGCGCCGAGCGGCTGCTGACGGCCGCGGGTCGACCTCCGCGTCCGGCCGAGCCCGCCTACGTCGTCGGCGACTCGGTGACCGACCCGACGTCCGCCGCCCGTGCCGTCGCCACCGCCGAGAACGACGCCGCGACCGCCTGGCACGGCGTGCTCGAACGCACCGACGACACGACGGTGCGGACTTTCGCCGTCCAGTGCCTCCTCGGAGCGGCGACCCGGGGGGTGCACTGGCGTGACGCCGCCGGGCTGGACCCGCGCCTGCAGCCGTTGCCGGGCCGGGAGACGACCGCCCACTGACGGGCGGTCGTCCCGTCCGGTCGCTCAGCCCGCGGCGAGGTGCTCGGACAGCCGAGCGGCGTCGCTTGTGATCTCGGAGAGCAGCTGGTCGTCGGAGTGCTCGTCGAAGAAGTCGGCCTCCACGATGGTCACCTGCTGCCCCTCGACCTTCGAGTAGTACGCGCCCCGGGCGACCACCGGGGCGCGCGGCAGCGTGGCCGTGCCGTCCCGGACCAGGTCGTTGACGTTGCCCGTGCCGTCGGTGTCGGTCACCGCCTTGAGCTGCTGGGCCTGTGCGCCGTCGGGCATCACGACCAGCACGACCGACACGAGCGCACGCGCCTGGCCCTCCTGGACCGTGTAGAGACCGCGGACGACCTTCTCGCACGGATGCTGGGAGAACCACTCCTGCATGTCGCCGTAGGAGTTGCCCGCGCAGTCCGTGGCCTTGACCGGGCCGGTCACGACCTCGTACGAGAAGCTGCCGTCGGTCAACGGGTTCGTCGACGGGGGCGCCGCCTCCGGCGTACCCACGACCCCGCCACCACCGCCGGACCGGACGAGTCCCCAGACCACGCCCGCCACCACGGCGACACCCACGAGAACGGCGACGAGGACGAGCGGCTTCGGCCCCGTCCCACCTCCCGGCCCCGACACGGGTGCCGGACCGGTGTCCGCGCCCCCGTCGACGGCCGGCAACTGTGCCGTGTCGGTCACTCCATGCCTGTGCTCCTGTGCAGCCACGGATCGTGACCGTAGTCGTCGCTCATCCGAGCGCACGCACCACCCGGTCGACGTCGGCCTCGGTGTTGTAGATATGGAATCCCACTCGGGCGCGCCCGGCCCTGACACTGGCGAGGACACCCGCCTCGGTGAGCCGTTCCAGGGCCCGTGGCGCGGACAGCGACACGACGGCACTGTCCTGGGGTGCCAGTCCGAGTGCCGCGCGGAGCCGGTCGGCGAGGCCGACGCAATGGGTGCGCACCTCGTCGAGGTCGAGCGAGGCGAGGTAGGACAGGGCCGGAGCCGCGCCCACGAACGAGGGCCAGGCCGGGGAGACGTCGAACCGCCGCGCGGTGTCGGCCAGCCGCAGCGGCAGACCGTAGATGCTGTCCCAGCGGTCCTGTCCCGCGTACCAGGACGCGGCGACGGGACGCATCCGGTCGACCACTCTCGGGTGCACGGCGAGCCAGGCCACGCCCTTGGGCGCGAGCAGCCACTTGTACCCGGCGCCGACCACCCAGTCGGCCCAGTCCAGGCGTAGCGGACGCCAGCCCGCGGCCTGACTGATGTCGAGCAGGACGGGAACCCGGGCGGCCTCGGCCGCCACGCGCACCGCGTCGAGGTCCACGACCGCGCCGTCAGCCGACTGCACGACGCTCACCGCGACGAGGTCGTGCCGGGCCACCGCGTCGGGCAGGTCGGGCAACGGCACCTCGGTGACCGTGACGCCCCGGTCGGCCTGGGCGGCGAAGGGGAAGGTGACGCTCGTGAACTCGCCCTCGGCGACGAGGACCCGGCAGCCGTCCGGCACGGACTGCCCCACGAGACCGACGAGCGGTGAGACCGAGGAGCCCACCGCCACGCGGTCCCCCGGGACCCCGACGAGCCGTCCGAACGCCTCCCGGGTGTCGTCCACGATCGGGTCGAGATCCGCGGCCCGGAGCCGCCCGGTGCTCCAGTCGCGCACGAACCGCTGCACCGCCTCGACGGCCCGGCGAGGTGGTACTCCGACGACCGGGGTGTTCAGGTATCCGTCGACGACGTCGAACTCGGCTCCGAAGGCAGTCCTCATGAGCGCACCCTAGCCGCGAAGGCGACGCCGGCGGATCAGTTCTCGACGCGCTCCAGGAACGGGGTGAGCAGTCCCGGGACGGCCTGCTCGGCGAACGCCAGTCCGTCGTGCTCGGCGACGTCGTAGGCCGAGTACCCCTGCGACCCGGCCGCCGTGGTGGCGGTGATCGTCAGCAACCCCCGCCGCCGCTGGAACACCGACTGTCGGACGGTCAACCCGATGACGCCCGAGCGTTGCAGGGCGACGGTGGTGCGGCGCACCGCGCCGTGACGGGTCACGAGGTAGTCGCCGCTGAGCCCGTGTCCGAGACCGCGGTACGCCTCGTACGCCAGTGCCACCGCCACCGGCAGGAGCACGAGCGCGGCGATCCACGCGGCGTGTGTCAGCACGGACGTGAGCGTGACACCGAGAACGACGAGCGGGAGCACCACCGCCGCGACGGCCAGCAGCGCCCAGCGGACCCGGCGGCCGAGCGCCGCCCTCGGGTGGGACCGCAGCCGCACGGCGTCGGTGGGTGAGACCGCCTCCCGCAGCACCACGGCGCCGATCCGGGACGCGAGCGCCCGAGGTGCGGCGGGCAGGAGCGTCTTGTGGTCGGCCTTCTCGTCCCGACTGCGCTGCATGCCCGTGGCCACTGCGTCGATGCGGGCCGCGCCCGCGAGGCGGTTGCCGAGCGGCTCCACCACCTCGATGCCACGCAGTCGGCGTTCCTCCACGGAGATCGACCGGGTGGTGAGCAGTCCCCGTCGCACGCGCAGCGTGCCTCCCGGTTCGCGCTCCAACCGGTACTGCCACCACATCTCGACGAACAACGCCGACGACGCGATCACTCCGATGACGAGTCCGACGGCCACCAGCAGCAGAATCGCCACCACGAGCGGGAGGTCGTCGAGCAACCGCAGCGCCCACAGCACGACGTCGGTCTGCATGCCGAACCACTCGGCGACCTGCAACGTGAGGCCGAAGGCCGCCGCCCCCAGCAACGGGGTCGCGAAGGACATGGGCGCGTAACGCACCCAGGAGAGGTCGAACGTCGACAGCGTGCCGTCGTCGGTGACCACGGCCTCGCCCGTCGTCTCGCGGTCGAGCAGCGTTCTGCGCAACGACTCGGCCTCGGCTCGGCTCACCGGGTTCAACAGCAGCGGGCTGGTGTCACCGCTGGCCTGCTCGCCCGTGCCGATGTCCACACGCACCACGCGGAACAGCCGCAACAGCGGCGAGGCGGTGATGTCGACGGTACGGATGCGCTCCCGCTGCAGCGATCGCCGCGAGCGCACGACGATGCCCTTGTGCAGCTCGAAGCGGTCGGGCAGCACGCGATAGCGCGTCCGCGTCCAGCGCACGCGGTCGATCAGGGCTGCCGCCCCGACGAAGACGGCCGCAGCACCCAGCACGACACCGAGCGCACCCCAGAAGGGAAGTGCCCTGCTCACCCAGAAGGTGGCCGGGACGCCCGCGACGACGGCACTGCCCAGACACCGCACCGCGGTCAGGCCGATCGTCCGGCGGTCGAGCCTCCGCCACCCGTCGTCGTCGCGCACGACGTCGTCGGTCGTCATGTCGCGTCACCCGGCGTGGCCTGTGTGGTGCGGGTGAGCTGGTCGACGAGTTCGGCGGCGAGCTCGTGATCGAGACCCGGGATCGTGACGGCGCCCTTGGCCGACGCCGTGGTCACCGTGACCGTCGCGAGCCCGAACAACTGCTCCACCGGGCCGCGCTGGATGTCGACCGTCTGGATGCGGGACATCGGCGCGACACGCCATTCCCGCCAGACGCGTCCCTTCCGGGTGTACACGGCGTCCTCGGTGATCTCCCAGCGGTGCACGCGGTACCACCACAGCGGCAGGAACACCGCCGCCGGGACGGTCGGGACGGCGAGCACCACCAGCGCGAGCAGCAGCCACGAGCGCGCCGGGGGCAACAGCCACGCGAGCGCTCCAAGCGTCACGAAGATTGGCACCAGCACGAGCGCCCACTGTGTCCACCACCAGGGCCGGGCGCGCCGGTCGATCGCGTTCTTCGGCGCGCGCAGCCGCAGCACGCCGGGTGCCCCTTCCGACATCACGTCCCCTTCACCGGACGCCGACATCGTTACCGTCACCGTCCGTGGCCGTCCTCCCCCTGACGAGCGATCAGGCTAGCAGCCACACGCCCGTTATGTGACGGGATCACCCTGGTCACGCACACATTTCCGACTCCGCGCCGGCCTCTCGGCTCCTCACGCACCGGGACGGGTGAGGCCGTCCTCGGCTCCGCCACGGCTCAGCACGATCTCGTCGGTCCGGTCGAGCGCTTCGTTCCGGCGCTGGGTCGCCTCCGCCGTGGTGAGGTCGACGAGCCGGATCGGCGGGCCGAGCTCGACGAGCGTGGGCACGTACTCCGCCCGCTCGACCGACCAGTCGCCGTCCTGCTCCACGAACGTGAAGCGGGCCGCGATGCCCTCCTCCGACACGCCCAGGGGTTCGGCGTGCCGGGCCACCGAGTTGCCGAGCCCGTAGGCGACCCAGGTGTCGCCGACCTTCTCGATCGGCTGGACCACGTGCGCGTGATGCCCCAACACGAGGTCGATCGACTCCTCCGAAGCGAGGCGCCGGGCGAGCGCCTCCTGCTCGGGAGTCGCCTCGTGCACGTACTCCTGTCCCCAATGGACACTCGCGATGACGACCTCGGCGCCGGCCTGCTTCGCCGCCTCGGCCTCGGCCACCAGCGCCTCGGCGTCGGCCAACGGGTTGGACAGCCACGGCTTGTCGTCGGGCAGCTCGAACCCGTTGAATCCGAACGTGTAGGAGACGTGACCGACCGAGACACCGTCGACGTCGTAGATCAGCGGGGTGCCCGCTTCCTCCGCATCGCGCGCCGACCCGGTGTGCCGGAGCCCTGCGTCGTCGAGCGCGTCCAGCGTGCTCACGACACCGTCGACACCGTGGTCGAGCGTGTGGTTGGAGGCGGTGGAGCACCCGTCGTACCCGGTGACCGCGAGCCCTTCCGCCAACTCGGGCGGCGCGATGAACTGCGGGTACCCGGAATAGGTGCCGCCGTCCCGCGCGAGCGGTACCTCCAGGTGACACAACGCGAGGTCGGCGTCCGAGACCACGGGGCGCACTCCGTCGAGCAGGGGTGCGTAGTCGAACTCGTCCGGACCGCCCTGTCCTGCGGCGGCGGCGTCGGCGGCGGCCTGCTCGGTGAGTTCCGGGTGGATCAGGATGTCGCCGGTGGCCACCACGGTGAACGACGACGGCTCGCTCGGAGCCGGTGTCGAGGCATGGTCGGACCTCGGCTCCGGCGACGAGTCGGGCGACGAACACGCGGCGACGAGTGCGGCGGTACCGAGCACCGCAACGACGGCGCGACGCGACATGGAGTGACCCCTTCGAGAACACGGACAGGTGATGGGCATCCTGCCCGGTCACTCGGGGTGATCATGCGCCGCCCGGGCGACCGATCACGCGTCGGCTGCGACCAGCTCCCGCCACCAGTGTCGAGCCGTCCGGGCCTGCGGCGCGGCGACGTCGATCCGCTCCCCCGGACGCGGCACCACCACGGCCACGCCGTCGGCCTCGGCCGCGCGCAGCAGCCGCTCCACGGGCTCGGCCCACCCGTGCGGCGCGAGGTTGAAGGTGCCCCAGTGCACCGGCACGAGCAGCCCACCACGAACGTCACGGTGCGTGGCCACACCTTCCTCCGGCGTCATGTGGATGTCGGGCCAGCCCTTGGCGTACGCGCCGATCTGGACGAGTGTGAGGTCGAACGGTCCGTGGTCCCGACCGATGTCGGCGAACGCCTCGCAGTACCCGGTGTCGCCGCTGTAGAACACCCGGCGTCGCGTCGGCCGGTCTACGGCCAGCACCCACGACGCCCACAGTGTGGTGTTGCGGGTGAAGGCGCGGCCCGAGAAGTGCTGGGCCGGGGTCGCGGTGATCGTGAGCGCCCCGAGCGACGCCGACTGGTGCCAGTCGAGTTCCACGATGCGCTCCTCCGGCACGTCCCACGCCCGGAGGTGCGCACCCACGCCGAGCGGCACCACGAACGGCGCCGACTGCACCTGCACGAGCGCGCGCACGGTGGGCAGGTCGAGGTGGTCGTAGTGGTCGTGCGAGATCACGATCGCGTCGAGACGCGGCAGATCGACGAGGCGGTGCGGGACGGGATGCAGCCGTCGCGGACCCACGAACGACGCGGGCGAGGCGCGGTCGCTCCACACAGGGTCGAGCAAGACGCGGACACCGTCGAGCTCCACGAGCGACGAGGCGTGGCCGAACCACGTGACGTGCAGCCCGTCCGCCGGAGCGGGCGTCGGAGGCACGAGCGGCACCGGTCCCTCCGGTTTCCGTGGCTGCGGGGCCGTCACCATCTCGCGGAGGGCGTCGCGGGTGCTACCCCGGGGCAACCAGCGTGCGGGGCGGGCGTTGTGGAAGGTGCCGTCGCGGTACTGCGGCGACGAGCGCACGCTCTCCGGATCAGGACGCGCGCCCAACGCCGTCACGATCCGCGACCCGGCCACCGCCGCGCTCGCCGTGGCGAGCAGACCGAACCCGGCCAGCACACCCATCGCAGCTCTCATCGCGACCACGCTCCCCGCCTGTTCCCGACATCCTCGATCGTGTCGATTTCACGGTACCGTCGTCCCGCGGACTGACCGTGCGATCAGATGTTTGACCGATCGGTTAGTCTCGGTTCGTGGACGCTACGACGTGCTGTGTCGTCGGCGGTGGTCCCGCCGGCCTGACGGTCGCCCTGTTGTTGGCCCGAGCGGGCATCGACGTGACGGTGCTGGAGAAACACGCCGACTTCCTCCGCGACTTCCGTGGCGACACGGTTCATCCGTCGACGCTTCGGTTGCTCGACGAACTCGGCCTGGGCGAGCGATTCGCCGCGCTGCCCGCGGGGCGACTCGAACGCATGCGGGTGCGCATCGGCGACGAGAGCATCGTCCTCGCCGACTTCAGCCGCCTGCGTGCGCCGTACGACCACATCGCGATGGTCCCCCAAGGCGACTTTCTGGACCTGCTCGCCGACGCGGCCTCCGAGGAACCCGGGTTCACCCTGCGTCGCTCGACCGCGGTCACCGGCCTGCTGGTCGACGAAGACGCCGACGGTCGACGGCGTGTGCGCGGGGTCCGCTACCGCGACGCCGACGGCGAAGGCGAGCTGCGCGCCGAACTCGTCCTCGCCTGCGACGGTCGCGACTCCGTGGTGCGGGCGGCGGCGGGATTGCACCCTCGTCGATTCCCCGTGCCGATGGACGTCTGGCAGGTGCGGCTGCCCGCGCCGGTCGGCGACGCACGGGGCGCCGTGATGGCGCACTTCGAGGCCGGTGGTGCGGCGGTGAGCATGGATCGTGCCACGTACGCGCAGGTGGCCTATCTCATTCCACAAGGGACGGATACTCAACGGCGCGCGGCGGGACTCGACGCCTTCCGCGACCACCTGCGTCGGCTGCTGGGAGTCGATTCGGACGTCACGGACGCGGTGAAGTCGTGGGACGACGTGAAGCTGCTGCGGGTGCAGATGAACCGACTACGCCGGTGGTACCGGCCGGGGTTGCTGTGTCTCGGTGACGCCGCGCACGCCATGTCGCCCGTCGGCGGTGTCGGGGTCAACCTCGCCGTCGCCGACGCCGTGGCCGCCGGGCGGCTGCTCGCCGGACCGCTCCGCGACCGTGGCACGGTCACGACGGCGGAGCTGGCGGCGGTGCAGCGCCGCCGCAGCCTGCCCACGACGTTCACACAGCGGACCCAGCACACCGAGCACGAGACACTGCTGCGGCCCGCGCTCGACGGCACCCTCCGCGGCGTCCCCACGCCGTTGCGGCTGGCCGGCCGCAGCGCCCTGGTGCAGACGATGACGGCCTACGTCGGTGGGATGGGCCTGGTCCGCGAGCGTCCCCCGCGCCTGGCCCGGCGCGTCAGCGCGCCTCGACGGCCGTGAGCACGAACGTTTCGAGTTCCCTCGTCGCCGTGTCCAGGTCGAGCTCCGGGTCGGCCAGCCAGTGCGCCACGAGGTTGTCGATCGCACCGCCGATGATCAGCGAGACGCTGCGGACGTCGAACGACCGGAACGCTCCCGCCTGCTGACCGCGGCGCAGCAACTCGGCGAGCGCCCGCCAGCGGCCCCGGCGGTCGTGCTGACCGGGTTGGCGCATCCGCGTGCCCCCGCGGTCGTCGAGCAGCACCTCGGTGATCAACCGGACGTGGGTGCGGTGCTCGCGCTGGTAGCCGATCATCGCGCGGACGTAGGCCAGCAGCCGGGCGGTCGGGTCGGTCTCGCGTTCCACCCGCGTCCACACGTGGGCGGCGAACCGGTCGAACACGTCGGACAGCGTGGCCTCGGCGAGCTGGGCCTTCGATCCGAAGTGGTACAGGACCGCCGCCTTCGAGATCCCGGCGTGCGCGGCTATGGCCGCCAGGGACGTGCCCGCGTAGCCCTGTTGTGAGATCAGTTCGATCGTGCTGGCGATGATCTGTCGCCGACGTGCCTGTTCGATGAACGTCGGAGCCGGGCTCGACGAGGCCGCCGAACCATGACCGTCCCCGGGATCCGACACGTCGACCGACCTTTCGCGACACTCGCGCAGCGCATTCGCCCGCAGTGTAGCCACGCATGGCCGACGATCGCGCTCGACGGCCTCGTCCCGGTGCCGTGACGCCGTGGCATCCGACGACCGGGTCACGCGCCGTTGTCGGTGTCGCATGTCACTCTTCCGGTTGTGGACGTGACCATGTGGATCGACGCCATCGACCGTCCACCGCCTCGACGCCGAACTCGCGGCGGGCGCGCCGGGGCCGGTCGACCGCGCGCCGCTCGCGTCGTTGCACGTCGAGGGCGACGCCGGGCTGGTGGACGACTGGCCGAAGCTGTTACGCGTCCGCTGGCGGTGACCGCGCGCCGTCAGACGACCGGGCACAACGGCAGGTCCTCGCGCGGGCCGTGCCGTTGCAGCTCGGTCCAGGCGGACGCGAGCCGGGCCACCAGTTCCGCGAGCACCTCGGGCGGGCGCAGGAACGGGATGCGGAAGTAGGCGTCGTGCCCGCCGGTGGGGTCCATCGCCGATCCGGGAATCACCTCGACGCCGTGCCGCAGTGCGAGCTGCGCGAAGACGTCGGCGCTGTGGTCGCCGGGCAGGCGCACCCACAGCGACAACCCGCCGTCGGGGGTGCGCCAGCTCCATTCCGGCAGCGTCTCGCGCAACAGTCGCTCCAGCTCCGCGCACTGCTGACGACGCACGGCCGACCGGGAGCGGCGGAGTTCGCCGAGCTGGGGCACCAGCTTCGCGGCCACCGCCTGATCGAGCAGTGGACTGCCGAGATCCGCCATGGCCTTGCGCCGGGCACACCGCTCGATGACACCGACCGGACCACGCATCCAGCCGACCCGGAGACCCGCCCAGACCCCCTTCAGGGAGGCGACCGTCACCACCTCCGCGGACGCGGGCGCGTACGCGGCGAGCGGGGCGGGCATCGTCTCCACCTCCGTGGACAACAGGCTGCCCTCGTAGGCGTTGTCCTCGACCACCGCCACCTCGTACCGGGCCGCGAGCTCGGCGACCTGCCGCCTGCGGGTCGCCGACATGAGGCGGCCGGTGGGGTTGTGGAAGCTGGGCATGACGTAGAGCAGGCTCGGGGAACCGGTCGCGAGCGCGGACGCGAGCGCCCGGACGTCGATGCCGTCGTCGCCGTCGTCGTCGAGACCGACCGGGATCAGCCGCACCCCGTGCTGCCGGAAGATGTCCAGGCACGGCGACCAGCTCGGCGCCTCCACCACCACGGCGGAGGCGTTGCGGAGGTAGATCTCGGCGAGCAGCACCAACGCCTGGTGGGCACCGGCGGTGACGAGCACCTGGTCCGGTGTGGTGGGCAGCCCGGTGGCGGTGTAGTGCTCGGCGATGGCGGTGCGCAACCCCGGGAGGCCGCGCGGGTGGTACCCGGGATCGGCGAGCAGGTCGTCCAGCTCGTGAGCCGCGACGTCACGCACGGCGTCGGCGACCTCCGGGAGCCCGCCGTCGGCGGCGTGACCCAACGAGATCAACGAACCCGGACCGTCGATGAGCCGCTGCATGATCGCGGTGCCCTGCCCGCCGTGCACGCGGCCGTCGCTGCGACGCACCCTGTGACGACCGTTGACCCTCGTCCCGCTGCCCTGCCTGCGCTCGACGACTCCTCGATCACGGAGGTCGTCGTAGGCGGCGACGACGGTGGCTCGGCTCACGGCCAGCACCCTGGCCAGCTCGCGCTCCGACGGCAGGCGCTCGCCCGAGCCGAGCGCACCATCGTCGACGGCGCGGACGAGAGCCGCGGAGAGCTTGCGGTAGAGCGGCCCGTCACCGGCGCTCCAGTCACCGAGGACCGGGGCCAGCGCCGCAGCATCGGCGAAACGGTCCACTTCTCGCAGCATTGGCACTACCTCCGGTCCAATCACCGACCGATGCTAGAGCAGTGACAGTCCAATCGAGAAGTGTTCGAGGGGTTGCGAACCAGAGAGGAGCGTCGTGGTTCTGACCGTGTTGTTCCTCGCCGTCCTGGCCTGTGTGCTCGCTGGAGTCGGCGTACTCGTGCGCCACAGCGGCCCGGCACCGGACGTCGAGCCGGCCTTCGCCCGCCGGGTGGCCGAGGGACTGCGCGTGCTGTGGTCGGTGAGCGAGGTCTCGGCTCGTCACACCGAGGAGCTGGTGGACGAGCTGCGTCCGGGTTCGGCGCCGGTGGCGCGACGAACCCGGCATCCCGACTCGGAACTGCGGTTCTGAAGCCGCGTTTCGATTCACGACGTCAGGGTGAGACGACGGGGGTCCGCCGGCCCTCCCCCAGGTCGGACGGCACGGGCGACACGGACTGCAGATTGCCGTGTCGCTCGGTCGCCGACGTGAGGTAGTGGGCGGCCAGGCCGGTGACGCCGGGGGCGACGTGGGGACGCAGGACGAGGTCGGCGTCGTAGTCACCGCCGTTCTGGGTGCGGAAGCGGACCGGTTCGATGTCCGCCAGCGCCGACAGTCGTTCGCGCAACCGTGCGGCTGCTCTTGCGAAGTCGTGCGCAGTGGCCCGGTCCGCTCCGTAGACGGCGAACGGCGGCAAGGGGTCCATTCCGGTGTAGTGGAAGATGCCGTGCTGGATCGGGAAGAGGACCTCCTCCAGCTCTCCGTGGATGCCGCGTGGGCCGAACGCCGCCTCGCGCGCACCGATCGTCGTGACGATCATGGCCCGCCTGCCACGCAGTCCGCCGTCGCCGTACCGCAGCACCGTCCCGGTGTCGGGGTCCGTCACGCCGAAGGCGAAGCCATTGACGAAAACGCGGTCGAACCAGCCCTTCAGGATGGCGGGCATCCCGTACCACCAGAGCGGGAACTGCACGATCAGTACGTCCGCCGCGCGCACCAGCTCCTGCTCGGCGCGGATGTCGTCGCTCAACGTTCCCCGCCGAAGAGCCTCCTTCGCGGCCTCTCCGACCAGGAGGCGTTCGGCCGGGTCGTGGGCGAAGTCGGCGGCGTCCACGACCGGGTTCCAGTCCATCGCGTAGAGGTCGCGCACCCGCACGTCGTGGCCGAGCTCGTCGAGGTGGGCCACGCCCTCGTCGGCGAGAGCACGGGTCAACGAGCGGCGATCCGGGTGGGCGACGATCCAGAGCACGTTCATGCACCTCAGCGTGACCGTTCCACCACGTCGGGGCGAGTGGCTGGAAAGTCATCCTGTGAAAGAATCGGGCCATGCCCGCTGCCCACACCGTCGCCGTCCTCGTGCGGGAGGGTGTGCTGCCGCTGGAGCTCGGCCTCGTGCACCAGCTCTTCAGCTCGGCCCGCGCACCGGACGGCACGGCGCTCTACGCGGTGCACACCTGCGCACTCGACCCCGGCGAGGTGCGCACCGACGCGGACTTCTCCGTGCGCGTCGACCGCGGTGTCGACCTGCTGGAGCGGGCCGAGACCGTGGTCGTGCCCGCGAGCCACGACCTCGACGAGCCCGGGCGGGCCCTGTCGCCACCGCTGGCCGACGCGTTGCGCCGGGTTCGACCGGGCACGCGCCTGGCCTCGATCTGCACCGGCGCGTTCGTGCTCGCCGAAGCCGGTCTGCTCGACGGGCTCCGCGCCACCACGCACTGGAAGTCGACCGAGACGTTCCGCCGCGCGTACCCGGCCGTGCATCTCGAACCGGACGTGCTGTACACGGACAACGGCGACGTGCTCACCTCCGCGGGCGAGGCGGCCGGGATCGATCTGTGCCTGCACCTCATCCGCCGCGACCACGGCGCTGCGGTGGCGGCGGAGGTCGCCCGCACCACCGTGGTGCCTCCGCACCGCGACGGCGGTCAGGCCCAGTACCTCCAGGTCCCGGTGCCTCCGGCAGCGCCTCACGGTTCGACGGCCGCCACCCGGGACTGGGCGCTGCGACACCTGCACCGTCCGCTGTCGCTGGCCGAGCTGGCCGACCACGCGGCCATGAGCACCCGGTCGTTCACCCGGCGGTTCCGCCAGGAAGTCGGGCTGTCGCCGCACCAGTGGTTGCTCCGCCAGCGCGTCGAGCGCGCCCGGCAGCTCCTCGAACGCACCGATCTGCCCGTCGAACGGGTGGCCGCGGCGACGGGATTCTCGACGACGGTGTCACTGCGGCAGCACTTCGCGCGTACGCTCGGTGTCACACCCAGCCGGTATCGGCAGACTTTTCGTGGAAGCGGTCACACCTCGGGTCGGCCACGCCGTGTACGGAATGCAGCCGAGCTATGAGGCGTTGCCCCTCCCGAAGGAGGGTGCAGACTATTGGCTGACGCGACACTGACCGCGAACCGCGCCTCGACCGCTCGCCGTGCCTCCCGGCGGGGCCGCCCCGCGAGCGAGGAGCCGGACATCGTCCGGTACTACCTCGACGAGGTCGGCGCGACGCCCCTGCTCACCGCCAATCAGGAAGTGGACATCGCCAAGCGCATCGAGGCCGGTGTCTACGCGACCGAGCTGCTGCGCCGCGCCGACGCGGGCGAGGCGCCCTTGCAGCACGACCGCCGCGACCTCGAAGCGATCGCACGGGACGGACAGCGCGCCAAGGACCACATGGTCAAGGCTAACCTCCGGCTCGTGGTGACGGCCGCCCGCAAGAACCGGCATTCCAACCTCCCGCTGCTGGACGCCATCCAGGAGGGCAACCTCGGGCTGATCCGCGCGGTGGAGAAATTCGACTACGCCAAAGGCTTCAAGTTCTCCACGTACGCGATGTGGTGGATCCGCCAGGCCATCCAGCGCGGCAACGCCTTCCAGAGCAACACCATCCGCCTGCCGATGCACGTCAACGAGCAGGTCGCCAAGCTCGACCGGCTCGAACGCACGCTCCAGGCGCGCAGTGACCACGAGCCGACGGTCGAGGAGCTGGCCGACGCCGCGGACATGCCGGTGGAGCGCGTGGTGGCGCTGCGTCAGGCGGGCCGCTCGACGGTGAGCCTCGACGTGCCGCTGGACGAGGACGGCGAGCTGCATCTCGGCGACCTCGTGGCCGACGGTGCCGTGCCTGCCGTGGGCGAGCGGCTGGAACGGCAGGCCATGGTCGAGGACCTGCGTGCGGCGCTCGACAGCCTGCCCGCGTCCGAGGCCGCCGTGGTGACCCTGCGCTACGGACTGCGCGACGGCCACCAGCACACGATCCCGGAGATCTCGCAGCGGCTCGGGTTGAGCCGCAAGCGCGTGCGCACGTTGGAGTCGCGCGCGATGACCATGCTGCGGGAGTCGCAGCGCAGCGAGTCCCTGCTCGACTGGGCGAGTTGACCCCGGTCACGACCCTGCCGGTGTCGGGGGTCGGCCGTAGGCTCGACACGTGGACCTACCCGTCATGCCGCCGGTGCGGCCGATGTTGGCCACGCTGGTGCGGGAGCTGCCCCGGACGCCGGGGTTGCGGTACGAGCCGAAGTGGGACGGCTTCCGCTGCATCGTGTTCCGCGACGGCGACGAGATCGAGCTGGGCTCCCGCAACGACCGGCCGCTGACGCGGTACTTCCCCGAGCTCGTCGAGCTGTTGGCCGAGGCGCTGCCCGCGCGGTGCGTGGTGGACGGCGAGATCGTCGTCGTCACCGAGGACGGCCTCGACTTCGACGCATTGCAGAACCGACTGCATCCCGCCGCGTCGCGAGTGCGCAAGCTCGCGGCCGAGACCCCGGCGAGTTTCGTCGCCTTCGACGTCCTTGCCCTCGACGACCGTGACCTCACCGCCACCCCGTTCTCCGAGCGGCGGACGGTATTGGAGGACATGCTCGACACCGCGCTCTCTCGCGTGCACCTGACTCCGCTCACCGACGATCCGGACGTGGCGCAGGACTGGTTCACGCGGTTCGAGGGTGCGGGCTTCGACGGCGTGATGGCCAAGGACCCGACCTTGCCGTACCGGCAGGACAAGCGGGCCATGTGGAAGGTCAAGCACGAACGCACGGCCGACTGCGTGGTGGCCGGTTTCCGCTGGCACAAGGACGGGCAGGGAGTCGGGTCGTTGCTGCTCGGCCTCTACGACGACGCGGGCACGTTGCACCACGTCGGAGTGGCCAGCGCGTTCACCGCCGCCCGGCGACGGGAACTGGTGGACGAACTCGCCGAGCTGCGGCGGGACGCCCTGGTCGAGCATCCGTGGCGGGACTGGGCGGACGCCGCCCGGGACCCGGCCGCGGCGGGGCGGATGCCCGGAGGGCAGAGCCGCTGGAGTGCGGGCAAGGACCTGTCGTGGGTGCCGCTGCGCATCGAGCTGGTGGCCGAGGTGCGATACGAACACGTTCAGGCGGGCCGGTTCCGTCACGGCGGACGGCTGGTGCGGTTCCGCCCGGACCGCACGCCGGAGTCGTGCACGTACGCGCAGCTCGACGAGGCTCCTCCCGCCGAGTTGCGCGCGTTCTTCGACGAGGTGGCGACGCGATGAGCAGCCGGACCGAGGTGCTTGACGTCGACGGCACGGAGGTGCCGATCTCCCACCCCGACAAGGTGTACTTCGTGGAGCGCGGCGAGACGAAGCTCGATCTCGTGCGCTACTACCAGGCCGTGGCCGGGCCGCTGCTCGCGACATTGGGTGGCCGGCCTTTGCTGATGGAACGCCACCCCGCCGGTGCGGGCGGCAAGTCGTGGTTCCAGAAGCGCGTGCCGGCGTCGGCGCCGTCCTGGCTGCGCACCACGGTCGTGTCGACACCGAACGGGACCACCAGCGACGCACTCGTGGCCGCCGACCTCGCGCACGTGCTGTGGGCGGTCAACCTGGGATGTCTCGGCTTCCACGTGTGGCCGTACCGGGCGGACACTCCGGAGCTCGCCGACGAACTGCGGGTCGACCTCGACCCGTCCCCCGGGGTGACGTTCGACCAGGTTCGTGACACCGCGTGGGCCACCAAGGATCTGCTGGACGAACTCGGCATCCGGGGCTTCGTGAAGACCACCGGGTCGCGTGGCTTGCACCTCTACGTGCGGCTGGAGCCCAGGTGGGACAGCTATCAGGTGCGGGAGGGGGCCGTCGCGCTGGCGCGTGAGCTGCACCGCCGCCACCCCGATCTCGTCACCGACTCCTGGTGGAAGGAGGAACGAGGTCGGCGCGTGTTCGTCGACTTCAACCAGAACGCCCCGCACCGGACGGTGTTCGGGGCGTGGTGTGTGCGTCCCCGGCCGGGAGGTCAGGTCTCCACTCCCCTCGACTGGTCGGAGCTGGCGGAGATCCGGCCCGACGACCTCACCCTCGCGACCGTGCCCGACCGGCTGGCCGAACGCGGGGACCCCTGGCGTGAGCTGCCCTCGCAGCCGCAGTCGTTGGAACCGCTGCTGGAGCTGTCGCGACGCGATCGGGACGCGGGGCTGGCCGACGCTCCGTGGCCACCGGTGTATCCCAAACAGCCGGGCGAGCCGCCCCGCGTCGCACCGAGTCGCGCCAGACGCCCCTCACCCTCCTGAGCGCGCGACCACTCACGACGACTTCTTCGTGCGTGCCTTGGCGGTCTGTCGCCGGCTGGCCTTCTGCAACGCCTCGACCAGTTCCTTCTTGGTCATCGACGAACGGCCGGGGATGTCGAGCTGCTGGGCTCGCTCGTAGAGGTGTTCCTTGCTGGCACCCGCGTCCACCCCGCCCGCGGTGCGGGTGGGTCGCTGCCCCGCGCCCCGCGCGGCCTGCCGGTCGGACGGGCCCTTGCGGCCCTTCGGCTCCCAGTGGTCCCCGACCTTCTCGAAGGTGTGCTTGAGCGCGGCGAAGGCCGTCTGGTGGGCCCGCCGCCCCTCGCCGTAGGTCTCGACCGCGGAGTCGTGGGCCTCGATCCACGTGCGTTGCGCTTTCTCGGGCGAGCGCTGCAACGTACTGGGCAGTTCCTTGCGTCCGGGCACGGATCTCACCTGCCTTCGATCGGCTTTCCTCGTGCCCTCACCCGAGTTACCGATCTTCGGTCGCGGCAAACGCCGCGGGAGGGGCCGCTAGCATCGGCGCCGAGGTTCGGTCTGCTACTGGGGGAGTGGAATGACTGCACCGCTGCGACGTCGAGGACTTCCGACCGTGTCCGTCGAGTTGGGCGGGACGACGCCCGTGCCGAGGACAGCGTTGGAGACACGTCACCTCACCACCGACTCACGGCTGCGGCAACGTGATCTGCCCTTGGAATCGATCAGGGTGTGGACCATGGAGTTCGCTCCGGTCAGTTTCCGGCGCACGCGGGAACAGATCGAGCAGGCCGATCCGGAGACCTACAACGTCGTGATCCTGCGCGAGGGTGGCCTCCGCCGGGTCGACGCCCGGGGCGTGACCACCTACGAGCCCGGGCAGCTGCACGTCAACGACTCGTCCTCGCCCTTCCGGCTCGACGCCTACGGCGCGGACACGATCTCCTGCATCGGCATGGAGCTGCCCCGGTCGGTGGTGCCCACGCTGGGCGAGCACGCGTCGTCGGTGATCGGTCGCCCGCTCTCCGCGCGGGAGGGACTGGGCGGGCTGCTGGTGACCGTGCTGGACCAGGTGCTGGCCGACCACGGCTCCTACCGCAACACCGACGCCGTGCCCGTGGAGGCGATGCTGCGGGAGCTGCTGACCGGCGTGTTCACGAACGCCGTCGAGGACGCCGAACAGTACGTGCCCGCCGAGGTGCACCGCCGCACCCTCCTGCTTCGCATGCGGACCTTCATCGACCAGAACCTTCACCTGCGGGACCTCGGGCCGCGACTGCTCGCGGAGGTCCATCACGTCTCGGTCAGCCACGTCCACCGGGTGTTCGGCGAGGACGGCACCACGGTGGCGGGCTGGATTCGCGCACGTCGGTTGGAACGCGCCCACCGCGATCTCTCCGACCCGGCGATGCGCGCCGTTCCCGTGCACCACGTGGCCGCGCGCTGGGGCTTCTCCCATCACGCCGCCTTCACCCGCGCCTTCCGTGCCGCCTACGGCGTCGCCCCGCGTGACGTGCGGCGCGAGGCCCTGTGCGGAGCGGGGTGGAGCGAGTGTCAAGAAACCGAAGACTCTGCGCCAACGACAGCGACGGCGCTTCCCGCCACCATGGTGTCGCGAGGGTGAGCCCGCACGGGGGTGCGGGGACACACGACGACACAAGGGGGAGACGATGCGGATGATCCGCGCGTTCACGTTGAGTGTGACCACGTTGGCTCTGGCGGTTCTGCCGGCCACGGCGACGGCTGCCCAAGAGGTGGGGGCGGCGGCCGACGAAGGAGGGGCGTCGGCCGCCGCGTACGAGGTCGACCGCGCGGTGAAGGGCACGCCGCCAGCCGACGTCAGCTGTATCGAGGTCACGGGTGCGATCGCGTGCTTCCAGCAGTATGGGGACAAGTGGTGGGTCAAGGACACGGCGGCCGACGGTGCCTCGGCGGTCGCGGTGTGGAACAACTACCGCAACGGTTCGCTGTACCGGCAGGGACAATGTGAGAACCGCCTCGGCGCGGGCACCTGGGGCGTGTGCAACAAGAACTACTACGAGGACAGCGTGGTCGAGTGGGCGGCCTGCGTCGTCGATTTCTCGGAGAACCGCAGGATTCGCTGCTCGTGACACACTGATCTCGGTGCTCGGTGGTGCGTCCTCGGTCCTCGGGGGCGCACCACCGTCACATTTTTCAGTCTATTTAGGACACTAGGCCGGACGGGGAATCGTCCTGGCGGACGGGGGCCGATCCTGCCAGACTGGGCGACGTGCTGTGGCTCGATCTCGAAGGTGCCGTCAACGTCCGCGACGTCGGGGGAATTCCCACCGACGACGGTGGTGCCATCGCGCGGGGCCGATTGCTCCGCTCCGACAACCTCCAGAACCTCTCCCCGGCCGACGTGACGTATCTGGTCGACCACATGCGGTTGAGCACCGTTGTGGACCTTCGATCGACCTTCGAGGTCACCGCGGAGGCCCCGTCCCCGCTGACCCGGCTCGGCCACATCACGCACGTCAACCACTCGCTGCTGCCCGAGCACGGCTTCGCCGCCACGGAGGAAGCACTGCTCGTGCGCCGCAAGCGGGAGGAGGAGCGCTACCCCGGCGACCCCTCGTGCGCCCACTACCTCGGCTACGTGGAGGAACGCCCCGACAGCATCGTCGCCGCGTTGCGGGCGGTGAACCAGGCGTCCGGCGCGGCGCTCGTGCACTGCGCGGCGGGCAAGGACCGTACCGGCGTGGTGGTGGCGTTCGCCCTCAGCGTGGCCGGTGCGCGCCGGGAGGACATCATCCGTGACTACGCGGCGACCGGTGAGCGGCTGAGTCGGATCCTCGAACGGCTCCGCAACTCCGCCACGTACGCGGGCAGCATCGACACCGTTCCCGAGGACCACCATCGCCCCAGGGCGGAGACCATGGAGGCGTTCCTGGAGGTGGTCGACAAGCGGTACGGCGGAGTGACGAACGTGCTCGGCAAGAACGGGTTCACCGACGACGAGCTCGACTCGCTGTACCGCAGGCTCCGGGCCTGACAGGAGGGCGTGGGGAGGCCACCACGTCGGGCAACCGTCGCGGGCGTCGGACCTCGCCACGGTCGCTGCCCTATCCTTCCCGCATGGCCGAGATCACGTCGCCCTTCGGCACCTGGACCTTCGACGGTGAGACACTCCGCATCACGCCCGGCTCGCATCGCCGCGTGCACAAGGTGCGGAAGACGCTCGGCGAACTGGAGTTGCCACTCGCCGCGATCAGCGGCGTGACCTACGAGCCCGGGAAGAAGAGCGGACGCCTCCGGGTGCGGCTCAAGGACGGTGCCGACCCGCTGTCCGTGGCCGCGAGCGGGCACCTGCCCGACAACGCGGACCCGTACCAGCTCACCGTGGAACCCGACCAGCAGCAGACGGCCGAGTACCTCGTCGACGCCGTGCGGTTCACGAGGCGACCGGACGACGATCCGGCGTCCTTCCGGCGATACGCCCTTCCCGGACCAGTCGTGCCGGTGACGGTGTCGGTGAGCGAGGGAGCGGTGTCGTTCGACGGGCAGCGAGTGGTGTTGGAGTGGAGCTGGCAGGCTCCCGACGCGAAGCGGAAGCTGCACCGCACCGAACTCGCGCTCGACAGCATCGAGGGCGTCGATTGGCGACCGACCGTCGGCCTGAACGACGGGTTGTTGAGGTTCCGGGTCCGCGGGGTGCCGACCACGTTGCCGCCCGACACCGACCCTCACTGCGTGCGCCTGATGTGGGGCACCGAGAACGAGCTGATGACCGTGCTGGTGGCGGCGGCGGTCACCGCCCGTCTGCCGCACCCGCAGGCCCCCGCGGACGCCGAGGATTCACCGACCGCGCTGCCCGCCTCGACCGAGGGTTCCCGGGAGAGCGCGCTCGAGGACGTCGACGGCGTGCTCAAGCGCTTGCGCGAACTCGGCGCCCTGCACCAGGACGGCATCCTCGACGACGACGAGTTCGCCGCCGCCAAGCAGGCTTTGCTGCGCAGGCTGTCGAGCTGACTAGCGGGTCGTGCTCCCTCGGCTCACCAGGCCGTACGGCAGGTAGCGGCGGAACCCTCGCGGCCGCAGGCCCGGGGTCTCGGCGAGGAGACGAGGCACGTCGTCGTCGGGTCGCAACGCCGTGTCGACGACCCGCTGGTGTGCGTCCTCGTCGGCGAACTCGGCCCAGTTGAGCAGCTGTGTTCCGTCGTCGGCGAGATGGAAGTGATTGCCTCCCATCCCGGCGGGGACGGCGGTTCCCCTCACGACGGGGTGTCGGTCCAGGAGCGCGTCCACCAGCCGGCGCCCGACGTCGGCGTCGTCGGTGTCGAAGGTGACGACCACGACGACACCCGGTGTAGGAGCATCGTCGGGAACGGCGCTGCGGTAGAGCCGGTGCCGGACCGACCGCGTGGCGTCGCCGGTCGTCGACACGGCGGCCGACGAGCGACGGTGCGTGTCGGCAACGGCGGCGTCGTCACTCCACTGCGAGTACCGCAGCACACCGAGCCCGTCGGTGGAGAGCAGGACGCTGTCGGTGAGCAGCCCGGCGTCCCACGGACGGTCGGCGGCCAGCAGCGCGTCGGCCGTCTGCCGTTGCCGCGCCCGGTCGGGCACCGCGACGGTGTCGACGACGACGAGTCCCACGTCAATGCGGCGCACGTCGGGAAGGGCTTCCGGGGATACCGCGTTGTCGTTCGCTGTCATACCCGCACGCTAGGCGCGTGGGTGCCGCCCGAGCATCTGTCGAACGACCGGGTTGCTCACCGCCGTGGGTGCACGACTCCCGCGGCCCCGCCGTGGCGGCGAACCGGTTCGGCCACGGCCTGCACCGCCCCGTCGGGCAGGATCTCGACGGCCGCCGCCGCACCCAAGGCCGACGTGGTCGAGAACTGGTGTCCGTACGCCTCCAGCGCGGCGCCGTGCGCGTCGAGGAAGCCGGGTTCGGCCGTCACGGTGACGGTGTTGCGCTGGGTGGCACGTGGTGCCGCGAGCGCGGCCGGAAGGTCCATGCCGAGGTCGATGCGGTTGAGCAACGTCTGGGCGACCGTCGTGATGATCGTGGACCCGCCGGGCGTGCCCAACGCCAACCACGGTTCGCCATCCCGCAGGACGATGGTCGGCGACATCGACGACCGGGGCCGCTTGCCGCCCTCGATGCGGTTCGGGTCCTCGGGGTCGTAGACGTGGCTGAAGTCGGTCAGCTCGTTGTTGAGCAGGAACCCGCGTCCCGGCACGGTGATCCCGCTGCCGCCGGTCTGTTCGATCGTCAGCGTGTAGGCCACGACGTTGCCCCACCGGTCCACAACGGACAGATGCGTGGTGGACGGGCCTTCCGTGTCCGGGCGCTCGACGACCTCGGTGTCGGTGTTCTGACACGTCGGGTCGTAGTCACCGTCGGCCGTGCCCGCCGCGACGGGCTTGTCGGCGGCGGTGGTGGGGTCGAGCTGGCACGCGCGTTCGGCGGCGAAATCGTCCGACAGCAGCTCGGCCACCGGGACGTCGACGAACCGGCTGTCGCCGGAGTAACGACCGCGATCGGCGTAGGCCAGGGCGGACGCCTCCAGGTAGTGGTGCAGCGCCTCCTCGTGGGTCATCGACGCGAGGTCGAACCGTTCGAGGATGTTGAGCATTTCGCCCACGGTGGTGCCGCCACTCGACGGCGGGGCCATGCCGACGATCTCGTAGCCGCGGTAGTCGTGTCGCGTCGGTTCGGGGCGTTCCAGGGCGTAGTCCGCCATGTCCTCGACGGTGAGGTGACCCGGTGGCACGGGCAGGTCCGTCTCACCGCTGCGGGGCGGGTTCTGCACCGTCTCCGCGATCTCGGCGGCGATCGGTCCGGTGTAGAACCAGTCGACGCCCTTGCGACCGAGCTGGGAGTAGGTGTCGGCGAGATCCGGGTTGCGGAACACCGAGCCGACCGCCGGGGCGTCGCCGTCGGGCAGGAACAGCTCGGCGGTCGGGGCGATCGCGGAGAACCGTTCGGCGTTGTCGAGCGTCTGCTCGCGGAACTCCTCGTCCACCACGAAGCCGCGTCGGGCGAGCTGGGTCGCGGGACGCAACGCCTCGGCGAGCGAGTACGTCCCCCACTCGCGCAGGGCCGCGTCCCACGTGGCGGCCGTGCCGGGCACGCCGACGGAGACCCCGCTGGTGACCATGTCGGGGAAGAACGGGTAGGGCTGGGACGTCTCCGGGTCGATGAACGCGTCGTGCGGCATGGCGGCCGGGGCCTTCTCACGACCGTCGAGGGTCTGGATCTGCCCCGTCGCGGCGTCGTAGTGCACGAAGAAGCCGCCGCCACCGATCCCCGCGCTGTACGGCTCGGTGACGCCGAGGGCCGCCGCCGTCGCGACCGCCGCGTCGGTGGCGTTGCCGCCGCGTCGCAACACCTCCAGGCCGATCTCCGTCGCGTACGGGTCGACCGAGCTGACCGCTCCCCCGGTGCCCACCGCGACCGGCTGCTTCTCGACGTGCCGTGGGTTCGCCGCCGCGGTCGGCGACGTGACCGCGGCGAGGCTCGCCGTCACACCCACCGCGGTCAATGCGGCCAGTAGTCGTCGGCGGCGTGACCGGGTGACGAGCGGGGACATCCGCACCTCCTGGGTCGTCAGCAGGGTCGCTTCCAGCATCGTCCAGGACGGACAGCCACGCGACCGTGGTCCGCCCGGAGTAATCCACTTCGCCCGTTCGCGGCAGTCGCTTCTCCCGTGGCGCCGGAAGATCGCGAACGGATAACGATCGGCGTCGGCGCGTTCGCCGAGACGCGCGTCACCACGAAGGTTTGGTACAGACCACAGCGCTCGACGGAGGAGGCACAGGCGTGCGGACGACGACAGGCCACAAGCGTGGCGGCGGCCTCGCGGTCACAGCGATGGTCGCGGCGGTGGCGATGGCGGCCACGGCCTGTTCCGGCGGAGGCGGCGGAGGCGGGGTCACCAACGACCTGCAGCTCGGCACCGGCAGCACCGGTGGTGTGTACTACCCGCTGGGGCAGGAGTACGCGAGCATCTTCGTCGACACCATCGACGTCGAGGGCCTGAACGTCACGGCGGTGGAGACCGGGGCGTCGGTGGAGAACCTCGCCAAGATCGCGCGGGGCGAGTTGCAGCTCGGCATCGCCCAGCACAACACCGCGCAGAACGCCGTCAACGGTGTCGGCGAGTTCGAGGGCGCGAAGGTCGAGAACGTCGGGCTGATCGGCAAGCTGTACCCGGAGGCCGCGCAGATCATCACGCTGGAGTCCAGCGGCATCGACTCGGTGGCCGACCTGCGGGGCAAGACCGTCGCGATCGGCCCGCCCGGTGGCGGCACCCGCGAGGCGGCGGAGCAGATCCTGGCCGCCTACGGCCTGGAGAAGGGCTCCTACACCGCGCTGGAGGAGGGCTTCGGCGACGCCAAGACCAAGTTGCAGGACGGCAACGCCGACGCCTCCATCGAGGTGCTCGGGGTTCCGGCGGCGAGCCTGCAGGAACTGCACGCCACCACCGGCGGGGTCAAGCTCGTGCCCCTCGACGGCCCGGAACTCGACGCGATCGTGGCGGAGAGCGGCTTCGAGAAGTACGAGATTCCCGCCGACACGTACGACTTCCTCGACGAGCCCGTGCCCACCGTGTCGGTCTTCGCGTCGTTGTACGCCTCCACCACGCAGGTGAGCGAGGAACTCGGCTACGAGCTGACGAAGGCGCTCTACGAGCACGCCGACTCGCTGACCCTGGCGCAGAAGGACCTCATCACGGTCGAGGAGGCGACGCTGGGCCAGGGTGACGTGCCGCTGCATCCGGGCGCACGCAAGTACCTCGCGGAACAGGGCGTGCTCGACTGACGCGCCGGAAGGACGACCGCAGCATGGCCCAGGACACCGGCGAGCCCGAGCCCCCCGCGGCGACGCCGTCGACCGAGGAACCGGACCGCACCGACACCTCCACCTCGGCGGAGGAGCAGGCCCGCGCCTACGACCGCGAGAGTCGCTATCGCACCCGGCTCGGGGCGTGGAAGTGGGTCGTCGCGGTGCTCGGCACCGGGCTGACGCTGTTCCAGCTCTACACCGCGTTGTTCGGCACGTTCAGCTCGGTGATCCAGGGCGCGGTGCACGTCGGCATGGCGTTGAGCCTGGTGTACCTGCTGTACCCGGCGAAGAAGGAGTGGGCGAGCAGGCCGGGCGTGCCGCTGTACGACGTGGTGTTGTGTGCGCTCGCGCTGCTCGCCAACGGCTACGTCGTCGTCGAGTACGAACGGCTCACCACCCAGGCGGTGGTCCTCGGCTTCACCCCGTTCGACGTGGTCGTGGCCACCGCCGCCATCGTGTTGATCCTGGAGGCCACCCGCCGCTGCGTCGGGCTGCCCATCGTGGTGATCGCCCTGGCCGCGCTCGCGTACGGCTACTACGGGCCGGCCATGCCGATCTTCCCCCACCCGGGGTTCAGCTTCGACTCGCTGGTGGCGGAGTCGGTCTACAGCTCGACGTCGGTGTTCGGCACTCCGGTGCAGGTGTCGTCGACGTTCATCTTCCTGTTCCTGTTCTTCGGCGTCGTGCTGGTCAAGACCAACATCGGGCAGTTCTTCAACGACCTCGCGTTCGGTCTCACCGGCCGCTACACCGGTGGCACGGCCAAGGCCGCGGTCGTCGCGAGTGGACTGCAGGGCATGGTGTCGGGCAGCTCGGTGGCCAACACGGTGGCGTCCGGGTCGTTCACCATCCCGATGATGAAGCGCGCGGGATTCCGGCCCCACGTCGCGGGGGCGACGGAGGCCACCGCGTCCACGGGCGGACAGCTCGTGCCGCCGGTGATGGGTGCGGCCGTGTTCATCATGGCCGAGTACACCGGCACCCCCTACAACGAACTGATCCTGTTCGCGATCGTGCCCGCACTGCTGTACTACCTGGGCGTCTTCAGCGGGGTGCACTTCGAGGCGCTGCGCACCGGTGTGCTGGGCTCGCCGAAGGACCAGCTCCCGCAGTTGCGCGGGCTGCTCGGTCGCGCGTATCTGCTCGCCCCGCTCGTGGTGATCATCGGCCTGCTGCTCGCGGGACGTTCCCCGGCCAACGCCGCGCTCTTCGGCATCGTGACGGCCCTGCTGGTGAGCCTCGTGCGCGCCGACACGCGCCTGTCCCCCGCGCGGTTCGCGCAGTTGTTCGAGGCCGGCGCCCGTGCAGCGCTGCCGGTGATCGCGGCGTGCGCGAGCGCGGGCATCATCGCGGGCACGGTCACCCGCACCGGGCTCGGCGGCAAGCTCGCCGGCGGCATCGTCGACCTCGCGGGCGGCAGCTTCTTCCTGATCCTGCTGTTCACGATGGTGGCGTGCCTGGTGCTCGGGATGGGCCTGCCGACCACCGCCAACTACGTGGTCACCGCCACGGTCGCCGCGCCGATCCTCGTACAGCTCGGCGTGCCGCTGGTGGCCGCCCACTTCTTCGTCTTCTTCTTCGGCATCGTCGCCGACATCACGCCGCCGGTGTGTCTGGCCGCCTACGCGGGTGCGGGCATCGCCGGGGCGAACCCGATGCGCACGGGGGTCACCGCTCTCAAGTTCGCGGCCCCGGCGTTCCTGGTTCCCTACGTGTTCGTCCTCGAACCACAACTGCTGCTGCAGGACGCGACGGTCGGCGGGTTCACCGTCACGCTGGTGACCGCCGTGGTGGGCATCGTGGCCGTCGCGGCGGGCCTCGTGGGCTTCGCCCCGGACGACGGCCCGGTCCCGCGCGGTGCCCTGCTCGTGGGCGGGCTGGCCGCCATCTACCCGAACCTGTGGGTGTCGTTGGCCGGTCTCGTCGTGATCGCGGCGGTGTTCGTGACCCGTCGATGGGGCCGTCCGAGGGATGAGAAGGTGGCTGCGGGGGAGGCCGTCACCGGATGAGCGAACCCGAGTCGACATTCGTGCCCCTGACCGCCGACGAGGTCACGACCCTGTTCACGGACGCGGCACACGGCGTGTTCCCCGCCGCCGACTGGTCGGTGCGGGTCGCGCCACAGTGTGGTCCGGCCGCGGCGGTCGTGGCGTTCACCGGGTGCTTCCTCGTCACCGCGCCCGTCGAGCCCGAGTGGTGGGAGTCGGTGCTCGCGGCCCCGGACGTCGACCCGTTGCATCCCACGGTGCTGCTCGCACTCGCCGAGCGCCTCGGCACCACGGTCGGGGAGAACGACGCCGTGCTCGTGGCCCCGCCCGCGTCCGGCATGTCGCTGTCGCCGCGCGTGCGGCTGGTGCCGTTCGACGACGGCCATCCCCGCGTCACCCGGGCCCGGCGGTTCCGTGACGACGTCCGCGCCTGGACCACCGCCGAGGGGGACGGCCTGCTGGTGTTGGGTCGAGGGCTCGCGGGTCGGTGGGAAATGAGCATGGACGTCGTCCCCTGCTCGCGGGCGCGAGGGCTGGGGCGTGCCCTCGCCGCGGCCGCTCGCAGCCACGTGCCGCGAGGGGAGCCGCTGTTCGCCCAGGTCACCCCGGGCAACGCCGCGTCGATGCGCGCGCTGCTCGCCGCGGGCTACCGCCCGATCGGCCAGGAGGTGCTGTTCCCGCTCCGGAACAGCTGACGACGGCTCACCGGGGCAACGGCGGGAATCCCTCCGGCGGCGTGCGGTGGTGCGTGGCCTGCTCGTAGTCGTAGGCGAAGCCCAGCAGCCTCGACTCGGAGAACGGCTCGCCCAACAGCTCGACGCCCACGGGCAGCCCGTCGTCGGTGAATCCGGCGGGGACGGTCACGGCCGGGAAGCCGCTGAACGCGGCGAGGCGGCAGTTGCGGTAGGACTGCTCGACCCCGATCGGCGTGGGCGGCTCGCTGATCGACGGGTACACCAGCGCGTCGAGGTCGTGGTCCCGCAGCAGCGCGGCGAGCAGGCGTTGCAGGCGGTCCCGCTGGCGCAGTACCTCGTCGTACTCCGGGTTGGGCAGCGGCGGACTGTCCACCCAGCCCCGCAAGGTCTCCAGCACGCTGGGGACGACCTCTCCCGAGGCCACGATGTCGGCGAGGGTGAGTCGGTCCTTCGGTGGGGCGAGATGGGCGAGCCGGCGGGGCAGACCACGCGCCGACTCGGCGAGGTAGGCGTCGAGATCATGTTCGAACTCGTGGGCGACGCGGTTGGCCCTGCCCACGGCGTCCATGAGGTCCGCCTGCGGTCCCAGCTCCACCACCTCGGCACCGAGGGCTTCCAGGTCGGCCGTGGCGGCCTGGACGAGCGCGCTGGTCTGCGCGGCACGCCCCTCGGTGTCGACGTAGTCGGTGACCACCCCCAACCGGGCGCCGCGCAACGCTCCCCGGCGCAGCCCGTCGAGGTGGGAGTCGGGCACCCTGCCGCGGGCGGCCTCGGTGACCGGGTCGGCCGGGTCGTAGCCCACCGTGGCGTCGAGCAGCAACGCCGCGTCCGCGACCGAGGTCGTCAGCGGTCCTACGGTGTCCTGGGTTCCCGCCAACGGGGCGACGCCGTCGCGACTCGACAGCCCGAGCGTGGGACGCACGCCGACGAGGTTGGTGTGCGCGGCGGGGATGCGTATCGACCCACAGGTGTCGGTGCCGAGACCCGCCGGGGCGAGCGAAGCGGCGACGGCCGCCGCCGTTCCCCCACTCGAACCACCGGGATGTCGCGTCGGGTCGTAGGGGTTGCGCGTCTGACCGCCCAACGAGGACACGGTGTAGATGCTCATGGCGAACTCGTGCAGATTGGTCTTCGCGAGCACCACGGCGCCCGCCTTCCGCAGCCGGGCCACCTGGGTGGCGTCGTCCGGCGGACGCAGTCCGCGCAGCGCTGCCGACCCGCTCGTGGTGGGCAGGTCGTGCGTGTCGATGTTGTCCTTGAGCACCACGGGAATGCCGTGCAGCGGCCCCCGCACGTGACCGGCCGCGCGTTCGGCGTCGAGCCGGGCAGCCTCGGCCCGCGCCGCCGGATTGACGTGGAGGATCGACCGGAGCCCGGAGTGTCCGGCGCGGTCCCGGTCGTAGGTGTCGATCCGGCGAAGGTAGGCGTCGACGAGCTGCACCGAGGTGACCGCGCCGTCGTCGAGCAGCTCGCGCAGGTCGGTGACGGTCAGTCCGACGACGTCCGGTGGCGGCACGGGATCGGGTGACGCCGCCGTGGCCGGGACGGTGAGCACGGACAGGGCGATCGACACCCCGGAGACGATTGCGAGAGCACCCGCCAGTCTGCGCCGCATCCCGGCCCCCTTCCCGTCACGGTGCTCGTTCAGGGCTACCGGTCGCGCGCGTCGTTGTCCAGACCAATGCCGACGGATACCGCCGTTCGGCCGTTCGGCCGAGCCCAACCGGCCGCTCGGCTGGGCGATCAACTCCGGGTACGCTCCGTCACTGTCGCGCGGTCCGACGCCCGGCCACCGACAATCGACTGTGGTGCGCTGCGGCGAGCGGGCCGACGGACACCACCATCACCGACACGAACGATTCGGACACACACGCCATGCACGCTGAGCACCGTGAGCAATGGGGCTCCCGCGCCGGGTTCCTCATGGCCGCCATCGGCTCCGCCGTCGGCCTGGGCAACATCTGGCGCTTCCCGTACGTCGCCTACCAGAACGGCGGGGGCGCGTTCCTCGTCCCGTATCTCGTCGCGCTGCTGACGGCCGGAATCCCGCTCCTCATCCTGGAGTACACCCTCGGACACAAGTACCGGGCCACGCCGCCGACGGCGTTCCTCCGGCTGTCGCGCCCCGCGCAGGCGATCGGTTGGTGGCAGGTCGTGATCTGCTTCGTGATCGCCGCCTACTACGCGGTCATCGTCGCGTGGTCGATCATGTACACCGGCTTCTCGTTCGACAAGGCGTGGGGGGACGACCCCGAAGCGTTCCTGTTCGCGGACTTCCTCCAGGCCTCGGACGCCCCCACGATCGGCCTGGACTTCGTCGGCAGCATCCTGATTCCGCTCATCGTGGTCTGGGTGATCACGCTGGGAGTGCTGGCCATCGGTGTCCGCGGCGGTATCGAACGCATCAACAAGATCTTCATCCCGCTGCTCGTGGTGCTGTTCGGTGTCCTCGTCATCCGGGCGCTCACGCTGGAGGGCGCCACGGACGGGCTCAACGCGTTCTTCGAACCCGACTGGTCGGCCATCACCGACGGCAGCGTGTGGGTCGCCGCCTACGGGCAGATCTTCTTCTCGCTGTCCATCGGGTTCGGCATCATGATCACCTACTCGTCGTACCTGCGGCGACGCGCGGACCTCAGTGGGTCGGCGATGGTCGCGGGTTTCGCGAACAGCTCCTTCGAGCTGCTGGCCGGCATCGGTGTGTTCGCCACCCTGGGCTTCATGGCCGCCAACGCCGGTGTCCCGGTCAACGAGCTGGCGGCGAGTGGCATCGGGCTCGCGTTCGTGGCGTTCCCGCAGATCATCTCGAACATGCCCGCGGGTGAGCTGTTCGGTGTGCTGTTCTTCGCCTCGCTCACCATCGCTGGTCTGACCTCGCTGATCAGCATCGTGCAGGTGCTCGTCGGCTCGGTGGCCGACCGGACCGGCCTGCGGCGGGTGCCCGCGGTGCTCATCGTCGGCGGGTTGACCGCGCTCGCGTCGATCCTGCTGTTCCCCACCACCGGCGGGGTGCACCTGCTCGACGTCGTCGACCACTTCATCAACCAGTACGGCATCGTCGTCGCGGCGTTCGTGGCGGTCATCGTGATCGCGTGGGTGCTGCGTCAGCTCAAGCCGCTGGCGGACCACGCCAACGCCACGTCGGCGATCCGGTTGGGATTGTGGTGGCGCGTCACACTCGGTGCCGTCACCCCGGTCGTGCTCGGCTGGATGATGTGGGACAGCCTCCAGGCGGAGCTGGCCGAGAACTACGAGGGCTACTCCAGTTCGTTCCTCCTCGGGGCAGGATGGGGTGTGGCGCTGGGCGCGCTCGTGCTCGGTGTGCTGCTCTCGCTGGTGCCGTGGAAGCGCGGCCGCCAGACCGGTGACGAGGTGCAAGAGGAGGTGCAGCGCTGATGACGACGAGTGCCATCGTGATGCTCATCGTCTCCATCGGAACCGTGTGGGGTGGCCTCGTGCTGGCGATCCTGCGCCTGCGGCGGCATCCGGACCGCCCGGAGGACGAACTCTGAGCGACCTCGGTCCCTCTCGGACCCTGGTGACCACGGGGCGGGCATTCCCGGTCGGGAGTGCCCGCCCCGTCGCATGTCCGGCGCCGGGGACGACGCGTTTTCCGCCAGGTCGTTGATCGACTCCGGTCGGTCGTGGCACGGTGACGGTCCCACGGGGAGGTGGCGTGCGATGAGCGGATTCGATCGGCGATCGTTCTTGGCCTGGTTGAGCAGCGGGGTCGTCGCGGCGGCGACCCTCGGTCGTGGTGGGTCGGTCGCCGTGGCCGCCGCGGAACGGGAGGGCGCGACCGACGGGGCGCTCCTGCTTCGTGACGCCACCGTGTGGGACGGCACGGGCGCTCCGGCGCGTCGCCGCACCAGCATCGTCATCAGTGGCGACCGTATTCTCGCGGTGGGGCGGTGGGCTCCCGACGAGGTGCCGGACGTCCCAGGGCTGCGGATCGTCGACTGCGCGGGTCGCTACGTGGTGCCCGGGCTGTGGGACCTGCACACCCATTCCGCCGACGTCACGCCCACGGTTCCGGCCCTGCATCTCGTGCACGGGATCACGGGAGTGCGCGAGATGCGAGGCTCGGAGGCCACCCACGCGGTGCGCCGTCGGATCGAGCGCGGCGATCTCGCCGGGCCGCGCATGGTGGTGGCGAGCATGACACTCGACGGCCCGGACTCCCCCGTCCCCGGCGCGGTGCTGATCGACACCGACGCCGACGCACGGGACGCCGCGCGGGAGGCGAAACGGCAGGGAGCGAACCTGCTCAAGGTGTACTCGTTCCTGCATGGCGACGAGCACGCCGCCATCGCCCGGCACGCCCAGCAGGTGGGACTCCCGTTCGCGGGTCACAGCCCTTCCCTGCTGCCCGTGCAGGAGGTGGTGCGGCGAGGACAGCGCTCCGTCGAGCACAACTACGGCATGCACCTGTCGACAGCGGCCCGCGCGGAGGACCACTTCGCCTACCTCGCCGCGCTGCCCGACGACCCCGACGACCCGCAGTGGTGGGGCACGCGCGCGGCGCTGCTCGAACGCGAGGTGTTCCAGACGTACGACCGGCACCGGGCCGCCGATCTCGCCGGACTCTTCGTCGCACACGACGCGTGGCACGTGCCCACGCTCGCCGTCGAGTCCGCCTACGCGCAGCATCCGAGTCGGTTCCTCGACGACGAGGAGACGCTAGACCTGGCCGAGCGGTGGTTGCCCGCGACGATCCGCCGGCAGTGGGAGGAGACGGTGCGCGCGTGGCCGGAGTGGACCCCGGAGCGCGCGGAGACCGAACTCGCGTATCTGGACGCTCGCCTGGAACTCGTCGGCGACCTGGCCGCTGACGGCGCGCCACTGGGCGCGGGAACGGACAGTGGGGCCGCCTACGTCTTCCCAGGCCTGGCCCTCCACGACGAGCTGGAGCTGCTGGTGCGGGCGGGGTTGTCACCGGCTCGGGCGTTGTTGGCCGCCACACGCGACGCGGCGCACTGTGCCGGAGTCGCCGACAGCGGCACGATCACGGCGGGCGCACGAGCCGACCTGCTGGTGCTCGACGCCGATCCGCTCACCGACATTCGGCACACGCGCGACATCCACGCGGTCATCGCGCGCGGGCGACACTACGGGCCCGCCGAGCGACGTCGGTTGTTCGACGAGATCGAGGCTGCCGCGCGCGACGATCAGGTCGGCGCGACGAGTCCGGCGTCCGCGTGTTGCGCCGTGACTCAGCTCGCCCACGCCGGGGCGACGGAGGCGGGGCGGCCGGCGGCGGAACCGGCGAGGTCGGGAGTGCGCGCCATCCAGCGGAGTCCGCGGCGCACCTCCGCGACCGGGAACGCGGGCGGCTCCGAGCGGCCCGGCGCGTCACCGCGCAGCAGCGCGGCGGTGTAGCTCGCGACGACCTCGGGCTTGGGCAGCGGATCGCCGCCGACGTAGCTGACGACGATGAGGTCCTCGCCGCAGCCGGTCTCCAACGCACCGGCCCAGCCGCGTTCCTCGTCCCACAGCAGGGCGACGTCGCGGTTCGGGTGTCCGGGAAGATGGCCGTCCACCGCGAGGTAGAGGCTCAGCGGCTCCGACTGCACGTACGAGGAGTCACCGGTGAGTCCCAGGGTCTCGACGACGTTGCGAACGTAGTTCTGCAGTCCCCGTTCGACGGGATCGGCTGCGGATCCCAGTTCCCATTCCATGGACGCTCCGAAAACACACACGTGGTACCGCCCGGCGGTCTCTCCGGGCCACGATCCGGATACCCCGAGCGGTGGTCACCCAAACGTGGCTGCCGGACGCGGTCCGCAGCCGTCAACTGCAGTGCCGTGCTGGTCACGTCCTGGGCCGTCCCCCGCTCGCGCGCCCTACCGTGAAGCGCGATTCGGGGCCCGCCTGGCCCCCTCGTCAGCCCTTGTGTCATCTTGTACGGACAAGCGATACGTACAAGTCGGCGCCCCGGTGCCGCACTGCCGACAAGGAGGCCGGCATGAGCAGTACGGAGACCTCGCGAGTCCCACTGTTCGCCACGATGCAACGCATTCCCGGTGGGCTCATGCTGATCCCGCTGGTGCTGGGCACGCTCGTCGCGACACTGGCGCCGGGTGCGCTGGAGATCGGCAGCTTCACGACCGGTCTGTTCAAGGACAGCGCCACCCCGCTCATCGCACTGTTGATCTTCGCCACCGGCATGCAGGTCTCGGCACGGTCGAGCGGCCCCGTCCTCGCTCACGCAGGCACCGTGTTGCTGACCAAGAGCCTCATCCCGGCGGGTCTGGTGGTCCTGCTCGGCGTGTTCGTCGGGGTGGACGGCATCCTCGGAATCTCGCTGCTCGGGCTGCTCGCCTGCGTCGACAACAGCAACGGCGGGTTGTGGCTGGCCTTCGCGGGCCAGTACGGCGACGAACGCGACCGCGGCGCCTACATGGCCAGCGCCGTCAACGACGGACCGTTTTTGACGATGCTCTTCCTCGGCGCCTCGGGCTTCGGCGACATCCCGGTGACCGACCTGATCGCCGCCATCGTGCCGTTCCTGCTCGGCGTGATCATCGGCAACATCGACGCGGAATGGCGTCGCGTGATGGACCCGGTGCCCCACATCGTCATCCCGTTCTTCGCGTTCGCGCTGGGCACGGGCATCGACCTCGGTGACGTCGTCACCGGCGGTCTGACGGGCATCCTCGTCGGCGTCGTCGTCGCGCCGTTCACCGGCTTCCTCGTCTACCTCGGCTACCGCTTCCTCCTGCGCCGCGGCAAGCAGTCGGGCATCGGGTTCGCCGCGGGCACGACGGCGGGCAACGCGATCGCCACCCCCGCCATCGTCGCGGCGGCCGACCCGAAGTTCGCCGAGTACGTGGGAACGGCGACCGCGCAGGTGGCGTCGTCGGTGCTCGTGACCGCGATCCTCGCTCCCCTCATCGCCTCGTTCGTGCTCAAGCGCGCCGGGGCTCTGAAGACCCAGCCCACGCCCCAGGTGGAGCCGTCATGACTCCGCGCGTGGCGGTGATCGCCGACGACCTCACGGGCGCGGGCGACACGGCACTGCAGTTCGCCGAGGCGGGCTGGACGGCCGAGCTGCTGCTGCATGCCGGGGCGAGCACGGCGGAGGTGGTCGCGGTGACCACCGACTCCCGCGCCCTCGCCCCGGCCGAGGCGGCGACGCGGGTTCGCGACACCACCGCCGGTCTGCTCGACGCCGGAGTCCCCCGCCTCTACAAGAAGATCGACTCCACGCTGCGGGGTCCGGTGCGCGCGGAGATCGACGCGGTGCTCGACACGCTCGGACCCGACGTGACGGCCGTGGTGTGCCCCGCGTTCCCCGCCGTGGGCCGCACGCTCGTGGACGGCACCCTGCTCGTCGACGGCACGCCCGTCGCCGACACCTCGGTGGGCCGCGACCCCGTGACGCCGGTGACGTGCAGCCACGTGCCGACCCTGCTCGACGCTCCGTCGGTGCGGCTCGACCCGGACCTCGGGCCGGAGGACTGGGCGCGCGCGGCCCGGGCCGCCGGGCGCGTCGTGGTGGTCGACGCCGCCGACGATGCCGACCTCGACCGCGTCGCCGCGTTGACGGCGGCCCTCGGCGACCGCGCGGTGGCGGTGGGGTCGGCGGGACTGGCCGCGCCCCTCGCCCGGCGGTGGCGGCAGCCCGCGCCGTCGGGGACGGCGCTGGTCGTCGTCACCACACTGCACTCGGCGACCGCCGAACAGGCCCACCGGCTGAGCGCGTCCGGGGTGCCGACGGTGGCTCCGACCCCACAGCAGGTGCTCGACGACGACGCGTGGGCGGAGTTCACCGCGACCGCCCTCGCCGAGGCGGCCCGCCGCCCCGAGGTGTTGTTGCTGCAAGCCCCCGAACGCGGGGACGGCGACCTCGCGGCCGACGTGGTCGCCGCCCGACTCGGGAAGCTCGCCGCGCGACTCGTGCACGAGACCGACGTGACGGGGCTGGTCGCCACCGGCGGCGACGGCGCCCGCGCCGTGCTCGCCGCACTCGGCGGCAACGGCATCCGGGTGACCGGACAGGTGGCCCCCGGCGTGCCCCTGGGCACGGTGGTGGGCGGGCCGAACGCAGGGCTGCCCGTGGCCACGAAGGCGGGCGGATTCGGCGGACCCGACGTGTTGACACAGGCCGCGCAGGCGGTCCGACAAGCACATGACGACTCGAGGAGTGATCGGTGAACGACCAGCAGCTACCCACACTCGCCCTGACCCTGGGCGACGTCGCCGGGATCGGACCGGAGATCACCGTCCGGACGCTGCTCGACCACCCCGACCTGCGCGCGGTCTGCAAGCCCGTCGTGGTCGGCGACGCCGCCTCGCTGCGCAAGGCCGCCGAGGTGCTCGGCAGGGACCCCGGCTGCATCCGCGTGGTCGATTCGCCGGAGGACGCCACGGGTGACGCGGCGCTCGTCGAGGTGATCCAGGACGGCCCCGAGCTGGGCGACGTCCCGTACGGCGAACTCGACCCGCGCGCGGGCGACGCCGCCGCCCGGTTCGTCATGACCGCCTGCGCTCTCGCCCGCGAGGGCCGGGTCTCCGGAATCGTCACCGCGCCGCTGAACAAGGCGGCCATGCACGCGGGCGGCCACAACTGGCCCGGCCACACGGAGCTGCTGGCCCACGAGTTCGGCGTGAAAAACTTCAGCCTCGTGCTCTCGGCGGGCGAGCTGTACTTCTTCCACCTGACCACGCACGTCTCGCTGCGGGACGCGATCGAGGGCGTCACCCCGGAACGCACCGACAGCGTGTTGCGGCTGGTCGGGTCGTTCGCGCGGGCACTGGGGCGGCCGGACGAGGCGATCGGGCTCGCGGGCCTCAACCCGCACGCCGGGGAGAACCGGCTGTTCGGCGACGAGGACGCCGACGTGCTCGCCCCCGCCGTGGAACGCGCGCGGGCCGCGGGCATCAACGCGGTGGGACCGCTGCCCGCCGACGCGCTGATCCCGGCCGCGGTGAAGGGCAAGTGGAAGTTCGTGGTCGTCTGCTACCACGACCAGGGCCACGCGCCGTTCAAGGCCGTCTACGGCGACGACGGTGTCAACATCACGGTCGGACTCCCGGTCGTGCGGGTGTCGGTGGACCACGGCACGGCGTTCGACATCGCGGGCAAGGGCATCGCCCGCGAGGCGAGTCTCGTGCTCGCCACCCGCAGAGCCGCCGAACTGGCGCCCGCGTGGCACGAGGTGTGGGAGACCGCCCGCGCCGGTGAGGTCTCGTAGACTCCGGCCATGCTCGACCGGACGGACGGCCGACCGCTCCACCAACAGGTGGCGGAGTCGTTGCGCCAGGAGATCGTGGGGCACGACCTTCCGCCCGGCTCCACGTTGCCCAGTGAGGCGGAGCTGTGCGCCCGCTTCGGGGTGGGTCGCAGTGTCGTTCGCCAGGCCGTCGCCGGACTCGCCGCCGACGGCCTGGTGATCCGGCGGCAGGGCAGGCCGACCGTGGTCGCCGCACCCACCGAGTACCGGAGGCTGGTGCAGCGGGCCACCGGCCTGTTCGACCAGTTCGCCAGACGCGGGCACGACATCAGGACGACCGTCGTCGGCCTGACGAAGGCGGCACCACCCGCCCCGGCCAAGGCGTCGCTGGGCACCTCGTCGTGTCTGAAGCTCGAACGCGTCCGACTGCTCGACGCCGAACCGCTCTCCTACGTACGGACGTGGTTGCCCGCCTCGCGGGTGCCGGGGCTGCACGCCGACGACCTCGTGGACGCCTCGCTGCACCGTCTGCTCTCCCACCGGTACGGGTTGCGCCCGGTGAGCGGGCAACGGCAGGTCCGCGCCGTGGCGGCGGACGAGCGCCTGGCGACGGCCCTGGAGGTCGAGGTCGGCACGCCGCTGCTGCTGCTCGAAGGCGAGACGGCCGACCAACACGGGCGGCCGCTGGAGTGGTTCTCCGCCTGGCACCGCGCCGATCGCGTGGTGTTCGACATCGACGTGTCCGAGACCGCCGAGACACTGACGCTCGACACCCCGCGCGAGAGCACGGAGACAGTTGAGACACCGGGGACACCGGCGTCCCGACCCGAACCCCGGGACCTGGCGCGGGCCCGTGAACTCGTCGAGGAACTCCGGACGCTACTCGGCTGAGCCGACGACCGGGGCCGTCCGGCCCGTCCGCTCGTCGCGGAGACCACACCGCTCGACCCGCACGACGATCCGTTGATCGTGGATCACTTGTGACAGTGATCACCGGCCTGCTGGCATGGCGAAACCCGGCATGTCAGTGATCGGCCGGACACGAAAGGATCCTTCCATGATGCGAACGCGATCACGGATCGCGGCTGGTCTGGTAAGTGCTCTCCTTCCCCTCACACTGATCGCCACTCCCTCCGCCCAGGCGGACCCGCTCGCCCACGGTTGGGTCGGCAGCTGGCACGCGGCGATGACCCAGCCGAACACCAGCGGCCCCTCCGCCGAGGGCTTCACGGACACGACACTGCGCCAGGTGGCCCACCTGTCCGTGGGCGGTGACACGGTGCGCGTGCGACTCAGCAACGCCTACTCCGACGAGCCGCTCGTCGTCGGCGCGGCGACGGTGGCCCCTCGTGACGACGACCGCGCGGGAACCCCGGACGTCGACGCCGACCTGCTGCGGCCGGTGACCTTCGGCGGCAGGTCCTCCGTGACCATTCCCGCGGGCGCGGACTGGGTGTCCGACCCCGTGGAGCTGACCGTGCCCGACAACTCCGATCTGGTCGTCAACCTCTATTTGCCCGGCCCGACCGGCCCGGCGACGTACCACGGCATGGGGTTCGCGACGTCGTTCTCGGCCTCCGGTGACGCGACCACCGACTCCGGCGCCGCGTTCACGCGACTCGACACCTCGCGCTACTTCCTCACCGGTGTCGACGTCACCACCCGGGCGCGCGGGTCCGTGGTGTTCTTCGGCGACTCCATCACCGACGGCGCCGAATCCACAGTGGATGCCAACCTCCGTTACCCGGACCAGGTCGCCGACCGGCTGCTCGCGCGGGGACCGCATCGGTGCGGTGTGCTCAACGCCGGTATCAGCGGCAATCGCCTGTTGACCGACGCCGGCACGTACGGCGAGTCCGCCCTGGCTCGCTTCGATCGGGACGTGCTCAGCAGGCCGGGAGTCCACACCGTCGTGCTGTTGGAGGGCATCAACGACATCGGCAACAGCGGCGATGAGCTGGAAGCCGAGGACCTCATCGCCGTCTACCGGCAGTTCATCGCCCGAGCTCACGACGCGGGCCTGCGGGTCGTCGGGGCGACGCTCACCCCGTTCGAGGGCGCGGGTTACTACACCGAGGCCGGGGAGGGCGCCCGGCAGGCGGTCAACGAATGGATCAGGACGTCGGGCGAGTTCGACGCGGTCGTCGACTTCGACGTCGTCGTGCGCGATCCCGAGCACCCGAGCCGCTTCCTGCCCGACTACGACGTCGGTGACCACCTGCACCCGAACGACGCGGGCTTCACCGCAATGGCCGCTGCCGTCGACCTGAAGACCATCTGCTGACACCCCAATTCCACCAGAGGGGACCGCTGGAACCCTAACCATCGAGCGCTCGGCGCACGTGGGCGAAAGCGGTCCCTTCGCGTCAGTCGTTCTGGTGAACTGAGCGGCATGGACAGCTTCGCGGGTCACGAAGGTGGCGTCCACGCCGTGACGCTCACCGGCGACCGAGTCCTCACCGGAGGCGAGGACCACCTCGTCCGGGAATGGGACCTGCACACCGGCGCGCTCCGACGTGAGTTCCGCGGACACACCACCCCGGTGCGCGCGCTGGCCGTGCACGGCGACACGTTGGTGACCTGCGACGAGACCGGTCACGTGTTCACCTGGTCGCTGGACTCCGGCGACGTGGTCGGGCGGAGCCGCGCCGACTCCCGGTGGGCACTCACCGCCACGGCGGCCACCGCGGGGCCGGGCCGGAGGTCCGTGATCGCCGGACTCGCCAACGGCGACGTCGCACTGCACGACGTCGACAGCGACACGACCCGACGGCTGCTGACCACGTCGGCCTGGGTACACGCCGTGGCCGTCGCCCCGGATCTCACGCGGGCCGCGGCGGCCGTGGAGAACGCGGGCGTCCACGTGATCGACCTCGTCACCGGACGCACCCGACGCCTGGCCGACGGCTCCGTCACGGCCGTGGCGTTGCGCGACGGCACCGTGCTGACGGGTGCGGCGGACGGGACGGTCACCCTCTACAACGCCGGGACCGGCGCGGAGGTCGCCCGCTTCTCCGGACACACCTTTCCCGTGTCCACAGTGGAGTTCGTCGCCGACACGCACGTGGTCGCGGCGGCCGACGACGGCACGATCACGGTCTGGGACCGCGCCCTGCCCGACGAGCCGATCGAGATGAGCGGCCACCTCGGTCGCGTCCTCCGACTCGCGGCGAGCCCGGACTGCGTGGTCAGCGTCGGAGCCGACCGCACCATGCGTGTGTGGGACCACCTGATGGGACTCCAGGTGGGCGGAACCGGCTTCGACACCTCGACGCTCCAGGGCCGGCCGGCGGCGACCCCGACGAGCGACGAGGCCAGCACCGTCGACCTGCTCGGGTTCCACCAGGACGTCGGAACGCTGGCCGAGGTGATCGCCGACCGCGCCACCGAACCGCCCCTGTGCGTGGCGTTGCTCGGCCCGTGGGGCTCCGGCAAGTCCAGCTTCCTGCGCCAGCTTCACGACCAGGTCGACCGCATGGCCGCCCTGGCGCGCGGGAACCGAGCCCGCAGCACCTTCGCCGCCAGCGTGCGGCAGGTGCGGTTCAACGCCTGGCACTACCACGACGACGAGCTGTGGGTGGGCCTGGTGGAACAGCTCTTCGCCGACCTGGCCGCCGACGTCGACGACGTCGAGCGCACGCGGGAGGAGCTGCGTGCCCGTCTTCGCGGATTGGAGAGCGTGCGGGACCACGCCGATCGCTCGCCGATGACGCGCACGCTGCGATTGCTGACGTCCGGCACCGATCCGGCGACCGCGGCCCGACGCCGACGCGCGGCGGTGGTCTCCGCGGTGGTGGGCCTGCTCGGCGTCGCGGCGGCACTCACGGGCTGGTTCTACTTCCACGACACGCTGATCACCGTGGTGGGTGCGATGGTCGCGGCCGTCACCGCACTCACCTCGGTGGCGAGCACGGTGGACTCCGTCCGCAGCGCACTGAGCCCGCTGGTGTCGAGCGTGCGCGAGACCGTCACCGCCCGCCGGGAGGAACTCGACCAGGAGATCCGGGACGTGCGCGAGCGGCTGCACCGGCTCGACGCGGCACACCGGCTGGAGCAGCTCGTCGAGGAGGTCCGCCGCGGCCGGTACGAGCGCTATCGCGGCCTGCTCGGCCGCGTCCACGACGACCTGCGCGCGCTGGACCGCAACATGCGCCAGGCGCGCCTGGAGTGGGAGGCCGCGGGCGCCCAGGGCACACCGCCGCTGGAGCGCATCGTGCTCTACATCGACGACCTGGACCGGTGCGAGCCGAAGAAGGTCGTCGACGTCCTCGCCGCCGTGCACCTACTGCTCGCGCTTCCGTTGTTCGTCGTCGTGGTGGCCGTCGACCCCCGGTGGCTGCACAAGTGCCTGGAGGAGGCTCGACTCTCCCCGGAGTACCTCGACAAGGTGTTCCAGATCGTGTTCGCGCTGCGCCCCATGGGATCGCGCACGACGACGTTGGTCGACGCACTCCTGCCTGCCGAGTCCGACCGAACACCACGTCGGACGTCGACGCCGGAGCCCGACGCTCCCCCGCCGGCCGACAACGAGGCTCGCCCGGCGACCACGGCTGCGACGCCGTCGCGGCAGCCGACGGCCGTGCGGGAGCTGCGCACCCAGCAACTCCGCCTGCGGGAGGCCGAGCGCGCGTACATCCACCGCATCGCCCCGCGCCTTCCCACTCCCCGCGCGGTGAAGAAACTGGTGAACCTCTACCGGCTCGTGAGGGTCGGAATTCGCGACGAGGAATTCGAGTCGTTTCCGTATCACGTCGTGCTCGACCTGCTGGGCATTCTCGTGTCGAACCCCACCGCCGCGCGTGAAACATTCGTTTCAATCCTGACCGCCGACGATCTCGATACTGCCGTTCCACTTGAATGGCGCGGGAATATGATCAATGATCTTCAGACCTATCGGACCTGGATCGGCACAATCGCGCGCTTCGGTTTCGACACGCACGATCTCGTGACGGCGTGAGCGCCCCGTCGATCACGAACGTTGGGGGAGGAGGTCGCCGTGACGACCGGACGCACAGTGCCGCTGCTGGTCGGCTGCCTGGTCGGCATCATCGGGGTCATCGGTTCGATGCTGGTGTTCGCCGAACGGATCGACTGGCAGAACTGCATCACCCTGAACGTCAACGTCTCCACCGAGAAGCGCGACGTCGTGAAGGAACTCGCCAAGGATTTCACGGACACCCGGCCCGTCGTGGACTACCGATGCGGCAGGGTGAAGGTCGAGGCGCTGAACTCCGGCGAGGCCGCCGAGTACTTCAGGACGAACGGCTGGCGGAACACCGAATTCTCCTACCCCGACGTGTGGCTACCGAGCACCTCGATGTGGGCAGCTCACGTCGAACACATCGTCGGTGAAGACCTCTTCGACGGCGAGGACGATTCCATCACGCAGAGCCCCCTGGTCATCGCGATGCCGAGGAACCAGGCGGAGGTCGTCACGAAGAAGTACGGCAACCTCGACTGGAGTGTTCTCGAGAAACTCTCGGCACCGGACTTCCGGTGGGCGGACCTGGGCCACCCCGAGTGGGGAAAGTTCACCATGGGCAAGGACAAGCCCACGCTGTCCTCCTCCGGACTCGCGGCCACGGTCGCAGCACACCACGCCGCTACGGGAAGCCCGGCGGAACTCACCCTCGAAGACGTCGACGACGACGCCGTGCGCACATGGCTCGGGGGACTGGAACGGTCGGTCACCCACTACTCCGACGATTCCGTGGTCTTCCTCGACAACCTGTACCGGGAAGACGAGAACAACGAGGCGCCTTACATCGAAGCCATGGTGATGCAGGAGCAGTTGGCCTACCGTTACAACACGGGTGCCTTCAGCGACGGCAGGAAAGCACCGAAGAACCCGTTCGTGGCGTTCCAGCCGTCCGACAACCCCGTCGTGCTCGACCACCCCTTCTTCGTCGTCTCCCACGGCGACGAGGACGAGCAGAACAAGCGGCAACTCGCCGCACAGTTCCGCGAGTTCCTTCTCGACGACGAGCAACAGGAACGTTTCCAGGAAGAAGGTTTCCGCGACAGCCAGGGCGTGGCCACCGAGAAGCTGGCCACCACCGTCGGAAGCGAGAGGGAACTTTCCACGCCTTCGCTCCGGACCCCGACGGGCGAGGTGATCGATCGGATCCTCGCCAACTGGAACGAGGTCCGTGTCCGTGGCAAGGTGCACTTGTTGCTCGACGTCTCGGGGTCGATGGGGTACCCGATTTCGAAAGACGATCCACGGACGAAGCTCGACGTGGTCAAGTCGGCAGTCCAGGGCGTCCTCGAGAAACTCGACGACGAAATCAAGGTCAGCGTGTGGACGATCGACCCGGAGTCCCCGATTCGTGAGCCGCTGGAACCGGCGGGCGAGGTTCGCGATGCGCTGATCGAGAAGGTGAACTCATTGGAGCCGTCCGGAGCGGAATCCACTCCGCTCTTCAGTGTGACCCGATCGGCCTACGAAGGACTTCGCGGTGATTCCGGCAAGAACGAATTCAGGGCCATCGTCCTGCTGACCGACGGAGAGAGCCAAGGGGAAAGCACCAGCGCCGAGGCGGAACTGTTCGACACGATCGCGTCGGACGCGGCCCGCGAGGACGAGGACAACGGGCGGTCGGTGCACATCTTCACCGTCGCCTACGGGGAACACGCCAAGAAGGAAGTCCTCGAAGAGCTCGCGACGACCACGAACGGACGCATGTACAAGGCCGGGCAGACCATCAACGACGGCGACGGCAACGACGGCGACATCGACAAGGTACTCCGCAGTGTCTTCAGTCATTTCTGATCGCGTCGCGATCGCGCTCTCCCTCGGTTTCGGACTCGTGGGCGGCGTCATCACGACGGTCAATCGAAGCTGGGTGCTGGGCCTGGTCGTCGGCGTGGTCATCGCCGCGGCGGTCCAGGGGTCGATCGTGGCCACGGCCGCGCTGCTCGCGCGGGACACCGGCGCTCCGGCACCGATGACCCGGCGTAGGACCGCCGTCGCCCAGGCCGAGGAGTTCGTCACCCGGTGCCGGCAAGCCCTCGCCGACCTCCCCGGGCACGACCCCGGCGTGCGGGCCACGGCGTCGCTTCTCCAGGACCTGGTGGCGAGCGCCTCCGGGTCGGTCCACGAACACGAGGTCACCACGTTGATCCTCGAAGACCTCAACTCCGCGACTCAGCAGGTGGAGCGCCTCGACCCCGAGTCGGCCCCGGCGGACGTCGAACGGCGGCTGCGGTTGATCAAGCAGAGTCTGCAGAAGACCAGCGACATCGCGCAGAACCTGCTCGGACACAGCCACTCCGGTAGCTGACCCGCACGCAGCTCACATCGGGACGTCGTCGCGCGTCGAGGTGGTCGCCCGGAACCGTGTCGCCCTGGTGAGTGACGCAGACGTCCCAGCTCTCCCAGTGTGGCTTTCTGTTCGAATCAACACCGTGACAACCAGCCATCGGTCATGGCGCGCACCCAGGATCGTCGCCATGACCAGCACGACCGCGACGGAGAGGCCCACGAACGGTGGATCACGTCGCTCGATAGGCTTGGGAAAATGTGTGATCCTGTGGCCCAGGAACGCACCGTGTCCGCGTCGCGCGACCCGCGGCGCCGAAGCAGGGCGGGAAGGACGGTCCCATGCTGGCGAGCCAGCGCCGAGCGCGCATTCTGGAGGAGCTTCGCCGTTCCGGCGCGGTCAGAGTCAGCGCGCTGGTCGAACGGCTCGGCGTGTCCGACATGACCGTGCGCCGCGACCTCGAAGTGTTGGCCCAGGAAGGACAACTCCAGAAGGTCCACGGCGGTGCCGTCCTCCCCGGTGCGCGCAGCACCGAGGAACCGGGGTTCGCCGCCAAGTCGAGCCGGGAGAACGCCGAGAAACTCGCGATCGCCCGTGAGGCCGTGCGCCTGGTCGAACCGGGCATGGCGGTGGGCGTCTCCGCCGGCACGACGACGTGGACGTTCGCCCGCCTCCTGCGCGACCTGCCCGACCTGACGGTGGTCACCAACTCGGTGCAGGTCGCCGACGTCTTCTCCCGCCGTCCCCGCACCGACCAGACGGTGGTGCTCACGGGCGGCATCCGCACGCCGTCGGAGGCGTTGGTCGGCCCGTTCGCCGTGGCCGCGATCCGGTCGGTGAACCTCGACATCATGTTCATGGGCGTGCACGGCATGGACGTCCGCAGCGGCTACACGACCCCGAACCTCATGGAAGCCGAGACCGACCGCGCCTTCGTGGAGGTCTCGCGGCGGTTCGTGGTGCTGGCCGACCACACCAAGTACGGCGTGCTGGGCATCAGCACCATCGCCGACGTCGACGCCGCCGACGTGTTGATCACCGACTCCGGCCTCGCCGACGACCACCAGCAGGCGCTCCGCGAACGGGTCGGGGAACTCGTGGTGGCGGACGCCACGACCACAGCCGACTCGGGAAGCGAGACCGGAGCATGACCCACGCACGACTCCTGCACGCCACGACCCCGGCCTCCGCCTCGCGCGTGACGGCCGCGTTCGAGGACGCCTTCGGTGGCCGCCCCGAGGGCGTGTGGGCCGCGCCCGGCCGGGTCAACGTCATCGGGGAACACACCGACTACAACGACGGGTTCGTGCTGCCGATGGCGCTGCCACACGGCGTGCGCGCCGCCGTGGCCCGCACCTCCGCCGACCACGTGCGCGTCGTCTCGCTCCAGGCGCCCGACGAGCCGGTCACGTTCCCGGTCGACGTCCGGCCGGGCGACGTCACGGGCTGGGCCGCCTACGTCGCCGGTGTCGTGTGGAGTGTGCGGGACGCGGGACACGAACTCGGCGGCCTCGACGTGGTGGTGGACGGCGACGTGCCCGCCGGTGCGGGACTGTCCTCGTCGGCGGCGCTGGAGTGTTCCGTGGCGTGCGCGATCGACGAGCTGTTCGGGCTCGGCATCGACCGTGCGGACCTCGCTCGACTGGCGCAGCGGGCGGAGAACGACTTCGTCGGCATGCCGTGTGGCGTGATGGACCAGATGGCCTCCGTCCGGTGCGAGGAAGGTCGGCTGCTCTTCCTGGACACCCGGTCGTCGGAGGTGGACCAGGTGCCCTTCGACCCGGCGAGCCACGGTCGGACGCTGCTCGTCGTCGACACCCACGCACCTCACCGGCTCGTGGACGGCGAGTACGCGCGACGGCGAGCGGCGTGCGAGGAGGCCGCCCGCACGCTCGGTGTCGCCGCGTTGCGCGACCTCACGGTCGACGATCTGCCCACCGTGTCACCACGGTTGAGCGACGAGCACCGACGGCGGGTGCGACACGTGGTCACCGAGAACGACCGGGTGCGCGAGACGGTGCGGACGCTGCGACGCGGCGACCTCGACGGCATCGGGCCCCTGCTCACGGCCTCGCACGCGTCGCTGCGCGACGACTACGAGGTCACGGTGGGCGAACTCGACACCGCGGTGGAGGCGGCGTTGGCCGCCGGGGCGTTGGGCGCGCGCATGACGGGCGGCGGCTTCGGCGGGTGTGTCATCGCGCTGGTGGCCACCGAGCGCGCCGAGGCGGTCTTCGACGAGGTCCGCTCCGCGTTCGCCACCGCGGGCTACCCGGAACCGACGGCCTTCACGGCCGTCCCCGCCGCGGGTGCCCGCCGGGTGCAGTGAACGGTGCAGTGAACTCCGCGTCACCGCTCGACCGTCGGGTCTCCGTCTTTCCGTCCACGTTGGACGTGGCGTAGTCGCTCCAGACACTCGGAGGACCAGCCCGCGAGCGTGGCCAGCTTCAGCTCGCACTCGAAGCAAGTGGGGTCGAACCAGAGCCCGGTCACCATGTCGCGCGCGGTGGCCGTCACCGTGCGCCCGCACAGCGTCTCGAAAGGGCTGTCGATCCGGATCGGATACCAGGCTGCCGTGTCGTAGACGTGCCGGAACTTCTCCGCTTGTTGCCAGAGATACGGTTGCATGCCACCACCCCCAGACTGGTCATGACATCTGCACCACGTGCACCGTGGCAGAGGGGCGCGTCCAGGTCAAGACGTACCCTGGTCAGGACGACCGGACCTGTGGAGAATCGATCGAATGGTGGACAAGACCAGCGGCGTTCCCCTGCACCGGCAAGTCGCGGCCGACCTGCGGAAACGCATCACGGGAGGCGAGTTCGTCCCTGGCGACAGATTGCCGAGCGAACGCGAGCTGACCGAGGTCTACGGCGTTTCACGGCTCACCGTGCGCGAGGCCGTCGGTCTCCTCCGCGCCGAAGGAGTGCTCGTCGCCGAACACGGCCGTGGCGTCTTCGTCCGCCCGCGCGGCACGATCCAACGGCTGGCCCGCTCGCGGCTGTCGCGTGCCGCGCGAGCCGCCGACAAGGGTGCCTTCCTCGCCGATGCCGAGGCAGGAGGGTTCACGCCCTCGTCCACGGTGCAGGTGCGCTTCGAGGCCGCCGACGAACGCATCGCGCGTCACCTGCGCATCCAGCCCGGCGACGAGGTCACCGTTCGGGACCGGGTGATGCGGGCGGACGGCGTGGTCGTCCAGCTCGCCGTGTCCCGGCTTCCTCGTGTGTTCACCCGGGGAACGGCCATCGAGGACGTCGACACCGGGCCGGGCGGCACGTACGCGCGCCTGGAGGAATCCGGGCACGTCATCGGCCGGTACGCCGAACACGTCGGCGCGCGAATGCCGACCCCGGACGAGGTGTCCGCGCTACAGCTCGCCGAGGGCACACCCGTCGTCGTGGTGACCCGGGTGGCGTACCGGGAGGACGGCCTGCCACTGGAGACGAACGACATGGTGTTGCCCGCCGACCGCTACGAACTGAGCTACGAGTGGGAGGCCGAGTAGGTCACGAGCCGGTGCGGGGCGAGTGGTCCTCACCCCGCACCGGGGGAATCAGCGGCGCGCCAGTTCGGCGATCTCCTCGGGCGAGAGCGCTCGGTCGAAGATCCTGACCTCGTCGACGTCGCCGCGCAGGTGGTCGACCTCCTGACCGCCGTACTGGGCCCGACCGATCACCGTGTTGCCCTCACCGGCGTCGGCCAGGCACGCGCTCTTGGTCTGCGCGTGTTCACCGTCCACGTACAGCGACAGGGTCCCCGCCTTGACGTCCCGAACGCCCACCAAGTGGTACCAGCGGCCGGGTTCGGGCTTCTCCGGTGAGAGCGTGCGCAGGCCGACGTCACTCATCGCCCACCGCTGGTCCTGGCCGGAGTACTGGAGGAAGAAGGCACTGTGGGTGCCGGTGTCCTGGCTCACCACGGTCTGGAAGTCCTGGCCCGCCTCGTCGAGGCGCACCCATGCCGACACGGAGTAGCTGCCGCGCGGATTCGCCAGGGCGGCACCGGTGTCCGCCTCGCCCGCGCCGTCGAACGACACGGCCGTGCCGCGGACGCCGTCCGTCCACTCCGCACCGGTGAGGGTGGCGTCGGCGCCGCCCACCGGGTCCGCGGCGACGTCTCCGCTGCCCTCGTCGAACGGATAGGCATGCACGCCGTCGAGTCCGGGAGTTCCCGGACCGGGATCGACTCCCCCGCCGGAGCCGTCGGCCTGCTCGATGATCTCCTCGTTGATCTCGCGGACCGCCTCGAAGTCCATCTTCTCGACCTGCCGGTCGTAGGTGAAGAAGCCGTTGACCTCGTGTTCGACGTCCGTCACCTGCGTGTAGATGGCGCCGCTGATGGCGCACGACCGCGCGGCCTGGAGCACGGCGCGCTGGTTCTCGACGTAGGCAGCGGTGAGGCTCTCCGAGTCGGGCACCATCTCGTAGGCGTGGCCCTCGCCGAACCACATGTGGCCCTCGACCTCCAGGCCGTAGCCGCCGTGTTCACCGTCGATCGCCACGCGCTGCCCGTCGGGTGTCGGCGTGGCCGGTCCGACATAGGCATGCCAGTCGATGACGTGTCCCTTGCCCGAGTCGCCGAGCGAGTCACAGCAGTTCACACCGCTGTGGGCGTTCACCAGTCGAGTCGGGTCCTGCTCGGCGACCTCCTCGGCGATCCGGCCGGTGTCCTCCCGTGACCACTCGCCCCAACCCTCGTTGAACGGGACCCACCCGATGACGGAGGTCCAGTTCTTCTTCTGCTCCACGAGTTCGTGCAGTTCGGCCTCGAACTGTGCCGCGGCGTCGGCGGGTGGTCTGCCTCCGGTGCGCATCGACGGCATGTCCTGCCACACGAGCAGTCCCAACCGGTCGGCGTGGTAGTACCAGCGGTCGGGCTCGGTCTTGATGTGCTTGCGCACCGTGTTGAACCCCAGTCGCTTGTGCGCTTCGAGGTCGAAGCGCAACGCCTCGTCGGTGGGTGCCGTGTAGATGCCGTCGGGCCAGTACCCCTGGTCCAGAGTGGACATCAGGAAGAGCACCTCGCCGTTGAGCGTGATGCGCAGCCTGCCGTCCTCGCCTTCGGCCGTGCCGATCTCGCGCATCCCGAAGTACGACGACACGCGGTCGAGCGGGCGGCCGTGCCCGCCGCGGTCGCGCAGCACCACGTCGAGGTCGTAGAGGAACGGGGTGTCCGGCGACCAGAGTTTCGCCCCCGGCACGGGCACCGACAGCGGCTCGTCCACCGCACCCCGCATGCGGCTGACCACCCGACGACCGTCCCGCACCACGACGTCGGCCACCACGTCGTCGGCCGTGCCCGCGGTGTTGACCGTCAGCTCCAGAGTGGACTCGTCGACGTCGGGCACCAGGTCGAGCGTGGTGACGTGGGTGGCGGGCACCGGCTCCAGCCACACGGTCTGCCAGATGCCGGAGGCGGCCTCGTAGAAGATGCCGCGGTCGGGCACGGCCCGCTGTTTGCCCACCGGCTGCCAGGTGGCGTCGGTGCGGTCGGTGACGCCCACGACGAGCTCCTGTTCGCCTCGGGGCTTCAGCGCGTCGGTGACGTCGGCGGAGAAGGCTCCGTAGCCGCCGGTGTGCGTGGCGACCTGGTGACCGTTGACGTACACCGTCGCCTCGTAGTCGACGGCCCCGAAGTGCAGGACGAGCCGGTTGTCCCCGCCGATCCGCCACTTCGCCGGAACGTCGAACGTGCGGCGGTACCACATGTGGTCCTCGTGCCGCTGGATGCCGGAGAGCGCGGACTCCGTCGGGTACGGCACCAGGATGCGCTCCGGCAGTGTCGTCCCGAACGGCGGGCGTTCGCCTTCGGTGGCACCGGCGAACTCCCAGACGCCGTTGAGGTTGCGCCATTCGTCGCGCACGAGCTGGGGCCTCGGGTACTCCGGCAGCGCGTTGTCGGGCGACACGTCGTGGGTCCACGGCGTCGTAAGCCTGGGTTCGCCCAGCGCCCAGTCGTCGGCGGGTTCCGCCGTGGCCGTCAGACCGAGCGAGCCGGTGAGGAGCAGGACGGACAACGCGGCGAGCACGGTTCGCGACCGGCGGCCACGGGATCGAGTCGGTGGTGCGGGTGGCAGCATCGAACACCCTCCTCGCAGGGGAGCGCGTCGACCTCGGTGCCGACGCGAGCGCCGGTCCACGGATGATCTCCGGCAGTGAAGCATTTCACACAGAGGTCACCGAGGTGTCAACATGTGCACCCAAGACCGACCAGTTTCCAACAGTTCCGGCGGCCACAGCACCGTCATTCACCGAACACCCTCCGTGGGGCCGCCCACCAACGGTCGGGTGATGGCCACACGGACGGCGTAATGCAGCCCATACCCGCTGGTGACAACCCACGCTTGTTGGTTTCTGTTGCTTCGTGGTTGAATCCCCCTTATCGGCGGTTCGAGTGGAGTTCTTCGAGAGGATGCGAGAGCCGGTGAAAAGGACGCGCACGACGCTGGCCGACGGTCGCGAACTGTTCTATTTCGCCACCGACGGCGAGACGGTGTCCGCACCGCCGGACCCGCGTGAACTGCCCCCGGTCAGCACGGCCTCCCAGCTTCGGTGGGACCCGCTGCTGGGCGAGTGGGTGATGATGGCGTCGCATCGGCAGAACCGCACGTTCATGCCCGCCCGCGACGACTGCCCGCTGTGCCCGTCGGGCGAGGGCAGGCAGACCGAGATCCCCGCGTCCGAGTACACCGTCGCGATCTTCGAGAACCGCTTCCCCAGCCTGTCCACCGGCGCCCGGCTCGACGACGTGGACGTGCGGCACCCGCTCGTCGACGTGCGTCCCGGTGTCGGCCGCTGCGAGGTGGTCTGCTTCACCAGCGACCACAACGCCCGCTTCGCCGACCTCTCCCCCGCCCAGGCACGCCTGGTGGTCGACGCCTGGGCGGACCGCACCACCGAGCTGTCGGCGCTCGACGGGGTCGATCAGGTGTTCTGCTTCGAAAGCCGTGGCCGCGAGATCGGCGTCACGCTCTCCCACCCGCACGGCCAGATCTACGCCTATCCGTTCGTCACTCCGCGGACCCGGCGCATGCTCGACGTCGCCCGCGACCACCGCGCCCGCACCGGTCGCGACCTGCACGCCGACATCGTCGCGGCCGAGCGTGACGCGGGGCTGCGAGTCCTCGCGGAGACGAAACACTGGGTGGCGTTCGTGCCCGCCGCTGCGCGGTGGCCGGTGGAGGTGCACCTCTACCCGCTGCGCAAGGTCCGCACCATCCCCGACCTCGACGCCGCCGAACGCGACGACTTCGCGACGCTCTATCTCGACGTGTTGCGGCGGTTCGACCGTCTCTACGACGCCCCGCTGCCCTACATCTCCGCATGGCACCAGGCGCCCGCCAGTGACGACGAGGATCTGAGCTGGCTGCACCTGCAGTTGTTCTCGGTGCGCCGCTCGGCGGACAAGCTGAAGTATCTGGCGGGCTCGGAGTCGGGAATGAACGCCTTCATCACCGACGTGCTGCCCGAAGACGTCGCACGCCGACTGCGGGAGGTGTGACTCGACGCCCCGACCGACATCTGCTTTCCGGCCGGACTCGCGACGCGCGGGTCCGGCCGACGACACGGGAGTCACGACACTCCCCGGCACTCGACAGTTCAAGCGTGTCTCTTCCTGACCCCGGAGGTGGGCCGTGCACGTCCTCGCTGAGGCGGACCTACGGCTTGATGCAACCGCGATCGACTACGTGTTGCTCGCGTTCTACTTCTCACTGGTGCTCGGCATCGGCTACCTGGCCCGCAGGCAGGTGTCGACGAGTCTCGACTTCTTCCTGTCCGGCCGATCGCTGCCCGCCTGGGTGACCGGTCTGGCGTTCGTGGCCGCCAACCTCGGTGCGATCGAGGTCATGGGCATGTCGGCCAACGGCGCCCAGTACGGCATGCCGACCGCGCACTACTTCTGGATCGGCGCGGTCCCCGCCATGCTGTTCCTCGGCATCGTGATGATGCCGTTCTACTACGGCTCGAAGGTCCGCAGCGTTCCCGAGTTCATGCTGCGCCGCTTCGGCAAGCCCGCCCACCTCGTCAACGGCATCAGCTTCGCGCTGGCGCAGATCCTCATCGCGGGCGCGAACCTGTACCTGCTCGCGCTCGTGGTCAACCTGCTGCTCGGCTGGCCGATCTGGGTGTCGGTGATCCTCGCCGCGGTGATCGTCCTCGCGTACACCGCGCTCGGCGGTCTGTCCGCCGCCATCTACAACGAGGTGCTCCAGTTCTTCGTCATCGTGGCCGCGTTGCTGCCGTTGACGATCGTCGGTCTCGCCAAGGTCGGCGGCTGGCAAGGACTGGTCGACAAGGTGTCGGCGGGGCCCGGTGGTCCGGAACAGCTCGACTCCTGGCCCGGCAACCAGCTCACCGGCTTCGGCAGCAACTTCCTGTCGGTGCTCGGCATCGTGTTCGGTCTGGGTTTCGTGCTGTCGTTCGGTTACTGGACGACGAACTTCGTCGAGGTGCAGCGCGCCATGGCGTCGAAGAGCATGTCGGCGGCCCGCCGGACCCCGATCATCGGTGCGATCCCGAAGATGCTCGTGCCGTTCATCGTGATCATCCCGGGCATGGTCGCCGGCGTCACGGTGACGGAGTTGGCGGGCGACAACAAGGCCGCGCTGCTCGCCGGCGAGGCCGCACCGAGCGGCGCGACGTTCAACGACGCGCTGTTGCTGCTGATGCGCGACCTGCTGCCCAACGGCATGCTCGGTATCGCGATCGCCGGTCTGCTGGCGTCGTTCATGGCCGGGATGGCGGCGAACCTCAGCTCGTTCAACACGGTCTTCACCTACGACATCTGGCAGTCCTACGTCGTCAAGGACCGCTCCGACGGCTACTACCTGCGGGCGGGCCGCGTCGTGACGGTCTTCGCCACGGTGCTGGCCATCGGCACGGCGTTCATCGCCGCCTCCTACGCCAACCTGATGGACTACCTGCAGCAGTTGTTCTCGTTCTTCAACGCGCCGCTGTTCGCCACGTTCATCCTCGGCATGTTCTGGAAGCGCATGACGCCCACGGCCGGGTGGACCGGTCTGGTCAGCGGTACCGCAGCGGCCGTCGGGGTGTTCCTGCTGGCCGAGACGGGCGTGTGGGACCTGCCCGGTCAAGGTGCGTCGTTCGTCGGTGCCGGCGCCGCCTTCGTGGTCGACATCGTGGTGAGCGTGGCCGTCACGTACGCCACGCAGCCGAAGCCGGAGGCCCAGCTCGTCGGGCTGGTCTACTCGCTCACGCCGAAGGAGAATCTGAAGCACTCCACCACCGGTGAGGACGCGGGTTGGTACCGCCGCCCCGGCCTGCTGGCGGGCATCGTGCTGGCCGTCACCATCCTGTTCAACATCATCTTCTAGGAGGCGGAAACCATGACGAACTCCGAGGGCCGCGGGGCCAAGGCTTTCGACATCCGCCTGATCATCGCGCTGCTGATCGGCGTCTACGGCGCGGTGTTGACGGTGATGGGGATCGGCTTCACCAGCGACGAGGACATCGCCAAGGCGGCCGACATCAACATCAACCTCTGGGCGGGCGTCGCGATGCTCGTGTTCGCGGGCGCGTTCGTCTTGTGGGCGAAGCTGCGTCCGGTGACGGTCCCGGCCGAGGAGGCCGAGCGCCTGGAGCAGGAACACAAGCAGAACTGAGTATCACGTCGGTCCTCGGCGGACCGAGCCGAAACAGGCCGACGGCCGGTGTCCGAAGACACCGGCCGTCGGCCGTCGAACGATCAGTAGGGACCCGGGGACACGGGGATGCAGCCTTCCACCGGGTGGTAGACGTGGTTCGGCGGGCACTCCTTGGGCTCCGTGGCCGTGGTATCGGCGGCCGAGGCCATCGGCATACCGAGGGCCAGCGCGCCCACCGCGATCGCAGCGACCGCAGCGGCCTTCCTGATGAGCTTCATCGGGCTCCTTTCTCGTCGTCCGCGACGGCGTGGAAGCCGTCGCAGCCGAACGGCGCCCCTGGCCTCTCGACCCCAGGCACCGCCCAACTGAAGATCAACATACTCCGCGTAATCGATTCATCACCAGCCGTTTCCACGGGCGGGCCGTTCGCCACGAGCGGAACCCAGGCCGTCCGGCCGCGTCAGATCTCGAACTCGCCTGCCTTCACTCCGGCGACGAACGCGCGCCACTCCGCCGCCGTGTAGCGGATGGTGGCGTCGTTCGGGCGCTGCGAATGGCGGATCAACACGTCACCGCTGTCGTCGTCGGCAGGCGCGAACTCGACGCAGTTGCCGTTCGGGTTGCTGAAGCTGCTCTTCTTCCACATCGTCTGCTGCCTCACGCTGCCTCCAGTTCCTTGGCGATCGTCATCAGGAGTTCGGCCGAGTCGGCGGGGCTTCTCGCGAGGTCGCGGATGACCTCCACCGCCTGCCGGTACGCTCCGACGTCGTCCTCGTCTATCACGAACGCGCCGGAGCTGTAGTGTTCGAAGTGGACCATCGGCGGCGCGTCGGGAAACTCGTACAACACGAACGGCCCGGCCCATCCCGGATGCCAGCCGACCCGGGGCGGGACGATCTGGATCGTGATGTTGTCGCGTCGGCCCATCTCCACGAGATGCCGCAGTTGATCCGCCATCGTCAGGGGCGTTCCCACGACCTCCCGTACCGCGTCCTCCGCCACGAGCGCGAGCATCGTCAGCGGATTCGGCCGGGTGAGCACCGCCGAACGGCCCACCCGTAGCGACACCCGCGCGTCGACCTCCTGCTGCGGCAACCGATTCGCGACCGCGAGCGCGCGAGCGTAGTCCGCCGTCTGCAACAGCCCGGGCACCACGTCACGGGACCACTCCACCACGGCCGACGCCTGCCGTTCCGACTCGACGGCCCCCGCCAGTTGTTGCGGGATTCCCGGCATGCCCACCACCAACCAGTTCGGTTCGGCGGCATGTCGGGCGAGGTCGACGAGTCGTTGCTTCTCGGGGCCCTTGATGCCCAGCACCGTCAGCAACGACGCCATGTCCTCCGGACTCGGGATGCGTCTCCCGGTCGCCCAGTGCGACACGGTGCCATGACTGAAGCCCAACCGTTGGGAGATCTCCCTGCCGCTCATGCCCGATTCCTCGACCATCCTGCGGATCGCCGCGGTCAAAGCTCGCGCTCGCGTGGTCAGCCCAGTGGTGTCCCATGGCACGCGCGGATCGTAGCGAGCGTCGGCCCCCTCACAGCAAGTCACACGATCGGGAGATTGCAACTACAGGCAGTAGACAGCCAGCCTGATCAGCAAAGACCACCGACCGGGGGAGTCGAATGGGACCATTTCGTTGGCAGCAAGCAGAAGGACGACGTCACGCCTACCACGTCGAGAAGACCGCCAAACCGCATCCCGGTGTCCCGTTCTCCACGTTGTGCGGGGCCGAGGTCACCCCGGGGGAACGGGACTTCGTGGAGTTGTCCGGTTGGTGGCACGACCCGACCTGCTGGTCGTGCGACCGGGAATGGCGTATCCGAGCGGGTTTCCCCGAGCACGACATCCCGCCGCTGCCGCAGACCTGACCGCGAGGGAGAGCCGCGCCACTCCGGGGAGCGAGTGTCCGCATAGGACGCCGGGGCGGCGATCCGCCGGCGTGGGGCGGATCGCCCGTCACGGGTGCAGTCGGTCCAGGCCCGCGCGCCGCTCCCGGTCCTTCCGTTCCGCGTCCGCCCGGCTGCGGTGGCGGGCTCGCTCGGCTCCGTCCTGCGGCACGAGCAACGCCAGGTCGCCGGACGCGGTCACGAGCACACCGCCGAGTTCGTCGTCGCCCGCGAACCGGCCGTCACCGGACGACTCCGGCCCGAGGCGTGCGACGCCCCGAGCCACCATCCTCGGCGAGCGTCCGACGCGCACGCACAGGCGACCACGATCCAGCGCCAGGATCACGTGCACGGAAGCGCTCCGTGGTTCGTAGCCGGCCAGCACGCGCGAACAGTGCCGGAGCAGGCAGACCTGCGCGGCGACGACGGAGTGCAGGAGAATCGCGGTCACCAGCCCCACGCCCACCAGCGGGTACAGCACCGCGACGTCGAGCAGGAGCGGCACCGAGCACGACGCCACGGCGAGCGCGAGCAACGTTCCGTAGCGCCACCCCACCACCGCGCGGTGCCGTCGTAGAACGGCACGGACGTCGCGGGCGTCCGTCACGCGCACCGGGGCGCGCTGGACCCGCAGCACCGCGACGGCGACCACCGTCACCAGACACAGCATTCCGGGGATCGCGAACAAGTACAGGTGGTCGGTGGCCACGGTGAGCGTCAGGGCGTAGCCGACGGAAGCCACACCCGTCCACGCCGCCACACGGCGCGGTTGCGTCCGCTGTCGGGTCGATCGCGTCACGGCCGCACCGTAGCGGACCCGACGACGGTGGCCGCAGCCTCGGTGACGCGGCCCCTCAGCGGACGCGGCGGCCGTCGCGCCAGACCGCGTGGGTCAGGGGAACCCCGGGCCGGTAGGCGAGATGCGCCGCCGAGGGCGCGTCGAGGACGTGCACGTCGGCCCGCGCGCCCGGGCGGAGCACCCCGACGGCACCCTCGCCCGACTCGCGGCGCAACGCCCTCGCCCCGCCCCAGGTCGCAGCGCGCACCGCCTCCTCCACGGTCATGCCGAGCTGCAACACCGCCGTGGTGACGCAGAACGCCATGGACGTGGTGTACGAGGAACCGGGGTTGCAGTTCGACGCGAGCGCCACGGTCGCGCCCGCGTCGAGCAGGGCTCGGGCATCGGGCAACGGCTGCCGGGTCGACAGGTCGCACGCGGGCAGCAGCGTCGCCACCGTGTCGGAGTTGGCCAGTGCGTCCATATCGGACTCGGTGAGGTAGGTGCAGTGGTCCACGCTCGCCGCTCCGTGTTCCACCGCCAGGAGCACGCCGGGCCCGGGGCCGAGTTGGTTGCCGTGCACCCGCAGTCCGAGCCCGGCCTTCGCGGCCGCCGTGAGCACCTCGCGGGAGGCGTCGGCGTCGAACGCGCCCCGCTCGCAGAACACGTCGGCCCACCGCACGTACGGGGCGACGGCGTCGAGCATCTCCCCGCACACCAGGCCGACGTAGTCGTCGACGCTCCAGCCCGTCGGCACCACGTGGGCGCCCAGGAACGTGACCTCGTCGACGTGCTCGCTCGCGAGCCGGGCCGCGCGGGTCTCGTCGGCGACCGTCAGCCCGTACCCGGTCTTCGTCTCCAGGCAGGTGGTTCCCTGGCTCACCGCCTCCCGCACCAGCCGCCGCAGCGTGGCCGCGAGGACGTCGTCGGACGCCGACCGCGTGGCCCCCACGGTGACGGCGATGCCGCCCGCGTCGTACGGCCGCCCGGCCAGGCGCGCGGCGAACTCGGCCGACCGGTCCCCGGCGAACACGAGGTGCGTGTGGCTGTCCACCCACCCGGGCAGCACGGCACGTCCCTCGACGTCGACGCGCGTGTCGGCGACCGGGGCCCGTGACGCCGGTCCGACCCAGGCGACCCGCGAGCCCGCCAGCACCAGGGCGGCGTCGGTGAGCGTGCCGAGGTCGTCGTCGTTGGTGGTGAGTTCCGCGATACCCGTGATCAGCGTGGCCGTCATGCCCACAACTCCCCGATCTCCCGTGCCAGCAGTGCTCCCACGTCGCCGAGCGTGGTGTGTCGGCCGTCCTCGGCGACCACCCGGCCGCCGACGACCACCGTCGCGACGTCGGTCGCCGAGGCCACCAGCGGAAGCTGCTCGGGGATCGCGCCCGCCGTGCGCACGGTGTCGGTACGCACGGCCACCAGATCGCACGGCGCTCCCACCGAGATGGCCCCCGCCTCCGGCCAGCCCAAAGCGGCATGTCCGTCCACGGTGGCCGCCGCGACGAGGGCGGCGGGCGTGAAGCGACCGCGATGTCCCGAGCGCAGCCGTTCCCCGTGTTCCAGTGCTCGGGCCTCGGTGAGCGGGTCCACGACGGCGTGCTGGTCGCTGCCGAGACAGAGGCGGCAGCCCGCGGCGGCCAGTTCCCGGGCCGGACCGAGGCCGTCGGCCAGATCTGCCTCGGTGCTCGGGCAGAAACACACCGCCGTGCCGCTGTCCCCGAGCAACGTCACGTCCTCGGGGCTCAGGTGGGTGGCGTGGACGGCGGTGGTGCGGGGAGAGAGCACGCCGGTCTCATGCAGCAGCGCCACGGGACTACGGCCGTGCGCGGCCAGGCACGCGGCGTTCTCCGCGGGTTGTTCGGACACGTGGACGTGCAACGGTCGCCCCGGCAGGGCCGAGGCCAGTTCGGGCAGCTCCCGCGCGGGCACGGCCCGCACCGAGTGCACGGCGGCCCCGATGCGGGTCGTGGCGTCGGTGCCCTCGTCGACCAGCATCTCGACCCGCTCGGCCCACACCGCCACGCTGCCGTCGCCGAACCTGCGCTGCACCCCGTCGAGCGGCTCGCCGATGCCGCCGGTGAGGTAACAGGTGTCGAGCAGCGTCAGCCGCAGGCCCGCGTCGGCGGCGGCCTGGCGCAGCGCGTGTCCCATGGCGTTGGCGTCGGCGTAGGGGCGACCGTCCGGGTCGTGGTGCAGGTAGTGGAACTCACCCACACACGTCACCCCGCACACCACCATCTCGGCGTAGACGGCGCGGGCGAGACGGAGGTAGGAGTCCGGGTCGAGGCGCTGCGCCAGCCGATACATGGTGTCGCGCCAGGTCCAGAACGTGCCGCCGTCGGCGTGCGTGCGGCCCCGCAACGCGCGGTGGAAGGCGTGGGAGTGCGCGTTGGCGAAGCCGGGGAACACCACGCCGTCGAGCCTGCGGGAGTCCGGCCGCGGGTCCGCTTGCCGGACGTCCGTGATGGTCCCGTCGTCGGCGACCGTGACGAGCACGCCGTCGGCGAGGCTGTCGGGCAACCACGCATGGGAGCACCAATAGCTCAGCACGGCGCCCCCGCGAGGTGTGCGAGCACGCGAGCGAGCGCGGTGACCCCGGCCTCGCAGTCGTCGGCCTCGGCGTGCTCGGCCGGGGCGTGGCTCACGCCGGTGGGGTTGCGGACGAACAGCATGGCGGTGGGAATCCGGCCCGCGAGCACGCCCGCGTCGTGTCCGGCACCGGTCGGCAGGGCGGGCACCCCGCCGAGCACGCCCGACAACTCGTCGCGCAACGCGCTGTCGAACACCACGGTGTCGCCGTAGGACTCCTCGCGGACGGTGACGGTGCAGCCCTCGGCTTCGGCGGCCTCGCGCGCCGCCGCGACGACGTCGTCAACGAGCGTGCGCGTGTCGCTGTCACCGGGTGCTCGCGCGTCCAACCAGACGTCCACGGTGGAGGGAATCACGTTCGTGCCGCCCGGCGTGGGGACGAGGCGGCCCACGGTGGCACGGGCGCCGGGAACCGAACCCGCGGCCCGTCGGGCGGCCAGTACGAGCGACGCCGCGGGCACCATCGGGTCGCGTCGGTCGGCGAGTGGGGTGGCTCCGGCGTGATTGCCCTCGCCATGAAAGGTGAGCCGCCAGCGACCGTGCGCGAGGATCGAGCTGGCCACTCCCACCGGGGCGGCAAGGTCCACGAGGCCGCGCCCCTGCTCCACGTGCAGCTCCACGAAGCACCCGATGCGGGACACCAGCTCGGGTTCCGGGCCGAGCCATCGGGGATCGAGGCCCGCCGCGCGGACCGCCTCGGCGAGGGTGGTGCCGTCGGTGTCCTTCAGCGCCCGCGCCCGGTCGGCGTCCACTGTTCCCGCCAGCAGCCGCGACCCCAGACAAGGCACGCCGAAGCGCCCGCCCTCCTCCTCGGCGAACACGACCACCGCCATCGGACGGGCGGGGCGGAAGTCCTGGGCCCGCAACACGTCGACGGCCGCGAGTGCCGACACGACGCCGAGGGGACCGTCGAACGCCCCGCCGCCCGGCACCGAGTCGAGGTGGCTTCCCGTGACCACGGCGTTCGGCCCGGGCGCTCCCCACCACGCCCAGAGGTTGCCATTGCGATCCGTCTGCACGTCCAGGCCCCTCGCCGTGGCCTCGGCGGTGAACCACTCCCGCAGCTCGACGTCGGTGCGGTCGAAGCCGTGCCGGGAGTAGCCGCCCCGCACACGGTCGACGCCCACGTCGGCGAGGGCCCCCAGCAACGCGGTGGCGGTCATGCCGACTCCGCCTCACGGACGGGGACGCGCAGTCCTCGCTCGTCGGCCACCTGCCGCGCGCGTTCGTATCCCGCGTCGGCGTGGCGCAGCACGCCCATGGCGGGGTCGTTGGTGAGGACGCGCTCGATCTTGCGGGACGCGAGGTCGGTGCCGTCGGCGACGGTGACCTGACCCGCGTGGATCGACCGGCCCATCCCCACTCCGCCACCGTGGTGGATCGACACCCACGTGGCCCCCGATGCCGTGTTGACCAGCGCGTTGAGCAGCGGCCAGTCGGCGATGGCATCGGAGCCGTCGGCCATGCCCTCCGTCTCCCGGTACGGCGAGGCCACCGAGCCGCAGTCGAGGTGGTCCCTGCCGATCACGACGGGAGCGGCCAGCTCCCCGCGCGCGACCATCTCGTTGAACCGCTCGCCCGCGAGGTGCCGCTCGCCGTAGCCGAGCCAGCAGATCCGCGCGGGCAGCCCCTGGAACGCCACGCGCTCCCCCGCGAGACGGATCCAACGCGCCAGTCGTTCGTTGTCGCCGAAGAGGTCGAGCACGGCGCGGTCGGTGGCGGCGATGTCCGACGCCTCGCCCGACAGCGCCGCCCAGCGGAACGGCCCCTTGCCCTCGCAGAACAGCGGCCGGATGTAGGCGGGCACGAACCCGGGATAGTCGAACGCCCGCTCGCAGCCGCCGAGTTTCGCCTCGCTGCGCAGCGAGTTGCCGTAGTCGAACACCTCCGCGCCCGCGTCGAGGAAGCCGACCATCGCCTCGACGTGCTCGGCCATCGACTCGCGCGCGCGGTCGGTGAACTCGTCGGGTTTGGTCTCGGCGTAGTCGTGCCAGTCCTCGACGGCGACGCCCTTGGGCAGGTAGGCCAGCGGGTCGTGCGCGGAGGTCTGATCGGTGACGACGTCGACCGCCACCCCGCGCCGCAGCAGCTCGGGCAGCACCTCGGCGGCGTTGCCGATGACAGCCACCGACAGCGGCGTGCCGTCCCGCTTCGCTTGCTCCACCGTCCGAATCGCACTGTCGAGGTCGGAAGCGATCTCGTCGAGGTAGCGGGTCTCGACCCGGCGGCGCGCGCGCTCGGCGTCGCACTCGACCACCAGCGCCACGCCCTCGTTCATGGTGACGGCCAGCGGTTGGGCCCCGCCCATCCCGCCGAGACCGGCGGTGACGGTCAGTGTGCCGCGCAGCGACCCGCCGAACCGCTTCTCCGCCACGGCCGCGAACGTCTCGTAGGTGCCCTGCAGGATGCCCTGCGTGCCGATGTAGATCCACGAACCGGCCGTCATCTGCCCGTACATCGTCAGACCGAGCGCGTCCAGGCGGCGGAACTCGGGCCAACTCGCCCAGTCGGGCACCAGGTTGCTGTTCGCGATGAGGACTCGCGGCGCCCACTCGTGCGTGCGCAGCACGCCCACCGGGCGACCCGACTGCACGAGCAGCGTCTCGTCCTCGCGGAGGTCGGTGAGTTCGCGGGTGATGGCGTGGAAGCTGGGCCAGTCGCGCGCCGCCTTGCCGGTGCCGCCGTAGACCACGAGGTCCTCGGGCCGCTCGGCCACCTCGGGATCGAGGTTGTTGTGCAGCATGCGCAGTGGTGCCTCGGTGGCCCACGACCGCGCGGTCAGCGTGGTGCCGCGGGCCGCTCGCACGGGTGTGCTCATGATTCCTCCCCACAGGTTTCGGCAGCGCGCAACGCGATGCCGGAGCGGATCAGCTCGCCTGCCTCGGCGAGTTCCGGAGCGAGGTGCCGGTCGGGTCCGGGACCGGGGACGTGGTGACGCAGCTCGGCCAGGGCCGCCGCCGTGGCCGGGGCCGGGGCGAGCGGGGCGCGCAGGTCGAGTGCGCGTGCCGCGGTGAGGAACTCGACGGCGAGCACCGTGGTCAGGCCGTCGACGGCGCGGCGCAGTTTGCGCGCCGCCGCCCACCCCATGGACACGTGGTCCTCCTGCATGGCGCTGGTGGGAATGGAGTCCACCGAGGCGGGCACGGCCAGCCGTTTCAGCTCGGCGACCACGGACGCCTGGGTGTAGTGGGCGATCATGTGGCCGGAGTCGACGCCGGGGTCGTCGGCGAGGAACGGCGGCAGCCCGTGCGAGCGCGCGACGTCGAGCAGCCGGTCGGTGCGACGTTCGGCCATGCTCGCCACGTCGGCGATCGCGATGGCGAGGAAATCCAGCACGTACGCGAGCGGAGCGCCGTGGAAGTTGCCGTTGGACTCCACGCGGCCGTCGGCCAGCACGACGGGGTTGTCGACGACGGCGGCGAGTTCCCGGTCGGCGACGGTCTCGGCGTGGGCCATCGTGTCCCGCGCCGCGCCGTGCACCTGCGGGGCACAGCGCAGGGAGTAGGCGTCCTGCACGCGCGTGCAGTCGGGTCCGCGGTGGCTGGCCACGATCTCGGAGTCCGCGAGGAAGCGCCGCATCCGGCGCGCCGACTCGGCCTGACCGGGATGCGGCCGCAACTGCTGGAGGTCGTCGGCGAACACGCGGTCGGTGCCGAGCAGGCTCTCCACGCTCATGGCGGCGGTGAGATCGGCGGTGTCGAGCAGGCGGCGGAGGTCGGCGAGTGCCAGCACGAGCATGCCGAGCATGCCGTCGGTGCCGTTGATGAGGGCGAGTCCTTCCTTCTCCCCCAGCTCGACCGGCTCCAGTCCCGCGTCGGCGAGTGCCTCGGCGGCGGGGCGAAGCCGCCCCTGCGCGTCGCGGACCTCGCCCTCGCCGGTGAGGGCCAGCGCGATCGACGACAGCGGCGCGAGGTCGCCGGAGCAGCCGAGCGAGCCGTACTCGTGCACGACGGGCGCGATCCCGGCGTTGAGCAGGTCGGCCATGGCCCGCACCGTGGCAGGCCGCACGCCGGTGTGCCCGGTGGTGAGCGTGCGCAGCCGCAGCAACGTCAACGCGCGCACGACCTCCCGCTCCACCTCGGGCCCGGCTCCGGCGGCGTGCGAGCGCACGAGGGAACGCTGGAGGGCGGCGCGGCGCTCGCCGGGGATGTACTTCACCGCCAGGGCGCCGAAGCCGGTGGACACGCCGTAGACGGGACGCTCGGAGGCGGCCAGGGCGTCGATGTGGGCTCGCGCCTCCGTGACCGCTTTCAGCGCCTCGGGCGTCAGCTCCACGGGCGCGCCGTCCCTGGCGACGGCGACGACCTCCTCACGCGTCAGGGGCGTGAGTCCGATGGCAACAGCTCGCATGCCCCCATCACACCCCGCGCGGGGCTCGCGAGCGAGACCACGGCGAGCGACACTGTCTCGTATCCCAGACAGGAGGACGAGAGGTGGGGCGAAGCAGCGACGTGCCCGCCCTGCGGCGTGGGCTGGCCGTGTTGCGGCTGCTGGCGGCGAAGGCGGAGCCGATGACGGCCGCCGCCGTGGCTCGGGAGTTGCAGTTGCCGCGCTCCACGACCTATCACCTGCTGTCGGAGCTGGCAGCGGCCGGATTCGTGACCCACCTGCCCGAGCAGCGCCGCTACGGCCTCGGGGTGACGGCCTTCGAGGTGGGTTCGGCCTACCTGCGGCACAACCCGCTGGAGGAGCTGGCCCGGCCGTTGCTGCGTGCCCTCACCGACCGGATCGGACTCACCGCCCACCTGGGTGTGTTGCACGGCGCCGAGACGCTGTACCTGCTGCGGGAGCAACCGCGGTGGCCGTTGGGACTGGTGACCGAGGTCGGGGTACGCCTGCCCGCGCACCTGCCCGCGTCGGGACGCGCGATCCTCGCGCATCTGCCCGCAGCCCAGGTGCGGGCGTTGTTCCCCCGCTCCGGGAGTTTCGTGCTCCGCACCGAGCGGGGTCCCCGCGACCTGCCGAGACTGCGGCGGCTGCTGGCGGCGGAACGTCGGCGGGGCTGGGCCGTCGAGGACGGCTACGTCACCGAGGGCTTCGCCTCCGTCGCCGCACCGGTGGTCAACCCGGACGGCCGCCCGATCGCCGCGATCAGCGTGACGTTCCGCCACGAGTGCGACGCCGAGTGCGGGCGACAGTGGCCGGACCTGGCGGCCGAGGTGCGCGCCTCGGCCGCCGAGCTCACGGCGCGGGTCGGCGGCTGAATCGCCGACCCGGTGCTCAGCGGAACGCAGCCGTCCGGTGATCCGGGCGACGGTGTCGCGTACGACCCGGGACACGGGCGTCATCCGGCCGGTGCGTAACCCCGCCGCACGCCGGGTACTCGCCGCGTAGGCGCGCACACGGAAGCGGTGAGGGCATGGCCAGGGACACCGTCGTCATTGTCGGGGCGGGCCTCGCGGGCGCGAAGGCCGCCGAGACGTTACGCGCCGAGGGCTTCTCCGGCGCGATCCTGCTCGTGGGAGCGGAAGAGGAACTGCCCTACGAACGGCCCCCGCTGTCGAAGGACTACCTGCTGGGCGAGCTCGACCGCGCGAGCACCGCCGTCCACGGGCCCGGGTGGTACACCGACCACGAGGTGGATCTCGTCCTCGGCGCGGCGGTGATCTCCATCCGCCGCGACACCCACACCGTCGAGCTGGCGAACGGACGGCACCTCGCCTACACGCACCTGATGCTGGCCACGGGCGCGAGCCCACGCCGCCTGTCGTTGCCGGGTGCCGAACTGGAAGGCGTGCTCTACCTACGCGACCTGGCCGACTCCGAACGGCTGCGCGAGGCGTTGCGCTCCGGCAATCCCGTGGCCGTCGTCGGTGGTGGCTGGATCGGGCTGGAAGTCGCGGCGGCCGCCCGCCGGTACGGCTGCCCGGTGACGATCGTGGAGCCCCAGCCGGTGCCGTTGCAGGCCACGCTGGGGACCGAGATCGGGCAGTACGTCACCGAGACGCACCGACGGCACGGGGTCACGGTGTTGTCGGGTCGCCGCCCGCGCAACCTCATCGGGTCGGGGCACGTCCTCGGGCTCACCACGGACGCTGGCGAAGAGGTCGAGGCCGACACCGTGCTGATCGCCGTCGGGGCCACTCCGAACACGGCGTTGGCGCGCGGCGGCGGGCTCGCGGTGGACGACGCGAACCACGGCATCGTGGTCGACGAGTACCTGCGCGCGGGTGATCCCACGATCGTCGCGGCGGGCGACGTCGCCTCCGCCCTGCACCCCTTCTACGGCAGGCATCTTCGCGTGGAGCACTGGGCGAACGCCCTGGCCATGGGGCCCGCGGCGGCACGCAGCCTGCTCGGCCGCGGCACCCCCTACGACGAACTGCCCTTCTTCTACACCGACCAGTACGACCTGGGCATGGAGTTCGTCGGCCTGCCGAGCGGCTCCCACGACGTGGTCGTGCGGGGCGAGCTGGGCGAAGACGCCTTCCACGCCTTCTGGCTCGCGGACGGCCGGGTCGTGGCGGGCATGCACGTCAACCGGTGGGACGAGGGCATCGAGCCCGCCAAGCAGCTCGTCCGGCGCCGGGCCACCGTGGACGCCGCGCGCCTCGCCGACCCGTCGATACCGCTGGACGGCGTGGTGGTCGGCGCGCACTGACGGCGCCGACCACCACGCACGGTCTTCTCAGTCGCGCTCGGCCAGCGCGGTCAGGATGCCGGCGACCAGCGCGGTCCGACTGGGCAGGTGGTCGAGCAGCACGTGCTCGTGGCGGGCGTGCGCGCCCGCACCCACCGCGCCGAGCCCGTCCAGCACCGGACGGCCGAGGCCGGAGACGAAGTTGCCGTCGCTCGCACCGCCGACGGCGACACCGTCGAGAGTGGCCCAGCCGAGTCCGTCGGCCACGTCCTTGGCGACGGCGAACAGGGCCTTGGACTCCTCGTGCTCGACCATGGGAGGCCGGTTCCACTGGCCCTTCACGGTCAGGCGCGCACGGGAGTCCGACGGCCGCAGCGCCGCGAACGCCTCGTCGAGCCGAGTCTGCTCGGCCGGGTCGGCCACCCGGATGTCGATGCCGCACGTCGCGTGCCGGGCCACGACATTGCGACCGCTGCCGCCCTCGACGAGTCCGACGTTGATCGTGGTGCCCTTCTCCGGCGCGGCGGCGGCCACGATCTGCGGGATCAGCTCCGCGAGCTGGTGGATGGCGCTGACACCCTTCTCCGGCTCCAGGCCCGCGTGGGCCTCGATGCCCTCCACGGTGACGTCGAAGAGGCCGACGCCCTTGCGCGCCGTCTTCAGCTTGCCGTCGACCGACGCCTCCAGCACGAGCGTGGCACGCGCGTCCTCGCTGAGCCGCTCGATGTGGGGGCGGGCGGCGGGGCTGCCGATCTCCTCGTCACCGTTGAACAGGAACCGCACCGTCGGCCTCGGCAGGTCGAGTTCGCGCAGGCACCGCAGCGCCCACACCGCCTGCACGATGCCGTGCTTCATGTCGAACACGCCGGGTCCGGTGGCGCGGCCGTCGCGCACCTCGAACGGCCACTCCGCGAGTGTGCCCGCGGGCCACACGGTGTCGTAGTGGCAGAGCACCAGCACGGTGCCCGGCTCGCTGCCGGTGTAGGTCGCTTCGAGCGCGTCGCCGTACTCGCCGCCGTGGTGACGGGCCGACTCGTCCGGCTCGCCGAGCCGGTCGACCAGCCACCGCGTCAGGGCGTCGAGTCCGCGGTCGAGGAGCGCCTTGTCGTTGCTGGGCGTCTCCAGCTCCACGAGCATCCGCAGGTCGTCGGTCAGCTCGGGCAGCGCCTGCTTGGTCCAGGTGGCGACGTCGTCCAATGCCATCGTGTGTGTCTCCTTGTGTTTCGAGAGGTCAGCGGACGTCCACGCCCGGGCCCAGCGGGATGCCGGTCAGCCACCAGGCGACGAAGAGCAACGTCCACGACACCAGCACCACGACGGAGATCGGCAGTGTCAGCGACATCAGGGTGCCGATACCCGCGTTCTTGCGGTAGCGCTGCAGGAAGCCGAGAGCCATGACGAAGTACGGGCTCATGGGGCTGATGAGGTTGGTGGCCGAGTCGGCGATGCGGAACACCGCCTGGGTGGTCTCGGGCGGCACGTCCAGCAGCATGAACATGGGCACGAAGACCGGAGCGATGAGCGTCCACTGCGCGGACCCGCTCGTGATGAAGATGTTCATCACCGCGGCGACGAGGATCAGGCCGATGAGCATCATCAGCGGGTGCACGCCGAGGGCACCGAGCAGGTCCGCGCCCCGGATGGCGATGACCTCGCCCATCGACGTCCACTTGAAGTAGGCGATGAACTGGCTCGCCGCGAAGAACAGCACCATCACGGGCGCCAGGTCGCGCACGCCGGTGGCCATCGCGGCCGGGATGTCGGCGGCCTTGGGCAGCGTGCCCACGACGCGGCCGTAGACGGCGCCCATGACGAGGAACGCCAGTCCGAGCACCATGGCGATGCCGGTGATGATCGGCGAGGTCAGCACACCGCCGTCCTCACCGCGGAACGGGGAACCGGACGGGATGAGCGCGGCAGCGACGAGGATGGCGAGCGCGAGCAGGGACAGCCCGGCGTAGCGCAGACCCTTGCGCTCCTTGTCGGTCAACTCCATCTCGCCGAGGTCCTGGTCGCCCCCGTCGCCGTCCACGGCCATCTTCGCCGTGCGCTTGGTGAGCAGGAACTCGGTGACCAGCGTGATGAGCAGACCGAGGAAGACCGCCGACACAGCGGTGAAGAAGTAGTTGGCGAGCGGGTTGACCACGTAGCCGGGCTCGATGAGGTCGGCGGCACTCGTGCTGATGCCCGCGAAGAGCACGTCACCGGCGGTGACGAGCACCGACGCGTCGTACCCCGCCGAGATCGAGCCGAACGCCACGACCGTGCCCAGGATCGGGCTGCGGCCCGCCGCCTTGAACACGAGCGCGCCGAGCGGGATCAGCACCACGTACGCGGCGTCGGAGAGGACGCTGGCGGACACACCCGTGACCGCCAAGGCGAAGGTCAGGTACTTCGGGGGAACGCGCGTCACGGTGCGGCGCAGCAGCGCGGAGAGCATCCCGCTGCGCTCGGCCACCGACACGCCGAGCATCACCACGATGATGAGCGCAAGCGGCGGGAACGCGGCGAAGTTCTCCACCGCCCCGCCGATCATCGTCTGGATGCCCTCGGCGGAGAGCAAGCTCTTGATCTCGACGCGTTCACCGTTCGTCGGCGAGATGGCGAAGGCGCCCAGCGCGTCCAGGACGGCGCTCAGGACGACCACGATCCCGGCCATGATCACGAACAGCCAGAAGGGGTGGGGCAGCTTGTTGCCCAGCCGCTCGATGCCCGCGAGCACCTTCAGTGTCACGCGCACGGTGCGGGAGGTCTTCTCGGAGGAGACCGTCTCTGTCGTCTCGGCCACGGTCGATGAATCCGTTCGGGTCGGGCTGCAAGGAAGTTTCGAGAATTAGACGGACCGATAGGCAGATTAGTCAAGAGGGAGTTCAAAATGCCGCTTCTATTCACAGGCGCCCAGCCCGGTGCTACATTCCGTGCATGAGCGAGTCCCTCGACGCGGAGGATCTGGACCTCGTCGCAGCTCTTCAGGTGGCCCCCAGGGCCCCCTTGTCCCGGCTCTCCGAGGTGCTGGGCTGGTCGTCGAGCACCGTCAGCCGACGGCTCGCGCGACTGGAGTCGGCCCGCCTGCTGCGCGTCATCGGACAGCTCGACTGGCCCATCACGGGCCGCGGCAACCCCTGGCACGTCTGGGTCGACACCGCTCCCGGCGAGTCGGACAAGGTCGCGAGCGCACTCGCCGAGCTGCCCCAGACCCAGTTCGTGGCGACCACCACCGGGCGCGCCGACGTCTTCTGCACGATGCAGCCCGGGCACGACGACGACCTGCCCGCGTTGCTGGACCGTGTCCCCTCCCTCGACGGCGTGCGCTCCACCCACACCGAACTCGTGCTGCGCGGAGTCACGAAGGCCGACTCGTGGCGCCTGCCCCGGCTCACCGACGAGCAGGTCTCGGCCCTGACCACCGACAACGTGGACAAGCTGGACGAACCGCTGGAGCTCGACGACGACATGTGGGCCACGCTGCGGCTGTTGCGGGGCAACGGGCGCATGTCGACGGCGCAGGTGGCGCGCGAGTTGGGTGTCGGGCAGTCCACCGCCTACCGCATGGTGCAGGCGCTGCTGCGCCGCGGCATCGTGCGCCCGCGCGTGGAGATCGAGCCGAACTTCCTCGGTTACTCCCTGGAAGCGATCGTGGCGCTCACGGTCACGCCCCCGGCCATCAAGCCCGTGGCCGAGGCGCTGGCCGACCACCGCTCCGCCCGCTACGTGACGATCGTGGCGGGCAGCTCGTCGGTGGTGCACCACGGAATCTTCGAGGACGAGGACGCGCTCGCCGAACTGCTCACCGTGGACCTGGCCGACCTGCCCGGCGTCGCGTCGTTCGACGTGTCCGTGGTGCGGGAGGTGCGCAAGCGGTACTGGCTCGGGCGCGCGGAAGGCCGCCTCGACGACTGACCGGTCGAGGCGGCACTCTCAGCGGGTCGCCGGCGTGGCCGGGTCGTTCTGGCCCAGCGGGCGCGGGTCGAGCCACTCGGTCACCTCACGACGGAAGAGGTGCATCAGGACCAGCATCGCCAGACCCAGCCCGGCCAGGTACTCGGGTGCGCCCAGGACGAGTCCGAGAAGGCCGTTGGCGACACCGAGGACCTCGATGCCCGCGACGACGGGCCGGGCCGCGAGCACCCGACGGATCAGCAACACCGCGCACACCAGCAGGGTCAGACCGAGGAACACCGACACCCCGGCCAGCACGTAGACCAGACTCGGCACCTCCCTGCCGTGATCGACGTCCTCCGCCGCGAGGACGAACATGAACACCCCGCCGGCCGTGTTGATCAGCGCCTGGAAGAAGAGGACACCCAAGACCAGCTTCAGGGCCAGGGGCATCCGGGCGTTGTTCTCCTTCATCTCGACTCCCGTTTCTCCGTGGGACTGCGCCGTCCGGAGCCGGACGGTTCGGTGCTCCCACGATCGCGGGGTGTACCTGAGGATTTGATGACACGCGGCGTCCCTGCGGCGCACGATGTCCTGTTGCTGTCACGACCGCGACACGAGGAGACGCGCCGCCCTACCGTCACCTGCCATGAGCGACCACCGACCCGAATCACACGCGCGGGACGAACGCCATCGGCTGCGCGGCTTGTTGCTGTCCCTGGGCGCGATGGCGCTCTGGGCGGTCACGGCCACGGCCGTGCTCGTGCTCGTGCTCGGGCCGCCCGACGTCGACGTGCTCTACTACGACTTCGGCCCGGGAATGACCGCGATCACCCTCCTGGGCACTCCCCTCACCTACGCGTTCGCCTGGCGGCGGCCTCGGCCGTTCCGGGAGGTCGCACTCTTCGGTCTGCCCGTGTTCGGCTTCCTGACGATTCTGTGGTTGGGCGTCTGAGCCGGGCGAAAATCGGGTGCGCGGATTCGGGCGGCTGGTGTGGGATCGCGCCATGGGCCTCACCCTCGGCACCCCGACCGTCGACACGCTCGACACGGTGGTGGCCGTGTTGCGGGAGTGGCAGTCCGACGCCGCTCCCTGGCAACTGCACCCGGGCGACCTCGGCTGGTATCGGCGATTCGGGGCCGAGGCGACCGCTGCCGCGGTCCGCACCTGGAGCGACGCCGGGCGGATCGTCGCGATAGGACTGCGGGACGGCGCGACACTGCTGCGCTTGACCCTCGCCCCACACGCACGCCGGGACGACCGGCTCGCTCAGCAGCTCGCCGACGACCTCGCCGACCCACGACGCGGCGCGCTGCCCGCCGGGCCGGTGTCGCTCGAAACTCCTGCGGACGCCGTGCTACGCGAGGTTTTGACGGACCGTGGCTGGGTTCCCGACGAACCGTGGACGCCGTTGCGTCGCGACCTCACGACCCCGGTGCCAGGTACCGCCATCCGCGTGGAGGTGATCGGCCCCGAGCGGCCCGACGTCCGCGTCGAGGTCCAGCGCGCCGCGTTCGACGCCTCGACGTTCACCACCGACCACTGGCACGCGATGGCCGCCGGTCCCGCCTATGTCGACGCGCGCTGCCTGGTCGCCTACGACGGGGACGATGCCGTCGCCGCCGTGACGGTGTGGTCGGCGGGACCGGGACGCCCCGGGCTCGTGGAACCGATGGGCGTGCACCGAGACCACCGCGGACGCGGTCACGGCCGCGCCGTCACCCTCGCGGCGGCGGCGATGCTGCGGGAGCTGGGCGCGTCGAGCGCGCTCGTGTGCACGCCGAGCTCCAACGTCGGCGGCGTCGCCACCTACGTCTCCGCGGGTTTCCGCCCGGAGGCGGCAGTGCCGGACCTCCGACTCGACCGCTGAGTCTCAGCCCGCGATGCCGTCGAGCGCGGCGAGTGCGTCGTCCGGCAATTCCAGCGACGCCGCCGCGACGTTCTCCCGCAGGTGCGCCACCGACGACGTCCCGGGGATGACGCAGATGTTCGGCGACTGGTGCAGCAACCACGCCAACGCAACCGCCTGCGGCGAGGCACCGAGATCCTTCGCGACGGTGTCCAGGACCGCGGACTGGATCGGCGTGAAGCCGCCCAACGGCCAGAACGGCACGTAGGAGATGCCCTGCTCGTTCAACGACGCGATGAGCGCCTCGTCGCCCCGGTGCGCGACGTTGTACCAGTTCTGGACGGTCACGACCGGCGCGATCGACTGCGCCTCCCGCACCTGGGCCTCGTCGACCACGCTGACGCCGAGGTGCTTGATCAGCCCCTGCTCACGCATCTCGGCCAACGCCCCGAACGGTTCGGCGATCGAGCCGGGCACCGGCGAGTGTCCGTCGGGACCACCGCCGACGCGCAGGTTGACGACGTCCAGCGCGTCCACGCCGAGCGTGCGCAGGTTCGACTCCACCTGCTCCCGCAACTGCTCGGGCGAACGCGCGTGCGGCCAGCCGCCCTGCTCGTCGCGCACGGCCCCGACCTTGGTGACGATCAGCACGTCGTCGTAGGGCGCGAGTGCCTCGCGGATCAACTCGTTGGTGACGTGTGGCCCGTAGAAGTCGGCGGTGTCGATGTGGTCGATCCCCAGTTCCACGGCGGTGCGCAGCACGGCGATGGCCTCGTCGCGGTCGGCGGGCGGGCCGAACACACCGGGGCCGGCCAACTGCATCGCGCCGTATCCCATCCGGGAGACCGTCGGGCCCCCGGCCATCGTGAACGTGCCACCGAGACCGCTGTCCGCCATCATCGTCCGCCCTTCGCCGCACCGGCCCCGGCGAGGGGCCGTCGTTCCAGTGACATCGCATTATCCCCCGCGCCCACCGCCGTTCCGTGGGTGAGGGACGCCTTGGAAATTCGCGTGCGGTGTCGCAGCCGCCCTGACACCCTGCCCCTGTGCCTCACTCGCCCGGCCCCGTGACGACGTCCCCGATCACCGACCAGCTCGTGCACGGCGCGATCGAGCTGGAGCACACCGACCAGGGGCTGTTGCCGCATCGGCTGCCCGCCCGCGCTCGCGCGCAGTGCCCCGACCAGCGGCTTCACCTCGCGGAAAGCCAACCCTCGGGCGTCCGCCTCGTCGTCCATACCCGCGCCACGACGGTGGAGCTCGACACCACTTCCACCCGCATCGAGTACGAGGGCGTGCCACCGCGCCCGCGCGGCGTATTCGACCTGCTCGTCGACGGTGCCCTCGCCAACCAGGTGAGCGCGACGGGCGGCACGGTCGTCACCATCGACCCGACCACCGGAACCAGCCGAACCACACCCGGCGCGACGAGCACCGTGCGCTTCTCCGACCTGCCCGCACACGACAAGCGCGTGGAGATCTGGTTGCCCCACAACGAGATCACACACCTGGTGGCGTTGCGCACCGACGCCGCCGTCGCACCCGTGCCGAGGGGCGACCGCGTCTGGCTCCACCACGGCAGTTCCATCAGCCAGGGCTCCAACGCCGCGAGTCCCAGCACCACCTGGCCCGCCCTCGCCGCCGCGCGCGGGGCCGTCGACCTGATCAATCTCGGGTTCAGCGGCAGCGCGCTGCTCGACCCGTTCACCGCCCGCACCCTCCGGGACACCCCCGCCGACGTCGTCAGCGTCAAACTCGGCATCAACGTGGTGAACGCCGACCTGATGCGCCGCCGCGCCTTCGTCCCGGCCGTCCACGGATTCCTCGACACGATCCGGGAAGGCCACCCGACGACTCCGCTGCTCGTCATCTCGCCGCTGTGGTGTCCCATCCACGAACACACCCCCGGCCCGGGCGCGTTCGACGTCGACGCACTGCGCGAGGGCGTCGTGCGATTCCGAGCCACCGGCGATCCCACCGACCCGAGCAGGCTCACGCTGTCGACGGTCCGGGACGACCTCGCCGCCGTCGTCGCCCAGCGAGCGGAAAGCGACCCGAACCTGCACTACCTCGACGGCCGCACCCTCTACGGCGAGGCGGACGCCGCCGACCTGCCGCTGCCCGACGCCCTCCACCCCGACTCCGCGACGCACCGCCGCATCGGCGACCGCTTCGCGGACCTCGTCTTCGGCCCAGGCGGCGTGTTCGCGCGAGACTGACGGGTCACCCCGCGAGCAGGTCGACCCCACGACCCGAACGTCGTCCGCCGCCGCGTCCTTGTCTCGCCGTGCACGAGGTCATGCGGCGGGCCTCACCCGGTCCGAGCGTCGAGCGTGGCCGTGCCGTCGAGCCGCTCGACGAGTTCGGTCAGCGCCGAGCCCAGTGGCCGGTCGACGCGCACCATCGCATGCTCGTCGCCGCGGGTCTCGCCTCGGTTCACGATGAGCACCGGAATGTTCGCCTTCGCGGCCTGCCGGACGAACCGCAACCCGGACATCACCGCCAGCGACGACCCGAGCACGAGCAGAGCCCGCGCCCGCTCCACCAGGTCACGACACCGCTCGACCCGAGCGCGCGGCACGCTGTCGCCGAAGAACACGACGTCCGGCTTGAGCCGACCAATCCCGCACGCGGTGCAGGGCACCAACCGGAACGTGCGCACGAGCTCGTCGGGCAGGTCCACGTCGCCGTCGGGGTTGACGCGCGTGACATCGGCGTGAAAATCGGGATTGGCCGCCCGCAGGCGCTGTTCGAGCTGCCACCGGGAGCTGTTGTGTCCGCAGTCGAGACACACGACCCGCCCGAGGCTGCCGTGCAGTTCGACGACCCCGTCCGAGCCCGCAGCCTGGTGCAGCCCGTCGACGTTCTGCGTGATCACGCCGGTGACGTGACCGCTGCGCTGCAACGCCGCCACCGCCCGATGCCCGGCGTTGGGGCGAGCCCGCGAGAACGTGACCCAGCCGAGGTGACTGCGCGCCCAGTACCGGCGCCGCCCCTCCTCGCTGGACAGGAACTCCTGGTGCGTCATCGGCAGATGCCGCGTCAACGTCCCGTCCGCGCCACGGTAGTCCGGAATGCCTGACTCGGTGGACAACCCGGCGCCGCTGAGCACCACCACGCCACCACCGCCGACCACCCGGACGACGTCGGTCACCTCGGCAGTGCACGGCGCGCTCACCCCGGTCGGTGTCCAGCTCAACGTCGGTCGCATCCGCACCCGTTCAGGGTACGGAGGGAGCGAGGCCGGTGCATGAAGGGCGGAACGAGACGTGACGCTCCCGAGCCGTCTTCGCCGTCCACAGAATGACTTCACACACGGCCGTCGGCATGAACCGGCAGGAATGAGCTGCCCTTACCACTCCACGACACCACGAGTCGCTCTCTGGCTCGCGTACAGGCGACGAAGAGCAGACAACGTTCTTTCAGCAGGTCGCTGGCGTGCGCGACGCTGTCCACCTCCGCGGGCGTGACGTCTCTGGTGAACGGAACCGCGTTCGATGTGACGCCGACGACGGCCACGCAGCGAAACTCCAATCCCTTCATCGCATGCATGCTCGCCAGCCGCACACCGTCGACGTCAGCCCCCGGCCGGTCTTTGACCTTCACCGCAGGGATGCCCGCAGCAACCAATCGCTCACGCACCTTGTCCAATAGGACGTTGAACCGCGTGCACACGGCGATCTCGTCGGCGCGGACCCCCTGCTTCAGCCAGCCCTGCACATGGTCCACGAGCGCGGCGATCTCCTCCTGCTCGCTCGCGTAGCCCGCGACCATGGGGCGAGTGCCGCGCAGCAACGAGCGATAGCCGATCAGAGTGTCGTCGCCGTCACCGCCGAGGTTTTCGACGTTCGTGTCGGCGAGCAAGCCGACCGACCATGTGAGGATCTCGGCTGTGCTTCGGTAGTTGATCCGCAAGCGGCTACTACGACCAGCCACGGAAATTCCGAGAGCGCGTAGCGACACGCGGGAGTCGTAAATGCGTTGGTGAGGATCGCCTGTGATGAACAGGTCGTCGGGACCCAACGCGACAGCAGCGCGCACCACCCTCCACTGCACTGGGTGCAAGTCCTGAGCTTCATCAACGACCGCGTGGTCGTAGTGGTACGAACCAAACTCAGCTCCGCTGAGCAGCTCAGCTGCGTGAGCGCAGACTTGCAGGTGGGTCGTCTCGCCTTTCGATCGCAGCTCTGTCCGGAACTCCTCCACAGCACGCCAGAGCTGCCGCCGCTGCACCGCCCTCAGAGCGGAACCGCGCCCTCTCCGGACAGCGTCCAGGTATTCCTGCTCGCTGGTGATGTCCTGAGCCAGAATGACGTGCCGGAACTCCTGTGCGAGGAACTGATCACCCCAGGGAAGGTCGAGACGCCGACTGATCCGCCGCCACAGTTGTCGCTCGTCAAGATCGGTGATGAGTTTCTGCACTCGCCCAGTCGAGTCACGCACGACCCGGTTGGCGAATGCGTCGACGGTGGTCACGTGCACGCGGGCGAGTTTCGCCTCGTCATGGTCCAACAGCAGCTTGAGATTCTCCCGCAGCATGTCGGCCAGCGCGTTTGTGAAGGTGGTCAAGAGGATGCGACTGTCCTCTGACTGGGACAGCAGGTGCTTCACTCGGTGCAGGGCCACGACAGTCTTTCCAGTGCCCGGCCCGCCGGTGACCTGTGCAGGACCACTGAAAGACGGGCGGTAGGCGACCCGACGCTGCGATGGATGCAGAAACACGCGCCATGCCGCGAACGGCTTGTCGAGGATCTCGGCAAGTTCATCAGGACCGGTGACGAGAGTGATGCGACTGGTGGTGTTGCGGATGGCCATTTCAAGGCTTTCCTCAGTACCGGTCTCAGCCGGGACCTCGGCAGGCCGCCGCACCGCTACGACGTCGCGGTAAACCTCCTCGGGAGAGAAGCCCTCAGCCAGGAATTGGAGTACCTCGAACTGGTCCTCAGGCAGTACACCACCGAAGGCGTCCAGCTGCGCTTTGTCGGTGATCGCCCTGGCGGCACGCAGCACCTGGTCGTCGATGCCGAGATCGCGCAGCACAGTGTCGGAGTGGCGGGCAAACAATCGGGTCGGCACCTTCGCGGAAGCTTCTTCCAGCGAGGGCGTGAGTTGTTCGATGGCGACGACGTTACGCACCTCCAGCGCGCGGGTCGCCGAGTTGACGGTGTAGAGGCGTTTGGCAGCCCAGCCGTATGCCTCGTCATGCGGAACGACGCTGAGCAGCAGGAAGGTGTCGCTGCCGTCGTCCGGAGCGAGAACGACCCCCCGCCAAAACTGGGTCACTCGGATGGTCCGCATGCGCGAGTCGCGAGCGTTCTCCACTGTTTCCAGATGCAGACCCTTGTCCGAGTACAGCTGCGCGATCGACAGCTGCTGAAACTTGGCCATCGCCTTGCGGACGCCGGCCTTGACCTGCTTGTCGAGTACGTCGTAGGTCTCCCAGAAGCTGCTGGCGAACGCAAGTGCGGGCATGGTCCGATCATATTGGCTGAACGAGCGTCTGGGCGAGGCTCCACGAGCTATCCTGTTTCCAGTAGGCTGACAGACCACCTCTACCTGGCATGTCTTCGGCTCGGCCAATGATCTCGCCCTCGAATGGCACCGGATGCGGCGATCGCTCGAAACGCCTCAACTTGCCGATCGTTACAGGATTACACAACGATTCGGGCACGACACTCGACCGAACACTTTCATTGCTCGGCTCCTTATCGTGCCAACGGCAAGACTGGGAGTAGGTGAGTGCGGACCTACTCAGCGAGCCGACCGACGGCACGAAATCGAGTCGAACCTAAAAGCCAGCACACACCATGAACTGCTGACTGCCGTTGGCCCCTTCTAACGCCAGCAGATGTCCACGCGCCCTCGGACCGTCATGGGGCGCGCGACGCCAGATCTCAGGATATGCGCTGGACATCGAACTCCCTCGCGATCCGCCAGCCTGACTGGAACCACCCGTTCGCCATGATCTTCCACTCACATGTCACTTGTAGCTCGGCGAGCTTGTCACACCTCTATGACTTCAGCCGAAGCACCGACTGGTACGCACATACGTCCGTATCCGATTTCCCACTTCAACCACGTCTTCAAACCTTAGGCGCGCTCACCACCAAGGTCGCGCGGACCGAGCTCGGAGCCGCCGATCTGCGCCATTAGTCCAGACACAGCCCAGCTGATTTCCGGGTCGACCATAATCGCAAACAAGCTGAGTACGGCACCACCAGCTGAAGCTTGAACACTGCGTGAGCCTCTTTGCCGGTCTACCTTTCGCTTTCGGCCTCGGAAGACAAGATTGACCACGGACACGTCATTCCGAAAAGCGGCACCGCTCCCGGACCGACCATTTACTAGACCAACATACCCAACAGTGCAACCGCGGAAATTGCCCGCCGGGCATGGCACGAGACAGATCCCGAGAGCTCCGCGACACCGGGGCGCTATCTTCACAGCTCTGTCGTGTTAGGGTGCGTCAAGTTTCTCTGTCAAGCGCAAACGCACCTTCCGGCGCCCGCTCGTAGCTACCCTCTCTAAAGTGATCTTTCCTTCCTCCTTCATTCGGCGAACGAAATCCTGCCAAACATCGAGACCATAGGCTAGGACCCAGTTAAGCCGGAGGTCTCCATCCGGCGCGTAGTCACGCGAGCTCACAAGGATCGGCGCCCCCCCGAGGAGATTCGCCTTAAAATAGGCATCAATTTCACTGGCGTCGGTTGTTTCGTCCTGCGCCAAACCAAGCGCCTGCTTTATTTTCACTGGACCGACAGCCAGTTCGTTATACGTCAACAACTCGCGCACCTGCTTGTAGGAGTCACCGATTAAAACTGAGGTGGAGGAGTTCGATACATCTAGGCGGACGACGTAACTAGACTTGAGCAACAGTTCGACACGCTTTCCCACAGTCAGGTTCTGGACGTGCGCTCCCTCTAGAGTAACTCGGCCGGAACCGTCCAGATCCAAATCTTCGACCGTGATCCGACGGGCAATGCGAGGGCCGTCACCAGTCCCGTAGACCTGCGCCCATAATTCGCCGAGGCTGAGCGCGCCGGGCAGACGTGGATCATAGACTTCCACTGCTTCTACCTTCTCCTGGAGCGCATTGACCAACCCAGTGGGTGTCTCACCATACTCCCACCGCCAAATGGACACGATCAGCTGCGCACAGAGTGTCGAGATAGGAACGTTAAATAACAGGGCGGCTGCCTGCTCGTGCGGCAATCGCGCGACTTGCCGAGCAAAAAATTGCTCGGCGATAGCAAGATGAGTGAACTTGAAGGAAAGCTTGTCTTCAGACCACTCGGCACTCATTCCGCACAGGGAACTCAGCCGACGCTTTTCTTCGTTGGTGAGGTCGCGCGCTAGCGCCATAGAAGCCGCCAGTTCAAGGTCCTCTTCGGATATTTCCGGTACGGCGTTACGGGCAATCAGCTCGGCAACCTCGGAAAATATATTGGCCAACGCCTCGGAATCAAAGAGTTCAGTGCCTCTTTGCCCTCTCAACTTACGCCGTTCCCGTTGCAAGCAGGAATCGACTACAAACTGTAGAAAATCCTGTATTCTTCCAGACCGAGCCCAGGCGGCAAAAGCGAGACAGAAAAATGGCGTGGTCAACAGCTGACGAATCTCTGTGGGCATGTTCTGCTCCGTCGCTTCGACAGCCAGCCGACTAGTGAGTTCCCGCAGTTGCTCCCGCCGCCAGGGTTGAAGCTCGAGAGATGTTACACGTGGCGGCCAATCGAGTGCGGGATGTTGCTGAAGGTTCCGACGAAGCCGAGCTTCCGAATAACTCGAACGCGCCGACAAAATGATTGTCCCCTTGCCGCGCAATTCGTCCAGGATCGGTTTGAGACCAGATAATGGATCGTCGTAAGTTCGAAAACCGAGCAGTTCGTCGAATCCATCAATCACCAAGATGGCGAGGCCTGAGCGGCACAGCGCCAGAACAGAGCTCTTGTCAAGAATCCGGGTACGAGCCATGCTCGCGTCCAGGAGCGTGTTAAGACTATTCGCACTGGTTCCACTCGATGAAATATAAACTGCGAGCGGACTGAGCTCCTTACCATACGCGAGCGACTCCCTGGCGAACTGAAGCAAACTGTGCGTTTTGCCCGAGCCAGCCTCACCAGTGAGTATGATGAGGTGCGTCTGTGAGCTGTAATTGTCAGTCTGGGATGTAATCAGTTCACATGCCTCAGCAATCGTGCAATCCCTGCGATCGCCAAGCCCACCCTCAGTAACACGAACGCGGGCCGGAACATCGGTGATATAGCGTTTGAGGTTAGGGAACAGTTCCTCACTGATCTGACTTTCGTGCTCAACCTGCTCCTCAAGCTGCTCCAAGAGCCGTTCTTTAAGGAGTTCCCAGTTGCAGATGTCAGCCAGGAACTCCTTATACGACTTCGATCCTGATTCGGAGTACCAGACCCGAGTGTGATCGACAGTCATTCCGAATTGGTCAAAGCGTCGGATAGTACCACTTGAAGTACGTAGGTCCCACCGCACCGCAATCGGTTCCGAAGGAACAACGCGAACCTGGACAGATTCCCTCTCGGCGAAGCCTCGGAGGTCTTTTTGAATATCTATCGCAAAGCTTTCCAGCAGGCGATCTCCACTGTGAGGCACCAGCTCCCGAAGCGCTTCAAGAATGTCTTGTCGCATGACTTCGGTTGCCGGTCCACGGCGAGGCCAATAGGTAGCAAACGCTTCGGAGTAGTCGTTCAGAGCGGCAAGCTCATCGTCAACCCTGATAAAGAATGGGTCTGGTCGGGATACATGCCCGTGCTTACAAATCTTCAGAATCCGGTCTGCGTTGTCCGACACCACCCGATGGAGCGCATCGAGGTCGACGTTCTCTGGATCCGGGCCGCCGTGGAAAACTTGATTACGCATCCTCCGGATTGACGTGCCTTTAGCTACCTCGTTATTGACACTCTCGGCGACGAGACGCGCATCGATTTCACAGGTTTCGCAATCGAGCGAACGACAATGCAGGATGATGTATCGGGACCAGATATCGAGGGATCCCGGCGTGGTCAACGTGGTTGGCGCATCAGCCGCTGCAGCACAAAGCAACCCCAGCACACGCAATTGGAACTCAACGTGAGCCAGAGTCTTCAACGGCGCTTGATGTCGGTCTGGCGCATCGATTAGATCGGCGATCCCATCGACCAGTTCGGCGATCCTCGCATTACTCACGTCATCTCCTGGTAAAGGGGAGGGGCAGACTGCAGTATTCTTACACAGCGACGCCAGTACTGGGTAGCTCCAGCTACAAGCTGCGCGCGTGAACTTCCTCGAAACTCTCTGATCGCATCGGCTAACGCAACAGCTTTTCGCTGGCACTTGAGGCGCGCGAAGACGTGCCGATACCTCTGCCCCCCCCCCCGGACGACGAGAATGCGGTCGCCAATCGACTGTCGGACCTCCCCCTTCTCGTCGTCGTGCTTCTCGTGGAGGCCAGAAGGAACATAAGGTATCCCCCGAACTCTTTCCGCTGATTCGGACGGCTCTCTAATACGTAGTCAAGTAGATCACTGCAGTGATCTTGAGAGCTTGGGCGCCAAGCAATAGCGCATCGTCAATACTCCGAACGAATTCAACTCATCCTGGACGTAGGGCAGCGTCGGTCCACAGGTAGCCCCCGGTATTCTTGGGTTCGGGATACACGAAATGTTCGATCGCTTTTCAGTCGCGCAAAGGAGCCATCGAGCCATCCCGAGACTGACAAAGATATTGAAGTAGCTGTCGCAAGACTCCAGGTAAGCTCGACACGGGTGAGGACAAGCTCACCCGTGTCGCAGGTGATGTCGAGGCGGAGGCCGGAACCAGCCGAGATGGCGTCGCCGTCTGTTCACTAGCTAACGTCTTGTGAACGCGCGCGCCTCATCGGCATCAGCGAGTTCCGCGGCCTGTTCACGTCGCGGCGGCTCCCTGCTAGTGGCTCCAGAACCGGGCTTGTAACGTCATAACGTGCCCCCACAGCGACGGTGAGCCACAGCCCACCCGACCTGAAGCCCTGTCGTAAGCACAAGGCCTGTCGCCGGCGAGGGCCGCCGAAATAGGAAGAGCCTATCGGGCATCAGGCATTTTCAGCATTCGGTGCGGGGGCGTGGCGGGGGCCGTGGCCGGGAGGTGGGGTGAGAGTGGAGGTGTAGTTCTCCCCGTCGACAAGCGGGTTGTCGAGGCTCACTCCGGCTTCGGCCATGCGGTCGTACTCAGCGAGGATCAGGTCCTTGGTGCGGTAGGTGCCGTACTTGGCCTCGTCCTTGCGCTTGACGATCGGGAACGTGTCGAGGATGTAGTCAGCGCCCTCGCGCGAGATGCCGTAGAGGTGGAAGAACAACGCATCCAACTCGGCACGGATGACAGCCCTGCGCTCCTCGTCCCACCGGAACGGGGATCCCGTGTCACCGAGGTCTCGCGCGAACGGCTCCATGTCATAGGCGGTGTAGGTGAGTTCGAGAACGCGCGGCGCACATAACGGCAGATGCACCTTCGCTTGAGATGGAGGAAGAACCGGCAACTGCATCACGTACCCGTAGGTGAGATGAGTTCCGCCGATCTTCTGGCGTGTCACGTAATCGAATGCCAGTGACGAGAGCTGCGCGGCGAGGAATGGGACCAGATGTGGCTGCGCGATGTACATGTTGGGAAACGGATGCCCCACAGCAGTTCTCGGCATCAAACTGTTGATCATCGTTCGTTCGTCGCTGGCCCGGCAGATGTCGCGCCAGCCCAGGAGCCAATCGTGTTCCCAGTCCTTGTTCGCGAGCCGGGTGGCTACACCAGCTTCGTAGATGCGGTTGCCATTCTTGTCGAAACGGTCGGTGGGTACGTCGGCTTCGGAAACCCAGTAGCGGGGGAAGGCGACCGCGCTCGGGTCTTGCTTCTCCTCCAGAGTGAGGTCGTGGACGTCGCCTTTTTCGTCGTAGGTGGCCCAGCGGTGGTCGTAGTGGTGCAGCATCTTCGCCTCGTACAGCGGCAGCATGCGTTGGGCGCCCTTGGTGAAGACGTTGCCGGACAGTGTCCAGCCGTCGGCTTCCAGGTCTTCGCGAGTGCGGAACTTATCAGAATCGGTATTCATCATGAACATGAGTTGAAACCGCACGCCCCAAGGATTGCTGCCGCCCTGGCCGCACTCGTCCGGTTCCTTGACCAGGACCGGAACGCGGCGATAGATGCCGAGGGTGATCTCGGCATCGCGGCGGGAGCGGAATACCGGACAGGTGCCGGTGTTGGGGTTGAGGAGGGTGATCTCCTCCGGTGTCAGCGCGAACGCCTTGTCGGCCTCATCCAGCTCTGCCGGGTCGTGCAGGAAGAACGCGAAACGTGCGGCGGGTTCACGCACCGCACGGCCCACGAGCGACAAGATGCAGAATTTGAACGAACGGTGCACACCGGGAAACAGGGGCACGGCGTTCTCGAAGTCGTAGAGCGCAGCCAACGATTCACGTTTAACAAGATCTTTGAAAAAGTACTGATTGAACGAGTCCGTAGCGATACCTGATGGCACGATTTGGCCGCTTCGGCCATGATCATCCATGATGTTGCGGACGTGTTCCGCGAAGAGCGAGTAAGTGTTCAGGCGACCGTACGAGGTGAGCGGGTATCGACCGGCAGCATGCACGAAATGCTTGAAACCATCGTTCTTGCGCTGTTCAGCAACAAATTCAGCGAACAGGCCGGGGTCTTCCGCCTCCAGCTTCTTGATCATGCGGTTGCGCGCGGTCATATTCGGCGCTTCGGCTATGTCCGCTCGCTTGGACGCGAAGAACTCGCGAGCATCAAGCTGGACTTGCTCCCACGGCGGGTTCCCCAGCACACACGAGAAGCCACCGGACCAGCCGCTGTCCTCGGCCACGTCCGCGCCGTTGTCCGGCACGGTGAACACGTCCGGGAACTCCAGGTGCCAGTGGAAGAACTTGTACGCCTCGCGCAGGCGGGTGATCTCGTCGTGGGTGCTCTGCGGGGCCGCGTCGGCGTCCGGGTCTTGGAGATTGCGGAAGACCTCCTCGGTGACCGCGAGCGGCGCGTCGGGCGTCTTGCGCCACAGGAACGCCGCGCACCACGCATCGGCCACGTGCAGCGCCTGCCGGTACTCCGGTGACTCGGCGAACTCGCGGTAGGCCGACTCCTGGCGACGCACGTCGGCCAGCACGTCCGCGCGCGCCTCGGTGATGCGGCGCACGCCCGTGGCGAACGCCGTGTTCGCCACTTTCGCCTCGCTCGCCAGATCGAACAGGCTGTGCTGGCCCACGCGTTCGGCCTTGTTCTGCTTCTCCAGCGCTTTGGCGAACTTCTTGTCGTCGCCCTCGATCGGCTTGAACGCCTCGTCCGGGATGCCTTTCCGCAGCAGCTTCGGGGTCGCGCCGAGCAGGGCGTTGCCGCACTTGACGTGCGCGTCGAGGAAGCTCAGTGGCTTGCCCGGCTCCAACGCCTCCAGCCACAGCGACACCTTCGTCAGCTCCACGGCCATCGGGTTGAGGTCCACGCCGTAAATGCAGTGGGCGATCACCTCATGCAGCGCGTGACGTACGGCGTCCACCGTCGGCTCCGGGTTGCGTTCCCGCACCGCCGCCACCCGCTTGGCGATGCGGCGCGCCGCCGCCACGAGGAAGTGCCCGGAGCCGCAGGCCGGGTCGCACACCGTCAGCGACAGCAGCTCACGGGTGATCGCCCCCGTGGCGTCCGCCTGGCCCGCGGCCGAGGCCGCCTGCTCGCCGCGCTTCACCGCGTCATCGATCACCGGGTCCAAGGTGGAGTCCAGCAGGCACTCGATGAGCGAGGCCGGAGTGTAGTAGGAGCCGGTGGTCTTGCGGTCGTTGCCCGCCAGCTCCTTCAACTCGAACTCGCGGTCGACGGCGCTGTGCTTCGGCACGAGTTCCAGCAGCGACTCGTAGATGGAACCGAGCTCCTCGGCGCCGAGGTGCTGGTAGTCCACCGGGCGCACCCGGCGGGAACCGACATCGCGGATCTGCGCCAGGTGCCGCACGGCCGCCAGCAGATACTCGTTCGACAACGACAAGCCCCGCAGCGGGGCGTCGGCGTCGGTGTCGTCGAAGATGCCACCGAGACCCGGCAGGGCCAGCTCGGGACGCCCGTGCTCGTCGCCGAGCGCGTCCAGCACGATCCGCAGCGCCCGATACAGGTCGTCGTGCGCGGTGCCCCGGCGGCGCCGCGCGTGCGCGCGCAGCCGCGCCGTCGAGAAGTACTTCGCGTAGCGCTGCTTGGCCAACTCGTCCGCGTCCTGCGGGTGCAGGGCTTTGCGATCCTCGGCGACGAACACGAACAGCAGCCGGTACACCAGCCGCAGCAGGGCGGCGTGCAGCGCCTGCACGTCGACGTTCTCGCGCAGCCGGGTGTTGTCCGGGTGTCGCAGGAAACCCGTGCCGAGCGTGGTGATGGCCTGCCGCACGCTCTCCCGGAGCTGGTCCAGTGCCCGCGTGCCCGACGTGATCGCGTCGAGTCGCCAGCGTTCCAGCCAGCACGTCGCCGGGGACGCGCCGTCGGCGACGGCGAAGCGGGAGACGTGCAGCAGCCGATACAGCAGCACGAACTCGCTGAACAGCTCGCCGTCGAAGATGGCTTCCAGGTCGAACTCGACATACGAGGCGGTGGCCAGGGCGCTGGAGTCGCGCAGCAGCCGCAACTGGCGGCCGTTGGTGACCACACCCCACAGGTGGTTCTCGGTGCGGTTGAGGCATTCCTGCACCAGCGACTGCGGCGGCACCGTGCCCGCGCCGCCGGGACGGCGGTCCAGCGAGTGGTGCCACGCCGCCAGGTGCACGGGCACGTGGTTCCAGCGGTGGCTGACGGGGAAGGTCTTGCCCGTGGTGGCGTGGTCGTCGGCCGGGATACCCGACGATCCGAGCGAGGTGAGTTCCCCGAAGCCGAGTTCGGAGAACAGCGGAACGAGCCACTGCGAGCCGGCCAGGCCGGTGACGTCCTGCGGGGTCTCCGACTCCGGGGCGCGCGGCAGCTTCCGCCGCAGCTCCGCCCACACCGAGCGCAGGTAGTCCCAGTGGCGTTCCGCCTCGTCGCTGACCGAACGCGCACCCACCACGCGGTAGTCCGACGGCAGGCTGCCGCTGACGTCCTTGCCCTCGGAGATGCGCGCCAGCATGTCGGCGGGCAGCAGGCCGCCCACGGTGTGGACGGCGGAGAAGACCTGGTTACGGGTGACAGCGGACATCAGGCGTTCACTCCCGAAGCGGGCAGGTAGACGTAGGCGCCGAGGACATCGGCGGGTTTCTGGGCGGTGACGCTCACGCCACGCACGATCTCACCGGAAGCGCTGCGCACACGGCGATGTGAGGCCAGCAGCTCCGCGGCCAACTCGTCGCCGTACGACTCCAGGTGCGCGGTCATGGCGTTCAGGTCTCCGAGCACACGCTGCATGGTGCGTTCGGCGAACAAAGGGTCGGTGTTCTCGTCGGCGGAGGCCTCCAGCAGCGCCAAGGCGTCGTCGCCCGACAGCCACGTCGCGTTCAAAGGCGATCCCTGGAAGGCGAGCAGGCGGGCGTCCTCCGCCACCAGCTGCCGCTCCCCTGTTCGCGACGGCAGCGTGAGGTGGAAGCGGTAGCGCACCAGTAGCAGCGTCGTGCGGGTGTCCACGGCCCGCGTGCGGATCACGCCGCAGCGGCGAGCGGGACGGGGGCCGCTCGCCTTCTCGTCGAGTGCCGCATTGAGCACGTATCCCGCGACAGCCCCGACCACGGGATCGGTACGCACCAGAGCGGCCTCGCCCCGCGCCACCGCCGCCGTGTCTCGGAACGGCACCGGTTTGCCCGCCTCCACCACGTCACCGCCCACCAGCGGGGCGAGCGCGTCCCGCAACCCGGCCGGCGTGCCGCTGAGATCCGCGGTGAACCCGCCCTCATCGTCGTCACGTAGCACCGCTTCCAACGCGGACAGCGCGTGCCGAACGAAACTACGTACCTCGGCCGCACGGCCCAACACATCGCGCACTGCAGCGACCTCGCGGGCCACCTCCTCCGGGTGGATGGCTCGCTGAGCGAACCGCGAACGCGACGCCTTCTCACGCTCGGCGGCCGACTTCCACTCCGTCTCCAGCTCCGCCGACTTGCTCTTCAACACGTCCTCTTCGAACAGCGAGGCTTGCTCCGCCTGCTTGTTGCGTAGCAACAGCCATTCCACGATCGCGTCGGTGACCCCCGCAGAGGCGGCATCCGGAACCGACACGGAGATGCCCAGATCCTTCCGAATCTGCCGATGCTTCTTGATAAGCACCTCGAGCACCTTGCCGTCGATACCGTTGTCGCTCCCATAGAGCGTGATCACCCTGACGATCTCCCGCTTCTGGCCGTAGCGGTCGACACGACCCTCTCGCTGATCATGCCGCGTGGGGTTCCAGGCCAGGTCGTAGTGCACCACGGCGTCGAAGTGATGCTGAAGGTTCACCCCCTCGGAAAGGCAGTCCGTGGCAACAAGCACCCTCCGGACGGCGGCATCATCCCCCGCCTCGGCTGCCAGTTCCTCGATGCGCTGCAGGCGTTGCTGCGGAGACAGCGTGCCTGTGACCGCACGCACCAACGTGCGCTTTCCGAGCTTGCTCTCCAGGTGCTCGGCAACATATTCGGCCGTGGGGATGTAGCGACAGAAGACGATCGGGTGGTAGCCATCGGCGAGCAGCGCCTTGAGGTGCTTGATCAGGGCGGCGAGCTTGCGGTCCTGATCGGGGCCCTCTAACGCCGCCGCCCGGTCGGCCAGCTCAGCCATTCGTGCACCCGCATGCTCCGTCTCCGCGCCGGGGACGACGTCCACCCCCTCCAAAGCGTCGCTCTCCACCGAATCCCTGGTCAGCGGAGCGGCGAGCCGGTCGGCTTCCTCGGCTGTGGCGGCCAGCGCCGCTGCCGAGCGGGTGCGCAAGGTCTGCGCGGCGGCCCTCGGTGAGGACACCAGCGACCGCAGCAACGCGATGGCCGACCACCAGGCGATGCGTGCCTCCCGCTTATTCTCCTCTCCCGCTGCGGTCACACGCTCGCTCGCGTAGGCGATGGCATCGTCTAACAGTTCGCGATAGGCAGGGGCGAGCTTGTAGGTCTCGTCCTTGAAGCAGCGATCGGAGGGAAACGCAGTGTCCTCACGAAGACTGTCGTCAGCCACACCGTCCCTCTCCTGCGTGAGGAACTGCCTCACGTCGGCACGCCTGCGGTGCACGAAGTGCGCGGCGAGCATGCGGCGGCCGGCATCCGTGTCGAGGTCGACCGTGGCCAGTTCCGGCCGCACAAGACCCAACAGTGCCCGGAAGGCACTCTCCTTGCCGCTGTGAGGCGTGGCGGTGACCAGCAGCAGATGCCGCTCGGAGTCCGCCGAAATCTTCTCCAGCAGTTCGTGTCGTAGCTGACTGGCAGTGGAAGCGCGGTCATCTGCGGCCACGCAGGTGTGGGCCTCATCGACGATCACCAGGTCCGGGCAGTGCTTGACGAAGTCATCACGGTGCCGCGTCGACTTAACGAAATCCGTGGACACCACCACGTGCGGGTACCGGTCGAACAGCGACTGCCCCAGATCGAGGTTGCGCTCCAACTTGGAGACTGTCGAGGCAAGTACCAACTCGGCATCGATGCCGAACTTCGTGCGCAACTCTTCCTGCCACTGCTCGGCGAGCGCGGGCGAACACAACACCGCCAACCCGCTGGCGCTGCCTTGTGCCAACAACTCGGTGGCTATCAGACCCGCCTCGACAGTCTTGCCGATACCGACGTCGTCAGAAATCAGCATGCGCACCACCCGCTGCCGCAACGCCATCAGCAGCGGCACGAGCTGGTAAGCACGAGGTTCCACGGCGATTCCCGCCAGTGAGCGGAACGGCCCCGCTCCAGAACGAAACCCAATTCGCAACGCCGATCGCAGCAGGCCCGCTGCGAGTGAATCACCGAGATCGTCCGCGGATGGGGGGGTGAACTCGGCGTGGCGGACCTTTTCGAACGCCGGGAACACGGCCGCAACGTCGTCGTCGCCACCGCCCAGTGGGCGCAGAACCAGCATGTCCTCGGCGCTGTCCGGCAGAACGACCCATTCGCGCCCACGCGCGGACACCAGAGAACCTGCGGTGAAGGGGGTGCTCATGTGCTGTCGTTTCTCTCCTCGTCAGACGCCCACGCCGGGGCCGAAGTAGCGCTGGAACTGGCCGGCGATGGCCTCCCAGTCCCCGTCGTGCGGGAACCGGACCACCTCCCAGCCCTTGTCTAGCAGCCGGTCCTCCGCCTCGCGGTCGCGTTCGGAGATGACGGGGTACTCGTGCACGGGACCGTCGACGAACACCGCCACGTTCGCCCCACGGAGCCGGTAGACGTAATCAGGGCGAGCTAGCGCTTCCGAGACGAACGTCTGAGCCTCGTCCGGCAGACGCAGACCGCGCTCCTTCAGGAACTTGATGAGCCTGGCCTCCAGTCCTGTTTCGGACTGCGCGATCAGCCGCTCCAACTGCTCCGTGCGTGACTCGCCTCGCCCGGTGGTGAGGACCGTGACTCCGGCGAGCCGGACGAGCAGGTCTCGCACCGAGTGCCGGTCGATCGCCCCGTGATCGGACTGGTTGCCGTAGGTGAGCAGGCAATCGTAGCAGCCACGGGCGCACGGGCGGTCTGGGTGCGGTCCCCCCCGGTCGGTGCCGTCCTGGGTGAAGTGACAGATATCGAGCGCAGCTTTGACCGCCTGCCGCAATGCCGTCGGATCGGCCTGCAGTAACCGCAGCACCCCAGCACCGCCTTCAGCGGCTTCCGTGAACAACATCCGGTCACGGTCGCCCTTGTCCGGAGGCAACAACTCGCTGGTCAACTCGGCGTCCTCGAGCTCGAACGCGGCCTCGATGCCGCGTTCCAGCGCGTACATCAACGACAGGGCCGTCGCCTCCGGAAGCGCCTCGGCGAGCTTCACCACGAGGATGTTCCGGCGATCCTCCACGTACGGGATCACCCGCTTCTTACGACGCTTCTCGTTACCGTCGGCATCCACGACAGGCATTTCACTAGAGTCTCCGGATGCCTCGGCGGCGTCGCGCTCGTTCATCCAGCGGCCGTCGGCCGGATCGAGCCAAAACCCCAGCGGCTCGTTCTCGGCGGCCCGCAGGCGGCCGATGTTAGTGATGCGCACGGTGGCGGAGTCACCGTAAGTGAGGGTTGCCAAGGTGCCGCGATCATCGGACACGATGGCGTCCCTACGGCCAGGGCGTTCTCCGTGGTCTCGGAAGCGATAGGACGTAACCAGCCGGAACCCGGCCCGCCTACGTTCTTCTTCGTCGGAGGAAATCCGCTCCCGCCGCCGGGTGTACACGGTGTGGAGGTGCAACAGTCCCGAAGTCTGCTCCCGCAGCGGCTCGTTACACATGTCGCACTTATCGGCGTTGTCCTTCTCCTCGTGGTGGTAGCCGCAGGAAGAACACCGTTTCGCGGTGGTGGTAACCACGTCACCGCTGGCATCCGGCGGCAACTGAATTCGCGTCACCTGATAGCGCGAGCCCTCGTGATAGATGAGCGCCCCCGGACCGAATTCACGGATTGCGAGGAAACGAGGTCGCTGCAGGTAATCGCCGTCGCCGAACCGCCGACCGCTCGCGGGGATATACGCAGCGAGCGGCAGCCTTGGGAACGAGTAGCCCGGCAGGAAACCCTCGCTGGCCAGATACCGGTACGGGTAGAAGTCCGACAGCACCGACTTCGCGTCCACTGTCTCGTTCTTCAACAGATTGAGCTGAGTCTCCGCCTCCCTACGTCGACGCACGGCCGCTTTCCGGTCGTGCTCGGACAGCGTGTGGTCGAGCACCCTGCGATTCTGTTCGGCTTGGTCCACCAGCGCGGCGCGGAACAAACCACGCCAACGATCCAGCGCACGGTCGAATCGCTCCGCAGCAGCCCGCACGGTGTCGTCGATCCACGTTTCGTACCACCACTGACTTTCGGCCAGATCGTCGATCATTCCGGCGAGGACCTTGCGTGCAGCTGCAACGGCACGGCGGCGAGCAGCGGCATCCCGCAACGATGCAACGACATGATCGTGAAGTGGCAATTCCGGGTCCGGACGTCGGTTGTCCTCGGCGTAGCCGATGTCGATGATGTCGGGAATGGAGCGGCCGAGTTTGAGCCCCGATTCGGCCAGCCAGACCGCATGGACGTGCGAACGCACCAAGTCTTCATTAGCAAGGTCCAGGCGGGGCGGTGCGACGGCACCCGCGACCATGCGGTCGGATCGCCGGAAGTAGTACTGGTCATGGCTGTTACCCGTCGCGCAGTACGTGGTGACGAGCGCGGGTTGTCCCGACCGGCCCGCTCGCCCACTGCGCTGGGCGTAGTTCGCCGGTGTTGGGGGCACATTGCGCATCATCACGGCGTTGAGCTCGGAGATGTCGACCCCAAGCTCCATCGTCGGCGAGCAGTAGAGCAGGCTCAGTTCACCGTCCCGGAATGCTTCCTCACGCCGTTCCCGCTCCTCCGGATCGACCTGGGCGGTGTGTTCCTTCGCACCCAGTCCACCCAGCACTCCGGCCGCATTGCGGTAGAGGTCACGGAAGAATCGGTTCACCCGAGGCCCTTCGCCACTGGCGTAGGTGCGGGTCAACGGGTCGTGAGCTCCCTGCTCACCCGTGCCGGCCCGCCAGATCAACGCCCTCGCCGCGATGCGGTAGCCGGTGATGGGCTGTCCGGCCGACCGGCTGTATCGGCCGCCACGCTGCGGTGTCGACTCGACCCGGCACACCAGCTGCGCATCGGCCAGTACCTCCAAGAGATCAGTAATGACATGCTGGGCGTCGTCGGTCGACAACCGCGGGAAGTGCACGCGACGCAGGTACTTGCCGAACTTCCCTCGACCGGACAGGAACAGCCCCGACCGGTCCATCCCCGGCTTGGAGCCGCGGGGGTAAGCCGTGCCAACAACCGGCTTGTCATTGGTGGACAACACCCAGGGCTCAACGAGCCTTTCCTCGCTGGCACGCTGAAGACTGTCGAAGTCGTCACGGAAGTACTGCACGTCCACGGCGAGCGCCCGCCGCATCTCGTCCAGCAGGACCCGCAGCATGTCGATCCGCTGACCTGGCTCGGCGTCACGTAGCTCCGGCTGTGTCTGCGCCCAGCGATCCTCGTTCCCAGCCAGCCAATCCAGATCTTCGTAATCGATCTTCAGCAGGCCAGTCTGCTCGAGATTGGGCATGGTGACGCGCCAGCCCCGCTGCAGGTCGAGATACAGCCGGAACGCCACGACGTCTCGCAGAGTCTTGGCCGCGTTACGAGCCAGCGATGGCGGTAGGTCGGAAGTGCCGACATAATCAGCCGGCTCCAGCCCGAGAGCATCAGTGACCTCAGACGCGAGCTCCTCGTGCCGAATACCTTCCTCGCCTGCGTCGACCACCGCCCGGTACAGCGCCGCCCGCATCTGGGTGATCTGTACGAAGTCGTTGAAGTGACCGGCCTGCAACGACGCGTCCTGCCGGTTGTCCACGAATGTGAGCAACTTGCGGGCCTTGTCGTCCAATGCGTCGGCCGGGGCCTGCTTGAGCGAACTGACTATGGAAGCCGACACCAACGATGTCGCCGACGAGCGTCCTTCTTGCCCCAGCGTCGCCAACTTCGCGAAGTCTTTCCCTCGGACCTGCTCGTAGCTCACCGCACAATGCAGACAGAATCGAAACGGTGCCGGGAAGAACGCAGCGACCAGGTCTCCCTTGCCTTCGTTCCCATAGACGTCCACGGTGACGGATTGCGGCAGCCTCTTGCGGTATGAGTCGCGCACCATCTCGACACCGCGGTCGTCGACGTCCAACCACGACTCGGGCAGACGCCGGTCTTCGATCGCTTCTTCCGTCGTGCTCGGCCAAGGGCGGTCGGGGTCGATGTAGAGGTAGCCGTCGCCTTCCCGGCCACCAGTCGCGGCGGTATCCCGTCGTGGTTCGTAGACAATGCCGTTCGGGCCGGTCTTTCGCCACACCGTCAGGTACTCCTGCCCGCATTCGCGGCAGAACGCCAGAGGCATCAAGATCTTACCGTTCGACCCAGGCTGGACCCGCTGGTAATCGCGGGTCAGGTGACGAGTCTCCTTATCCTCCAAGGTCACATATACTGTGTCTCCCTTGGAGAGGAATTGGTGCAGTCGGAAGGCGAACAGTGGGCGGCCAGTCTCCGGGTGCCTTGCCTGCGAACCGGCTTCCAGAGTGCGGCGGATGGCTTCAGCACAGGTGTCCTCGGGCACGCCGCTGTCGGCCGCCAACTCAGCCGCCGCATCCTCGATCCTCGCGGGACGCTGCCGGACCAGCTTGCCCGTGTTCTTTTCTGTGGCCAGACCGAAGCGAGTTTCGATCCAGCGCGCCAGCGGATCGGCCACCAAATCTGCGTATGCCCGTGGCGCGTCGAGTGTTCGAAGCCGCCCGGCGGGCACCGTGTCGAGCGGCTCAGCGGTCGCGCGAACCAACGTCTCGCCAATGACGTTCGCAGGAGGTACGGCCGTGCCGAACAGAGTGGAAGCGACTCGCGCGACCACTGCACGGCGGTCTTCCTCCGTGCCCTCGCTAGACATAGTGGCCGAGGTGCCCACACACTGCAGATTTTCGGCTCGACAGGCCTCACGGACTCGGCGGATCAGCAACGCCACGTCTGCGCCCTGGCGGCCACGGTAGGTGTGCAACTCGTCGAAAACGAGGAACTCCAAGCCGGTGGCCATCCTGATCAGCGAACGCCGGTCGTCAGGCCTCGTGAGCATCAGCTCCAACATCACGTAGTTGGTGAGCAGGATGTCCGGAGGATTGTTCTGGATCTCCCTGCGCCGTTCCTCGCTCTCCTGCCCGGTGTAACGGGCGTAAGTGACCGGCTGCCTGTCGGGCCCGTAACCGTCGAGCAGGAACTTGTCCAGCTCCTTGAGCTGGCTGTTGGCCAGCGCATTCATCGGGTAGACGATGATTGCGCGAACCCGCTTCTCCGCATGCGGCCCCTCCTGCTCGCGGGCCCGGAGCACGGTGTCCACAATAGGCACGAGGTAGGACAGAGACTTACCAGAGCCGGTTCCCGTGGTGAGGACGTAGGACTCGCCGGTACGCGCCACGTCGATCGCCTCACGTTGGTGCCGGTGAAACGCGAGAGGCCGACCGTCGCACACCGTGCCACCCTCGGTCTTGCAGGTCTGGAAAATGCGCGCGCACTCTGCGTGGAGCACACCGTCCCTGACGAGTTCCGATACAGTGCCACCCGAGTCGAAGAACGGGTTCAGCGAAAGCCACGGGTCCGGCCACTGCGATTTGGCGTCGAGGTCCTCACGAACGAACGCGGCGATCCGCTGGTCACGAATGACGGTTCCGCCCTCGGTGAAAGCTCGGTAGTCATCGATCAACCTACGGTGCACGCCGAAGATGTCCATGCCCGTCCTCGCCTCAGGTTTCGCATCCATCGTCGAGTGTGTCACCGAAACGTCGGGTGCTCGAAGCTCGGTGAGCCGAGACACCGGGTTGAACTCTTCCCAACCCAGTACGGTTCGTTCCCCCGCGACCTCGCTTTCTGCCAGAAGGGCGTCACGGACGGCCCCTGCGTCCACGGGACGGTCTGCCGGATCCTTCGCAAGCAAGCGATTGATCAGTCTGGCCAACTGCACCGGCACGTCGGCCCGGAGGGGACGCAGCGGCGGCGGATCTTCATTTAGGTGTTTGTGACCGAGTCCATGCGCCGACTCACTGTGGAACGGCGGGACGCCCGTGAGCAACTCGAACAGCACGCACCCCAGTGCGTAAAGGTCGGCTGCCGGGCCGACCGCCGAGCCACGGAACTGCTCGGGTGCCATGTAACGTGCTGTTCCTACCGTGACACCGGTGCTGGTGAGGCGCGTGGCTTCGTCGTCATCGGCGATACGCCCGATGCCGAAATCCATGACCTTAACCAGACCCCCACGCGCCAACATCACATTGGCTGGCTTGAGATCACGGTGAACGACATTTTCGGCATGCGCCCCCGCCAATCCATTTGCGATCTGCGCCCCCAACGCCACAACCCAGGCGACGGGCAATCGCGGGGCATCAGCAACCAGATCACGTAGGGTCCTGCCGTCCAGGAACTCCATCGCCAAGTAGGGAAGTCCCTCACCGTCGACGCCGCCGTCGAGGAGGCGAGGCAGGTTCGGGTGGTCGAGGAGGCGCATGATCCGCACCTCCCGCCCAAAACGCTCCGCGAGTTTCGTCCCGGCAAGCGAGTCGATGTGCGCGCCGGACCGCGTGCGCGATATCAGCTTCACAGCGACGACGTGTGCGCCGCCATCTCCCGCCCCGTGGTCCTCAGCGCGATACACCTCGCCCATGTTGCCCTTGCCGATCGCCTCGAGCAGACGAAACCGACCAGCTACGATCCGCGGTCGCTCTGACAACAACGCCTCCTAGAACTTGATGCGGGAGCGCACTCTGTGGCTTCATCGGTTGTCGCCGCCCATTCGCAACAGCTCCGCAGAGAGCGACTGATCGTCGTCTCCGTCAGGAAGCGCAATCGACGAGTCCGGACAGCTGGGGAGGGCGCTTGGTTCGGTGCTCGCGACCACGCCTAGCCGACGGAGCGAAACCCGGAACGGATGAGGGTTCACTTGGCCCGCTTATGGCCGGAACGACCACGCATGCCCGCCGAGTACTTCTCCGACATCATTCGCCCCCATAAGACGATGCCCACGCGCGTAGACCAAAAGGGCAACCTCGTCACACCGCACCGTGGCGCGTAGTTACAACGGTTAACCCATCGTGACACATCATGGACTATACGGGCGCCACAGACCAAGTTCCCCCGCGCAAGTCGCGGTCACCCTTCCCGATCACGATCAGGAGCCCACCTGTACCTCGTCACACGACGACGCGAGGCGGCGCTTTGTGGGCGCACTACATCAGACGTTCTCCGGCCCAAACGCCGTTTTCCCCGCAGCGGCACGAAGCCTCGTCGTGAGGCGAATGAACAGCTCATCGTTGACCCGTCCTGTACACCAGCAACGACGACTACGGCCATTGCCGTGACATTCGACCTATCGCTACGGCGGGCACGCCTGACTAGGGGCCGGGGTGACACACGCTCCACAAGACGAGGCGAGGACCGCATCCGACCCGTCGACGAACTCAGCGGGAAGGCCAGCATCTGACCAAGGCGTCGCTAGAGACCCCGCGCGCACGAACACGACGGTATCCCCGGGAACGAGATCACCTCACCGAGGTCGGGGAAACTGCGCGGCTACCTCGGCGACGTCGTCCATGTACGCGGCGCTCGGTCGGCCTCTCAACGGCTCGACCTCAGCGATGGTGACCTGCTTGCCCGACCGGGTGGAGTCGTAGTTCCACCCGGTCCAGTTGATGCGGCCCTCCCCCACAAGAGCTCCGGGAAGTGGTCGGATGTTCCCGGTGCCGTGCACGTCGACGAGGTCTTGCAGCCTCCGCGCCGCCTCGACACTGCGCATCCGTACCCACGACACCGACACCACGACCCTGTCACCGTTGCTGCCGTCGAGGACGTACAGGACTCGACGCAACGACCGACAGGGCGTGGTTGCGAGGAAGCGTTGTACCTGACCGTACGAGTACGCAGCACACTGGCCGGCACGCCCCAACTTTCGTTTGGCCTCTCGCAGATCGAGCCGCTTCCACGTGGCGCTTCGTTTTCCTTTCTTCGCAGCCTGTTTCGCCTTGGTCAGGACACTTCGCGAGACCTGGACGAAGGACGACTCCGCGGTCAGCGCACCACCGCCCGCTGTCACACCAGTGCCAAGCGGAGTCGCCATGACAGTGGCCACCATCGTGGCGCCCACGACCGGCCCTGCCAGTCCCTTCGTCCAGCGGCCTCTGCTGTCTCGCGGTTGGTTCGGGTTGTACCCACCCATCTCGCCCCCAGATGCGTCGAGCTGTCGCAGCGGCGACCGTAGTCAGGCGCCCCGACACTCCCGGAGACAACGACCACCCTTCACCAAAACGGGTGACACGCTCCCTCACCCCGCCGTGAGGTGCTCCACGATCAGCCTCCCGAAGGCCTCCGGTTGCTCCACGTTGCCCAGGTGCGCCGCTCCGGCCACGACTTCCAGCCTCGCGCCCGGGATGCGGTCGGCGATCTGGTGGGCGTGGTCGGGTGGGGTGGCGGGGTCGTCGGCGCCTGCGATCACCAGCGTCGGCGCGGTGATCGACGGCAGGGCGTCGCGGAGGTCCATGTCGCCGATAGCGGCGCAGCACGACGCGTAGCCCTGGGCGGGCACCGTGGCCGTCATGCGGTGGAACTCCTCGGCGCGGGTCGGGTTGGCGGCGAGCCAGGCCGGGGTGAACCAGCGTCGCAGGCTGCCGTCGGCGATGGTGGTCATGCCCTCGGTGACGGCCTGTCGGGCGCGCTCCTGCCACATGCGCGGGGTGCCGAGTTTGGCCGACGTGCAGCACAGGACGAGTCGGTCGAGGCGCGACGGCTCGTGGGCGGCCAGCCACATGCCGATCATGCCGCCCAGCGACAGTCCCACCAGGTGCGCGCGGTCGACGTCCAGGTGGTCGAGCAGGTCGACGACGTCGCCCGCGAGGTCGGCGAGCGAGCTGGGGCCGTCCGGCACCGGGGAACGGCCGTGTCCGCGGTGGTCGAAGCGGACCACGCGCAGACCCGCCTCCATCAGTCGCGGCACCTGCGGGTCCCACATGCTCAGGGTGCTGCCGATGGACCCGGCCAGCGCGACGACCTCGCCGGTGTCCGGGCCGGTGACCTCGTGGTGCGGCGTCATGCGTTCTCCTGTCCGGTGCGCAGCATCGAGCGCACCGCGTCGGGCGAGCGGCCCACCACGGCGGTGTCGTCGGCGGTGATGATGGGGCGTTGGATCAGCGTCGGCTCGGTGGCGAGCGCATCGAGCCAACGCGCGCGATGGTCGTCGTCGCGGGGCCACGTCGCCAGCCCCAGCCGGTCGGCGGCGGGTTCGCCGAGGCGCGCGATGTCCCACGGCTCCAGCCCCAGTTTGCGCAGCACGTCGTCGAGTTCGGCCGCGGTGGGCGGGTCCTGCAGGTAGTGGCGGATCGTGTAGTCGGCGCCCTCGGCATCCAGCAACGACAACGCCGAGGCACATTTCGAGCACGCCGGGTTGATCCAGATCTCCACGTCCGTGATCCCCTTCCGTCCGGTCGTGCTCAGGATGCCGGGTGCGGGTCGAGTCATCGTGCTGGGGTCGGTCGACCACGGCGTTTCGGCACGGTCCGCGCGGGTACGCGGCGAAGGTGGTGGAGCCGGGCGAGTGGTGGGAGGTCGTCGCCGGAATCGTCGAGGCCACGCACAGTGCGTCGGGACCCGAGGTCGGGCGCATCTGTGACGACGTCGTCCGTCGGCTGGGCATGACCGCCGCGCTCTACCTCGTCGACCACGGGCAGCGCACGCTCACCCCGCTCGGCGCGAACGACCGCCTGCCCGCGACGGTGGACGGTTCGCTCGCGGGCCGCGTCTATCAACTCCAGGAACCGCTGTCGCGGTCGGCACCCGACGGGCGCACCGAGCTCTGGGTGCCGATGGTCGACGGCACCGAACGGATCGGCGTGGTCTGTCTCGGGTTGCCTCCGGCGCTCGACCCGCACGACGCGACCGTGCGCGACCGGTGTGTGTCGCTCGCGGGGTTGCTCGGGCAGGTGGTCGCCACGAAGTTCGCCTACGGCGACGCCCTGCACGTCGCGCGCCGCGCTGCGCCCTTCACCGCTGACGCCGAACTGCTCTGGCAACTGCTGCCGCCGCTGAGCTTCGCGTCCTCGCAGGTCATGATCAGCGTGGTGTTGGAGCCGCACGAGCGGGTCGGGGGTGACGCGTTCGACTACGCGATCAACGAGGACATGGCGTTCTGCGCGTTGTTCGACAGCGTCGGACACGACATGCAATCGGGGCTCACCAGCGCGGTCGCGTTGGCGGCGATCCGCAACGCGCGGCGCGGTGGGGTGCACGACTTGAACGAGTTGGCCCATCGCGCGGATCGGATGGTCGCCGAGAACCGACCCATCGGCTCGCGCTATGTGACCGCGATCCTGAGCTGGCTCGACGTCGCGACCGGCGAGCTCACCTACCTGCTCGCCGGTCACCCGGCTCCGCTGCTGCTGCGGGCGAACACCGCGGTGAAGCGCCTGCGGACGCCGCCACGCATCCCGCTCGGCGTCTCCCGAACGCCGCCCGACGGCGTGGTGGGCCGGGAGCAGCTCGAACCGGGTGACCGCGTGTTGTTCTTCACCGACGGCATTCCCGAAGCACGGGACCGGCACCGACACGAGTTCGGTGTCGACCGGTTGGTCGCGCTGGTCGAACGGCACTCGGCGCCGAACCTCGCCGCGCCCGAGACCCTCCGGCGTGTGATGCGCGGCGTCCTGCACCACCAGCGAGGTGTGATGGACGACGACGCCACGCTGCTCATGCTGGACTGGCGCCCACCACCCGGCACCATCCCGGTGGGGGCGATGTGAGGGCGATCAGCGCAGCCAGTTCCGGTCGCTGAAGTCCTCGTCGTCCTCGTCGCGGCGACGATCACGCGCGGCGGCGGCCTGCTCCTCCTCGTCGCGGCGGAGTTGCTCGAACTGCTGCTCGCCGGTGCGACGAAGTTCCTCGCGCTCCTCGTCGGAGAGGGTGCGGTAGTGCTCGGCGGCCTGCTCCATCAGCGGGTCCAGCGCGCGCGAGAACGCGGGCGAGGTGACCGTGTCGCGCAGACTCCGGCGGCCCGCCACGACGTCGTCGACGAGGCTTTTGAACTCGGGGTCGGCCACCTTGTCGCGCAGCACCGTCAGCGAGTTCTTGAGGTGCCGTGACAGAGCGGCATCGCCTCGGGCGACGTCGAGCATCGGTTCCTGGTCCGGCCTGCTCATCTCACACCCCCGGGTGGTCGTAGTTGCTCTCGGGCAACGCGTGCTTCTCGATGTCGCCGAGGGTGCTGAGGTAGCCGGCGGTGACGCCGACAAGACCCTGCACCGCGTTCCAGGCGATGGTGTGTGCCTGGAGCAGGTCGTCCCACACACCGAGCGCCTTGCTGATGGTCGCGGCCGCCGCGGCGCCGGAGAGGATGGGCCCGATGACGGTCCAGCTGCTCGCGGCTGCCGCTGCCAGCTCCAGGCCGATCGCGATGAGCAGATCCAGCAGCAGTTCGAGGAACGACTTGATCGAGTTCGCCGTCTCGTACATGCCGATGGCGGTCTGCTTGAACTCGCGGCCCATCGCGCTCAGCGTCGCCTTCTGGTCCTCGATGGTCTTCGCGAGCTCGCTGAAGTAGGTGTTCGCGCTGTCGAACGCGTTCCCCTGCCAATCGGCCGACACGTTCTTCAATTCGGTGGTGATGACGTTGGCGAAGGAGTCGTTGAATTCCCCCAACTTCTCCATCGCGACGCCGGCTTTCTGCACCTTCTCCCAGTCACCCGCGAATTGCTCCGCCACCCACGAGAACGGGTTCACGTCGAAGATCAGGTCGATGGCCTGACCCACCCAGTACGAGACGCTGATGTACTGGGTGATGCCGATGACGTTCTCGAGCAGATCCGGAATGGGATCGGACGCGGTCGGGTCGACGAGTTCGGACCGGGGCGAGTCGGCCATGGTCACTCTCCTGTCGGGTAGGTGCTGTCGAGCTGTTCGGCCTTCTCGCGATCGGTCTCCGCGTACATGGTGGCGGCCTTGTCCAGCTCGATCGCCGCGGTCTCGACGATCTTGGCGAGACGCTCGTAGTTCTCGGTGAGCAGGGCGCTGGCGTCCGCGGCCGCGCTCGCCGCGGTGGCATACATGCGCGCGTCACCACCGTCGATCTGCAAATGATCTTCGGCATAGACCTGCGCCGCCTTGGCATCGGTTTTCAGCTCGTCGATCTGCTCGCCGAACTTCGTGATACTCGCGGGTTCAACCTTGAAGCCCACCGTGTGCACCTCCTCGCCGTCACGGACACCGCAATGCGATCGAGCGGCCCACTGTATCCGGTAGGCTCCCGCGGAGCGGCCTGGGGCGGAATCGACGGGAAGGAGTTCACGTGGCGTCCGATTTCGACACCGTTCGAATTCCGGCAAACCTGGCCGAACAGGGAATTTTGCCGTCCCATTGCTCGCGTCACGGTCGGCCTGCGGTGCGGCGCGCGGATTTCACGTTGCAGAGCAAGGTCCGGCTGAAGGGCAGCCGAACGCGCCGGGTCGGCGTCTTCGGCGCGGTGGGCATGGCCGAACGTCTGGACCAGCACGCGCGCAAGGTTCGCGTGACGCAGGTCAAGGGCTGGCCGCTGTGTGACGTCTGCGCCCGCACCCGGACCCGGTGGTTGACCGTCGCCGCCGTTCTGTTCTTCGGCGGGCTGCTGGTGTTCGCGGGTTCGCTCGTCGCCGGGATTCTCACCGAGGCGGGAACGGTGCGGTGGCTGGCCGGGGTGGCACTGGCCGGATTCGTCGTGGCCGTTCTGGCCGCGTTCCCGTTCTCCCGAGGAAGCATGTCCCGGGTGATCGGTGCTAGCACTGCGCCGGAGGGTGATGCGGTGCTCGTCGAGAATCCGAGTGCCCCGTTCCGCGCGGAACTGCGCCACTGAGTCGGGCGCGACGTCGGCCGCCACCGTCCACACGCGACGTGATACTCCACCATCTTCCGACGGCCGTTGTGCGCCTGTGCACCCCATCCGCACTGCTCGGTGAGAGGTGTCGAGCCGGGTGCCGGTCGTCCGGCACCCGGCAGCCGGTCAGGCGTTGTCACCTCGCCACTCGTCCGGGAAGACGCCCGCGTTGACCATCGCCTGCCACGCACCGAACCGGAAGAAGTCCAGCGAGCTCTTGGTGATGAGGCCGAGCTTGCTGTGTGTCGGATCGGTCATCGTGCGCAGGATGTCCTCCACCCTGTGCGCGACGTCCGGGTGACTCTTCGCGAACGCGTCGAAGACGTACTTCGACTCGAACGCACTGATGACCTTGTCGACCTTGAACTCGTACTCCCTGATCTGCTCGGGCGTGATCGAGCCCGGATGTTCGTCCGAGTACTTGCGCAACCCCTCCATGAACAGGTCGCGCGTCTTCTCCTTGCTGTCCCAGAACCACGACTTGTCCTTGTCGCCGTTCTGGCTTGCGCCGTCGGCGTCCTCGCCGTCCCGATCACGGTCGGAGCGACCGTCGGTCTGGGCGCCCTCACCATCGGGGTCGCGGTCGGGGTCGCCGCCGCCCTCGGCGTCCTCACCGTCCCGGTCACGACCCGAGCCACCGTCGGCATCCTCACCGTCGCCGTCACGACCGGAGTTGCCCTCGGCGTCCCGACCGTCGCCATCACGACCCGAGCCACCCTCGGCGTCCCGACCATCGCCATCACGACCCGAGCCGCCGTCAGTGTCCTGACCACGACCACGATCGGAGCCACCGTCCGGACTCTCACCGTCACGCCCCCGGCCGGAGGAACCGTCAGCGCCGTCAGGACCGTTGTTGCCGCTGGGAGCGTCGCCGGGCCGGTCACCACCGCCGAGCCGGTCCGAGATCGAACCGCCGGAGGTACCACCGGACGAACCGTAGTCGGGCAGATTGCCATGGCTGTCGGCCCACGGGTTCTCGGTCAGCTCGGGATAGTCCTCGAACGGATCACGGCCCCCGCCGCCCCCGGCCGGGCCCGCGCCACCGCCGCCGTTCGGCCCCTGAGTCTCCGGAGCACCACCGCCCGTGGACCCACCACCGGTTCCGCCCGCCGGACTGTCGGCCCACGGATTCTCGGTCAGCTCGGGATAGTCCTCGAACGGATCACGGCCTCCGCCGCCCTTGCCCGCCGAGGGGTTGTCGGTCGACGGACCACCGCTCGGTTCCTGTGTCTGCGGCGTTCCACCACCGCCGGTACCGCCACCGGTGTCGCCGGACGAGGTGCCTGGCCGCGAGGTGGACGGGGTCTCCACCGGGCTGCCACCAGCCGAACCACTCACACCGGACCCGGCATCGAAGTCACCCAACGAACTCGGCGGCCGCGAGGTGGACGGACTCCCCACCGGGCTGCCACCAGCCGAACCGCTGGGGCCGTTGGTCTCCGGCGTGCTGTTCGTGCCAGATCCACCACCGGTGTCAGGGCGCGGACTGGACGTGGAGTCGCTGGCACCCGGTCGCGAATTACCACCGGTGCCCTGCACGTCCGTCGTGTTGCCGGCCCCGCTCGGGGTCTGCGTCCCGTGTCCTCCGGCCGATCCGCTCGGGGCCCCACCACCGCTGCCGCCGGCACCACCACCGCCGTTGCCGAACGTGGGCGGCGTGCCCGTGTTCGGGTTCACCTGCGGTCCACCGGATCCGACGACGTTCGGCGTCGGGATGGGCGCACCATTGACGGCGTCACCCGCGCGGTTGCCCAGATTCCTCGCCGCGTTTCCGACGTTCTTCAACGCCTTCGCGGCGTTCGTGATCTTCGAAACCAGGTTCTTGATGTGCATGGCGATCTTGCCGAGGGCGACGGCCACGGTGGTGAAGACCGTGCCCAGGAAGATGCCGATCGAGGTGCCGAAGGTGAACGGCATGGCCGCGATCGCGGCCAGCGCGCCCGCGAGGATGCCGCCCAGCACCCCGGCGATGAGGTCGCGGATGATGCCGCGAACGGCGCCGACCACGGCGCCGCAGATGCTCATGTTCTTGCTCGCCGACTTCAGCGCCTCCTGAAGCGCGTCCATGCCATCGGCGAGTTCCTGTGTGCTCGCGCGGAACGCGTCCGCTCCCTCGCCGCTCCAGCTCTGCATGAACTCGGCGAGCTTGCGTTCGAGGTCGCTCTTCCGCTCGGCGACCTTCTCGGCCTCGGCGTCGAGGGCCGAGGTGGCGACCGTGATGCCCTCGGGGTCGCCGAAGAGCATGTCCAGCGGAACCCGGAACGGGGTGACGTGCTCGATGAGCCAGCCGATACCCGCCGCGAAGATGGTGCCCAGCGGGTCGAGCACGAGCCCGAGCACGTCCAGCGCCAGACCTGCGGCCGCGATGCCGATGGTGACGTCGTCGTTGGCCTTGACCGCGTCCTGCAGGACGTCGATGGTGTTGACGATGCCCGCGCCGTTGGTGCGGAAGTCGTCAGAGGTGATCAGATCACCCGGGTCGTGCCAGAAATCCCCGGGCGTGTAGGTCTCCTTGTCCGAAATCCCGCTCACAACTGATACCTCGAAATCGACTCGTCCGCCTGCCGGTCGGTTTCCTCGTAGAGACGCCGAGCCTTGTCGAGCTTCTCCTTGTGCAACTCGATCGCCTCGCCGTAGTCGTTGAGCGCGTCGCGCGCGTCGGCGCAGAACTTGCTCGCGGCGGCACCGATGACCTGACCGAGGAGGACTCCCCACAGGCCCGGATCGGCGACCATGCTGCCGACGAGATCACCGGTGCTGCGCAGATCGGACGCCAACGTGTCGAGCGTGCGGCTGAACTCGTCGAACTCCGAGTAGTCCCGGATGACGTGTCCACTGCTCACCAGGGGTTCGCCTCCTCGTCGTCATCGCGGCGTTCGGGGCGGCGTCGCGGCCGATTCGTGGGCGACGACGGCGGAGTCACCGGCGGCTTCGGGGGCGGCGGGGCGTCGTCGGGCTCGGGGTCTTCGACGAACTTGTTCTGGTCCACCTCGTCGGCGGCCGCGGGATCCGGCGGCAGGAAGCTCTTCATCATCTCGACGGCCTGGTTGTTGCCGACGATCGACTGCACCGAGCTCGTCACGGCCCGCGCGGTCTGGCTCTGCGCCAGGCGCACGGTCTCCATGATCGTGGCCGCCAACCGGGCCTCACCCAGTTCGCAGGCTCGCTTGCCGAGCTGGATGTTCCGCAGCGCACCGTTCGGCGCGAGAGAGACGGTGACGGTGCCGTCTCGGGAAGTCACGGTCGCTGCCGCGGCAGCGAAGGCCTCCTGGAGGGCGGCCGCGCGTTCCTGCATCTGGCTGGCTTGTCGTTCGAGATAATGCTGGAGGTCCTCGCCGGGCCTCAGATTCGAGTCCACACCCTGCTCCTTGCGATACGCCTGCTCATCACGACACGGTGCGTTCGCGGGTGGGACGAAACGACAACTCTCTCCGCTCAGGCGAGCGGCCGAAGAGGGTGCTGCCACCGAGATGGCGACAACGACACGTCAACATCGAGTGAAGCCCCGCGAGAAAGCAGCCGTGCTGGGATGCACAACGTATCCTCTCCGTCACCGATGGGTTCGGACAACCCTTTCCCCATACTCGGCCACGAAGTGCTCACATGAGCGCGTCCTATGTAAACAGCTAGAGGAATGCGTCCGAATCGACCGAAATACTCATCGAGCACAGTCCATTCGACACGCCCGGCAGTAGGGCGTCTTCCGTTGCGCGGCAGAGCGCGGACCACCAGCCACCTACTGAACCTCGGCTCACAGGGACGAGCCGGGCGAGCGCACCACGACGCTCGCCCGGCAACCATTCACGCCGCGAGCGCCCACTGCCTCGCATAGGCGAGCGCGAGCCCGCGAACGTAGACGTCGAGGGTGTCGCGGTTGGCGTTCGCGCGGAGCTTGAACAACGTGGCGCGGCGGGTGTCGAGCACGATGGGCCGCGCCCCCGGCAGGACAAGATCGGCGAACGTCTCCATCATCTGCAGCACGATGTCGGCGCTGCCCTGGGTGAGCGGGTCGGCCTTGCAGTAGGGCAGCACCAGCCACCGGGTGTCCGCCTTGTCGTGCACGCGCACTCCGAGCAGATCCCGGAACACGATACGCAGATTCTCTTCCGCCCACGTGGCATCACTGACTCGGATTCCCGTGGCCCGTCGAGGAATCACGGACAGAAATCCGTCGGCCGCGTCCCGATAGGCAGCAGCTCGCCAATCCCCGGCGTCGGACACCTGAGCGATGACACGGTCGAGTTCACCACGCCGATCAGCGGAATTCAACGCGCGCCGAAACGCCGCGAGCAACGGCCCGTACGCCGACCAAGCGGGTCGCCCGGGGTCGAGATAGCGGCGCTTCTGCTCGGCCACCATCGAGGCCGCCTTGCGCGGACCAGCATGAACGTAGTCCAACCACTGAAGTCCACCGATGAACACCGTAGGGGCAGTGATAGTCATCGAACCAGCTCCGTTCGCCGTCACGGAGCACCACGAACGACCTCTTCGAGCCGAAGAATCGACATACCACGACCATTCCCACAATGGTCGACGACACGACAATCCCCCAGCACACGAGCGCTTCCCGCCACCCTGAAACAGCGCCCGAAATCGAACGGTCCCACGCGATGCCGATCTGCCTGCCTTACCTGGATATTCTACCAACGGCAACCGACAAGAACAGGTATTGACAGCGGCCACCGAAATTGCTCCGCAGTCGCTTCGGCCGGCTCCTGACAGGCCGGTCATGGACGTCGGGCGGTCCGCCGACCCTCCACGAACGTGATCTCCCGCGCGGTACCATGACGTCGCAAGATCGCGGCCCGACGGGCACCGAAGTCGAGACTTCGTCGCTGCCCCCACCCGCGCGTAACTCACGCGTGCCCAGTGGGGGTAGAAGGTGGCGCTCGTCCGCAGGAGTGCGGTGGATCTGCTCGACGAAGCGAAGGCCGACCGGCTGCACACTCTGTTGTCCGAACAAGCCGCGTTCCAATTCGATTCGCGTGCGAGTGCCGGTGAAGAGCGCGCGTGGCGACGCAGCCTCCCCGTGCTGCTCACCGACCTCGTCGATGCCGGGTTGGGCCATGTCGAAGTTCTTCTCGAACACAAGCTGCCGCACAGTCCCAAGCGGGTCGACGTCGTACTCTGCGGGATCCATCCCCGGACAGGCGAGTCCAGTTACGTCCTGGTCGAGCTGAAGCAGTGGTCCCGTGCCGAGCTCATCGCCTACGACCTCGTGCACGTGCCCGGCCTCGGGCCAGACCCACACCTTCACCCGGTCACGCAGGTGCGCGACTATTGCGAATACCTGGTGGATTCGACCCCGGCGCTCGCGGAGCGACCTCATGCCGTGCACGGCATCGCCTACCTCCACAACGCACGGACGTCACTCGTCGCGTCACTGACCCAGTACCAGCCGACCGAGTACGGCAGACTCTTCACCCTCGACGACAGAGCCGAGCTGATACAGCACCTTCGCGCTGTCCTCGCCACGGACGGCGCCCGAGAAGCAGCCCTCGCCGCAGCGGACGACTTCCTCAACTTCGCCCATGCACCGTCGAAGCCACTACTGAATCTCGCAGCCAAGGAAATCCAGGAACGCGAACAGTTCGTGCTCCTGGACGAACAGAAGGTGGCGTTCGAATTGGTGCAGAGGGCGGTGGACAGAGCCCGCGCCTCCAACACCCGGACTGTCGTCATCGTGCTGGGCGGCCCCGGCTCCGGCAAGAGCGCCATCGCTCTCAGCCTCCTCGGTGAGCTCGCCAGGCGTGGTCGCAGCGTGCACCACGCGACCGGCTCCTCGGCGTTCACGAGGACGATGCGCAAGACCGCCGGACGCCGCAACACCCGAGTTCAGCGCCTGTTCAAGTACTTCAACGACTACATCGACGCCGAGCCACGGGACCTCGACGTGCTGATCTGCGACGAGGCCCACCGCATCCGTGAGACCAGTGTCAACCGGTACACGCGACGGGAGGTCCGGGACCGCGCCGGACGTCAGATCGACGAGCTCATCGACGTCGCGTGGGTTCCGGTGTTCCTCCTGGACCAGCACCAAACCGTGAGGCCGGGAGAAATGGGCTCTCTCGAGGAAATTCGCGCCGCCGCTGAAGCCAGGGGCTGCGTGGTGGACGTCGTGCGACTGCACGGACAGTTCCGATGCGGTGGCTCGGCCGCGTACGACACGTGGGTCGCGCGACTTCTCGGGCTCGGCCGGGCGGAACCGACGCCGTGGAGCCAGCTGGCCGAACCCGACGACGACTTCGTCGTCGCCACTGCCTCGTCTCCCGCGGCAATGGAGTCCTGGTTGTCGACACAGGCCGCCCAGCACGGTGGCACGGCACGGCTCGCCGCCGGCTATTGCTGGAAGTGGAGCGATCCGTTGACGACGGCGGACGGCAAGCAGCTCGTCCACGACGTCGCCATCGGCGACTGGAGCCGTCCCTGGAACGCCAAGCCGGACAAGCGTGTGCCCGACGCACCGGAGTCCTACTACTGGGCATCCGATCCTCGAGGATTCGGTCAGGTGGGTTGTATCTACACCGCTCAGGGCTTCGAGTACGACTGGGCGGGCGTCATACTCGGCCCCGACTTCGTGCGCCGTGGCGACCAATGGGTGTCACGACGCGAGCACTCGCACGACCCTGCCGTGAAGAAGGCCGACGAGTTGCACTTCGATCGGCTGATTCGCAACACGTACAAGGTGCTGCTGACCCGAGGCATGCGGGGAGTGTGTCTGTACTCGACCGACGCGGAGACGCAGGCGTTCCTGGAGAAGACGGCCGGTTGACCCACTTCCCCGCGTGGGTCCGTAGGGTGGGTGGGCATGGAGTTCGCCGAGCTGCAGCGTCGCCTGCGTGAGTTCGCCGACGAGCGCGACTGGCACCGCTTCCACACGCCGAAGAACCTCGCCATGGCGTTGTCGGGCGAGGTGGGCGAGCTGACGGAGATCTTCCAGTGGTTGACACCGGAGGAGTCGCGGGACGTGATGTCCGACCCGCGCACGGCCGAGCAGGTGCGGCACGAACTGGCCGACGTGCTGGCCTATCTGGTGCGCCTCGCCGACGTGCTCGACGTCGACCTGATGGCGGCGTCGGAGGAGAAACTGCGCGTCAACGCGGCGAAGTATCCGGTGGAGCTGGCTCGCGGTCGTGCCGACAAGTACGACCGGCTGCGGCCGGACGGGACGTGACGTCCGTCCACATCGGCCGACACGCCGCGAGCCTCGGCTCTCGTCACCGGGGAGCGGTCTTCGCGCTCTCCTGCATCGCGTTGATGGCGCGCAGCAGACCGTCGAGTACGTCGCGCAGCACCGTCAGCCACGTGATCGCGTCGGTCATCGCCTTGCCGAGCGCGGTGAGCAGCTTGCCCACCATGCTGGTGACGCGCGCGATGGCGGTGGTCGCCTGAGCCGCGACCAAGGGCGCGGCCGTGCCGACCGAGCAGAGCAGCTCGATGGTCCAGCTCACCAGGGAGCCCGCGATGCTCGCCAGCAGGTCACGCACCGCCGTGCGGACACCGTTGACGACCTCGGCCATGCCCATCGTGATCCCGGCGAGGCCGTGCGCGGCACCGGCCGCACCACCGAACACGCCCGCCAGTTCCTCCGCCTTCGCGCGGTAGGCGTCGGCGGCGCCGCCGGTCCAGCCCTGCGTCTCGGACGGAGCCGCGCTCTTGACGTCCTCGCCGAGTGCGGTGAGCTCTTCTTCGACGTTGGTCCACGACTGCGAGTAGGCCTTCACCATGTCGGGGTTGCCGGCCAGGTCGTCGAGCGCCTTGCGCGCGGGCTCGATGTGTTCGAGCATCCACGAGATCACCTGACCGGCGACGAAACCGATCGGGTCGCTGATCGCCGAGGCGACGTCGAGACCACCGGCGACCAGCCCGCTGACAGCCAGCTTGTAGTCGCCCTTGTCGATGCCCTCGGCAACCGCCCAACCCGCCTCGAACGGCGTGATACCGGTCATGAACCCCGTGCCACCGTCCTGGCTCGGGACGTCCATCTTGGTGAACGGATCGCCGTCGGCGCGGTCCTCGGCGTAGAACTTGTCGGGGTCGGTGTCGTCCTCGATCAACGGGTTGCTCATCGTTCCGGCACCACCCTGCTCTCGGACGGCACCACGACGCCCGACGACTCCACGAGCTTCAAGCGCGCCGACTCCAGCTCACGGTTCACCTTCTCCAGGATCTCGACCACGCGCTCCTCGTACTCCTCGTACTTCTGCGCCGCCGTGTCGAGGTTCTCCGCGAGCTGCCGCGTGAACTCGCGGGCCTGGTTCAGCGCCTCCACCCCACGCTCCTGCGGGCCCGACACCATCGAACCGAACGGCTGGCACAGCACGCCGTAGGCGTCGTCCAGACCAGCCAGGTGAGATCCGGCGTCGGCCGCCGTCCCCGCTCGGCTCTCGAAGTCCCGCACGGTGTTCGCGTGCGCGCGGACCTCGTCCGGGTCGACCCGGAACGAGTCTCCCATCGCTGTTCCTCCCTACCGCAGGATGGATCCGCCACCCAGATCCTCGTCGTCCTCGTCATACCGACGCGGCCGAGGCCGACGCGGTTCCCGCCGATCGGCATCGGTCTCCTCGCCGAGTCGGCCCAGCGAAGAGCGGGGCTCCTGGCGCGCCGTCTCCTCCTCGTCCACGGAATACGGGAAGCGTTCGGCGTACTGGTTGACGATGTTGCTGCCTGCGGGGTCGTCGTCACCGACCGTCTCGGAGACGAGCGACGCGACCTGTTCGCGCAGTCGAGCCTGCGCCTGCCGCAGGCAACCCATGATCGTGGCGGACACCGAGGCCGGGTCCATGCCGCGGGTCCGTTCGCTCAGCTCCAGCCGCGTCAACACACCGTTGCCGTCGACGGTCACCTCGACCTCGCCACCGGCCGAACGTTCGGTCACGCTGGCAGAACCGAGCTGCTGGTGCAGAGCGGTGTAGCCCTGCGCCTTCTTCTGCAGGGTCTCGGCGAACCGCTCCAGCCGTTCTCCGGCTTCGGTGGGATTTCCGCCCAGCATGATGACTACCTCTCGTCTTGCTCCACGTGTCCGCAGAACGTAGCAGGGCAGTCCGACGCAGGTAGGCGGGTTTCCCGATTCACGCCATGCCGCCGCGCCACAGCGCCAGGCGGGCGTGCAGCATCGCGACGACGAGCGCGGGGTCGTCGACCGGCAGGGTCACCGCTCCGGAGTCGGTGTCCACGAGCACGGCGGGGCCGGGGGTGGCGCAGGCGGTGCTCCCGTCGGACAGGCGCAGCCACGGCATCGGACCCGCCGTGCTCGGCAACGTCGTCGGTCGGACGTCCCGCACCGCATGGAAGGGGACGGAGGCGTGGCCGACGGCGCGGTACTGCCGGGCGGCCCACTCGATGCTCTGCGTTCCCAGGGACACCGAGCCGGTCAGCATCCCGGTGTCGTGCAGGCGCGCCCGCAGCGCGACGGTGAACGGCGTCGCGCCCAACTCCCACGACACAGGTGTCAACAACGTCCGCACGGCACGGGAGGCGAGGGCCACGGCGGCGACCACGACGCCGAGCGACACCACGAGGACCACCGTCGCGACGGCGGCGCCCGATCCCCCCGCACCCGCCGCCACGCCGACCACGGGCAGCACGCCGACCACCAACTGCGCCCCGCAGCCGAGGGCGGCGGCGCGCACCCAGCGAGGCGGCTGGAACACCAGGTTCCGCACGCTCGCGGTCAACACGACGGCGGGCACGGCGGCCAACACCGCGCCCACGGCCGCCCACGCCATCGCCCCACCCGTGGCACCGGCGACGGCCGCCGCGACCGCGCAGAGGACGACGATCACCCAGGGACAGCCGACCAAGGCCGCCGACAGCGCTCCCCGCGCCCGCGACCAACGCGGTTGCAACAGCTGTGCGGCGCGGCCGTCGACGACGCCCGGGACGGTGGTGGGAAGGAGCATGCCGCGAACCTAGCAGCGCGCGAGGGCGTCCCGGAGCGACTCTCGCCGGTCCGCACCGGTGACGACGGCGGGGCTGGCCGCAACCGCATTTTTCTGCAAGTCGGATCGCGGTTTCGCGACTCCGCTCCTTCGCTGCTGTCACACGCCGTGTCGGCGCTAGGGGGCGCTGCCCCGATCGGCAGATCGACCAAGGTCCGTCCGAGTGCGATGTCGTCGCCGCCGGCGACGTGATCGACAAATCTGGCTACGTTCAGGTTCGGACGTAGCCGGTCGATCGATAGGACCTGTCGATGGCACAGAAGCGTTCGGAGCGCGAGCGGCAGCAAGCCGCCGCACGCCGCGAAGCGGAGCGGGCTCGACGCGAAGCGGAACGCTTACGCAAAGCTGAGGAGAAGGCCGCGCAGGTGGCCTATCAGAAACGCCGAGTCGCAGAAGCAGAAACTCGAACCAAGGCGGCCGAAGCTCGAATGTCGGAGCTCACGGGGATACTGACCACCGCTTTGGCGACTCCCGTTCGCCCGCTCGACTTCAAGAGCATGAAGAGGCGCGCTGTCTCCGAGGAGGTAGAGCTCGGAGCGGACGCACGTCCCCTTCGGCGACCGCTTTGGGCTGACTTCGCGCCGCGACCACCGGGAGCGATCGGGCGTCTGTTCGGCGGCGATTCGCGATATGCCTCCCGCAGAGCGATCGCCGAACGATTGTTCGACGAAGCGATGCGAGAGTACGAGGAAGCGGAGACAGCACGCCAACAGCGAGTCCGGGAGAAGAGGAAGGCCCACGCCGCGAAACAGGAGGCCAAGAAGCGGCGAGTGGCTGCCCACAACGCGAAGGTCGACGAACTCGCGCAAGGAGTCCACGCCGCTGACCGGCATGCCGTCAGTGGCTACTACCAGCGAGTCGTCGACGCGATCAAGCTCCCTTCGGGATGCCCCGCCGAACGCAAAGTGGGCTACGTGCCCGAATCCACTTTGTTGGCGGTCGAGTGGCGCTTGCCCGGCACCGACATCATCCCTCGAGAACGGTCGTTCAAGTACGTCAAGAGTCGCGACAGCATCGATTCCAGCGCACGCGCCGCCATGGATATTCGTCGGGCTTATCAGCAGCTCTCCGCACAGATCGCTCTCGTCGCCCTCCGTGCGATCTTCGAGTCCGACCCCGCGGAGCTCGTCGACACGGTCACCTTCAACGGTGTCGTCGAGGATGTCGATCGCGCAACTGGCCAACGTGTGCAGCGGTGTTTGATCACCCTGCGCGCCACGCGGGAACACTACCAAGCTCTGGTACTGGATCAACTCGACGCCGTCACGTGCGTCACCAAGCACTTCGCGGCAACCGTATCGCCCCACCCGGAGGAACTGGTCCCGGTGACGCCGGTCATGAGTTTCGACATGGCTGATCCACGAATCGTCGACCCGGTCGACATCATCAGTGAGATCGACCGCAGGCCCAACCTGGTAGACCTCTCCGCGAAGGAATTCGAGCACTTCATTCAGAACCTGTTCACCCGCATGGGGTTCGACACGAAGGTGTTCAGGGCAGACGGTGACGGCGGTGTCGACTGCGTCGCCTTCGACCCCAGTCCGATCACCGGCGGGAAGTTCGTGATCCAAGCGAAGCGCTACACCAAGACGGTGCAGCCCGCCGCCGTCCGCGACCTCTACGGGACCGTGCAGCACGAGGGAGCAACCAAGGGCATTCTCATCACCACCGCAGGGTTCGGACCGTCGAGTCACGAGTTCGCGAACGGAAAACCACTGCAGTTGATCGACGGCACGGGCCTGCTGGCCTTGTGCCATCAACACAAGATCCCCGCACGGATCGTGCTTCCTCCGCGCACTCGATCGCGTCGGCCCAGAGGTGGTACCACGAAGACGCCGGCGTGACGTCGCATTCACCGAACGTGAGGGGAGCAGTGACTCGTTCGGCACCTCCGCCGGGCCTGTCCGGAACACTTGAGGCAGACGCGCACATCGGTTTCCCCGCCTCCCCCACGGGTACGTCCGCTGCATGACGAGCGCGCACGCACGAGCCGACCGCTTCGCCGAGGCGTTGCGGCACCTGGAGGACACCGGGGACAGCTCGCGGTTGCGGGAGTTGTTCGCTCCGGAACCGGAGCTGGTGCGACCACAGGTGGTGACGGGCGACGACGAGGCCGGCGACGTCACGCGGTTCTGGGACCGATACCGCTCGCCGTTCACCGAGGTCACCACCGAGTTCACCCAGGTGTCGGAGGCGGACGACCTGGGGGTGCTCGAATGGGTCTCGCGCGGCACGCTCACCAGCGGTCGGCCGATCGAGTATCGCGGGACGTCGCTGCTGTACTTCGACGACGAAGGCCGCATCCGCCGGTTCGCCACCTACTTCGACACCGCGGCATTCCTGAAACCGGAGACGTCGACGAGGTGAGGAATGCCCGAGGGACACGTCGTCCATCGGCTGGCCCGTGAGCTGGCCGCTGACCTCGACGGACGACGGTTGTCGGTGACCTCGCCCCAGGGCCGGTTCGCCGCCCAGGCCGCGCGGGTGGACGGTGAGGCGCTGCGCCGCACCGACGCCCACGGCAAGCACCTCTTCGTCGGACTCGGCTCGGACGACGAGATCCACGTCCACCTCGGGATGCGCGGCAAGTGGCTGCGATTCTCCGACCCGACCCGACCGGCGCTGCCGCAGGTGCGGTTGCGGCTCGCGACCGACGACGTGGCCTGGGACCTGATCGCGCCGTCCCGCTGCGAGTTGCTCACCGCCGACGAGATGCGGGCGCTGGTGCGGGACCTTGGCCCGGACCCGCTGCGCTCGGACACCGACGACGAAGCAGCCGTGGCCGCGCTGCGCGACGCCCCGGGAGCCGTCGGCGCGGCGTTGCTCGACCAGTCCGTGGTCTCCGGGGTGGGCAACGTCTTCCGCAACGAGGCCCTGCACGCCGTCGGCATCGCGCCCACCCGACCGTGCCGGGAACTGACCGACTCCGACGCGCGACGGCTGTGGGCGGAGCTGCGGCGCATGATGGCGCAGTCGGTCGAGGACGGCCGCATCGTCACGGTGGACGTCGCCGACCGGGCCGCCGTCCCCGAGGCCGAGGCCCGGAAGGTCTACAAGCAGCAGCGGTGCCGTGACTGCGGTGAACCGGTGGTGACCAGCACGGTCGGCGGTCGCACCGCCTACCACTGTCCCCACGACCAACCGCGGTGAGGTTCACGCCCGGCGGGCGGCGGCGTAGGCGGGTTCGCGCAGCCGCGTGAGGGCCGGTGGCCAGGACAACCCCGGCGGGAGGTGCAGGACCGGGTCGAAGCGGATCGTCTCGTCGACGACGTGGCGGTCGGTGAGGTCGAGCGTCGCGAACGGCTCCCATTTCCCGGTGGGAGTGGCAGCGAGCAGCCGGAATCGGCGGGGTGGCGTCGGCACGGCGGCGAGCAGCGTCAGGCCTCTCGGGGTGCGGTAAGGCAGCAGTGATCCGTAGGGCACCGCGAACGGGTCCCGCCGCCTCGGCAGCAGGGTGAATCGCGTTCCCGGCCGCAGCCCGGTGGTCGCGAGCAGCACGTCGTGACGGTCACCGAACGTCAACGCCAGCCCGAGGACGTCGGGCAGCGGCGGCGGAAGTCCGGCCGACCGCGAGAGGCGGACCAGACCGTGGTCCTCGCCCTGCTCGTCCAACCACGCCGCGCCCCAGGAGCGCGGCGACCCGGTGCGCCGCACCACCGCGTCGAACACCGCGCCGCGCGGGTGCAGCGGTTTGCCGCGACGCACTCCGGCGAGCGTGCCGAAGACGCCGCCGAGCATCGAGCCGAGGGTGGAGGACCACATCGGCGAGGGACTACCCGCCGACATCGCTCGGCACACCGCGGCCCGTCGATCCACTCCGGACCACCGGCATCACCTTGCGTGCAGCCGCGCCGACTGACGGCGCGCGACGCTCACGGCAGGCTGCGTCCGATGCCTCGGGCGGCGACCTGGAGCGCGACGAGCAGCCGGGTGCGTTCGCGTTTGAGCGTGGGCACGACGATGCCCAGCGCCGCCACGACGTCGTCGTCGCCGGATCGCATGATCGGCACGGCGATCGAGCACGCGCCGAGGGTCATCTCGTCGACGGTGGTCGCGTAGCCGTCGCGGCGCGCGGCCGCGAGCTGTCGTCGCAGGCGGTCGGGGTGGGTGACGGTGTGCGGGGTCGGTCGGCGCAGGGGTCCGGCGAGGTAGTCCTCGCGGACCTCCTCGGGGGCGTGCGCGAGGAGCACCTTGCCGACGCCGGTGGCGTGGAGGGGCAGCCGTGACCCGGCGCGGCTGACCACCGGCACCGACGCCCGGCCCGCGAGCCGGTCGAGATAGAGGGCCTCGGTGCCGTCGCGGACGGCGAGGTGCACGGTCGCGCGCGTGGCCGCGTGGATGTCGCTGAGGAACGGTGAGGCGAGCTGCTGCAGCTCGGTCTGTTCCGGGGCGAGCATGCCGACGTCCCACAGGCGTCGGCCGATGGCGTACCGGCCGTCGGCGCCGCGAGTGACGGCCTCGCCCGCCAGCAGTTCCCGGAGCAGCCGGTGCGCGGTCGGGACGGGCAAGTCGGCTCGACGCGCCACCTCGGTGGCGGTGAGGCGGCGGTGGGCGTCGTCGAACGCGTAGAGCACGGACAACACGCGGGAGACGACCGTGGCCCCGGGTGTGGACACGTTGCCGGCCATGCGAGGTCCTCTCACTCAGTGAAAGGTCACTGTAGTCGTAGGGTGGGGGATCACCTCACGATGTGCGCATGACGCCCGCAACGCAGCGGACGATCTCCGAGGAGATCGCTCGGATCCACGCAGCGGCCGACCCCGGCGAGACCCGGCCCCGGCTGGACTTCCCCCCGTATCGCAGCTCGCTGCTGCGACACCCCACGAAGCGTCCCCTCGTGGTGGACCCCGAGGACGTCGAGCTGGCGGCCCCGGTGTTCGGTCAGTCGGACGTGGACCCGACGGAGGCGGACCTCACCCTGCACCCGCAAGGCGAGCCCATCGGGGAGCGGATCGTGGTCACCGGGCGGGTGCTCGACGCCGACGGACACCCGGTGCGCGGACAGCTCGTGGAGATCTGGCAGGCCAACGCCGCGGGCCGCTACGTGCACAAACGCGACCAGCATCCCGCGCCGCTCGACCCGCACTTCCACGGAGCGGGGCGCTGCCTGACCGACGACGACGGCTGGTATCGGTTCACCACGATCAAGCCGGGCCCGTATCCGTGGCGCAACCACCACAACGCCTGGCGGCCCGCACACATCCACTTCTCGCTGTTCGGCCGGGAGTTCACGCAGCGGCTGGTGACGCAGATGTACTTCCCGGGCGACCCGCTGTTCGCGTTCGACCCGATCTACCAGTCGATCACCGACCAGAAGGCCCGCGATCGGCTCGTCGCGACCTACGACCACGAGCTCACCACGCACGAGTGGGCCACGGGGTATCGCTGGGACATCGTGTTGACCGGCACGCACGCCACTCCGATCGAGGAGGCCGACGATGCCTGAGCTCGTCCCGACTCCCGGCCAGACCGTCGGCCCGTTCTTCCACTACGCGCTGCCCTACGCCGGTGGTCCACACCCGGCTCCCCCGGGCGGGCCCGGGACGGTGCGCCTGCACGGCACGGTCCGCGACGGTGCCGGTGCACCCGTGCCCGACGCGTTGCTGGAGTTCCGTCAAGCGGATGCCGCCGGGCAAGTTCCCCGGGTCGAGGGCTCGCTGCGACGCGACGGCGTGTTCACCGGGTGGGCGCGCGTGGCCACCGACGCCGGGGGCCGCTACGCGATCACCACCGTCGAGCCCGCTCCCACGCGCCCGGGCACGGCGGCGTTCTTCGCGGTCACCGTGTTCGCCCGGGGCCTGCTCGACCGGCTCTTCACCCGCGTCTACCTCCCCGGCACCGACGCGGACCCGCTGCTCGACTCGTTGCCGCCGGACCGTCGCCGCACGCTCGTGGCCACCCGCGACGAGCGCGGGGACCTGGTCCACGACATCCACCTGCAGGGCGAGCACGAGACCGTGTTCCTGACCTTCCCGGCGCACGACCGATGAGCGGGCTGCTGGAACCCGGAGCGCATCGGGCCGCCGGGCTGGTCGACGACGCCGCCCTGCTCGCCGCGTTGCGCGCGGTGGAGATCGCCTGGCTGCACGCACTCGCCGACTCGGGTGTGCTCGACGCCGGGGACGCCGCACGCACGGCCGAGCGGCTCGCCACCGCCGACCTCGACGTGGTGGCGTTGGCACGCGACGCCGAAGGCGCGGGCAACCCGGTGGTCCCGCTGGTCAAGGCATTGCGCGCGAGCGTCGGCGACGACCGGCTCGCACGGTGGGTCCATCGTGGACTGACGAGTCAGGACGTGCTCGACACGGCACTCGTGCTGCTCGCGCGGGGCGTGCTCGACCGCGTCGCCGACGAGCTGCACACGGCGTCGGACGCCCTGGCCATGCTGGCCGCCCGGCATCGCGACGACGTCATGCCGGGCCGGACGCTCACGCAGCACGCGGTGCCGGTGACGTTCGGCCTCACCGCCGCCCAATGGCTCGCCGGTGTCCTCGACGCCCTCGACGCCGTCCGGCGCGTGCGGGCGGGGCTTCCGGTGCAGTGCGGGGGCGCGGCGGGAACGCTCGCGCTGGTCGGCGAGTTCGCCCCCGATCCGCTGGTGGTGGCACGCACCTTCGCCGCCGAACTCGGCCTGCGGTGGCCGGGACTGCCCTGGCACACGCGGCGACGCCCGATCACCGACGTCGGCGACGCACTCGTCGGCGTGTGCGACGTGCTCGGGGTGGTCGCCGCCGATGTCACGCTGCTGGGCAGGCCGGAGATCGGTGAGGTGCGGGAAGGTGCCGCGCCCGGTCGAGGCGGGTCGTCGACCATGCCGCACAAACAGAACCCGGTGCTGTCGGTGCTGGTGCGCGCCGCCGCGCTGCAAGCACCGCAGCTCGGCGCGACGCTGCACGCCGCCGCCGCGCAGGCCGTCGACCAACGACCCGACGGTGCCTGGCACGCCGAGTGGCCCGCTCTGCGTCGACTGCTCGACCTCACCACCACCGCCGCGTCGCAGGCGGCCGAGCTGGTGAGCGGGTTGCGGGTCGACGTCACGGCCCTGCGCGCGCACGCCGAGGGCGCCGCCGACGACCTGCTGGCCGAACGCGGCCGACCCGGTGACCCGGCGGACTACCTCGGTGTCGCGGGCCGGTTCGTCGACGACGTCCTGGCCCGCCACCACGCCACCGACCACGGCTGACCCGCCCATCCCCGACCCGACGGAGGTCTTCGATGCCCGAGGAAGTTCCCGACCCCTACGCCGCCGGGATGCGTGTGCGTCGCGAGGTGCTCGGCGACGACCACGTCGATCGCGCCCAGGCCCGCACGACGCCGTTCACCGAGGACTTCCAGGCCCTGATCACCCGCTACGCGTGGGGCAGCGTCTGGACGCGTCCCGGCCTCGACCGGCGGATGCGCAGCGTGGCCGTGTTGAGCACGTTGCTCGCGCGCGGGCACTGGGACGAGTTCGCCATGCACGTGCGTGCCGCCCGCCGCAACGGGTTGACCGTCGACGAGATCGGCGAGGTGATCCTGCAGAGCGCGATCTACTGCGGCGTGCCCACGGCCAACCACGGTTTCGCCGTCGCCCAGCAGGTCCTCGCCGACGAGACGGAGCACGACGCGTGAGCGCGCCGCGGACCACGACCCAGGTCGGCATCGTCGGCGCGGGACCCGCGGGGCTCATGCTGTCGCATCTGCTGGCCTTGCGGGGCATCGACTCGGTCGTCGTCGACCATCGCAGCCGCGACGAGATCGAACGCACGATCCGCGCCGGCATCCTGGAGGCCGACAGCGTCCGGTCGCTCACCGAGACCGGTGTCTCCGACCGGGTGCTGGCCGAGGGCGACGAACACCACGGCATCCAACTCGCCTTCGGCGGGGAGTCGCACCGCGTCGATTTCCAGGAACTGGTCGGCGCTTCGGTGTGGTTGTATCCGCAGACGGAGGTGTTCGTCGACCTCGCGAACGCGCGGGACGCGGCGGGTGGCGACGTGCGGTTCGGGGTCCGCGACACCTCGGTGCACGACCTCACGGCCACTCCGGTCATCCGCTACACCGACTCCGACGGCACCTCTCGGGAGGTGCACTGCCGCTACCTCGTCGGCGCCGACGGCTCGCACAGCCTGTGTCGGCACCGGATCCCGGCCGAGCACCTCCGCCAGTACCGCACGGAGTATCCGTTCGCGTGGTTCGGCATTCTCTGCGAGGCACCGAAGAGCGCGCCGGAGTTGATCTACAGCCACTCCGAGCGGGGTTTCGCGCTGATCAGTCAACGCACCGAGACCCTGCAACGCATGTACTTCCAGTGCGATCCCGACGAGGACGTCGACGACTGGAGCGACGACCGGATCTGGTCGGAGTTGCAGGCGCGGGTGCGACCCCACGGCCACGACCTCGTGGAGGGGCCGGTGGTCGACAAGTCGGTGTTGCGGTTCCGCAGCAACGTCGTCGAGCCGATGCGCTACGGCAACCTGCTGCTGGCGGGCGACGCCGCGCACACCGTCCCGCCCACGGGTGCCAAGGGACTGAACCTCGCGCTGGCCGACGTCCGCATCCTCGCCGAGGTGCTGGAGCGGGCACTCGCCACGAACGACGACGACGTGCTCGACGACTACTCGCGGCGGGCGCTCGACCGCGTGTGGCGGGCGCAGCACTTCTCCTACTGGATGACGTCGATGCTGCACCGGCAGCCCGGCGCCGACGACTTCGCGGTGCGTCGTCAGGTGGCCGAGCTGCGGTCCGTGGTCCGGTCGCGGGCCGGATCGACCTTCCTCGCCGAGGGCTACACCGGCTGGCCCTCGCCCTGATCCCCACCCATCAACCACCAACGGCAGAGGACTCACCATGACGGACACGACGTTCGACGCGACATTCGCCGGCCGGCGGATGGACACCCAGTTCATCGCGGGCCAGTGGCGGCAGGGCCGCTCGGAGCGGGTGAACATCGACACCAACCCCTTCGACGACACGGTGCTCACCGAGATCCGCCACGCCTCGACGGAGGATCTCGACGACGCCTACCGGGCCGCCGAGGCCGCGCAGGCCGAGTGGGCGGCGACCGCGCCGACGCAGCGGGCTGCGGTGATCCGGCGGGCCGCCGCGCTGCTGGAGGAACGGCGCGCGGAGATCGTGGAGTGGCTGGTGCGGGAGTCCGGCTCCACGCGGATCAAGGCCGAGAAGGAGGTGTCGCTGGCCGTCGGCATCACCACCGAGGCCGCGTCCTTCCCGACCCGCGTGCACGGCACGATCCATCCGTCGGACACGCCGGGCCGGGAGATGCGCGTCTACCGCAAGCCGGTCGGCGTCGTCGGTGTCATCAGCCCGTGGAACTTCCCGCTGCACCTGTCGCAGCGCTCGGTCGCTCCGGCGCTGGCGCTCGGCAACGCCGTCGTGGTCAAGCCCGCTTCCGACACCCCGGTGACGGGTGGGTTGGTGCTCGCGCGGATCTTCGAAGAGGCCGGGCTGCCCGAGGGTGTGCTGTCGGTGGTGATCGGCGCCGGGTCGGAGATCGGTGACGACTTCGTCGCCCACCCGGTGCCCCGGCTGATCTCCTTCACCGGCTCCACCCCGGTGGGTCAGCAGGTCGGGACGATCGCCTCCAGCGGCACCTACCTGAAGAAGACGTCGTTGGAGCTGGGCGGCAACGCGCCGCTGGTGGTGCTGGACGACGCGAACCTCGACGCCGCCGTCGGGCAGGCCGTGCCGGGCACGTTCCTGCACTCGGGCCAGATCTGCATGTCGGTGAACCGGATCATCGTGCAGGCGCCCGTCTATGACGAGTTCGTCGCCAAGTTCGCGGAAGCCGCCCGTGCCGTCCCCCACGGCGACCCGGCCGCCGACGGCACGCTGGTCGGTCCGGTGGTCAACGACGCGCAGCTCAAGACCCTGCGGGACAAGATCGCCGAGGCCGAACGCGCCGGGGCGCGCAAACTTGTCGGAGGCGAGATCACCGGCCGGGTCGTGCCGCCGCACGTCTTCGTCGACGTCACCCCGGACATGGAGATCGCGCGCGAGGAGATCTTCGGGCCGATGGTGGCGATCCTGAAGGCCGACGACGAGGAGCACGCGCTCGAACTGGCCAACGACCATGTGTTCGGGCTGTCCTCGGCCGTGTTCACCCAGGACCTCGACCGCGGGGTGCGCTTCGCGCAGCGGGTGAAGGCCGGGATGACGTTCGTCAACGAGATGACCGTGCAGGACGAGGCCCACGTCGCGTTCGGCGGGGAACGCAACTCCGGGCTGGGCCGCTTCAACGGCGACTGGGCCATCGAGGAGTTCACCACCGCGCACACGATCGGCGTGACGCGCGTCTGATCACCTCGGCCCGGCCCGGGGAAGTTCCCGGGCCGGGCCGGTGGTCAGCTCGGTAGTTCCACCCCGAGCAGGTGGTAGCTGAGCGTCTTGCCGTGTCCGTCGAGGACGGTGGACCCGGTGACCCCACCGGCGAGGACACCGGGGATCGCGAACACGAGGGCGGGCAGGTGCGGCAGCACGGTGCGCGTCACCGGGCCGGTGACGGCAGGGCCGAAGTGGCGTGCCACGACCTCCGCGGTGAGGTGGGTCGACAGCAGGTCGACATCGGCCGGGTCGCGCGGGAACACCGCCAGCATCAGCGCGTCACCCTTGTCCCCCGCGCGGACGTCGGCGAGGTCGTCGAGCGTGGGCATCAGGCCTCCAGCAGGTGGGCGGACGGGGACACCAGCTCGCGCGGCACCAGACACGAGCGGACGACGACGGTCTCGCGGGCGCGGCGGGTGACGCCACCACCCGCCGCGGGGCCGTTGGTGTAGAGGGACTCGACCTCCCAGCCGATCACCTCGGCGTGCGCGGCGTCGGCGACGCGCGCCGACACCCGCAGGCGCACCTCGAACGGCTGCGCGTCGGCGGCGAGACCGCGAAACGCCGCGCCCGCGCCGATGTACTCGACGGTGATGGCGCTGTCCTCCACCCCGTGCACGCGGACGAGCCGCTCGCGCACGACGTCGGCGGCCAGGCGGGCGCGGTCGAGCGCACGCGGGCCCGCGTAGCTGATCTGTCCCTCCCCCAGCCAACCGCCCCGGAACCCGAGGGTGACCTTGAGCTGGTCCGGCCGGGGCCGTCCGGTGGCTCCGGACACGTGCACACGGTTCTCGCCGGTCTCGGTGAACCGCACCCCGGTGAAGTCGGCGACGACGTCGGGAGTCGGGTACGCGCCGGGATCGTCCACTTCGTACAGCAGTTGTTCGGCGCAGGTGCGGGTGTCGAGTCGACCCCCGGTGTCGGTGAGCTTGCCGAGTTCGGCCGTGCCGTCCTCGGCGACGTCGGCGAAGGGGAACCCCAGGCGGGCGAGGTCGGGCACCGGTTTGGTGACGGGGTCGGCGAAGTACCCGCCGGTGAGCTGCCCCGCGCACTCCAGCAGGTGTCCCACCGCGGTGCCCGCGCCGAGCCGGCCCCAGTCGTCGGCGGCCCAGCCGTGGGTGTGGAGCAGCGGCCCCAGGAACAACGCCGGGTCGGCGAGGCGTCCGGTGACGACCACGTCGGCGCCCTGGTCGAGAGCGGCCACGACCGGTTCCGTGCCGAGGTAGGCGTTGGCCGAGATCAGCTCCTCGGCACAGGCCGACAGCGGCGCGCCGGTCTCCCACACCACCGGGTCGACGCGGCGCACGACGTCGAGCACGTCGTCCCCGGTGACCACCGCGATCCGCGCGGGCACGTCGAGCTCGGTCGCGACGCGCGCGGCGAGCTGTCCCGCGGCCTCCGGGTTCGCGGCACCGGAGTTGGTGACCACCCGCGTGCCGGCGCGGCTGGTGTGCGGCAGGACGGCGCGCAGTCGGGCTGCCAGCAGCGGGTCGTAGCCGACGTGCGGGTCGCTCAGCCGTCGTGCGTGGGCGGCGGCGACGGTGCGCTCACCGAGGCACTCGAAGATCAGGTAGTCCAGCTCGCCCCGGCGTGCCAGCTCCACGGCCGGGTCGATGCGGTCGCCGGCGAACCCGGCTCCGGCGCCCACGCGCACGGTCTTCCTCATGGTGTTCCCCCTCATGCTGCCCACAGCGGCACTGCCCCGGTGGCGACGGCGACGAGCAGCATCACGATGCTCACGAGCCACGCCCACCCGAGGAGATGGCGGATGTGTCGTCCGATCTCGACCCCGCCGAGCCCGACGAGCAGGTAGAACGCTCCGGTCAACGGGCTGATCGGGAAGCCCACGGTCTCTTCCCCGAGCAACGACGCCATCGCGATGTCGACCCCGGCCACCCCGAACTGCTCGCCCACGCCGATCAGCACCGGCATGACCCCGAAGTAGTACGCGTCGGGCCCGAACACGAGGCTCAGCGGCACCCCGAGGACACCGACGATCAGCGGCAGGGCGGGCGCGGCTCCTTCCGGGATCAGCCCGGCGGCCGTCGACGCCATCGCCTCGATCATGCCGCTGCCTTCGAGGATGCCGAGGAAGACCCCGGCGGCGAGCAACGTGGTGGCCATCAGCATGGCACCGGTGGAATGGGCCTCGATCCGGGCGGTCTGCCGCTTCAGGCCCGGGTAGTTCACCAGCAACGCGATCAGCGTCGCCACCAGGAACAACAGCTCCGGTGGCGCGACCGCGGCCACGAGGCAGGCGATGACCGCGACCGTCAGGGCGATGTTGAACCAGAACAGGCGCGGGCGGCGCAGCTCCTCCCCGGAGTCCTTCCCGGCCGCTCCCTCCCCACCGGCGCCGCCGGACACGGGGCCGGTGACAACGCTGCCCGAGCTACCCGCACCGGCGGTCACGCCCTGCGCCTGGTGCGTGTGCTCGGCAAGCCCGGCGAGCCTGCGCTGCTCGCGCCGCCCGAGCAGCCACGCGACGGCCAGGGCCGCCACCACTCCGGCGGCCTGCGCCGGGATGAGCGGAACCCACAGGTCGTTGACGGGCACGTTCGTCGCCGCGGCGGCGCGGGCGGTCGGGCCGCCCCACGGCAGCAGATTCATCACGCCCGCGCCGAGTCCGACGCACGTGGTGAGCACGAGCCTGCTCATGCCGAGGCGGTCGAACAGCGGCGCCATGGCCGGGATGGTGATCAGAAACGTCGTGGCTCCGGCACCGTCGAGGTGCGCCGCACATGCCAGCAGCGTCGTCGCCACGCACACCGTGACGGGCGCGTTCCCGGCCAGCGACACGATGCGGTTGATGATCGGGTCGAACATCCCCGCGTCGCGCATCAGTCCGAAGTAGATGATCGCGAAGACGAACATGGTGGTGACGCCGACGACTCCGCCGAGGCCGTCGGAGACGAAACCGCCGATCTCCTCGGGCGAGAACCCGGCGATCAACCCACCGACGATCGGGACGCCCGCCAGCGCGACCACCGCGGCGACCCGGTTGGTCAGCAACACAGCGAGAATCACGCCGATGGTCAGAAAACCCATCAGGGACAACATCGACCCGGACCTCTCCCTCGGCGACTCGGAGCGCACTGCCGCCGAGGAAGGTCGGCGACAGTGCCTGGGCATGAGTGTGAGGCCGGGCACTATTCAAGTCCAACGGCAATTTCGCATACATTGATGCGTCATGGGCATCGATATCGGCATCCGGCACCTCCGCGCCGTGGTCGCGGTCGCCGACGCGGGCGGCTACACCGGCGCGGCCCGCGCCCTCCACGTCGCCCAGTCGTCCATGAGCCGCACGGTGCTGGAAGTCGAGCGCCAACTCGGGGTGAGCCTCTTCGAGCGCACCACCCGCAGGGTGCGGCCCACCGCGGACGGCGAGCAGTTCCTGACTCTCGCCCGTCGCCTGCTGACCGAGTTCGACACCGCCATGAACCACTTCGAGGGCTATCTGGCCGGAACCCGGGGTTCGGTGTCGATCGCGGCGCTGCCTTCGCTCGCCGCGACCCTGCTGCCCCACGTGCTCGCCGCGTTCCGGGCCGCCCACCCCGACGTGGTGGTGTCCGTTCTCGACGGGCTGTCCCAGGACGTCCTCGACCACGTCGCGCGCGGCAGCGCCGACCTCGCGGTCACGGTCGCCACCACCGTGCCCGACACGCTGCACACGCAGCGCATCGCCGTCGACCGGTTCGTCTGCGTCTTCCCGCCCGGCCACCGCTTCGCCGCGTGCGACGAGCTGACCTGGGCCGACCTCTCCGGCGAGGACTTCGTCGCCTTCGACCCGACCAGCAGCATCCGCGCCTACGTCGACCGGACGCTGTCCCGCCACGACGTCGCCCTCGGCACGGTGACCCAGGCCCGCAACGTCGGTGCCGTCGCGGGACTCACCGCGTCGGGCCTGGGCGTCTCCGCCGTTCCCGGGCTCGTGCTGCCGATGATGACGTTCGCCGACGTCGACTCCCGCCCCCTGGTCGAACCAGTCGTCGAACGCGACATCTGCCTCGTGCACGACCCCGCGCGGCCCCTCTCGCGAACCGCACTGGCCCTCATGGAACTGCTCGCGAACGCCCGCTCGCAGCGGCTGGGATTACCCGCCGGTGCGCGCTGGGTGTAGGTGCCGCAGCACCCGCGACGACCTCCGCTCGCTCCCGAACCGAAGAACTGGACTGCCGAGCGTGGGCGGCGAGAGGCTGAACGCATGCCGATCAGCGACGCCCACCTCGCCCGCGTCCTCGCCGCCTACCTCCGTCGCACTCCGGCGGAAGCCGCGCAGCTGACTGTCCCCATGCGGCTCCTGTCGGACGGCGGCGGGTTCGCCTCCCGGTCGGCAGGCGGTGCGATTGCGGCTACGCGTGCACGGTGAAGCGGCGACACGCGTGCGTTCCGCCGTCCGGGGCGTTGAGGACGACGCCGTGCCGGTGCGCGCGCCCGAACCGCGCCTGGTCGGCGCTGGTGAGAGCGTGGTCGAGGACCGGTTCGTCGTCGAGGAAACAGCGCACCAGCGGGCCGCGCACGTCGACGCGGTAGCGGTGCCACACGTTCGCGGCGGTGTCGCCGTAGACGCCGGCGAGTTTGGTGACGGTGCCGCCCTGCCGCTTGTACAGGCGCAGCACGGTCCCACCCGACTCGGCCGTGAACCACAGATAGTTCTGCGCATCGACGGCGCGAACCACGACGCCGGTGCCGGACATGCCGGTCCAGCGCAGGTCCGCGCTGACGGTGACCTCGGCCGACCCGGTGGGCAGAACGGCCACGTCGGGATTGCCGTCGGCGGCGGTGGAGACCAGCACTCCGTCGCGGACGGTCGCGGAGCCGCGCAGGTCGCGCCAGCCCGGTGGCGGGCCGTCGGGCCGGTCGAACACCTCCGCGGCCAGAGTGGTGTCGTAGTCGGTGAGCACGGCGAGGGTGCCGGTGGGCACCCAGCCCAGCGGCGTCTGCCCGCCCGTGGAGAGGTAGGTCAGCCGCAACTCGGACTCCACCCCGTTGGGGTCCTCTGTGGACAGCGGGCAGAACAGCTCACCGTCGACGACGAGCGGATGGGCGTAGGTCATCATGCCGCCAGGCGCCGCCCGATGCACGATCCTCGGCGCGGACAGCACATCGCCGCGCAGCGACCGCATCGTCGCGTGTCCGTGCTCGCCGCGGTAGACGATGACCAGCCGGTCGCCGTCCCAGCACGCCGACGGCCGACCGGTGCCGGTGAACAGGCGCACGGGTGTGCCCCACGTCGTGCCGCCGTCACGCGACTGGACACCGCCCACGCCGTCCGCCCCGCCCCACCGGAAGGTCACGGTCAGCTCGTCTCCGCGCCGTGCCGCCCACGGCTCCTGGTAGGAGCGCGCGGTGCCCCGCACGAGGCGCTGCGACGTCCAGGTCCGCCCGTCGACGCTGGTGGCCGCCCACACGCTGTCGAACGTCTCGCCGGAGTGGCGGCCGTAGTACACCGCCAGCAGTCGTCCGTCCGGGAGCTGGACGAGCGGCGCGCAGAGAGCCGCCTGATGCAGGTCCGGGTCGATCCGGTACTCGGGTCCCCACGTCGCGCCGTGATCGTCGCTGCGGCGCACGAACGCCCCGGCGGCCCGGGACTCGCGCCTGCCCTTGAAGTACGTCAGCCACACGGTGCCGCCGATGTTCGCGACACACGGGTCACGCAGATCGTCCGGGTCGGCGAGCCCGTCGATCTGCGTCCAGGTCACACCGAGGTCGTCGCTGACAGCGGCCTCGATCACGCCGTCGCGGGCGAGGTAGTGATCGCTGCCGCGACGCCACACCAGCAACAGCCGCCCGTCGTCGAGCCGCGTCACGGACGGAAACGCCAGGTGGCCGCGAGGCAGGACCAGCGGCAGGGTGGGCAGGACAGGTCGGTAGCTCACGGGACTCCTCCTCGCCACGGCGGCGGTCGTTCCTTGGTCCGGGCCGTGTCACACCCCATCCTTGAACGTGGCCGTCGTCGACCCGTCCATCGACGACACCACAACCATTTTCGGTCCCTCGTTGTCGTCCACCAAGAAGGCATAGCGAACTTCCACGCGCGTACCTGGCGCGAGCCGACCCGCGCTCAGGCCACCGTCCCAGTCCTGCGCCGAGTCAAAGGCCGCCTTCACCTTCGTGTCACCGACGTAGCCGGACACGTCGAGGACGGCAATCGGGAACGGGCGGTCCAACGTGTTCTCGTACTCGATCGTCACACCCCACGCCGGTGCGTTCTGTTTCGGCTGCGCTGTCGCGCTCGTGGTGAATTCTTCGGGTTCGCTGACCGTAGTGCGGATCGCGCCCTCATAGCTCTCACCGAATCCGAGCACGTCGTCGGCGCTGTCTTTCTCGACCTCGGCCGTGTCCCTCCCGCTTGTCGCCCGACCATCGGCGGCGTCCGCTTGGTCCTCGGCAGCCGTGCTACAACTCGCTACAAGCACAGCCGTTGCCAGCACCGCCGCCACGATCTCCACGTACCCGACATACTGTCCGCCCTCTCACTCAACGAGGCTCAGCTGACACGCCCCCTGGCCACGGTGGCGGTTGGCGGCGTAGCGACCCACCTGCCGAGCGCTCAACTCAGTCGACCAAGTGATCTTACAGACAGTGTTCGTTCTATAACTGCGTGCGCATCAGATCGTTGGGCCACACGTACTTCGAACGCCGAAGGCGGGCACCCACGCTGGCCGGGTGCCCGCCACACGACGCTCGATGCACGGGAACATGCGATGCGGTCCTGACAAGGATTCCCTACCGAGCGCGCGTCGGGAGGCCTTGTCGAGTCGTCACTGCCCTTCGCAGAGGGCGGCGTCGACGACGTCGGCTTCCGACGGGTCGCTCGGCTGGATGAGACCGACGGTGTTGGCCAGGACCGAGGCGAAGCGACCGTCCTCGGTCACCATCGTGCGCGACGCATGTCCGGTCGCCAGTCGGCCATTGTGCCCCCAGGCGACCCCGCCACAGGACAGCTCCTGTGCGAACAAGCCCAACCCGTAGATGGAGTTCGGCGTACCACGCATGTCGTCGAGCGCCGCCTCGGAGATCACGTCACCGTCGAGAAGCGCGCGGTAGAAGGTCGCCAGATCCTCGAAGGTGGACGCCATCGCGCCGGCCGAACTCCACGCCGACAGCTCGATCCGGGTCGTCCAGTCGAGCCAGACGTATACCCCTCCCACCTTGAAACCTTGGTAACCGTTCACGTACGGCGCCGGGAGTTCCCGATCGCCGGGCTCGGGGAACGACGTGCCGGTCAGGCCGAGCGGTTCGATGATCCGCTCGGTGATCGCGTCGCCGACGTCCTGGCCGGTGAGGTCCTCGATCAGCATGCCCAGGACGAGATAGCCGATGTTGGAGTAGTTGAGCGCTTCGCCGGGCGCGGACTGCGGGGCGTCGTCCATCGCCGAGGCCACCAAGGCGGCCAACTCGTACGTGCCGTCCGGGTTCGCGGCCGCGCCCGCGACCTCGCGCGGGAGTCCCGAGGTGTGGTTGAGCAACTGCCGCACCGTGATGACGGTGCCGTCGAAGTTCCCGGTGACCACGCCGGGCAGGTACTGCTCGATCGGCGCGTCGAGGTCGACCCTGCCCTCGTCGAAGAGCTGGAGCACCACGGCCGCCGTGAACGTCTTGGTCTGACTGGCGATCCGGAAGTGATCGGTCGACGTGATCGGCCGATCCTCGAAGACCGTGGCGGTCCCGCTGGAGAGGGTCCAGCTCTCGGTGCTGTCCCCCGCGTGGACGGCGGCGCCCGGGCCCGTGTTGGCGTGGTAGGCGTCGAGAACGGCCTGCGTTTCCGCGTGGTCGTCGGCCGGTATGGCCCACGCGGGTGTGCTGCCGACGGTGGCGACGAGCGCAGCGCCCCCGAGGAGCCCGAGCAGTCGCCGGCCTGTGGTGGTCCTCATTCGTTTGTCTCCCCAGTCGTGACGGTCGTTTCCGATAGCGGACTGTTTGTGTGGCCGCCGCCGCGTTCCGTTTCACGGCACCAGTCCGCGGTGACACCCATACTCAGCGCCACCCGGGACCACGGGAAGGCCACGGAGCGGCCACTTGTGGCCGGTGGTGTTGACCAGGAACGATGCCGGGCGGGTGGTCTGGGGCGCTTCCTGTGGCGGCGTGGGCTTCCCGTGCAGAACCGGACTTCTCACAGCTCCGTCCGCTGATCGAGCGCGGCCTCGTAGAAGGCGTCCGCGAGCGCCATGATGACGGCGCTGATGCCGGGGCCGTCGCTCGACCAGACCGCTGAGGGCAGATGCCCCTGCTCTCAGATCGGGGAGGGCCTCGGAAAAGAGGCTGCACGACAAGTCAACCCGCACCATGACCGAGGTGCGGGTTGACTTGCAGGGACGGTTCAGATGTCGAACTCGCCGTTCTTCGCGCCGGCGATGAACGCCTTCCACTCACTGTCGGTGTAGGCGACGGTCCCGGCCTCGGGCCGCTTGGAGTTACGGACTTCCACCCCGTCCGGCGTGCGACGGAACTCCACACAGTCAGTCTGCCCGCCACTGAACGACGATTTGCGCCAGGCGCCGTCGTGCTTGCGCTGTCCGCTCACGGTTGCGTCTCCTTCTGTTCGAGGGCATCGGCGATGAGCTGCATGGATTCGGCGGGGCTCATCGCCGACCGGCACAGGGTATCGACCGCGTCCCGGTAACCGGCCACCGTCTTTTCAGACCGCTGAGAGCAAAGGCTCCCCGGTCTCACGGTCGGGGATGGCCTCGGAAAAAGCGGCTGCGCGACAAGCCAACCCGCACCATGACCGAGGTGCGGGCCAGCGTGCAAAGACGGCTTCAGATATCGAACTCGCCGTTCTTCGCGCCAGCGATGAACGCCTTCCACTCGCTGTCGGTGTAGGCGACAGTCCCAGCGTCAGGCCGCTTCGAGTTACGGACCTCCACCCCGTCTGGCGTGCGGCGGAACTCCACACAGTTCGTCTGTTCGCCACTGAACGACGATTTACGCCATTCGCCGAACGCCTCGTGTACCGCCATTGTGTCGTCTCCATTTTTTCGATGACATCCGCGATGAGCTCGATCGAATCGTCCGGGCTCATCGCCACCTGATCAAGGTCCGTTCGCGCTCCCATGTGCGCCTCCACGTCTGCCCGATCCCGTAGAAAAGCTGTCGTCGACAGGTGTTCCAGGTGAACGATCGGCTCAGCTTTAGCGAATTCGATCAGCATGAACGCACCCATGTGCGCCCGTGTAAGCCCAACCGCGTCGGGGATGATACGGACACACACGTTCGGAAGATCAGCCAGCGTGTAGATCAGCCGTAGCTGATCTGCCATGACTTCACTACCTATGCGTTGGTGCAGCACAGACTCAAGGATCATCGCCGTGTACTGAACGGGGTTCCGCCTGCGGGTGAGGACATCGCGCCGCCCGACACGCACGGCTGTCCGGGTCTCAACGTCCGCTGCACGACCGAGCACGATGCGCGCGTAGTCGCTGGTCTGCATCAAGCCCGGCACCAACAGGGGTGAAACGTCCGTGATCGCGGTTGCCGAACGTTCGAATTCGATCAACGTAGTTAGCGCGTCGGCCTGACCACGCTCACCCGCCGACACCTCATTGACAGGTTCGTCTGCGGCCTCGCGGGCGAGCTGCGTTAGGCGATCACGGTCAACTGCGGAGAGGCCCAACACATCGGCAAACTTCACGAGATGGGCCGCGTCGGGAACACGGATGCCGCGCTCCCAGCGAACAACCATGCTGTGCGAGACACCCACTCGGCGCGCAAGTTCGCGTTGCACCAGGCGGGCGGCTTCCCGGTGAGCACGGATCTCACCGCCAAGCACGTACGCCAACGCATCCGGGTTGATTCCGCTCATGAATCAAACGATAGAGCACGATCGAGACACACGACGTTCAGCCGTTCGGAGTATTGCCACATGATTCACGAATCAGCCATCTTGATTCATGAATCAAGACTGTTGTCTCGATCCTACTGAGACGGAGGCTCCCATGCAGCGATATCTGTGGCAGCAGGCCGACGGACGGCGGCACGCTTACGACACCGACGCCGAGCGACCTGCGGTCGGGCAGCCGCTCACCACCTTGTGCGGGGCGACCGTGACGCCCCGGACTCAGGACATGGCGCCGGGAATGTGGTTCGACCAGACCTGCTGGCGCTGTGACCGCGAGTGGCGGGTACGCGAGGGTTTCCCGCCGGAGGAGATCCCGGCCCTCGCCGCTGAAACGGAGGGCGCGCAGTGATCGAGTCGGACCGGCGTCTGTTGGCGCGGTTGCGTCGGGTGAACGGCGGCCTCGGGGAAGTCGCGCTCGCGCTCATGGCCGGCCAGAACGGCGGTGAACTCCCCGCACGGGATTTGCGTGAGGTGGGCGAGGCGTTGTGCGCGCTCGGCACCGACATGCTCGCCCGCGCCGACGAGATCAACCCGCAACCCGCGCTCACGGGAGGCCGCGAAACTCCCCACGCCCTCCTCACCCGCAGCCAATGGCACACCCTCGCCGACACTCTCGCCGACATGTGTCGCGCCATGGACGGCAGACGGGAGGACCTCCACGACCGCGCCGCCGGAATCCTCGAAGCCGCCCGCCCCGCCGAATGGGCGCCGGTTGTCGAGGACGGCCCCGCCCGCGAGCTGTGGTGCCACGCCTACGAAGTCATCGGAGCCCTTGCCCACCTCGCGGACGCCGCACCCCACGACACCCGCCACTTCCACGCCGTCGGCCGCCACGTCGCCGAACTCGCCCACCACCTACTCACCCACCAGGACACCGTCGATGTATGACGCGCCCACCGCCGTACTCCACCCCGAGTGCGACGACCCGCCCACCACACAGTTCTGGGCGCTGGACAGCCACGAACCCACCACCGAAACCATCCCCGCCGTGATAGATGCCCAGCCGACCACCGGCCTCCACTTCGGACACCTACCGGCATGGCCGACCGTCGATCCCGACGAGACCACCGCCGAGGCACGCCACGCGCTGCGCCGCGCCCACTCCACCGACCTACCCACACTCCAACGCCTGCTACACGGACTACAGCAGCTCGTGCCATAGCTCTCCGGCCCGATCCTCGGGGGTGGCAGCTCACATGGTGGTTTGCCAATTCACGGCTGCCGGTTGCTCGCCTTCTGTGGTCAGGTACTCGACCACGGCTGCTTCCACTGTTGAGAATGGGATTTCCGCGTTGGCCGGGAACTCAGTGTCGGCCGAGACGTAGTAGTAGATCACTGGAGAGGGGTTGGAGGGGGTCGGATTCTCGCTGTAAACGCCGTTGGGTGGGGTGCCCTCCCCGGAGTAGTGCAATACGCCCTTCTCCGTCGATTCCGACAGAGAGTTCGGACTTCCACGGGTCATCGGCCACGACCACAGTGAGGAGCACGGGACGGCCGGCCGGGTAGGCGTCCCTGACGGCGCGGAGCGACGTACGAACCTCGTCGGGCGTGTTCACGGTGACGGGGTTGTCGGCGTGTTCGACCAGGTAGTGAACGTTCAGTCCTTGCGCCACGGCGGCCTTCTTCCTCCGGTCTTGGCGAAGCGGCGAGTGCCATGCCGCAAACGCTGACTCGACGTTCCGGCACGGACGACCGCGATCCCGGTAACAGAAACACGGTGTTCAGGGAAACGGATGTGCGTTTCGAGTCACGGTTCCGTCGAGTGGGATGGCTGCGGCGAGAGCAGTGACATCGGAAGGCGTTGCCCGCCTGCATCACGGTGATGCACCGTCCGGCCTGTCTGTGCTCCCTGTCGGTGCCCGCGGGCCGGCCCGCCAGGTCGTCTTCGCGCTGACAACCTGCACCTGTCCGCCCTTGTGAAGCACTTCGTGCCAGCAGTTCACACGTCGAGTGCCCCCAGCGTGGCAAGCCAGAACCCGATCCATCGAGGGTTCCGTACACAGTGCAGCAGCCGCTGTTCACACGCCTTTACGGTAAGAAGTCACGCGGACTACGACTTGTCAGCAATATATCGTTTCGATACTCCTACAAGTGCCTATCCAGCCGCTGCAAGCCACTTCCACATCAGGCCTTCCTGGATTTTTGCACACACAAACCGGGGCACGCGAGTTTCATCCTCAGCAAAGTTTACAACAAAGGAAAGCACCGGATGCGACACCGATTTCGACAAGACCCTATGCCCTTCAAGCCGGGCGAGGCTTTGCGACCCGAAAACTCGTAGAGAAGTTTGACGAGGTCTACCGTTTCTATGCCCTTCAAATCGGGCGAGGCTTTGCGACACCCGGGCTGCTGCACCTGCACCAGGTGCGAAGGACGTTTCTATGCCCTTCAAATCGGGCGAGGCTTTGCGACGAGCTCCAGGGATTCCTACAAGGGGAAATGCGCGAGGAGGTGTTTCTATGCCCTTCAAACCGGGCGAGGCTTTGCGACAGGACGGAGTGAGCTTGACTCCGGCTGAGCTCGAGCGTTTCTATGCCCTTCAAACCGGGCGAGGCTTTGCGACGGATGGGGGGTCCGGCGCGGGTGTTGACCTGCGGTGATGGTAGCGGGTTGCGAGGACCGCTCCAACGGTGGTTGGCGGATCGCACTCCACCACCCCGTACTCACTGTTCTCATCGGGCTTGACCTGCGCAGACGCTTTTGCGAGGACCGACGCGAATCCCGGCCTCCACGGGGCAGCCTGTACCACCTCATCGGACGATCCAGTAGTCGGCTCGTTCTTCGACGGTGCGAGCTCCGATGATGTAGCGCTCTTCGAAGCTTCGTGCGGTGGTGGGATACAGGCGTACCTGGTCTTCCAGGGGGTCGATGCATTCTCTGAGCGCGGCGCGCAGGGCACGGAGTTCGTCGCGGTCGCGCACCTCGCATTCGAACACTGACAGTTGCACCCGGGGCCCGTATCCCGACAGCAGCATCGCGACGTCCTCGCGACGCCGGTCGTCGACGATGTCGTAGGCCACGACCACGATCACTGTTTCCTCATTTCCATCGCAGCGCCCGGTACGGCTCGTCCGGGTCGAGCAGCGATTTGGCGAGTGCTTTCGCCTGTAGGGACAGCGCCACCCGGTAGGAGACCCGGCGTCCTGTGCCGTGGTGGGAAATCAGGGTGAGCATGCGTTTTTCGTAGGCGGCGAGGAAGGTGTGCTTGGCGTCGTCGCCCATGCGGCATCCGGTGTCGGGCTCGGTGGTGAACTGGTCGGGCCGCACCTGCCGCGTGCTGATACAGCGCCACACGGCGACGTCCACGGTCATCGGCCGGAACTCCTCCATGAGGTCTAGCGCGAGCGCGGGCCGTCCCCAGCGGTGCCGGTGCAGGAAACCGACCATCGGGTCGAGTCCGGCGGCTTCCGCTGCGGCGATCGCCTCGTGACACAGCAGCGTGTAGCCGTAGGAGAGCATGGCGTTGACCGGATCGGTCGGTGGCCTGCGACGTCGCCCGTGGAAGTCCCACTCCGGATCGAGCAGTCGCCGCAGCCCCTGCATGTATTCCCGCGTGGAGCTGCCTTCCCACCCCAGCACCGCGTCGAGGTCTGCGGCATCGCTCAACCGTTGTCCTGCTTCGCGCAGCCGTTCCGCGGCCGCGGAAGCGTCGCCGTCTTCGCGGCGTCGGGCGGCACGCAGCAGCGACACCCGCATGTTGTCGATCTTGCCGTCGACGAAGGCGGCGGCAAGGCGACGAGTCCGTGTCGCATCGTCAGCGGCCCGGTACTGGGCGCGGCGCACTGTCGGGTCGGAGGTCGTCGGTGGTGTGAGCCTGCTGCCGAGGGTGCCCTGCTCGGTGAGCAGCACGACCTCGATGCCACGTTGTGCTGCCCGGTGCAGGAACGTGGTGGTGAGTCCGACACGCCCGAAGCACACCACCTGCCGTACCCGCCGCAGATTCAGCCGCAACAACGATTCGTCGCCGTCCACGACGATCAGGCGGTCTCCTCGCACGCGGACGAGGCTGCCCTGGCGGTCCACGTAGACAACGGTCTCGGTGGGGTGGGACAGCATCTCCGAGGCCGCCAGCGTGGAAGCGGTGAGAGTCTCACCGAGGAACCGAACCCCGTCCTCGAACGAGGCAACGTGGCATTTACCAGTGTTGAGCTCCAGCCGGAGGTCTTCCAACCGGGTGCTCGCCGCCCGCAGCGCCTGTTCCCCTTCCGACCGGCTGGTGACCGGGATGGCGAAGTCGTCGCCGTAGCGGATCACCCGCCAGCCTTCCTCCAGCATCGCTCGATCGAACACATCCAAATACAGGTTGCTCAGCAGCGGGGAGAGCACGCTGCCTTGGTGGAGCCCGCGCCCGCGGTCGTCTGGATTTGTCCGGCCGCCTCGGACTCGGCGGTCCAGCAGCATGCCCACCAGGTGGATCACCCGCTGGTCGTCGACCACTTCCCGTAGACGGCGCAGCACTTCCCACTGAGGAATGCGCTCGAAGCAGTCCTTGATGTCGGCACGAGCTACCCATGTCGCGCCGGTATCGCGGACTTCGGTCAACGCCGCCACCGCATCGCGCGGCCCGAGGCCCCGCCGGTAGGCGAAGCTCCACGGCAACAGCAACGGGTCGATCTCGGGATCCAGTACCGCCAGCAAGGCGCGCTCCACGATCCGATCCGCCAGGACGGGTACTCCCAGCCGCCGCACCCCACCCGACGGTTTCGGGATCTCCACCCGCCGCACGGGCGAGGGCCGCCACGTGCCTTCCCGCAATTCGGCCGCTAACTTACTGATCAGCCGGGCGGCGTCCGCCTCGAACCGCTCCACCTCGAAATCCGGACGCCCATCCTCCAACGCCGAATCCCGGACCTGATCCCACGCATCCAATAACGCCTGCTGCGTGAAAGCCCGAGAATACAACACCCCCATGGCACCCCCAGATACGCGTCAGATGTCGTCCCGTCTATTCAACTGTGAAGCTATGCCCTTCAGATCGGGCGAGGCTTTGCGACGCATATCGTCAACCTGACTCCGCATGATGTGAACGTTTCTATGCCCTTCAGATCGGGCGAGGCTTTGCGACCTGCTGAGACGTATCTTCGTCTTCCCGAATAAAAGGTTTCTATGCCCTTCAGGTCGGGCGAGGCTTTGCGACGAAACCCACTGACTGACACAGCAGGATTCTACCGTTTCTATGCCCTTCAGGTCGGGCGAGGCTTTGCGACGCCAAGGAGCTGAAGAGTTTCTATGCCCTTCAGGTCGGGCGAGGCTTTGCGACTTCACTCAAGAGGTTATCTCCTCCGAATCATGAACATGAGTTTCTATGCCCTTCAGGTCGGGCGAGGCTTTGCGACTCTAACAGACTGTATAAAGAGCTCCAGGGATTCCTAGTTTCTATGCCCTTCAGGTCGGGCGAGGCTTTGCGACCGCCGTGATCGCGCTGTTCATGCACATGTCGTGGAACGTTTCTATGCCCTTCAGGTCGGGCGAGGCTTTGCGACAACGAGCAGAAAGTGGATTGCCTACCGGAAAACATGTTTCTATGCCCTTCAGGTCGGGCGAGGCTTTGCGACTGGTCGGGTTTGGCACCCCTTGTGACCTGCGGAAATGGTAGCCGGTCGCGAGGACCGGGACAAGCAAGATCCACATGCCGTCCGGCGGCAGCCTTCCCTCCGCCTTCCACAGGGCGTTGACCTGCGGCGATGCCGGTTGCGAGGACCGGCGGGTTTTCCGGCGATTCGTCGTTGATCTGTACCGGCCTCTGACTGGGCGGTTGCGACGTCCTGCAACTGCCGGAGATCACGCGGAGAGCTCTTCCAGTTGGATGCTGCCGAAGCCGTGAGTGGTTTGGGCCCCGACACCGGCCAGGGCGGCGAAGCGCAGGAGCGCGGCGAACACCATGCGGGCGGCGTGGTCGGCGGACTTGGTCAGTCCGAGCCTCACGGAGCCGAGGAAGCCCGTCTGGTGCATGGTCGCCGATACCGGGGTGCGTACCGTCTCGCCTTCCATGTCGTGCAGGAACACCGTGCCGGTCACCGCTCGGATTTGCTTGTCGGCGATGGTGAACATTTCGGGCGCATGGGCGTTCCATCGCTGGGCGGCGCTGCGCACGATGAGCACCGGATCCGGCAGTGGGTGGTCGCGACCGCTGCGAGAGAAATACAGCGGGCTCGTCATGCGCAGTTGCGCGTGACGAGCAGGTTCCGAGCGGGCGAGTTCGGCGTAGCTGGTCTGCTCCACGCGCACGTCCAACACCGGACACGGAGTGTCGCCGAACCGGACCAGTCGCGGAAGAGGTGGCGGGTCGTGGTCGGTGAGCCAGCCGAGCCGCCAACGGGTGTGGCCGCCGACGTCGTACAGCGGGCCGACCGCGAACGGCTTGTGCTGCCGGCGATGATCATCGCGGGTGGTTTCCAGCAACGCGCACGCCGCGCCGTGCAGCCTCGCCGGGTAGATCCGTGGCCGTCCGGCGAGGTCAAGAGTCAGTCGGACCGTCGCCGGCACCGGCGGCCTCCGTGTCATGCCCGTTCCCCGCGGCCTTCCCGCTGGGCGGAAGCGCCGTGAGCGGTTCGGTCGGTGGTGTGGTCGGCTGCGATTCCCGCACCCGCATGGGGACGTACGCCTTGGTGTTGGGGTCGTGAGCCATCAGATGGGTGCTGTGGAAGAACGGGCACTTCTTCATCTGGGAAAGCTGCCAACCGATCGCCAACGCGGTGGTCTTGGGCACCATGGCGATCACGACCAGCTCCCGGGAACCGGCCTGGGCTTTGATCTCCCTTAGTTTCTCGGCGGCGTCCGCGCCGAGAGAAGCAAGATCGTCCCGGTCGAACCGGGGCTGATAACCGTCATGTCCGGGGAGTTTGTCGCCGTAGGTGACGACGTGCACCGTGCTCACTCCGAACTGGGCAAACGTGTTGACGTCGCAAAACCGCGCGCTCTCCGTCAGCGCCAGCCACACCCCCACCCGGTCGCCCTTCGGCTCCGGCACCGGGTGCAATTCGCTCTTCAGCTTTCCCGTGCCGGGCGAGTTCAGCTCGAACCCGATGTCACCCGATCCCTGCCCCAGCTCCAGTAGTCGCAGGTTGTCTCCTTGCGGCAGGTGGGCGCCCACGGCCAGCGACATCGGCCACAGCAGGTTCGGCGCGACGGTGTAGCCGGTGTCGTCGCGGTCGGTGTTGACGCTCTCCTCCAGCGCCCGGCCGACCTCGTGGCACGGTTCCACCACGTCCACCACACCGCCCCGCCGGCGGCTGGCCAGGTCGATCCACCGCGTCACCGTGCGCAGGGACATGTGCTCGGCCTGGGCCGCGCGCAACGGCTCCGTGTGCCGGTTGGCCATTCCCTCGTTGAGGATCTGCACGTAGAACAGGGTTCCCCGCGTATCGTGCACGACCGTCCTCCACGCCAGCGCCACCAGTAGCACCACGAGCATTCCCAGCAGGAGCGCCGCCCGCAACGGCACGATCTCCGGCTCGCCCTCACCTGCCTTGGGAATGGCGTCCTCCACGACGAGCGCGAGCGCGGCGGTGAGCACAGCCGCGGAGACGACGATCAGCGTGTTCGACAGCACGACGGGAAGCTGCCCCCGCCGCGGGACGACCTGGCGCACGGTTCTCACCGAAACCCCCTCACAGTCGGTGCGCTTTCGGTAACCTACCGCATCGCACCGGAAAGCGGATTCGACAGAGCGACGCGGACAGCAGGGGGCAGGGGCATGGCTGAAAAGTTCGTCAATCCCTACACCTTCGTTCCCTTTCCCGATGCTCCACCGACCCGCGCTCGCCCCCACGGACACTCCGGTCGATCGGACTTGCTGTCCGGCACACTGAAAGTGACCGTCCATACTGAAACCGGGGTTTTGATTCGCGGTTTCGGGAGCGAGAAGACGCCCGACGTGCCGCGGCGGGCCGATGGCACTCCGTTCATTCCCGGGTCGTCGTTGAAAGGGGCGCTGCGGTCCCTGCACGAAACGATCACCGGCAGTTGCCTGCGGGTGTTCGACAGCGATTTCGTGCCCGGCTACCGGGATTCGGTCACCGCCAAGACCGTCCAAGGGCTGCGGATGGCGATCGTGGCCGAACACGTCAGCGAAGACGCTCCGCCGACACTGCTGCTGTGTCCGGACGAGGACGATCCGCCGAAACTGCCCCACGATCTACTCGTCCGGGCAGCGGGCGGCGGTCCCCCGCTGAGATCCGGCGAACGGCTGACCGTGACGTTCACCAGGGGAAGGCCCGACGAGGCGTACCGCGACGACGACGGCGAGTGGGTGGTGTTCATCAGCGACGCCAAGGTCCGCAACGCCGCCAAAAGAGACAAGCGCAACTACAAGGCACAGTTGCGCCGCTACCCGGTCGGCGCGGTCCCGCGGACCGTTCCCGACGAGGTGTGGCAGGACTTCCTGCACGCCGTCGACGGCGCCGACGATCTACGCACCGCACAGCTGAAGAAACGCGACCCCGATGACGTCTTCGCGGACGTCACGTTCCAGGGCAGGGTCATCGGCCGACGCCACTACGCCAGCCGTCGCCTGCACGAAGGCCAGCCGGTCTGGGTTCGGCTCGACTCCGACGGCGAGATCGAGTCGCTGCGACTGTCCATGATCTGGCGTCATCCGGGCAGCATCTCCGCGGGCGAACGCGTCGATCCGGGATTCCACGCCTGCCGAGAGTGGGAGCGCCTGTGTCCGAGCTGTCAGGTGTTCGGCTCGGCCGACACCGAAGGCAAGGACACCCCCGAAGCCCGGCAGAACTCCTACCGAGGGCATGTGCGGTTCTCCGACGCGGTGCTCGTCAAACGCGCCAAGTCGAAGAAAAAGAAGGGCGGCGCGGGCAAGGACAGCGCGATCGCGACCCTCAAGCTCGCGCCCATGGGCGCTCCCCGACCGGGATCAGGACAGTTCTACCTGGTGAACGACGAGCGTGTCCGGGGAAACGCGGGTGATCCGCCGCTGCGGGGATGGGGCTCGGCCGCCGACCTGCCGCAGCCCCGGCCGCTGCGCGGGCGCAAACACTACTGGCACACCGAACTGGGAAGCTCCCTGCAGACCTACCGCGCCAAAGCACGCCCTCACCACAGCAGTGAGCTGACCACCGACGTCGCCTTCCTCCGGAAGGGCAACACGTTCAGCGCCACGCTCGTCTTCAGCGACCTGGACGAGATTCAACTCGGTGGGCTGTTGGCGACGCTGCAACCGTCGACCCTGTTGGGCGAAGAGAAGGTGTGGCAGCACATCGGCGGAGGAAAGCCGTTCGGGTTCGGCGCCTGCACCCTCAGCGTCGATCTCACGAGCAGCGACGTGTGGCGCACCGGGACCCGTTACGGCGTTTCCTGCCCGTCCGCCAAGCTCGACATGGAGGCGCTGATCGGCCAGTTCCGGGAATGGATGGAGCAGCACTGCCCCGAGGTGGTCGAGACCTGGCCGCTGCTCGCCAAGGCACTCAAGCCCGACGCCGTCAAAGCCGACAAGGTCTGGTATCCGCCGGGTGACTCGTCGTCCTCTCCCGCGCAGGCTTCCGAGGCCTTCGACACGGGGTTCGCGTTCTGGAAGCAGACGTCGGGCACCGAGTATCAGAAGAAGAACGGCAAACGCCGCGGGAACCCGCTCCTAGCGCTGCCCGATCTCGCGGACGACAACCAGGAGCTCCCGATCATCGACGAGGCCGACCCGTGCGAGCTGCCCAACCAGCAACGACTTCCCGGCAAGCCGCGGGGAGGCAGGCGGTGACGCTCTTCCTCGACGTGGCCGTGGTGCAGATCCAGTCCTGGCTGGCCAGAACCCCGCACCTGCGCGGCCGACGCGGTGCCTCGCGCATGATCCGAGAGGCCACCATGGCCGAGGCCGTGGACACGATGTTGACCAAAATCACCGACAAGGCGCGACGCAACACCGCCTACGGCGACATCGACGGCGTCATCGCGCTGGAACTCCTTTGCGACGACGCCGTGGACGACGTCGAGCACCACGTGGTGCGCTACCTCCGCGAGGCGTTGCCCGCGGCCCCGCTGCGCTCCACCCGGTGGGAGGGGCAGGACTCGCTGGACGCGCATGCCGCCGACGAACCGCTCGTCACCCGCGACTGGCCCGCGCCGGTGTCGGAGTGGCCCGCGAGCAAACCCTGCGACTGGTGCCGCTCCTGGCCTGCCGGCCGCGAAGCCATGGTCGGAGCGGGAGACGACCGGAAACAAGTGCAGTTGTGTGAGGACTGCGCAAAGCGCCACAGCTGCGCCGGCTTCACCAGCAGCAAGACCGCGGCATTGACACCCGGTGTCGAACGCGACCTGCTGAAGCGTTGGAAAGCCCAGCACGGCCGCGACATCACACTGCCGGACAAGTTCCCGGATCTGGCCCTCCTGGGCAAGGAGAACGACAACACACACCTGGCCACCGTCTACGCCGACGGCAACGCGGTCGGCAAGCTCAACAAGGAACTTCGCGACCTGCGGCGTGACGGCATCGGCACGACCTTCGACCTGCCTTCGGCGATCGAGAACGCCACCTGGTCGGCGCTGCTGGCCGCGATCGAGGGGATGTCGGCCGACACCGACGAGACGATGCCGGTCATCGCGCATCTCGTGGGCGGAGACGACGTGCTCGTGAGCATCCCCGCGCACGAAGCATGGTCGTTCGCGCGCACACTCCAAACCACGTTTCAGGACGCCCTGGCCGCAGAACTCGCCGACGCGGGACTGGTCGAACTGCCGGTGCCCACGGTGTCAGCGGCCATCGTGTTTCACCACCGTTCCAGCCCGCTGTCCGCTGCCGTGGACCTGGCGGGAGAGCTGCTCTCCCACGCCAAGGAACAGCATCGCGGCAAGCGGGCGTCGCTGGCGTGGCAGGACATCACACACGACGGACCTCACCCACTCCATCACCAGGTGCCCGACCAACGCCAAGCCCCCGCACTGGACATGCTGGTCGACGCCTGGGCGGATCTTGATTCGCTGGCCGAACTCGGCGCCTCAGCGCGCGCCAACCTCGCCCTGTTGGCAAGCGACAACGATCTGGAACGTCTGGAATCCCATGCGGAGCGCCTCGGGTTGTGGGGCCTGGTGCAGCGGTTCCTCGAAGGCCCCATCCTTCTCAAGGACGCACTCGGCATGGTGCGGTGGTGGAGGACCGTATGACCGAGATGTCCACACTCGAATTCGAGGTGCGCTTCCACACGCCGTTCCGGGTCTCCACCGGGCACGCTCGCCCCGGTTTGGACGCCGGAGTCGATGCCCACCGGCCACTGCCCAGCAGCAGCCTCAAAGGCGTCATGCGCGCCACCGCACTGCGGCTGCTCGAACCCCACACCAGAGTGGTCCATGAGGTGTTCGGTTCGTCCAGCATCGAATGCCCGTGGCTGTGGCACGACGCCGTCCCCGACAACGGATGGCACCAGACGCGCCCCGCGGCCCGGGTAGCAGTCGATTCACACACCCACGCCGCGAAACCCGACATGCTCGCCGTCACCGAGCAGATCGGCGCCGAGACGGCGCGTTTCACGATCGCGCAGCGACATCCGCTGGACAAGGCGACGCTGCAAACCCACCGCCTCGTGCTCGCCGTGGCGGGCCAAGCCACCCGCTCGCTCGGCGCCGACCGCCGACGCGGACTGGGCTGGGTCACCATCACCTGCACCACCGAGGAACTGGACCAAGCGGCTGTCGAACGCTTCCTGGCACTGAGGTCGGCATGAGCGAGTACGCGCGTATCACGGTCACTCTCACCCAACCGGTCGCCGCGGGCCGTAACGCCCGCGCCGACTTCCGGCAGGAGACCCACAACCACGTTCCCGGATCGGTGCTGCGCGGAGCGTTGGCCGCCGCGTGGATTCGCCGACGCGGCCGGGAGGTCACGCAACTCCCCGAGTTCCTGGAGACGTTCGAGGGAGCGGGCAGCTTCGGGCCCCTGCACTCCGAGGCCAGTCTTCCGGTGCCGCTGTCGGTGAAACGCCACAAGTACGCCGCGTCGGAAAACTGTCGCAGCGAATGGGACGCCGCCTACGACGAGCACGCCACGACGTGTGACGAATGCGAGGACCCGCTGGTCTTCAGCAAGGGCCAAGCCCGCGGTCGTGTGCCGCTCGAAACCCGCACCACGACGGCTCTGACCGCGGAAGGAGTCGCCCGCGACGGCCACCTGTTCACCCAGAGCATGCTGAAGGAACAAGCGCGTCTGAGCGGGTGGTTGCACGGCCCGGCGACACGTGCCCTGTTCTGCGGCGACGAGCCGATCCACACGCTGTCGTTCGGTTCGCGACGGAGCCTGCGAGGAAGTGTCACCCTCGCCGTCGACACCACGGCCGAGCCCGATCCGGTCGAGTGCGTGGGCCAGGACGTCATCCTGCGGCTGGCCGCCCCTGCCGCGTTCTGTGACGACTTCGGGTTCCCCGCGGACCAACCCGACCTGCGTGAGCTGTCCGACGTCCTCGGGGTGGAGGCTCTCGAGGTCGTCGGTGCCTGGACCCGATGGGACGAAGTAGGAGGCTGGCACGCCGCCAGCGGGCTGCCCAAACCCGTCGAACGCGCGGTGGCCGCCGGCTCCACCTATCGCATCCGCTGCGCGGAAGCACCGAGCCCGGAGGCACGGCGAACACTCGCCGCCCGCGGCATCGGACTCCGGCGCCGCGAAGGGTTCGGCGCCCTGTATGTTGCCCCGCCGCGACCGGAGGCTCACACATGATCAGCATGGTGATCACCGTCAAACTGCGCATGGACACACCCGGCGGAGTCACCGCACCGGAAGCCCTTCCCGATGTGGACAACGTGCTGCCGCTCCGCAGAGACACCACGGGGCGTCCCCATCTCCCCGGCACCACGGTCGCGGGCAGCCTGCGCGCGCACTGCGCCACCTATGATGAGCTGTTGCCGGAGAAAACGCTGTTCGGCATCGCCAACGACGTCGAACGCATCCCATCGAGCATCCAGGTGTTGGGCACCCGGTATCTCGGCGACACGAACGGCACCGTGCGACACCGCACCGCCATCGACCGGGAACGCGGCGCGCCGGCCAACACCATGCTGCACGGAGTCACCGTTCTCCCGGCGGGCACGGAGTTCGACATCGTGTTGAGCTGGGACAACCCCGATCAACGCGAAGAGCCGTTCCTCCGAGCTCTTCAGGAGTGGCGGCCCCGCCTCGGGCGCGGGGCCAGCCACGACGCGGGCCGCTGTTCCGTCGTCGGCCTCGGCCACCGCAAGTACGACCTGACCACGGTCCACGGCCTGCACACCTGGCTGCACCTGCGGTTCCCCGACGACTACCCCGCGCCGGAACCGCTCGCGGAACCGCAGCGCCCACTCGAACCCGACTACGACGTCACGTTCGAGATCATCGACGGCCTGCACATCAGCGCGGGAAAACCCACCGCCGACAGCACCTCCGACCGCCCGATCATCAACGAGGTTCTCCGGAGTGACGGCCGACTCGTCGTCCCCGGCTCCACACTGAAGGGCAATCTGCGGTCGCGAGCCGAGTACGTGTGCCGCGTCGTCGGTGCCGGAGCCTGTGCCGACCGCCGGTGCGGTGAGTGCCACCCGTGTCGCCTCTTCGGCTTCAGTGGGGAAAGCCGGAACGCGCGTCGCGCCAAGATCGCCGTCTCCGACAGTGTCATCGACAACGCCACGACCGATCTGCGCACACACGTGGCCATCGACCGCTTCACCGGCGGCGCCCGCGAGCAACTTCTCTTCACGGACGAAGTGGTCACCGCGGGCCGATTCCGACTGCGCGTCTACGCACTCGAACCACTCGACGACGTCGACCGCCTGCTCATCGACACCGTGCTCACCGACCTGCACGACGGGCTCGTCGGTATCGGAGGCCGCACGACAGCGGGCCTCGGCACCGTGAGAATCACGTCCGAGTGGACCCGCCCGGACCTGACCACACTGGCCGACCGCCTCACCGGGGAGATTGCCGCATGACCCACACCTGGACCCTGTACGGCAGCGGCCGCCACGAACATGCCGATTGGGCGCTGCTGCACGAACACACGCGGGACTGGCCCGCGGCCTGGACCGACACCGGCGGCTTCCACCTCGAACCGATGCCCGCCACTCCCCCGGCCACCACTCACCTGTGGGCGTTCACCAGGCACCGGTGGCTGCGGGTCCGTCTCGACGTGCCGTACTGGTGGGCGGCGGTCCTCACCCTCGACGTCGAGTTCCCGCTTCCCTGGACCCGCAACGACAAGAAAATAGAGCCGACCGTCGCCTGGATTCGCCACTGGGAACCCAACGACGACCGAGTCAAGCAGTACAGGGGAACGGCGAACGTCCTCGGCCGCCGCGAGCACGTACGCCTGCTGCCGCACCTGCCACTGTGCGCGCCGTTCGTCGGACACAAGGACGACCTGCCGTCGGAGTTGTTGCCGGACCCCGTGGTCACCCCCATGCCCGACGACGAAGTAGAGGACGCGGCGACGGGAGGCTGACACAGCATGGCGACGTCATCGCTGCGCTACGCCCGATCGCGCGCCGACGGGGATCACGCTCGCAGCGCTGCTCTGGACGGCAGGGAGGCAAGGCATCGGTGATTGAGGCTCCGCTAGGGCACGATGACAACGGCGATGCAACGCGCTCCCTGAGGGTCAGCCGGGACATCACCGAGGGAACTCACCATGGGAAGACTGACCTTGTCTCCTTCCGGAGAGAACGGATGACCACGCCCTACCGACCCTGTGTCAGACTGAATGAAAATCGCTCGTTGGCCGAGTAAACGCCCAGGTCAACAAGTGTCGGCCCCGCGCACGCGGGGATGGTCCCGGTGGTGGCGGAGGTCTCGTCTCCCTGGGCGCGTCGGCCCCGCGCACGCGGGGATGGTCCGGCGACCGGCAAGGACGGCTTCGCGCGCCTCGGGTCGGCCCCGCGCACGCGGGGATGGTCCCTCGCGGGCGGCAGCGTCGACCGCTTCCTCGCCGTCGGCCCCGCGCACGCGGGGATGGTCCAGTTCCAACGCGAGCAGTTCAGTGTGCGGGTCGGTCGGCCCCGCGCACGCGGGGATGGTCCCGTGGTGCGTTCGTGCCTGCGCGGTGACGATGCGTCGGCCCCGCGCACGCGGGGATGGTCCTCGGGGTCGGTGGCGTCGACGAACAGGGTGACGGTCGGCCCCGCGCACGCGGGGATGGTCCGTCAACCGGCGAGATCGCGGCAGGGCGCGCGCCGTCGGCCCCGCGCACGCGGGGATGGTCCGACGTACTCATTGCGGCCGGTGTCAAGGGCGTGGTCGGCCCCGCGCACGCGGGGATGGTCCGTACTCGAACGCGGAGTTCATCCAGTCCGAGTCGTCGGCCCCGCGCACGCGGGGATGGTCCGGTGCCCCTGTGGTCTGCCGACATGTGGAGTCAGTCGGCCCCGCACACGCGGGGATGTTTTATGAAGTTGTGACTGTTCGCCGGACGCGGTGAATGTCGGCCCGCCGCCTCCCCACCTGCCATGCCCGCCTCCACTGGGAGGCCCAGAATCAGCCCGTCGACAAAGCCTGCAACCGCCGTCCCACAACTGCGCGCGACAACCACGGACGCACACCTGGCCCCCGAGCCGGTTGTGCGACCGATCACACGATGTCCGCTACTCTCTGAGTCACTCTCTTCGCGGAGCCGAAGACCCCGGGCAAACCCCGGCTCTTGCGAAGGGAACGCGACTCCGCGAAGGGTGTGGGTGCGATGACGCCGCAGCCGGACGCCGACTTCCCGATCGGTCGGCGGATTCAGCGATACCGCGAACGCGTTGGCATGTCCCGTCCGGTGCTGGCGGGGCTTGTCGGCCGCTCTGCTGAGTGGGTCAAGGCGGTCGAGACTGGACGGTTGCAGGTGCCGAAGCTGCCGATGCTGCTCAAGCTCGCCCAGGCTCTCGGTCTTGAGGACCTCGCTGATCTCACGGGAAATGGCCACGCCGTGTCGGTCGAACGTTTCGCAGGCTCCCGGCATGCCGCATTGTCGGCCGTGCAGAGCGCATTGACTCAGTACCGCATGGCCCCTGCCGGTGATCCGCCGAGCGTGCCCCACCTCGCGCACCGGCTCGACCAGGCGTGGCAGGTCCGGCACAGTTCGCCGGACCACCGGACACAGCTCGGCATCCTCCTACCCGACCTGATTCGTGATGCGCAGGCCGCTGTCCGCTTGCTCCGCGGCGTCGAGCGCAGGAACGCCCGCTGTGTGCTGTCCGGCGTGTATCAGCTCGCCGACTTCTATGTGGCGTACCAGCCCGCGCCCGAACTGGTGTGGATGGTCGCGGACCGGGCCGTGACCGAAGGGCAGGAAGCGGACGACCCATACGTCGCAGCAGGGGGCGCATGGGCGATGGTGCAAGCACTGCGCGACGCGGGTCGGTGGGACGAAGCGCTCACTCTCGCTCACGATGCCATCCGGCAACTCCTGCCGCACCTCGACTCGGCGCCCGCCGACTGGCGGGGCATGGTCGGCGCGTTGGAGGCCGAGATCGCCTACGTCCATGCGCGCCGAGGACGACATGGCGAGGCGTGGGCCCACTGGGAAGCCGCTGATCAGATCGCGCGCATCCTCGGCCCCGAGTATCGGCATGTCCAGTCCAGTTTCTCGTGCTCGGTGATGAGCGCCCACGCGGTCACGCTCGGCGTCGAACTCCGACGACCAGCCGAAGCACTCCGCGCGGCCGACGCCCTCGACCCGACCACGATCGCATCCGTGCCACGGCGAAGCCGTCATCTGATCGAGGTGGCGCGCGCCTATCAGCAACGCGACGAGCGGCACGCGGTGTGGGCGCTGCTCGCCGCTGCCGAACGGACAGCGACAGAAACCATCCGCTACAACGGATTCGCCCGCGAGATGCTTGTCGACCTTCGCCGTCGCCCGCCCACCGGGCACGGCGACGACGTCCGGGCGTTGTGTGAGCGCGTCGGGATACCTGCCTAGCCCGAACGAGTGAGGGTACGAACTGTACCGCTGACCGGTTTCTGCTGCTCGTAGCTTTCGCGGTCATGAAGAACAGCCGAGTGTGCCGGTCCTGGCCGGGGCGTGTGCCGACTGGCACGAGAACCGGATCGCACCCCATGCCGTCAGCACCTGAGCAGGCCGACGAGCAGGTGGAGATGGATGCGCCGCCGACGGCCGCCGAGGACGAGGGCAGGCACGGTGAATGTTGACGAGCTGGCGCGCGCCGATCCTGCGTTGCAGCGCCTCGGCGACCTCGTGCGTGCCGGGTGGCAGTTCGAGCACAAGCTCAATGACGGGGAATTGCAGCAGATCAACGGTTGCCGTGCGACGGGCCGTTATGTCGACGGGCTACGGGTGCGCGACCGTGAGGATGCCGCCGGCCGCCGCTGGGACCGCGCCGACGGCCACGTGATCTGGTCGGCCGAGGGCAGCCTCACCGAGGTGATCGACGCGCTGATGTCGCTGCCGGAACCTCCCACGCGCTCACCGAACAGCTGACCGACGCTGGAAACCCTGCGAACCGTCCAGCTCGCCCGAGGTCCGATGGAACGCTTTCCATTTGCCGCCCATGCGCTCCACCCTGATCACCACCGAGAACGAACGCTGCTTATTCGCCCCCTCGTCGTCTTCCGACGAATATCAGGCACCGTTGAGGCAACACCGAGGGACCCCGGACTATGCGGCGGAGGACGGATGCACGGCCCTCACCCACGCTGTGTCAGACTGAATGAAAACGACCGGTTGGCCGGATAAAGGCCCAGGTCAAGAAGTGTCGGCCCCGCGCACGCGGGGATGGTCCCGTCGGCGCCTCCAGCGTCTCCGAGAGCGGGTCGTCGGCCCCGCGCACGCGGGGATGGTCCCCGCCCTTGATCACCACGTCCTGCTCCGCGTACGTCGGCCCCGCGCACGCGGGGATGGTCCCCGCAGTGGTGCGGCCCCGATGGCCAGTGGCTCGTCGGCCCCGCGCACGCGGGGATGGTCCACCAGGAGAGGTTCCGGTCGAGGTGTGGCGGGCAGTCGGCCCCGCGCACGCGGGGATGGTCCAGTCCGCCCTTTCGGCAGCGATACCAGGTCGGCCCCGCGAAGGATGCCGAGCTGCGCGTCGGCCGCGTGCATGGAGGACACCGCTGGCGGATTCGGGTGAAACCGAGGCCGAGGTAGAGCAGACCACTCAACTACACCTACGGGACGCGTGGCAGTGGCCCGACCTCCCGCGCGACGACGTGATCGCGCAAGCACAAGCGGCATTGCACCAGAACGACGAGCCGACACTGCCGATCCTGCGGTCCGTACTCACCGAACTCCAACGACTGACCACAGACACCCGAGCCAGCTAGGGAAACCCACAAACGCCCGATAGCCCTTCTCACCGCCGCAAGAGAACACGAACTGGCCCCCTGCGACGCCACACCGCGGACATCGGGCACCGTAGAGAGCAACAAGCCCCGACCATGGGGGTTGACCTCTCGGAGAACACGTGCACAACCCACGCCCACGCTGTGTCAGACTGAATGAAAACCGTTCCTTGGCCGAGTAAACCCGCAGGTCAACAAGTATCGGCCCCGCGCACGCGGGGATGGACCGGTGATGTGACCCCAGCAGCGGGCGAGCTCACGATCGGCCCCGCGCACGCGGGGATGGACCCTTCGTGATCATTCTCCCGCGGTGGATCAGGGGATCGGCCCCGCGCACGCGGGGATGGACCCGCCCCGCCCCGGTGGGCGGGTGCCCGTCGAGAATCGGCCCCGCGCACGCGGGGATGGACCTCCGGTACCCGCCGGGGCGGCGTGGCACCCGCGATCGGCCCCGCGCACGCGGGGATGGACCCTCGAGGGCCGCCTCCGTCACCGACAGCGGAGCATCGGCCCCGCGCACGCGGGGATGGACCGGTCGCGGGCGAGTTGGCGCGAGTCCTCGGCGGATCGGCCCCGCGCACGCGGGGATGGACCAGTTGCCGGGTCATCTCCGACGGGTCTCCATCCATCGGCCCCGCGCACGCGGGGATGGACCGCGATTCGTTTTCGCCGTCCGCGTCGACGCCGAATCGGCCCCGCGCACGCGGGGATGGACCCGTCTTGGGATCGTGCTTCGCTGCGTCGTGGTGATCGGCCCCGCGCACGCGGGGATGGACCTGTGACGTCGTAGAACCCGACGCCGCCACGGCCATCGGCCCCGCGCGCACGCGGGGATGGACCACTGTCGAGCTTGTTCCGGATCGTTCGTCAGCAATCGGCCCCGCGCACGCGGGGATGGACCAGCGACAGGCCTGCTCACGGTCGCGCCGCTGGCCATCGGCCCCGCGCACGCGGGGATGGTCCAGCGCGTCGTACACGCTGACTCCCTTGGAGGAATCGGCCCCGCGGCCCCGAAATACTCGGTGCTCGCGGCTTCGAGGTCGGCGGCTACCGCGTCAGACCCACACACGAGGGCTGTTTACGAACTACCGACTCGTCACAAACGCTCTCGGCGAACCCAACGCAGACCGTTGCTCCCCTGACTGTGCGCCGGTGGACTAGACCCACCGCCAAGGGTCGCTCGCGCAATCAGCTGCGTGCTTCCCAACGCAATAACGCTTGTCATGGCGGCTGGTTGCTCGGGCGTATCGCACTCGCGCTCGCCGTCTACTTACGCAGCCCGTCAAACGGGCGGCACGAGACCAGCGATTGTGCTCGTCGCCGCAGCCCCGGAGATGGGGGGCCGCTTTACGTGCCCAATCAAGTACCGACCGCTAACCTGACGAGTGATTCTCTTCGCAGAGTGCCCGCAGCCTGGCCAGGGGTTTCGCGAAGAGGACACGACTACGCGAACGAGGTGATCCGCGTGCACGTCGATGAACTCGCCGGGAAACCCGTTGGGGGCCGGATTCAGGCATACCGGGAGCGACGCGGAATGTCCCGCCCGGTCCTTGCCGGTCTGGTCGGCCGTTCCCCCGACTGGCTCAAGAAGGTCGAGCGCGGTCACCTGCTGCCGCCCCGGCTGGGCATGCTGGTGAAGCTGGCCGACGCGCTCGGCCTGCACGATGTCGCCGCACTCACCGGAGATCAGGCGATCACGGTCAGCGCCGTCCGCCGGGAAGGTCACGAAGCCGTGCCCGCGATTCGGGAAGCGATCGAAGAGACCGTCCTCGTGGTCGACCGGGACGCGCATCACGACGTGACGGATCTGGTCGACCGGGCCGCCTATGCCTGGCGGGTGTGGCACACCTCGGCCACGCCACGTGCCGATGTCGGCCGTGTGCTGCCGTCGTTGTTGCGGGATGCGCGTCGGGCCGCCCGTGTGCTCACCGGCCCCGACCGTCGCACGGCGAACACCGCGCTCGTCGCCGCATACGCGCTGGCGGAGCAGGCGTTGGCATGGGTGTCCGACTCGGCGTTGCTGTGGTTGTCCGCTGACCGGTGCCTGACGGCCGCCGAGCAGGCCGACGACCCGGTGAGCCTTGCCGCCGCAGCATGGGTTGTGGGCAACGTGTGGCGGGCGACGGGCCGTGAGGAAGACGCGCTGCAGCTCGCGGTCGACGCGGCCGCCGTGCTCGCACCGTATCTCGATGGCGAGGACGACACCGTTCGTGCCCTGTGGGGTGCGTGTCGACTGCACGCGGCGATCACGGCCGCGCGACTCGGCCGTGAAGGCGACGCGTTCCGGTATCTCGACGACGCCGACACGATCGTGCCGCGGCTCCCTCACAGCTATGCGCATCCGTGGACGTTGTTCGGCCGCGCCAACACTGACCTGACCGGAGTGTCGGTCGCCGTCGACCTCCGCAAGGGTGGAACTGCGCTCGACAAGGCCGACGCCGTCGACCCGGACGCGATCCCGTCTCGTGATCGTCAGGCCCGACTGTGGCTGGAAACCGCCCGCGCGTATGCCCAGCGACACGACTACACCGGCGCGCTCCACACGCTGCAACGCGCCACGGCAGCGAGCACGGAGTCGATGCGTTGTCATCCGCTGTCCCGGGGGTTGGCCGCCGAGTTGGTGACATCAGGTGGCCGGTTGATCCAGCAAGACGCACGAAGCCTCGCGTCGCAGCTCGGCGTTCTCACCTGACCGTGCGAGGGGACAGAATGTCCCCCTCCACGTGGGGTGCTGGCGTGTACCGCGCGCGGTCGTCCGCCCCGCCTACCGTCCGCGCATGAGTTGGAACAGCGGATCATGTCGCGTCGGGGGCCGTGCTATGTGGACGGGACAGGAACCGACACCGGCCGCAACCACTGACGACGAGCAGGAAGTCGCGGCTGTGTCGTCGAGCGACGAGGGCGGTGAACGGTGATCGCCCGCGACCGCGAACTCCTGACGCGACTGGGACGGGTGAACGCCGGCATCGGCGAGGTCGTGCTCGCCCTCATGGCCGCGCAGGACGGCGGCGAACTTCCCTCGGCTGAGCTTCGCGAAGTCGGCCGGGCATTGCGGACTCTCGCCGAAGACATGATCGTTCGCGCCGACGAACTCGACACCACGGCGGTGGTCGGTGCTCAGTGATGCCCCGACCGCTCCGAAGCCGCCGTGGTCGATGACCGTCCGACGCGGCCTCTCGGTGACCTGCTGCATCCGCCGATATCTCGGCCTGCACAACTCGGGCTCTCAGTTGGCGGTTCAGACGCCGGATGAGGTTGAGACGTTGCCTCAGGACATCGATCATTTCGGTACCACGCGCGCTGACGTTCGCGATACCGTCGGCTGCATGCAAGTCGGGGCTACGGGAACGTGTCAGCCCCGCGTGCTCACTGCACCGAGCCCTTGCCCAGGCGATCGACCTCCGCCCATGCCCCGCCAACCAACGACTACCTCCGCCGGAGAACGGATGAGCCCCTACCCGTCCCATGACAGACTGAATGAAAATCGTTCCTTGGCCGAGTAAACGCCCAGGTCAACAAGTGTCGGCCCCGCGCACGCGGGGATGGTCCCTGGCCATCTACCGGGATGAGGAGTTCGTGTGGGTCGGCCCCGCGCACGCGGGGATGGTCCGCTCGGCCGTGGCTGATGTGCCTGAGCCTCGGCGTCGGCCCCGCGCACGCGGGGATGGTCCCAGAAACCCGGCCGTGGCCATCCCCACGACCGAGTCGGCCCCGCGCACGCGGGGATGGTCCGTCGCGTTCGGGCTGGTCCACACCAGCCGGGCAGTCGGCCCCGCGCACGCGGGGATGGTCCCACCTACATCACCACGCGCTTCTGCTGGATCACGTCGGCCCCGCGCACGCGGGGATGGTCCGGCCCGGGCCGACGACGTCGGTGTCATGAAGGCGTCGGCCCCGCGCACCCGGGGATGTCCTGACGCAGTGCGCTTCGATCCCTGATCGCCACGGCCACTCTGGGACGTGCTCGTTCCACTGGAGCACTGAGAGCACACTCCACACCCACTCCGGAAGCGAAACGGAAGGCGCTGCTCAACATCATCGGAAACGGGCTGTACCTGCTCGTGATCGCCGCTGCCGTCGTGTTCCTGGTCGTCGTCGCGATCAACAGTGATGGCAGTTACTCGCTCGGTCCGCTGCTCGGGCGTGTCGCGCTCGTGCTCGCCGTGATTTACCTGCTCATGCGGTTCGTCAAGTGGGCGACACGAAGATGGCAACCGCGCTCGCCGAAGCGGCCCCGGACACCACACGGTGCCGGGGCCGCTTGCTGTTCGGGGTGACGTACCGATCGGCTCCTGGCTCCGCTGTGCGGCGGACCCTTCGCGTGATGCGCCCCGCATGAGGAACCCTGGGGCGACGCGGAGGAGTCCCGGCCACGCGACGAAGGGGGCACCCCCATGCAGGAGATCGGCGCACGCATCAAAGCCCTACGCGGCAAGCTACTCACCCAACAGCAACTCGCGGACGCTGCGAGCGTGTCGGTGGACGTGATCCGCAAGCTGGAACAAGGCACCCGCAAGACCGCCGCGATCGGCACGCTCACGAAGATCGCCCGCGCTCTCGACGTGTCCCTGCCCGAGCTTCTCGGACAGCGCGCCTCCGTACCCACCGGTGAAGCGGACGGCGGCGTGGTCGCACTTCGACAGGCCCTCTCTCCCGTCGACGACCTCATCGGCGACATCACAGGCGAGCCCATCACGCTCGACGATGCGCGCCGCGCCGTCGACTACGCCTGGTCGGCGTACTGGGGTGGCCAGTACGACCACCTCGCCACCATCCTGCCGTCCACGTTGCCGCAGTTGCGAGCCACCATGCACGCTGCCGATGCAGCCCAGCGATCCGCCGTGGCTGAGTTGCTTGCTCGTGCCTACTGGGTCACCGGCTGCACCCTCGTCCATCTCGGCCAGACCGACATCGCCTGGCAGTCCATCCGTCTCGCCCACGACACCAGCGGTCACGGCTCCGACGAGCTCCTTGCCGCCACCATCCGCGGGTCGATCGCGTGGCAGCTCCTCGTGCAGGGCCGTTACGACGAGTCCCACCGCGTCGCTGTCCGCACTGCAGAGACGATCGAGCCCCCGCGGGGACGTTCCGTTGCCGCACCTGTCCGCGTACGGCAGCCTCATCATCACCGCGGCCACAGCGTCCGGCCGCGCGCGGCGCGTCGGTGAAGCGCAGCACCTTGTCAGTCAGGCCACCGCAGTGGCAGGCCGCATGGGCGTGGACCGCCACGACTACGAGACCTACTTCGGCCCGTCCCAGGTTGTGATGCAGACCGTCGATGTCGGCGTGGTCACCGAGGACTACGCGGGCGCGCTCGACGCCGCGAAACGGATGCCGCGTGGCACCACGCTGCCGTTGGCGTCCCGGTGCCGGCACCTCGCCGACCAGGCGCTCGCGCACGCCCGTCTTGGCCATGCCCAACAAGCCGTGGACGCGTTGCTGACGGCCGAATCGATGGGGCCCGACTGGATTCGACACCAGACGCTGCCACGCCGCATCGTCGGCGAGCTGCTGGAACGTGACCGGCAGTCGCGCCTTCGGAGCCTTGCCCGCCGCCTCTCCGTCACTGGATAGCCCGGTCGGGTAGTAAAACATTCCGTCCTACTACGACATGACGGTGCGGGCTTACGTTCCATGTATGAGCTGGAACAGCGGATCGTGCCGTGGTGGGGGCCATGCATTGTGGACGGGGCAGGAACCGACGCCGGCCACGACCAGGTCTGAGGACGAGCAGGAGATCACGGCCGCGGCGTCGAGTGACGAGGGTGGTGAACAGTGATCGCCCGCGACCGCGAGCTGTTGGCGCGGCTCGGGCAAGTGAACGCGAGCATCGGTGAAGTCGTGCTCGCGCTCATGGCCGCCCAGGACGGCGGCGAACTCCCCGCCCGCGGACTCCGCGAAGTCGGCCAAGCGCTACGCATGCTGGCTGACGACATGATCACTCGCGCCGACGAACTCGACGGCACGGTGGTGGCAGGTGCCGGATGATGCCCCGACCGCTGTGCTCAGTGCCGTGGTGGACGACGGCCCGACGCGACCACTCCGATGCCTCGCCCCCACGCCGACCATGTGCCCCACCGCCGACTCCGACACCACGGAAAGCTCGGGCGGCGCTGTATCAGCCCATTACACCGCGGCTGAGCCTGTACGAAATGTGCTCGCCGGTCTCCGACGGCTGTAGCCATGCCGCTCGGGCTGCCGCTGCCACGGCCGCCCGAACCGCCCTTCCCGGTCGACGCAAGTCGAGCGTGCATGCCCGGCTCCCGCGACGATCCCCACGCCGATCAAACCCCACACGCCGTGGTCGTGACCCCACGCTTTGAGGCATGACTCGCGCCGGGGCAGAGAGTACGTCACGAATTCATGATCGAACCGTGAACAACCGTCCTGCGGTCTCTTCGATGGCTGCCCCACCGCGGCAGTCAGCGTCGTCTCTCATCGCGGAGGGGTTGTGAGTGATCAGTCGAAGATCTCGGTGACCTTGACCTTGATTTTCCGGTAGTTGCTGTCAACGACGAGGTACCAATGGTCGTCGTAGGGCACCTCCAAGACAACCGGGCTGACGTCGTAGAAGCCACCGAACCACTCGTACTCATCGCCGTCGAGGTATGCCTGGTACTGGTCGACGTCCATGAGGCAGACTCTGGCGGTCGACCCTCGCAGCGATACCTCGAAGCAGGCACCGCCTGCGCAAGATCCAAGATTCCAGTAGAGATGGTCCACACATAATTAGTACCGAGCGACGCAATAGTCAGGAATCCGACGATCAGGCCGAGTTCTATGGCCGCCACGTTCGCCACCACCTTTCGGCACAGCATCGTGTGCGCGGTGGAACGTGGCGTTGTTCGGTCCTGGATTCGGCAGCAACGTAGCGCGTCGAAGTCCCGCTCCGGACGGAGCGACCTCCACAGCCTTTGCGGTCGGTGGCCTGCTGCCCCCTCAGCATCTCGGCTTGCACAACTCGGGCTCTCAGTTGGCGGTTCAGACGCCGGATGAGGTTGAGACGTTGCCTCAGGCAAGTCGATCATTTCGGTACCACGCGCGCTGAGGTTCGCGATACCGTCGGCTGCATGCAAGTCGGGGGAAGAGCTCCGGGAATGTGTCAGCCCCGCATGCTAACGATCTCGTTGCACCAAGCCCTTGCCCAGACGGTCGATCCCGCCCACATGCCCCGCCATCCAACGACTACCTCCGCTGGAGAACCGACGACCAGCCCCTACCCGCCCTGTGGCAGACTGAATGAAAATCGTTCCTTGGCCGAGTAAACGCCCAGGTCAACAAGTGTCGGCCCCGCGCACGCGGGGATAGTCCTCGCTCCTGCCCGGCACGGCGTCCCGGCGCGGAGTCGGCCCCGCGCACGCGGGGATAGTCCCACGCTCATCTGATCGTCACGCCAGTTCACACGGTCGGCCCCGCGCACGCGGGGATAGTCCCACGCTCATCTGATCGTCACGCCAGTTCACACGGTCGGCCCCGCGCACGCGGGGATAGTCCGCGCGAAGCGCCGCCGCGACCCATCCCTGGCCCGTCGGCCCCGCGCACACGGGGATAGTCCCTCCAGCGGATGTCGGCGCGGACTTCGCCGTTGGCCGGCCCCGGGCACGCGGGGATAGTCCCTCCCCGGCAGCAACCCGCGGCCAAGGGATCGTGAGACCGCGAAATCACCCGTCAGGAGTAGTAACCGTTGGTAGGAGCGGTGCCCGTTGACTGCCGTGAGGCTCTGGAGGCAGCGAACGGCAAGGGTTCATGGACGAAACCATGGACAGCCAGCCAGCCTCATCTATCGAGCCGCTCCGGGACCGGGGAGCGCAAGCTTGGCAAACGCTCGCACTGCGGCCGGCCACCTCAAGCCGATGGAGGCGGGACGTTGCTGGTGGAGAGCCCGCACCGTCAACCACTCAAGAAATGTCTACCCTTCACATTTCTGACCCCTATTTGCATACTACTTGAAATGGGGGCAACGGGGGCGATCGAGCTGAATTAAGGAATCAACGACAAGGATGTCTCGCATCCCTGATCGGAATATCAAACCATACTCGCCAGCCTTCGCCATTGCCGTGCTGACCCTAGCTCGTTCACTAGAACAGATGCGCGTTCGTACTGTCGACGAGCATCTATATTGTTGCCCTTCATAGCAATGGCAAGGTCCACTTGCAAGGAAGCATGTGCGCGGGCGAAAGTCTGGTCGAGGCGGCTGAGACAATCTTTTAGCACAACAATCGCCTCAATCGATCCGAGACGGGCGAGGGCATGTCCGCGCCACCTCTTGAGATGGACCTCGTCTAGCGTGACGTGAGGGCCCGCCACATCGTGCGGCTGCGGACAGAGCAACTCGTCGGCGTCATCGAAGGCTCGGAGGGCTGCAACGCAGCAGTGGTCCGCCGCGTATGCCTCCCCGCACGCAGCAGCCAGCCACGATGTAAGGATGCGCGGCGCGTAACGCCGCGCATCCTTACGGACACGTTCAAGCATTTCGACCGCGTCCTGAGTCTCGCCCATATCGATCAGGACGAACGCCTGTTCTGCCGTAGCGTGCGCTTCGAACGACTTGTCTCCGGACTCCCGCGCGGCGGCCTTGGCTTGTTCGTAGTATCGCCACGCGGTGGCCATCTGTGCGCGGTCGAGGGCTTGCCAGCCTGCGAGGGTGCAGAGTTCGCACAGCAAGGCCGCTAGTCGGGCACGTGTGCTCGGCATGGTCGAGTGCTGCATCAGTTCAGTGGCCTGCTGCACCTTCGCCGCTACTTCGGCCTGGACTGCCCGGGCTCCGAGTTGACGGTCCAGCCGCCGGATGAGGTTGAGCTGTTGCCGCAGTACCTCGATCACTCCGGTGTCCACACGCGCTGAGGTTCGCAGTCGGGCACGGAACTCCTGTTCTTTGGTGTCCAGCTCGGCCTGGTTATCACCCGGCACGTACGGCGAAAGCAGGACGTCTATCGGCATGCCGAAGATGCGCTCCAGCAGCCGTGCCGTCGCCGGGCGGGGCTTGCCCAGGGGTCTGCCATTCGGTCCCTGGCCTGCGACCAATCGTTCCAGGTGTCGTTGGCTGAGGGTTCCGGGTTCGCCGTGGTCGCGGGCGAAGCGTTCGGCGTACTCGGTGAACTCCTGCAGCGTCTCTTTGCGCACGTCGCGTATCTGGTGGTCCAAGACAGTACGCGGACGCCAGGGCTCGGATGCGCCCGGCTGGTCTGTGCTCCCCATATGTCGGCCTCGTGTCGGGTCCGTGTCGTTCTGCTGACGTCACCGCTGATTGCACGCTGGTTTCAGGCTGTCACAGATCGTGGCTGCTGGTGATCAGCTTGCGAACTTCGGGAGGGGATCAGCTTGGATACGGGCCGGTCGTTGTATGTCGTCTGGCATCGCTGCGACGTCGATGGGCTGGAGCATGCGGTCACCGACGAGGAGTTCGCGCACGGGCCTCGCCGCGCCCATGGGTTGTTCCGGGCGGTGTGCGGGCACGTGACACGGCCCGGATCGATGCTGCTTGCCTCGGAGGCGACCTGCGCGGCGTGCAGCGATCGTCTCGCGCGCAATCGAGAGTTGCTCGCAGCCCGGCAGACCACGGCGGTTCCGCTGCAGCGTCACGGCGCGCTCCGCCGCGCGTTGACGCGTTTCCGAGCTCCGGTCGTTCCCTTCCCCGCCGTGGTGCCCTCCACGCGGAACGGCCGGACCCCTTCCCCGGCAGGCACGGGCTGCGACCCCGACGCGTCCGTGTCCGCCGGACACCACGGCAGGCGGTAGGCATGGACGAGCTACTGGTGCTGGCTCGCCCATTACGGGGCACCGTTGGCGAGACACGGCGGGTGTGTCACGTGTTCGTGCTGCCACGCGGGGAGAAGCCGACGCGGTTGACGGCCTTGTGTGGCACCGAATTCGGTCCGGGCCGGCTTGAGTTGCTCGACCGCCCGACCGGTATGCCGTGCGTGGCGTGCCTGCATAACGCTCCCCCGCCTCGACTGCTCGACGGTGAGGAGGCAAGCGCATGAGCGAGCCGGAAGGCAACATCGAGCGGCGGCTTGCCGCGATCGAGCGGCGGATGGCGCACCTGGTTCGGCAGCTCGACTCGCTCGCCGACGCGCTCGCTGAGTCGCGTGACGGCACAGCCGCCCACGACACGCGAACACAACCGGAACGGCCCTCCAAGGGTGATCGTGACGGCTCTCGCTGGTGGCGCCACAGGTGTCACAGACGCCGTTTCCGCAGGTAGAAACGACTGGGCTCCCGTCACGGCAGGTGTGACGGGAGCCCAGTGCTTGTGACGGCTCACAAATCCTCGACCGCAGCGCGAATGTCGGCGATGAGGTAGCCGCGCACCTGCCGTGTTCTGCCGTCCTCGGTGGGGACGCGCTTGCGTTGTGACGAGCAGCCGAGGTCGCTCATCTGCCGTCCGAATGCGTTGGGTTCGACGTCGAGTGCGTCGACCAGCTCGGCCGTGGGCACGAACTCCCGGTCGTCCGTGTGCGTGTCGAGGTACTCGACGACGGAGGCGAGCGGTTCCGGGAGGCCCGCCGCCGGTTCAGGATCGCTGCCCGCGCCGATGGCTTTCACCACGGCCGCATGATCGATGCTGAGTGCGGTGTCCTCCCCCGCTGCGTGGCCCGTGAGTGTTCCGCCATCCACCACCGGGTCCGCAGCCTCCATGTCGCACGGCCCCTATGCACGAGCGACGAGGTGTTCACGAATTCCCGGTCGTCAGCGTTCACGAGTTTTCACCCCGCCTTCTACCTCGGCCGCGAGTGCGTCCGCCAGCCGCGACGACAACCCACGCGAGCAGTCGGGGACCTGCCGAACCCATGCCAGAGAGCTCGTCACGCCGGGCGTCCATGTCTGCCGCGCGTCGGTTAGGTAGTCGGCGAATAGCTTGCGCCGCAACGGTTGACATACGTCGCCGCGAGTGTGAACCACTTCGCTCGCCGCACCTACCGGCCCGTGGAGACCTGGTAGCGCGCGGTGACCTGCTCGGGTTGATTTCAGCGAAAGAAGTGATTTCAGCGTGAAATGGACAGGCGGATGCCGATTTTGCGAGGTCGGCCCCATGCGGCTTGGCCTGGGCGTTGATCTCGCCTCCGAGGCGGACCACGGAGGAATAGGTGACCGAAGACTGGGCGGCGGTCGCGAGGGCAATCAACGAGCGCATGCACGAGTTCGGGCTGCGCCAACGCGAACTGGCGGAACGTTCGCACGTCTCGCAGGCGAGCGTTCCTCGCGTTCGCGCACGCCGCCTCCGACGACCGCGACCAAGCTCAGCAATACGCCCTCCAAGCGCGGTAGTTCGGTAGGCAGATCAGGTCCGACCGGCACCTACGGCGACTGCGCGGTCTGGTGTTGCCGACGAGCGGGTCACGACTTCTGTGAGTTCAGGTAGTACAGCAGCGCAACCAACGTGCCCGAACCGAGAAGCTGCTGCCGCTGGGCGAGTTCGTTGACCCGTGACAGCGGCACCCACTCGACGCGGCCGACTTCCTCGGTATCCGTGGGGTCGCCGATGTGCTCGGCACCGCGCCACAGGTAGATGTCCGTCGGCGCGGTGACCTGGCCTGGAAGTGGCTCGAAGCTGACGAGGTGCTCACCCTCCCCCAGCGGACGCCAACCGCTCTCCTCAGCCGCCTCCCGCGCAGCCGTGGCAGCCGAGTCCTCGCCCTCGTCGACCAGACCACCGAGCAGCTCATAACCCCACTGGTCCGTGGCAAAGCGGTACCGCCACAGCATCAGTACCTCGTCGCGGTCATTCACCACCAGGGAAATCGCGATCCGGGCCAGGTGAACGACGTGGTACTCCCAACGGTTGCCGTTGGGAGCCTGCACGTCAACCAACCCCAACCGCACCCACCGGTTGTCATAGACGAACCGCTCACCAAACGTCTGCCATGAACCGCGCTTATCACTCACGACGCACAGGTTACGCGGCTCACTTGGGCCGCCCCGTTGTTCAGTCCACCGCAAACCATCTGGGGGAGTACAGACCGAGGTGTAGCTTCCCTTAGGAATACAGCTAACGCTGCATAATATCCTGCTCGCGTGAAGGCCGTAGAGGCGCCGCTCTGGCTAGCCGTCCTCGCCATGCTATCCGCCGCAGCATTAGGGGCAGCCGGGCCGATCGTAAGCTCCCTCATCAACACTTATAACGCCAGAAAAGATAAGGAGCTTGCCTGGAAACGAGAGCGATTCACTGAGTCGGTCAAGATTCACCACGAACACGATGCTCAATGGCCGGAAGTCCGAATCGAGAAGTGCAGTCTACTGATATCAGCCGTCCGGCAGTGCATGGAAGCGCTAGCACACGCCGAGCCGTCAGCAGTTCCGTTGCCGAGTAGCGCCGCAGGGCATGAGTTTATTTGTTTCAGTATCGAGGCGGGTTGGCCATCTTCTTATGTCGGTTCGACACCGCATCCAGCGGGTACGACTTCGTAAGGTCGCCGCGCATGCCAGCGAAAACGTAGGATTTTCATCCCAGTTCGCACCCAACTCTGCGAACGAGGCTTGGCGGCGCCGTTTGTGCTCACTCAGTGAACCGTCGTCTAAGAGCGTGTCTCACTTGGCTTGTTTGAGCTTCTTGAAGCAGGTCAGTGCGGCGGCGAGGGCGAGGAAGCCTTTGAAGGCATCGGCGCGGCGTTCGTAGCGGATGGTCAGGCGTCGGTAACCGGCCAG
>NZ_JACBJG010000007.1 GCF_015910535.1 Saccharomonospora sp. NB11 | reverse complement strand
ACGAAGCGACAGATATGAATGAGGGAAGGCGTTAGCGAGCTCGGATGGACGGACAGAGTCAGGGTCACATACGCGGATAGTTATTCCCAAGTATGGTAACGACTTTCGCGAGTTTTTTTTTTACGTTGCCCTCGACGTCGGTCATGACGATATGACCGAACTGCAGCTCCCCTGCCGGGTCGTGCCGCCGAAGCCGGGTGGCCCCGAGGGCGACGAGGCGTTCCGCCTCCGCCTCCAGCACCGCCATCCGCTCGCCGCCACGCAGCCCGGGCGCCGCACGCACGTCGAGGTGCACCCGGTTCTTCACCTGCTTGCCCTCCGGCACTTTCTGGAAGAGCAGGCGCGGCCCCACGCCGTCCGGGTCGACGATGGCCGAGAGGTCGTTGCGGTGCTCCGGCGGCACTCCCATGGCGTCGAGGGCCTCGTCCCACGAGGCGAACCCCGCCGGCGGGTCCATCAGCCGATAGCCGAGCACCTCGGCCCAGAACGCCGCCGTCGCGGCCGGATCGGCGCAGTCGAAGGTCACCTGGAACTCACGAGCCATGTCATGTCGCCTTTCACCGGAGGTTCGTGGTGTGGTGCAGGTCCCGCGTGGGGCCTACCCCGGATAACCTCGCGCAAATAGCGGACAGGTTCTGTCCGCGATCTCTGCCACGATGGACTGGTGACCGGAACGACGGAACGGGTGCTGCGACTGTTGGCACTGCTCCAGCACAGGCCCTCCTGGACCGCCGCCGCACTGGCAAGGGAGCTCGGGGTCACCGACCGTTCCGTGCGACGCGACATCGAGCGTCTTCGCGAACTCGGCTATCCCGTGCACGCGACGACGGGCGTCGGCGGCGGTTACCGACTCGGCGCGGGCACCCGACTGCCACCGCTGCTCCTCGACGACGAGGAGGCGATCGCGACGGCCGTGTCGCTGCGGTTGGCCACGGGCGGCACCGTCCGAGGGGCGAGCGAAGCCGCACTGCGGGCGCTCGCGAAACTCGACCAGGTGATGCCCGCGCGCCTGCGCGCGGAGCTCCGCGCGGTGCACGGCGCCACCGACACGCTCGTCGGCCCGGGTGTCGAGATTCCCCCCGAGGTACTGATGACGCTCGCCAGAGCCTGCCGCGACACCGTGCGGGTGCGGTTCACCTACACCGGCCGCGGTGCCCCCGACAGCGAGCGCACCGTGGAGCCGGTGCGGCTGGTCGCCACCGCCCGCCGCTGGTACCTGATGGCCTGGGACGTCGACCGCGACGACTGGCGCACGTTCCGGCTCGACCGGATGCGCGACGTCGTGACCACAACCTGGCAGTTCCGGCCCAGAGAGCATCCGGATCCACTCGCGTACGTGCAGCGCTCCGTGACCGCGTCCCCGTACCGCCACGTCGCACGCGTGCGGGTGCACGCGACACCGGATCAGGTGCGGGCGCTGGTCCCACCCCAGGTGGGCCGGGTCGAGGACGACCGCGACGGCTGGTGCGTACTCGTCACCGGCGCCGACGACCTCGACTGGCTCGCCCTGCACGTCGCGCGGCTGGGTTTCGAGGCGCGCGTGCTGGAACCTCCGGAATTGCGCCGGGCCGTCGAACGCCTCGCCCACCGGCTCACGGCGATGGCAAGCGCACCTCGGGAAGAGTCCTAGAACAGCACCGTCGCGTACCGGCCGACCTGCCGGAAGCCCACCCTGCGGTACACGGCCAGCGCGGGCGCGTTGAACGAGTTGACGTACAGACTCGCCACCCGACCGAATCCGCGCACGAGCTGGTCGGCCACGGCGGCGGTGCCCGCCGCGCCGAGACCACGGCCGCGATGCCGGGGGTGCACCCACACCCCCTGGATCTGGCCGACACTGCCCGACATCGCGCCGATCTCGGCCTTGAACACGACCTCGCCTCGCTCGAAACGCGCGAACGCCCGACCCGCGGCGATCAACTCGGTGACCCGCGCCCGGTACCCCGCTCCCCCGTCGCCGAGCCTCGGGTCGACGCCGACCTCCTCGCGGAACATCGCGACGGCGGCCGGGAAGTACACGTCGAGTTCGTCGGGCCGCACGGCACGCACCTCGGGATCGGGAGTCACCGAAGGAGCGTCGTCGAGCGCCATGAGGGGCTGGTCGGGACGGACCTCGCGCGCGGGCCCCCACTCGCCCATCAGCTCGTCCCACAGGGCCAACACCTGTTCGGCCGGGCCGACCAGGGACGAGCACGCGCGTGGCTTCCGCAACGCACGGTCGGCGAACGACCGCATCGCGGCCGCGTTCCCCCGTAGCGGGATCAGATTGGGACCGGCGAAGCACAGTCCTTGCAGGCCGCCCAGTCGCCGACGACCGTCGGCGCCCCACAGTTCGCCGCCCAGCCGCCACGGGTCGAGACCGGCGAGTTCGACCCGCGCCGCGACCATGCACGTGCCCACCGGGTCCGCCGCCAACAGCGCGCGAACCGCCGGGTAATCCCTGTCATCGAGCAGCCTCGCACCGGCCAGCCGCAACACAACGACAAGATTGCCAGATCAGCGCGCTCCGTGGGGACCGCCGAACGGCGTCCACACGGGAACGATCAGAACTCGTCCGTCTGCAGCACCAGGTCGAACGGCACTTCCACGGTGATCTTCTCTCCGAAGGGCACGCGGCACGCCCGCCGGTAGACCCCCTCACGGGGTTCCGTGAACGCGGTGACGGTCGGCCCCTCGGGATCGTGCGGGTCGATCAGCAGGTACCACGCGATGCCGCCGTGCGCGTACGCCCACTTCTTCCGGGTCCGGTCGTGGTTCGCGTTGCCTGCGGACGTGATCTCGACCGTGAGCTGCACATGTTCCGCCGGGACCGGCTCGGCCCCGTGGGGCACGTGCTCCCGCTGGACGACACAGAGATCCGGTATGTAGATGCCGCCGACCACGGGCACGCTGACGGCGAGCGTCTGGAAGACGTCACCACCAGCAGGCACGCTGGGTGACAACTGCCTGTGCACGAGGGCAGCGATCAGGTTGTGTTGTCCCCCAGGGGGTGGCGACATCCGGATCCCCTCGATCGTCACCTCGGGCCGCCACCCCTCCGGCACCTCCAGTTCTCGCCAGGTGCGCAAAAGATCGTCCCAGTCCAACGGCGTGTCGACGACGGCAGCGCTCATCGGTGGCCTCCCGCTCACTCAGACCTCCAATGTAGCACGCTAGCTACGTCGCTTACCGTGAGACGTGACCTCGTCAGCTCACCGTGACGACCGGCTGACCGCTGCCCTCGGTGTGACCGCTCTCCTCGGCGATGCGCATGGCCTCGGTGATGAGGGTCTCCACGATCTGGTGCTCGGGCACGGTCTTGATGACCTCGCCCTTCACGAAGATCTGCCCCTTGCCGTTACCGGACGCCACGCCCAGGTCGGCCTCCCTGGCCTCGCCCGGTCCGTTCACCACGCACCCCATGACGGCGACGCGCAGCGGCACCTCCAGCCCGTCCAGCCCCGCGGTGACCTCGTCGGCCAGCTTGTACACGTCCACCTGCGCACGCCCGCACGACGGGCACGACACGATCTCCAGCTTGCGGGGGCGGAGGTTCAGCGACTGCAGAATCTGCGTGCCGACCTTCACCTCCTCCACGGGCGGAGCCGACAGCGACACCCGGATGGTGTCGCCGATGCCCTGCCGCAGCAGCGCACCGAAGGCCACGGCCGACTTGATCGTGCCCTGGAACGCGGGACCGGCCTCGGTGACGCCGAGGTGCAGCGGGTAGTCGCACTGCTCGGCGAGGATCTCGTAGGCCCGCACCATCACGACCGGGTCGTTGTGCTTGACCGAGATCTTCAGGTCGTGGAAGTCGTGCTCGGCGAACAGCGACGCCTCCCACAACGCCGACTCGGCCAGCGCCTCCGGGGTGGCCTTGCCGTACTTCTTCATCAGCCGCGGGTCGAGCGACCCGGCGTTGACCCCGATACGGATCGGCGTGCCGTGGTCCTTGGCGGCCTGCGCGATCTCCTTGACCTTGTCGTCGAACTTCTTGATGTTGCCCGGGTTCACCCGCACCGCGGCGCACCCGGCCTCGATGGCGGCGAAGACGTACTTCGGCTGGAAGTGGATGTCGGCGATCACCGGGATCTTCGACTTCGCGGCGATCGCGGGAAGGGCCTCCGCGTCGTCCGCGCTCGGGCAAGCCACCCGCACGATGTCGCAGCCCGCCGCCGTCAGCTCCGCGATCTGCTGCAACGTGGCGTTGACGTCCGCCGTGACCGTGGTGGTCATGGACTGCACCGAGATCGGGTGCTCACTTCCGACGCCGACGGCCCCGACCTGAAGCTGTCGGGTCTTGCGGCGTTCGGCAAGAACGGGAGGAGGGGTGACGGGCAAACCCAGGTCGACGGTCATCGATTCCTCTGCATTGTCGCTGACTGCGTGCTGCGCCGAAGGCATCACCGGTTTGGCCGGATGCCGTTATCCACGATACGTGAGCGTCCGAACTCGGCTGCCCGGACGCCACTACGGTTGGATGAGCCTGATCGGGTTGACGATGTCGGCGGTCACGGTGAGTAGCACGATGGCACCACCGATGACGATCACGACGCTGGTCACCGCGTTGAGCTTCGTGTAGTCGACGGGACCGCCCGCCTCCTTGCCGCGTCGCTTGCGGATCCAGTCGCGCACCCGCTCGTACCAGGTGACCGCGATGTGCCCACCGTCGAGCGGCAGCAGCGGCAGCAGGTTGAAGATGCCGACGAAGAAGTTCAGGCTCGCCAGCAGGAGGAGGAACACCTCCCACAGGCCCTGCTCCACGGCCTCGCCGCCGATCCGGCTCGCGCCGACCACGCTGACGGGCGTCTCCGGGTCGCGTTCGCCACCGAAGATGGCCTCCACGACGGCCGGGATCTTCTCCGGGAACTCCAGCAGCCGCTGCCAGGTCTGCACGAGCAGCTCGCCGGTGAACGCGGTCGAGCCTCCGAACGCGTCGACCGGCCCGTACGGCAGCATCAATTCCTGCGACGCCCCGATGGCGCCCACCTGCTCCGTGCCGCCCTCGGTCGTGGGGCGGGTCACCTTGGCGACGTCCACCGTGAGGGTGAGCGCCTCGCCGTCACGCAGCACCCGGAACTCGGTCGGTCCCTCGGAGCGCTGCACCGCCGCCAGCAGGTCCTGCCAGGTGTCGGTAGGAGTGCCGTCGATCGCCACGACCTCGTCGCCGGGCTGCACACCCGCCGTCTTGGCCGGAGCCGGATCAGCGGGCCCACATGTCGGGTCGTTCCACTCCTGCGCCGTGGTGGCGCTGCGGACGCAGTCCGACACCTCCTTGATCACCGGCTTGTCGGAGATGTTGGGCAGGCCCATCGAGATGGCCATGAAGTAGAGGACGATGAACCCGAGCACGAAATGCGTGAACGACCCGGCGGCCAGCACCACGGTGCGCTTCCAGGTCTTGAACCGCCACATCGCGCGGGGCGCCTCGTCGGGCGTGACCTCGTCGAGCGCGGTCATCCCGGCGATGTCGCAGAACCCGCCCAGCGGAATCCACTTGAGTCCGTACTCGGTCTCGCCCCGCTTGAACGAGAAGACCGTCGGCCCGAAGCCCACGAAGTAACGGCGCACCTTCATGCCGAACGACTTGGCGGCCACCATGTGACCGGCCTCGTGCAGCGCGACGGAGACGCAGATGCCGAGCGCGAAGAGCGCGACCCCCAGGATGTAGACGAGCACGCGCTACTTCCCTCCCGACATGATCGTGGCCGCACGGTCGCGCGCCCATTCTTCCGCAGCGAGGACGTCGGCCAGGTCACGGGGCGGGCGGCGCCACTCGTCAGCGGCGTCGACGACCTGAGACACAGTGTCCACGATGTCCGTGAAGCCGGTGTTGTGCGCGAGGAATTCACCGACGAGCCGCTCGTTGGCGGCGTTGAACACGGCAGGCAGGCAGCCGCCCACCGATCCGACGTGCCGGGCCAGCTCCACCGCGGGGAACGCCGTGTCGTCCACCGGCTCGAACGTCCACGCCGTGGCCTCGTCCCAGCGGCACGGCGGAACGGCGGCAGGCACCCGGTCGGGCCAGTGCAGCGCGAGCGCGATCGGCAGCCGCATGTCGGGCGGGCTGGCCTGCGCGAGCGTCGAACCGTCGACGAACGTCACCATGGAGTGCACCACCGACTGCGGGTGCACCACGACGTCGATGCGCTCGCAGGGGATGTCGAAGAGCAGGTGTGCCTCGATGAGTTCGAGTCCCTTGTTCACCATCGTGGCGGAGTTGATGGTGACGAGCTGCCCCATCGCCCATGTCGGGTGCGCGAGCGCGTCCTCGACCGTGACGGAGGCCATCTCCGCCCGCGTACGACCCCGGAACGGGCCGCCGGACGCGGTCAGGACCAGGCGGTCCACCTCCTCGGCACGGCCACCTCGGAGTGCCTGCGCGAGCGCCGAGTGCTCGGAGTCCACGGGCACGATCTGACCGGGCCGGGCCGCCGCGCGCACCAACGGACCACCGGCGATGAGCGATTCCTTGTTGGCCAACGCGAGCGTCGCGCCGGTCTTGAGCGCCCGCAGCGTCGGCCCCAGTCCCTGGGAGCCGGGCATGCCGTTCAGAACGACGTCGGCGGGGACGGCGTCGATGAGCTCCTCGACCGCGTCCGGACCCGCGAAGACGCGCGGCAGCCGGAACTCACCACGGGCGTATCCGCGCTGCTGCGCCTCGGCGTAGAGGGCGAGCTGCAGATCCTCCGCCGCCGTGGCACGCGTGATCGCCACCGCCTCGACTCCGTGCTCGATCACCTGCGCGGCCAGCGCACGCGGGTCCGAACCACCCGCCGCCAGGCCGACCACCCGGAACAACTCGGGGTTGCGCCCCGTCACGTCGAGGGCCTGTGTGCCGATCGAGCCGGTGGAACCCAGCACCAGCACGGTCCGGGGAGAACTCGTGGTGACCGTCATGGTGACCATTGTCGCGGACGTCCCCTGCGCTCTCGGCGGGAGGCATGTGCGATTATCGAGCCACACGAAGTCGCGCCGAGCGGGCTCGAGTAGAGGAGTGATCGTGGCAGGCAAGGCCGTCGAGAAGCGCACCGGTACCGAGGTCGATCCGCGGGACGAGCCGTCGGCCGAGTGGGGCTGGCACGGCTCCTTCCCCAAGGCCGCACGCGCCGGCGCCGTGGTCGCCGCCGCGATCATGTTCCTGATGCTGATCGGCAACCACCAGAACCGCACCGAGGACGTCGTCCTGATCGTGACCGGTGTCGGTCTGCTGCTGGGCGTGCTGTGGGACGTGCGCCGCAGCCGCACCGCCTGGCGTCGCTGACCCTCGGGCCGGACTTCGGCTCGACCTGGTTTCCCGACCCCGCTGTCGCCCGCGATCGTCGCGGGCACAGCGGGGTTTTCGCGTCGGGGCTCTCGTCGAGCCCGGTCACTCAGCCCTCGGCGGCGAGCTGACCGCAGGCGGCGGCGATCTCCTGCCCCCGCGTGTCGCGCACGGTGCACGCCACGCCGCCCGCGTTCACCCGGCGGACGAACTCCCGCTCGACCGGCTTCGGGCTCGCGTCCCACCTGCTGCCCGGGGTCGGGTTCAGCGGGATGACGTTGACGTGGACGAGGTGACCGAGGTGCTCCCGCAGGCGCTTCGCCAACAGGTCGGCCCGCCACGGCTGGTCGTTGATGTCCCGGATGAGCGCGTACTCGATCGACACCCGGCGCCCGGTCCGGTCGGCGTAGTAGCGGGCGGCCCGCAACACCTCGTCGACGGACCACCGGTTGTTCACGGGGACCAGTTCGTCCCGCAGCTCGTCGTCCGGCGTGTGCAGCGACACCGCCAACCGCACCTGGAGCCCCTCGTCGGCGAGCTTGCGGATCGCGGGCGCGAGACCCACGGTCGACACCGTCACCGAACGCTGCGAGATACCCAGCCCCGCGGGCGCCGGGTCGGTGATGCGCCGCACGGCCGCGAGCACCCGCTTGTAGTTGGCCAGCGGTTCGCCCATGCCCATGAAGACGATGTTCGACAACCGTCCGGGCGCCGGGGTGCCGTCGGGGCCCGGCATGAGACCGTCCCGCATCACCGCGGCGGCGGAACGCACCTGGTCGACGATCTCGGCGGTCGACAGGTTCCGGGTCAGGCCACCCTGTCCGGTGGCGCAGAAGGGACACGCCATGCCACAGCCCGCCTGGCTGGAGATGCACAGCGTCGCGCGGTCCGGGTAGCGCATCAGCACGCTCTCCACGAGCGTGCCGTCGTGCGCGCGCCACAGCGTCTTCCGCGTGTTGCCCCCGTCGCAGTCGACGACCCGCACCTGCGTCAGCAGCGAGGGCATCAACTCGTCGACCAGTCGCTGCCGGGACGCCGCAGGGATGTCGGTCATCACCTCCGGGTCCGCCGTGAGACGCGAGAAGTAGTGATGCGACAGCTGCTTCGCGCGGAAGGGCTTCTCCCCGAGCGCGGCGACCGCCTCGGCGCGTTCGGCCACGGTCAGGTCGGCGAGGTGGCGCCGGGGCAGACCACGGCGGGGGGCGTCGAAAACGAGGGGCAATGCAGTCATGGCCCTGTCAGTGTCCCATGCCCGGCCAGCGGCTCCGACGCCCGGAGGAGTCCCGTCGGCTTGTGCCGCACGAGCACCCGATAGCCCACGGGCAGCTCCCACGGCCCGGTCCGTCCCCGGTTGAGACGCAGGGTGTCGACCACCGCACGCGAGGCCACCGTCGGGCTGAACTCGATGCGCAGCACCGCCTCCAACAACTGCCGGTCGGGAAACACCCACCGCGTCGTGATCCTGCGGCACGTGAAGCCCTGGTCGGCGAAGAAGGCGTCCACCTCCGCGGCCCGGTACCGGGGAAGGTCGGCCAGCATCCAGTCGCCGTAAGGAGCGACCCCGGTGTCGAGATCCACGATCGCGAGCGTGCCGCCGGGCCGCAGCACCCGATCGGCCTCGCGCAGGCCGGGCTCACAGCCCGGACCGAAGAAGTACGCCGTTCTCGCGTGCACGACGTCGACGGAGTCGTCCGGCAACGGCAACGACTGCGCGGTCCCGCGCAGCACCGACACCGACGACGTCCCCGCCACCCGCTCGCGAGCCCGACGCACCAGCGGCGGGTGCGGTTCCACGCCCACGACCGAGCGGGCCGTGGTCGCGAACCTCGGCAGATGGAACCCCGCTCCGCACCCGACGTCCACGACGTCGGCGTCGGTCCAGGACGCCACGGCGGCGAGGTAGCTCCAAATTTCGTCGTCGACGTCCTGTACCTGGTTCTCCCGCTCGTAGACGTCGGCGTGGTACCAGATGTTCGGACTCGGCACGACCTCCGCACGGCGGCCGAAGAATCTCACGGCTTCAGCGTAAACCTCCGCCGCCGGGCATAAGATGATCTCGGGCCTGTCTGGAGGTGGCGCGATGTTCCTACCCGCAGCCGACGCCGTGTGGAGCTCCACCCCGGGGACGCCGTGCTGGATCGACCTGGCCGTGCCCGACACCACCACGGCATGCGAGTTCTACGGTCCGCTCCTCGGCTGGGACTTTCACGTCAAACGCGACCCGGTCGGCGCCGACGGCCGCTATGTCCTCGCGCTCCGAGGCGACGTGCAGGTCGCGGGCCTCTACACCGCCGCCGAGGGTGACTCGCTCAGCTGGTCGCTGCACCTCCGCGTCGCCGGTGCGGCGAACACGGCGGAGTGGGTCGACCACCTCGGCGGGTCTGTCCTGCGCGGGCCGCTCGACGTCCCGGGACGGGGCACACTGCTCCACGCCCTCGACCCGAGTGGCGCGCCCGTCGTGTTCTGGGAGACGCCGCCGAACTGGTTCTTCGGCACACACCTACCCGGCATGTTCACCGGCGCCGACCTCAACACCGTCGACGGGGCCGCGGCCGACGAGTTCTACAGCAGGCTGTTCGGCTACTCGGTCGAGCACATCGGCGAGGACGGGATCGACTACGCGGTCTGGCGCATCGGCCACGAGATCGTGCTGCACCGCTGTGTGCTCGACAGCTCTCAGCCCCAGCGCGCCGCGATCACTCCCCCGACCGCGCGGACCGACCTGGCGTCGCCTCACTGGCTCGTGTACTTCGAAGCCGACCCGGCGGTGGGCACCGACGCGCTCACCTACACCGCGATCGAACTCGGCGGCGGGATGCTCGTCGAACCCCACGACACGCCGTTCGGCCGCACCGCCCTGCTTCTCGACCCACACGGGTCACCGTTCGCGGTGATCGACCATTCCCGGACCGTCGACCTCGGAGCGGGACGTGCCGAGGTCGACGATCCGTACGACGACTGAGCCGCCTCACACGGGAACGAAGGCGCTCAGCAACAGCCACGACACGACGGCCGACGGCAACAGCGAGTCCAACCGGTCCATCAACCCGCCGTGTCCGGGCAGCGTGTTGCCCATGTCCTTGATGCCCAGGTCGCGCTTGATGAGCGACTCCATCAGGTCCCCGACCGTCGCGGTCACCACGATCGCGGCACCGAACAGCACACCCTGCCACGCCTGCCCGTCGAGGAGCAGGACAACGGCCAGGGCACCACCGGTGATGCCCGCGGTGAGCGAGCCGGCGAACCCTTCCCAGGTCTTCTTCGGACTGATCCGGGGCGCCATCGGGTGCTTGCCGCGAAGCACCCCCGCCACGTAGCCGCCGGTGTCGCACGCGACGACCACGATCATGAACGACAGCACACGCCCGACCCCGTCCTCCGGCGGCACGAGCATCGCGGCGAAAGACGCGAACAGCGGCAGGTAGGCCGCCGCGAACACGGACGCGCTCACGTCACGCAGGTAGCCGTCCGCCCCCGACGGCAGCCGCCACAGCAGACAGGCGAGCACGGTGACGACGAACGCCGTCAACGCGCCCTCCTGACCGTACGGCCAGGCCAGCCAGATCATCGCCTGCCCGCCCACGAGGACGGGCACCAGCGAGATTCGGACGTTCGCGGCTCGGCGGAACGCGCCCGCCAACTCGATCGTGCCGACCACGATCGCCGCCGCGATGACACCGATGAACAGATAGCGGACCGTGAACAAGGAGCCCAGGATCGCCGCGCCCAGCGCGACCCCGACGCCGATGGCGGCAGGGAGGTCCCGTCCGGCCCTGGACGGCTTCCTGCCCGGTTGCTTCGACCTGTCGGGTTCGGCCGCGCTCTCGCGTTCCCCCTGGTGGTCGCTCACTGTAGTCATCAGACCTCGAGGAGCTCGGCTTCCTTGTTCTTGACGAGCTCCTCGACCTGCTGGACGTAACGGTCCGTCAGGTTCTGCAGCTCCTTCTCGGCCCGGGCGACCTCGTCCTCACCGGCCTCGCCGTCCTTGGCGATGCGGTCGAGTTCCTCCTTGGCCTTCCGGCGCACACTGCGGATGGAGATGCGGGCTTCCTCGCCCTTGCCCTTGGCGACCTTCACCATCTCGCGGCGGCGCTCCTCCGTCAGCTGTGGAATGACCACACGAATGAGATTGCCGTCGTTGGTGGGGTTCACACCGAGGTCGGAGTCACGGATCGCCTTTTCGATGGTGGCGAGCTGCGACGCGTCGTACGGCTTGACGACGGCCATCCGCGCCTCGGGGATGTTGATGCTCGCGAGCTGGTTGAGGGGCGTGGGAGCACCGTAGTACTCGACGACGATGCGCGAGAACATCGCGGGAGTCGCCCTGCCGGTGCGCACCGACGCCAGGTCCTCCTTGGCGAAGGAGACCGCTTTCTCCATCTTTTCTTCGGCATCGAAGAGGGTCTCGTCGATCACGGCTACTCCATGTGTGTCGGTGTACTGACCAATGTGCCGATCCTCTCACCACTCACCGCGCGAGCGATGTTGCCCTCGGTGAGAAGGTTGAAGACGATGATCGGCATGTTGTTGTCCATGCACAGGCTGAAGGCCGTTGCATCGGCGACCTTGAGTCCCTGCTCCAGCACCTCGCGGTGGCTGATCTCGTCGAACAGCTTCGCCCCGGGGTCGACACGGGGATCGGCGGTGTAGACGCCGTCGACGGCCTTGGCCATCAGCACCACGTCGCACCCGATCTCGAGAGCCCGCTGCGCCGCTGCGGTGTCGGTCGAGAAGTACGGCATACCCGTTCCCGCGCCGAAGATGACGACGCGACCCTTCTCCAGATGACGCTCGGCGCGACGCGGAATGTAGGGCTCCGCGACCTGGCCCATCGTGATCGCCGTCTGCACTCGGGTGGGCACACCCTCCTTCTCCAGGAAGTCCTGGAGGGCCAGGGAGTTCATCACCGTGCCCAGCATGGCCATGTAGTCGGCCCGATCCCGGTCGAGGCCACGCTGCGACAGCTCCGCGCCTCGGAAGAAGTTGCCGCCACCGATGACCACGGCCACCTGGGCGCCGTTGCGCACGACGTCGGCGATCTGTACCGCCACCGAGTGCACCACGTCAGGATCGACACCGACGGAGCCACCGCCGAACATCTCGCCGCCCAATTTCAGCAGTACACGTCGGTAACCGCGCCCCGACCCGGCGCTACCGTCCTCGTTCATCTCGCCTCCGCCCGCTGTCGTGCTCGTGTGCCGCCGCTTCTCACAACTGTGCCCCGCCTCCTGGACTGGCGGGAGACGGGGCACAACTGCCAGGGTCGACAGGCTATGCCTGGCCAACCTCGAAACGCGCGAACCGGGTGACGGTCACGCCCGCTTCGTCGAGCAGGGCCTTCACCGTCTTCTTGTTGTCGGTCACCGAGGGCTGCTCCAGCAGCACGGTGTCCTTGAAGAAGGCGTTGACCTTGCCCTCGACGATCTTCGGCATGGCCTGCTCCGGCTTGCCTTCCTCGCGAGCGGTCTGCTCGGCGATCCGGCGCTCGTTCTCGACGATCTCGGCGGGCACCTCGTCACGGGTCAGGTACTTCGGCTTGAGCGCCGCGACCTGCAGGGCAGCCGTCCGGGCGGCCTCCTCGTTGTCGCCGGTGTACTCGATGAGCACGCCGACCGCGGGCGGCAGGCCCGCGCCACGACGGTGCAGGTAGGTGTTGACCTGGCCCTCGAAGCTGACGACCCGACGCAGCTCCAGCTTCTCGCCGATCTTGGCCGACAGCTCCTGGATCGCCTCGGCGACCGTCTTGCCGTCCTCGATCTCGGCGTTCTTGAGCTGCTCGACGTCGTCGGTGCGGACCTTCTTGGCCGTCTCGACGATCCGCTGCGCCAGCGAGCCGAACTCGTCGTTCTTGGCGACGAAGTCGGTCTCGGAGTTCAGCTCGATCAGCACGCCGCCTTCACCGGCGACGAGGCCCTCGGCGGTCGCCCGCTCGGCACGCTTGCCGACGTCCTTCGCGCCCTTCACGCGCAAGAACTCGACAGCCTTGTCGAAGTCGCCGTCGTTCTGCTCGAGGGCCTTCTTGCAGTCCATCATGCCGGAGCCCGTGAGCTCGCGAAGGCGCTTCACGTCTGCCGCGGTGTAGTTCGCCATCGTGCGTTTGTCCGTTCCTTCGTGCGGTACGCGGTGAGAGAGGGATCAGGAAGCGGGGGTCTGCTCGCTCGACTGCTCCGAGCCCGCGGCTTCCGAGCCGGACAGCAGAGCCTGCTCCCACTCGGGCAGCGGCTCGTCCGTCGCCACGGCCGGCTTGTCCTCGCCCTCGGCAGCGGCGCCGTTGCGGCCGGACCGCGCCATCAGGCCCGCGGCCGCAGCCTCGGCGACCACCTTGGTGAGCAGAGCCGCCGAACGGATCGCGTCGTCGTTGCCCGGGATCGGGTAGTCGACCTCGTCCGGGTCGCAGTTGGTGTCCAGGATCGCCACGACGGGGATGTTGAGCTTCCGCGCCTCGTTGACGGCGATGTGCTCCTTCTTGGTGTCCACGATCCACACCGCGCTGGGCACCTTGGCCATGTCACGGATACCGCCGAGGGTCCGCTCCAGCTTGTCCTTCTCCCTGGTCAGGGTCAGGATCTCGCGCTTGGTCAGGCCCTGGAAACCGCCGGTCTGCTCCTGAGCCTCCAGCTCCTTGAGCCGCTGGAGACGACGGTGCACCGTCTGGAAGTTGGTCAGCATGCCGCCCAGCCAGCGCTGGTTGACGTACGGCATACCCACCCGCAGCGCCTCGTTGGCGATGGCTTCCTGCGCCTGCTTCTTGGTACCGACGAACAGGATGGTGCCACCGTGCGCGACCGTCTCCTTCACGAACTCGAAGGCCCGGTCGATGTACGACAGCGTCTGCTGCAGGTCGATGATGTAGATGCCGTTGCGCTCGGTGAGGATGTAGCGCTTCATCTTCGGGTTCCAGCGACGGGTCTGGTGCCCGAAGTGCACGCCGGAATCCAGCAACTGCTTCATGGTGACGACGGCCATGGCCTGATTCGCACCTCTTCTGTCTCGAGCGCGCCGCGAGGCGCGCAGTGCCGGTTGTCGCGGAGAACCGGGTGGCACTCCGCCCTGGTGCCGTGTGGACGCCCGGACTCCCGGACGTCGATCCGAGAGACCGCCGAGCACCCTTGCCCCACTCTCCGAGGAAACCGTGGAGAACGAGGCGCACACGTGCACGCGAAGTCAGCTGTGCGAGCACAGACTGCGCGGATCAGTGTACGCCGCCACCGGGATCTGCCTCGACTCGGCGGCCACTTGTCCACAGGCGCCACCGCACCGACCGAGTTGTCCACAGGTTCCCACTTGCCTCTGCCGCCTCGCGCCCACCTCGGCGACGCTGTCGGCATGCCCGCCCCCACACCCCCGACGCTGCGGAGAAGCGGCACCCCACCCGCCGAACCGCGCGCACCACACATCGCGGAGCCGGAATCGTCTGAGGTCCTCGGCACTGTCGAGCCCTCCGCCAAGCATGATGAGCTGCGGGCCCACGGTGAGTGTCATCGCCACGGCCTGGCGGACCAGGTCGGCACACCGAGTCCTGTCGCGCACTCGCGCACTTTCGCCGAATGCCCGATGCCCCGGCAGCGGCATCGTGAGCGCCTCATGGGCCCGGTCGTGGCATCCGTCCTGACCGGTGTCCTGCTCCTGACCGTGCTCGCCACCGCGACGACCACGACCCTCATGACGTCGACGGCGCCTGGGGCGTCAGCCGCATCGGACGACCACACCCCGTTCGGGAGCGAACCGACACCGCTGTTCTCGTGGCCGTTGCCGGTGCCGTCTGCCGTGGTGCGTCCGTTCGACCAGCCGTCCACCCCGTACTCGGCGGGTCACCGCGGCGTCGACCTCGCCGCTGTCATCGGTCAGGACGTGGTCGCCGCCGCGGACGGGCGTGTGGCGTTCGCGGGCTTGGTGGCGGGGCGTGGTGTGGTCTCCATCGACCACGACGCGGGTTTGCGCACCACCTACGAACCGGTCCGCTGGTCGGTCTCGGCGGGCGAGCGGGTCCATCGTGGTCAGGTCGTCGGCACGGTCGCAGCCGAGCATCCCGGGTGTCCCGAGCGGGCCTGTCTGCACTGGGGTGTGCGACGGGGCGACGACTACCTCGATCCACTTCGGTTCGTCCGGCCGGTGGGTGCGCTTCGGCTCAAACCGTGGATCGAGACGTCAGCGCCGCCCTGACGCGAAAGGCGCCCTCGGTGAGGAGATCGACGGCGAGGCGATCGACGTAGCGAAGCTCGGCCCGCACCGCTCGTTCCCCACGACGAGCAGCGTTTCGAGTAGCCGACCGACACACGCCCTCGCGGGCCGACCGCTCATGACCCCGCGTTCTCGACCAGCTTCGCCCGCAACCGCAACACCGCACGGGTGTGAAGCTGGCTGACCCGCGACTCCGTGACGCCCAGCACCTTGCCGATCTCGGCGAGCGTCAGGTTCTCGAAGTAGTAGAGGCTCACCACGATGCGGTCACGCTCGTTGAGCTGCGCGACGGCCTCGGCCAACTGCTTGCGGTTGTCCTGGTCGACGAGTATCGCGGCGGGGTCCACCGCGTCGTCGTCCGGAAGCGTGTCGGCCGGTGATCCGGTGCCGCTGTCCTTGTTGGCGCCCATCAGGTCGTCGAGCGCCAGCACGCTGGTGAGACGAAGCTGGCCGTACAGGTCGCGCAGTTCGCGGAGCGAGATGCCGAGCTCGGCTGCGACCTCCGCGTCGGTGGGCGTGCGACGCAGCCGAGCTCCGAGGCGCTCGTGCGCGCGCTCGACCTCGCGGGCCCGGCTCCGCACCACCCGCGGTACCCAGTCCTGCGAACGGAGGTCGTCCAGGATGGCGCCCCGAATGCGCTGCATGGCGTACGTCTCGAAGCGGAGCCCTCGGCTGGTGTCGAACTTCTCGATCGCGTCGACCAGACCGAAGATGCCGGACTGGATCAAGTCGGCCACGTCGATGTGGGTGGGCAGCCCCGTGCCGACCCGGCCCGCCACGTACTTGACGAGCGGGGCGTAGTGCAGCACGAGCCGGTCGCGAACTCGCTGGCTGGGCCGCTGGGTGAACTCCCGCCACAGGGCCGCGATGGCCGACTCCGCGGAGTCGTCGACATCGTCGGCATCGCCCGAGGCGTTTGAGACGTCCGAGTCGTGCGCGTCGGCCGCACCGTCGACGTCATCGGCGCAGGAGGCGTCGGCGATGCCGGAGCAGTCAGCGGTGTCGACGGCCGTGCTCACCTCGGCGGGGTCGTCGGCCGGTACGTCGAGGTCCGCCATCGCCGGCGCCGGCGCCGGCGAGAGAGCATCGTGGGGCACCGTCGTCGGCTCGTCGACGTCCGGCGTGTCGGGGGCGACCTCGGTCGGAGCGGTGGTCATGACCTTCGCGCCTTCTCGACCGTCCTGCCGCGGGACCTGTGGTCCCGCGTCGCTGGTAGCGGCCTCACCGGGCACGGGGGTGGGTCTGGTCATGAATCGCCTTCAGCCGCTCGACTGTCACGTGAGTGTAGAGCTGCGTGGTGGCCAGCGTAGCGTGACCGAGCAGTTCCTGAACGCTGCGAAGGTCAGCCCCGCCGTCGAGCATGTGCGTCGCTGCCGAATGCCGCAGCCCGTGTGGGCCGATGTCCGCCGCGCCGGGCACGGCCCCCACCGCCTGATGCACCACACGTCGAACCGTTCGCGGATTCACTCGGCCGCCCCGAGCGCCGAGAAAGAGTGCCGGTCCCGAGGCGTGTGTCGCCACGTGCGGGCGTCCCTGCCCCAACCACGACCGCAACGATCGCTCCGCAGGCAGGCCGAACGGCACCATACGTTCCTTCCTCCCCTTTCCCAGGACGCGGACCATCCGACGGTCGAACTCGACGTCGTCGACATCCAGTCCGCACAGTTCTGAGATTCGCACACCTGTGGCGTACAGCAACTCGATCAGAGCGTGATCGCGCAATGCCAGAGGGTCGCCTTGCTCGGCGCCGGTCGCGCTGGCGCGCATCAGAGCGTCCACCTCGTCCTGTCGGAGAACGCCAGGAAGGGTGCGATGTGGACGGGGTGACGACAGGCGAGCGCCCGGATCGGAAGGCAGGATTCCTCGGCGGTGCGCCCAGGCGGTGAACGTCCGTGCGGACGCCGAGCGCCGGGCCAGAGTGGTCCGACTGTGTCCCTGCTCGTGCTGGCGTGCCAGCCACGCCCGCAGCACCCCGACGTCGAGATCGTCGAGCCGGTCATCGACAGGAACTCGACCGCCGTCCACGTCGGCAACCAAGCCGGAGCTGGTCACCGCCTCAGCTGACCCACCCGCACCGGACCCGCAGCCAGCAATGGGCTCGCGGCCCGCAGTGCGCTGTTCGCCCGCGGCGGACTCGGCGTGCGCAGCGGAGTCCAGACATGCGGCAGACACCGGCGTGGCGGCGTCCTTGGCGGTGCCGGTTTCGGCGCTGGCGGCAGTGCCGAGGCCAGCGGCAGGAACGGCACCCGCGACAACGACAGCATCGGTGGGGATGTCGTGGAGGAACGCCAGCAACGACACCGCGTCACCGATGTACGCACGCACGGTGTTCGGTGACAGATCGCGCTCGTCGCGCAGATGGGCCTCGTAGTCGTCGACCACCTCAGCCGGCCGAGTCGGGAGGGCGGCACGCAGCCTGGCCACGAGTGAGCCCCCCTCGCGGCGACGAGAACGCTTCGTCGTCATGTGTTGACGCTGCGCTGCACGCCGCCTCTCAGTCAAGCACCGCCACGGCGAAGCGCGCGGAACGTGATCGTCATCCCTCGATCACCCTCCGCGAGCCTGGCGTCGCCGCTCCCGCCACCCCGCGTCGCACTGCTCGGCCAACCCCTCGAGTTCCAGCACGGGCAGGATCGCGCGAACCCGGGACAGGTCGACTCCGGCCTCGGTCGCGATGCTCTCCGGCGACCGTCCACCACGGGACGGCAACGTCTCGAACACCCGTAGCGCGTCCGCGTCCAACCCGTCGGTGCGCCGCCGCGGTGCTGTCGATGGAGGGGCGACACCGGTCCCGAATCGGCCCACGGTCTCGAGGACGTCCGAGGCGGAGGAGACCAACGTGGCCTGCCCCTCACGCAACAGGTGGTGACATCCCACCGACATCGCCGAGGTGATCGGCCCCGGCACCGCCATGACGACTTTGCCCAGGACCCCGGCCGTGGTGGCGGTGTTGCGCGCTCCGCTTCGCCGTCCCGCCTCGACCACGACTGTGCCCGCGGTCAACGCGGCGATCAGCCGGTTGCGCACCAGGAAGCGATGCCGCGCCGGTTGTGTTCCGGGCGGATACTCGGAGACGACCGCACCACGACGCTGGGTGACCCTGTTGAGCAGCCCCACGTGTCCGGCGGGGTATCCGACGTCGAGCCCACACCCCAGCACCGCGACCGTCACTCCCCCGGCGGCAAGCACTCCTCGATGTGCTGCGCCGTCGATGCCGTAGGCGGCACCCGACACGACGGTCGTGTCGGCCTGGCTCAGCTCGTAGGCGAACTCGGCCGCCGTCGTCTCGCCGTAGTCGGTCGCCGCGCGCGCACCCACCACGGCCACGGCAAACGCGAGCACATCGTCGAGCGGTACTTCTCCTCGCATCCACAGCGCCAACGGAGGCGCCACGCCGTCGACTCCACGCCCCATGGCGACCTCCAGCGAGAGCAACGGCCACGCCGGCCACTCGTCGTCCTCCGGAATCACCAGCCGAGCCCCCTGCGCCCCACCCTCCTCGAGATCACGTTCGGCGACGTCGACATGCCGACGCGCGGACGTCTCCGTCGCCACGCGGTCGGGTACCTCGCCCGCTCGGACCCGTCGAGCCGCCTCGACCGGACCGTGCTCGGCCACGAATCCCCACAGCGCCGGAGCGGGCGGCTCGGCGACCCGAAGCAGATACGCCCGCGCCAGCCGGACGGTGTCGTCACTCATGCCGCGCTCCTCTCCCGAAAGCCGAGCGCCGACGCCACGTGATCACCGTCCGGATGTTCCGCCCCGTCGAGGTCGGCCAGCGTCCACGCGACCCGGAGACACCGATCCGCCCCGCGAGCCGTGATCGCCCCACGCCGCAGGCTGCGTTCGACCAGGTCCGTGACCTGGCGCGGCAGCGCGAACTCCCGCCACAGCACTGGGCCGGGTACGACCGCGTTGGTGCTCCAGCCGTGCTCGGACCAGCGCTCGACAGCACGGGACCGAGCCGCCACGACACGCCGACGAACGACCTCCGTGGACTCGCGGTCGCGATCCGCGTGCGCCCGCATGGCCGTGACCGGACGCAGGCGTACGCGCAGGTCGACTCGGTCGAGCAGCGGTCCCGACAGCCGCGCCGCATAACGTCGTCGCGCGGAGGGCGAACACGTGCAGTCGGTCTCTCGGGGTGGCGCGCACGGACACGGGTTGCCGGCCATCACGAGCTGGAAGGACGCCGGGTAGCGCACGACTCCTTTCGCACGGGCGATCCGAATCTCGCCCTCCTCCAGCACGGTGCGCAGCGCCTCCAGCCGCTCCGGCCCGAACTCGGGTGCCTCGTCGAGGAACAACACACCCCGATGGGCCTTGCTGACGGCCCCGGGGGCGGCCAGCCCCGCGCCACCTCCCACGAGCGCCGCGGCCGAGATCGAGTGGTGAGGCGCCACGAACGGCGGCACGAGGTCGAGCGGAGCCGATCTGCTCAACGACCCGTCGACCGACCGAACCGCGGCCACTTCCAGCGCCTCGGACCGCGAGAGCGGAGGCAACAGGCCGGGCAGCCGGGTCGCGAGCATCGTCTTGCCGATGCCTGGCGGACCCGTCAGCAGCAGATGGTGGCCACCGGCGGCAGCCACTTCCAGGGCCCAGCGTGCCTCCGGCTGTCCGACCACGTCGACGAGGTCGGGCACGTGTTGGGAGTCCCCCACCTCGACGGCCTCCGGCCGAACCAGCTCGGACTCTCCGCGCAACCACCCGAGGACGTCGGACAGGACAGCAGCACCGAGCACCGCGATCCCGTCGACGAGTGCGGCCTCGGCAAGACACTCCGTCGGAACGACGGCACGCCGGTGTCCGAGCCTCCGCGCCGCCAGCAGCGCGGGCAACACCCCCGGAATCGGCCGCAAGCGACCGTCCAAAGCCAACTCTCCGAGCAGGACCGTGCCGGGGAGTTCCCCCGCCGGGACGACACCGGACGCGGCGAGCACCGCGACGGCGATGCCCAGGTCGTACGACGAACCGACTTTGGGGAGACTCGCCGGTGACAGTCCTAACGTGACGTTGGTGTCGGGCCAGGCACACCGACTGTTCCGGACGGCAGCTCGCACACGGTCCTTCGCTTCACGCAGACCCGGATCGGGAAGACCGACGAGCTTCGTACCGGGCATTCCGGCGCCGATGTCGGCCTCGATCTCCACCGATCGTCCCTCGAGGCCGAGCAGCGCGATGGACCAACTACGCGCGAGAGGCATCTAGAACGCCCCCACCAGGTGACGCACAGCGGGCGTTCCCTGCCGCGGCCACTCGACGGCGACGACGTCGAACCGCAGCGGACACCAGGACACCCTCCGCGCGGCCAGCCACCGCAACGCCAGCCCGCGGATGCGCCGACGCTTCTCCTCGGTGACGGACTCCTCAGGACTGCCGTAACGGCGCCCCGACCGCGTCTTGACCTCGCACACGACCAGAGTCCGGCCGTCGGTGGCGACGACGTCGAGCTCCCCCTCGCGGCAGCGCCAGTTGCGTTCGAGCACCACGAGCCCCTGTCGCCGCAGATGCTCGACGGCGAGATCCTCTCCACGCCGACCGAGCGCGAGACGTCCCCCTGCACCGTGTGGCACGGTCGCCGCCGGAGCCCCGCCTGCGCACACCCCCAGACGCCCTGCGTCCACCCTCGTCACCCCCGAAGGTCGCTGTCACTGACAGCACTCACGCTGCCAGCGCGACCCTCGGGCCGACCAGCTCCCGACTCGGAGCCTGTGGACAAGGCCGTCCCTGTGGACAACTCCGTAGCGTGGCAGCGGACTGACGCCTCGCCACGCTAGGGGTCTCCCGCCGTCAAGCGCCGAACGGTCCGTCCTCGGGAAGTCGCAGCTCAGGCTTGTCGAGTTCCTCCACGTTCACGTCCTTGAACGTGATCACCCGGACGTTCTTCACGAACCGCGCCGGACGGTACATGTCCCACACCCAGGCGTCGGACATCCTGACCTCGAAGTAGACGTCGCCACCACCGTCACGTACCTGTACGTCCACGGCGTTGGCCAGGTAGAACCGCCGCTCCGTCTCCACCACGTACGAGAACTGGCCGACGATGTCGCGGTACTCCCGGTACAGCGACAGCTCCATCTCGGTCTCGTATTTCTCGAGATCCTCTGCGCTCATGAAACCCGAGCCCCTCCTCGCGCGCCTTGCAACCCGTCGTCGGCAGAAGCTCCATTCTCGCTCACCACCGGCATGTCGGCACCCGCCGCCGCGACGGCATGCGTACCAGTCACCACGCCCGCCTGCAACGCGGCGACACTCAGCAACACCCGTCGAGGGGGCCGCATCCCGTGCGCGGCCCCGGCGAACGCCACATTCGTGTAGGACCAGCGGTGTACCTCACACGGACCGTGTTCGGCCAGCGCGGCACCGTGCTCGGCCGTCGTGTACCCCTTGTGGACGTCGAAGCCGTACATCGGGTATTCGGCGTGCAGGCCCGCCATGATGCGGTCCCTCGTCACTTTGGCCAGCACCGAGGCCGCCGCCACGCACGCCACCGCACGGTCACCCTTCACGACGGGAACGCTCGGCGCCGGGAGCCCCGGTACCCGAAAGCCGTCGATCAGCACGTACCCGGGCCTCGACGAGAGCCCTGCCACGGCCCGACGCATCGCCTCGATGTTCGTGACGTGGATGCCGTGAGCGTCCACCTCGGCGGGTGGGACGACGACGATCGAGTAGTCCAGCGCCCGCCGGACGATCCGCTCGTACACCCGGTCGCGGGCGAGCGGGGTGAGGAGCTTCGAGTCGGTGAGCTCGGAGAGCCGGGAGCCGTCACCGGGGCGCAGGACGCAGGCGGCCACCACCAGCGGGCCGGCACAGGCACCGCGACCGGCCTCGTCCACGCCGGCCACCGGGCCCAGCCCCCGCCGATCCAGAGCGGACTGCAGCGCCCACGCCGTGTCGCCACGGATGACGGCGCGAGGCGGCCGGAGCACGCTCACGCTGTTGGCGCTCACTGCGCTATCGCTCCCGTCTGAAGCGCCTCGTCACCAGCCGACGCACGCCCGCGCCGGCTTTACGGCTCACGAACAGTGTGGGCCACGCCGCCAGCGCACCGGCTGCGAGGGGCAGCCCCGCCTGCCACGCGGGTGCGCTCATGGCGGACGCGTCGGCGGAAGCCTGAGGATTGTGGTCGCTCACCACGTCCCAGCGGGAAGGCGGCAGCACGATCAGCCGTGCCTTGCCGATGATGTTGTCCACGGGAACGGCGCCACGCTCGCCGCCGCCACCCTGGTACCGCGAGTCGGACGAGTTGTTGCGGTTGTCGCCCATCACCCACACCGCGTCGTCCGGCACCGTCACCGGGCCGAACTCGCGCTGCTTCTCCTCGCCGCCCTGCCAGTAGATGTACGGCTCGTCCAGCGGCTTGCCGTCGACCACCACGCGGTTCTCGTCGTCGCAGCACTCGACGGTCTGACCGCCGGTCGCGATGATGCGCTTGACGAAGTCCCGCTCGTCAGGCGGGGCGAGACCGAACGCGGAACCGACGTTCTGGAAGAACCCGGCGATCGGGTTGCTGGACGACTCGCTCGGCGGGTCGTCCTCCACCCAGGCCTCCGGGCCGCGGAAGACGACCACGTCACCCGGCTCGGGATCGGAGAACCGGTAGGTGACCTTGTCCACCAGGATGCGGTCCGGCGTGCACCCGGGGCAGCCGTGCAGCGTCTGCTCCATCGAGCCCGACGGGATCATGTACACCCGCGCGACGAACTGCTGGATCAAAAACGCCAGCACCAGCGCGACGACGATCAGGATGGGCAGCTCTTTCCAGAAGGAACGCTGCTTCTTCTGTTTGGCCGACGCCGGGCGAGCCGTGCCGTCGCCGTCGGGAGACGGCCGACCGTCCGATTCGGAGTCCGGGGAGGCGGCAGGCGAGGGCGCCTCCGGGTCCTTCCCGTCCTCAGGACGATTCGGCTCGTCTTCCGCAGCGTTCGAGGGCACTGACTCCACCACGTCGTCAGACTACGGTAGTCGGCCGACTACTCAGGAAGCAGAGGGGGTTTCCCGACGCTCCTTGATCTTCGCGGCCTTGCCGCGCAGGTCACGCAGGTAGTAGAGCTTGGCGCGACGCACGTCACCGCGGCGGGCGACCTCGATCTTCGCGATGTTCGGCGAGTGCACGGGGAAGGTGCGCTCGACACCGACGCCGAAGGAGACCTTGCGCACGGTGAAGGTCTCGCGGATGCCACCGCCCTGACGGCGGATGACCACGCCCTCGAACACCTGGTTGCGCTCGCGGTTGCCCTCGATGACGCGGACGTGAACCTTCAGCGTGTCGCCCGGGCGGAAGTAGGGGATGTCAGAACGCAGCGACTGAGCGTCCAACGCGTCCAGGGTGTTCATCGGTGTCCGTCCTCGTCCTTGTGTGGCATGTGTGGCTTGACAAGATCCGGGCGCGAGCCAGCCGACCAGTGATCCGGTAGCGGGCGGCCCAGGAACTTTCGGCGCGTGAACCGGTCGCGCCAACCTCGCAAGTATTGCAGACGTGCGAGAGCGCTACTCACCGGCCTCCCGGCGGAGCCGATCGAGCACCTCGCGGTCGTGCGCATCGAGACTACCCTCTGGCAGCCGTTCCAGCAGGTCGGGGCGGCGGTGGAAGGTGCGTTCCAACGACTGGTCGCGGCGCCACCGGTCGATCAGCGCGTGGTTGCCGGACCGCAGCACCGGCGGCACGGCGAGGTCGCGCCACACCTCGGGCCGCGTGTAGCTCGGTCCCTCCAGGAGACCGTCGGAGAAGGAGTCCTGCTCGGCCGACACCGGATTGCCCAGCACTCCCGGGCGGAGACGGGCGATCGCCTCCACCATCGCGAGCACGGCAACCTCGCCACCGACCAGCACGAAGTCGCCCAGGGACACCTCGTCCACCGGCATTCGCCGCGCGGCGTCGTCGAGCACGCGTTGGTCGATCCCCTCGTAACGGCCGCACGCGAACACGAGGTGGTGCTCCTCGGAGTACTCACGCGCCAGTTCCTGCGTGAACGGCCGGCCCGCGGGCGTGGGAACGACGAGTCGGGTCTGCTCGCCACACACCTCGTCGAGTGCCTCTCCCCACACCTGGGGTTTCATCACCATGCCGGGACCGCCCCCGTAGGGGGCGTCGTCGACCGCGCGGTGGACGTCGTAGGTCCAGTTGCGCAGGTCGTGGACGCCGATCTCCAGCAGACCCCGCTCGATGGCCCTGCCGAGCAACGCGGCACGCAGGGGTTCGAGGTACTCGGGGAAGATCGTGACGACGTCGATGCGCAGTGGCGGTTGCGAAGAGCTCGACTCGCTCACGGGTTCCTTCTCGTCTCGTCGGCGGTGTGGGTCGACATCAGCCGTCGAGCAGGCCTTCCGGCGGTTCGAGCACGATCAGCCCGGCGTCGAGGTCGACCCGGGGCACGATGGCGGTGACGAACGGCACGAGGACCTCGCGCCGGTTCTTCCCCTCGCCCACGTCCACGGCGAGCAGTTCACCGGCGGGCGAGTGCACCACCTCACGCACCGTGCCGACGACCGTGCCGTCGGCCAACTCGGCGCGCAGACCTTCGAGCTGGTGGTCGTAGAACTCGTCCGGGTCGTCGATCGGCGGCAGTTCGTCGACGTCGACCAGCAGGGTCAGCCCCCTGGCCTCCTCGGCTGCGGTGCGGTCGGGAATCTCCTCGAACCGCACGAGCAGCCGCCCGCCGTGAGGGCGGACGGCTGCCACGGTGAGCGGGCGGGTCTTGCCGTCGCGTGAGCGACCGACGAGTGCCACACCCGGGTCGAAACGCTCCTCGGGCGAATCGGTCCTGACCTCGACGGTCAGTTCGCCGCGAATACCGTGCGGTTTGACGACTCTGCCCACCACGAACTGCACGCCAGGCGCCTTTCGTGGTCAGCGGTCGGTGTCGATGACGTCCACGCGGACGCCGCGACCACCGACGGATCCCATCACGGTGCGCAGCGCAGTGGCGGTCCGGCCGCCACGACCGATCACCTTGCCCAGGTCGTCGGGGTGGACGTGGACCTCCAGCGTCCGGCCCCGACGGGTGGTGATCAGCTCGACCTGCACGTCATCCGGGTTGTCGACGATGCCGCGCACCAGGTGTTCGAGCGAATCCGCGAGGAAGCTCACGCCTCGTCGGCCTTCTTCTCGGCCGAGTCACCGGACTCGGACTTCTCGGCGTCGGCCGACTCGGCCTTCTCCGCCTTCTTGCCGCCCTTCTTCTTGGGCGTGGTGGCCTCGACGCTGGGCTCCTCGTTCGCCGCGGCGAGCGCCGCGTTGAACAGCTCCTGCTTCGAGGGCTTGGGCTCCGGCTGACGGAGCGAGCCCTCCGCACCGGGCAGGCCCTTGAACTTCTGCCAGTCACCGGTGATCTCGAGGATGCGCTGCACCGGCTCCGTGGGCTGGGCGCCGACCTTCAGCCAGTACTGAGCACGCTCCGAGTCCACCTCGATGAAGCTCGGCTCCACCTTCGGGTGGTACTTGCCGATGGTCTCGATGGCCCTGCCGTCACGACGGGTGCGGGCGTCCGCGACCACGATGCGGTAGTAGGGCGCGCGAATCTTGCCGAGGCGCTGCAGCTTGATCTTGACAGCCACGGGTGTGGGTACTCCTGTCGTCTTCTCGTACTCGGGTCGGGACACGATCCGAGTGGGGAGCCGGATCCAGGTGCCCGCAGGTAGGTGGTCGCCCCGGCACGGTGAGAGGGCCCGAACCGGAGCGGGCAAGCCCCCATTTTGCCAGAGCGGACGAACTCGGTCGGGGCCGGGGCGTGAGGGCCCTCCCCCGAACCGGACGCCGTCAGGCCGCGATGACGCCGAGAGCCGTGAGCAGTATCGCGAGCGCGGGCAGGAAGTTGTTCATCTGATGCGCCACGATGCTGCCCAACAGACGACCCGTGACGAGCCGGGCCAGCCCGATCGGAATGGCGATGACGATCAGCAAGGAGGTGCGCAGCGGTTCGAGATGGCTCACCGCGAACACGGCCGTGGAGAGCACGAACGCCGCGAACCGTCCCCATCGCTCGCTACCCCAGCCCAATCGCTCCGCCGCGCCCCACAACAGGCCGCGATAGATGATCTCCTCGCAGATCGGACCGAGCAGCCACAGGTAGACGAACATCGCCACGGCCGCCGACACCGACATCGGCTTGTCCTGCACGAGCGCCCCGATCGCCGAGGTGGCGTTGTCCTCCCCCACGACCTGGGTCCAGATCAACACCCCGACGACCGTGCACACGAGCCCGAGCGCGCCGAACTTCAGACCGATCTTCACGTCGTCCCAGCGCCAGGCCAGAGCCAGGTCGGCCAGCGGGCCGTTGCCTCGGAGCTTCGTGATGGCCAACGCGGACAGGGCCGCGAGCACGGTGGGCGTCATCGTGCCGATCAACACGTGCCGCACGGGGATCGTCTCCGGGGTCGCGCCGCCGATGAAGACCCCGACGAACGCGGCGGTCGCCAGCAGGACCCCCTCGACGAAGAGGAACGCGCCGAAACCCCATCGGTGGGTCGGACGGTGGTACCCGGTCGGGCGACGCGACGCGACCTGCTCCGACTCGGCCGCACCGGCGCCGGTCACCTCGTTCCCGGGGTCCTGCGCGTCCGACGACCTCACGCGTCTCCTCCGCCGTTGTGATGATCTTCCAGCCCGAGCCTACTGGGGATCACACTCCGCCGAACAGCAACAACGCGGGTGGCAGGTTGTTGGTCGCGTGCGCGACGACGCTCGCGCTGACGCGACCGGTGATCAGTCTCGCCGCTCCGATGGCGATCCCCTGTCCCAACAGGGCGATCGTGCGTTCCGGCTCCCCGTGGACCTGCGCGAAGACGAGCGCCGTCAACACCAGGATCACCCACCGCGGCACTCGGTAGTGCTCCAGTCCAGTCCACAGTGCACCGCGGAACAGCAACTCCTCCGTGAGTGGCGCGGCGACCACCACGACGAGTGCGGCGAACACGAGCCAACCGAGACTCGACGACATGCTGCGCAGCACCTCGGTGGTGGAGTCCGACAGGTACCGGTCGCCGTAGACCTGCACCAGGACGAGGTTCAGCACGTACGCGGCGAGCAGCGAGAAGCCTCCGCACGCCAGACCGACGCGGACGTCACGCCCGGTGGGGCGGAGTCCGAAGTCGATCCGCACGCCTCGCCCCCAGCGCCGCGACGCGACCACCGGGCCGAGTCCGAGCAGGAGGTTGGGCACGAAGGCCAAGAGGATCAGCGGACCGAGGTCGGACAGTCCGATCCGGCCGTGGAAGGCGAAGCCGGACAGCACCAGCGACAGGGCGTAGTAGGCGCCGAGCGAGGCGATGAACGCGAGCAGAGCCCAGTGCGCACCGAACACCAACCCGGTCCGGGCCGACGTCGCACCCTCGTCCTCCACCGCACCTCCCCGACCGTGGGCTGCCGACCGTCTGTGACGTCAACATTACGGTGGGGTGGCCGCCTCCGTCAGTCGATCAGAGCGCCCCGGAGGAGGACGTGCTTCGGGGTGCGCAGCACGGACAGGTCCTCGCGAGGGTCCTCGTCGAAGACGAGCAGATCCGCCGACGCGCCCTCGGCGACGCCGTCGACACCGAGCCAGTCCCGTGCGGCCCACGACGCCGACGCCAGGGCCTGTTCCCGGGTCAGTCCGGCCTTGTGCAGGGCCTCGATCTCGTCGACGAGCCGGCCGTGCTCGACCATGCCGCCCGCGTCGGACCCCGCGTAGACGGAGACGCCGGCGTCGATCGCGGCGCCGACCATGTCGGTGACGCCCGCGTGGAGAGCCCGCATGTGCGCGGCGTACGTCGGGAAGCGTGTCGCCCGGTCGGCGATGGCCGGGAAGTTGTCGATGTTGATCAACGTCGGTACCAGCGCGACGTTGCGGCGGGCGAGTTCGGCGAGCTGGTCGGACGACAGGCCCGTGCCGTGCTCCAGGCAGTCGATGCCCGCCTCGATCAACCCCGGCAGCGCGGCCTCGCCGAAGACGTGCGCCGTCACCCGCGCACCGGCCTCGTGGGCGACGCGGATCGCCTCGGCGAGCACGTCGTCCGGCCACAACGGCGCGAGATCACCCACCGAACGGTCGATCCAGTCGCCGACGAGCTTGACCCAGCCGTCGCCGTCGGCGGCCTGCGCCGCCACCGCCGCGGGGAGGTCGTCCGGGTGCTCCAGCTCGATCGCGTAACCCGGGAGGTAGCGCTTCGGCAAGGCCAGATGACGGCCGCTGCGGATGATGCGCGGCAGGTCGGCCCGCTCCTGCAACGGGCGGACGTCGATGGGCAGCCCGCAATCCCGGATCAGCAGGGTGCCCGCGTCGCGGTCGCGCCTCGCCTGCGCGGCCGCCTCGTCGAGGCTCGTCGGACCGTCCGACCCGATGCCCGGATGACAATGCGCATCCACCAGGCCGGGCACGACGAACGCACCGTCGAGCGTGCGCGCCCCGTCGACCGGCTCGAACGTGATCCGCCCGCCAGCGATCCAGACGTCCCGCTCCACGCCGTCGGGGAGAACGACTCCGCGAAGGTGGTGCACGGCCGACGCCCTACTTCTTCTTCGGCAGCTTCAGCTTCGACGGGTCGAACCCGGGCGGCAGGTCGTTCAGGCCGCCACCGAGCTGGGACAGGTCGGGCATGCCACCACCCTGCGGCATGCCGCCGGGGAGTCCTGCGGGGAACCCGCCCTTGAACTTGGGCGGCGTGGGCCCCTTGTTCTTGCCCTTCTTCCCCTTCTTGCCCTTGCGCTTCTTCGTCGCACTGTTGCCCATGCCGAACCCGAAGCGGCCCGCCATCTGCTGCATCATCTTGCGCGCCTCGAAGAAGCGGTTCACCAGGTCGTTGACGTCCCGAACGGTGACGCCGGACCCCTTTGCGATGCGCTGCCTGCGCGACGCGTTGATGATCTTCGGGTTGGCCCGTTCCGCGGGCGTCATGCCCCGGATGATCGCCTGGAGCCGGTCGAGATGGGCGTCGTCGACCTGCGCGAGCTGGTCCTTCATCTGCCCCGCGCCGGGGAGCATGCCGAGCAGGTTGCCGATCGGCCCCATCCGCCGCACGGCCTGCATCTGCTCCAGGAAGTCCTCCAGCGTGAGCTCACCGGTGCCGAGCTTGGCCGCGGTCTGCTCCGCCTTCTCCTGATCGAACGCCTGCTCGGCCTGCTCGATCAGGGTGAGGACGTCACCCATGCCGAGAATGCGGCTCGCCATGCGGTCGGGATGGAAGACGTCGAAGTCCTCGAGCTTCTCGCCGTTCGACGCGAAGAGGATCGGCTCGCCGGTGACGTGTCGCACCGACAGCGCCGCACCACCGCGGGCGTCACCGTCGAGCTTGGTCAACACGACGCCGGAGAAGCCCACGCCGTCGCGGAAAGCCTCGGCCGTGGTGACCGCGTCCTGACCGATCATCGCGTCGACCACGAACAACGTCTCGTCGGGCGTGACGGCGTCGCGGATGTCGGCGGCCTGGCGCATCAGTTCCTCGTCGACACCCAGCCGACCGGCCGTGTCGACGATGACCACGTCGTGCTGCGCGCGGCGCGCTTCCTCGATCGACCGGCGCGCGACGTCCACCGGGTCGCCCACCCCGTTGCCGGGCTCGGGCGCGAACGTGGCGACTCCCGCGCGCTCACCGACGACCTGGAGCTGGGTCACGGCGTTCGGACGCTGGAGGTCGCACGCGACGAGCAGCGGCGTGTGGCCCTGCTTCTTCAGCCACAGCGCGAGCTTGCCTGCCAGGGTCGTCTTACCGGCACCCTGCAGACCCGCGAGCATGATGACCGACGGCGGGTTCTTGGCGAAGTTGAGTCGGCGGGTCTCCCCACCGAGGATCGCGACGAGTTCCTCGTTCACGATCTTGATGACCTGCTGGGCCGGATTCAGGGCCTCCGAGACCTCGGCGCCCTTGGCCCTCTCCTTGACCTGCTTGATGAACTCGCGGACGACGGGGAGGGCGACGTCGGCCTCCAGCAACGCGATGCGGATCTCCCGCGCTGTCGCGTCGATGTCGGCGTCGGAGAGCTTGCCCTTGCCGCGCAGGTTCTGCAGGACCGACGTGAGCCGATCGGAGAGTGTGTCGAACACGAGGTGCACGCTCCAGCAGGTCGTGGATGTTCCGGCCGGACTGCAGGACACAGGGCCCGACCGCGACTCCCAAGCGTAGACGACTCGGCCCTGACGACGGTCGGCCCGCCCGGCCGAGCGCTCCCCCCTCTGCGCCCCCCTTCCGACCGGACGGGCCTCACCCGGTGAGGTGCTCGTCGGGTCCGGCTGTGTCACGACGTTCGCCAGACCCCCAGAACTGGCGACCGCCCGGGCCGGATGAGCACCTCACCGTGATGTCTACAGCTTGCCGGGCACCGTGCGGTGGCGGCAGCGTGAAGACACTGAGTAACCGGTGAGTAGTCCTACGCAATTCGGTCCGGGCGGTTTCGCTCGGTTCGCGGTCGGGGGGGCGGGGAGCGGCGGAGTGCCGGTGCTGGGGCGTTCAGTCCGAGTGCACCACACCGGGGCCGCGCAGGCCACCGGAACTGGTCCTCCGCCGTCGGGGAAGCACTGTCAGAGCGCGTCCACCCCGCGTTCCCCGGTGCGGACCCGGACCACCGTCTCGACGGGACTCACCCACACCTTGCCGTCGCCGATGTTGCCCGTGTGGGCCGCCGCCACCACGGCGTCGACGACCTTGTCGGCCAGGTCGTCGTCGGTGACCACGTCGATGCGGGTCTTGGCCAGGAAGTCGACGGCGTACTCCGCACCCCGGTAGACCTCGGTGTGGCCCTTCTGCCGTCCGTAGCCCTGGACCTCGGCCACCGTCATGCCCAGCACGCCGAGCTGTTCGAGGGCGGCACGCACGGCGTCCAGTGTGTAGGGCTTGACGATCGCGGTGACCAGCTTCATGTCGTGCTCTCCTCCAGTTCGCGGCCGGACGCCGACTCGGGCGTCTCGGACGGCGCGGGCGTGCTCGTCGGGGCGGGCGTGGGCCGCCCTCCCCGCGCCCCCGCGAGGTCGTAGGCGGCCTCGGCGTGTTCCGCCTCGTCGATGCCGGTGATCTCCTGCTCGGGGCTGACCCGGCCGCCGGTGACCGCCTTGACCAGCAGACCCAGCACCACCGCGAGCAGGCCCGAGTAGGCCATGACCACCACGGCACTCAGCACCTGGACACCCAGCAGCTTGACGTCACCGCCGTAGAAGAGGCCGTCCTGGCCGTCCTCGGCGACCACCGACGACGTCGCCACGAAGCCCAGCAGCACCGTGCCGACGAGCCCGCCGACCAGGTGCACGCCCACGACGTCGAGCGAGTCGTCGAACCCGAGGCGGTACTTCAGGCCCACGGCCAGCGCACACGCCGCACCCGCGACCGCACCGATGAGCAGCGCGCCCCACGTGTCGACGAACGCGCACGCGGGTGTGATCGCCACGAGTCCGGCCACGACACCCGACGCGGCCCCGAGGCTCGTGGCCCTGCCGTGCCGCAGCCGCTCGGTGAGCAGCCAGGCCAGCATCGCCGCACACGTGGCCGTCACCGTGTTGACGAATGCGATCCCGGCGACGCCGTCGGCCGCGTACGCCGATCCCGCGTTGAACCCGAACCAGCCGAACCACAGCAACCCGGCGCCCAACATGACGAACGGGAGGTTGTGCGGCTTCATCGGCTCGGCGGGCCAGCCGACGCGCTTGCCTAGCACCAGCACCAGACCGAGCGCCGCGGCGCCCGCGTTGATGTGCACCGCCGTACCGCCCGCGAAGTCCAGCGCACCGAGTTCGTCGATCCAGCCGCCGTCACCCCAGACCCAGTGGGCGACGGGGAAGTACACGAGCGTGGCCCACAGGCCCGCGAACAGCATCCAGGCGCCGAACTTCATCCGGTCGGCCACCGCGCCCGCGATGAGCGCCGTGGTGATGATCGCGAACATCGCCTGGAACGCGACGTCGACGGTGCCCTCGGTCGGGTCGCCGTCCACCGTCATGAGCCCGGAGAGGCCGAGATGGTCGAAGGGATTGCCGAGCAGACCGGCGATGTCGGAGCCGTACGCCGTCGAGTAGCCGTAGACCACCCACAGGACCCCGATGAGCCCCATGGCCCCGAAACACATCATGAGCATGTTCAGCACGCTCTTCGCACGCACCATGCCGCCGTAGAAGAACGCCAATCCCGGCGTCATCAGCAGCACCAGCGCGGCGCTGGTGAGCAACCAGGCCGTATTGCCTTCCACGTGCCCTCCTCGCCCTTCGAACCGTCGTCGCACCCGCGCACACGGCGGGGTTTGGACGAGCATGGGAGGTGGGTGTTGCGGCTGATCGCCGACTGCGTTGCGAGGACGTGAACCCGGCCACGCAGCACGTAACGTCCGCGTTTCCCGCGGTCGGGACGCATGGTCGAATAGGGGTATGACGCGTCCCGCACCGGTGGCACCGGCTCCTCCCGCCCCCGTCGTGGCCGCTCTGCGCTGCTCGGTGTGCGGCGGCGAGGTGGCGTTGCAAGCACGCACGCTGCGGTGCTCGGCGGGACACAGCTTCGACCTCGCCCGGCAGGGCTACGTGAACCTCCTGCACGCGACGGTGCCGAAGGGGACGGCCGACACGGCGGCCATGGTGGCGGCGCGCGAGGCGTTCCTGCGCCGCGGCTTCTACGCCCCGCTCGCCCACGCGCTGGCGGCCCGGGTGGAGCCGGAACAGGACCGGCTCGTGATCGACGCGGGAGCGGGCACGGGGTACTACCTCACGCACGTCCTGGACGCGCTGCCGGAGGCGACGGGGCTCGCGCTCGACGTGTCCGCCCCGGCGCTCAAACGGGCCGCTCGCGCGCATCCACGGCTCGGCGCCGTGGTGTGGAACCTATGGCAGCCGTGGCCGGTGGCCTCCGGAGTGGCCGACCTGGTGGTCAACGTCTTCGCGCCCCGCAACGCCGACGAGTTCCGCCGCGTGCTCGCGCCGGGCGGTCGCCTGCTCGTGGCCGGTCCCGGGCCGGGCCATCTCGCCGACCTCGCCGATGACCTCGGGCTGCTCGACGTCGGCACCGACAAGACCGAACGCCTCGACGCCGCGCTCGCCGACGGCTTCCGGCTCGTCGACCGCGCGGACGTGACCGACCGCGTCACCTTCACCCCCGACGACGTGCGCGATGTGGTGCTCATGGGCCCCAACGCCCACCACCTGCACCGCAACGGCCTCGCCGACCGGCTCGCCGCCGTCACGGACCCGCGAACCACCACCACCACCGCGTTCACGGTCTCGGTCTACGAGAGGCTGGGCTGACCGTGGCCGACCTGCCCGCGACCGCGTTGGCCGATCCCGCGTGGGTGCGCGAGGACCTCGACAGGGCCCGGCACCTGCACGGTTCCGCCTCACCTGCCGTGCTCGGCACCATCCGGTGGTACTCGGCGTCCTCGGTGCTCGTCGCGCCCGCGATCGAACCCTGGGTGCACACGGGCACGGCACGCGATCCCGGTCTGGAATCGGTCACCTTCGACGTCGCCCCGGACGGCCGGTTCCTCGACGCGTGGTCGAGTCGGGCGCTCAGCGCGGGAGTCGCGGAACTGGGTGCCGCGCTGGTGGCCGCGGTGGACCCGGCCGTCACCGCGTTCGCCGAGGCCAGCGGCGCCTCACCGCGAGCGCTGTGGGCCGTGGCCGTCGACTCGATCGCCAACCGCCTGCTGTGGGCGTCGTCCACCACCGGCTCGACCGACTCGACCCCACGATTGGCCGACACGCTGGCCGATCACATGGAACGCGCCGCCCTCGACCGCCCCGGGTGCGTCTGGCGAGGGTCGCCCCGACCCCGCTTCGCCACGCTCGGTGAGCAGTTGGTGTTGCGACGCTCCTCGTGCTGTCTGCTCTACGAAGCGCCCCGCACCCGCGACGACAAATGCGTCAGCTGTCCCCGGCAGACCCCCGAGGAGCGGCGACGCCGGCAACGTCTCCTCCTCGGCTTCTGACCCACGCCGGTGCGATCACCGGTGTCCATCGGAGGTCACAGACGGGTCTTTGTGCCCTGCTCCACGCCGCCGCACGTGACGCAGAGTCGACCACGAGATCTCGACAGCGCGACGCTGCACCGAGAACCGGCGACGAACAAGGGACGAGGCTGGTGACACAACCACGGTCGGAGGGGACGATGTCCGCTCCCGTCGAGATGCAGGAACTGAACGAGGCCGAGTGCCTCGACCTGCTGCGGAGCGAGCCGGTCGGTCGACTCGTCTTCACCGAGAGGGCGATGCCCGCCATCCGCCCGGTGAACTACGTGCTCGACGGACGAGACGTGATCATCAGAACCACCGGCGACTCCTGGTCACGCCATGTGGCGGACACGGTGGTGGCCTTCGAGGTCGACCGGATCGACAACGAGACCCACACCGGGTGGAGTGTGGTCCTCCTGGGCACCGCCACCGTGATCACTGACGTCGACACGCTCGTGCGGGTCACCGACTTCCGCCACCGCCCGTGGGCCCCGGGACGGCGCGACCGGTACCTGCGGATTCAGGCTGGACAGTTCACGGGACGACGCCTGTCGTTCACGCCCGCCTGACACCGGCCGACCGACCCCGGCACTACTCCCAGGAGGCGGTGTCGGGGTCGATGCCGTGAGCGCGGGCGTTCGCGTCGATGCTGCGTCGCAACCACCCGGCGAGCCCGGGCCGAACGGTGTCGTAGTGGGCCGTGAACCGCGGGTCCGCCTCGTACATCCGGCCCAGACACACCTGCATCTGCCGCGTCAGCGTGAAGTAGGAGGAACTGAACACGGTGCGGTGCCGCTCGACGAGGTCGTTCGCCTCCGGGCTTCCGGGCTCCACGCCCGCGTCCATTGCGTCGGCGAGCGCCCGGTCCAGTTCGGTGACCGTGTCCACGACGTCCTGCCACTGTTCCGGGGTGCGGGTGGCCGCGCGCTCCGCGTACTGCCGCCACTGCGCCGTGTCGCCGTACTTCTCCCGGGCCTCGGCGGGCCAGTCCGGGTTCCAGTCCGAGCCGAAGACGGCGGCCTGCTGTTCGGCGGTGAGCAACAGACCGCGTTCGTGTGCCTCGATCATGCGCTCCAATCCCACGCTCAACTGCCGAAGTCGCTCGATCCGCTCCGTGACCTGCGCCTGCTGTGCGCGCAACGCCGTGGGAACGTCGGTGTCGCCGCCGTCCAGCACGGACCGGATCGCCTCCAGACCCAACCCCAGTTCCCGATAGACGACGACGCGGTGAAGCCGCTCCAGGTCCCCGGCTGTGTAGAGCCGGTACCCGGCCGTCGTGCGCACCGACGGCCGGACCAGGCCGATGTCGTCCCAGTGATGCAACGCCCGGACCGTGACCCCGAGGTGCGCCGACACCTCACCGACGGTCAGCCCGTCGACCGCGGCGTCGTCGACACCGCCACGCACGTCACCGACCCCGGACATGGGCACCATTGTCGCCGGTGCCGTGCGGGTGCTCATCCCTCGCCGCCGTCGGACTCGGGTGCCGTGATGCCCACGGCCGCGAGGTTGCGTGCTTCCTGGCTCTCCGGGTCCCACTGCTTGGCCGCGGTGAAGACGACCCTGGTCCGCTCCGGGGTCAGCACCTCCACGTCGCGGGTGTTCCACGGGGTGTCACGAGGACCGTCGACCGCGTCCGCGTCCAACGCACGCACGGCGTCGACGATCTCGTCGACCTGGTTCAACACGCACGCGAAATTGACGGTCAGCGACGGAGCCCGCTCGGGCACGTCCTCCCCCGCGACGAGCAGCACGTCCTGGAAGGCCCAGCGACGCAGGTGCACCAGCGTCCCGGGAATGCCGAACAACTCGAAGAACCCGAGCCCGCGAGTCCAGAAGTCCACCGAGGCCGCCAGGTCGTTCGTCGGGATCCGCACGAACGCCGGCATCCCGTAGATCCCGCGGTACAGCTCCGGCGCGACGGCGTCGGGACCGGGCGCGGGCACCGGGCTGATCTCGAAGGCGTTGTAGTAGTCGCTCATGGGAACGAGCCTCGGGCCTCACGCAACGTGAGGGTCAAGCTCGTTCCTTTGTGACCGCGAGCACACTCCGCTCACACGAAGGGCTTGACCTCCACCCCGGCGTCGGCCAGGGCCTTGCGCACTCGCCGAGCGAGTTCCACTGCGCCCGGAGTGTCCCCGTGCACGCACAGCGACTGCGGACTGAGGCTGAGCACCGTGCCGTCCACGGCCTGCACCGCACCCTCGACCGCCATGCGCACACTGCGTTCCACCACCGCGTCGGGGTCCCGCACCACGGCCAGCGGGTCGCGGCGCGACACCAACGTGCCCTGCGGCGTGTAGGCGCGGTCGGCGAACGACTCCAGCACCACGGACAGGCCCGCCTCCTCGGCCTGCTTCACCAGCTCCGAGCCCGGCAGGCCGAGGATCGGTAGCGACGGGTCGTAGCGGCGGACCGCCTCCACCACGGCGGCGGCTTGCTCGGCGTGGGAGACCACGGCGTTGTAGAGCGCCCCGTGCGGCTTCACGTACCGCACGGCCGACCCCGCAATCCGCGCGAACCCGTCGAGCGCCCCGATCTGGTAGATGACGTCGTTGGCCAGGTCGTGCGGGTCCATGTCGATGAACCGCCGACCGAACCCGGCGAGGTCGCGGTAACCGACCTGCGCGCCGATGCTCACGCCCCGCTCCGCCGCGCGCTCGGTGACCCGGCGCAGCACACTCGGATCACCGGCATGGAACCCACACGCGATGTTCGCACTGGTCACCACGTCGAGCAGTGCCTCGTCGTCACCGAGCGGCCACGCGCCGAAGCCTTCGCCCAGGTCGCTGTTCAGGTCGATCATCGCGTCCACGAGGCAAGGGTAACCGCGGTGTTCGGAGTCGGGTACGGGCGCGACACGACAGACATCCCGGTGGCCCCGGCCACACGACGAGCCGGTCAACGCCCATCCGCGGCCCGACTTCTCACTGCTCGGACGACTCGAAGATGTCGAACTCCTCGAAGAACAACTCGTCGTCGGCAGCATGCGCCTCACTTGTCGCGGGCGCGAGATCCTCCGCAGGTGCTTTCGGGCGCTGATCTCCGAACAGTCGCTCGTCCGACTCGGTGACCCGGTCGAGCAGTTCCGAGCTGCCGAGGCCCCGGCGGACGACGTCCGCCTGCCGGCGCGCCACCGCGGCGACGGCGGCCGCGATGGTCTGCTGCACCGTCGTCGACAAGGACGCCGGGCTGAGGTCGTGCACGCTCTCGGAGAACGTGACGGACGAGATCACGCCCCCGGGCCCGGCCACGACGGTCACCACCCCGTCGGGCGACGTCACGCTCGCGCTGACGTCCTTCAGCTCCTCCTCCGTCCGCTGGTAGGCCTCGGCGCGTCGCCGGTTGTCGGCCGCCGCCGTGTCCAACGCTTCGATACGACGCATCAGTTGCGCCGCGTAACCACTCATCGCTCCACTTCCGGTCGGATCGTCGTCAGGAATTCGTGAAACTCGTCGAGCAGTCGCACGAACTGGTCCGGCAACGCGCTGAGAACGACTTGCAGAACCGCCGTGCTGCCGGGGTCAGGTGGGTAGTTCATCGAGAAGAACGCCTGGCGCTGCACGAGGTGCAGCGGCTTCCCGCCGTAGGGCACGACGAGCCGAACCGCCTGCGCGAAGCCGGGGTTGTCGACGGTACCCACCTCGCTGCGCTCCCCCACCCGCACCTCGGTCGCGCCCGCCCGCAGCTCCGCCAGCGACTCCTCCGCCACCTGCTGCAACGGCGCGTCGTGGGCGCGAACGTGCCCGGTCATGGTGATGCTCGGAGTGAACCCCTTGCTCAACCCCGGATGCACCGCCACGAAGGCGGCGTTGTCGGCGTTGACCTCCTTCGGCGGCACCGAGAGCCAGCCGTCCGGCAGAGTGCACCGAATCGGCACCGGCAAAGCCGTCACCGTCGTACTCATGTCCCGGCATTCCCCTGCGCGGGCGGCATCGGCGTCTCGTCGACTTGAACCACCATCTTGCCGCGATTGTCCTCATAGGAGGTGATCTCGATCGTGTAACCGATGCGACCACCGTCCTTCGCTGTGAGCACACAGCGGGTCTTCGCGCCCACTTCACCGTCGATCGGTCCAGGACACTCGACTTCGGCCGGCTCTTCGCCCGCCATCTTGGTCAGCACATCAAATGACTGCTTTTCGAGTTCTTCCTTGGAGACGGTCGACTTGAAGCTACATCCCGACAGCGCAAAGGCAGCGCCAACAGCCAGGACAGCGACCGCACGCAGTGACCGCAATTTCACGATAACTTCTCCTCATCAGTTTCAGAATCAAGACCAGACGAAGGTGGGGATTCGGTCGAGAATGTCGCACCGCAAATCGAGTGCGGGTACAAGCTTCTGCGGATCACGGTGATCTCCCACGATGTCGTGCGCGTTGAGCTGGTCGCCATAGATGGCGAATCCTCGCGACGCACGGGGGTCCGTGACAAGGAAGCGCACAAGGTCGGGGACGAGCACGGCACGGGCGAAAGCTTCGTCCTCGGTCGTGATCTCGAAGTTCTCGTCGAACTCAGGGAAACCGAGCTGGATGTCCCGCTGGCCGATCTGAGAACGGATCTTGCTCTGGGCACGCAGTACGCGCCTCACGGTGAGCCCGGGCCGCATCGCGGGCAGACTCAGCCACACAGCCGTCACGGGCACGTGCTGTCCCTGATGCCGGACGTCGAATTCCGTCGCGATGAAGGGGCGGGAGCGGTGGGTTCCGGTGATGACGTTCCGAGCGCCCACCGCTTTGGGCGGCAAAGTGAACGGATCGAGCACGTTACGCAACTGGAACTCGGGCTGCGCGTTGTGGATTTCGGCGTAGGAGTCGTTCCTCTCCTCGAATCTCCACCCCCGCCGTTGGAGCTCCTCCGCCAACCGCTGCCGCACGTCGCCGGCCTCAGCGGTGGCGGCTCCGCTCTCAGCGGCGAAGGAGCGGGTCAGCTTGCTGATCAGCCACGCCAACCCGCCGAGGAACAGGACCCCACCGCCCACTGCGATGGCGACAATCAGACCGGTACTCACGAGTTCGCACCCTCCGGCCGGATGGTCGACAGGAACTCCTCGAAGTCGCCGATGAGCTGCGCGAACTGCGCCGGCAACGCACTCAACACAACGTGCAGCACCGCGCGCCGACTCCTGTCACGCTGGTCCTGCATCCCCAACAACACCTGAAGCTGATAGACCTGCACCGGTTTCCCCGAGCTCACCACCCGAAGCCGGACGACCTGGGTGAGAGCAGGGTTCTCCGCCGAACCGGTCTGCTCGCGCCGACCCACTTCGACACTCGGGTTCTCCGCACGAAGCCGCTCGACCGCCTCGTCCGCGACCTCCGCCAGCGGCACGTGGGACTCACGCAGTTCGCCCGAGATTGTGATGTTGGCCGTGAACGCGCCGCTCGTCCCCGGGTGCACTGCCACGAAACCGAGTCCGCTCGCGTCGACCGAGTCGGGATTCACCGACCGCCACCCCTCGGGTAACGAGAATTCGATCGGCACGGGAATGGTCGCTGCCATGCTGTCTCCCATCCGTCCTAGAAGCCGAGCACGCTGGCGAACCCGCTGCCGACATCGGACGCCATGTCGGCGATACCACTGCCGATATCGGATGCCACGTCGGCGATACCACTGCCGATGTCGGAGACGAATTCCCCTGCGTCCGATACGGCGTCCACGACACCGCTCGGATCGATTGCGATATCGAAGCCGAGGGACCCGCCGACTCCCAACGTGACACCGACCGAGGCGCCAATGTGGAACTTGCCGTCATCGCCCATTCCGAACTGTCCACTCGCCTCCGCACCGATGCCGTACCGTACCTCGCCGTGGGCACCGACACCGATGCCCCCGACCTCACCACCGACATCTCCACCGAGCTTTCCACCGGCGAAAGCTCCAGCGCTTCCCTGAGCTCCGGTGACGCCGAGCGAACCCTCGGCCGTCGCCTCGGCTCCGATGGAGGCTTCGGCGCTACCGGACACCGACACGTGCTCGCCGTAGTTCAGTTCACCTTCGGCACTTCCCTTCGCGAGGTACGCCTCCGCGTAGGCGCTCGCCGAGACTGCGAGCGCGGAGGCCGTGGCGTTCGCCCCCGCGCCCGCGCCGAGCAAGGAGCCTTCGAGACGTCCGCTGCCCGACCAGTCCCCCGATGAGAAGTCGCCTTCGAGTTGGCCACCGAGGACGTCGACGTTCGCCGACGCTTCCCATTCCTCTTCCGGGATCTCGATACCGAGCTGGCCGAGGGTGTCCTTGACGAAGTCGTGAAACAGCCCGTCGGACTGCGTTCCCCATTGACCAGTCCAACTGCCACCACGACCGTGTCGCTGGTACCCGCCAGGGTCGACCCACTCTTTCTTCTCCGGGTCCCATTCGGTCTTGTCTCGCCGGGAGCTTCCCCACTCTCGGCCCCCGAGGTCGCGCTTGTAGCCGCCTTCGCCATCGGGTTCGAAACCGAGTAGCCCGGCCGACCGGTCTCCGGCCTGGTTCACCTCGTTGCGCGCGTTGTCCAGGACGGCTTGGGCTTCCTCCGCCGCCGCGGCACCGGGGTCGTCGAACGGCGACGGCGTCTCGCCCGCCTGGGAGGCGGCTTGGGCCTGTTCGTTGTACTGGGCCGCGGCAGCCCGTGACGCCGCCTGCGCCTCCGTGTACATCTCGATCGCCCGCTGCGCTTCGCCCTGGGCCCAGACCAAGGTGTCGGCGTAGTCGGCGAGAGTTTGTCCACCCTGGTTGGCCGTGTCGACCGCCTGGAACCATTTCGGTGGTTCGGCACTGAACACGTCGCGGAAGGCCGTGGCGGCATCACCGGTCCACTCCCCGGGATCGACGTTGCCGAGTCCGTCGCCGGTCGCTCCGATGGCCTCGATGTTCTTCACGAGCTCGCGGAGGTCGTTGATGATCGCCTCCGGGTCGCCCGGGATCAACTCTCGTGGATTGGTTGTCTGCCCCAGTTCGGCCATCAGGACGGCATCCCCCGGCCCGCGGTCTCATTGGAAGTTTCGCTCTCGATACCGGAGAGAGCGTCGGCGATACTGCCGGTGATTCCACCGCCCGGGACGACACTCGGATCGAGTCCTGCGCCAATCGGCTGGCCGCTGTGGACCTGGCCGATCCCCATGCCTCCCGTGATCCCGCCGCCCGGGACCACACTAGGATCGAGACCCCCACCGTCGACCAGGCCCCCCAGACCGGTCAGCGTCGCACCCGTCTCCGCTTCGCGCTCGAGGTACTTGATCGCCGCCGTCCGCAGGGAGTCACCGTGTTCGGCAGCTTTGTCGCGAAGGGACTCCACCTCGCGTTTGACGTTCTCGACGAAGTCCGCCCACGCTCGCTGGACACCTGAATGTCCATAGTCACCTGTCGGCCCTTCCCGGAAGAGCTGGATGACTCCTCCGATGGCGTCATCGATCTTGCCCGCCGTCTGCCGAAGCTCCTCAGGGATTGCTCCGAAGCCAAACCCACCAGTCACACCAAACAGGATGTTGATCTTCGAACTATGCGTCCGGGAGATCGACTTGTTTCACCCAATCGGATGATCCAGCACGTATCGGCCCGAACTAGCCGCCCTCCACACGGACCGTGGAGACGAACTCCTGGAAGTCGACCGCCAGGTCCTGGAAGTGTTCCCGCCGCGTGGTCAAGGCGAATTCGAGCACGGCTCGGCGTCTCGGGTCGGTCGTGTCACTCATGCGGGCAGACGAAGGAACCGCGGATTGCTCGGCGGTCGGCGTCGCCGCGACCGGCGTGCCCGTCGTCGTGCCACAGCCTGCCAGCATCGCGCACCCGGCGACGAGCACCGTCACGCCTCGCGTCCACGCCGTCGTCCGCGGATATCCCTGTCGAGCCACAAAAGTTGATCATTCCCAGCCAAGGCGAGCACTGTGGACACAAGCGGCGTCGATCACCTGAACGGGCTACACATGACCGTGCCCCGGTCCACCCGAGACGGACGGACCGGGGCACGGCACGGGATCACTTGATGCGTTCGTACGCGGGGAGGGTGAGGAAGTCGGCGAACTGCTCCGCCAGCGCCACCTGCTCGAACAGCTCCACCGACTCGGCGAGCAGCTCGGCCGGGATGACGTCGGCGAGCTCGGTGCGCACCTCGTCGAGCACCGACCGCACGAGCTCCTCGGTGACCTTCTCGCCGGTGTCGAGTTCCACGCCGTTGCGCACCCACTGCCACACCTGCGAACGCGAGATCTCGGCGGTCGCGGCGTCCTCCATGAGGTTGTGGATGGCCGCCGCGCCGTTGCCGCCCAGCCAGGAGGCGATGTAGCGGACGCCGACGTCCACGGCGCCGCGCAGGCCGTCCTTGGTGGCGCGACCCTCGGTGCTCGCGACGTCGAGCAGTTGGTCGGCGGTCACCGAGACGTCCTCGCGGAGGCGGTCGAGCTGGTTCGGCTTGTCGCCGAGCACCTTGTCGAACTCCTCCTTGCACAGCTCGACCATGCCCGGGTGCGCCACCCAGGAGCCGTCGAAGCCGTCACCGGCCTCGCGCGACTTGTCGTCGCGCACCTTGGCGAACGCCTTCTCGTTGGTCTCCGGGTCCTTGCTCGGGATGAACGCCGCCATCCCGCCGATCGCGAACGCGCCGCGCTTGTGGCAGGTGCGCACCAGCAGCTCGGTGTACGCGCGCATGAACGGCGCCGTCATCGTGACGCTGTTGCGGTCGGGCAGGATGAACTTCTCGCCCGCGTCCCGGAAGTACTTGATGACGCTGAACAGGTAGTCCCAGCGGCCGGCGTTGAGGCCCGACGCGTGCTCACGCAGTTCGTAGAGGATCTCCTCCATTTCGAACGCAGCCGGGATGGTCTCGATGAGCACCGTGGCGCGGATGGTGCCGTGTTCGACGCCCAGCGTCTTCTCGGCGTAGGTGAACACGTCGTTCCACAGGCGCGCTTCGAGGTGGCTCTCCATCTTCGGGAGATAGAAGTACGGGCCCGCGCCGCGGTTCAGCAGTTCCTTGGCGTTGTGGAAGAAGTACAGGCCGAAGTCCACGAGCGCGCCGACGCCCTTGCGACCGTCGAACTCCAGGTTGCGCTCGTCGAGATGCCAGCCTCGCGGACGCACGACGATCGTGGCGTGCTCGACGTCGTCACGCAGCTTGTAGTGCTTCTTGCCGGTGTCGAGCTCGATGGTCTTGCGCACCGCGTCGTACAGGTTGACCTGACCCGACACGACGTTGGCCCAATGCGGCGTGTTGGCGTCCTCCAGGTCGGCCAGCCACACCTTGGCGCCCGAGTTCAGGGCGTTGATGGTCATCTTCCGGTCGGTGGGACCGGTGATCTCCACCCGACGGTCGCGGAGTGCGGGCGGGGCCTCGGCGACCGTCCACTCGGACTCGCGGATCTCCTTCGTCTCGGGCAGGAAGTCGAGCCGCCCCGTCCGCTTGGCCTCCTCACGGCGACGCTTCCTCGCCTCGAGCAACTCGTCCCGCGTGGCGGCGAAGGACGAGTGGAGCCCGGCGAGGAACTCCAGCGCCTCATCGGTGAGGATTTCATCGCCACGCTCGACAGCAGCGCCGAGCACACGCACATCAGACATCGAACACCCCAAACACGAGGACTCGCGAACTGCCGGAACAGTCATCACGATCGACAGCAACTCTTCTGTATACCGGACTATAGTTTCTACATTGCGGAACCTCAACGCGGAGTCTCGACGAGGAGCCTCGGCGCGGACCGCGAGAAAGGAGTCACCCGGTGGCGACTGCCAAAGCGGGCAACGGAGGTGTGCAGTCGCTCCAGCGCGCGTTCGAACTGCTGGAACGGCTCGCGGACACCGGCGGCGAGGCGAGTCTGTCCGAGCTCGCGGCCTCGTCGGGGCTGCCGATGCCCACCATTCACCGCCTGATCCGTACCCTCGTGACACTCGGATACGTGCGGCAGAACACGAACCGGCGCTACGCACTCGGCGCCCGGCTGATCCGGCTCGGCGAGCACGCGAGTCTCCAGTTCGGCACCTGGGCGAGGCCGCTGCTGGCCGAACTCGTCGACGAGGTCGGTGAGACCGCGAACCTGGCCGTGCTGGAGCGCGACGAGGTCGTCTACGTCGCCCAGGTGGCGTCCCGGCGGCACTCGATGCGCATGTTCACCGAGGTCGGCCGACGGCTGCTGCCCCACGGAACCGGCGTCGGCAAGGCGATGCTCGCGACGCTGCCGCCGGACGACGTGCGCGCGCTGCTCGCCCGCACCGGCATGCCCGCTTACACCGAACACACGCACACCGACGTCGAGACCTTCCTGACGCACCTGGAGCGGATCGCCGAGGAAGGCCACGCGCTCGACGAGAGCGAGCAGGAGCTCGGTGTCCGGTGCATCGCGGTGGCCGTGCCGGACGCGCCCGTCCCCGCCGCCGTGTCGGTGTCCGGACCCGAGGGCCGCCTCACCGACGAGGTCGTCCGTGCCATCACCCCGGCGGTGCAGCGGACCGCGAAGCGACTGTCCGAGCAGCTCGCGGCGCGCCATCCGGCCGAGTGAGCGCGCACCGGGGAATTCTTCGCGCCCGGACTCAACGAAGCGCGGCAGTGGCGACGTTACAGACGCGTGACTGACCCATTCCACACCGAAGCGATACCCCGTCGCTTCGACGACTTCGTCGAGCAGCGGCTCGACCGGCTGTTGCGTTACGCCACGGCGCTGACGTGCGACCCGCACCTGGCGCAGGACGTCGTCCAGGAGGTGCTGCTCCGGGCGCAATCGAGATGGGAACGCATCGCGGCGCTCCACGCGCCCGACGCGTACGTGCGGCGGATGGTGACCAACGAATACCTGTCGTGGCGGCGGCGCCGGGCAGCCAAGCACGTGGCCACCAGCCACGAGGCGTTGGAGGCCCTGGCGTCGCCGGAGCCCGACCCCGCCGTGCGGTACGCCGAGCGGGACGCCATGCGGGCCCGCATCGCGACGCTTCCGCGCAAGCAGCGGTCGGCGCTCGTGCTGCGCTACTACGAGAACCTCACCGATGCCGAGATCGCCGACGTCCTGGGGTGCGGCGAGGGCACGGTTCGCAGCCACATCTCCCGCGCGCTGTCCCGGCTGCGCGGCGCCGAGGCCACTCGGTCCGGCCTCACCGACTCCGTGAAGGGGGCTCTGGCATGACCGACGACCGCACCGAGAACCTCATCCGCGAGGCCCTCACCCACGAGGCGAGTCGCGCGGTCGACGCGAACGTCGTGAAGAACACCTTGGCGCGGCGGGCCCACCGGCCGCGCCGACGCGGTCCCTCGCTGGTCGCGGCCACGGTGGCCGGAGCGGCGGTGGTGGCCGTCGCCGTCGCCGCCGTCGTGGTGCCCAGCCTGTGGAGCACGGACCCGGTCGACGACACGATGCCCGCGGCCGAACGGTCGGCGACCGAGCCGACGCTGGTGGTCGCGGGAATGGACGGAGCTGGACACACCGACGCGGTGCTGCTGTCCCGGGTGCGTGCCGACGGCACCGCGACGGTGTCGTTGCCTCGCGACGCCTGGGTGGACGTGCCGGGTCACGGACCGAACCGGCTCGGTGCGGCCTACCAGCTCGGACGGCAGGACGCGCTCGACGAGGGCCTCGACGAGGCCGCCGCCGACCGTCGGGGCGCCGAGACGCTGCTGGAGACGGTCGCCGCGCTCACGGGCGAGACCCCCGACCACTACGTGCTGGCGGATATGTCGGCCGTGGCGGCGGTGACCGATGCGGTGGGCGGCGTCGAGGTGTGCGTGACCGAGGCCCACCACGACCCCGCCTCCGGTGCCGACCTGGAGGCGGGTGAACAGGTCCTCGACGGCGAGCAGGCGTTGGCCTTCCTGCGGCAACGCCGGAACCTTCCCGCCGGGGACCTCGACCGGATGGTGCGTCTTCAGGCCTTCGCGGAGTCGCTGGTCGACTCGGTGGGCGAGGCCGACGGTGACACCGTCGGCAAGGTGGTCGCCGCCCTCGACGGCCACGTCCGCGCCGACGACGACCTCGACGTGCTCGGGCTGGCCGAACGGCTGGCCGCCCACCCCACGCTCTCGACGGCCACCGTCCCCGTGGGCGACGTCGTCATGCCGGGCGGGGTCGCGGCGATCGAGGTCGATCCGAAGGAGGTACGGGCGTTCGTCGGTCCGTTCCTCGACGGCCGTGCGCCGGAGGGCACCGCGCCCGAGCCGCATCGCACCGGCGAGGCACGCTGTGTGAACTGATCCGAACACGACGAAGGGCCACCGTCCCCGGTGAGGAGGCGGTGGCCTTCGCGTGTCGGCTGTCAGGACAGCAGCGCGTCCACGAACGCTTCCGGCTCGAACGGCGCGAGGTCGTCCGGGCCTTCGCCGAGCCCGACGAGCTTGACCGGCACACCGAGTTCCCGCTGCACCTGGAACACGATGCCGCCCTTGGCGGTGCCGTCGAGTTTGGTGAGCACGATGCCGGTGACGTCGACGACCTCGGAGAACACCCGCGCCTGGGCGAGGCCGTTCTGGCCCGTCGTCGCGTCGAGCACCAGCAGCACCTCGTCGACCTTTGCCTGCTTCTCCACGACACGCTTGACCTTGCCGAGCTCGTCCATCAGGCCGGTCTTGGTGTGCAAGCGGCCCGCGGTGTCGATCAGCACGGCGTCCACACCGGTGGTGATGCCGCGCTTGACCGCATCGAACGCCACGGCGGCGGGGTCGGCGCCCTCCTTGCCACGGACGACCTCCGCTCCGACGCGCTCGGACCAGGTCTGGAGCTGGTCGGCCGCGGCGGCCCGGAACGTGTCGGCCGCGCCCAGCAGGACCTTGTGCTCCTGAGCCACCAGCACCCGCGCGAGCTTGCCCGTCGTGGTGGTCTTGCCGGTGCCGTTGACTCCCGCGACCAGGACGACGGCGGGCTGCTTCGTGCCGTCGACCGTGTGCGGCAGGGCACGCACTGCGCGGTCGGAGTCCGGGCCCAGCGCGTTGATCAGCACCTCGCGCAGAAGCGCGCGAGCCTGGTCGGCCGTGCGGACCGCGCGGACGGACAGCTCCGTGCGCAGCGTCTCCACGATCTCCGTGGTGGTCGCCGCACCGAGGTCGGCGATGAGCAGCGTGTCCTCGACGTCCTCCCACGACTCCTCGTCGAGGTCGCCGGCGCCGAGCAGACCGAGCAGGCTCTGTCCCAACGCGGACCGCGACTTCGACAGCCTGCCCCGCAGGCGTTCGATCCGGCCCGCGGCGGGAGCGACCTCCTCGACGGGCTCCGGTGGCGCCGTCGGCGCGGCGACCGGCGTCTCGATCACGGGCTCGGACTTCGGCGCGGCCGTGGTCGGCTCGGCCTCGGCAACCTCCGTGGTGTCGGGGGCCTGGGGAGCCTCGGTGGACTCCGCCTCCCGGGTCGGTTGCTCGGGCGCGACCGCGGTGTCCGACTCGACGGTGGTGTCCGTGACGGTGGTGTCCGGCGCCTCCGGGCGCGGCTCGGGGACGGCCTCCTCGGCCGGACGCTCCGCCGGAGCCTCCGGCGCCTCGGCCTGGTCGGGCAACCGCACGTCCACGATGTCGCGACGCGGAGCGTCCCGAGGCACCGCGGCGTCCTCGCCGACCCCTGGCTCCCCGTCGGTCTCGGTGCGCTCGGCCACCGGGTGCGCAGGCGGCTCGGGTGGAGCCTGCGGCTGCGCGGGGGTCGTCTTCTCCCCGCCCGGCGCGAGCGCGATACCGCCTCCGGCTTGGTAGGAGTTGCCCTGCGGCCGCTTCTCCTCCGGCTCACGCTCCAGGCGAATCCGGCGTTTGCGTGCGATCGTCAGCCCGGCCACGAGTGCGACCAACAGCACAACCGCCGCGGCGATGATGATCCACAACCAGGTGTTCGACACGACAGCCATCCTCCCATCCGCCCTCGTCGCCGGCAGTCCACCCTCGACCAATACGGTCAGCGTTCAACTCACTACAAATCTTTTTGGACAATCCTTCACGAAACATCTTGCGCCGGGCCCCTTCCTGGACTAGACCACCACCGTGGTTGAAAGAAAGACCGAGCTCCGGGTCGTCGGTCTCCTCTCCGGCACGTCCGTGGACGGCATCGACGTCGCCGTCGCCTCGTTCCGGGTGGAGGGCGACGAGCTCACCCTGACCCCGCTCGGCCACCGAGAACTGCCCTACCCCGACGAGCTGAGGCGCGACATCCTCGCGGCGTTGCCTCCCGCGGATTGCAGCGCCGAGCAGCTCACCAAGCTCGACACCCGCGTGGGCCAGGCGTTCGCCGAAGCGGCGCGGACCGCAATCGCCGACCTCGCCGGCGGGGAGGCGGACCTGATCGCTTGCCTCGGCCAGACCGTGTTCCACTGGGTCGAGCAGGATCGGGTCGAGGGCACCCTGCAGATCGGCCAACCCGCCTGGATCGCCGAACGCACCGGCCTCCCCGTCGTCGCCGACCTGCGGGTGCGCGACGTGACGGCGGGCGGACACGGTGCGCCGCTGGCGAGCACGATCGACTCGATGTGGTTGCGCTCGACCGCCGAGCGTGAGGGCAGGCCCGTGGGCGTGCTCAACATCGGTGGCATCGCCAACCTCACGGTCGTGCACCCCGACGGCTCGGTCCTCGCCTACGACACCGGCCCCGGCAACGCGCTGCTGGACATCGCCGCCACCGAGGTCACCGGCGGAGCCCAGCGCAGCGACCTCGACGGGGCGCTCGCCCTCCGCGGAACTGTGAGGCAGGACCTGCTGTCGCGCCTGCTCGCGGATCCGTACTATGCCTTGCGACCCCCGAAATCGACCGGCAAGGAGTACTTCCACGCCGCCTACCTCAGGCAGGCCACCGAGGGGCTGCCCCCGATCGACGGCCCCGACCTGCTCGCCACGCTCACCGAGCTGACCGCGGCGACGGTGGTGGCCGAGTGCGAGCGCCACGGCGTGAGCACTGTCGTGACCTCCGGAGGCGGCCTCCGCAACCCCGCCCTCGCAGCCGCACTACGGCGTCGTGTCACCGTGGTGCCCAGTGACGAACTCGGTCTGCCGTCCGACGCCAAGGAGGCGTACCTGACGGCGCTGCTCGGCTGGCTGACCTGGAACGGACTTCCCGCCAACGTGCCGAGCGCGACCGGCTCGGCAGGACCTCGCATCCTCGGCACGATCACGCCGGGGGCCGGTCCGCTGATCATGCCTGCCCCATACCAGCAGCCCTTGACCCGCCTGCGGGTCCCGACCCCCGAAACACCGTAGGAGACAGCCATGCGCGCACTGGATCTCGCGATCATCGCGATATTTCTGGTCGGGTCGCCGCTGCTGGGCATTCTGCTCGGCGGCAAGCAGAAGTCCTCGACCGACTACTTCGTCGGTAGCCGACAGGTGCCCTGGTGGGCGGTGACGTTCTCCGTCGTCGCCACGGAGACGTCCACGCTGACGGTGATCAGCGTGCCGACCGTGGCCTACCTGGGCAACGTCACCTACCTGCAGCTCGCGATCGGTTACCTCATCGGTCGCATCCTCGTGGCCTTCGTGCTGCTGCCGCGCTACTACGCGGGCGACCTCGTCAGCGCCTACGGCTTCCTGGGCAAGCGGTTCGGCAAGGGCATGCAGGGCACCGCGTCGGTGACGTTCCTGGTGACGCGCCTGCTCGCCGACGGTGTGCGGCTGTTCGCGACCGCCATCCCGGTCAAGATGGTGCTCGCGGCGCTCGGGCTCGACGTGTCGTACTGGGTGATCATCGCGGCCATCGCCGTGGTCGCCGTCGTCTACACCTACCTCGGCGGCATCAAGGCGGTCATCTGGGTCGATGTCGTCCAGATGGGCATCTACTGCCTCGGCGCGGTGGCGGCCGTGTTCTTCCTCGCGGGCAAGCTGCCCGACGGGTGGTTCGGCTCGCTCTCGGACGAGGGCAAGTTCCAGTTCTTCGACTTCTCGTCGAACGTCATCACCAACCAGTACGCGTTCGTCACCGCCGTCGTGGGTGGCGCGTTGTTCGCGATGGCCTCGCACGGCTCCGACCAGCTCATGGTGCAGCGCCTGCTGGCCTGCAAGAACGTACGCGACAGCCAGAAGGCCGTGATCGCCAGCGGCGTGGTGGTGTTCTTCCAGTTCGCGCTGTTCCTGCTGGTCGGCGCGATGCTCTGGTCGTTCTACGACGGCGCCGACCCGGCCTCGATGGGCCTGCAGTCCAACGACGAGCTGTTCCCGAAGTTCATCGTCGAGCAACTGCCGTCCGGGCTCTCGGGTCTGCTGATCGCGGGTATCCTCGCCGCCGCGATGAGCACCATCTCGTCGTCGCTGAACTCGCTGTCGACCTCCACCGTCAGCGACATCTACCAGCGCATCACGAAAAAGGAGCTGCCCGACTCGGTCGTGCTGAAGCAGGCCAAGCTGTGGACGCTGATCTGGGCGGGCGTGTTCGTGATCTTCGCGTCGCTGTTCACGAGCACGGACCAGCCGGTGGTCGAGGTCGGGCTGAGCATCGCCAGCTACACCTACGGCGCGCTGCTCGGAGCGTTCGCCCTCGGCATCCTCGTCAAGCGGGCCCGCCAGACCGACGCGATCGTCGCGTTCGTGGCCACGATCGTCGTGGCGGCCGTGTTCATCCTCGGCGTCACCTTCACCGTCGACGGCACGGAGGCCGGACTGGCCTTCCCGTGGTACGTGCCGCTCGGTGTCGTCGTGACCCTCGTGGTCGGTGGACTGCTCTCGCTGCGCCACCCGGCCCCCACGGGGGACGACGAGGAGGACCGCGTGAAGGAAGCCGCGTGAGCGGCTGACCGATCGACGACAAGGGCCGGGCACCCGCGAGGTGTCCGGCCCTTCGTCGTCTCACCGACTCAGCGCGTCGTCGTCCCGTCGGCGCCGGGCACGTCGAGCTCCACCGTCGCGGCCGTCGCGGGGGCGGACGTGGTGACGTGGCCGACGGAACCCACGAACCGTGCTCGACCGTCCGGCTGCCACTCCACGGGCACCCCCATGCGGGTCGGCGGGCGACGCAACACCTCGGGGACGCTCGCCTCGTCGAGGCGCACGACCCGTGACGGACGCCGCCGGAGATCGGCGACCCGGTCCGTGCCCGCCAGCACCAGGTCCCATTCCGCGCGCGGGATCGCCCGCCCCGCCGCGTCGACCACCTCCGGGTCCGCCGACGCCCACTCGACGGGCGAGGCGTCGAAGCTCCACCACACCCTGCTCCACGGCGCGGCGGCGAACCCATGTGCCACGCACGGCACGGGCTGTCCGGGAACGAACCGCGTGCCCTCGCGGGCTGTGAAGCTCATCAGCCGGTACGCGAACACCGGCGGTGCCACGGGGTCGCGCGAGACGTCGGCGAGGACGAGCACCTGCACGTCGGCGTCGGCCTGCTCCACCACGAGCCCGGGCACGAGCTGTCCACCCCGATACGGCTTGGCGGCGCTGCTCGCCAACAGGCCACGCAGGAACAGGCCCACGCCTGCCGGCACCGCCAGCACGCCCGCACCCATCAGCACCCACGACTCCTCGGCCCCGCGCATGCCCGACGCGATCGCCCAGATCCCGAGCGCGAGCAACCCGCCACCGACCACGACACCGGTCGTCAACCGCCACGCCCGCCGGTAGACGTTCGGGCTGCTCGCCCGAAGCTGCGCCGGATCGATCGGGACGTCGAAGAACCGGCGCGGATCTCCCGTGGGCCAGCCGTGCTCTGTCTGCTCGATCATGCGGGGCATCGTCGCAGATCACCCCGCCGCCGCGGACGCCTTCAACGGGATTCCGTGAGGTCGGCCGCCGCCGTCCCCGTCCTACGCCGGCTGCTCCACGGTGTCGGACGTCCGCAGGCGCTGCGAGATCACCTTCGTGATGCCGTCGCCCTGCATGCTCACGCCGTAGAGCGCGTCGGCGATCTCCATCGTCGGCTTCTGGTGGGTGATGATGATGAGCTGCGAGCTGGCCCGCAGTTGTTCGAGCAGCCCGATCAGCCTGCGCATGTTGGTGTCGTCGAGCGCGGCCTCGACCTCGTCCATCACGTAGAACGGCGACGGCCTCGCACGGAAGATCGCCACGAGCATCGCCACCGCCACCAGCGACTTCTCGCCACCGGAGAGCAGGGACAGCCGCTTGACCTTCTTGCCCGGCGGCCTCGCCTCCACGTCGACGCCGGTGGTGAGCATGTCGTCGGGTTCGGTCAACACCATGCGGCCCTCCCCGCCCGGGAAGAGCACGGAGAACACGGTCTCGAACTCACGCGCCACGTCGTGGTAGGCCTCGGTGAAGACCTGCAGGATCTTGTCGTCGACCTCCTTGACGACCGTGAGCAGGTCTCTGCGGGTGTCCTTGAGGTCCTCCAACTGCGTGGACAGGAACTTGTAGCGCTCCTCCAGCGCGGCGAACTCCTCCAGTGCCAGCGGGTTGACCTTGCCCAGTTGCGCGAGGTCACGTTCGGCGCGCTTGGCCCGCCTGGCCTGCGTGGCCCGGTCGTACGGGATCGGTTGGGGTGCCATCACCGTCTCGCCACGTTCCTTGGCCGCCTCGTACTCGGCCACCTCACCGGGGCCGGGCGGCACGGGCACGTCCGGGCCGTACTCGGCGACGAGGTCGTCGAGCGCCATCCCGAACTCCTCGGTGATGCGGGTTTCGAGCTGTTCGAGCCGCAGCCGCTGCTCGGCACGCAACACCTCGTCGCGGTGCACGGCGTCGGTGAGCTTCTCCAGCTCCACCGTCAACTCCCGCACCCGGTTGCGGACCTGGTTCAACGCCTGCTCGGTGTGTTCGCGACGCGCCTTGATGGCGTCCCGTTCGGCGGCGGCCCGCTGCAGCGACACCTCGATCCGGTCGAGTGCAGCCTCACCGCCCGCCACGACGGCTGCCGCAATGGCCGCGCCCCGCTCCCGCGCACGACGCGCCTTCTCGGCCCGCTCCCGCGCCTGGCGTTCCGCCTCGGCGGCACGGCGCAAGGAATCCGCCTTGCCCGCGAGGCTCCGCGCGCGTTCCTCGGCGGTGCGCAGCCCGAGGCGGGCGTCCATCTCCTCCTGCCGCACCTCGGCCAGTGCCTCGACGGCCTCGTCGCGTTCGCTCGTGTCGAGGTCCTCGTCCACCGGCTGCTCGGAGATCGCGGCAAGCCGTTCCTCCAGCTCCGCGAGCTGGGTGAGAACGGTCTGGCGGGTGCTCTCCACCTTCGCGCGCTGCGCCGTGAGCCGCTCGACCTCCGCCTGCGCGGAGCGCGCGGCCTTCTCCAGACTGGCCAGCCGTTCGGCGGAGCGAGCGCGGCGCACCTTGCCCTCGTTCACCGCCTCCTTGACCTGCTCCAACTCGTCCCGGCGCGCCTGCTGTTCGGCACGGGCGCCCTCCAGTTCGGCGGCCGTACGTTCGAAGGCCCGTTCGGCCGCGACAAGACGGTCCTGCGCCTCGTCGACGGCGGCCTGCACCTCGATGACGCTCTCGTCGCGCGCCGAACCGCCTGTCGCCCAGTGGGTGCCCAGCACGTCGCCGTCGTTGGTGACGGCCGTGATCTCCGGGTACGCGCCCACGACGCGCCGGGCGTCGTCGAGCGTGGCCACGACGGCGACCCGGTCGAGCGCGTGTTCCACCGCGGGCCGCAACGCCTCCGGCGCGGTGACCACCTCACGGGCCCACCGCGCGCCGTCGGGCAGCGTCGGCCAGGAGGCCGGGTCGCTCGACGTGGTCGCGCCGCCCACCAACAGACCCGCGCGGCCCGCGTCGTTCTGCTTGAGGAACCGCAGCGCGGCGACCGCGTTCTCCCCGTGCTCCACCGCCACGGCGTCGGCCACCGGTCCCAGCGCCGCCGCCAGCGCGACCTCGTACCCGGGGTCGACCGTCAGCAGCGCGGCCACCGAGCCCAGCAGGCCCGCGACGTCGTCGGCCGCGCCCAGCAGCGCCCCGGCACCGTCCTTGCGCTTCAAGCCCATGGACAGCGCGTCGACACGAGCCTTCTCGGAGGCGATCTCCCGCTCCGCCGCACGCTCGGCCTTGACGAGCTCCTCGACGCGCGCCTTCGCCGCCTTGTGAGCCTGAACGGCCTGGTCGTGCCGCTCGCGCAGGCTCTCGTCGTCGGAGTCCTCGACACCGCCCTCGGCGCGTGCTTCCTCGACGCTCTCCGCGGCGGCCTCGGCCCGCTCGACCGCCTCGGCGATACCGGTGCTCAGCCGTTCGATCTCCTCGGCGGTGGCCGTGCTCTTGCTCCGCAGCGCCTCCACCTGGCCGGACAGCTTGGCGATGCCCTCGCGGCGGTCGGCGATGGCCCGGACGGCGGCGAGATGGGCGCGTTCGGCCGCCTGCACAACCTGTTCGAGGTGTTCCCGCCGTTCGACGACCTCGGCGAGCAGGGCGCGAGCCTCCGACACCGCCTCGGTCAGCTCCGCCTCCCGCTCGGCGACTCGTTCGGCCTCGGCGAGCAACTCCTCGGGGTCGCGCCCGGTTCCGCCGGTGTCGACCTCGGCCGACAGGTGGCGGCGCCGCTCCGCCGCCAGCCGCACCGTGCCCCGCAGCCGTTCGGCGAGGGCGGACAGCTTGTACCAGGTGTCCTGCGCGGCCGTCAGCTTCGGGGCGTCCTCGGCGAGCGCCGCTTCCAGCTCACTCTGCTCGGAGACGACGAACTCCAGCGTCTGCTCCACCTCGGCACGACGCTCGCGCGCGGCCCGCTCGTCCGCCTCGTCCTTCTCGATCTCCCGACGCTGGGTGACGAGGTCGTCGGCGTAGAGCCGCAATTTCGCGTCACGCAGCTCGGCCTGGACGGCCTGCGCCCGCCGCGCGATCTCGGCCTGCTTGCCCAGCGGCTTCAACTGCCGCCGCAGCTCGGCGGTGAGGTCGTTCAGCCGGTCGAGGTTGGCCTGCATCGCCGTCAGTTTCCGCAGCGCCTTCTCCTTGCGCTTGCGGTGCTTGAGCACCCCGGCCGCCTCCTCGATGAAGGCGCGGCGCTCCTCGGGCTTGGCCTGCAGGATCTCCGACAGCTGCCCCTGCCCCACGATGACGTGCATCTCCCGGCCGATGCCGGAGTCGGACAGCAGCTCCTGGATGTCGAGCAACCGGCACGTGCTGCCGTTGATCTCGTACTCGCTCGCGCCGTCGCGGAACATGCGGCGCGTGATCGACACCTCGGTGTACTCGATGGGCAACGCGCCGTCGGAGTTGTCGATGGTCAGCGTCACCTCGGCACGGCCGAGCGGAGCCCGGCCCGCGGTGCCGGCGAAGATGACGTCCTCCATCTTGCCGCCGCGCAGGTCCTTGGCCCCCTGCGTCCCCATCACCCAGCGCAACGCGTCGAGGACGTTCGACTTGCCGGAACCGTTGGGGCCGACGACGCACGTGATGCCCGGCTCGAACCGCAGGGTGGTCGCCGACGCGAAGGACTTGAAGCCCTTGAGCGTCAGACTCTTCAGGTGCACGCGGTGTAGACCTTTCCCGTCCCGACTCCCGTACCGACCGACGACGGGTGACCCTCTGCCGTCCGTACTCCCGTCGGTACTCGCTGTCCGATCGGCTGATGTTACCGACGCACCCGCCAAGGTCGTGGTAGGCGGGCATCGGCGTGGCACCCGGCCCCCGCCGACGAAATCCGCACGTCGTCGGGCCGACGCTCAGCGTTCGACGAACCCCGTGAGACCGCCCCGCGCCGCCGACCACAGTTCGGCCACGTGCTCCACTCGTCCGGGTGTTTCTCCGGAGCGGAGCGCGCGCAGGAGCTGCTCACACGCCGCGCGTGGTCCCTCCGCCACGACCTCCACCCTCCCGTCCGGAAGGTTCGTCGCGCGTCCCGTGAGCCCCAGTTCCAACGCACGACTCCTGGTCCACCAGCGAAAACCCACGCCCTGCACCGAGCCGTGCACCCATGCCGTCAGTCGCACCGTCTCCGTTTCACCCGTCACGCCCTCATCGTCGCGCACCCCGACCGCACACGACGGCGCGGGCTCGCGTGGGTGAACGCGTTCGCGGGTCGTTTCACGCCGGTGATACTGTGCCGCGCGAACACTCGGGGGCTCGAAGCATCTCCGAAGGAGTCTCATGACCACCTCGCCAGGGCAGCAACCACGCGACCAGGTCGCGCCGCCCCGCGAGTCCGCAGGACGGCTGCACCGCAGCGGTTACCTCGCGCTCGCCGCCAGCGGCCTCGCGCTGTGCACGGCGTTCGCGGCGGTGGCCCAGATCGTTCAGCCCGAGACCACCGAGAACACCGGGGTCACGCAGACGGGACGGTCCTCCGGAGGCGGCGACCCCGCACAGATCGTGCCCGGGCAGGCCGAGCCCGCCGAGACCACGGTCGTGATCGACGGCGTGGCCGTCACCGGGTCCATGTCGGCCTCCTCGGAGTCGTCGACCACGGAGACCACCACCGACGAGGACGACGCCCCTCGAACCTCGGTGGACACGCCGTCGCAGAGCCAGCCCCCGCGCACCTCGGACGGCAACGGCGACGACACCACGCGACCGCAGCCCACCCAGCCGACGAACGAGCCGGGGCCGAACCCGACGGACACACCCGGCCCCTCGGAGCCCACGGACCCCGAACCCACGGACCCCACCGAGCCGTCGGAGCCGTCGGACTCTCCGGAGCCGTCGGAGCCGTCGACGCCCGAGTCATCCCAGGACACCTCACCGCCGGTGGGAAGCTCGTCGCCGGCCGGAACGCCGAACCCGACGTCGAGCCCGACGTCGAGCCACTCGGACGAGCCGGTCCCGTCATCCACGTCCCGCGATGACACGAGCCCGTCGGCGACGAGCACCACCTCGACGCTCCCGTCGTCCGAACCGACTGCCTGACCTCACCACGACGCGTGCTGGCCCGTCACTCGGACGGACCAGCAACACCGGCCGCGAGTGGCCCCCATCACCGCCGCCTCCGCGCGGAATGCCACCCTTAAGATTTCGATCTACCCTCTAATGTCTGAAGCAAACAGAAGTTGTGCAGCCTCAGAGATATGATGGGGGGACACAGACAAAAGGGGGTCCGCGGTGGAAGAGCCCAGTCCGGAGCTGCTGGAGAGCTACACACGCCTCCTCGACCTCGTGCGCAGCGGTGCCGCCGACACCCGGCCCGCGCTCAGCCAGCGCACCGGCCTCGGCCGCACGGCCATCACCCAACGCACCACCACCCTGCTCGACGCGGGCCTGCTGGAGGAAGGTGACCTCAACCCGTCCACGGGAGGTCGCCAGGCCCGCACTCTGCGGTTCCGCAAGGACGCCGGTCGGCTGCTCACGGCCGAGCTCGGTGCCACCGGCTTCACCGCCGGCGTGACCGACCTGATGGGCACGGTCCTCGCGATGACCCACCAGGACTGCGACATCGCCCGCGGTCCCGACCCGGTGTTGGCCGAGGTCGAGAGCGCCCTCGACACGCTGCTCGCCGAACTGGGCGGCTCGCCGAAGGACGTCTGGGGCGTCGGTCTGGGCCTCCCCGGTCCCGTCGAGTTCGCGACCGCCCGCCCGTCCGAACCGCCGATCATGCCGGGCTGGAACAACTACCCGGTGCGCGAACGGCTGGTCGCCCGCTACGACGCGCCGGTCTGGGTGGACAACGAGGTGAACCTCCTGTGCCTCGGCGAGCTCCGCACCCCCGGGTTGCCCGGCGAACTCGGCGACCTGCTCTACGTCAAGATCGGCACGGGCATCGGCGCGGGCATCAGTCACGGTGGACACCTGCACCGTGGGGCGCAGGGGTGCGCGGGCGACATCGGCCACGCCGCCGTGTCCGACGACAGTGCCGTGGTGTGCCGGTGCGGCAAGACCGGCTGTCTCGAAGCCGTCGCAGGCGGTGCCGCTCTGGCTCGCGACGGGGAGGAGCTGGCTCGCTCGGGTGAGAGCCCGGCCCTGGCCGCGACGCTCGCCGCGAAGGGCACGATCACGGCCGCCGACGTCACCGCCGCCGCGAGCGCGGGCGACCACCACGCCGTGCAGCTCATGGTCAGCGCGGGGCGACGTATCGGCGCGATGCTCGCCACGATGGTGAACTTCTACAATCCGTCGACCATCCTGCTGGGCGGCAAGATCGCCGGGGCCGGTGACCTGTTCCTCGCGACGATCCGCGAGACGATCTACCGGCGTTCGCTCCCGCTGTCCACACGCGAGCTCCGCATCGAGAAGGCCCGGCTCGGCGAGGAAGGCGGACTCGTCGGCGCCGCCTACATGGTGCTCGACGAACTGTTCTCCGTGCGGTACTTCGGCAAGTGGTTGCACGCGGGGTCCCCGAACGGGCTCTCCGGCCTGCACACCGGCAACGGCGTCCACACAGCGGCGGTCTGAGGTCGGGACCACCGCCGGCCACCGCCGGTTCGACGTGCTCCACCTGAGAACCGACTGTGAATTGGGACCCTTCGGGCACTGTTCGCACGGCCTCCGACGTTGGACAGGGTGAAGAGCACGACAGTGTCTCCCCAGAGGTGAGAGAAAAGCATGACCCAGGCGTTCTCCCGGACGGCGTACTCGCTCCCGCAGCAGGCACCGCAGCTGCCGACGATGCCCACGGGCTGGCCGATCGGCTCCTACGACACCTACGCGGAGGCGCAACGCGCCGTCGACCACCTCGCCGGCAAGGACTTCCCGGTGCAGGACGTCACCATCGTCGGCGTCGATCCACTGTTGGTCGAGCGCGTCGCCGCACGACTGACATGGGGCAAGGTCCTGGTCGGCGGTGCGATGTCCGGCGCGTGGTTCGGACTCTTCGTCGGGCTGCTCCTCAGCCTGTTCACCCCGGGCGCCGGACTCGCCCCCATCCTGATCAGCCTGGTCACCGGTGTCGCGTTCGGAATGGCGTTCTCCGCCGCGAGCTACGCCGCGACCAGGGGACGTCGCGGCTTCATCTCGCACAGCCAGCTCGTCGCCCGCCGCTACGACGTGCTGTGTCAACCGCGCAACGCCGAGAGCGGCCGTGACCTGCTCGCGCAACTCGCGTGGTCGAACGCGCGCGGGTTCTGAGCGCCACGCTCACTTGCCTCCGGGTACGGCGACCGTGAAGGGCACGTCGTCGACCTCCTCGCAGAACGGCTGCGAGATCTCGTAGCCGTTGACGACGCCACGCTCGTCGAACCCGCCCAGCTCGATGTGCGGCCGCGGGAACCGGTTGTCCGTACCGACCTGGATCTCCTCGCCCAGGTACGGGTCACACGCGTACCTGGGCACCAACACGGGAGTGCCGTCCTCGTCGTAGAGGTAGACGTCGGTGAGCGCGTTGCCGTCGGAGTCGAAGACGTACAGGTTGTGCAGCGGGCGCGGACCGTAGTAGAGCAACGGATCCCCGTTCATGTCGAGGTTGCGCTGTTCGTCGGTGTACAGCGCCTCGTAGGGCGGAGGGTCCTCACCGAGAGTGCGGAGGACGAAGCCCGCCGCCCCCACACCGGCTCCCAGCACCAGGGCCGACAACGGGATCGCCACGGCAGCCCATCGCGAGTCGCGCGCCGACTTCGGCCCGGCCCACATGGCGATTCCCGCCAGCACCAGCAGGATGGCCAGGCTGAGGATGCCTCGGCCCGGGCCTACGGCGGTCGCGACGGCGAGCAGTCCCAACAGCGCCGCCGACATCACCCACCACACGGGATTGAGCGCCCGCAGCAGGCTCCCGCCGCGGGACACGGCCTCCCGTCCCGCCCGCAGCTCCAGCAGCCTGCGCACCTCCGGCAGCGTCGACAGATCGTCCGCTCCTCGCACGACGAGGTACCCGGCCGCGCCCGCCATCAGCACCACCGTGAGCAGCAACAACGGAAGCGCGCCGTTGTCGTCCAGGTTGACGGCCACCGTCATGCCCGCCGCGGCGGCGCAGATCGTGGCCGCCAGCAACCCGGCCAACGCGACCCGCGCGATCATCGTTCGTGGCTTCTCGGTCGCCACGGTCTCGTGCGGCGCGGGCGGGTACTCCCCCGTGGCCCGCACCTCGGCGGCGTAGCTTTCCGGAGCCCCGATCTCGGCGACGACGGCCTCCAGGCTCGCCCCGTCCCCCAGCCGTTGGACGATCTCCGTCAGCTGCGGTCGGACGTCCTCGACGATCTCCTCGATCTCCGACGTCGGCAGATCGGACAACGCCGTCCGCACGCGCCCCAGATAGGCACGGACGACGGGATGGGTATGTGCAGTCATGAATTTTCTCCCAACAGGCGCTCCATGGTCGCCGCGAACGTGCGCCAGGTCGTCGTCGAGCCGGCCAGTCGCTCTCGCCCCAGCTCATTGAGTCCGTAGTACTTGCGGTGAGGGCCTTCCTCGCTCGCCACGACGTAGGTGGTCAGCAACCCGGCCTTGTACAAGCGCCGCAGCGTGCCGTACACGGAGGCATCCCCCACCTCCTCCAGCCCGGCCTGGCGCAACCGCCGCACGACGTCGTAGCCGTAGCCGTCGTCATGGCGCAGCACAGCCAACACCGCGAGGTCGAGCACGCCCTTCAACAGCTGACTCGTCTCCACCGGCCCTCCCTCCTTGCCCTGCGCGGAGGACAGTACCACGCATTGCGCAGTAGTGTGGACAAAAATGTACTGAGCGTCCGTGGAAGAGCCGAAACGACGCGCTCAACCCGGATGCAAAGACCCCGAACGACGACCCGCGGATCACCGGAAACAGCGAAATCGCGGGGAGCAGGCGCCAGGTGGGCGCCCGATCGAGAGTCGCCGCAGGACAGAGCGGCGGGGACTCAGCGGCGGCGCGGCTGCGTTCTCGACCGCGGTTTCGGCTGGCACCGCGGACAACTGAACGACGAGCGGTTGGTGAACGTCTCCCGCACGATCGGCGAGCCGCAGCGCCGGCAGGGCTCCCCTTCACGGCCGTAGGCGTCGAGCGAGCGCGAGAAATAGCCCGACTCGCCGTTGACGTTGACGTAGAGCGCGTCGAAGGACGTGCCCCCGACCGTCAACGCCTCGGCCATGACGTCGGCCGCCGCGGTGAGCACCTCACGCGCCTGCGCGGCCGTGAGCCGATCCGTGGGACGCGCCCAGTGCAGCTTCACCCGCCACAACGCCTCGTCGGCGTAGATGTTGCCGATTCCGGACACCAGAGTCTGGTCGAGCAACGCGCGCTTGACCTCGGTGCGCCGCGCACGCAAGGCACGAGCCACGGCGTCGACGTCGAACAACGGGTCCATGGGATCGCGCGCGATGTGGGCGATCGTCGACGGCACCACCGTGCCGTCGACCTCGACGAGATCCGAGACCGCCAGCCCACCGAACGTGCGCTGGTCCACGAAACGCAGCTCCGGTCCGTCGTCGGCGAAGCGCAGCCGCACCCGAAGATGCTTCTCGTCGACCGCGTCACGCGGTTGCACGAGCATCTGCCCGCTCATGCCGAGATGCGCCAACACGGCGGCGCCGTCGGCAAGGTCGAACCACAGGTACTTGCCACGCCGCCGGACATCCGTGATCTTCGCGCCGGTGAGACGGCCGACGAAGTCCGCCTCACCCGGCACGTGACGACGGATGGCTCTCGGGTGCAACACCTCCACCGAGGCCACCGTGCGCCCGATCATGTGTGCTTCGAGGCCGGAGCGCACCACCTCGACCTCGGGCAGCTCGGGCACAGGTCTACTCCGTCTGTTCTCCGGCCTGCTCGTCCGTGCCCAGCTCCTCGCTGAGCGCGCGCCAGGCCGCTTCGGCAGCCTTCTGCTCGGCTTCCTTCTTCGTGGTGCCGTCACCGTGCCCCAGGTCACGACCGCCCACGAGAACCACCGCGCTGAACTCCTTGCGGTGGTCGGGGCCGGTGTCGGCGACCTTGTACTCGGGCACGCCGAGACCCGACGACGCGGTGAGCTCCTGAAGACTGGTCTTCCAGTCCAGGCCCGCGCCGCGACGCGGCGCCTCGTCGAGCAACTTGCCGAACATGCGGTGCACCAGCGACCGCGCGACCTCGATTCCGTGCTCCAGGTACACGGCGCCGATCACGGCTTCCAGACCGTCCGCGAGGATGCTGGCCTTGTCCCTGCCGCCGGTGAGTTCCTCCCCCTTACCGAGCAGCAGGTGGGCACCGAGCCCGCCCTCACCGAGAGTCCTCGCCACCCCCGCCAACGCGTGCATGTTCACCACGCTGGCCCGCAGCTTCGCCAACTGGCCCTCGGGCAGGTCCGGGTGCTGCCGGTACAGGTGGTCGGTGACCACGAGACCGAGCACCGCGTCACCGAGGAACTCCAGCCGCTCGTTCGGCGGCAGGCCCCCGTTCTCGTACGCGTACGAGCGGTGGGTCAGGGCGAGGTACAGCAGCTCGCTGTCGAGTTCGACACCGAGCGCGTCGAGAAGGGATGCGGGATCGGCTGCCGGTCCGCTGGGCGACTTACCCCCCATTCCGACCGACCTTACGCCGGCTCGACAACCTGACGGCCGGCGTACTGGCCACAGTGCGGGCAGGCGACGTGCTGCGGCTTCGGCTGGCGGCAGGCGCGGTTCTGGCAGGCCACCAGCTGCACCGGGCTAGCCTTCCACTGCGAGCGGCGCGAGCGAGTGTTGGAACGCGACATCTTCCGCTTGGGGACGGCCACGGCTGGGTCTCCTCACACAGGTCTGCTCGCGGGTGCGAGCGGTCTTGCGAACTACGTCGGACGACTGCCCGACAGGCTTACCGGTCGGAGCCGCTCGCCGTGTCGCCACCCGGAGTGTCCTCCAGGCGCTGCACCAGCGCGGCCCACCGAGGGTCTATCGTCTCATGCCCGTGCCCGGGCTCGAGATCGGCCCACTTCATGCCACAACCGGAGCACAGTCCCGCGCAGTCGTCGCTGCACAGCGGCGCCAGCGGGAGCGCAAGGACGACGGCGTCCCTGACCATCGGCTCCAGGTCGATCCAGTCGTCGACGATGCGACTGATCTCGTCCTCGTCCGTGGTCTCGTCGGTGGTGGAGTCCGGGTAGGCGAACAGCTCGGTGACGCTCACGTCGAGATGTCCCGTCACCGGGTCGAGGCAGCGCGAGCACTGTCCCGCGGTGTCCGCGGACGCCGTGCCGCTCACCAGGACACCCTCGACGACGGACTCCGCCAGCAGGTCCACGGTGACCGTCGACCCCTCGGGCACCTCGACGACGTCGGGCACTCCGAGCGCCGTCCTCACCGGCAGCGTGCGCTGCAACGGCAGGCTGGTGCCCGGCCTGCGGCCCAGCTCATGGGTGTCGAACAGCCACGGGTTGCGCGCGTCGGCACGCTGCGGGCTGGAAGTCTCGTCAGACATCGGAGCTTTCTCGAACGATCACGTTGATGACATCGGGCGGGGCGGGGACACACCGGTCCCTGCCGACGACCACGGTCACCAGCCTACGCGAGTCACCCGGTCACTGTGCCTGGTAGTCGTAGACGGCCGGACGCGCGGCCGACCCCACCGGACCGCGCAGGTGGTTGCGGCCCGAGTCCACCGTCCGCAGCGTGGTGGCGAGCAAGTCGGAGAACTCGGCGAGCTTCGTGTCGACGTAGGCGTCGCAGTCCGCACGCTGCCGGTCGGCCTCCTCGTGTGCCTCGTCGACGATACGAGCGGCCTCGTTGTGGGCGGCCTGCACGACCTCCGTCTGGGACACCAGGCGCATTTGCTCCCGCTTGCCGTCGTCGACGGCCCGCTCGTAGGCGTCGCGGCCCGCCTGCACCATGCGGTCGGCCTCCACCTGGGCGCGCTCGGTGACGTCGGCGTACTCCGCCTCCCCCGCGGCGATGGTGCGGTCGGCTTCCTCGCGCGCCTCGGTGACGATGCGCTCGGCCTCGGCACGAGCCTCGGCCAGCAGCCGTTCCGCCTCCTCGTTCGCCGAGGCGACCGTCTCGTCGGCCTGTTCCCGGGCCGAGCGGATGATCTCGTCACGCCGGTCGAGGACGTCCTGGGCGTCGTCCACCTCGGCGGGCAGGGCGTCGCGGACGTCGTCGAGGAGTTCGAGCACGTCACCACGTGGGACGACACAGCTCGACGTCATCGGGACCCCACGGGCCTCCTCCACGATCGTGACGAGCTCGTCGAGCGCCTCGAAAACCCGGTACACGGCCACTCCCTCGCGGCATCGATTCCACGCGACGCCACTAGTCTGCCGCGTTCGGTGCCCGAACTGTGGCAACCACGGCACCAGGCGTGTCCGGTGTCGGCCACGAACCGTGACCGACACCGACCGTCACTGCGCGAGCTTCGCCTTCAGCCGCTCGTGCACCACGGCGGGCACCATCTCGCTGACGTCGCCCCCGTAGGTGGCGACCTCCTTGACCAGCGAGCTCGACAGGAAGCTGTAGGCCGGGTTGTTGGACATCAACAACGTCTCGACACCCGACAGCTCGCGGTTCATCTGCGCCATCTGCAGCTCGTAGTCGAAGTCGCTGACCGAGCGCAGCCCCTTCGCGACCGCAGCGATGTCGTGCTGCCTGCAGTAGTCGACCAGCAGGCCACGCCAGGAGTCCACCCGCACGTTGGGCAGGCCGGCCGTCACCTCGCGAAGCATCTCCAACCGCTCCTCGACGGTGAACAGGCCCTGCTTCTTCGGGTTGATGAGGACGGCCACGACGACCTCGTCGAACAACGCGGCGGCACGCTCGATGATGTCGAGGTGCCCGTTGGTCGCGGGGTCGTAGGAACCGGGACAGACCGCTCGCCGCATGGCGCGGACGCTATCAAGCAGACCGGCGCCTCGCGCGGAATGTGACCAATCGCTCGACGCTCCGCCGCCCCGGTCAGGACGCCGGATACTCCGCGCGGAACAACGTGTTGTCCCCGTACGTGCGGGTCCGCAGCACGCGCAACGCGTCCGGCCACCGCGGCGGCCCGTCCTGCGAACGGCGCTCGACCACCAGCAACGCGTTCTCGGCGAGCCACCCGTTGTCGACCAACCGCGTCAGCACGATCCCCAACGTCTCGGCGTCCACGGCGTACGGCGGGTCGGCGAGCACCAGGTCGAAGGGCCTGCCCGCCGGTTCGGCCACCACGGACTCCACCCGCCCCTGGCGCACCACACCGCCGAGCCCCACGTTCGCGATGTTGCCGCGCAGGATGTCGGCCGCCGTCCGGTCGGCCTCCACGAACACGGCCTCCTTCGCACCTCGCGACAGGGCTTCCAGACCCAGCGCACCGGACCCCGAGTAGAGGTCCAGAACCCGCACCCCGTCCAGTTCGCCGGCGGCCTCCAACGCGTTGAAGAGTGCCTCCCGCACCAACTCGGTCGTCGGTCGCGTTCCCTTCGGAGGAACCCGCAGCGTGCGCCCGCCTGCCAGTCCGGCCACGATCCTTGTCACAGCACCATGCTCGCACCTCGCCCGTGCGGCGGGACGCGTCCATGGCCACACCCCGGATCGCGTAAAGTCGTTCTTCCCCCTTCCGAGGCGACAGGTGCGAGGAGCGCGAGTGTCGGAGTCCCCGGTCAGACGGGCCGAGATCGCCATCGAACAAACTCACGTGAACCGGGTGTACGTCCGGCTCGCGGAGCTGCGCGCGCAGGCCGAGGCCATGCGCGCCCGTGGATACGAGCTCGGCCTCGGCGCACAGCGCGAAGCCGTGTTCGAGCAGGCGTCGATGCTCTACGAGCGCGACATGATGGTTTTCCACGCCAACCAGACGTTGCAGACCCTCGACGCGGAGTACGAGGGTCTGGTGTTCGGACGGTTGGACCACGCCGACTCCGAGACCGTCTACGTGGGCAGGCTCGGCATCCGCGACGCGGAGTTCAACAACCTCGTCACCGACTGGCGTGCGCCCGCCGCCGCCGCGTTCTACCAGGCGACCGCCGAAGAACCCATGAACGTGGTGCGGCGCAGGGTGATCCGCTGTTCCGGACAGTCCGTCCTCGACATCGACGACGACGTGCTCATGCCCGAGTCGGTGCCCGACGACATGAACGTGGTGGGCGAAGGCGCGCTCATGGCGGCGCTGGGCCGGTCGCGCGGCGACACCATGCGCGACATCGTGGCCACCATCCAGAAGGAACAGGACGTGGTCATCCGCGCGCCGTGGCGTGGAGTGACCGAGATCACCGGCGGCCCGGGCACCGGCAAGACCGCCGTGGCGCTGCACCGCGCGGCGTACCTGCTGTACCGCTACCGGCGGCAACTGGGCGGCGCGGGCGTGCTCGTGATCGGCCCGTCCGGCGTGTTCACCACCTACATCTCGCGTGTGCTGCCGTCGATGGGTGAGACCAACGTCGAGCTCCGCTCACTCGGACAGGTGCTCGACGGCCTCGACGCCACCCGGCACGACCCCGCACCGCTGGCCGCGATCAAGGGGTCGCTGCGGATGCGCAAGGTGCTCGGCAAGGCGTTGCGCGACACCCCGCCCGACGCGCCCACGGAGATGAAGATCGTCTACCGGGGCGAGGTGCTCAAGCTGAGCGCCAAGGAACTCGACAAGGTCCGCCGCAAGGTGCACAGCAACGGCGCACCTCCGAACCGCTCGCGCGTGCGCGCCGCGGAGACGTTGCTGGAAGCCCTGGCGGACAAGGCCGAGTCGCACGCCCGCGAGGACGGTCGCGAGTTCGACCGCGCCCAGTTGATCACCGACCTCGGCGAGCGGATCGACTTCCACCGCTTCCTCGTCGTGTGGTGGCCGGTGCTGTACCCGGCGCAGATCCTGCGCTGGCTCGGTGACGAGAAACGCCTCACCCGCGCCGCCCGCACTGTGCTGTCGGCGGAGGAGATCTCGATGCTCGCGGCGTCGTTCCGCGAACCCGATCGCGAGTGGACGGTCGCCGACATCGCGCTGCTCGACGAGCTTCGCGTGCTCCTCGGGCCCCCGCCGAAGCGTCGCCGCCGGTCCGACGCCGACCCGGAGCCGTCACGCGACGGCCAACACCGCAGGCCGAACCACTACGACGAGTACTCCCACGTGGTGGTGGACGAGTCGCAGGACCTCTCCCCCATGCAGTGGCGCATGGTCGGCCGACGCGGCAAGTACGCGAGCTGGACCGTCGTGGGCGACCCCGTGCAGAGCTCGTGGCCGGACCCCGACGAGGCCGCGAAAGCCCGCGAACAGGCGTTCGGGGCGAACACCGCGCGGCGCCGGTACACACTGCGCGTCAACTACCGGAACTCGTCCGAGATCTTCGATCTCGCCGCCGACGTGGTGGCGGGCCACGCCGAACCGGACGAGCTGCCGCGCGCGGTGCGGACCACGGGGGTGTCACCGGAGATCCGCCGTGTCGACCCCGCGGGCCTGGAGAGCGCCACGCAACTGGCGGCGAAGGAACTGCTCGACTCCGTCGAGGGCACCGTCGGCGTGATCTGCGCCATGGACCGGGTCGACGAGGTCCAGCGCTGGGTCGAGGGCCACGGTGACGACCGGCTCAAGGTCGTGGGCAGCCTCGACTGCAAGGGGCTGGAGTACGACGGCGTCGTGCTGGTGGAGCCGACCGAGCTGGTGGACGAGTCGTTGACGGGCCGACGGGTGCTGTACGTGGCGCTGACCCGGGCGACGCAGCAGCTCACGGTGCTGGCCTCCGACGACCGCTGGCGAACCCCGCAGGGCTGACCCGAGGGGGTCGTCTGTTCCCGGGCGTGTCCGCGCCCTGTGCACGCGTGTCGGCGTCGCAGGGACCCATGTCGGCGACGCAAGCACGCGTGTCGGCGTCGCAGGGACCCATGTCGGCGTCGCAGGAACGCATGTCGGCGTCGCAGGGTGCGGACACGGTGTCGGGAAGTCGGGACACGGCGTCGGGAAGGCGGGACACGGCTGGAGGGGACGGGGATCACTCGTCCGGTATGAGTGGAACGGCGCACAGGGCCACTCGAACGGGTTACGATGCCGCCGTGGTCGGTGACGAGGTGGAACGACGGGAGCCGTCGTGAATGGTCGGGATACCACCGAACGCGCGCTGGCGGTCCACCGCCTGCTGAACGCGCAACTGCCTGTGCCCGCCGAGCCGCTGCCGCTGGCACAGCGCATCGCCCTACCCGACGTGCACCCGCCGAAGGCCGGGTTGGTGGCGACGCTCGCCCGCCGACACTCGTCGTACGACTTCTCCGAGGAACCCCTCGAAATGCTCGAACTGAGCGCGCTGCTGCGGTTCTCCATGGGCGTGCAGCGCTTCGTCCCGGCCTACGGCGTCGAGCAGTACCCGCTGAGCATGGCCCCGAGCGCGGGCGGTCTGGACATCCTGCGGGCCTACGCGGTCGTCCGCCGGGTCGCGGGACTGGACCACGGCGTCTACCGCTACGAACCGGTGTCGCACGAGCTGGTGCAGCTCACCGACACCGACCCGGGTGCCCACCTGGCGGAGGTGTACCTGCAGGAGGAGTTCGCCTGGCCGCCCGCCGCCACCGTGGCTATCACGGCACGGCTCGACGTGGCCTTCGACAAGTACCCGCTGCGCCACTACCGGACGCTGCACGTCGACTCCGGGGTCGCCGTGCAGAACCTCTACCTGGTGGGAACGGCGTTGGGGCTGGCCGGGTGTGCCGTGGCGGGGTTCGACGACGCCGCCGCGGGCACGTTGTTGGGGCTGGCGGAGAACGAGATTCCGACGATGCTCTTCGCGACGGGCCGCCCCGCCTGAGCTCGGCGGGACGGCCCTGTCGTCGCTGTCGTCGCTGTCGCTGTCGTCCCCGGACGCCGACCTACTGCTGGGCGGCGTGCCAGTACTCGGCGAGCAGCCGCCCCTGGTCGGGCGCGAACGCGGCGGGCGTGTAGAAGCCGCCGGTGGCGGTGTCGGCCGCATTGAGCACCAGACTGTTGGCCCCTTCGGGCGACGGCAGGCCGAGCTGGAGGTTCACGGCCCAGTCGAGCGCACCGAGCAGTCCGCACCCGTTGGCCTTGGGCACGGTGAAGGAGTCGTCACCCTGGTCGGCCCCCGACAGGACCACGTTGCTCATCGGTCCGCCGGCTTGGTCGGTGCCGTCGGGCGCGTAGCGGGCGATCGTCAGAGCCGGTTGGGTGAGGTTGCGGGGTCGCAGCAGGATCGGGTCGGAGTTCGAACCGATGTAGCACTTGCTGCCGAGCAGCACATTGTCGAGCCGGATCTTCACGGGCAGGGTCACGATGGGCTGCCCGACTCCGAGTCCCGCGGTGAGGCTGAAGTCGGTCGGGGTCCCCGCGGGCTCCACCGTGGCGACCACGCGGTTGAGCTTGCTGTCGGCCGCCTTCTCACAGAGGTCCGTGAGCACCGGGATCTCGCTGGGGCACATGAGGTTCAGCAGCCCGCCCGGCACCGTGACGGGCTCGGCCTGGATGCCGGCGCCCTCGGGCGACACCGAGGTGTAGTCGGTGCCGTCGCCGAGAAGTCCGAACTGGAGGTTCGTTCCGGCGGTGGGCACGACCTTCTCGCCGATCTTCATGGTCCCGGACTGCGACGACGACGCCAGGCACAACGCCGCGACGTCGGCTCCGTCGGCCGCGAGCATCGCCGGGTCGTCGACGGGACACCGGTCGAACGGCGCCCAGTGTCCGGCCAGTGCGGTGCCGTGGACCTCGTCGTCGGCCACCGCGGGTGCGGCGGTGGCAGTCACGCCCGCGGCCACGAGCGCGACGGTCGCGGCGAGTGCCCTGAGGCGTCTGCCGGATCTGCCTCCGGATCGGGTCGTTCTCATCGGGGTTCCTCCTTCACGGGGGATCAACGAACAAACTCGGGGTCAGCGCTGGAGTTCGGGAGGAGAGGGCGGGCAGTACTGCTCGGTCCGGATGTCGCAGATCGCGCCCTGCGTCATCTTCACGTAGTTGTCCTTGCCGGAGATCAGTCCGGTGAGCAGCGGGTCGAGGTTTCCGCCGTCCCCGCAGCCGGTGAAGGGCGGGATGTCGGTGTAGCCGTCGAGGAAGCCGCCCGCAGCGGGCGTGTAGTCGCCCGGGTAGTCGGCCGTCAGGGCCACCGTGATGGGACGTTCGGTGCGACAGTTGTCGCCGACCTCCAGATCGACCCCGTTCACTGTGACGTCGTAGACGCGCACGGCCAGGGTCGCGTGCGCGACGACGCTGCCGTCGTAGGGCGCGACGACCTGCGATCGCACGTCGATCGTCATGTCCCCGATCTGGGTCAGTTCGACGGTGGCCTCGTTGGGCATGAAGTCGAAGGCGTGGAACGCGTTGCGGGTCGGGGGTAGCTGCTTCTTGCCGTTGTGGCGAAGCTCCGCCTGTGCGGTCTGGCAGAACCAGAACCACTCCGATCCGTCGTTGCACGCGGCGATGATGGGAAGGGCGAGGTTGACGATGCCGGGTTCGACGAGCACCGCGGCGTTCATGCTGTCGAGGTTGGTGTAGCCGCCGAGGTAGGCGCACCATGCGTTGTTCTCGTCGGCGAAGTCGACACAGTCGTCGGGGATGTCCACCGGCTCCGCGTCCGAGCTTCGTCCGGTGCCGGACGTGCCGGTGTCGTCGCCGTCGGACTCGGTGGAGTCGTCGCCGGGGCGGGTGATTCCGTCGTCGGACACGGTGATGGTGGTGACGACGGTGTTCTGGTCGGCCGCGGGAACGCAGTCGAAGCCTCGGGCGGGCGGCGCCTGCCTGCTGGCCTGCGCGGCGGCGCCCCCACCGCCGTCCGTGCCGGGCAACGTGGTGGCGTCGGGCACCGAGTCGCCGCCGTCCTCACCGCCGTCGCCGCCGTCCCCGCCCTCGTCACCACCGCCGTCGCCGGGCGGCTGTTCGGGATCGGGTTCGGGGTCTCCACCCTCGCCGTCGTCGGGACCGCCCTCGGAAGGCCAGCCGAGCAGGAGGTTGAAGCGGTCGGCCGCCACACGGAACTCCCCCGGACCGCCGGGGGTGACCTCGTCGGCCTCGCCCGTCGCGACGAGCGTGAGCGGTCCCTCGGTGGGCAGCGGAGTCGTCGGAACGGCGAGATCGGGCAGCAGGACGGGTTCACCGGTCTTGTCCGCCTGGGCGGTGCGGTGTGCCCGCAGTGTCGCGGACAGGACACCGGTGACCTCGGTGGCACCGCCGGCGCGCAGCTCACCGACGACCTGTTCGTCCAACGTGGTCGAGACGGTCACACCGATCGGTCGGGCAGCCGTCTCGGGGAGCGCGAGGCTCACCCGCACCCGGGCGTCCCGGGTCCCCGACTCGGTGTCGCAGTGGTACAGCAGTTCCTGCGACCGTCGTTCGTCCGCGGTCTCGTCGCCGGGTTGCCCGCCCAGCGCGCTGGGGGCCCAGAAGCCACCAACGAGGACCGCCACACCGAGGGCGGCGAACCGGCCGCCTCTGCTCACTCTGCGTCCCATGTCCTCACTCCCGTTCGAAGCCGCCCGCGTCCCGGCGCGATGCCGTGAACGAGCGACATGGTCGGCCCGCCCGGGAGCAGGCCCGGACGGACCGACCACTCAGTGCCGAGTACCGGCGAACGTCACTGGAGCGTGACGTCCTGACCCGGGGTCACCACGTAGGCGCCCTCGAAGGTCACGTTGTCACCCACGTTGATCAGTCCGAAGCAGTTCGCCGACGAGTTCACCGCCGTGACGGTGAGGGTGTGCGACGAACCGTCGATCGGCTTCGGAGCCAACGTGTCGCTGTCGTTGTCGTAGGTGCCGGGGGCCTCGCCCTCGACCGTGGCGTCGCAGCCGGGGCCGGTCAGGTTGGCCACGATGCCACCGATGTAGCCGGTGGTGACACCGTCCGCGTAGGACTCACCGTTGATGCTCCACGGCAGGTTCTGCGGCACGACCTCGAAGGTCAGGCCCAGCGGACCGGAACAGCTCGTCCACGAGATGTTGTCGATGGTGCCGAGCTGCGCGGGGGCGCCGCTCGCGCTGCCGGCGAGCTCGCCGGACGCCTCGGAGCCGCTGCAGTCCAGCGTCACGCCGTTGGCGGTGTTGGTCAGGACCGTCGTTCCCGACACGCCGGTGTACTCACCGCCCGGGTCCACGATCCACTCCTGCGGGGCAGCCGAGGCGGACATGGCGGTGAGACCGAGCGCGAGGGCCGCCGCGGCGCTGCCGGCGACAATGCTCAAGACACGCCTACGCATAGCGATTCCTTTCCCAGGTGAACAGGCGAACGAGCGAAAGCAAGCGGCGCGGAGTCCCCGATCCCGACCCGCGCGAAAACATCGGCCGACGGTGCTTGCCAGTAGGTTCGAAAGCCGACCTACCAGCGAGTACGTTAACCCTTGACTGCGTTACGAACAAGAAACAGCCGGATTTCATGTTCACTCCTCGCCCTATCGGCGCAACGGTTGTCACCGGCGTCAAGGATTTCTTTCATCGCTTTGTCTCACCTGGCACAACAACGACCTTCGAACGCCATCGGCTACGCGCACACTCACAACCACGCAAGAAACACGACGAGAATTGTCACGAACCCACGAAGATTGCCGCGTAACCAGGCGCTCTGCGCGGCGTTATTGTCATCGCACGCACAGCGAGAGTGCATGCCAGGACATGAAACGGACGTTTCAAAAAACGTGGAACCAGGGTTCCCGGAACCGGAGGAGTCGCGAGTGGCCACAGACGTCGACGACGCGGCCAAGCGTTCGTTTCCCGGAGCCGCGGCACTGCGGCAGACCGGCAGGATGTACGCGTTGGCGCTCGATGTTCTGCGCTGCATTCCGCGCAGGCCTTTCCAGTTCCGGGAATTCGTCCAGCAGTTCTGGTTCATCGCCAGCGTCTCGATCCTGCCCACCGCGCTCGTGGCCATTCCGTTCGGTGGTGTCATCGCCCTGCACGTCGGGTCGCTGACGACCCAGATCGGGGCGCAGTCGTTCACCGGTGCGGCGAGCGTCCTCGCGATCATCCAGCAGGCCAGCCCGATCGTCACCGCCCTGCTCATCGCGGGCGCGGGCGGCTCGGCCATGTGCGCCGACCTCGGCTCGCGCACGATCCGCGAGGAGATCGACGCCATGGAGGTGCTCGGCGTCTCCCCGGTGCAGCGACTCGTCGTGCCGCGGGTGCTCGCCGCCATGGCCGTGGCGGTCTTCCTCAACGGCATGGTGAGCGTCGTCGGCGTGTGCGGCGGTTACTTCTTCAACGTCGTCATGCAGGACGGCACCCCGGGCGCCTACCTCGCGAGCTTCTCCGCGTTGGCCCAGCTTCCCGACCTGTGGATCAGCGAGGTGAAGGCGTTGATCTTCGGGTTCGTCGCCGGCGTCGTGGCCGCCTACCGAGGACTGAACCCCGCACCGGGGCCGAAGGGTGTCGGGGACGCCGTGAACCAGTCCGTGGTCATCACGTTCCTGCTGCTGTTCCTCGTGAACTTCGTGCTGACGACCGTCTACCTCCAGCTCGTGCCGCCGAAGGGGATGTGAGCACGTGACCACCACACCTGTCCGGCCGCGCGCCGCCCGAGGACTGGCGAGCCTCGACCGGAGACTGTCTTTTCTGGACACCGTCGGCGAGGCGGTGCTCTTCAGCCTGCGTGCCCTGGCGTGGATTCCCCGGGCACTGCGGCGGTATCCCCGCGAGATCATGCGACTGCTTGCCGAGGTGAGCTTCGGCAGCGGCGCACTCGCGGTGATCGGCGGCACCGTCGGCGTCATGGTCGGCATGACCATGTTCACCGGTGTGGTCGTGGGTCTCCAGGGCTACACGGCCATGAACCAGGTGGGCACGGCGGCGTTCGCGGGCTTCATCTCCGCGTACTTCAACACGCGGGAGATCGCCCCGCTCGTCGCCGGTCTCGCCCTCTCGGCGACCGTGGGCTGCGGCTTCACCGCCCAGCTCGGGGCCATGCAGATCTCCGAGGAGGTCGACGCGCTGGAGGTCATGGGGGTGCCGAGCATCCCGTACCTCGTCACCACCCGCATCATCGCCGGGTTCTGCGCGATCATCCCGCTCTACGCGGTGGGCCTGCTGACCTCGTATGTGGCGTCGCGCCAGATCACGGTGTGGTTCTACGGCCAGTCCGAAGGCACCTACGACCACTACTTCTCGCTGTTCCTCCCACCCGAGGACGTGCTCTGGTCGTTCGTGAAGGTGCTCATCTTCAGCGTCGTGGTGGTGCTGACGCACTGCTACTACGGCTACCACGCCAGCGGCGGCCCGGCGGGCGTCGGAGTCGCCGTCGGGCGCGGGGTCCGCACCGCGATCGTGGCGGTGGCCCTGCTCGACTTCTTCGCCAGCCTCGCGATCTGGGGCGCCACGACGACGGTACGGGTGGCGGGATGAAGACGACACGACTGCGCAAGCTCGGCGTCCGGCTCACGGGACTCGCGTTCTGCCTCGTCCTCGTGTTGCTCGTGGACTTGTCGGTCCGCATCTACGACAAGGAGTTCACCACGTCGGTGTCGGTCACGTTGCAGACCGATCGGGTGGGCAACCAACTCCGGCAGTACTCCGACGTCAAGGCCCGCGGGGTCCTCGTCGGCGAGGTCCGGTCGATCAAGGCCAGGCCCGACGGCGCCGAGATCGAACTGGCGCTCGACCCTGCCAGCGTGTCCCGCCTGCCGAAGGACGTCACCGCCCTGCTGGTGCCGAAGACGCTGTTCGGCGAGCGGTACGTGCAACTGTCCATTCCCGACGACTCGACGGCCGCCCCGCTGTCCGACGGCGACGTGATCACCCAGGACCGTTCGGAGAACGCCGTCGAGCTGGAGCGCGCGTTCGACGAGCTGCTGCCCGTGCTGAAGTCGGTGCAGCCCCAGAAGCTGGCCAGCACGCTCAGCGCCGTGGCCACCGCCCTCGACGGGCGAGGCGAGCAGGTGGGCGACACGCTGGTGCAGGCGGCGAACTACCTGGAGGAGTTCAACCCGAACCTGCCCGCGTTGCACGAGAACATCCGCGACCTCGGCGAGGTCGCGCAACTCTACGGCGACATCTCACCCGACCTGCTCGACGCGCTCACCGACACCGCCGTGACGCTCGGCACCGTGCAGGAGCAGGGTCCCGAACTGCGTGGCCTGTACGCGCAGGTCACCACGACGTCGGGCGACGTCACCGCGTTCCTGCGCGCCAACGCCGACAACCTGATCCGGCTGTCGGCCGAGAGCCGAGCGCCCCTGGAAGTGGCCGCCCGTTACTCCCCCAGCTTCGCGTGCACCCTGCGCGCTCTCGACGAGCTGACGCCCGCCATGGACGCCGTGCTCGGCAAGGGCACGAACAAGCCCGGCCTGCGCATGCAGGGCAGCCTCGTCACCGACCCGCGGGGTGCGTACGTGCCGGGCGCCGACGACCCCGCCTACACCGCTGATTCCGGTCCCCGCTGCTACCCGAGCGGTGTCACTCCGCGCGAGGGCATGGCACCCTCCCGCCCGCAACGCGGCACCGAGGCGCTGGTCCCCGACCGCAGCGGTGACGGCGTGGATCTCGGCCTGCCCAACTCCCCGCAGGAACGCCAACTGCTCTCCACGCTGCTCGCCGGGGACCTCGGCGTCGGCGTCGACCAGGTGCCCGAGTGGAGCAGTGTCCTCGTGGGACCCGTCTACCGGGGCACGGAGGTGACCCTCAAGTGAGAAGCATCGTCGCTCCCCTGCTGAAAGGTCTCGCGTTCGTCCTGGTCACCACGGTGGCGACCGCCGTGCTCGCGTTGTCGATCTCCGGTGTCGGGGTCGACGACCGCACGTCCTACACCGCGCGTTTCACCGACGTCACCTCGCTCAACCCGGGTGACGACGTGCGGATCGCGGGTGTGCGGGTCGGGCAGGTCGACGAGCTGGAGATCGTCGACCGCCACCTCGCGCTGGTGCACTTCTCGGTGGAGTCCGGTCGCCGCCTGCCCGCCGACACCACGGCGATCATCCGCTACCGCAACATGCTGGGACAGCGCTACATCGCCCTCGAACGCGGCGAGTACCCCGAGCCCGACCACCTCGAACCGGGCGCGGAGATCCCGCTGGACCGCACGCGCCCCGCGCTCGACCTCACCGAACTGTTCCAGGGTTTCCAGCCGTTGTTCTCCGCGCTGGACCCCGAGGAGGTCAACCAGCTCTCCGGCGAGATCATCCAGGTGTTGCAGGGCGAGAGCGGCACCGTGGAGAGCCTGCTCACGCACACGGGCTCGCTGACCGCGACCCTCGCCGACCGCGACAAGGTGATCGGCGAGGTGATCACGAACCTCAACGCGGTGCTCGACACGATCAACACCGAGGGCGACGCCCTCACCACGCTCGTGTCGACGCTCCAGGAGTTGGTGTCGGGGCTCGCCGCCGACCGCACCGCCATCGGCGAGTCCGTCGAGGGCATGGCCGAACTCACCACCGCCACAGCAGGCCTCTTCGAGACGGCCCGGCGACCGCTCAAGGAGAGCATCGCCGAACTCGGCGAGGTGTCGCAGATCCTGGTGTCCGGTTCGGACGACCTGGAGCGGTTCCTCGTCACCACCCCGGAGAAGTTCGAAGCGATCGGCCGCACCGCCTCCTACGGTTCGTTCCTCAACGTCTACCTCTGCGAAGCGGTGCTGCTGACCGATCCCCCCACCGGTATCAACGACGGACCCCTGCCCGCGAGGTGCGGCCGATGACGTCCTTCCGCGAACGCAACCCGCTGACACTCGGCATCGTGGGCACGGCGCTGCTCGCCGGTGTCACGGTCGCGACACTCAACTACGAGTACCTGCCGCTCATCGGTGGCGGCACCACCTATCAAGCCGAGTTCGCCGAGGCGGCCGGGCTCATGCCCTCCAACGAGGTGCGGGTCGCCGGGATCAAGGTGGGTGAGGTCACCGACGTCGAACTGGCCGAGGACCGAGTGCTCGTCTCCTTCCGCGTCGACGACGCCTGGGTGGGCAACCGGACCACGGCCGAGATCAAGATCAAGACATTGCTGGGGCAGAAGTACCTCGCACTGCACCCCACCGGCGACGCGGTGCTCGACCCCGACCAGCCGATCCCCTTGGGCCGCACCACCACGCCCTACGACGTCACCACCGCGTTCGAACGACTCGCGAGCACTGCGGGAGCCATCGACACCGACCAGCTCGCCGAGAGCTTCCGCACCCTCAGCGAGACCTTCGACGGAGCCGAGGACCACGTCCGCGACGCGCTCGACGGCCTCACCGCGCTCTCGACGACCATCGCGTCCCGCGACGACGAACTGTTCGAGCTGCTGGAGAACGCGCACACCGTGGCCGACGTGCTGGCCGAGTCCAGCGACGAGTTCGAGCAACTCGTCAACGACGGCAACCTGCTGCTCACCGAGCTGGACCAGCGGCGCGACGCCATCCACCGGCTGCTCACCGGCGCGCGCGACCTCGCCGAACAGATCTCCGGGCTCGTCGCCGACAACACCGAACAGCTCGGTCCCACGTTGGACTCGCTCAACGAGGTCACCGACATCCTCCAGCGGCACCGCGACGACCTCGACCGCACGCTCGAACTCGCCGGGCCGTACTTCCGCGTCGTGAACAACGCCGTGGGCAGCGGCCGCTGGCTCGACGCCTACCTGTGCGGGCTCGTTCCCGACAACCGTGCCCCCTGCGTACCCCCGGATCGGAGGTGAGGACCGTGTGGACTCGGCTTCGCACCACACGGATCATCACGGTGCTCGTCGTCGCCGCCGTCGTGACGGCCGGGGCACTGTGGTGGGTCTTCGGCGCGTCCGGCGAGAAGACCGTGACCGCCTACTTCGACCGCGCCGTCGGTGTCTACGTCGGCTCGGACGTCAAGGTGCTCGGGGTACGGGTCGGTGAGGTCGTCGAGGTGACGCCCGAACCGTCGCGCGTGCGGCTCACCTTGTCCGTGGAGGCCGACGCGCCGGTGGCGCGGGACACGCGCGCGCTCATCGTCTCCCCGAGCGTGGTCGCCGACCGCTACGTGCAGCTCTCCGACCTCGCCCGAGGCGGCCCCCGTCTCCTCGACGGCGCCGTGATCCCCCGGTCGCGCACCGCCGTTCCCGTGGAACTCGACGAGCTGTACGAGAGCCTCGACGACCTCGCCACCGCGCTCGGCCCCGACGGCGCCAACGCCGACGGCGCGCTGTCCGACCTCCTCGACACCGGCGCCGACGTGCTCGACGGCAACGGGCAGTCCTTCGCCGAGACCGTGCGCAACTTCGGCGATCTCACCCGCACCCTCGCCGACTCCGACGACGACCTCTTCTCCACGGTCGAGTCGCTGGCCACCTTCACGGCCATGCTGGCGGGCAACGACAAGCAGGTACGCGAGGCGACCGAGCAACTGTCGAACGTCGCCGACATCCTCGCCACCGACAAGGAGGAACTGTCGGCGGCACTCGCGACCCTCGGCAAGGCGCTCGCCGACGTCCAGGACTTCGTCGCCGAACACCGGGAGGCGCTGAAAGCAGGCGTCGACGACCTCGCCGACCTCACCCAGCTCGTGGTCGACCGGCGCGCCTCGCTGGCCGAGGCACTCGACGTCGCCCCCGTCGCCGCCGAGAACGCCTACAACACCTTCGATCCCCGCAGCGGCACGCTGCAGGGCAGGATCAATCCGCTGGAGTACGCGGCCGGCGGTTCGGGAGGTGCGCGGTGACCAGACGAACCGCGTTCGGAAGTGTGGCCGTCGTCGCGGGCCTCGTGCTCGCCGGATGTGCCCCGAGCTTCGGCGGGGTGCAGGACCTCCCGCTGCCGGGTGGCGCCGACCTCGGCGACGAGCCGTACCGCGTCACGGCGTACTTCGACGACGTGCTCGACCTCGTGCCGCACGCCGCCGTGAAGGTCAACGACGTGCCCGTCGGCCGGGTCGCGTCCATCGAGCTCGCCGACACCGACGACTGGCAGGCGGAAGTCGTCCTGCTCGTCAACGGCGACGTCGAGCTGCCCGCCGACACGCTCGCCAACATCCGCCAGTCGAGCCTGCTCGGTGAGAAGTTCGTGGAACTCGCCGCACCCGATCACGGCGAACCCCGCGCCCGACTCGCCGACGGCGACCTCATCCCCGTCTCCCGCACCAACCGGCACGTCGAGGTCGAGGAAGTCTTCGGCGCGCTGTCGTTGCTGCTCAACGGCGGCGGCATCGCGCAACTGCGCACCATCAACCACGAACTCAACGAGGTCATGACCGGCAACGAAGCCGAGATCAAGGACTTCCTCCGCCACGTCGACCACCTCGTGTCCGATCTGGACGATCACCGCGACGAGATCGTGGACGCGCTCGACGGGCTGAATCGCCTGTCGACCACCCTCGCCGAACGCGAGGACGCCATCCGGGGAGCACTCAACGACCTCACCCCCGGCCTGGAGGAACTGCGCGACCAGCGCGAACAGCTCGTCACGATGTTGGAGTCGCTGGACGAGCTCTCCGATGTCGCCGTGGACGTCATCCACAAGACCCGCGAGGACCTCGTCGCCGACCTCGAAGCCCTCGCGCCCACGCTCGACGGGCTCGCCGAGGCCGGGCAGTCGCTGCCCCGCTCCCTGGAGATCCTCGCGACGTTCCCCTTCACCGACACCGTGCTCGACGGCATCGAGGGCGATTACCTGAACACCTTCGTGGAGGTCGTCCCCGCCGACGGCTACACGGCGCCCATCCCGCTGCTGCCGTTGCCGACCACCGACTCTCCCGCCAGGGCAGGTGACCGCTGATGCTCACCCGGCGCATCAAGATCCAGCTCGTCGCGTTCGTCGCCGTGGCGCTCACCGTCACCACGTTCGTCGGCGCAAGCTATGCCGACCTCGGTCGCCTCTTCGGTGCGGGCGGCCCCGTCGTGCGCCTGCAGTTGGCCGACGGTGGTGGCCTCTTCAGCGGCAGCGAGGTGACCTACCGAGGGGTGGCCGTCGGCGAGGTGACCCGGTTGCGACTCACCGACGACGGCATGGAGGCGGACCTGCGGCTCCACGACGACGCACCGCCGATCCCCGCGAACTCCCAGGCGGTCGTGGCGAACCGGTCGGCCGTCGGTGAGCAGTACGTCGACCTGCAACCCCGCACGGGACTCGGGCCGTACCTGACGGACGGCTCCGTGATCCCCGAGAGCTCCACCACGGTGCCACTCGGGGTGGACGCACTGCTCGGCAACCTCACCGCGTTCACCGAGTCGGTGCCCACCGAGTCGCTGCAAACGGTGGTGGACGAGCTCTACACCGCCTTCCAGGGCACCGGCGACGATCTGCAGGTGCTGCTCGACTCGTCGCGCGAGTTCACCCGGACCGCCACCGAGTACCTGCCGCAGACCTCCTCGCTCATCCAGGACGGGGCCACGGTGCTGCGCACGCAGGCGGAGTCGGCCGAGGCGTGGCGTTCGTTCGCGCACGACGCCAAGGACTTCGCCGCCGAACTGGCCGACGCCGACGGCGACCTGCGCGAGCTCATCGCCCGCGCGCCCGGCGCGGCCGTGGAGGTGAGCGAGCTGCTGCGCGAGACCGACCCCGGACTGTCGGTGCTCGTGGCGAACCTGCTGACGACGTCCCGGCTCTTCTCGGCCCGAGTGGACGGTATGGAGCACCTGCTCGTGATGCTGCCCAAGGCCACCGCCGCGACGTCCGCCGCCCTCGACGGCGACGAGTTCTCCGTCGCCCTGTCGTTCTTCGACCCGCTGCCGTGCGTGCGCGGCTACGAAGGCACCCGTTACCGCAGCGGCGAGGACACCGGCGACGCGCCGTTCAACACCGACGCCCGCTGCACCCTGCCCTCGGGCTCCACCCCCGCCCGGACGTCGCAACACGTCCCCCAGGGCGGACTTCCCCTCGTGGCGCAGCCCGGCGTCCTCTCCGGCGCCGACGCCACCCGGACCTCGCTGAAGGATCTGCTGTGGCTCGACGAGGAATGACGCGCGCACTCGGTGCGCTCGGCGTGGCCGCGGTGGTCGCCGCGGCCGTGTTCGCCGGGTGGGGCGCGGTGTCGTGGTTCTCCGCCGCCACCGACGACGGCCTCCACACCGCCGAGGCCCGCGACGAGGCCCTGCGACAGGGGCGCGACCGCGTCGCAGAACTGACCACCATGGACCACACGGACGTCGAGGCGGGCGTCCGCCGCTGGCTGGACGCCACCACCGGGAAGCTGCACGCCGAGTTGGAGGACACCGACCCGGCGACCCTCACCGCCGTCGAGCAGGCGGGCACGGTGGCCACCGGCACCGTGCTGCACGCCGCGCTCAGCGAGTTCGACGCCGACCACGGTCGCGCCACGCTGCTGGCCTCGGTGGAGATCACCACCGCCCGGGACGGGGCCGAACCGGCGTACACGCGCACCCGCTACCGCGCCCAGCTACGGCACACCGGCGACGCCTGGAAGGTCGAGTCGTTCGAGACGGTGCCCGTCGGAGGTGCGAAGTGAGAGGTGAGGCATGAACCGGCGGGTGCTCACCCTGCTCGTCGTGGCGGCACTGCTCGCCGGGTTCGGCGCCGTGGGCACGGTGCTCTCCCGATCGATGCGGACCTCGGAGACGGCCACCAACCTCGCCCACGTCGACGCCGACGCCACCCGCGAGGTGCGCTCGGCGGTCGGCCGGGTGGTGAACAAGGTGTTCACGTACCACTTCGACGACGTCGACGCCACCGAACGGGCCGCCGAGGACCTGCTGCGGGGTCCGGCGCGCGAGCAGTACCGGCAGTTGTTCACCAAGGTGAGCAGCAACGCCCCGGAGCAACGGCTGTCGGTCACGAGCCGTGTGGTGGACTCCGCCGTGCTGTCGCTGACCGACGAGCGGGCGCAGCTCCTGCTGTTTCTCGACCAGACCGCCGAGCGAGGCGACGACGCCGAACCCACGTCGTCGGCGGCGGTCCTCCTCGTCACCGCGACCCGCGAGGACGGCCGCTGGTACGTCTCGGACCTGACCCAGTCCTGACCCCACCCCGCCCGCCCGGGCGTGTCCGCGCCACCCGCACGCATGCCTGCATCTCCTGCACGCGTGTCGGCGTCCCCTGCACGCATGTCCGCACCCCCTGCACGCATGTCGGCACCCCCTGCACGCGTGTCCGCACCCCCTGCACGTGTGTCGGCGCTCCCTGCACGCGCGTTGTGATCACCTGGACGCATGCCTGCATCACCTGCACGGCTAGCGTGAGCGTCATGCGCGTGCAGGTCGTGCCGCAGTGGCAGGGAGCGGGTCCGGACGGAGCCGAGGTACGGCTGCGCGGCAACGCGGCGCTCGCCTCACTCGCCGAGACGGTGCTGGACGCCCCGGTGTCGCGGGTGCCGGTCGGTGACGCCCCCTCGCCGACCGAGCGAGGCATCGGCAACCGCGCCGCACTGCTGGCCAACGCCGCCACACACCGGACGGCGCTGGAGCAGGCCGAAGGGCCGGTGCTCACCCTCGGAGGGGACTGCGCGAGCGATCTCACGCCGGTCGCCCTCGCCAGGCTTCGTCACGGGCCGAGTCTGGGAGTGCTGTGGTTCGACGCGCACGCCGACGCCAACACGCCCGACGCCTCACCGTCCGGGGCGTTCAACGGCATGGTGTTGCGGGCCCTGCTCGGTGCGGGAGATCCGGACCTCGTGGCGAACCCCGCCGTGTCCCCCGGAAACGCGGTGCTGGTGGGCACGCGGTTCTTCGATCCCGCCGAGCGCGCGGCCGTCGACCGGGGGCTGCTGCGACACGTGCCCGTTCCCGCCGATCCCCTCGACGTGCTCGCGGCGCTGCGGCGGGCCGAGGTCGACGCGGTGTACGTCCACGTGGACGCAGACGTGCTCGACCCGGGTGGCCTCACCGTCGAACGCGTGGTGGCGTGCCTCGACGCACTCACCGACGTCGACGTGGTCGGTGCGGCCGTCACCGAGTGCACCGCCACCGACGCACGGGACGCCGAACCACTGGCCCCCGTGCTGCGGGCGTTGGCCCGGCTACTGTCCCACTGACCGGCACGCTGCGACCAGGACAGACGTCCGACGAGCGATCGGTGCTCGGCGAGCATGGTCAACTGCCGCGCCGCGCACTAGCGTGGCCCCATGCGTGTTCACGCCGTGGCGCAGTGGCAGGGAGCGGGCTGGCCGGACGCGGAGACCCGGCTGTCGACCGGGTGCGCCGAACTCGCCTCGCTGGCCGAGGAAATCCTGGGCGTCCCGGTGGTGCGTGTACCCGTCGACGCCGCCGGGTCGCCGACCGAACGAGGGGTGCGCAACCGCGCCGCGCTGCTCGCCAATCGCCCCGCGCAGCTTGCGGCGTTGGAGAATCCCGAGGGCCCGGTCCTCACGCTCGGAGGGGACTGCGGTGCCGACCTCGTGCCGATCGGGGTCGCCCGATACCGATACGGACCGACGCTCGGGGTGCTGTGGTTCGACGCGCACGCCGACGCCAACACCCCACTCACCTCACCGTCCGCCGCCTTCCACGGCATGGTGCTGAGGGCGCTGCTCGGCGAGGGCGACGCCGACTTCGTCGCGAACCCGGCGCTGGCCCCGGGACGCGCCGTGCTCGTGGGCACTCGCTCGTTCGACCGCTCCGAGGCGGAGGCCGTGCGTTCCGGGCTGCTGCGGCACGTGCCGCCACCCGCGGACCCCGACCAGGTGATCGCCACACTGCGTGCCTCCGGCGCCGAGACTGTGTACGTTCACGTCGACGTCGACGTGCTCGACCCCACGGCGTACCAGGGGACGCACTACCACGAGCCCGGTGGTCTCACGGTGGAGCGACTCGTCGCCTGCCTCGACGCGCTCGCCGAGTTCGACGTCGTCGGCGGCGCGATCACGGAGTGCACGGCGGGCGACCGAACGGCGGTGTCGACGTTGGTCCCCGTGGTGGAAGCGCTGGCTCGTCGCTTGACGGCGCGATCGTGACTCGTTGTCACTCACGCACAACTCTCCGGTCGAATTTCGTCAGATCGTCACGAAGATCAACTTAGTGAGTGTGACCGGTGATACCTTTCTCGATCATCGCCGGACCGGGACGTCGCGAGTGCAATCCCTCAGAGTTGTGGGAAGGAGCTTGTCGGTGTGACGGGTGGATCATCGGACGAGACCGCCGAATCGGTGGTGCTCCCAGGACAACTCGCACAGATCATGCGCCCCGAGCTGGAGAGCGTGGCCGACGAGATCGTCGCCGAGATCCGTGCCCTGATCCCGGAGTATCGCAGGCCCCTCGACGGCCCGTACGGCAAGAGCATCAGAGCCGGGGTGCAGCACGCGGTGTCGTTGTTCCTCGCCCAGATCGCCGACCCGACCGCGTCCAAGCACCACGCGCACGAGGTGCACCGCAGGCTCGGCCAATACGAAATGCGTGAGGGACGCAGCCTCGACACGTTGCAGGCCGCCTACCGCGTGGGCGCCAGAGTGGCGTGGCGGCGGATCATGGAGGTCGGGCGCAACAGCGGTTTCTCGTCGACCGTGATGTCGCAGCTCGCCGACCGGATGCTCGGGTTCATGGACGAGCTGGCATCCGTGGCGCTCGACGGGTTCCTGGAGGCGAAAGCGGGTTCGGCCGACGCGCTCGACACCTGGCGTCGGCGCCTGCTCCAACTGATACTCGAACGTCCCGCCGTGCCGCCGGAGGCGATCGAGGAACTCGCCCAGTTGATCGGATGGGCGACCCCCAAGACCGCCACCCCCGTGGCGGTGCGGCCCCTGCTGCCGCTCAAGGGCGGGTATCGGACCTCGCTCGACGCCGACGTGCTCGCCGAGTTGACGGGCGTCGAACCCCGGCTGCTCGTGCCCGGGATCGTCACCCGTGAGCGGCTCGCCATGCTGGAACAGGCCCTGCCCCGATGTCGCTTCGCGATCGGGCCGTGTGTGTCGTTGGACGCGGTCGCCGACTCCCTGCGCTGGGCTCGGAAGGCGCTCGGGTTGGTCGACGAGGGCGTGTTGCCGCCCCGGCGGGTGGTGTGGGCGCAGGAGTGTCTGCCGGTGCTGATGCTGCACTCGGACGAGGCGTTGGCCGCGCAACTGCGCACCAGACTGCTCACACAACTCGACGGACTCACGCCGCGGCAGCGGGAACGGATGCTGGAGACGTTGCGGGCGTGGCTGGACGCGCAGGGACACGTGCTGGCCATGGCCGAGAAGCTGTCCGTGCACCCGCAGACAGTGCGTTACCGGATGCGGCAGCTCGACGCGATGTTCGGCGACCGGCTGCACGACCCGGACGCCCGCTTCGAGCTGGAACTGGCGTTGCGCACGCTGCCGTCGGCACCGTGGCAACACAGCGCCGCCAACGGAGCCCGTCGCCCCTGAACGCCCGGCGTGTCCGCGAGTTGCGACGTCGTGTCCGCCGGCTGCGACGTCGTGTCCGCGCCTCGCGACGTCGTGTCCGCGAGTTACGCACGCGTGTCCGCGCCGCACGACGCCGACATGCGTGCAGGTGACGCAGACATGCGTGCAGGTGACCGCAAGACGCCCGCAGGAGCCCGCAACACGCGTACGAGCGACCGCAACATGCGTGCCGGTGACGCCGACACGCGCGCAGACGACCAAACACGCGTGCCGGAAGTGCGGACACGCGTGCAAGAAGCGCGGACACGCGCGCGAGAGGTGCGGACACGCCTCGCCTGTTCGTCCGGCACCAACGCCGAGGCCACCGGAGCCGCGCCGGTGGCCTCGCCCGTTCTTCGCGCGGCTACTCCAGGACCACCAGGAGGTCGCCGCCCTCCACCTGCTGCACCGAGTTGATGGCCAGCCGAGCCACCCGGCCACCCGTCTGGGCGGTGATGGCGGCCTCCATCTTCATCGCCTCGATGGTGGCGACCGTGTCCCCGGCCTCGACGGTGTCGCCTTCGGACACCGTCGCCGTCACCACCCCGGCGAACGGAGCCGCGACGTGCTTCGGGTTGCCCTTCTCGGCCTTCTCCTTCGCCGGCAGGTCGGCCGCCACCGAACGGTCGCGGACCTGGATCGGCCGGAGCTGCCCGTTGAGGGACGCCATGACAACCCGCATCCCGCGTTCGTCGGGCTCGCCGATGGCCTCCAGCTCGATGAGCAGCCGCACCCCGGGTTCGAGGTCGACCGAGTACTCCTCCCCGGGACGCAGCCCGTAGAAGAAGTCCTTACTCGGCAACACGCTCGTGTCCCCGAAGGCGTGGCGGTGGGTCTCGAACTCGTTCGTCGGTCCGGGGAACAGCAGGCGGTTGAGGGTCGCTCGCCGGTCGGTCGCGAGTGCCTGGCGGTCGTCGTCGGAGAGGTCCACGGTGGACGTCGCCTCGGGTCGCCCCTCCAACGCCTTGGTGCGGAACGGCTCCGGCCAGCCGCCGGGCGGGTCGCCCAGTTCCCCACGCAGGAACCCGATGACCGACGCCGGGATGTCGTACTTGCCCGGCTCGGCCTCGAAGTCCTCGGGCGACACCCCGGCGCCCACGAGGTGCAGCGCGAGGTCACCGACCACCTTGGACGACGGCGTCACCTTGACGAGACGCCCGAGGATGCGGTCGGCGGCGGCGTACATCGACTCGATCTCCTCGAACCGGTCGCCGAGGCCGAGCGCCACGGCCTGCGTCCGCAGGTTCGACAACTGCCCGCCGGGAATCTCGTGGTGGTACACGCGCCCGGTCGGTGACGCGAGCCCCGCCTCGAACGGCGCGTAGATCTTCCGCACGATCTCCCAATACGGCTCCAGCTCGCCCACCGCGCCGAGGTCCAGACCGGTCGGCCGCTCGGAGTGGTCGAAGGCGGCCACGATGGCCGACAACGACGGCTGCGAGGTCGTCCCCGCCATCGACGCCACCGCCCCGTCCACGGCGTCGGCGCCCGCGTTGACGGCGGCCAGGTACGTGGCGAGCTGCCCGCCCGCGGTGTCGTGCGTGTGGATGTGCACGGGGAGGTCGAACTCCTTGCGCAGCGCGCTCACCAGTCGCGCCGCAGCGGGAGCCCGCAGCAGACCCGCCATGTCCTTGATCGCCAGAACGTGTGCGCCCGCACCCACGATCTGCTCGGCGAGCTTGAGGTAGTAGTCGAGCGTGTAGAGCTTCTCGTCGGGGTTCGACAGGTCGGAGGTGTAGCAGAGGGCGACCTCGGCCACCGCCGTGCCCGTCGCGCGGACGGCCTCGATCGCGGGCCGCATCTGTTCGACGTCGTTGAGGGCGTCGAAGATGCGGAAGATGTCGATACCGGTGTTGGTGGCCTCCTGGACGAACGCCTCGGTCACCTCGGTCGGGTACGGCGTGTACCCGACGGTGTTGCGGCCCCGCAGCAGCATCTGGAGGCAGATGTTGGGCATCGCCTCACGCAACGCCGCGAGCCGCTCCCACGGGTCCTCGGCGAGGAAGCGCAACGCGACGTCGTAGGTGGCGCCACCCCAGCACTCCACCGACAGCAGCTCCGGCATCGTGTGTGCCACCACCGGCGCGACGGCGAGCAGGTCCTTGGTCCGCACCCGGGTGGCCAGCAACGACTGATGCGCGTCGCGGAAGGTGGTGTCGGTGACCCCGAGCCGTGGCGACGACCGCATCCACCGAGCGAACCCCTCGGGGCCGAGTTCGGTGAGTTTCTGCTTCGACCCGGCCGGTGGCGCACCGGTCGGGACGGACGGCAGCTTCTTCACCGGATCGATCGACCGAGGACGCTCCCCGTGCGGCTTGTTGACCGTCACGTCGGCGAGGTAGGTGAGCAACCGGGTGCCACGGTCGGCGGAGTGCCGTGCCGTCAACAGATGGGGACGTTCCTCGATGAACGCGGTCGTGACGCGGCCCGCCACGAAGTCCGGGTCGTCGAGGACCGCCTGCAGGAACGGGATGTTCGTCGCCACACCGCGGATGCGGAACTCCGCCACCGCACGCTGTGCCTTGCCCACCGCCGCAGCGAAGGTCCGCCCCCGGCAGGTGAGCTTCACGAGCATCGAGTCGAAGTGCGCGCTGATCTCCGTGCCCGCGAAGGTGGTGCCGCCGTCGAGGCGGATCCCCGACCCGCCCGGCGACCGGTAGGCGCTGATCATGCCCGTGTCCGGGCGGAACCCGTTGGCAGGGTCCTCGGTGGTGATGCGGCACTGCAAGGCCGCACCCCGCAGGTACACCGTGTCCTGCGACAGACCGAGGTCGGCCAACGTCTCGCCCGCCGCGATGCGCAACTGGGCCTGCACCAGGTCGACGTCGGTGACCTCCTCGGTCACCGTGTGCTCGACCTGGATGCGCGGGTTCATCTCGATGAAGACGTGGTTGCCGTTCTCGTCGACGAGGAACTCCACCGTGCCCGCGTTGCGGTAGCCGATCTGCCTGGCGAACCGCACGGCGTCGGAGCAGATCCGCTCCCGAAGCTCCGGGTCGAGGTTGGGCGCGGGCGCGAGTTCGATCACCTTCTGGTGGCGCCGCTGCACCGAGCAGTCCCGCTCGAAGAGGTGGATGACGCCGTTCTCGTCGCCGGTGCCGTCGCTGAGGATCTGCACCTCGATGTGGCGCGGCCGCACGACCGCCTTCTCCAGAAACACCGTCGGGTCGCCGAAAGCCGACTCCGCCTCACGGGCCGCGGCCTCGATCGACTCCCGCAGCGAAGCGCGGTCCTGCACGAGCCGCATGCCACGACCGCCGCCACCCGCGACCGCCTTGACGAACACAGGGAAACCGAGTTCCTCGGCCGCCTCGACCAGAGTGTCCACATCGGAAGACGGCTCGGACGAGCCGAGTACCGGGACGCCTGCCGCGCGCGCGGCGGCCACGGCCCGCGCCTTGTTGCCCGTCAGCTCCAGGACCTCGGCGCTGGGACCGACGAACGTGATCCCGGCGTCGGCGCACGCGCGGGCGAGGTCGGGGTTCTCCGACAGGAAGCCGTATCCGGGATAGATCGCGTCGGCCCCCGCCCGCTGCGCGGCGGACACGATCTCGTCGACCGACAGGTACGCCCGCACCGGGTGGCCCGGCTCCCCGATCTCGTACGCCTCGTCGGCCTTCAGCCGATGGACGGAGTTTCGGTCCTCGTGCGGGAACACGGCGACCGTTCCCGCGCCCAGCTCGTACGCTGCGCGAAACGCTCGAATGGCGATCTCACCACGGTTGGCGACGAGTACCTTGCGGAACATGCCCGTTCCTTCCTCGTATGGAGCGGTCGCGAGCACGTTACCTCGGTTCCCGTGCTCGAAGGGAGATCAACGACTCGTGACGGGCCTCATGCCCGCGGGGGCCGCATCCCCGGTCGGGAGTACCCCGAACACCGTGTCCGCACCTCACGCACGCGTGTCGCCGTCCCCTGCACGCATGTCCGCGCCCTGTGACGCCGACACCTGTGCACAACTCGCGGACACGACGACGCAACTCGCGGACACGACGTCAGGATTTCTCCAGGTACTCCGCTCGCTCATCGTCGATGGTCTGGGCGGCCAACGCGGCGAGTCCGGGGTGCTCGGCGAGGTCGGGGTCGGCCGACACCACCTGCGCGGCCACCCGCCGGGACTGCGCGATCAGTTCCTCGTCGCGCAGCAGGGAGAGCAGCTTCAACCCGGACCGCTTGCCCGACTGCGCCGCGCCGAGGATGTCCCCCTCCCGGCGCAGCTCCAGGTCCAGCTTCGACAGCTCGAACCCGTCGGTGGTCGACTCGACGGCCGCGAGCCGCGCTCGGGCGGCGGTGCCGTCCAACGCCTCGGTGACCAGCAGACACAGCCCGGGCACGTCGCCCCGGCCCACCCGGCCCCGAAGCTGGTGGAGCTGACTGACCCCGAACCGGTCCGCGTCCATGATCACCATCAGGGTGGCGTTCGGGACGTTGACGCCGACCTCGATCACGGTCGTCGCCACGAGCACGTCCAGCTCGCCCTCGGCGAACGCGCGCATCACGGCGTCCTTGTCGTCGCTGGGAAGCCTCCCGTGCAGGACGCCGATCCGCAGCCCTGCCAGCGGCCCGTTCTCCAACTCGGGTGCGACGTCGAGCACGGCGACGGCCGGTCGCTCGGTCTTGTCCGAGGGCGGCTCGTCCCCGATGCGGGGACACACGACGTACGCCTGGTGCCCCTTGCCGACCTCCTCGCGCAGTCGCTGCCACGCCCGGTCGAGCCACGCGGGTTTCTCGGCTGCGGGCACCACGGTGGTCGCGATCGGCGACCGTCCCGACGGCAGTTGCCGCAGCGACGACGTCTCCAGGTCGCCGTACACGGTCATGGCGACCGTGCGCGGGATGGGCGTCGCGGTCATCACCAGCACGTGGGGGCTGACGCCGTCGCCCGCACGGGTGCGCAACGCGTCCCGCTGTTCGACGCCGAACCGGTGCTGCTCGTCGACGACCACGAACGCCAGGTCGGCGAAGGACACGTGCTCCCCGAGCAGGGCGTGGGTGCCGACGACGATGCCCGCCGCTCCGCTCGCCGCGTCGAGCAACGCCTGCTTGCGCTGCTTCGCGGGCATCGACCCGGTGAGCAGAGTGACCCGGGTGGCGTGCTCGGCGGCCCCGAGTTCGCCCGCCTGCGCGAGGTCGCCGAGCAGGTCCCGCAGCGACCGGGCGTGTTGCGCGGCCAGCACCTCGGTGGGCGCGAGCAGGGCCGCCTGCCTGCCCGCGTCGATCACCTGCAACATCGCCCGCAGCGCGACGACGGTCTTGCCGCTGCCGACCTCTCCCTGCAACAACCGGTTCATCGGGTGCTCGCTCGCGAGGTCGGCGCGCAGCTCCTCCCCGATCTCGCGCTGCCCCGGGGTCAGGTCGAAGGGCAGCCGCGCGTCGAACGCCTCCGCGATGCCACCGGACTTCGGCGGACACGCGGGCGCCGGACGTGCCACCGAGGACTGTCGACGCTGCGCCAACACCAGTTGCACGGCCAACGCCTCGTCCCACTTGAGCCGGGTCCTGGCGGCGGTGAGTTCGGCGTCGCTGCGCGGTCGGTGGATCGCGTGCAACGCCTCGAACAGCGACAGCAGGTCGTGTTCCCGGCGCAGGCTCTCCGGCAGCGGGTCGGGCTCCTCGTCGAGCATCTCCAGCGTCTGGTGCACGGCTTTGGAGATCCGCCACGACGGCAGGCCCTGTGCCGCCGGGTACACGGGGATGATCCGGGAGAGGAAGTCGTCCACACTCGACAGCTCGTCGGCGGAGTCCACGAGTTCGTACTCGGGATTGGCGAGTTGCAGCGACCGCCGGAACGCGGTCACCTTCCCCGCGAACAGGCCCGTCCGACCCGGCCGAAGCTCCCGTTCCCGCCACGTCTGGTTGCCGAAGAACGCGCACGACAGGCGCCGCTGCCCGTCGGTGATGGTGACGTCGAGGATCGATCCCTTGCGCGAGCGCATCGGCCGCTTCGTGGTGCTCTCGACGCGCGCGAGGACGGTGACGTGCTCCCCGATCTCCAGTCCCGCGATGTCGGTGAGTTCACCTCGCTGCGCATAGCGCCGGGGGTAGTGCCGGAGCAGGTCGCCGACGGTGTGCAGGTCGAGCGCGGAGGCCAGGGCGTCGGCCGTCCGTGCGCCCACGACGTCCGTGAGCCTGTCCGCCAACACCGCCATGTCACTCCACACCCATCAGCAGCACCGCATCGGTCTGCCCACCGGGATAGCACACCAGTTCGACGTCGGGCCGTTCGGCACGCAGGTGATCGGTGAGGACGTCGACGACGCCGTCGGGCGCGTCGGCGCCGGTGAGGACGGTGACGAGTTCGCCTCCCACGGCGAGCATCCGGTCGAGCACGCCCGTGGCGGCGCGGACGGTCGCCTCCCCGGTCTCGCCGGACTCGATGAGCACGACCTCGCCGTCGATGAAGCCCACGACGTCACCGGCGGCGACCCTGCCCACCCACGTGATGGCGTCCTCGGCGGCCACCACGATCTCGGCGCGGCGCGTGGCCGCCGCGGCCTCGGCCATGGCGACGACGTCAGAGCCCGCACGACGGTTCGGGTCGTGAACGGCCAGGGCCGCCAACACCTGCACCGGCGAGGCGCTGGGCACGACGACGACGTCGCGTCCCTCCAGTTCGGGTCGACTCGTGACCCGCTCGGCCGCCGCGGTCAGGCCCACACCGCCCGCCAGCACGGTGACGTGACCGGCCGCCGTGGCCGTCACCAGGTCGAGCAGGTCCTCCTCCCGCGGTTCGGCGTGGGCGGGCACGGCGAGCACCGGCGTGCCCTCCTCGGCGACGAACGCGGCCAGCTCCTCGCCATGCACCACCGCCACCACGGCGCGGTCGGCCGGCACGGCGGGTTCGGCGGGGCTCGGCGTGAGCAGAGGCTCCACCCGCACGCGGTGGGGCCTGCCGTGCTCCAACCCGGCCTCCAACGCGGCGCCGATGTCGGCGCAGTGCACGTGGACGGCGTACTCGCCCGCTCCCGCCTCGGCCACGGTCACGCTGTCCCCGAGCGCAGACAACGCCCTACGGAGCCCGGCGGCCGCGTCGGTGTCGACACCGGACAGCAGGTACATCACCTCCCACGTCCGTGGTGAGGCGGCGCCGTCCACACCGGCCCGGTCCGTGGCGCAGGTCGGGACCGTCGTCCGCGCGCCGGTGAGGACCTCCACGAGGGCGTCGAACACGGCCACCAGACCACGACCGCCCGCGTCGACCACACCGGCAGCGGCCAACGGAGCGAGCTGTCGCGGTGTGTCGGCCAGCGCGCGGGCCGCTTCCTTGGCAGCGAGCACGGCGACGTCGGTGACGTCGGGGTGCTCCCCGTCTCCCAGGGCCGTGCAGACGGCGTGCAGGACGCTCAGCATCGTGCCCGCGACCGGCCGGGCCACCGCCTTCGTGGCAGCGGTGTCGGCGGCACGCAACGCCGCGACGAGGTCCGCACCGGTGAGCACCGGGGTCTCGGCCGCCGACGCCGCCATCCCGCGCAGCACCTGCGACAGGATCGTGCCGGAGTTCCCCCGGGCCGCGCGCACCGCCGCGGTGGCCGCCGCCCCCAGCGCCTCTCCGGCGTGCGTCCCGTCGATCCCGTCGAGGCCGTCCCGCGCGGCGGTCATGGTGTGCAGGAGGTTCGAGCCGGTGTCGGAGTCGGCCACCGGGTAGACGTTGATGTCGTCGATCTCGGCCCGCAGTGCGCGTAGATCGCGTACGCAGACGTCGATCCAACGCCGCACCGCGTCCGCGTCCAGAGCGTCTGAGGCCCGCACCCGCGCACCCTCCGTAGCCGGTCGTCGAAGCACCCGTCGAGGCATGCCAGATGCGAGGGTAACGACCCCGTTGTGCCGCTGGCTGGCGCACCGGTTACCCTGTTCGAGTTGCCCGGTAACCCGGGTAGTTCGTTTACCGATCATTTCGAGGAGTGTTCGACGTGGCTGCCGTGTGCGACGTCTGTGGCAAGGGGCCGGGCTTCGGCAAGTCGGTCTCACACTCTCACCGGCGCACCAACCGCCGGTGGAACCCGAACATCCAGACCGTGCACGCCAGGGTCGGGCTTTCCCAGAAGAAGCGCCTGAACGTGTGCACCTCCTGCCTCAAGGCGGGCAAGGTCGTTCGGGCCTGACGCCCAGATTTTCTCCGACGACGGCTCGGTGACCACACGGTCGCCGAGCCGTCGTCGTGTGTGCTCCTACGGAAGCTTCCAGTCGATCGGCGCCGCACCCTGCTGTTCGAGCAACGCGTTGGCTCGGCTGAACGGCCGCGACCCGAAGAATCCGTTGCGTGCCGACAGCGGACTCGGGTGCACGGACTCCACGCACGGGACCCGGCCCAGCAACGGCTTCAGCTTGCGCGCGTTGCTGCCCCACAGGATCGCCACGAGCGGCTTGTCGCGTTCGGCCAGAGCCACGATCGCCCGCTCGGTGATCTCCTCCCAGCCCTTGCCCTGGTGGGAGTTCGGCTTGCCGGGCCGCACGGTCAGTGCGCGGTTGAGCAACAGCACACCCTGCTCGGCCCACGGCGTGAGGTCCCCAGTGGACGGTTGCGGGTGGCCGAGGTCGTCGCAGTACTCGCGGAAGATGTTGATAAGGCTCTTCGGCAGCGGTCGGACGTCGGGCGCCACGGCGAAGGACAACCCGATCGGGTGGCCCGGCGTGGGGTACGGGTCCTGACCGACGATCAGCGCGCGCACCTCGTCGAACGGCTGGCGGAACGCGCGCAGGATGTTGTCGCCCGCGGGGAGGTAGGTCCGTCCGGCCGCGACTTCGGCGCGCAGGAAGTCGCCCATCGCGGCGATGCGGTCGGCGACCGGCTCCAGTGCCTTCGCCCAGCCGGGGTCCATGATCTCGTGCAGTGGTCGTGCGGTCACGCCAGCGCAGCCTAGCCCAGCAGGGTGGTCCCGCCGCGTCCGAGGCGTGCGGGAGGCGCGGACACGCGCGCGAGAAGCGAGGACACGTGTGCGGGAGGCGCGGACACGCGTGCGAGAAGCGAGGACACGATGTCAGAGGGGCTTGCAGAGGCAGAGGCTCAGCGGGTCGCCCGCGTAGATGCCGAAGCCCGGCATCTCCTCGTAGCCGGAGGAGCGGTAGAGCGCGATGGCCTCGGGCTGCTTCTGACCGGTCTCCAGCACGATCCGGGTGCGGCCCGCCTCGACGGCAGAGCGTTCGAGCGCCGCGAGCATGGTGCGCGCCAGCCCGTGCCCCCGCATCGCGGGCACCACGTACAGCCGCTTCATCTCCGCGTCACCCGCGCGAAGCGGCGGGTCGGCCTCGTCGTGCGCGCGCCAACCGCCACAGGCCACCGGGACGTCGTCGAGGTACCCGACGAGGAACAGCCCGGACGGCGGGGTGAACTCCGCCGGGTCGGTCGGCGTGAGGTCCGGGTCGCCGTAGCGCGTGACGTACTCCTGCTGCACCGCCTCGATCAGCTTCACCGCGTCCGGATGGTCGAACGGCACCGTGCGGATGTCCACGAAAAGTCCTCTCCCCCTCGTCGGCGCCGTTGCCGCGTCTCGATGTCTCGGCCGTCGCTTCCCCAGTATGGGCGCTCGATCGGCGGCCGTGCCCTCAGCTCCAGTGCCGCCATCCGGGTTCGTGCTCGTACGCCCTGCCGTCCACGGTGACGCCCGCCTCCGGCGCAGTGACCGAGCCGATCGGGCACCAGCCCTCGGGCAGGTCGGACGGCGAGGGGAACGTGGCGACGAGAGCATGGTCCTCCCCGCCGGTGAGCACCCAGTGCATCGGGTCGGCACCGAGCGCGGTCCCCACGTCCACGAGCCGGTCGGGGACGACGAGTCGGTCGCTCGCCACGTCGATTCCCACGCCGGACGCCTCGGCGACGTGGCCGAGGTCGGCCAGCAGGCCGTCCGAGACGTCGATCATCGCGGTGGCCCCGGCCAACGCCGCCGCGGGACCGGCCGCGTACGGCGGGTCGGGGCAGCGCTGGGCGTTCACCACGCTCACCGGCGACCGGAACCCGCGGCTCAGCACGGCGAGTCCGGCCGCCGCCCAGCCGAGCCTGCCGCACACGGCCACGACGTCGCCGGGCCGCGCGCCTGCGCGCGTGACGGGCGGGCGACCGCCGAGATCGCCGAGCGCGGTGACGCTCACCACGATGTTCTCCGCGCGCACCATGTCGCCCCCGACGACGCCGACGTGTACCCGCCGGGCCTCGGTGGCCACGCCGTCCAGCAGCTCCCTCGCCACCGACGCGGGCGTGTCGGCCGGGCACGCGAGCGTCACGACGACGGACGTCGGAACGGCCCCCATCGCCGCGACGTCGGCCAGATTCACCGCGACCGCCTTGCGCCCCACCTGTGTGGGGGTCGACCAGTCCAGCCGGAAGTGCACCCCCTCGACGAGCGCGTCGGTGGTGACGGCCACACGTCCGTCCGGCGCCGCCACGACGGCGGTGTCGTCACCGGGCCCGAGCAGCGTGGTCGACGGCTGGTCCTTCCCTTCCGTGACCTGGCGAATCAGGCCGAACTCACCGATCGCCGCGACGGTGTCCGCCCCGGACGCGGGACTGTCTCCCACACGTACCTCCGGTTGTTGCGTTGCCCGCAGGCCCGATTGTCGGATGCCCGATCGTCGCAGGTCTGCGGTACGTTGCTGCCTACATTCCTACCTTTACGCGTCACCGTCGTACTCGAAGGGGAGCAGCGCCGTGGTCTACGCATACATCCTCATCCAGACCGAGGTCGGCAAGGCCGCCGCCGTGGCCTCCGAAATCTCGACCATTCCCGGCGTCACGACGTCGGAGGACGTGACGGGGCCCTACGACGTCATCGTGCGGGCGCAGGCCAACGACGTGGACGAGCTCGGACAACTGGTGGTCGCCCGCGTGCAGAGCGTGGAGGGCATCACGCGCACCCTCACCTGCCCCGTCGTGCGCCTCTGAGCTGTGGTGTAGTGGGGCGGTGAGCGAAACCGGCGCCCCACCTCGGAGTCTTCTCGTCGTCGCCGCCGTGTTGGCCACGGCGCTGGCCGCGACGGTCGCCGTGCTGGGTCTCGTCCTCTCGCCCGGCGAGTCCGAGCGCAGTGAGCCGGAGCGCGACGGGTCGGGCGACGATCCGACCGGACCGCTCGCGCTGGTCACGATTCCCGCGCCGGACGCGGACTCGGCGGCGTGCCGTGACCTCGTCGGCGCGGCACCGGAGCGACTCAAGTCGTCCGGCGAACAGCTCTCGCGACGCGAACTCGCCGAACCGGCGCCTCCGGCGACCCTGGCCTGGGGCGGCGATCCGATCGTGCTGCGCTGCGGTCTCGACCGGCCGCCCGAGCTCACGCGGTCGTCGACGTTGCGGGCGATCGACGAGGTCCAGTGGCTTCCCGTGCCCGGGGACGGCAGCACCACGTGGTACGCGGTCGACCGCGAGGTCTACGTCGCGTTGACCGTGCCGGACACGGCGGGCACGGGACCGTTGCAGACGGTGTCCCGCACCATCGCCGACGTGCTGCCCGCCGTGCCGCTCGACTTCGAGTGACGCGGGCGGGCGCGCACCTCACCTCAGGCCCGTCCCCCGCGCCAACGCGGTCTCGACGAGCGTCGTCAGCAGCGACGGGTAGTCGACACCGGTGACCTCCCACATCTTCGGGAAGGCCGACGTCGCGGTGAAGCCGGGCATCGTGTTGACCTCGTTGACGGTCAACGTGCCGTCCGCGCCGACGAAGAAGTCCACCCTCGCCAGTCCCTGGCAGTCGAGCGCGCCGAACGCCCGGACCGCGGCCTCGCGGAGGCGTTCGGTGACGCTGTCGTCGAGCTTCGCGGGGATGTCCAGCTCGGCGTCCTCGCCGAGGTACTTGGTCTCGAAGTCGTACCAGGCGTCCTCGTCGTCGGAGAGCACCCGGATCTCCGCGGGCAACGAGGCCTCGACCCGACCGTCGGGGAACTCCAGCACGCCGCACTCGACCTCGCGTCCCACGGTCTCGGCCTCGACCAGCACCTTGGGGTCGGTCTCCCTGGCGAGCGCGATCGCATCGTCCAGTTGCGACCAGTCGGTGACGCGAGAGATGCCGATGGACGAGCCCGCGCGCGCCGGCTTGACGAAGACGGGCAGACCGAGCCGCTCCCGCTCCTCCTCGGGCAGGGTGTCCTGACCTCGTCGCACGACCGCGAACCGTCCGACCTCCAGCCCTTCGGCGGCGAGCAGCTTCTTGGCGTACTCCTTGTCCATCGCGGCCGCGCTGGCGAACACGCCCGCACCGACGTACGGCAGGTCGGCCAGCTCGAGCAGGCCCTGAATGGTGCCGTCCTCACCGAAAGCCCCGTGCAGCACCGGGAACACCACGTCCACCGCGGACAGCACCTCGGCGTGCTCCCCCGGTTCGAGACTCACGACACCACCGGTCGTGGGATCACCGGCCAGCACCAGCGCCTTGCCGTCCTCGACGGCAGGCAACTCCCTGCCCCGGATACGCAGCGTCTGGGGGTCGCTCGTGCCGAGGACCCAGCCACCGGCCGGGGTGACACCGATGGGAATGATCTCGAACCGGTCGGGATCGAGGTGCGCGAGAATGCTGCCCGCCGACACACAGGAGATGGTGTGTTCGGTGCTTCGACCGCCGAACACGACGGCCACTCGGGTCTTGCGGCTTTCCATGGGCGGCACCCTACCTTCGGGTCTCCCGGAGCACGTCGACGAGCACCCCGAGGACGTCCTGCAGCGTCTCGCGCGAGCAACCCGCGTATCCGACGGTGATGCCCGCTCGCGTGGGAATGCCCGCGAAGTGCCGCGCCAACCCGTCGAGCAGCAGACCGCGTTCGCGGGCGAGCGCCAACCGCCGCCGCTCCTCCTCGGCCGAGCCCAGGGGCACCACGAGGTGGGCTCCGGCGTCGTCGCCCAGCACCGTGACCCCGGCGTCGGTCAACGCCGTGACGAGCAACGACCGTCGCTCGGACAACTCCCGGCGCAACCTGCGGAGGTGACGGCCGAGGTCGCCGTGCCGGGCGAGTTCGACGAACACCTGTTGTCCCGCGGGCGAGGCCCTCGTGCCCGCCTCGTCGCGGTACTCGAGCACCGCGGCGGTCACGGCGGGAGGTGCCACCATCCAGCCCACGCCGAGGGTGGGCGTGAGGATCTTGCTCGTGGTGCCGAGGTGCACCACCACGTCGGGAGCGAGCGAGGCGAGCACCGGCAACGGAGCGACGTCGTAACGAAGCTCACCGTCGTAGTCGTCCTCGACGACGAGGAAGCCCTCCGCGCGGGCGCGCTCGACGAGCTCGACCCGGCGGGCGGCACTTATGCGGCTGCCCAGCGGGTACTGGTGGGCGGGCGAGCAGTACACGGCACGCACGCCTTCCGGGACGGAGTCCGGACGCAGCCCTTCGGCGTCGACCGCCAGCGGTACCACCCGTACCCCGGCTCGCCGGAACGCCTCCACGGCCCGCTGGTACCCGGGTTCCTCCACCCCCACGACATCACCGGGGCCGAGCAACGCCGCCGCCAGCTCGACGACTCCCGCCGTGGTGCCCGCGGTCGCGAGCACCGAGTTCGGAGCCACGTCGAGTCCACGGTGGCGGAGCAGGTGTTCGGCGATGGCCGTCCGGTACTCGACGAGTCCCGCGCGTTCGGCCACCACGAGCGGCGGGGTGTCGGCCGCCGCCCTCCAGGCACGTCGCCAGGCGGCACGGTCGAGCCCGTCGGCCCACGGCAACCCGGGCAACAGCGCGACGAGGTCGGGCGAGGGCGCGTGGTCGGGACCGGCGACCGGCCGGTGGGCCGCGACCGGCGTCGGCGGCGAGGTCGTCACGTAGGTGCCCGAACCGTGCCTGCCCACGATCCAGCCCTCCGCGTGGAGCTGGTCGTAGGCGGCCGACGTGACGGTCCGACTCACGCCGAGGTCCCGCGCCAGCGCGCGGGTGGAGGGCAGCCGGTCGCCGCCTCGCAGATGTCCCCCGGAAGCGGCCTCCCGCAGCGCGTCGGCGAGCTGGACCGCCAACGGCACGGCGGAGTCACGGTCGAGCGTCAGGGGCAACGTGATGTCGGTGCGCGCCACGACCTCTCCTTCGTGAGTGGCATTTGGAAAAACCGGCTCTGTGGCTGTTCCACGATGCCATTACGGCGGACGAGCATAGGTCATGACCACGTCCGAGACTCCGCTGTCGTCCACCGCCCGAACCACTCCGACCCGCAAACCGCAGCGCTACGAGACCGATCGCGCCGCCTTGCACGCCGTTCTCGACGCCACGCTCGTCTGCCACGTGGGTCTGGTGAAGGACGGCCGTCCCCTGGTGGTGCCCACCGCACACGCCAGGGCCGGCGACACGGTGTTCCTGCACGGCTCCACCGGTTCGGGCAACGTCAGGGCCGCCGCGGCCGGTGTCGACCTGTGCCTCACCGCCACGGTGCTCGACGGCATCGTGTACGCGCGCTCCCTGAACGACCACTCGATGAACTACCGCAGCGCGGTCGTGTACGGCCGCGCCACACCGATCACCGACGACGACCGCAAGGTCCACGCCCTGCGCGTGCTCAGTGAACGCCTCAGCCCCGGTTCGTGGGACTACGCGCACCCCGAACCGCCGCGAACTCGCCGCCACCCAGGTGCTCGCACTCGACCTGACCGAGGCGTCGGTGAAGATTCGCACCGGCGAACCCTCGCTCGGCGAACTCGACCACGACGAGACGTCCGTCTGGGCGGGCGTTCTGCCGGTACACACGGTCTTCGGCGCCCCCGTGACCGCGAGCTTCGTCCCCGCCGACGTCGCACCACCCGCGCACGTGCAGGCCCGCGTCGGCGTCGACGTCACCACCTCACCGGCCGCACCGTGCGACTCCCGTCCTGATAGACGTGCACGCTGATCACCGGATCGGGCCCGGGATTGTGCACGTCGTGGGAGTAGCCGGGACCGAAGACTCGCGACTGGCCCGCCTCCACGACGTGCGACTCGGGCCCCTCCGGTGCTCCGGCGACGTCCCGATGCACCTCCTCCACGAGTCGTCCGCTCACCACGGTGAACGCCCCCGAGGTGACGCCGTGGTCGTGCCGCCCGGTTCGCTGGCCGGGCAACCAGCTCAACAGCCACACCTCGTGCCCGCCCACCGTGTCCAGCAGGGCGGCGAACCGCTTCTCGGGGTCGTAGCGCAGGAGGTTGCGCCACCGGTTGCGGTCGGCGGCGAACTCCAAAGCGGTCCGAACCGGGTGTCGGGTCAGCAGATCGGCGGGCGGAAGCGCGACGGTGTTGTCGGGCACGGCAAACATGGGAAGAAGACCTCGTCAGGAGAAAAAGAAGAAAAGGGAAGACGTCGAAGGCTGGTCGCGTGAGGCGCCCGATCAGCAGGGGCGCACGGTCACCGGCGACAACAGCCCGGTACGGCGCGCGACGCACGACACCACCGCGAGGTGGGGGTCGACGCACCGAGAACCGACATGCCGTCAAGGCAAGCAGACGACGGTGAGGGAGTCAAACCGGAATCCGCCAGGCGGACGCACTTGACAGATCGACGGACGCCACTGTCGCGATGGCGTCCGTCACACTAGGACCACTCGTGCTTTTGCCGCCGTCCCAGCAGTTCGGCACCGATCGCGGCCGGGTCGGCTCCTTCGTGGCAGATGCGGTACATGGCGTCGGTGATGGGCATGTCGACGTCGAGTCGCTCGGCCAGCTCCCGGATCGAGCGACACGAGCTGACGCCCTCGGCCACCTGACCGCCCTGAGCGGCCCTGGCCGCCTCCATGGTCTCCCCGCGTCCGATGCGCTCACCGAAGGTGCGGTTGCGCGACAACGGCGACGAACAGGTCGCCACGAGGTCACCGACCCCGGCCAACCCGGCGAACGTCAACGGGTCCGCCCCGAGTGCCGCGCCGAGCCGGGCCGTCTCGGCGAGCCCACGCGTGATCAGCGTCGCCATCGTGTTGGCGCCGAAGCCGAGTCCCGCCGCCACCCCGCAACTGAGGGCGATCACGTTCTTGCACGCACCACCGAGTTCGCACCCGACGACGTCGGTGTTGGTGTACGGGCGGAAGTACGACGTGAAGCTCGCCTTCTGGACGGCCACCGCCCGGTCGTGGTCGGCGCACGCCATGACGGCCGCCGCGGGCTGCCGCCGGGCGATCTCCTTCGCGAGGTTCGGGCCGGACACCACCACGACGTCGCCCGGAGCCACGCCCGTGACGTCGGAGACGACCTCGCTCATCCGCTTGAGGGTCCCGAGTTCCACGCCCTTGGCGAGGCTGACGAGGATCGCGTCCTTCGGCAGCAGATCCCGCCACGCCTGAAGGTTCTCCCGCAGTCGCTGGCTCGGCACCGCGAGCACGACCGCGTCGGCACCGTCGAGCGCGACCGCGGGGTCGGTCGTCGCGGTGAGCCGTTCGGGCAGCTCGATGCCGGGGAGGTACGAGGAGTTGGTGTGCCGGTCGCGGATCTCGTCGGCGATCTCCGCTCGACGGGCCCACATCGTCACGTCGCGTCCCGCGTCCGCGAGGATCTTCGCGAACGTCGTCCCCCACGAGCCCGCCCCGAGCACGGCCACACGCTGCACCGACATGGTCAGGCGCGCCCCTCCGCACCGTCGCTCCGCGCGGGCGGCTGCTCACCGCGAATCTCGACGAGCTGCTCCAGCACACGGTCCATGATCAGTTCGGTGACCTCGCGCAGCAGTGCCTGCGAGCGTTCCTTCTCCCGGTACGCGGACAGATCGATCGGCTCGCCGACGGAGTGCACCACGGTCTTGCGGGGGAAGGGGCGGAACTTCTTGGTGTAGCCGTTCCAGATCTGCTGCGTGCCCCACCGCGCGATGGGGATCACCGGCACGTCGTTCTCCAGCGCGAGCCGGGCCACCCCGGTGTAGGACCGCTTGGGCCAGCCGTCCGGGTCCTTCGTGATGGTGCCCTCGGGGTAGATGAGCACGATCTTGTCGTCCCGCAGCGTCTGGTGCGCGGCCCGCAGGCTCTCATTCGCGTCCTTGGAACCGCGGTACACGGGGATACCGCCGGACCCGGCGAGGATCTTGCCGAAGATCGGCACCCGGAAGAGGCTGTCCTTCGCCATGAACCGGGGCACCCGCTTGTTGCGGTGCACGAAGACCGCGTCGACGGCGGGGTCGAGGTGCGAGATGTGGTTCATCACGAGCAGCGCGGGGCCACGTCGCGGGATGCGGTCCGCGTTGCGGTAGACGCTGCGGCCAATCGCGGTCAGCGGGTAGAACAGGACCGCGGCCGCGCCTACCCAGAAACCGCCCTTCTCGCGCTCTGCCAACGCCGTTCCTCCGGTGAGTCGTTGCCGTGTGCGCCCGATCCTGCCACAGGCCCCACGGGGCGGGCTTTGCGGTAAAGATGGTGGCGTGGCTGTCGACCTCATCGTGCCGCTGAAGCGACCGAGCACGGGAAAGTCCCGGCTGCGGGGTGTCCTCGGGCACGTCGGGGCCGAGCACGTCGACGACCTCGCCCACCCCGGTGACCCGGCCCGGCACACCGAACTCGTGCTCGCGCTGGCCTACGACACGCTGCACGCCGCCGTCTCCACCCCCGGGGTACGACGCGTGCTCGTCGTCGGGTCCGACCCCGCCGCGCTCGCCCTGCTGCGGGAACTCGACGTCGAAGTCGTCGGCGAACCGTCGGGGCCGGGCGGAACGGACGGCCTGAACGCGGCGCTGCGCGCCGGCGAACGCCTGCTGCGGGCGAAGGACCCGGACTCCGTCGTCGGGGCGCTCCAGGCGGATCTGCCCGCGTTGCGCCCGGACGAACTCGACACCGCCCTCACCCAGGCGGGCGGGGAACGGGCGTTCGTGGCCGACCGCCCCGGCACGGGAACCACGCTCCTGCTCTCCGCACCCGGCGCCGCGTTGCGCCCCCGCTTCGGTCCCGGCTCCGCCCGCGCCCACGCGCTCACGGGCGCCACGGCGATCACCGCGCCGCTTCCGTCCCTGCGCGGGGACGTCGACACCCCGGGTGATCTCGACCACGCGCGGCTGCTCGGGTTGGGCGAACGCACGCGTGCCGTCCTCGACCGCGCCTGTTCCCGATCCTGACGACAGCCACGCAGCGTCCGACCTGGCCGCCGGGGGCGACCCGACGTGCACCCCTTCCCCGCCTGCCGCCCCTTCCGACGTCGGTCGACCGGCCGTGTCACGCCCCACCCGACGGCGAGGCGGCGGTCTCAGAAACCGTCGCCACCGCCTCGTGTGGGGGACAATGGCGAGGTGAGCGACGAGACCCGCCCCCTCGCGGCCCGCACGCCCGACGCGACCGAGGGCCTGCCCGCCGGCGAGGGCGACGTGACCGAGGACCCGGGCCTCCGCAGCGCCGAGACCGCTCCCCCGCCCCGGACCGGTGACGGCCGGACCCGCGACTTCAGCTCCGTGTCCCCGCCCCCGGCCGCCACGCACGACCAGGACGCCCCGGACGAGCTGCCCGACGACCGCTACTTCAACCGCGAGCTCTCCTGGCAGGACTTCAACGCCCGCGTGCTCGCCCTCGCCGAGGACCCGTCACAGCCGCTGCTGGAGCGGGCGAAGTTCCTGTCCATCTTCGCGTCCAACTTGGACGAGTTCTACATGGTCCGGGTCGCGGGCCTGAAGCGGCGCGAGCAGACCGGGCTGTCGGTCCGCAGCGCCGACGGCCTCACCCCGAGCGAGCAGCTCACCTACGTGGCCGCACGCAACGCCGAGCTGGTCGAGCGGCATGCCATGGTCTTCGAGAACGAGCTGCGGCCCGCGCTCAGCGAGGTCGGCATCCGCATCGTCTCCTGGTCGGAACTCGACACCGACGACCGGGCGCGGATGTCGGAGTACTTCACCAAGCACATCTTCCCCGTGCTCACTCCGCTTGCCGTGGACCCGGCCCACCCGTTCCCGTACATCTCGGGCCTGTCGCTGAACCTCGCCGTCACCGTGCGCGACTCCAGCGACGGCACCGAGCGTTTCGCCAGGGTGAAGGTGCCGAACAACGTGCCCCGACTCGTGCGGATCGAGAAGAGCCGTGACTCCCGGACCGCGACGTTCCTTCCCCTGGAGGAACTCATCGCCGCCCACCTCGACGAGTTGTTCAGCGGCATGCAGGTCAGCGAGCACCACGTGTTCCGGGTCACGCGCAACGCCGACTTCGAGGTCGAGGAGGACCGCGACGAGGACCTGTTGCAGGCGTTGGAGCGGGAACTGGCGCAACGCCGGTTCGGCCCTCCCGTCCGGCTGGAAGTCGCCAGTGACATGAGCGAGCACGTGCTCGAACTGCTGCTGCGCGAGCTGGAGGTCGACCCGCAGGACGTCGTGGAGGTCCCCGGCCTGCTCGACCTGAGCTGCCTGCAACAGCTTCACTCGCTCAACCGCAAGGACCTCAAGGACCCGCCGTTCGTCCCGGCCACCCACCCGGCCTTCGGGGAACGCGAGACGCCCAAGAGCGTGTTCGCGGCTCTCCGCGAGAGCGACGTCCTGGTGCAGCACCCGTACCACTCGTTCTCCACCAGCGTCCAACGGTTCATCGAGCAGGCCGCCGCCGACGACAAGGTGTTGGCCATCAAGCAGACGCTCTACCGCACCTCGGGGACGTCCGGCGAGTCCCCCATCGTCGACGCGCTCATCGACGCCGCCGAGCGGGGCAAGCAGGTCGTCGCGCTCGTCGAGATCAAGGCGCGGTTCGACGAGCAGGCCAACATCACCTGGGCACGCACGCTGGAACGCGCGGGCGTGCACGTCGTGTACGGCCTCGTCGGGTTGAAGACCCACTGCAAGATCGCCCTGGTGGTGAGGGAGGAAGGCGGCACGATCCGCCGCTACTGCCACGTCGGCACGGGCAACTACAACCCGAAGACCGCGCGACTGTACGAGGACCTCGGTCTGTTCACCGCCGACGCCTCCGTCGGCGCCGACCTGACCGACCTGTTCAACGTGCTCACCGGGTACTCCCGGCAACAGACCTACCGCAACATCCTCACCTCGCCCAACGGCATCCGGCGCGGACTGCTGGAGTTCATCGAGGAGGAGATCCGGCTCGCCAAGGCGGGCAAACCCGCCGGGATTCGAATCAAGTGCAACTCGCTCGTCGACGAGCAGGTCATCGACGGCCTCTACCGCGCGTCGCAGGCGGGAGTGGACGTCGACGTGGTGGTGCGCGGAATCTGCTCGCTCAAGCCCGGGGTGCCGGGGTTGAGCGAGAACATCCGCGTCCGCTCGATCCTCGGCCGGTTCCTCGAACACTCGCGCATCTTCCACTTCCGCGGCGCGGACACGCACTGGATCGGCAGCGCCGACATCATGCACCGCAACCTGGACCGTCGCATCGAGGCGCTCGTGCGGGTGTCGGACCCGCGGCTGACCGCACAGCTCGACGACGTGTTGGATTCCGCGCTGCACCCGATGACGCGGTGCTGGGTCCTGCACCCCACGGGCGAGTGGGTACCCTCTCCGACGGGCAGCGGCCAGGTCCGCGACCACCAGATGGAAATGCTGCGCAAGCACGGAGCCACAGGGTGAGCAACATCGTGAAAGCCGCGGGGGCGGTGCTGTGGCGCCACAGCTCCGCGGGCAGTGAGATCGCCGTCGTGCACCGACCGCACTACGACGACTGGTCGCTGCCGAAGGGGAAACTGGACCCCGGAGAGACCGCCCCGATCGCCGCGGTGCGGGAGCTCACGGAGGAAACGGGATACGACGCCGTTCTGGGACGCTTTCTCACCACCGTCGAATACAGCGTGAACGGGGCGGCGAAAACCGTGGACTACTTCACGGCGAAGCCGGTTTCCGGTGAGTTCACCCCCAATGACGAAGTGGACGAGCTCCGCTGGCTGCCGTTCGCCGAGGCGCAGGCGTTGTTGACCTACGACAGCGACCGGGACGTGTGCTCGCGAGCCCAACAACTGCCCGTGGACACCACGACCGTGCTGCTGGTCCGCCACGCCAAGGCAGGCAATCGCAGTGACTGGGCGGGCGACGACGACCTGCGTCCCCTGTCGGACGCCGGTCAGCGGCAGGCAGCGGCGTTGCGCCCGCTCCTGCGCACGTTCCGCCCGGAAGCCGTGTACTCGGCGCCGCGGCTGCGGTGCGTGCAGACGGTGCGGGCCTTGGCCTCCGACGTCGGCGCCGAGGTGCAGCTCGACGAACCGCTGTCGGAACAGACGTTCGCGGCCGACCCCGAGGCGGGGCTGAAGTCGCTGCTCTCGATCGCCGGAGCGCACGACACCGCCGTGGTGTGCAGCCAGGGCGGCGTCATCCCCCACCTGCTGGACATGCTCGCCGAACGCGACGGAATCTCGCTCACGCGCAAGCTCACCGGCGAGGTGCCGAGCAAGAAGGGCTCGGTGTGGGTGTTGTCCTTCGACACGCACGACGCCGAGGACCCTCGGCTCGTCGCCGCGCACTACCTGCCCAGCGCGCTGCCCGCACCGTCCTGAGAACGCAGTAGGGCTCCCGTGGTCGTCACGGGAGCCCTACGAGAAGACGCCTGAACTACTTCGCCTTCTTCGTGGTCTTCTTCGCCGGCGAGGTGGCACGCGCGGTCGCCCTCGCGGTGGTCCTCGTCGTGGTCTTGGCAGCCGCCTTCGTGGTCTTGGCCGGGGTCTTCTTCGCGGTGGACCGCGTGGCGGTGGTCTTGGTGGTCTTCGGTGCGGACTTCGCGGTCGACTTGCCTGCGGTCGACTTCGTGGCCGACTTGGTGGTCGTCTTCGGCGCGGACTTCGCGGCGGTCGACCGGGTCGTGGTCTTGGCGGCCGTCTTCGGCGCGGCCTTGGTGGTGCTCAACTTCGTGGTGCCGGCCTTCGCCGTGCCGGCCTTGGTGGAACGCGCGGCGGTCGTCTTGGTCGCCGACTTGGCCGCTGTGGACCTGGTCGTCGACTTGGCCGTGGTCTTGGCGGCCGTCTTCGGCGCGGCCTTCGTGGTGCTCGACTTCGTGGTCCTGCTCGTCGTGGTCTTCGGGGCGGCCTTGCCGGCCGTGCTCTTCGTCGCGGTGGAACGCGTCGGCGTCGCCTTCGTGGCCGTCGTCTTGCTGCGGGTCGACGTGCTCCGGGTCGGCGAGGTCTTCGTCGCACGCGTCGAGGTGGCCCGCGTGGTGGTTCCCGTGGTGGCGCGCGTCCGGCTGGTGGTGGTGCGCGTCGAGGTCGGACGGGTCGCGGCGGTCTTCGTGCCGGAGGTGCTCCGCGACGTGGCGGTGGTGCCGCGCTTGGCGGTCGTGGCCTTCGGCAGCTTCTTGGCGCCACTGACGACGTCCTTGAACGTGGTGCCCGCACGGAACGCCGGAACGTTCGTCTTCTTCACCCGGACGGTTTCGCCGGTGCGCGGATTACGGGCGGTACGAGCGGCACGAGCGCGCTTCTCGAACACCCCGAAGCCGGTGATGTTCACCTTCTCGCCCTTGTTGACGGTGCGGATGATGATGTCGACGAGGTTGTCGACAGCCGCAGCCGCGACCTTCTTGTCTCCCAAGCGCTCTGAGAGCGCTTCGATGAGTTGGGCCTTGTTGGCCATTACAGTCCCTCCAAGAAGAACTACGTGTTACCCGGCCACACCGGCCGACATGCGCACACGGTATTACCATCGCAGCGCAAATTCCAAACGGCACGCGGAATTTTTCCTTATCGTGTGCGCGGTTACGTCTTCAGAAGCCCTTCGGGGCGTGTTTCCGCGTGCCGTTCGGTGTGGTGTCGGACCGGTTCGTCGAGACCGGGTGCCGGTCCCGGATATCCGTTGCGGGAGCGTGGGATTTCCGGAACCGGCGGGACACGGCTCTACCTCGGAGTGGTGACGGGTTTGTGCGCGGGACGCCGCTTCTCGAACTCCTCGATGGCGTCGGCGTTGCGCAGGGTCAGCGCGATGTCGTCCAACCCCTCCAGCAAACGCCAGCGGGTGTAGTCGTCGATGACGAAGCTCGCGACGAAGTCCTTTGCGCGGACGGTCTTCTCACGCAGATCGACGGTCACCTCGGTGCCCGGTTCGCTCTCCAGCAGCGTCCACAACCGTTCGACGTCCGACTGCTCGCACTGGGCCGCGAGCAGTCCCTGCTTGCCGGAGTTGCCGCGGAAGATGTCGGCGAAGCGGGACGAGATGACGACGCGGAATCCGTAGTCCATCAACGCCCACACCGCGTGCTCACGCGACGACCCGGTGCCGAAGTCGGGACCGGCCACGAGGACGGATCCCCGCTTGTAGGGTTCCGCGTTCAGCACGAACTCCTCGTCGGTGCGCCAGGCGGCGAACAGGCCGTCCTCGAACCCGGTTCGGGACACCCGCTTGAGGTAGACGGCGGGGATGATCTGATCGGTGTCCACGTTAGACCTGCGCAGGGGCACCCCGACCCCGGTGTGCGTGGTGAAGGCTTCCATGACGTGTGCTCCTCGTCGGTGGCTCGGTAGTCGGGGACTGCTACGAGAGGTCCTCGGGCGAGGACAAGGTGCCTCGGACGGCCGTGGCGGCGGCCACGAGCGGCGACACCAGGTGGGTCCGTCCGCCCTTGCCCTGCCTGCCCTCGAAATTGCGGTTGGAGGTCGAGGCGCTGCGTTCACCGGGCGACAGCTGGTCCGGGTTCATGCCCAGACACATCGAGCACCCGGCGGCCCGCCATTCGGCCCCCGCCTCGGTGAAGATCTCGTGCAAGCCCTCCGCCTCGGCGGCCTGCCGTACCCGCATGGAGCCGGGAACGACGAGCATCCGCACACCGTCGGCGACCTTGCGGCCCCGGAGCACCTCGGCAGCGGCCCTGAGATCCTCCAACCTGCCGTTGGTGCACGAGCCGAGGAACACGGTGTCCACGGCGATGTCACGCAGCGGCGTGCCGGGCTTCAGATCCATATAGGACAGGGCCTTCTCGGCGGCCAGTCGCTCGTTCTCGTCGGTCATTCGAGCCGGGTCGGGCACCGACTCGCCCAGCGGCAGCCCCTGGCCCGGGTTGGTGCCCCAGGTGACGAACGGGGTCAGTTCCGAGGCGTCCAGGTGCACCTCGGCGTCGAACTCGGCGTCGTCGTCGGTCCGCAGTTGCCGCCACTCGGCGACGGCGGCGTCCCAGTCGGCTCCCTTCGGGGCATGCGGCCGGTCCTTCAAATACGCGAAGGTCGTCTCGTCCGGGGCGATCATGCCCGCGCGCGCCCCCGCCTCGATGGACATGTTGCAGATGGTCATCCGCGCTTCCATCGACAGCGATTCGATGGCGCTGCCCCGGTACTCCAGCACATATCCCTGACCGCCACCGGTGCCGATCTTCGCGATGACGGCGAGGATGATGTCCTTCGCCGTGACACCGGGACGGAGTTCCCCGTCCACGTTGACGGCCATGGTCTTGAACGGCCGCAGCGGCAGCGTCTGGGTGGCGAGCACGTGCTCCACCTCGGAGGTGCCGATGCCGAACGCCATCGCGCCGAACGCACCGTGGGTCGAGGTATGGCTGTCGCCGCAGACGACCGTCATGCCGGGCTGCGTGAGACCGAGCTGCGGGCCGATCACGTGGACGATGCCCTGCTCGTCGTCACCCATCGGGTGCAGCCGGATACCGAACTCCTCGCAGTTGCGCCGAAGCGTCTCCACCTGGGTCCGCGACACCGGGTCCGCAATGGGGAGGTCGAGGCCGACGGTGGGGACGTTGTGGTCCTCGGTGGCGATGGTGAGGTCGGGACGCCGCACCTTCCGCCCGGCGAGCCGAAGTCCGTCGAACGCCTGCGGACTGGTCACCTCGTGGACGAGATGAAGGTCGATGTAAAGCAGGTCGGGTTCGGCACCCTCGCCTCGACGCACCGTGTGTGCGTCCCACACCTTTTCCGCCAGTGTGCGGCCCCGCCGTTCGGTCATCAGGGCTCCTCCGTTGAGCGTGTGTCTGCAAAAGCGAGCGGACTCACTTCGCCGATCATGGACTTCCCATATTGCGAGATTGTAGTATCGCCTCGTGGGACAACCCGATGTTAGCAACAATGACGCGCCGCAGGTCCAGCAGAGCGGGATCGGCGTGCTCGACAAGGCCGTGTCCGTGCTTCACGCGGTGGCTGACCAACCGTGCGGACTGGCGGAGCTATGCTCACGGACCGGACTTCCGCGTGCCACGGCTCACCGCTTGGCGGTGGGACTGGAGGTGCACCGCCTGTTGCGGCGTGGCGCGGACGGCCGGTGGCGGCCGGGGCCCGCGCTGGCGGAGCTGGCGGGCGGAACGGTCGATCCACTGTTGGACGCGGCGGGCGTGGTGCTGCCGAAGCTGCGGGATCTGACCGGCGAGAGCGTGCAACTGTATCGCCGGGACGGGATCGTGCGCGTGTGCGTCGCGGCGGCCGAACCGCCGAGCGGCCTGCGGGACACGGTGCCGGTGGGCGCGCGCTTGCCGATGACGGCGGGGTCGGGCGCGAAGGTTCTGGCGGCGTGGGCGGACGCGCACACACGGCAGGCGGTGTTGGCGGACGCGGTGTTCGGCGAACGCACGCTGTTGGAGGTGCGTCGCCGCGGTTGGGCGCAGAGTGTGGCCGAGCGGGAGCCGGGCGTGGCGAGTGTCTCGGCGCCGGTGCGGGACAGCGCGGGCAACGTGGTCGCCGCGGTGTCCGTCTCGGGCCCTGTGGAGCGCATCGGCCGCCGCCCGGGCGCGAAGTGGGCAAGTGATCTTCTACAAGCCGCGCAAGCCCTCCAAGACCGCCTCTGAAGCCCAAACAGGCAACGACGCCGGCCACGCCCCGCCGGACCGTCCGAAGCGGCGAGCGAAGCGAAGCCGCCGAGGGCCGAGGCGAGCGAAGCGAAGCCAATGGCCCGAGACCCGGGACCGTTGCTCGGCTCCCACCCCCGAAGCCGGGAACCCCAGCGAAGGCGACCTCACCACCCGAAGTGCCCGGCCGGGGGGCCGGGGGCGTGCCCCCGGCTGGGGTGTGGGGGCTGGGCCCCCACAGGACACAAAAGGAAAGAGCCCTCTCTGCGCTTTCCGCAGAGAGGGCTCTCTCGCTCTTTCCGTACCCCCGATGGGATTCGAACCCACGCTACCGGCGTGAGAGGCCGGCGTCCTAGGCCGCTAGACGACGGGGGCTTGCCGTTTTCCGTTGCGAAGTGATCGTACCAGACCGGTTTTCTCGCTTCGCGCTGGGGTACCAGGACTCGAACCTAGACTAACTGAACCAGAATCAGTCGTGCTGCCAATTACACCATACCCCATCGCGGTCCCTCCCCGGATCTCTCCGGCTCGGCTCCGCTGGAAATAAATATAGACCATGCGGAAAACGGCCTTGCACGGGGGTCCCCTAGTCAGCGTTGAGCGGGTACACCCACCCGGGCGAACTCGGAAACCAGCAGCTCAGGGAGGTCGCCGAGGCTGGGGAGCACGTGCACACCGGCCGGAACCTCGACGTCGTGGCCGTGCCGGTCGAGCCAGACGCCCATGAGGCCCGCGTCGCGCGCGCCCACGGCGTCGGTGGTGAGTTTGTCGCCGACGTGCACCGCATGAGCCGGGTCACATCCGGCGGCGGAGCACACTTTGTGGAACATCACGGGGTCCGGTTTGGCCACTCCCATTTCCCCTGCGATGGCGACGTGGTCGAAAAAGCGGGCGAGGCCGAGTCTGCCGAGTTTGTCTCTCTGATGCGCACCCGACGCGTTGGTCACCGCCGCGAGCGTGACGCCCGCGGCGGTGAGCCATTCCAGACAGGGAAGAACGTCGTCGAACAAGCGCCAGGAGCGACGCAGCAGTTCCTTGCGCCGCAGTTCGAATTCGACGGCCTGGTCGGCGTTCACGACGATGCCGAGTTCGGCGAGGAACGCCCGGGTCCGCACGGTGTGCATGTCGGCGTAGGCCAACTCACCCGCGACGACCCGGGCGACGTGCTCGTCCGTGATGCGCTCCCACAGCGGCCAGATGTCGGCCCTGCCGATCAGGGTCGCCAACGAGTGCCGACCCGCCGCCGTGAAGTCGATCAGCGTGTCGTCGATGTCCAGGCACACCAACCGCAACTCGGGCGGTGCCCACGGAGGAGCACCGTCGAGTTCGGAGGCAGAGTGCGATGCCGAAGGAAAGCCAAGCGCGGAAGCCACCCCGCGAGGCTAGGGCAGATTTCGCGCCACCAACTCTGCTGAGTAGGTGATAAAGCGGTTCTGTTTCGGTCCAGGACGTCTACGCTCAGTGGCTTGCCAGCGCGCGACGCAACCGCCCGAGTGAAATCTCGCGACCGAGCAGTTCCATCGACTCGTACAACGGCGGCGACACGGTGCGCCCGGTCACAGCGACACGCACGGGAGCGAACGCCTTGCGGGGCTTGAGACCCAGCCCGTCGACGAGCGCTTCCTTCAGCGCGGCCTCGATCGCGTCGGTACGCCACTCGTCGATCGCGTCGAGTGCGTCCACAGCGGCCCGCAGAACCGGTTCGGCATCGGCGCCGAGCGCCTTGGTGGCGGCAGCCTCCTCGGGCGCGAACTCCTCCTCCGACACGAACAGGAAACGCACGAGGTTCACGGCGTCGGACAGGACGGTGACACGCTCCTGCACGAGCGGGCCGATGGCGCGCAACGTGTCGAGCTGCTCGTCACTCGGCTGCTCGGGCAGTACTCCGGCGTCGACGAGGTACGGCACCGTGCGCCGAACGAACTCCTCCGCCGGCAACGCACGCACGTGAGTGCCGTTGATGGCCTCGGCCTTCTTGGCGTCGAACCGGGCCGGGTTGGCGCTCACCTTCGTGATCTGGAACGCCTCGACGAGTTCGTCGACGGTGAAGACATCGCGGTCGTCGGCGATCGACCAACCGAGCAGAGCGAGGTAGTTGAGCAACCCCTCGGGGATGAAACCCTGCTCGCGGTAGTTGAACAGGTTCGACTTCGGGTCGCGTTTGGACAGCTTCTTGTTGCCCTCGCCCATGACGTAGGGCAAGTGGCCGAACTCCGGCGTGAAGTCGGTGACGCCGATCCGGCGCAGCGCCGCGTACAGCGCGAGCTGACGAGGCGTCGAGGGCAGCAGGTCCTCGCCCCGCAGCACGTGGGTGATCCGCATGAGCGCGTCGTCCACCGGGTTGGTGAGCGTGTAGAGCGGCTGGCCGTTGGCCCGCACGAGCACCGGGTCGGGGATCGTGCCCGCCTTGAACGTGATCTCGCCACGGACGAGGTCGTTCCAGGTCAGGTCCTCGTCGGGCATGCGCAGCCGCAGCACGGGAACGCGCCCCTCGTCGCGGAACCGCTGCTTCTGCTCCTCGGTGAGGTCGCGGTCGAAGTTGTCGTACCCCAGCTTCGGGTCCTGACCGGCCTCGCGGCGACGCTGCTCGACCTCCTCGTTGGTCGAGAACGCCTCGTACAGCTCGCCCGCGTCGAGCAACTTCTTCGCGACGTCGGCGTAGATGTCACGCCGCTCGCTCTGGCGGTACGGCCCGTACTCGCCACCGACCTCGGGCCCCTCGTCCCAGTCGAGCCCCAGCCAGCGCAGCGCGTCGAGCAGCGCCTGATAGGACTCCTCACTGTCGCGCGCGGCGTCGGTGTCCTCGATCCGGAACACCAGCGAGCCGCCGTGGTGGCGCGCGAACGCCCAGTTGAACAGCGCCGTTCGGATCAGTCCGACGTGCGGGGTTCCAGTGGGCGACGGACAGAAGCGGGCACGTACAGCCTTCGTCTCACTCATAGCCCTGTCAGCGTATCGCCCTTGACGGGCATCGCGACTTCGTGCATGGTCGATTTATTCAACAGTCATTGAAAACGGGGGTCGAGATGAACGAGCGGACGACCTGCGTCGTCATCGGCGGCGGTCCGGCGGGGCTGGTTCTCGGCCTGCTGCTCGCCAGAGCGGGAGTCGAGGTGACCGTCCTGGAGAAGCACGCCGACTTCCTCCGGGACTTCCGGGGCGACACCGTGCACCCCTCCACGATCCGACTCCTCGACGACCTGGGACTCGGCGATCGATTCGCGCTGCTACCCCAGACCCGACTGACCGAGGTCGCGTTCCCCGCATCCGACGGTGGCCGGGTCGTCGTCGGCGACCTCAAACGACTCGCACGGTTCGGCCATCCCCACCCGTACATCGCCATCACACCGCAGTGGGACCTCCTGCGACTGCTGGCCGACGCGGCAGCCGAAGAACCGTGCTTCACACTGCGGATGCGCTCCGAGGTCACCGAACTCGTCAAAGACCGCGGTCAGGTGCGCGGCGTGCGCTACCGCACCGAGGACGGGGCCACGCACACGCTGCTGGCCGATCTGACCGTGGCCTGCGACGGCCGCTGGTCACTCGCGCGCGCCCAGGCGGGCCTACGCCCCAAGGAGGCTCCCGTGCCGATGGACGTGTGGTGGTTCCGGCTCGGCCGCAATCCCGGCGAAGGCCCCGACCGGCTGCAACCCCACATCCGGGGCTCACGCTTCGCGCTCACGATCCCGCGGCGCGACTTCTACCAGGTCGCCTACCTCGCTCGGAAGGGCATGGACACGGAACTGCGCGAACGCGGCATCGAGGCCTTCCGGCGTGACGTCGCCGAACTGCTCCCCCACCTCGCCGACCGTGTCCACGAACTGACCACGATGGACGACGTCAAACACCTCGACGTCCGGCTGAACCGGCTCGAACGCTGGCACACCGCCGGTCTGCTGTGCATCGGCGACGCCGCGCACGCCATGTCACCGGTGGGCGGAGTCGGCATCAATCTCGCCGTGCAGGACGCCGTCGCAGCGGCCCGGTTGCTGGCAGGCCCGCTGCGTCGGGGCCAGGTCGACGAACGCGCGCTCGCGGCGGTGCGCAGGCGACGCATCATGCCGACCATCGTCGTCCAGGGACTGCAACGACTGTTGCACCGGGTGGTCGTCGCTCCCGTCATGGACGGGCGACGTTCGGGACCCCCGAAGCCGTTCACGGCGCTCATGCGTCGAGCACCGTGGTTGTCGACGGTGCCCGCCGTCATCATCGGAGTCGGACCACGACCGGAACGGGCGCCCGTGTTCGCGCGCCGCTGACGGCGCGACTCAGGCCGACTGCACCGGGTTGGTCAGCGTGCCGATGCCCTCGATGGTCACCGAGACCTGCTGCCCATCGTCGAGCCGTCCCACGCCCTCCGGCGTGCCCGTGATGATCATGTCGCCGGGCAGCAACGTCATCACCGACGACACGAACTCGACGAGGTCCTCCACCTTGTGCACCATCGCCGACGTCCGCGAGTCCTGCTTGAGCTCGCCGTCGACCTCGGTGGTGAGCCGCAGGTCCGACGGGTCCACCGACGTCTCGATCCAGGGACCGATCGGGCAGAACGTGTCGAAGCCCTTGGCTCGACCCCACTGTCCGTCGGAAGCCTGCAGGTCGCGGGCGCTGACGTCGTTGGCGACCGTGTAGCCGAGGATCGCGGCCCGAGCCTGCTCCGCGCGGACGTTCTTCACCGGCTGGCCGATGACCACGGCCAGCTCGCCCTCGAAGTCGACCTGCGACGACGCCGGCGGCAGCTTGATGGGCGCGTGAGGGCCGATGACGCTCGTGGAGGGCTTGAGGAAGATCATCGGCTCGCCGGGCACCTCGTTGCCCAGCTCCGCGGCATGCTTGGCGTAGTTGCGCCCCACCGCGATGACCTTCGACGGGAGGATGGGAGCCAGCAGCCGGACGTCCGCGAGCGGCCACCGCCGCCCGGTGTAGTTCGGCTTGCCGAACGGGTGATCCGCGATCTCCAGCACCTGCGCCGCGTCGTCGTTGTCGTTGTCGCCGTCGGCCTCGATGGAGCCGAACGCGACGCCTTCCGGGTGAGCGATCCGAGCCAAACGCACGACGTCATCCTAACTCCGCCCCCCGCCGCCCCAACCCGGGCGTGTCCTCGACTCCCGCACGCGTGTCCGCACCTCCCGCACGCGTGTCCGCACCTCCCGCACGCGTGTCCGCACCTCCCGCACGCGTGTCCGCACCTCCCGCACTCGTGTTGCGATCTTTCGCATGCGTGTTGCGGTCATGCGACGCCGACACCCGTGCGCAAACCGCCGACACCCGTGCGCAACTCGCGGACACGACGTCACAGGGCGCGGACACGGCGTCACAGAGTCGCGACACGACGTCATGGGGTGCGGACACGCCTTGGGGTCAGGGCCTCAGGGACTTGTGCACCAAGGCGTCGCACAGGGCCAGCCAACTCGCCTCCACGATGTTCGGGTGCACGCCCACGGTCGTCCACGTCCGGTCGCCGTCGGTCGATTCGACGAGCACGCGCGTGACGGCGTCGGTCCCCGGCTTGCCCACGAGGATGCGCACCTTGTAATCGGCCAGCTCCACGGTGTCCAACCAGGACAGGTGACCCCGCAGCGCCTGGCGCAGTGCCGCGTCGAGGGCGTGCACGGGGCCGTTGCCCTCGGCGGTCGCGATGACCCGCTCTCCGCCCACGTGCACCCTCACCGTGGCCTCGGCCACCACGTCGCCGTCGGCGCGGTGTTCGAGCACGACGCGGTAGGACTCCAACCGGAACGGCGCCTCGGTGGCCGTCTCGTCGGCCTCGGCCCGCAGCAGCAGCTCCAACGACGCGTCGGCGGCCTCGAACGACCACCCCTCCGCCTCCAGCGTCTTCACCTTCTTCAACGCACTCGACAGCGCCTCCGGCTTGTCCGCGAGATCCACGCCGAGCTGCCTGCCCTTCAGCTCCAGGCTCGCGCGCCCCGCCATCTCGGTCACGAGCACCCGCATGTCGTTGCCGACCGTCGCCGGGTCGATGTGGTTGTAGAGCAATGGGTCCACCTTGATCGCACTCGCGTGCAGACCGGCCTTGTGCGCGAACGCCGACGCACCGACGTACGCCTGGTGTTCCTCGGGAGCGAGGTTGGCGAGTTCGGCGAGGGCATGTGCCGTACGCGTCAGGTCCGCGACGCGCCCTTCGGGCAGCACCGGCATCCCGAGCTTCGTCACGAGGTTGCCCACCACCGCGAACAGGTCGGCGTTGCCTGCGCGTTCGCCGTAGCCGTTGGCGGTGCACTGGACGTGGGTCGCGCCTGCCTGCACCGCGGCGACGCTGTTGGCCACGGCGCACGCGGTGTCGTCCTGGCAGTGGATGCCCAGTCGCAGTCCGGTGCGGTCGGCGACCTCCCGCACGGTGTCGGCGATACCCAACGGGAGCTGCCCGCCGTTGGTGTCGCACAGCACGACCACGTCGGCCCCGGACTGCCCTGCGGCGTCGAGTACCCGCAGCGCGGTGTCGGGATCGTGGGCGTAGCCGTCGAAGAAGTGCTCGGCGTCGACGAACACACGCCTGCCCTCGCTCACGAGGAACGACACGGTGTCGCGCACCATCGCGCACGCCTCGTCGACGTCCACCCGCAGCGCCCGCTCGATGTGGCGGGCATCCGCCTTCGCCACGAGCGTCACGACGGGCGCTTGGGAGTCCAGCAGCGCGCGCACCTGCGGGTCGGCGGTGACGGCTGTTCCCGCCCGCCGCGTCGAGCCGAACGCGACGAGCACCGCGTGCCGCAAGGTCAACTCGCCCGCCGCGGCCCGCGCGAAGAACTCGGTGTCCTTCGGCAGCGCGCCGGGCCACCCGCCCTCGATGAACCCGACGCCCAGGTCGTCGAGCAGTCGCGCCACGGCCAGCTTGTCGGTGATCGAGTAGGAGATGCCCTCCCGCTGGGCTCCGTCGCGCAACGTCGTGTCGTAGAGGTGGAACTGGTCTCCGAGCGGGGTGTTCGCGGGCTCCGTGCGGTTCACGGGATCTCCTTGTGACGATGAGTGGACCAACAAAAAAGACCCCTCGCTGAATGCGAGAGGTCCGCGCGCCGGGTGCTGGTTCGTCGCAGCACTACCCGGCGCGCCTGCCGATAATGATCACGTGAGCGGTGGTCACGTCGCCCATCCTGCCACAGTGGGCGGCGCGTATCGCCTGTGACGTCGCTCGGCACGTCACACGGGAAAGAGTGGATCAAGGTCGTGGAAGAGGTCGCCGTGTCGGAGCTGCCCCGCCTGTTGCAGGAGCGCACCTCGCGCGCGCTGCCCGCCGAGACGATCCGGCGCTCGGACGGCTGGTGGCTGCGCCACTCACCGGGTGTCGCGTGGTGGGTGCAGTCGGTGCTTCCGCACTCCCCGGACGACACTGTCTCGGACGACGACCTGGGGCGGCGTGTGACGGCCGTGGAGGAGTTCTACGCGCGACGACACTCCCCCACGCGATTCCAGGTCACACCGGGCGCTTGTCCGGCCACCCTCGACGCGGTGTTGGCCGGACGTGGCTACCGCGCGGAGAGCCCGCTGTCGCTGCAAACCGCGGCGGTCGACCGCGTCCTCGATCTGGTGCCGCCCGCCATGTCGGTCACCGTGGCCGACCGTCCAACTCGGACTTGGTTCGACGCTTGGTTCACGGCGTCGGGACACTCCGGCGACACGCCCGCCGAGTGGGCGTTGCTGCGTCGCGTCACCCTGCCGTCGGGATTCGCCGAGCTGAGCGTCGACGGACAGGTCGTCGCCGTGGGACGGGTCGTGGTCGACGGCGGCTGGGCCGGGCTGTTCGGGATCGCGACGCTCCCGGCCGCTCGGGGGCGCGGCGCCGCGACCGCCGTGGTGTCGGCGCTGGCGCGTTGGGCACGCAGCAGGCGCGCCGAACACCTTTACCTGCAGGTGGAGCACGACAACGTCCCGGCGCGCCGACTCTACGACCGGGCCGGGTTCACGACGCTGTGCGACTACCACTACCGCACGGCGCCGTGACCGGACGCGCGATCAGTCTTCGCTGCGCCGCTCGGCTCCGGTCTCGCCCGCGTAACCGAGGTCGTCGCCGCTGATACGCCCCACTACCGGGTCGTTGTGCCCGGGCCCGGTGGACGACGCGTTGTCGCCCCGCTCGTCGCCGGGCCGCCCTCCGCTCGGGCGGGCCCGCGACACCGCGGGGTCGTCGGCGACGTCCGACTCCGGTGCGGTGGACGACGCGGGTTCCCGGCGCCCCAACAGGTTCTTCAACCACGTGAGCATGGGCGCCGAGTACCCCGCGGCCGGGCGCGGAAACGGCGAGTCGTCAGCTCGCCTGGCTCCGAGAGTTCGACGACACGAGCGCGGCGAGTCGGTCGCCGATGGCCTGCGTGCTGCCCGGGTTGTTCTGGTCGCGGGTCGCGAGGTCGAACGCCACGGACGCCTCGATACGACGTGCGGACTCGCGCTCGCCGAGGTGGTCGAGCAGCAACGCCACCGACAGCACGGCCGCCGTCGGGTCGGCGAGACTCTGGCCTGCGATGTCGGGGGCACTGCCGTGAACCGGCTCGAACATGCTGGGGTTGCGACGCGTGATGTCGAGGTTCCCGCTCGCCGCGAGCCCGATTCCGCCCGTGACCGCGGCGACGAGGTCGGTGATGATGTCGCCGAAGAGGTTGTCGGTCACGATGACGTCGAACCGGCTCGGGTCGGTGACGAGGTGGATCGTCGCGGCGTCGACGTGGGAGTACGCCACGGTGACGTCGGGGTGCGCGAGCGACTCCTCCTCCACGATCCGCGACCACAGCGACCCGGCGTGTTCGAGGACGTTGGTCTTGTGGACGAGCGTGAGGTGCTTGCGCGGACGCTGCTCGGCGCGGGCGAAGGCGTCGGCCACGACCCGGCGGATGCCGAAGGCGGTGTTGACGCTGACCTCGGTGGCGACCTCCTGCTCGGTGTCCTTGCGCAGCAGACCACCGTTGCCCGCGTACGGGCCCTCGGTGCCCTCACGCACCACGACCATGTCGACCTCGCCGGGGTCCGTCAACGGACCGCGCACACCGGGGTAGAGCCGACCGGGGCGGAGGTTCACGTGGTGGTCGAGTTCGAAGCGCAGACGCAGCAGCAGGCCGCGTTCGAGGATGCCGCTCGGCACGCTCGGGTCGCCGACGGCACCGAGCAGGATGGCGTCGTGCTGACGCAGCTCGGTCAGGACCGACTCGGGCAGCAGCTCGCCCGTGGAGTGCCAGCGGGATGCACCGAGGTCGTACTTGGTGATCTCGGCTCCCGGGGCCACCTCGGCGAGTACCTTCAACGCCTCCGCCACGACCTCGGGCCCGATCCCGTCGCCGGGGATCACAGCAAGCCGCATCCACACACCTCCGTCAGTCAGGCACCCGGCGCTCCGGAAGCCCATCCGCGATCGAACTCCAGCGACGGCAGGTTACCGTTCGTCTCCATTCGGACGAAGCACGACCACCCAAACGCCGCAGCCACACAAACATCCGTCACTCAATCGTGTCATAAAGAACGCGTCGAAAGGCACTCGAAAGCGGTGCGGTGCGACACGCTCGCGCGCTCCGTCGATCCATAGTGGAAATTGCACGGACGTCCGATCATTCTCGGATGCTGAGAATCATCGGTGCCGGGAACGCTCGCCGACCCACCGGTCCCCCTCGACGCGGGAACCCCGCCGGAGCCGTGGCCCCGACGGGGTTCCCGAGATCGATCTCGACGGTGATCAGTCGAAGTTCAGCGCCCGGATCATGCGCGCGTCGACCGTCGCGCCGATCGGGTCGAGCATGTGGCCGCCGACGGCGCGGTCGACCCGCAGCAACATCACGGCGTCGGACCGGTCGGTGGTCTGGCTGATCTGCGCGGCCTCGATGTTGATGCCGGCCTCGCCGAGCAGCGTTCCGACGCGGCCCATGACGCCCGGCCGGTCGGGGTATTCCAGCAGCAGCATGTTGCCCTCGGCGCGGATGTCGAAGTGCCTGCCGTTCACGGCGATCAGCTTGGGCACCTCGTCCTTGCCCGTCACCGCGCCGGACACCGAGTGCGAGCTGCCGTCGGGGTGCACGACGCGGACGGTGACCTGGCTGCGGTAGTTCTGGCTCTCGGGTTCGGTGGACACGCCCACCTCCACGCCGAGTTCCTCGGCGAGGCGAGGCGCGTTGACGAACGTCACCTGGCTGTCCACCACACCGGAGAAGACCCCGCGCAGGGCCGCGAGCTGCAGCACGCTGACGTCGTGGCTGGCGAGTTCACCCGCGGCCGTCACCGACACCGAGGTGGGTGCCTTGGTGGTGAAAGCGGCCAACACGGTGCCGAGCTTCTGCGTCAGCGACAGGTACGGGCGCACCTCCTCGTCGACGGTGCCGCTCGCCACGTTGACGGCGTCGGGCACGAAGTCGCCGCGCAGCGCGAGCAGTGTCGACTTCGCGACGTCGGTGCCCGCGCGGTCCTGCGCCTCCCGCGTGGACGCGCCGAGGTGCGGCGTCACCACGACGTTGGGCAGTTCGAACAGCGGGCTCGACGTCGTGGGCTCCTCGGCGAACACGTCGATGCCCGCGCCACCGACCCGGCCCTCACGCAGCGCGTCCGCGAGCGCGTTCTCGTCGATCAGCCCACCACGGGCGGCGTTGACCACGAGCACGCCGGGCTTGACCTTGGCGAGCGCGGCGGCGTCGATGAGTCCCTTGGTCTCGGGCGTCTTCGGCAGGTGGATGGAGATGGCGTCGGAGCGCTCCAGCAGTTCGTCGAGCGAGACGATCTCGACCCCGAGCTGCGCCGCACGCGCGGGCGAGACGTAGGGGTCGTAGGCGATCAGTTTGGTGTCGAACGCGGCGAGCCGGGCGGCCACGAGCTGCCCGATCTTGCCGAAGCCGACGACACCCACGGTCTTGCCGGACAGCTCGACGCCGGTGTAGGCGCTGCGCTTCCACTCCCCACTACGCAGGCTCTGGTCGGCGGCGGGTACGCGGCGAGCGACGGCCAGCAGCAGCGCGACGGCGTGCTCCGCGGCGGAGACGATGTTGGAGGTCGGCGCGTTGACCACGAGCACACCGCGCTCGGTGGCGGCGGGAACGTCGACGTTGTCGAGCCCCACACCGGCGCGCGCGACGACCTTCAGCTTGCTCGCCTCGGAGAGCACCTCTTTGTCGACCTTGGTGGCGGATCGCACCAGCAGCGCGTCGGCCTCCTTCACCGCCTGCAACAGCGCGGGACGGTCGGTACCGTCCACATGCCGGACCTCGACCTCGTCACCGAACACCTCGACCACGGACGGTGCGAGTTTCTCGGCGAGGAGAACGACGGGCTGGCTGGAATTGCTCACGATGCGCCTTTCGTCTCAAGAATCGGGGTTATTCACAGACGCTCAATGGCAGGCCACGACACTGTGTCCTCGAAGCCCGGAGTCTAGTCCTGGACGACCGGACCGCCGCAATACGTCGGAACCGAAAAGGCACATCGGGACACCGTTTCCCACGATGTGCGCCGGGCCCGCTCGACGGCCTGGGCCAGGCGAGGCGCGCACGCGCCCGACGACGTGTGTCCGCGCAGCCGCGGACACAGCGTCACATCCGTCTCTCAGGCCGGCCGATCGAACTCCCCCGCCCTGGTACCCAGGAGGAAGGCGTCCCATTCGGACGGCGTGAAGACCAGCACAGTGCCGTCCGTGCCGCTCCCCTGACGCAGCGCCACGTAGGTCACCGCGTCGCTGTGAGTGACGAAGGCGTACTCCACGATGTCGGGCCCGTCGGCGGAGTCGGGGTCCGGACCGGGAAGACGCCTCCACTGCGCGGTCGAGAGATCGAGTTCCTCGCGCACGTCGACCTTGTCGTCGACCACAACGGAATCGTTCGTCATGGAGCGCCACGGTAGGACATACCTTCCAGCACGGACACTCGGAGACGCTCCGCGCGGGCGACGCCCGTCGAGGCCCGCGCACCCGAGGTGCCGGGCCCCGACGGCGACGTCGACTCAGGCCGTCTCGGTGATGGGACGGTCCACCCACGACATCAGGCCACGCAGCTTGCGACCGGTCTCCTCGATCGGGTGCTGCTCGCCGGACTGCTGGAGCTTCGCGAAGTTGGGACGCCCCTGCTCGTCCTCGGAGACCCACTCGTTGGCGAACGTGCCGTCCTGGATCTCGCGCAGGATGGCCTTCATGTTCTCCTTGACCTCGGGCGTGATGACCCGCGGGCCGCGGGTGAGGTCGCCGTACTCCGCGGTGTCCGAGATCGAGTACCGCATGCGCGCGATGCCGCCCTCGTACATGAGGTCGACGATCAGCTTCAGCTCGTGCAGCACCTCGAAGTAGGCGATCTCCGGCGCGTACCCGGCCTCGGTCAGCACCTCGAAACCGGTCTGCACGAGGGCCGACGCGCCACCGCACAGCACGGCCTGCTCACCGAAGAGGTCGGTCTCGGTCTCCTCGGTGAACGTCGTCTTGATGACGCCCGCCCTGGCACCGCCGATGGCCGCCGCGTACGACAGCGCCAGCGCCTGCGTGTCACCGGTGGGGTCCTGCTCGACGGCGATGAGACAGGGCACGCCCTTGCCGTCCACGAACTGCCTGCGCACGAGGTGCCCCGGGCCCTTGGGCGCCACCATGGCCACGGCCACGTCGGCCGGGGGCTTGATGAGGCCGTACCGGATGTTGAAGCCGTGGCCGAAGAACAGGGCGTCGCCGTCCTTGAGGTTCGGCGCGATGTCCTGCTCGTAGATGGCCCGCTGCTTCGTGTCCGGGGTGAGGATCATGATCACGTCGGCTTCGGCCGCGGCCTCGGCCGTCGTGAGGACGCGCAGGCCCTCCTCCTCGGCCTTGGCCCGCGACTTCGACCCCTCGGCGAGCCCGATGCGGACGTCGACACCCGAGTCGCGCAGGCTGAGCGCGTGCGCGTGGCCCTGGCTGCCGTAGCCGATCACGGCGACCTTGCGCCCCTGGATGATGCCGAGGTCGGCGTCGGCGTCGTAGAAGATCTCAACTGACATGAGGGGTGGTACTTCCTTTCACTTCGGTTGGGCGGTGGGGCGTCAGCGGGTCGCCGTCGCCGTGATCGAGCGGGCGCCCCGGCCCACCGCGACCATGCCCGACTTCACGAGCTCACGCACGCCGTACGGCTCCAGCATGCGGAGCAATGCGTTGATCTTGTCCGCGGTTCCGGTGGCCTCGATCGTCAGTGCCTCCGGCGACACGTCGACGACCTTCGCGCGGAACAACTGGACGGTTTCGAGGACCTGACTCCGCACCGTGGCGTCGGCCCGCACCTTGACGAGCAGCAGTTCGCGCTGCACCGACGCGGCCGGGTTCAGCTCCACGATCTTGATGACGTTGACGAGCTTGTTGAGCTGCTTGGTCACCTGTTCGAGTGGTTGTTCCTCGACGGCGACCACGATCGTCATCCGGGACACCTCGGGATTCTCCGTGGGTCCCACGGCAAGTGATTCGATGTTGAAGCCACGGCGGGAGAACAGTCCCGAGACCCGGGCGAGCACGCCCGGCACGTTCTCGACCAGGACGCTCAACGTGTGCTGACTCATGCGCGCCTGTGTTCCTTTCGCGCTCCGGGGTGAGGGGTCGTCACTGCGACACCTCGTCCTCGTCGAACAGCGGTCGGATGCCCCGCGCCGCCATGATCTCGTCGTTGCTGGTGCCCGCGGCCACCATCGGCCAGACCTGGGCGTCCTTGCCGACCACGAAGTCGATGACGACCGGCCGGTCGTTGATCTCCATGGCCCGGCGGATCGTGTCGTCGACCTTGTCCTTCGTGTCGCACCGCAGTCCAGCGCATCCCAGCGCCTCGGCGAGCAACGCGAAGTCCGGGATGCGGTGCTTGTGCGTGCCCAGGTCGGTGTTGGAGTACCGCTCCGAGTAGAAGAGGTTCTGCCACTGCCGCACCATGCCGAGGTTGCCGTTGTTGATGACGGCCACCTTGATGGGCGCGCCCTCGATGGCACACGTGGCGAGTTCCTGGTTCGTCATCTGGAAGCAGCCGTCGCCGTCGATGGCCCACACCTGCTTGTCGGGCCTGCCGAACTGGGCGCCCATGGCGGCGGGAACGGCGAAGCCCATGGTGCCAAGGCCGCCGGAGTTGATCCACGTCCGGGGCTGCTCGTACTTGACGAACTGCGCCGCCCACATCTGGTGCTGCCCGACCCCGGCCGTGTAGATGGCGTCGGGACCCACGAGCGCGCCGATGCGCTCGATGACGTACTGCGGCGCCAGCGTGCCGTCCGCGGGCCACTCGTATCCGGCGGGGAACGTGTCGCGCCACGAGTCGAGCTGCAACCACCACGCGGACAGGTCGGCCGTGCCGCTGTTCGCGGTCTCGGCCTTCACCGCGTCGACCAGCTCGGTGATGATCTCGGCGCAGTCGCCCACGATCGGCACGTCGGCCTTGCGGTTCTTGGAGATCTCCGCCGGGTCGATGTCGGCGTGCACCACCTGGGCATCGGGCGCGAAGGACTCCAGCTTGCCCGTCACCCGGTCGTCGAAGCGGGCGCCCAGCGCCACGAGCAGGTCCGCCCGCTGCATGGCTGCGACGGCTGCCACCGACCCGTGCATGCCGGGCATCCCGAGGTGCTGCCGGTGGGAGTCGGGGAACGCGCCCCGCGCCATCAGCGTCGTGACCACCGGGATGCCGGTCAGCTCGGCCAGCTCGCGAAGCTGCGCCGACGCGCCGGCCTTGAGCACGCCGCCCCCGACGTAGAACACGGGGCGCTTCGCGCGGGTGATCAGCCGAGCGGCCTCCCGGACCTGCTTGCCGTGAGGACGCAGCGTGGGCCGGTACCCGGGCAGGTTCATCTCCGGCGGCCACGCGAACGACGTCGTCTCCTGCAGCACGTCCTTGGGGATGTCCACGAGGACGGGGCCGGGACGTCCGGTGCTCGCGAGGTGGAAGGCCTCGGCGATCACCCTCGGGATGTCGGCGGGCTCGGTGACCAGGAAGTTGTGCTTCGTGATCGGCATGGTGATGCCGCAGATGTCGGCTTCCTGGAAGGCGTCCGTGCCGATGAGGCCGCGCGTCTGCTGACCCGTGACGGCGACCACGGGAACGGAGTCCATGTACGCGTCCGCCAGCGGCGTCACCAGGTTCGTCGCACCGGGCCCGGAGGTGGCCATGCACACGCCGACCTTGCCGGTGGCCTGCGCGTAGCCGGTCGCGGCATGCCCCGCGCCCTGCTCGTGCCGCACGAGGACGTGCCGCACCTTGGTGGAGTCGAGCAGCGGGTCGTAGGCGGGAAGAATCGTGCCACCGGGAATCCCGAAGACGACCTCGACACCGACGGCCTCGAGGGACCGTACGAGCGACTGCGCGCCCGTCACCCGAATGGGTGTTCCTGCGGGCGGGGTCGGCTTGGGGCGGGGGTGACCGGGCGACGCGGTGGGCTTCGTCCCGGCGCTCGTGTCCGATCGCGAGGTGGCGCTTGTCATCGGTTCTCGCCTCGTGGGTGTGTCCGGTATGGGTCGTGTGTTCTTCGGTCGGGGCTGCCGTTCTCGTGCGAAGACGCAGGTCCCTCGACGCCGTCCGAGCAACAAAAAACCCTCGCCGACCAGGTGTGGTCGCACGAGGGTCGCGCGTCGACGCAGAGGTACCGTCCCCTACGCGCCGACGCGCGGGGGAAGTACGAGAACAAGCTGCGATGTCACGGGTGCGACGTTATCGGGACCGCTCGGAAAGTGTCAACTCTGCGAGACAGTGATCCCGGATACTGGACCTCCCGACTATCGGACTGCCCCGAATGGCAACGCCGCTGAGCTGCGGTGCACCATCACAGTGTGGCGGAACGAGAGCAGGACACGACCATGACGACGGACGAGCGCGGCACGACCGACGGCGGCGCGACAAACGAGGGCACTCCGGAGAAGGGCCACCGCGCCGTCTTCCGCATCCCGGGAACCGCGCTGATCGGCGTGCTGATGCTCTTCATGTGCATGTTCCCCTTCGCCGCGACCCTGCCCTACCTGCTGGTGCTGCTCGTCGTGCCCATCCTCGTGGCGGTGTGGATCGTGCGCACCCGCACGGTCGCCACGCGCGACGGCCTCGAGGTGCGGACGATGCTCGGCACCCGGACGTTGCCGTGGGACGCGCTCAAGGGCTTCGCGATCACGCCGAAGGCGTCGGTCGTCGCGGTGCTGACCGACGACACGAAGGTGGCCCTGCCGTCCGTGCGCACCCGGCACCTCCCGGTGCTCTCCCTCGTCAGCGAGGGTCGCGTGCCCGACCCGTCGGGCCTGCTCTCCGACGACGGCGAGACCTCCGGTGACGCCCCCGCGGACGCGGCGGCCCGGGAGAAGAGCACCGACACCGATGCGACGGGGGCCGATCGCGCCGACGACCCCGCGTCCGAGGACCGAGACGGTCGCTAGAGCTCCCACCGGCGCCTTCCCATTCAGTGGACGGGCGTAGAGTGCGGCCATGCCTGCTCTGCGTTCCCGAACCACGACCCACGGCCGCAACGCCGCGGGAGCTCGCTCCCTGTGGCGCGCCACCGGCATGACCGACAACGACTTCGGCAAGCCCATCGTGGCGATCGCCAACTCCTACACCCAGTTCGTGCCGGGACACGTACATCTCAAGGACCTCGGCGAAGTCGTCGCCGAGGCCGTCCGCGAGGCCGGTGGCGTTCCCCGGGAGTTCCACACGATCGCCGTCGACGACGGCATCGCGATGGGACACAGCGGCATGCTCTACTCGCTGCCCTCGCGCGAGATCATCGCCGACTCGGTGGAGTACATGGCCAACGCCCACCAGGCCGACGCGCTGGTGTGCATCTCGAACTGCGACAAGATCACCCCGGGCATGCTGAACGCCGCCATGCGGCTCAACATCCCCACGGTCTTCGTCTCCGGCGGGCCGATGGAGGCGGGCAAGGCCGTGGTCGTCGACGGTGTCGCGCACGCGCCCACCGACCTCATCACCGCGATCTCGGCGTCGGCCAACTCGTCCGTCGACGACGCCGGGTTGTCCGTCGTGGAGCAGTCGGCGTGTCCGACGTGCGGGTCCTGCTCCGGCATGTTCACCGCCAACTCGATGAACTGCCTCACCGAGGCGCTCGGCCTCTCCCTGCCCGGCAACGGTTCGACGCTCGCCACCCACGCCGCGCGGCGGGACCTCTTCGTCGAGGCGGGCCGGACGGTCGTCGAGCTGGCGAAGCGGTGGTACGGCGAGGACGACGAGTCCGCGCTCCCCCGTTCGATCGCCACCAAGGCGGCGTTCGAGAACGCCATGGCGCTCGACATGGCCATGGGCGGGTCCACCAACACGGTGCTGCACATCCTCGCCGCCGCGCAGGAGGGCGAGATCGACTTCACGCTCGACGACATCGACCGGATCGGCCGTGAGGTGCCCTGTCTGTCCAAGGTGTCGCCGAACTCCGACTACCACATGGAGGACGTGCACCGGGCAGGCGGAATCCCGGCCATCCTCGGCGAGCTGTACCGGGGCGGTTTCCTCAACACCGACGTCCACGCCGTCCACGCGTCCTCGCTCGACGAATGGCTGTCCACGTGGGACATTCGGAGCGAGTCGCCGTCGGAACGCGCGCTCGACCTCTTCCACGCCGCACCGGGCGGGGTGCGCACCACGGAGGCGTTCTCGACGACCAACCGGTGGTCGTCGCTCGACACCGACGCCGAGAACGGCTGCATCCGCGACGTCGCCCACGCCTACACCGCCAGTGGCGGCCTCACGGTCCTGCGGGGCAACCTCGCCGAGAACGGCGCCGTGATCAAGTCCGCGGGCATCGACGAGGAACTGTGGCACTTCCGCGGCCCGGCTCGGGTCGTGGAGAGCCAGGAGGAGGCCGTGTCGGCCATCCTCAACAAGGAGGTGCAGCCGGGCGAGGTCGTCGTCGTGCGCTACGAGGGCCCCGCGGGCGGACCGGGCATGCAGGAGATGCTGCACCCGACGGCGTTCCTCAAGGGCGCGGGCCTCGGCAAGGTGTGCGCGCTCATCACCGACGGCCGGTTCTCCGGCGGCTCGTCGGGCATCTCCGTCGGCCACATCTCCCCCGAGGCCGCCGCGGGCGGCACCATCGGCCTCGTGGAGAACGGCGACGAGATCCTCATCGACGTGCACGAGCGGAAGCTCGAACTGCTCGTCGACGCCGACGTGCTCGCCGAGCGCCGCGCCAAGATGGAGGCGTCCGAGAAGCCGTGGCAGCCGGTCAACCGGGAGCGTCCGGTCACCGCCGCGCTGCGCGCCTACGCCCGGATGGCGACGTCGGCCGACACCGGCGCCGTCCGCAACCCGGACAAGTGATCGGCGGCGTGGGGGCGATCCGGTTCGCCGCTCGCCCCCACGTCGTCACCGGAACATCACGATGAGGGCCGCTGTCAACCCGGCGGCGATCACCAGCGAGACCAGCCCGAGCGGCCACGGCTTGCGCCGCCACGGCGTGTTCTTGTCGATCGACACGCGTCCCGCGCCGGTGAAGAGCAATGCGAACGCGACGACGGCGATCAGCAGGTCGAACTCGAACCCGCCCGCCGCAGCGAAGAATCCGTTCTCGAACTTGACGTAGACGGCGTTGGCGAGCACACCCAGCACCGCCGCCGCGCCGAACGGCGTGAACAGTCCCAGCACGAGCAGTGCACCACCGCCCACTTCGGACACCGCGGTGACCCACGCCAGCACCGTCGTCTGGTCCTTGAACCCGAGCTGCGTGAGCATCTGCGCGAAGCCGTCGATTCCGGGACCGTCGAACAGCCCGAACTTCTGCAGGCCGTGGGCGATCATCAACCCACCGAGCATGAGCCGGACGACGAAGAGCCCGAAGTCGATCCCCCCGTGCAGCGACTCGGCGGGGCGCTCGGTCTCCTGCTCACCTCCGGCGAGGTCGTCCGGTGTGGTGAATCCACTGTCATCGAAGGCGTCGGTGGAAAATGCCGTGGTCGGAGCGTCGAATCCGTCGTTGTTGTGAACCGTCATGGGCGGGCAGCGTAGAGTAACGCGCGCTCTCGTTGTGGCTCATTCGCGCGAAGCCTCGGCCCCGAGAGCACGTCACATCGAAGATTCGGCGACGTCACTGGGGGAAGCACCATGCCGAACGGTGGGGGTCATCACGTCGAACCCTCGGAGCTACGCGGTTGCGCTGAGCTGCTGAGCCAGCAGGCCGACCACCTGTCGGCCATCAGCCGTCACGCCACCGAGAAGGGCGGCGACACGAGCGGCTACACCGGCCTGTTGGCGCTGCTCGCGCCCGTGGTGACCGGGGTGGTCGGGCTGTACGCCGACACGTTGGACTTCGCGAGCGGCAAGATGGGCGAGGTTCGCGACAACCTCCTCACCGCGGCCGACCAGTACGAGGCCCGTGACGAGGCCTCGCGCGCGGAGATGGACCGGCTGAACAGCCTGGTCGACGGTTCCGGTGACTTCTCGGTGGGGAGCGCGTGATGGCGGCGTACGGAGAGGTCGCGTCTCCTCGGGAGTTCCTCGGCGGCGACACCTCGTTGGACGGTTCCGCCATCGAGCAGGCGATCGCGGACGCCGGCATCCAGGTGCAGGCCGTCAACTGGGTCTGGCAGAAGGTCGTGGGCCAGGACCTCGTGTCCTCGATCATCACGCCGATCACCGGTGATTTCGAGAAGATCGGCAACGCCGCGGCCGAGTGGGACAACGTCTGCAAGGCGTTGCAGGCGGTCCGGCAGAACATCAACGCCGGGGCGGAGGAGCTGAGGCCCTCCTGGTCCGGTCCGGCGGCGGAAAGCTTCTCCACCCTGATCAACGTCACGTGGACCGTGGGGTTGGAGGCCGACGCCCAGGCCGCGAAGCTGATCGGGATGGCGCTCAACAAGGTCGCCGACGGGTCCAAGCGGGCGTGCGACCAGGCGCTGGCGTTGATCGAGAAGCTGGTCAACAAGCTGATCGAGGCGGCGGCGATGCTGCCGATCCCGGTGGTCGGCTGGGGCCGCGCCGTCAAGCTCGTCTACGACGGCATCCAGATCTACAACGCCATCATGGACCTCATCGAGGGCATCAAGGCGATCATCGAGGGTGCCACTCAGGTCGTCCAGGGCATCATGGCGGTCGGCACGGCGCTGTCGGACCTCGGCGACGCCAACAGCATCAGCGACGTCCTCACCGTCGCCAGCGGTGTCCGCGACGGGGTCAACCAGGTCAAGGACGGCGCGAGTCAGGTCAAGGACGGCGCCACCCAGGCGTCGAACGCAGCCGGCGACCTCCGCACCTCGGCTTCCAGCGCGTCGGAGAACGCACGGGGGCTCGCCGACGAACGCGCCGCGCATCGCGACCAGAACACGAACTCCAGCAGCAACAGCAACAGCAACAGCAACACTGGTGACGCCTCCACCTCCGGCACCACCGGCAACGGTGGCGGCAACAACGGCAACCAGTCCGGCAACGGCAACGACACCTCGGCGCGGCCCCAGAACCCGGAGACGACCCGCACTCCGGAGGACTTCCGCGTGTGCGAGAACGACCCGGTGGACATCGCCAGCGGCGAGGTCGTGCTCGGCCAGACGGACCTGCAACTGCCCGGTGTGCTCCCGCTGGTGCTGCGCAGGACCCACATCTCGGGTTACCGCGCCGGGCGACTGTTCGGCCGCAACTGGGCGTCCACACTGGACCAGCGGCTGGAGATCGACGCCGAGGGTGTGGTGTACGTCGCCGACGACGGCGTGATCCTCGTCTACCCGCTGCCCGACCCGGGCGCGCGAGTGATGCCACAGACGGGGCCGCGCTGGCCGCTGGAGCGCACCGACACGGGTTACACCATCACCCGCCGAGACCCGGCGCGCGTGCTCCACTTCGACGCCTCGACGACGTCCGGCCCGGTCGTGCCGCTCACCGCGATCGGCGACCACAACGACAACCGCATCGAACTCGACCGGGACGCCGCCGGGCTCCTCACCGCGGTGCGGCACAACGGGGGCTATCACGTCGACGTCGAGACGGCCGACGGCCGGGTGGCGGCACTGCGCCTGCGCGGCGCCCACGAGGGCCAGGGCGGTCCCGTGACGGTCATGCGCTACGGCTACGACGCCGAGGGCCGGTTGTCCGACGTGGTGAACTCGTCGAACCGCGCCATGCGCTTCCAGTACGACGACGAGGGCCGGATCGTCCAGTGGACCGACCGCAACGGCGAGTGGTACCGGTACCTCTACGACGCCCAAGGACGCTGCATCGCCAACCAGGGCGCGGACGGCTTCCTCAACGGCACGTTCTCCTACGACACCGAGCAGCGGACGACCCGCTTCACCGACTCTCTCGGCAACATCACCACGTATCAGCTCGACGAACGCAACAACGTGGCCGTGCGCACCGATCCGCTCGGGGCGACGACGGTGTCGGAGTGGGACGAGCACAACCGGCTGCTCTCCCGCACCGATCCGCTGGGCCGCACCACGCGCTACTCCTACGACGCCGACGGCAACCTGATCTCCGTCACGCATCCCGACGGCAGCCAGGCCACGGCGGAGTACAACGAGTTCGGGCGTCCCGTGGTGGTCACCGAACCCGACGGAGCCGTCTGGCGCCACTCCTACGACGAGCGGGGCAATCTCGTCGCCGTCACGAATCCGGCAGGCGCGGTCAAGCGGCACACCTACAACGAGCGGGGGCACCTCGTCGAGACCGTCGACGAGGTCGGTGGCACGCGCACAGTACGCACCAACGACGCCGGTCTCCCACTCGTGATCACGGACCCGACCGGCGCGAGCCTGCAACACGTGCGTGACCTGTTCGGCCGCATCGTGGAGACCATCGACCCGCTCGGCGGGCGCACCCGCTTCCGCTACAACGTCGAGGGCAAGGTGGTGGCGCGCACCGACCCGCACGGCGCCACCGAGCAGTGGCACTACGACGGCGAGGGCAACAACGTGTCCTACGTCGACGCGATGGGCCGCACGACACGCTACGAGACGACCCACTTCGACCTGCCGCGACGCCAGGTGCTGCCCGACGGCTCCTGGCTGGAGTACGACTACGACACCGCGCTGCGCCCGATCCGGGTGCGCACGTCGACCGGTCTGGTGTGGACCTACACCTACGACGCGGCGGGGCGGGTCGTCGAGGAGCGGGACTTCGACGGCCGCGTCCTGCGCTACACCTACGACGCCGCGGGCAGGCTGACCTCCCGGACAAACGGTGCGGGCGAAGTCACGACGTTCTCCTACGACGAGCGCGACCGCGTCCGTGAGCGCGACGCGGCGGGGACGGTGTCGCGCTTCGAGTTCGACCCGATGGGTCGGCTGCTGCGGGCCGTCAACGACGACGCCGACGTCACGCTGCGGCGCGACGTGCTCGGCCGGGTGCTCAGCGAGACGGTCAACGGCCGCATCAGCCGGTACGCCTACGACGCGGCCGGTCGCCGGACCTACCGGCTGACACCGACCGGCAATGAGACGAGCTGGGCCTACGACGTCAACCACCGGCCGACGACACTGCACACCGCAGGCCGGTCCGTGACGTTCGGCTACGACGCCGCCGGTCGTGAGATCGAGCGCGTCGTCGACACCGGGACAGTGCTGGCCCAGTCGTGGACACCCGGCCACCGGCTGCTGTCCCAGACGATCTCCGCGCTGCCCACGCCAGGCCGTCCCGGACCGGCCGCCCCGATGGCCAGGGTCTTGCAGGAGCGCACCTTCCACTACCAGCCGGACGGGCACCTCACGGCGGTCGACGACCGGCTCGCGGGTTCCCGGCGGTTCACCCTCGACCCGGTCGGGCGCATCACCGGCGTCACCGGGCAGAACTGGCGTGAGCACTACTCCTACGACGCGCTCGGCAACATCACGGCCGCCTCGTGGCCGGGCACCGACGCCGCAGGGCCCCGGCAGTACGCGGGCAACCGCATGCAGACGGCCGGTTCCGTCCGCTACCACTACGACGCACAGGGCCGACTGGTGCGGCGGGAGAAGACGCGGCTGTCCCGCAAACCGGAGATCTGGCACTACACCTGGAACGCCGAGGACCGGCTCGTGGGAGTCACCACGCCGGACGGCGTGCGCTGGCGGTACCGCTACGACGCGCTCGGCCGACGGATCGCCAAACAGCGTCTTGCACCGGACGGCAGTGTCGCCGAGGAGATCGCGTTCACCTGGGACGGCACCCTGCTCGCCGAACAGGCGCACTCGACCGGCCACGCGACGACGTGGAACTGGGCTCCCGGCTCGTTCCGGCCGCTCACCCAGGTGACGCGGGTGCGGGCGAACACCGCTTCCCGGGAGTGGATCGACCAGCAGTTCTACTCGATCGTCACCGACCTGGTGGGAACACCGACCGAGCTCGTCGACGCCCACGGCAGGCTCGCCTGGCACGCGACGCGCTCGGTCTGGGGCGACACGGTGGCGGACCCCTCTGCTCCGGGCCCGGCGGTCTCCATGCCGCTGCGCTTCCCGGGCCAGTACCACGACCCCGAGAGCGGGCTGCACTACAACCACCAGCGGCACTACGACCCGGAAACGGGGCGCTACGTCAGCAACGACCCGTTGGGGCTCGCCCCGGCGGCCAACCCGAGCGCGTACGTTCCGAACCCCACGCTGTGGCTCGACCCGTGGGGGCTCGCGGCGTGCAACACCTACTACCAGACCCGTGAGGAGGCGTTGAACGCCGCCTACGACCGGGCCGGTATCCCGCGGGGCACGGAACCCGACGCGGTGTGGGAGGTCGGCAACGACTACAACCGCTACGGCGAACCGAACTACCGGCACTCCGACGATCTCGGCACCCACGGCCGTTACATGCAGTTCGAGACCGAGAACGGCTCCCGGGTGATCGCCGAACACACCAGCGATCCCAACGCACCGGGGCCGCACTTCCACGCGGGTCAACCGAAGGTCGACCCGTCCCGGGAAGGCGTCGACTTCGGCTGGAGCACCGCGCCGAACAGCGACATCGAGCGTTACAGTCAGATCGGCGGAAGCCACCACATCTTCTACGGCGTCACACCGCCGTCCTGATCGAGCAGGGGGACGACAGCATGGCGGGCAGGATGACCCAGGCCGACCGGATCGCGATCCTGGAGGCCGCGGGGTTCACGGTGCTCGGAGAGGTCGAGGAAGCCTCCGGCGTCACGCCGCTGGCGGCGATCAAGGCCGCGGCCTCGGGTGGCGTGGTTCCTCGGGTCCGGATCGCCTCGGCCGACGACTCGGACGACGACGCGGACGACGACGTCTTGGACCGGACCGAGCAGGCGTGGCGGGACACGGGCCGCGACGTCGGCCTGTTCGACGATGACGGCGCGTGCCTGATCTGCCTCACCGGCCCCGGCGCCTCGACCCTGCCGTGGCTGCTCGCCCGCCCGCCCGAGCGAGGAGGTTTCCTCCCCGTCTTCCAGGAGCGCACGACGACATTCGAGTTCGTCGCCGCGTCACCGACGGGCAGCCCGATCGTCGCGGTGTCCGAAGAGGAAGACGAACACTGGATCGTCGTGACGTCGGTGGACGACCGCTGACGTCACGACGACGCCGTACGACACCGACGACACCCAGCATTCCAGGTCCGCCCACCGACCCCGGAGCGTGTTGATGACCGGCCCCGACCTCACCCGCGACCCTCGTATCGCCGCGGCGATGGCACAGCTCGAACAAGCGGAGCTCGGCCTCGACCGCACCATCAGCAGCGCGAAACAGCTCGACGCGACGATGGCCAAGTCCAGCCTCTCACCGGAGGACATCGAGCAGATCGCCGAGCACGCCCGCAGCAAGGACGCCCCCAAGGAACTGCGTGAGCTGCAGGCCCGTATCGACAAGGGCGACCTGTCGTGGAACGACATCGCCGCGGGACGCTTCCTCGACGATCCGCAGGTCCGCAGCGCACTGGCGGGCGGCGTCGAGGGCATGCGGCAGGCCTACGTGATGATCCAGGAGGGTCACGAGCTCGACGACATCATCGAGCCCGGCGGCCCGCCGTCGGCGACCACGCCGGGCTCCGGTTCGACGTCCCGACCCGCGAACGAGGACGGCGACCCGGACGACGACGACTACTTCGGCGGCTCCGTGATGCGATAGCGGTGCGGGCCGCGCGAGGTCGGCACCGCACCGAGGTCAGTACTCGCCCTGCACGAGGTTGTTCGGCAGTTCCCCACGGACGTACCGCGCGATCTCGGCAGCCGCCACCTGGTACGAGCGGCGGCGGAAGCCACGGACCGCGCCGCCGACGTGCGGGGTGATCATCACGTTCGGGGCTGTCCACAAGGGATGGTCCTCGGGTAGCGGCTCCGGGTCGGTGACGTCGAGCGCGGCGCTCAACCGACCCGCCGTGAGCTCGGCCAGCAACGCGTCGGTGTCCACCACCGGCCCGCGCGCGGCGTTGACGAGCAGAGCGCCGTCGGGCATCGCGGCGAGGAACTGCGCGTCCACCAACCCGCGAGTCCGGGACGTCAGCGGGGTCATCAGCACCACGACGTCGGCGTCGGGCAACAACTCCGGCAGCTCGTCGACCCCGTGCACGCCCTCACGCGGGGTCGAGCCGACCATCGTGACCCAGGCGTCGAACGGCAGGAGCCTGCGCCGCAACTGCTGCCCGAGGTCGCCCGCACCGACCACGAGCACCCGGCTGCCCTGCAACGTCGGCATGGTCCGCGGGCTCCACTCGCGACGACGTTGGGCGTCGACGAAACCGGACAACCCCCGATAGTGGGACAGCAGGACCGCCATGACCCACTCGGCGGTACTGCCACCGTGTGCCCCTCGGCAGGTGGAGAGCAGGACCCCGTCCGGCACGCACGTGGTCCACTCCTCGGCGCCCGCGGAGAGCAGTTGGATCAACCGGAGCTTCGGCATGCCGTCGAGCAGAGGCTGCAACGTGGCCGGTGAGGCACCCGGCACGAGCACCTCCGCCTCGGCGGCCTCGGCGGGCAACCCGTCGCCGAGGGAGTCGACGTCGTAGCGCACGGCTCGCACGTCCGGCACCTCCGACAGAGCGGTCATGCCGTCGTCGTGGGGAATCAGCACGGTGATGGTCACCCCACCATCGTGACCGATGTGTCCGCACCCACTTACCCGAGGTTCACCTCCCCCGCCTTAGGCTGGCTGTCGTGCGCAGGGGTCCGAGACGCTCATGGTCGGCCGTGGTCCTGGCGGCCGTCGCCGTCGTGCCCGCGGGATGTGCCGAGTTCGACGACTCGACCGCCGCCACCGACTGGCGCGACGCCCCGGAACTCACCGCGGAAGCGGCGCCTCAACCTCAACTCCCCGAAATGGGCGAGAGCTCCGGCCCCGGAAGGCCACCCAGCTCCGAGACGTCCGTCCCGCCGCCCGAGGGGTGCACCGACTACGACCAGGCCGTCATCGCCACGTGCCTCGACACCGTGTCCGCCGTGGCTCCGCTGCCGTCGGACGGCTCGTCGATCAGCGCGCTGGCGGGCGAGCGCCGCAGCGGGCGGGTGTTTCTCGTCGGCACCGGCGGCGAACCGCAGGAGATCGCGAAGCTGGACGTCGACGCCACGGGCGACGGCGGACTCACCGGGCTCGCGTTGTCCCCGACGTACGCGGAGGACGGCCTCGTCTACGCCTACATCACCACGTCCGACGACAACCGGGTGGTGCGGTTCTCCCAGGGGCAGGCGCCCAAGCCGGTGCTCACCGGCATCCCGAAGGGGTCGACCCGCAACCGTGGCGCCCTGCTTCCCGGCGCCGACGGCACGTTGCTGGTCGCCACCGGCGACGCGGGGAAATCGACCGCGAGCAGCGATCCCGCCTCGCTCGCGGGCAAGGTGCTCCGGATCGACACCTCGGGCAGACCGGCGAAGGGGAATCCCACCGCCGACTCCCCCGTGTACGCGCGGGGCCTGCGTGCTCCCGGCGGCCTGTGCGGCACCTCCGACGGCGCGCGGCTGTGGGTGACCGACCGAGCGGAGCAGCACGACGCCGTCTACCGGGTGGAAGCGGGGGAACCGCTCTCGGTGCCCGCGTGGACCTGGAAGGACCGCCCCGGTGTCACCGGGTGCGCCGACTGGACCGACACACTCGCCGTCGCCACCGACGAGGCGGGCAACCTGCAGAACCTGCCGTTGACGGAGGACGGATCGATCGGCGGCGACCCCCAACTGACCCTCGACGGCGAGAACGGCACGTCCTACGGCCGCATCGGCAGCCTCACGCAGGTGACCGGCGACGTCGCCGTCGCGGGCACGGTCAACAAGGACGGCGGCAAGCCGGTGTCCAGCGACGACCGCGTCGTCATCATCGTGCGCGAGCCGTCCTCCGGCTCGGGCCGCGACTGACCCCCGCCCGCACGTCCAACACGGCCGCCACGAGCGAGACGAGCACCGCCGCGGCACCGAGGTACCGACCCGGCCCCGCGTCGAACGTCACGCCGCTCTCGGTGAGGAAGTCCCGTTGCTCCGAGCCGAACTGCCAGCCGACGAACACCCAGGCCAGCACCGTGGCACACGCCGCGACCGACGCCGTCACCAGCCACAACTGCGGCAACCCTGCCGTGCGCAGGGAGCGACGCTGCCCGAACGGCACCACACACGCCCCGGCGACCACCACGAGCAGCGGCGCAAGCCAGCCGAAGAACGTCGCCCGCCACACCGAGCGGTGCACGTCCTCGGACGGCAACTCCGCCAGCGCGGCACTCACCTCGGGATGCTCGGCGCCCAGGTTCGTCCACGGCAGGAACAACGAACCGACGGCGAGCAGCCCGGCCACGAGGCCGAGCCACTCCCGCCACGACACCCGAGCGAGCGACCATCCCGGTTCCCGACGGTCGCGCGTCGACACGGTCAGGCGCCGACCCTCTCCAGGACCAGCTCACGGACGCGCTTGGCGTCGGCCTGTCCCTTCGTCGCCTTCATCACCGCACCGACGATGGCACCCGCAGCCTGCACCTTGCCGCCGCGGATCTTGTCCGCCACGTCCGGCTGCGCGGCCAGCGCCTCGTCGACGGCCGCGATCAGGGCGGAGTCGTCCGACACGACCTTCAGGCCGCGCTTCTCCACGACGTCGTCGGGCTCGCCCTCACCGGCCAGCACGCCCTGCACGACCTCACGGGCGAGCTTGTTGGTCAGCTCGCCGGAGTTCACCAGCTCGATGACCCTGGCCACCTGCTTCGGCGTGATCGGCAGGTCGGCCAGCTCCACCTCGCGGGCGTTGGCCTGCTGGGTCAGGTACTGGACCCACCAGCTCCGCGCCTCGTTCGGCTTGGCACCGGCCTCGACCGTGGCCGCCACCAGGTCGGCCGCGCCCGTGTTGATGAGGTCACGCAGTTCCTCGTCGGTGAGGTTCCACTCCTCCTTGATGCGCTTGCGGCGCTCCCACGGCAGCTCCGGCAGCGTCGTCCGCAGCTCCTCGACCCACTCGCGCGACGGCGCGATGGGCACCAGATCGGGCTCCGGGAAGTACCGGTAGTCCTCGGCGGTCTCCTTGGCGCGGCCGGGCGCGGTGGTGCCGTCGGCCTCCTGGAAGTGCCGGGTCTCCTGCCGAACGCTGCCACCCGAGGCGAGCACGGCCGCCTGCCGCGTCATCTCGTAACGCACCGCGCGCTCGACACTGCGCAGCGAGTTGACGTTCTTCGTCTCGGTCCGCGTGCCGAACTCCGTCGTCCCCTTCGGCATCAGCGAGACGTTCGCGTCGCACCGCAGTGAACCCTGGTCCATGCGGACGTCCGAGACGTCCATGGCCCGCAGCAGGTCACGCAGTGCCGTCACGTACGCCCGCGCCACCTCCGGTGCGCGCTCGCCCATGCCCACGATCGGCTTGGTGACGATCTCGATGAGCGGGACACCCGCGCGGTTGTAGTCCAACAGCGAGTGCTCGGCACCGTGGATGCGGCCCGTCGCGCCACCGACGTGCAGCGACTTGCCGGTGTCCTCCTCCATGTGCGCGCGCTCGATGTCCACGCGCACCACCTCGCCGTCGTCGAGCACCACGTCGAGGTAGCCGTCGAACGCGATCGGCTCGTCGTACTGCGAGGTCTGGAAGTTCTTCGGCATGTCCGGATAGAAGTAGTTCTTCCGGGCGAACCGGCACCACTCGGCGATCTGGCAGTTCAGCGCGAGGCCGATCCGGATCGCCGACTCCACCGCCTTGCCGTTGACCACCGGCAGCGCACCGGGCAGCCCCAGGCACGTGGGGCACACGTGGGTGTTCGGCTCGCCCCCGAACTGGTTCGGGCAGCCGCAGAACATCTTGGTCTTCGTGTTGAGCTCGACGTGCACCTCGAGCCCGAGCACCGGGTCGTACGACTCGACGACCTCGGCGTAGTCCATCAGGTCGGCAACCGCAGTCACGGCGTCGGCGCTCCCTTCAGCTCAGGCATCTTGTCCAGCACCGGGCCACGGGCGGTCTCGTACGCCGCACCGACCCGGTAGAGCCGATCGTCGGCGAGGGCCGGAGCCATGATCTGGAGGCCGACCGGCAGACCGTCGTCGGCGGAAAGCCCGCTCGGGACGCTCATCGCCGCGTTGCCCGCGAGGTTCGCCGGGATCGTGGCGAGGTCCGCGAGGTACATCGCCATCGGGTCGTCCACGCGCTCGCCGAGCTTGAACGCCGTGGTGGGCGTCGTCGGCGACACGAGCACGTCCACCTTCTCGAACGCGGCCGTGAAGTCACGCGCGATCAACGTGCGCACCTTCTGCGCCGAGCCGTAGTAGGCGTCGTAGTACCCCGACGACAGCGCGTAGGTGCCGAGCATGATGCGGCGCTTCACCTCGGGGCCGAAGCCCGCCTCCCGCGAGGCCGACATGACCTCCTCGGCGCTGTGCTCGCCGTCGTCGGAGACCCGCAGGCCGTACCGCATCGCGTCGAAGCGAGCCAGGTTGGACGAGCACTCGCTCGGCGCGATCAGGTAGTACGCGGGCAGCGCGTAGGAGAAGTGCGGGCACGAGACCTCGACGATCTCCGCACCCAGCTCGCGAAGCTGCGCGACCGCGGCCTCGAACGAGGCCAGCACACCCGGCTGGTAGCCCTCGCCGGACAGCTCGCGCACCACGCCGACCTTCACCCCGGCGAGGTCGCCTGCGGCACCCTCGCGCGCGGCCTGCACGACGGGCGGCACCGGCGCGTCGATCGAGGTGGAGTCGAGCGGGTCGTGGCCCGCGATCACCTCGTGCAGCAACGCGGCGTCGAGCACCGACCGCGCACACGGACCGCCCTGGTCGAGCGACGACGAGAACGCCACGAGGCCGTACCGCGAGACACCGCCGTAGGTCGGCTTGACGCCCACGGTTCCGGTCACGGACGCGGGCTGCCGGATCGAGCCACCCGTGTCGGTACCGATGGCCAGCGGAGCCTCGAACGCGGCGATGGAGGCCGACGAACCACCACCGGAGCCGCCGGGCACCCGCTCCCGGTCCCACGGGTTGCGGGTGGGACCGAACGCCGAGTTCTCGGTCGACGACCCCATCGCGAATTCGTCCATGTTGGTCTTGCCGAGGATCGGCACACCCGCCTCGCGCAGCTTGCGCGTCACCGTGGCGTCGTACGGCGGAACCCAGTTCTCCAGCGTGCGCGAGCCACACGTGGTGGGCATGTCGCGCGTCGTGAAGACGTCCTTCAGCGCCAGCGGCACACCCGCGACGGCCGACGCGGGCTGCTCGCCCTTCGCCAACGACTCGTCCACCGCGCGAGCGGACGCGACCGCACCCTCGGCGTCGACGTGGAGAAACGCGTGGATGTCGGAGTCCACCTCGGAGATCCGGTCCAGATGGGCCCGGGTCACCTCTTCGGACGACACCTCACGGGAATGAATCTTCTCCGCCAGTTCGGCGGCGGACAGCCTCGTCAGATCGGTCACTGCTCTTCCCCAAGAATGCGCGGCACCCGGAACCGTCCGTCCTCCGCCGCCGGCGCACCGGCCAGCGCCTGCTCCTGGCTCAGGCCAGGACGCACCTCGTCGTCGCGGAAGGTGTTCGTCAACGGCACGGCGTGCGACATGGGCGGGACGTCGTCGGACGCGACCTCCGACACCTTCGCCACCGAGTCCAGGATCTGATCGAGCTGGCCCGCGAAGACGTCCAGTTCCTCCTCGGTGACGGCCATCCTCGCCAATCTGGCCAAATGCGCGACCTCGTCGCGGGAAATGTTCGACACGCGGGCGACTCCCGGGGGGTTCTCGTTCTCGACACGAGTGATTGTCGATTTCGGGTGTTTCCCAGGGCAGTCTATGGCGTGCGGCCCCGATCGCTCGCCTCGGGTCCGGGCCATGGCGACTACCCATGCGGGGACGGAACTGTCACAATCATCGGTCGGCGAATGCGAGTAGCGGACAGGTCGGCCGAGGAAAGGGGTCCACGTTGTCTTTCCTGATCCGGGTCCAACTCCCGGACAGCCCCGGCACCCTCGGCGCCGTGGCGAGCGCTCTGGGTCTGGCGGGCGCCGACATCCTGAGCGTCGACGTCGTCGAACGGGGCAACGGCGTGGCGATCGACGACCTGGTCGTCGAACTGCCGTCCGGGCGGCTCCCGGACACGCTCATCACCGCGGCCGAGAGCGTGGAAGGTGTCGAGGTCGACGCGGTCCGCCCCTACGCGGGCGTGCTCGACACCCATCGGGAACTCGAACTCGTCGAGGAGATCGCCGCCGACCCACGTGAGGGACTCCGCCTGTTCGCCGACGGTGTGCCACGGATCGTGCGCGCCGGGTGGTCGATCGTGGTCCGCTACGACGACGGCGAGATCACCCGCCTCGCCTCGTCCACGGCGGCACCGGAGGCACCGTTGGGTGAACTGCCGTGGCTGCCGTTGGAGCGCGCCACGGTGCTCGACGCCGAAGCCTCGTGGGTGCCCGAGATGTGGCGCGAACTCGGCACCGAGTTGGCGGCCACGCCCGTGGGCAAGCCCGACCGGGCGCTGCTGGTCGGTCGCCCCGGCGGCCCGATGTTCCGCGCGGCCGAAGTCGCCCGCCTCGCCCACTTGTCCGGCATCGTGGCAGTGGTCCTGGACTCCTGACGGCGTGTCCGCACCTCCTGCACGCGTGTCCTCGCGCTACGGCCGTGTGTTCGCACCATGTGCACGCGTGTCCGCGCTCCTTACACGCATGTCCCCGTCTCGTGCGCGTGTGTCGACGGCACGCTCGGCGGCACGCCGGGTACGCCCGTCGCTCCACGAACGCAGGTCGGCAGCATCGGCCCACACGATCGCCGCTCATCGTGGGGTGCGGCCTGGGCTCGGCACGTCAAGCTCGGTACCGCTCGCATCCCGGTACACCGGTCGGCACGGTCGTCGAACCACCCTCCGGGGCTCCTGACATGCTCGGACCGGCCCGCGACGACGACCGTGCGTACCGCGTGCAACAGCGCCTCGCCGTTCCCGTCCTCACCGCGAGTGTCGTGTCTGTCCCGGCGGTGTTCCTCGCGACCACGCCGGGACCGCTCGGCGTCGTCGGTACCGTGCTGAACTGGTTGTCCCTCGCCGTCCTCCTCGGCGAGTCGGTGGCGCTGCTGTGGACGAGCGGCAATCTGCGGACCTACCTCCGCCGGTACCGTTCGCAGCTGATCGTGGTGGGCATCGCCGTGCCGGCGGTGGTGTTCGTCGTCGGGCCGTTCCAAGTGCTACGGCTCATGCTGGCGCTCGGCACGTTCCGCATCCTGCGGGTGCGACGTATCCTGCGCGCCGGTCGGATCGTCGTCCATCGGACCGGTTTGGACGGACAGCGTGGCCGGTGGGTTCTCGCGGCAGCCGTCGCACTCTCTCTCGTCTTCTCCGCCGTGGTGTTGTCAAACCCGGAGTCACGTAGCCGACAACTACTCGATCGGGTGATCGACCACATGGGTGTCGGGGGAACGGCGTTGCTGGTGCTGGGCCTCGTGACCGTCGGCCTGTGCGTCACCGTGCTGCTGCGCCGCGACACCCGCGGCTGGCCGTGATTCGGTGTCTCCGCACCGCACTCGCGCGTGTCCGCATCCCACGCACGCACGTTCGCGCCGTATGCCCGCATGTTCGCACCCTGCGTCACCGTCATGCGTGCACAGGACGGCGACACGAGTGCGCAGGACGCGGGCAGCCGTACACCGGCTGCAGCCATACGTACGGGAAGTGCGGACACACGTACGGGAAGTGCGGACACGCGGGCGTGGGGTCGGGACACGCCGGGGCGGGGGCTTGGGGTCAGAGGTCCCTCGTGAAGGCCATGAGGAGGAGGCCGCCGTCGGTGTGCCAATCGCGCTCGGGAGCGCGGGAGAAACCGAGCCGCTCGTACAGGCGGTGGGCCGCGGTCATGGCTTCGAGGCTCGCGAGCACCATGCGCTTCGCGCCACGCTCGACCGCCAGGTCGAGGCTCGCGCGCGTCAACGCCTCCCCCACACCGCGTCCCCGCGCGTGGGGAGCCACGGCGACCATACGCAGTTCGGCCTCGCCCTCCCGGCACATCTGGGTCAGCGTCGACCCCGGCAACGCGACCGTGGCCGTGCCCACGACCCGTCCGTCGACGTCGACCGCCACCCACAGCACTCCGTGCTCCGCGCGTCGCGCCGCGTTGCGCAACGACGCCGCGTAGGCCCTGCCGTCGGGATGGTCGAGGTAGCCGTTCACGCGGTAGGCCTCGACGGTCACGTCCCCGGCGGCAGCCCACTCCTCGGGGCGGGCCACACGAACCTCGAAGTCACTCACGAATCAGACTTCCTTCCTCGGACGACGATGCGGGACGAGCGGCAGCGACCAGACCGGAAAGCGGAGGCCGGAGTCGGGACAAGCGTCCGTCGAGTCCCGCGCCGATGAGGTCGGCGAGGTGGACGACGGAGGGTAGTCCGGTGGCCGGCCCGGTCCCCTTCGGGCTCGGTGGAGGCGGTACCGGGCAGTGCGCTCGGCATCGACCCGCTGACGACGCCCGCGCGCACCCGGTACCGACCCGCTGACGAGGTTTCCGCTCACAGCATCCGTCCGCTGACGAGGGAACCCACTCACGCAGCATCCATCCGCTGACGGAAACCCGCCGTTCACGCGACACCGACCCGACGGCGCCTGAAATGACGGCACCGCCCACCGGGAGGACCGCTCACTCGGCGTCGGCGCGCTCGGCGACCTCCAGGGCCCGGTCGGGACCGTGTTCGAGCAGCACGCGGAAGCCGTCCTCGTTCAGCACGGGCACCTTCAACTGGACCGCCTTGTCGTACTTCGACCCCGGCGCGTCGCCCACGACCACGAACGCGGTCTTCTTCGACACCGAGCCCGCCGCCTTGCCGCCGCGCGCCATGATGGCTTCCTTGGCCTCGTCGCGGGAGAACTCGGCCAGCGAGCCGGTGACCACGATGGACAGTCCTTCGAGATTGCGGGGCACCGACGTGTCGCGCTCGGCCTCCATCCGCACGCCGGCGCGACGCCACTTCTCCACTATCGCGCGATGCCAGTCGACCGCGAACCACTCACGTACGGCGCGCGCGATGGTGGGGCCCACGCCGTCGACTTCGGCGAGCCGTTCCTCGTCGGCCGTGTCGATGGCGTCGATCGACCCGAACTCCCGGGCGAGCGCCTGCGCGGCCGTGGGACCGACGTGCCGGATCGACAACGCCACCAGCACCTTCCACAAGGGACGGTCCTTGGCCGAGTCGAGGTTGTCCAACAGCCGCCTGCCGTTGGCGGAGAGCGCACCGGCCTTGGTGACGAAGAGGTCGACGCGCAGCAGTTTCTCCTCGTCGAGGTCGAACACGTCGCCCTCGTCGGTGATCACACCGGCGGAGAGCAGGGCACCGGCCGCCTCGTACCCGAGCACCTCGATGTCGAACGCGCCCCGGCCCGCGAGATGGAACAACCGCTCCCGGAGCTGCGCCGGACACGACCGGGCGTTGGGGCACCGGATGTCGACGTCGCCCTCCTTCTCGTGCCGGAGCTGCGTGCCGCACTCCGGGCAGCGGGTGGGCATGACGAACTCGCGCTCGTCGCCGGTACGCACGTCGACCACGGGGCCGAGCACCTCGGGAATCACGTCGCCCGCCTTGCGGATCACGACGCGGTCGCCGATGAGGACGCCCTTGCGCTTGACCTCCTCGGCGTTGTGCAAGGTCGCCATCGACACCGTGGACCCGGCGACCTTCACCGGCTCCATGACGGCGTACGGCGTGACCCGGCCGGTGCGGCCGACGTTGACGCGGATGTCGAGCAACGTCGTGTTGGCCTCCTCCGGCGGGTACTTGTACGCGATCGCCCATCGCGGCGCACGCGAGGTGGCGCCGAGGCGCCGCTGGAGCGACACGTCGTCGACTTTCAGCACCACGCCGTCGATCTCGTGGGAGGCGTCGTGCCGGTGCTCGCCCCAGTAACGGATGTGCTCGAAGAGCCCCTCACGGGAGTCGATCACCTTGCTGTACGGCGACACGGGCAGCCCCCACGCCGCCAGCGCGTCGTACGCCTCGGACTGGTGCTTGGGGTCGAACCCCTCGCGTTTGCCGAGTCCGTGGCAGATGAGGCGGAGGGGCCGGGTGCGGGTGACCTTCGGGTCCTTCTGCCGCAGCGACCCGGCGGCGGCGTTGCGTGGGTTGGCGAACGGCGACTTGCCCACCTCGACGAGCTGGGCGTTCAGGTCGGCGAACTCCTCGACGCGGAAGTACACCTCTCCCCGCACTTCGACGAGGCGCGGCACAGGGAACTCGTCGGTGGGCGTGAGCCGGTCGGGCACGTCGTTCATCGTGCGGACGTTGAGCGTGACGTCCTCGCCCGTCCGGCCGTCGCCGCGCGTGGCCGCCCTGACGAGCTTGCCGTTCTCGTAGAGCAGGTTGACGGCGAGCCCGTCGACCTTGAGCTCGCAGAGGTACCGGGTGCTGCCGCCGATCTCCTTCTCGACGCGGTCGAGCCACGCCGACAGCTCGTCGATCTCGAACGCGTTGTCGAGACTCAGCATGCGTTCGAGGTGGTCGACGGCATTGAACTCGGTGGAGAACGTGCCCCCGACCTGCTGGGTCGGTGAGTCCGGTGAGGACAGCGCCGCGTGTTCGGCCTCGATGGTCTCCAGCTCGCGCAGCAACCGGTCGAACTCGGCGTCGGAGATCGTGGGCGCGTCGAGAACGTAGTAGCGGAACTGGTGGCCGCGGATCTCCTCCACCAGCTCGGCGTGCCGTTCCCGCACCTCGGCGGGGACGTCGGTGATGTCGTCCGCCTCGCGCGTCACCTCGGCGTCGCCCGCGACGACGCCCGACTCCGCCAGCTCCTCGTTGGTCGCCAGGTCCTCAGTGCTCACACCTGAAGCCTAGTCAGCACCACCGACAATGCCGGGCAGCCCGAGCACGAGGTCGCGGAGTTCACCGAGGCTGATGGTGCCCTCCGGTGGCGCGACGGCGGTCTCGACGCGACGCAGGCGCTGCGCGGCCACCCGTTCGCCGAGCGTGGCCTCCAACGGCAGGAACGTCATCGCGGCGCGTTCGGCCTCGCCGAGGTCGGCGAACGCGGGGTGGTGCACGGCGACGTCGACGACGCCCTCGGGCTCGTCGACCTGGGCGACCACGCGCACGTCGGCCAGAGCGATCCGGTGCCCGGCGAGATTGACGGTCACGCCCGCCGGATCGGGCACGGGCGGCACCGAGTCGTGGAACTCCCAGATCGCGTCGTCGGGCGGCGCGGCCGCCTTCCACGCGTCGGTGAAGGGACGCAGGGCGGGGTCCTCCCGGCCGCTGACCACGAGGGCGTACAACGCCCGCTGCCCCCGTTCGAGCGAGAGCTGGAGGTCCGGGTGCATGCGCGCGACGGCGTCGCACAGCAGCGTCTCGGCCGCCGGGAGATGTCCCTCGCCGAGGGCGGCGCTGAGGTCGGGCAGCACGGAGTGCCAGTGGCGCCAGAACTCCGCCGCTGCCTCCGTCGGCTCGGCCGGTGGGGGCGGCTCCGGCCACGGGGTGCGAGGGTCGGGCCCCTCGTCGGCACTGTCACCGTGGTGGGTTCGCGGTCGACGGCGGAACAGTCGCATGCCCGCCACTACTACCAGCCCTCGACCGGCTCGACGAAGGCTTTGCCCAGATCCGTCGCCAACGTCAGCGCCCGCCGCGCCCACTCCGGCGTCGCACCCGCGAGACCGCAGGTGGGGGTGGGCACCGCCCGGTCGGCCAACGTCGGGCGCGCGAAGCCCAGTCGGTCCACCAGGTCGAACGCCGGGCGCGCCAGCTCCCGCAGCGCGGGGCGGGTCGTCGGCGCCACGCTCGGCACCAGTCCCAGCAGGAAGGTCACCTCGTCGTCCCACGCCTGCCCGATCTCGTCCAGCAGCGCGCCGGGAGCATCGCTCAGCAGGGTCGCGTCGAGCGAGATCGCGTCGGCCCCCGCCGAGTGCAGCAGGCCCACGGGCGGACGCCGGTCGCAGCAGTGCACGAGCACCGGTCCCGCCGTGGCGGCCTTGACTCGCTCGATCACCGTGGCGAGGAGCTCACGGGCCTGCGGTTCCGGCACGGCGGGCACGGTGCCGTAGCCGGAGGGCGTGGACAGCTCACCGGCGAGCACGGCGGGAAGCGTCGGTTCGTCGAGCTGCACCACCACCCGCGCGCCGGTGCGGTCGGCCAGGGTCGCCACGTGTGCGGTGAGACCCTCCACGAGCGAGTCGGTGAAGTCACGCACCGCGCCGGGATCGGTGAGCACTCGGTGTCCGCGCGGCAACTCCACCCCGGCTGCGAGGGTCCACGGTCCGGCGACCTGCGTCTTCACCACGGCGGGCCGGGTCGACTCCGCGGCGTCGGTGACCGCGTCGACGTCCCACCGCAGCAGGTCGACCGCGCGCCGGTGGTCGCGGCCCGGCCGGGCGGTGACCCGGTAGCCGGAGGGGACCACCTCGACGGCGAGGTCGACCAGCAGGGCTGCCGCCCGGCCGAGGAGGTCCGCGCCGAGCCCACGCGCGGGCAGCTCGGGCAGGTGCGGCAGTGTCGGTAGCTCACCGAACACCACGGCGGCCGACTCGCTGACGTCGGCTCCGGGCATCGATCCCACTCCGGTCGCCGTGCCCGCGGGCCACGGTCGGGGCGCACTCGTCTCACCGCTGCTCACGCCACCGATTGTGCCGCCGCACCCACGCGCCGCCATCGTCGGGTCGGCCCCGCTCACCACCCGAATCACCGGCACCGAACCGCGTGTCCGATGCCGTACCGTCGGCGGTGTCCGTCCCTGTCCCGGCCGTCGAGAAACGTCGACGAGAAACGTCGTCGAGAAACGTCGACGAGGACACAACCCGGGCACGGGCGGACACGGTGACGGAAAGGGGAGGTGAGACGCATGAGAGTGGCACTGGCTCAGACCGACTGCCGGCTCGGCGACGTGGAGGGAAACCTCGCGGATGCCGAGCGGATCATCAAGGACGCGGCGGCCCAGCACGTCGATCTGGTCGTGTTCCCGGAGCTGTCACTCACCGGGTACGCGTTGGGACAGTTGGCGGACGACATCTCGTTGTGGCCCGACGATCCGCGTCTCGCCACGCTGTCGAAGCACGGTCCGGACGTCGTGATCGGACTGTTGGAGGACGGGCGGATCCGCAGACACAACTCGGCGCTCTACCTCTCCGACGGCCGCCTGGTGCACAACCATCGCAAGCTGTACCTGCCGAACTACCTGATCTGGGAGGAGCGCAAGCACGCCAACCCCGGCCAGCATCTGCGTGCGTTCGACACGTCGCTCGGCCGGTTCGCGACGTTGATCTGCAACGACGCGTGGCAGCCGATGCTGCCGTGGCTGGCGGCCCAGGACGGCGCCGAGCTGCTCATCGTGCCCGCCAACAGCGCGGCGAAGCTGACGGCGGGCTCGTTCGACCCCGCCGAGTACTGGCACGACCTGCTGACGTTCACGGCACGCATGCAGCAGTGCTGGGTGGTGTTCGTGAACCGGGTCGGCGACGAGGCGGGCGTGCGGTTCTGGGGCGGCTCGCGGGTCGTCGACCCGTGGGGTTCGGCCGTGGCGACGGCCCCGACGTGGGAGGAGTCGTTGACCGTCATCGACATCGACCTCACCGCCGTTCGCCGACGCAGGCGGGAGATCCCGCTGCTCGCGGACGCGCGCATGGGCCTGCTACGGCGAGAGCTGGAACGGCTCATGCTGGAGAGCGGCGACGACTGAGCGATCGCTCAGTGAGGTGGGTCTCACGGACCTCCCGGTCCACGGCGCGCGCTGATCTCATGACGGGATGCAACCGCTCGACGACGGCACGCGGCCGTGGACCGAACCGGGCCTCTACTCCGTGGCCGACGGCGTGTACCGGATTCCGCTCCCGATGCCGAACGACGGGCTCCGCGCCGTCAACGTCTACGCGATCACCGACGGCGACACGCTGACCCTGGTGGACTCCGGCTGGGCCCTCGACGAGGCCCGCGACCGGCTGGAGTCCGCCCTGTCGGGCCTGGGCGCGGGTTTCGCGGACATCGACCGGTTCCTGATCACCCACATCCACCGCGACCACTACTCGCTCGCCGTCGCGTTGCGCCGCACGTACGGCACGCCGATCGCCCTCGGGGCGGGCGAACGCACGACGCTCGACGCGGTGTCCCAGCCGGGGCGGATGCCCATGGCCGACCAGGTCGCGTTGCTGCAACAGGCGGGCGGCGCGCCCGTGGTGGCCGCGCTCGCGGCGTTGTTCGGCACCGCACCCACGCAGGACGACCTCTGGGAGCAGCCTGACCACTGGCTCACCCCAGGCCCGGTTCCGTCGGTCGGGAGCCGCACGCTCGACGTCGTGCCCACCCCGGGACACACGGCCGGGCACGTCGTCTTCGACGACGCCGACGCGGGCCTGCTGTTCACCGGCGACCACGTGCTGCCGCACATCACCCCGTCGATCGGCCTGCACGCCGCACCGCCGCCGTTGCCATTGCGGGACTTCCTCGCGTCGCTGAGCACCGTGCGCTCCCGACCGGACCGGCGGATGCTGCCCGCCCACGGGCCGGTCTCGGACAGCGTGCACGCGCGCGTGGACGAGTTGCTGCAGCACCACGAACGCCGCTTCGACCGCATCGCCGCCACGGTGGCCGACGGCGCGCACACCGCCTACGAGGTGGCGAGCCGGATGACGTGGACCCGGCGCGGCCGCACCCTCGACGAACTCGACCCGTTCAACCGGATGCTCGCGGTGCTCGAGGTGGCCGCCCACCTGGACGTGCTGGTGGCCCGGAAGGCGTTGACCGTCACCACGGACGACGACGGGGTGCGCCGGTTCCGGTGAGCGACGCTCACCGCGGGGCGAGCTGCTGACGCAGTTCCCGCTTCAGGATCTTGCCGGAGGCGTTGCGCGGCAGGTCGGTCACGAAGTGCACGGCTTTCGGCACCTTGAAGTTCGACAGCGCCGCCTTCGCGTGGGCCAACAGCTCGTCGGCGCTGACGTCGCCCTTCGGGACGACGACGGCGGTGATCGCCTCGATCCAGCGGTCGTCCGGCAGTCCCACGACCGCGACCTCGGCCACCCCGGGGTGCGTGTAGAGGGCGTCCTCCACCTCGCGCGAGGCGACGAGCACGCCGCCGGTGTTGATGACGTCCTTGATGCGGTCGACGACGTAGAGGTAGCCCTCCTCGTCGACGCGCACCAGGTCGCCCGAGTGGAACCACCCGTCGCGGAAGGCGTCCTTCGTCTCCTCGGGCTTGTCCCAGTACCCCGTGGCGAGCTGCGGCGACCGGTACACGACCTCGCCGAGTTCCCCGGGAGCGACGTCGTCGCCGTCCGGGGTCACGACCCGCGCCTCCACGAACAACACCGGCCTGCCCGCGGAGTCCGGTCGGGCGTCGTGTTCCTCGGGCCGCAGCACCGTGGCCAACGGGCCGATCTCCGACTGTCCGAAGCAGTTGTAGAAGCCGAGCCCCGGCATCGCCGCGCGAAGCCGTTCGAGCACGGGCACCGGCATGATCGAGGCGCCGTAGTAGGCCTTGCGCAGCGCGGACAGGTCGCGCCGGGCGAAGTCGGCGTGGTTGGCCAGCGCCACCCACAACGTGGGCGCGGCGAAGAAGGCACCGTGCCGATCGGCGTCGAGCCGACGCAGGATCTCGGTGGGGTCGGGGGTCTCCAACACGGTGTTGGTCGCGCCCACGGCCAGCCACGGCATGAGGAACACGTGCAACTGCGCGCTGTGGTAGAGCGGCATGACGTGCAGGGGCTCGTCGTCGGCGGTCAGGTCGAGCGCGGTGATGCAGGACAGGTACTCGTGCACCAGTGCGCGGTGGGTCATCATCGCGCCCTTGGGCCGTGACGTGGTGCCCGAGGTGTAGAGCAACTGGACGAGATCGGTGTCGGCCACCTCCACGTCCACCTCCACCGGATCGCCCTCGCGGGCGACGTCGAGCAGGCTGCCGTCGGCGTCGCGCAACGCCAGCACCGTCTCCGGCGCGGTCGTGGCGGCCGACAGCGTGTCGGCGAGCGCGGGATCGGTGAGCACGGCCCTGCTGCCCGACTGCTCCACCAGGTAGGCGAGTTCGGCGCCGGTGAGGTTGTAGTTCACGGGCACGTGCACGAGACCCGCCCGCGCACACGCGAGGAAGCCGATGACGAACGCGTCGGAGTTCTTGCCGTACGCGGCCACCCGGTCGCCACGTTCCAGGCCGAGGGACAGCAGGTGAGCGGCGGCTCGGCTCACGGCCGCGTCCAACTCCGCGTACGTCCACCGTCGATCGGCGAACCGGAGGGCGAGTCGATCCGGATGCCGCGCGGCACTACGACGGACGAGGTCGGCGACGGTGCTGGAACGGACGGGCGTCATCGGCGTCCTCCCGGGAAGCGGGCGATGTGCCCGTCATTACACGTGACGCGGCCGAGGATGTCGAGAGGCGATCGCGGCACCGACCGACCCGACGTCTCACGCCGGCGGCGACGAATCCGAGATGGCGACTCCCGACCGTGTTGTGAGCGCTACGCTGCGCGTGTCCGCACGAGTGTCGTTGCCGGGTCGGGGCGAGGACGGTGGTCAGATGGACACGTTCGGCAGGCGGCTGCGTCGGTTGCGCGAGCGGGCGGGCCTCTCGCAGTCCCAACTCGCCCGCCTGGTGCCGATCTCGCAGTCGAGTCTGTCGCGCTACGAGTCCGACCGGCAGACCGTGACACCCGACCTCGCCGCCCGGCTCGACGACCTGCTCCACGCGGGCGGCACTCTGCGTGCCCGGCTGCCCCGACCCGACGCGGCGGGCGATGCGGTGGACACGGGCGTGCTGGACGCGGCCGTCCTGGCCGCCTTCGAGCACACGTCCGATCTGGCGGGGCTCGTCGCGGATCACACGGCCCGGTTCCGTCGGCTCGACGACGTCGTGGGTGGACGCGCGCTGTATCCGTCGGTACGTCGCTGCTTCGACGCCGCCTCCCACGCCTGCCGGAACGACACCACGGCGCTGCCAGGGCTGTCCGAGCTCGGCCAGGTCGCGGGATGGGTCGCCTCGGACGCGGGCCGCACGGCGGACGCCACGCGGCTCTACCTCACCGCGGCGGAGGCGGGCGAGACGGCAGGACGGCTCGACCTGGTCGCCTCGGCGTTGTCGAGCCTCGCCTACCAACTCGCCAACTCGTCGGCCCTCACCGACCGGGCGGAAGCGGTGCTGCTCGCCTCCGCCGTCGCCGACCGGGCGGACGGCGCGGGACGGGCACTGCTGCTCGAACGACTGGCGTGGGCGCACGCACGCATCGGCGACACCACTGCCGCGTTGCGGGTCCTCGACGAGGTGGACGAGGTGTTCGACGAGGTCCGTGACCCCGCACCCTCCTGGGCGTACTGGCTCGACCGGGACGAGATCACCGTCATGCGCGGTCGATGCATGGTCGAGTTGCATCGGCCGTCCGTGGCGATCGAGCTGCTCAGTGAACCGCTCAGCCGGTACGACCCCACGCGAGCGCGGGAACGCGGCCTCTACACGACCTACCTCGCGCAAGCGCTGGTCGCCGCCGGTGACGTGACCGAGGCGCGGCGGCTGCTCGCCGAGGTGCCACGGACGGAGAGCGCTCGGTTGGAAGCGCGACTCGACGCACTCGCCTGATGCGAGCCCATGCGCATGGCGCATACCCTCTCGTGCGAACGCCGCCGTTCCGATGGTGTCCTCATGAGCTGGACGACGGCGGGCCGTGGGAGCGGACTGCGGTTCGACGATCGGCCGGGTACGACGACTCCACGGAGGACGGCGAGCGGTGATCGAACGCGACCGTGAACTGTTGGTGCGCATGTCGAGGGTGAACCGCTGTCTCGGGCTCGTGGCGGCCGAGGCGATGGCGCAGCAACGCGACGGCGAACTACCGCCGCAGCCACTTCGCGAGATCGGGCTCGCGCTGCGCGCCCTCGCCGACGACCTCATCAGCCGCGCCGACGAGATCGAGTCGACGGTCGTCCCGCCGCGCTGAGTCGCGCCGGGTTCAGGCCGTGGCGGCGATCTTCGCGCTGCCCAGCACCACGTCGCCCGCGTCGGCGTCCGGCCGGTAGAGCACCACGACCTGACCGGGTGCGACACCGCGCAGCGGCTCCCGCAGCTCCACGACCACGCGGCCGTCGACCACCTCGGCCACGGCCGACGCGGTGCCGCCGTGGGCCCGGACCTGGGCGACGCACTCGGTGGGGCCGTCGAGCGGGGTCTCGCTCGGCCAGATCGGGCGGTCGGCCTCGATACGGCTCACGGCGAGGTCCTTGGCCGACCCGACCTTCACCGTGCCCGACACCGGTTCCAGCGCCAGCACGTACCGAGGCCTGCCGTCGGGCGCGGGCGCGTCGATGCCGAGCCCCTTGCGCTGCCCGACGGTGAAGCCGTGCACCCCGGTGTGTCGTCCCAGGACTGCGCCGGTCTCGGCGTCGACGAGATCCCCGGGACGCTGCCCGAGTCGCTTCTCCAGGAACGACCTCGTGTCGCCGTCGGGAATGAAGCAGATGTCGTGGCTGTCGGGCTTACGCGCCACCGGCAGTCCCCGCCGCTCGGCCTCGACCCGCACGTCCGCCTTCACCGAGTCGCCGAGCGGGAACATGGCGTGGCGGAGCTGTTCGGGGGTGAGCGACGCGAGCACGTACGACTGGTCCTTGCCCTCGTCGGCGCTGCGCCGCAACTCCGGCACACCGTCCACGACGGACAGCCGCGCGTAGTGCCCGGTGCACACGGCATCGAAGCCCAGCGCCATCGCCTTCTCCAGCAGGGCCTCGAACTTGATCTTCTCGTTGCACGTCACGCACGGGTTCGGCGTGCGACCCGCGGCGTACTCGCCGACGAAGGTCTCCACGACCTCCTCGGTGAACCGCTCGGCGAAGTCCCAGACGTAGAACGGGATGTCGAGGATGTCGGCGGCCCGCCGGGCGTCGTGCGCATCCTCGATCGTGCAGCACCCGCGCGACCCCGTCCGCAGCGTGCCGGGCTTCGCCGACAGCGCCAGGTGGACACCGACCACGTCGTGTCCCGCCTCGACGGCCCGCGCCGCGGCGACCGCCGAGTCCACTCCCCCGCTCATCGCGGCCAGTACCCGCACCGCTACACCTCCTGATCGCTTCGCGTCCTGCGCATGCCGGACAACCCGGCCTGGCGGGCCCTGACCACCACACCGCCGATCTCGGCTGCGAGCGCGTCGACGTCGGCCTCGGTCGACGTGTGCCCCAGCGAGAACCGCAACGAACTGCGTGCCGACGCGGCGTCCGCGCCCATCGCCAGCAGCACGTGACTCGGCTCGGCCACCCCCGCCGTGCACGCCGAGCCCGTCGAGCACTCGATGCCCTTCGCGTCGAGCAGCATCAGCAGGCTGTCGCCGGCGCAGCCGGGGAAGGTCAGGTGCACGATGCCCGGCAGCCGGTCGGGCGCGTCCTGCGGCGGACCGTTGAGCACCACGTCGGGCACCTCGGCCCGCACCCCGGCCACGAGATCGTCCCGCAGCTTCACGAGGCGGGCGGCGTGCTCGGCCCTGCGTTCCACCGCAACGGTCACGGCCGTGGCGAGCGCGTGGATGCCGGGGACGTCCAGCGTTCCCGACCGCACCTCACGCTCCTGACCACCACCGTGCAGCAGTGGCGTGGCCGGGGTGTCCCGCCGCAGCAGCAGCACGCCGACCCCGTACGGGCCGCCGAGCTTGTGCCCGGTGAGCGTGAGGGCGGCGGCACCGCTCGCGGCGAAGTCCACCTCCACGGCACTCATCGCCTGCACGGCGTCGGTGTGCAGGGGCACGCCGTACTCCGCGCACACGGCCGCCAGCTCCGGCACCGGGTTGATGGTGCCGACCTCGTTGTTCGCCCACATCACGGTGGCCAGCGCCACGTCGTCGGGGTTCTCGTCGAGTGCGGCCCGCAGCGAGTCGGGCCGCACCCGCGCGTGCTGGTCGACCTCCAACCACGTCACCTCGGCGCCCTCGTGGTCGGCGAGCCACTGCACGGCGTCGAGCACGGCGTGGTGTTCGACGGCGCTCGCCAACACCCGGCGGCGGCGCGGGTCGCTGCGGCGCCGGGCCCAGAAGATGCCCTTGACGGCGAGGTTGTCGCTCTCGGTGCCTCCGGCGGTGAACAGCACCTCCGAGGGGCGCGCGCCGACGGCCTCGGCGATCGCTTCCCTGGCCTCCTCGACCACTCGGCGAGCCCGACGGCCCGAGGAGTGCAGTGACGAGGCGTTGCCCAACGTGGACAGCGCGTCGGTCATGGCCGCGAGGGCCTCCGGCACCATGGGCGTGGTGGCCGCGTGGTCGAGGTACGTCATCACCGTCCAGGGTAGTCGCGCGTCCGGATCACGCTGACGGCATGGCCGCGCATCACATCAGACCCGCTCCGGTTCCGCCCCCTCCACCCCGAGTCCTCGCGCGGCGAGCCCGGCTCCCAGCACCGCCACCGACGCCAGCACCAGCGCCAGCACGGCGACAGGCAGCGACGGGTCGTGCGTGCTGCCGAACACACCGAGCAGCACGCCGCCCGCGCCGATCGTCAGCGCGGACGAGATCCAGTCACCGAGCTGCACGGCCGAGGTGTTGAAGCCACGTTCCGCCACCGGCGACAGCCGCAACAGCAGCACCGAGATCGACGGCAGGCCGATGCCCATGCCCGCACCTCCGCAGGCCGCCGCGGCGAACGCCACCCACGCCGGCGCACCGCCCCAGGCCACCAGCGCGAACAGCACGAGGCCCGCCCCCACGAACGCGAACCCCGCCCGGAGCAGGGCGGCTCGGCTCCAGTCGGGGTGCCTGCCCTGGACCGCCGACGCCGCCGACCAGCTCACCGCGCTCACCGTCAACGGGAGTCCGGCGAGTGCGGCGTTGTAGCCGTGCACCTGCGACATGGTCAACGGCAGGTAGGCCTCCATCCCCGCGAACGCACCGCCGAGCAGCGCCCGGCTCGCGACCACGGTCGGCAGTCCCGCACGGGCCCGCAGTGTGCCGGTGGGCAACAACGTGCGCAGGCACATCACGGCGACGACGAGCGCGACACCGCCGTAGCCGAACGCGACCGGCGAGGGATGCTGTGCCGCCCACATCAGGACGGCCACCGCGAGCGCCACGACCACCGCCGCGACGATTCCCGCCCGCCGCGCCGCCGGGTCGGGCACGTGTGCGGGCAGGCGGCGCACCACCGGCACGAGCAGCGCGATGCCCACCAGCATCAGCGGCACCAGCCCGAGGTAGACCCAGCGCCACCCCACGGTCTCCGTCACGACCCCGGCGATCGACGGGCCGACGACGGCAGGCAACACCCACGCCGCCGCGTTCGCCGCGTACATCACCGGACGTTCCCGGTCGTCGTAGGTGAGCGCGACGAGCAGTGACGTCGCCACCATGAGCACCCCGGCTCCGAATCCCTGGAGGGCGCGCCCCGCCAGTAGCACTTCCATGCTCGGCGCGGCCCCCGCCGTCACGAGACCGACCAGGAAGAGCCACGGACCGGCGAGCAGCGACAGCGTCGGGCCGCGCCGGTCGCACACCCGACCGGACAGCACCGTGGCCGCGACGCTCGCGACGAGGAAGGCGGTGAACGGCCACGAATACAGCTCGCCGCCGTCGAGGTCGGCGACCATGGTGGGCATCGCCGTGGCCACGCCCATGCTCTCGAACGCGAGCAGGGTGATCACCAGCAGCAACCCGGCGGTCGTCAGCCGGTGTTCGGGAGTCCAGAGCACACCCCGCCGTGGTTCGGTCCGTGTCATGGCCCACAGCCTGCAATCTCCAGCTAGGTGGACCTCCAGCGGAATGTGACGAAGCCGTTCGGGGGCCTGTCCGAGCACGTCGGCACCAGCGCCACGAAGTCGTCCTCACCGGCGTCGAGCACATGGGACGATGGGCGAATGCGGCAGATCGACACCGACCGGAACCTCGCCAGGACGATCCTCGACGAGCTGCGCGGGGCCATCGTCAGCGGTGAACTCGTGCCCGGGACGCTGTACTCGGTGCACGATCTGGCCGCCCGGCTCGGGGTGTCCCGCACTCCCGTGCGCGAGGCGTTGATCCAGCTCGCCGAACGCGGAATGGTGCGCTTCGAACGCAATCGGGGCATCCGCGTGTTGCAGACCTCGCTGCACGACCTGGAGGAGGTCTTCGCGATGCGGCTGCTGCTGGAGGTGCCCGCGACGTTCCGCGCCACGAGCCAGCGCACGCCCGGTCTCGCCGAGCAGTTGGCCACCCACCTCGACGCCATGCGCCGCGCCGAGCGGGAACGCGACGAGTCGGCGTTCATGGCGGCCGACCGGAAGTTCCACGAGGCCATCAACGTCGCCTCCGGCAACCTGCGCCTCGCCCGCTACGTCGACTCGTTGCGCGACATGGTGTTCCTGCGCGGCTCTTCCACTGTGGACCGGAGTCGGAGCCTGGCCGACATCCTCGCCGAGCACGAGGCCATCGCCGATCTCGTGGCGGCGGGCAAGCCCGGCGAGGCCGCGGAGGCCATGCGGGAGCACCTGCTCACCACGGCGCGGCTCATCATCGCGCAGGAGTCGGCCGAGTCCGGCGAGTCCGTGCACGTCTCCTACGACTGGACGCGACTGACCGACTGAGCACCGACCGACCGAACGGGGTACTCCCCGACGGTACGAGGCACCTGACCAGGAGTCTTGACGAGTGGCATGCCACATGCCACTCTCGGGTCTCCCAGTCGCTCACCGGGGAGGGGCCATGGTCGACTACCGACACGAAACCGTGTTCACGTGGGGCGCGACGCCGTTGAAGTTCGGCGCCGGCGCGATCGACGAAATCGGTCACGACCTCGCTCAACAGGGTGCGCAGCGGGTACTGATCGTCACCGACCCCGGCGTCGCGGCCACGGGCATCGCCGACCGCGTCGCCGAGGCGGCCCGCGCCGCCGGGCTGACCGCCGAGGTCTACGACGGCGTCCGCGTCGAGCCCACCGACGTCAGCGTGCTGGAAGCCGTCGAGTTCGCCCGGCAGTCGACGTGGGACGGCTTCGTGGCCGTCGGCGGCGGGTCGGCCATCGACACCGCGAAGGCCGTCAACCTGCTCACCACGCACCCCGCCGACCTGTTCGACTACGTCAACAAGCCGATCGGCGCCGCCAAGGCCCCGCCGGGACCTCTCAAGCCGCTGGTCGCCGTGCCGACGACGGCCGGAACGGGGTCGGAGACCACGCCCGTCTGCATCATGGACTTCGTCGACCTGAAGGTGAAGTCCGGCATCAGCCACCCCTACCTGCGGCCGACCACGGCGATCGTCGACCCGCTGGTCACGCTGTCCATGCCCCCGCGCGTGACCGCCGCCAGCGGCATGGACGTGCTCTGCCATGCCCTGGAGTCCTACACCGCGCGGCCGTTCCACTCCTTCCCCCGGCACACGCCGCAGACCCGCGTCGCCTACAACGGCGCGAACCCCATCTCCGACGCCTGGACGGAGAAGGCCCTGCACCTGCTCGCGCGGTCGTTCCGCAGGGCGGTGCTCAACGGCGGCGACCTCGACGCGCGCACGGACATGATGCTCGCCGCCACGTACGCGGGGATGGGCTTCGGCAACGCGGGCGTGCACGTCCCCCACGCCTGCGCGTACCCGATCGCCGGCCGCGTGCGCGGCTACCGCCCGGCCGACTACCCGCAGGACGAGCCGCTCGTTCCCCACGGCGAGTCCGTCTCGCTCACCGCTCCCGCCGCGTTCCGGTTCACCTTCCCCACCGACCCGGAGCGCCACCTGCACGCCGCCCGCATCCTCGCCCCGAACGCGCCCGCCCAACGTGATCCCCGGGAGGCGCTCCCGGCCGCGTTGACCGCGTTGATGCGCGACATCGGCATCCCCAACGGGCTCTCGGCGGTCGGCTACGCCGAGTCGGACGTCCCCGCGCTCGTCGAGGGTGCGCTGCAACAGCAACGCCTGCTCGCCGTCGCGCCCCGCGACGTCGGCGAGGCCGACCTCACCACCGTGCTCACCGAGTCCCTCCGGAACTGGTGACCACCGTGCCGACCCTCGTCGAGGACCTGACCCGCGTCGTCACGGGCGAGGTGGACGCCGGCCCCACCGCCCGAGCGATGTTCAGCATGGACGCGTCGAACTACCGGCACGTCCCGCGCGCCGTCGTGTTCCCGCGCGACGCCGACGACGTGGCGGCGGTGCTGCGGGTCGCCCGCGCGCACGGGGTCGGCGTCACGGCGCGGGGCGCGGGCACCGGCATCGGCGGGCAGGCGCTCGGCGAGGGCGTCGTCCTCGACTACAGCCGCCACCTGAACCGCATCCTGGAGATCGACCCCGATCGGCGTGTGGCGCGCGTGCAGCCCGGGGTCGTCCTCGACACGTTGCGCGCCGCCGCCGCGGAACACGGACTGACCTTCGGGCCCGACCCCTCGACCCACAGCCGCTGCACGCTCGGCGGCATGCTCGGCAACGACGCGTGCGGCTCGCACTCCGTGGCCTGGGGCCGCACCGCCGACAACGTCGTGTCGCTCGACGTCGTCACCGGCGACGGCGCCCGGCTCACCGTCGGCCCCGGCGACCGCGTCGTGGGCGAGCCCACCGAACGCGCGAACGCGATCCGCGAGGCGCTGCACGACCTCGCCCACGGCAACCTCGCCGTTTTGCGCACCGGCTTCCCCACGCTGCCGCGCCGGGTGTCCGGCTACGCCCTCGACGCGCTGCTCCCCGAGAACGGCACCGACCTCGCCAGGGCACTCGTGGGCACGGAAGGCACGTGCGTGCTGATCACCGAGGCCACGGTGCGCCTCGTGCCCTCGCCCCGCGCGCGGGCCCTCGTCGTGGCCGGGTTCGCCGACGACATCGCCGCCGCCGACGCCGCCCCGCAGGTCCTCTCCCACCGTCCCCTCACCGTGGAGGGCATGGGCGCCGACCTCGTCGACATCCTCCTCGCACGCGGCCGACGTCCCGCGGCGCTCGACTCGCTGCCCGACGGCCGCGGCTGGCTGTTCGTCGAGGTCGGCGGCGACGACCCCGACGAGGCCCGCCACAACGCCGAAGCGCTGGCGGCGGCGTTGGCGCGCGAGACCGGAGCCACGACGTCCGTCACCACCGACCCGGCACGCCAACGGCAGCTCTGGGGCATCCGCGAGTCCGCCGCGGGCACCGCCACCCGCATGGCCGACGGATCGGAGGCGTGGCCGGGCTGGGAGGACGCCGCCGTCCCGCCCGAACACCTCGGCTCCTACCTGCGCTCGTTCCGCGAACTGCTCGCCTCGTACGGGCTGCGCGGCATCCCGTACGGGCACTTCGGCGAGGGCTGCGTGCACGTGCGCATCGACTTCGACCTGCTCACCGACGACGGGGTGGGGACGTTCCGGAGGTTCCTCACCGACGCCGCCGACCTCGTGGTCGCCCACGGCGGATCGCTGTCCGGCGAACACGGCGACGGGCAGGCCCGCGCGGAACTCCTGCCCCGCATGTACTCGCCGGAGCTGCTGCGGCTGTTCGAGGCGTTCAAGGCGATCTGGGACCCCGACGACGTCCTCAACCCGGGCAACCTCGTGCGCCCGCGCCCGCTGGACGCCGACCTGCGCTTCTCCGGCCCGACGAAGCAGCTCCCCCTGACCCTCCGCTACCCGCACGACGGCGGCAGCCTCGCCACGGCCGCGCGTCGCTGCGTCGGCGTCGGCAAGTGCGTCGACACCAGCACCGGCGTGATGTGCCCCAGCTACATGGTGACCCGGCAGGAGGAGCACTCCACCCGTGGTCGCGCGCGCCTGCTGTTCGAGATGCTGCGCGGCGAGACGATCACCGACGGCTGGGACTCCACGGAGGTGCGCGACGCCCTCGACCTGTGCCTGGCGTGCAAGGGGTGTCTGTCCGACTGCCCCGTCGACGTCGACATGGCCTCCTACAAGGCCGAGTTTCTGCATCACCACTACGCGGGCAAGGTGCGACCCGCGAGCCACTACTCGCTCGGGTTCCTGCCGCTGTGGGCACGCCTGGCCTCCCGGGCGCCCGGTGTCGTGAACGCCGCGTTGCGCTCCCGCCCGCTGGCCGCGCTCGCGAAACGCCTCGGGGGCATCGCGGAGGAACGGCAACTCCCGACGTTCGCACCCACGACACTGCGCCGCGCCTGGCGACGCAAGCCCCGCACCGGTGGTGGAGACCGCCCCCGGGTGGTGCTCTGGCCGGACACGTTCACCGACCACTTCGCACCGGAGATCGGCGCGGCAGCCACCCGAGTGCTGGAACACGCGGGGTTCGACGTCGTCCTCCCCCGCAGTTCGGTCTGCTGTGGACTGACGTGGATCTCGACGGGACAGCTCGGCATCGCCCGGCGCGTGCTCCGACACAGCCTGGACGTGTTGCGCGACGACATCGAGGCGGGCACGCCCATCGTCGGACTCGAACCGAGCTGCCTCGCCGTGCTGCGCCACGACGTGCACGAGCTGCTGGACACCCCGCCCGTGCCCGCACTGACGCTCGCCGAGTTCCTCGACCGACACGCGCCCGACGTGGAGTTCGCTCCGCTCGGCGCACGCGCCCTCACCCAACAGCACTGCCACCAGCACGCGGTCCTCGGCCACGACGCCGACGAACGACTCCTGCGTCGAGCCGGCGTCGACAACCGCACGCTCGACTCCGGCTGCTGTGGACTGGCAGGCAACTTCGGTGTGGAGCGTGGTCACTACGACGTGTCGGTGGCCGCTGCCAACCGGGTGCTCGTGCCCGCCGTCGAGGCCGCCGATCCCGACGAGTTGGTGCTGGCCGACGGCTTCAGCTGCCGCACCCAGATCACCGAACTCACCGGACGTCGTTCCCTGCACCTCGCACAAATCCTAGACCGAGCCCGCCCGCACCCTGAGTGACGACCCGTGCCGCGAGCATGTCCGACTTGTCCGAACCTTGGGACAAATCCTCACGCGACGCCCCCAAAAGCATGAGATGAGCCTCACAGCTTTGCGACAAGTGGGTGGTTCGGGGTTGAATCAGTCACAAGGGACCGGTAAAGGACCCCGGTCGTTGGAAGCAAGGAGGCAGAGGTGCCTCAGGACGGCTATGACAGAGATTTGAACCACCGCGAGCGAGCGACCCTGCAAGCCGTGGCGCAGGGTGACGCCGAGATCGCCATCGGATGCGGGACGAGCCTCTTCATCGACGGACTCGCCTGCTCCGACCAAGCCACGGCGCACCGGCTCGTCCGAGCCGGCTTCATCTCCCCCGCCCGCCCCAGCGAACCCGGCCAGCGCGTCCCGGCAGTCCTCACCGAGGCCGGCGAACGCGCACTCTCCCACACTCCCGCCCTGGCCGGTCGCTGACACAACGGACGCCCGCCCCTCGGGGCGGGCGTCCGTCTTGTCTGGTCATGACATCGCCGACTCCCCTCACGACCCGACCGTTCTCGTTACACTCCGAGGCCGAACGGTTCCGCGACGACAACCGACTGGGGGGCTCGGCCTAGGCACAGGAATTCAGTGAACAAGGAGCGGCGTACGACCCGGGTGCCAGTAAGGGCTTCGGGAGCGTCGCCGCCGCGGTGTTCGGTGCCGCGACCAACATGGCCAACATGGCCGCCGCCAAATCAGCCGCCAGCAACCTGGTCGACTCGGCGAAGAACGGCGGCTTCACGGTCACCAAGGAGAGCGCCGACGAACTGATCAACACGTTGTCGAAGTTCGTCGACGAGATCGACGCGATGGATTTCACACTGGCTGCATTCGACCAGCGACCTCAACTCGGGGGCCACGAGTACGGTCAGTTGGTTGCCCAACACATGCACGAGTCTGCTAACGGCCCAAATTCGGCACGCATGGTGGTAAGGCAACTGAAGGAGGTGCTGAGACTGAGCATCGAAGCGCTTCAACGAGCTTCAGGGCAGTACGAGGAAACCGAGGCGACTGTTGTCGACACACTCAACCGAACTAGCAAGACCATCTAGCCAGATTCGAAGGAAACGATGACTCGGTCCGTACTCCTGTTGCCCGTTCTGGCGGCTGTCGCATTTGCCGCGAGCGGGTGCACCAACGAAGAACCAGGTATCGCCGATCCTCAGCCCGAGTACTCGACGTCTCTCTCTACATCGCCGCCCAGCAGCACAGACACCAACGGGACCGGCTCGTCCCTCGAGCCGTGTTCCCTGCTCGACCCCGCGGAAGACCTGAGCGAGTACGGACGCTTCACGAGCAAGCCGGACTCGAACGACGAGGGCGCCAGCGAGAAGATCTGCTCCTGGCAGAAGCAGCGGGACGACGCTCTCGACGAGAGCCTCGTCGTCGGCCTGGTGGTCCGTGGCGCACAGAGTGTCGAGACGGTGAACGACGTCGGCGGTGGAGTCAACAAGGGAGAGGTCAACGGCCGCGCCGCCGCCGAGGCTCCCAACCCGCAGTTCCACGACTGCACGCTCGCCATGGAGCTCGACGCCGGTTCGCGTATCGACGTCGTCGTCTCGGGTATGGACGACGTCAATGCCGCCTGCGACGTGGCTCGGGAGGTGGCTTACCTCGTCGAGCCTCGCCTTCCGGAGGCTTGACGCCGTACGGGAAGTGCGGGCACCGGCGCGCAGCCCGCGGACACGCGTGCGCGAGGTGCGGACACGTGTGCGCAGGCTGCGGACACGGTGTTCATCGGTCAGGTGTTCACCCTGAATGCCGGGATTCCCGTCACCGCTTGGCCCACGGACAGGGCGTGCATCTCCTCCGTGCCTTCGTAGGTGAGCACGGTCTCCAGGTTCGCGGCGTGCCGCATCACCGGGTACTCCAGCGAGATGCCGTTGGCGCCGAGCATCGACCGCGCGGTGCGGGCGACGTCGAGCGCGGCCCTCACGTTCGCGAGTTTCCCGAAGCTCACCTGGCTGTGGTGCAGCTCCCCGGCGTCCTTCAGGCGGCCGAGTCGCAGCGCCACCAGCCCGGCGCGGTTGACCTCCACCACCAGGTCGGCCAGTTTGCGCTGCGTGAGTTGGTAAGCCGCCAGCGGCGCACCGAACTGGGTGCGCGTGGTGGTGTACTCCAGCGCGGTCTCGTAACACGTGCGCGCGGCACCCACCGCGCCGAAGACGATGCCGAACCGGGCCTCGTTGAGGCACGACAGCGGCCCGCGCAAGCCGGTCACGCCGGGCAGCACGGCATCGGCGGGCAGGCGCACACCGTCGAACACGAGTTCCGCCGTCAACGACGCCCGCAGTGACAGTTTGCGCGTGATCTCGTTCGCCGAGAAGCCCGGCGTGTCCGTGGGGACGACGAACCCGCGGATGCCCTCGTCGGTCTGCGCCCACACCACGGCGACGTCGGCCACCGTTCCGTTGGTGATCCACATCTTGGTGCCGTCGAGCACCCAGTCGTCCCCGTCGCGACGCGCACGCGTGCGCATGGAGGCCGGGTCGCTTCCCGCGTCGGGTTCGGTGAGCCCGAAGCAGCCGACGGCGTCGCCGGAGGCGAGCGACGGCAGCCACCGCTGCTTCTGTTCCTCGCTGCCGTACCGGTGGAGGGCGAACATGGCGAGCGACCCCTGAACGGAGACGAAGCTCCGCAGTCCCGAGTCGATCGCCTCCAGTTCCCGGCAGGCGATCCCGTAGGCGACGGCGGACGATCCGGCGCAGCCGTAACCGGAAAGATGCATTCCCAGTACGCCGAGTCGACCGAAAGCTTTCGCCAGATCTCGCGCCGGAAGCGTGGCATTGTCATACCAATCCGCCACGTGCGGGGCGAGTTCCGTCTTCGCGAACTGTCGCACCGTGTCGCGGATGTCGCGCTCGTCCGCCGTCAGTTCGGCGTCGATGCCGAGGAAGTCATGAGGATCCGAACGGGTCATGTCGCGACCCTACCGCCTCACCCGTTCCCGCAGGTCAGAGCGCCGCGGGCGCGCGAAAGCACACGAGTGCCACGATCGTCAATGGCTTTGTGCTGTTGTCCATGTAACACAACGGAAGTATTTGGTGTACCGGCCGTTCACATTACTGTTCTAAGACCGGCGATCCCGGAGAACCATTCGTGCGCCGGATCCGCCGACGGCGTCGTTGGCAGATCCAGAATGCGTAATGCTCTGCCCGCCGCACAGTGCCGTGTGGTCACCCGATGTAGTTCCTGTCCTCCGCGACGAAGCGTGAGTGGCGACATCGACCTTTCCTGACCTGATCATCGCAACGTCGGGCCAAATCGTTAGCAGGCCGTGTGTCACGTCACGTGACACCGGTCGCTCGTGGCCCGGTGGTGCCGGACAAGAGGAGGGCCACCAGCCGTGAGCCGCCCCGCACCACGTGAACCCTCAGCGGGCTTGTACGACAGCCAGTACGAGCACGACGCCTGTGGCGTGGCGTTCGTCGCCGACCTCGCTGGCCGCGCCAACCACGACATCGTCGCAAAGGCCCTGGTGGCGCTGCGCAACCTGGAGCACCGCGGCGCTCGTGGCGCCGAACCCGACACGGGCGACGGCGCGGGCATCCTCATCCAGCTCCCCCACGCGTTCTTCCGCGAGGTCACCGACTTCGACCTGCCCGATCCCGGCCACTACGCCGCGGGCATCGCGTTCCTGCCGCACGACCCGGTCGTGCGCGGACGCGCCACCTCCACGATCGAGCGCATCGCCGCCGAGGAGGGCATGCGGGTACTGGGCTGGCGTGAGCTGCCCGTGGACACCGACCACGTGGGCGCCATCGCCGCCACCACCATGCCCCACTTCTCGCAGCTCTTCGTCGCGCCGAGCCGCGACGACGTGACCGGCCTCGACCTCGAACGCGCGGCGTTCTGTGTGCGCAAGCGGGTCGAACGCGAACTGGCCGAGCAGGACGTCTACTTCCCGAGCCTGTCGTCGCGCACCATCGTCTACAAGGGCATGCTCACCGAGCCGCAGGTCGAGAAGTTCTTCCTCGACCTCGCCGACGAGCGCGTCGTCAGCGCCATCGGCCTGGTGCACTCGCGGTTCTCCACGAACACGTTCCCGTCGTGGCCGCTCGCGCACCCCTACCGCTACATCGCCCACAACGGCGAGATCAACACGCTCCGGGGCAACCGCAACTGGATGGACGCGCGGGAGTCGCAGCTGGCGTCCGGGTTGTTCTCCGGCGACCTGTCCCGGCTGTTCCCGGTGATCACACGCGGTGCGAGCGACTCGGCGTCGTTCGACGAGGTGCTGGAGCTGCTGCACCTCGGTGGCCGGTCGCTGCCGCACGCGGTGCTGATGATGATCCCGGAGGCGTGGGAGAACCACCAGGAGATGGACCCCGCGCGCCGGGCGTTCTACGAGTACCACTCGACGCTGATGGAGCCGTGGGACGGCCCCGCGCTGGTGTCGTTCACCGACGGCACGCAGATCGGTGCGGTGCTCGACCGCAACGGTCTGCGGCCCGCCCGCTACTGGGTGACCGAGGACGGGCTCGTCGTGCTCGCCAGCGAGGTCGGCGTCCTGGAGCTGGACCAGTCCTCCATCGTCCGCAAGGGTCGGCTCGAACCGGGCCGGATGTTCCTGGTCGACACCGCCCAGGGCCGCATCATCGACGACGACGAGATCAAGGACGAGCTCGCAGCCGAACACCCGTACGCGGAGTGGCTCGACAACGGTCTGCTGCGGCTGGGAGAGCTGCCCGAGCGTGAGCGCGAGGTGCCGTCGCACGCGTCGCTGGTCCGCAGCCAGCAGGCGTTCGGCTACACCTCCGAGGAACTCGGTGTGCTGCTCGAACCGATGGCCCGCCAGGGCGCGGAGCCGATCGGCTCGATGGGCAACGACTCGCCGCTCGCGCCGTTGACCAGCAGGCCCCGGCAGTTGTTCGACTACTTCACCCAGTTGTTCGCCCAGGTCACCAACCCGCCGTTGGACGCGATCCGCGAGGAGCTGGTGACCGCGCTGGGCACCCAGCTCGGGTCGGAGCCGAACCTGTTGGACGGCGGCCCCGAGCACTGTCGCAAGATCGTGCTGCCGTTCCCGGTGCTCGACAACGACGACCTGGCGAAGCTGGTCCACGCCAACGACGACGGCGAGCTGCCCGAGTTCACCTCGTACACCGTGCGCGGCACGTTCGAGGTCGCGGGCGGCGGCGAGGCGCTGGTGCGCCGACTGGACGAGATCCGCGCCGAGGTCAGCGAGGCCATCGCGGGCGGGGCGCGGCTGATCGTGCTGTCCGACCGTGGTGTGGACGCCGAGCACGCACCGATCCCCTCGCTGCTGCTCACGGGCGCCGTGCACCACCACCTGGTACGCGAGAAGACCCGCACGCAGGTGGGGCTCGTCGTCGAGTCGGGCGACGCACGCGAAGTGCACCACATCGCGCTGCTCATCGGCTACGGCGCGGCGGCCGTCAACCCGTACCTGGCGATGGCCACGGTCGAGGAGCTGGCCGAGCAGGGCAGGCTGGGCGACGTCACGCCCAAGCGGGCGACCCGCAACCTCATCGCCGCGCTCGGCAAGGGCGTGCGCAAGACGATGTCGAAGATGGGTGTCTCGACGGTCGCCTCCTACACGGGTGCGCAGATCTTCGAGGCCATCGGCCTCGGCTCGGAGGTCATCGACACGTGCTTCACCGGGACGACGTCCCGGCTCGGCGGCGTGGGCTTCGACCTGCTGGCCCGCGAGGTGATCGAGCGGCACCGTCGTGCCTTCCCCGCCGACGGCGTGCGCGCGTCGCACCGCGAGCTGGAGACCGGTGGCGACTACCAGTGGCGGCGCGAAGGCGAGCCGCACCTGTTCAACCCGCACACGGTGTTCAAGCTCCAGCACTCCACGCGCAGCGGCAAGTACGAGATCTTCAAGGAGTACACGCGCGCGGTCGACGACCAGTCGAAGCAGCTCATGACGTTGCGCGGGCTGTTCGAGCTGAAGGAGGGCGTGCGCCCACCGGTGCCGATCGAGGAGGTCGAACCGGTCTCCGAGATCGTCAAGCGGTTCGCGACCGGCGCCATCTCCTACGGCTCGATCTCGCAGGAGATGCACGAGACGCTGGCCATCGCCATGAACCGGCTCGGCGGCAAGTCGAACACCGGTGAGGGCGGCGAGGACCCGGAGCGGCTCTACGACCCCGAGCGGCGCAGCGCCGTCAAGCAGGTCGCGAGCGGTCGGTTCGGGGTCACGAGCGAGTACCTCGTGAACGCCGACGACATCCAGATCAAGATGGCGCAGGGCGCCAAGCCCGGCGAGGGCGGGCAGCTTCCCGGCGGGAAGGTGTACCCGTGGATCGCGAAGACCCGGCACTCGACGCCGGGCGTGGGGCTCATCTCGCCGCCTCCGCACCACGACATCTACTCGATCGAGGACCTCGCCCAGCTCATCCACGACCTGAAGAACGCCAATCCGGCCGCGCGCATCCACGTGAAGCTCGTGTCCGAGGTGGGCGTGGGCACGGTCGCCGCCGGGGTGTCGAAGGCACACGCCGACGTGGTGCTGATCTCCGGCCACGACGGTGGCACGGGGGCGTCGCCGCTGTCGTCGATCAAGCACGCGGGTGGGCCGTGGGAGCTCGGGCTGGCCGAGACCCAGCAGACGCTGCTCGCGAACAAGCTGCGCGACCGGATCGTGGTGCAGACCGACGGACAGCTCAAGACGGGCCGCGACGTCGTCGTCGCCGCGCTGCTGGGCGCGGAGGAGTTCGGGTTCGCCACCGCTCCCCTCGTCGTGTCGGGCTGCATCATGATGCGCGTCTGTCACCTCGACACCTGTCCGGTGGGCGTGGCGACACAGAACCCGGAGCTGCGCGCGAAGTTCAGCGGCAAGGCCGAGTACGTGGTGAACTTCTTCGAGTTCATCGCCCAGGAGGTGCGGGAGTACCTCGCGAAGCTCGGTTTCCGTTCGATCGCCGAGGCCGTGGGACACGCCGAGCTGCTCGACACGCGCAAGGCCGTGGACCACTGGAAGGCCGCCGGGCTGGACCTCTCGCCGATCTTCCATGTGCCCGAGCTGGAGCCGGGCGCGGCACGACACCGGGTGGTGGCCCAGGACCACGGCCTCGACGCCGCGCTGGACAACACGTTGATCCAGCTCGCCGAAGGGGCGCTGGCCTCGGGCGAGCCGGTGAAGCTGGAATTGCCGGTGCGCAACGTCAACCGCACCGTCGGCACGATGCTCGGTTCCGAGGTCACGCGGCGCTGGGGCGGCAAGGGCCTGCCGGACGACACGATCGACGTGACGTTCACGGGCACCGCCGGTCAGTCCTTCGGGGCGTTCGTGCCGAAGGGCATCACGTTGCGGCTGTTCGGTGACGGCAACGACTACGTCGGCAAGGGACTCTCCGGTGGACGCATCGTCGTGCGGCCACCGCGCGAGTCCCGCTTGACCGCCGAGGACCACGTGATCGCCGGCAACGTCATCGGCTACGGCGCCACCAGCGGGGAGATCTTCCTGCGGGGCCGGGTCGGCGAACGGTTCTGCGTGCGCAACTCGGGCGCGCTGGCCGTCGTCGAGGGCATCGGCGACCACGGCTGCGAGTACATGACCGGCGGACACGTCGTGGTGCTCGGGCGGACGGGCCGCAACTTCGCGGCCGGCATGTCGGGCGGGATCGCCTACGTACTCGACCTGAACCCCGCCCGCGTCAACGCCGACATGGTGGACCTCGATCCGCTGGACGACGAGGACGAGGAGTTCCTCCGCGACGCGATCGAGCGGCACTACGTGGAGACCGAATCGACGGTGGCGCACGCGGTGCTCACCGACTGGGAGTCCGCGCTGGGCCGATTCACGAAGGTCATGCCGAAGGACTACAAGCGAGTCCTGCGTGCGCGCGCGGAGGCGGAGCGCGAGGGACGGGACGTCAACGCCGCGATCATGGAGGTGGCCAATGGCTGAGACTCCTCGTGCAGCTATTGCCACCGACCGGGTGCGGGTGTCCCGCAAAGTACCGGAGGTGGCCAATGGCTGACCCCAAGGGTTTTCTCACCACCAAGCGTGAGGTTCCGAAGTCCCGGCCCGTCGACCTGCGGCTGCGTGACTGGCGCGAGGTCTACGAGGAGTTCGAGACCTCGAAGCTCACCAAGCAGGCCGGGCGCTGCATGGACTGCGGTATCCCGTTCTGTCACCAGGGCTGTCCGCTGGGCAACCTGATCCCGGAGTGGAACACGCTGACGTGGCGTGACGACTGGCGCGACGCGATCGAGCGGTTGCACGCGACGAACAACTTCCCCGAGTTCACGGGGACGTTGTGTCCGGCTCCGTGCGAGGCGGCCTGTGTGCTGGGCATCAACAACGATCCCGTGACCATCAAGCGGGTCGAGGTCTCGATCATCGACCGGGCGTGGGACGAGGGTTGGGTGACGCCGCAGCCTCCGGCCACGAAGACCGGCAAGCGGGTCGCCGTCGTGGGGTCCGGTCCGTCGGGTCTGGCGGCGGCGCAGCAGTTGACGCGCGCAGGCCACGACGTCGTGGTGTACGAGCGGGCGGACGCGATCGGCGGCCTGCTGCGGTACGGCATTCCCGAGTTCAAGATGGAGAAGTTCCGGCTGGACCGTCGGCTGGAGCAGATGCGGGCCGAGGGCACCGAGTTCCGCACCGGGGTGAACGTCGGGGTGGACGTGACGGCGGCCGAGCTGGTCGACGGCCACGACGCCGTGGTGCTCGCCGGTGGTGCGACAGCGGCGCGGGATCTGCCGGTGCCGGGTCGTGAGCTGCCGGGCGTGCACCAGGCGATGGAGTACCTGCCGTTCGCCAACCGGGTCGCGAGCGGGGCGCTGGCGACCTCGCCGATCGACGCGGCGGGCAAGGACGTCGTCGTCATCGGTGGCGGCGACACGGGCGCCGACTGCGTCGGCACCGCGCACCGGCAGGGCGCGCGCTCGGTGACGCAGCTCGAAATCATGCCGAAGCCGCCGCTGTCGCGTTCGGAGGCGCACCCGTGGCCGACGTACCCGATGATCTACCGGGTGTCGTCGGCGCACGAGGAGGGCGGCGAACGCCTCTACTCGGTGAACACGCAGGAGTTCCTCGCCGACGACGAGGGCAACCTGCGGGCGCTGAAGCTCGTCGAGGTGCGGCGTGAGGACGGCCGGTTCGTTCCGGTCGAGGGCACCGAGCGCGATCTGCCCGCCCAACTGGTGCTGCTCGCGATGGGCTTCGTCGGCCCGCAGCGGGAGGGCCTGTTGGAGCAGCTCGGGGTCGAGCTCGACGCCCGCGGCAACGTGGCGCGCGACGCCTCGTTCGCCACGAGCGTGGACAAGGTGTTCGTCGCCGGTGACATGGGCCGCGGTCAGTCGCTGATCGTGTGGGCGATCGCGGAGGGCCGGTCGGCGGCGGCCGGGGTCGACGCCTACCTCACCGGACGCGACGTGTTGCCGGCGCCGATCGCGCCCACCGACCGTCCCATCGCGTGAGAGTCGCGGTCGCGGGGGACGCGGGCGGACGACACGTTCGTCCCGTATCCCCCGCGACCGCAGCGCGAAAGGCCCGTTGTGGGCAAGAATGACCGACCATGATGACTGATCCGAAACGGCGGGTCACCGAGTTCGTGGCCGAGCGGCTGGAGGCGGGGGCGACCCTCCTGCGCAACTACGGCCGTCGTGCCCGAGGCGGGCAGCGCACCCTCGTTCTGGGCGGTGTCCGGTCGGGCAAGTCGCGGCACGCCGAGCAGCTCATGACGCCCTACCGGTACGTCGTCTACGTGGCGGGCAGCGCGCCGCCGAGCGACGACGACCCCGAATGGGCGGCCCGGGTGGCCGCGCACCGCGACCGCAGGCCCGCGCATTGGCGCACGGTCGAGACCATGGACATTCCGGAGGTCCTGCGGACCACCACGGCTCCCCTGCTCGTGGACTGTCTCGGCACCTGGCTGACCCGGGTGCTCGACGAGGCGGGCGCGTGGGAGCGCCGTCCCGGGTGGCAGCGGGCCGTGGACGAACGCCTGCAGGACTTCGTGGACGCCTGGCACGAGCTGAAGGTCCCCGCGGTGGCGGTGAGCAACGAGGTCGGTTCGGGTGTCGTGCCCGGCACGCACGCGGGGCGCGTGTTCCGCGACGTGCTGGGGGCGTTCAACACGGCGGTCGCGGCGGGCTCGCACTCGGTGCGACTGGTCGTGGCGGGCCGGGTGATGCATCTGTGACGACGACGCAGTCCCTCGTCGTCCCGCTGCCCCACGCGACGGCGACGTGCCAGGCCAGACGGCGACTCGACGAGCTGGTCAAACCTGTCGGTTCACTCGGCAGGCTTGAGGAGCTCGCCGCGTGGCTGTGCGGCGTGCACGGCACGGTGCCACCGCGCCCGTTGGACGATGTGCGGGTGGTGGTCTTCGCGGGCGACCACGGTGTGTCCGCCGCGTCCTCGGGCACGCCCGGCGTGTCGGCGTACCCGCGTGAGATCACCGCCGCGATGGTGCGGGTGTTCGTGGCGGGAACGAGCGGGGTCACGGTGTTGGCCCGGCAGGTCGGCGCGCGGGTGCGGGTGCTCGACATCGCCGTGGACGCCGATCTCGACGACCTGCCGCGCGACGTCGTGGCTCGCAAGGTACGCCGGGGGTCCGGGGCCATCGACGTGGAGGACGCCCTCGCCCCGGGCGAGGCGGAACGGGCCTTCGCGGCGGGGCGGGCCGTGGCCGACGAGGAGGTGGACGCGGGCGCCGACCTGCTCGTCCCCGGAGACATGGGCATCGGCAACAGCACCGTCGCTGCCGCGTTGGTCGGCGCGTCGCTGGGCCTGCCCGCTCACCGGGTGGTCGGAACCGGCACCGGCGTGGACGAGAGCGGGCACGCACGCAAGGTCGTGGTGGTCGACCGGGCCCTGCACCGGGCAGCGGCGCGGGTGGCGGACCCGTTCGAGCGGCTCACCGCCCTCGGCAGCGCGTGCGCCGCAGCCACGGCCGGGTTCCTGGTGCAGGCGGCGGTGCGGTCGACCCCGGTCGTGCTCGACGGCGTGTTCTCGCTGGCAGCCGCGCTCGTGGCACGGGACGTGGCTCCCGACGCGGCGCGGTGGTGGCTCGCCGGTCACCGCTCGACCGAACCCGCCCAGCACGCCGCGTTGGCCGCGCTCGGGCTGGACCCGATTCTCGACCTGGGGCTACGGCTCGGTGAGGGCAGCGGTGCGGTGCAGGCGGTGCCGGTGTTGCGCGCGGCGCGGGCGGTGCTCACCGACATGGGCCGCCTGGCCGACCTGACGTGAACCGCACCGCGACGGTGCTGCGCGACGGCCTGCGCCTGGCCGTCGGCACGCTCACCGTGCTGCCCGTGACACCCCCGGCTGCGGTCAACCGCCACGTCGCCGCCGTCGCCATGGTCGCCGCGCCGCTGGCGGCGCTGCCGTTGGCCGTGGTGGCCGCCCTGGTCGTCGTCGGCGGAACGTGGCTCGGCCTGCCGGATCTCGTCACCGCCGTCGCGGCGCTCGCCGCCGTGGCGCTCGGCAACCGCGGCCTGCATCTCGACGGTCTCGCCGACGTCGCGGACGGACTCGCCGCCTCCTACGACCGGGAGCGCGCGTTGGCGGTGATGCGCCGGGGCGACGTCGGGCCGAGTGGGGTCGCGACCGTGGTCCTGCTCCTGCTCGCGCAGGTGGCAGCCCTCGCGGGCGCGGTGTCGGCGGGCGTGGGTGCGGCGGCGGTGGCGACCGCCGTGCTCACCGGACGCGTGGTGCTGCCGTTGTTCTGCGTGCGGGCGGTGCCGTCGGCGCGCCCGGACGGACTGGGCGCGGCCGTCGCGGGCACGGTGCCGCCCGGTGTGGCCGCCGCACTCGCCGCGATCGTGCTGGCGGTCAGCGGCGTGGTGCCCGGCTTCCCGTGGTGGCACGGCGTCCTCGCGGTGGCCCTCGGCTGGGCGGGCGCGGCAACGCTGCTCGCGCGTGCCGTGCGCCGCTTCGGCGGAATCACCGGTGACGTCCTGGGCGCGGGCACCGAGGTCGCCACCACGGTGACGCTGGTGGTGCTGTCCGCGGTCTGAGCCCCGCGTGAGTGACACGACGGCCGGGCGAGTCCGCCGCGCGCCGTTAGCGTGAGGACTGATGGACTCCATCACCTCGCCGCGTCCGGGCCTGCCGGAGGACCTTCCACGGCACTCGCCACGCCGGTCGGCCACCCCCGTGCCGGGGCGACGCGTGGCGGCGGCGCTGGGACTGGTGACGGTGTTCTGCGCGCTCGTGTTCCCGTTCCTGCCGGTGATCCAGTCCTCCGCCCGCATCGTCTGGCCGGTGGCCGGTGACACCACGGCGGTCAACGCTCCCCTGGTGTCCTACTGGGCTCTGGACACCGCGGCGACCGTGCCCTGCGCGACGGTGCGCTCCCTCGACGCGCGCACGTCCGGCTCGGCGTTGCTGCTGGCCACGGTCCCACCGGCGCGGGACGACAGCGGCATCGGACTGCGCCTGACCGTGCAGGACGGCGAACTCGTGGCGGTGCATCGAGGCGAGCAGGTCGCGCGTACGCCGCTGTCCGGTTCGGACTGTTCGGTCGCCGTTCACTCCACGCCGCACCGCACCACGCTGACGGTCGGCACTGCCACCGTGTACGAGGTCGACGGCGACGTCCGACCCCGCATCGTGGGGATCTACTCGGATCTCGACGGCACGCGGGATCCCGTCGACGGCCTCACCGTGTCGATCACCCCCGACACGCGGTACGAATCGTCACCCACGGCGGGCAAACTCGCCGTGGCCGCCCTGGGCGTCGTCGCCGCGCTCGGGTGTCTGACCGCCGTTGCCCGGCGCGACCGCGTCCTCGGCCGCCGAGCCCCACCCGTGCGCCGTCGGCCCCGCCTCACCGGCCGGGACGCCGCCGTGGTCGGCGTGCTGGCCGCGTGGGTCCTCATCGGACCGGTCACCTCGGACGACGGCTACATCCTCACCATGGCCAGGGTCGCCGACGAGGCCGGCTACCTGACCAACTACCACCGCTGGTTCGGGGTGGCGGAGGCTCCGTTCGGCTGGTTCTACCACGTGTACACGGTGATGGCGCAGGTCAGCGCGAGCGTGCCGTGGATCCGGCTGCCCTCGTTCGTGCTCGGGGTGACGAGCTGGCTGATTCTGAGCCGTCACGTGCTGCCGAGGCTCGGCGCGGCGGTCCGACTCAGCCGAGCGGCCGGGTGGGCGGCCGCGACGGTGTTCTGCGTGTGGTGGCTTCCCTACGACAACGGTGTCCGCCCCGAGCCGGTGGCCGTGTTGGGGTCGCTGCTGTCGCTGTGGGCGGTGGAGCGCGCCCTCGCCACACGCCGGTTGCTGCCCGTGTGTCTCGGCGTCGGCGCCGCTGCCTTCACCGTCGCCGCCACGCCCACCGGGTTGATCGCCATCGCCCCGTTCCTGGTGGCGGCCCGCCCGCTGTTCCGGCTGCTGCGCGAGCACTCCCGCGACTCCGGGACGGCGACCCTCGCCCCGGTGTTCGCCTCCGGGTGTCTGGTGCTCTTCGCGGTGTTCGCCGATCAGACGGCCGCGAGCGTGGCCGAGGCGATCCGCGTGCGCGACGTCGTGGGCCCGAGCATGTCATGGTACGAGGAGCTGGCGCGCTACGAACTGCTGTTCAGCCAGGCACCCGACGGGTCGCTGACCCGGCGATTCCCGGTGCTGTTGCTCGTGCTGTGCACGGCCGCGTGTCTCGCCGTGCTGCTGCGTCGCGGGCGCATCCCCGGTGCCGCGCTCGGCCCGAGCCGTCGGCTCATCGGCACCGTGGCCCTGTTCTTCGTCCTGCTGGCGCTGACGCCGACGAAGTGGACCCACCACTTCGGGGCGTTCGCGGCCGTGGGCGCGGCCATGGCGGCGCTCACGGCACTCGCCACCAGCGGGTCGGTGCTGCGCTCCCGACGCAACCACGCCGCGTTCGTGGCGGGCCTGCTGCTGGTCGCGGCCGTCTCGGTGACCGCACCCAACGACTACTGGTTCGTCTCGCAGGTGGGTGTCCCCTGGTTCGACCTGCCGCCCGAGGTCGGGGGCGTCGCGCTGTCCACGGTGCTGACCCTGGCCGCCGCCGTCGCGGGAGTCGTGGCGTTCTCGGAGAACGTGCGCGCACGAGGAACCGGGCCGCCCACCCCGCAGGTCCACCGCCTCGCGCTGTGGCGCGGGTCGGTGGCGATCGTCGCGGTGTGCGGGTTCGTGGTGCTGTTCACCGTCGGCAGCATGGTCAAGGCCATGGTGGAGCAGCGCGGCACCTACAGTCTCGGGACCGCGAACCTCGCCCACCTCACCGGCAGTCACTGTGGCCTCGGCGACCACGTCATGGTCGAGCGCGACCCGGCGAACCACGTCCTGTCACCGCTGTCGACCGACCCGGGCAGCGGTACCGGCTTCCACACCGCCCCGACCTCGGTCACCGACCCGCTCGACGGCCCACCGCACGGCTTCGACGCCGACACCGTCCCGATGTGGAGCAGCCACGACGCGAGGACTCCGACCACCGGTCGGGTCGACACCCCGTGGCACGTGCTGCCCGCCGACGCGGGCGACGACGGCGCACAGGACGCCCCACGCGTCGTCGTCTCGGTCGCATCGCCGTCGGGCACCGCCACCCATGTGGACGTCGAGTTCGGACGCCGGACCCCGGACGGCGTGCAGGCGCTCGGCACCCGCACGGCGTTGGCTCCGGGCGCGGGCACCGGAGAGTGGGAGGACGCGCGCCTGTGGGCGGCCGACGTCCCGGCCGACGCCGACGCGGTCCGGCTCGTTCTCGTCGACGACGACCTCACCACCGACGGCTGGGTGGCCGCGACCGCGCCCCGCGCACCGACGTTCACAACCCTCACGGAAGCGGTCGGCGACACTCCCGTCTACGTCGACTGGCCCGCGTCGTTCGTCTACCCGTGTCTCACCCCCACGACCATCGCCGACGGCGTTCTGCGCCTGCCCGGCTACCACCTCACGGCGGGATCACTCGCCGACGAAGCGGGCTGGGCGAGCGCCACCGCGGGAGGCATGCTGGGCAACCTCGACGAGGTCGCCGCGAAGCCCGAGATCCCGAGCTACCTCGCGGGTGAGGTGGACCAGCCGTGGGGCGCGCTGTACGCCGTCGAACCGTACGAGGCGGGAGACCCGCCCACGATCCAGCGGGAACGCGACGTCCGACCCGGCTGGTGGTCCCCCGGCCCCGGCCCGCAACCCTGAGCGAGAGCCCTCGCTCCCGGCCACCCTCGACCTGCCGTCACGGCACGCGCTGCCGCACCTGCACGTAGTCGAGGCGGTGTTCCAGCACCGCACCGTCGGGCAGGTCGGCCACGAGGTCGAGCAACGAGTCGGCCAGTGCCTCCACGTCGTCGATCTCGTAGCCCTGTTCCTCCACACTGGACCGCAGCACCATGATGTAGTCCGCGCGGGTGATGCCGTGCAGGGTGCGCACCATGGCGGTGGTGGTGGCACGGTGCGACGACAACCCGGCGAAGCCCCGCCCGCAACCGCATCCGCCGTCCGGGTCGTAGCGGTCCTGCGCACACGTCGGCGCGATCCACACCAACTCGCCCTCGACACACCAGTGGTAATCGTTGTCGCGATAGCCCTGCGTCGCCGATGTGGCCACCAGTGCCTTCACCATGTGCCGCCTCCCCGGGGTCATGCTCGATATCTCTTTTGACTATCAGCGGGCGCCGACAGAATCGGGCTCCGTGAGGGCGTGTCCGAAACTCCGATTTCGGATTCATCCGGTCGGGGCAGCGGACCTAGACTTCGAGCCATGGACACCTTCGCGCTGCTGCGACGCAGCGACGGTCCCGTCACCCGCAGCAGGCTTCGCGCCGACCTCACCGCGCTCGGGCTGCGGGAGGGCGACACGGTCATGTTCCACACCCGGATGTCCGCGATCGGCTACGTCGCGGGCGGCCCCACCACGCTCATCCAGGCGCTGCAGGACGTGGTCGGTCCACGTGGGACGCTCATGGTCACGTGTGGCTGGAACGACGCTCCACCGTACGACTTCGTCACGTGGCCGCCGGAATGGCAGGAGCGGGTGCGGGCGGAGCATCCCGCCTTCGACCCGCAGCTCAGCGAGGCCGACCACGACAACGGTCGGCTGCCCGAGGCGTTGCGTCGCTGGCCCGGTGCCGTCCGCAGCAGGCACCCCGACGTCAGCTTCGCCGCGCTCGGCCGTCGCGCCGAGGAGCTGATGGCCGACCACCCCTGGGACGACCCGCACGGGCCGGGCAGCCCGCTCGCTCGACTGACCGAGGTCGGTGGTCGGGTGCTGTTGCTCGGCGCGCCGCTGGACACCCTCACGTTGCTGCACCACGCGGAGGCCATCGCCGACGCACCCGGCAAGATCCACATCTCGTACGAGATGCCGATCCGGGTGGACGGCGAACGCGTGTGGCGCACGTTCACCGACATCGACTCCGAGAACGGGGCGTTCGACTACTCGCCCGTCGTCGGACCGGACGACGACCCGTTCGGCGTCATCGGCCGTGACCTGCTGGCGGCGGGCGTCGGACACAGCCGCCGGGTCGGCGCCGCGCCGAGCCACCTGTTCGAGGCGGCCGACGTGGTCGAGTTCGGGGTGAGCTGGATCGAGGACAAGCTGGGCCGCTGACGGCCCTCACGAGCACACCGCTCCCCGCGACGCCGACCCCACGAGCCGCGCGTACTTGCCCAGCACGCCTCGGTGCTCCACCTCCGGCGCCCGCCAGCCCTCCCGGCGCCGGGCGAGCTCGGCGTCGTCGACGAGCAGGTCCAACGTCCGGCTCTCCAGGTCGACGACGATCCGGTCACCGTCCCGGACGAACGCGATCGGACCGCCGTGCGCGGCCTCGGGCGCGACGTGCCCGATGCACAGGCCGGTAGTGCCGCCCGAGAACCGACCGTCGGTGAGCAGCAGGACGTCACGCCCCAGCCCCGCACCCTTGATCGCCCCCGTGACGGCCAGCATCTCCCGCATGCCCGGGCCACCACGCGGCCCCTCGTGACGGATGACCACGACGTCGCCCGCCACGAGCTCCGGCAACGCCGCCATCGCCGCCTGCTCGCCGTCGAACACCCGGGCCCGCCCCTCGAAGCGGGGCCGGTCGAATCCCGCGCTCTTCACCACCGCGCCCTCCGGCGCGAGGCTGCCGTGCAGGATCGTGATGCCGCCCGAGGCGTGGATCGGGTCGGCCAGGGAGCGCACCACCGTGCCGTCCAGCTCCCCCGGCCGCAGCTCGGCCAGGTTCTCCGCCACCGTCCGCCCGGTGACCGTCAGGCAGTCGCCGTGCACGAGTCCCGCGTCCAGCAACGCCTGCATCACCACCGGCACGCCACCCACGCGGTCGACGGCCGTCATCACGTACTCGCCGAACGGTTTGACGTCCGCGAGGTGCGGGACCCGGTCGCCCACCCGCGCGAAGTCGTCCAACTCCAACGGCACCTCGGCCTCGTGGGCGATGGCCAGCAGGTGCAGTACCGCGTTGGTCGAGCCACCGAGCGCCATCACCACCGCGATGGCGTTCTCGAACGCCTCCCGGGTGAGGACGTCGCGCGCGGTGAGGCCGCGACGCAACATCCCCACCACCGCCTCCCCGCTCGCGCGCGCGAACCCGTCGCGACGGCGGTCCACCGACGGCGGGCTGGCCGACCCGGGCAACGACATCCCCAACGCCTCGGCCGCGCACGCCATCGTGTTGGCCGTGTACATGCCGCCGCACGCTCCCTCCCCGGGACACACGGCACGTTCGACCCGGTCGACGTCGTCCTCGCCGATCAACCCACGCCGACACGCCCCCACCGCCTCGAACGCGTCGATGATGGTGACCTCGCGGCCGTCGAGTCGGCCCGGCAGCGTCGACCCCGCGTACACGAACACGGCGGCCACGTCGGTGCGCGCGGCGGCCATCAGCATGCCGGGCAGGCTCTTGTCACACCCGGCCAGCAACACGGCGCCGTCGAGCCGTTCCGCCTCCAGCACCGTCTCCACCGAGTCGGCGATGACCTCCCGCGACACCAACGAGAAGTGCATGCCCCGGTGCCCCATGCTGATCCCGTCCGACACCGACAACGTGCCGAACTCCAGCGGATACCCGCCTCCCGCGTGCACGCCCTGCTTGCTCGCTTCCGCCAGCCTGCGCAGCGACAGGTTGCACGGGGTGATCTCGTTCCACGACGAGGCGATGCCGACCTGGGGCTTCGCGAAGTCCGCGTCACCCATGCCCACGGCCCGCAACATCGCTCTCGCGGCCGTGCGCTCCAGTCCGTCGGTGACGTCGCGGCTGCGCGGCTTCGGATCGACCCGGCCGACCGCGCCGGTTTCGGTCATGGGGCCATCATGAGCGCGGAGCGCAGCAGGCACAATTCGGTCTCGTGGCTGACAGGACGTCCCTACACGACAAGATCGCCGACGAGCTCGGCGTCCGCCCCGAGCAGGTCCACGCCGCCGTGGCCCTGCTGGACGACGGCTCGACGGTGCCGTTCATCGCGCGTTACCGCAAGGAGGTGACGGGCGGCCTCGACGACACCCAGCTCCGCACCCTCGAGGAGCGCCTGCGGTACCTGCGGGAGCTCGAGGACCGGCGCACGGTGATCCTCGAATCCATTCGTTCCCAGGGCAAGCTCACCGAGGAGCTCGAAGCCCGGATCATGGCCGCCGAGGAGAAGGCCCGCCTCGAAGACATCTACCTCCCCTACAAGCCCAAGCGGCGCACCAAGGCCCAGATCGCGCGCGAGGCCGGCCTCGAACCGCTGGCTGACGGCCTGCTCGCCGACCCCACCCAGGACCCGACCACGACGGCCGAGGCGTACGTGAACGCCGACGCGGGCGTCGCCGACGCCGCCGCCGCGCTCGCGGGTGCCCGCGCGATCCTCGTGGAGCGCTTCGCCGAGGACGCCGACCTCATCGGCGAACTGCGCGAGACCATGTGGAAGCAGGGGTGGCTCACCTCCAAGGTCCGCGAGGGCAAGGAGACCGAGGGCGCGAAGTTCGCCGACTACTTCGAGTTCGCCGAACCGCTCTCGAAGCTGCCCTCGCACCGCATCCTGGCGCTGTTCCGCGGTGAGAAGGAGGAGATCCTCGACCTCACCACCGAACCCGTCGAACCGGGCGCCGACGCCGACCACTACGAGACCCGCATCGCCGAACGTCACGGCATCGCCGACCAGGGCCGCCCCGCCGACCGCTGGCTGCGCGACACCGTGCGGTGGGCGTGGCGGACGAAGATCCTGCTGCACCTGGGCATCGACCTGCGTATGCGGCTGCGCCAGGCCGCCGAGGACGAGGCCGTGCGCGTCTTCGCCGCCAACCTGCGCGACCTGCTGCTCGCCGCCCCGGCAGGCACCCGCCCGACCATGGGCCTCGACCCCGGCTACCGCACCGGCGTGAAGGTGGCGGTCGTGGACGGCACGGGCAAGGTGGTCGCCACCGACACCGTCTACCCGCACAAGCCGCAGGCCCGCTGGGACGAAGCCCTGGCCACGCTCGAACGGCTCGTCCGCGCGCACGGCGTCGAACTGATCGCCATCGGCAACGGCACCGCCTCGCGCGAGACGGACAAGCTCGCCGGTGAACTCACCAAGCGGCTCTCCGACCTCGGCGTCACGAAGATCGTCGTGTCGGAGGCCGGCGCCTCGGTGTACTCGGCGTCCGCCTACGCGGCGCAGGAACTGCCCGACCTCGACGTGTCACTGCGTGGGGCCGTGTCCATCGCACGACGGCTCCAGGACCCGCTGGCCGAACTGGTCAAGATCGACCCGAAGTCCATCGGCGTCGGCCAGTACCAGCACGACGTCGCCGAGACCAAGCTGTCGCGCTCGCTCGACGCCGTCGTCGAGGACTGCGTCAACGCGGTGGGAGTCGACCTCAACACCGCGTCCGCTCCCCTGCTCGCACGGGTGTCGGGCATCGGCACGGGCCTGGCGGAGAACATCGTCGCCCACCGCGACGCCCACGGTCCCTTCCGGACCCGCACCGCGCTCAAGGACGTCGCCCGACTCGGCCCCAAGGCGTTCGAACAGTGCGCCGGGTTCCTCCGCATCCCCGACGGCGACGACCCCCTCGACGCCTCCGCCGTGCACCCCGAGTCCTACCCGGTGGTGCGGCGCATCCTCGACCACGCGGGCGTGGGAATCCGCGAACTCATCGGCGCGTCCCGCACCCTGCGGTCGCTGAAGCCCGAGACGTTCGCCGACGACAAGTTCGGTGTCCCGACGGTCACCGACATCCTCGCCGAACTGGAGAAGCCCGGGCGTGACCCGCGGCCGGAGTTCAAGACGGCGACCTTCGCCGACGGCGTCGACACGATGGCGGACCTCAAGCCGGGGATGCGGCTGGAAGGCGTCGTCACCAACGTGGCCGCGTTCGGCGCGTTCGTCGACATCGGCGTCCACCAGGACGGTCTCGTCCACGTGTCGGCCATGTCGCACCAGTACGTCTCCGACCCGCGCGACGTGGTCAAGTCGGGCGACGTGGTGACGGTGAAGGTGCTCGACGTGGACGTCGCCCGCAAGCGCATCTCGCTGACCCTCCGACTCGACGACGAACCCACGGCGGGCCAGGACGGGCGCAGGCAGGGCAAGCAGGCCGACCGAGGGCAGGGCCGCAAGGACGGCCGGAACACGCAACGCGGCAAGCAGGGTCGGCAAGGCAGGCAGGGCAGGCAGTCCGGCGGCGGCGCCATGGCGGAGGCACTGCGGAAGGCCGGTTACGGCGTCTGATCGGCCCCACGGCAGGAGGACGGCGCGGGGCCGGTCGCGGCGTTCGACCGACTCCACGGCAGGAGGACAGCACGAAGCCGGTCGCGGGCGTTTGATCGCAGACGCGTGGCGAGGCGGGCGGCCTGGCCGGACAATGGGGTCCATGACGTCGACCCCAGGTTTGAGCCAGGCCACCCGCGCCCGTCTGGAGCGCGAGCTCGACTCGCTGCGCACGCAACGCGAGTCCCTGGCGCCGAAGCTCGGTGAGGACCCGCTCGGCGACAGCGCCGACCAGGCCGACCTGCTGGAGCGCGCCGAAGTGGTGTCGCGGCTCGACCGACGCATCGCCGAGATCACCGACCTGCTGTACGGCGGACCGAGCGCCGAGCAGGAGCAGGGGCTGCCGTCGGGAACGCGGGTCACGTTGCGCTTCGACGACGGCAGCACCGAGGACATGGTGGTGGTCGGCTTCGCCGACGAGGCGGAGGACGACGACACGTCGTCGTTGACGGCGGACAGCCCGCTGGGCCACGCGCTCGCGGGCGCGTCGGAGGGCGACACCGTCACCTACCGCACCCCGCGAGGCGAAGCCACGGCCCAACTGGTGAAACTCACTCTCCCCAACTGACGCCGTGTCCGCGAGCTGCGCACGCGTGTCCCCAATTCCGGCACGCGTGTCCGCAGTTTGTGCACCCGAGTCGGCACCTCGCGCCGCCGTGTCCCCATCTCCTGTACGCGTGTCCGCGAGCTGCGCACGGATGTCCCCACCTCGCGCGCACATCTGCACGTGCCAGATGAGAGGCACCTCTGCCGAAGATCGGCCCACCCGCGTGCCCGTTCCCCAGAACCGGAACAGGCCACGCAGCCTCAACGCGCAGCCCCGAGGTCGAGACCGGCGCCGTTCGACACCGTTGTCAGGCGCCAACGGTGCCGTCGAGGCCCTCCCGCAGGAAGTCGGCGTGCCCGTTGTGACGCGCGTACTCGTGGATCAGGTGCAGCACGAGCCGCAGCGACACCTGCTCGCCCGAGCGTGAGTCGTACCCGGTGACGTCGAGCGACGGTGCCTCACGCTCGAGGCGCCGTGAGTGCTCGACCTCCGCCTCCCACGCCGCGAACGCACACACCGGGCGCGACGCACGCCGTTGAGACGGGTCCGGGACGTGCGATCTCGCGTCCGGGGAGACCGGACACGCGTGCGTCAAGCGAGGACACGAGTACGCAACTCGCGGACACGTGTGCGGGAAGTGCGGACACGCGCGCGCAACTCGCGGACACGGTTACTTTTTCGCGGCTTGCCGGAAGGCTCCTCGGGGTTCTTCACGGGAGCCGAAGTTCACGACGTCGTGGCCGAAGGGCATGCCGACCGCCCAGTCGCACAGCACCCGCGCCGTGCGGTTCCACGTCGGGATCTGCGTGGCGTAGTACGCGCGGCGCAGTGTCCACGCCAACGTGCCGTTCACCTTGTGACCGCCCACCTCGCCCACGGCCTTGTTCTTGCCGAGCGTCACGAACTCGCCCCGGCTGTTGTACTGGAACGGCTTGGGGGCGTGCCCTCGCAACGTCAGCAGCAGGTTCTCGCCGAGCTGTTGTGCCTGCCGCACCGCGTGCTGGGCCGTGGGCGGGCAGGTGCCGCCCTGCTCCGGGTCGGGCACAGCCGCGCAGTCGCCCGCCGACCAGATGTCGGCGTACCCGTCGACCCGCATGGTGCCGTCGACGACGAGTCTGCCTCGGTCGTCCACGGGCAGCCCCAGCTCGCCGAGGATCGGTTGGGGTCGGGTGCCGGCGACCCACACCAGCGTGTCGGACGCGAGTTTCGTGCCGTCGGACAACTGCAGCACGCCGTTCTCCGCCGACTCCAACAGCGTCCCGGTGCGGATGTCGATGCCGCGCCCGGTGAGTTCGGTGGTCGCGAGGTCGGCGAGGTCGGCGCTGACGGTGCCGAGGATGCGGTCCATCGCCTCGACGAGGATCCAGCGCATCTCCGATCGGTCGAGTTCCGGGTAACCCTCCAGCACGTCGACTGCCATGTCCTGCAGCTCGGCGATCGCCTCGACACCGGTGTAGCCGCCACCGACGAACACGAAGGTCAACGCGCGTCGCCGTAGCTCGTGATCGGTGGTCGCCGACGCGATCTCCAACTGCCGCAGCACGTGGTCGCGCAGGTGGGCGGCCTCTTCCAGCGAGTTGAACCCGATGCCGTTCTCGACGAGCCCGGGCACCGGCAGCAGCTTGGATCTGGCGCCCAACGCGAGCACGAGTTCGTCGTAGCCCAGCGTCAGGTCCGGTCCGGCGATGGGCTGCACGGTGGCGGTCCTCGCGGCGGTGTCGAGCCCGGTCAGGGCACCGGAGACGAAGCGCGCCTTCCGCAGCACCGCCCGCAGGGGCACGACCGCGTGTCGGGGTTCGAGCGTGCCGGACGCCACCTCGGGCAGCAGCGGTCGGTAGATCATGTAGTTCTCGGGATTGACCACCGTGACCTCGGCCTCGCCGGACCGTAGTCCCCGCTGGAGCTTGAGCGCGGTGTAGAGGCCGACGTAGCCGCCCCCGATGATCAGAATGCGTGTGGGCACACGGACCTCCTCGCCGGTCGGCGTGAACGGGTCACCGCGTCAGGTAGACGATCAGGTAGGTCAGGAAGAACCCGGCGATGAGCGCCACGACCACGACGATCGTGACGAGCCACGCGATCGACATCTTCCGGCTGGGACGCGGCTGCGGATGGGAGAGACCGGAGGTCTGACCGGAGTCGGGCGGCGTGTCGCCGGGGCTGACACCACCACCGGGTTCGAGTCCGGGAGTGCTGCGCGGATCGGGGTCCGGGTTTTGCGACGTCATCTGCCCGTGTCCCTCCTCGCGGATCGTCGGCGGACGGCCACCGGATACCCGAGGGCGCCGAGATCAACCCGGCGTTTCCCGTCGGCGTGGCACGGGAAGTCGAGAGACCGAAGGGAGGCGCACATGCACCGTGAGAGCGACACCCACGGTCCGCGGGAGGACGAGGAACTGAAGGCCGAAATGCAGGGGATGCTCAAGGGCAACCGGCCGACCCGCGCCGAGGAGTGGCGGGACCCGGAACCACCCGCCGACGACGACCCCGCGGCTCCGCCCTTCGGCAGCTCCGTCGAGGAACCGGTCGAGAGCGTCGGCGACGAACCCTCCGGCGAGTCGGGAGCCTGACTGAGCGAGCACGTTCGGAAACGTCGCCGTTCGGCCCACCACGGACACCGCGAGCGGTGGCACGCTGGTGGGCCGATGTGTCGTTACTCGCGGCCTCGCACGATGGTCGGCTCCAGGTCGTCGTCGTCGAACCCGGCGGTGGCAACGACTCCGCCGCTGGACTGCCCGGTCGCCGCGTTGTCCGAGGATTCGGTGGAATCGGTCCGGTGGGGGTCGACGTCGCGCATCGCTCGCTCCTCTCGCACGGTTGATCTTGCAGGAGATACCCGGCCGGAGAGAGGAAAAACACACCGACCGGACGTCCTGATCTGGTGAAGATCGGTTCGCCTCCGCCGGGGTTTCAGCCTGCATCCGTGTGAATGCGCGCCAGGACGTCGGATCGAGCCATGCGGCGTTCCCGGGCACGTCCCGGGGCCGCCCGGGCAGGGGCCGCTACAGTCACGCCGTGTCGCTCGCCGCTCACCTTTCCCGCACTGTCCCCGGCCACCTCCACGTCGTCGACGACGACGCAACCCTTGCCCGGTTCTCCCGCGACTGGGGCGGGCTCGTGCACGCCCGGCCTGGCACGGTGGTCCGCCCGGCCCACGCGTCCGAGGTCGCCGCTGTGCTCACCTTCGCGTCGGACACCGGCACTCCCGTGGCGCTGCGTGGCACCGGCCACTCGTGCTTCGGCCAGAGTCTCGTCGAGGGTGGCCTGGTGATGGACCTGAGCGGCCTGGCCCGGGTTCATCCCGGGGTCGGCCGGGAAGTGGTGGCCGACGCGGGCGCTTCCTGGCGGCGAGTCACGGAATCGGCGCTCGCACGCGGTCTGACGCCGAGAGTGCTGCCCGACCATCTCGGTCTCTCGGTGGGCGGCACGCTCTCGGTCGGCGGGCTCGGCGGGGCGAGCCACCGGCACGGGGCTCAGACGGACACCGTCCGGGAGCTGGAGGTGGTGACCGGCGCCGGCGAGGTCGTGCGGTGTTCGGCGGAGCAGAACCGCGACCTCTTCGACGCGGTCCGGGCGGGTTCGGGCCGGTGTGGAGTGATCACCCGCGCGACGGTGTCACTCGGCACCGCGGCTCGCAGCGCTCGCCGCCGCAAGCTGTACTACCGCGAGCTCGACACGTTCCTCGCCGACCAACGCACGGTGGTCGAGCAGGACCGGTTCGATCACGTGGAGGGCCGCGTGCTCCGAGTGGACGGGTCGTGGCTGTACCGGCTCGACGCGACCACGTACTACCTGTTGCCGTCCGATGTGGACGACGAGAAGCTGTTGGCCGACCTGTCGTTCGACCCGTCACTCACCGAGGTGACCGAGTACGGCTACGGCGAGTTCTGCGACCGGATGGCCGACGGGGAACGTCGACTGCGGGACAACGGCGAGTGGTACCGGCCGCACCCGTGGCTCACGGTGTTCCTGCCCGGCACCGAGGTGGCCGAGATCGTCGGGCAGGTGCGCGACACGTGGAAGGTGTCCGATTCGGACACGGTGCTGCTCTACCCGCTGCGACCCGACCGCGTCACCACTCCCCTGCTGCGCCTGCCGACCTCGACGTCGGGGGAACCGGTGTGGTTGTTCGGGCTGTTGACCGTCGCCGACCCGCACGACCCGATCGATCTGGCGCGCCGACTCGAACGCAACGCGATGCTGGCCGACCTCGTCACGGCGGCCGGAGGAACGGTGTATCCCGGCAGTGCGGTGCCGAAGGGCTGCGTCGACTGGGCGCGTCAGCTCGGGGACGCCGGGTCGGCGCTGGAGACCGCGCGTCGGCGCTACGACCCGGCGGGGGTGCTCGCGGCCGCCCACTCCTGGTAGCGCCGCGCGAACTCGCGGTCGGCGTCGGGGGTGGTCCATTCGCGGAGATCATCGAGCGCCGGGTCCACCACGGCAGCACCCGTGGCGAGACAGTTGCGAAGCGCCGCGAGGTCGGCCACGAGGTCGTCGGTGGCGGTCGGCTCCCCGATGTCACGGGCATGCTCGGCGATGCCGTCCACGGCCGTGGCCAGCGCGCGGGTGAGTCGGGCGGCGCTGCGCACGGCGTCCCGGAGAGCCTGCACGTCGTCGGTGCGCCGCGCGAGCGCGGAGCAGGTCCGCCGCACGCTCCGACCGACGCGGTCCACGGCGGCGCCCGCGTCGTCGAGCGTCGTGGTCGTCGAAGGCCGAGAGGGCACCGGGGAATCCAGAACAGTCACGACAGTGTCACCCACTTCTATCGAGTGTTACCGGTTTACCTGCCTACTGATCGCATAAAACTTATAGCGAGCACTGAAGATTGGGTCAACCGACCGAGACAGGTAAAATGCTCGCGCTGGTGTCGAACGACCTTGCACCGGGAGTGCCGCGATGGACCTGCGGAAGCTCGACGACGAGCACTACCCCGCCTTCAGCACAGGCCAGGCCGCCGAGCTGCTCGGGGTGGAGCAACCGTTCCTGCGCAGTCTCGACAACGCGGGTGTCGTCACGCCGCAGCGGTCGAGCGGTGGCCATCGTCGCTACTCCCGCCATCAGCTCGGCCTGGCCGGACGACTGCGAGAACTGTTCGACGAGGGACACAACCTCGTGTCGGCCCGCCGCATCCTGCAGTTGGAACGGGAACTCGACGCGGCGAACACCGAACTCGCCCGCCTGAAGCAGCGCCTGGCCGAACTGGAGGGTGACCGCCCGGTCGAGCCAACCGGCGAGAACACCGAGTGACCCGGCGCCGCTCGTCCTGCACCACCCGCCACCAGGGGCGATGCTGGAACGCATGGTGCTGGACAATCGGTCTGCGTCATCTCGGGAGCCGGACACGCCGTCGGCCGCGACACGGCCGCTCGCACCCGGCTACGCCGAACGAGTGGAGTCGGTGCGGGCCCAGTTCGTCGCGCAGCCGCCGGACTCCCCCGTCCGCCTCGCCAAGTCGACGTCGAACCTCTTCCGTTCCCGACGCCGCCGTGACACTCCGGGCCTGGACGTCTCCGGGCTGACCCACGTGCTCGACGTCGACCCCGTGGCACGCACCGCGGACGTCGAGGGCATGGTCACCTACGAGCAGTTGGTCGACGCCACCCTGCCGCACGGCCTGATGCCGATGGTGGTGCCGCAGTTGAAGACCATCACCGTGGGCGGCGCGGTCACGGGCCTCGGCATCGAGTCGTCGTCGTTCCGCAACGGGATGCCGCACGAGTCGGTGCTGGAACTCGACGTCCTCACCGGCGACGGCGAGGTGGTGCTCGCGCGCCCGGACAACGAGCACGCCGACCTGTTCTTCGCCTTCCCCAACTCGTACGGGACGCTCGGGTACGCGCTGCGGCTGCGGGTGGAGCTGGAACCCGTCCGCCCGTACGTGCGATTGCGCCACGTGCGGTACAGCGACCCGCGGGCCGCGTTCGCGGAACTGGCCGCGATCTGCGCCGAGGGTCGGGCCGACTTCGTCGACGGCACCGTGTTCGGCGAGGACGAGTTGTACCTGACGCTGGGCACCTTCACCGACGAGGCTCCCCGGGTCAGCGACTACACGTGGCTCGACATCTACTACCGCTCGATCCGCGAGCACGACATCGACTACCTGCCCGTCCGGGACTACCTGTGGCGGTGGGACACCGACTGGTTCTGGTGCTCGCGGGCCTTCGGCGCGCAGTACCGGCCGGTGCGGCTGCTGCTCGGACCGCAGCGACTCCGCTCGGAACGGTACTGGAAGCTCGTGTCGCTCGACCGCCGCTACCGGTTGTCCGACCGCGTCCACCGACTGCTGGGACGGCCACGACGCGAGGCCGTGATCCAGGACGTCGAGGTGCCGGTGGACCGGGCGAGTGAGTTCCTCGACTTCCTGCTGGCCGAGGTGCCGCTGCGGCCGGTGTGGCTCTGTCCGGTCCGGCAACGCCACCCCGACCGGCAGTGGCCGCTGTACGAACTCGACCCGCACACGCTGTACGTCAACTTCGGATTCTGGGGAACCGTGCCCATCCGCCCGGGCACCCGACCCGACGCGCACAACCGGCTGGTCGAGGAGAAGGTCACCGAACTCGGTGGGCGCAAGTCGCTGTACTCGGAGGCGTTCTACGACGAGAGCACCTTCTGGCAGCTCTACAACGGCGCGGTCTACGACCGCGTCAAGCGCCGTTACGACCCCGACGACCGACTGCTGAACCTCTACGACAAGTGCGTCCGAGCCGAGTGACACCGCGATGCGGTGTGCCGAAGGGAGTGTGAGCCCGATGGGCAACGCAGCGCCCGACACCTGGACGAACGCGAACGAGCCGATCCGGACTCCCGTCACGCCGGAGCCGGTGCAGGCAGCCGCAACCGGTGTCTGCACCACGCTCGCGCGGTTCCTGCGCGACGACGCTCCCGTGGCGGTCACCGCGTACGACGGCAGCAGCGCCGGTGCGCGCGACGCGTCGTTGCGCATCGAGGTGCGCTCGCCCGCGGCACTGTCGTATCTGCTGTCCGCGCCCGGTGAACTCGGCCTCGCCAGGGCGTACGTCACGGGCGCGCTCGACGTCGTGGGCGATCTGTACTCCGTGTTGCGGGCGACGAGCGGCGTGGTGGAAGGACTCGACACCGCGGCCAAGTGGACGATCCTGCGCGACCTGGGCCCCCGGCACCTGAGGTTGCTCCCGCCCCCGCCGGAGGAAGCACCGAGTCGGCTGCGTCGCACCCTCGACGGGCTCCGGCACTCGAAGGGCCGCGACAGCAGGGCGATCGCGCAGCACTACGACGTGTCGAACCGGTTCTACGAGCTGGTGCTCGGGCCGTCGATGGCCTACACCTGCGCGTGCTACCCGGCTCCCGACGCGACGCTGGAGCAGGCGCAGTTCCACAAGTTCGACCTCGTGTGTCGCAAGTTGGGACTGCGGCCCGGCATGCGGTTGCTCGACGTCGGCTGCGGCTGGGGAGGCATGGTCGCGCACGCCGCGGAGCACTACGGGGTGCACGCCGTGGGAGTCACGCTGTCGCGCGAACAGGCGTCGTGGGCGCAGCGGAAGCTGCGACGCCGGGGTCTCGACGACCGCGCCGAGGTACGGCACGGCGACTACCGCGACGTCACCGAGCACGGGTTCGACGCCGTGTCCTCCATCGGCCTCACCGAACACGTCGGCGCCCGCAACCTGCCCGCGTACTTCCGCTTCCTGGCGGCGCGGCTGCGCGAGGGCGGACGCCTGCTCAACCATTGCATCACCCGGCCGACCACCCACGAGTCGCACCGCACCGGGCCGTTCATCGACCGGTATGTGTTCCCCGACGGCGAGCTGGAAGGGGTCGGCACGATCGTGTCGGCCATGCAGGACAACGGTTTCGAGGTGCGGCACGAGGAAAACCTGCGCGAGCACTACGCGCGGACGCTCGCGGCCTGGTGCGCCAATCTCGACGCGCACTGGGACGAGGCCGTACGGGAGGCGGGGCTGCGTCGGGCGCGGGTGTGGGCGCTCTACATGGCCGCGTCGCGCCTGTCGTTCGAACGGCGTCGCATCGAGTTGCACCAGGTGCTCGGCGTGAAACCGGCGCCGTCCGGCGAGGCGTCGATGCCGCTGCGTCCGGACTGGGGCGGCTAGGCCGTTCGCGGGTCTGCCTCTTGCGCCACCGATCACCGCTCGCGCACAATCGTGAATCTCATTCATATCTACGACGTTGTAGGTAGGCGCGATGCGGAAGCGACTTCGGCGGCTGGGCGCACTGTCCGCCGCGACGGCACTGGCGATCACCCTCGCCCCCGCGGCACAGGCCACCCCCTCCGACGAGGGCTACCTCGTCGGACGCGGCATCGCCGACGCCACCGGCGAGATCGCCGAGGTCGGCATGATGGGCTACGGCCGACTCGACCAGCAGGCCGAAGGACTGCACACGCGCCTGCATGCTCGGTCGTTCGTCATCGTCGACCAGGCGACGGACGAGCGCGTACTGCTGGTCGTCGTCGACTCCCCGATGATCTTCTCCAGCGTGCACCAGGCAGTGCTCGACCGGCTCGCCGACGAGTACGGCGACCTCTACGACGAACAGAACGTGCTGATCACCGCCACCCACACGCACTCGGGCCCCGGCGGCTACTCCCATCACCTGCTCTACAACCTCACCACGCTGGGCTTCCACCAGAAGACGTTCGACGCGATCACCGACGGCATCCTCGACTCCGTCCACCGCGCGCACGACGACCTCGCTCCCTCGACGCTGCGGCTCACGCACGGTGAGCTGACCGGCGCGAGCGCCAACCGGTCGCGCGAGGCGTTCGACCACAACCCCGAGGACGACCGCGCATTCTTCCCGGACGCGATCGATCCGCAGACGACACTGCTGCGCATCGAACGCGACGGCGAACCCGTCGGAGCGATCAACTGGTTCCCGACGCACAACACAAGCATGTCGGGCGACAATCGGCTGATCAGCGCCGACAACAAGGGCTACGCCGCCTACCACTGGGAACGTCAGGTCGAGGGCGTCGACTACCTCGACGACGCCTCCCCGGACTTCGTGGCCGCGTTCGCCCAGACCAACGCGGGCGACATGTCCCCCAACCTGGATCTCGCCCCGTCGCCCACCCCCGAGGACCGGCACCGAACCGCCGAGATCGGACTGCGGCAGTACCGCGCCGCGGCGGCGCAGCTCGACCGGCCCACCACGCCGGTGAGCGGTGGCCTCGACGCCGCGACCGTCTACATCGACCTCTCCGACGTCACTGTCCGGCCGGAATTCACCGGCGACGGGCGCGAACACCGCACGTGTGATCCGGCCGTGGGAGCGGCGATGGCCGCGGGCAGCACGGAGGACGGCCCCGCGTTCCCGCTGTTCGCCGAGGGCGACAATCCCGTGCTCGACCTGGTGTCCGACAAGATCCTCTACGAGGTGTCGCCCGAACTGCGCGACTGCCAGGCACCGAAGGCCGTGGCCGTGCCCATCGGGGCCATGAACGACCTCTACCCGTGGGTGACGGAGCGCGTCCCGGTGCAGCTCGTGCGCATCGGGTCCCTGTACCTCGTCGCGATCCCCGGCGAGGTGACGATCTCCGCCGGGCTGCGACTGCGTCGGACCGTCGCCGACGTGGTGGGCGCCGACGTCCGGGACGTGCTCGTCGCCGGGTACAGCAACGGCTACGCCCACTACGTGACGACCCCCGAGGAGTACGACGCCCAGCACTACGAGGGCGGGTCGACGTTGTTCGGCCGATGGGAGCTGGACGCGTTCCGACAGACCGCGCACGATCTCGCCACCGCCCTGCGCGACGGCACCACGCTGCCCGTCGGCACCGCGCCGCCGGACCTGTCGTCGCGCCAGCTCGTGCTGCAGCCCGGCGTCGTTCTCGACACTCCCGTCCTCGGCACCCGATTCGGGGACGTGCTCACGCAGCCCAGGTCGGTGTACCTGCCGGGAGAGACGGCGAGCGTCGTGTTCTCCGGCGCCCATCCCGGCAACGACCTGCACCGTGGCAGCACGTACCTGGAGGTGCAGCGGTGGGAGGACGGCGAGTGGCGACGGATCGCCGACGACGGTGACGCCTCGACCACGCTGACGTGGAAGCGGCACGGCATCTCCGCGTCCAAGGTGACCGCCACGTGGACGGTCCCGGCCGACGCACCCGCGGGCACCTATCGCATCCGCTACCACGGGGACGCGAAGGATCTGTCGTCGACGGTGCGGGAGTTCACGGGCACGAGTGCGGAGTTCCGCGTCACCACGTCCGAGCAGTGAGGACGGGCCTTCTCCTCGACGAAGGACCACTGCTCCGTTCGGATCAAGATCATGTCGCACCGCGGGCAACGATGCTACGTTCGGTGGCCGATCGACTACCCGATCGCGGACAAATTTCATCCCGACGTGGCTGCCGAGGAGTGTCACACATGACACCGCGAGTGTCCTGGCTGGACCGTACGGCCGAGACAGTTCGAACCCTGCTCACCGACATGGCCGCCGACCCGAACGGGCAGTTCGAGCCGTGTGTCTACGAGACCGCGCGGCTCGTCGCGCTGGCGCCGTCGCTGCCACACCACCGACAACGGGTCGCGTTCCTGCTCCGCGAGCAACGCGGCGACGGCGCGTGGGGCGGCCCGGCCGAGTACGACCTCGTCACCACCCTGAGCGCCACCGAGGCGCTGTTGACCGAACGGAACCGCGCCGACGCCGACCCCGCAGTGGCGTCGGCGGCCGACCGCGGTGTCGAGGCGTTGTCCCGCCGCCTCGCCGACCTGGACGCGCTGCCGGACACCGTGGCGGTGGAGATCATGGTGCCCGCGCTGCTGTCCGAGGTGAACGCCCACCTCGCGCGGCTCGGCCGCCCGACACTGCCCGAGCCACCCGGGACCCGACCCGAGCTGCTGGAGGCGATCCGCGACGCGCTCGCGCAAGGCCATCCCGTCCCGGAGAAGCTCTGGCACTCGCTCGAACTGTTCGGTCCGTCCGTCCGAGGCGCACGGTCCGTGCGTCCTGTGGACGATCGGCTCGTCGGCTGCTCGCCCGCTGCCACCGCCGCGTGGCTCGGCGACGACGTGCTACGGGAGGGAAGCCACCCGGGTGTCGCCTACCTGCTGTCGGTGCAGCACACGAACGGCGGTGTGCCCGTCGCCGCGCCGCTGATGCTGTTCGAACGCTCGTGGGTACTGTCCACACTGCTCGACACGGGCGTGCCGCTCACGGCGCCGCGTCCCGTGTTGGACGAACTCGTCAGCAGCCTCCACGCCGCGTTCGGGGACGACGGCGCCGCGGGCGGGGACGGTCTGCCCGTCGACGTCGACGACACCGCCACCGGGCTGCTCGCCCTCGCCCTGCTCGGCAGCCCTCGCTCCCCCGACGTGCTGCGCGGATTCGACCGCGGCGACCACTTCTTCTGCTTCCCGGAGGAACGCACCCCGTCGACCACGGCGAACGCCCACACCGTGCAGGCGCTGGGCAGCACCCTCGCCCTCCCGGCCTCCAGCACGGTGCTCGACGACACCCAGCGCCGCTGGTGCGCCGAACGTCTGGAGACGGTCGTGGGCTGGCTCGTCGACCAGCAACATCCGGACGGCAGTTGGACCGACAAGTGGCACGCCTCGCCCTACTACGCCACCGTCTGCTGTGCCGTCGCGTTGGCCCGGCACGGCGGCCCCGCGGCAGCCGACGCCGTGCGCCGCGCCGTGGACTGGGTGCTCGCGACCGAACAGGACGGTGGGCGCTGGGGCACGTGGGAGCCGACCCGGGAGGAGACCGCGTACGCGGTCCGGCTGCTGCTACGGGCGAGCGAGGTCACCGACGAACGCATCGCCCCGGCAGCCGAACGCGGCGCCCGCACACTGCTGCGGCACTGGACTGACGAGCGCCCGCACCCGCCGTTGTGGCACGACAAGGACGTCTACACGCCGACCCGCATCATCCGGGTCGAGATGCTGGCCGCGTTGTACGCGGCACACACCGACCCGCGCACCGCACCACTGCTCGCCGACGCCACCCTCCCCGTGGGAACCGGAGTGGGATGAACCGCACCGAACTACGCATGGCGTTGCGGACGCTGCCGTTCCTGGACGCGCACCGCACCGTTGCCGAACGGCACGTCCGCCTCGCCGACGATCCACCGAAACTGCTGTTGTGGGACCCCGAGACGATCGAGTGGTTGTTCGCCTCGGACAGCGAGCTGGACCACCCGGGCAGTCGCAGCCTCCGGCCGCTGTTCGGCGAACACTCGCTGCTCTGGGTCGACGGCCCGCGCCACACCGCGTACCGCAAGGTGCTCGGGCCGCCGCTGCGAGGTCGTCGGCTGACCACCTACGCACCGCTGATCGCGGAGACCGTCCACGACGCCGTCGACGCGTTGACCGTGGGGCAGACCGTCGTGTTGGCCGACTGGACCCGCCAGGTCGCGCTCCGGATCATCGCGCGGCTGGTGCTCGGCGACACGGATCGGCGGACCGAGGCGGTACTCGACGACTTCACGTCCTGGATCGACGACGCCCTCGGCTCGCGGCCCCGCACCCTCGCACACCGGTTCCTGCGCGGTGGCCTGCCCCGGTCGAGTGCCGACCTCGACGGCCGACTCGTGGACTGGGCCCGCTCCGGGAGCACGCGCGAGCCCGCGACGCTGGCGTCGTTGCTGCTGAACGCCGACGGCCCCCTGGCCGATCTCCGCGACAACGACGCCGAGCTGCGCGACCAGCTCGTGTCCCTGCTGTTCGCCGGTCACGAGACCACCGCGTCGGCGGCGGCGTGGACGCTGTACCGGCTCGCGGTCGACGAGTCACTGCGGCACGACGTGCTCGACGAACTCGACGCCACGAGCGACGACGTGCCGACGGCGTCGGCGGCCCCGCTGCTCACCGCGGTCATCTCCGAGTCGCTGCGGCTCGCGCCTCCGGTGACGGTGGCGGAGAACCGGCGACTCCGCTGCCCGGCCCGGCTTCTCGGCCGCACGTTCCCGGCGGGCACGACGCTGACCACGAGCATCTACCTCGCCCACCGCCAGGACGACGCGTTCCCGCAGCCGTTGCGCTTCGACCCGTCCCGGTTCCTCGGCCGCAAGCACCCGCCGTCGGTCTACCTCCCGTTCGGCGGCGGCGCGCGGCGGTGCCTGGGCAGCCAGCTCGCGATGCTGGAGCTGCGCCTGATCACCGCGTCCGTGCTGCGGCGCAGAGAGTGGCGGTGTCTCAACCCTGCCGCAGGCAGGCTGCAACTGCGCGGCCACGCGATGGCCCCGTCCTCCCGGCTCCGCGTGCGGGTGACCGCATGTCGCGACTGACCGCGAGGGAACTCGCCGCCGTCCACCGGCTGGAGTTCCCGTTCTGGCTGAACACGGTGTGTCAGGCGTTGTGGGGCGCGTGCTTCGCCGCGGCGACACCGGCGGACGTGCTGAGTTGGCCCGCACTGGCCTCCGTGGTGTCGGCGGTGCTGCTCGTGGAAGCGGGTCTGGTGCTCAACACGGTCGTCGACCTCGACAGCGACGCCCGACATCCCGAGCGGTCGACGCTCTCGTCGGCCGCCGCGCGCCTCGGTGCCCGCCGAGGCTACGCACTCGTGCTCGGAGAGGCCATGGCGGGCCTGGTGCTGGCACTCGTCGTGTCCCTCCACACCGGACACATCGCGGTGGTGCTCGCCGCCGCGGGCGTGCTGCTCGCCCACGTGTTCTACAACGTCGAGCCGGTGCGGCTGAAGTCGCGAGGACTGGTGGGGGCGTTGGTGTTCGCCTGCGGTGTCGTGATGTTGCCGAGCCTGCTCACCCACGCCGCCCTGCAACCCGACCTGCCGCCCCCGACCGCGTTGGTGCTCGCCGGGCTCACCGTGCTCGCGGCGGCGCGAGTCGTGTGGTGGTCGGTGCCCGACGCCGCCGCCGACGCCGCGGCGGGCATGCGAACCACGAGTGTGCGGCGTGGTCCCGTCGGGGCGTTGCGGCTGGCCTGCCTGCTGCTGCTCGGTGGCCTCGCCGTCCTGGTGTGGGGATCGTGGTGGCTCGGCGGTCTCGTCGCGACGCTGGTGGTGGCCACGGGACACGCGCTGTTCACGGGCTCGGCCGTCCTGCTCACCCACCGGGTGTCGGTCGGCGCGCCGGTGAGTTCCACCTGGCTGCGCCGCACCGTCATGCCCGTGGTGCTCGCCGCGGACGTCGCCGTCGTGGGCGTCGCGCTGGCCGTGTGACGGTCAGCTCTTGCGCCCGATCCCGGCGAACATCCGCACCTCGTCGGGGTTGCGCAGGTCCTCGTCGTCGCCGGGGTCGGGCCGCCACAACGGCGCGGGCACCACGCCGGGCTCGACCAGGTCGAGTCCCGCGAAGAACTGCGCGACCCGCTCCCGCGAGCGCAGACTCACCTCGGGGAACCGACCGAACCTGAGGTTCTCGAAGAGCCGCAGTCCTTCGAGGACCTGTTCGTCCTCACCGAAGTGGGAGATCGCGAGGTAGCCGCCGCTGGGCAGCGCGTCCACCCACGAGGCGACGAACTCGTCGGCGCCCTCGGAATCGGGGATGTGCAACAGCAGCTCGGTCATGAGCACGACGAACGGCCGGGTCGGATCGAGCACGGCTCGGACGTCGTCGTGGGACAACACGCCCTCGACGTCGCGGCAGTCCGCCACCACGAACCGCGTGCCGACCGATCCCTCCAACAACTCCTTGCTGTCACCGGCGATCGACGGGTCGGCGTCCACATACGCCACCCGGCACTCGGGATCGGCCGCCTGGGCCACGTGATGCACGTAGCCCTCGTCGGGCAACCCCGAACCGAGGTCGAGGAACTGGGTCACTCCTTCCTCGACGAGGAACCGCACCTGCCGACGGACGAGCTCGCGCTGTTTGCGGACGAGGTAGGGGATGTACGGCGCGCAGACTCCGATCTGGTCGGCCATCTCCCGGTCTGCCTCACCGTGGTTCGCACCGCCCAGCCAGAAGTTCCGGATACGGGCAATGTTGGGCAGGACGGCGCCACTGGGCCCGTCCGGGTTCAGTGCTCCTCGGGGCATCGCCACTGTCGAGCACGCCTCCTCAAGATCCGCCGGCGCCACGCGCACCGAAGGGAATTCGGTTTCCCGACGACGGCGATCCTACTGACCGGGAACTTCCGATGTAACGAGCCGAGCGCAGTCTGTCACGATCATGGAAAACGCACAGAATCCCTGTAGGGGGGCCGGAAATTACGCCACCACGACCCGCGCCGCGTCGCGCCGCGCTGCCCCGCGTCAGTCCACTGTGGCCAGTGCGTGATGTGAGCCACAACCGGCGTCTCCCCCGCCCGTGGGCCCGGTCGACGGCAGTCGAGGGCCAACTACGATGACGCGCGTGAAGCACCTGCATGCGGGCAAGGTCCGCGATCTGTACGAGGACCGAGGCGACCTCCTGCTCGTCGCGTCCGACCGCGTGTCGGTGTACGACGTGCCACTGCCCACGCCCATTCCCGACAAAGGCGCGTTGCTCACCCAACTCTCGGTGTGGTGGTTCGAGCGTTTCCGCGACATCGTGCCCAACCACCTGATCTCGGCCACCGACGTGCCCGCCGAGTTCGCGGGGCGGGCCATCCGCTGCCGCCCCCTCACCATGATCAAGGTGGAATGCGTGGCCCGCGGCTACCTCACAGGTTCGGCACTGGCGGAGTACCGGCGCACCTCCAGCGTGTGCGGCGTTCCCCTCCCACCCGGCCTGGAGGAGGGCAGCAAGCTGCCCGAACCGATCTTCACCCCCACGACGAAGGCCGACGCGGGCCACGACCTGCCGATCACGTTCGACGACGTCGTCGCGCAGGAGGGCCGTGAGACCGCCGAACGACTGCGCGAGTTGACCTTGCGCATCTACCGCGAGGGCGCCGAGTACGCATTCGAACGCGGCATCATCGTGGCCGACACCAAGCTGGAGTTCGGCTGGGACTCCGACGGCACCCTCACTCTCGGAGACGAAGTCCTCACCTCCGACTCGTCCCGGTTCTGGCCCGCCCACAGCTGGGAGCCGGGCCGCCCGCAGGACTCCTTCGACAAGCAGCTCGTCCGCGACTGGGCCACCTCCACGGGCTGGGACAAGACACCCCCCGGTCCCGCCGTGCCGCCCGACGTGGTGGAAGTGACCCGCAGCCGCTACATCGACGTGTACGAGCGACTCACCGGGCGCACCTGGCAGTCCTGACGCGTCACTCCAGGCGCCGGTGCCGCACCGGAGCGTTGTTCCAACGGGTGACGTGCAGGCAGGCCGCCGCCGCCAGGCACACCGCACCGAAGAAGATCAACCCGAAGTTGAGCGTCACCACGCCCAGCACGATGAGGGCGATGGCGAGCGCGTCGACCGCATAGCGGAGCGTGCGGGAGCGGGCCCAACCACCGGGCGTTCCGACCTGCCCGAGTGCCTTGGCGAGGTGCGGGTCGTCGTACTCGAACCACTCCTGTATCCGTTCCAACTCCCGCCGTTCGTGGTGGCTCAACATCGCGCACTCCCGAAGCCCGTTCAATCGTCGTTGGTCCGTGAGTCGGCTACGTGCAGGTGTCTTCGCCCCGACTCGGTCAGGTTTGCCTCGCCCGCGGCCTCGGCGTACCGGGTGAACGGAGCTCGCAACGGACTCGTGACGGAGTCCTGCGCGAGCGGTCGACTCGCCTCGGCGGTCACCACGGTGTCGCCCGCGCTCACCATCGGGTACGCCGCCGTCGCCCCGACGTGACAGCCCGACCGGGACGCCGAACCCTCGTGGCAACGCCGCGTGTCGCGCGCTCGCTGCACTGTGTCCGTCACCACGCCCATGTCGGGGGACTACCCCTCCCCTTGCGGTGACAAACGGTCACCGGGCACGGTGCGGTAACGCTCGGTCGGCTGGCTCGCGTTTCACCTCCTCACCGCGTGGCAATCCGCGCTCACAGATCGCGTAGGCGTCGCTGGAGGTGCCATGTCCGAGCCGGCCGTGAGGTTCACCGCCGGCACGCTCCGTCGCGCAGCCCTCTTCTCCGCGCAGTTCCTCCTGGTGTTCGGCGCGCTGTGGGCGTTGCGCAACATCGTCAAGCAACTGAGCTACGTGCTCATCCCGCTGTTCGTGGCGCTGTTGCTCACCGCGATGCTCGAACCCGTCGTCGGCTGGCTCGTCCGCCGTCGCTGGCCGCGCTCGCTCGCGGTCCTCGCCGCGCTCGTCCTCGGGCTCGTCGTCGTCGGCGGTCTGCTGGCGGTCGTGGTCTTCTCGATCATCGACTCCTACGACGAGCTCCGACTCCGCGTGATCGAGAGCATCGAACGGCTCGAAACCTGGCTCGCCGACAGCTCACTGCCCTTCAGCACGGACCTCCTCAGCCGGGTGCAGGACTGGCTCGGCAGCAACCAGGGCGAGGTGCTCGGCCAGGCCGTCACCGCGTTCAGCACCGTCGGCGCGTTCCTGGTGGGCCTGGTGATCGCGCTCGTGCTGTTCATCATGTTCCTGTACGCGGGGCCACGACTGTGGGCGGCGACCCTGGTCCCCTGGCGACCCACCACCCGCGCCGTCGTCGACGATGCCGGACGCCGCGCCTACCGCGGGGTCGTGCTCTACGTGCGGGTGACGGCACTCGTGGCGCTCATCGACGCGCTCGGCATCGGCATCGGCCTCGCCGTGGTGGGTGTCCCCCTGGCCGTTCCTCTCGCCGCGCTGACGTTCGTCGGCGGTTTCATCCCGTACGTGGGCGCGGTGGTCTCCGGCTTCCTCGCGGTCGCCGTGACACTGGTCAGCAACGGCTTCGTCGCCGCGCTCATCATCCTGGGCGTCGTGCTGGCCGTGCAGCAGCTCGAAGGGCAGGTGCTGCATCCTCTGCTGCAGGGCAACTTCAGCAACCTGCACCCCGCCGTGGTGCTGGTCGCGCTGGTGATCGGTGGCGCAGAAGGCGGCATCGCGGGTGCACTGTTCGCGGTACCCGTCGTGGCCGCCGTCCGCGGCGTGGTCCTGGCTGTCGCCGAACACACCGCGGCCCGCAGCAAGATCGAGGCGGAGGAGGCGGCGGAGTCGGAGGAACCACCCCGCGAACCACCGGAGGACGGCGTGAAGGACGACGAGCCACGGTGATCGGTATGGGGCCTTTCGTCGCCGCCCCCGCGGAGAACCACCGTCCGGGTCAACGACTGGACCGGCTGGAGGCTCCTAGTCGTCCTCGTCCTCGTGGCGGCGGAGCACCGCCACCGGACACGGGGCGTGGTAGAGCACCGCGTGACTCACCGAGCCGAGCAGGGCTCGGGTCATCCGGCCTCGGCCGTGACTGCCGACCACGAGCAGCCGGGCGCCCTCGCTGCGGTCGAGCAACGCGTGGGTCGGCCGTTCGGTGACCGCGTCCCACTGCACCGTGACGTTCGGGTGCCGTTCGGCCGCCCGGGTGAGCTGTTCCCGCGCGATCTCCTGGACGGCGTCGTCCACGTGGTAGAGCCCCGCCTGGCCAGGCGGCGCGGTGGCGTAGACGTCCAACGGCCAGTCCGTCCACGAATGCACGGCCCGCACCGGGACACCGTGCCGTTCGGCGAAGGTGAGTGCGAACTCGACGGCCCGCACGCTGGTGCCCGACCCGTCGATCCCCACGACGACGGGCGCCTGCAGTGGCGCGGGTGCGCCGCGCACGACAACCAGGGGTTGCGGCAGGAACCGAGCGAAGTACGCCACCGTCGACCCGAGCAGCATGCGCGACAGCGCGCCGCGGCCCGAGGCACCCGCCACCACCATCACGGGCTCGACGTCCTCGGTGAGCTCGGTGACCGTGACCTCGGGCGCGCCGTCGGGCAGCGTGGTCAGCACCGTGAGTTCCGGATGCAACGCACGACAGTCGTCGGCGAGCTGCCGCAGGATTCCCCGCGTGCCCTCGACGGCGTCCCCGGCTTCGAGTCGCTCACCCCGTGCGCCCGGGGTGTCCCACTCCAACGACCACACGATCACCAGCGGGCACCGGCGTGACGCAGCTTCTCCTGCGGCCCACCACACCGCACGTCGCCCGCCGTCGGACCCGTCGAAGCACGCGAGCACCGAGCCTCGCGCGTCCGTCGGCGACCAGTCCGTCGACCACTGCCTGCTCATGGCCGCTCCCCGGCCGAGTACTTCCGCGTCACGAGGGACCTCCCTCGACCGATTCGACGCGGTCGACGACGAGGGGCGTTCCCTGCATGCAGGTGGTGGGCAGGTCCGGTCGTGTCGTGCCCCGCACCGTGACCTCCACGCCCGGACGCATCTCGGGCCCGGCCTCCAACAGGAGGTACTCCCGGTCGTCGGCGGCCAACACGAGGCAGTTCGGCTCGACCCCGCGCTCCACGGTGCCGCGTGCGGTCACCTCGACGGGCCGGGGAGTCGTCGACTCCGTCGGCCCCAGGGACGTCGTGGGAGGCGGTGACACCGGCTCCGAGGGGGCGTCGCCCCCGCCACACCCCGTGAGCAGACCCGTCACCGCGGCGACGCCGACGACCACCCCCACGACCAGCCCACGCACGACCGCTCACCTCCCGCTGCACACCGCGACGACGGTGACGCCCTCCGGATTCCCGGACTCGGCGTGATCAACCCTCCGCCCGCGGTGGCGCGGTCGGCGGCCTACTTCACCGCGCCCATGGACAGGCCACGCACGAGGTGTTTCTGCGCGATCCAGCCGATGATCATCACCGGCAGCGACGCGAGCAGCGCGGCGGCCGACAGTTGCGCCCAGTAGAGGCCCTCGCTCGTGATGAAGCCGGACAAGAACACCGGCACCGTCCCCGCACGCGCCGCCGTCAGGTTGATCGCGTAGAAGAACTCCGTCCACGAGAAGATCACGCAGATCAACGCCGTGGCCGCGATACCGGGAGCCACCACCGGCAGCACCACGCGACGCAGCAGCATCGGCAACGACGCCCCGTCGATCCGCGCCGCCTCGATCATCTCCTTGGGCACTTCCAGCAGGAACGACCGCATCATCCACACCGCCAACGGCAGGTTCATCGCGGTGTAGAGGACGACCAGCGCCCACACGTGGTCGAGCAGCCGCACGTTCTGCGAGATCACGTAGAGCGGGATGATCGCCGCGACGATCGGCAGCATCTTCGTCGACAGGAAGAAGCCCAACGCGTTCTCGGTGCGCTTGATCGGCGCCAGCGACAGCGCGTACGCCGCGGGGATGCCCAACAACAGCACGAACACCGTCGAGGTCACCGTGACGAACGCCGAGTTGGCGAGGTAGGGAAGGAAACCCCGCTCGACCACGCCGGCGAACTGCTCCCAGGTCGGGGTGAAGACCACCGACGGCGGATCGGTGTAGGCGTCGGCCTCGCGCTTGAACGCCGTCACCACCATCCACACGACCGGGAACACGAACAACACCGCGACCACCCAGGTGAACGCGGTCAACGACGCCCGCCCCAGCTTCACTTCACGCCTCCGCTCACGTCGAACGACCGGAACATCAGGCGCAGCGCGAACGTGGCCACCAGCAGCGTCAACACCACCACGATGACCCCCATCGCCGACGACTGACCGACGTCGAAACCCTCGAAGGCCCGCTGGTAGATGTAGAACGGCAGGTTGGTGCTGGCCGTGCCGGGCCCGCCCTGGGTCATCAGATAGATCGCGTCGAACGAGTTGACGATGTAGATCGCGCCGAGCAGCGCGGCCAACTGCAGGTACCGGGCGAGCTGCGGCAACGTCACCGACGCGAACGTGCGCCACCGGCCCGCGCCGTCCATCTGCGCCGCCTCCAGCACCTCCTTCGACTGGGCCTGCAACCCGGCGAGGATCAGCAGCGTCATGAACGGCGTCCACTGCCACACGACCTGAGCCATCACCGACGCCAGCGGATACTCCGACAACCAGTCGACGTCCGCGCCGAACACGAAGTTCACGAGCCCGTAGGTGGGGTCGAACATCGTGGTCTTCCACAGCAGCGCCCCTGCGGCGGGCAGGATGAGGAACGGCGTGATGATCAGCGTCCGCACCACCGCGCGCCCGGGGAACGCCCGGTCGAGCAGCAACGCCAACCCCAGCCCCAGCGCCATCGACACGAACACGCACACCACGGTCAACAGCACCGTGTTGAGCATGGCGCCGCGGAACTGGCTGTCGGTGAGCACGTCGACGTAGTTGTCGAACCCGACGAAGTGCTGCGACCCCGGCCGCACCAGGTTCCACGACTGGAACGAGTAGACCACCGTCAGCAGGAACGGCACCTGCGTGACGGCGATGGTGAAGACGAGCGCGGGCAGCAACGGCGCCCGCCGTTTCCACGGATTCTCCCGACGACGCGGGCGGGGCTGCACCTGCCGCGTGGTCGCCTCCTCGGCCAGAACTGTCGTCATCGACTCTCCCGGTACGACTCGCCCACGGTGTCGGCGTAGGACTGGGACTGCTCCAGCGCCTCCTCCACGGTCTGCTGCCCTGCGATGGCCGCGGAGATCTGCTGGCTCACCCGAGTGCCGAGGTCCTGGAACTCGGGTATGCCGACGAACTGGATGCCGTCGTACGGCACCGGCCGGGTCATGGTCTCGGCTTGGTTCGCGTGGCGGATGCCGTCGAGCGTCGCGTCGGCGTACGCGCTCGCGGCCTCGCGGTACTCGGGAATGTCGTAGGTGGACTGTCGACAGCCCGGCGGCACCCGGTTCCAGCCCAGTTCCTCACCGACCAGGCGCACGTAGTCCTTGTCGGTCATCCAGCTCATGAACTCCCACGCCAGGTCGGGGTTCTCCGCGCTCGCCGGAATCGCCAGCGACCACGTGTAGAGCCAGCCGCTGGCCTCCGTGTCGACCACCGGCGCGGGCGCGTAGCCGGACTTGCCGACCACCTTGCTGGACGCCGGATCCTCGTTGGTGCCCGCCATGACGGTCGCGTCGTACCACATGGCGGCCTGGCCCTGCGTGTACCGCGTGCCGCACTCGGAGAAGCCCGCACTCGACGCGCCCACCTCGCCGTGCTCGCGCACCAGGTCGACGTAGAACTGCGTCGCCTCCCGGAACTCGGGCGAGGTGAGCTGCGCGTTCCAATTCTCGTCGAACCACCGGCCGCCGAAGGTGTTCACGACCGTCGTCAACGGCGCGAGGCTCTCACCCCAACCGGGCTTGCCGCGCAGGCAGATCCCGGCGATCCCCGCCTCGTCGTCGTCCAGCACGGCGGCGAACTCCGCGATCTGTTGCCACGTCGGCCGTTCGGGCATCGCCAGGCCCGCCTCGGCGAAGAGGTCCTTGCGGTAGGCGAGGAACGACGACTCGCCGTAGAACGGCACCGCGTACATCGATCCCTCGTACGACAAGGACTCGCGGATGCTGGGGATGAAGTCGTCGACGTCGTAGTCGGGGTCGGCCGCCAGGTACGGGCCCAGATCGGTCAGCCACCCGTTCGCCGCCCATTGCGGGGTCTCGTAGTTGCTGATCATGACGATGTCGAACTCGCCGCCCTGGGTGGCGGTCGAGGCCGTGATCTTCGCTCGCGCCTGGTTCTCCGGCAACGACACGAACGTCAGCTCGACCCCGTGTTCCCGCTCGAACCGGTCGGACAACGCGATCGCGTCGTTCATCTGCGGATTGGCCACGATCGCGACGACGAGTGAGCGGCCACCCGTGCCGACCGCTCCCGCGCCCGCACACCCCGTGAGAGCGAGCAGGACGGCGACCAGCAGCAACGGCACGCGGTGACGCCGATGTCCACGCGGTGCTCGCAGCATGCGCTCACTTCCCTTCAGGAACGACCTGAATCTTGAGTCCCGTGCCGCCGCGCATGAGGTCGAGCGCGTCGGGGAACCGCTCCAGCGGCAACGAGTGCGTCACGAGCGCGTCGGTGTCGACGGCCCCACCGGCGACCAGGTCGAGCGCGGCGCCGAAGCTGTGCAGCACCGCCATCGATCCTACGATCGTGATCTCGTCGTTGTAGATGCGGAACGGCGACAACGCCACGCGGTCCTGTTCCGGCGCGACCCCGAAGACGAGGAATCGCCCGCCCCGGCGCAGCTTGTCGAACGCGGCCTCGATCGCGGGAGCCGCGCCCGTGCAGTCCACCGCCACGTCGAAGGTCTCACCGTCCAGCTCGGCCGCGTCCGTGGCGACCGCGGCGGCGCCGAGCGACGTCGCCCTCGGCAGGCGATCGGCGTTGCGGTCCACCACGGTGACGTGGGCGCCCGCCCGCTGAAGCAGTTGCTGCAGAATCAGCCCCATCGTGCCCGCGCCCATGACGAGGAACCGCTCCCCCGCCTCGACACCGACGCGACGGACTCCGTGCACCGCACACGACACCGGCTCCACGAGCGCGCCCTGCGCGTACGTCATGTCGTCGGGCATGCGGTAGCAGGTGGCGGCGGGCACGGCGACGTACTCGGCGAACGCTCCGTCCACGGTGTCACCCGTCGCAGCCCAGTTGGCGCACAGGTTCCCGTGCCCGGCCCGGCAGGGGCCGCAGTGCCCGCAGAACAGCGACGGGTCGACCGCCACCCGGTCGCCGACCGCCCAGCCGCCGGGAGCCTCGGGACCCACTTCGACGATCTCGCCCGCGAACTCGTGTCCCGGGACGATCGGGTACGGCGTGGGTGGGAAGTGGCCGTCGGCGATGTGCACGTCGGTGCCGCAGATGCCGCACGCGCCGACCTTCACCACGACGTCGGCGGGCCCGGGTTCGGGGTCCGGAACGTCAGCGACCCGGACCGTTCCGGGCTGGTCCACGACTGCGGCACGCATGGGCGGCCCACCTTTCTTGCGCTCAAACGAGCGCGTACGACAGAATTACTCTCAGATGTGCAGGCATTGAACGACTCTTCGTATTGATCCGTCAACAGCTCGGAGCGGAAATCGCGCTAGAGTGCTCATATGAGCGCGCGGAATCGTTCCTGGTCGCTGTTCGACGCCGTCGAGGTGGCCGCCATCGCCCACCGCTTCTACGTCCTCGGCGAATCGAAGTCGGACATCGCGAACGACATCGGCATGAGCCGGTTCAAAGTCGCCCGACTTCTCGACAAGGCACGACAGACCGGACTGGTCCGCATCGAGTTCACGCTGCCCGAACCCGTCGAGGCGACCCTGTCCGAGGAACTGCGCGCCGCCTACGGCCTCGACCGCGCCTTCGTGCTCGAACGAGCGGTGAAGCCGGAGACCAAGCCGGAACTGCGCCAACGCATCGGCGCGCTCGCCGCTCGGGTGCTGTCGGAGATCGCCACCGCCGACGACGTCATCGGCCTGTCGTGGGCTCGGTCCGTGAACGTCATGACCGAACACATCCGCACGCTGCCCCGCTGCCCCATCGTGCAACTGTGCGGCGTACAGGCCGGGTTGGACCGCCGCGACCGCTCCGTGGAGACCGTGTCCCGGCTCGCCGGGGTGTCGGGCGGCGAGGCGTACCCGATCTACGCGCCGCTCGTGCTGCCCGACCGTCGCACCACGGACATCCTGCGCCGACAGCCGGGCATCGTGGAGACGTTCCGCCGCTTCCGCGACCTCACCAAGGCGGTCGTGAGCATCGGGGCCTGGGAGGCAGGTGAGTCCACTGTGTACGACGCGCTGTCGGTGGCCGAGCGCGAGAACATCGCACGTCGTGGCGCGAAGGCCGAAGTGGCAGCCCGACTGTTCGACGCGGACGGCAACGCTCTCGACACGGGCCTGTCCCACCACGTGCTCGCCATCAGCCACGCCGAACTCGGCCGGGTCCCGGACGTGATCGCCCTCGGCTACACCACGCCCAAGGCGGAGGCGATCGACGCCGTGCTGCGCTCGGGCACGGTGACGACCCTCGTCACCGACCACGACACGGCCCGCCGAGTCATCACGCTGGCGGAGCAACGCCCCCCAACCCCCTGAAGCGTGTGTCGGCACCCCGGCGGAGGTGCCGGCGGCGTGCGTGTGCCTACAGCGTGCGCGTGTGTCTGCAGCGTGCGCGCGTGTCCGCACTTCCCGCACTCGTGTCCCCGGTCGGGGTACGCATGCCCGCGGCTCACGCTCGCGTGCCCGCACTTCCCGCACCCGTGTCCGCACTTCCCGCACCCGTGCCCGCGTCTTCTGCACCCGTGCCCGCACCTTCTGTACGCATGCCCGCGCCTGGCGGACGCGTGTCTGCACTCGCTGATTCGGTGCCAGCTGAATGTGCAGCACGGACGTCGCCGAGCGCGGTGGACGGCACCGTTCGTTACCTGAGCAGCCGCGCTCAACGGAGCCGTTCAGGCTTCCGCGGCGTTCAGCGGATCCGTTCGCGCTTGGTCTGTGGCGTCTGCGGAGCCGTTCGCGCTTGGTCTGTGGCGTCTGCGGAGCCCTTCGCGCCTCAGCAGTGCTCAGTGGAGCCGCTCGCATGCTGTTCACGGCCTTCTGCGGAGCCCGTCGCGCTCCGGGCCGCGATCAGCGGAGCCGTTCGTTCTCCGAAGCCGCCGATCAGCGAGGCCGTTCGTTCTCCGAAGCCGCCGTTCGCAGTCCGAGCCGTGTCCGGGCCGTCCGCAGTCCTAGGTGCAGCGGCACCATTCGCAGTTCGAGCTGGACTCGACGGAGCCATTCGTGATCCGAGCGGCATCTAGCGGAGCCGTTCGCACTCTGTTTCGTCTGACCGCCAGACCGTTCGACCGCTTGCGCGGAGCCGGTCGTGCTTCGCCTGGGGTGCTTGACGGAGCCGTTCGTAGCTCCAGCGATGTGAAACGGAGCCGTCTGTGCTGAGGGCAGCGTCGACGCATAGGCAGGACGGTTCAGGGCGAGGCCAGCCAGGCGTCGTGGTCCTGCCATGCCAGGAGTGTGCGGCGACTCTCGAACCGACGGCGCTCGCCGGTGAGGGGGTCGTCGAACTCCAAAACCTTGGCGAGCAGTTGCAGGGGTCGGGAGAAGTCATCGGGTGCCGTCTCGCGCACCTCGGGGTAGAGCGTGTCGCCGAGAATCGGGATGCCGAGGCTGGTCAAGTGCACGCGCAGCTGGTGGGTGCGGCCCGTGACGGGGAGCAGACGGTACCGGCCGAGTCCGTCGGCGTGGTCGAGCAGCTCCACACGTGTCTCGGCGTTCGGCGACCCCGGTACCTCCTTTGCCGTCCACACGCCACGCTTCTTCACGATCCGACTGCGGACCGTCCGGGGCAGCTCCAGCTCCGAGTCATACGGGGCCACCGCCTCGTACTCCTTGCGCACCAACCGGTTCTGGAAGAGCTGCTGGTAGGGCGCGCGCAGCTCGCGGCGAGTCACGAACAGCAGCAGTCCGGCGGTGACGCGGTCGAGCCGGTGCACGGGCGCGAGGTCGCGGATTCCCAAATCGCGGCGGAGGCGTACCAGGGCTGTCTCGCGCACGTGGCTGCCGCGCGGCGTGGTGGCGAGGAAGTGTGGTTTGTCGGCGACGACCAGGTCGTCGTCCGCGTGCACGACGTCGAGCTCGAACGGAACCGCTGGTTCGTCGGGCAGCTCGCGATGGAACCAGATGTGCGTGTTCGGCAGGAACTCGGTGTCCGGCGTGATCGGCCCGTCCTGCGTGACGAAGCAGGAGTCCCGCAGCATCGCGTCGATACGTTCGGGCGGGAGGCGGTCGAGCTTGACAACGAGGTAGTCGCGCACCGTCGGCCACGGCCCGCGGGCGGGAAGGCGGATGCGGGCGGCGTCGAGGCCGTCGCGTTGCGGCAGCGGTGAAGGCGGTCGCCGCACACGTCTCATGCCCCGCACTGTAGCCGGGCGTGTCCGCAGTCCCCGACACCGTGTCCGCAGTCTGCGAGACCGTGTCCGCGCACCGAAGGCACAAGTCCGCGCTCTGGGACATCGCGTCCGCGCGGCGGGGTCGAAAGTTCTCGATTCAGCGCCGTGTGGCCGAGCTCCCGATCGCGTGTCCTCGCGCCGCGACAGCATGTCTGGGGAATGGCGCGGCGGCGAAGCGAGCGAGTCGAGGCAGGACCGTGGCGGGCGGGCAGCAGCGATGTGGCCGGCAGCGTGGTGGCCACATCGAAATCACCAACAAGGCCCTCGCCGCAACGAACTCAGCAGAGGCTGGGGAGTGAGCCGGTTGAGCGGGAAGCAACGCTTCGAGATTCGTGGGGCTCCGGTGGACACGGCGTCTTCCACACGCGGCTCCGGCAGACGTGGCGCGTCGAAAACGTGTTCATGCAGTGCGGACAAGCGTCCCCGACGACCAGACGCGACGCCACAAACCGCGGACACGCATCCATGTACTCGGGACACAGTGTCGAGGGGTGCGAACACACGTTGCCGAAGCGCGGACACGACGCCATGGGGTGCGGACACGCGTTCCCAGAGTGAGGACACGACGTCACAACCTGAGGACACGACGTCACGGGGCGCGGACACGCCGCGCCCCGCCGCCAGGCCCTACCCGCCAGGACCCGCCCGGCGGGCGGGGCCGGCGTCAGGGGCGTTCGATGTGGTGGCCGATCACGTCCGGGGTCGGGTGCGCGGTTCCCGAGCCGTCGCGGCGCGGGTCCGGTTCGGGCAGTTCGGCGGACTCACCACGCTTCGACGACGCGATGGGCCTCGGACCGACCCAGGCCAGCGTGAGCCGCGACTCACCCTTGAGGAACCGGTGGGCACGCACACCCGCGGTCGCCCGGCCCTTCGCCGGGTACTCCGAGAACGGCGTGACCTTGACGGTCTCCCCGGTGGCGGTGACGACCAGCGGTTCGCCGTGCTGGTCGTCGTCGGTACGCACGGCGCCGAAGAAGACCACCTCGGCGTCCTTGCTCAGGCTGATTCCCGCGATGCCGCCACCTCGAAGGCCCTGCGGCCGCACGAGCGAGGCCTCGTACCGCAGCAGGGACGCCTGCGACGTCACGAACACCAGGGTCTCGGTGCCGTCGGTGAGCCACGTCGCCCCGACGATCTCGTCGCCGTCCTTGAGCGTGATGACGTCGAACTCGTCGGCGCGCACCGGCCAGTCGGGGGCGCACACCTTCACGACACCCGCGCGCGTGCCCAACGCCAGGCCGGGCGAGCCCTCGGCCTGCTCACCGAGCGGCGCGAGGCCGACGACGCGTTCACCCTTCTCCAGCGGCACGAGTTCCTGCACGGTCATCCCGCCGCGCAGCGACACCGTGCCCGACGACTGCGGCAGCACCGGCAGGGGCAGCACGTCGGTCTTGAACGCGCGCCCGCGGTTGGTCACGAGCAGCACCTGACCTCGCGCGGTGGTGTGCACCATCGCGGCGATCGCGTCGTGGCGGGCCCGGCCGCTGCGCCTGCGCCCCTCCACGGCCTCCTCCGACTCGGCGGCCGTCCTCGCCACCAGCCCGGTGGCGGACAGGATGACCTGGCACGGGTCGTCGGCGACCTCCAGCGGCCCGGCCGGCTTCGACGCCTCCAGAACCTCCTTGAGGTCGCCGTCGATGAGGGACGTCCGGCGTGGGGCGGCGAACTCCTTGGCCACGGCCGCCAGCTCCTTGGAGACGACCTTCTTCAGCACCTTCTCGTCGTCGAGGATGGCCGACAGTTCGGCGATCTCCTCACGGAGCCGGTCCTGCTCGGCCTCCAGCTCGATCTTGTCGTACTTGGTGAGCCTGCGCAGCGGCGTGTCGAGGATGTAGGCGGCCTGGGTCTCGGACAGCTTGAACCGCTTCATCAGGCCTTCCTTGGCGGCCTGCGCGTTCTCGCTGCCCCGGATCAGCTTGATCACCTTGTCGATATCGAGCAGCGCGATCAGCAAACCCTCGACGAGGTGCAGCCGCTCCTCGCGCTTGCGCCGCCGGTACCGGGTGCGTCGGGTGACGACCTCGTAGCGGTGCTTGAGGAAGACCTCCAGCAGTTCCTTCAGACCGAGGGTGCGCGGCTGCCCGTCGACCAGCACCAGGTTGTTGATGCCGAACGACTGCTCCAGCGGCGTGAGCCGGTAGAGGTCGGCGAGCAGCGCCTGCGGGTTGACCCCGACCTTGCACTCGATGACGAGCTTCGTGCCGTTTTCGCGGTCGGTGAGGTCCTTGACGTCGGCGATGCCGGTGAGCCGCTTGGTCTTGTTGACCTCGTCGGTGATGCGCTCGATCACCTTCTCGGGGCCGACGCCGTAGGGCAGTTCGGTGACGGTGATGCCCTGCCTGCGGCTGCCCTCGATCGGTCCGGTGGTGACCTTCGCGCGCATCCGGACGACGCCACGGCCGGTCTCGTACGCCTTGCGCACCTGGTCGAGCCCCAAGAGCTGGCCGCCGGTCGGGAGGTCGGGACCCGGGACGAACTCCATGAGCTTGTCGAGCGAGGCGTTCGGGTGGTTGATGAGCCACCGGGCCGCGGCGACGACCTCGCCGAGGTTGTGCGGGATCATGTTGGTGGCCATGCCCACCGCGATGCCGGACGTGCCGTTGACCAGCAGGTTCGGGAAGGCCGCGGGCAACACCGACGGCTCGGCGAGCGAGCCGTCGTAGTTCGGGCGGAAGTCGACGGTCTCCTCACCCAGCTCGCCGACGAGCAGCATCGCTTCGGGCGACATGCGCGCCTCGGTGTATCGCGAGGCGGCAGGCCCGTCGTCGGGGCTTCCGAAGTTGCCGTGCCCGTCCACCAGCGGCACGTTCATGGAGAAGTCCTGCGCCAGCCGCACCATGGCGTCGTAGATCGCCGTGTCACCGTGCGGGTGGTAGCGGCCCATCACGTCACCGACCACGCGGGACGACTTCACGTAGGCGTGGTTCGGGCGGTAGCCGTTCTCGTGCATCGAGTAGAGGATGCGGCGGTGCACCGGCTTGAGGCCGTCACGCGCGTCCGGCAACGCCCTGGAGTGGATGACCGAGTACGCGTACTCCAGGTACGAGTCCTCGATCTCGGTCTTCACCGGGTTGTCGAAGACCCGCGCGCCCGCCTGGTCGAAGGCGGAGGGATCGACGCGGGTGGTCGGGTTCTTGCGCCGTGCCATGACTAGTCGTCGCTTCCTGTCCTCGTCAGATGTCGATCGCGGCCTGGTTGACCCGCTCGGCCGAGGTGATGAGCCACTTGCGGCGGGGTTCGACCTTCTCGCCCATGAGCAGTTCCAGCGCGGCCTCGGCGGCGTCGGCGTCGTCGAGCGTGATGCGGCGCACCGAGCGTGTGGCCGGGTTCATCGTGGTCTCCCACAGTTCCTCGGCGTCCATCTCACCGAGGCCCTTGAAGCGCGGCACCGGCTTCACGACCTGCTTGCCCGCCTGCTCCAGCTCGGCGACCTTCGCTTCCATCTCCCGCTCGGTGTAGGTGTAGAAGGTCTCCGGCTTCCGCCCCTTGGTGACGATCTTGTGCAGGGGCGGCATCGCCGCGTACAACCTGCCCTCGGCGATCACCGGGCGCATGTAGCGCGCGAAGAGCGTGATGAGCAGCGTCCGGATGTGCGAGCCGTCGACGTCGGCGTCGGCCATGAGGATCACGCGGCCGTAGCGCATGGCGGAGACGTCGAAGGTGCGCCCCGTGCCCGCGCCCAGCACCTGCACGATCGAGGCGATCTCGGCGTTCTTGAGCGCTTCGCCGAGGTTGGCCTTCTGCACGTTGAGGATCTTGCCGCGCAGCGGCAGCAGCGCCTGGTACTCCGACACGCGCGCCATCCGGGCCGAGCCGAGCGCGCTGTCACCCTCCACGAGGAACAGCTCGCTGCGCGAGACGCCGGTGCTGCGGCAGTCCACCAGCTTGGGCGGCATCGCGGCGCCTTCGAGCGCGGTCTTGCGGCGGGCGGCGTCCTTCTGCTGCTTCTGCGTCAGTCGCACGCGCGAGGCGTCGACGATCTTCTGCAGGACCGTCTTGGCCTCGCTGCGGGTCTTGCGGTCGTCGGCCCACGCCTTGATGTGCTTCTCGACGAGTCCCTGGACGACCTTGGTGATCCCGGCCGTGGACAGCTCGTCCTTGGTCTGCGACGTGAACTGCGGCTCCGGGATGCGCACGTGTACGACGGCGGTGAGGCCCTCGCAGACGTCGTCGAGGATCGGCGGTTCCTCCTTGGCCTTCAGCAGGCCGCGGGTCCGTGAGATCGCGTCGTGCACCGCGCGCACCAGGCCGCGTTCGAAGCCCTTCCGGTGTGTTCCACCGTGGACGTTGCGGATGGTGTTGGTGAAGCACTCGACGGTGCGCTCGTACCCGGTTCCCCACCGCAGCGCGACCTCGACCTCGGCCCGCCGTTCCACATTGGACTGCATGACGCCGTTGGCGTCGGCCGCGTTCTCCTTGTAGGTGCCCTCACCGGTGATGAGCTGGGTGCCGCTGACGGCGCGATCGCCCGCCGGCGCGAGAAACTCGACCATGTCGACCAACCCGTCGGGGTAGTGGTAGGTCTCCTCGTTGATCGCCGAGTCGGTGGCGGTGCGCAGCACGTACGTGACGCCGGGCACGAGGAAGGCGGTGTGCCGCAGCTTCGCGCGCACCAGCTCCACGTCGAGCGCCGCGCCCTTCTCGAAGTACCGGGCGTCGTACCAGTAGCGGATGGTGGTGCCCGTGGCCTCGCCACGCTTCATCTTCCGCACGAGCCGCAGCCCCGACTGCGGCGTGAACTTCGCCTTGGGACCCGGCCCGTCGAACACGCCCGGGACACCGCGCGCGAACGACATCTCGTGCACCTTGCCGTCACGCTTCACCAGGACGTCGAACCGCAACGACAGCGCGTTGACCGCCGAGGCGCCCACCCCGTGCAGACCACCGGAGGCCTTGTACCCGGACCCGCCGAACTTGCCGCCCGCGTGCAGCCGGGTGAGCACCAGCTCGACCCCGCTCAACCCGGACTTGCCGTGGGTGCCGGTGGGGATGCCGCGCCCGTCGTCGGCGACCTCGACGCTGCCGTCGGCGTGCAGCGTGACCACGATCTTGGTGGCGTGACCCGCGACGCCCTCGTCGGTGGAGTTGTCGACGATCTCGTTGAAGAGGTGATTGACCCCGCGACTGTCGGTGGACCCGATGTACATGCCGGGCCGCTTGCGCACCGCTTCGAGACCTTCGAGGTGCGTCAGGTCGTCGGCCCCGTAGAGGTTCTCAGCAGAGGCAGTCACGTGGTCGCTCTCCCAGGTCGTGATACGCGGAAATCGTGACGGGCGCGTCGAACGGTTTCGGTCAACTGTTCGAGTGCCGCATCAGCGTAGTGCAGCGTAACGACAGCGGTGACGCGCGTGTGGTGCAACGCCGGTGTGTCCGGCGTCATTCCGGTTCGGGGTCACGGACGAACTCCGCACGCACTCCGAGCAGCCGCACCGGACGGTCCATCGTGAAGCGTCCGAACACGTCGTCGGCCGCGCGCGCCAGCACCGAGACGTCGCTCGTGGGCCGAGGCAGCGTGACGCTGCGTGTGCGGGTGACGAACGGCGCGAAGCGCACCTTCACGGCGACACGCGCGGCGGGCCGTCCGTCCTCCACGACGTCGTCGGCCACGCGGCGCACCAGCAGTCGGAGCTGCTCCCGCAACTCCTGTGGATCGTCGATGTTGCGCTGGAACGTCGTCTCGCGACTGCGGGACTTCGGCACGTACGGCGTCGCGGTGACCTCGCGATCGCCCAGCCCGTGGGCGAGGGCACGGAAGTACGGCCCGAGCGTGGGACCGAGTTCCGCCGCCAGCCGGTCGGGGTCGGCAGCGGCCAGCTCGGCCACCGTCGAGTACCCCAGCTCGGCGAGCCTGCGCCGGGTCTTCGACCCCACTCCCCAGAGGGCGTCGGTAGGGCGGTGCGCCATCACCTCGTCCCAGTTCCGCCTGGTCAGCCGGAAGACACCGCCCGGTTTGGCGAAGCCCGTGGCCAGCTTGGCGGTGTGCTTGTTGTCGCCGATCCCCACCGCGCACGACAGTCCGGTTCGCTCGGCCACCGCACCCCGGACGGCGTGGGCGAGCGCTTCGGGATCGTCGGCGACCGGGCCCGAGACACCGAGGAACGCCTCGTCCCAGCCCGCGACCTCGACCACCACGGGAAACTCGCGCAGCACCGCCATGACCCGTTCCGACACCTCCTCGTACGCGGGCGGGTCGGAGGCGACGAACACCGCGTCGGGGCAGCGACGAGCTGCGGTGCGCAGCGGCATCCCCGAGTGCACTCCGTACTCCCTGGCCTCGTAGGACGCAGTGGCCACGACACCACGCTGGGTCGGGTCGCCGGAACCTCCGACGACGACGGGCTTGCCCCGCAGCTCGGGATGCCGCGCGATCTCGACCGCCGCGATGAACTGGTCGAGGTCCACGTGCAGCACCCAGTCCGGAGTGGACACGCTCAGCAGTATGCGCCTCACGCGCCCGGTCGGCCACGTCGTGCAGAAAACAAGGAGGAGTAGAACTCGCGCCCACCGGTTACCCGACCGGGTGACCACGACAGCCGGCCACCGGCCGTACCGCATGACCAGAGGAAGGAGACACATGGCACCGCTGGTCCCAGCGCTGACGACGCCTCAGCCCGTGGCCCCGACCCGCGACGCATCCGTGCGCGACGCCGCCCGCAGAAAGTGGGTGCGGCCACCGACCGGTCACCGCGCGTCCTGACGACGGCGAGGCGAAGGGCGACCCCACGCGGTACGGGAAGTGCGGCCGGGTGTTCTCGGCCACCACGAGGGTGTGACCCGTCCTCGGGCAACTTTTCGGCGATGTTCTCGGCCCGGCCGAGACACGACGTCGGCGGGGCTGCGGGCGCTGAATTCGCGTGCGCGCGGCGTGCCGCTGCCCTTACCGTCGTCGCGTGTCGAACCGCGAACTGATCGCCCTGGGAACCGGGAGCCAGGTGCCGTCCCGGGCTCGCAACCACAACGGATACCTGCTGCGGTGGGACTCCCTGGGCCTGCTGTTCGACCCGGGCGAGGGAACGCAACGGCAGCTCATCTTCGCCGGGGTCCCGGCGAGTGCGATCACCCGGATCTGCCTGACGCACTTCCACGGTGACCACTGCCTCGGCCTGCCGGGCGTCGTCCAACGCCTGTCGTTGGACGGCGTCGCCCGCGTGCACGCGCACTACCCAGCGTCGGGACAGGACTACTTCGACCGGTTGCGGCACGCGAGTGTGTTCCACGAGACGACCGATCTCGTGGCGGAACCCGTGACCGACGACGGAGTCGTGGCCTCCGGCGACTTCGGCGAGCTGTCCGCCCTGCGACTCGACCATCCCGTCGAGGCGTTCGGGTATCGGCTCGTCGAACCGGACGGACGCACCATGGTGCCGCACCTGCTGGAGCAGCACGGAATCCGCGGTCCGGCCGTCGGGGAGCTGCTGCGGACCGGCTCGCTGCCGGTGGGTGGACGCACCGTGACCGTCGAGGACGTGAGCGTGCCGCGCATCGGGCAGCGGTTCGCGTTCGTGATGGACACCCGGTTGTGCGACAACGTGTTCGCCCTGGCACAGGACGCGGACCTGCTCGTGATCGAAGCGACGTTCCTCGACGAGGAGGCCGATCTGGCACACCGCTACGGACACCTCACGGCGCGCCAGGCCGGGCGCGTCGCGCGGGAGAGCGGCGTCCACACGCTCGTTCTGACGCACTTCTCACAACGCTATTCGACGATGACCACATTTCACGACCAAGCGGCGCAGGAGTTCGACGGCGAGATCGTCGTCGCACATGACCTGAGTCGCATTCCTGTCCCACGGAGACCACGTCCGGAATAGCCCGTTCGACACGGCGCGTTGTCTCCAGGGTTTGCCGACGAGAGCAGCCAAAGACGAAAGGAGGCGGCGCACCGTGGCGAATGAGGAATGGTGGCACAGTGCCGCCTGCCGCGACGAAGATCCCGAATTGTTCTTCCCCGTGTCGAACATGGGTCCGGGTGCCGCGCAGACAGCCAAGGCCAAGGCAGTGTGCGCCCGGTGCCCCGTTCGTGAGCAGTGCTTGCGGTACGCGGTGGACAACGGCCTTGACCACGGAGTCTTCGGTGGATTCACCGAAGACGAACGACGTGATCTCGTGCGGCGGGATCACAATGCCGACCAGGTCGACGACGAAGCCGCGTGACCTGTGAGTCACGCCATTCGTTCGCCGGAACAACGACGCAGCCGCCTCTGTTGAACCAGATGTCGGTACGCATGGGCAGTCCCCGGGCCCCATCACTATTCGCCTTCGCGGAATACCGTTCGGCTGGAACCGCGTCGCGCCATTCGCCGAGAGGCGACGCATGCGTGCCGGCGTTTTCTCCTTCGGACACGCCCCTGCCTTCGGGTGGGGGCGTGTCCGTCTTCTGACTCCTTCTTTCCGCCGCCCCGCCGTCACGCGGGAGCGTCGTGCGTCACCGGTCGCACACCGTGTGCCGCTGAGCCGCCGTCGGCCGAGTACATTACGGTCGGGACACAGCCGGATCACGGACCAACTCGACCGGAGCACGGGAGGGCACGTGCCGACAGACCAGTCCCGCCACCCTGACGACAGCCCCCGCCGCGAGGGCACCCCCCTCGACTCGGTGCCCGACCCCACGACGTCGGCTTTCGAAGCGGCGACGGGGCGTGACCTCGAAACCGACAGCGGCAAACCGCGATACCTCGCCTACCAACGGGAACTCATCCGCCCGCACTGCGGACGCACCGTGCTGGAGGTGGGTGCAGGGCTCGGCGAGTTCGCGTCCGAGTTCACCGGCTTCGAGCGTTACGTCGTCACCGACGTCGATTCGGGTGCGGTGCAGAAACTCAAGCAGCGCTTCGCGGACCGGCCCGAGGTGGAGGTCCAGCAGTACGACATCGACGGTGGCACCAGGCTCGCCCAGCCGGTCGAGACGCTCGTGGCGATCAACGTACTGGAGCACATCGAGGACGACATCGGCGCGCTGCGGCGGCTCTCCGAGTCGTTGACCCCGCGCGGCAACATCGTGCTGTTCGTTCCCGGCTACCAGCAGTTGTACGGCGAGTTCGACCGGAAGGTGGGTCACTTCCGCCGGTACACGCCCACGACGGTGGCCGCCACCGCGCGTGAGGCAGGGCTGGTCGTGGAGACGTCCCGGCCGGTGAACTTCCTGGGCGCCTTCGCCTGGTGGGCCGCCGTGCGCAGGGGCGGGACCACGGCGCCGAACCCGCGGCTCGTCTCGATCTACGACCGGTTCGTTGTCCCCGTCACCAGGGCGATCGAGAAGGTGGTCCCGGTGCCGTTCGGCCAGTCGGTGCTCTGCGTGGCCCGCAAGCCGGGCTGAAGCCGAGCCCGGCGTGTCCGCCGCCTGCGCACGCGTGTCCGCAGTTCGTGCGCGCGTGTCCGCACCTCGTGGACGCGTGTCCGCCACCCACGAACAGGTGTCCGCCAGTTGCGCACACGTGTCCGCACCTCATGCATGCCTGTCTGCCGTCTCGGGACGCTTGCCCGCCGGCGGACCGAGCTGACGTCGCCTCGGTCCGCCGGTCGTCCCGGACGTGCCGAGGCTGATACGCGAAAAGCCGATGCCCGTACTCGAAGAGCCGACATCCGTACGGGGAGTGCGGACACGGGTACCTGAGGTGCGGAGACCCGGACGGGAAATGCCGACACCCGTTCCTGAGCGGCGGACACGCGTGCGAGAGGCGCGGACACGCGCGAGGGTTGGGTCACTACATCGCGCGGATTTTCGCGTAGCGGACCAGGGCTGGGGTTTCCCTCGCGAGGACGCCCAGCACCACGGCTCCGGCCAGTCCCGCCGCCGCGCGCACGACCACCTGCCGCAGGCGAGGACCCGACCGCCGCTTCGTCACCTTCTCGACCACCATCACACCCTCCCGGACTCGTCCAGCAATGCTTCGATCGCGTCCCGCGGCGAGCGGAACGCACGGCGCACGCGGTAGTCGTGCAACCGTCGATACACCGACTCGTCGACCCGCACCCACCGGTGCCGCCCGAAGTACGTGCTCCGCGCCTGCTCCCAGTGCGCGAGCGGCAACCGGTACGTCACCTCGCTGTCCCAGGGCAGCCGCGCGACGGCGAGCCGCCCCGCGTGGTCGGTGAACACGGTGCCGCTGAACTGGAGACGAAGCGGCACGTCACCGCCCGCGAGCGCGGACAGGTAGCTCACCGACGCCAGCTCCACGTCCTGTCCGCAGGGCAGTGGGACGTCCACCTCGGTGTGCCCGGTGAACCCGGCGACGTGCAGCACGGGCTGAGCCCACACCAGCTCCCGCACCCCGTCCGCCCACTGCTCCGGGGTGCCGAAAACGCCTCGAAGCCGGGTCCGTTCGTCGGCGGTGTAGTCGCGCAACGTCGACGCGATGCGCACCGAGGCCGCGAGCGTCAGTGACCGCACCGGCCGGTCACAGGTGATGCGCAGCCGCAGGCGCACCGTGGGCACAGCGGCCACGGGCGCGGTGTCGACCCCGGTGACGGCCCACGACAGCACCGGGGTCGGCGCCAGCGTGTCGGTCACGGCGGCGAGAGGTTCGGCATGCCGGGCAGGAGGGGCTCCCGCGAGGCCGCGCGGATGCCGGTGGAGCGCGCGGCGGTCGATCGCCCGTCCGGCAGGTGCCCGGGTTGTCTGGCGTAGTTGCCCTTGCTGTTGCCCTGCCGCACGCCGCGGGTGTGCGACGGCAGGTCGACGCTCACGTCGGGTCTGCCGAGTCTCAGGCCGGAGCGGCGTCGCCCCGCAACTCGGCGAAGAAGCGATCGATCTCGCGCCATACCTCGTCACCTCCTGTCATCCCGGTCCAGCTCTGACGTACCCGCGCGGTGAGCCGATAGCACTCGTCGATGCCGACGAGCCACTGTTCGCCCCGGTCGCGGTACACGAGCAGGGCCGTCACCTCGGGACGCAGGCTCCGCGCCTCGGGCACTCGTCGGGTGAGCAGCTCCCACGCCTCGGGTTCCACCGGCGTGCCCACGACACCGAGCGGGCTCGGGTGGTAGGCGGCCACCCCGGCGTCCTCGTGCCGCACCACGAACACCAGCCGCACCGGGACCCCGAGCGCCGACCACGCCACGTCGTCGAGCGGTTCGGCGATCCGCTGCCGCTGGTCCGGCACCGTGCGGTAGCGCCGCGGAGACTCGCCCGCGGTGTCCCGGTCGAACAGCAACGCGCACGCGCGGCAAGCGCAGGCCAGTTGCCGGGCGGGCAGCTCCACGAGGTGCCGGTGGCTCTCCGGCAGCACCTCGCCGCACAGCTCGCAGCGATGAACCGGCCGCGTGGGCTGCCGCGGTGCGGGCGTCCTCGCGAGCGCCCGCAGCCGTGTGGTCGGAGGTGCCCCGGTCGGCCTCTCGGTCACCATCTCGGTGAGCGACCCGGTCATCGCGTCCGCACCGACGTGAGCGGGACGAACGCGGGCTCGCTGCGCTGCCGCACCACCACGTCCGCCACCTCAGGAGCGGCGGCGTACACCGTGCCCTGGACGATCTCGACGCTCTCCCCCGCGCTCAGTCCCCGGGGCGGGCCCGTGATCGACACCGTGACCGTGCCGTCGGCGTAGTCGGTGAGCTCGGCGGAGAGGTGCGGCGCCAGCTCGGCCAGCGCCCGCCGGATGCGGGTCTCGGGATCGTGCGGGTGCAGGTCGTGCACCAGCAACAGGTGTCCGACGAGCTCGTCCTCCGCCAGCGCGTCGGGCAGTGCCGGTGCGGCCTCGGCCGCGAGCGCCAGGACGCGGTTCAGTGCCTCCCCGTACACCTCGACGAGTGCGCGCACGACGTGCAGCGCGCCCGTGTCCTCCCGGGTCTCCAACTCGGCCAGGCCCGCGTCGAGTTCGGTGAGTGCGTGGCGCACCCGCTCGACGTCCCACGTCGCGGTCATCGTCGATCACTGCCCCGGGTGCGCGGCACCGAAGGTGGGCGAGGCGACCTTCTTCAGCACCTGCCCCTCACCGAGGTACATGTGCACGCCGCACGGCAGGCACGGGTCGAAGCTGCGCACCGTGCGCATGATGTCGATGCCCTTGAAGTTCTCCCGCCCGTTCTCCTCGAAGATCGGGGTGCCCTGCACGGCGTCCTCGTACGGCCCCGGTGTGCCGTAGACGTCGCGGGGACTCGCGTTCCACGGCGTCGGCGGGTAGGGGTGGTAGTTCGCGATCTTGCCGTCGCGGATGACGAGGTGATGCGACAGCACGCCGCGCACAGCCTCGTGGAAGCCCACCCCGATCGCCTCGTCGGGCACGTCGAAGTTCTCGAAGACCTTGGTGTTGCCGGAACGGACCTCGTCGAGCGCCTGCTCGACGAAGTGCAGTGCCATGCCCGCGGCGTAGGCGACGAAGTACATCCGCGCCCGGTTGCGTTCGAGCGTGTTGGCGTACTTCGGGGGCCGCCACTCCAGGCGCACTTCGGGGGTCTGGGGCGTGGCGGGCAGGTCGATGCGCACGGCCCCGCCGGTCGCCTTCACGTACGGGGTGTCGACCAGGCCGTTCAACGCCGTCGACCACAGGCGGGCGAGCGGGCCGCCACCCGTGTCGAGTGCGAGGTGTTCCCGGCTGCCCGGGTCGAACCAACGCGGGCTCATCACCCAGCTGTAGTTGCCGTTCTCCAGGTCACGGGCCTGAGGCACGGGCAGCGTGGTCTGGTTCCACGGGTGCCGCTGGTCGACCGGGTTGCCGAGCGGGTCACGGGTCACGAACGTCTGCTCGTTCACCCAGTCGTCGTAGTAGGAGCTGCCGAGCAGGATGCGCATGCCCAGGTTGATGTCGACGAGGTTGTTGGTGAGCAGTTCGCCGTCCACCACGATGCCGGGCGAGACGTACATGTCGCGGCCCCAGCTCGCCATGTTCTCGTAGCGGTAGTCCACCGAGTACGGGTTCTGGAAGCTGCCCCAGCAGCCGAGCATGATGCGCCGACGTCCCACCTCCTCGTAGCCGGGGAGAGCGTCGTAGAAGAAGTCGAAGACGTCGTCGTTCATGGCCACGGCCTGCTTGATGAAGTCGAGGCACCGCAGCAGCCGCGAGAGGTAGTCGGTGAACACCTGCGGGGTCGCCACGGTGCCCACCCCGCCGGGGTACAGCGTGGACGGGTGCACGTGCCGACCCTCCATCAGGCAGCACATCTCCCGGGTGATCCGGCTGATCTCCAGTGCGCGCTTGTAGACCTCGCCCTCGAACGGGTTGAACGCGCGCATGATGTCGGCGATGGTGCGGTAGCCGTGCACCGAGCCGCGGGGTGCGTCGGTGGTCTCCGCTCGCCGGAGCAGTCCCGGGTTGGTCTCGGCGACCATGCGTTCGCAGAAGTCGACGAAGACCATGTTGTCCTGGAAGATCGTGTGGTCGAACATGAACTCGGCGGCCTCGCCGAGGTTGATGATGAGGTCCGCCAGCGGCGGCGGCTTCACGCCGTAGGCCATGTTCTGCGCGTAGATCGAGCACACGGCGTGGTTGTCGCCGCAGATGCCGCAGATGCGGCTCGTGATGAAGTGCGAGTCGCGCGGGTCCTTGCCCTTCATGAACACGCTGTAGCCGCGGAACAGCGACGAGGTGCTCCGACACTCGACGACCTCGTTGTTGGTGAAGTCCACCTTCGTGTAGATGCCGAGGTTGCCGATGATCCGCGTGATCGGGTCGAAGTTGACCTCGACCAGCTCCCGCTGGGTCGTGGCGTGCACCTCGCGCTGGGTCTGGGACATGAGTGAGTCGCTCCTGCTCGGTCAGGCTCGGGGGTAACGGGGCTGGTAGCCGGTGGTGAGCTTGTCGCCGGGATGCCGCCACTTCGGCTCGGTGTTGACGGTCGCGTTGGTGATGCTGCGCAGCGTGCGCACGAGCGGCCCGTACACGCGCAGCATCGCGGAGGACAGCGAGCCCCCGGGCGGTTCGTCCATGAACGGCATGAACTTGTCGGGGAACCCGGGCATGGTGCAGCCGATGCACACACCGCCGACGTTGGGGCAGCCGCCGACGCCGTCCATCCAGCCGCGTTTGGTGACGTTGCAGTTGACCACCGGTCCCCAGCAACCGATCTTGACCTGGCACTTCGGCGAGTTGTAGTCGTGGGCGAAGTCGGCCTGCTCGTAGTAGGCCGCCCGGTCGCACCCCTCGTGCACCGTCTTGCCGAACAGCCACTGCGGGCGGAGCTGATCGTCCAGCGGGATGGTCGGGGCGAGGCCCGCCGCCTGGTGGAGCACCCAGAGCAGGGTCTCCATGAAGTTGTCCGGCTGCACCGGACAGCCGGGGACGTTGATCACGGGGAGGCCGCCCGCCGACCGGAAGTCCTCACCGAGGTAGTCGACAAGTCCCATGCAGCCGGTCGGGTTTCCCGCCATCGCGTGAATACCGCCGTAGGTGGCGCAGGTCCCAATTGCGACGACGGCCCACGCTTTCGGGGCCAGTTCGTCGAGCCACCGGTTGAGCGTCTTGGGCTGCCCGGTCTCGGGGTCGTTGCCCATCGCGGTCCAGAAGCCGTCCTCGGCGTGGATGTTCTCGTTGGGGATGGACCCTTCCACCACGAGGATGAACGGCGCGTCGAGCTCTCCGTTGGCGGCCTGGAAGAACGGTCGGAGGAAGTCGTCGCCGGTCTCGTAGGCGAGCACCTTATTGTGCAGGTGCACCTTGGGGATGCCGGGCACGGCCTGCAGGACCACGTCCTCGATGCTCGGCAACGACGCGGCGGTCACGGACACGGTGTCGCCGTCACAGCTCATACCTTCGGACGTCCACAGGATGTGCACCTCGTCGACGCCGGTGGTGCTGGCCTGAGTGGTCATGGGTCCACAGTGCGCGCGAGCGTTCGAGATCGCACGGCCGAGCTCACGTCCGGAGTGGACATGTTTGGGCCGCGAACCGGCGGGGTAGAAACCCGAGTTTTGCCTTGTGTGGCAACGACTTTGCTGCCCGAACATCGAGTTGTGCCAGCAGTACGCGAATCGTAACGTCAGGTCATCCCGGTCCGGCGGACACACCCGGACCGTCCACAGTGATCGACACCGAAAGTCGGGACGACCATTGACCGACCGTCATCCACTCGCCGCCCGGGTCGACGCCGCGTTCGCACGCCGTCGCCGCCCCCTGGAGACGTTGCTCGACGACGCCGAGCCGGTGGCCCGGGCCTGTCACGCGATGGCCGCGCGGTTCCACCGCGGCGGCACCCTCGTCGTCTTCGGAAACGGAGGCGGCTCGACCGACGCGCAACACATCTCGGTGGAGTTCGTTCATCCCGTGATCGTCGGCAAACGCGCGCTGCCTGCGCTGTCGCTGACCGCCGACGTGGCGACCATGACGGGCATCGCCGCCAGGGCGGGTTTCGACGAGGTGTTCGCCCACCAGTTGCGCCACCTCGCGGGTCCCGACGACATCGCGCTCGGGCTGTCCGTGGACGGCCACTGCCCCAACGTGGTCCGTGGGTTCGAGCGGGCGCGGGACCTCGGCATGCTCACCGTCGCCCTCGTGGGCGGTGACGGTGGCGCGGTGGCGCGCAGCGCGGCGGTCGACCACGTGCTCCGCGCCGACTCCGACGACCCCAGGGTCGTCAAGGAGGTGCACGTGACGATCTACCACGTCCTGTGGGAACTCGTGCACGTGTTCCTCGAACACCCGGGCGCGCTGACCGAGAAGGCCGCGTCATGACCCGCGACGACCACTGCACCGACGAGGTGTGCCTGACCTGCTCCGACAGCGCCGTGACGGTCCGCGTCCTGCGGCTGCTCGGCGACGATCTCGCCCTCGTGGACACGGGGTCGGGCCACGAGGAGGTCAGCGTCGCGCTCGTGGACCCCGCGTGCCTGCGCCCGGGAGCCGAACTGCTGGTGCACGCCAAGGAAGCGATCGGGGTGCCCCGATGACCGATGCGATGAGTTCGCTGTACCCGTTCCTCTACGACGACCCCGCGACGACGTCGGTCGACGCGGTGCTCGCCGAGGTCCGTCGCTCGACCGAGGACAAGGCGCGGGAGATCATGGAGCTGCGGCAGCGGGTGCACCGCGAGCAGGGCGATCGGCTCGCGACCTGCGGTGCCGCCATGGCCGCGCGGTTCGCCCGTGGCGGCCGGCTGTTCGCCTTCGGCAACGGCGGAAGCTCCACCGACGCGGCCGACCTCACCACCCAGTTCCTCGATCCGCCGCCCGGCACGCCGCCGTTGCCCGCCTTCGCGCTCACCGCCGAGGCGGCCGTCGTCACCGCCCTGAGCAACGACGTGGGATTCGACCTGGTCTTCTCGCGACAGCTCGCCGCGTTCGGCCGCCCCGACGACGTGGCGGTGGGCCTGTCCACGAGCGGCAACTCGGCGAACCTGCTCGCCGCGTTCGACGAGGCGAGCCGGATCGGCATGCTCACGGTCGGCATCACGGGCCAGGGTGGGGGCCGCATGGCGGAGCTGGACTCGATCGACTTCCTCTTCGAGGTCCCTTCCGCGTCGGTGCACCGCGTGCAGGAGGCACAGACGACGATCTACCACCTGCTGGCGGAACTCGCGGCGGACGGTGCGCGATGACCGACGGAGCAGCGCTGGAGGGAGTCAAGGCCGTCGCGGACGCGGTGCTCTACGAGGGCTACGTCCTCTACCCGTACCGGGCGAGCGCGCAGAAGAACCACGCCCGCTGGCAGTTCGGGGTCCTCGTGCCGCCGTCCTACGCGGCGACGGGCACGGGCGAGCACTCGACGTGCCGCACGGAGTGCCTCGCCGAGGTGGAACCGGACGCCGAACTGCACCTGCGGCTGCGGTTCCTGCAGGCCCAGCGGCGCACGGTGGAGATCGAACGAGAGGACTCCCCCGGCGGGTATCGGGAGGTCGACGCACTGATCGTCGGTGAGGACGAGATCCTGCCGTGGGACGAGGCGGTTGAGCGCGAACACGAGGTCACGCTGCCGATCGCCCGCCTGCTGGAGTCCGAACAGTACCTGCCCGTGGTCGTCCGGGGCGGCGAGTCGATCACCGGGGTGGCCGGCGGACGGGTGGTGCGGCGCAAGCAACCCCTGACCGCCGAGCTGCGGTGCCGAGCCGAACAACTGCCCGGGCTCGTGCGCCTGCACATCACGGTGGCCAACACCGTGACCGTCGACTGCACCCACCACACCCGCGACGAGGCACTCCGACACTCGCTCATCGCGGCCCACACGATGCTCACCGTGCGGGGCGGTCGGTTCCTGTCGCTGCTCGACCCCCCGGAGTGGGCGAAGGAGCACGCGAAGGGCTGCGTCAACGAACACACCTGGCCGGTGCTGATGGGTCCGGTCGGCAGCGACGACGTGATGTTGTCCTCGCCGATCATCCTCTACGACCACCCGAAGGTCGACCCGGCGAGTCAGGGCGACTTCTTCGACGCGTGCGAGATCGACGAGATGCTGACCCTGCGCACGCTCACCCTCACCGACGCCGAGAAACGCGAGGCGCGCGCCACCGACGAGCGTGCCCGCCGGATCGTCGACCGTGTCGAGAACCTCCCCCACCAGCCGAGGGAGTCGATGCACGGCCGGGTCCGCGTGGTGCGCGTCGGCGACACCGAGATCGGCCCGGGCAGCAAGGTGGTGCTGCGCCCGCACGCCAGCGCGCAGCGGATCACCGACGCCCAGGACATGTTCGTCGACGGCCGGGTGGCCACCGTGCGCAGTGTGCTGGAGGACGTCGACGGCACGTGTTTCCTCGCCGTCACCGTGGACGGTGATCCGGCCGAGGAGTGGCAGCTCGCCCAGCGGCGGTACCGGTACTTCACGACCGCCGAGGTCGAGCCCTATCCCGGGGAGGTGCGGCCGTGACGAGCAGGGTGCTCATCGCCGGCATCGGCAACGTGTTCCACGGCGACGACGGGTTCGGCGTCGAGGTGGTGTCCCGACTGTCCACCCGCGACCTACCGCCCGAAGCCGTCGTCGCCGACTACGGCATCCGTGGCGTCCACCTGGCCTACGAGCTGCTCGACGGCGGGTACGAGACCACGATCTTCGTCGACGCGATGCAGCGCGGCGAGGCGCCCGGCACGGTCTACGTCCTCGACGCGGACCCCGCGACCGGCACCCCCCACACCGAGGGGCCGGTGCTCGACGCCCACGGCATGCACCCGGCGGCGGTGCTGGCCCTGCTGCGGCGCCTCGGCGGGACACCCGGCCGCGTCTACGTGGTGGGCTGCGAACCGCTGACCCTCGACGAGGGCATGGGCCTGAGCGACCCCGTGGCCGCCGCCGTGGACGAAGCGGCGCGGCGCGTGCGGGAACTCGTCCACGACGCACTGGAAAGGGGTGGCGTCGATGTGTCTCGGCATTCCCGGTGAGGTCGTGGAGATCCTCCCCGACCGACCCGACCTCGCGCGGGTGCACGTCAGTGGCGTCCGCCGGGCGATCAATATCGGTCTGCTGTCGAACGACCCGCCCGTCCCCGGCGACTGGGTCCTGATCCACGTCGGTTTCGCACTGTCCAAGATCGACGAACAGGAAGCCGCGGCCGTCCTGCGCTACCTGGAGGAGCTCGGCAGTGCCTACACCGACGAGATGGACGCACTGAGTCAATCGATGATCGAGTGAAGGCGGCGAGGATGCGCTTTGTCGACGAGTACCGCGACTCGGACACGGCCCGGGTGCTGGCGGCCCGGATCGCCGAGCTGTGCGAGCCGGGCCGCGAGTACAAGTTCATGGAGGTGTGCGGCGGGCACACCCACACGATCTACAAGCACGGGATCGCCGACTACCTGCCGGAGGAAGTCTCGCTGGTGCACGGGCCCGGCTGCCCGGTGTGCGTGATCCCGATGGGCCGGGTCGACGACGCCATCCACATCGCGAGCCTGCCCGACGTCATCATGACGTCGTTCGGGGACATGATGCGGGTGCCCGGCTCGAACGGCACGTTCTTCGACTCCAACTCCGAGGGCACCGACATCCGCATGGTGTACTCGCCGCTGGACTCGCTGCGCATCGCCAAGCAGAACCCCGACAAGCAGGTCGTGTTCATGGCGATCGGGTTCGAGACCACCGCGCCGTCCACCGCCATGACCCTGCTGCGCGCAGAGCGGGAAGGCATCGAGAACTTCTCGGTGTTCTGCAACCACGTCACGATCATTCCGGGCATCAAGGCGATCCTGGACTCCCCCGACCTGCGCCTCGACGGGTTCCTCGGGCCCGGACACGTCTCCACGGTCATCGGCTGCCGCCCGTACGAGTTCATCCCCCGCGACTACGGCAAGCCGCTCGTGGTGGCCGGGTTCGAGCCGCTGGACATCCTCCAGTCGGTGCACCGGCTGCTCCGGCAGTTGCACGAGGGCCGCTGCGAGGTGGAGAACCAGTACGCCCGCGTGGTGCCGTGGCAGGGCAACCCGGTGGCGCTCGACGCGATCGCCCGCACCATGCGCCTGCGCCCCTACTTCGAGTGGCGCGGGTTGGGCTTCATCTCCCACTCGGCGTTGCAGTTGCGCGACGAGTACGCGAACTTCGACGCGGAGAAGCGCTTCGACCTGCCCGGGGTGCGGGTCGCCGACCCGAAGTCGTGTCAGTGCGGCGAGGTGCTCAAGGGCGTGCTGAAGCCGTGGGAGTGCAAGGTCTTCGGCACCGCGTGCACCCCGGAGACCCCCATCGGCACCTGCATGGTCTCGCCGGAGGGTGCGTGCGCCGCCTACTACAACTTCGGCCGCCTCACCCGTCGGCGCGTCAAGGAGGCGACCACCGTATGAGCACCCTGCGCACCGAGGAGGACGTCCTCGACCGCATCGAACGGGCCCGCCGCCGCAAGCCGAGAGTGCGGGAGGAGCGCGTCACGGCAGCACACGGCGCGGGTGGCAAGGCGACCCAGACGCTGGTCGACGCGGTGTTCGTCGACGCGTTCCGCAACGCGCTGCTGGAACCGCTCGGCGACGCCGCCGACCTCGTGCTCGGTGGCACCCGGCTGGCCATGACCACCGACTCCTACGTCGTGTCGCCGCTGTTCTTCCCCGGCGGCAACATCGGCGACCTCGCCGTGAACGGCACCGTCAACGACCTGGCCGTCGCGGGCGCCACTCCCGCGTATCTGTCGTGCGGCTTCATCCTGGAGGAAGGCTTCCCGATCACCGACTTGCGCCGCATCGTGACCTCGATGCGGGAGTGCGCCGACGCGGTGGGTGTGACGCTGGTGACCGGCGACACGAAGGTCGTCGGGCGCGGCAGCGGAGACGGCTGCTACGTCAACACGACGGGCATCGGCCTGCTGCCCACCGACCGGGCCCTGGGCATCCACACCGCTCGCCCCGGCGACGCGGTCCTGGTCTCGGGCCCCGTGGGCGATCACGGCGTCACCGTGATGCTCGCGCGCGGTGAACTCGACATCGAGTCGGACCTCGTGTCCGACACCGCGCCGCTGGCCGACCTCTGCGCTCGACTGCTGGCCGTGCCCGGGGTGCGCGCCATGCGGGACGCGACGCGCGGCGGGGTCGCGACGGTGCTGAACGAGATCGCCCGCGCCGCCGAGGTGTCCGTGGTCGTGGACGAGGACGCCGTGCCGGTGCGCGACGAGGTCCGGGGTGCATGCGAGCTGCTGGGCATCGACCCGCTCTACGTCGCGTGCGAGGGCCGGTTCGTCGCGGTGGTCGACGGCGCGTACGCCGAGGAGGCGCTCGCCGCGCTGCGCGGACATCCCCAGGGCGCACAGGCCGCCGTGATCGGCAAGGTCGGCCCCGACCCCGCGGGCACGGTGCTGCTCAACACGGCGTTCGGGGGTACCCGGATCGCCGACCTGCTCGTCGGCGACCCCTTGCCCCGGATCTGTTGACCATGCACGAGCTGTCGATCACGCAGAGCGTCGTGGACGCGGTCGTCGACCACACCGGTGGCGCCCGCGTGCTGTCGGTGCGGCTGGAGGTCGGCGCACTGTCCGGTGTGGAGGCCGACGCACTGCGCTTCTGCTTCGACGCCGTCACCCGCGGCACCCCGGTGGAAGGCGCCGAGCTGGTGATCGAGACCGTGCCGGGCAGGGGCTGGTGTCCGCGCTGCGAGGCGGAGTCGGAGCTGTCGTCGTTCCTCGACACCTGTTCGTGCGGGTCGATGGACGTACACGTGAGATCGGGACAACAACTGCGGATACGGGACGTGGAGGTGGAACGCGATGTGCGGGACCTGCGGGTGTGACGACATCGAGATCGACACCGGGCACCGCGACACGGTGGCCGTCGAACGCGACGTGCTGGCGAAGAACGACGCACTCGCCGAGAAGAACCGGGCGTGGCTCGCCTCCCGGGAGTGCTTCGCGATCAACCTGATGAGCGCGCCGGGCTCGGGCAAGACGACCCTGCTGGAGAGCACGGTGCGGGAGTTGACCGTCGACGCCTTCGTCGGTGCCGTCGAGGGTGATCAGGCGGGCTCGCTCGACGCCGACCGGCTGCGCGCGGTGGGCTGCCGCGTCGTGCAGATCAACACGGGGTCGGGATGTCACCTCGACGCCGACATGGTGGCCAGGGCGCTGCGCGAACTCGACCCGCCGCACCGGTCGCTCGTGGTGGTGGAGAACGTCGGCAACCTGGTGTGTCCGGCGCTGTTCGACCTGGGCGAGCGCCGACGGGTGGTCCTGGCCTCCACCACCGAGGGCGAGGACAAGCCGCTCAAGTACCCGCACATGTTCCGGGCGGCCGACCTCGTGGTGCTCACCAAGGCGGATCTCATCCCGTACCTGACATTCGAGGTCGACCACTTCGCCCGGCACCTCAAGCGGATCAATCCTGCCGCCGAGCTGCTGGTGACCTCGGCGGTGTCGGGCGAGGGCATGTCTCAGTGGTTCTCCTGGTTGCGTCGGCAGTTGCAGCCGGCCGAGGCGACGGGCGTGCCCGAGTCCTCGGCATCGTCGGAGTCCTCGACCGTGTCCTCGCTGTCGGTGTCGTCGGCCGTGCCGTCGGCGTCCTCGTGAGCACCCGCCGGGCCCTGAAGCGGCGGTGAGCGGGCGAGCAACACCGTGGCGGCGGGTGGATCGCGGCGCAGCCTGCGAGTTGCGCCGCGATCCACCCGCCGCCACGCAGTTCCTCGCCGAACACGAAGGCACCCCACCCGATGCCGACGACCGGTTTCACCGGCGTGTCGCCCGGTCGCGGGCACCCACCACCACGGCCTGCCCGAGACTGATGCCACCGTCGTTGCTCGGCACCCGGGAATGGGTCAGCACGGTGAAGCCGTCGCGCTCCAGCACGTCGGCCGTGCGCGTGAGCAGCAGCCGATTGGCGAACACGCCACCCGACAACGCCACCGTGCGCACGCCGGTGCGGTCGGCGATCGTCCGGCAGGTCCGGCCCACGGCGGTGGCGAGAGCGTTGTGGAACCGGGCCGCCACCACCGCGGGCTCACTGCCCCGGCCCCGGTCGTCCACCACCGCCCGGACGAGGCCGGGACCGTCGACGATCAGCGTGCCGTCGCGGTCGGCGATCCCCACCTCGTAGCCGTCGGCACATGTCGGGTCGGCTCGTTGCTCCAGCCCGATCGCCGCCTGCCCCTCGTAGGTGACGGTGTCGCGCACGCCGAGCACGGCCGCGACGGCGTCGAAGAGCCTCCCCGCACTCGACGTGCGGGGCACGGGCAGTCGCGAGTCGAGCAACCGGCGCACCTGCTCCCAGCGGGCGCCCTGCCGCCGCGCGACGGGCAGTGCCTCGGCTCCGTCGACGCCGTGCAGGTACGAGGCCGCCATCCGCCACGGCTGCCGCACTGCCACGTCCCCACCCGGCATCGGCACCGCCGCGAGGTGTCCGACCCGCTCGAACTCGGCACACGTGGCGAGCAGGAACTCCCCACCCCACACCGTTCCGTCGGTGCCGTACCCGGTGCCGTCGAAGGCGACGCCGATCACGCGCTCGTCGCTGTCGTCGCGGCCGTTGTCGGCCAGGCATGCCGCCACGTGGGCGTGGTGGTGCTGCACCCCGACCGGGTCGAGACCGCTTTCCTCCACCGCGTACCGCGTGGAGGCGTAGTCGGGATGCAGATCGTGGGCCACCACGGCGGGCCGGATGTCGAAGAGTCGCGCGAGATGCTCGATGGCCTCGGTGAACGCACGCAGCGTCTCGACGTTCTTCAGGTCGCCGATGTGGTGCGACAGCACCGCCCTGCGTCCCGAGGCCAGACACACGGTGTTCTTCAGCTCGGCCCCGCAGGCGAGCACGGGCCTCGGGAACGCGGCCGCGCAGGTGACGGGCTCGGGCGCGTACCCGCGCGAACGCCGGACCATCACGACGGTGCCGCGCCACGTGCTCACCACGGAGTCGTCGGTGCGCACGTGGATCGGCCGGTCGTGCACGCAGAACGCGTCGGCGATGCCGCCCAGGCGGGCCACCGCGTCCTCGTCGGTGTACGCGATGGGCTCGTCGGAGACGTTGCCGCTGGTGAGCACGAGTGGCGTCCCGACCTCCCGCACCAGCAGGTGATGCAGCGGCGTGTACGGCAGCATGAGGCCGAGCCTGCGCGTGCCGGGTGCGACCGCCGGGGCGACGCCGCCGGAGGCACGGCGGTCGAGCAACACGATGGGTCGTCGGCGATCCGCGAGCACTCGCGCCTCGATATCGTCCACATGACACAGTCGGCGGGCGTCGTCGAGAGTGGGGACCATGACGGCGAACGCCTTGTCCTCACGGCGTTTCCGCGCCCGCAGAGTCGCCGCCGCCGACGGGTTCGTCGCGTCGACCGCGAGGTGGTAACCACCGAGCCCCTTGACGGCCACCACCGCGCCCGCACGCAGCAACTCCGCGACCCGTGACACCGGGTCGCCCTCCAGTGGGAGTCCCGAGGCGTCGACGAGCCGCAACCGCGGACCGCACTCGGGACAGCACACCGGTTGGGCGTGGAAGCGGCGGTCGGTCGGGTCGTCGTACTCCCGCGCGCACGCCGCACACAGGTCGAAGGCGGCCATCGTGGTGTTCGGTCGGTCGTAGGGGACGTCGCGCACGATCGTGTAACGCGGCCCGCAGTCGGTGCAGTTGACGAACGGGTAGCGGTACCGCCGGCCGCGGGGGTCGAACAACTCGGCCAGACACGCCTCGCACGTGGCCGAGTCCGCGGTCACGAGTGTCCGACGTGGACCGTGAATGTCGCTGTCGGCGATGACGAACCCGTCGCCGCCCCGACACGCGAGGTCGACCACGTCGACCCGGTCGACCGTCGCCAGCACGGGAGCTTCGACACGCAGTGCCTTGAGGAACGCGGACACCGCCTCGCGCGCCCCCTCGGCCTCGATCACCACTCCCTCGGTGTCGTTGCCCACGTGTCCGGTGAGCCCGAACCGCTGCGCCAGCCCGTGCACGAACGGCCGGAAGCCGACCCCCTGCACCACGCCTTCGACGCGAACCCCCACCCGTCGGACCGGGTCCGCGAGCCGCTCACGCGTGCCCACGGCGGTCCGGCTCGGTCGACACTCTGACGACTCTGACGTTCACTCCACCGTCGGTACCCGCATCGGCACGCTGCGAAACGCGCCTCACGCGACGAGCAGGAGCACCCCGATCACCACCATCACCACGGCGGTGGCGCCGTGAACGCCGTAGACGGCCGTCCTCGGCCCGTCGCTGCGCCGCACGATCAGCGCGTCGCCGAGGGGAATGAGAGCGGCTGCCGGCAGGAACCAGCCCACCAAGCGGGGTGTCCCGGCGAGCAACAGGACGAAGACGAAGAGTCCCGAGGCGATGTCACGGACGGCCTTGACCGACAGCCAGGCCTGGAAGGTCCGGTCCTCGGTGGGAGTGTCGGGGATGCCGAACCCCGCCGCGGCCTGAGGAGCCCTGAAGGCGATCACTCCGAGGGCGACGATCGCGACGCCGATCAGTCCGGCGAACGCGGTGGCGACAGTGACGAGCATGGGTTGTTTCCCCTCTCGACGGTGCGCGCGGTGACGTCCGCAGCGCGAATGGCGCCACTGTAGTGCTAGCACTGACAGAATGTCTAGCACTGCTAGAATCACGCCATGTCCGCCCGCACCGAACGCCGCGAACGGGAACGTGCCCGACGCCATCAACTGATCATCACGGCCGCTCGCGAACTGGCCGAGACCGAAGGCTGGGAGGCGGTGACGACGCGACGGCTGGCCGAACGCGTCGAGTACAGCCAGCCCGTGCTCTACAGCCACTTCGACGGCAAGGACGCCATCATGCGCGCCGTGGCCGTCGAGGGCTTCGACGAACTCGCGGCCTACCTACGCCGTTCCCGGCTGGCCTCCCCCGAGTCACCGCAGTCGCTGCGCGCCGTCTGCCGCGCCTACCTGGCGTTCGCGGCCGAGCACCCCGCCCTCTACCAGGCCATGTTCGTCCTGCCGACCGACGTGAAGTTCGCCCACGCCGAGACGCCACCCCCGCTGCGTGCCGCGTTCGCCGAGTTCGTCGACTGCTTCCCCTCGGACGAGCAGCGACGCGAGCTGTTCGCCGAAGTCACCTGGAGCGCGTTGCACGGCATGGTCGTCCTGGCCGACAGCGGGCGGATCCCACCGGATGCCCAGGAGGAACGGCTCGACTTCCTCGTCACTCGTATCGCGGGGACACCACCGACTGCGCCCTGACCGTCGAGGTCACTCGGCGGCCGACGACGCCGCCCACTCGTGACGCAGGATCGCGTAGACGCTGCTGTCCTCCCAATGCCCCTTGAGCCACATGTCGGCGTGATGCAGCGCCTCGTGGCGCATGCCCAGCCGCTCGCACAGGCGCGACGACGCCGTGTTGTCCGGGTGCAGGTGCGCCACGATGCGGTGGGCGTCGAGCGTCTCGAAGGCGTAGTCACGCAGCGCCACGGCCGCCTCCGTGGCATAGCCTCGGCCCGCCACGTCCGGGGAGAACACCCACCCGAGCTCGACCGTGGCGTTCTCGACCGACCGGGTGTCGAGAACGACGTCCCCCACCACGGCACCGACCTCGTCGGGCACCACCGCCAGCCGGAGGAAGTCGCCCTGCTGTTCCAGCGTCGTCCGCTGTTCGCAGGCGACGAGCTTGGCTTTCACCTCGTCCCGCGACAGCGGCTCGTGCAGCAGGTACCGGCACACGTCCTCGCGGGAGAGGTAGCCGTGGATCGCGTCGAGATCCGCGACGCGCACGGGACGCAGGGTCAACCGATCGGTGCGCAGCGTCGGCAGTGCTCGCTGGGGACGGAGGGCGGGAGCCGGGTAGTGGTACGCGTACATCCCCCGATCCTTCCCACCGCACGGCGCGTTCGACAACGGATTTGCGCACCGGATGGCGCTGCTCAAAGGCCGTCGGGGCGGGCGTCGCCGAGCGTGGCTCGAAGGAAGTCGCGGGTCAACGCCGTGAATTCGGTCGGCCGGTCGTAGGTCACGATGTGCCCGGCGTCGGCCATCGTGACGAGGCGGGAGTTCGGAGCCGCTTCGGCGGCGGCGGCCATCTCGGCGTGGCCGACCAACGGGTCTCGGTCACCACGCACCCACAACGTCGGGACGGCCAGCCTCGGCAGCTCCGGCAACAGATCCAGGCGCATCGCGAACGGCCCGTACGACTCGATCTGCCAGTCGTCGAGAGCCCGTTCGCCGTGCGCGTGCTTGGCGTAAGCCTCCTCGACGACGGCGCCGACGATCGCGTCGAAACCCGGCGTGTCCGCACCCGCCACCAGGTTGCGCACCATCGACGCCCGGACGGCCCGAGGAAAGCGCGCCAACGCCCAGGTGGTCAGCCGCATTGCTCCCGGAGTGCGCAGGGTAAGCCATGTGAGGAACTGCGCCGTCCGCTTCGCCCCCAGTCCACCGGGACCGACGGCGACGAGCGCGCTGACCCGCTCCGGGTGGTCGAGGGCGTACCCGGTGGCGATCCCGGCACCCATCGACAGCCCGACCAACGCGACCCGAGGCAGGTCGAGGACGTCGAGCAACTGATCGAGGAAGCGACGGAAGAACGCGTCGTCGAGCGTCCCCGACCAGGGTCGCGATCCGCCGTGCCGAGGCAGATCGACCAGGTGCACGTCGTACTCCGTCGCCAGCGCCGGGGCGACGTCGCGCCACACCCCGGCCGCGGTGTCGAGCATCGCTCCGTGCAGGAGCAACAGCGGTGGCCCGGCCCCGTCCCGATACAGCCGCACCGGGCCCCCGGCCACGGTCAGGTCGGTGTGGGTGTCGAAGATCGCGGGCATCGCTCCCCCAGCGTCCGGCGGCCGATCGAGCCTCCAGTCTGCCCGAACCCGTGAGCCGGGTGCACCGAGGACGTCACGCGGTGATCAGTGGCGCAGGGGCGCGGTCGTCGCCTGGTCGTGGACACGCGCCAGAACGGCCGCAGCGGTCGCCGCCCCGGTCTCCTTCCGCACGGCCTCACCGTGCTCGGCGGCCCTGGCGGCCATACCCGGGTCGGTCGTCGCGAGCCGGATCGCCGCCGCGAGGTTGTCCGGCGTCAGGTCGCGGTTGCGGATCGGTTTGGGAGCCACACCGATCGCGTGGGCACGCATCGCCCAGGACGCCTGTTCATTGTGGACCGGGCACGCCACCTGGGGCACACCCGCACGCAGCGCCTCGTTGACGGTGCCGACACCGGCCGCGTGCACGACGGCGGCGACCCGAGGCAGCAGCCACGGATAGGGAACGTCGTCGGTGACGAACACGTCCTCCGGCGGGTCCGGGATCTCGATGCTGCCCCTCGACTTGATGACCACGGCTCGCCTGCCCGCGCGGCGCAGCGCCTCCACGACCAACTCGCCCGCTCGGTACGGGTCGGTGCCCCGCACCGTGCCGAGGGTGACGCACACCGGCGTGGACCCCGTGTCGAGGAAGTCCACGAGATCCCGCGCGGGCTCGAACGACGTCGGCGTGGGCAGGTACCAGAACCCGGTGGTGACGGCGTTCGCCGGAAGCCCCTTCGCCGACGGCACGAGGCTGGAGCTGAATCCGTGCACCACGGGAGCGGGCCGCCCGTCGACGGTGCGCAACGGATCGACGCCCTTGCGATCCGGCAAGCCCAGCGTCTGACGCCGCCATTCCATGATGTCCCGATGACCGATGGGACGGACGAGCTTCGGGAGTTCGTAGGTCGCCCTCTTGAGCAGCCCGGGCATGCGCCACTGCGGCGGCACGAACTTCGCCGCGTACGAGAAGTTCGGCACCATGTTGGGGAACAACGTGGCGACCGCGTACGGCACCCGCCGCTGCTCGGCGACGTGGTGAGCCTGTTCCCACGGCCACATCTCGTACGACTGGACGATCAGGTCGGGGCCGAACTGCTCGGCCGCGTCCGACAATTCCCGCAACATCGCCGGAAACCGCGGCGCCATGAACTCACCCAGTTTGGCGAGCGCGCGGTTCCGAATCTTCGCGGTCGCGCGGTAATCGTGCCCCTGATTACGGAGCCAATCCGCGACGTCCGGGTCGTTGTAATAGAAATTCAGCAGTTCTTCGTCACGCGGAAAATACGGAATCCCGTAACGCGCGGCCAGCGGTCGAAAACTCTCGGGCCCGGCGAGCATGACCTCGTGCCCCGCCTCCGTCATCGCGTACGCCAACGCGAGATAAGGCTGCACGTCACCACGCGATCCGTACGCGTAGAGCAACGTCTTCATCGACCGCGCCTTTCCTCGGATTCGTTTCCGCCGACCACGAGGAGGTGGCGGTGGAGGCGTACCCGAGACACACCTCCACCGCCCCTCAGCTACCGAGCAGTGGCTCAGCAGTTCCACGACGCCGTGCTGTTGGGCAGCTCGGCCTCAACCGCCGGAACCTCGAGGGTCTGCAGGTCCAGGATCGACATCACTCAACACCTCCTTCCACGTTGTCGCAGTTCAGTGAGCTGTTCGATCACTCGCTCAGCAGTTGTAGGAAGCCGTGCTGTTGGGCAGCTCGGCCTCGACCGCCGGCACCTCGAGGGTCTGCAGGTCCAGGATCGACATCACTCAACACCTCCTTCCGACACACTCGTCGTCATCACACGCTTCGACGTGGTTCAGCCGCAGTTGACGGAAGCCGTGCTGTTGGGCAGCTCGGCCTCGGCCGCGGGAACCTCGAGCACCTGAAGGTCCAGGATCGACATTTCCGCGCACCTCCTCCCGGAACACGTGATTACCATTATTCGAATCACAACACCGATACGTCGGCGAGAAAGTCCGTATCAGCGAGAAAGCTCAACTTCTTCTCCGGGAAGTCCGAGAGCCCGCGAGTCCGGGTTCACCATTCTTCCCTCCCCGTTCCGTTCCTGGAATAAAGCTAACAGACAACCGGCCCCCGACCTACGGTTGATCGGCGGGTTATCAAATTTTCGAACTGAGAAACGGCAGGATCGACACTCCTTCACCCGACATTTCCGCGAGAGCGAGAAGCACACCCGCCGTTCCCGTCGCGAGATCCATCGACAAGCGAAGGCAGTACTCCCCCGGGAACGTGAGACCGCCCCGATAGGACAACGCATGCCACCGCAGGTTCGAAAGATGGCGCCGCACGACCGCCGCACCGTCGAGCTCGGTGTCACGGCTTCGCGCCCGGGACAGGTGTCGCGACACCGCGGCCAGCAGCCCAGCCCGTCCCGCGAACAGCTGGGGCTGTAGCACGAACTCGCTGCAGCAGGCCTTCAACAGCAACGGCACCGCGTCCGCGATGCGCTCGTCGTGACGATGGTCGAGCACCTCGTCGGCCACGAGGGCGATCCCGGCGCTGCCCACCGAGAGGTAGCAGTTCGTCCTGAGTCCCGGCTCCTCCACCTGCAACGACCCGGAGACGGTGCGCACGCACCGATCGAGATCCCGGTGCAGCGCCGTCACGGCGTGATTAAGCGCCGACTCGTCGCCGGTGCGCCTGTGCAGTTCGAGGAAGTACAGCGCCACACCCGCGAACCCGTGCAGCAACCCGGTCTTCGACGGCGCGCGGTCCCCGCCGTCGGAGCGCACCGGCCCGCCGTCCTGCGCGGGACCGTCGAGAGCCTCGACGAGGCGTTCGGTCACCCGCGCGCGCCGTTCGTCGAATCGTGGCTCGTCCGTGAAGTGCAGCAGGTTCAGCCCCACGCCCGCCAGCCCGCCGTACATCCCGATCGCGGCGAGACCGTCCTCCTGGGCGTCGGGTCGGTCGAGCACGTCGAGCGCGAGCTCCCGGTGACCCAACTGGTCGAGGACGTAGGCGACGCCGTGTGCCCCGGTGTAGAGGCCGGGTGGCATCGGTTTGCCCTCGCGCGCCCTGTCGACGAACCAGCGTTCGAGCGTCGGATCGATCGTCGCGCCCGTCCGGTGCAGGGCCCACAGGATGCCCGCCGCACCGTGGGCCAGGTTGAGGCCCCCGCCCGGGGAGAAGCCCGCGGAGTCCCCGGGGAACAGCCGGTCGGTCCGCTCCGGCGTCGCCGACGCGAGGATCGCGGCCTGCATCGACTCGACCGCGACGCGACGATCGTCCGGCACCGTCAGGTCGAGCTGCGGCGGAGCCCCGACGAACTCGCTGCGTACCGCGGGCGGACGCGCGGTCAGCGTGCGCCGGATGTCCTCGACCTCGTCGTCCGGCAGGCCGAACCGCGAGGACAAGATCGACAAGTGAAGGTCCAACTTGGACTGGTCGAAGATGCGCAGCTTCTCCATCGGGAAGAACAGCGAGAGCTTCAACGCAGCCAGCGCGTAGTCGTCGATCTCCAGTCCGGTCGCTCCCTTGCCGGGGAGGAACCCGATCGTGCCGAGGCCCGGTTCGTAGTGCTCGTCGGCGAGGTCGTACGCCATTTCGAGATCGACGAGACGCACGGCTCCGTCGTCCTGGACGATGACGTTGCCGAAGTTCATGTCACCGAACCCGATGCCGTGCTCGTGGATCTCGTCGAGCGCGCGGCCCACCGCTGCCAGCACGGTGGTGGCCTCGTCGGCGTAGCGCCGGTAGTCGGCCTCGGTCGGTTCGTCGAGCACGATCATGGGGTGCCGTTGGCCGAGCCAAGTCCACAGGTTCGTTCCCTCGACGTACTCCATGACGATGAACCGGTGGCCACCGGCCTCGACGACGTCGAAGATGTCGGGCACCGCCGCGACGTCCGCCAACGTGCGCAAGGTTTGCGCCTCGTGCTCCAGCCGCTTGCTCGCGTCGGCGAACGACTGGTCGAGACCCGCGCCGGGACGGGCCTCCTTCAGCACCACGGTCTTGTCGTCGGTGAGCCGGGTCGCGAGGTAGACGCCACCGGCGTTCGAGAAGTGCAGTGCCCGGGTGACCTTGTACGGGAAGGCCTTCGGGTCGACGACGTCGTGCTTGCCCGCGTCGTCGAGGAAGGCGGGCGGCGTCACCCACGACGGGACGGAGAACCGCGCGGCACGCCGGTCGGGCACCGCCGTGCCGTCGGGGGCGGACATCGCCGGGACGAGGCTGCCGTCCGGGTCGAGCACGGTCTTCGGCACGAACGAGCCGTACCGGACGTACACCGGGGAGTCGCGCCACCTCCGGTCGCTGAGGATCGCGGGGCCCTCGATGCCCGCGAGCAGGTCTTCGAGGTCGAGCACGACCCGTTCCAGCTCGGCGTCGTCGGCCGGGTAGATCGTCACGAGTTTGCCGCTCGCACCACGGGGTGCGTACTTCGAGTTCAGCGCGAGGTAGGTGCGTCGGTTCGCCAGGTGCTTGAACGGGATGCCCTTGTCGACGCAGTAGTCCCACACGAGCGCGCACGCCTTGTCGACGTGCTCCGGCCCCGCGGTGACGTGGACCTTCCAGCCCTGTTCGGGCAGGGTCGCACCCTCCGGGCGGAGGAACGTCCAGAACGCCTGCGCGTCCCGCAGCCAGCCCGGGGGCACGGCTCGCTCGCAGACCTCGAACGAGTCCGTGTCCGTGCCCTGCCAGTTCTCCGGCGAGTCGTAGAAGATCGGGTCGGCGAAGGTGTAGACCTCGCGCGCGGTAACGGACATGTCAGTTGACCTCGGCGTTTCTCTCCGTGCCGTCGGCGCCCGCGGGGGCGCTCGACCGCGACGAGGGGGTGGCGGGCGCGGACGCACCGAGTGCGACCGGCAGCGATGCGTCGTCACGCACCTGGTGCAGGGTCGTGAACACGAGGGAGCAGGCGGGCGCGGTGCTGTCGGCGAGTTCCACGGTCACCGCCAACGCGAGTTCGAGGTATCCGCGGGGCCGAACCCGGCACTGGTGGACCTTCGCCGACGCCCGGACCTTCGCGCCGACCGGGACCGGGGCCCGGAACCGGACCTTGTCGATGCGGTAGTTGACCGCCATCGCCGACCACCGGAAGTCGAGCAGCGAGTCGCAGAGGTGCGGCACGAGCGACAGCACCAGGAAGCCGTGCGCGATCGGCCCGCCGTAGGGCCCGTCGGCCGCCCGCTCCGGATCGGTGTGGATCCATTGGTCGTCGCGCGTCACCGCGGCGAAGCCCCGGACGTCCTCCAGGCTCACCTCGTGCCACTCCCCGTGGCCGAGGGACTCGTCACGGCGGGCGTCGTACCAGGCCGCGATGTCGTCGATGGTCGCTGTGGTCATGCCGCTCCCTCCGTGCCGGTTCGCTGCGGCAGGGGTTTGCGCGCGAGCAGGTTCCCCAGTGCCCGCAGCGTCGGGTTGTCGCGGAACTCGGTCGGCAGGAGGTCGTAGCCGAGGCTGCCGCCGATCCGGCGGATCACGGTGACGGTCATCAGCGAGTCCATCCCGATCTGGTAGAGGTCCTGCTCGTCGGGCAGCTCCTCGGCCGGAGTGCCGAGGGCCTCGGCGACGATGTGCCGCAGGTAGCGGAGCAGCGCGTCCGCCCGGTCCTCCGGGCTCGCCGAACGCACTTCGGCGACGAGATCGTCCGTGGAGACGGTCGCCGAGGCCACGGTCTCGCCGCCCTGCCGCACCAAGTCCGCCGTCACCGGTGACCGCGTCGCCCAGCGCAGGGACGTGTCGACCCCTCGCCAGTCCGCGTCGACCACGACCACGGGGTGCTCCGGCCACGGCCCGGCGAGGTGCCGGACGACCGCTCGGATCGTCGCCGTGTCGAGGAACCCCAGACCGGACGCCCTCACCTGCTCGGTGTACTCGCCGTCGGCGAAGCCGTCGGCGACGGGGCCGAGGTCCACGACGCGCACACCGGGCCCGGCGAGGGCGTCGAGGTAGGTGCTCGCCGCGGCGTAGTGAGCCAGCCCGACGGAGCCGAGGACACCGGTCGTCGAGGAAAAGCACACGACGTCGGCTCCGGCATGCTCGGCGAGGCGCCGCCGCAGGGCGTCGATCCCGAACACCTTGCCCGCGAACATCGCCCGCCACTGCGCGTCGGTCAGCTCGTCGATCGCCACGACCGACTCGCTGAAGGCGCAGTGGTACACCCGACGCAGCGGGGGCAGGTCGGCGCCGAAACGGTCGAAGACCGCGGCGACGGCCTCCGGGTCGGAGACGTCCAGGGACACCGCCACGAGCTGCGTGCCCCGGGCACGGAGGTGTTCGACCTCTTCCTCGGGCAGACCGAACCCACCGCGGCGGGAGGCCACGACCACACAGGCCGCTCCGGACTCCGCCAGCTCGCGGACCACCGTCGGCCCCAGTCGCCCGGTGCCGCCGACGACCAGGTGCGTCCCACCGTCCGTGGCCGCCTCCGACGGCCGCACCACGGTCCGGACCAGGCGAGGCTGGAGATGCTCGCCTTCGCGGTGGGCGAGCTGCGTCACCGACGACGAGCCCACGAGTCCGCGCAGCAACGCCTGCGCGACGACGGCTGTGTCGGTGTCGGCCACGTCCAGCGTGCCGCCCCAGTGGTCGGGGTGTTCCAGCGCCGCGCTGCGACCGAAGCCCCACACCGCGGCCTGTGCCGCGTGCACGGTCTCCGGGTCGTCCGGGTCCGTCCGAACGGCGTGGTGGGTCACGTAGTGCAGCCGGGTCCTGCCGCCTGCCTCGCACACCGCGCGCAGCACCGCCGCGGCGTCGCGCACGAGCCGCAACGCATCCTGTGGCTCCGCACCCTGGACCGGCAGCGGCACGAGCGACACCACTCGGTCGAAGGGCCCGGCCGAGCGCAGTTCCTCGGCCACCTCCTCGGCCGAGGGTTCCCCACGCAACCGGGAGCAGCGGACTCCCTGCTGGCGCAGCGTGTCCAGCAGCCCGTTGTCGGCTCCGAGCAGCAACCACGTCTCCTGCTCGGGCCGCGTGGGGGCGGCGGTGGCCGGTTGCCAGTCCAGGCGGTAGGTCAGCCCTCGAAGATCGGACACCCGCGACTCACCGGCAGGGCCCGAGGTGGCGAAGCGCACGCCCGCCCCCAGTGCGACCGGCCCGGTGTCGTCGCTCAGGACGACGTCGACGACGGTCGGCTCCACGTCACGTCGCACCGCGTGCACGTGGCGAACGGGTCCGGCGTCGGGCCGCAGAATCGTCCAGGCGTCCACCGCCGCGACGACGGCGGTCCCGGAGCTGTCGAGCAGGACCGTGCCCGCCACCTGCACGGCACCGTCCACCGCCACCGGGTTCGGCCCGCCGTCACCGTCGCGGACCTGTGACAGCGCGGCGACGGCGGTCCGCCCACCGAGGCGGACGACGTCGACACACCGGAGTTCGCCCTGGTACTCGACGCCGCACGCCGCCAGCGCGTCGTACAGGGCCGAGCCGGTCAGTTCCTCGCCGGTGGCGTCGAACGACGGCGGGTCGATCTCGCTGCGGCCCGGCTCCAACCTGGCCGACGCCGCCACCGTCCAGTCGGAGCCACCGGACGGCCGGTGGAAGACGCGTGCGTCCACCACGTCCGACGACGCGTCCCGGCGGCAGAGCACCTGGAGGTCGACCGGGCCGTCGACGGCGACGGGGCTGTGGAAGGTCACGGCCCGCGCGGAAGGCCGCTCGTGGCCGTACTCCGTGGCGGCGGCCGTGAGCAGGGTCAACACGTACGAGGCCGTGAGCACGTCCCGCCCGCCCACGCGGTGCGCGGCGAGTCGACCGTTCGTGCCAGGGTCCAGGGTGGTCGACCAGATGCGCGTGCCGGGCGCGTCGGCGGGGACCGTCACGGTGCCGAGCAGCGGATGCCCGTCGCGCGCGAGCGTCGGCACGCTCGACCGCCGCTCACGCCAGTAACGACGGTGGTGCCACGCGCGAGGCGGCAACGACACCAGCCGGCCCTCCGTCATGGTGGACGGCCACCGGACGTCGGCGCCCAGGCAGTGCAGTCGGGCCAACGCCGCCGCGAACGCCACGTCCGCCCGCCGCTCACGATGCAGGGTGCCGAAGGCCCGGCCGCCACGACCCGCGAGAGTGTCGGTGAGCGGGCGCACGAGGACGGGGTGCGGGCTGATCTCGACGAACACCGATCGGCCGTCGTCGACGGCGGCACCGACCGCGTTCGCCAACAGCACCGGCTGCCGCAGGTTGTCCACCCAGTAGTCGGCGGTCATCGACGCCCGGTGTCGGCCGCCCGTCACCGTCGAGTACAGCGGCACGATGGGCTCTCCGACCTCGATGTCGGCGAGAGCGGCTCGAATGCCGTCGAGGATCTCGTCCACCTGCGACGAGTGCGACGCGACGTCGACCTGCACCCGGACGGCGTCGACTCCCCGACCGGCGCAGACCTTGATCAGCCGCTCGACTCCCGTGACAGACCCGGAGACCACCGTCGACACCGGACTCGGGACCACGCCGATCGTGACCTCCTCGCCCAGTCCTTCCTCGGCGATCAGCGCGGTCGTCGACGCGCTGTCGGCGGCCACCATCGCCATGGCGCCACGACCGGAGATTCCCGCCAGCGCCCGGGAACGGCGACACGTGATGCGCGCGCCGTCGGTCGGACTCACCGCACCGGCGACCACCGCCGCGGCGACCTCGCCCATGGAGTGACCGATCACGGCCGCAGGCGTGACCCCGTACGCCCGCCAGGTCTCGGCGAGAGCGACCTGGACCGCGAACAAGGTCGGCTGCACCACGTCGATCGGGTCGAGCGCGTGCTCGTCCCCGGAGTTCAGGACGTCGAGCAGGCTGAACCCGCTCTCCTCCGCGATCACCGGTTCGAGCTCGTCCAGGACGTCGGCGAAGACCGGTTCGTCGAGCAGCTCCCTGGCCATCCCGACGTGCTGGGAGCCCTGCCCCGAGAACACGAACACCGGGGCGGGGTCGTCGTGGACGTGGTCGGTGACCACGGCGGCGTGGGCCTTCCCGGCCGCCACCGCCTCCAGCGCCTCCCGCAGCTCGGTGTCGCCCTCCGCCGCGACGGCCGCGCGAACTGGTCCGTGGGTCCGGCGCAGCGTGACGGTGTGCGCGAGGTCGTCGACGTGCGGCGCGGCAGACCGGTCGAGGACGTCGAGCATCGTCGCCGCCTCGCGCCGGACGGCATCGGTGGAACTCGCCGACACCATCACCACCGGCGGAAGACCGTGTCGGGTGCGCCCGCTCCGTGGCGGGGACGTCCGGGGAGCTTCCTCCACGACGACGTGTGCGTTCGTGCCACCGAAGCCGAAGGAGCTCACCCCTGCCGTGCGGGGACGCGACCCGCGAGGCCAAGCGACCTGCTCACGTACGACCTCCAACGCCCCGGCCGACTCGCGGAGCTTGGGGTTCGGCTCGGCGTAGTGGAGGTTGCGGGGCAGGCTCTCGTGCCACAGCGCGAGCACCGTCTTGATCAAGCCCGCGATCCCGGCCGCGGCCTCCAGGTGACCCAGGTTCGTCTTCACCGCCCCGAGCCGCAGCGGCCGGTCCGCCGAACGCCCTTCCGTCATCACCGCCTGGAGCGCCGTCAGCTCGACCGCGTCACCGAGGGCCGTTCCCGTGCCGTGGGCCTCGACGAAGTCGACCTCGCCCGGATCGACGCGCGCGTCGCGGTAGGCGTTGCGCAGCAGTTCCTCCTGCGCAACGGGATGCGGGGCCATCAGCCCGTTGGAGTGGCCGTTCGACCCGACCGCGCTGCCGCGCACCACCGCGAGCACCCGGTCGCCGTCGCGAACGGCGTCACTCAGCCGCTTCAGCGCCACCATGCCGCAGCCTTCGCTGCGCGTGTACCCGTCGGCGGCGGCGTCGAACGTCTTGCACCGACCGTCGCCCGCCAGCACCCCGGCGCGGGTGAACGCGATGGAGACCGCCGGGGACAGCAGGGCGTTCACCCCACCGGCGAGCGCGAGGTCGCAGTCACCCGCCCGCAAACTCTGCACCGCGAGGTGGACGGCCACGAGAGAGCTGGAGCACGCGGTGTCGACGGTCATCGTGGGGCCGCGTGTGCCGAGGGCGTAGGAGATGCGGTTGGCGACGACACCCAGCGACGCTCCCGCCGTCGACCAGCCGTCCATCCCCGCGAGGTCGTCCGGCAGGTAGTCCGCGGACGTCGCGCCCATGAACACGCCGGTCGTCCCCCGGCCCAGCGTCTCCCGCGCGATCCCGGCGTGGTCCAGACATTCCACGGCCACTTCCAGCGCGATCCGCTGCTGTGGGTCCATGACCTTCGCCTCGTTGGGCGCGATGCCGAAGAACGCGGGATCGAAGGCCGCGATGTCGTCGAGGAAGCCGCCGACTCCGGCCGTCCCCGCGACCAGCTCCGCCACCTCGGGCGAGCCGGTCTCGTGGTCCCAACGACCGCTCGGCACCCTGCCGATCACGTCCCGACCGTCCACGAGCAGCGACCACAGCGCGTCCGGCCCGTTCACCCCGGCCGGGAAGCGACAGCCGAGGCCGATCACCGCGATCGGCTCGTCCGAGGTCGTCTCGTTCTGGCTCGCGGTGCGGGAGTCCACACCGTCCTCCGGGGCGAGTCGACTCGCGATGTGCTTCGCCAACAGAGCGATGCTCGGGAACTCGAACACCGTGTCCGGCGGGAGGTCCAGGTCGTAGTGCTCACCCAGTTCCCCGGTGAGTTCGACGATGTCGGCGGAGCTGAGACCCACCTCGTACAACGGCATCGTGAGGCTGACCGAACCCCGCGCGATGTCGGCCCGCTCGCTGACCCAGTCGAGGATGCGGCCGCGAATCTCCAACTGCTGGTCCGTGGGCCCGACTACCTTCATCACGTTCCCTCGCTTCTGTCCTGTCACCTCGATCCCGTCAGAACGTGATCGGGTTCTCCCGGAGGTACTCGCGCAGCCGCCGCTTGGCCTCGGCCTTCTCCTCCGCGGGGATCACGTCCATGGACGGACCGCCCTCCAGTTCCGCGAGGCGGTAGTACTCGTGGCGCAGGATCGAGCCGACGATCGCGTCGTGGTACTCGCCGTCGAGGAAGAAGTAGTCCCGGAGCACCCCCTCGATGCGGATGTGACCGGACGTGAAGATCTGCACCATGCGACGGTTGAAGGACCCGGTCTTGAGGTGGATCCGGTGGGCGTTGCGCTGGTGGAACAGGAAGTCGATCAGCAGCATGACGGACTCGACACCGTAGCCGAGGTCCCACAGCTCGGGCACGCCGATGGCGTTGCCGACCTCGTAGTGGCCGTCGTAGGTGAGCTGCCGCCAGTTCACGGCGCCGACCCGCTTCCCGGCCTTGTCGACGACCATCAGGTACGTCATCCCACCGCTGGTCTGTGACCGAAGCTGCTCCCCGGTGACGGCGTACCGCCCGCCCGAGGAGAAGACCGACACCTCCGACGACGACCACTGGGCGAGCAGGTCCCAGTCGTCGGCAGACATCGAAGGATCGAGCGAAACCAACTGCCCCTTCATCGCGTGTCGCACGCTCCTTCAGATTGTGGGTCCGACGGCCGGTTCTCCGGCTGACTCGGACACCGTGGGCAAGCTCGGGTACGGGAAACAACGTCTGCGAGTGATTCCTGAGTCCGCGGTCACACCTTGCCGAACCGGACTCCGAAAACAGCGTCAACTGTTACCTCAGACATCCCGGGGAACGCAACGACGAACCTCTGGGAAATCCGAGGAATCACACATACCACGACGACCCAACGGGGCTACCCACAGACCTCGACAAGCCGCCGCACGCCGTCAGGAACCGCAGCAGAACGCTGTTTCTCACCTCCTGGGGGTGATCGTCCACCACCTTCCGGCACATCCCCTCACTCTCTCCAAAGATTTCGATACGACTTGACTCCAAGATCTACTGGTTGTTACTTCTTGCTAGATCGAACTACTCTGACCGGGTTATCTACGGAGGTCTCGAACACTCTGCGCAACCACGCTCGGAGACGGAGGACCCTGTGAATCCCCACCGGATCGCAGGGTCACGGAAGAGCACCGAAATGTGTCACAGAACAACTGCGCCACCTTCCGGAAAGCGTCGCGGCGAGAAGTAATGTGCAGCCTTTGTTCGACCGCAACTGTTTCTCGGCGCACGGGGTAAACGTGCCTACGATCGTCACTTGGAGGCGGTAATAGTGTCGAGTCCGGTGGCTTTACTGGGTCCGAGTGAAGTGTTGTCGAAGGCAGTCGGCATAGCGGCCGACCTCCGTCGACGTGGAATCGGAAACGCCGATCGCGTCGCCGTGTCGGCGGCCAATTCCCCCGGATTCGTGTGGACTCTGCACGCACTCGTCCGGCTCGGGTGTGGTGTCGTCCTTCTCGACCCGGCGATCCCCGAGGACGACCTGAGCCGCCATCTCCGCCGTGCCGGCGTGAGCTGGCTGATCAGCGACCTTCCGCCCGGCCGGGCCCTCGACCGCGACGATCGGCTCACCGTCCTGCACCTGGCCGACCTGGTGGAGAACGCCTCCCGGTCCGCCACGGAGCCGCCCGACGACACGGCGAGCTGGCTGAAGCGACCGGACGGGCTCGTCACCGTGTCCTCCGGCTCCACCGGAGCCCCCAAACTCATCGCACGTTCCGGCCAGGCGGTCGTGGACAACATGCGACGGACGTCGAAGCGAATGTCCTATCAGGACACCGACGTTCTCGCTCCGCTCATCCCGTTCACCCACCAGTACGGGATGTCGCTCGTTCTGCTCGCCCGCGTCAACGCGTTGCCTTTGCTCGTCACCCCGTACACGAGGATCAACCACACCCTGACCGCGCTCGCCGACCACGGCGCCACGGTCGTCGACGGCACCCCGTCGACGCTGCGCAGCATCGCGCACTTCCTGCGTCACCGCGACACGCTGCGGCAACGACTCGGCGGCGTGCGCATGTGGTGCGTCGGTGGAGCTCCGCTGCCGCAGGCCATCGCGGAGAACTTCGCGTCGGTGCTCGGCAAGCCGCTGCTCGACGGCTACGGCTCGACCGAACTCGGCAACATCGCCCTCGCCGGTCCCGACGCCCCGCAGGTCATGTCGCCGCTCGACGGCGTCCACGTCAAGATCACGCGACCCGACGGGCTGCCCTGCGACCTGCGGGAGACCGGAGAGATCTGGGTCGACTCGCCCGACCTCATGAGTGGCCTCGTGCACGACGACGGCCTGCGCCCGGCGCCCCGAGGGTGGTTCCGCACCGGCGACTTCGGCTACTTCGACGAGTTCGGTGGCCTGCACGTGATCGGCAGGCGCGGAGCGGTGCACCGACACGGCTACACGATCTACCCGGACGAGCTGGCCAGGAAGTGCGCCCAGCTCGGCACCGAGGTCTACGTCGTGCCAACCCCTGGCCGCAACGGCAACGTCCGCCTCGTGTTCGTCGTGGAGGACCCGTCCGGCGCGGACAACCGCGCCTGGCGGGCCCGACTCGAAACGCTGCTCGCCCGCTACGAAGCCCCGGACCGTGTCCTGGTCCTGCCGGAATTCCCCCGACTGGGCAACGGCAAGACCGACACCGTGCGGGTCACCGCGGCCGCCGAGGCCGCCGACTATCGCGCGTTCCGTGACACGGAGTCCAACAAGACCGTCGCCGTCGCCGGCATCCCGACAGAAGGAAGATGACCATGAGTTCCCCGACTCACGCTCGCCCACCACTGCGGAGGGTCGTCGTCACCGGCATGGGCGCGGTCACGCCGATCGGCAACAGTTGGTCCGACACCTGGGCGAACATGCTGCGAGGGGTCAGCGGGATCGCTCCCCTGACCAACATCGAGTGCGACGACCTGCCCGTGCGGATCGGCGGCGAGGTCAAGGACTTCGACCCGGAACAGTTCCTGTCGCGGAAGGTGATCCGGCGGACCGACCGGTCCGTGCACATGGCACTCGCGGCGACCGTGATGGCCTTGGACGAGGCCAAGCTGGAGATCGACGAGGAACTCGCCGAGCGAGTCGGCGTGGTGGTCGGCTCGGCGAGCGGCCCCGTGCACATGACCGCGACCGCCCGCACGAAACTGGACACCGTCGGGCCCCGTGGCATCAGCGCGTTCTGCTTCTCCGGCAGCAGCGTCGACAGCGCCGCCAGCGAGATCGCCCTCCTGATGGGTGCCCAGGGCAACGCCTACTGCGTCTCCACCGCGTGCGCGACGGGCGCCACGGCCATCGCCGAGGCGAGCCGCATGATCCAGACCGGGGAGGCCGACGTGGTCATCGCCGGCGGCACCGACGACACGCTCACCCGTGTCGAGCTGACCTCCGCCGCGATCTCCCGGGCGCTCTCCCGCAGCGACGCCGACCCGCAACGCGTCTGCCGGCCGTTCGACAAGGCCAGGGACGGGTTCGTCATGAGCGCCGGTGCGGGTGTCGTCGTCCTGGAGAGCGCCGAGCACGCCCAGGCACGGCACGCGACCGTCATCGGGGAACTGGCGGGCAGCGGCTCGACCACGGACGCCCACCACATCACCGCGCCGCACCCGGAGGGCAAGGCCGCGGTCCGGGCCATGCGGATGGCACTCGCACAGGCCGGTGCCACGACCGACGACGTCGACTACATCAACGCGCACGGCACCTCGACCAAGCTCAACGACACCACCGAGGTGCTGGCGATCCGCAAGGTCTTCGGCGACCGAGCCCCGAAGATCCCGGTCAGCTCCGTCAAGAGCATGACCGGTCACATGCTCGGCGGCGCGGGTGCGGTCGAGCTGATCACCGCGCTGGAGACGATCCGGTCCGGGATCGTGCCACCGACCATCAACTGCGACGACCCGGAAGACCCTGAGATGAACTTCGTTCCTCACCGGCCGCAGGAACACGCCGTGAGGAGCGCCATGAGCAACTCGTTCGGCTTCGGAGGGCACAACGTCGTGCTGCTCGTTCGGGAGTGGTGTCCGTGAACAGTCCGGCAAGGCAGTCGAGCACGACCGTCGCGCGGATCGGAGAAGGGATGGGTGTGCCGGGCACCGACATCGACATGACAGCGACCATTCCCTCCCCGGGGCGACGCGACACCTGGGAACGCCACGGCGGTGAGGGCCTCACGCTCGCGGCGATGAGGGTGATCCTCGATCGCTGGGACGACCTGCTCGCGACGCTCACGGAGGTCGCCACCCACTCGGCGGCCGTCGATGAGCTGCGACGCTCGGTCGCCACGCTGGCGGGCGGGCCGTGGGAGATCGAACGGCGCAAGCCGAAGCGCGTCTCCGAGCTGGCGGTCTTCCTGCCGTCCAACAACATCCTGTACTCGTACGTCCTGTTCGGACTGATTCCCGCCGGGTACGCCGACCACGTCGTCATCCGGCCCTCGGCGAGGGTGCGGGACGTGTCGATCAAGTTGCACGACATCCTGCGCAGCGAGCTGGAACCGTTCGGTCACTTCCCCATCGAGATCGCGCCGACGTCCCAGCGTGCCTTCGTACGGCGCTGTCAGGAAGCCGACGTCGTGGTGTTCACGGGACAACCCACGAACGCGGTGTCGGTGTCCGAACAGTTGCCTCGACAGCTCATGTTGTGCTTCGGCTCCGGACCGAACCCGGTCGTCATCGGGCCGGAACTCTCCGGTCTCTCGGTGGTCGACGACATCATCCGCTGCCGCTTCTACAACTCCGGCCAGGACTGTCTCGCGCCGGACATCGTCTTCGTCCACGAGTCCGTGGCCGACGAGGTGACTCGGCACCTGCACAAGGCCGTGGCCGAACTGCGGCTCGGCCCGACGCACGACCCGGAGACCGACGTCGCGCCGCTGGTGTACCCGGACGCGGTCGAGGGCATCCACGAGTTCGTCCGCGAGCACGGTCACGCGATCACGGCCGGTGGTGAGGTCGATCCGGAGACGGGATTCGTCCGGCCGACCGTCGTCGAGCTTGACTGGGACCCGTCCTTCCATCCGCCGGAGTTCTTCGGTCCCGTGCTGTGCCTGATGCGCTACCGCGACGCGGCCGACATCACCGCGTGGCTGAACAGCCCGGCCGAACGGGAACGCGGGATGTACGTGTCCGTCTACGGCGAGCCCGGCATCACCGGTGACGTCGTGGGCACCAGCGTCGTCCTGCGCGAACAGGCCACGCTCGACGCCGAGAACGGCAACGAGCCACTCGGTGGGTTCGGTTTCGAGGGCGGGCACGTCCGCCACGGCGGCACGGTGACCGCACGTCCCCTGCTGTTGTCCGCCGAGCTCGCCGCCTACGAGCCGACCACGCCCCGGAGCCGTTGATGGCGACCTCGCGCCCGTGTTGGGAGGTCGTCACCGACGTGCTGTCGGAGTACGGGTGCACGACCGTGTTCGGGCTCCCCTCCGACGAGCCCGGTCTGCTCGACGCGGCGGCGAACCGCACCGAGTTCGACGTCCGGGTCGTCGGCGACCAGCGGGTCGCCGCGTGCGCCGCGGCCGGGTACGCCATGGCGGCACGGCGTCCGGCCGTCCTCGCGGTGAACTCCGGACCGAGCTTCGCCAACGCCCTGCCCGGGCTGCTGGAGTGCGCGTCCCTGTCGGTGCCCGTGGTGGTGGTGACCACCAGGGTGCCCGCCGAGAACATCGGCCGCGGCGCCTTCCAGTACCTCGATCAGCAGGGCATGCTGGCCGACCTCGCCACGTGGCGCTACGTCGTCGACGATCCCTCAAACCTCGCCTGGGCGATGGGCCGCGCCGTTCAGCTCGCGTCGAGCGGGCGGGGCGGCATCACGCTCGTCGAGATCACCGACGAGGTCACCAGGGCCGAGATCGGCGACGAGCCACTGCCGCGACCGGTGCCCCGACCACGACCGGCCCCCGCGTGCGACGTCCTCGCCCGGGCAGCCGACCTCGTCGTCGGTGCCGAACGCCCGGTGCTGGTGATCGGCGGCGGTGCCCGGCGGGTCGAGTCGTTCCGGTTGGAGGCGCTGGCAGAGGTGTGCGCGGCGCCCGTCTTCTGCACCGCGGCGGGACGTGGTGTGATGCCCGAGGAGTCCGAGCACTTCGTGGGGCTCGTCGGCCTCTACACGACCCCACCGGCCGTCGAACTGCTGGAGGAGGCCGACCTGCTCGTCGTCGTGGGGAGTCGCTTCGAGGAGACCGCCCGCATGGGGTGGTCGAGCTGGCGGCGGGTTCCCGTCGTCCACATCGACGTCGACGACACGGCGTTCGGCGAGGGTGTCGAACCCACGGTTCCGGTGCTCGCAGATGCCGCGCTCGCGGTACCGAAGTTGCTCGACGTGCTGTCCCGTCGCCCCCACCCCGACCGTACGAAGTGGACGGAACTGCGGCAGCGGGTCCGCTTGGAGCAGAAGGCACTCGCCGACGTCTCCTTCGCCGACTCCCCCGCTCGCGCCGCGATCGGACTCGCGCAACGGCACCTGAACCCGATCTCCGTGCTCGCACAGGAGAACGGGCTGCACGACATCTGGTCGTACCACTTCCCCGTCACCGCGCTGGGCGCCGACACACGCGTCGTGTGTCCCGGCGAGCAGACCATGATGGGCTTCGGCCTCGCCGCGTCGGTCGGCGCGGCAGTCGCAGGGCGCACCGGCGCGGTCCTGGCGATCACCGGCGACAGCGCGTTCCTGCTCAGCCTCAACGTGCTGGCCACGTTCCGCGAACACCGCCTCGGCGTCGTCGTGCTCATCCTCGACAACGGGGGCTACGGCTGGCCACGCCATCTGCGCCACGCGGAGGAGGTCGACGCCTCTCTCACCGAACGTCGGGCCCGGTTCGACGTCGCGGCGCTCGCAGGCGCCTTCGGTGGCTGGGGCTGCGACGTCACCGACGAGCACGACCTGGCGGAGGCACTGACCACCGCCGCGCAGAACGCCGCACGGGGAACCTTCTCACTGATCCGCGTGCCGGTCCCCGACAGCGACGTTCCCGCAGGCATCACACACCTCGACGACAGCGAAGGTACGGGCGAGAAGTCATGATCGGATTCGTCGACGCGGTGCGCGCCTCGGCCCGGGAGCGCGGAGATCGACCCGCGTTCACCGAGTTGAAGTACCGCACCGGGACCGACGCCTCGGCCACCACCCACAGCTACGCGGAGCTGGACGGCGACGCCCGGTCCGTGGGGTCGCGGCTCGTCGGGATCACCTCGCCGGGCGCGCGCGTGGCGATCGTCTGCCCGCAGGACTACCGCTACGTGGTGGCGTTCGTGGGCTCCCTCTACGCGGGACGGATCGCCGTCCCCCTGCCCCACGTCGAGTCGTACCGACCGAACGACCGGCTCGTGTCGGCGATCGGGGACGCCGAGCCGGAAGTCGTGCTGACCACCGAGTCCACCGTGGAGCAGCTCACGGAGATCCTGCACGCCGCCGGATCGACCCCGAAGGTCGTCTCCGTCGAGGAGCTGACGTCCGTGGAGGCAGGTGACTGGACACCGGCCACGCCCGAGCCGTCCGACCTCGCCTACCTCCAGTACACGTCCGGATCGACGGGCACTCCGTCCGGCGTGCGCATCACCCACGGCAACATGCGGGCCAACACCGAACAGATCCTCGGGTTCGCCCCCTTCGTGGGCCCCGATGCCACGACGGTGAGCTGGGTGCCCTACTTCCACGACCTCGGCCTCATCACCGGCCTCGTCGTGCCTCTGTCGGCAGGCACGCACGTCGTGCAGTTGAGCCCGACCGCGTTCGTGCAGGTGCCCTCCCGATGGCTCAAGGCGGTGTCCGACTACCGCTCGTGCTGGATGGTCGGCCCCAACTTCTCCTACGACCTGTGTGTCCGCCGGGTGAAGGACGAGCTGAAGGCCGAGCTGGACCTCTCCTGCGTGCGCGGCCTGATCAGCGGCGGGGAGATGGTGCGCCCCGACAGCCAACGGGCGTTCTTCGAGGCGTTCGCCTCCTGCGGCATCTCGCCCGACATCGACGCGGGGTCCTACGGCCTCGCCGAGGCCACCCTGTGCGTCACGTCGTGGGACGACGAGTTCCGCCGCACCGAGTTCGTCTTCGACCGCGATCTGCTCGCCCGCAACGTTGCCCGTCGAGTGGACCCCGACTCACCGACCGGCCGCCCGATGGCCCCGTGCGGCACCGCCGTGAAGGACGCCGACGTCCGCATCGTCGACCCCGAGACCCACGTCGAACTGCCCGAGAACCAGGTCGGCGAGATCTGGGTCCAGGGCCCCAACGTCGCCGACGGGTACTGGCGTCAGCCGGAGCGGTCCGCCGAGGTCTTCGGTGCCGTCTGCGACGGCCTCCCCGGACACTGGCTGCGCACCGGCGACCTCGGGTTCTTCCACGACGGGCTGCTGTTCGTGTCGGGCAGGCGCAAGGACCTGGTCGTGCTCGACGGCAAGAACCACGACCCCGCCGACATCGAGGCGTCGGTCGAGGCTGCCGCGCCGGGTGTCGAATGCTCGGCGGTGCTGTCGGTCGACGACGGACGGACCGAACGGGTCGTGCTCGTCGCTGAGGTGCGCCGGGTCGACGTCGCCGACGAGACGGCCCGCGCGGAGCTGGGCCGCAGCCTGCGCAAGGCCGTCCACCGAGCTCACGGAATCGACTTCCACACCATCGTCCTGGTGCCCCGTGGCGCCATTCCGAAGACCAGCAGCCGGAAGGTTCGGCGTAACGAGTGCAAGCGCATGCTGCTCGATTCCGAACTGAAGGTCCTGGACACCGTCTGACCATAAGGAGAATTCGATGAAGACGGACGAGACCACCGCCCGACTGATCGCCGTCATCGCCGACATCGGCGACCTTCCGACCGAGGAAGTGACCCCGGAAAAATACTTCGTCGACGACCTCGACATCGATTCTCTGTCGATGGTCGAAATTGGCGCCACCATCGAGGACGAATTCGGCGTCGCCATTCCCGACGACAAACTCGCCGACCTCAAGACCGTCGGCGATCTGGCGACCTTCGTGACGGAGCGGATCGCCGCGAGCTGACGCGAGTCGATCGAGGAAGAGCGGGTGACCAGCGAGAAGGTTGATCCGGCTGCTACGATCTCCGCCACGCTCGCGACAAGATCGACTACCCCCCGTACACGCAAGACCGGTCGCGAGCATGCGACTCGACGGAGGAACCCTTGGGGACTCAGGACATTCTGGCGGTGGCCGGCCTAGCCATTGTCGACTCGACGAACTTTTCCCTCATATTGGGAACCATCTACCTGGTCGTCTCCAACAGCAGACCGATGTCTCGCGTTCTCGCGTTCGTCGGTGTCTTTTTCACGATCTATGTGGTCGCCGGCGGTCTGTTGGCCTTCGGTGCGCGTTCCCTCGAACTCGATGAAACCGTTATCGACTACATCCAGCTCGGGGTCGGCGTGGCACTTCTGCTCTACGGCTTGATCGCGCCGAGGGAGAAGAAGAACCGCGACTTCGGGTCCAACGGCAAGACCTCGGTGATCGGAGCGATCGGCCTCGGACTGACCGCCTCCGCCGTCGAGGTGGCCACGGCGCTGCCCTACTTCGGTGCCATCGCCATCGTCACCAAGGCGGAGCTGCCCGTCCCGGCCGTCGGCCTGATTCTCGTCGCCTACAACTTGATCGCGATCAGCCCGTGCCTGCTGGTGGCGCTGATCTACTCGCGGTCGAAGACGAAGTTCAAGGCCAAGATCGACGCCTGGGTGCAGAAGAAGCGGGAGAAGAAGAGCACCTCGCGCACCGGCCTGTTGGTTCTCTGTGTGGTGGCGGGTCTCTACATCACGAGCGACGCGCTGTTCCGCCTGGAGTACTTCGGGCTCGTCGACGTCCCCGAGGGCGCCAAGAACTGACGACCGGCACGGCCGGCGAACTCTGGAGGAACGAACACGATGCGGTACGCGGTCGAAGCCGAGGGACTGGCGAAGACTTTCGGCGAGACGACGGCGCTGAGCGATTTCGACATCGTGATCCCCCCTGGACGTGTCGTCGGCCTGCTCGGACCCAACGGCGCGGGGAAGACCACGGCAGTGCGAATCCTCGCCACCTTGACCCGGCCGGACGCGGGCCGGGCCCTGGTCTACGGGCACGACGTCGTGCGTGATCCCGTTCGGGTGCGCAGGCTGATCGGCCTGACCGGGCAGTACGCGTCGTTGGACGAGGACTTGTCGGGCATGGAGAACCTCGTCCTCGTGGGGCGGCTGCTGAACTTCAATCGCGCGGTGGCTCGGCGTCGTGCCGAGGAACTCCTCGACGCGTTCGACATCGTCCACGCCGCGCACCGACCGGTGCGGACCTACTCGGGAGGCATGCGTCGGCGGATCGACCTCGCCGCGAGCATCGTCGGTCGCCCTCGGGTGCTGTTCCTCGACGAGCCGACGACGGGGCTCGATCCCCGGGTCCGCAACGACATGTGGACGATCATCAGGCAGATGGTCGACGACGGCATGAGCGTGCTGTTGACCACGCAGTACCTCGAAGAGGCCGACGAGCTCGCCGACCGGATCACCGTTCTCGACGGCGGGCGGGTGATCGCCGAGGGCAAACCGCACGAACTCAAGCAACGCATCGGTTCCCAGACCCTCCAGGTGCGCATCGCTCCCGGACCAGGCGATGAGACCGTCACCCGCATCCTCACCGAGTTGACCGGCAGCCGCCCCGACTACCAGCCGGAGACCCGCACGTTCAAGGTGAGCGTGCACGACCCCGGCCTGCTGTCCGCAGTGGTCCGCCGCCTCGACTCGGCCCAGATCACGGTCGAGGAACTCGCACTTCGACTGCCCAGCCTCGACGAGGTGTTCCTCGGCCTCACCGGACAGGCTGGCAGCACCGGTACCGACGAGCGCAGCACGTCGGAGACGTCGGCAGGAAAGCGATCGGAGCCGGTTCGATGACCACAGCACCCAGTTCGTTGTTCACCGGAACGGACCCGGACACCAGGACGAGCCGCCCCGGTCGGGTCTCCACCGTCGAGAGCCTGCGTCACGTCGCCGCCCTCGTGTGGCGTGGTGCGCTGCGGATTCGCAAGGCACCGGACCAGTTGCTCGACGTCACGTTGCAGCCGCTGCTGTTCCTGCTGTTGTTCTCGTTCCTCTTCGGAGGCGCGGTGGCGGGAAGCACCGACGACTACCTCCAGCAGTTGGTGCCCGGTCTCGCGGTGCAGAACACGATCATGGCGAGCTTCGCCGCGGGCGTGTACCTGAACACCGACATCAACAAAGGGATCTTCGACCGCTTCCGCAGCCTGCCGATCCCTCGGTCGGCCCCGCTCGTCGGCGCCGTACTCGCCGACGTGGTGCGCTACTTCGTGGCGCTCACCGTGCTGCTGCTCACCGCGTTCCCGCTCGGCTTCACCATGAACACGTCGGTGCCGGCGTTCCTCACCGCGCTGGTGGTCATCGTCGTGGTCGGACTGTGCTTCTGCTGGATGTCGGTGTTCGTCGGCATGCTGGTGCGCACGACCGCGTCGGCGCAGGGGTTGATGACCATGTTCGTCATCCCGCTGACCTTCGGCAGCAACGTCTTCGTTCCCACCGACACCATGCCCGGCTGGCTGGCGACCTGGTCGGAGTTCAACCCGGTGAGCCTGATCGCCGACGTCATGCGCGGGCTGCTGCTCCGCAACGAGCTTCCCGCCTCGATCACCGGGGTGGTCCTCTGGCTGGCCGGAATCGTGGCCGTCTTCTTCCCGCTGGCGATGTGGGCCTACCGACGCCGTGTGGGCTGAGTCCTCACACGCTCTGTGCTGGCGCCGGTGAGCAGGGGCGACCCGCCTGCTCACCGGCGCCGTCCACGACGATCGACCGTTCGACACCACGCACTCCGACGGCGTCCCGAACGACGGAGTAGCCTCCGGAGACTCCGCAGACGAAAAAGACTCTGGGCGGGTACTCCACACTGTGGTGGAACACCCGCCCAGAGTCCTTCAGACGTGGAGCTAAGGGGACTCGAACCCCTGACCCCCTCACTGCCAGTGAGGTGCGCTACCAGCTGCGCCATAGCCCCGTGTTCTGTTGATGCACTGACTATACAGGGCCGCGCGAGGCACCGAGCAGGGGGGTCCCCTATCTGTCCGACCGGAGGGTGGCGGGGTCGAAGTCGTCGAGGTCGTCGAGGTCGTCGTCCTCGACCGCGAGCGCGGGACGGTCCGGTCCAGCGGTTCCGCCCGTGTGCCGGGCCTCGCGCAGCCGTTCCTCACGGCGGCGCTGGAACTCCTCCACCGTGATCCCGGGGTCGGCCTCGGGGTCGCGCGCAGGCGCGGGCATGCCGGAGAGCTGCTCGATGAGGTAGGTCACGTCCTCGCCGAGCCGCAACGCCACGGCGTCGTAGCTCGCCTGCACGGCCTCCCGCATCGCCGCCTGCGCCACCTCCACGAGCAGGGAGCCCAGCCGGTCCGGCCCCCAGTTCGCCGCCGCCGGAGCCAGCCGCAACCGCAGCAGCTTGCCCCGGGCGTCCACCATCAGCTCGACGGTGTTGTCGGCGTCGTGTGCGGTACCCGTGGCCTGGGCCATGAGCGCCTCCACCGACGCCACCGCGTCCTGTCGGGCGCGCGCCCGCGCGATGAGGTCCCGCGTGCTGCCGCCACCCACCGGCACGTGCTCGATGCTCATACGCTCACCTTCTCCCCCGCACGCTGTAGCCGCCGTCGTCCCCGCCGTCGTCCTCGTCCTCCGGCAGCGGTTCGTAGCCCAGCGACGCCAACGCGGCGTCGCCGTCGGGCCCGAGCACCGGCGCCAACGCCCGGTACATGCGGTCCCCCGCGCGCCGGGTCGCGGTGTGGGCCAGGGCCACGATCTGCTCCGCCAGCGCGTCGGTACCCGACCGGAACGCAGCGGGGGTGAGCCGCACTCCCGTGAGCAGCCCGCCAGGCGCGACCTCCACCTCGATCGCGCCGTCACCCGACTTGGCCTTGCCGGCCACCGTGCCCATCCGGGCGAACCGATCGGCGGCCTGCTGCGAGGTCCGCCGCACCTGGTCCTCGATGCGCTGCGCCTCGTGCTGCGCGTCCAACTCCCTCACTCCCCCTCGCCCTGCGACGGCCCCGCCGCCGTGCTGTCCCGCGACGTCATCGACCGCTCCTACCCGGTCGGCCGGTAGAAGCCGATGAACTGCTGCCCCTCGTTCGTGGTGCGGATCGGGTTGATGTCCACCGGGTCACCGGCCTCGATCATCAGTCCGTCCCCGATCACCATCGCGACGTGACCCGACCACACCACGAGGTCGCCCGGCAGGAGCTGGTCCTGCGACGGCACCTCCGCACCCACGGTCTGGTCCTGCGCACGCCGGGGGATTTCGAGCCCGGCCTCGCCGTAGGAGGTCATGGTCAGCCCGCTGCAGTCCAGCCCCACGCCGCGCTGTGTGCCACCCGTGACGTACGGGACTCCGACCTGGGAGAGCGCCGCGCGCACGGCCTTCGCCGCGGTCTCGTTGGGCGCCTCCACCGTCTTCCCGTTCGGCAGTTCGATCGTCACTCCGGTGCCGGCCTGCGGCGGGTCGGCCGCGGGAAGACGCGGCTTGGTGGCGGTGCCTCCACCACTGTCGCTGCTTCCCCCGCCGGAGCCACCGGAGCCGCTGGAGCCACCACCGCCGCCCCCGCCGCCGGAGCCCTGCGCATTGAACGACGACGAGACCTCGGTCGTGGCGCTGCTCGCCGTGGTGGAACTGTCCGCACCCAACGCGCCCGCGATACCCGTCAGCGCGGACAACGTGCGCTCGCTGATGTCGGCGGACTCGCCGATGAGCTCGGCGATCCGGCGCTGCAACGCGACCATGAGCTGCCGTACGGCCGCCTGGCCTCCGGTCGGTACCGGTGGAGTCTGCTTCACCGCCTCGACCGCCGCCATCATCGTGGCGATCTCGCGGATGATCTGTTCGCGGACCCGGTCGTTGTCGACCTGGCCCACCTTCAACACCTCCGCCGCCTCCGCGACGGCGTTCTCGATCTCGACGCTCTCGTCGAGCAGCGCCTGGACCTCGTTCTCCAGGCTCTCCGCGGTTCTCAGCGCGTTGTCGGTGGCCACCCCCGACGACCGCTCCGCCAACATCGCCCGCTGCGACGCGGCGGTTGCCCGCACACCGTCGAGCGCAGTCCGCAGACCCGATTGCCCCGCAGCGGCGGCGTCGATCGCGGCGTCGTCGGTGCGCAGCCGCCGCGCGAACTCGTCGAGCAGGTCCAGCGCCGCCCTCGTCACCTCCGCGATCGCGGTCACGCCAGCTCCTTGCCGAGCCGCTCGATGGTGCCCTGCTGTTCCGACTCGACGGCCTCGTAGTTGGCACTGGTGCGACGAGCGGCGTCGCTCATCGCCTGCCAGTTGCCACCGAGACGACTCAGGCGCTGTTGGATGTCGCGCATCCGCGCGACGTAGGCGTCGGAGAACCCGGACTCCTCGCCCATGACGGAGAATCCGTCACCACTGAGTTCGACGTTCGGCGACACGTGCCGGTCGGCCGCCTGCCGCACGTCGTCGCTCACGGGATCGATGCTGCGGGCGTAGTGGTCGTAGGTGCCTTCCTCGACCCGGAACCCCGCGTGTGGTGTGCCGTCCACGCTCACCCTCCTTCGCGCGAGTGCGACGCGGCCGGCTCACTCCGGTTCCCCCAGCGTGCACCCTGAGTGAAAAGGTAACGACACTCCGCGTGCACGCGAAGGGGCCGTCAGGAGGCGGCGACCACCTTGTCGAGCCACCCGGTGTCGGACAGGTCGACGATCTCACCGTCCACCACCACGGTGGGCGTACCGAAGCCGACGTTGCCGCCGCCGAAGTCCCGGTGCAGGCTCGTGTCCTCGCTGACGCGCTTCATCTCCTGCTGCAGCAGGTCGTCGTACTTGCCGCTGCGAACCCCCTCGGCGAACGCCGGGTCCGTGATACCGAGGTCGCGGCCGAGCTGGATGAGCTGCTGCTTGTCGTAGCCCCGCTTGCCCTCCTCGGGCTGCTGGGCGAACAGGCTGTCGTGGAACTCCAGGAACTTGCCCGCCTCCGCCGCGAGCAGCGCCGCGTTGGCGGAGTCCAGCGAGTACCCGGGCGGGTCCGACTGCTCCACCAGCATCGGCAGCATGTGCTGACGCACCTGGACCTGTCCCGCCGCCAGCTTGTCCTTGAGCTGCTGTCCGTACTGCTGCTCGAAGTTCGCACACACCGGGCAGAGGAAGTCCGCGTAGACGTCGATGGTGACGGGGGCGTTCTCGTCCCCGAGCACGACGACGGCGCCGTCCCGGCGCTCGGCGATCTCGGCCTGCGTGGTCTGCGGCTGGATCGTCAGCCCCTCCGTGGCGTTCTTGGAGGCGTTCGTCCACACGATCCCGCCGATCACGACGGCGAGCACCACCACGACGACACCGATGATCGCGGCGATGCGCTTGCCGTCACCGCCACGCCGCGCGGCGGCCACGGCCGCGCCGCCGTCAGTCCTGCCGGCCGCCCACTGCTGTTGACGCCGTTTCCTCGCCGTCCGCTCCGCTCCGCCCACTGGAGTCCTTCCTCGATTCGTTCTTCCGCGCGGCCTCGTCGTCCGACGTCACCGCGGCGGTCGCCTCGCGCCCGCGCCGCAGCCACCCGTCGATCGACAGCGGTGTGGTGGGACGCACCGACAACCACACGGCCAATGCGAGGAACCCGATGTCCCTCGCGATCTCCTCCGGGTAAGCCGTCTCACCCGGCGCCACCTCTCCCCCGCCTCCGAAGCACCCGCAGTCGATCGTGAGGCCACGCGCCCACGACTGCGCCACCGCGGCGATGAACGCCACCAGGAGCGCGGCGGAGGCCACCGCGGTGATCCGGGTCGCCGCCCCGAGCAGCAACAGCACCCCGAACACGAGTTCCGCCAGCGGCATCGCGGTCGCCACCACGCCGACGAGCGAGTCGGGCAGCACGTCGTAGGCCTGCACGGCCAGGTACGTCTGCCCCGGGTCGGCGACCTTGATCGCACCCGAGATCAGCCAGACAGCGGCCAGTCCGAGCCTGGCGAGCAGTCCGATGCCTGACGACAGCCGTCCACGGGAGGGGAACACAGCCTCTAGGCTAGCCAGCGCACCTGTGAGAATCGTGAGGGGCGACGGCGATGCGACGGCTCGGATGCCTGGTCAACGCGGCTGTGGCGACGATTCTGCTCACCGCCTGCGCCACCACCGACGCGACATCCGGCTCCATCACCGCCCGGGCGAGTGACACCGGATCGTTGACCATCGGGGTCCGCTTCGACCAACCGGGTCTGTCGGAGCGCCTCGTCGACGGCGACGTCGTCGGCTTCGACGCCGACGTCGCGCGGTTCGTCGCGGCGGAACTCGGGGTGGCGGAGGACGCCATCACGTGGCGGGAGACGGTCGCGGCCGAACGCGAGGAGGCCCTCGCCACGGGAGCCGTCGATCTCGTCGTGGCCGCCTACTCCATCACCGACGAACGCAGCGCGCGCGTGACGTTCGCGGGTCCGTACTTCGAGACGGGGCAGGACCTGCTCATCCGCCGCACTTCGACCGACATCACCGGCCCCGAGTCGCTCACCGGCCGCACCGTGTGCGCTTCCACGGGATCGACCTCGGCGCGACACGTCGAGGACCGCTTCGGCGACAGCGTGCGGCTGGAGGAGTACCCGCGGGTGTCCGAGTGCGTCACCGCGTTGCTCGCCGACCAGGTGGACGCGGTGACCACCGACGCCGCCATCCTCGCCGGGTACGTCGCCCGGAATCCCGAACTCGTCCGCCTCGTCGGCGAGCAGTGGTCGACCGAGCGCTACGGCATCGGTCTGCCGAAGGGCGACCACGCGGGGCGGGCGGCCGTGAACGCCGCGATCCGCAAGATGATCGACTCGGGCTCGTGGCGGGCGTCGCTGGAACGGCACCTGGCGTCCTCCGGCGTCGAGGTGACGCGGCCTCCGGAGGTCGAGGGCCCGTGAGCAACCTCGACACGGCGGTGCTGCCGGACCTCCCCGTCCGCACCGTGCTGGACGACGTGGGTGCCGCGCTGGACACCCACGGCAGCGCGGTGCTCGTGGCACCCCCGGGCACCGGCAAGACCACGCTCGTCCCGCTCGACCTCGCCAGACGGCTCGGTGGGCGGTCGACGGCACCACGCCGCGTCGTCGTGGCCGAGCCTCGCAGGCTCGCCGCGCGCGCCGCCGCCTCCCGCATGGCCGCGCTGCTCGGCGAACCCGTCGGGGAGACGGTGGGTTACTCGGTGCGCGGCGATCGCAAGGTCTCCGCCCGCACCCGGGTCGAGGTGGTGACCTCCGGCCTGCTGGTGCGGCGGCTGCAGAACGACCCCGAGCTGTCCGACACCGCGGTGGTGGTGCTCGACGAGTGCCACGAACGCCACCTCGACGCCGACCTGTTGTTGGCACTGCTGCTCGACGTGCGCGCGGGCCTGCGCGACGACCTGCGACTGCTCACCACATCGGCGACCGTGGCGGCGGAGCGACTCGCCACGCTTCTCGACGACGCCCCCGTGATCACGGCCGAGGCCCCGCTGCACCCAGTCGAGGTGGTGCACCGACCTCCCGACCGGGGTGAGCGCGTCGAGACGTGCGTCGCCAGGACCGTCCACACAGCACTGAGGAAGCACGACGGCGACGTCCTCGTCTTCCTCCCGGGCGTCGCGGAGATCGACCGCGTCGCCGAACGACTCGACGGCCTCGACGCCGACGTCCTGCCCCTGCACGGGCGCCTGTCCCCGCAACGGCAGGACACGGCGTTGACCCCGGGGCCGCGCCGGCGCGTCGTGTTGTCGACGGCGGTGGCCGAGTCGAGTCTCACCGTGCCGGGGGTGCGGATCGTGGTCGACTCGGGTCTGGCCAGGGTGCCGCGCGTCGACCACCGGCGGGGGCTTCCGGGGCTCGCCACCGTGCGCGTGTCCCGCGCGGTGGCCGAGCAGCGTGCCGGGCGAGCAGGCCGCGAGGCACCCGGTGTGGCGTACCGCTGCTGGTCGCAGGCCAACCACGCGAGCCTGCCCTCGTACCCCGAGCCCGAGATCCGCACGGCCGACCTGTCGCGGCTCGCCCTCGAACTCGCCTGTTGGTCCACCCCGGACGGAAGTGGACTCTCGTGGTGGGACCCGCCTCCGGACGGCGCCCTCGGCGCAGGCCGGACCCTGCTGGAGACGCTGGGAGCGGTGGAGCCCGACGGGCGACCCACCGCACGCGGGCGGCGAATGACCTCGGTCGGCCTGCACCCGCGACTCGCGCGCGCCCTGCTCGACGGGGCCGCCGAGACGGGTCCCCGGGTGGCGGCGGAGGTCGTGGCGCTGCTCGACGCCGGTGCCCGACAGACCGACCTGACCGCCGAACTCGCCCACCTTCGTCGCGCACAGGACGCCGCCGCGAGGCGGTGGCGACGCGAGGTGTCCCGCCTCACCGCGCTGCTCCGCGACGGTGACACCGCCACGACCGCGTCCGACTCGCGTCCCGATCCCGCCGCGGTGGTCGCGCTCGCCTACCCGGAGCGGCTCGCCCGCCGCCGACCCGGTGCCGCGCCCGTGTACCTGATGGCCGGTGGAACGGCCGTGGAGGTTCCGCCGCGCAGCGGGCTCGCGAACAGCGAGTGGTTGGCGGTGGCGGAGGCGACGCGGGAACCGGGACGCGCCCACGGCATCGTCCGGCTGGCCACGCCCGCCGACGAGGACCTCGCCCTACGGGCGGGCGCGACGTTGGTCGACGAGACCGACGAGGTCGTGTGGTCGGACGGTGACGTCGTCGCGCGGCGGGTGCGGCGGCTCGGTGCCGTGACCCTGTCCGAACGGCCTCTTCCCGACCCCGATCCGAGGGCCGTGCGGGCGGCGCTGACCGACGGGCTGAGGAAGGAAGGGCTGCGGCTGCTTCCCTGGCCCGACGAGGCCGTACGCCTGCGGCACCGTCTGGCGTTCCTCCACGAACGCCGGGGCGCGCCCTGGCCCGCCGTGTCGGACGAGGCGCTGCTCGCCGACGTCGACTTCTGGCTCGCCCCGGAACTCGACACCGCTCGCCGCAGAGCCGACCTCGCGACCGTCGACACCGTGGCAGCGCTCCGACGGATGCTGCCGTGGCCGGAGGCGGCCCGACTCGACGAACTCGCCCCGGAGCGCCTCGACGTGCCCTCGGGCTCACGCATTCGGGTCGACTACTCCGGCGCCGAACCCGTGCTCGCGGTGAAGCTGCAGGAGACGTTCGGGTGGCGCGCCACCCCGAGGATCGTCGACGGCACCGTGCCCGTGGTGCTGCACCTGCTGTCGCCCGCCGGGCGACCGGCTGCCGTGACGTCCGATCTGGAGTCGTTCTGGCACAACGGCTACGCCTCCGTCCGCGCGGAACTCCGTGGCCGCTATCCGAAACACCCCTGGCCCGCCGACCCCCTCACGGCCGAACCGACCCGTCGCACGACCCGCCGCCGCTGACCCCCGCACGCATGCCCGCGACGCAGGCACGCATGCCCGCAACGTGCGACGCGAAGACGCGTGCGCAGCTCGCGGACACGCCCGGGAGTCAGGCATCACGCTCGTGCAGGCCCGAGGCCACGGCGCTCCGGATCTGCCTCTGGTTCTCCCGCACCGCGTGGGTGAAGAACACGTCCGCGCGCGGATCGGTCAATACGTCGAGGATCACCCGGATGGTCGTGTCCACGACGGACCGGAGCACGTCCTCACCGAACGGCAGTCGCGAGAGCTTGCCCGCCTGCGGGTCGTTCTTCACCTTCTCCGTCACCAGATCGCGGAGGAGCTCACGATGCTCGTCGACCGACCGCGCGATGTTGTGCGGGTACCGCCCGGTCTCCAGCACCTTCGCCACCTCGTCCAGCACGGCCACGGTCACGGGCTTCTTGATGGCCGCGACGATGGGCCGCGAGAAGCGCTCGACGAGCCGCTGGGTCGCCCGCTCCCCGAGGACGCGGTCGGTGGTGCGCGCGAGCCGGGAGATCACGGCGACGACGCGCAGCAGCCGGAACCCTCGCAACGCCGGATGCGCGAGGGGGATCATGCCGAGGACCTCGTACCAGTGCCGGAGCGGGAACCGACCGGTCCAGCCCGCCGCACGCCACCGCCACAGGAACTCCACGGCGAACACGCCGCACACCACCGCGTCGACCACGAAGACGACCGTCGCGGCCTCCTCGTCGACGTCGAAGAACGTCACGTACGTGAGCAGCCCCACCGAGACCAGCGCGAGCGCCAGCATCGCGACGTCCACGGCCCAGGTGGCGGAAGCACGGGTGCGCAGGCCGACCGAGTCCATGCGCGGCATTGTGCCGAGCAGGCCGGTCCTTCCGCCGGTGAGGTCCCGTGACGCACTCAGTCGCGACTCAGCCGGTGCGCGAGGAGTTGCTTGCCCTCCTCCCCGACCGCCAAAGTGTTCTCCCGGACGCGGCGGAAGTACGAGGCCAGTTCGGTGTCACCCTCACGCTCGGCGTCGGCGATGTAGGTCTCCATCTGCCAGGCGTACTCCAGCGACGCCTGGAGCACGCTGATCAGGTTGTCGTTCTCGTCCTTGACCCGGCCCGACGGGTGAGCGGTCATCCGTGCCTCCTTCGCAACCAGTCGCAGGCTTGCCGTCCTGGTACGAGCCGAAACGGTCGACCTCCCGACGCCGTCCGCCGCTCGATGAGCAGGCCGCGGGGCGACGTACCCCGGAAACGACGATGGGCCACCCATGTGGGTGGCCCATCCGGTCTCGGTGGAGGTGCCGGGAATCGAACCCGGGTCCTCTGTCGCCTCTCCAGGGCTTCTCCGTGCGCAGTTCGCTGTGCCTCTACTCGGCCCCACCGGTCACGCGAACAAGCCGGTGTGACGGGCCCAGCCACTGTTTGCTTCCCAACCGGTTCCCGTGGCCGGAACCGGCGGTGAGCCTCCTAGCTGATGCCGGCAAACCGGGGCGGAGGCGCCCCCGGGCCGACAGACTTCACCGTCGCTCAGGCGGCGAGGGCGAAGTCGCGCTGACTGTTCGTCTTGGCGCTTGATTTAGTTGCGACGACGCTTGCGGTGGTCGTTGCCTGCACCGACACGCTTCCCCTGAATCAACGTCCAGAGTCGAAACCGTTCACCCCCTCGTCGGGTCGATCATCGATCGCTGCACCCAGGATAACGCGACCCGCAAGCCGTTAATTCCCACGGGCAGCCCCGGCACCCGGACCGGGGTGGGGACAGCCCTACCCCGACGAAGCCGGTTGGCCTGATGGTCGAGCGGATGCCGCTCGTCGATGCTGGGCACAGTCGAGGAAAGGACGGTGTCATGGCTGGCGTAGCGCCACACGAGCAGTTCGGCGACGACGGAGGCGTGCGGCCACGTCCGTCGGTGGCGGGAGCGCTCGCCTACCTGATGCTGAGCTTCCCCCTGGGGCTCGCCGCCTTCGTGGTGCTGGTGCCGCTGACGGTCGCCGGGGTCGGCACGGCGATCGTCTGGGTCGGTCTGCCGATTCTCGCGATCGTGGTGCTGCTGACCCGGGCCACCGCGACGCTGGAACGCGCCCGCACCTACGCGCTCCTTCGCACCTACGTCCCGAAGGCGACCCGCCCGCTGGGCGACGTCGACCTGGAACAGCGGTGGCGGACTCGGCTCGCCGATTCGGCGACCTGGCGCGAGTACGCCTACCTGCTCCTGCTGCTCCCGGTGGGGACCGTCGAGTTCGTGCTCATGGTGGCGACCTGGAGCGTCTCGCTTGCCCTGCTGGCGTTGCCGATCTACTACCACCGGCTCCCGGGCGGTGTGTGGCACTTCCCCTTCCCCGAGGGCGAGCTGCTGACGGTGGACTCCGTGTGGACGGCACTGCCGTGGTCGCTCCTCGGACTGCTGTTCCTGGTGGGCACGGCGGCGCTGACCCGCGGGTTGGGAGCGGCCCACGGCCGGTTCGTGCAGGTGATGCTCGGTCCGACTCGCGCGAGGATGCGCGAGCTCGACGAGGCCACCACGGCCCTTCCGGTGCACGGATGACGTCGGAGAATATGCGCATGGCGAACGAAGAGTCCGCGCGTCACCCCGAGCGTCCGGGCTGGGCCCGTGTCCTGCGCATCGAGCTCTTCCTGGTCGCGAGCTTCCCCCTGCGGATCGTGCAGTTCGTGCTCCTGATCTGCGGGGCACTGGTCGGGATCGCCACGGTCGTGATCTGGGTCGGTCTGCCGATCCTCGCGGCGACGATGTGGCTCGCCCGCGCCTTCGGCGACCTGGAACGCACCTGGGTGCGGTGGACGCTGGACGTCGATGTGCCGGACGCGCAACGGGCGAGCAGCTCCGGCAACTGGGCCAGCCGGTGGCGGACGCGCGCGACCGACCCGACGATGTGGCGCGACACGGCGTATCTGCTGTTGTCGTTCCCGATCAGCGTGGTGGAGTTCGCGGTCGGGCTCGTCGCCGTCGTCCTCGTTCCGGTGACGATCTGGGTCGTTCCCGCACTGGGGTGGCTGCACGCGCAACTCGCGAAGACACTCCTGGGACCGCCGAAGGCCCGGAGGGCGGAGGCTCGCGCACAACAGCTCCAGGCGTCGCGGGCCCGCGGTGTCGACGCGGCCGAGGCCGAACGTCGCCGCATCGAACGCGATCTCCACGACGGCGCGCAACAACGTCTGGTCTCGGTGGCCATGACGCTGGGACGAGCCAAGGCGCGCGTCGACGACGGCACCGACAGCGCCGCCTTGCGGGAGCTGATCGAGGAGGCCCACACCGACGCGAAGCTCGCCGTGTCGGAACTGCGTGACCTCGCCCGCGGCATCTACCCCGCCGTGCTCGCCGACCGCGGCCTCGACGCGGCACTGTCCGCGCAGGCCGCCAAGTCACCCGTTCCGGTGGAGGTGTCGGTCGACGTCGATCCCCGACCACCCGCGGCGGTGGAGACGACGGCGTACTTCATCGTGGGCGAGTCGCTCACCAACGTCGCCAAGCACTCCGGCGCCGACCAGGCCTGGGTGCGGGTTCACCGCGAGGACGACACCGTGGTCGTGGAGGTCACCGACGACGGACGCGGTGGCGCCGAGCTCCGCCCGGGAGGTGGCCTCTCCGGACTGGCCGACCGGGCTGCGACCATAGACGGCACCGTCACCGTCGTCAGCCCGTCGGGTGGCCCGACCGTCGTCCGAGCGGTGCTGCCGTGCACGTGGTGAGGGGGAGCCGGACGACTGGGGAGTGGGCATGCGAGTGGTCATCGCGGAGGACGCCGTCCTGTTGCGGGAGGGGGTGCAGCGGCTGCTCGCCGACGACGGCGTCGAGACGGTGGCCGCCGTGGACAACGGGGACGACCTCGTCACCGCCGCCAAGGAGCACCGTCCCGACCTCGCGATCGTGGACGTGCGCATGCCGCCGACCTTCACCGACGAGGGACTCCGCGCGGCACTGGACGCTCGTCGACACGTCCCGGGCCTGCCCGTCCTCGTGCTCTCGCAGTACGTCGAGGAGACGTACGCGGTCGAACTGCTCTCCGGGGGCGCGGGCGGCGTGGGTTACCTGTTGAAGGAACGGGTGGCCGACGTGGCGGAATTCCTCGACGCCGTGCGCCGGGTGGCTGCCGGGGGCACGGCGATCGACCCCGAGGTGATCAGCCAGCTCATGGCCCGCAAGCGAGCCGACCCGTTGCGCTCGTTGACCCCACGCGAGTCCGAGGTTCTCGGCCTCATGGCGCAGGGACTCACGAACAGCGCCATCGCCGGCAGGCTCGTCGTGTCGCACGGCGCCGTCGAGAAGCACATCGGCAACATCTTCGCCAAGCTCGGTCTCGAAGCGGGCGAGACCGAGCACCGTCGTGTGCGAGCCGTGTTGACCTACCTCGGGCGCTGAATCCTCGCGACGTCGCCGTTCCCGCCACCTCTCGGCGTCCACACTGATCTGTCCCTATCGGACCGACACGGGTCTGCCCCACCACGCCGGTGGGGCTGCCCCCACCACGAAGACACCAGCTCGCACCGCTGTGTCACGACCGATCGAACACGACGATCGAGTCATGACGCTGAGCCTGCCGAGACCGACGACTTCCGCCCGCACCCGAGACCGTTTCCTCGACGTCGTGCGCTCACTGGCGATCGTGGCCGTGGTCGCCCAGCACTGGACCATGCCGGTGCTCGCGTACACCGACGGCCGCCTGACGACGGGCAACGCGCTGGCCACCCCCGGCTGGTGGGTGGTGACCTGGCTGTCGCAGGTGATGCCGCTCGTGTTCTTCGCGGGCGGAGGCGCGAACTACCTCTCGCTGACCCGCGGCGGCGACGCGAAGGCGTGGCTCTCGGCGCGCCTGACCCGACTCCTGCTGCCGGTGCTGCCGCTGCTCGCCGTCGGAGTCGCCGCTCCGCCCCTCCTGCGCACGCTGGGCCTGCCCGAACAACCCGTGGAGCTGGCCGGAGCGCTGTCGGCGCAGTTGTTGTGGTTCCTCGGCGTCTACCTGCTCACCGTGCTCGCCACTCCGCTGCTCGCCGCCGCGCACCGGCGACTGCGCTGGGCCGTGCCGCTCGGGCTCGCGGGCCTCGCCGTGCTGGTGGACCTCGCCCGCTTCAGCGGCGTCGACTATGTCGGCTACGTCAACGCGGTGTTCGTGTGGTTCGCCGTGCACCAGCTCGGGTTCTTCTACGCGGACGGGACGTTGCGGCGGCTCTCCCGACGCGGCGCGTTGGCACTGTCGGCGGCCGGGTTCACCGCCACCGCACTGCTCGTCGGATTCGGCCCGTACGCGGAGAGCATGATCGGCATGCCCGGAGCACCGATGTCCAACATGAGCCCTCCGGCGGCCGTGCTCGTCACCCTCGCGCTCGGTCAGGTCGGTCTCGTCCTCGCCGCGCGTGACGCGTTGATCGCGTGGTCCGAACGACCCACCGTCGCCGCGGCACTCGGCTGGCTCGGCCCGCGCTTCATGAGCGTCTACCTGTGGCACATGCCCGCCCTCATCGTCCTCAGCGGAGTGACCGTGGTCGGGCTCGGCTACGCGACACCGGCTCCCGGCACGGTCATGTGGCTCGCCACCGTCCCGGGCTGGCTGCTCTCGGCAGGCGCGATCCTCACGCTGCTGCTGCGGGCGTTCGCCCGGTTCGAAATGCGACCGGTCCCCTCCCCCGCCGTGTCTCCGCCGTCCTCGGCCCGACTCTGTGTCGCGGCACTGTGCGGCGCCACGGGCACTCTCGCCCTCGCCGCCACGGGATTCGCCGCCGCTCCATGGCCCTGGATCGCCCTGCTCTGCGGCGCCTACGCCCTCACCCGGGTCCCGGCCCGCGCGGTCACCTCGGCGTGAGCAGCCGCGAGGGGGTGTCGTGCAGCACAGCTCGCAGGAACACGGTGCCCAGCCGGGAATCGGCCTCCGCCCAACCGGCGACGGCCTGCAACTGGGTGGCGTACGAGTACGGGATGTTCGGGAAGTCCGTCCCCAACACGACGCGGTCGGCGACGTCGACGAGCCGACTCGGCCAGTCCCGAGGCAGCGGCATGACGTCCTCGGTGAACGGCACGCCGACCATCGTCGTGTCGAGGTGGACGTTCGGATACCGCTGCACCAGCGCGAACGCGTCGTCGTACTCGGGCATCCCCGCGTGCGCGAGCACCGTCACCAGCCGGGGATGCCGTCGCAACACCTGCTCGAAGACCCCGATGCCGGTGTGCTCACCCCGCAGCGGGCCGTGGCCGCAGTGCACCACCACGGGAACCCCGGCGTCGGCGATCACGCCCCAGGCCTCGTCGAGCGCCCCGTCCCGGGGGTCGTAGGCGCCCACCTGCACGTGAGCCTTGAAACACCGCGCCCCTGCGGCGAGCGCGTCCTCCGTGTACCGCGCCACGGCCGGTTCGGGGAAGAGCGTCGCGGTGGGAACCGCCTCCGGCACGTCCGCCGCGAACCGCAGCGCCCACGCGTTCAACCACTCGGCCATGTCCGGCTTGTGCGGGTACACCAGCGGCGCGAACGTCCGCACCCCGAACGACCGCAGCAGTTCCACGCGGTCCGGCTGCGGCAGGCGGTACCGGATGGGCCAGGCCATCCCGTAGTGCCGCTCGGCGGCGTCGAAGTACGCCCACACCTTGTGCAGCACCCGCTCGGGCAGGAAGTGCACGTGAAGGTCGACGATGCCGTCGAGGCCGAGTCCGCGGACCCAGTCCGCCACGTCCGCGTCGGACCGCGGACCGGGTCCGTGGTGATCGACGTCGGCACTCAACGGCGATACTTGCCCTTCGCCGCCCGCCCCATCGCGCGTGCCATCTCACGCTGCGCGTCGCGCTTGGCGATGGCCTGCCGCTTGTCGTGGGCCTTGCGGCCCTTCGCCAGCGCCAGCTCGACCTTGACCTTGCCGTTCTTGAAGTACAGCGACAGCGGCACCAGGCTCAGGCCCGACTCCTTGGTCTTGCCGATGAGCTTCTCGATCTCCTTGCGGTGCAGCAGCAGCTTGCGCGTCCGCCGCGGCTCGTGGTTGGTCCACGTGCCGTGCGAGTACTCGGGAATGTGCAGGCCCCGCAGGAACACCTCGCCGTCGTCCACGGTCGCGAACGAGTCGGCCAGGGACGCCTTGCCCGCACGCAGGCTCTTCACCTCCGTACCCACGAGCGCCACTCCGGCCTCGTAGGTGTCGATGATCGTGTAGTCGTGCCGGGCACGCCGGTTCGACGCGATCACCTTCTGACCGACTTCCTTCGCCATACCTCGACTGTATCTTCCCGCCGACAATGTTCCCGACCGAATTAGTGCCGCACGTACAGGCGCAACGTCGTGTAGCCCGTCACCGCCGAGATCAGCACCGACGTGCCGAGCAGGATCGGCGCGGCGTACACGAGGATGTCGGCCAGCATCAACTGCGGAATCACGCCCCCGGTCGACTCGATGATCGAGTCGAGCACCAGGTACTTCAGCGCGATGAGGCCGGACGTCCCGATGATGGCACCGAGCACACCGGCGACCACCGCTTCCAGGAGGAACGGGAGCTGCGTGTACCAGCGCGTGGCACCCACGAGCCGCATGATGCCCACCTCGGTGCGGCGGGTGAACGCCGACACCTGGATGGTGTTGGCGATCAGCAGCACGGCCGCGAGGGCCGCGATCAACGCGATGATGAACGTCCCGTTGCGACCGGCGTTGAGGATGTCGAAGAACCGTTCGAGGAACTTGTTCTGGTCGTCGACGTGGTCGACGCCCTCCATCGCCGAGTACTCCTGCACGAGCACGTCACTCCGCTCGGGGTTGACGAGCTTCACGTGCAGCGACGACGGCAGCGACTCCGGCCTCGCGAGCTCGACGAGCTCCGGCTGTCCCTCGAAGATCTTCTGGAACCGCTCGTACGCCTGGTCGCGGTTCTCGAACACCACCGACTCGACGCCGGGGTTCGTCTCCAGCGACTGCCTCAGCGTGGTGCAGGTCTGCCCGGAGCACGTGTCGTCGCTCGCGCTGACCTCCTCGTTCAGGTAGATCGTCACCTGGACGTCGTCGAGGTAGTTCGCCTTCATCTTGTCGATGGTGCGGACGAACAGCAGACCACCACCGAACATCCCGAGCGAGATGGCGGTGGTGAGGATCATCGCGATCGTCATCGTGACGTTCCGGCGGAGGCCGGTGATGACTTCGCTGAAGACGAAGCTGGCACGCATCGGTAGGGGTTGTCCTTGGGTCGGGGGAAGCGGGGCGGGGGTGCTTAGGAGCCAGAATGGCCGGACGCGTCAGCGACCGACGCCGTACACGCCGCGACGGTCGTCGCGAACCACCTGGCCGTGGTCCAGTTCGACGACCCGACGACGCATGGAGTCGACGATCGAGTGGTCGTGCGTGGCCATCAGCACCGTCGTTCCGGTGCGGTTGATGCGCTCCAACAGGAGCATGATGTCCTGGCTCGTGTCGGGGTCCAGGTTCCCGGTGGGCTCGTCGGCGAGCAGTACGAGGGGACGGTTCACGAACGCCCGCGCGATCGCGACCCGCTGCTGCTCACCGCCGGACAGCTCGTACGGCATCCGGTCCGACTTGCCGTCCAGGCCGACCAGCTCCAGGACCTCGGGGACGACCCTGTCGATGGTCTTCTTCGGCTTGCCGATCACCTCGAGCGCGAACGCGACGTTGCCCGCGACGGTCTTGTTGGTGAGCAGCCGGAAGTCCTGGAAGACGCAGCCGATCGTCTGCCGCAGTCGGGGCACCCGGCGCCGGGGCAGCTTGGCCACGTCGAAGTTCGACACCATCACCCGGCCTCGGGTGGGCACCTCCTCCCGCAGCAGCAGCCGCAGGAACGTCGACTTCCCGGAACCGGAGGGCCCGATAAGGAAGACGAATTCACCTTTGTCCACGTCGACCGAGACGTCCGCGAGCGCGGGACGCGACGAGGTCTTGTAGACCTTGGAGACACTCTCAAGCCGGATCACGGTCGGCAATCCTACCGTCGGGGCCGGTTAAGCCTCGGTTGACCACCGGCCCGTCCACGACATCGGGCGGCCTGACTACGCGGCCTCGGCCTGCTGCTTACGCCACCGGATTCCGGCCTCCAGGAAGCCGTCCAGATCGCCGTCCAGGACGGCCGCCGGGTTGCCCACCTCGTGCTCGGTCCGCAGATCCTTCACGAGCTGGTACGGGTGCAGCACGTACGAACGCATCTGGTTGCCCCAGCTCGAACCACTGTCGCGGAGCGCGTCGAGTTCCTTGCGCTCCTCTTCCTTCTTGCGCTGGAGCAGCTTCGCCTGCAGCACCTTCATGGCCGACGCCTTGTTCTGGAGCTGCGACTTCTCGTTCTGACAGGACACGACGATGCCGGTCGGCAGGTGCGTGATGCGCACGGCCGAGTCGGTGGTGTTCACGCTCTGTCCGCCGGGGCCGGACGAGCGGTAGACGTCCACGCGGATGTCCTTCTCGGGAATCTCGACGTGGTCGACCTCCTCCACCTCGGGCAGCACCTCGACGTGGGCGAACGACGTCTGCCGTCGGCTCTGGTTGTCGAACGGCGAGATCCGGACGAGCCGATGGGTGCCCTGTTCGACGGAGAGCGTTCCGTAGAGGTACGGCCCGCTGACCTTGAACGTCGCGGACCGGATGCCGGCTTCCTCGGCGTAGGAGATGTCGTAGACCTGCGTCGGGTAGTCGTGACGCTCGGCCCACCGCAGGTACATCCGGAGCAGCATCTCCGCCCAGTCGGCCGCGTCCACCCCGCCGGCCTCCGACCGGATGGTCACGACGGCGTTGCGCTCGTCGTACTCGCCCGACAGCAGAGTGCGCACCTCGAGTGCGTCGATCTCCCGGGACAGCGTCGCGAGGTCGGACTCCGCCTCGGAGCGACTGGCCGTGTCGCCCTCCGCCTCCGCCAGCTCGAACAGCACGGCGAGGTCGTCGACGCGCTGACGCAGTTCACTGACCTTGCGCAAGGACGCCTGCTTGTGGGAGAGCTGGCTCGTCACCTTCTGCGCGACCTCCGGATCGTTCCAGAGATCGGGTCGGGCGGCTTCCTCCTCCAGCTCGGCGACCTCCTTGCGGAGCGAGTCCAGATCCATCACGGCCTCGATCTGGGCCAGCTTGCCGCCGAGGTCGTTCAGCGCAGCTTCGAAGTCGACACTCACAAAACACAAGGTTACGGCAAATCGAGCGACCGCTTCCCGGGCGGTCGCTTCGACTCGCCGTACCCGTGTTCGCTCGGCGTGCTGCTGCGCCGAGCGCGCCGAGGTATCAAGCGGAGGACACGGCGTCGAGCAGCTTCAGAGCCGCCCGCGCGTGCGCCTGCCCGAACTCGGCGACCGCCTTCTCGACCGGGTCGGCGGCGGCCTTGACCGCGGCCCTCGCCTCGTCGAGTTCGGCCTTGTAGGTCTCGCGAGCCGACTCGAAGAGGTTGGCGCGCTGCTTCGGCGTCAGCACACCGGAGTTCACCAGGCGGAGGATCAACGGACTCCGTAGGTGATCGGGTGCGGACGTCGTCGTCAGCCAGGCCTTGAAGGCCTTCTTGCCCGCGGCCGTGAGGACGTACTGCTGGCTCGAGCGTGGTCCTTGCTTGCCGAGCCGGACGTAGCCCTCCTTGTGCAGGGCGGGGAGCTCCCGGTAGACCTGGCTCCTCGTGACGCTGAAGAACGTGCCGAATCGTTCCTCAGCCGCCGCGACGAGTTCGCCACCGGTAGCCGGACCGTCGTGGAGCAAACCAAGCAGTGCTGCGGCAGTTGCGTTCAAATCGGACACGCTCTCTACCGTGCCACGAAAATCAGGATCTGTCCACAGTGGTCAAGGAACCCGTCCACAATGGAACACGTGGTTCACCCTGCGCACCAGGGTGAACACACGACGAAGGCCCGGATCATTGATCCGGGCCTTCGTGTGGTGGTAGCGGGGACAGGATTCGAACCTGCGACCTCTGGGTTATGAGCCCAGCGAGCTACCGAGCTGCTCCACCCCGCGTCGTTGTGATTACCACTCTATCACATCCCGTTTCCCCCGTTTTCGGGGGGTCCCGGGAAGGTGTTTGCCGTGGCTCTCACCTTGTCGGTGACACCGACTCTACGCCAGACGCGAGGCCCGACGCAAAGTGGGTGTCCCCTAGATCACAAGGATCAGTTCCCCGACCCCGTGAGCTTCTCGTAGCGGGCAGCGGCGTCGTCGAGTTCCTTCAACGCCTCACCCTGGGCGGCGAAGTCGCCCGAGCGCTGCGCCTTCCTCAACTTCTCCAGCGCGGCCTGGATGTCCGCCACGGCCTGATCGACATCGGCGTCGCCGGTGCCACCGCTCGGCGGCGGCGTCGACTGCTCGTTGCCGTCCTGGTTCGGCGGTTGCTGTTGCTCGGTGTCATCGGGCGCGCCGTCGCCCTCACTGTCCTCGGCCGGCCCGGTGGCAGCCTCGCCGGTGCCCTCACCGAACACCTCGTCCAACGCCTCGTTCAGCGTCGAAGCGACACCGATGCGGCCCCCGTACGACACCAGCACTCGCGCGAGCTGCGGATAGCTCTGCGCGTTCCGCTGTTGGATGTAGACCGGCTCGACGTAGAGGAAGCCACCCGCGACCGGCAACGTCAGCAGGTTGCCGTAGATGATGTCGACGCTCTGGTTGCCCAGCAGTGTCCGGTCCTGGGTGAACTTCGGGTTGCTCTGGAAGGCGTTCTGGACCTGCACCGGGCCTTCCAACTGCTGCCCACCGCCCGTGGGCAGCTTGAGCACCGTCATCTTGCCGTAGTCCTGCGGATCGGAGGACACCGTCACCCACGCCGCCAGGTACTGACGTGCCAGCGGCGTCAACGCGCTGGTGATCTGGAACGTCGGCTTGTCTTGTCCCGGCGACTGCGCGTAGATGTAGTACGGCGGCTGGTTGGCCGTGTCGGAGTTCGGGTCGAGCCCGCCTTCCTTGGTCGGGTCCTGCGGGACGTTCCAGAAGGTCTGGGTCGAGTAGAACTCCTGCGCGTTCTTGACGTGGTACTTCGTCAACAGCTCGCGCTGGACCTTGAACATGTCCTCCGGGTATCGCAGGTGCGCCCGCAGCTCGTCGCTGATCTTCTCGTTCGGCTCGACCAGCCCCGGGAACGTCTTCATCCACGTCTTGAGAACCGGGTCGTTCTCGTCCATCTCGTACAGGGTCACCGTGCCGTCGAACGCGTCGACGGTGGCCTTGACGGAGTTGCGGATGTAGTTGATCCGGTTGTCCTGCTGCCGAGCCACGCCGGTCAGCGAGTCCTCCGTGGCGCCACCCAGCGACGTCTGCTGGGAGTACGGGAAGTTGTTCAGCGTCGTGTAGCCGTCGACGATCCACTGGATGCGCCCGTCGATCACGGCCGGATACGGGTCGCCGTCGACGGTCAACCACGGCGCGACCTTCTCCACCCGCTCCCTGGGGTCGCGGTGGTACATGATCTTCGCGCCGTCGCTGATCTGGTCGGAGAACAGGATGTTGCGCTCGCCGTACTGCGCGGCGAAGACCAACCTGTTGAACAGGTTGTCGATCGGCACGCCGCCCTTGCCCTTGTACAGGTAGCTCCGGTCGGTGGCCGTGTCGTACTCACCCGGCGCCTGCCCCGGCGTGCCGCCCACGATCGCGTAGTCCAGGGCCAGTTCGCCGTAGTAGATGCGCGGCTCGTCGACGCGGATACCGGCGCCCTCGGGGTTCTGGGTGTCGCTCGTGCGGGCGAGCGGGTAACCGCCGTCGCTGTTGGCGTCCTCGAGAGCGCGGTCGATCGTGTTGCCCGGAGCGGCGACGAAGCCGTTGCCGTGGGTGTACACCAGGTGGCGGTTGATCCAGGTCTGCTGGTTCTCCGCCAGACCGTTGGTGTTGATCTCCTTCGCCGCCACGATGTAGGCCTGTTCCTCGCCGTTCACCGTGTAGCGGTCGATGTCGAGCTTCTTGGGGAACCCGTAGAAGTTCTCCCGACCGACGCGCTGGGTGAAGGTCGAGCTCAACACGTTGGGGTCGAGCAGGCGGATGTTCGGGATCGTGCCCGAGTCCGACCGGATCTCCTCAGGCGACGCGGACGTGTTGCCGGTGTAGTCCTCCCGCAGGTCCACGTGGTCCGGGTCGAGCTGGTAGGCGAACTTCGTCGCCTCCATGTTGTACTCGATCGACTGGGCTTCCTTCTCGTTCGCGTTCGGCCGCACGGAGAACTGCTCCAGCACCGCGGGCCACGCGACACCCAGGATCAACCCGGACAGCAACAGCAGCACGAGCGCGATGGCCGGGAGCTGGATGTTGCGCAGGAACGCACCCGCGAAGAACGCGATGGCACACAGCACCGAAATGCACAGCAGGATCAGCTTCGCCGGCATGGCCGCGTGCAGGTCGGTGTAGGCGGCACCGGTGAAGAGGTCGTTACGCCCGGACTGCAGGAGCTGGTACCGGTCGAGGAAGTACTCCAGGGCCTTGAACAGCACGAACACACCGACGAGCACGAGCAGGTGCACGCGCGCCGCGCTCGACACCTGACCACCACGACCGGCGAGCCGGATGCCACCGAACAGGTAGTGCGTGATGGCGGCACCGAAGAACGACACGACCAGGGCCACGAAGACCCAGCCGAGCAACCAGCCGTAGAACGGCAGGTCGAACGTGTAGAAGCTCGCGTCCTTGCCGAACACCGGGTCCGTCCTGTTGAACTCGGTGCCGTTCAGCCACATCTGCACGACTTCCCAGTTGCTCTGGCCGCTCACGCCCGCGATGAGGCCGGTGGCGACCGGGATGCCGATGCCGAAGAGCTTCGTGCGCGCCGCGATGACGGTCCGGTACCGCGCCAGCGGGTCGTCGGTGCTCGACACCGGCACGAACACCGGACGCGTGCGGTACGCCAACCACAGGCTCAGCCCGAGCAGACCGCCCACCAGGATGCCCGTGCCGAAGAACAACGCCACGCGCGTGAGCAGCACCGTGGTGAAGACGTTGCGCGCCTCCACCTCGCCGTACCACAGCCAGTCCACGTACGTGTCCAGCAAGCGGGCACCGAGCAGGAGCAGAAGAACGATGACGGCCGCGATGATCAGCAGCACGCGGGCTCGCCGAGAGAGTTTCGGCAGGCTGGCTGGGGGCCGGGTGGCCACTACGCACACTCCCCGTGGTCAAGACTGTCGTTGTCAGGGCGCGGACCTGCGAGCGTCCCTTTTATGTAACTGTACGGACCGCGACCTGAGTTCCCGAAGCCCCCCAAATCGGGCGCCGCGCAGGAGCCCGCCCGCGACCTGCCAGGATGGCTCCATGACGGAGAGCGAGAACCCGGCAGGTCCCGGAAGAGTAGCCGCGTTGGCCCGTGAGGTCGAGGAGTTCGTCGCGAGCGGAGGCTGGGACCAACAGCCGCAGCTGTTCGCCCTGGTGCCGACGGCGGACATCCTGCGCGAACAGCCCGAACTCGCCGACCAGCTCGACCAGGACAGCGAGTTCACCCCGGTCGCACAGGACGCGTTGCCCGACGGCGACCTCGCGGAGGCGCTCGGCCGGATCGCCTGGCCCGAGGCCGTGCACGGCTGCGCACTCGCCCAGGAGATCATCGTGCTCCCGCCCGACGCGGAGTCGGAGCTGCCCGACCTCGCGGGCGCCGAGGGCGACGTCAGCACCGAGGACCTCGACCGCCTCCGTCAGGCAGCGGCCGATCACCCGCGTCGCACGGAGGCCCGAATCGTGGCCGCCGTCCTCCGCGAGGGCACGGCCTCCTGCGTGATGCGACTGCGCGGCGGAGCGCCCGGCAGCGACGATCCCGACGCTCCCGACGAGCTCGTCGAAAGCCCCGACCTCGCACCCAACCTCATCGAGGCACTGCGAGCGACACTGCAGCCCTGACGATCACGGGCGCGCGGTCCGTCGGCAGGTCGACGAACGGTCGGCGGCCGGACCGCGCGCCTGGTGGCCGCTCACTGCCCGCACGTGGTGACCGGCCGGTCGTCGGCCAGCGCCTCCAACGCCTCGATCGCGTCGTCCAACGTGGCGACCCGCACGAGAGTGAGGCCCTCCGGGGCGGCGGCCACAGCCTCACCGCAGTTGTCCTCGGGCACGAGGAAGACGGTCGCCCCGGCCTCGTGCGCGGCCACGAGCTTGAACGGGATGCCTCCGATCGGGCCGACGTTGCCCTTCGCGTCGATCGTTCCCGTCCCCGCGATGTGCTTGCCTCCGGTCAACTGGCCCGGCGTGAGCTCGTCCACGATCGCGAGCGTGAACATCAGGCCTGCGGAGGGCCCACCGACGTCCTCCAGCGCGATCTCCACGTCGAACGGGACGTCGACGTTGTCGGTGGGCTGGATTCCCAGAAACCCGAACGACGCCTCGGGGTGCTGAGCCAGCGTCACCTTCTCCGTGCGCTCGACGTCATCACCGCGTTGGAAGGTCACCGACACCGTCTGTCCGGGGCGGGTCTTGCCCAGCACCTCCCGCACCGCGTCCGAGTCGGCCACCTCGGTGCCGTCGACCTCGACGATCCGGTCGCCGGGTTCGAGGACGTCGGCGGCGGGGCTGTCCTCCACCACCTGGTCGACCACGACCTCCACGGGGTGACCGAGCTTGCGCAGGGCCGCCACCTCGGCGTTGCTCTGCGAGTCCTGGAACTGACGGAGGTTCTCCTGACGCACTTCCTCCTCGGACTGGCCGGGCCGGAAGTACTCCTCCCGAGGCGCGAGCGCGTACCGTCCGCTCAACCACATGCCCAACGCACCGAACAACGTCATGTTGTCGTTGAGCGCGACCGTGGTCATCCGCAGCTCACCGCCGGTGGGATACGTCCGCTCGCCGTCGATCCGGATGACCTCGGTGCCGTCGACCGCCCCGAGCGTGTCGTACGTCGGCCCCGGCCCCAGAGCGACGTAGGGAACCCGCACGAAGGCCCCCACCAGCGCGAACGTGATCACGAGGACACCGCTGGCCAGCATGGTCCAGCCGCGTCTGCTGAGCCGGCGCCGATTCCGCCGTGCCCGCTCCGACGTGGCTTCTGTTCCCCCGCTGTGCCCGAGCGTGCCGACGGCCGGTCGGGCGGAGTCCTCGGTGGGCTCGGTGCGCGCTGCCTTGTCCGGGGAGTCACTCACGCGACCAGCCTACGGACCGGCCCACATGTGCACGTCACGGGCGTCACGGTCCGTTTCTCCGCGCGTGCCCCGATCCGCGTACGGTGGTGTATATGAGCAACCCACCGTTCGGCTTCGGCCTGCCCGATCCCGACAAAGGTCGCGACAACGACTCGTCGGGAGGGCAGTCCGGCTCAGGCGCCGACGCCTTCCAGCAGCTGGGGCAGATGCTCAGCCAGCTCGGTCAGATGCTCAGCCAGGCCGGCAGCTCCTCGGGGCCGGTGAATTACGACCTGGCCAAGCAGATCGCCCTCCAGCGCCTCGGGTCCGAGGGCCAGATGGGCTTCTCCGCGGGCGACAGCTCGAACGAGACGGCTGTGCGCGACTCCGCTCACCTCGCGGAACTGTGGCTCGACGAGGCCACGATCCTGCCCGCAGGGGCCACCACGACGAAGGCGTGGACGGCGCGGGACTGGATCGACAAGACACTGCCCACGTGGCAGCGACTGTGCGATCCGGTCGCCAAGCAGGTCTCGGGCGCGTGGATGCAGGCACTGCCCGAGGAGGCGAAGCAGGCGGCCGGGCCGCTGCTCTCCATGGTCAGCCAGATGGGCGGGATGGCGTTCGGCTCGCAGCTCGGCAACGCGCTGGCGGGACTCGCGTCCGAGGTGTTGACGTCCACGGACGTGGGCCTTCCCCTCGGCCCGGAGAACACGTCCGCGCTCCTGCCGAAGAACATCGAGACGTTCACCGAGGGGCTGGAACGCCCCAAGAGCGAGGTCCTCGTCTTCATCGCGGCGCGGGAAGCGGCACACCAGCGGCTCTTCGCCCACGTCCCGTGGCTGCGGCAGCGGCTGTTGGCGACGGTCGAGGAGTTCGCGTCGGGCATCACGGTGGACACCGAGTCGCTCGAACAGCTCGCCGGGCGCGTCGACCCGACGAACCCCGCCAGCATCGAAGAGATGATGTCCTCCGGTCTCCTGGAGCCTCGGACCACGCCGGAGCAGCAAGCCGCGCTCGGCAGGTTGGAGACGTTGCTCGCGCTCGTGGAGGGGTGGGTCGACGTCGTCGTGGCCGATGCGGTCGGTGATCGACTCCCCGGCGCGGACGCCCTGCGGGAGACGATGCGCCGCCGTCGCGCCACCGGCGGTCCCGCCGAACAGACGTTCGCCACGCTGGTGGGTCTCGAACTGCGGCCGCGGCGGATGCGAGCGGCATCGGCGCTGTGGAAGCTGGTGGGCGATCGGCACGGGATGCAGGCCAGGGACAACCTCTGGAGCCACCCGGACCTCATGCCGACGGCCGACGATCTCGACGACCCGATGGAGTTCGCCGAACGTCTCGGCGACACCGGCGCCCTCAGTGGAGGGGTCGACCCCATCGAGGAACTCGAACGCGCCGCCAAGGCCGAGCGCGCCAAGGACACCCAGGACACCCAGGACACCCAGGACACCGACCACGCCGAGAACACCACCGGCGCCAAGGACACCGAGTCGGGGAGCACGGAATCCGACTCGTCCCAGCACGGCCGCCCCGAAGACGGCACCGCGAACGGCGAGGACGACCGGGACGAGCGCCCGCGCGGCGACAACTGAGGCAACCGGCCTGGGGCTGCGTCGCCCCAGGCACGGGCGCGGTCTCCAGCACGGGCGCGATCCGTCACCTCACCACCGAGCAGCGGCAGAGCGGTCCGGCGGCAGCAGCGTCCGGGCCCGGCCCCGGACAACACCACGCGGTCCGCGGCGCGCCCAGGCAGGAGCGCACCCAGGCAGGAGCGCACCCAGGCAGGAGCGCAGCCAGGCAAGAGCGCAGCCAGGCAAGAGCGCAGCCGGACAGGTCAGAGCCCCCGGACAGGGTCAGCGCTGCCTTAAGGCAGCACCAGACCGGCGCCCAGTCTCAGGCCGAAAGCCTGTCCGGCCACGCAGCCGAGCACCGATTGTGTGTGGCCGCCCATGCGCAGGCACGCGTCAACGCATGTGGCCACCCGTGTCGGTGTGTAGCCGCGTGCCCGGGCACCTAGTCGCCCGTTTCCAGGCGCACAGCCGACGTGTTTCGAAACCGGACTCCCATCGTGGTCAGGCCACGTCGTGGGTAGGCCACGCACCGGGACCGTGCCCTCCAACAGCCGACCGGCAACAGCCGACCGGCCCGACCGCGTCGACCGGCCAGCCTTGAACGTGGCCCACCTGCCGCGTCAGCTCCGTAGCCCGCCCACGAACTTCAGGGCCCGCCGACAGACACGGCGACCCGCCCATCGATCACCAGAAACCGCACCACTCACTCGCCGGCACTGCACCCCGCCCACGGTCAGCCAGCGTGGAACCCACTCACCTCCCCACCTGCGGGCTTGGCACTCCCGTCGATCACCTGAACCTCACTCCCCCTTGCGAACGCGACGATCCACCCGCGCGATTTCACCGAGCGCGTACCCGCTCGCCGCACTGCTGCTCACGCCTCACGCGTGGGCCATCCGCTCCGCCGCCGAAAGCCCTTCCAGGTAGCCGATCGCCCGCTCGGTCTTGGGATACCGCTTCACCAAGTTCCAGAACGAACGGTTGTGCTCGGCCACCCGCAGATGCGCCAGCTCGTGCACGAGCACGTAATCGAGCACCCAGGACGGCACGTCACGGAGCCGTTCACTGACTCGGATCGTGCGGTCGGCAGGTGTGCACGACGCCCAGCGTGTCCGCATCGGCGGGACCCACCGCACGCTCGCGGGCTGCGCCGTGCCGTCGAGGTAGCGCTGCGAAAGCTGGGTGCAGCGCAGCAGCAGGGCCTCGTCCGACGCCCGGGCGGGATTGGCGCGGCGACTCTCCGAGCGCTGAAGCTTGCGCTGCATCTCCGCGACCCAATGCTTCTCCTCCGCCTTCGTCATCGTGGCGGGGATCAGGACCACGAGCGTGTCGCCGTCCCGGTACGCGGTGACCGTCCGACGACGTCGGGCACTACGCCGTACCTCCACGTTCTCCGTCATCCCTGCGACATCGCGCTGGGTGTTGTTCCGATTCCTCAGCGAGGGAACCCGTACATCGGCCACGGGAACAAAGGTAAGGCCAACCACCGACATCGTGGTGATCACGGACGCGGATCACCCGGAGTTGTCCACAAGCGTTCCGACCTGTGGACAACTCGGGCGAGGGTTGTGCGGACGGTGACCTCTCTGGTCACAGTGAGCGCATGACCCGACCGCTCACGGAGGTCGTCTCCGGCGTACCGGTGCCGAGGCGACCGCGGCTCCGCGCGGGACTACCCGTGCTCGAACGTCGCGCCAACGAGATCCAGATCGGCCTCGACCCACGCCACGCCGTCGTCGCGACCGACCTACCGCCGATTCTCATGGACGTCCTGCGCGGGCTCGACGGTCGACGCAGCACGGAGACCCTGCTCTCGCTCGTTCACCCCGAGCACGCCGGACGCCTGCGCGCGGTCCTGCAGGATCTCACCGCACGCGGCCTGGTCGAAGACGTCGACGCCACGGCCACGAAGGCCGGGCGTGTCCGGAGTCCGCTCGGGGTGATCGCCTCGGCCAGGCACACGATCGGCGTCCACGGTGGGGGTCGATTGGCTGCCGCCGTCACCTCGCTCCTCGTCGGGACGGGCGTCGTGCGACTGCGGCTCGCCGCCGACGGCGTGGTCTCGCGGAGCGACGTGGGGTCGGGCCTTCGTCCCGAGGACGTCGGACGGAGGCGCGCGGACGCCCTCGCCGACCTCGCCAGACGCCTCGACCCCCAGGTACGCCTCGCGCGCCTGCGACCCGACGCCACGGCGACGCAGCTCGTGATCCTCACCGACGCCGTGGTCCCTGCTCCGGAAGTGGTGATGGACCTGGTCGCCGGGGGTGTGCCGCATCTCGTCGCACGAGTACGCGACGGCATCGGCATCGTCGGGCCGCTCGTCGTGCCCGGCCGGACGAGCTGCCTTCGATGCGCGGATCTGCACCGCACGGGCCGTGATCCGTGTTGGCCCCGGATCGCCGGACAACTGGCGGGCCGTTACCAGGAAGCAGACGTCACCAGCACTCACGGCACGGCCGCTCTGGCCGTCGCCCAGGCCTTCCGGGCGCTCGCCGCAGCACCCGTCGCATTGCGCGCGACACCGCCGCCGACCTGGAACGCAACACTCGAACTGGACTGCGTCACGGGAGTCGTGACCCGACGCGAATGGCCACCTCATCCCCGCTGCCCGTGCGGCGCTCCGCGTCGGCGATCTGCCCATTGACTTGCTCTTCACACCCAGAAATCAGTGCGGAAGTGGTGATCCGGAAGGCAGAATCGCTGTCGTGACGGACTCCCACGACTCCCTCGGCGACCAGGCTGACGCGCCCCTGCCCCGGCGAACAGTGGCACGCACGGCGAAGCTCGCGAGCCTGCCGCTCGGCATCGCCGGTCGCGCCGTGGGTGGGTGGGGACGACGGCTCACCGGTCAGAGCGCCGAGGAGGTCAACGCCACGCTGTCGGCCAAGGCGGCGGAGCAGCTCTTCGAGGTGCTCGGCACGCTCAAGGGCGGCGCGATGAAGTTCGGGCAGGCACTCAGTGTGTTCGAGGCAGCGGTGCCCGAGGAGTTCGCCGCCCCGTACCGCGACGCACTCACTCGACTGCAGGCGGCGGCGCCTCCCATGCCCACCCGGCAGACCCGCCGTGTGCTCGCCGAGCAACTGGGCCGGTCGTGGGAACGCCGATTCGCCGAGTTCGACGACGAGCCCGCCGCGGCGGCGAGCATCGGGCAGGTACACCGCGCCGTCTGGCACGACGGCCGCGAGGTCGCCGTGAAGGTGCAGTACCCGGGCGCGGACGAAGCTCTCCGTAGCGATCTCCGCCAACTCCAGCGCTTCAGCAGGCTGTTCCAGGCGCTGCTGCCCGGCGCGGAGGTGAAACCGCTGCTCAACGAGCTCGCCGAGCGCATGAACGAGGAGCTCGACTACCGGAGCGAGGCGGACAATCAACGCCGGTTCGCGAAGGCGTTCCAGGGTGACGAGAACGTCTTCGTGCCCCGCGTCGTGGCGAGTGCTCCGAAGGTCATCGTCTCCGAGTGGGTCACCGGCACTCCTTACTCGAAGATCATCGCTGGTGGTTCCTCGGACGAACGCAACGAGGCCGGCCGACTTCTCGCCGAGTTCCACTACTCATCGCCCGCCAGGGCCCGCCTGCTCCACTCGGACCCCCACCCGGGCAACTTCATGCTGCTCGACGACGGCCGGTTGTGCGTCATCGACTTCGGGGCCGTGGCGAACCTCCCCGACGGGGCGCCACGGGCCCTCGGCGTGATGATGCGCCTGGCTCTGGAAGGACGGTCACAGGACCTCTTCGAAGTGCTCAGGGCGGAGGGCTTCGTGCGTCCTGAGATCGGGCTGGACGCCGACGACGTCTACGCCTGGCTGCTGCCCCTCGTCGCTCCCCTCACCGATGAGACCTTCCATTTCACGCGCGAATGGGCTCAGAAGCAGGCGATGCGCATGGGCGACGCGCGGAACAAGGACTTCCACATCGGCCGCTCGCTCAACCTGCCGCCTCAGTGGCTCTTGATCCACCGCGTGACCGCCGGGGCGATCGGCATCCTGTGCCAACTCGACGCCGAGCTGCCCGTGCGCTCGATCGTCGAGCAGTGGCAGCCGGGCTTCGCCGCCTGAGTCGACAGACCGGGAGTAGTTGTCCACAGGCGGGGTCCGCGATGACCGAACGGCACCGTTGGTGCCGGTGAGTTGTCCACAGCGTGGCGAAGGCGGCGCCATGAGGGCGCGTTCCGGAGCAGGCTCGTGGCATGACCTCGACGACATCGGTAGCGACCCTCAGCCCGCAGTCCTCTCCTCGCGTCCTCGACCCCACTCTGACGTCGGTGTTCTCGACGGCGAGCACTCCCGCTCGCCCGGCCGACCCGGAGGCGCTCGTACTGTCGGTGGCACAGTTGCGCTCACTCGGCGTGCACCCGAGCACCATCACGAAACGATGCAGACCCGGCGGCCCGTGGCGACGGCTCGCCACAGGGGTCGTCCTGTTGGACTCCGGTGAGCCGACCCGGCGTCAGCTCCTCCGTGCCGCTGTCGCCTACCTCGGCCCCGAAGGGGTCATCACCGGTGTCGACGCGCTCCGAGCGAACGGAGTACGCCTCTCCCCGCCGCCACAGGTGCAGACCCTGGTCGCCGCGGGTCGTCGACTGACCCCGCCCGCGTTCCTGGCCGTCGAGCGCACTGCGCGTCTACCGCACCCCCTGATCGTCGACGGGCTCCCCTACGCTCCGCCGGCACGCGCGGTGATCGACGCCGCCCGCCGTGAGACTGACCCCGACCGGATTCGTCGGCTGCTCACAGTCGCCATCGAGGAAGGTCTGTGCAGCCTCGACGACCTGCGCACGGAACTCGACCAGGGTTCCCAACGCGGTTCGGCCGTCGTCCGCATGCAATTACGCGCGCTGACCTACACCGACACATGCGCTCTGCGCCGAACCGCACGTGAGCTGGCCCGACGCTGTCCGCTTCCGCCCCCACGCTGGGACACCGACGTGCTCACTCGCGGTCGCCGCCTCCTGGGCACGGTGGACGCCTGGTGGGACGACGTCGGTCTGGGCTGGTCGGTTCTCTCCCCGACCAGCCCAGACCGACTGCGACCTCGAAACGACCGTGCCGGGCTCGCCCTGAGCGCCGCGGGTGTCGTATTGGTGCGCACGCCGTCGTCGATGCTGCGTCACCACGGTGACCTCGTCGTCGCCGAGTTGGTCCGTGCGTTCCGCCACGCCGCCCGACGTCCTCGTCCCCCGGTACTGTCCGAAGCCCGCCCCGCGAGCTGGCGATGAGAACGGCGTCAGCGAGGTCGGCGCCCGGTGTGCACCGTCCGGGCGTAGAGCAGGAAGACGTCGTCGCGGCTGCCGAGGAACCGCGGGTCGTCCGGGTCGATCAACGCGGCCACAGCCTCCCGATCACCGGGGCTCAACCGATCACCGACAGTGTCAGCGAGCCAGGTGAATCGTGCGACGGCGTGCTGTCGTACGGCCTCGCTCGCAGGCGCCGGGTGATCGACGAGATAGCTGAAGGACGTCGCGTCCGCGAGCCCCGCCCGAGTCAGGGCCGTGGTCCAGCCGTACGGCATCGGGACCGCACCGTGGATGCCCGCGCGCATCTCCCCGAACCACTCGTCACGAGCCGCGTTGAGCCGCGCTTCCAGGCCAGGACGGCCGACTCCGGTGTCCCACGGAAGGAACTGTTGCGGGCTGCCGCCCTCGGCGAGCGCCAACATTCCTCCCGGCCCGAGCATCGAGGCCAGCGTCACGACGCCTGCTTGTTGGTTCGGGAGGTGATGCACCATGGCCGATGCCCAGACGAGATCGGCCTCCGGCACGCGGGACGCGAGCGGCTCGGTGGCGACGTCCGCGGTCACGGTGGTGACCGAGACGGAGTCACGGCCAGCGGCGATCGCGGCGTCCTGGGCTGCCCGAAGCAGCTCGTCCACGGCGTCCACGAGCACGAGCGTGCCACCGCCCTTTCCCCGCAACGCGGAGGCCAGAGCCGCACTCATTCCACCGGCGCCGCACCCCGCGTCCACGACGACCGCGCCGGGCGGCGCCTGCTCGACGAGCTTCGTGGCGACCTCGCGCACGGCGGAGCTCTCGATCGCGTCGAACCTCCGCATGTCCGCGAGCTTCGACGCCCAGTCGATGTCGTCGTGCGTCACCTGCGACATTGTCTTCCCCTTCGATACGCATGGTGCGGGGGCAGCGACGCACCTCGCTGCCCCCGCACATAGTGGTTGGCACTACGCCCGGCCGTACCTCGTGCCTGCCGCACGTGCCCTTTTCCTGGACTGCTTCGCAGAACGGGCCTCACGCCGGTCGGACGCGGCTTGGAGCATGTCCCGTATTCGTTCTCTGGCGAGTTCTTCATGAAGCAACATGACGGCGAATCCCTTCAGCTTTCGGTGAACGTCACTGCGTTCACGGTGGACAGTGGTCGGGCACGGCGTTGCAAGCGCGGGGACGAGCAGCGTGTTCATGCCGCGCTCCGCTGCGCGTCGCGCGTGGTCACCGCGTCGGCCGACGTCACGACCGGGTGCTTACGAGGACGACCGCGCGGCCTCTTGCGCGCCACGATCACTCCTCGTTCGAAGATCTCCCCGCCCCAGACGCCCCACGGTTCCCGTCGGGCCAAGGCACCGGCCAGGCAGGAATTCCTGACGGGGCAGTCACCGCACAGGTGCTTCGCGCGTTCCAGGTCCGCCGGGGCCTCGGCGAACCACAGGTCCGCGTCACCGGCACGGCACGGCAGGTCGATCCCCGGCGCAGCAACGGTGTCCAGCATTCCGGCCACACCCGCTGCGCCTGCGTTGTCAGTCAGTACCTTCTCCGACGCCTTCTCTGACGCGAAGGCGGTCGCCGATGGCATTGATGTTCTCCCTCGTGTTGTTGTGCGCTACTCGATTCACCCGGAACCCGAATCCGCGCACGACAAAGGCCGCGGATCCGGATTACGGTTCCGCGGCCTTCGTGAGCCTGGTCCACTGACACCTAGGTCAGGGCACACTCTCCTGTGGGCACAACGGAACCCAGTACTGCTGTGGAAGATCGACGGTCAGGCGACGAACAGCCGCTTTACCGCCCTCGACAACGCCGGCGACAGCAGAAGAAACGGGAACAACATCGACGCGTGCACGCGTCTCCTCGTACTGCTGCGCATCCCGCGACACCATGAGGTCACCACGCCGACGAATGGCGTGGCCGAACCCGGACAGCGGCGTGCCGGCAATGCCGTTCTCCCAGTAGATCCGCATCGCTGGCACCTCCTCTCTCCGTCCGGCGGCCCACCGCGGTCGCGGCGGCCGGAATCACACAGTATCCACCCAGTGCATGCAGGTTATTGCGCTCCGAGCAGCGCAGCAACTTATTTTTCCAACTTCCCGCCGAGACGGCGAAATATGCTTCTGACCAGCGACTTCGCCAGCTCGGGATCACTGGCCCCCGTGGGCCACCTCGTCGACGACCGCGAGGACGTCCTCACCGAAACGGTGGGCCTTGGTCGCCCCGATTCCGGAGATCGAGACGAGGCCACGCACGTCTCGGGGACGCTGCTCCGCGATGGCGACGAGCGTCGCGTCGGTGAACACGACGAACGTAGGAACTCCCAGTTCCTTCGCCTTCGCCTTCCGCCAGTCGCGCAGACGTTCGAGCAGGTTCTCGTCGAGATCGGACGGGCAGTCGACACAGCGGCCGACCTTGATCTCCAACGTCGATTGCAGTTCGCGCCCACACACCCGGCAGACCGGGGTGGTGCCGGGCCGCCGTCGCGATGGCCGACGCGCACGTCCCGGGATCTCGGTCTCGGGAACGAGGCCGTGGAGGAAGCGGCTCCGCCTGCGGTGCGGGCGTCCGCCCGGCGAGCGCGCGAGCGACCAACTGAGAGCGAGATGCTCCCGCGCACGGGTGACGCCGACGTAGAACAGCCGACGTTCCTCCTCGATGGCCTCGTCGGTGGTGGCGTGCTGGATGGGCACCGTGCCGTCGGCGAGGCCGACGAGGAAGACCGCGTCCCACTCCAGTCCCTTGGCCGCGTGCAGGGACGCCAACGTCACGCCGTCCACGGTGGGTGGGTGCTGTGCCGCCGCCCGCTGCTCCAACTCCGCGACGTAACGCGACAGCGTCGGCTGCTCGCCTGGAGTGACCGCCGTGACCTCGGCCGTCAGATCCTCGGCCAGCTCGTACAGGCCCTGCAACCCGCTCCACCGTTCACGGGCGGCACCGCCCGACGGCTGCCGCGGGGTCCATCCGACGGTCGCGAGCACCTTGCCCACCATCGCGGGCAGCTCGGGAGCTTCCGCTCCCTCAGTGCCCCTGTGTTCCACAGCGGCCGTGCGCAACGCACTCACCGCCTGCCGGACCTCGGGCCGTTGGAAGAAGCGCTCACCGCCTCGTACCTGGTAGGGCACACCCGCGTCGGCGAGCGCCCGCTCGTAGGTCTCCGACTGCGCGTTGACGCGGAACAGCACCGCGATCTCACGGGCCGGCACACCGCTGTCCACGAGCGCACGCACCTGTCGCGCCACCGCGGCGGCCTCGGCCGGTTCATCGTCGTACTCGGCGAAAGTCGGACGCGGCCCGTCGGGACGCTGCCCCACGAGGCGCAGTCGGGTGCCCGCCGGACGTCCGCGTGCTCCGCTGATGACGCGGTTGGCAAACTCCACCACCTGCGGGGTGGAGCGGTAGTCACGTTCGAGCCGCACCACCGTGGCACCGGGATACCGCCGGGTGAAGTTCAACAGCGGCCGCGGCGAGGCACCGCCGAAGGAGTAGATCGTCTGGTTGACGTCCCCTACGACCGTCACGTCGTCCCGACCGCCGAGCCAGGCGTCCAACAAGCGTTGCTGTGCGGGGGTGATGTCCTGGTACTCGTCCACCACGAAGCACCGGTAGCGGTCGCGGAACTCCTCCGCCACGCCTCGGTGTTCTTCGAGGGCCGCCGTGGTGTGCAGCAGCAGGTCGTCGAAGTCGAGCAGTCGCCGATCGTTCTTGAGGGTCTCGTAGGTCCGGTACACGTCGGCCACCCGCTCCACCGGCTGCCCGATGTCCCGGCGACGGGCACGCGCGACGTCGGGGTACTCGTCGGGCCCGACGAGAGACGCCTTGGCCCACTCGATCTCGCCCGCGAGGTCACGCAGTACCTCGGTCTCGGTCGGCAGCTTGAGCTTGTTGGCGGCATGACCCACGAGCCTCAACTTGTGGCCGTCGAGAAGGTCCCATTGCGCGTCACCCACGACCCGGGGCCAGAAGTACCGCAGTTGCCGCAACGCGGCGGCGTGGAAGGTGCGCGCCTGAGCGCCGTCGACTCCGAGCTGCCGCAACCTCGCCCGAAGTTCTCCCGCGGCTCGGGCGGTGAAGGTGACCGCGAGTACCTGCGTGGGGGCGACGTGTCCGTGTCGTACCAGGTAGGCGATTCGGCGGGTGATCGTGCGGGTCTTCCCCGTGCCGGCCCCGGCGAGCACACACACCGGACCGCGAGGCGCGCTCGCGGCCGTGCGCTGCTCCGGGTCGAGCCCGTCGAGCGGGTCCCGCAATCCGGTCGAGCGTTGTGCGCTGCCCACCCCCGCATCCTCGCAGAGGGAACCGACGGACCGACGCCCACCCGGGCACCCGTATCCTGGGGAATTATGGCGGGAAAGCAGGACAAGGAAGCTGCCAAGCAGGCCAAGCGGGAGAAGCGCGCGGCGAGCAAGGCCAGGCGAGCGCAGATCTTCCAAGCGTTTTCGATGCAGCGCAAGGAGGACAAGGCCCTCATCCCCTGGATGCTGGGATCTTTCCTGGTCGTGGCCGGGCTTGTCTTCGGTCTTGGCTGGCTCATGGGCATCCAGTGGTGGCTACTGCCCATCGGCATCATGCTGGGCCTGCTCGCCGCCATGATCGTGTTCGGTCGCCGGGTGCAGAAGACCGTTTACACGAAGGCCGAGGGCCAGCCGGGAGCCGCCGCCTGGGCGCTGGACAACCTGCGGGGTCGCTGGCGGGTGACGCAGACGGTCGCCGCGACCACTCAGCTCGACGCCGTCCACCGGGTGCTGGGCGGGCCGGGCATCATCCTCGTCGCGGAGGGTGCTCCGCACCGGGTCAAGACGCTGATGCGCCAGGAGAAGAAGCGCATCGCGCGGATCGTCGGCGAGACGCCGATCTACGACGTCATCGTCGGGACCGACGAGGGCCAGGTGCCGCTGCGCAAGCTGCAGAGCCACCTCATGAAGCTGCCCCGCAACCTGCGGCCCCGTGAGATCGACGCCCTCGAGACCAAGCTGACCGCGCTCGGCAATCGAGGCGCCGCCCTGCCCAAGGGCCCGATGCCGCAGGGCGCCAAGATGCGCAACCTGCAGCGCACCATCCGTCGTCGCTGACACCGCCCGCGCTCCCAACCGTGGCGGCGCGCCGCCGACCTACCGCAACGTCACGACGACGGTGTTGGTGAGGCGGTCGTGCCAGCCACGGTTGTCGGCGTTGCGCACGGCAGCGGGGATGATGAAGAACGTCAGCAGGCACCGGACGGCCGCTCTCCAGAGGCCGACGACCGCCTTGCCGTCGAGCCTGGCCACGCGAATCCCCGTCGCCGCCATCCCGGGGGTGAACCCGAAGAGAGTCACGGGCAGCACGGTGATGACTGCCCAGGTCACGAGCGCCCACAGGTTGTGGTTCTGCATCGCGGCCAGATCCGAGTAGTCCGGTCGCGTGAAGATCGCCGTCAGCAAAGACGCGGCGACCAGGTCCACCAACAGCGCGGCGAAACGCCGCCCGGACCCCGCCACCGAGAGCGGTCCGCTCTCAGGCAGCCCCAACCGCTCACCCGGCCATCGGGGAGCTTCCTCCGGCGTGGTCGTTCCGCCGGAAGACACCGTCTGCAGCCATTCGCCGGTCCATCGTGCCACCCGTTCAGGGTATTCGTCGTGCGTAACAAATGTCCGACCTGGTCAACTCAGGTGTGTCGGGCAACGCGGCCCTGCCGCGACGCCCCGAGTTACGGGGCCTGGTTAACGTGCGCGAAACACCGAGGTGACGGTTGGGCAACACCCAGGCCTTAGCGTGAGGGCAACAGGCGCACTGCCGCCGGCACCGACCACGAAGGAGCCACCGAGGGTGTCCACCAATCCAGACGAGGTCCTGCGTCTGATCGCGGACGAAGACGTGCAGTTCGTCGACGTGCGGTTCTGTGACCTGCCGGGCGTGATGCAGCACTTCACCATCCCCGCCTCCGCGTTCGACACGAAGACCTTCGAAGAAGGCCTCGCGTTCGACGGTTCGTCGGTTCGCGGCTTCCAGTCCATCCACGAGTCCGACATGCTGCTGCTGCCGGACCCCGCGACGGCGCGTATCGACCCGTTCCGTAAGCACAAGACCCTGTCGCTGAACTTCTTCGTGCACGACCCGTTCACGCGCGAGGCCTACAGCCGCGACCCTCGTAACATCGCGCGCAAGGCCGAGCAGTACATCCGTGAGTCCGGTGTCGCCGACACGGCGTTCTTCGGCCCCGAGGCGGAGTTCTACATCTTCGACTCCGTGCGCTACTCCTCGTCGGAGCACTCGACCTTCCACGAGATCGACTCGATCGAGGGTTGGTGGAACACCGGCCGCGAGGAAGAAGGCGGCAACCTCGGCTACAAGACGAAGTTCAAGGGCGGCTACTTCCCCGTCCCGCCGGTCGACCACTACGCCGACCTGCGTGACGAGATGGCGCAGCGGCTGACCGCCTCCGGGTTCGAACTGGAGCGCGCGCACCACGAGGTGGGCACCGCGGGCCAGACCGAGATCAACTACAAGTTCAACACGCTGCTGCACGCGGCCGACGACCTGCAGTTGTTCAAGTACATCGTCAAGAACACGGCGTTCGCCGCGGGCAAGACGGTGACGTTCATGCCGAAGCCGCTGTTCAACGACAACGGCTCGGGCATGCACTGCCACCAGTCGCTCTGGAAGGACGGCGAGCCGCTCTTCTACGACGAGTCCGGTTACGCCGGGCTGTCCGACATGGCCCGCCACTACATCGGCGGCATCCTCGCGCACGCGCCCAGCCTGCTGGCGTTCACGAACCCGACCATCAACTCGTACCACCGGCTCGTGCCGGGCTACGAGGCTCCGGTGAGCCTGGTCTACTCGCAGCGCAACCGGTCGGCCTGCGTGCGTATCCCGATCACGGGGAGCAACGCGAAGGCCAAGCGCATCGAGTTCCGCTGCCCCGACTCGTCCGGTAACCCGTACCTGGCGTTCTCCGCCATGGTGATGGCCGGTCTCGACGGCATCAAGAACAAGATCGAGCCGCCGGAGCCCATCGACAAGGACCTCTACGAGCTGCCGCCGGAGGAGGCCAAGGACGTCAAGCTCGTCCCCAGCGACCTGGGCACGGTGCTCGACACCCTGGAGGCCGACCACGACTTCCTCCTCGAGGGCGGCGTGTTCACTCCGGACGTCATCGAGACGTGGATCTCGTACAAGCGGCAGGAGGAGATCGAGCCGATGCGACTCCGCCCGCACCCGTATGAGTTCGCGCTCTACTACGACGTGTGAGCCATGTGAGCTGAACCGGTAAAAACGTCGAGAAAGTCGCGGCTGTCGACCCACGCCTCACCGGCGCGTCGGCAGCCGCGACTTTTCTGTTCTGCGGTCGGCAACTCACCGACCGTCGGCGTTCACCTCGCCGAACATGGCGTCGAAGACCGCGCGCGCCGTCTGCTCCGGGTCTCCGCTCACGCTCTCCGACAGCGCACCGCTCGACCACAAATGAGCGAACCCGTGAGCGCAGGACCACGCTGCCAGCGTGACGGCACGGTCGAGTTCGGTGGCCGGGGAAAGACTGCGGGCGCCGTCGACGAGGATCGTGCGCGCCCGCTCCCGCCCGGCGGCCACGGCCGGGTCGTCGACGCGATAGAGATCGGGCCGGAACATCACGGTGAAGTAGGCAGGGTGGTCGATCGCGAACCGCACGTAGGCCACGCCGACTCGACGGAAGTCGCCGACCTCGCGTTCGAGGGCATCGGCGAACGCCTCGTAGCCCTCCGCTGCCAACGCGGTGAGCACTCCCGTCTTGTCCCCGAAGTGGTGCGTGGGCGCGGCATGCGACACCTCCGCCCGCCGCGCGAGTTCGCGGAGACTCCAGCCGGCCGGACCGGCTTCAGCGATGGCGTCGAGCGCCGCGTCCAAGAGCACGCGTCGCAGGTTCCCGTGGTGGTAGCCCGAACCGCCGATTGTCCTCACTCCCCGCTCCGCCGCGATCTTTGCGTTGACAAGTTACCGCATCGGTGCCATCTTGTCAGCGTCAAGATCATGGTGGAGGGAGTCCACGTTGGTACCGTTCTTCGCTCTCGCAGGCGGGTTCGTCGTGTTCCGGCTCATCGGGCTGGTGGGCGTGGACGTCCTCGACGGATGGCAGTCCGCTCTCCGAGCCGCGCTCGCCCTGATGCTCGTGTTCACCGGCATTCCGCATTTCCTGCCGGGGTGGCGCGACGACATGGCGGCCATGATTCCGCCGAGGCTTCCGCGTCCGCGCATGCTGGTGGCCGTCACCGGTGTCCTCGAACTCGGTGGCGCCGTCGCACTGCTCGTCCCACCGGTGGCGCGCTGGGCTGCGGCGGGCCTGGCGCTGCTCATGCTCGCGATGTTCCCCGCCAACGTGTCGGCGGCTCGACGCGGTCTCAGCCTCGGCGGCAAGCCCGTCACTCCGCTGCCACAGCGGACGGTGATGCAGATCGTCTTCGTCGGCGCCGCCGTGGCCGCCGCCGTGTGAGAGGCGGGTACTACGCGCCGCCGCTGAGCAGGTCGAGGTCGAGCCCCGCGTCGACGAACCGCTGCCGGGGCTCGGCGACCAGCTTGCGCTTGGTCAGGTCCATGAGGCCCAGCGTGCAGCGGATCTGGGCCGAGAGAGTGCCGTCGACCTTGACGATGTCGTTGGTCATCCAGAACACCTTGCCGTCGCCGAACTCCGCACGGCAGCTCACGTCGACCTCGTCCCCCGAGCGCAGCTCCCGGCGGTAGACGATGTGGGACTCCAACAGCACAGGCGCCATGCCCAGCGCACGGAGTTCCCCCTCGATGCCCCCGGCCTTCTCGAACAGTTCGAGTCGCGCGATCTCGCCGTACTGGTGATAGACGGCGTGGTTGACGTGCCCAAGGCTGTCGAGCTCGTAGTGACGCACCTTGACGCGGACTCGGAACGGCTCCTGCTCACTCACGCGCTCACCATAGGCCGCGCCCCCTCCGGCCGTCCCGCGTCGGTGACCATCACGACTCGTAGAAGAGTCGTTGCATCACCGAGTGGGCGCGGCGGGTCACGCGACGGTAGGTGTCGAGGAACTCGCCCGGATCGTCGTCGTCGGACTGGCCGAAGACCCGTGCGACGGCCGCCAGCTCCCGCCCCGAGGCAGGCAATTGGTCCGACGGCTTGCCCTTCACCAGCATGGTCACGTTGCGCGCCCGCGTCGCCAGCTCCCACGCCTGGACGAGCGAGTCGACGTCCTCCGCGTCCGCGAGGCCGGCCTCGACCAGAGCACGCAACGCCGCGGGTGTCGAGGTGGTGCGCAGACCGGGTAGCTCAGCGGCGTAACGCAGTTGCATGAGTTGAGCGGTCCACTCCACGTCGGCGAGTCCGCCTCGGCCCAGTTTGGTGTGCGTGGTCGGGTCCGCACCCCGCGGCAGCCGTTCCGTCTCGACGCGCGCCTTGATACGTCGGATCTCCCGCACCTTGGCCGCGTCCAGCCCACCCTCCGGGTAGCGCAGCGGGTTCACCATGTCCAGGAACCGCTCACCGAGGTCCGCGTCCCCGGCCGCGACCCGAGCCCGCAGCAGAGCCTGCGACTCCCACACCTCGCCCCACCGGGCGTAGTACGCGCGATAGGACTCCAAGGTGCGCACCAACGGCCCGCTGCGCCCCTCCGGCCGGAGATCGGCGTCCACCGACAACGCCGGGTCCTGGCTCGGCGCGGCGAGCGCCGACCGCACCGACTCCGCCACCGCCGTGGCGAACCGGACGGCCTCGCCGTCGCTCGCCCCCTCCACCGGCTCGCACACGAACAGCACGTCGGCGTCCGAACCGTAGCCGAGTTCCTCCCCGCCCAGCCGGCCCATGCCGATCACCACGATGCGCGCCCGCTCGCCGCCGATCTCCTTCGCCCGGGTGCGTATCGCCGCCTCCAGCGCGGCCTGCAGCACGGCCGTCCACACCGAGGACAACGCAACGCACACCGAGCTGACGTCGAGCAGACCGAGCAGGTCCGCGCAGGCGACCCGCAGCAACTCGTGCCGACGCAACGAGCGCGCCGCCACGACGGTGGCCTCCATGCCGGGTTGCCTGCCCGCCGCCGCGCGTAGCGACCGGGCCACCTCGTCCGGCGACCGACCCGTCAACGCCTCGGTGTCCCCGAGCCGTTGCAGCACTTCGGGAGCACGCACCAACAGATCGGGCACCAACTTCGACGTCCCGAGCAGGAAGGCGAGGCGCTCGACCACCGCAGCCTCGTCGCGCAGCACCCGGAGATACCACGGCGTGTCGGCCAACGCCTCCGACACTCGCCGGTACGCCAGCAGACCGCCGTCCGGGTCCGGAGTGTCCGCCAGCAGGTCGAGCAACACCGGCAACAGGGTCTCCTGGATCGCCGCCCGCCGCGACACGCCTGCGGTCAACGCGTCGATGTGCCGCAGCGCGCCGTCCGGGGCGAGGTAGCCGAGGGCCGCCAACCTGTTCGCCGCCTGCTGCGTCGTCAACCGCAGGGCGGCCGTGGGCACCTTCGACACCGCCTCCAGCAACGGCCGGTAGAACAGCTTCTCGTGCAGTCGCCGCACCCGACGCGCGTGCCGGCGGAACTCGGCGGTGAGCACCTCGGTCTCCGGCCGCCCTCGCGACGGTCGCACCCCGCTCGCGCGGGCCAGCCACCGCAGTTCGTCGACGTCGTCGAGTTTCGGGAACAAGTGGGTGCGGCGCAGTCCCCGTAGCTGCAGGCGATGTTCCACCGTCCGCAGGAACTCGTACGACTCGCGCAGCTCCGCCGCGTCGGCGCGGCCCACGTATCCCCCGGCGCCGAGCGCTTCGAGTGCGTCCACCGTGGACGGTGAGCGCAGTGTGGTGTCGGACCGCCCGTGCACGAGCTGCAAGAGCTGCACGGCGAACTCGACGTCCCTCAGGCCGCCGCGGCCGAGCTTGAGCTCCCGGTCCGCAAGTTCGGCGGGCACGTGTCGTTCCACCCGTCGACGCATCCGCTGCACGTCGGAGACGAAGTCCTCCCGCTCCGCCGCCGCCCACACCATGGGGGCGACGAGTTCCGCGTAGTCCCGTCCCAGCGCACGATCGCCGGCCACCGGCCGGGCCTTCAACAGCGCCTGGAACTCCCAGGTTCGCGCCCACCTCGTGTAGTAGTTCTCGTGGCTGTCGAGCGAGCGCACGAGTGCCCCCGCCTTGCCCTCGGGCCGCAGTGCCGCGTCGACCTCGAAGCACGCCTGACCCACGATGCGCATGAGTGAAGCCGCCAACCGGGTCGCCACCGCGATGTCACCCGCCCCGACGAAGACGACGTCGACGTCGCTGACGTAGTTCAGCTCGCGCGCCCCACACTTGCCCATGGCGATGACCGCCAGCGTTCCGGCGGCCTCGTGTCCGACTTCGCGCTCCGCGACGAAGAGCCCGGTGCGCAACGCCGCCTCGGCGAGTGCGGTGAGCGACCAGGTGACGTCGTTGAGGCTCATCGGCTCGGCCTCGGGTTCGACCACGGCCGCGAGGTCGGCTGCCGCGATCTCGAGCAGCAGCCCGCGATACCCGCTTCTCAAGGCCTGAACGGCCGACGGCCCGGTCATGACCTCCTGCCCGTCGGTGACGGCGTCGAGAAGGCGAGCGTCGTAGTCCGGCACCGGCGTGCGGGACCTGGTGAGGCGGTGCCACTGATCCGGCTCGCTCACGAGGAGGTCGCCGAGCACCGTCGAGCAGCCGAGCACAGCCAAGAGCCGTCCTCGGAATCGCCTGTCGTTGCGCAACAACCTGTCGACGTCGGGCCACGCCGCCTCGTCGGCTGTACGCATGCGGTCGAGGGCGAGCAGAGCGAGGTCGGGGTCGGGCGTCCGGGCGATCGCGTGGAGCACCTCGCGAACGGCCGGGTCGGGTCCCTCGTCGGTCCACCAGCCGACCGCGGTCAACGTCTCCTGCGCGGCACGGTCGGTGAACCCGTATCGGGCCGCCGACGCCGCTGGGCGACTCCGCTCAGCCATCGAGGATCGGCAGCGACGGCGGAGTGAGCTGGGCGGGCTCCCTCGTGCCCGCGGCGAGCTCGACGAAGCGGTGAGCGAAGGGACGCCACGCCTCGGCGATGTCGTCGTGGGCCTGGCCGAGGGTTTCGCGGTCCAGCCGCACGGTCCGCAGGGCTTCGGCCTTCGAACGCGAATTCTCCGCCCACTGCAGCACGACGTCCGGAGTCGTCTCGATGTGGAACTGGACGCCGTAGACGCGACGGTTCAGCCGGAAGGCCTGGTTGGCGTAGCGCGCGGACGATGCCAACAGCACTGCGTTCGGCGGAAGGTGTGTGATGGCGTCGGAGTGGAACTGCAACACGTCCTGCATGAGTGGGAGGTCCGCGAACAGCGGGTCCACCCACGCCGCGTCCTTCTTGAAGACGATCGAGGGTCCGAGTTCAGGCCCGTCGGGCCCCTCCGTCACACGACCTCCGGCAGCCACCGCAAGCAGCTGCGCGCCGAGGCACACGCACAGAGTCGTGAGGTCCTCCGACACCGCGGACGCCAACAACGCTCGAACGGACGCCAGCCACGGGTGCTCGTCGTCCTGTTCGGCGTTCATGCCTCCCCCGAGCACGACGAGCCCGTCATATCCCGCCAGGGAATCCGGAAGGCCGTCGTCGGGCATCAGGCGTAGATCGATTGACGCACCGGCTTCGGTGAGCCACTCTCCGAGCGGCCCCAACGGGTCGAACCGGTCGGGCTGGATGGCAAGGATTCGAGGGGAGCTCACGCGGCCCAGCTTACGACCCCGCACTCACCTGAAGCGGCATTGTCACCGTCGGTCACGCCTCTGAAACACAAAAAGCGGAGGCTCATTGGCCTCCGCGCAAAGTGGGTGCTGCAGTGTGCAACGTCCAGCCCCAACAACACCGTCCTAAAACGTGTTGGAGGCCCGAAACGTGTTGGAGGGGAAGGCCCGCGAATCGACGGGAAACACAAGGTGTCTCAACCTGTCTCGATCCGGCGGGGCCTTCCCCTCCATCACTGTATGAAGTTAAGTTCGGCGGTGTCCTACTCTCCCACACCCCTTCGAGTGCAGTACCATCGGCGCTGGCAGGCTTAGCTTCCGGGTTCGGAATGGGACCGGGCGTTTCCCCACCGCTATAACCACCGAAACACTACGA
>NZ_JACBJG010000006.1 GCF_015910535.1 Saccharomonospora sp. NB11 | reverse complement strand
GCAAGGTCCGGGTGATCGGCGTCGATGCCGGTGTCCAACACCGCGACCCGCACACCCTCACCGGTCAGCCCGCTGTCCCACGCCTCCGGCGCACCGATCTGCGGCACACTCTCCGCCAACGTCGCCTTCACCGGCGCGTCCAACCACAACCGCTCGATCTCGGCGCCGGGTTCGAGCATCGGACGCACCCGGTCCCAGAACTTCTTCGCCTCGGTCTTCACGGTTTCCAGCGCCGCGCCCGTGATCGCGGCGAGCGAGCGGGTCTCCACGGCAGCGCCGTCCACGGCCGCACGCGCGCGGGTCCCGGACGACGTGTCGTCGCGATAGGACACCAGCATCGGCACGTCGTCCCGGACGCCGTCGTGGTATCCGGCCTTCACCAACGTCGTCACGTCGAACAGCCGCTTGTCCAGCGTGCCGTCGGCGATCAGCGCCGCCGCGTCGTTCGGGACGACGTACATCGCGTCGTGCTCGGCATAGCGGCGGTAGCCGACCCGCTCGCGCCCTTGCGCGGGCACGAACTCGACGTCGTCGTGGCCGACCACGACCTTGTCACCGGTGACCAACGTGACGACGGTCCTGGCCTGCGCGACCTCGGCCACCATCGCCGGTGCGGGCACCGCCTGCGCGGGCGTCGCCGTCACGACCGGTGTCGACACCACGGTCATCACCATGGCGGACATCGCAGCCAAGCCCCGGACACTCATCGTTCGTTTGCGCACCTGCTCCGCTCCCCTCAGTGATCAACTGAAGGTACACAGAGTGCCGGAAGCGTCACGCACCGCATATCGTTCGTGTGCTGTCGGCGACGCGGTAAGCTCAGCCGTCGGACTGGCCCCCTGGGGACACGATCAGCTCTCGGCGACGTCCACGAGCCGGATCACGGCCTGGCCTGCCTCGTCGGAAGCCGCGAGATCGACCTCGGCGGTGATGCTCCAGTCGTGATTGCCCTCGGGGTCGTCGAGGATCTGCCGAACCCGCCAGTGGTCGGACTCCTGCTCGATGACCAGCAGAGCCGGGCCCCGCGCGTCCGGACCGGTGCGAATCTCGTCGTAGACGTCGTAGTAGTCCGCGAGCGCGTCCTCCCACGCCTCGGCGTCCCAGCCGGACTCGGCGTCGAGCTCGCCCAGGGCCTCGTAGTCCTCTCGGGCCGCGAGCTGCACGCGGCGGAACATCTCGTTGCGGACGAGCACTCGGAACGCGCGCTCGTTGCGCGTGACCGGTGGCGGGCCCTCCGCGACGGCGGGTCGGCCCGACTCGTCGCGTTCGACGGCCTCGGGGTGGCGCAGCGCCTCCCACTCGTCGAGCAGGCTGGAGTCGACCTGCCTCACCAACTCGCCGAGCCACTCGATCAAGTCCTGCAGCGGTTCGGTCTTCGCGTCGTCGGGCACGGTCCGGCGCAGCGCGTCGTAGGTGTCGGCCAGGTACCGCAGCAACACGCCCTCGGACCGGGCGAGCCCGTAGTAGCCGATGTACTCGACGAAGTTCATCGCCCGCTCGTACATGTCGCGCACGACCGACTTCGGCGAGAGCCGGTAGTCGGCGACCCACGGCTGTCCCTGCCGGTACCGCGTGTACGCGGCGTCGAGCAGCTCCTCCAACGGTTTGGGATAGGTGACGTCGTCGAGCAGTTCCATCCGCTGCTCGTACTCGATCCCCTCCGCCTTCATCGCCGCGATGGCCTCGTTGCGCGCCTTGAACTGCTGCTGCGCCAACACCTGCTTCGGATCGTCCACAGTGGCCTCGACGATCGACACCACGTCGAGCGCGTACGACGGCGACTCCGGATCGAGCAGGTCGATGGCGGCCAACGCCAGCGGGGACAGCGGCTGGTTCAGGGCGAAATCGAGTTGCAGGTCCATGGTGAGCTGCACCCGGCGACCGTCCGCGTCCGGCTCGTCCAACTCCTCCACCACGCCCGCGGCGAGCAGCGAGCGGTAGATCGCGATGGCTCGCAGGATGTGTCGGCGCTGTGCGGGCCGGTCCTCGTGGTTGTCCTCCAACAACCGACGCATGTGCGTGAAGGCGTCCCCGGGCCGCGAGATCACGTTGAGCAGCATCGAGTGACTGACCTTGAAACTCGACGTCAGCGGCTCGGGCTCGGCGGCGACGAGGCGCTCGAATGTGCTCTCGGTCCAGTTGACGAAGCCCTCGGGCGCCTTCTTGCGCACGATCTTGCGCTTCTTCTTCGGGTCGTCGCCCGCCTTCTCCAGCGCCTTGGCGTTCTCGATGACGTGGTCGGGGGCCTGCACGACCACGTAGCCGTCGGTGTCGTAGCCCGCCCGGCCGGCGCGGCCCGCGATCTGGTGGAACTCCCGCGCCTTGAGGTGGCGTTGCCGCGTGCCGTCGAACTTCGTCAACGCGGACAGCACCACGGTGCGGATGGGCACGTTGATGCCGACGCCGAGCGTGTCGGTGCCGCAGATCAGCTTCAACAGACCGGCTTGTGCGAGCTGCTCCACGAGCCGTCGGTACTTCGGCAGCATTCCCGCGTGGTGCACGCCGATCCCGTGCCGCACGAGCCTCGACAACGTCCGGCCGAACCCTGCCGAGAACCGGAAGTCCCCGATGGCTTCGGCGATGGCGTCCTTCTCCGCCCGCGAGCACACGTTGATGCTCATCAGCGCCTGCGCGCGTTCCACGGCGGCGGCCTGCGAGAAGTGCACGATGTAGACGGGGGCCTGGTTCGAGTGCACGAGCTCCGACACGGTCTCGTGCATGGGCGTCAGCGCGTAGCGGAACGTCAGCGGCACCGGGCGCTGCGCCGAGGTCACCACGGCCGTCGACCGGCCGGTGCGGCGGGTCAGGTCCTTCTCGAAGAAGGACACGTCGCCGAGCGTGGCCGACATGAGCAGGAACTGCGCCTTCGGCAGCTCCAGCAGCGGCACCTGCCACGCCCAGCCGCGGTCGGGCTCGGAGTAGAAGTGGAACTCGTCGGCCACGACCTGACCGATCTCGTCCACGTCGGCGTCGGGCCCCAACCGCAGAGCCAGGTTGGCCAGGATCTCCGCTGTGCAGCAGATGATCGGGGCATCGGGGTTGACGCTGGAGTCGCCGGTCATCATCCCGACGTTGTCCGCGCCGAAGATCTCCACGAGCGAGAAGAACTTCTCCGACACCAGCGCCTTGATCGGCGCGGTGTAGAAGCTGCGCCTGCCCTCCGCCAACGCGGCGAAGTGGGCGCCGACCGCCACGAGGCTTTTGCCCGAGCCCGTCGGTGTCGAGAGGATCACGTTCGCCCCCGACACGAGTTCGATGAGCGCCTCCTCCTGCGCCGGGTACAACTCGAGACCACGCTCCTGCGCCCACGTGGAGAAGGCGTCGAAGAGCGCGTCGGGATCGCTGTCGCCCGGAAGGCGGTTCGTGAGAAAGTCAGTCATCGTGCCTTAGATCGTGTCACTGACGTGCCGATCCCGTGAGGGGTGATCGCGGCGCGAAGCCGGAACCCGTAGGCTTCGGCTAACACGTCCGGTTTCGAATGCCGAGAGCCGGCTCGTGCACAGGTGTTTCCGGAGGGCGGAATGGCACAGGATATCATCCCGATCGAACTCGGGCTGCCACAAGGCGATCTGGTGACCCTGTGGGCGCCACGATGGCGAGAGGACGGCGAGGAGTGGGAAGCCTTCCTCGGCGACGAGGACGACCTCTACGCGTTCCCCGACGCCGCGCACCTCGCCGCATACGTGCGCACGGCCGAACAGCACGACCTGCTCGACCACCCCGCGTGGGAAGCCGTGCCGGCGCTGAACGTGCCGGAACTCATCCCGGACGACGACCACTGCTTCGACCTCGTGGGCGTCCCGGAACTCGTCGCCGAGGAACCGGACTCCTGGACGCTGTCCGAACTCGCCGAGATCGTCAACATCGTGCGCTCGCTCGCGGACGTGTGCGAGCTGGACGAGGTGCACGAGGTTCTCGACAGCTCCGAGGCTTTCTCCCTGCTCGACCAGGGTCAGCTTCCCTTCAGCGGCCGTGAGGGCGCGCGACTGTGGAACGAGCTGTCGAAGACGGTGTCGGAGAAGTGGGACACCGTGCTCGACGCCATCGACGAACTCGTCACCGTTCCCGACGTCGACTCCGCGACGCTCGACGCCACCGCCGAGGAACTCGCGGCGTTCCACGAGGAGTCCGCCGAGTCCGAGGCCGGCGTGGACAGCGACAACGATCTCGACGACATCGATCCGGTCGACCGGGACTCCGCCGACGCCGACGAGACGTCCGACACCGACGACGAGGACTACGACGACGAGCCCGAGGGCTTCTGGGCCGAGGTCGGCATCGACCCGATCAAGATCCAGACGTCGGCGCGCGACTACTACACCCTGCGCTGCTACCTCGACGACGAGCCGGTGTTCCTCGGCTCCGAAGGCACCATCGAGGTGTATCCGTCGGAGCGCGCGCTGGCGCGGGCGCTGGCGGACGGCGCGGACCTCGCCCACACCGACATCGCCACGGTCTCCACGTGGGACGAGGTGCTGGCGTCGGCCACCGCGGGTGAGCTGGAGATCGAGGTCGACCCGGACAACACCTACGTGCTCGCCGGGCTCGACGAGGACATCGCGGACGGCGTCGACGCCATCGACCCGACGCAGCTCGAACTCGCGGTGGAACTGCTGCGCGACGCCGCCGACTGGGCGGGCGACGACGAGGTGGGCAAGGAACTGGCCACCTCGGAGCGGTTGGGCTGGCTGGTGTCCTTCGTGCTGCGGCCCGACCCGACGCGGCTCACCCCGAGCGCGCCGTTCGACACCGAGCAGCAGACGTGGCGCAGGCTCGTCGAGACCTTCGAGAACCGCCTGCACCTGAACTGATTCGACGTACACGGTCGTCGTCCCGAGGTTGAACGCCGGGACGACGACCGTTTTCGTCAGCTCACACGCGCTCGGCGTACCAGGGCTTGATCACGTTGTCGATGATGTCGAGCCGCTCGTCGAAGCCGATGAACGCCGACTTCATCGCGTTGATGGTGCACCACTGCACGTCCGACCAGTCGAAGCCGAACGCGTCGACCAGCGCCGCGAACTCCGAGGACACCGAGCAGCCGCTCATCAGCCGGTTGTCGGTGTTCACCGTCACGCGGAACCGAAGTTTCGCCAGCAGGCCGATCGGATGCTCGGCGATCGAGGCCGCCGCGCCCGTCTGGACGTTCGACGACGGGCACACCTCCAGCGGGATGCGACGGTCGCGCACGTACGCGGCGAGCCTGCCCAACGAGACGCTGCCGTCGTCGGCCGTCGTGATGTCGTCGGCGATGCGAACGCCGTGGCCGAGCCGCTCGGCTCCGCAGATCTGGATGGCCTCCCAGATCGACGCCAGTCCGAACGCCTCACCGGCGTGGATGGTGAAGTGCGCGTTGTTCTCCCGCAGGTATTCGAACGCGTCGAGGTTGCGGGTGGGAGGGAAGCCCTTCTCCGGGCCCGCGATGTCGAAGCCGACGACGCCGCGGTCGCGGTAACGCACCATCAGCTCGGCGATCTCCAGCGCCCGCGCGTGCTGCCGCATGGCGCACAGCAACTGCCCGACCCGGATCTGCTTGCCGCGTTCGGCGGCGGCCTTGCGCCCACGCTCGAACCCGTCCTGCACGGCCTCGACGACCGCGTCCAACGACAGCCCACGTTCGACGAACAGCTCGGGGGCGTACCGCACCTCGGCGTACACGACGCCGTCGTCGGCCAGGTCCTCCACGCACTCCGCGGCGACCCGCGACAGCGCCTCCTCGGTCTGCATGACCCCGCAGGTGTGGGCGAACGTCTCCAGGTACTTCTCCAAGGAGCCCGAGTCGGCGGCGTTGCGGAACCAACGGCTCAACTCGTCGACATCGGTGGTGGGCAGGCCCTGGTACCCGATCTCGTCGGCGAGCTCGACGACGGTGCCGGGTCGCAGCCCCCCGTCGAGATGGTCGTGGAGCAGCACCTTGGGCGCGCTGCGCAGTTCGTGCGGAGTCGGAACGGTTCGCGTCGACATGCGATGACGGTACCTGCGCGGGCCCGACACACCCGGCGACACCCGGACGTTCACCACGGTCCACCCCGATCGGGTGGCGAAGTCTCACGCTGTACTCGAACGTTGGACGGTGACCCCCTCGTTATCCAATCGTCGGAGTCGCACGTCACGCGGTCCGGGCCTGGGGGGAATACCCTCTGCAATGGGTTGGTCGCTAGGCTGCGATCGACGTCCCATCTTCCCCGCCGATGAAGGACACCGCAGTGACGACTGACAATCACCTCGCAGCCCCGTCCTTCGACCGGATGCGCAACATGTTGGTGCGCGCGGCCGAGGTCCGAGAGAGCGAGCAGCAGCAGATCTTCGACGCGCTCGACGACATCTACGCCAGGCTCGCGCCGGTGGATTCGCTCGGCGCCGTGCGCAAGCGACTCTCCGAGCTGCCGGACCGCACCGAGGTCGGCGTACTCGCCGAGCGGCTCGACGAGGCCATGACCCGCCTCGAGGCGCAGGACAACGCGCTCGCCGACCTGGCCCGCTCCGTGGAGGCCATCGTCGACAAGCTTGCGAAGCCCTTCGCACAGCTCGACGGCAGGCTCGACGGGGTCGCGGCCCGGTTCGAAGGCGTCGCCGGCCGGATGGACGGCCTGGAGGACAAGCTCTCGAACATCCACCGCAGGCTTGACGAGTTGGGCAACCACCTCGACAAGCAGGACATGAAGATCGACCACGTGCCGACGGCGGTGCAGGGTCCGATGCGCGAGCGGCTCGACACGCTGGAGACCGGTCTCAAGGAGCGCGTCGACCGTCTCGACGCCGACGCCAAGGAGCGCCTGTCCAGCACGTCGGAATCGCTGCGCTCGGCGGTGTCGGACTCCTCCGAGTCGCTGCGCTCGGCGCTCAACGACACGGCCGAGATCCTCGACCCGACGGCGCGGTTCGACACGCTGGGCGAGCGGCTGGAGCAGCTCGGCAACCGCCTCGACGCGCTGGCCTCCCGCCTCGACAAGGTCGAGGAGAACGTGGCGACGCGCCTCGGCGAGCTGGACGGCTCGATCAAGTCCGGGCTGTCGGAGGTCGAGGGCACGCTGGCGCAGCAGCCCGACAACGACTACTTCACGTCGGTGGTGCGCAAGAGCAACGAGGAGTCGGAGCGCCGCATCGGTGGTCAGCTCGACGAGGCCATGGCCACGTTCGCGGAGCTGATGCTCGGTGGCGGGCCGGCGCCGCAGCCCGCCATCTCCGCGCCTCCCACGCCGCGGCAGCCGCGCCGCCGCAACGGCCGTAACACCAAGGGAGCCGACGCCAAGGCCAAGGCCGACGCCGACTCCGACGACTGAGGGGGTGGACCCGACCGGTCAGCGCCGGTCGTGTCCCCACCGTTCCAGAACGACGCCCTCGCGTGCCTCGACGGCCGCGGGGGCGTCGGCGTCTCCGGGCGAGATGTCCGTGACGTCCTTGAGGACGAGCGCCGCGTCGAGCAGCGGCTCGGCCGCCGCCACCGCCTCCGGGGTGTCGGTGTGCAGTTCGAACAGCGGCTGACCGCGCTCCACCCGGTCGCCGGGCTTGGCGAGGCAACGCACACCCGCCGCGGCCTGCACCGGATCGCTCTTGCGCGCCCGACCCGCACCGAGTCGCCACGCGGCCACGCCGACGCCGTAGGCGTCCAGCCCGGCCACCACACCCGACTCGCGCGCCTCGATGACCTGCACGTGCTGTGCGGTGGGCAGCGGGGCCTCCGGATCGCCGCCCTGGGCGGCGATCATGCGACACCACGTCTCGTACGCCTGCCCGGAGGCGAGCACCCGTTCCGGGTCGACGTCGCCGAGCCCGGCGAGGGCGAGCATCTCGCGCGCGAGGGCGAGCGTGAGTTCCACGACGTCGGCCGGGCCACCGCCCTGCAGCACCTCGACGGACTCGGCCACCTCGACCGCGTTGCCGACGGCGACCCCGAGCGGCGTGCTCATGTCGGTGAGCAGGGCGGTAGTGGCCACGTCGTGCGCCGCGCCGATCGCCACGAGTCGTTCGGCGAGTTCCCGGGCCTGATCACGGGTCTTCATGAAGGCACCCGAGCCGACCTTGACGTCGAGCACCAACCGCCCCGCACCCTCGGCGATCTTCTTGCTCATGATCGAGCTGGCGATCAGGGGCACGGCCTCGACGGTGGCCGTGACGTCCCGCAGCGCGTACAGCTTCCGGTCGGCAGGGGCCAGAGTGGGTGTGGCGGCGCAGACCACCGCGCCGACGTCCTCAAGCTGACGATCGATCTCGTCGGCCGACAACTCGGCCCGCCAGCCGGGGATGGACTCCAGCTTGTCGAGCGTGCCGCCGGTGTGCCCGAGTCCGCGACCCGAGAGCTGCGGCACGGCGGCACCGCAGGCCGCGACGAGCGGAGCCAGCGGCAACGTGATCTTGTCGCCGACCCCGCCCGTCGAGTGCTTGTCGACCGTGGGACGCGAGCACCGCAGCGTCAGGCGCTCCCCCGAGTCGATCATCGCGCCGGTCCAGCGCGCCGTCTCCTCGGCGTCCATGCCGCGCAGGAACACGGCCATCGCCAGCGCCGCCATCTGCTCGTCGCCGACCACACCGCGCGTGTAGGCGTCGATCACCCAGTCGATCTGCGCGTCGGTCAGTCGAGCACCGTCCCGCTTGGTGCGGATGACGTCGACCGCCGCGAACGGTTCCACACTCATGACGGCAGATCCTCCGGCCCGAACGCCTGCGGCAACACGGCCGTCATCGGCTGCACTCCCGCAGGAGTGTCGACGAGGCAGTCGGTACCGCCGAACTCGTAGATCAACTGACGGCACCGGCCGCACGGCATCAGCAGTTCGCCCTCACCGGAACGGCAGGCGACCGCGACGAACCGGCCTCCGCCGGACAGCCGAAGCTGCCCGGTCATGGTGGCCTCGGCACACAGGCCGAGACCGTAGGAGGCGTTCTCCACGTTGCATCCGGTGACGATCCGGCCGTCGTCGGTCAGCGCCGCAGCACCGACCCGCAGCCGCGAGTACGGCGCGTACGCCTTCTGCGCCGCCGCCGTCGCCTCGGACCGCAACCGCTCCCAGTCGATCTCCGGTGCGGACATCAGTCGTCCTCTCCTCGGCGGTACCGCTTGCCGATCGCCTTCGGCGGCCGCAGCTTCTGCGCGGCCACCGCCAGCACGATGATCGTCACGAAGTGCGGCGTGTACGGGATCAGCTCACGCGGCAGCTCGTCGTTGGCCCAGTACACGTAGTACAGCGCCGCGGCACCGAGACCGGCGAGTCCGGCGGCCAACCACTGCTTGCGCGCGAGCTGGACGGCCGCGAGCAGCACCAGCAGGAGCACCGCGCCGTAGCAGAGCGCCAGCACGGCCTCTCCCCCCGCGGACAACTGGAGACCGTCGGAGTAGCCGAACAACGCCGCACCACCGAGCAGCCCGCCGGGCCGCCAGTTACCGAAGATCATCGCGGCGAGACCGATGTAGCCTCGGCCGTTCGTCTGGTTCTCCAGGTAGTCCGCACCACCGGACAGCAGCACCAGCGACGCACCGCCCATACCGGCGAGACCACCGGAGACCAGCAGCGCCGCGTACTTGTGGACGTAGACGTTCACCCCGAGCGACTCGGCCGCCACCGGGTTCTCACCGCACGAGCGCAGCCGCAGCCCGAACCGGGTGCGCCACAGCACGAAGTAGCTGATCGGCACCAGCAGCAGGCCCAGCATCGCCAGCGGCGACACCTGCGTGACGAGCCCTCGCAACAGACCCGCCGCGTCGGAGATCCCGACCCGCTGGGCGTCCTCCAGGTCCTTCAGCCAGTCGGCGAGGAACGTCGCGGAGTACGTGTCGAACTTCGGCACGGGCGGCGACTGCCTCGGGTTGCCCGACAGCGGCTCGAACACGAGGTCGGCGAGGTACTTCGCCACGCCGAGCCCGAGGAGGTTGATGGCCACACCGGACACGATGTGGTTCACACCGAACGTCACCGTGGCGACGGCGTGCAACAACCCGCCGAGCGCACCGAAGACGATCGCCACGAGCAGGCCGGTCCACACCCCGCCGTAGTACGCGCCCCACGCCGCGCCCCACGTGCCGAGGATCATCATGCCTTCGAGGCCGATGTTGATGACGCCCGACCGTTCCGCCCACAGCCCGCCGAGCGCGGCGAACAGAATGGGCAGCGCGAGCCGCAACGCCGTCTGCGACGTGTTGCTCGACGTCAGCGTGTCGATGCCCGTGAGGTACGACGTCGTGGACAGCACCGCGATGGCCGCGACGGCCCACAGCACCCCACGAAGCCATCCCGGCATCGGGCGCCGCTCCCGCGGAGCCGGTTTCGTCGCGCCCGCCGTGTTCTGGGGCCCGGTCTCGACCGTGGTGCTCACACCGCACCTCCCTGGCTGACGCTCGCGGGCATGCCGTTACGGGTCTGGCGACCCACCCGGCGCTGCTCGGCGGCGAGTTCCGCTCGTTTGACGATTTCGTAGGCGACCACGACGGAGAGCACGATCGTGCCCTGGATGATCGTGGCGATCTCCCTCGGCACTCCGATGGTCTCCAGCGACACGGCCGACTTGTCGAGGAACGCCCACAGCAGCGCGCCGAAGGCGACCCCGACGGGATGGTTGCGGCCGAGCAGGGCCACCGCGATACCGGTGAAGCCGTAGCCCTGGGTCGCGGTCATCGCATACACGTGGTCGCGGCCGAGAAGTTCGGGCATCGCGATGAGTCCGGCGACCGCGCCGGACAGCAGCATCGCGATCATGGTCATCCGCTTGGCGCTCACACCGCCCGCCGTGGCCGCCGTGGGCGACTCACCGCTGGCCTGGAGTTCGAAGCCGAAGCGCGTGCGGTTCAGCAGGAACCAGTACCCGACACCGAGGGCGACGGCGATGACCACCGAACCGAACACGGTTCCCGCCTCGCCCAGCGGAATGCCCGGGATCCACCCGGTCTCCGGGATCTCGGCGGTGCTGATGTTGTTGCCGCGCTGGACACCGAACTGCTCGGCGCTGATCAGGTAGGCCACGATGCCGAAGACGATCGAGTTCAGCATGATCGTCGTGATCACTTCGGACACGCCGCGCGTGACCTTCAGGATCGCGGGCAGCAGCGCGTACGCGGCACCGGAGAGCATGGCCACGGCGAGGATCACCAGCACGTGCAGCACCGGCGGCAGCTCCATCGCCGCACCCACGATCGCCGCGACCACGGCCGCGAACCGGTACTGGCCCTCGACACCGATGTTGAACAGGTTCATCTGGAACCCGATGGCGACGGCCAGACCCGCGAAGTAGTAGACGACCGCGAGGTTCACGGTGTCGACGGCGGTCGTGCCTTCGAACAACTGCGCGCCCATGGTGGCGAACGCCTCGAGCGGGTTCGCGCCGGAGACGAGCAGGGCGACGGACGACAGCGCCATGGCGAACACGATCGCCATGACGGGTGGAAGCAGGGCGGTACGCCAGGAGATCATGCGACGTCCTCGGGAACTGGGTGGCTCTCACCGGCACCGGTCATCGCCGAGCCGAGTTCGGCGGGCGTGACGGTGGCGGGATCGGCCTCACTGACCAACCGACCGCGCAACATGACGCGGATGGTGTCCGACAACCCGATCAGCTCGTCGAGGTCGGCGGAGATGAGCAGGACCGCGAGACCGGCGCGGCGGGCTGCCCTGATGCGGTCCCAGATCAGCGCCTGGGCACCGACGTCGACACCACGGGTCGGGTGGGAGGCGATCAACAACACGGGATCGCCGGACAGTTCCCTGCCGACGATGAGCTTCTGCTGGTTTCCGCCGGACAGCGCGCCCGCGGCGACCTCCACACCCGGGGTGCGGACGTCGTACTCCTCGACGATGCGACGCGTGTCCTCGCGCGCGGCGGAGCAGTCGATGATCCTGCCGTTCGACACCGGCTTCCGGGTCTGGTAGCCGAGGATGCGGTTCGACCACAACGGACGGTTGAGCAGCAGACTGTGGCGGTGGCGGTCCTCGGCGACGTAACCGATCCCCGCCTCACGGCGTGCCAACGTGCCGAGCTTGGTGATGTCGCGTCTCGTGCCGTCGGCGCAGAGCAGCTCGATCCGCCCCGCCGACGCCTTGCGCATGCCCATGATGGTCTCGACCAGCTCGGTCTGGCCGTTGCCCTCGACACCGGCGATGCCGAGCACCTCACCGGCGCGCACCGTCAGCGACACGTCGTCGAGCACGGCCCGCTCGGAGCCCTCGGCGTCGAGCCGCAAGTTCTCCACCTTGAGCACGACCCGGTCGGTGACGGTGGACTCGCGCGTCTCCGGGCTCGGCAGCTCGGAGCCCACCATCATCTCGGCCAGCTCGCGCGAGCTGACCTCACGCGGATTCACGGTGCCGACGGTGGTGCCGCGGCGGATCACCGTGGCGCTGTCGGCGATCTTGCGGACCTCGTCGAGCTTGTGGGAGATGAAGATGAACGTGTAGCCCTGCTCGCGCATCGCCGACACGGTGTCGAACAGCGCGTCGACCTCCTGCGGCACCAGCACGGCGGTGGGCTCGTCGAGGATGACGATGCGCGCCCCGCGGTAGAGCACCTTGACGATCTCCACGCGCTGGCGGTCCGCGACGCCCAGGTTCTCCATGAGGCTGTCGACGTTGACCCGCAAGCCGGTGCGCTCGGCGAGCTCGGTCATCCGCTTGGTCGCGGCCTTGCCGATGCCGTGCAGCCCCTCGGCTCCGAGGAGCACGTTCTCCTTGACGGTCAGGTTGTCGGCGAGCATGAAGTGCTGGTGCACCATGCCGATGCCCACCTTGATCGCGTCCTGCGGGTTGCGCAGTCGCACGAACTCGCCGTTGACGGCGATGGTGCCCTCGTCCGGCTGTTGCATGCCGTAGAGGATCTTCATCAGGGTGGACTTGCCGGCACCGTTCTCACCACACAACGCGTGGACCTCGCCGGCACGCACGGTCAGGTGCACGTCCGAGTTGGCCACCACGCCGGGGAACCGCTTGGTGATCCCCTTCAGTTCGACCGCTGGTCGGGATTCGGTCATGTCGTGAAAGCTCCCCACGGCTGTCGAGGGGTCCGCTGTGGACCGCGGACAGCCTGCCATCCGACGGCGCGAGGGCCGACGGGAGGGATCGCCTCCCATCGGCCCCGCGCCGTACGGCAGTTCGAGTCGGTTACGGGGTGGGCGAGACCTTGATCTCGCCGGCCACGATCTGCGCCTTGTAGCCGTCGAGAACGTCGGCGATGTCGTCGACCTTGCCACCGGAGGTCGAGTACGCGACGCCGTCCACCGACAGGTCGAAACGCTCGGGCAGGGAGCCGAGGTCGTCCTCCGCCACCGCGCGGATGTAGTCGTAGACCGCCACGTCCACGCGCTTGAGCATCGACGTCATGATGACGTCCTTGACGTCGGCGACGGTCTTCTGCTCGTACTGGTCGGAGTCGACACCGATCGCCAGCGCGTCGCTGGCCTTGGCCGCCTCGAAGACGCCCTTACCGGACGCGCCCGCGGCGTGGTAGAGCACGTCCGCGCCCTTGTTGATCTGCGACTTCGCGACGACGTTGCCCTTGCCGGGGTCGTTGAAGCCCGAGATGTCACCCGCGGGGGTGAGGTAGTCGACCTCGATCTTGACCTTGTCGGAGGCCGCCTTCGCGCCCTGCACGAAGCCCGCCTCGAACTTCTGGATCAGCGGGGTGTCCACACCACCGACGAAGCCGACGTGGCAGTTCTCGCTCTTGTAGACGGCGGCCACACCGGCCAGGAACGAGCCCTCCTCCTCGGCGAACACCAGAGGGGTCACATTCGGCAGGTCCACCGAGTCGTCATCAATGATCGCGAATTCCGTGTCCGGGTACTCCGAGGCCACGGCCTCCATCGCGTCAGCGTAGTCGAACCCGACGCCGATGATGGGGTTGTAACCCTGGGCCGCCATTTGTGACAGTCGCTGCCGCCTCGCATCTGGCGACTCGTTCGAAGCAGCTGTGCCCTCTGTCACCTCAGCGAGCCCGAAATCAGCCTTGGCTTGGTCCACCCCCGCAGCAGCAGCGTCATTGAACGACGCATCACCACGGCCGCCTACGTCATAGGCAAGGCCTACCTTGAAATCGCTCGCGTCGACGTCGGCCGGAGCCTCCCGTTCCTTGCTGCTGGCCTCGGCCCGGGGCGGGGCAGCCGCAGTCACGCACTCGCCCGACTCTCCGCCGTCACCCGCGGCGCTGTTGTCGCCGGAGTCCTTGGCACAGGCCGTCAACGCCAACACGCCGGTCATGGCGATAGCCGCCAGCGCTGCACCACGCTTTCGACGCACGGTGGTTCTCCCTTCCCGCTGTTTTCCCAGCGGAACGCACCTCAAGGAAGCGCCCGGCGCGTCAGTGGCCGGGCGACGATTGGCGAACGGTACCGCCTGCGGAAAGCAACGTCACACAGTGGCCGTTCGGCGTAATCCAAATGTTCACCATCCAGCCGTTCGGGCTACCGCGTCAACACACTGTGTAGTTGAAATCCCTGAACTGAATCGGTACCGCTGGCCGGGTCAGAGGGGTGACGACACAGCCTCACGTCAAATCCGTGTCTGGTCCATCACAGCGGCCAACCCCGAGTTGGGCCCCCGTGTCAAGGGCAGGTCTAGCATCCTGGGATAACCCCGCCCGCGCGGGTTGAGACTTCGGGAAGTCGCAGGTCGCCGGGCACAGTCCATCAGTGACGTTGGAGGCCGTACACCGATGTCCACCACTGCGAGCACCGCCGCCCAGGCGGCTGCGAGTGATCGGGCAGGCGCCTCACGTCGGAGCGGTACGTTCTACCGCGGCGACCCGGGCATGTGGTCCTGGGTGCTGCACCGCATCACCGGCGTGCTCACGTTCTTCTTCCTGTTCGTACACGTTCTCGACACTGCGCTCGTCCGGGTTTCGCCGAACGCCTACGACGCGATCATCGAGACCTACAAGACCCCGCTCGTCAACCTCATGGAGGTCGGCCTCGTCGGCGCGGTGCTCTACCACGCACTGAACGGCATCAGGATCATCCTGGTCGACTTCTGGTCCAAGGGCGCGAAGTACCAGCGCGTCATGCTCTGGTCGATCCTGGGCGTCTGGGTGCTGGTCATGATCCCGGGCGCGTACTTCATGCTCGAGCGCACCCTGAGTGAACTCTTCGGAGGCGGCAACTGATGGCTGAGACACTCAACCTCGACACGCCGCGCTCCGCCCGCAGGCCCGCGGCCCGACGCAGCAACTTCGAGCTGTACAGCTGGCTGTTCATGCGCATGTCGGGCCTGCTGCTCGTCGTCCTGGTGCTCGGGCACCTGTTCATCATGAACATCCTCGACGGCGGCGTGCACCGGATCAACTTCGCCTTCGTCGCGGGCCGCTGGTCCTCGCCGTTCTGGCAGTTCTGGGACCTCGCGATGCTGTGGCTGGCCATGATCCACGGCGGCAACGGCCTCCGCACGATCATCGACGACTACGCGCGCAGGGACAGCACCCGCTTCTGGCTGAAGATGGTGCTGTACGTGTCCGTGGCGGTGATCGTCCTGCTCGGCACGCTGGTGATCTTCACCTTCGACCCGAACATTCCGGCCGACTGACCCCACCACACGAAAGCGACGTGACATGCAGTTCCACAAGTACGACGTGGTGATCGTCGGGGCAGGCGGCGCGGGGATGCGCGCGGCGATCGAGGCCGGTCAGCGTGCCCGCACCGCCGTGCTCACCAAGCTGTACCCGACGCGTTCCCACACCGGTGCCGCCCAGGGCGGCATGTGTGCGGCCCTCGCCAACGTCGAAGAGGACAACTGGGAGTGGCACACCTTCGACACCGTCAAGGGTGGTGACTACCTCACCGACCAGGACGCGGCCGAGATCATGGCCAAGGAGGCCATCGACGCGGTCCTCGACCTGGAGAAGATGGGGCTGCCGTTCAACCGCACCCCCGACGGCAAGATCGACCAGCGGCGGTTCGGCGGGCACACCCGCGAGCACGGCAAGGCCGCGGTGCGCCGGGCCTGCTACGCGGCCGACCGCACGGGTCACATGATCCTGCAGACGCTGTACCAGAACTGCGTCAAGCACGGCATCGAGTTCTTCAACGAGTTCTACGTCCTCGACATCGCGCTCACCGAGACCGCCGACGGTCCGGTCGCGTCCGGCGCCATCGCCTACGAGCTGGCCACCGGCGAGATCCACGTGTTCCAGGCGAAGTCGATCGTCTTCGCCACCGGCGGGTTCGGCAAGGTCTTCAAGACCACCTCGAACGCGCACACGCTCACCGGCGACGGCATGGGCATCTACGCCCGCAAGGGACTGCCGCTGGAGGACATGGAGTTCTACCAGTTCCACCCGACCGGCCTCGCCGGCCTCGGCATCCTCCTCACCGAGGGTGCGCGTGGTGAGGGCGCGATCCTCCGCAACGCCGACGGCGAGCGGTTCATGGAGCGCTACGCCCCCACCATCAAGGACCTCGCGCCGCGCGACATCGTCGCCCGGTCGATGGTGCTGGAGGTGCTGGAAGGTCGCGGCGCGGGCCCGAACAAGGACTACGTGCTCCTCGACTGCACGCACCTCGGCGCCGAGGTCCTGGAGACCAAGCTGCCCGACATCACCGAGTTCGCCCGCACCTACCTCGGCGTGGACCCGGTGAAGGAGCCCGTGCCGGTGTACCCCACCGCGCACTACGCGATGGGCGGCATCCCCACCAACGTGCACGGTGAGGCGCTGCGCGACAACGAGAACATCGTGCCCGGCCTGTACGCGGCCGGTGAGGTGGCGTGTGTGTCCGTGCACGGCGCCAACCGACTCGGCACGAACTCGCTGCTCGACATCAACGTGTTCGGCCGCCGCGCCGGCATCGCCGCCGCCGAGTACGCGAGCAACCGCGACTTCGTCGAGCTTCCGGAGAACCCCGCCAAGCTCGTCGAGGGCATGGTCGACCACCTGCGCACCGCCACCGGTGGCGAGCGCGTGGCCGACATCCGCAACGAGCTGCAGGCCACGATGGACGCCAACGCGGCCGTGTACCGCACCGAGGACACGCTGAAGCAGGCGCTGACCGACGTGCAGGCACTCAAGCAGCGCTACGGACGCATCTCGGTGATGGACAAGGGCAAGCGGTACAACACCGACCTGCTGGAGGCCATCGAGCTCGGGTTCCTGCTGGACCTCGCCGAGATCCTGGTGAACGCCGCCCTGGCCCGCAAGGAGTCCCGCGGTGGACACGCGCGCGAGGACTACCCGGACCGCGACGACGTCAACTTCATGCGGCACTCGATGTCGTACAAGGTGCTGCCGGAGAAGGAGGACCCGGACGCTCCGCTGGGGCTCACCGGGTTCACCGCCGACATCCGCCTGGACTACAAGCCGGTGACCTTCACCCGGTACGAACCGATGGAGCGGAAGTACTGATATGACTGCCACGGTTTCCGAGGGCGTTCACGACACCTCGCAGATTCCCGCACCGGAGGGTTCGGTCACCGTCACGGTGAAGCTGCTCCGGTTCAACCCCGAGGTGGACTCCGAGCCGCACTGGGAGTCCTACGACGTTCCGGCTCTGCCCACCGACCGCGTGCTGAACCTGCTGTTCAACATCAAGAACTACGTGGACGGCACGCTGGCGTTCCGGCGTTCGTGCGCGCACGGCATCTGCGGCTCGGACGCCATGCAGATCAACGGCGTCAACCGCCTCGCGTGCAAGGTGCTGGTGAAGGACCTGCTGGCCAAGGACGGCAAGCCCACCACCATCACCATCGCCCCGATCAAGGGCCTGCCGACGATGAAGGACCTCTACGTCGACATGGAGCCCTTCTTCGAGGCCTACCGCGCGGTGAAGCCGTACCTCATCGCCTACGGCAACGAGCCGACCCGGGAGCGCGTCCAGTCGCCCGCCGACCGCGAGCGGTTCGACGACACCACCAAGTGCATCCTGTGCGCGGCGTGCACGTCGTCGTGCCCGGTGTACTGGGCCGACGGGTCGTACTTCGGCCCGGCGGCCATCGTGAACGCGCACCGGTTCATCTTCGACTCGCGTGACGAGGGCGCCGAGGAGCGGCTGGACATCCTCAACGACGCCGAGGGTGTGTGGCGCTGCCGCACGACGTTCAACTGCACCGACGCGTGCCCGCGCGGCATCCAGATCACCAAGGCCATCCAGGAGGTCAAGCGCGCGCTGCTGTTCAAGCGCGTGTGAGACGCCCGGCCACACGCGAAGGCCACCCGACCGCGGACGACGCGGGAGGGTGGCCTTCGTCGTTGTGGGCCCGGATCAGAAGTCGGCGCAGGCGGTGCGGGCGTCCGTCATGGCGCTCTGGAACTCGGCATTCTCGATGTCGAAGTACCGCTGGAACAGGATGTACGGCTTTCGGATGGCCTCGGACAGCGACTCGTACGTCGGGTCGGCTTCGGCGGCCGCCATCGCCAATCCGGCGGCAGCACCCCAGCGGTACATGTGGGCGGCGCTCTCCTTCGTCGGCTCCACCGTCGGGGTGCGCTCCACGATCGCGCACGCGTCCCGCGCGTCGGCCTCTGCCCCCTCGGCGGCGTCGTCGGCCAGCAGGAACCACGTGAGGCCGACACCTCCCCCGCCGACGAGCAGTCCGACGAGAGCGCCCGCCAGCACTCGGCCCCACCCCTTACGGGCGGTCGGTGCCTCCGGAAGCGGCTGTGGCGGTTGCTGGGGTGGCGGGGCCTGCCAGGTCGGCGGTGTCTGGTCCGTCATGGCAGGTGAGACCTACCGGGCGGGCTCTCGGTTCCGTGAGGCCCGCAGGCCACGCCATCCGATCAGGCCGATGATCGTGCCGAGCACGAACGAGGTCACCGCGAGCAGGAGGTGCACCCAGAAGAACGGGGTGGCCGAGCCGTCGTCGTTCCACGCGTTGTCGCTGTTCCACAGGTTGCGGGCGAAGGTGATCCAGATGATCCAGGACCACACACCGAAGGCCGTGAGGAACAGGGAGGTACGACGAGACATCCGCATGTCGGCAGTATCCCTCCGCTCCGCCCGCCTCGGCCCGTACGGGTGCGCAGCACCACGTCGGCCCGACACCACGGCGGGGCCGGCCCGGTCGTGGTGACCGGACCGGCCGTCGTCCCGGTCTCCCCGCCCACCCGGCAGGGGCGGGGAGTCCGGGTCGTCCTCACGAGGCGACGCAGGAGCCCAGCGTGGGCGCCGCCCAGTTGCCGTTGGTCATGACGGTGAAGCCGAACGTCGTCTGCCCGCCCGCCGGGAGACCGCCGGTCGACCGCATTGTCATCACGTTGCCGCTGGAGTCCCAGCTCGCGTTGCCGTTCCAGGTCGCCGAGATCTTTTGCGGCGACTGCACGGTCACCGTGGTGCTCCAGCCGCTGATCGGCTGGTCACCCGCACGGACGGTGACCTCGCCGTTGAACCGGTCGCCCCACCGCTGCGTCTCGGTGTAGGTCACGGTGCAGGACGCGTTGCCGTTGCCGCCGTCGCCGCCGTCACCACCACCGGCGTTGAGGAGCGTGTCGAGCACCGCGTAGTAGGCCTGCTTGGGGTTGTAGTTGCCGTCGAACAGCAGCGGCGTGTCCTCGGCACGCCACGAGTACTTGTCGGTCACTCCCCACACCGTGATGCCGGTGCACTGGGGCACCGCCAGGCAGGCCAGCGTGACACCACCGAACTGCTCCGCCTGCGAGTCGCCCCAGCCCGCGATGTCCAGCTCGGTGATCTGGACCTCCACGCCGAGGTCGGCGAAGTTCTGCAGCGTGATGTGGTAGTTCTCCGGCACCGGGTTGCCGCTGTTGAAGTGCGCCTGGAAGCCGACGCAGTCGATCGGCACGCCGCGGCTGACGAAGTCGGCCACCATGTTGTAGACGGCCTGCGTCTTGGCCGTGTTCCAGGCGTCGGTGTTGTAGTCGTTGTAGCAGAGCGTGGCGTCCGGATCGACCTCACGAGCGATACGGAACGCCTCCTCGATCCAGCTGTCCCCGATGACGCGCTGGAACACCGAGTTGCGGCGCGCACCGCTGCTGCCGTCCTCGAACGCCTCGTTCACCACGTCCCAGGAGCGCACCTGCCCCTTGTAGTGCTCCATGACGGTGGTGATGTGGTCGTACATCACCGAACGGAGTTCGTCGGCCGAACCGATGTTCTGCACCCAGCCCGGCAGCTGCGAGTGCCACACGAGCGTGTGCCCACGCAGCTCCATGCCCTGCTGCTGGGCGTGGTTGGCGATCCGGTCCGCGGCGCTGAAGTCGAAGTACCCGCGCGCCGGCTGCAGGCTCTCCCACTTCCACGAGTTCTCGGCGGTGATGCTGTTGAACTCGCGGTTCAGCGTGGCCGTGTAGTCCTGCTCGCCGAGTCTGCCCTCGGCGACGGCGACGCCGAAGTAGCGACCCGTCGCCGCGGCGGCGTCACCGAGGCTCGTCTGGGCGCTCGCCGTTCCCGCCGTGGCGACGAGTGTGCCCGCGGTGACCGCACCGATCGCGGCGGCCGCGACGACCTTCCTGATCCGGGTTGCGGCTCCTCGGAGCCTGAACCGACTCTGGTGTGCCGTGCTCATCTTCCGTCCTTTCGTCGAGGACATGGCGACGTCGCGACGGCGCCCACCCCATCGCGGCGGTGACTCTCCGCGTTGAGATCACCGCGCCGGGCGACGACAGCACCGGAGTATGGCAACGGTCACACCAATGGTCAACACCCAGTTTTCCGAAAGTTTTCGACACAAATGAGCACCTGACACGCCGCCGACCAGGCTGAACCCCGCCGGAACGGGCTTCCACCACGTAACAATCATGGTGACCGAGCAGAAGTTTCGAAAGTTTCGGAACTACTCTGCGCAGCCGATCGGCCGCCATGGAGGCGACCGAACACACCACGGACTCGCTCCGCCGTTCGCACGCTCACCCGGCACCCGTTCCGAGTACCGAGGCTCGACGGCGCGTCGGCCGCTCCCGACCCCCGACGTGCCGAGCAGCGGGGGCCGGACGCGCGTTCTCAAGCCGATGCGGGCGGAGAAAGGCCGACGAGACACCCGCATGTCGGTGACATCCCCCACGTCGACGCCGCTAGCCTGCACGGGTGCGCAGCGACACTCCGTCCCGGACAGTCCTCGCCGTGCTCGTCACGGCCGCTCTCACGATGCTCACCGCGCTCGTGGGGACGCCGCCGAGCGCGGCGGTCGCGGAGCAACCCTCGTCGTGTCCGAACCGCACCCTGCCACCGTCCCCCGTGGACACCTCGGAGGAACCACCACCGGGCGAGGCCTCCCCCACGCCGCTTCCCGTGCCGACGGAACCGTCCGGCGGCGAACGAATGGGCGAGTGCGGAGTGGTCGTTCCGCCGGGCAGCCCCGAGCCGCCCCCGGAGGTCACCGCCGCCTCGTGGCTCGTCCAGGACCTCGACACGGGCGAGGTCCTCGCGGCGAAGGACCCGCACGCCCGGCACCGTCCGGCCTCCCTCATCAAGACACTGCTCGCACTGGTGGTGTTGGAAGAACTGCGCGCCGACCACATCGTCGTGGCCACCGAGGCCGACGCCGACCAGGAATGCACGTGCGTGGGCATCGTCGCGGGCGGGAAGTACCGTGTCGACGATCTGCTCGACGCATTGCTCATGCGCTCCGGCAACGACGTGGCCCACGCACTGGCCACCGCGCTCGGTGGCGTCGACGTGGCCGTGGAGAAGATGAACGCGCTGGCCGAGTGGCTCGGCGCCTCGGACACGCGCGCCGCGACACCGTCCGGTCTGGACGGTCCGGGCATGATGACGTCGGCGTACGACATGAGCCTCGTGTTCCGGCACGCCATGGAACAGAGCGCCTACGTCAAGTCGGTGAGCACCAGGGAGACCCGCTTCCCCGGCGGTCCGGGCGAACCCGACTTCCCCATCTACAACGACAACCCACTGTGGCCGACGTACGAGGGCTTCATCGGCGGCAAGACCGGCTTCACCGATGACGCCCGCCACACCTACGCCGGAGCGGCCGAACGTGACGGTCGACGCCTCGCCGTGGTGCTGCTGCGCGCGGAGCAACGACCGGTGCGCGTGGCGGAGCAGGCCGCGGCCCTGCTCGACTACGGATTCACCCTCGCCACGTCGGGCACCGAGCCGGTCGGCACCGTCACCAGCGCCCCCATCGCCGCCCCTGACAACGAGGCCGACGAGGATCTCGTCGCCGCAGGCGTGCCGACCCCGGACGCGGACGACCCGTTCGGCACCACCGGGTGGATCGTCACGCTCGTCGTGACACTGCTGGTGATCGCCGGACTGCTGGTGGGGCACCGCAAGGGACTGCTCCGCCGCCCGGACTGAGCGCTCACGAGAGGGTCACCGCGTCGCGGGCAGCGTCTCCCGAGCGGCGAGCCACATCGTGAACGCGAGCACGACCACCACCCCGGTCAGTCCGAACGCCGCCGCGTACGACCACTCGGCGACGGCGCCCGCCACGAGCGGGCCCACCACCGCGCCGACGTCGGCGGACATCTGGAAGCCCGCGAGCACCGACCCGCCGCGGGCCTTCGACCCGAGGACGTCGGCGACGGCGGCGCTCTGCGCCGGGTTCAACGCCCCGGCGCCCAACCCGGCCACCGCGACCGCCAGCAGGAACACCCACGGGTCGTCGCTGACACCGAGCCCGACGGTTCCCACCGCGAGCAGTCCCAGCCCGACGAGCGCGGGCAGCTTGCGACCCCGTTTGTCGGTGATCCGGCCGACGAACAGCAACGACAGCGCGTTGACCGCCGCGAACACGGCGAGCGCGACGCCCGTGAACGCCTCGTCCTCGGCCAGCACGGCGGTCACGAACAACGGCAGCAACGACATGCGGACCCCGAAGACGACCCAGCCGTTGGCCAGGTTCGAGGCGAGCGCCGCCCGGTACGACGGATGCCGGAGTGCCTGCCGGAACGTCAGCTCGGGGACCTCGTCCTCCTGCTGCCGCGCCAGCAGCGACGAGTGCCGCAACTGCCACCACACGAGCCCGGTCGTGAGCACCAGTGCGATGCCGTAGACCAGGAACGGCGCGCGCAGCGACACCGTCACGAGACCGCCGCCCACCACAGGGCCGGCGATGCCGCCCAGCAGGAAACTCGATCCCCACAGGCTCGACGCCCGTCCCCGGGCCTCCGGCGGCGAGAGCCGGATGAGCAGGCCGATCGCCGACACGGTGAACATCGTGGAGCCGATCCCGCTGGCCGACCGGAACAGCAACAACTGCCAGTACTCCGTGGCCACCGCACACAGCAGCGTGCCGATCGCCACGATCGACACGCCCCACAGGTAGATCGGCCGCTCACCGAAGCGCGTCACGAGCCGCCCGCTCGTCGGCGCGAACACCAGCCGCACGAACGCGAACGCGCTCACCACCACCGACGCGGCGGTCACGCCCACGTCGAAGCTGGCCGCGTAGTTCGGCAGGGCGGGACCGACGATCCCGTACCCGATGGCGATGAGGAAACTGGCCCCGAGGAGCACCCAGATCTCCCGGGGCAACGCCGTCTTCGGCGGCGTCGTCGTCGCTCTCACACTCACCCCTCCGTCCCCGGGCGAGCATATGTCAGGAGACGGTCGTCAACGCCGCTTGGACAACCACCCCACGAGCGCCCCGACGCCGAACGCGCCCGCGGCGAGACCTCGCCCTCGCCGCACCGCCACCACCGGCCTGACCACGGCCGGAGCAGGAGGCTCCACGGTGCGCGTCAGGTTCTCCGTGGCCGTGGCCGTCCAGGCGGTCACGAACAGCAGGAATCGCGCGACGAGGTAGGCGAAGACGAGCAGACCGATGATCGGCCCGAAGAGCGCCCCGCTCGGCGAACTCGTGACGCTGGTCAGGTAGAGACCACCGACCTGCTTGAGCACCTCGAACCCGATCGCGGCGATGATCGCGCCTCGCACGGCGCTGCGCGGAGCGACCTTCTCCCTCGGCAACTGCGAGAGCACCCAGAGGAACACCAGCATGTTGGCGGTCAACGACAGCACCACCGTGGCCGCCTGCAGCAGGGCCTTCGCCCACCCCGTGTCCTCCAGTCCCACGAGGCCGAGCAGGAACCGGCCGACACCGCTGCCGACAGCGGTGAGACCGAACGACACGACCAGGGCCAGCCCGAGGCCGATCAGGGCGAGCAGGTCCTTGAGCCGGGTGGACAGGAACGGCAGCTTCTTCTTCTCCTGCCCCCACTGCGCCGTCAGCGCGTCACGCAGGTTGGTCATCCACCCGAGGCCCGAGTAGAGGGCGAGGGCCAGGCCGAGGAGCCCGGCACCGGCTCGCGATTCGAGAGCGGCTCCGACGATCGAGGCGAACAGATCGCCGAGGCCCTCCGGGGCCGAACGGATGATGCCGTCGCGCAGCTCCGACAACGCGGCCTCGTTGCCCGCGAGCACGAACCCCGCCACGGCGAAGCCGACCATGAGCAACGGGATCAACGACAGCACGGAGAAGTACGTGATCGCGGCCGCGTAGTGGTTGCCGTAGCGTTCGGTGAACGCGTCGTTGGCTCTGACGAGGTGATCGAGCCACGCGTGTTTCCTGCGCAACCGCGGCAGCAGCTTCTCCTCGCCGCCGTCCTGGGCGTTGCGTGCGTTCTCAGCCCCGATCTTGGCGTCACCCACGTCAGGACGCTATCCGACCCCCCGCGTGTCCGCAGTCCATGCCCGCGTGTCCGCACCCCACGCACGCGTGTCCGCACCCTGCGACGCCGTCATGCGTGCACAGGGCGCGGACACGAACTCGACAGTCGGTCAGCCGACGCGAGCGCCGACATGCAGCGCCACGCCGTCGTGCGCGCCGACGTCCGCGCGGAACCAGCCGTCGGCGTCGACGGTGTAGGTCGATCCGGTGCACGCCCCGTCGACCACGTCGCCGTGCAGCACGTCGCAGTAGGTGCCCGCGGGCAACTGCGTCTCGAACGACCGGCCGGTGACCGCCGACGACTCGTCGTTGATCACCACGTAGCCCTTGTCACCGCGGCCGAACGCGATCGCGTCGTTGCCGTTGTCCCACCACTGCACCACCGGCGCGTCACCCACCGCGTTGTGGAAGGCCACCATGTTGCGGATCGGCCGCCACGTGTGCTCGCACTGCCACGCCGCCGAGTCGCAGTCGGCGTCGGCGGTCTTCCCCGCCGCGTCGCTCGGGGGACCGGCGTCGTAGTCGTCGAACGTGAAGCTGCTGTTGACCTTCGGCGTGCCGACCGGCCACGCGAGCATGAACGCGTTGGCCAGCGCGTAGCGGTCGCCGTCGCGGTAGCTCAACGTGTCGCCGCCCCGCTGGCTGTCGTGGTTGTCGACGAAGACCACCACCTGCTCCGACGGCACCGGGGTACCGAAGTCACGCAGGTAGGCGAGCTTCTCGGTGTTGAACACCTTCGCCAGGTCACGCGCGTAGCGCTGGTCGTAGACGTCTCCGTTGTCGAGGTACTCCTCGGGCGTGATCGGCTCGCCCTCGCCGTAGAGGACCTCCTGATAGACGTATGCGGGCCGGTCGAGTCGGCTCACCATCGCGGCGACGTCCTCGGCGGGCATGTGCTTGGCGGCGTCGATGCGGAACCCGTCGACACCCAGCGAGAGCAGGTCGTTGAGATAGGCGCCGATCCGGTCGCGCACGTACTCGGAGCCCGTGTCGAGGTCCGCGAGGTTGACCAGCTCGCAGTTCTGGACCTCCCACCGATCGTGGAAGTCGACGATGTTGTCGTCGCCGTTGCGTCCGCAGTGGTGGAAGTCGTCGTAGCCGTATCCCGCCTCGGCGTACTCGTAGTGGCAGTAGGCGGACCCGGCGCTGCCGGTGCCGCACTCGTCCTGGCCCGTCATGTGGTTGACCACCGCGTCCACGTAGACCTGCACACCCGCGGCGTGACAGGTGTCGACCATCGCGGCGAACTCGGCGCGGGTGCCCCGCCGCGTCTCGTCGATGCGGTAGGAGACGGGCTGGTAGTCCTGCCACCACGGGTGTCCCTGGTCGGGCAGCACCACGTGCTCCGACGGTGGCGACACCTGCACGGCCCCGTAACCCGCGGGACCGAGTTGGTCTCGACAAGCCGTGGCCACACTGTTCCAGTTCCACTGGAAGAGCGTCGCGATGACGTCACGCTCGCCCGGCGGGGCGGCGGTGGCGGACGGCGTGGCCGCGAGTGGCGCGGTGAGCAGCGCGGCCACCAGGACGACCGCACCGACGACACGTTGGAACATCGTCGAACCTCCGTGCTCTGTGGTTGTGACGGGCCACCGGGTGGTCCGGACATCAGAGCGGAAGGGCGTCGACGATGTCAACGATCTTGCAGAAACTTGCAAAGATCAACGGAGCGCAGGGCGCCTACCTGCGGAAAGCGGGTCGCGGCATTGCAAGAACCTGCAAAGCCGCGCGGTCGCGTTCAGTCCGCGACGGCCGCTGCGGCCGGAACGACGGAGGGCTCGGGGATCGCGTCCACCGGCGCCACGGTCGCGACGGACTCCGCCTCCGCGGCGGCGAGGCGGTTCTTCTTCCGCTGACGGAGCGCCCCGGCGATCATGCCGAGCACGCCGATCACGACGGCGATGAGGCCGACCGGCCCCAGCAGACCGAAGGTCATCGCGTTCGGCTCCGCCTGCACCGCGGCCGCCGTGCCCTGCCCCCCGACCAGCGCAGCGATCGTCAAGGCCGCGACAGCAGCCGAGCTGCGCAGAGTGCGCACCGACGAGCGATACGACGTCCTGTCCGGGTTGCGCACCGGGGTGCCTCCCACCATGTCTCTTCGACTGTTCAGCGCAGGCGCTCACCATGCCGTGTGAACGTCGCCCGATGGACGTTACCGAGCGTGTCAACCTCGGAGCCCACAGGCGCGGGAGACATTAGCGACCCGCCAACTGGCCTGTGGCACCGGGGTCGGTCACGGAGAGACAACAACCCCGCATCAAGCCGCTGCCCGGAACCACCTATCCGGTCCCGCGGCGTTCAGCGTGACGCGCTAGCATCGAGACGTCAGGGAACCGCTGGTAGATTGGGTTCGACCATCCCGGCGATTACCTCAGCGATCTCACACGCATCGTCCTGTTCAGTACGCGGAACAGAAATATCCACTCGTGAGATGTCGTCAAGCTTCAGAGCAACAGTGCAGCTACCGTGTGCGGCGTTCTTGGATACCCTCCCTGGTCGCTCATTGATCTCGATACTCTCAACTCCAGCGCCATTGTCATTCATTACGTCGACACTCTGGGCGTCCCGCACGCTCACGGCGAAAGTGAAACCGTCTCCACCGCTTTTCATGCTGTTCTGCCAGTGACATGAACGGGCTCCGCCCTGTTCTTCGTACCGTGAGCTAAACTCGCCGACCTGCGCCAGTTCGTCCGTTGACAGCAACTCACAGGGCTCGAGTGTGGGACCGATGGCTGTCGGCGGAACCGAATCCGTCGGCGCAGTACTGGACAGGCCACCCGCCGGGTTCTTCGGTTCAGCATGGCCCTGTTCTTTGTCCGAACATCCCGCCACTGTGAAAGCCAGCAGGGCTCCGGCCACCATCATCGATCGCGCGTTGATTCTCGACGTCACAGGTCAATCACCCATCTTGCGGAAGATGTCCTCTGCCGACTCTTCCCGCTCGTCATATTGATCAGATGCCCGGAGTAGCGCTTCGCGACTCTTCCTGAGCACGACTTGCAAAGACTCCGCAGCAGCACGGGCGGATTGACCGTCATTCGCTGCTTCGTGCATGTGCCGCGCCACCAACTGGCCATATTGATGGCCCCCCAGAGAAGGCATCTGGTCGAACACGGTCAGATCACTTCTCATAGATTCGATCTGGTCGATGAAATCTTCCAGAACCTTGATGATCGGGTCGGCGGCTTCCTTCGTGACCTGGAAGCCGCCTGACTTCGCTGACGCGACCATTCTGTCCGCCGAGCGAGTCACCTCCGACATCGTCTCGGCGCCCATCGACTTGTTGAAAGCCGACATCGCGCTCATCATCGCCCCCGCTCCAGGAGCGAGCGCACCGGCACCAGCAGCAAGATTGACGGGATCGGCCACCTATACCCCCAAAGCCGACGTTGCGGGACCGTTCAGCTCCGGAGTGTATCGACCATCAGCTCGGCTCGATGACTAATGAGCCAAGCACCACCCGCGGGATCGTCAACGGCCAGCGGGAATCCGCCCTCACACGTCGTACGTCGCCGTCACCGGCGCGTGGTCGGACCAGCGCTTGTCGTAGCTCTCCGCCCGTTCCACCACAAACGACGTGCAGCGCTGCGCCAGGCCCGGCGTGGCCACGTGGTAGTCGATCCGCCAGCCGGCGTCGTTGTCGAACGCCTTCCCCCGGTACGACCACCACGTGTACGGGCCGGGGCCTTCCGGGTCGAGGCGGCGTTGGACGTCCACGTAGCCCAGTTCGTCGAACACCCGCCCCAGCCAGGCGCGTTCCTCGGGCAGGAAGCCCGAGTTCTTGCGGTTGGCCTTCCAATTCTTGATGTCGAGTTCGGCGTGGGCGATGTTCCAGTCGCCGCACACCAGCACGTCACGACCGTCGGCGGCGGCCTTGTCGCGCAGTCCGGCGAGGTACGGCAGGAACGCTGCCATGAAGCGCTCCTTCTCGTCCTGCCTCGGCGTGCCGACGTCTCCGCTCGGCAGGTACAGGCTCGCCACCACCACGCTCGGCAGCCACATCTCGACATACCGGCCGCTGTCCTCGAACTCGGCCTCGCCGAAGCCGATCTGCACCCGTTGGGGCTCGACGCGGCTGTAGAGGGAGACGCCGTTGCGACCCTTCGTCGCACACGGGGCGTGGACGGCGTGCCAGCCCTGCGGCTCCCGCAGTTCGGCGGGCAGCGCGTCGGGTTCGGCCCGCACCTCCTGGCAGGCCACGACGTCGGCGGACGTGGCCGCGAACCACTCCGTGAAGCCCTTCTTCGCGGCCGCTCGCAGGCCGTTGACGTTGACGGTGGAAACGGTCAGCACGCCCGGCAGGCTACCCGCGCACCGCGCTCCCGGTTCCCCCGCACTCACCGGCTGGGGCCGGGCTCACGCACCGTCGCTCAGTCGCAGTCGGCGCCGTCCACGGGCTCCAGGTAGTCGTCCGAAGCCCACTCGTCGTCGTCGAGCTTGCGGAAGCCGTTGCGCGTCTCCGCGGTGGCCTCGATCTCCTCGTCCTGCCGCAGCGTGTCGACGACGTCGCGGTCCTGGCTCGGCCCCGACCGCACGTTGAGGACGTCGGCGGTGACGACGACGGTGCACCCCGCCTGCTCCTCCGCCCCACCGCTGGCGGCGTCCGAGCTGCGCTGTTCCGCGCCCGTCGTGTAGATCATCGCGAGGCCCAGGGTCACGCCGATGATGATGAACGCCCGCTTCACTTCCTTCTCCTCGCGCCCGGCACCACGGACTTGCGTGCAGACTAGGGAGTTCCCGCGTCCCGCAACAGACCCGTGCGGAGGAACCGGCGTCGCCCGACACCGGCATCGGCGCTCACGGAGCGTGAGTTTCGCTGGTCGAGACGTAGCGTGTCGGGTCGGCGCGGAACCGGTCGGCGCAGCCGGTGCAGCAGAAGTGGTACCGGCGACCGCCGTGGTCCGCCCTCGGTGTCACGGGGCTGACGGCGACCGTCATGCCGCACACGGGGTCGACGGCCTCGACGATCTCACCCGCTGCGGGCGTCCCCGGCACGCGAGCGAGTCCCGACCCCGGGGTGTGGTCGCGCAGGTCGACGGTGCTCGGCGCTTCCGTTTCCCGGAACTCAGCTCCGAGTCCCGGCCGCCGCATGTGCGTCGCGATCAGCTCCGCGTACACGGACACGGCGATCTCGTGCGGGGTGCGGGCACCGATGTCGAGGCCGGCGGGGGTGTGCACGCGGTCGGCGGCGGGCTCGGAGAGCGCGGACAACACGGCACGCCCTCGTCGCGGGCTGGCGATCAGACCGACGTACGGCACGCCCGCCCGCAACGCCGCCGTCAGCACGCGCTCCTCGTCCCCGCCGTGGGAGGCGACCACCACGGCCTCCACCTCGGCCTCCAGCTCGGCCTCCAGCTCGGCCTCCAGCTCGGCCTCCAGCTCGCCCTCGCGGACGTCGTAGCCCAGGACCTCGCCGACCTCCCGCAGCGCCCTCGCGATGGGCGAGTCGCCGAACACCTCGACCAGCGGGGCGGGCAACTGCGGTTCCAGGAACACCTCCACGGCGCCTCCGGACAGACACGGGTTCGCCACGGTGACCGTGTCCTCGACGTCCCCGGCCTGAGAGTCACCGGGATCCCCGACGCGCTCGGCGTCCGGCGTGATCCGCAGGACGAGAGGGCGTCCGCTCGCAAGGACCTTCAACCCGTGGAGGCGCACCGTCGACTCGGCGCACACGCCGCCGACGAACCCCTCCACCGTCCCGTCGGCGAGCACGAGCGCCCGATCCCCCGGCCTCGCGCTCGTGGGACGACGGGCCCGCACCACCGTCGCCTGCACGAACGGCACCCGCCGCGCCCGCAGCTCCTCGACGTGCGCGGCGAACGCCCGGGGCCCGCCGCTCATGTGATCGCCAGATCCGTCCGCAGGGGCCGCCCCTGCATGGCCCGCCACACCACGGCGGGCGTCATCGGCATGTCGAGGTGGCGCACGCCGTACGGGGCGAGGGCGTCGACGACGGCGTTCACCACGGCGGCGGGCGAGCCCACGGTCGCCGACTCCCCGACTCCCTTCGCGCCGATCGGGTGGTGCGGCGACGGCGTCACCGTCTCGCCGAGCCGCCACGACGGGCACTCCATCGTGGTCGGCAGCAGGTAGTCCATGAACGATCCGCCGAGGTGGTTGCCGTCCTCGTCGAAGGCCATGACCTGCATGAGCGCCATCCCGATTCCGTCGGCGAGTCCACCGTGGATCTGCCCTTCGACGATCATCGGGTTGATGCGCACCCCGCAGTCGTCCACGGCCACGAAGTCGCGGACCCGCACCTGGGCGGTGTCGGGGTCGACGTCCACCACGCACACGTACGCGCCGAACGGATACGTGAGGTTGGGTGGGTTGTAGACGGTCTCGGCGTCGAGGTGTCCCTCCACGCCCTCGGGGAGGTCGAGGTCGGAGTGCGCGGCCATCGCGATGTCGGCGATCGTCGCGCCCGACGTGGGATCGCCGGTGACGAAGAACCGCCCCTTCTCCCACTCCAGATCACCCGGGTCGACCTCCAGCATCGCCGAGGCCACCAGCCGTGCTCGCTCACGCACCTTGCGTGCCACGACGGCCGCCGCGGCCCCGGACACGGGGGTCGAGCGGGAACCGTAGGTGCCGAGCCCGTACGGCGTCTGGTCGGTGTCGCCGTGCACGACGTCGATGTCGTCGGGAGGGATGCCCAGCTCCTCGGCCACGATCTGGGCGAACGTCGTCTCGTGTCCCTGCCCCTGGGTCTGCACCGACAACCGCAGCACGGCCTTGCCGGTCGGGTGGATGCGCAGCTCGGCTCCGTCGGCCATGCCCAGACCGAGGATGTCCATGTGCTTGCGCGGCCCGGCGCCGACGGCCTCGGTGAAGAAGCTGACGCCGATGCCCATCAGCTCCCCTCGCTGCCGCCGCTGCCACTGCTCCTCACGCAGGTCGTCGTAGTGGGCCGCCTCCAGTGCCGTGCGCAGCGTGCGCGGGTAGTCGCCGGAGTCGTACTCCCACCCCGTGGCGCTGCGATACGGGAACTGCTCGGGTCGCAACAGGTTGCGCATGCGGAGCTCGGCCGGGTCGGCGTTCACCTCGCGCGCGAGCACGTCCACGAGCCGTTCGACGAGGTAGACAGCCTCGGTGATGCGGAACGAACAGGCGTAGGCGACGCCGCCCGGCGCCTTGTTGGTGTAGACGCCGGTGACCTGGCAGTGCGCGGCCCGGAGGTCGTAGGACCCGGTGAACACGCCGAAGAACCCGGCGGGGAACTTGCTGGGCTGGGCGGTGCCGTTGAACGCGCCGTGGTCGGCCAGCACCTTCACCCGCAGGCCGAGGATCCTGCCGTCGCGGGTCGCCGCGATCTCGCCGTGCATGTGGTAGTCGCGGGCGAACGACGTGCTCATGAGGTTCTCGGAGCGGTCCTCCACCCACTTGACGGGCTTGCCGGTGACGATCGAGCCCACCACCGCGCACACGTAGCCCGGGTAGATGCCGACCTTGTTGCCGAAACCGCCGCCGATGTCGGGGGAGATCACGCGGATCTTGTGCTCCGGCAGGCCCGCCACCAGCGCATACAGGGTGCGGTGCGCGTGCGGGGCCTGCGTGGTGGTCCACACGGTGAGCTTCCCGGTCACCGGGTCCATGTCGGCCACGGCACCGCACGTCTCCATCGGCGCGGGATGCACGCGCGGATACAGCATGTCCTGCGACACCACCACATCGGCGTTCGCGAACACAGCGTCGGTGGCGGCGGCGTCGCCGGTCTCCCAGTCGAAGATGCGGTTGTCGGTGCGGCCCTCGACGTCGTCGCGGATCACGGGGGCGTCGGCGTCGAGCGCGCGGGTGGCGTCGACGACCGGCGGCAGCGGCTCGTACTCGACGTCGATGAGCTCCAACGCGTCGCGCGCCGCGTACCGGTCCTCGGCCACCACGAACGCGACCTCCTGCCCTTGGAAGCGCACCTTGTCGGTGGCGAGCACCGCCTGCACGTCGTGGGACAGCGTGGGCATCCAGGCGAGGTCGAGGCCGTCGAGGGTGCGTCCGGTGATCACGGCACGCACCTTCGGGTGCGCCTGGGCGGCGCTGGTGTCGAGGGAGACGATGCGCGCGTGCGCGTGGGGGCTGCGCAGCACGGCGCCGTGCAGCATCCCGGGCAGCGTGATGTCGTCGACGTAGCGGCCGTGGCCGCGCAGGAAGCGCTCGTCCTCCTTGCGCGGCATGCTGCCGTAGCCGACGGGGGTGCCGCGCTGGGTGGGAACGTCCGCGGTGGTCATGCCTGCACCTCCGAGTCCGACCGGGTTCGTGGGGCGGCCGTGTCGGCCCGCTGGTCGGGGATCGCGTCGGAGACGGCGTTCGCGGCGGCCTCGTGTTCGGCCGCCCACCGCACCGAACGCACGATGTTCTCGTAGCCCGTACAGCGGCAGAGCTGGCCGGACAACGCCTCGCGGATCTCCTCCTCCGACGGCGTCGGGTTGCGGTCGAGCAGCCACCGGGCGGTCAGCATCATGCCCGGCGTGCAGAAACCGCACTGGAGGCCGTGTTCGGCGCGGAACCCCTGCTGCACCGGGTCGAGCCCGTCGGAGGTCTCCAGCCCCTCGACGGTGCGGATCTCGTGCCGGTCGGCCATCACCGCGAGCACGGTGCAGGACTTCACGGGCACGCCGTCCATGAGCACGACGCACGCCCCGCAGTTCGAGGTGTCGCATCCCCAGTGCGTGCCGGTGAGCCCCAACTCGTCGCGGAGGAAGTGCACCAGCAGCAGGCGGGGCTCCACGGTGCGCGTGTAGGGCTGGCCGTTGACGGTGACGGTGATCTCCATGTCACGACTCCTGGTGGTTGCCGTGGCCTCGCCAGCGGGCGGCGGCGGTGCGCAGCACGCGGGTGGTGAGCGTGGCGGCGAGATGGCGCTTGTAGTCGACGGGGCCGCGCTGGTCGGCGACCGGGGAGCAGTGTTCGGCGGCGATGGTGCCCGCTTCCGCGAACCGCTCGTCGGTGGCGGGGCCGCCGACGAGGTACTCCTCCGCTTCCGGCGCACCGAACGACGGCGCACCGACGGCGGTCAACCCGATGCCCGCCCAGGCGACGTGCCCGTCGTCGAGCCGCAACGCCGCTCCCGCCGACGCCACGGCCCAGTCGCCCGAGCGACGCTCCACCTTCGCGTACGCCGACGCGGACGACCGGATCGGCACGCGCACGCCCACCAGTAGTTCACCGTCGTCGAGCGCCGTGGAGTACGGGCCGGTGAAGAACTGCCGCACGGGGACCGCACGATCGCCGTCCCGCCCCCGGATCAGCGCGATCGCGTCGAGGGCGACGAACACGGCGGCGAGGTCTTCCGACGGGTCGGCCTGACACAACGAGCCGCCCACCGTGCCCCGGTTGCGGACGGCCGGGTCGGCGATGACCCGCTCGGCGTCGTGGAGGATCGGGAAGTGCTCCCCGATCGCGGGTGAGTCGAGCAGCTCCGCGTGCCGGACCAGGGCCCCGATCGTCACCGAGTCGCGATCGACCCCGATGCGGGCCAGCTCGGGCACGTCGTTGATGTCGATCAGGGTCTCCGGCTGGGCGAGCCGCAACTTCATCATGGGGAGCAGCGAGTGCCCTCCCGCCACCACCATGCTGTCGTCGCCGTAGGCGTCGAGCAGTGCGAGCGCGTGCTCGACGCTCGTGGCCTTCTCGTACTGGAACTGCGCGGGCACCTGCATACCGCCAGGCTCGGCCCGTGCGGGCGGGGTGGCAATGCCGCGATAAGCGGCCCCTTATCGCCGCGAGAGGTAGCCTCGAACCGTGTCCGGCGTCACCCGACCAGGGCGCATGACACTCGGTCAGCTCAGCGCCTTCGTCCTCGTGGCACGGCTGGGCTCGGTGACCGGCGCCGCCCGCGCGCTCGGGGTCAGCGAACCCGCGGTGTCGCAGGCGCTCGCGGCCCTGCGACAGCATCACGGCGACCGACTTCTGGTGCGCACGGCGCAGGGCATGACGCTCACCCCGGCCGGACGACGACTGCTGCCGATCGCCTCACGCATGGTGGAGCTGGGCGTCGACGCCGACGCGGCGGTGCGGCAGGCGAACGGCGCACCGGAACCCCTGCGCGTGGCGGTGACGAGCATCGTCGCCGAATTCGTCGCCGGCCCGCTGTTGGAGGCGTTCGGCACCCGCTGCGGCGACACGGTCGACGTGTCGTCGGGGCTCGCCACGACCGAGCAGACGGGAGTGCTGGTGAGTCACCGGCTCGCCGACGCCGCGCTGGGACCGGCGTTGCCGGACGGCGAGCTGGACAGTGTCCCCGTGTTCCGATGCTCGCTCGTGGCGGTCGGTCCGCCGGACGACCGGCCGCAGGGCGATCCGGCGAGCTGGCGGTGGTCGGTGGGTCCGTCGGGCGCGGACCCCGACAGCGATGTGGCGCGGTTGCTGCGGCGACTGCGGGTCCCGGACAGGCGCATCCAGGTGTATCCGAACGAGACCAGCGCGTGGTCGGCCGCCGCGGGCGGGGCCGGGGTGTCGGTGGCCGTGGAACACCTCGTGGCGCCGCTGTTGCGCAGGCGGGAGCTCGCCGTGCTGCCCACGTCCGCCACTCCGGCGCCCGTGTGCTGGCACGTCACGACCCCGGCCCGGCAGCGCTGCTCGGCCGCCGCCGCGTCCCTGCGCTACTTCCTCGGCACGCCCGCCGCCATGCAGCTCATGCGCTCGCCCGAAGGTGGCGTGCCGCCGTCGCGGTTCCGCCCGCCCGTGCACGTGACCATCTGGTCGTGACGACTCACGATACGGGGGCGACCGGCTGCCGCAGGATCGTGCGCAGCTTCTCGGGCGCGACCTTGCGCGCGTCGCTGAGGTAGATCTCGTGGTGCTTGCCGGTGGGGCGAAGACCGTTGTCGGGCAGGAACTCGTCGTGCAGGCGGGCCAGCACGTCGGCCTCGTCGTCGTAGGGGCCGACGTGCAACGTCTGCACGCACCGCCCCTCCGACAACGTCGCCAAGCGCACCTCGGACAGCCGCCGGGGCGGCTCCTTGGCCGGCTCGGCTGCGATCGCTTCGACCGCGTCGGCGACCATCGCCTCGTCGATCCAATCGGGCACCATGATCATGAGCGTCCAGTCCCACCTCGACTTGTCCCGCGCGCTCGTGAACGCGGACATGTCGTCGGCCCACCACAGTCCTTCCAGCGGCATGACGACGTAGTCACGCCCGGCGCGTTTGCTCGCGAACTTCAGTCGGTAGGCCAGCGGGTAGAGCGCCTCGATCGCCTCGACGTAGGCGGGCTCGGTGTTGGGGTCGCCGTGCCCGTCGATCATCAGGTAACGCAGGTCGGGCACGTCGACGACGCGGAATCGGCCCCTCGGGGCGCGGTAGCAGTCGAGTTCCCGTTTGAAGTCGATCTTCTCGCTGGTGGTCATCGGCGACTCCCGGACGTCGGTGGGCGCCCTCACGCCCCTCGCCCCTATGGTCCGGCGACGGGTGACAGAGCGCGCAGTCTCGCGTCTCGGCACGTCTCGCGCAGCCGATCCCGACGTGGCACCGATCCGGTACCGCCGTTGCGGGCTCAGTCGTCCTCCGTCACCCGCTCGCTCAGCACCGCCACAAGCCGGTCGGCGTCCGGCGCCCCGACGACGAACGAACGTCCCTCGGTGGCGTGCACCTTCGCCGCCGGTCCCGCGGCGAACACGAAAGCCGCCTCGCCTGCGCCGAGCGACCGGTAACCGAACCCGCCGAAGTCCATGGGAGCGGCCCGAGTCAGCTCCGCCGACGTGATCTCCGCCAGCGGAAGCCGCTTACGGAACCACGGCCCGACAGCGAGCGTGAGCGCGTGGTCGTCCACCGTGATGCGCCCCCGCGCGCCCACGAGAGGCAGCGTCATCAGGACTGCGGCGGTCGGGATGAGCTTGGCCCACAGCGGCCCTTCCTGCAGCCAGGCGAACACTGCTCCGACGAGACAGGCCACGAAAAGGACGAACAGCAGGCGGTCCAACCACCGCGGCGGCGCAACCGTGGTCTCGTAGTGCATTCCGCACCCCCAGGTGTGTCATGTCAGGACGAGCGTTCCTCCAGTCAACCACCGTTCCGCCGGAGTTGATCGAGTGCGAAACCTCCGCGAGACCTACGCGCCCTCCGTCGTCCGCTCGCTCAGCACCGCCACGAGCCGGTCGGCGTCCGGGGCCGCGACGACGAACGTCCGCCCGTCACACAACACCACCTTCGCGGCGGGCCCGGCGACGAAGACGAAACCCACCTCGCCACCGCCGAGCGGCCGGTAGCCGTAGCCACCGAAGTCGTTCATCGGATCGGTCGTGGTGAGCGTCGCCGAGACGACGTCCGCCAGCGGGACGCGTTTGCGGAACAGCGGCACGACGGCCAACGTGAGCACGTCGTCGTCCACCGTGACCCGGCCGTGCATCGTGAGCAGCGGCCACATCGCCAGGAGCACGGCCGTGGCGAGGAGCTTCCCCCACAACGGTCCGTCGGCCACCAGCCACACCGCCGCCACCGTCACCACGCACAGGACGACGACGGCGAACATGAGCCGGGTCTGCCACCGGGGCAGGCTCAGCGTGGTGTCGTATCGCATGGGACCCCCGAAGACGCGTCGAGGCCCCGACCGACCAGTCGGGGCCTCGACGTCACGGACTCGGCCGCGTCAGCCCTGGGCGATCTTCTCGGCCAGGTTGCGGTCCAGCGTCGCGAGGAACTCCTCGGTGGTCTGGTACGGCGTGTCGCCGCCGACCAGCAGCGCGAGGTCCTTGGTCATCTTGCCGCTCTCGACGGTCTCGATGACGACCTTCTCCAACGTGTTCGCGAAGCCGATCAGCTCGGCGTTGTTGTCCAGCTTGCCGCGGTGCTCCAAGCCGCGCGTCCACGCGAAGATCGACGCGATCGGGTTGGTGGAGGTGGGCTTGCCCTGCTGGTGCTGGCGGTAGTGGCGGGTCACCGTGCCGTGCGCGGCCTCCGCCTCCACCGTGCGACCGTCCGGCGTACGCAGCACCGAGGTCATCAGCCCCAGCGAGCCGAAGCCCTGCGCCACGGTGTCGGACTGCACGTCACCGTCGTAGTTCTTGCAGGCCCACACGTAGCCGCCCTCCCACTTGAGGGAAGCCGCCACCATGTCGTCGATGAGCCGGTGCTCGTAGGTCAGGCCCTTGGCCTCGAAGTCGGCCTTGAACTCCTTCTCGTAGATCTCGGCGAAGGTGTCCTTGAACATGCCGTCGTAGGCCTTGAGGATGGTGTTCTTCGTCGACATGTACACCGGCATGCCGCGGTCGAGGCCGTACTGCAGCGACGCGCGCGCGAAGTCCTCGATCGACTTGCGGTAGTTGTACATGCCCATGGCCACGCCGCCGCCCTCGGGGAACTTCGCGACCTCCAGCTCCATGGGCTCGGAGCCGTCCTCGGGCGTGTAGGTGATGGTCACGGTGCCGGGGCCGGGGACCTTGAAGTCGCTGGCCTTGTACTGGTCACCGTGCGCGTGACGGCCGATGATGATCGGCTTGGTCCAGCCGGGTACGAGCCGCGGGACGTTCGAAATAATGATCGGCTCGCGGAACACGACACCGCCGAGGATGTTGCGGATGGTGCCGTTCGGGCTCCGCCACATCTTCTTCAGGCCGAACTCCTCGACCCGGGCCTCGTCGGGGGTGATGGTGGCGCACTTGACGCCGACACCGTGCTTTTTGATCGCGTTCGCCGCGTCGACCGTGATCTGGTCGTCCGTGCGGTCCCGCTCCTCGATGCCGAGGTCGTAGTACTCGAGGTTGATGTCGAGGTACGGGTGGATGAGCTTGTCCTTGATGAACTTCCAGATGATGCGGGTCATCTCATCGCCGTCGAGTTCGACAACGGTGCCCTCGACCTTGATCTTGGCCATGAGCGGGGACGCTCCTCTCGCGGGTCTTCGCGGTTCGTCGACTTAGCGGTACAAGCGTACTGGTAGACGTGCACCACATCACCGCGCACCGTGGTTACCCAGCGGTAATTTCGGATTTCTGAAGGGGTTTCTCCCCGAGGCTAACCGTCGGCACCCCCACACCGGGGGCCGCGGTGGTCGTCCCCGTCGCCGACTCGCCACCCACGCGACGCGCCCCTACCCTCGAAGATGCGGAGGTGGTAGTCGATGCAGGCATCAGTGGGAGACAGGATCCTCGTACACGGGCGGACGGTCGGCGCCGCCGAGCAGATGGGTGAGATCGTCGAAGTGCGCGGGGAACACGGGGAACCGCCGTACGTCGTGCGGTTTCCCGACGGACACGAGTCACTGATGTTCCCCGGCCCCGACTGCGAGGTCGTGGCCCACGCCGAGTGACCACCGCTGCCGACGGCCCGACGACCGAACCTCGAACCCCTCGGACTGCGATCCGAGGGGTTTTTCCTGCGCCGCCCCACGCCCGCGTCTTCTGCACGTGAGCTGCAGAAAACCGCGAATGCCGCACTCAAACCCGTCCGTGCGCAGCGTCACTCTTATGCGGGATGACAGGCGGCCGTCATCTCGTTGAAACTGGACGTCGGACAGATCCGGCGACGATGAAGTCAGGGGCCTTCTCAGGCGAGCCCCAGCGAGCCTGACCCCGCCGGGTCTTTTCTTTCGTCGTAGTTCTTGATCGATCCAGTATCGATACGCGCTCGTCCCGTACCGACCTCTGTCTCCAATCCCGAAGGGAGCCCCGTGCCCATCGCGCTGCTCGCGCTCGCGATCGGTGCCTTCGGCATCGGTACCACCGAATTCGTCATGATGGGTGTGCTACCCGAGATCGCGAACGACCTCGGCATCTCCATCCCCACCGCAGGCAACTTCATCACCGCGTACGCCCTGGGCGTCGTGGTCGGCGCACCGCTGCTCACCGCCGTCGCCGTACGGCTGTCCCGCAAAACGATGCTGCTGGCCATGATGGGCGTGTTCACCGTCAGCAACGCCCTGTTCGCCTTCGCCCCGAACCCCGAGACGGGCATGCTGTTCCGATTCCTCGCCGGCCTCCCCCACGGCGCGTTCTTCGGAGCAGGAGCCGTCGTCGCGGCCTCCCTCGCCGGCCCCAAGCGCAGGGCCAAGGCCGTGTCGATGATGTTCCTCGGCCTGACCCTGGCCAACGTGGTCGGTGTGCCCACGGGCACCCTCCTCAGCCAGCAGGTCGGCTGGAGGGCCACCTTCGGTGTCGTGGCCCTGATCGGCGTCGTGGCCCTCGCCGCGATCGCCAAGCTGGTCCCCCACCAGCGTCAGACCACCAACACCTCCCTGCGCGGCGAGCTGGGCGCGTTCCGCAAGCCCCAGGTGTGGTTCGCGCTGGCCATCGTCACCTTCGGCCTCGGCGGCGGGTTCGCCAGCCTGAGCTACGTGTCCCCCGTGCTCACGGACGTGTCGGGCTACGACGCCACCAGCGTCACGCTGCTGCTGTCGCTGGCGGGCCTCGGCATGACCGTCGGCAACGTGCTCGGCGGCCGCCTCGCCGACCGGTTCCCCCTGCCCGGCCTCTACGGCGCGATGACCGCCCTCGCGGTCGTGCTCCTGGCGTTCACCGTCACCGCGGACAGCAAGATCGGCGCCGCCGTCACGCTGTTCCTCGTCGGCATGACCTCGTTCATGGTCGGCCCGATGATGCAGGCCCGGATCATGGAGAAGGCCGGTGGCGCGCAGTCGATGGTGTCCGCGGCCGTGCAGTCGGCGTTCAACATCGCCAACTCGATCGGCGCCTACCTCGGCGGCCTCGCCATCGCCGGTGGCTTCGGCCTCGTGTCCCCGAACATCGTGGGCGCCATGCTCGCCGTCGTCGGCCTCACGCTGACCATCGCGTCGAGCGTGTACGACCGCAAGCGGACCCCCGCCCCCGCACCCGCGGTCGAGCTCGACGTCACGAGCGGCGGCGAGACCCACGCGGTCGAGGCCGACGCCGAGGTCGACGCCGACGTCGAGGACACCGGCAGCGAGCCCGCGCTCCCCGCGCAGACCCGACCCGAACCCGTCACGGCGTGAGGCCCCCGACCACGTCGTGAACCGCCCGCCAAGGGGCGTTTCGGCCATCCCCCCGTCATGGCCGAGACGCCCCTTGTGGCGTGTCCGGGGCCGGGAAGTACCTCGCCGGGCGGCTCGCGCTCAGCGCAGTGGGCCGCCGGTGATGGTGAGCGCCACGAAGAGGATCACCAGCCCCAGTCCCGCGTAACTCAGCACGTCGACCGTGCGCGTGCGGATCGTCAGCAACGCCAGGTTGCGGTGGGCGAGCGCCGCTCGCAGCACCGCCGCCACCAGCAGCGCTCCACCGATCAGCACCGCACCCTCGCGCCAGTGGTACATCGCGATGCGCAGCAACCCGAACGCGACGAGCGCCAACACCACGGCGAACGGCACGTACTCCAGTGCCGTGCTCGCCTTGCGGGGCTTGCGGGTCTCCACGGCGGTGCTCACGACCGGGCGGCCTGCTCGGCGGCCTCGACGACGTTGGACACCAACATCGCCCGCGTCATCGGACCGACCCCGCCGGGGTTGGGGGCGACGAAGCCCGCGACCTCCTCGACCCCGGGTGCCACGTCCCCGGTGAGCACGCCGTCGACCCTGGAGACACCCACGTCGAGCACGGCGGCGCCGGGCTTGACCATGTCCGGCGTGATCAGCCCCGGCGATCCGGCCGCCGCGATCACGACGTCCGCGCGCCGGACCTCGGCCGCGAGGTCACGGGTGCCCGTGTGGCACAACGTCACCGTGGCGTTCACGTCGCGGTTGGTCAGCAACAGACCCATCGTGCGGCCGACCGTGATGCCCCGGCCGACGACGGTCACCTGCGCGCCTCGCAGCGGCACCTCGTAGCGGCGCAACAGCTCCACGATGCCCAGCGGCGTGCAGGGCAGGAAGCCGGGCTCGTTCAGCACGAGCCTGCCCAGACTCAGCGGCGCGAGTCCGTCGACGTCCTTGGCCGGGTCGACGCGGTCGAGCACCGCGCCCGAGTCGAGGTGCTTCGGCAGCGGGAGCTGCACGATGTAGCCGCTGCACGCGGGGTCGGCGTTGAGGTCGTCGACGACGGCGTGCAGCTCGTCCTGGGTGACGTCGGCGGGCAGGTCTCGCCGGATCGAGTTGATTCCCACCTTCGCGCAGTCCGCGTGCTTCATCTTCACGTACGCGTGCGAGCCGGGATCGTCCCCGACGAGCACGGTCGCCAGCCCGGGCGTGCGCCCCTGCTCGGTGAGAGCGGACACCCTCGGTGCCAGCTCCGCGAAGATCGCGTCCTTGGTGGCCCTGCCGTCGAGAATCGTCGCCGTCACGAGCTCGATTCTTCCAAAGGTCTCCCGCCGCCACGTCGACCGCCCACGGAGGCGACCACCACGGCGACGAACGCGACCCCGCACCCGAGCAACGTCGTGGCCCGGACGACGCCCTCGACGGCCGGCACCGTCAGGTCGAGCACCACCGACCCGAGCAACTGCCCCGCCACCGAGGCGAGCCCGAACAACAACACGCCCGTCCACGAGACGAGCACCGAGGCCACCGCGATGAACACGACCCCGACCACACCGCCGAGGTAGAGCACCGGTTCGGTCGGCAGCGTGCTGGGCAGGCCCCGCGCGGACGTCACCAGGGTCAGGCCCCAGGCCAGCACCAACGCCGTGGTCCCTGCCGTGAAGTTCACCAGCGTCGCCGTGAGTGGGCTGCCTGCCGCCACCCCCACCCGGCCGTTGAACGCCTGCTGCACCGCCATGCCCACACCCGCGGCGAGCGGCAACACCAGAGCCCACACGCGCTCGGCGTCGGCGTCGAGGAGATCCCCGCCCACGGCCACCCCCACGGCCCCGACCATCAGCACCGCACCCACGACCCGGGGCCACGTGATCACCCGGACTCCCGCGGGTCCCAACCCGAGCCGGTCGACGGCGAGGCTGCTCACCGTCTGCCCGGCCACGACACCGACCGTGAACATGGCGACGCCGATCAACGTCACCGACACCGACTGCCCCAGCACGTACGTCGCGCCCGCGAGCCCACCCAGGAAGTGCCACGGCCGGAGCGCGCGAGCACGCAGCGCCGACCGCACCCGGCCGATCCCGGTGCGCATCCTCGCCGACACCGCGAGCGTGACGAGCAGAAGCAACAGCCCACTGCCGAAGGAGATCACCGCGGCGAGGATCGGATCACCCAGCCGTCCGCCGAGTTCACCGTTGATCCGGCTCTGCGCCGCCATCCCGACGCCTGCGACGACCGCAATCGGCAGGCCCAGCAACTCACGACGCCTGCCACTCGATCGGAACGAGACGTCCGTGGGGTCACCCGTCGTCGAACGGGCACGTTCGGTAGCCATTGCGCCCCATTGTTGGTCGCTGTCTCATACCAAGGTTGCTTCGTTCCGGTGAAATGTGGCGCTCCGCACTCGGCGAACCGACGGAAGGACCGTAGATTGCCGGGCGTACCGCGACGATGTGCACATGTGCCGTGCATCCGCGGCGTTCATTGGCCAAGATGTTGGGCGTGGCTCTACCGACCCAGCTGAACGCAACCGAGCAGGACACCCTGGTCAAGCAGATAGGCCTTTCCTTGCTACGGGCTGCCCCGCGCGACTGGCACCGAGTGACCGTCGAGTATCGCGCCGTGGGGAGGTACCACGAACTCACGGGTGAAGTCGGCCTCGCCGACGGAACCACCCAGGAGTGGGTCGCCACTCACGACATCGCCAGCCTCTTCGGCAGGCTGCGCGCAGGCATGTACCGCGAGGGACGCGGCACCTGGTTCAACGCCCGCTACCAGCTCGACCACCCGTCCAGCTACAACCTCGAGTACGACCGGGAAGAGCCCACCTGGGATCTGGCCCCGCCGCCCCAGGCCTACGCCGACGAGCTGCGCATGTTCCCTCGTTCCGAGGACAACGTGCCCGACTGGCTCATGCGCAGGATGGCGGGCCTCGGCCCCGAACGTCCCGGCCCGCGGTTCCGGATGGCCCGGATCTTCGACGGTCCGGGCGCGGACGGCAGGCCCACCGTGAACCGGCCCGAGCTGGACGTCGAGGAGCAGGACAGGGTGCTCGACTACCTCGACGGCGCCCCCGTCGTGGTGCCGGGCCGCGGCTACGACCTCGACCGCTTGGCCGCGAACCCCGAGAGCACCGTGCCGATCGCCTTCCACAGCGATGGCACCTGGATCTGGCCCGCGGCCGTCAACTACTACCTGCGCGAGTACGGCATCCCGCCGGAGCCCGAGCTCGTGCAGCACATCCGCTCGAACGGGTTCAGCATCCCCGACGTACCCGATCCGGTGCGCCAGGCCGCGGCCACACACGTGTCGCGTGGGGCCCCGCCGCCCCAGCAACAGCAGCGGCCCACGCCGCCTCCGCCGCCCGAGCGCGAGGAAGCCGCCGAGCAGGACCACGCCCCCGCCGCGCAGGCGCAGCAGCGCCGGGAGCCGCCCCAGCCGTACGACGCCGAACCGCCCGAGACGGACGCCGAGCAGACCCAGCTCGCGGCTCCCGTCCGCGCGCCGCATCCGGACTTCGACGGGCACGACTCCGGGGAGTCCCCCGACTTCCAGGAGAGCGACGCCGAGCGCACCCGCATCGCGGCACCTCCGCGGTTCGACGAGGGCCCCGCGTCCGAGGACGGCCGCTACGACGACGAACAGCGCTACGACGAGCAGCACTACGACGAGGGCGACTACGCCGAGCAGCCGTACGAGCAGCAGCACTACGAGCGCGAGTACGAGCAGGACTACGAGCAGCCTCGGCGCGGCCAGGAACGCTACGAGGGTCACCCCGCCGAGCAGGACTACGAGCGACGCGGCCAGGAGCGCTACCCCGAGAGTCACCCGGCCGACGAGCAGGATTACGAGGACGACGCCTACCACGAGGGCCACGACCAGCACTACGACCGCCAGTACGAGGACCAGCAGTACGACGAGTCGTACGAGGACCACGACGGCTACGACGAGCGCGAGCACGATCGCGCGGCGGAACACCCGGCCGACGCCGCGACCACGTTCACGCCCGCTGCAGCTCTCGACGACGACCCGCCGACCACGATCACCCCGGCTGCGACCGTGCCGCCGGCTCAGTCGGCTCAGCAGGCTCCGCCTCCTCCTCCCGCCCCGCCTGCGCAGCCCAGGCCCGGTGCGCCCGAGCCCGAGCGGGAACGCCGTGCGCCCGAGCCGATCGCCCAGCAGCGCGCCGACGAGCAGCCGCCCACCGGCCCCGCCTATGACGAGGGACCGCCCACGGAGTACTCGCCGGGTCCGCTCGTCTACGACGAGCCGGTGCTGGAGGACCTCCACGAACGGCTCGGTGAGCTGGGCGTGCCCGCCACCGCCTACCGCATCGGCGAGCCCGCCGATCGGGGTTGGGCGTTGGAGGAAGCCGCCGAGGGCTGGCGGGTCGGCTGGTACGACGACAAGCAGTTGACCAGCCCGGCCGTGTTCGGCGACGTCGAGGACGCGGCGGCGTTCATGCTCGGCAAGCTCCTGCTCGCCCCGGAGGGCGTGGCCCAGGAAGCGCGTCCGCGCCCCGAGACCGCGGCGCCGGCCCCGCAGCCCGCTCCGCAGCCGGAACGGCAGGGACCCCAGCGGATCACCGCGACTCTGCCCCCCGACGTGGCCACCGGCGCTCGCCCACCGGCGCCCGCCGAGCCGCACGGCGAGCCGCGCATGCCCGCCCCGCCCCGCGAGGAACCGCGTCGGCAACCAGCGCCCCCGGCTCCCCCGGCGCAGGGCGGACCGACTCCGCCCGCACCCCCGGCCTCCGCTCCCGCGTCCCGGGAGCCGAGCTCGTCGGGCTCGTCGAACGGCCAGGGCGGCAAGGGCCAGCAGTGGCCGATCCAGCCGCTGCCCGGTGAGCCGCCCCTCACGCTCTTCCGTGGCAAGGAGATGCGGGAACTGCCGGTGGGCAGCGAACTCGACCGGTTCGGCGGCCCCAACGGCAACCTGACCTACGCGGCGGGGACGCCCTTCGAGGAGCGCTCGCTCGTGCCGGAGTGGGTCAACCGGCCCTACCACGTGTACCGCGTGCAGCGACCGATCCGGGCGCTCGCGGGTGTCGCCATCCCCTGGTTCAACCAGCCCGGCGGTGGCGCCGCCTACCTGCTGCCCGCGTCCGTGGAGGACCTGCTGGCCGACGGCGACCTCATCGAGCTGGAGCCCAGCGACCCGCCGGTGGACTGAGGTGCACGCCGACGACGTCACTGGAAGTTCCGGGACGTCGTCGGCACCGCCAGGGAAAGTCGCTGCAGCCGATCGGCCCGCAGACTCACGACTCCGTCGGCGCGTTCCACCACACCGCGCACCAACAGAGCCGGACTGGCTCGTGCCACCCGGTGGTAGCGCTGCCAGAGTCCGGCCGAGCAGACGACGTTGACCATGCCGGTCTCGTCCTCCAGGTTGAGGAACGTGATGCCGCCCGCCGTCCCCGGCCGCTGGCGGTGGGTCACCGCGCCTCCCACCAGGACCCTGGTGCCGCTGTCGATCCGTTGCAGGCTCTCCGCGGACACCGCCCCGAGCGCGTCGAGCCGGTCCCGGACGAACTCGGTCGGGTAGCTGTCCGGGGACAACCCGGTGGCCCACACATCGGCGACGGCGACGTCGAGCGCGTCCATCCCCGGCAACGCGGGAGCCGACACGCCGGGATTACCAGGGAGTTTCTCCGGCCGTTCCTGCGCCACCGCGCCCGCCGCCCACAGTGCCGCGCGTCGATCGGGGCCGCACGAGGCGAACGCGCCCGCCGTGGCCAGAGCCTCCACCTGCGGCGTGGTCAACCGAACTCGGCGGGCCAGGTCGGTCATGTCGCGGAACGGCCCGTGCCGTCGCCGTTCCGCCACCAGTTCCTCCGCCGGGCCGTCGCCGAGAGACCGGACCGACGCCAGCCCGAGCCGCACGGCATGTCCCTCCCCGCGCGGCTCCAAGGTGGTGTGGGCCAGGCTCGCGTTCACGTCCGGGCCGAGGACCCTCACGCCGTGCCTGCGGGCGTCGGCCACCAACGACTGCGGCGAGTAGAAGCCCATCGGCTGCGCCCGCAGCAGTCCCGCCAGGAACGCGTCGGGGTGGTAGCGCTTGAAGTAGGCGCTCGCGAACACCAGGTAGGCGAAGCTCAGCGCGTGGCTCTCGGGGAAGCCGTAGCTCGCGAACGCCTTCATCTTCCGGAAGATGCGTTCGGCCAGCTCGTGGTCCACGCCGTTGCGGGCGGCGCCCTCGTAGAAGCGTCGTCGCAACCGCTCCATCTTCCGGCTCGACCGCTTCGACCCCATCGCGTGCCGCAGTTCGTCGGCCTCGGCCGCCGTGAAGTCGGCGACGTCGATCGCGATCTGCATGAGCTGTTCCTGGAACAGCGGCACCCCGAGTGTCTTGTCGAGCGCGTTCTTCAGCAGCGGATGGTCGTGTTCCCAGGACTCCTTGCCGGTGTAGCGGCGGATGTACGGGTGCACCGACCCGCCCTGGATCGGCCCGGGCCGGATCAACGCCACCTCGACGGCGAGGTCGTAGAACGTCTTCGGCGCGAGCCGGGGCAGAGTGGCCAACTGCGCCCGGCTCTCCACCTGGAACACGCCGATCGCGTCGGCCTTGCGCAACATGGCGTAGACCTCGTCGTCCTCCAGATCCAGGTCGGCGAGGTCGATGCGCTCGCCCTTGTACTCGGCCACGAGGTCCACCATGTAGTGCAACGCGGACAGCATCCCCAGGCCGAGCAGGTCGAACTTCACCAACCCGATCGACGCGCAGTCGTCCTTCTCCCACTGCAACACGCTGCGGCCCGGCATCCTGGCCCACTCCACCGGACACACCTCGCTCACCGGGCGGTCGCAGATCACCATGCCCCCGGAGTGGATGCCGAGGTGCCGGGGAAAGTCCTCCAACGCCGCCGCGAGTTCAAGCACGTTCTCGGGAACGTCGTGCTCCGTGGGGCTGTGCACGTGCCGCAACGGACCCCACCGGTCGATCTGTTTGCTCCAGGCGTCCTGCTGTCCGGGTGAGTGGCCGAGCGCGCGCGCCGCGTCCCGCACGGCCGAGCGGGCTCGGTACGTGATCACGTTGGCCACCTGGGCGGTACGCAGCCTGCCGTGCTTGGCGTAGACGTACTGGATGACCTTCTCGCGCTGGTCGGACTCGATGTCCAGGTCGATGTCCGGGTAGCCGTCCCGGTCCGGCGCGAGGAATCGCTCGAACAACAGCTTCCACCGCACCGGGTCGACCTTCGTGATGCCCAGCGCGTAACAGACGGCGGAGTTCGCCGCCGAGCCTCGCCCCTGGCACAGGATGTCGTTGCGGCGGCAGAACCGGACGATGTCCCACACGATCAGGAAGTAACCGGGGAACCCGAGTTTTTCGATCACGTCGAGTTCGTGTTCCAACTGCCGGTAGGCCTCCGGGTTGCGTTCGCGCGGACCGTACCGTTCCGCCGCGCCCTCGAACGTGCAGGTCCGCAGGAAGCTCGCCTCGTCGTGCCCGTCGGGCACGTCGAACGGCGGCAGATCCGGGGCGACGAGATGGAGTTCGAAGGCGCACTGCGTGCCGAGCAGCGCAGCCCGCTGGACCGCTCCCGGGTATCGCGCGAACCGGCGCGCCATCTCCGCACCCGACCGCAGGTGAGCCGTGGGACCGGACGGCAACCAACCCTCCAGTTCGTCGAGCCCACGCCGGGCGCGGATGGCAGCCAGGCTCTGGGCGAGATACCCGCGTTGCGGCGTGGCGTAGTGCACCACGTTGGTGGCCACGGTCGGCAGTCCGAACTCGGCGGCGAGTCCCGCCAGGACGTCGTTGTGGGCGCTGTCCTCCGGTTGCCCGTGGTCGATCAGCTCGACGTACACGTCGTCGCGGCCGAACCGGTCGACGAGTCCCCGCAGCCGTTCCGCGGCCGCGGCGGGACCGCCGTCGACCAGCGCCCGGCGCACCGCCCCCTTCCGGCATCCGGTGAGCACCACACAGCGGCCCGCGACCTCCTCGGCCACGGCGTCCAGGTCGTACACCGGGCGGCCCTTCTCCGCGCTGCCCTTCGCCCGGGACCGGCCGACTCCTGTGACGTCGGCGGCGTCGAGATCACCTCCGGCGAGCTGGCCGGACGTCACCGCACGGCACAGACTCGCGTACCCGTCCTGTCCCTTCGCCAGCAGCAGCAGGTGCTCTCCCTCGGGGTCGGCCACACCGTTCTGCGGCGCGGACAACCCGAGGCTGAGTTCGGTGCCGAACACCGTGCGCATCCCCACCTCGCGCGCGGCCTCGGCGAACCGCGCCACGCCGTACATGCCGTCGTGATCGGTGAGGGCGACGGCGTCGAGTCCCAACCGGGCGGCCTCCTCCACGAGTTCCTCGGGATGGCTCGCGCCGTCGAGGAAACTGAAGTTCGAGTGACAGTGCAGTTCCGCGTACGGCACCCGGGTCGCCGCCCCGGTGTCGTCGGAGCCGCGCACCGTCGTCAGCTCGACGGGACGCACGTACTCCTGTCTGCGCCGGGTCCACGCGGGACTGTCGCTGCCGTCGCCGAGCCGGTCCGACGGTTCGATGCGCCCGGACAGCGCGCGTTCCAACTCCCGCCACGGCACCGGCGGGTTGTTCCAGCCCATCTCCTACCGCGTCCTCACCTCGTCGCTCCCCGAAGCTCCGCCCCTCCCGGACGGTGTCCCCGGTCGTCCCGATGCCCGTCGGCGTCCGCTAGTCGTACACCCCCTCGACACTCCACTTCGGACCATCACGGGGCTCGGCGTCCCACCGCAGCAGCAACGCGTCCACGGCCTCACCCCGCTCGTCCTCCAGCACCACCTGCAGCCGGGCGTGCGTCCCCGTGCCGTCGGGTGCCCACCAACGCGCCTGCACGACCCAGGGCCCCGCCCAACCGACCACCCTGCGAGGCCGACCGTCGGCCACGGCCACCCACGCCGGTGCGGACGTCGCCTCGTTGCGGTCCGTGACCCCGACCTGCGCCCCGTCGACACCCGTGACGACAGCGGACGGAGCCGAAGCGGGGACGATCGTCGGGGAGGGAGCCGGAATCCGGCCCGGCCACGGAGCGTCGTGCCCTGCGGAAGGTGTCCGGCGTTCGCCCCAGGGGACCAACCGCACCCGCTCCCCCGGCCCACGGCCGCCCTCCAGCACTGCGGTGCAGACGCTCTCCGGACCGAGCAGCCCCTGCACGTGGACCAGCGCTCTGCCCGCACGATCGGACTCCGGGGTGTGCTCGGCGGAGCCCCCGCCCGCCCACAACCCGAGCTGCAGCGACTCGCCCTCCACGACCTCCTCGGGCACCAGGCGCAGCAGCCGCACCCCGGCGGTGGGGCGCGTTCCCTTCCCCGTCCGCAGCCACCCCTCGAACTGCCAGCGCACGCGGTCGGCCACCCCATCGGCCGTGAGCGGCTCGGCACAGCGCCAGACCCGGCCCAGCTCCTCGCCTTTCTCCGTGGTGGCGTAGATGCCGAGCCGGGTACAGGCCAACCCGCGTGAGGCGAGGCCGGCATGGAACCGCGTCGCGAGCGTCCTCGCGGCGAAGGCCGCCGTGTCCACCCGATCCAACGCGTGCTCGAACGACTCGACGAGCTCCAACTCAGGAGGCGGCGTCCGCCGGAACGGTGGTCGCTCGTCCTGTCCCCGCGCCAGCCTGTGGGCCACCAATCCGGCACGCCCGAACCGGGCGGTCACCTCGCGCTCGGCGAGTTTCGCGAACGCCCCCAGCGTGCGGAGACCGAGTCTGCGCAGCAGATCCACCAGCTCCGCCCGGTCCGCGTCCGGCTGGTCGAGCTCGGTGACGCTCCACGGCGCCAGGAACGCGGGCGAGCCTCCGGGTTCGACCACGACGCCGCGCCGAGCCGCCAACATCGCCGCGAACAGGCCGTCCGCGATACCGATCTGGCATTCCACCCCGGCGCGGACGGCGACGTGGTCGATGAGCTGCTCGGCCAACGGCAGCTCCCCGCCGAAGTACGCCGTGGCTCCGCCGACGGGGACGGCCACGATCCCGGGTCGTACGACCTCGACGCCGACCACGAGTTCCTCCACCGCCCCGGCGACCGACTCGAACAGTCGCGCGTCGCGGTCCTCGTCCGCGGCGAACACCGCGAGCTCGGGGCACCGCGCCTGCGCCTCTCTGCGACGCATCCCCCGGGTGACCCCGGCCGTGTGCGCGGCGGGCGAACACGAGACGACGCGGTTACCGACGAACACGGCGGCCGGATCGTGGACCGACAGCCGTGCCGAGGCACAGGCGGCCACCACCGGCCAGTCCGGGCACCACACCACCACCCGACGTGCGGGAGTCGACCGAGGAGTCATCCCGCGACCTCCCGCACCGGGCTCGGCGAGACGGACGACCGTGTGGCGGGAAGAACGACGTCCGGTGCCCCCACCCCGCCGTTCGACCCCGGCAGCAGGAGCGTGGCCTGCACCGGCCGAGCCAGTGCCGCCCGCCCCGTCGCCTCCACCACGACCTCGCGTTCGCGCAGGTGAGCGTGGCCGTCCTCGGTACCAGTCCATCGGATCGTCCGACACCGCAGCTCGACCTCCGCGCCCGGCCACGCCCCGAGGGAGAGCAGCACCGAACCGCGTTGCCGCGCCCGCGCCGACAGCCGTCGCGCGAGCGTCTCGCTCCCCGGGCCGGCGGGAGGGCGTGCCGCCACGAGATCGAGCCCGTCGAGCAGGGCGGCGGTGACCGCGGGGAACTCCGCGCCGGGATGGGGAACCAGCGCGAGCCGGGACAACTCCACCCCCAGTTCCTCGGCGGCCACCAGGCCCAGCCCGGGCACGCCCACCACCGCCGCCCAGGAACCCCGCGCCGTCGCCTCGGCGAGAAGGGCGAGCAGCAGGGACGTCGAGCCCCGGACCGCCACGGTGCTGCCTCTCCTCAGGCCCTCGCGAGGCAGCAACCCGGCGAGCGGAGACGCCACGGGCAGCACCTGCCCCGCCGCCTTCGCATGCTCGGCGGCCTCGGCCACCGCACTGGCCGTGCTCACCCCGGGCAGTGCCGCCAGCCGCGCGACGGCGCCCCTGGACGCACCAGTCCGCTCCGGCCGGATCGGAGTCACCGAGCCCGCATGCGGCTCGACTCCCGACGGTCGCATCGACGTCACCTCCCCTCACACCGAATTCGCGCACGTCGAACGCAGGATCGACGTGCGCGGGACGCGCCGCGGGGAAGACGGCAATCGAACACACGTTCGACAGCCTCAGTAAACGTCGACACCCCACCCCTGTCAAGCAACAGCACCGGGTCGAGTGACGCAGAACGCGCAGCTCATGGCCCCCGACGACACAGCGCGACCACCTCGACGCCCCGAGGAGCCGCACCGGCGCTCACGGCCGGGGGCGAACACGACACCGCCGGTGCGCCCGGGCCGAGACCCGTGACGCACCGGCGGCGAGAACGTGACTCAGTGGGTGAAGTGACGGGTCCCGGTGAAGTACACGGTGGCGCCCACGGTCTCCGCCGCGGCGATCACCTCGGCGTCCCGCACGGACCCACCGGGCTGGACCACCGCACGCACGCCGGCCTCCAGCAGCACTTCGAGACCGTCGGGGAACGGGAAGAACGCGTCCGAAGCAGCCACGGCACCCTTCGCCCGGTCCCCGGCCCTGCTCACCGCCAGCCGGGCAGAGTCGACCCGGTTCACCTGGCCCATGCCGACCCCCACCGTGGCCTGCTCGTGCGCGAGCAGGATGGCGTTCGACTTCACCGCCCTGATCGCCCGCCACGCGAAGGCCAGGTCGGCCAGGGTGGCGTCGTCCACGGCCTCGCCGGTGGCGAGCGTCCAGTTGGCCGGGTCGTCGCCCTCGGCGTCGATCCGGTCGGCGGTCTGGACGAGCACCCCGCCCGAGATCGGCCGCAGCTCGGTGGTCTCGGCCCACGCCTGCTCCGGCAGGCGCAGCAACCGGATGTTCTTCTTCCGCGTCAACACGTCCAGCGCGTCGTCGTCGAACCCGGGCGCGAGCACCACCTCGGTGAACACGTCGGCGATCTGCTCCGCGAGCTCCACCGTGACCTGCCGGTTGGCCGCGATGACCCCGCCGTAGGCCGACACCGGGTCGCAGGCGTGCGCCTTGCGGTGCGCCTCGGCGATGTCCCCACCGACGGCGATCCCGCACGGGTTGGCGTGCTTGATGATCGCCACGGCCGGCTCGGAGAAGTCGAACGCCGCCCGCCGCGCCGCGTCGGTGTCGACGTAGTTGTTGTAGGACATCTCCTTGCCGTGCAACTGCTCGGCGAAGGCGAGCCCGGAGGGCTCGGAACCCCGGTAGATCGCGGCCTTCTGGTGAGGGTTCTCGCCGTAGCGCAGGACGGCGTGCCGCTGCCAGCTCCCGCCGAGGAAGTCGGGGAAACCGCTCTCGGCGGCCTCGGCGTCGGGCGCGTAGGACTCCGCGAACCACGAGGCCACCGCGGTGTCGTAGGCCGCCGTGTGCGCGAACGCCGCCGCGGCGAGCCGCCGCCGCTCGTCGAGGGCGAAGCCGCCGTCGCGCACCCGCTCCAGCACCCAGTCGTAACGCTCCGGGTCCACCACCACGGCGACACTCGCGTGGTTCTTCGCCGCGGCACGCACCATGGCGGGGCCGCCGATGTCGATGTTCTCGACGCACTCGTCGAACCCGGCACCCGACGCGACCGTGCTCTGGAACGGGTAGAGGTTCACGACGAGCAGGTCGAACGGCAGGATGTCGAGCGACCGCAACTGCTCACGGTGCTCCTCCCGGGTCGTGTCGGCGAGCAACCCGGCGTGCACCCTCGGGTGCAGCGTCTTGACGCGGCCGTCGAACGACTCGGGGAAACCCGTCACCTGCTCGACGGGGGTCACCGGCACACCGGCGTCGGCGATGACCTTCGCCGTTCCGCCCGTGGAGACGATCTCCACCCCGGCCGCGTGCAACCCCGTCGCGAGTTCGAGCAGGCCTCGCTTGTCGGACACGCCGATCAACGCACGTCGTACGGGCCGCTGTCCCGCCATCGGGGTCTGCTCGCTCACGAGAACCTCACCTTTCGTCCGTCCACCGTGCACCCCGCACGGCCCAGTTTCGCGATGACGTCGACGAGCAGCCTGCGTTCGGTGGCCTTGATGCGCTCGTGCAACGTCGCTTCGTCGTCCTCGGGCTCGACGACCACGGCCTCCTGCGCGATGATCGGCCCGGTGTCCACACCGGCGTCCACGAAGTGCACCGTCGACCCGGTCACCTTGACGCCGAGTTCCAACGCGTCGGCCACCGCCCGAATACCCGGGAAGGCGGGCAACAGCGCCGGATGGGTGTTGATGACCCGATGTGGGAAGCGAGCCAGGAACTCCGGCCCGAGGATCTTGAGGAATCCGGCCGAGACGACGAGGTCGGGCCGGTAGGCGGCGACGGCCTCGGTGAGGGCCTTGTCCCAGGCCGCCCGGTCGGGGTGGTCGCTCATCTTCACGGTGAACGTCGGCACTCCCGAACGTTCCGCCCTGGTGAGCGCCTGCACCCCCGTGCGGTCGGTCCCGACGGCCACGACCTCCGCCGGGTAGGAGTCCTCGGTCGCCGCGTCGAGCACGGCCTGCAGCAGGGTCCCCGAACCCGAGGCGAGCACCACCGTCCTCGCCCGTGCCGGAAGTCGCAAACGGATAGCCAGTGGGATCTCCTCACCGGGGCGTGCGCCGCGCGCACGGCTACTGAGCTGGTGCCACCAACCCTAAGGGCGTCGTGCCCGCTGCCGCTTCCGAGGGGTACGCCGCGAATCGGACTTCGCGCCGGTCAACCACGCAACCACGGCACCGGGCCCCGCCACGAAGGCGAAGGCCGTGAGGGAGAACACCTCGGCACGCACCGAGACGGGATCGTAGGCACCGCCCCCGAGCTCTCCGCCCGTGACGGCGGCCACCACCAGCGCGCAGAACCCGCACACCACGCCCGCCACGAGCACCGCGCGCAGCCGCACGACCACGCGCTCGTCGACGTCCCGCAGCGACCACCCCACGGCGGCTCCGAGCGCGAGAGGCAACACCAGCAGCAGCGGCCACCACGACCCGTACTCCGCGGGCAACCCGGCGAGGACGGGCAACGCGGGCAACGGTCCCGGGTCCATCGCGAACGCGCTCACCGACACCGACCCGATCACGAAACCGCCGCCCGTGAGCACACTCGCCGCGAGCACGGCCGCGTTCGGCACGTACGCGGTGCTCAGCAGCACCATGCCCACCGCACTGCCCGGGTCCGGGGAGAAGGCCTCGAACAACGTCTCCAGCGTCGACCACGCCGCCAACGTCGCCCCGACGTAGGCGAGCGCGCCCAACCCCATGAGGACGCCGAAGGCCACGAGTCCCGCCCGGATGCCTCGCACGGCCACGGGATCGAGCCGGTGCAGCCACTCGTCGGACGAGGCCGTGGCCGCTCCCACCAGCGCCGCGACGACCGACACCACGGTGGGCATCACGATGGCCTCGGGGAACTGCGCCTCCACGGACGTCCCGACGGAGATGCCGACGAAGGCGACGGCTGTCAGAGCGTGCGCCCCCGCGACCGCTCCCATCACCGGCAGCGCGCGGAGCACGACTCCGGCCTGGCCACCGTCGAGATGGTCGAGGCGGTACGACGCCGCCATCGACGCCCGGAACACGGCGAGCACGACGGCGAACGTCGGCAGCAGGGGCAGCACCCCCAGCGGTGCGCCGTCGATGTCGAGCGGCGCCTGGTAGGCGGCCAACCACGCGGGACAGGCGGCGAAGAGGACACCCTCGGCGGAGAAGTCGGCCCTCGGCGCGAGCGCGACCACCACCACGAGCAGGCTCGCGACCACGGCGTACCCGATGACGATCGGTCCGAACGCGACGCCGAGGAGCACCCGGATGCGATCGAACCCCAGCTCGTGGTCGCGCACGATCGGTCTGCCCATGGGGGGCACCTTCGCACCCGGAGAACGTCAGGAGGGTGAGCCACGCCGCCACCGCTCAGGCGGTGGGACGGGACTCACCCTCCCTCGACACGTCATCGATCAGGCGTTGGAACCGGTCGAACCGCCCTGCGTCCCGGCCTGGCCGGGCTGCCCCGGCTGTCCGGGCTGCTGGTTCGACTCACCCGACGGCTGCTGGAGGAACTGGCCGTGTTGCGGGGCGTACGCGGTGGGCTGCTGCTGCACCGGCTGCGCGAACTTCGTCGGCGCGGCGAACCCGCCCGAGCCCTCCGAGGACGTCCCCGGCGCGGCGGGCTGGCCCGGCTGGCCCTGCTGCTGCGGCGCGGGCGCGCCGAACTGTCCCGACTGAGCCGGCTGGCCGGGCTGCCCGAAGCCACCGGTCTGCGGGTAGTTCTGGCCGTACGGCTGCGGCTGGCTGCTCGGCTTGATGATGCCCGCGTCCAGCAGGTACGCGGTGACGGCGCAACCGGCCTGGGCGATGCCGAAGATCAGCACGAGGATGCCGCCCACGGCGAGATTGTTGACGTGGAACACGGTGAACAGGAACACGAGCACGGTCCCGAGCGACAGCACCGCAGGCCACGCCCCGGGCTTCGACTCACCGGGCAGGAAGCTCACCGCAGCCACGGCACCGGCGATGAACAACAGGGCGGGGACCCAGTTGACCGCCGACTCGTAGAAGCTGCTCCCGCCCGTGAAATTGGCGAAGGCGAGGAAGAGGTTCAACACCCCGAGCCCGCCGGTCACCAGCAGCAAGATCTTCGGCATCGGCAGCGAAGGCCGTCCCGCCGCCTGCGGGCCCGGGTACGGCTGGTGTGGCTGCTGCGGGCTCTGGCCCGGGAATCCACCCGGCGTGCCGCTCGGGAAGGTCATCCGTGTTCTCCTGTCGTCTTCGAGCTCGTAGGGTCGCGGTCGGCGCACGCCCGCCGCAACAGCGCCTCGCCGCGGCTGTGCCCCCGATCGACGGTGCCGACTCCCGCCCACTCTTTCGACGCGATGTGAGCGCACGCGGTTTCGCTGTTCCGGTGCTCTTTCTACACAGATCATCCCGGACGCGGAACGGGGCCGTGCACACCAGGTGCCCGGCCCCGTTCTCCGTGAGGTGGACGGGCGGGACACGCACTCGCGCCCGCCCGTGTCGCGCGTCAGAGCGCCTTGTACAGCTCGCGTGCGAGCTCGGCGGTCTCGGTGGGGGTCTTGCCGACCTTCACACCGGCGGCCTCGAGGGCCTCCTTCTTCGCCGCCGCGGTCCCGGACGAACCGGACACGATCGCACCGGCGTGGCCCATCGTCTTGCCCTCCGGCGCCGTGAACCCGGCGACGTAGCCGACGACCGGCTTGGTGACGTTGGCCTTGATGTACTCGGCGGCACGCTCCTCGGCGTCCCCACCGATCTCACCGATCATGACGATGAGGTCGGTCTCCGGGTCGGCCTGGAACGCCTCCAGCGCGTCGATGTGCGTGGTGCCGATGATCGGGTCACCGCCGATACCGATGGCGGTGGAGAAACCGATGTCCCGCAGCTCGTACATCATCTGGTAGGTCAGGGTGCCCGACTTCGACACCAGACCGATACGGCCGGGGCCGGTGATGTCGGCGGGGATGATGCCCGCGTTCGACTGTCCCGGCGAGATGATGCCCGGGCAGTTCGGGCCGATGATCCGCGTCTTGTTGCCCTTGGCGCACGCGTGGGCCCAGAACACGGCCGAGTCGTGCACCGGGATGCCCTCGGTGATCACGACGGCGAGCGGGATCTCGGCGTCGATGGCCTCGATGACCGCGTCCTTCGCGAACTTCGGCGGCACGAAGATGACGCTGACGTCGGCGCCCGTCTCCTTCATGGCCTCGGCGACCGTGCCGAAGACGGTGAGGTCCTTGCCGTTGATGGTGACGGTCTGACCCGCCTTGCGGGCGTTCACGCCGCCCACGATGTTCGAGCCCGCCGCCAGCATCTTGGTGGCGTGCTTCGTGCCCTCGGACCCGGTCAGGCCCTGGACGATGATCTTGGAGTCACTGTTCAGAAAGATCGACATGTTGTTCACGCACCTGCCGAAGCCAACTCGGCGGCTTTGTCGGCCGCGCTGTCCATGGTGTCCACCAGCGTCACGAGCGGGTGCGCCGCCTCGGCGAGGATGCGGCGGCCCTCCTCGACGTTGTTGCCGTCGAGCCGCACGACCAGCGGCTTGGTCGCGTCGTCGCCCAGGATCTTCAGCGCCTCGACGATGCCGTTGGCCACCGCGTCGCACGCGGTGATGCCGCCGAAGACGTTGACGAACACGCTCTTGACGTCGGGGTCACCCAGGATGACGTCGAGACCGGCGGCCATGACCTCCGCGGAGGCACCGCCACCGATGTCGAGGAAGTTCGCGGGACGCACCCCGCCGTGCCGCTCGCCGGCGTAGGCCACGACGTCCAGCGTGGACATGACGAGGCCGGCACCGTTGCCGATGATGCCCACCTGGCCGTCCAGCTTGACGTAGTTGAGGCCCTTGGCCTTGGCCTTGGCCTCCAGCGGGTCCTCGGCCTCGACGTCGACGAAGTCGGCGTGCTTCGGCTGCCGGAAGTCCGCGTTGTCGTCGAGCGTCACCTTGCCGTCGAGGGCGATGATCTCGTCCTTCGGGTCCCGCACCAGCGGGTTCACCTCGACCAGGGTGGCGTCCTCGGCGACGAACGTCTCCCACAGCTTGACGACCACCTCGGCGGCCTTCTCCCGAACGGCTTCGGGGAAGTTCGCCTTGGTCACGATGTCGCGCGCCGTGTCGAGGTCGACACCGGTGAGCGGGTTCACCGGGACCTTCGCCAGCGCCTCGGGGCGCTCGACGGCGAGCTGCTCGATCTCCATGCCGCCCTCGGCGGAGGCCATGGCCAGGAAGGTGCGGTTGGCGCGGTCGAGCAGGAACGAGAAGTAGTACTCCTCGGCGATCTCAGACGCCTCCGTGACCAGCACCCGACGCGTCACATGTCCCTTGATGTCGAGGCCGAGGATCGCTCGGGCCTTCTCCACCGCCTCGGCCGGGTCACCGGCGAGCTTCACGCCGCCGGCCTTACCACGGCCACCTGTCTTCACCTGAGCCTTCACCACGACCTGGCCACCGATTTCCTCGGCCGCCCGGCGGGCTTCCTCGGCCTCGCCGACCACGGTTCCGGGCAGTACCGGAACGTCGTGGGCAGCGAAGAGCTCCTTCGCCTGATACTCGTAGAGGTCCACTACTTCAGTCTCCTGACGACACGCCAAATGTGGTTTGTGTGAAACCGTGCTGCCGGACGCCGTCGACCCTATCGAGCCGTCCGGTCGCGACATCGCCCACGTCAGGTGAACTGGGTCACCGCACCCCGTCTGAGCTGGGAAGTGTGGCGAAAATCGCGCTGTCGGCCCCCATGGCCGACCCGTTCGAGTGAGGTCCGCCGCACACCGGGCGAGCCGACGTCGTCACGGTCGCCGACCACCGAACGCGGCCGTCGCGGCACAGGCGAGCAGCACGACCACGGCGCCCAGCGAGAACCACAGTCCGGGCCCCGCGGAGGCCCCGTCGATCTGTCCTCCGACCAACGGCGCCGTCGCGGCCCGCAGCCCCGCCACGGCGGCTGCCCCCACCAGCAGCGCCGCCGCCCGCGCAGGCCTGCTCCGCGCCGCGAGCACGCAGCCCCCGAGCACGGTGACCAACGCGGCGGCGAGCCCCCAGGTCGGCGGACCCACGTCGGAGATCAGGCCCGGTTCGACGTAACCGACCGCCGTCACCATCGGCGTCACGAAGGCCGCGATCACCAGCACCGCCGCCGCGGCCAACGGCGTGAGCATGCGGAGACCGACCGCCGACAGCCCCGCGACGCTCTCGCCCTCGTCCAGCTCCTCGCGCTCCACCAGCCCGGCGACGACGGAACAGCACGCGGTCACCGCCGCGCCGACCATCGCGAGCCACGCCCAGAGCACCCCGGGTCCGGAGTCGATGGACACCGCCGTCACCTCGTCGCCGGACAACGGCCCGGAGACGGACAACATCGACGACGTGTAGCCCGTGGTGAGAGCCGTGTCGAGCACGGCCGCGGCCGCGAGCGGGACACCGACCCACACCATCGACACCACCGGCCGCACCAGCGGGGCCAGCCGTCCGACGAACATCGCCACACCGGCCACGCCGAGCACCAGACCCGCCGCCAGCAGGAGGAACCGGGCCGGACTCTCGGGCGGCTCCGCGCCGCCGCCGACCTCCACCTGCGGCGACAACGCACCGAGGACGGCCAATCCGGCGGTGAGCACGGCGACCACCGCGGTGCCCGTTTCGAGACCACGCCGGCCCGGCAGGTGCGCGTCCACCTCGGCGTCCGGTTGCCGCGGCTCCGCACGCCCGAGGCTGAGCGACGCCGCTCCGAGACCGAACACGCCGAATGCGGCGATGACCGACCCCGCGCCGACGTGCAGCGACGGCATCGCGATCGCGGCGACCAGCGCCGGGAGACTCACCCCGGCGAGAGCGAGCGCGAGCCCGCTCACCGCCGCCCGCACCACGGAGGCCTCACGGAACTCGGCGACGAACAGCACCACACTCAACGGTAGGGCGAGCGCACACACCACCAGTCCGAGCAGCACCAGCCCGGGACCGTCGAAGGCGTTGGACGCGAGCAGGTAGACGTCGTCGGAGGAGAAGGGCGCCATCAGCAGCCCGTACGCGCCGACCACCGCGGCCGCCCCCGCGACGAACAGGACGCGGCGACGCCAACCGATCGGACCGTCGGTGTCTCCCCCCTCGGCGAGGAGACCACCGCCCGCCCCACCGCCGGCAACCGCGTCCCGACGGCGCAGGGCCGCGAAGGCCAGCACTCCGGCGACCACGACACACCCGTGCCCGAGAATCAGCGTCCAGAGACCCGGCGTCGGCGAGGGCAGTCCGAGATCGACCGGGAGATACAACTCCGGCCGGGACGCCACGGACGCGTCGGCCGCGAGCTGGAGGTCGACGAGGGCCGCACCGGGAGCGAGGAGGGCCGTCCCCACCAGGACAGCCGCGCCCGCGCCACGCCGCGCTCGACGGAGCAGCGCCCCGGCCACCAGTACGGGAGCGAGCGCGAGCGCGACGAGCATCGGGGCACTGACGAAACCGGGCTCACCGCCGTCGACCACGGGAACGACTCCGCCCACCGCGCGCAGGGCCGCACCGACGACCGCGACCACCATCGCGGCCGTGAGCAGGCGCCGGTCGAGACCGCCGACCTCTGTGTCGGCCTCCCCGTCGACACCCGTGGGTCGCGACGCCGCGGTCACGTCTACGCGTCGAGGTCCGATGATCCACCCCCGTGCCGGCGTCGCGGGCGACGCGGCGCGTCCGGCACAGCAGCCCGCGCCACGCGGAACTTCCGGCGACGAGGGTAGCCGGGCAGCCGCCTCCCCGCGGTCCCCGTCGAGTGCGCGGGAAGGCGGACCGGCCGCCCGACCGTCGGGTCGGCGCGCGTGCGAGCGCGTTGCGCGCGCGAGCGGTGATCGGAATCTCATTCGCGCGGTTTCAAACCTCCGGTTGCCTGAATGTAACGCACATCACATTTGCGATCGGAATACCCGTCTACCTGTCGTCATGCGACCGACCCACGATCACGGCGGCCCCCAGGCCGCCCGTCGCCACGGTGGGAACCTTGCTCGCAGCGCCACCATTTCGTTACTGTCCCGCAGTCCCCATTACGGTCAGATCACGAACCACGAGCGGTACCCCGACACCGCTCAACCGGGTCCCCCCGCCCGGCGGATCGCGACTGACTCCCCGAGTAACGGAAGGCGCTGTCTTGGCTCGACACCGCTCCCCCGGCGGCCAAGGTCCTTCCCCGGCACTCGAAGAAGCACTGGACAGTGCTGTCGTTCGTGCCCGGGGCTCGCACCGGCTTCCCGCGCCGTCCTCGGCGCTGCGTGGCCGTGTGATGGTGGCCGCCGTCGCGGCAGGCGCGTTCGCCGCCGCAGCAGCAGGACAGACGATTCAGGCCACGTCCGGCGGCGATTCGACCGAACGCCACACCGACGTGACTCCCCTGGCCAACGCCGGTGACGCGAGCACGGCCATGACCACCGGAGGCGCCGCAGGCGTCGGTGGCGACGCCCGTGCGGGCGCACCGGTACTGCTCCAGGTCACCGCCGACCCCACCGACGCCTCCCTGGAGGCTCAGAAGCTCACCGAGAGCGCCGAGCTCACGGAGGAGCGGCTGGAGCGGGAGGCCGAGGAGCGGCGCAAGGCCGCCGAGGAGGCCGCGCGCCCCAAGTTCGTGGCACCCGCGCAGGGTGTGTTCACCTCCGGCTACGGCGCTCGCTGGGGCGAGACCCACTACGGCATCGACATCGCCAACGCCATCGGCACGCCGATCCTCGCCGCGGCCGACGGTACCGTGATCGACGCCGGTCCGGCGAGCGGTTTCGGGCTCTGGGTCCGCGTGCAGCTCGACGACGGCACGATCCACGTCTACGGCCACATGGACAGCTTCTCCGTCCAGGTCGGCCAGCGCGTCAAGGCGGGCGAGCAGATCGCCGTCATCGGCAACAAGGGCCAGTCGACCGGCCCCCACCTGCACTTCGAGGTGCACGAGAACGGCGTGAAGGTCGACCCGCGAGCCTGGCTCGCCGCTCGCGGCGTCTACGTCTGAGCCGAACCTTCCGACGCCGAACCTTCCGACGCCGACGGCGTCGGTGATCGAGACGATCCACGCGGCCCGGGAGTCCCTCGACTCCCGGGCCGCGCTGTATGCCGCGCCTGTCCCCGAGCCGGACACCACCCCGGCCGTGACACGACACACCCTGGACCTCCCCGGTCGAACCCCTGTTCGAGATCGAGGTTAGACCGAGGGTCCGACAAAAACGGGCCGCTCCGGCTCAGAGCTTCACCATCGGCACGCTGCCGATCAGCATGAGCCGCACGGTGCCCGCGCTGCCGAAGTCGATCGTGGCCGTGGCCCTCGGACCCGACCCCTCGGTGGCCACGACGGTGCCAAGACCGTACTTGTCGTGATTGACCCGGTCGCCGACGTCGAGCTTCAGCGCCACCGTCTTCTTCCACGCGTCGCCCCGCCTCGGCGACGACGAGAAGCCCTGGAATGACGTGGTGCGCATCCCGCCTGCCGCGAGGCCCGCCTGCGCCGAGTCGGAACCGATGCCCGGCCTGCGCCCCCACGTGGTGGCCGCCCGCGGCGCCCTGGCCTCCTTGCGGGGCTCCTGCCGACGCCAGTCGATCAGCTCCTCGGGGATCTCGTCGAGGAACCGCGACGCCGGATTGCTCATCGGCTGCCCCCAGGCCGTGCGCACCAGCGCGCGGGACAGGTACAGCCGCCGCTGGGCCCGGGTGATGGCGACGTAGGCCAACCTGCGCTCCTCGGCCAGCTCCTTCGGTTCGCCGAGCGCCCGCAGGTGCGGGAAGACACCGTCCTCCCAGCCCGCGCAGAACACGACCGGATACTCCAGCCCCTTGGCCGTGTGCACGGTCATGAGGGTCACCACGCCCTGGTCGTCCTCGTCGTCCTCCTCGCCGTCGGGTGAGGGGATCGAGTCGGCGTCGGCGACCAACGACACTCGTTCCAGGAACGCCGCGAGCGAGCCGGGCTCGGGGACCCCGTCATCGGTGTCGTCGGCGTCGTCGCCGGCCTCCTGCTCCGCCCGCACGGTCTGGGCGAACTCCGTGAACTCCCTGGCGACCGTCACCAGCTCGTCGAGGTTCTCCAACCGTGTGGCGTCCTGCGGGTCCCGCGACTCCTCCAGCTCGGCGCGGTAACCGGTGCGGTCGAGCACCGCATCCAGCACGTCCGCGACGTCGGTGCCCTCGTCCACCAGGTCCCGCAACCCGTCCAGCAGCTCCACGAAGGCACTGATCGCCTTCTGCGAGCGGGGGTTGAGCAGCGGCACCCGGCCCGCCACGGCGTCGCGCAGGGCGGCGGCGAAGGAGATGCGCTCCCGCTCGGCGTGCGTCGCGACCACGGCCTCGGCGCGGTCGCCGATGCCGCGCTTGGGCACGTTGAGGATGCGCCGCAGGCTCACCGTGTCCTCGGGATTGGACAGCACCCGCAGGTAGGCCAGGGCGTCCCGGACCTCCTTGCGCTCGTAGAACCGCACGCCGCCGACGACGCGGTAGGGCAGCCCGAGCCGGATGAAGATCTCCTCGAACACCCGCGACTGGTTGTTGGTGCGGTAGAAGACGGCGACGTCGGAGTAGTTCGCCTCCCCGCGGTCGGCGAGCGCGTCGATCTCCCCGGCCACGAACGCGGCCTCGTCGTGCTCGTTGTCCGCCACGTAGCCGACGATGCGTTCACCGTCACCCGCGTCGGTCCACAGCCGCTTGTCGCGACGGCCCGGGTTGCGGGCGATGACCGCGTTCGCGGCCGACAGGATCGTCTGCGTCGACCGGTAGTTCTGCTCCAACAGGATGGTGCGCGCGTCGGGGAAGTCGCGCTCGAACTCCTCGATGTTCCGGATGGTCGCGCCCCGGAACGCGTAGATCGACTGGTCGGCGTCACCGACGACGCACAGCTCCGACGGTTCCAGCCCGGACTCGGTGGGTTCGGTGCCCACCAGCTCACGCACCAACGTGTACTGGGCGTGGTTGGTGTCCTGGTACTCGTCCACCAGGACGTGCCGGAAGCGCCGCCGGTAGTGCTCGGCGACGTCGGGGAAGGCCTGGAAGAGTTCGACCGTCCGCATGATGAGGTCGTCGAAGTCCATGGCCCCGGCCTGCACGAGCCTGCGCTGGTACTCGCGGTACGCCTCGGCCGCCTTGCGGTCGAAGTCACTGGCTGCGGCCTGAGCCGCCGCGTCGGGGTCGATCAGCTCGTTCTTCCAGTTCGACACGTGCGTGGCGAGCGCGCGCGCCGCGTAACGCTTCGGGTCGAGGTCCAGGTCTCGTCCCACGAGCGTCATGAGGCGCCTGCTGTCGTCGGCGTCGTAGATGGAGAAGTTGGACGTCATCTCCAGCGTCTTCGCCTCGCGCCGCAGCAGGCGGACGCACATCGAGTGGAAGGTCGACACCCACATCGCCCCCGCCCGACGGCCGACCAGGTCGGACACGCGCTCGCGCATCTCGGCGGCGGCCTTGTTCGTGAAGGTGATGGCCATGATCTGACCGGGATGCACGTCCCTCGCGGCGAGCAGGTAGGCGATCCTCCTGGTCAGCACGCGGGTCTTGCCGGAACCGGCTCCGGCGACGACGAGCAACGGGCGCCCCTGGTGTTCCACCGCCGCACGTTGTGCGGGATTGAGGTCCTCCAGAAGAGCCTCACGGGCGTCGGTGGAGGACGAGTCACCGGCTCGGTGCGCCGGTTCGGGGGGAAGGTCGAACAGGGTGTTCATCGTGAGTGACTGGACCTAACGACGTGCCTGGCGAGCTGACGTGCGCCGACGCTACTCGATGCCACCGACGGCGAGCCGATCGCCCGAGCCGGGGAACGGCGGGAAGGGACGTCTCGATGTTACGTCGCCGTCGTCGCCGCACCGCCGCGCCGCGTGCGGTCCACGTCACCGCGGGCCTCGGAAGGGGTTCGATGTGGCATACTCGACGACGTGCGACACGACGCGTTCCGATTTTTCTACGGGATCCGGACTCCGGCTCCCGTGATCGCGTAGTGCCACCCAGTCATCACGAAAGCCTCGGAGTCCACCGGACCCCGGGGCTTTCGTCGTCTCGGGGACCGGACCACCTCCACGACTGAGAAGAGGTCACGATGAACGCCCAGACCCGCGACACCGACCACGACGCCCGCCCGGCCGCCGAGGAGATCGACGAGCTCCGCAAGGAGATCGACTGGCTCGACGCCGAGATCCTTCGCCTCGTGAAGCGACGTGCCGAGGTGTCGAAGACGATCGGCGCCGCCCGGATGGCCGCCGGAGGCCCGCGCATCGTCTACAACCGCGAGATGGACGTGCTCGCGCGCTACCGGGAGCTGGGCCCCGAAGGGCGGCAGCTCGCCATGGCGCTGCTGAACCTCGGTCGAGGCCGCCTCGGGCGCTGACACCGACGACGTTCGGCGTCGTTTCGGTACCGTTGTCCGATCTCAGGGATTCCCCTGACCCGGATCGGGCCGACGCGACGGCACACTGGTGTCATGGACATCGTCAACATCATCGCCGTCGTGGCCGCGATCGCGAGCCTGCTCGCCGCGCTCGCCCACGTCGGTTACCTGGCCTTGCTGAACAGTGCGGCGAACAAGCGAGCAGGCGGCGGCCCGATCGCCGACTACGTGCGCTCGCGGTGGCCGATCGCGGGCGGCACGACAGCGGCCTCCGTGGTTGCTCTGCTCTTCACCGCGGGCGGCACCGTGATGGACATCCTCGCCGTGTTGCTGGCCGTGGGCTCGGGTGCGGTGGCGACGAAGGCACTCCAGTCGACGCAGGCCCGCTACCGCAGCGGTAGCTGAGGAGGAGGCACGACGCCGACGTGCCACCGGGCGCATGAGGCTCGCGCCCCTAGAGAGTGAATCGGACGGACGTCGGCGTTCAGTGCCCGCCGCCGGGTCGAAAAGCTCCTACTCTGCTTCAGGTGAGCGCGAGGGGTGGCACGAACGCCGATCGGTCCGCACGCGCGAGACCGAGGGCAGCGACGTGGGCGGACGGCCTCCCTCGCTCGGGCCCCACGGCGACCCCGGCACACGGGGGCGCAGCAGCGGGAGGAGGCGTCCACCCGGCATGACCGGACATTTCGACGTTCCCCATGGCGACCTTCCTGGTCGCGACAGCGGCGACGAGGACACCGGGCGCATCGGTGTCATCGACGTCCTGGACGACCCGGGAGACGGGCTCGACGACCACGGGCCCGACCCCGGCGAGACGTCGGGGCACCGACACCGGCCCGCACCGGGACGGTGGATCCCCGCGGCTCACGGCGGAGGCACCTCGCACGCCCGCACCGAACCACTCCCCCGTGTCCCCACGGGCCACGACGGTGACGGCGACGAGGACGACTCCGACGACTACCCCGAGGTCCGGGGCGTGCTGGCCCTGGACGACGAGGTGCCGCGATCCCGCCGCACCCGACGCAGACGGGTCCTGCTGACCACGGCCTCCGACGCCGAGGGCGACGAGGACGTTCGCGTGTACTCGTCCGGCCCTCGCGGTCTCGGCACCTTCGATCTCGGCTCGGTGCCCGCGTCGGTGACGCCGCCCCGGACGTGGCGCAAGGCGGCCTGGTTCGCCAGCGTGGCGTCGGGGGCCGCCGTGGCGGCGATGCTCATGGCGGGCTCGGCATTCGTCTCGGACTCCACCGACGCCACCCGGGCCCTGGACACCTGGCCCGGGCCGAACTCGCCCCAACCGACCCTGCCGGGCAACGACGGCAACGGCACGCCGCGTACCGGCGAGAACACCACCGAACCGGCTGGTCCGTCGGCCACCACGTCCGCGCAAGAGGGAGCCGACGGCACCCGTGGCGCGCTCGCGACCCACGACACCACGTCCCCGACCGCCGCGGAGGCCGCGGAGGACGTCGCCGACGGCGGCGAACCAGCTCAGGACGGCACGAACGACACCGACGGCGTCGCGGTGCCACCGAAACCGCCGGTCACCCCCGCGCCCACCGAGCGGGCCCCCGTCGTGCTGTGGTCCAAGCACGACAGCGACCTGCTCGCGCAGCGCTCGCAGCAGTACTTCGACACCGTGACCGAGGATCCGCACGCGGCACACGCGCTCACCACCGGCGAGCTGGCCGCGCAGGGACCGGAAGGACTCGCCGACCGCTACGCCGACGTGGCGTACTTCGAGGTCCAGGAGGTCTTCGTCGACTCCCGCGAGGGCTACACGTTGAACACGGTGAAGGTCACCTACACCGACGGCACCACGGAGATCCAGACCCGCAAGCTCGTCTTCTCCGACGACGAGCGGATCGCCGCCGACCTCGCCTGACGGAGGCGCGCTCGGGCCGTCCGACCACGCCTCCTGCACGACGCACCTGCACGACAGCGTGCACGTGCAACGCCGGTTCCATACGTGATCGTTACTCTGCTCGGGTGACGTGACCCGCCGTTCGTCGTGTACCCCGTACTGTCCACCGACAAGTCCTGGTAAACGGCTCCACTAACGAGTTGTCTGGCTCGTGGAGTCCACGCACCGCACGGCAGGACAACGGTCACAACACCACACGCAGGCGAGGGCAGGCAGTGCACGACCGGCGCCAATCCGGGCAGAAACCCACGGTCGTCGTCGACGCTCCCACCGTGCCGAACCTCTCGATCGAGAACCTCGGCATCGGTGTCGACGGCAGGACCATCGACACGACATGCGACCACAACGAGCACGGGGACCACAGCGACCACGGGGAAACGTGCGCTCCGGCCCCCGAGGAACCCGAGAGCCTGCTCGCTCGTCGGGCCAAGCTGATCGCGCTCCTGCTGGCGGCGTTGGCGCTGGTGGGGTCGATGGTGGTCGCGTCGATGCTGGCCGACGACGACGCGGACGACTCCTCGCTCGGGCCACCGACCGTGGCCGGCGTCGAGGACGGTTCCCCACGCCCCGACGTGACCCCGGAGAAGGTGGTTGCGAGGGCGGGCGTCGGTGACGGTCCGCGATCGAGCGTCCACCATGCGACGCCACCGCCGAGACCGACACTGTAAGCTCATCGGCCTTGTAAGCCCGTTACCGTGGCCCTCGATCGGGGTTCGACCGACTCCCCGAGCGTGCCCCCCGTGAGTGCAGAGGGTAATCAGCCTACTCTGACACGGGTCGGTCCTCGGTAAGCCGGCACACGAACTCCGGTATGTGCGAGCCCGAAGGAGGTCGCGTGAGCGACGAGGGTCGCCTGGTCGCCGGCCGCTACCGTGTCATCAAGCGGATCGGGACCGGTGCCATGGGTGCCGTCTGGCAGGCACACGACGACGTGCTGCACAGAACGGTCGCGATCAAGCAGCTCCTGCTCCAACCCGGTCTCGACGAGAACGAGGCCGAGGACGCGCGGCAACGCACCATGCGCGAGGGCAGAATCGCGGCCCGACTCCATCATCCCAACGCGATCACCGTGTTCGACGTGGTGATGGACGACAACGGGCAGCCTTGCCTGATCATGGAGTACCTGCCGTCGACGAGCCTCGCGCAGGAGTTGCAGCAGCACAAGACGCTGCCTCCCGTCGAGGTCGCCAAGATCGGCGCGCAGGTCGCGGCCGCGCTCAAGGAGGCGCACGCCGTCGGCATCGTCCACCGGGACATCAAGCCGGGCAACATCCTGCTCGCGGGCAACGGCACCGTGAAGATCACCGACTTCGGCATCTCGCGGGCCAAGGACGACGTCACGGTCACCAAGACCGGCATGATCGCCGGAACTCCCGCCTACCTGGCCCCCGAGGTGGCCATCGGCGGCGACCCCGGCCCCGAGTCCGACGTCTTCTCGCTCGGCTCCACCCTGTACGCCGCGTCGGAGGGCCAGCCCCCGTTCGGACTCAGCGAGAACACGCTGGGCCTGCTGCACGCCGTGGCCGCGGGACAGATCAACCCACCGCGTCGGTCGGGTCCGCTGACCAGCGTGCTCGCCGTGATGCTGCACCCCGACGTCCGACACCGACCGACGGCGGCCCAGTGCGAGGAGCTGCTCGCAGCCGTCGCACGCGGCGAGACGCCGTTGGGCGGCCCCGGTGGGGAGCCCACTCAGGAACACCCGCGTGCCGACGGCGGCACCGCCGTTCTCGGTGCCGCGGGAGCCGCCGCGCTCGGAGGTGCGGCCGGTGCTGCCGCCGCCAACTACGCGGACGGCCACTCCGGTCGGCTGGGCGACTACGGCGACCGGGACTACGACGACCGGGACTACGACGAGTACTACGACGACCCACGTGCCGGGCAGTCGCACGGCGGCTACGACGAGTACGACGACTACGACCGGTACGACGACTACGACCAGTACGACCGCACGGCCGTCGCACCCGGGCCGCAGCCGACCCGCGCCGTCCCCGTGGAGTCCAGCGCCTACGGCGGCTCCGACGCGTCGGCCGGTGACCGCTACGACGACTACGACGACCGTTACGACGACGACCGCGGCTACGACGGTCCGCCTCCCGCCGAGGACGAGGAGAAGGGCAACTGGAAGGTGCCCGCCGCGATCGGCGCCGTCGTCGTGATCGGCATGGCGGCGTTCGTGATGTGGTTGTTCGGCGGTGGCGGTGAGGACACCACCACCGGTCCCGGCGACCAGCCTCCCGTCGAGGACACCTCGCAGTCGTCCTCGATCATCCCCACCACGGAACCGACGACGACCACCACCGAGGTCGCCGCCACCACGGAACCGGTGGAGCAGGAGAATCCCTTGCCGGTGGACCCGGAGCCGACGTCGGAGGAGACGCCCGAGCCCACCACCGACACCACGACGGACGAGACCACCACGACGCAGAACCCGATCACCTCGACCCCGGACGAGACCGAGGAACCGGAGGAACCGGAGCCCACCACGGTGACGTCGCAGCCGGACCCGGAGGTCACGGGGTGACCGCTGCTGCTTCGTTGATGTGCGTTTGACCGGCATCGCGATACAAGGGGTCGTGTGAAGAAGACCGAAGGCTCACTCGTCGGGGAGCGCTACAGGCTCGACCAGCCGATCGGCCGTGGCCGGGCCGGCATCGTGTGGCTGGCCTTCGACACGATGCTGCACCGCACCGTCGCGGCGAAACCGACGTACCTGGACCCGGAACGTGACCCCGACGAGGCTCGGCGCATCGCGCTCGACGAGGCCAAGCGCGCTATGCAGGTGGTCCATCCGAGCGCCGTGACGGTGTACGACGCGCTCCAGGACGGCGACGACGTCTGGCTCGTCATGGAGTACGTGCCCTCGCGCAACATGGCCGACTTCCTCGCCGAGCACGGCACGCTCACCCCGGAGCAGGCCGGGTACCTCGGTGCGGCGCTCGGTGCAGCGCTCGCCTCCGCGCATGGCTCGGGCGTCATCCACGGCGCCGTGGAACCCGGCAACGTGCTGCTCGCCGACGACGGCGGCGTGAAACTCACCGACATCGGCATCCACGGCGGCAAGCCCAACCCCGCTTACCTCGCGCCCGAGGTGAAGCGGGGCGGTGAACCCACCGTGGCCTCCGACGCGTACGCACTGGGTGCGACCCTGTTCGAGGCGGTGGAAGGGGCTCCTCCCTTCGGGCCGGAGGGCGAGGACGACCCCGTGGTGCCGTCCCGCAGCGGTCCCCTGACCGCCGCGTTGGAGAAGCTGCTGCGTTCCGAGCCCGACCTGCGGCCGACACTCGGGGACACCGTCGCCGCGTTGCGTGCCGTCAGCAAGGGCAGGCAGGCCGGGTTCGTTCCTCCCACGGCTCCGGCCATGCCCACCGTGCCGTTGATGCCGCGGCCACCGCGCGTTCCCCCCGCGAACGCGGCCACCCGTGTGCCCGTGACCGCCGACCCGGCTCCGTCGTCGATGCGGATCGCGCTGTGGGCGGTGGCGGCGCTCGTGGTCGTGCTCGCCGTCATCGCCGTCCTGGTCCTGTAGCGCGCGAGCCACGCGGACCTGTCACCCGTCCGGCGGGAGTTCCCGCCCTGATGCGCTGACATCGCGTTTTCGGTCGCCGCCGCCCGGCAAGCACCGTGGGGAGCCATGGGCCCCGGCCCATCGCTCGTGTCGCGTGCCGGCCGACCGAAAGCAGCGGACAATGCGTCTCTCCGTCGTCGTCCCGTGCTACAACGAGGAGTCCTGCCTTCCCGCCCTTCGGGCGACCCTGCTCCACGTGTTGCCTCCGCTCACGGAGGACTTCGAGGTGGTCCTCGTCGACGACGGCAGCAGCGACGGCACGCTCGACCTGCTGCGCGCGATGGCCCGCTACGACTCGCGCTTCACGTACGTCTCGCTCAGTCGCAACTTCGGCAAGGAAGCCGCCATGCTCGCCGGCCTCCAGCACGCGACCGGCGACCTGGTCGCCATCCTCGACGCCGACCTCCAGCATCCCCCGGAACTGCTGGGTGACATGGTCGCCCTCCTCGACAAGGGCTACGACCAGGTCGTCGCCCGCCGGACCCGCACCGGCGAGGCCAGGCTCCGGACAGCCGCCTCGCGGGCGTACTACCGCGTGATGAACCGGCTCGTCGACGTGGAACTGACCGACGGCGTGGGCGACTTCCGCCTGCTGAGCAGGCGCGCGGTGGACGCGCTGCTGTCGCTGCAGGAACGCAACCGGTTCTCCAAGGGCCTGTTCTCGTGGATCGGGTTCGACACCGCCGTCGTCGACTACGAGAACGTCACCCGCGCGAACGGTGACAGCAAGTGGTCGCTGCGCTCGCTGCTCAACTACGGCATCGACGGCATCCTGTCGTTCAACCACCGGCCGCTGCGGCTCGCCGTCTACCTGGGCGCGCTGTGCACCGCCGCCGCGTTCGGCTACGCGTTGTGGCTCGTGCTGGGGACGCTGCTCAACGGGACCACGGCACCCGGCTACGTCACGATCATGTGCGGCATCATCGGCTTCGGCGGCATGCAGTTGTTGCTCGTCGGCATCGTCGGCGAGTACCTGGGGCGCATCTACCACGAGACGAAACATCGGCCGCACTTCCTCGTGAAGGAGACCAGTCCCGTCGCCGCACCGGAGTCCCCGTGCGTGGACGACTGATCCGGTTCGCCGCCGTCGGCGTGGTGAACACGGCCACCTACGTCGGCCTGTACCTGCTGCTGCGGCTCGTCCTCGGGTATCTCGTCGCCCACGTGGTGGCGTTCGTGCTGGCGATGGTGGGCTCGTACTTCCTCAACTGCCGCTTCACGTTCCGCATCCGCCCGAGCCTGCGGACGTTCCTGCTGTTCCCGCTGTCGAACGCCACGAACTTCGTCGTCAGTTCCGTGGGCCTGTACCTGCTCGTGGACGTGCTCGACGTGAACGACCGGATCGCGCCCCTGCTCGCGGCGGCGGTGGCGATCCCCGTGACGTTCCTGGTGGCCCAGTACATCCTCACCGAACGCCGCGCCCAGCCGCGTTGGGCCGAGCCGGAGGTTCACTCATGACGACCACGATCCCTGCCGACGAGCTGAGAGTCACCCACCCGCAACCCCGCCCCACGCCGTCGCGGGCCACGGGATTCTGGACAGCCACCGGCGTGTGCGTGCTGGTGGCGGTGCTGGCCCAGCTTCCCCTGATCGGCAACCGGATCTTCTACTTCTGGGACGACAGCGCCCAGCAGTTCCTGCCGATGTGGCACCGGTTGGGCGAGCTCGTCGGCAACGGGCAGTGGCTGACGCTGCTGGACGTCGGATCCTGGATGGGCGGCAACCTCGCGGCCGAGGCGTTGTTCGGCGTCTACAACCCGGTCAACGTCGCCAACTTCCTGCTGGTGGCCGCGTTGCCGGACCTGGCGGTGGCCGCCGTGATCGTCAAGACCGAGTTCCTCGTGCTGCTCGCGCTCGGCACATACCTGTTGTGCCGGGAGTACGGTGCCGCCCGTTCCGCCGCCGCCGCGGTGGCGACCGCACTGCCGTTCGCCGGGTTCGTGCTGTACTTCGACGCGAGCGCGTGGGCGTCCGGGCTCATCGCGTTCGCCTGGGTGCCGCACGTCTGGTGGACGACGCGACGCGCGGCCCGGGGCGGGCTGAACCCGCTGTGGGCGTTCGCGGTCTCCGCGCTGGCCGTCACGGCGGGCAACCCGTACGGCGTGCTCGGTGTCGCGCTGGTGTACGTCGGGCTGCTCGTCGAGTTCGCCGTGCGCCGCCGCGCCCGGGGCACCACGGTGGTGGCCGGACTGGGCACGTGTGCCGCGCTGCTGACCCCCCTGGTGTTCCTGCCGCTGCTCGGCAGCTCGTCGGTGACCTGGCGCAGCGACACCACCGTGGTCAACGACGGCTTCCTCGTCCCGGGGCTGACCGACCTGCTGGCCTCCAGCACGCCCACCCACCTGCCCTACATCGGGGTGTTCGGCGGCACGGGCCTGGCGGTGCCCGCCGCCTACTTCGCCTGGTTCGCACTGCCGCTCCTGCCCTGGCTGGACTGGCCGGTGGTCCGGCAACGTTGGCGGCTGCTGCTCGCCCCGCTGGTCGTGGCGGGCACGTTCGCGGTGCTGGCGCTCGGCCCGTCGAAGCTGTGGTTGTTCCGCTGGCCGATCCGACACCTGGAGTACTGCTTCCTCGGCTGTGCCGTCGTCCTTGCCGTGGTGCTGTCGTCGGGGCTGCGCACCGACCGATCCCGTGCCCGCGGGGCCGCGAGCGCGGCGATCGTCGCGCTCGGCGTCTACCTGGCCTGGGCCGCGGAACCCGACCTGTGGGCCTGGCACGTCGGTGGCGGCGTCCTGCTCGCGGTCCTGGTCACCGCGGCCGTCGGGTGGGGCAGGCGCTCGAAGGTCCGGCTCGCCGGGCTGCTGTGCGCGGGCACCGCCGCGGTCCTCGCCCTCCAGCTCGGTCTGGCGCCGAAGAACACCAACGTCTCCCAGCTCTACTACCCGCACTCCGTGACCGACCTGAAGGACCGGTTCGCCGACCGCTATCCCGGCACGGTCATGCAGATCGCCGACATGAGCACGGCCGAACGCACCCTCGGCCTGCACCCGGACGGCGCGTGGCGGTACTTCCTGTTCGGCAACCTGCACTCCGTCGCGGGAGTCGACTCGCTCGTCTCCTACACCGGCCTCGGCTACCTCGACTTCGTCGACGCCTTCTGCCTCGACAACTCCGGGTCCACGATCTGCCCCGAGGCGTGGGACGCGCTGTGGCGGCCCACCGACCACGACGGCGCTCCCCTGGCCGACCTGCTCGGCGTGACCACGGTGGTGGTGCAGAACGCTCTCGTACCCACGTCCGCCACCGTCGACGGCCCGGCGGGCTGGCGGGTCCGCGAACGCGACGAGGTCGTCACGGTCCTGGAACGCGAGTCACCGCTGCCGTGGCCGGACTCGACGCTGACGTGGGCCTCGGCCGGCCTGGACGTCACCTCCGCCGCCACCACGCACACGACGACGGGCGCGACCACGGAGACCGTGCGCTTCGCCGCAGCCGACCCGACCCGAGAACATCGGCTCGTCTTCTCCCGGCTGGGCTGGCCCGGCTACCGCGCGGACGTCGACGGCGTCGAAGTCCCGGTGGAGACCACCGAAGCCGGGCTGATCACCGTCACCGTGCCCGCGGGCGTGCAGGCGGGCACGCTCACCCTGGAGTGGAGCCCACCCGGCCAGACACTCGGCATCGCGTCGGCCGCGCTCGGCGTCCTGGGCGCGCTGGCCCTGGCCGTCGTGGCCCCGCGCTGGAGTCAGACCAGCCGACGGTCGGAGGCCCAGCGGGAGAGTTCGTAGCGGTTCGACAACTGTGTCTTGCGCAGGACGCTCGACACGTGCGTCTCCACCGTCTTCACCGAGATGAACAGCTCGGACGCGATCTCCTTGTAGGCGTAGCCACGCGCGAGCAGGCGCAGCACGTCACGTTCGCGGGGCGTCAACAGGTCGAGGTCCGGGTCGTTGATCGGTTCGGCGCCCGGGCGGTCGGCGAACGCGTCGAGCACGAACCCCGCCAGTCGGGGCGAGAACACGGCGTCCCCGTCGGCCACCCTGAGCACCGCCCGCACCAACTCGCGCGACGAGATCGTCTTGGTGACGTAGCCGCGAGCGCCGGCCCGGATCACGGCGATGACGTCCTCCGCGGCGTCGGACACCGACAACGCGAGGAAGACCACGTCCGGCAGCTCGGGCCGAACCCGGCGCAGCACCTCCGCGCCCCCACCGTCGGGCATGTGGACGTCCAGCAGCACCACCTGCGGCCTCACCCGGCGGATGGCGGCCACGGCCTCCCCCACCGACCCGGCCTCGCCGACCACGCGGACCTCGTCGCTGACCGACTCCAACTCCGTCCGCGCCCCCGCGCGAAACAACGCGTGGTCGTCGACGAGAAAGACGGTGACGGGTCGCTTCTGCTGCTCGCCTGTGGTCACGTCGCCCCCTGAGCGCTCCTGTCCGCGGACCTGCGCGGCATCTCCAACTGCACCTCGGTGCCCTCGCCCGGCGCGGTCCGCAACCGGCACGTGCCACCGTTGCGTTCCATCCTGCCCTTGATGGAGTCGGCAAGACCATGCCGGTCCTTCCCCACGGCCTCGGGATCGAAGCCCCGCCCCCGATCGCGGACGAACACCGTCACCGCGTCGTGCTCCACCTCCGCGTACACGCTGACCTCCTCGACGCCCGCGTGCTTGGCCGCGTTGACGATCGCCTCGCGCGCTGCCTGGATCAACGCCCCGAGCCGGTCGTCGACCTCGACCTCCCCGCCGACCACCACCTGCTGCACGGAGATCGCGAACGTGTCCTCCACCTCGCCGCACGCGGTGGCCAACGCCTCCGACAGGTTCGTGGTCCGGGTTCGCCCCGAGTTCGTGGAGCTGCCGTAACCCGACGGTCCGTACAGCCACTGCCGGAGTTGCCGCTCCTGGCTGCGGGCCAGCCGGGCCACCTCACGCGGCATGTCGGCCTGCTTCTGGATCAGCGCGAGGGTCTGCAACACCGAGTCGTGCAGGTGGGCGGCGATCTCGGCGCGCTCCTCCGTCCGGATCCTCGCGCGGCGTTCCTCCCCGAGATCGCGGATGAGGCGCAGCCAGAACGGCACCGTCAGCACCGCGACTCCGACGAGGGTCGCGAGCACCGCGATCAGGGCGAACTGAACCTGGTCGAGGCTGCCGCCCCGGAAGACCACGACGCCGATGCCCGCCACCACGAGCGCCACACCCGCGAGCACCCGCACGGCAGGCCGGACACCGCCGCCACCGAGCACCCCCGCGACCCCGGTGCGGGCCCCGTCCCGCCACCGCCTGCGCTGGGACTCGTCGGCCTCCCGCCACACCACGGCGGCACCGACCAGCGCGACGGCCAACGGCACCCCGACCCAACCGCTGAACAGACCGGTGAGGGCACTGCCCACCACGGCGAGGCCGAGCCCCAACGCGACCAAGCCGTACGTCTGCTGTCGTTCCTTGGCCGACACCGGCGGGTTCTTCTCGTCCCCCGGCTGTTGCGGCACGAACATCCACAGCAGCGCGTAGGCGAGCAACCCCATGCCACCGAACGCCGCGAGCACCGCGAACGTGGCCCGCACCCACAGCACCTTGACGCCGAGATGGTCGGCAAGACCGCCCGCGACCCCCGCGAGCGCCCGACCACCTCGGCGGCGATACATCTTCGGCGGCATGTCCCCGTCCGCCGCCGATGCTGGGTGCCGACCACCCGGCGGATCCACGGCCGCGTCCACCCCCGAACCGGACGCGGCCTCGTTCCCCCGCGCTTCCGCGGTCGTGGCCGCACCGGTGCCCGTGCGGTCCTCCCCCTCGGTGGACACGCGATCGCCGGTCACCTGCTGCTCCACCCGTCCATCGTCACACGTCGCACCCCGCCCGTTCATCGGGGAAACCCCTGAACCTGTCCCGGACAACGGGCCGTCCCCCGGGGAAGGTTCAGGGTTGTTCCCCGATGTGTCGAGCGGATTTTCCCCGCATGCTGTCGACATGGACCACACGACGGGTTCGGCGAAACCTCTCCACGGATTCGAGGACACGGTGAAGGACTTCTGGGTCTCCCGGCCTCGACGACCTCACCACGGTCGCAAGGTGGCGGGGGTGGCTGCCGGTATCGGCAACCGGTACGGGATCGACCCGACCGTCGTGCGGGTCGCGTTCGTCGTGCTGACCGTGCTCGGAGGCATCGGCGTCGCCCTCTACCTGCTGGGCGTCCTCCTCTTCGCCGAGGGCGACGACCCGGTGTCGGGGATGGAGAGCCTGTTCGGCAAGGGGCACAGCTCGATGGCGAAGAGCACCGTGATCGTCCTGTGTGTGGTGCTGCTGCCGGTGGCGTTGTGGACCTTCGCCGACCACACCTGGATGGACGGCGGCACGTTCGTCGGTCTGGCGCTCGTCGCGGGGAGCCTCTATCTGCTGCACCGCAGCAGGGGGCAATACCGTCGGCCTGCGCCGACGGGCGTGCGGACGGACACGGCGGCAATGGGGACAGCGGCCACGGGCGCCGGGGGAGCGCCCGTGTCGCAGGCAGTCGTGACCTGGGACCCGTTGGGGGCGGATCCTCTCGGCTGGCGGCTGCCGGGCGCGGACGTGCCCACCCCGACGACTCCGCCGGAGCCCCCCGCACCGCAACGCCGGAAGTCCCGGATCGGCGTCGCGGCCGCGGGCCTGGCCCTGGCGGTCGGAGGGGTGGGCGCGGCGCTGGCCGCCGAGGGCGTGCCATGGTTCACCCCGGCACACGTGGTCGGGCTCATGCTCGGGGTGCTCGGTCTCGGCATGGTGGTGGGCGCGTTCTTCGGGGGGAGCCGCGGACTCGTGTGGCTGGCGCTGCCGTTGGCGATGGCCGGACTCGTCCTCACCACGATCCCGAGCGAGCACCTGCGGGGCGGCTTCGGCAATCTCGTCGCCAGGCCCACCTCGGCGGAGCAGGTGCTCCCCGTCTACGCGAGGACCGCAGGCAACGTGCACCTCGACCTCAGGGAACTGTCGGGCGACGACCGGGTCACCACGACCGTCCGCACCGGTGCGGGCCCCGTCACGGTGCAGGTCCCCGCGGACGCCGACGTCTGGTACACCTGCTCCGCCCGGGTCGGCACCCTCGACTGCCTCGGCCGGAGTCAGACCGGGCTCAACCCGCCGGCGCTGCGCGGCCACGACTACGGTGTCGACGGCGAAGGTGGACCGCACATCACCCTGACCGCCGAGGCCGGGGCCGGACCCGTGGAGGTAATCCGTGGCTGACCCCGCCGATGAGCGCACTCCCGCCTCGCGCAGCACCGACCCCGTCACCCTGCTGGCAGGAGTCGTCACCCTGTTCGTCTCGCTCTACGTCCTCTCGGACGCACACACGTGGTTCCCGAACCTGGACCTGCGCTGGGTCCTGGGCGGCGGGGCCGCGCTCGTGGGGGTGTTGATGCTGGTGGCCTCGATGCGACCCCGCAAGTCGCAACGCTGAGGCGCCGGCACAAGCGCTGAGGGCCCGGCGCGACGGGTCCGCCCGTCAGACGAACAGGGCACTCACGAGGAACCCGACGCCGAGCACACAGCTCGCGATCGTCCCGGCGGCCAGGAGCTTGTGCCGCTGCACCCGGCTCGCGCGCAGCTCCTCCTCGGTGCGCGTGGAGATGATGAAGTGGCCCTTGTCGGCCGGCTTGCCGATCACGAGCGGGCCGATGCGGTCGTGGACCTCACCGAGGATGTACAGCCGCTGACCAGGGCGGATGACCCATTCCTTGTAGTCGTAGCCGATGGTGCTGTCGCTGCGGCCGAACAACGCAGGCAGCCGGATACCGAACAGGTCGACGCCACCACGGTCGTCGTGGTGCGGCTCGAACCGCGACACCGTCTGCTCGACACCGTCGGGGTTCGTGCCGTTCGGGTCGACGCCGATGGTGCGCCCCTCGTTGTCGATGACGGCGTACCCCTGGTGGGAGGTGTGCTCGGCGACGCGTTCGGTGCGCTTGCGCCGATGCCGCTTGCCGTCCCGGTACTCGATCACCTCGTAGTGCCGGTCGATGCGGTACCGGTACCAGACGCACTCGGTCTTCGACAGCTCCGCCGTCAACGGGCCCTCGGGCCGGGGATGTGCCGCACCCACGACCTCGGCCGTCTTACGGAACGACCCGGTGCCCCCGACCTCGTCGGAGGCGCTCCGGTACCGCTCCAGCTCAGGGATCGACAGTGTCTCGGTGCCGATCATCGCGTGCAGTTCGTCGCGCGTGTGCTTCATGTAGAAGAACGCGCCCACCGCGACGACCAGCAGCACCACGCCCACGATCCACACCGCTATCCACCCCCGGGGCCCGCGTCGTTCACTCCCACTCGATCGTCCCCGGCGGCTTGCTGGTCACGTCCAGCACCACACGGTTCACCTCGGCCACCTCGTTGGTGATCCGGGTGGAGATGCGCTCGAGCACGTCGTAGGGTAGCCGAGCCCAGTCGGCGGTCATGGCGTCTTCGCTCGAAACCGGGCGCAACACCACGGGATGACCGTATGTGCGGCCATCTCCCTGCACCCCGACGCTGCGCACGTCGGCGAGCAGCACCACCGGGCACTGCCAGATGTCGGAGTCCAGCCCGGCCGCCGTGAGTTCCTCGCGGGCGATGGCGTCCGCCGCCCGCAGCGTCTCCAACCGGTCGGCGGTCACCGCGCCGATGATGCGGATGCCCAGACCGGGGCCGGGGAACGGCTGCCGGTGCACGATCGTCTCGGGGAGCCCCAGTTCGAGACCGACCCTGCGAACCTCGTCCTTGAACAGCAGCCGCAGCGGCTCCACCAGCGTGAACTGCAGGTCGTCGGGCAGCCCGCCCACGTTGTGGTGGCTCTTGATGTTGGATGTGCCCGCACCGCCGCCGGACTCCACCACGTCCGGGTACAGCGTGCCCTGGACGAGGAACTGGACGTCCTCCTTCGCGTTCACCTCACGCGCCGCCTGCTCGAAGACGCGGATGAACTCCCGACCGATGATCTTGCGCTTCTGCTCGGGGTCCGTGACCCCCTCCAGCGCGGTGAGGAACCGGTCGGCCGCGTCCACCGTGACGAGCTTGACGCCCGTGGCCGCGACGAAGTCCCGTTCGACCTGCGCGCGCTCCCCCGCGCGCAACAACCCGTGGTCGACGAACACACACGTCAACCGGTCGCCGATCGCACGCTGGACCAGCGCGGCGGCCACCGCGGAGTCCACGCCACCCGAAAGTCCGCAGATCGCGTGCCCGTCACCCACCTGAGCCCGGATGCGCTCCACCTGGTCGTCGACGATCGAGGACGTCGTCCACCTCGGGCGAACCCCGGCGATCTCGTGCAGGAACCGCCGCAGCACCTCCTGGCCGTGGGGCGAGTGCGCCACCTCGGGGTGGTACTGCACGCCCGCCAGCTTGCGCTCGGGGTCCTCGAAGCCCGCCACCGGCGCGCCCTCGCTGCCCGCCGTCACGGCGAAGCCCTCGGGGGCCTTCGTGACGCAGTCGCCGTGGCTCATCCACACCGGGTGCCGGGCGGGCAGTGCCTCGTGCAACGTGCCGCCGGTGACGCCGAGCTCGGTGCGGCCGAACTCACGGGTGCCGGTGTGCTCGACCGTGCCGCCCAAGGCCTTCGCCATCGCCTGGAAGCCGTAGCAGATGCCGAACACGGGAACTCCCGCGTCGAACAGCGCCGGGTCGACGCCCGGGGCGTCCTCCGCGTACACGCTCGCGGGACCGCCCGAGAGGATGATGGCGGACGGGTTGCGTTCGAGGAGCTCGTCGACCGGGGTCGTGTGCGGCACGACCTCCGCGTACACCTGGGCCTCGCGGACCCGCCGGGCGATGAGCTGCGCGTACTGCGCGCCGTAGTCCACCACGAGCACGGGGCCATCTGACACTGTCGAACTCCTCACCAGTCGGCCTTCGAGACGAAAAGTCTGCCCCCATCGTCGCAGGCCCACCGCCGAGCGATTCGCCCAGGTGGCGGTTACGGTCACGCGCATGGAGCCGATGGACGCGGTCACCCCGAGCCCCCGTGAGACGTGGGTCGACGGACGCCCCGAACAGGCCGAGGACACCGCCTCCGTCCACCACCCCTACGACGGCACCGAGGTCGCCACCGTGTGCCTGCCGAGCCCCGCGCAGGTGGAGCGGGCGGTGGCCGGCGCGACGCGTTTCGCGGGCAGAACGCGGTCGACACCCCCGCACACCCGCGCCCTCCTCCTCGACCGGCTCGCCGCGGCTGTCGAGGCCCGCGCCGACGAGTTCGCCGAACTGCGCACCGCCGAGGCCGCCACGCCACTGGCCCACGCGGCCACCGAGGTGGCTCTCGCGGTCGCGACGTTGCGGCACGCGGCGCATTTCGCGGGCGAAACGCGGTCCGAGACCCACCTCGCGGAGCCGCTCACCCCGCCCACCCGGCCGACCGTGCGGGTCCTCCGGCAGGTGCCACGCGGAATCGCACTCGGCCTCGTCCCGCCGTCCCGAGCGCTGGCGAGCGCGTCGCGCGTGGTCGGCGCCGCCCTCGCCGTGGGCGCGCCCGTGGTGCTCGCTCCCCCACCGCAGGCCTCGCTGTCCACGCTCGCGCTCGCGGAGGTGCTCGCCGACTCGCTGGCCGAGACGGGCGCACCGACGGAGTCGTTCTCGGTCCTGCCCACTCGGACGCCCGACCTGCTGGCCGCCGACTCCCGGCTGTGCCCGCTGCCCACACCCGCAGGCCACTCACACGTCACCGTGCTGCCCGACTGGCCGGACGTCGAGGGTGCGGCGGCGACCGTGGCCGCGTCGGTGGTCGACTGGGAAGGTCGCATCCACCTGCCCGTCCGACACGTCGTGGTGCCCGCGCCGCTGGCCGACCGCGTGGAGTCGGCGCTCACCGAGGCACTGTCCTCCCACGTCGTGGGCGACCCCTACGACACGGCCGTCACGGTCGGCGCGTTGCCCGACGAGGACGCCGCCCGCCGGTCGTTGGCCTGGGTCGCCGAGGCGCGGTCCCGCGGAGGCAGGGTCCTGCTCGGGGGCGATCGGTCGGGCGCCGTCGTCCGTCCCACGGTGGTGACCGGTCTCGCAGTGGACGGCCTTCCCGAGCGGCACCCTCCCGGCCCCGTCGTCACGCTGTCGGTCGCGGACACGGCCGACGCCGCACTCACCACGGCGCTGCACCCGGCCGGTCCCGCACCCAGGGCCGTCGGCGTCTTCACCCGCGACCTCCGGCTCGCTCAGGACCTCGCGGAACGCACGACAGCCGACCGGATCGTCGTCGGCGACGTGCCCCGACACCACCCCGACGACGTCCGCGACACCGCCCGCGCACTCCGACGAGCAGTCGTCACGGAACTCGCCGTCGGCGGCCCCTGACTCGTCGGCTCAGTCGCCGCTCCGCGCCGACAACCGCAACGCGGCGGGGGCATGCGCGGGCACGGCGGGCGACTTCGGCGGCACCGGGTCGACACGCCGGTACGGCTGCCCCTGCTCGGGCCTCGGGTCCGCCTCACCCTTGTTCGGCCACAGCGAGAACGCGCGTTCGGCCTGCGCGGCGATGGTCAGCGACGGGTTGACCCCCAGGTTGGCCGTGATCGCCGTGCCGTCGACGACGTGCAGGTTCGGGTAGTTGAACACCCGGTGGTACGGGTCGATCACACCGCTGTCGGGGTCGGTACCGATGGGCGTGCCTCCGATGAAGTGCGCGGTCAACGGGATGTCGAAGACCTCGCCCCAGGTGCCGCCCGCGACCCCGTCGATGTGCTCGGCGGTGCGCTGGTTCGCCTCGTAGCCCGCGGGGATGAACGTCGGGTTCGGCGCCCCGTGGCCCTGCCGTGACGTGTACTTGCGACGCCCGAACCAGGTCTTCTTCGTGTAGGTGGTGATGGAGTTGTCGAGACTCTGCATCACCAGCAGGATCACCGTGCGCTCGCTCCACCGGTAGGCGTTGAACAGCTTCGCCGTCTGCAGCGGATGCTTGCGCACGAACCGCAGCACCTGCCGCCACCGGGGGACCTCCGAGGAGCCGTCGGTAGCGACCGTCTGCAGCAGGCTCATGGCGTTGCTGCCCTTGCCGTAGCGCACGGGCTCGATGTGGGTGTTCGGGTCCGGATGGAACGACGACGTGATGGCCACGCCGCGGGTGAAGTCCCGGTTCGGGTCCACGGTGGTCCGGCCCGCACCGATGATGGCTTCGGAGTTGGTGCGCGTCAGCTCCCCGAGCCGACGCGACAGCCGCGGCAGCACACCCTTGTCGCGCATGTCGTGCAACAGTCGCTGCGTGCCCCACGTGCCCGCCGCGAGCACCACGTGCCCCGCGGTCAGTGTGTGCCGGAACCGTCGCGACACGGTGCCCGTCTTGCGGAGGTCCACCTCGAACGTGCCGTCGCCCCGGGGCCGCACCGCCGTCACCGTGGTCAGCGGGATGACCTTCGCGCCCCGCTGCTCGGCCAGGTAGAGGTAGTTCTTCACGAGCGTGTTCTTGGCGCCGACCCGGCAGCCCGTCATGCACGAACCGCACTCGGTGCAACCGACCCGGTCCGGTCCCACGCCGCCGAAGTACGGGTCGGCCACGCGCTTGCCCGGTTCACCGAAGTACACGGCGACGGGCGTCGGGTGATAGGTGTCGGCCACGCCCATGTCGGCCGCCACCTTCTTCATGATCTCGTCGGCCGGGGTCACCGTGGGGTTGGTGACCACGCCCAGCATGCGGCTGGCCTGGTCGAAGTGCGGCGCGAGTTCCGACTCCCAGTCGGTGATGTGGGCCCACTGCCGGTCGGTGTAGAAGGGCCGCAGCGGCCGGTACAGCGTGTTGGCGTAGACCAGCGAACCACCGCCGACGCCCGCGCCGGCCAACACCATGACGTCCTTGAGCAGGTGAACGCGCTGGATGCCGAAGCATCCGACGCTCGGCGCCCACAGGTACCGCCGCAGATCCCACGATGTCGACGCGAACTCGTCGTCGGCGAACCGGCGCCCGGCCTCCACCACCGCGACGCGGTAGCCCTTCTCCGTCAGTCTCAGTGCGGCCACGCTGCCGCCGAAGCCCGATCCGACGACCACGACGTCGTAGTCGACGGCGCGGTCCACACCGTGAGTGTTACGCCCAGTCACAGGCAGAGCGTAGACCGCGCAACCGGTTCCTGACCAGAGGTAAGTTACCGGCTGGTTACGCGGGATCGATCAGGCTCGAACCGCGAGCCCGACCTTCTGGAACTCCTTCAGATCGGAGTAGCCCGTCTTCGCCAGTGCCCGACGCAGCGCGCCGAAGAGGTTCACCACGCCCTCCGGGTCCGACGACGGCCCCCGCAGCAGCGTTTCGAGGTCGACGTCACGGCTCGGGCCCTCGGCCACGCGCGACCGCGGCAACGACGGGTGTGCCGCCGCAGCGGTCCAGTACAGCCCCTTGCCCGGCGCCTCCCGGGTGGCCGCGAGCGGAGCACCGAGCATCACGGCGTCGGCACCGCAGGCCACGGCCTTCGCGATGTCGCCGCTGCACGTGATGCCGCCGTCGGCCAGGACGTGCACGTACCGGCCACCGGTCTCGTCGAGGTAGTCACGGCGCGCTGCCGCCGCGTCGATCACCGCCGTGGCCATCGGCACACCGATGCCCAGCACCCGGTCGGTGCTGGTGACACCCGGGGTGTGGCCGTGTCCGACGATCACTCCCGCCGCGCCCGTGCGCATCAGGTGCATCGCCGTCCGGTAGTCGCTGACGCCGCCCGCGATCACCGGCACGTCGAGGTTCGAGATGAACTCCTTGAGGTTGAGCGGGTCGCCGTCGCGTGCCACGTGCTCGGCCGACACGATCGTGCCCTGCACCACCAGGACCTCGACACCCGCGCTGAGCAGGACGGGCGTCAGCTCGGCCGCGTGCTGCGGACTGACCCGGGCCGCCACCGTCACCCCGGAGTCGCGCACCGTGCGGATCGCCTCGGTGAGCAGCCCCTCCTGGATCGGCGCCGAGTGCAGCTCCTGGAGCAACGCACCCAGCTCGGCCCAGTCGGCACCCCGACGAGCGGCGTCCACGACCCGGCCGAGCGCCTTGTCCGCGTCGGCGTGCCGGGCCCACACGCCCTCCGCGTTGAGCACACCCAGCCCGCCGAGCTTGCCCACCGACACGGCGGTCTCCGGGGAGACCACGGCGTCGGTGGGGTGGGTCACCAGCGGCAGGTCGAATCGGTACGCGTCGATCTGCCAGGCGGTGGAGACGACCTTCGACGACCGCGTGCGCCGCGACGGCACGATGTCGATGTCGTCGAAGTCGTACGACCGCCGGGCTGTCCGGCCCATGCCGATTTCGACCAGATCCCGCACGTGAAATCCCTTCTGTTCTTCGACCGCGAGGCGGCGTGTGAGGCGGGGGTGCGAACTACCGCGAGGTGTAGTTCGGCGACTCCACCGTCATCGTGATGTCGTGGGGGTGGCTTTCCTTGAGCCCGGCCGACGTGATGCGGACGAGCTGGGCGCGCTGCAGCTCCGCGATCGTCGCGGCCCCGGCGTAGCCCATCCCCGAACGCAGTCCGCCCACGAGCTGGTGCACCACGCCCGCGAGCGGGCCACGGAACGGCGTCCGCCCCTCGATGCCCTCCGGCACGAGCTTGTCCTCGGACAGCACGTCGTCCTGCGCGTAACGGTCCTTCGAGTAGGAACGACCGCCGCCCCGCGACTGCATGGCCCCGAGCGAACCCATGCCTCGGTAGATCTTGTACTGCTTGCCGTTGACGAAGACCAGCTCACCGGGAGCCTCGGCGGTGCCCGCGAGGAGGCTGCCGAGCATCACCGACGACGCACCGGCCGCGATGGCCTTGGCGATGTCACCGGAGTACTGGATGCCGCCGTCGCCGATCACGGGGATGCCGGCGGGCCGGCACGCCTTGTCGGCCTCGTAGATCGCGGTGATCTGCGGGACGCCGACGCCCGCGACGACCCGCGTCGTGCAGATGGAGCCGGGTCCGACGCCGACCTTCACCGCGTCCGCGCCCGCGTCGACGAGCGCCTGCGCACCCGCACGGGTGGCGACGTTGCCGCCGACGACGTCGACCTTGTCGCCCAGCTCCTTCTTCAACCGGGCCACCGTGTCCAGGACCCCGCGGGAGTGTCCGTGCGCCGTGTCGACCATGAGCACGTCGACACCCGCGTCGGCCAGCGCCATGGCGCGCTGGAACCCGTCGGCACCCACGCCCACGGCCGCACCCACGACCAATCGGCCGTCGGGGTCCTTCGTGGCGTTCGGGTACTGCTCCGTCTTCACGAAGTCCTTGACCGTGATGAGCCCGCGCAGCTTGCCGTCACCGTCGACGATCGGCAGCTTCTCGATCTTGTGGCGCCGCAGCAGGCCGAGCGCCGCGTCGGCCGTGACGCCCACCTGGGCCGTCACGAGCGGCGCCTTCGTCATCACGTCGCGCACGGGCTTGCTGTAGTCGACCTCGAACCGCATGTCGCGGTTCGTGATGATTCCGACGAGCGTGCCCGACGCGTCCGTCACCGGCACACCGGAGATGCGGAACCGGGCGCACAACGCGTCCACCTCGGCGAGCGTGTCGTCCGGCGAGCACGTGACCGGGTCGGTGACCATGCCGGCCTCGGACCGCTTGACGACCTCGACGGCCTGAGCCTGTTCGTCGATCGGCAGGTTCCGCTGCAGCACACCCAGACCACCCTGCCGCGCCATGGCGATGGCCATGCGCGCCTCGGTCACCGTGTCCATCGCCGCGGACACCACGGGGATGTTCAGCCGGACGTTGCGCGTCAGGTTGGTGCTCGTGTCCACGCCGCTGGGAATCACGTCCGACTCGGCGGGAAGCAGCAGAACGTCGTCGAACGTCAGGCCCAGCATCGCGAACTTGTCCGGAACCCCACCGGCATCCTCCGACACGGAGGACAGACCTGAGGGCACGGTGTCATTCGTCATGGGTGGAGCTGACCTTCCTCGGCAGGATGAACCGTCCACGAAACCCGCGGACCCTTTTATCGATGGTATCTGGACGCAACCCGGGGACGGCCCGGTACCGTGCAGGATCGTGCCACACGAAGTGTTGCCTCCGGATCCGTTCGCCGACGACCCGAACGACCCAGCCAGGGAGTTCGCGGCGCTGGACGAACCCGCTGCCGAACCGATGAGCCCGGAAGAACGCTCCGAGCTCCTCGCGGACCTGTCGGACCTCACGGTCTACCAGGCACTGCTGGAGCCACGTGGAGTGCGGGGCATCGTGGTGGACTGCGGCGAGTGCGAGCAGCCTCACTACCACGACTGGCATCTGCTCCGGGCGAGTCTCGAACAGCTGCTCTCGGACGGGCACATGCGGCCCCACGAACCGGCGTTCGACCCGAACCCCGCCCTGTACGTCACCTGGGACTACTGCCGCGGGTTCGCCGACGGGATCACCGCCACCGAGAGCGCTCACTGACGGCACAACGCGACCGACGCCCTCCCTCGCGGAGGGCGTTCGTCGTGTCGGGGGGTCTTCGAGCGCGCCGGTCGGGCGCTCAGCCGGTGAGGCTCCAGCTCTCGCGAGAGGCCGACGTGTCCGAGCGGCCACCCGACTCGTCCTCGCTGGGGCTGTCCTCGGTGCTGGTCGGCGGCGTGGTCGGCTCCGTGGACGACGGCGGTTCGGTCGTCGGGATCGACGAGGTCTCGTCCAGCTCGGGCGGGACACTGTGTTCCGACGACTCCGGCGACGTGCCCGACGGCGTCGAGGGGTTCGACTTCTCCGTGCTCGACGTCACGTGCGACGACGAACTCGTCGGAGCCTCGGGCGCGTTGTCGGGCTCGTCGAGCTGGGCCATCAGCTCGGTGTGCCGGGCACGCAGCTTGGCCAGCTCGTCCTCGCCGGTGACGCCTTCGAGCGCCTCCTCGGCCTCGTCGAGCGCCGCCCGCGCGTCCTCGTACCGCTGCTGCGCAATGGCCAGGTGCGCGGCCTCCAGATCGATGCGCACGGACGCCGCGGCCTCCACCGACCGCGCGTGGTCGGCGTAGAGCACCTTGCTGAGGCCCCACAGCGTGTCGCCGGGCTGGGCGTCCCGCGCGGCGAGAGCGGTCCCGGTGAAACCGATCGCCAACACCGCCGCGGCGGCGGCCACGGGAACGAGCATGCGCCTGCGCCCGCGCCCACGGGCGCTGTGCGCGACGGCGGCGGTGCGCACCGTCGTGACGGCCGTCTCCGTGTCGACCAGCTCGGGCAGCGCCTCGCTGTCCACGTCCCGCCGCCAGGCGAGCAGCAGCGCGCTCAGTTCGTGGTCGCCGAGTCCGTCGGCGACCCGGGAGTCTGCGCCACCGAGAACGTCGAGCAACGCGTCGTCGGCCTGGATCGAGGAGAGATCGGTGAGCTCGACGTCACTCCGCTCGACGTCGGCGTCGTCCCGCGTCACTGCCTCGTCGGACCTACTCGTCGTATCCGACCCGTCGGCGAGGTCCGACACCTCTCCGGAGTCGTGGGAGTCCCTGGACGTCGTGGCCTCGTCGCGGCCGTCGATCCCGAACCGGTGGTTGTTGCCTTCGTGGTTGTCGCCGTCGACACCGTCGCGTTCCGTCATCAGACCACCTCCTCAGCGGCCAGCGCCTTGCGTAGCCGCGCGAGGGCGCGATGCTGGGCGACCCTGACCGCCCCGGGCGTCGACCCGACGGCGTCCGCGGTCTCCTCCGCGGACAGCCCGACGACGACCCGCAACACCACGATCTCGCGTTGTTTGTCCGGCAGAACCTGCAACAACTGCGACATCCGTTCGTTCAGCTCGCCCTGGAGAGCGCGTTGCTCGGGGCCGACGTCGCCCTCGACCTCGTCAGGGACCTCGGCGACCGGCTCGGCGCGGTTGCGGGACGCGGCGCGATGCGCGTCGGCGACCTTGTGCTGGGCGATCCCGTAGACGAACGCCAGAAAGGGGCGGCCTTGATCACGGTACGAAGGCAATGCCGTGAGCACCGCGAGACACACCTCCTGGGCGACGTCGTCTGCCGAAGCGAACGTGCGCTCCTGCCTGCCAACTCGGGCGCGGCAGTACCGCACCACGAGGGGACGGATAGCGGCCAGCAGCCGCTCGACCGCCTGAGGATCTCCCTCCACAGCGGCGGCGACCGACTCGTCCAGCCCATCCCCCACGTTGGCCATCGCAGACAACAGTCCCGGTGTTACGTCTAGGCGTGCATAAACAACGGCGTGCGGCTGTCGAAACCGTCGCCACCACGCCGATGACACCTACCGTACCTGCCGGTACCGCTCGATATCGCCGACGGTCGCTTCCGGGCCGACTCCGCCACGCCACCTGCGACGACGGACACTACCTCAGAGCGGACCATGTCGACGATCGTCAGCTTTCCGGCGACAGTTCGTCGCCCTACAACGTGACACGCCACACCGGCGTGCCGGCGTGGCGTGTTCGGGGGGATCAGGGACACTGCGGAGTTGGCGACACAGACCCATTCAGGAGACGAGACCGCGTCGGAAGCCGTGGGCCACGGCCTGGGCCCGGTCGCGCACGCCGAGCTTGCGGAACAGCCGACGAGCGTGGGTCTTCACGGTGTCTTCGGACAGGTAGAGCTCACGACCGATCTGTCCATTGCTCTTGCCCTGGCTCATCCCTCGCAGCACCTGCAGTTCACGCTCAGTGAGCTGGACACCGGGGTCGGAGGGCTGACGGGGCGCGGGCACGGACGTGCTGGCGAGCGTGTGCGCGAGCGCGGCGACGAGCTCGGGGCGCGAGGCGTCCCACCGCAGGTAGCCGCGAGCACCACCGGCGATGGCGGCGGCGATGCTGCCGGCGTCGTCGGGGGCACCGAACACGATGACGTTCGCCTGCGGGTTGGCAGAGACCAACCGACGCGTGGCCTCGACACCGGTCGGCACGGCACGCTGCGTGCCCACCAGCACGACGTCGACGGGCTGGCGGGAGTACCGGGCGAGCAACTCGTCACCGTGCGCTACACAGTCGATGCGACTGACGCCGGGAACAGCGGACATCACGCGCGTGAGCCCTTCACGGACACTGCGTCGGTCGTCGCAGATCAAGACCGTCGTCACAGGGGTTCCTTCCTGCAGCCGGGTGACATTCCTCTTCCCCTATCGGACGCTTTAGGTGTCACCTTGACACGATCCGGTGGCTTTTTTTGGGAGATTCTTCGCCCGGATGTCGGCATGGCCCCTCTCGCCCAGGAAACGGCCTAGATCGGCACCCATGGCGAGTCGCGAGCCAAGCGACGTCCCACCGGATCGGTGGACTCCAGCAACTCGTTCAACTCGTCAGTAGTTCTGGAGCGATTCCAAACTGTCAGCTCGTGATCAGTTTCGAGATCGGCAAGAAGTGCGCGAGCGGGCCACGTCAGTGATCGCCATCCGTTTTGTTCCGCCGACGACAATGCGGATTTCACGAGACGCCGCGCCCGATCCTCGTCCCCGGTTTCCCGGCGCGCCGCCAACGCGGCCCCGAGCACCATGGCCGACTTGGCGGCGTGACGGTCCGCCCCGTGGCGTTCCGAGACCTCCAGAGCGCGTTCCGCGGGCGAAATGCTGTCGGCAGGCCGCCCCGAGGCGAGGGCGAGCTCGGCTCGCACCCAACCGAGGCGGGTCTCGGTGCGCCAGGAGCCACTGACGGCCACCACCCCGGCCGCCCTCTTCAGCAACACCGCCGACTCGGCGAAACGACCCAACCCGAGGTGATCCGCCGCCAGCCCGATCAGGGCGTCGGCGAGCGCCCCCGGAACATCCAGACCATCGGGGTCCTCCGACTCCCACCCCGGGGACGTCGAGTGCAGCTCACGCGCCTCACCGGCCTCGATCGCCCTGCGCAGGGCGAGACCGTCGAGCCGCAGCGCCGCGGCGTGCCCGCCGAGCTGTCGCCGATGCGACGCCAGGGCGGACGCCGCCAGGGAGGCCACCGCCCCACCACGACGGCTCAACGGTTCCAGCAACGTCGTCGCCGCGGCGTACCGCCCACACGCACCGTGCACCACGGCCTCCAGCCACTGGCACCGCTGTGCCTCCTGCACAGCCGACGCGGACGACGAGCCGGCACCACCTCCATCCGGAGCCTGGCCCCTCTGAGTCGCGGCTCGGCTTCCACCGAACGCGGCGACTCGCAGCACTTTTTCGACGATCGGCATGCCCTCATCGTGACCCGGACGAGTGCACGACGGCACAGCGGGTAGGGCCTTATTCACCCTCGAAATACAACTGGATCACCTGGTGAAACTCACGCGAGTGAAACGATTGCGCCATTTTTGGGCGCCGTGTCACCGATCACTGTAGACGGACACGCCTATCGGCTGATTCCACTGACAGGCCTTGAACATTCGCCGGATGGGCTTCTAGCGTTACGGCCGTTGCACCAAATGGAGTAGTCACACTACGACAACTGCACAATCCGGCCGCGTGGTGCCGGATATCGGAGGCGGTCACGAAAATGGCAGACACGCGCAGACTCCCTGGCCCGAACGCCGATGTTTGGGACTGGCAACTGGAGGGAGCTTGCCGGGGGATGGACAGCGGCTCGTTCTTCCACCCCGATGGGGAGCGGGGGCCGGCACGCGCACGACGGGAGGCCCGGGCGAAGGCCATTTGCCACACCTGCCCGGTACTCCAGCTGTGCCGGGAGCACGCACTCGCCGTGCACGAACCGTACGGCATCTGGGGTGGACTGTCCGAGTCCGAACGAGACGCCATCATCCGGTCACAGAAGCGGTCACTGACGCTGACCGCGCGGTGACCCGTTCTCGCGGGACCTTCCCCACCCGCGACGAAAGCCCGTCCGGAGAGCTGGGCGAGTGATCCGGGCGGAAACGACGAACGGGGCGGCACTCACGTCGAGTGTCGCCCCGTTCGCCTTGTTGATCGGTCGGCCGTCAGTGCGCGTGACCGTGACCGGTGTCGTCGCCGCTGTCCTCGGGCTTGTCCACCACCGAGCTCTCGGTGGTGAGCACGAGACGGGCGATCGACGCCGCGTTGGCCACCGCCGAGCGGGTGACCTTGACCGGGTCGATGATGCCCGCGGCGAGCAGGTCGGTCAGCTCACCCGTGGCAGCGTTGAGGCCCTCGCCCCACTTCTGCTCCTGCACCTTCGACACGATCACGGCGCCCTCGTGGCCCGCGTTGGTGGCGATCCAGAAGAGCGGAGCCGTGAGAGCCTCACGCACGATCTTGACGCCGAGCGACTCGTCGCCGCTCAGGCCGAGGTCGTCGAGCTCCTTGGCGATGTGCGCCAGAGCCGAACCACCGCCGGGGACGATGCCCTCCTCGACCGCGGCCTTGGTGGAGGCGACCGCGTCCTCAATGCGGTGCTTGCGCTCGCTCAGCTCGGTCTCCGTGGCAGCGCCCACCTTGATGACCGCGACCCCGCCGCCGAGCTTGGCGAGCCGCTCCTGGAGCTTCTCACGGTCCCAGTCGGAGTCGGTGGTCTCGATCTCCTTGCGGATCTGGGCGATCCGGGCCTGGATGTCGTCCTTCGTGCCCGCACCGTCCACGATCGTCGTGGTGTCCTTGGTGACCTCGACGCGACGGGCCTTGCCCAGGACCTCGAGCCCGACCTCGGACAGCTTCAGGCCGACCTCGCTGGAGATCACCTGAGCGCCCGTGACGACCGCGAGGTCGTCGAGGAACGCCTTGCGACGGTCGCCGAAGAACGGCGCCTTGACCGCCACGGCACTGATGGTCTTGCGCACCGAGTTGACCACCAGCGTGGACAGCGCCTCGCCGTCGACGTCCTCCGCGATGATCAGCAGCGGACGCTTGGCCTCGGCGACCTTCTCCAGCAGCGGAAGCAGGTCGGCCAGCGCCGAGATCTTCTCGCGGTGGAGCAGCACGAACGCGTCCTCGAGGATCGCGCGCTGCTCCTCCGGGTTGGTGGCGAAGTGGGCCGACAGGTAGCCCTTGTCGAACTGCACGCCCTCGGTGATGTCGAGCTCGGTCGCGAGCGTCGACGACTCCTCCACCGTGATGACGCCGTCCTCGCCGACCCGCTCGACGGCCTCGCCGAGCAGCGCGCCGATCGCGGAGTCACGCGAGGTGACCGTGCCGACCTGGGCGATGTTGTCGCGGCCCTTGACCGGGGTGGCCTTGGACTTCAGCAGCTCGACGACCTTGTCCGCGGCGGCCTCGATGCCCCGGCCCAGCGCCGTGGGGTTCGCACCGGCCGCCACGTTGCGCAGGCCGACACGCACCAGCGCCTGCGCCAGCACGGTCGACGTCGTGGTGCCGTCGCCGACCACGTCGTTGGTCTTGGTGGCGACGTTCTTCGCGAGCTGGGCGCCGAGGTTCTCGAACGGGTCGTCGAGCTCGATCTCGCGAGCCACGGTCACGCCGTCGAGGGTGATGGTCGGGCCGCCGAACTTCTTGTCGAGCACGACGTGCCGACCGCGCGGGCCGAGCGTCACCTTCACGGCGTCGGCGAGCTTGTTCACCCCGCGTTCGAGCGCCCGACGAGCGTCCTCGTCGAAGTTGATCTGCTTAGGCATGGAAAAACCTCTCTAGAGACACGAAACGCCCCGGTACCCCGGCATGAGCGGGGCCCGGGGCGTTTCGACGCAAGGCGGTCGTCAGTTGATGACGGCCAGCACGTCGCGGGCGGACAGGATCAAGTACTCCTCGCCGTTGTACTTGACCTCGGTGCCGCCGTACTTGGAGTAGATGACGACGTCACCTTCCTTGACATCCACGGGGATGCGGTTGCCCTTGTCGTCGACGCGGCCCGGGCCCACGGCCAGAACCTTGCCCTCCTGGGGCTTCTCCTTGGCGGTGTCGGGGATGACGAGCCCGGAAGCCGTCGTCTCCTCGGCCTCGCTCGTCTGGACAACGATCTTGTCCTCGAGCGGCTTGATGTTCACGCTCACCGGTGTGACCTCCACGGGTCTTCCAAAGCGTTGGCAGGTACCTAGTTGGGTACGGCTCCTACCACCCCCGCCGTCGCGGGTGCCGGGGCGTGTGCGGTGCCGTGCAATTAGCACTCTAGCCATCGGAGTGCTAGCCGCGCAACCAGGGTGAGGTGACGTACTCCTGCCTGGTCAGCGCGCTGCCGACGACGCGCCCGCCTGGACGGTGAGCCACGAGCACGGCGCTCGTCGGCACTGCGATCCACCTCACGCACACCGGAGTTTCACCTTCCGGTGACGCTTCCGGGACCGGAACGGCCACCCGACGACGCCAGGCTGGAGAAGGTCCGACAGCCGAACTTCGTGGGGAGACCACCATGTCCGCTTCCACCGGAGGAAAGTCGACGACGTCCAGGCCGAGCCGCCGCCAGGTGCTCCTCGGCGGAGCAGCCCTCACCGCGATCACCACCGCGAGCGTCCTCGGTTCGCATCCCACCGCCCGCGCCGCCGGGACCCGCGGTGCGGGCGCGCCCCTCCGTGGCGACGTGTTCACCCTCGGAGTGGCGTCCGGCGAACCCGACCAGCACAGCGTGGTCCTGTGGACGCGCCTCGCCCCGACGCCGCTCGCCGACGACGGACTCGGTGGCCTGGGCCGGCGCGCCGTCACCGTGCAGTGGGAGATCGCGCACGACGAACGGTTCCGCCACGTCGTACGGCGTGGCCACGAGACCACCGGGCCCGAGGCCGGGTACGCGGTCCACGCCGAGGTCGCGGGGCTGGAACCCGGCAGGGAGTACTTCTACAGATTCCGGTGTGGACGGTTCCTCTCCCCGACCGGGCGCACCCGCACCGCCCCCGCGCCCGGCGTGCTGGGAACGGGCCTGATGATGGCGTTCGCCTCCTGCGCGCAGTACGAGCACGGGTACTTCACCGCCTACCGCCGCCTCGCGGAGGACGAACCCGACCTGGTGCTCCACCTCGGCGACTACATCTACGAGTACGGCCCCGGCGCCCACGTCTCGCCCGACGGCGTCGTGCGTGACCACCGAGGTCCCGAGACCGAGACCCTCGCCCAGTACCGACAGCGATACGCCCAGTACCGCACCGACCCCGACCTGCGGGCCGCCCACGCCGTCGCACCCTGGCTCGTCGTGCCCGACGACCACGAGGTCGACAACAACTGGGCGGGCTACGTGCCGGAGCATCCCCAACCGAACTTCGCGGCGCGCCGGGCCAACGCATTCCGGGCCTACTACGAGAACATGCCGCTGCGTCGCCGGAACAAGCCGACCGGCTCCCGGATCCGGCTCTACCGCACCGTGGCGTGGGGCTCGTTGGCGAACTTTCACATGCTCGACACCCGCCAGTACCGCGACGACCAGGCCTGCGGCGACGGATGGAAGGTGTGCGAGGACGCCGCCGACCCGACCCGCACACTCACCGGCGACGACCAGGAACGCTGGCTGCTCGGGCAGTTCCGGCGCTCCCGCGCCCGCTGGGACGTCCTCGGGCAACAGGTCTTCTTCGCACGCAAGGTCAACGACGAGGGCGCGATGAGCATGGAAGCCTGGGACGGCTACCAGGGCTCGCAGGACCGCGTCAGCAGGGGCTGGGTGGCCGCGGGCGTGCGCAATCCCGTGGTGCTCACCGGCGACGTCCACACGCACTGGGCCAACGAACTCAAGGCCGACTACTCCGACCCCGACAGCCCCGTCATCGGCACCGAGCTGGTCACCAGCTCCGTCACCTCGGGCGGCGACGGCGCCGACTCCGACCCTGCCGACCACCCCGACCTGCAGCGCAACCCGCACATCAAGTTCCGCAGCACCCAACGCGGGTACGTGCGGACGCGCCTCACACGCCACGAGCTACGCGCCGACTTCCGGGTCGTCGATCACGTCACGCGCCCGGGAGCGCCCGCGCGCACCCGCGCGTCGTTCGTCGTCGCCGACCGACACCCCGGACTGACCGAGGTCAGCCCCCGTTGAGCCCGGGACCGGTCACAGACAGACCGTGCTGACCGGCAGCGCCGGGTTCGCCGACAGGTCGAGCGGACTCGGCGCGACCCCGGCCGCCACGAGGTGCGCACCAAGCGCGGCGATCATCGCGCCGTTGTCCGTGCACAACCGCGGCCTCGGCACGCGCAGTTCGATGCCGGCCTCCGCGCATCGTTCGGCCGCCAGTGCCCCGAGCCGGGAGTTCGCGGCCACCCCACCCGAGATGACGAGCGTGCCGATGCCCGACTCGGTGGCCGCGCGCACCGCCTTCGCCGTGAGCACGTCGGCGACCGCCTCCTGGAACGACGCGGCGACGTCGGCCACCGGGACGTCCTCGCCACGGGCTTCCGCCGTCTCGACCCACCGGGCCACCGCGGTCTTCAGACCGGAGAACGAGAAGTCGAACGCCGGGTCGCGCGGACCGGTCATCCCCCGGGGGAAGGCGATGGCCGTCGGATCACCGTCGCGTGCCGCCTTGTCGATGGGCGGGCCGCCCGGGTACGGGAGGTCGAGCACACGGGCGACCTTGTCGTAGGCCTCGCCCGCCGCGTCGTCCACCGTCGAGCCGATCTCGGTGATCTTGCCCGCGATGTCGTCGACCCGCAGTAGCTGGGTGTGCCCGCCGGAGACCAACAGCGCCAACGACGGCGTGGGCAGCGGGCCGTGCTGGAGCGTGTCGACCGCGATGTGTCCGGCGAGGTGGTTCACGCCGTACAGCGGGACGTCCAACGCGGCGGCGTAGGCCTTCGCCGCCGACACACCCACCAGGAGCGCACCGGCCAGCCCCGGACCCGCCGTCACGGCAATGGCGTCCACATCGGACATCTTGAGACCCGACGTGGCGAACGCCCGGCGCACCGTGGGAACCATCGCCTCCAGGTGAGCGCGGCTCGCGACCTCGGGCACCACACCGCCGAAGCGGGCGTGCTGGTCCACGCTGCTGGCGACCTCGTCGGCGAGCAACTCGACGGTGCCGTCGTCGTGCAACCGCACCAACCCGACGCCCGTCTCGTCGCACGAGCTCTCCACGCCCATCACGATCCTGGGCATCAGCCAGCCACCTCCTGCGTGCGGCGGGCCGGCCGCACCATCGTGTACGCGTCGGCCCCCGACGGCTGGTAGTACCGCCGCCGCACCCCGACGCGCTCGAACCCGTGTCGCTCGTACAACGTGATGGCGACGTCGTTGTCCGTGCGCACCTCCAGGAACACCGCCGCACTCAACTCGTCGGCGCGCGCCAGGAGAGCACGCAACAGCGCCGTCCCCACTCCGGCACCCTGGTGATCGGGGTGGACGGCGATGGTGTGCAGCCCCGTCTCCCAGTCGCCGGGCCTGCCGACCACGGCCAGTCCCCCGTAGCCCACGAGCCGGTCGTCGTCGTCCAACGCCGCCAGGTAGTAGCCGCCGGCGTCGAGCTCGGCGTGGAAGGCGTGCGCGCTCCACGGTCCGTCGCCCGCGAACAGCATGCGTTCGATCTCCACGCACGCGCGGATGTGGGACCGGCGCAGCGGTTCCAACCTCACGGCGTCGTCACCCGCTTCCGCGCGCCCGGCAGCGTGGCGTCGGGTCGGCGCAGGTAGAGCGGCGTGAGCGGGTCCGGCTCGGCACCCGACGTCACCGCCGCGGCCGCCGCCCGCACCAACCCGACCGGGCTGGGCGAGACGTGCTCGACCCGGCGAACGTCGTCGTCCAAGTCCGCGGGCTTCGACACCTCCGGGCCACGGGTGCGGGAGCCGTCAGCGTCGTAGGCCGCCCAGTACACCTCGCGCCGTCGGGCGTCGGTGACCACGAGGAACGGCGCGTCGGCATCGCGCGCCGCGTCCGCGGCGATGGCGTCGAGGCTGCACACCGGGTACGCGGGAACGCCGAGGCTGTCCCCGAACGCCGCTGCCGTGACGATGCCCGCCCTCAGCCCGGTGAACGGACCGGGTCCGACGCCGACCACGACGGCAGAAAGATCACGCAGAGTCGTCTCCGCCGCAGCGACGGCCTCCAGGACGTGCGGGGTGAGGAGTTCGCCGTGAGCCCGGGCGTCGTGGGTGACGCGCTCGGCGAGCAGCGTGGCCGACTGCCCTTCCAGTTCGACGACACCGGCCGTGACGGCAGGCGTGGCGGTGTCGATGGCGAGTACAAGCACCCTTCGAGCCTACGACCAGCGCGGGGCGGGTGGCCCGGGCGCCCGGCGACCGCGTTCAGCCCGCGGAACGCAGGTCACGGAGGCACAGCCGACCAGGTCGGCCCGACACCGCGTTTCGCGGGCTAAACGCGGTTACGCGGCCCCACCCGGCCCCCGGCGGAGGCCATGCCGAGCCAGGTGTGCGGGTTGCGTTCCCAACACCAGCCCAGCTTCGGCGCGTGCTGACTGATCCAGAGGGCGGGCACCCGACGGTCGCCGCAGCGCGACCCGCCGAGCATGTAGCACTTGTTCTTCACCAGCACCTCCGGGTACAGCGTGAACAGCGCGATGCCCTCCTCGATGGTCAACACGGTCCGCGCCCGACCGGCGATCACGTCCATCGCGTCGCGCGGGACCTCACCGCAGAACTCCTCGCCCCGCTGAACGTCGAACAACAGGTAGGCGTCCGCATCGGGAAGACGCACCGTGTCCGGCGCGACGAACCGGGCAAGTGCACCTTCCTCGAACGATCGGTCGACGAAGCCCGGCTTGCTCCTGCCGACCAACGTCGTCCGCTGCATGGCATCCTCGATCGACACCAGCCGTCGAGTCACCACGAGCACGAACCCCACCTGCCCGTTCGCCGGATCGTGGTCGCCGAGCGCACGGGAACTCGCCGCCTTTCGCAACGGCGCAACCACCTCGCCGAACCGCTCGGCCGAAAGCCCGGCCAGATCGGGATACCCCAGCTCCACGAGACGAGCGACCTGTCGGTCGAACTCCGCCTCGGCAGCGATGGTCACGTCACTCATCGACACCCCCTGAAACGTTCGATCCACTCACACCGACGTCGACGTGCGGTCAGCCGGGCTCCGACCATGCGATGTCGAAGCGCACCCGACACCACACTCGCCGTGCTCAATCGGCCGGCCGGGTGTCGATCCGCGCCAGCGCGCCCACCTCCAGTGCGGCCCAGACCGTTCCGTCCGGGCCGATGGTGATGCCGTGCGGCTCACTCCCCGCGACGGGAAGGTCATACACCTCGACGATTCCGTCGGAGCTGATCGCGCCGACACGGCCCGAACCCCACTCCGTGAACCACGACCTGCCGTCACCTCCGGCCGCGATGGCATGCGGCTTCGCGGAGCGGTCGGGCAACGGGTACTCGGTGATCTCACCGGCCGTGGTGCTGCGCCCGATCTGACCGGCCAGGATCTCCACGAACCACAACGCGCCGTCGTCGCCCACGGTGAGCCCGACCGGCCCCGCTGCCTCGGTGGGCAACGCGTGGACCGTCACGGTGCCGTCGAGCGCCATGCGGCCGAGGGCGTTCGCCTGGTTCATCGTGAACCACAGCGCGTCGTCGGGCCCCGTGACGACGGCTGACGGGAATGCCCCCGTCGAAGGCAGCGGGAACTCGGTGATCTCGCCGTCCGTGGTGATCCGTCCGACGCAGTCGGCGTTCAGTTCGGTGAACCACAACGCCCCGTCCGGTCCCACCGTGAGCCCGTAGGGACCGGCCTCGGCCGTGGGCGTGGCGAACTCGGTCAGCTCGCCGTCCGTGGTGATCCGCCCGATGCGGTGGCCCTGGTACTCCGTGAACCACAGAGCACCGTCGGGGCCGGTGACGATCACCGTGGGCTGACAGTCCGGGTCGAGTCGATACAGGGTCGGTTCCTCGCCGGGAACCCAGCGCCCGACACGACCGGAACGGGCCACGGTGAACCACAACGCCTCGTCGGGACCGACGGTGATGCCGTACGGTCCGGTGCCGTCGCCGCGTTCCTCGCTCATCCAGTGTGCGGTGATCACGGGTTTCGTCATGGGCGCTTCTCCAGTCCGTGCTCCGCGGCCACTCGCGCGACGTCGGCCGGAGTGCCGGCCATGATCGTGCGGGCGTGTCGGGTGACGAGATCAACCGGCCAGTCCCACCAGGCGGCGCGGAGGAGAAGTTCGACGTCGGCGTCGTCGAAGCGGGACCGGATCGGTTTCGCGGGGTTCCCGCCGACAATCGTGTAGGGCGGGACGTCGGCCGTCACCACAGCGCCCGCCGCGACGATCGCGCCGTCACCGATCCGCACACCCGGCAACACGGTGGCCCCGTAGCCGAACCAGACGTCGTTGCCGACCACAGTGTCGCCACGGCTGGGCATGTCGGTGACGAGGTCGAGCGTGCGTTCGGCCCACTGGCCGCCGAACATCGTGAAGGGGTAGGTGGAGACGCCCATCGTGGGGTGCTCCGCTCCCGCCATCAGGAAGGTCGTTCCCGAGGCGATGGCGCAGTACTTGCCGATGACGAGTCGTTCCGGCCCGTAGGCGTAGAGGACGTTGCGGGTTCCGAATTCGGTGGCGTGCTCCGGGTCGTCGTAGTAGGTGTAGTCGCCCACCACGACCGTGGGGGACGACACCAGCGGCTTGAGGAAGACCACCCGTTCGTGCTGGCGCAGGGGGTGGATCGTCATGGGGTCGGGTGACATGGACCGCCTTCCCTGGTCGGATCACCGACAGTAGACCGAGGCAAAATTTAGGTCAAGCATAATTTTTGCCTGGGTACACTCCCCCTCGTGAGCACGGAACAGGTGAGCCTCAGGGAACTGAAGAAACGGCAGACCAGAGAGAACATCTCGCGGAACGCGAGTCGTCTCTTCATGCAACGAGGCTTCGACAACGTCTCGATCGCCGAGATCGCTGCTGCTGCCGGTGTCTCCAAGATGACCGTCACGAACTACTTCCCCCGCAAGGAAGACCTCGCGTGGGCTCTCAACGAGCGCTTCGCCGACATGCCAGCGAACGCCGTGCGTGCCCGGCGGCCCGGCGAAAGCGCGCTCACCGCCGTGCGAGCCGCGTTCCTGAAGCAGGTGGCCGAGCAGGACCCGATGGCCGGGTTCGCCGGTCGCGAGTTCGCGCAGATGGTGGCGGACAGTCCCGTCCTGGTGTCCCGTCTACGGCACTTCCACGACTACCGGCAGGCGTCCCTGCGTGAGGCGCTCGCCGAGGAGACGGGCGCCGACGCCGAGGACGTGGTGCACAAGATCGTCGCAGCGGCACTGACCTCGACGTTGAGGGTGCTGTTCGACGACACCGTGCGCCTGATCCTCGACGGACTCGACCTCGACGAGGTCGCCCGACGCATCGCCCGCGACGCGGAAGCCGCGTTCGACGCCCTCGAACCCGCCTTCGGCGACTACGCCGTCCGGACGGCGGGGTGACCGCGTTTAGCCCGCGGAACGCGATCGACGAGACCGGCGCCGTCAGCCACACACCGCGTTTCGCCCGCGGAACGTGCCCCGGCCCCTGAACGCCGCACTGCCGGGCCCTGACCGCGTTTAGCCCGCGAAAGGCGGTTCACCGGCCCCCGGCCCCCGCCCACGAACCGCATTCAGCCCGCGAAAGACGCGGCGGCGACCCGCGCCCGCCACTCGCCGTGCGGTTCGAGCCGCACCACGCGGACGTCGTCGGCGCGGCGGTCGAGCCGCACCACGAGGTAGTCGTCGTCCACCAAGCGCTCGGCCATGCCCTCGCCCCACTCCACCACGACCGCCGCCCGCTCCAGCTCGGTGTCGAGGTCGAGGTCGTCGAGCTGCGCCAAGTCGCCGCCCAGCCGGTAGGCGTCGACGTGCACGAGCGGCACCCCCGACTCACCGGCCGGGTGCACGCGCGCGAGGACGAACGTCGGCGAGCTGACTCGCCCCTCGACACCCATGCCGTCGGCGATCCCCCTGGTCATCGTGGTCTTGCCCGCCCCGAGCGGACCGGCCAGCAGCACCAGGTCGCCCGCCCTCAGCACCTTGCCCAGCGCGCGCCCGAACGCCATGGCGTCGTCCGGGGTCGGCAGCTCCACACTCTCCTGCGTCACGGCACGTCCTCCTGCCCGCTCGTCATTCCGCCGCCGCCCCACGCGCTTGCCGCACCAGGTCGGTGAGGTGCCGGGTGACCAACCGGTGGTGTTCGAACGGGAGCATGTGGCCCCCGCCCTCGACTCGCACCAGCATCGCCCTCGGCAACTCGGCCGCGATGCGTTCGGTGTGCGAGAACGGCGTCATCCGATCGGCGTCCCCGCCCATCACCACCACGTCGGTGTGTCTCAACCCCGCCAGCGCGGCGTACCGGTTGTGGCTGCCCAGCGTGTCCACGAACTGCACCAACTGCCTGACCGGTGTCTCCTGCAGTATCTCCAGCAGGAAATCGACGAGCTCCGGCGGGACGTCGTGGCTGCCGAACGCCAGCCACCGCACGGCCGCTCGGGTGAGCTGCCCGCCCGCGGCGCGCACGAACTCCACCAGACCGGGCTGCCACTCCGCGAGTTCACCGACTCCCCGCGTCAGCGGGTTGTACTTCGACAGCAGCGACCGGGGCAGCCCCTGCGCGCCCACCTCCCCGGCGGCTGTCGCGATCAAGCCGACCCCGCGCACCCGGTCGACGAACAGCTCAGGGCAGGACTGCGCCAACTCCATGATCACCATGCCGCCCATGGAGTGTCCGACGAGCACCACGGGCGTGTCGGCCGCGACCGCCCGCACCACCGCGTGCAGGTCGACGGCGAGTTGTTCGATGGTGCTCCGCCGTGCGTCGGACGGCGCGGACTGTCCGTGTCCGCGATGGTCGTAGTAGACGTGCCGCACACCGGGCAACGCCGCCTGCACGAGAGCGCGTCGCTGGAAGAACCAACTGCGCCTCGACAACGCGAAGCCGTGCACGGCCACGACCGTGACCTCGGGTTTCCCGTCGGGCGGTTCGATCTCCTCCACTGCCAGGGGCGCGCCGTCGTCGGCGGCGATCGTGGAGGTCCGGTCGGTGCGCGACTCCGCGAAGACGTCCACGGCGGCTGCCTCGTCCTCGGCCGTCACGCGGTGTCCTGAGCCGCCCCGAGGTAGCGGCGACGCACCCGCGGCCGGTACATGCCGGTGACGATCTCGTAATCGATGGTGCCGATCGTGTCCGCCCACTCGGTGGCCGTGGGGCCGCCGTTCTCCCCGGTCCCGAAGAGCACGACCTCGGCGCCGAGTTCCGGTTCGTGGTCCCCGCAGTCGACGACGAGCTGGTCCATGCACACCCGCCCGGCGACGGGCCGACGTGCTCCGTCGAGCCACACGCTCATCCGGCCCGAAAGGGTGCGCGGCACGCCGTCGGCGTAGCCGACCGGCACCAACGCCAGCGTGGTGTCCCTCTCCGCGACCCACGTCCGCCCGTACGACACCGCCTCGCCCGCCTTGATGCGTTTGGTCAGCACGACGCTCGACCGGAACGTCATCGCGGGCCGCAAATCCTCCGGTTGCGGCACGGGATTGAGCCCGTACACGGCGATCCCCGGCCTGACGAGCTCGAAGTGCAGGTCGGGCCGGGTGAGTGTGGCGGCCGAGTTCGCGATGTGCCGAATCGGCGACAACCCGGCTTCCCGCGCGACGTCGTGGGCGGCGGCGAAGCGTTCGGCCTGGGCGTCGATGGCGGGGTGGCCCGGTTCGTCGGCGCACGCGAGATGCGACCACATGCCGACGACCTCGACACTCTCCTCCGCCGCGGCTGCCTTCACCAGCTCCGGCCACAAATCCGCGGGACACCCGTTGCGCGAAAGCCCGGTGTCGATCTTCAGGTGCACGCGGGCGGGTCCGCCCACCTCGACGGCCGCACGGGCCACGCGGGCAAGCTCGGCGGGGGAACTCACGGACACGTCGATGTCGTGGCGCACCGCTCGCGTGTAGTCCGCGTCCGGGGTCTCCAGCCAGCACAGCAGGCGCGTGGTGAACCCGGCCTCCCGCAGGGCGAGCGCCTCGTCCAGCGAAGCAACCCCCAGCCACGTGGCCCCCGCTTCGAGCGCCGCGCGCGCGACCGGGACGGCTCCGTGGCCGTAGGCGTCCGCCTTGACGACCGCCATCGTCTCGGCACCGGAGGCCGCCGCCCGCGACGCGAGCAGGCGCACGTTGTGGCGCACGGCCCCGAGGTCGACCACCACCTCGGCACGGGGCAACGACGCAGTGCTCACCGGGTCACCCCCATCGATCAGGCCCTTCTCGTCGACATGCCGGGGCGCAGGTGAGCGCCCCGGTCCTGCCGCCAATGTACCTACCGGCCCCTCAACGGCCGTGCACCTGACGCCGCACCTCCACGTGCCGTCGCCGGACCTGTTCCCCCAGTTCGACGTCCCGCTCCGACGGTTCCGGAAGGCTGGCGGCCACGTCGGGGGCCCAGGTCGGTGGTTCCGCGGTGCCCGCGAGTGCCCACGCTGCCTGGCGGGCGGCGCCGATGGCGACGTGCTCCCGTGGCTGCGGCACCACGACGGGCACTCCGAACACGATCGGCGCGATCGCGCGCACGCTCTCGGACTGCGCGGCGCCGCCGATGAGCAGCACCCGACGCACCGTGAGGCCGCATTCGCGGACGGCGTCCAGCCCCACCGCGAGCCCGCTCAACATGCCCTCCACCGCGGCTCGCGCGAGGTTCGCGGGCGTCATGTTGTCGCGCCGCATCCCGAAGAGCGAGCCGGCCGCGTCGGGAAGGTTCGGGGTGCGCTCGCCGTCGAGGTAGGGCAGCAGGGTGAGGCCACCCGCGCCGGGGTCGGCGCTCAACGCGAGGCGGTCGAACTCGGACAGGTCCACCCCGAGCAACTGTGCGGTGGAGGTCAACACCCGGGCGGCGTTGAGGGTGCAGGCCAGCGGGAGGAACCGTCCGGTGGCGTCGGCGAACCCGGAGACGGCACCGGAGGCGTCGGCGGCGGGCGTCTCACTGACCCCGAACACGGTGCCGCTCGTGCCGAGCGAGACGACGACGTCGCCTTCCCCGAGTCCCAACGCGAGCGCCGCGGCCATGTTGTCGCCGGTCCCGGCCGACACGAGCGTCCCGTCCGGGGTGTGGCCCGCCGGCGCGGCCGGGTCCAGCACGCGAGGCAACTCGGGGCTGCGCCCGCCGAAGGCTCGGCGGAGCAGGTCGAGGCGGTAGGTGTTGTCGACCGGGGAGAAGTAGCCGGTGCCGGACGCGTCCCCTCGGTCCGTGCTCGGATCGCCGCCGGTGAGCCGCCAGGTCAACCAGTCGTGGGGCAACATCACGGTCGCGACCCGGTCGGCCGCCTCCGGCTCGTGTTCGGCGAGCCACCGCAGCTTCGTGACGGTGAAACTGGCGACCGGAACCGAGCCGACGGCCTCCGCCCACGCTTTCGGCCCACCGAGCTCCGCCGTCAGGTCGGCGGCGGCAGCGGCGGAGCGGGTGTCGTTCCACAGCAGCGCGGGCCGCACGACGGCACCGCTGTCGTCCACGGTGACCATGCCGTGTTGCTGCCCGGCGACGCCGATGGCCGACACGCCGTCCAGCAGCCCGTCGGTCGCCGACGTGAACGCCGACCACCACTCCGCCGGGTCGACCTCCGTGGCGTCGGGATGCGCGGCTCGTCCGCTGCGCACCACGGCGCCGGTCCGGGCGTCGCACACCATCACCTTGGTCGACTGGGTGGACGAGTCGACCCCCGCCACCAGAACCTCGTTGTTGGTCATGGTCCAGAGCTTGACAACTCGGTGGCTCCCCCGTCCACGTGCGAAACGACTTTCGGAACGCGGCGGGTGGGCCCGACCGCGTTTTGCCCGCGAAACGCGGTCGGTCGAAAGGCCGTCGAGACGCGGGGCCGCCTCACGGTGCCCGACTGTCGGAGCATGCCGCCCGCGGACGTGGCGCGTCGTTGACCGCGTTCTGCCCGCGGAACGCGCCTCCCTGCGTCCCCACGGACCGCGTTCTGCCCGCGAAACGCGGTTCGCGGCCCCGCCCCACACCCCCTGTCGCCGGTTATAGTCGCGGCGGTCGGCCGCGGAACCACACCTGTCGCACGGAGGTGCCATGGGCCAGACCCGATACGTCGCGATCGGGGACAGCCAGACCGAGGGCGTCGGCGATCCCGACGGCACGGGTGGCTGGCGCGGTTTCGCCGACCGCCTCGCCCAGCAGCTCGCCACCCTCACCCCCGAACTGCACTACGCCAACCTCGCGGTGCGCGGCAAGCTCGCCCGCCAGGTCCGGGACGAGCAGCTCGATGCCGCGCTCTCGCTGCGGCCGCATCTGGTCACCGTGGTGGCGGGTATGAACGACCTCATCCGCCCGTCGTTCTCCGCGACTGCCGTCGGCGCCTGCCTCGACGAGATGTTCTCCGCGCTCACCGCGTCGGGAGCCCGGGTGGCCACGCTGACGTTCCCCGACCTGCCTCGGCTCAGCCCGCTCCTGCACCCGCTGCGACACCGCGTGCTGGACCTGAACGCGAGCATCCGCACCTCCGCCGCACGCCACGGGGTCGCGCTGGTCGACACCTTCGGGTACTCGGTCACCACCGATCCGCGCCTGTGGTGTCCCGACCGCATCCACGCGAACCCCGTGGGTCACGCTCGGATCGCGGCGGCCTTCGCCGAGGCGCTCGGCCTTCCCGGCAGCGACGACAGTTGGTCGCGACCGCTGCCCACACCCGGGAGCCGGAGCGCGGTACGCCGTGTCGCCAGTGATGTTCGTTGGTTGGCGACGTTCGTGGGCCCCTGGGCCTATCGGCGGCTGCGGGGCAGGTCCTCGGGCACCGACCGCGTTCCCAAGCGCCCCACGCCGCTGCCCGTCACCCCCCCGGCGAGCGAACCTGCCTGATCGCGTCCGGGACCGCCGCGAGCACTCGGGACGCCGAGGTCGGCGCCCCGCCGGCTGCGATCTCGCCTGCCCGCGCGTGCACGTCGGCGGCGAGCCCTGCCGCCCACCACGGGTCGAGACCTGCCGCGAGGAGGCTCCCGATCAGGCCCGAGAGCACGTCACCGGAACCGGCGGTGGCGAGCCACGCCCCGCGCGGCCGGTTCACCAACACCTCGCCCTGCGGGTCGGCGATCACCGTGCAGTGTCCCTTCAACAGGATCACCGCGTGGAACCGACGGGCGGCCTCCCGCGCGGCTGCCACCCGGTCGTCCCCGGGTGCTGACCCGGTCAGCCGCTCGAACTCGCCGTCGTGCGGGGTGAGCAGCAGTGGTGTGTCGGGGTCACGCGCGTCGAGGACCTCCGGGTGTCGGGCGATGATCGTGATCGCGTCGGCGTCGGCGCACACGGGCACGCCCTGTCCGAGCGCGGTCGCGAGCACGTCCCGGCCTTCCCGACCGGTGCCGATCCCCGGGCCGACGACCCAGGCCTGCACGCGTCCCGCGTCGGTGATGGAGCCGGTGGCGACGACCTCGGGCCAGTGCGACCGCACCACGTCCGCGGCGGGACCCGCGTACCGCACCATGCCTGCCTTGGCGCTCACGGCCGCTCCCGCGGCGAGCACCGCCGCGCCCGGGTAGGTCGACGACCCGGCGGCCACCCCGGTGACGCCCTGCGTGTACTTGTTGTCCTGCGGCCCCGGCAGCGGCCACCGTTCGGCCACGTCGGTGTCGTCGAGTTGCCTCAGGTCCGGTTCACCGAGTTCGTCCGCGAGCCCGAGGTCGACGAACACGGTGTCGCCGCAGTACTCCGGACGCACGACGTGCACGGGCTTGAGCGCCCCGAACGTCACGGTGCTCGTCGCCCGCACCGCGGGCCCGGCCACGGCCCCCGTGTCGGGGTCGACCCCGCTCGGCAGGTCCACGGCAAGCACGGGCGCGGTGACTCGGGAGAACACGGCGGCCGCCTCAGGGCGCAGCGGCCCCCTGGCGGAGATGCCCACCACACCGTCGATCACCAGATCGGCGTTCTCGATCGGGGCCTCCGCCGCCGTGCGCACCGTCCCGCCCGCACGACGCAAGGCCGCGAGTCCGGCCGGATGCGCTTTGTCCGGCCGCAGCAACACCGCCGTCACGCCGACTCCCCGCCGCCGCAGGAAGTGCCCGGCCCACAAGGCGTCACCGCCGTTGTTGCCCGCACCCACCACCAACACGACTCGCGTGCCCGCGACCCGGCCGGTGTGTTCGGTGAGCAGCTCGGCCGCCCGAACGGCCACACCGTAGGCGGCCCTGCGCATCAACGCGCCCTCCGGCGTGCGTGCCAGGAGACGTTCCTCCGCGGCCCGCACCCTGGGCGTGGTCCAGATGCCCCGCACGGTGGCGCTACTCGACGGTGACGGACTTGGCGAGGTTGCGCGGCTTGTCGACGTCGTACCCGCGGGCCCGGGCGATCTCCGCCGCGAGCACCTGCAACGGCACCGTCGATACGAGCGGCTGCAACAACGTCGGCACGGCGGGGACCTCGACGAGTTCGTCCGCGAACGGCCGCACCCGCTCGTCACCCTCTTCCGCGATCACGATCGTGCGCGCGCCCCGCGCCTGGATCTCGCTGATGTTGGACACCATCTTGGCGTGCAGCACGGCGCGACCCTTGGGCGACGGCATGACCACCACGACGGGAAGCCCGTCCTCGATCAACGCGATCGGGCCGTGCTTGAGCTCACCCGCCGCGAAACCCTCGGCGTGCATGTAGGCGAGTTCCTTCAACTTCAGCGCGCCCTCCAGCGCTACGGGGAACCCGACGTGCCTGCCTAGGAAGAGCACCGCCCGCGAGTCGGCCATCCGCCTGCCCAGGTCGCGAACCTGGTCGACGGTGCCCAGCACGGCCTTGACGGCCGACGGCATGGCCTCCAGCTCGGCGAACTCGCGCGCGACCTCGTCGGGGTACTTCGTGCCCCTGGCCTGGGCAAGTGCGAGACCCACGAGGTAGTTGGCCGCCACCTGGGCGAGGAACGCCTTCGTCGACGCCACGCCGATCTCGGGTCCGGCGTGCGTGTAGAGGACGGCGTCCGACTCACGGGGGATCTGCGCGCCGTTGGTGTTGCAGACCGCCAGCACCCTGGCCTTCTGCTCCCGTGCGTGCCGCACCGCCTCCAACGTGTCGGCGGTCTCACCGGACTGCGACACGGCCACCACGAGGGTGTCCCGGTCGAGCACCGGGTCGCGGTAACGGAACTCGCTGGCCAGCTCCACCTCCACCGGCAGGCGGGTCCAGTGTTCGATGGCGTACTTGGCGACGAGACCGGAGTGGTAGGCGGAGCCGCAGGCGACGACGAAGACCTTGTCGACGTCGCGGAGGTCCTGGTCGGACATGCGCTGCTCGTCGAGCACGATCCGCCCGGACTCGAAGTGCCCGCGCAGCGTGTTGGCCAGCGCCTCGGGCTGCTCCTCGATCTCCTTGAGCATGAAGTACTCGTGGCCGCCCTTCTCGGCGGCGGAGAGATCCCAGTCGACCGTGAACGGCTTGCCCTCCGCGGGCTGCCCGTGGAAGTCGGTGACCTCGTAGCCCTCCCGGTCGATCACGACGAGCTGGTCCTGGCCGAGTTCGACGGCCTCGCGGGTGTGCTCGATGAAGGCCGCGACGTCGGAGGCCACGAACGTCTCGCCGTCACCGACACCGACGACGAGCGGCGACGAGCGACGTGCCGCGACGACGAGGTCCGGCTGGTCCGCGTGCGTGACGACCAGCGTGAACGCCCCTTCGAGTCGACGGCAGACGGAGCGCACGCTGGCGGGCAGGTCACCGGCGGTGTCGCCGTGCTCGTACGCCTGGGCGATGAGGTGTGCGGTGGTTTCGGTGTCGGTGTCGCTGCTCAATTCGATGCCCGCGTCCTCCAACTCGGAACGCAGGGCCGCGAAGTTTTCGATGATGCCGTTGTGCACCACGGCGACCCGGCCCGTGGAGTCGCGGTGCGGGTGGGAGTTGCGGTCCACCGGCGCGCCGTGAGTGGCCCACCGGGTGTGGCCCATACCGGCAGTTCCGGCGAACGCGGCTCGACCGGTGGCGTCGAGTGCGGCTTCGAGGTTGGCGAGACGTCCCGCCTTACGTTCGACGACGAGCTCGCCGTCGCCGGTCAGGACCGCGACGCCCGCCGAGTCGTAACCGCGGTACTCCATGCGGCGAAGGCCACCGAGAACCACGTCGAGTGCCTGCCGATGCCCGACATATCCCACGATTCCACACACGCCCTTCAGCGTAACGACACGTCATACCGCCGCATCCCGGGCACGGGCTGTCGTGGGCCCCCTGACCGGTCGGGTCGCGGTGGCGGCCGTCACCACCTTTCGCGGGCAGAACGCGGTGTGGGACCCGCAGTTCGCCCGCGGAACGCGCCTCGGGCGGCGCTGCTCGCGAGCCGTGAGGTCGGCTACTCTCCTGCCATGGCGAGCACGGCGAAGCGGTTACTCGAACAGCTGTCACACCCGGGACCGCACGGGGTCCTGCGCGGTGATCTCGCGCTCGTCGGACTCCCGGGCGTCGTGTTCACGCCGAGCTCCGGTCTCAACCTCCCCGCTGTCGCGTTCGGACATGGCTGGCTGCAGCCACCCGGGCGGTACCACGGGTTGCTGCGTCACCTCGCGAGTTGGGGAATTGTCGCCGCCGCGCCCGCCACGCATCGGGGCGTGTTGCCGTCACACCGGCTGTTCGCGGCCGACCTGCGCACGACGCTCGAACTCGTGTCGAGCCTGCGACTGGGCCGCGACGGCATCAGCGTGGACCCGGGAAAGCTCGGTCTCGCCGGGCACTCGATCGGCGGCGGTGCCGCCGTGCTCGCCGCGGCTGACGACGACACCGGCCGCGTGCGGGTGTCCGCCATCGCCACGGTCGGAGCGGCCCAGACCATGCCACCCGCGACCACGGCCGCACGCACGGTCACGGCTCCGGCGCTGCACCTGGCCGGTGAGGACGATCTACTCGCACCCGCCACCGGCAATGCCGAGGCCATCAGCAAGGCGTGGGCGGGCCCGGTGCAGCTCCGCACGATCCCGAAGATGACGCACCTCGGTGTCACCGAGGGCACGCACTGGAGCCAACTGCTGCTGCAGGGCAAGCCGCAGTACACCGTCCACCGCCGTGTCCGGGCCCTGCTGACGGCCTTCTTCCTGACCGAGCTCGCCGGTGAGGACGGCTACCGCGACCTGCTGGACGGTGACATCAAAGCCGCGCGGCTCACGTACGAGCACGCAGGCACGGGGAGCCCGGCCAAGGCCTGACCGCGGCTCCCCGCGCCCCACGCGGCTACTGCAACCAGCTGTTGTTCGAAAAGTCGTCGTCGTCGAAGTCGTCCGCCGGGCGGCTCTTCTGGCCTGCCGGCGTCGATGCGGCCGACTGCTGAGCTGCCGGTGCAGGAGGCGGCGAGGGAACAGGCGGGGCCGACGGCTTCACCTCCGTCGAACGCTGATTCGGCGACTCGGCAGGCTCCGAATCCTCACCCTGGTCGAACTGGAAAGTCTCGTCGCGGCTTTCACGCCGCTGGAGCCACTGATTCTTGGCCGCGGGGTCCGGCTCCTCTTCCTGCTTCTGCTTCTCGTACTCGGCCTTCCGCTTCTCGACCTCGGCGGCACGTTCCCGCATCGACTGCAAGTGCTTGTGCGTGTTCGCAGATATCTTCTCGAGGACCTGCTTGTTGTGTTCAGCAATGGTCGTGGACCGTGCTGCCAGTGCGGCCTGGTTCTGTCGAAGCTGGTCGATGAGCCTCGTATCAGCTCGTCGCGTCATTGGCTCTACCTTTCACAGCGTCGTCTCAGCGGCTGAACCGCACCGGCACCTCGTTGTCGTCGCCGAGCACTCCGCTGACCCGCACAGCTCCGCTCGCGACGTCGAAGATGTTCCCGTCGATGCGATACGCGGAGCTTCGCTCCTGGTCACCGCCGCCCTGACCACCACCGGCACCACCTCCCATGGCGCCCATACCGCCCATCATGCCCATGCCTCCGCCACCGCTGCTCGACGTGGCTCCGCCGCTTCCCTGCAGTGTCGACGGCGTGGGACCGTCACCTCCTGGTGCCACACCAAGTCCGGCTCCGGATGGGCGGGGCTGGTCGGAGCCACCGGGTTCCGTCTCGGGCAGCTCACCGCCACCGCCACCACCGCCGAAGGCACTTCCACCTCCGCCGCCGACAGCCGCCGGGTGAGTGCTGCCGGAGGAGTCACTCATTTCTGCACTGGCCGGGCCGCTGGAGACATCGGCGTTCGTCTCGAACGCAGCGGGCGTTCCCCCGACATTGCCTCCGCCTGCAGCGGCTGGAGCAGCCTCCGCGCCGGACGCAGAGAAGGCACTCGCGGCAGCACCGTCAGGACTCCCGCCCCCCTGCCCTCCGGCTGCCCCGGGTAGTGGTTCAGCCGTGTGCCGAGGGTCGGCAGCAGGGTCCGCTTGAGCGGGCATCACGCGCACACCTTCGTCGAACGACCCCTTGCCGTCCTGTTCGGCACCGAGGGTGTAAGTGACGGGGTCGTCCTTGCCGTTGTCGACCGTGATGACGGTGGGGCCGTCAGGACCATCGGGCTGTTCTGCGACGATCTCGAGGTCCCCGTCCTTGATGTGGATCTTGCCGTCGGGACCGGGTCGGTACACCTGCTTGGACTCGCCGTCGGAGCCTGTCGGACCGAAGTCACCAGTCTTGTCGTCACCGGGCTCCTCGCCCGGCTCGACATCAGTGCCGAAGTCGAGCTCGTACTCGCCGAACTCACCGTCACTGTCCTCGACGGTGATGCTCATCTTTCCGTCGTCACCAGGCTCCGTCATGGTGAACTTCTGATCGCCGTGTTCGACGGTCAGCGTGCCCGGACCACCCGCATCTTTGATCGTTTCGCCGGTCTCCGGGTCGATGGGGTACGGCTCACCGGTCTCCGGGTCGATTTCCAGCGGCTCGCCCGTCACCGGATTCGTCGCTGTGTCGGGCTGCTGCCCCAGGAGCTCCTCCGCGCTCGGAACCGTCGCTCCGCCCCCGGGGACACCACCACCCGGCATGCCACCGCCAGGCATCCCGCCCCCGGGGCCGCCGGTTTCCACCCCGGACGGGCTCGTCGAGTCCCCACCTTGGCCAAGGTCCGCGGTCGGATCGTTCTGGATTACCAGGGTGAGTTCCTGCACGGCGAGGGAGTAGTTGTTGTCCATTTGTTCGACGTGCAGTTTGGCTTGGGTGTGGAAATGGTTTGCCATCTCCTGGTAGGACTGGCAGAACCCGGCGAGTACCTCTTTCGCCGAGTCCAGCATCTCCGTGAAGGTGTCCTCGAATAGCGCGATAACTCCCTTGTTCAGCGCGGAGTCCGCTACCCACGCCGCAGACAGGGCGTCATCGACATCGGAGACGGTCAGACCAGCTATCTTCCCGTCGTGATAGAGCCGGAACAGCTCCTCCGAGAAGTGAACGACCGTGTCTTCCTGCACCGTCGTCACCTCGTCGAGTCCGGATGACGCGGACATCAACGCATCCTGCAGCGCCTCGGACCCGTCCGAGAGGTTCTTGTTGACCTGCTCGGCCGAGGCTTTGGCGTCGCCCGTCCAATCCTCGGTGCCTTTCCAAGCCGAATCGAGTGCCGCTGCTTTGTCGGCCACAGCGGAGCCCGACGACCGCAACATATCCACATCAGCACGGAAGGCTGCGAAATCGATGCCCCGAAACTCGTCGAGTCCGGCACGCAGGCTCTCCGGGTCGATTCCCGAATGCGTGTACTTTGCTGTGCCGAGCTCGTCGCCACTGCCCGTGAAGGCATTGCTGTCTACCGTCGGCAGTTCCCGGGGCCCCGACTCCACCACGACGGGCGTCTCGATGACCTGCTGAGCTACCTGATAACGCGAGTAGAACTCCGCGAACCACTGGATGATGACCTCGGTCTGATCGACGATCTCGTCCGAGGTGGAGAATCCGCCCGCGCTCACCACTTCATACGAACGCCGCACGTCCCCGTCGAGGTTCTCGGTCCGTGCGGTGGTGAGGGAGCGGCGAGCGTTCGTCATGTTCGCATCGATGTCACTACCGCCCCACTTGACGTCGAAGGCGTCGGCACCGATCTCGGACGCGTAACGGTCGATCTCGTCATCGCTCAGGCGGTCTGCATTCGAGAGCGCGTACAGGAAGTTCTGCTTGACTTCCTTGGAGACGTCCTCGTCATCGAGCATCGACCTCATGTAATCGAGCTCGTCGGGCGTGAACTTCTCGTTGGCGCGCGCCTTGTTGCTCTCTTTGCGCCATGGGTCAACGAACACGTTTACACCTGCTTCGAGGCGATCATGTCGGTGCTGACAGCTTCGCCATCCTCGTAGGACTTCGCCGCCTTCGACAGGCGATCACCGAAGTCCGCGACTTTCTCCCCGTGATGCTTCACGCGTTCCTTGTACAACTCGATCGCATCGGCGTAGTGGGACGCGGCGTGGGTCCACGCTCTGCCGAACTGCGCGCTCGACACCCCCGTTTCGATGCGGCCCGCCTCGTCGACCAGCTCTTCACCGATCTGTCCGTACGCCGTACCCGTCGCATCCAGTTTCCCGGGATCGACGGTCTGACCGCCCGCCACAACGCCCCCTCGCGCGCTCTCTCGAAGACTTGCCTGTGACTGCGCTGCCGAACGCAGTCACTCGAAGAGGTTACCTAGTGACCGGTGGTTCGCGGGGCAGATTGTCGCTTTCACCAAAACGACGTCGTCGTCAACCCACCGACGCGACCACGCCCGCCAGCCGGTCGGCAGCGGTCTGGGCGGTGTCGGCGTCGGGTGCCTCGACCATGACCCGCACCAACTGTTCGGTGCCGGACGGGCGCAGCAGCACCCTGCCCTCGCCTCCCAGCTCGGCCTCGACCGCCGCGACGGCGTCCCGCACCTCCGGCGCGTCGGCGACGGTGGTCTTGTCCGTGACCGGCACGTTGACGAGCACCTGCGGAAGCCTGCGCATCACCGCGGCCAGCTCGCGCAACGGCGTGCCGGTGACCGCGACACGGTTCATCAGCTGCAGAGCGGTGAGCAGACCGTCCCCCGTGGTCGCATGACCCGGCAGCACCACGTGCCCTGACTGTTCCCCGCCGAGCGAGTACCCGCCCGCACGCAGTTCCTCGAGCACGTAGCGATCACCCACGGCCGTGGTGCGGACGGCGATGCCGCGCTCCTTCATCGCCAGGTGAAGCCCCAAATTGCTCATCACCGTGGCCACTAAGGTGTCGTCGGCCAGCTCACCCGACTCGGCCATACCGACCGCGAGCACGGCCATGATCTGGTCGCCGTCGACGAGCTGACCGTCGGCGTCGACGGCGAGACAGCGGTCGGCGTCCCCGTCGTGCGCGATACCGAGGTCCGCGCCGTGCTCCACCACCGCCGCGGCCAGTGTCTCGGGATGCGTCGATCCGCACCTGTCGTTGATGTTCACGCCGTCCGGCTCCGAGTGCAGGGCGATGACCTCCGCCCCCGCCTTCCGGTACGCGTCCGGCGCGGCGACGGAGGCCGCCCCGTTGGCGCAGTCCACCACGATACGAAGTCCGGCCAGCGACGTCGTCGTGGTTTCGAGCAGGTGCGCGACGTACCGGTCGACGGCGTCGGTGACCTCCGTGACACGCCCGATCTGCGCCCCGGTCGGCCGAGGGCCGGACGCGTTCAGGCGGTGCTGGATCTCGTCCTCGATACCGTCCGGAAGCTTGTGCCCGCCATCACCGAACAACTTGATGCCGTTGTCGGGCATCGGGTTGTGGGACGCCGAGATCATGACCCCGAGGTCGGCGGACAGCTCGGTGACGAGATGAGCCACCGCAGGCGTGGGCAGCACCCCGAGCTTCAACACGTCCGCACCGGCCGACGCCAGGCCCGCGACGACGGCGGCCTCCAGCATCTCGCCGCTCGCCCTCGGGTCCCGCCCGACGACGGCCACCGGCCGGTGCGAGCGGTCGTGGGCTGCCAGCACCCGCGCCGCGCTGGCGGCCACCGCCAGCGCCAACTCCGGGGTGAGCTCGTCGTTGGCGAGGCCGCGAACCCCGTCAGTGCCGAAAAGGCGAGCCATTATTCGTCGACCTCCGTCATCGCGAGCACGTGCGAACCGACTTCAACAACCTAGCGATTCCACGATGCGCGCCCGTCTCCCCATGAACCACTCGACCGCGTTCCGCGGGCTGAACGCGGTTGGGGCGACAGGGGCGACCATCGTCGTCACGGGGACCCACCACAGCCGTGGCACACCGGCCCTGGAAAAAGCCCAAGCGCCCACCCGACGTGCGGATGGGCGCTTGGGCACAAAACTGCGGATCAGCGCTTGCTGTACTGCGGCGCCTTGCGGGCCTTCTTCAGACCGTACTTCTTGCGCTCGGTGGCGCGGGCGTCACGGGTGAGGAAGCCGGCCTTCTTCAGAGCCGGACGGTCGTCACTGTCGATCTCGGCCAGCGCACGAGCGATGGCGAGCCGCAGCGCACCGGCCTGGCCCGAGATCCCACCGCCGGTCAGGTTGGCGTGGATGTCGAACGAGTCCGGCTTCTCGACGGTGACCAGCGGCTCACGGATCAGCTGCTGGTGGACCTTGTTCGGGAAGTACTGCTCAAGGCTCTTGCCGTTGAGCTTGAACTGGCCGCTACCGGGCACCAGACGCACCCGAACGACCGCCTCCTTGCGACGGCCGACCGTCTGCGCGGTGCCACCGGCAGCCCGAGACGGCTTCGGGGCGGCGGGCGTCTCGCTGGTCACGACCGCGTCGACGGCGGTCTCGGTCTCGGTGCTGGTCACAGACTGTTCCTCACTCACTGGGTCACCTGAGCGATCTTGGTGATCTCGTGCGGCTGGGGCTTCTGCGCGGCGTGAGGGTGCTCCGGCCCGGCGTAGACCTTGAGCTTCTTCGCCTGGGCACGGCCCAGCTTGTTCTTGGGCAGCATCCCCTTCACGACCTTCTCGACCAGTCGCTCGGGGCGGGTGTCGAGCAGCTCGCCGAACGAGCGCTTGCTCAGGCCACCGGGGTAACCGCTGTGGCGGTACGCGAACTTCTGCTCGCGCTTGTTGCCGGTGAGCGCCACCTTGTCAGCATTGACGATGATGACGAAGTCACCGGTGTCCACGTGCGGGGCGTAGGTGGGCTTGTGCTTGCCGCGCAGCAGCGTAGCGACCTCGGTCGCCAGCCGGCCGAGCACGACATCCTCGGCGTCGATCACGTGCCAGGCACGAGTGACATCGCCGGGCTTAGGGCTGTACGTGGGCAAGGGTCTACCTCGTCGTCAACTGTTGCTTCTGGGTCAATGCGGCTTGGCGCGTGCTGCTCGGGCGCGCACAACAACAAGTGAAGATACCCGGTCACTGAGAACGAGGTGAACCCGGGGGGTCCGCGCCCTCCGACATACTAGTCTTTCCGCCAGCGCGCGCGACATGACACCCCAGGGGGACGGACGATGAAACAAGGCCTGCGCAAAGTCGTGGCACTGGGTGCCGTCCTCCTGCTGGCGGCGGGCTGCACCACGGGCCGCGTGGGCGAGCCGATCCCCAACGGCGACGACGTCGCGAAGTACGTCGGGACGAAGTTCTCGGCCAACCTCGACCGTCTCGCCGACGATCTCGGGGAGAACGAACCCCGCAAGAGTCGCCTGCAGTCGTTCATGCGCGTCGGCGAGCTGAAGAGCGACATGACGGTCACCGCCATCCAGGTCGGCAGCCCTCCCACGCGCTTCTACAAGAACCACTCCAACCGCGACTCCGCCGACTACCGCGACTACCTCCTGCCCGCGGGCAGTGACGTCGAGTACACGCTGCTCGGGCCCGACTACGCCTCGCTCGCGCCGACGCCGTGGGTGTCGATGCCGTACCGGGGACGGGGGCTCGACATCTGCTTCTGGGGCGGCTACCTGACGGTCTGCAAGATCTTCCACGCCGTCAACCGGTCCATGGAGAACAACCAGGTCGACAAGACCGCCAAGAGCCTCGCCGACGGAAGTACCGAACTCACCATCGGCATGCCACTGCGCATCTTCCTGGAGGAGCGCATTGTCGTGCTCCCCGACTGGCTGCTGGAGGAGATCCCCGACTCGCTGCTCGGGGAGACGATCGAGACGCGCATCCTGCTCGACCCGGAGGGCGAGCTGAAGGAGATCGGGATGGAAGCCCTGTTGTCCGGCGGCGGTAGCGAGGTCGAGATCAAACAGCTCTACGAAGTGCTGGAGCCGCCGACCGAACACGACGTCCCGCGCGTACCCGATCCCGACGAGGTGACCGCGCTCACCACCGACAAGGAGATCGACGACTTCTACGACGCGATGGCGGCGATCACCAGCAGCCGTGAATGAGCTGTCCTGCAGGTCCGGACGAACACACGAGGAATGCCGATGACACAGCCGGGACCCCAGTGGTGGCAGCCCGAAGGTCAGCAAGGGCCGCCCAGCGGACCGATCCCCCAGCCGAGCGCCCCGCCCTACCAGGGGCAGACCCCGCAGCCATCGACGTTCGGGGGTTCCTTCTCCTCCTCCTACGGCGGCTTCGGCGCATTCGACACCGAACCGCTTGGCTCCGACGGCAAGAAGTCGCGCACACCGTGGATCGTCGGTGCCGTCGCGCTCGTCCTGCTCGCAGGCGGTGGCGCGGTCGCCTGGTTCAGCGGCGCCTTCACCAAGGACGTGCTCGACTCGGAAGCGCTCCGAGACGGGATCGCCACCGTGCTGCGGGACAGCTACGGCGAGCAGAGCGTCGGCAACGTCAACTGCCCCGAGGATCAGCAGATCACCGCCGGGCACACCTTCGACTGCACGGTCGACGTGGCGGGGAAACCGAAGACCGTCAGCATCCGTGTCCTCAACGACAAGCCCCAGTACGAGGTCGGCGCCCCGCACTGATCGTTCCACATCGGACGGCGCGCCGACTGTCCGAAATGGTTCGCAAACGAAAGAACCGGGCCCGCTGTCGCGGAGCCCGGTTCCTCGTGGAGCCGAATCAGAACATCCCCTGGATGCCCTTGTCGGTGGCCTGGTAGCCGTCGGCGATCTGCGGCAGGGCGGTGGCGATCTGGGCCAGGACCTGCTTCATCTCGTCGAGCGACTGGTTCCACTCGTTCTGGCAGTGCTGCCAGGCCTCCATGGCCTCACCGCTCCAGGAGTCGACCAGCGGGGCGAGGCGAGCCTTGAGGTCCTCGAACAGCGCGTCCAGCTCCGAACCGGTGCGCTGGCAGTCCTCAGCAGCGGTGTGGATGGTGGCGTAATCAACAACGATGCCGTTCGGCATGGTTCCTCCCGTTCAGTGAAAGCTTGTGAATGGCGAGCTGTGTCGGATCAGAGGCCGCCGAGGGCGTTGCCGATGTTGCTGATGGCGGCGTTCTGCTCCTCTTCCGCCTGCTGGTACTTGACACCGGACTGCTGGAGCAGCTCACCGATGTTGCCGAGCGCCTCGTTCAGCTTGCGGGTCTTCTCGTCGAAGGCGGCCATCACGTTCTGGAAGGCCTTCGCCGCCTCGCCCTGCCAGCCGGCCTGCGTCGCCTCGATGTTGTTGCGCAGCTGGTTGAGGTTCTGGTCCATCGACGCCTTGATCTGGTCGACGTCCTGGTACGCCTGCTGGAACTGCTCCGGTGTCCCGGTAAAACCGCCTGCCATTTGGGTGTTACCCCCTTCGCTCGTGGGTGCCGTACTTCGTTGGTACTGGCTCTACGACGGAGACAGTGCCACGTCCGGTTCCGCGTTGTCGCCCAAAGTGGTCAAGTAGTTGCGAGCGTGAATGCGATGGCCTGGAACCGGTGCCGTGGTGGGGGCCGGCTCACCGCGTTTCGCCTGCGAAACGCGGTGGTAGGGGGCCGTCAGTTGGTGAATTCGAGGGTGCGAACGATCTGCTCGCAGGCGGTTCGCACACGCGTTGGAGCCTGCGCCTCCTGGCAGCCGATGCTCACTTGAGCGGTACCGCGCGCAAGGACGTACCACTGCACCGTGGCGGCAGGCTTGCTCTCCTCGTAGTGGATGACGTCGCGCCCCGCGTACTCGTAGTGCTCCGCGAAGTCGGAGTAGACGTCGGGAGCCGCGCTGGTCAACTCACGCAGTTCGCGGGCTAAACGCGGTCGTTGGGCCTCCCCGTCGTACGGCAGCACGATCTCCTGCACCACGACGAGGTCGTCGTCGGCCGTGTCCTGGGCTTCCTGCGGCTTCACGACGACCTGCCGGGCCTCCACGTTGTCGTCGGTCTGCGTCCAGTCCGCCGGGGCGACGAACTTGTAGGAGTACTGGGCGTACGTGCGCCCTTCGACGGTCCCCTCGTCGCCGCCCTCGGTGACCGCCAACGTCAACGCGACAGCCGCGGCGACGAGAGCCACCGCCGTCACGATCGCCGCGACGACGACGCGACGGCGACGCGGCGAACCGGATGGCGTCCCGGAAGCCCGCTCCTGGAAATGCGCGGGAAGAGTCTGCCCTCGCGGTGGCGAAGGCGGCCCGAACGGCGCGGACATCGTCGGCGGTCGAGGCGTGGCGACACCAGGCGAGGCGAACGGAGCTGCCCCACCGCGTGGTCCCTGCAATGCCATCACCGGACCGGGACGCTGCGGAACCGAGGCACGCGGCGGTGTACCGGGCTTCGCGACGACCTCGGTGCGATGATCTCCCCCCAGGTGCCCTCCTGCTGCGCGGGCGGACGTGGTGCCCGGCAACACACCCGTGCGATCGGGCAACACCTGCACCGCGCGCAGGGCACCCCGTGCCACGACGGTCTCGGGTTGGTCCAGCGTGGTCGGGACCACTCCCGTTCGCTCGTGCACGAGCCTCGACACCATCGGGATCCGGCTCGAACCTCCGACGAGGAAGATCGCCGTCAATTGCTGAGGACGCAGACCTGCTTCCTCGATCGTCGCCTTGGTCAGCTCGGCGGCGCGTCCCAGGGGCGTCCGCACGAGCCGTTCCAAGTCCTCGCGCGTCACGTGCGCGTCGGCGAACGGCGGCGGCATCGGCACGTCGGTGTACGCGTGCCTGGACAACGTCTCCTTCGCCCCGCGCACGTCCTGTCGCAGCACGCGTCGACGTCGTCGGTCCGCCAGTTCCCGTCCTTGGACGAGCTGCTCCCAGGCGTCGACGTCGGCCTTCGAGACGAGAGACCCCACGTGTTCGAGCAGCGCCTGGTCGATGTCCGCGCCACCGAATCCCGGGTCGCCACGGGTGGCCAGCACCTCGAAGTGGTTCTGCCCGTTCGACTGCGCTCGGCGCACCACGCTGACGTCGATCGTCCCGCCACCCAGGTCGAGCACCGCCGTGGTGTCACCGGGTCGGCCGCTGAACTCGACGGTCCGTTCCTGGTTCACCTCCGTCGGCGCGAAGGTCGACGCGTGGAACACCGCCGCCGCCACCGGCTCGGGAACGAGGGCCACCTCGTGCGCCAGCCTCCCTGCGGCCTGGCGCAGCAGTCGCGTGCGCAGCGCACCCCACTCGGCAGGGTGCGTGAGCACCAACAACGACACTTCGGCATTGCCCGCGATACGGCGCGCTTCCGACACCGCACGCCGCAACACGGCGTGGACGACGTCGACGACGCTCAGCACCGTGTCCCCGAGCAGCAGCTCGCCCTCGTCGATCCGCCGTTTCGGATGTGGTTCGAACCGCGAGGGGTCGACCGCGGCCTGTCGCTCGGCCTCCTGACCGACGAAGAGCGTGCCGTCCTGAGCCGCGTACACGGCCGACGGCATGATCGGCTGGCCGTCGATGACCACGACCTGAGGTTCGCGCCCGTTGACGGAGGCGACGACACAGGTGCTCGATGTCCCGAAGTCCACCGCCACCCGCAGCGTCACAACCGCTCCCGCCTCCCTGGTTCCTACCTCATCGTCGTTGTCCGAAGCCCGTTCGTCGAGAGTCGTGTCAGGACAACGTGGTGACGTACGGCCGCCGGACGCGACGACCGTACGTCACCTTCGTCATTCTGGCGCGATCCACGACACCTGCATGAGCTTCTTGCCCACCTTCCGGCTGACGAAGTAGCCACGTCCCGGCGGCATGGGTCCGGCCTTGACGTTGCCGAGCAACTGGCCTTCGTCCTTGGACCCGTTCATGACCAGACCCGGCATGGCGAGTTCCTTGAGCTTGCCGATGATCGGGTCCATACCGGTGCGTGCGGCACCACCGGTACGGCGGGCGACGACGACGTGCAGGCCCACGTCCTTGGCCTGGGGCAGGTACTCGGCCAACGGTCGCAACGGGTTGTTGGTGGAAGTCGCGACGAGGTCGTAGTCGTCGACCACCACGAACAGCTCCGGCCCCGTCCACCACGACCGGTCCTTCAACTGCTGCGGAGTCACGTCCGGGCCGGGCAGCCGCTTGGCCATCGACTGCGCGACCTCCTTCATCATGCCGTCCAACTGGTTGGCCGACACCGCGTAACCGAGCAACTGGTCGCCGTCGACGAAGCCCAGCATCGTACGCCGGTAGTCCACCAGAATGATGAGCGCTTCCTTCTTGGTGTACCGGTCGGTGATGCCACGCACGATCTGCCGCAACAGGTTCGTCTTCCCCGACTCGCCGTCGGCGTAGGCCAGGAAGTGCGGATCAGCATTGAAGTCGAGATACATCGGGGCGAGCTCGTCCTCGTCGACACCGATCGGGATGAGCTTGCTGTCCTTGTGCTTGTCCTGGAGCAGCAGCTCCTCGTACGGCATGACGTCGGGCAGCAACCGCACCTGCGGCGCATGCCGACCCTTCCACGCCGCCGAGATCTTCTTCACCGCGTCCGTCACACCGTCACCGAGGTCGGCGTCGTTGCTGGAACCATCGATCCTCGGCAAACCACTGAGGAAGTGCAGCTTGTCCCGCGTGAGCCCGCGACCCGGACGACCAGCAGGAACATTGACCGCCACCCGGCGGTCGATATCCGACTCACTTGGATCACCGAGCCGCAGCTCGAACCGCGTGCCCAGCATGTCCTTGATCGCGGGACGGATGTCAGCCCACCGGTTGGACGCGATGATGACGTGCACACCGTAGGTCAGACCCTGAACCGCCAGCTTGGTGATCTGCGGCTCCAGCTCGTCGAAATCGTCACGCAGGGCACGCCACCCGTCGACGATGAGGAACGCATCCCCGAACGGATCCTGCTCGGCGGTGATGTCACCACGACGCTTCCGGTTCCGGAAATCGTTCATCGAGTCGACACCCAGCGCCCCGAAGCGCGCCTCCCGCTCGTTGACCAGCGTCGTCAGCTCCGCAACGATACGACGCGCCTTGTCCGGCTCACGCCGCGCGACAGCCACACCACCCACGTGCGGCAGACCGTCCAACGCGGCCAGCGTCCCACCACCGAGGTCGATGCAGTAGAACTGCGCTTCCTCCGGCGTGTGCGTCAACGCCATCGACATGATCAACGTACGCAGCATCGTCGACTTGCCCGACTGCGGACCACCCACGACGACACCATGACCGGCACCACCCGAGAAGTCCGCCCACAACGGGTCACGACGCTGCTCATACGGCCGGTCGACGATCCCCAACGGCACCTGCAACCGACCATTGCCGAAGAACCCCACCGGCGACAACCCACGATCCTCCGTGGGATTGAGGTTCGGCAACAACGTGTCCAGCGAGTTCGGCTCCTTCAACGGCGGCAACCACACCTCGTGGGCAGGCGGCCCCTGGCCGACGAGCCTGCTGACGATGACGTCGAGCTCGCTCGGTTCGACAGCTTCCTCGGACTGTTGCTGCTGCGGCTGCTCGACGGGCTCGGGCTCGGGCTCCGGCTCCTTCGGCAGCTCGACGAAGTCGGGCACGAACAGCTGCGGTCGCTTGTCCGCGCGCACGACCTTCGCACCCGGAGCGGCGGTCTTGATACCCGCGGGCCGGTAGGGCCCCGACACGTACGACGCCTTGAACCGGACGAGCGTGGAGGTGTCGTACTTCAGGTACCCACCACCGGGCACCGACGGCAGTTCGAACGCGTCCGGCACACCGATCGCGGCTCGCGACTCCGCAGCCGAGAAGGTCTTCAGACCGATGCGGTACGAGAGGTGCGAGTCCAGACCACGCAGCTTTCCTTCCTCGAGACGCTGCGAGGCGAGGAGCATGTGCATCTGCAGCGACCGGCCCAGACGACCGATCGCGACGAACAGGTCGATGAAGTCGGGCTTCGCGGACAACAGCTCGGAGAACTCGTCGACCACGATGAACAACGCGGGCAGCGGGTCGAGGTCGGCGCCGTTCTCGCGCGCCTTCTCGTACTCCCACACGTTCTTGAAGTTGCCGCCGTTCTTCAGCGCTTCCTGGCGGCGGTTCATCTCGCCGGCGAGCGCATCCTTCATACGGTCGACCAGCGTGACCTCGTCCGCGAGGTTCGTGATGACCGCGGAGACGTGCGGCGCCTTGTCCAGACCGAGGAAGGTCGCACCACCCTTGAAGTCGACGAGCACGAAGTTCAACGTCGTCGAGGAGTGGGTCGCCAACATGCCGAGCACGAGGGTGCGGAGGAACTCTGACTTACCGGAACCCGTCGCACCGATGCACAGACCGTGGGGGCCCATGCCCTCCATGGCCGCTTCCTTGATGTCCAGCTCGACCGGCTGGCCGTACTCGCCGACGCCGAAGGGGACGCGGTAGCGGTCGCGGATCGGCCTCGGCCGCCACGCCTGCTGCACGTCGAACGTCATCGGGTCGCCGGGGATGCCCAGCAGCTCGAGCAGCGAGGGGTTGGACAGCAGCGGCTGTTCCTCGCTGTCCTCCGCGGCACCGGTGCTCATGCGGTACGGCGAGAGCTTGCGCGCGAGCGCCTCGACCTCGACCAGGCTCAGGGTGTCCGGACGACCGAACCACTCGACACCGCCGGCGCTGCGGGCGCCGAGACGCTCCTCCTCCACCACGAGGCGAAGACCGCGACGGGCGGCGAGGTTGCCGATCGAGTCGGACAGGTCGATGAGGGTGACGCCGACGAGCCCCTCTTCCAGGAGGATCTGCTCCTCACCGGTGACCTCCGCGTCGTCGAGCACGATGACGATGTGCGGCTGGTCGGGCGCGGGCGTGGCGTTGCGGGAGAACCGCTGCCGATCACGCAGCTCCTCGTCGAGCCAGTGCTCGACCTGCGCGAGCGAACCGGTCATCATGCGCAGCTGACCGATGCCGTCGGACAGGCTCGGGTGCTGGACGTGGGGCAGCCACTTGGCCCACTCCCACTCCTCCTTGGCCCGACCGGTGGTCGCGATGGCGATGAGGACGTCGTCGGGACTGTGGAACGTGACGAGCTGGGCGAGCATGGCCCGTGTCAGTCCCCGCGTCAGCGACTTGTCGCCCTGCATCGCGACGGCCGCGAATCCGCGCAGCGTGATCTGCGTCGGCAGGTCCGGCACGATCGAGTGGGCACGGACGAACCGCCGCAGCGCGAGCGTCGCGATCGGTTCGAGTTCGTCGACGGGACCGGTCTGCGGAGGCACGAGGCGGGTGGCGAGCCGGTGCGAGCTGCGTCCCACGCGGAGGTGCAGGAAGTCCTGGTCGCTCTGACGCCGTTCCCACATGCGCCGGGTGGACGCCATCGACCACAGCGTGTCCGGATCCGGATGGACCCATTCCAGCGACGCCCGCTGATCGATCATCGCTTCGCGGGCGCGATCCCGCATCTGCCCGAGGTACCGCAGATAGTCCTTGCGGTCCTCGTTCATCTCGGCCTTCTTCTGCTGACCGCCCTTGCCGCCGCCGGCGAACATGCCGACCATCGACATCATCATCATCAGCGGCATCATCAGCATGAACGGGCTCGGTGTCCGCTCACTCGCGGTGAACATGAAGACGACCATGCCGAGCATGGCCACGATCATGACCACCGGCATCAACTTCATGATGATGTTGCCGGGGATCGTCCTCGGGACCTCGGGTGGCGGCTCGAGGTGCACCTCGCCACCCGGTGGACGGGGCGCAGCCAGCCTTGGCGACCGCTTGAACTGCAGCGTGCTCACCGAAAGGACCCCTCTTCGACTCGGCGACTGACGGCCCGTGAGGAAAGCACGCACCGGCACTTTCGCCGGAACTGCCCCCACACGTGGCCCGGGTGCGTTAATACTAGGGCGGCATCAGGACACCATGGGGCTGGTTCGGGAAGGTTACCGGCCCGCAGGCGGGTTGTTTCCGCGACGCGGTATAAACACCCTGCGGCGAAATCTCCAGGTAGGGGGCGAAAAGGTGGCAACGGGCACGACAGTATTCAGCAGGGTCACGGTGGTCGCACCGCGAACCCGCATCGATGTCGCGCTTCCTGCCGACGTGGCGGTGGCCGACCTCATGCCCATGTTGCTGGAGATGGCAAAAGAGGTCAGCCCCGACGGCGGCGCCCGTCACGGTGGGTGGGCACTCGCGAAATTGGGCGACGCTCCCCTCGACCCGAGCCGCACGCTCGCCTCGCTCGGCATCGTCGACGGCGAACTGCTCCAACTTCGCAAGCGGAACGAAAATCCACCGCCACCGCTCTACGACGACGTCGTCGACGCGATCGCCGAAGCGGAACCCGACAGTTTCCGTCCGTGGACCAAGGAAACCGCGCAGCGGATCGGACACGTTGCCGGCGCGATCGCTCTGCTGAGTGCCGCACTCGCGTTGTTCTTCGCGGGCCCGCTCTACGGCGGTAATGGACTGGCCATCGCGATCACCGGAGGTGTCGCCGCGATCGCCTGCGTGGCCGTGGGCGCCACGCTCGTGAAGGCGTACGACGCGCAGTCGACAGGGGTCGTCATCGCCGCGGCCGGCGGACTGCCACTCGCGTTCGTCAGCGGCTTCTACATCGTCCCCGACGTGACGGTCAGAGCGAACCTCCTGTTGGCCAGTGCCCTGGTCGTGGTCGTCGCCGCCGCCTGCATCGTGCTGATGGGCACCGGTCTCACCGTGTTCATCGCCGCGGCGACGGCAGGCGTGTTCGGGGTCCTCGCCTTCCTCGTCGCCACGCTGATCGCCCACCCGACCCCCGGTATCGCGGCCGGCACCGCCGCCGCCGCGCTCGCGGGCATCTCGATGCTGCCGAGGGCCACCATCTGGCTCGCCAAGCTGCCGCTGCCCCACATTCCGAACACCGCCGAGGAGCTCAAGGAGGACACGGGCTACCCCGACTACTCCTCCATCGAGCGCAAGACGAGCGCCGCGCACAACTACATGACCGGCCTGCTCATCGGCAGTGGTTCGGTCACCGCCATCGCCTCGATGCTCACCGCGACGTCGGGAGACATCTGGGGCGTCCTGACCGCGGTCATCGCCACGCTCGTGCTGCTGCTGCGCGCCCGCACCTACGCCAACGGCAGCCAGGCCGTCGCGCTGCTCACCACCGGCATGATCTCCGCCGCGGGCATCGTCCTCGGCTGGATGTGGACGGAGGACGCCGAAGGCCGCCTGCTGTGGGTGTTCGGCACCATCATCGTGCTCGCGGCCGCCGCGCTCGTGCTGGGTGTCGTTTTCCCGAACCAGCGCTTCACCCCGCCGATGCGGCGTGCGGTGGAGATCTTCGAGGCGGCGTGCATCGCGTCGGTGCTTCCGCTGGCTCTCGCGGTGATGGGGCTCTACTCCACGCTGCGCCACCTCGACATCGGGTGACCCACTCCACTCGCGCCACGACTTCCAGGGGGGTTCGCGTGCGTTCGGCCCGGACGATGAAACAGAGCAGGGCGTTGGCGCTCGCCGCCGCCATCGGTGTCGCCGGGTCGGCACTGGCACCGGTGCCGGCGTTCGCACAGGAGACGCCCGATTCCGGCGACAGCGGGAACCACGCCACGCCGCCGCCGGTGGACAAGAGCAAGCGTCCCTCGGCCGACGGTCAGCCGGACAAGAGGTACAAGCAGACCACTGGATGCGTCGAGCAGGACCTGCGATACAAGGACGAGATCCAGAACGCCCCGTGGGGTCAGCGCTACCTGCGCATCGACGAAGTGCACTCGCTCATGCGCTCCACCACGGGCGGCATCGGCCTTCGCAGCGACAACGGCGAGCCCGTGAAGGTCGCCGTGATCGACACCGGAGTGCGCAACCACACCTACTTCAAGCACGACGTCGAGGGTGTCGCCGACTACGTCAAGCGCGACAGCAAGGGGCTCGAGGACTGCGACGGCCACGGTACCGAGGTCGCGGGCATCATCGCCGCGGACACTCCTGACCACATCGGGTTCATCGGTGTCGCGCCCGACGCCAAGATCCTTTCGATCCGGCAGTCCAGCCAGAACTACTCGGTCGACGATGGTGGCGCGGCCGTCGGAGGTGCGCCGACCACTGGGCCCTCTCAGGACAGCCGAACGCAGGATGGCGGAGGCGCGGGAACACTCTCCACGCTCGCCAAGGCCATCGTGCACGCGGCCGACCGAGGCGCCCAGGTCATCAACATCTCGATCAACAACTGCCGTCCCAGCGGTGGCCAAATTACACCGGATGAAGTAAGGCTCCAGGCCGCCATCGACTACGCGGTGAACACCAAGGACGCAGTGATCGTGTCGGCGGCGGGGAACGCGTCCGACAACACGAACTGCGAGCAGAACAGCCAGGCGTTGGCGGAGAACCCGACGACGATCGTGACGCCGCCTTGGTTCGCCGACGACGTCCTCTCGGTGGCTGCCATCGACGACACCGGTTCCGTGGCGGACTTCAGCATGCACGGACCGTGGGTCAGTGTCGCCGCGCCCGGCACGGGCATCATCTCGCTGGACCCCGCGGCCGGCTCGGACGGCCTGGCGAACATGATGATCGACGGCGGTGAAGCGCAGGAGATCAAGGGCACCAGTTTCGCGGCGCCGTACGTCGCGGGCCTGGCAGCTCTGGTCAGGGCGAAGTACCCGCACCTCGATGCCCACCAGGTGATGCACCGGATCAAGTTCACGGCGCAGCATCCAGCGGCGGAGGGCGGCCGTGACAACTTCATCGGCTACGGCGTGATCGACCCCATGGCCGCGCTGACGGCCACGGTGCCTGCCGAGGAGAATATGCCTCCGGCGGAAGCAATCAGCCTCCCGTCGGACATGCCACCCCCGGCCAACCGCAACTGGACGCCGATGGTCGTCGCACTGGCGGGCTCCGGCGGCGCGCTCGCCGCCTTGGGCATCACCCTGTTCGTGGTCCACACCATCCGCCGCAACCGCAAGGACGCCGAAAAACCAGCCCGCCCCTGATAGCGGATCCAGGCCCCGCACTTAGCCCGCTGAACGTCGTGCCAACCAGACCGCGTTTAGCGGGCTAAATGCGCGGAGTGAAAAGGTCCGGTTGCCCGGATAGACGCATCTATTCACAGGCAACGATCGACCGATGCTCCGACGCCTCGCCCCACGGACGACACCCATGCCAGAACAACCCTTCGGAACGCATCGCGTCATTTCAACTATGTGAGCTTCATCTACCCGGGAGGAAACCTCCGATCAAGATCCGCCGAACACCGTACGGTCTAGAAGCGGTACACAATCCGAGAGGTTGATCGCACGCATTTCCATCAATCGATCTCTCACTGACAAATTACTGAAGGAGGACCCGTGCGAGCAAAGCAAGCTCTACCCGCAGCGATTCTGACCGCAGCTGTAGCGGGCGGGATCGGCGTTGTGGCTTCACCAGCTTGGGCAAGCGGGGACGTCACAACCCAGGCATGTGTTCTCAACGCGAGCGGCGTCTCGGTCAAGAACAACCTCCTGACCGGCACAGGTGGCCGATCTGGCTGCAGCAACACCGCAACCCTGAAGATCAGCCTCTATGAAGAAATTCCCTGGTGGCCGGACGACATGCTCGCGAGCATTACGAAGTCGGGAACCAATTTCAGCGAAACGATTTCGGCGTCGTGCACCACGCTTCCGGGTAACTACTACGTAGAAGTGACCAGTTCGACTGGCAACGTCAAGGAAGGTCGACACAGCGACCCCTGTCACTGAGATTGAGGTGTCGGTGTTCGGCGCAGATTCGTGCGCCGAACACCGACACGATCGACCTGATGAACGCCGCTAGCAACGTAGCATTTCGTCAGACGTCAACAACCTTGGTTCCCCCGCCTGACCAGCCGACACGATATGCATTCCTACTACGGTTTCAGCGGCCCGTGATGCATTCCCGAGTTCGGCATATTGCCAGCACGGCAACGACACAGGCCGGGTGGTGGACCTTCGTCCACCACCCGGCCATGATAAGTGCAGTCGTCGCTCAGTTGCCCGCTTCTGCCTGCCCCTCAGGCTGGATCACGGGAACAGACTGCTCGTCGACAGGCACCGTGTCGTACGTCCGCTGAGCATCCTGCGGGTTCAGCGACGGACCTGCCGGCAGTAGCTTGATGATCGCGTCAGGCGCGGGTTCGAGCTTCGTCAGCCCAAGGCCCTGCGCGATCTCCTTGTTGGGTACTCCGTAGCGCACACCCCGGTCGGAGATGAGCTGGATGCTGCCGCGGTGGAAGGTGTCCTTCGTCGTCGCGGTCTGGACCGCAGCGGCGAACCCGGGCTGCATGTAGAAGTTGTCGATCTTCAGACCGTCAGGCGACGGCGTCGCGATCTTCACGACCTGGGGGTTGCCTTCCTTCCCGCCAGGAACCGGCAGCACGCTCGAGATGTACACCGAGGTGAAGGCGTCACGCTGCTCCCCTTCACCGCGGATGTCCCAACCCAGGCAGGCAACCGGGTGCTGGAGCTGGTCGAGCACCGTGGGCATCGTGTCAGGGAAGTGGTCGACGTCCCGGAGGTAACCAGCATCGCCGCGGTTGATGTGCGGCATGGCCTGGACCATGTCCGGCGAGATCGACTCCGCCGAGCTCCCGTTGTTGCCACCGCTGTACAGGATCATGTCCGCCACGGCCGGGGAGATGCGCTGGACGCCGTCCCGCAGCACGACATAGGAGTCGGTGCGCTCGGTCAGCTGCGTCTTGAAGACGGAGCCCACCGTGAGCCCGTTGGCGTTGAAGCTGGGCTGCTCTCCCGCGTACGGGATCGTGGGTGCCTCCAGGCTGCCCACCGAGGGGATGGCGTTCAACAGACCGGTCGAGATTCGCCGCGCCCGCTCGTCGTTCTCGTCGATGCGCAGGGCTGCGGTGACCTCGCTCCTGCTCACATCGATCTCGGCCCGGACCGTGTTGGCGTTCAGCTTGTTGGCGTCGGTCTTCTGCCGGTAGACGAGGTAGTGCTTCTCGTCGTCGGCCTTCACCAACAGGGCCTGGTTCTCAGCGAGTTCGGTCCCCATCTCGGAAACCTTGCGCCCGGCGATGACCGTGGTCTCCGTGATGGCCTGGTCTCTCGCGACCTGCTCGTTGAGCGAGGAATCCACCTTGATCTGGTCGCAGACGCCCCAGTTCGTGGAGATCAACTGACTTTCCGACGGCAACAGGTCCGGACCGTCCGGAATGCCCTGCAATCGACCCTTCGGAATGTCCTTGAGGTGTTCGTCGGACACCACCTCGGGCTGGACGGCTTGAACGGCGCCGCCGCCCTGCGCGTTGCCCTGCTCGTCCCCCTGGTTCTGCGCCATGAGAATCAGACGCGCCGAGGCGAGGTTGAACGTCGGGATCAACTTCTTCGGTTCACCGGCGACCACGTACACGGTCCCGGACTGTTCGCCGATGACGATGCCGGAATCGGGCGCCTTCGGGTCCGGCTTGAAGAAACCGATGATGATGAAGGCGAGCATCCCGAGGCAGCTCAGCACGACACCCACGATGGTGGCACGCGAGTGTGTGCGCATCGGGTCGTGCAGCATCACGGCGTCCTTGCGAACCAAGGCGGACTGCATGCGACGCAGCACGAATTGGTAGGCCTGGACTTGCGACTTTGTTGTCGGTGTTGACGGCATTCTTGACCTACAGCTCTCCCACTCGCGGTACGGTTCCGCAGGATAGCCGTACGGGGACCGTTCGGTGTTGGTTTCTACCAACTCCGGTTAGTGTGCGACTCGCCGGGATCGGCTGTCAGCTCAGTTGCAGGCACAAGGGGAAGAGATCGAGCGGATGTCCGTCAGCACTCCTCCACGTCCGCCGGGCCCACCGCAGGGGCCTCCACCCTCCGCGGGGCGACCAGCGGGTCCACCACAGCGACCGGGGCGCCCCATGGCACCGGGAGCCCCCGGTAGGGGTGCGGGGCCGAGGGCACCGCAGGGCGCGCCACCGGTACCTCCCGGTGGTCCGGGTGGTACCGGCCGTCCTCGCGGTCCACAGGCTCCTGGCGGTGTGCGAGGGCCGAACGGTCCCGCCGGAGGTCCTGGAGGACCGGGCGGACCCGGCGGTCCAGGTGGACCCGGCGGGCCCGGAGGACCAGGAGGCCCCGGAGGACCAGGAGGCCCCGGGGGACCTGGGGGCCCGGGCGGACCCGGCGGTCCAGGTGGACCCGGCGGATCCGGAAGTCCGGGCGACTCCGGTGGTGCTCCGCGGCCTCCCGAGCCGCCGGCACCGAAGGTCGCACCTCCCGCGCGGCGCCGCCTCTTCGGCGCGAACTTCGGTCCGATCCCGGTCGCGAACCTCGTGCTGCTCGAGATCGGTCTCGCAATCGGGCTGATCCTCATCGCCATCAACCAGTCGCTGGTCTACGTCGCGATGGGCGTCGCGGGGGTGCTGCTCATCCTGGCGTTCCTGCGGTGGGGTGGCCAGTGGTTCACGCAGTGGGCCGGACTGACCGCCCAGTACACGTTCCGTTCGCATGAACGGGTGGCCGTGCCTCCGGAGCCGACCAGCGTCGAGGCGCTCGCCGCCGAGGACGAGGACAAGGTCATCGGGCCTGACGACGCTCGGGTCAATCTCCTGCGCCTCGCGGTGCCCGACCTTGTCGTCGCGCAGGGACGCGACCACGAGCATCAGGAGGTCGGATTCGCCTACCACGACGGCACCTGGACCGCCGTCCTGCTGGTCGAACCCACTCCGGCCTTGATCACTCAGGCGGGCGGCGCGCCGAGTCTGCCCCTGTCGTCGCTCGCGCCCTGTCTGGAAGACCGCGGCGTGGTGCTCGACTCCATTCAGATCACGTGGCACTGCTATCCCGGGAGCGCGGCTCTGCCCGCCGACTCGCCGGCACTGGCGTCCTATATGGAGGTCCTGGGGCCGCTTCCCGCGGCCGCTCGCCGGACCACGTGGGTGTCGGTCCGGCTCGACCCGAAACGCTGCCCCACGGCCGTACGGGAACGTGGTGGCGGCGTCGTGGGTGCGCACAGGGCTCTGATCGGGGCGCTGTCGCGCGTTCGCAACGCGTTGGAGTCGCACGGTGTGCCGACCCGCCCGCTGAGCCCGGACGAGCTGTTGCGCGCCGGAATTTCTGCCGCCGAACTGACGGGTGTCGCCGGCTCGAACACGAAGGTGCGCCTGCAGGAACGGTGGACGAGTGTGACGGCTGCCGGCATCGGCCACGCCAGCTACGCCATCACGGGTTGGCCCAAGGGCAAGATCACGACGAACCTGAACGCGCTGACGAGCGTCCGCGCGTTGTCCTCCACCGTCACGATGTCGATCTCGCCGTCCGACGAGGAGAACCGCATCGGTCTGCGGGGTGTCGTGCGTGTGAGCGCGCGGAACCCGCGGGAGCTCGATGCGAGTGACCAACGGCTGAACGCTCTGTCCGAGCGGGTCGGCGTGACGTTGACTCCGCTCCGTGGACGTCAGGCGGCCGGTTTCGCCGCCACCCTGCCGATGGGAGGCACCGCATGAGTGCGCGCGTGCACGACGCCAACAAGGCGATCGGTGTGTCGCCGGAGTTCGTGGTCGATCCGGCGCTGCTCGACGCGGTGAGCCCGTCCGGCGATCGTGGCGGGATCGTCCTCGGGTCGGGCCTGCAGGGCGAACCGCTGACGGTGTCCGCGCTGAGGGCGGCGCCGACCAGGATCGTGCTCGTCGGTGGCCTGTACCTGTCGCGACAGGTCGCCATGCGGGCCATGGCGGTGGGTGCGTGGGTGGTCATCGCGACGGGTCGACCGACGGCTTGGCACGTGCTGTCGAACGCGGCCGGGCAACAGCCGAACGGTCAGCCTTCGCAGCTCGTTCAGATTCGCCGGCTCTCGCCCGTGGAGCTTCCGCGTCCGTCCGAGGACGCGCCGCTGCTCGTCGTCCATGACGGCGGCCCGACGCCGCAGGATCTGTTCCCGCCAAGGTCGGCCTGGCAGACGACCGTGTACGTCCTGCCGTACCTGCACCCGCAGGCGGGCGCGTTGGCGAACGCCGCCGACCTGGTCTTGATGCAGCGTCTCCCGGCCGGCCAGGCGGAGCTGGCGGCTCGGATCTGGCGTCTGCCGCCTCAGATGATGCGCCAGTTGACGACGTTGAAGGACGACCAGGTGGTCGCGCTCGGCCGAAACCTGTGGCGTCCCCTGCGCCTCGTCACGACGGCGAAGGAACAACAGATCCTTGGCCCGATCCGCCGAGGAGACTAAAGAGCCCCGAGGTTCGCCAAGGGGGCGCGTTTAGCGGGCTAAACGCGCCCCCTTGGTCTTTCCTGGACTACGGCCCCGAGGACGCAGTCCTGTGGACAACTGGGTGCGTGTGTCCCCTGCTGTGGACAACTCGTCTGGTCCAGTATGCGTGGTCGGCAGGGCACGCAACTCTGCTGTCATGCCCTCCTCCGTCAACATCCACGACGTCTTCCGGGGCTCTGCCGCTCGCAAGCATGGCTATGTCACGGCAGCCCAGCTCCGCGGACCGCGGTTCCGGCGCCTCTTCCAGGACGTCTACGCCCCGGCGCATCTCCCTGTCACGCACGAACTCCGGTGTCGCGGCGCAGCGCTGATCGTTCCGGCTGAAGCGGTGGTGACCGGCCGGTCGGCGGCCACCATCCTCGGCGTCACGTTGGCCAAACCGTACGATCCCGTCGAGATCGTCGTTCCTGAGCAGCACCGCTTCGGCCCGGTGGCGGGTATCAGAGTTCGCCGCACCGCAGTGAGCTTCAAGGAATCGCGTCCATGGAACGGCATACGCATTGCCAAACCCGGAAGGACCGCGCTCGACCTGGCGCTACGGTTGTCCCCGCGCAACTACAGTTGGGTTCGCCGACTGCGTATCGCAGTGCCTGACTTGGACGCCTTCATCCGTTCCGGCCTGGTCACGGTGCGGCAGCTGCGACGTTCATGGCGAGGCCTCCGAAACCGCGGCATCAGGCTCGCGCGAGCAGCACTGTCGATGGTCGATCCGCGAGCGGAATCACTCCCAGAGTCGGAACTCCGCGTGGTGCTGCAGACGGGAGGTTTCCGCGTCGTTCCTCAACACTCGGTCGTCAAAAACGGCCGGGAAGTGGCACGTCTCGACCTCGCACTCAAGAACACGAAGACTGCCATCGAATACGACGGACGCTGGCACCGCAAACGTCGGCATGTTCGGCGCGACAAAGCACGCAGGAAACGCCTGATGGCGGAAGGCTGGACCTTCGTAGTCATCACCGCAGAAAAGCTCCAGGGCGACTACCGCAAGATCCTGGACGAGGTTCGACAGGCTCAGTCTCGGGCGGCTCGGTCGACGTCCGCCCAGTCCCGCAGATCTCTCGTCTTCTCGGCCCGCTCCGCGAGCTGGTCGTCCGGCGGATAATCGACCTTGACCAAAGTCAGACCGTGCGCAGGCGCGACCACGCTACTGCGTTCCTTGCCCTTCAAGAGTTCGGCCGGCCACGCGACAGGACGCCGTCCGTCCCCGACCCAGAGGAGCGCACCGACCAGGCTTCGGACCATGGAGTGGCAGAAGGCGTCGGCGGACACCGAGAGATGAAGCTCGTAGTCACCGACGCGCTCCCAGGACAACTCGAGGAGCTCCCGGATGGTCGTAGCACCCTCGCGCTTCTTGCAGAAGGCGGCGAAATCGTGCAACCCGAGTAGTTGAACTGCTGCCTCGTTCATCGCGTCGACGTCGAGCGCACGAGGCCACCCCACCGTGTCCCGGCGTCGAAGCGGACTGACGCCCCAAGGCGCATCGGACACCTGGTACCGGTAGTGACGTTTCGCGGCCGAAAAGCGGGCGTCGAAACCCTCGGGCGCGCGCGACACACGCAGCACACGAACATCAGCGGGCAGAATGCGGTTGAGCCGGTGACGGACACGATCCAAATCCGGGAGACCGTCAGGTGCCACGGGCAACCCGCGTCCGCGCGTTTCGCCCGCGAAACGCGTCACGTCCGCATGGACGACCTGACCGGCCGCGTGGACTCCCGCGTCCGTACGGCCTGCGACCACCACTGAGCCCGCAAAAGACGCCCCCGGGGGCTGCTTTCGCAGCGCGTCCTCCAGGACGCCTTGGACTGTGCGGCGGCCTGGTTGTTTCGCCCAGCCGGAGAAGTCCGTGCCGTCGTAGCTCAGGTCAATGCGCAGACGAGCGAGCCCGCCCTCCCCGGTGGGAACGGCGGGCTCGCTGTGAGAACTCGTCTCTGTCAGGACTCGTCCTTCTTGTCCGCGCCCTCGGCGGGCTCGTCCGTGGCGTCCTTGGTCGCCGACTCGGGCGCCTCGGCGTCCTGGTCGTCGGCGGCGGCCGCCTTGCTCGCGTCCGCCTTCGGCGCCTCGGCCTCGGCGTCCTTGGCGAACTTCGTCTTCTTGGCCGCCTCGGCCTCCGCCGTCACGGTCTTCTCCGACACCAGTTCGATGACCGCCATCTGGGCGTTGTCGCCCTTCCGCGGCAGCGTCTTGGTGATGCGGACGTAACCGCCGTTGCGGTCGACGAAGAAGGGGCCGATCTCAGCGATCAGCTTGTGCACGACGTCCTTGTTGCGGATCACCCGCATGAGCTGACGCCGGTTGTGCAGATCACCCTTCTTGGCCTTGGTGATCAGCTTTTCGGCGAGCGGACGCACGCGCTTGGCCTTGGCCTCGGTCGTCGTGATCTTGCCGTGCTCGAACAACGACGTCGCCAGGTTTGCCAACATCAACCGCTCGTGCGCGGGCGATCCGCCGAGACGGGGTCCCTTGGTCGGGGTGGGCATCGGTTCTCCTCGTTCAGCTGCGCAGCCGCAAGGTTACTTACAGCTGCTCCGTCTCTGCGTAGTCCTGGCCGTCGTCGTGGCCAGTGTCCGGAAGGCCCGGCGACGCCGGCTCCGCGCCCCAGGTCTCGGCAGTGCCGCCCTCGTAGGTCGACGCGGCAGCCGTGGGGTCGAATCCGGGCGGGCTGTCCTTCAGCGTGAGGCCGAGGCCGACGAGCTTCATCTTGACCTCGTCGATCGACTTGGCACCGAAGTTCCGGATGTCGAGCAGGTCCGCCTCGCTGCGCGAAACCAGCTCGCCAACGGTGTGAATCCCCTCGCGCTTCAGGCAGTTGTACGACCGCACCGTCAGGTCGAGGTCCTCGATCGGCATCGCGTAGGCCGCGATGGTGTCCGCCTCCTGCGGCGACGGACCGATCTCGATGCCCTCGGCGTCGACGTTCAGCTCGCGAGCGAGGCCGAACAGCTCGACCAGCGTCTTGCCCGCCGACGCGACGGCGTCCCTCGGGGTGATCGAGGGCTTGGTCTCGACGTCGAGCACGAGCTTATCGAAGTCGGTGCGCTGCTCGACACGCGTGGCCTCGACCTTGTAAGTCACCTTGAGCACCGGCGAGTAGATCGAGTCGATCGGGATACGACCGATCTCCGCACCGGCCTGCTTGTTCTGCAGCGCGGGGACGTACCCACGGCCGCGCTCGACGACCAGCTCGATCTCGAGCTTGCCCTTCGCGTTCAGGGACGCGATGTGCAGATCCGGGTTGTGCACGGTCACACCGGACGGCGGAACGATGTCGGCCGCGGTGACCTCACCCGGCCCCTGCTTACGCAGGTACATCGTGACGGGCTCGTCCTCCTCGGAGGACACCACGAGCTCCTTGAGGTTCAGGATGATCTCGGTGACGTCTTCCTTCACCCCGGGAACGGTGGTGAACTCGTGCAGCACACCGTCGATGCGGATGCTCGTGACCGCAGCACCCGGGATCGACGACAGCAGGGTCCGCCGAAGCGAGTTGCCCAAGGTGTAGCCGAAGCCGGGCTCGAGCGGCTCGATGGTGAACCGAGAGCGCGTCTCGTTGACCGTCTCCTCGCTGAGGGTCGGCCGCTGGGAAATCAGCACTGTTTCTCTTCCTTTCCTGCCGGCGCCCGCCATATGACGCCGAGAGGTGTGGCGTAGCGGCGGCGCACTCGGGGCGCCGCCGCCGGTCCGTGCCCGGCCGCAGCCGGGCACGGGCTCACTTCTTCGAGTAGTACTCGACGATCAGCTGTTCCTGGATCGGGACCTCGATCTGGGCCCGCTCCGGGAGCTGGTGCACGAGAACCCGGAGGTTCGAGGGCACGACCTGCAGCCAGGCCGGCACGGGCCGCTCGCCCAGCGCCTCCTTGGCAGCGACAAACGGCAGCGTCTTCAGCGACTTCGGACGCACGTCGATGATGTCGAACTTCGACACGCGGTAGCTCGGGATGTTCACCTTCTCGCCGTTGACGAGGAAGTGACCGTGGCTGACCAGCTGACGGGCCTGGCGACGCGTCCGGGCGAGCCCGGCGCGGTACACCACGTTGTCGAGCCGCGACTCGAGCAGCTGCAGCAGGTTCTCACCGGTCTTGCCGGTGCGCCGCGCAGCTTCCTCGTAGTAGCGCCGGAACTGGCGCTCGAGGATGCCGTAGGTGTGGCGAGCCTTCTGCTTCTCCTGCAGCTGGAGCAGGTACTCGCTCTCCTTGATCCGGCCACGGCCGTGCTGGCCGGGCGGGTAGGGGCGACGTTCGAAAGCCTTGTCGTTGCCGACGAGGTCAACCTTGAGCCGACGCGAGATACGAGTCGCGGGGCCGGTGTATCGAGCCATTAGTTCTTACTCCTCCCCGTTCCTCAGACCCGGCGCCGCTTCGGGGGGCGGCAGCCGTTGTGCGGCTGCGGGGTCACGTCCTGGATGGTGCCGACCTCGAGGCCAGCGGCCTGCAGCGAACGGATCGCCGTCTCCCGGCCGGAGCCCGGGCCCTTGACGAACACGTCGACCTTCTTCATGCCGTGCTCGGCGGCCTTGCGGGCCGCGTTCTCGGCAGCCATCTGGGCGGCGAACGGCGTCGACTTACGGGAGCCCTTGAAGCCGACGTGGCCCGAGGACGCCCACGAGATCACCGCGCCGTTGGGGTCGGTGATCGAGATGATCGTGTTGTTGAACGTGCTCTTGATGTGGGCGTGCCCGTGAACGACGTTCTTCTTTTCCTTACGCCGGACCTTCTTGGTCCCCGACGTACGAGACTTCGGTGGCATGGTCGGGTGGTTCTCCTCTTAGCGCGAGTTCTGCTGGTGAGCTGCCGCGGCTTCACGCTGCCCACGACGCATCAACGTGCCGGCGTCGGTGTACAGCTGACGCAGCGCCATCGGACGGGCGTAGAGAGCCTTCGGCGACATCGGGCCCGTACCGCGGCGCAGAACCGCGCCGGAACGAACTCGACTGCCGCGGGCACTCACTTCTTGCCTGCCTTCTTCTTGCCGGCGACCGTCTTCTTCGGGCCCTTGCGGGTACGGGCGTTGGTCTTGGTGCGCTGGCCGCGCACCGGCAGTCCACGGCGCCAACGAAGGCCTTCGTAGCAGCCGATCTCGATCTTCCGACGGATGTCGGCGTTCACCTCACGCCGGAGGTCACCCTCGACCTTGAAGTTCTCCTCGATGTACTCCCTCAGCTTCGCGAGCTCGTCGTCACTCAGGTCCTTCACCCGGGTGTCGGCGCTCACCTGCGTCGCCGCGAGGATTTCCTTCGAGCGAGTACGGCCGATGCCGTAGATGTAAGTCAGCGCGATCTCCATCCGCTTCTCGCGGGGGAGATCAACGCCAGCGAGTCGTGCCATTGGCGGTTGTGCTCCTTCGTTGCATCGTTCTTCGGGTCTGCTCCCTGCCCATCCCGGGACGACTCGCCGTCGTCCGACCGCTCTCGCGGACGGTGTCCCGGCCTCGGCCCGAAGTTCCGAGGGTGAACCGGGTCGTCACGACCCGGCAGGCGCGGGGAGGGTGTGCGATTGTGCTGTCAGAGCTCTGACGACGACCGCGATCAGCCCTGGCGCTGCTTGTGGCGCAGGTTGTCGCAGATGACCATGACGCGTCCGTGACGACGGACGATCTGGCACTTGTCGCAGATCTTCTTGACGCTCGGCTTGACCTTCACGTCTCCTGCTCTCCTGCTCGTGCTGAGTTGCTGCGCGCCCCCTGGCGGGAGTCACCTCCCACCACGCTCGCCCTGATCACTTGTAGCGATAGACGATGCGCCCACGGGACAAGTCGTAGGGCGAGAGCTCCACGACAACCCTGTCCTCCGGCAGGATGCGGATGTAGTGCTGCCGCATCTTGCCGCTGATGTGCGCCAGGACCTTGTGGCCGTTCTCCAGCTCGACGCGAAACATCGCGTTGGGGAGCGGCTCGATTACACGGCCCTCGACCTCGATGGCCCCATCCTTCTTCGCCATGTACTCCGCGTTTCGTGATCGGTTGAGCGTTCGAGTGCTTGCCTGGGTGGCACACACGTCACCCCGACCCCAAGCAGCCGGCAAGCACGTTGGAGCCGACGTGATGAGCACGCCGACTAGACAGTGTACGCAACGATTGTCAAGCCCGAACACGGGGCCGCCCGATCGGGAGGCCGGTCACGCTGAGTGTGGAGGGCCACACACCGCAGTTAGCCCGCGAAACGCGCGGGGACGGCGGGCCGTGGGGGTGGTGAACCGCGTTTCGCCCGCTAAACGCTGTCGGGCTCAGGCTCGGTGAGCACCCACGGGCCGTCCTCGGTGATGGCGACCGTGTGCTCCCAGTGAGCGGCCCTGGAACCGTCGGCGGTGACGACCGTCCAGCCGTCCTCCAGCTCCACGGTATCGGCCGACCCGCCCGTCAGCATCGGTTCGATCGCCAGTGCCATGCCGACGGCGAGCTTCGGACCCTTGCCGGGCTTGCCCACGTTCGGCAGGAACGGCTCCATGTGCATCTCACGTCCGATGCCGTGGCCGCCGTACTCGACGATCATCCCGTAGTCGACGCCGTGCTTCGCGCCCACCTCACGCGCTGCGGACTCGATGGCATGGGAGATGTCGGTCAGCCGGCCGCGGGGCGACACCGCATCGATACCGGCCAACATCGCCAGGCGCGTCGCCTCGGACAGCAGCCTGTCGCTCTCGGACACCTCGCCGATCTCGATCGTGACCGCCGAGTCGCCGTGCCACCCGTCGAGGATGGCACCGCAGTCGACGGAGAGCAGGTCGCCGTCGCCAAGCACCGTGTCCCGCGACGGAATGCCGTGAACGATCTGCTCGTTCACCGACGCGCAGATCGACGCCGGGAAGCCGTGGTAGCCCTTGAAGGACGGGATGGCACCCGCGTCCCGGATGACCTGTTCGGCGAGCTCGTCGAGCTCCCCCGTGCTCACACCGGGCCTCGCCGCCTCCGTCACGGCCTTCAGAGTGCGCGCGACCACGAGGCCGGCAGCACGCATCGCCTCCAACTCACCGGAGGTCTTGATCTCGATCATCCGCCGCCGTCGAAACATTCCGAACACGAAGTCGCCGACTCAGGACCGCTTGCCCAGGGCGTCGAGCACCCTGCTCGACACCTCGTCGACGTCACCGACACCGTCCACGGTGACGAGGATGTCGCCGTAGTACTCCAGCAGCGGCGCGGTCTCCGACCGGTACACCTGCTGCCGACGTCGGATGACGTCCTCGGTGTCGTCGCTGCGGCCACGACCGAGCAGCCGCTCGACGAGCACGTCCTCGGGCACCTTCAGCTCGATGACGGCGTCGAGGGTCTGCTCCGCTTCCTTGAGCATCTCCGCCAGCACGTCGGCCTGCCTGGTCGTTCGAGGGAACCCGTCGAGCAGGAACCCGGCCTTGGCGTCCGGCTCCGCCAGCCGCTCGCGCACCATCTCGTTGGTCACGGTGTCCGGCACGAGCTCGCCCGAGTCGAGGTAGCGCTTCGCTTCCCTGCCGAGCGGCGTCTCGTCACCGACGTGCTTGCGGAAGAGGTCGCCCGTCGAGATGTGTGGGATCCCCAGCCGCTTCGACAGCGCCGCCGCCTGTGTGCCTTTACCTGCCCCAGGCGGGCCGACGAGAACTACACGCGTCATCGGAGGAACCCTTCGTAGTTACGCTGCATGAGCTGGCTTTCGATCTGCTTCACGGTGTCGAGACCGACACCGACCATGATCAGCACAGCTGTTCCGCCGAACGGGAAGTTCTGGTTGTTCCCTTCGCCGGTGACTGACAAGAAGAAGTTCGGCAGGATCGCGACGATACCGAGGTAGATCGACCCGGGGAGCGTGATGCGGCTCAGCACGAACCCGAGGTACTCGGCAGTGGGTCGGCCCGGACGGATGCCGGGGATGAAGCCGCCGAACTTCTTCATCTCCTCTGCACGATCGTCCACGTTGAACGTGATCGTGATGTAGAAGTACGTGAAGAAAATGATCATCGCGAAGTACAACGCGATGTGGACCCAGTGCGACTGGTTCGTGACGTAGTTCTGCAGGAACCGCTGCCAGCCGGACGCCTGGTTCGGGTCGCCGATGAGCTGCCCGAGCAGGTCGGGCAGGTACAGCAGCGACGACGCGAAGATGACCGGGATGACACCCGCCTGGTTCACCTTGATCGGCAGGTAGGTCGACGTGCCGCCGTACATCCGGCGACCGATCATGCGCTTCGCGTACTGCACCGGGATCCGGCGCTGACCCTGCTCGACGAAGATGACGCTCGCGATGATCGCCAGCGCGAGCAGGCAGATGAAGAAGAAGGTCAGGCCACCCTGGTTGCTCAGGATGTTGCCGCCCTCGGCCGGGATCTGCGCGGCGATGTTCAGGAAGATCAGCAGCGACATGCCGTTGCCGACACCGCGCTCGGTGATGAGCTCGCCGAGCCACATCATCACCGCGGTGCCCGCCGTCATCGTGAGGACGGTGAGCGCGAGGCTGTAGACGCTGTTGTCCGGCAGCACCGGCTGGTCGCAGTTGCCGAACAGCTGACCGCGGTCGGCGAGCGCGACGACACCCGTGGCCTGGAGGATCGCCAGAGCGATCGTGAGGTATCGCGTGTACTGCGTGAGCTTGCCCTGACCGGCCTGCCCCTCACGCTTGAGCTCCTCGAACCGAGGAATCACCACGGTCAGAAGCTGCACGATGATGCTCGCCGTGATGTAAGGCATGATGCCCGTGGCGAAGATCGAGAGCTGTAGGAGCGCGCCACCGCTGAACAGATTCAGCAGGGAGAACACGTTCTGATCCTCGACCTGCGCCTGGCACGCCTGCACGTTCGGGTAGGAGACCCCGGGCGCCGGCGTGACCGCACCGATCCGGTACACGGCCACGATCATCAGCGTGAACAGGATCTTCTTGCGCAGGTCCGGCGTCGCGAGAGCCGAGCGGAAGGCGCTGAGCACGCGGGGGACCTCCTCGGCGTCGTCGGCGAACCGACGAACGGCTTTGGCCGGCATGGGACCGGCTGGACACTTCGTCACTGGCGGCAAGCCAGACACGCTCGAGACACAACGGCCCAAGCGTGGGTCCGACTTTAACAGCATCACCGCGGGGTGCCGCATCTAGTGCAGTGTTTCCACACCCCACACACGGCCGCGCTACGACGAAAGTCGACAGTCACGGCTACGAAAGGAGTACCGGACTCCTCCGGGAAATCGGTCCCGACGGGACGCCCCGCTCTGTGGACGACGCCCACGAACCGCGTTTCGCGGGCAGAACGCGGTCAGGACACACGACAAGGCCCGCCGGTCCATTGTGCTGGTCCGGCGGGCCTTGTCAGAGCGTTGCTCGGGATCGATCTCAGAGCGTGGTGACGGAGCCGCCCGCTGCCTCGATCTTCTCCTTCGCGGACTTCGAGAACGCGTCGGCCGTGACGTCGAACTTCACGCCGTCCACGTCGCCGTCGCCCAGGACCTTCACAAGTTCACTCTTGTGGACCAGTCCAGAAGCGACGAGCTCGTCCTTGCCGATCTTCCCGCCCTCGGGGAACACGCGGACGAGGTCGCCCACGTTGATTCCCTGGTACTCGGTGCGGAACCGGTTCTTGAATCCACGCAGCTTGGGCAGCCGCATGTGGATGGGCATCTGCCCACCTTCGAAGCCCGCGGGCACGTTCTTCCGGGCCTTGGTGCCCTTCGTACCGCGACCCGCCGTCTTGCCCTTCGAACCCTCACCGCGGCCGACGCGGATCTTGTCGCGCTTGGCGCCGGGGGCAGGCTTCAGGTGGTGGATCTTGATGGCCATTACTTGACCTCCTCCACGGTCACCAGGTGCCGGACCGTGTGGATGAGGCCACGCACCTGCGGCGTGTCCTCACGCACCACGGACTGCCGGATCTTGCGCAGACCGAGGGTACGGAGCGACGCCCGGTGGTTCTGCTTGGTCCCGATCGTGCTCTTCGTCTGGGTGATCTTCAGCTGAGCCATGTCAGACCCCCTGCCCCGCACGCTGACGCAGCATCCGGGCCGGAGCGACGTCCTCGAGCGGCAGACCACGACGAGCGGCGACCTCTTCGGGACGCTGCAGGTCCTTCAGGGCCCGCACGGTCGCGTGCACGATGTTGATCGCGTTGTCGCTGCCGAGCGACTTCGACAACACGTCCTGGATGCCAGCGCACTCCAGCACGGCACGGACGGCGCCACCGGCGATCACACCGGTACCGGCGCTGGCCGGACGGAGCAGCACGACACCGGCGGCCTCCTCACCCTGGACGGGGTGCGGGATGGTGCCGCCGATCCGAGGAACGCGGAAGAAGTTCTTCTTCGCCTCCTCGACACCCTTGGCGATGGCCGCGGGAACTTCCTTGGCCTTGCCGTAGCCGACACCGACCTGGCCGTCGCCGTCACCGACAACCACCAGCGCGGTGAAGCTGAAGCGACGACCACCCTTGACGACCTTGGCCACGCGGTTGATCGCTACGACGCGCTCGAGGTGCGGGGTCTTGTCCTGGGCCGCCCCGCCACGGCCACCGTCACGACGGTCCCTGCGGTCCCGGCCACCGCGCTCGCGGTCGCCCGATCCGCCCTGGCCGCCGGATTGCCGCGTACGTCCCGGCATCAGGCGTTCCTTCCGTTCTCGAGAATCTTGCTCATGTCAGAACTCCAACCCGCCCTCTCGGGCGGCATCCGCCAGAGCGGCGATCCGACCGTGGTAGGCGTTGCCACCGCGGTCGAACACCACCTTGGAGACGCCCGCCGCCTTGGCGCGGGCCGCGACCAACTCGCCGACCTTGGCGGCCTTGGCCTTCTTGTCGCCCTCGACGGCCTGGACGTCCGCCTCGAGGCTGGACGCGGAGGCCAGGGTGTGCCCCGCCAGGTCGTCGATCAGCTGAACGACGATGTGCCGCGAGGAGCGCTTCACCGACATCCGCGGACGCGCCGCAGTGCCGTGGATCTTCTTGCGCAGCCGGTTGTGTCGACGGATCTTGCCAGCACGACGACGGGTGGAGACGTCCTTGCCGATCGGCTTGCGCTTCGTAACCGTTTCGCTCATGATCACTTACCCGTCTTCCCGACCTTGCGGCGAATGCGCTCACCCTCGTAGCGCAAGCCCTTGCCCTTGTACGGGTCCGGGCGACGCAGACGCCGGATGACCGCCGCGATCTGGCCGACCTTCTGCTTGTCGATGCCGGACACGGAGAACTTGGTCGGGCTCTCGACCTTGAAGGTGATGCCCTCCGGAGCCTTGATCAGCACCGGGTGGCTGTAGCCGAGGGCGAACTCGAGGTCCGACCCCTTGGCCTGCACGCGGTAACCGACTCCGTGGATCTCCATCCGCTTCTCGTAGCCCTGCGTCACACCGATGACCAGGTTGTTCACCAAGGTCCTGGTGAGACCGTGCAGCGCGCGGCTCTCCCGCTCGTCGTCGGGACGCTTCACCAGCAGCGAGCCGTCCTCACCGCGTTCCACGGTGATCGGCTCGGCGACCCGGTGGTCGAGCGTGCCCTTCGGGCCCTTGACCGTGATGTGCTGCCCGTCGATGGTCACATCGACCCCGGAGGGGACGGTGATCGGCAGCTTACCGATGCGTGACATGCCAGTCCCCCTTCCTCACCAGACGTAGGCGAGGACTTCGCCGCCCACGCCGTTGCGCTTGCACTGCCTGTCGGTCTGCAGCCCGGACGACGTCGAGATGATCGCCACGCCGAGGCCACCCAGAACGCTGGGCAGGTTGGTCGATTTCGCGTACACCCGCAGACCGGGCTTGGACACGCGCCGGAGACCGGCGATGCTGCGCTCGCGGTTCGGGCCGTACTTCAGCTCCACAACCAGGTTCTTGTGCTTCTCACCCGGCTCGGTGCGGTAGTCCGCGATGTAGCCCTCGCGCTTGAGGATCTCGGCGATGTTCGCCTTGATCTTCGAGTGCGGCAGCACGACCGCGTCGTGGTACGCCGAGTTCGCGTTACGCAGACGTGTCAGGAAGTCTGCGATCGGGTCGGTCATCGTCATGGTGACCTGTCAACCTTTCTCGCCCTGGTTCCCCTGTCCGGGGCCTGTGGCGAAGTGGATGGGTCCCTGCGCGGAGCAGGGGACGTCAAAGAGCCTCTACCAGCTCGACTTGTTCACGCCAGGCAACTGACCCGCGTGCGCCATCTCCCGCAGGCAGATCCGGCACAGGCCGAACTTGCGGTACACCGAGCGAGGACGTCCGCAACGCTGGCAGCGGGTGTAGGCACGCACGCCGAACTTGGGCTTGCGGGCGGCCTTGGCGATCAGAGCTTTCTTGGCCATCTGATCACGCCTCCTTGAAGGGGAAACCGAGCTTGCGCAGCAACGAGCGACCCTCGTCGTCGGTGATCGCGGTGGTCACAACCGTGATGTCCATGCCGCGCGGGCGGTCGATGGAGTCAGGGTTGATCTCGTGGAACATCGACTGCTCGGTGAGACCGAACGTGTAGTTGCCATTGCCGTCGAACTGCTTGCCCGACAGCCCGCGGAAGTCGCGGATACGCGGCAACGCGATGGTCAGCAGCCGGTCCAGGAACTCCCACATGCGGTCGCCACGGAGCGTCACGCGAGCGCCGATCGGCTGCCCTTCGCGCAGCTTGAACTGCGCGATGGACTTCCGGGCGCGGCGCACCTCGGGCTTCTGTCCCGTGATGGTGGCGAGGTCGCGGATGGCGCCCTCGATCAGCTTGCTGTCGCGAGCGGCGTCACCGACGCCCATGTTCACCACGACCTTGACCACACCGGGGATCTGGTGCGGGTTGGTGTAGCCGAACTCCTCGCGCAGCTGGCCGGCGATCTCCTCGCGGTACCGGCTCTTCAACCGCGGTGTCGGGTACGTCTTCTCTGCGGTCGTCATCAGATGTCCTTGCCCGTCCTACGCGAGATACGAACCTTCTTGCCGTCCTCGCCGAAGCGGTAGCCCACCCGGGTCGGCTTCCCGTCGGAGTCGACGACCATCACGTTCGACACGTGGATGGGAGCCTCCTGGGTGACGATCCCGCCGGACTGGGCACCGCGCTGCGTCTGGGTGATCCGGGTGTGCTTCTTGATCCGGTTGACACCCTCGACCAGAATCCGCTGGCGCTCGGGGTAGGCCTTGATGACCTTGCCCTTGGCACCCTTGTCCTTGCCAGCGATGACGAGGACCGTGTCGCCCTTCTTGACCTTCATTCAGAGCACCTCCGGCGCCAGCGAGATGATCTTCATGAACTTGCGGTCGCGCAGCTCACGGCCAACCGGCCCGAAGATGCGTGTGCCTCGCGGTTCGTTGTCGTTCTTGATGAGCACCGCGGCGTTCTCGTCGAACCGGATGTAGGAGCCGTCGGGGCGACGCTTCTCCTTCGCGGTCCTGACAATCACGGCCTTGACGACGTCACCACGCTTCACGTTGGCGCCCGGGATGGCGTCCTTGACGGTGGCGACGATGATGTCACCGATGCCCGCGTAGCGCCGCCCCGAGCCACCGAGCACCCGGATGGTCAGGATCTCCTTGGCACCCGTGTTGTCGGCGACTCGCAGTCGCGACTCCTGCTGGATCACGTCAACTCCTGTATGTCGCGCCGGTTCTCGGCGGAGCCGAGCCTGGCGGAACGAAGGGGGCTGTTGCCCAGCCCCTGATTACTTGGCCTTCTCGCGGATCTCGACGAGCCGCCACCGCTTGGTGGCCGACAGCGGTCGGGTCTCCATGAGCAGGACCCGGTCACCCACACCGGCGGTGTTCTGCTCGTCGTGCGCCTTCACCTTCTTGGTGCTGCGCAGGACCTTGCCGTACAGCGGGTGCTTCTTCCGGTCTTCGAGCTCCACGACGATCGTCTTGTCCATCTTGTCGGACACGACCAGTCCCTCGCGGACCTTCCGGTAGTTACGACCGGAGTCCTTGTTCTGCACCGCCTCCGTCATGCGGCACCCTCACTCTCGTTCTCCTCGGGGGAGACGGACAGACCGAGCTCCCGCTCCCGCATCACGGTGTAGATGCGGGCGATGTCCGCGCGCACCGTGCGCAGCCTGCGGTTGTTGTCGAGCTGCCCGGTCGCCATCTGGAACCGGAGGTTGAACAGCTCCTCCTTGGACTCCTTCAGGCGCAGCACGAGCTCCTCAGCAGTGAGCTCACGAAGTTCTGACGCCGCCACTCCTCCGGCCTTCGCCATCAGAACTCACCACCTTCACGAGTCACGATCCTGCACTTCATCGGCAGCTTGTGGATCGCACGACGCATCGCCTCGCGCGCCACAGCTTCGTTCGGGAAGCTCATCTCGAACATGACCCGACCGGGCTTCACGTTGGCGACCCACCACTCCGGCGAACCCTTACCGGAACCCATACGGGTCTCGGCGGGCTTCTTGGTCAGCGGACGGTCCGGGAAGATGTTGATCCAGATCTTGCCGCCACGCTTGATGTGCCGGGTCATGGCGATACGAGCGGACTCGATCTGCCGGTTCGTCACGTAGCTGTGCTCGAGCGCCTGGATGCCGAACTCACCGAACGTGACCTTGGTACCGCCCTTGGCGGCGCCGGAACGCTTCGGCGAGTGCTGCTTGCGGTACTTGACCTTGCGTGGGATGAGCACGCCTCAGCCCTCCGTTTTCTCTGTGGCGTCCGTGGCCGCCACCTGCGGGGCCTGGCTGGTCGCGGTGTCGGTGTCGCTCTTGGCTCCACCCTGCGACGCAGCGGCCCGGCTCGACTCGTTCGAGGACGGCGCGTTGCCGGAACGCCGACGCGAGGGACGCTCGCGGCGCGGCGCACGCTCGGCGGCGGCAGCCGCCTCCCGCTCCTGCTTCGCCTTCAGGCCACCGATCAGGTCACCCTTGTAGATCCACACCTTCACGCCGATGCGGCCGAACGTCGTACGGGCCTCGAAGAAGCCATAGTCGATGTCGGCGCGCAGCGTGTGCAGCGGGACGCGACCGTCGCGGTAGTGCTCGGAACGGGACATCTCGGCACCGCCGAGACGACCACTGCACTGGACGCGGATGCCCTTGACCTGCGGCGAGCGCATCGAGGTCTGAATCGCCTTGCGCATCGCGCGACGGAACGCCACGCGGTTCGAGAGCTGCTCGGCGATGCCCTGGGCGACCAGCTGAGCGTCGGCCTCGGAGTTCTTCACCTCGAGGATGTTCAGCTGGACCTGCTTGCCGGTGAGCTTCTCCAGCGCGCCGCGGATCCGGTCGGCCTCCGCACCGCGACGACCGATGACGATGCCGGGACGCGCGGTGTGGATGTCGACGCGAACCCGGTCGCGGGTGCGCTCGATCTCGACCTTGGAGATGCCCGCGCGCTCCATACCGGTGGACAGGAGCTTACGGATCTTGACGTCCTCGGCGACGTACTCCGAGTACTGCTTGTCCGCGTACCAGCGGGACTTCCAGTCCGTGGTGATCCCGAGCCGGAAGCCGTGCGGGTTGATCTTCTGGCCCACTACCGGCCACCTGCCTTCTTCTTGCTCTTCGACTTCGCCTGGTCGGCGGGACGCGACTCGACCTCCACGGTGATGTGGCTGGTCCGCTTGCGGATGCGGTACGCACGCCCCTGCGCCCGCGGGCGGATGCGCTTGAGGGTCGGACCCTCGTCGGCGTACGCGTTCTTGACCCACAGCGTGTCGGGGTCCAGGTCGAGGTTGTTCTCCGCGTTGGCCATGGCGCTCGCGAGCACCTTGGCCACGGAGTCGCTGGCCGTCTGCGGCGCGAACCGAAGCACGGCGAGCGCCTCGTTCGCGTTACGGCCCTTAATCAGCTCGATCACCCGGCGCACCTTGGTCGGCGAGTCCCGGACGAAGCGAGCTCGCGCGAAGGCCGTGGGCAGTTCCTCTGCCTCGACCACCGCGTCATTACGCGCGTTCATCGCTGCTTCCCCTTCTCGGTGCGCGCTCAGCGGCGGCGCGACTTGCGGTCTTCCTTGACGTGACCCTTGAAGGTCCGCGTCGGGGCGAACTCGCCCAGCTTGTGCCCGACCATCGCCTCGGTGACGAACACCGGGACGTGCTTGCGGCCGTCGTGCACCGCGATGGTGTGACCCAGCATGTCCGGGATGATCGTGGACCTGCGGGACCAGGTCTTGATGACAGTCTTCTTGCCCGACTCGTTGAGCGCGTCCACCTTCTTGAGCAGGTGGTCGTCCACGAACGGGCCCTTCTTCAGGCTACGTGGCATCTGTGGCTACCTCCCTACTCAGCGCTTCTTGCCGGTGCGCCTGCGGCGGACGATCAACTTGTCGCTCGGCTTGCGACGACGGGTCCGGCCCTCCGGCTTACCGTTCGGGTTCACCGGGTGGCGACCACCCGAGGTGCGACCCTCACCACCACCGTGGGGGTGGTCCACCGGGTTCATGACGACACCACGCACCGTCGGGCGCTTGCCGCGCCAGCGGTTACGGCCCGCCTTGCCCCAGTTGATGTTGGCGTGCTCGGAGTTGCCGACCTCGCCGACCGTGGCGCGGTTGCGCACGTCCACGTTGCGGATCTCGCCCGAAGGCATACGCAGCTGGGCGTACGGGCCGTCCTTGGCGACGAGCTGCACCCGAGCGCCGGCGGAACGCGCGATCTTGGCGCCACCGCCGGGGCGGAGCTCGATCGCGTGCACGATCGTACCGACGGGGATGTTGCGCAGCGGCAGGTTGTTGCCGGGCTTGATGTCGGCCTTCGGGCCGTTCTCGATCCGGTCGCCCTGCTTCAGCTTGTCCGGCGCGATGATGTAGCGCTTCTCGCCGTCCGCGTAGTGCAGCAGCGCGATGCGAGCGCTCCGGTTGGGGTCGTACTCGATGTGCGCGACCTTGGCCGGGATGCCGTCCTTGTCGTGACGCCGGAAGTCGATGACCCGGTACGCACGCTTGTGACCGCCACCCTTGTGCCGGGTGGTGATGCGACCGGCCGAGTTGCGACCACCGCGGCCGTGCAACGGCTTCAGCAGCGACTTCTCAGGCTCCGACCGCGTGATCTCGGCAAAGTCGGCGACCGAGGAACCCCGGCGGCCCGGAGTCGTTGGCTTGTACTTGCGGATGCCCATGTCGTCTCAGTCCCTTATGCGGCTGGTCCGCCGAAGATCTCGATCGGCTTGCTCTCGGCCGACAGCGTCACGATGGCGCGCTTGGTGTCCTTGCGCTTGCCGTAGCCGTACCGGGTGCGCTTGCGCTTACCGGGCCGGTTCAGCGTGTTCACGCTGATCACCTTCACCCCGAAGACCTTCTCGACCGCGATCTTGATCTCGGTCTTGTTGGCGTCCGGGCGAACCAGGAACGTGTACTTGTGGTCGTCGAGCAGTCCGTAGGACTTCTCGGAGATCACCGGCGCGATCAGGACGTCGCGCGGGTCGGGGATCGCCACGGAGCTCACTGCTCGTCACTCCCTTCAGCCTTGCTCGACGACGCGGCGGCCTTCGCCGGACCGGCGAGGAACGCGTCGAACGCGGCCTTCGTGAACACGACGTCGTCGTTGACCAGCACGTCGTAGGTGTTGAGCTGGTCCGGCGTGATCAGGTGGACGTTCGGCAGGTTGCGCGCCGAGTAGGTGCCCACCTCGTCGTCGCGCTGCAGCACCACGAGCACCCGCTTGGCCTGGGTGACCGCCGCGATCGCGGCCTTGGCGGCCTTCGTCGACGGCTTCTCACCACTCACCAGCTCGGTGATGACGTGGACCTGGCCGGCACGAGCGCGGTCGGAGAGCGCACCGCGCAGGGCGGCGGCCTTCATCTTCTTCGGGGTGCGCTGCGTGTAGTCCCTCGGCGTGGGGCCGTGCACGGTGCCACCACCGGTGAACTGCGGCGCGCGGACCGAACCCTGACGGGCGCGACCGGTGCCCTTCTGACGGTACGGCTTACGGCCACCACCGCGGACCTCGCCGCGGGTCTTCGTGTCGTGCGTGCCCTGGCGAGCGGCCGCCATCTGGGCCACAACGACCTGGTGCATCAGCGCGATGTTCGCCTGCACGTCGAAGATCTCGCTCGGCAGCTCGACGGTCCCCTGAGCCTCACCAGCGGGAGTCTTCAGTTCGATCGTCGCGGTCATTCGGTCACACCACCCTTCGCGGCGCTACGCACGAACACCAGGCCGCCCTTGGGGCCGGGGACCGCGCCCTTGATGAGCAGGAGGCCGTCCTCGGCACGCACCGAGTGGACGGTCAGGCCCTGCGTGGTCACGCGGTCGCGGCCCATGCGGCCCGCCATGCGCATGCCCTTGAACACACGGCCCGGGGTGGCGCAGCCACCGATCGAACCCGGGGCACGGTGCTTCGCCTGGTTACCGTGGCTGGCGCCCTGGCCGCGGAAGCCGTGGCGCTTCATGACACCGGCGTAGCCCTTGCCCTTGGTGGTGCCGGTGACGTCCACGATCGCGCCGTCGGAGAACACCTCGGCGGTGACCTCCTGGCCCACCTCGTAGGTGTCCGCGTCGGCGGTGCGCAGCTCGGCGAGGTACCGCCGCGGCGTCACACCGGCCTTCTCGAAGTGCCCGGTGACCGGCTTGTTGACCCGGCGCGGGTCGATGGCACCGAAGGCCAACTGCACGGCCGAGTAGCCGTCCTTCTCCTTGTTGCGCACCTGGGTCACCACGTTCGGCCCGGCCTTGACGACGGTCACCGGGACGACCCGGTTGTTCTCGTCGAAGACCTGGGTCATGCCGAGCTTGGTGCCCAGAATGCCCTTCACTTGCCTGTCAGACATGAGTCTCTATCTCCGCCGCTCGACCAACGCTTACTGGATGTTGACGTCGACGCTCGCCGGAAGGTCGATGCGCATGAGCGCGTCCACCGTCTTCGGCGTCGGGTCGAGGATGTCGATCAGACGCTTGTGCGTGCGCATCTCGAAGTGCTCGCGCGAGTCCTTGTACTTGTGCGGCGAACGGATCACGCAGTAAACGTTCTTCTCGGTGGGCAGCGGCACAGGTCCGACGACCGAGGCGCCGGTGCGCGTCACCGTCTCGACGATCTTGCGCGCGCTGGCGTCGATCGCCTCGTGGTCGTAGGCCTTGAGCCTGATGCGGATCTTCTGTCCCGCCATGGTTCCTTACCGTCTCGTCCTCGACCGGCCCGACATCGACTCCTCGGGCCGGCCTTTCCGGCCTGCCCTCGATCGTCGAGGCGCCTCCCCGCGGGGGACGTCGGACGGTCGAGGAATCGTCTCGTACCGCTGTTACCGCACGTCAGCGCCCTGCTCCCGGTCCACGCGGTCGGGCGTGTCGCACCCACTGCGCAGACTGATCCCGCAGGAATCGTTGTCGTGCCGCTAGGTCTTCTTGCTCCACGGAGCACCGGCCATGAGACCGAACGCTCCTGACTCACAGAAATTGCGAGCCCTGGACGCTCACGGCGGAGCGGCCGATTTCTCGGGAGCCTTATGTCCTTGCGAAATCGGCCGCCCCGCGTCGAGCAACCTTAGTAGGATGCCATATTCGCTGATGGCACCCGCACCCGGGGTGGGTGCCTTACTTGATGATCTTGGTGACCTGGCCGGCGCCGACGGTACGGCCACCCTCGCGGATGGCGAACCGCAGCCCCTCGTCCATGGCGATCGGCTGGATCAGCTGCACCTTGATCTCGGTGTTGTCGCCCGGCATGACCATCTCGGTACCCTCGGGGAGGGTCACGACGCCGGTCACGTCCGTGGTACGGAAGTAGAACTGCGGGCGGTAGTTGTTGAAGAACGGCGTGTGACGGCCACCCTCGTCCTTGGAGAGGATGTACACCGAACCCTCGAACTCGGTGTGCGGGGTCGTCGTGCCGGGCTTCGTGATGACCTGGCCGCGCTCCACGTCCTCGCGCTTGATACCACGGAGCAGCAGGGCGGCGTTGTCACCGGCCTGGCCGGAGTCCAGCATCTTGTTGAACATCTCGATGCTGGTGACCGTGGTCTTGCGAGCCTCCGGACGGATACCGACGATCTCGACCTCTTCGTTCAGCTTGATCTCACCGCGCTCGATACGGCCGGTGACGACCGTACCGCGACCGGTGATCGTGAAGACGTCCTCGACCGGCATCAGGAACGGCTTGTCGATCTCGCGCTCAGGCTCCGGGATGAACTCGTCGACGGCGTTCATCAGCTCGAGAACGCTGTTGGCCCACTTCTCGTCGCCCTCGAGAGCCTTGAGGCCGGAGACGCGCACCACGGGGGCGTCGTCGCCGGGGAACTCCTGCGAGCTCAGCAGCTCACGGACCTCCATCTCGACCAGCTCGAGGATCTCCTCGTCGTCCACCATGTCGGCCTTGTTCAGGGCCACCACGATGTACGGCACGCCGACCTGACGGGCGAGCAGCACGTGCTCACGGGTCTGCGGCATCGGGCCGTCGGTGGCGGCGACCACGAGGATCGCACCGTCCATCTGAGCCGCACCGGTGATCATGTTCTTCACGTAGTCGGCGTGGCCCGGGGCGTCGACGTGCGCGTAGTGACGCTTCTCGGTCTGGTACTCGACGTGCGAGATGTTGATCGTGATACCGCGCTGCTTCTCCTCAGGCGCGTTGTCGATCTGGTCGAACGCACGCGACTGGTTCAGCTCCGGGTACGCATCGTGGAGCACCTTGGTGATCGCCGCGGTCAGGGTGGTCTTGCCGTGGTCGACGTGACCGATGGTCCCGATGTTGACGTGCGGCTTGCTCCGCTCGAACTTCGCCTTCGCCACTGGAATGTCCTCCTGGACTTTCTTGCTGCCGGTCGGCGTGGCTGCCGGCCGACGACTCGTTCTGCTCGGTTGTGCGGACCTTAGGGGAAGGCCCCTTTCGCGCCCGCGTTATGGGTGCTCCGGGTTCTTACTTCCCCGTCGCCACGGTGTCGGATCGAAGGTGTGGAGTTCGTTCACCGTGCCGGCACGGAGCATCCGCACCGGCACCGATCACGATCCCTTCGCCCTTCACGGACTTCACTGCTCGACTCCGAGTTCGCTTCGCTGCGCGCCCACTCGCGCGAGCTCGCTCTCCCGTCGCCTCGGCAACAGCCGCTGCGAGGCACCGGGTTCGCATCGCTTCGCGCTCGCAATGCTCACGCGATGCTCACTCCCCCGTTGCCTTCGCGATGATCTCCTTCGCGACGTTCGACGGAACCTCCGCGTAGGAGTCGAAGACCATCGTGTAGTTGGCGCGCCCCTGGGTCTTCGACCGGAGGTCGCCGACGTACCCGAACATCTCCGACAGAGGCACGAGCGCCTTGACGACGCGCGTACCAGACCTTTCCTCCATGGCCTGGATCTGGCCACGGCGGGAGTTGAGGTCGCCGATGACTTCACCCATGTAGTCCTCGGGCGTGGTCACCTCGACCGCCATCATCGGCTCCAGCAGAACCGGGTTGGCCTTCTTCGCGGCCTCCTTGAGCGCCATCGAACCGGCGATCTTGAAGGCCATTTCCGACGAGTCGACCTCGTGGTAGGCACCGTCCAGCAGCGTGACCTTCAGGCCGACGAGCGGGTAACCGGCCAGCACGCCGTACTGCATGGCGTCCTGCGCACCCTGGTCCACCGACGGGATGTACTCCCGCGGCACGCGACCACCGGTGACCTTGTTGTCGAACTCGTAGAGGGCGCCCTCGGCCGACGTGGTGTCGAGCGGCTCGAGCGAGATGATCACGCGAGCGAACTGACCCGAACCACCGGTCTGCTTCTTGTGGGTGTACTCCAGCTTCTCGACGGTCTTACGGATCGTCTCGCGGTAGGACACCTGAGGCTTACCGATGTTGGCCTCGACCTTGAAGTCGGTCTTCATCCGGTTGACGAGGACCTCGAGGTGGAGCTCACCCATACCCTCGATGATCGTCTGACCGGTCTCCTCGTCCTGGCTGACCCGGAAGGTCGGGTCCTCCTCGGCGAGCTTCTGGATCGCGGTCGACAGCTTCTCCTGGTCGGCCTTCGTCTTCGGCTCGATGGCGACCTTGATGACCGGCTCGGGGAACGTCATCGACTCGAGGACGATGGGCGCCTGCGGGTCGGCCAGCGTGTCACCCGTCGTGGTGTCCTTCAGACCCTGCACGGCGTAGATGTGACCGGCCTGGGCCTCGTCGACCGGGTTCTCCTTGTTGGAGTGCATCTGGAAGAGCTTCCCGATGCGCTCCTTGCGGTCCTTGGTCGCGTTGACGACTTGGGTGCCCGCGCTGATCTTGCCGGAGTAGACCCGGATGTAGGTCAGCTTGCCGAAGAACGGGTGCACCGCGATCTTGGACACGAGCGCGGAGAACGGCTCCTCGATCGACGGCTTGCGCGACGCCTCGGTGCCGTCGGGCAGGGTGCCCTCGACCGGCGGCATGTCCAGCGGCGACGGCAGGTAGTCGATCACGGCGTCGAGCATGGGCTGAACGCCCTTGTTCTTGAACGCCGAACCCGCCAGCACCGGGAAGGCCTCACGCGCGATGGTGAGCTTCCGGATACCGGCCTTGATCTCGGCCTCCGTCAGCTCCTCGCCACCGAGGTAGCGCTCCATCAGCTCGTCGTCGGCCTCGGCGACCATCTCGATGAGCTTCTCGCGGTACTCCGCGGCCTTGTCGGCGAGGTCGGCCGGGATGTCCTCGACCTCGTAGTCCTCGCCCTTCTTGGTCTCGCCACGCCAGGTCAGCGCCTTCATGCGGACGAGGTCGACGACACCCTCGAAGTCGTTCTCCGCACCGATGGGCAGCTGGATGACCAGCGGCTTGGCGCCGAGACGCTCCTCGATCGTGCCGACGGTGAAGTAGAAGTCCGCGCCGAGCTTGTCCATCTTGTTGACGAAGCAGATACGCGGGACGTCGTACTTGTCGGCCTGCCGCCAGACCTGCTCCGACTGCGGCTCGACGCCTTCCTTGCCGTCGAAGACGGCGACAGCACCGTCGAGAACACGCAGCGAGCGCTCCACCTCGACGGTGAAGTCGACGTGACCGGGCGTGTCGATGATGTTGATCTGGGTGTCATGCCAGAAGGTGGTGGTGGCAGCCGAGGTGATGGTGATACCTCGCTTCTGCTCCTCCTCCATCCAGTCCATCGTCGCCGAGCCATCGTGCGTCTCGCCGAGCTTGTAGTTGATCCCGGTGTAGAACAGGATCCGCTCGGTGGTCGTGGTTTTACCGGCGTCGATGTGGGCCATGATGCCGATGTTGCGGACCTTGTTGAGGTCGGTCAGCACGTCACGTGCCACTTCAATGTTCCCCTGTCTCAAACGTGGAACCCGGCATTGGCGCCGTCAATCGGACCGGGCCGACGGTGTTGCCTGAAGTTCACTGCTGTCGGACTCACCAGCGGTAGTGAGCGAAGGCCTTGTTGGACTCGGCCATCTTGTGGGTGTCCTCGCGGCGCTTCACGCTGGCCCCGAGGCCGTTGCTCGCGTCGAGCAGCTCGTTCTGGAGGCGTTCGATCATCGTCTTCTCACGACGCTGGCGCGCGTACATGGTGATCCAACGCAATGCAAGGGTGGTCGAACGACCCGGCTTGACCTCGATCGGCACCTGGTAGGTGGCACCACCGACGCGGCGGCTCTTCACCTCGAGGGTGGGCTTCACGTTGTCGAGCGCGCGCTTCAGGGTGACGACCGGGTCGGTACCGGTCTTCTCCCGGGCGCCTTCCAGGGCGCCGTAGACGATGCGCTCGGCGATGGAGCGCTTGCCGTCCTGCAGCACCTTGTTCACCAACTGCGTGACCAGCGGCGACTGGTACACGGGGTCAGCCGTCAACGGCCGCTTCGGGGCCGGACCCTTGCGGGGCATTAGCTCTTCTCCTTCTTCGCGCCGTACCGACTGCGCGCCTGCTTGCGGTTCTTCACGCCCTGCGTGTCGAGCGAACCGCGGATGATCTTGTAGCGAACACCCGGCAAGTCCTTCACACGGCCACCACGGACGAGCACCATCGAGTGCTCCTGAAGGTTGTGACCCTCACCGGGGATGTAGGCCGTGACTTCGATGCCGTTGCTCAGCTTCACACGGGCGACCTTGCGCAGGGCCGAGTTCGGCTTCTTGGGCGTGGTCGTGTACACGCGGGTGCACACACCACGACGCTGCGGGCTTCCCTTGAGCGCCGCCGTCTTCTGCTTGGCAGCCTTGTCCTGGCGGCCCTTACGGACCAGCTGCTGGATCGTGGGCAATGGACCAGCCTTCTGTTGCGTCTACCTAGCTCTACGTTGTCTCCCCGGTACCCGCGGTCGGGCGTGTCGGCCCGTCTCAGGATCGAGGAACGACCCGTCAACTTCCCATCGGGATTGCCGTGGAACTCCGCCTGACTCGACCGCGGGAAGGCGCCAGAAGCACCCACCGTGATCTGAAGGCACACGGAGGGCCCGACAGCCTGCCGGGCACGGTCGTCAAAGATACCCGCCCGCATTCACGGCTACCACATCGGGGGTCGAGTACGACCAGCGATGCGGACACGGACGGGTGGTTCTGTTTTCCCAGCCTACCTCAGGTGGCGGTGTGCGCGATCGCAGCGCCCTTCCCGGCGATCGCGAGTGATTCACGTCCATCACGGCTGAACCGCGGACAGCTGCCTCCACCGTACTCCATGATTGATCACGCATCGTGGCCGAGTAGTTGATCAAGTAGTAACGGAGGGGACCCACGTGTCGGTGGAGTTCGAACGGCTCGTCACACAGTTCGAGCAGTTCCAGTCGAAGCTGAGGAAGGTCGACGACCAGCTCGCCAACGTCGGTCGGATGCAGAGCGAGATCGCCGCCATCGAGGCCACCGCGTCGAACTCCGACCGCAGTGTCACCGTGGTGGCGGGCGCGGGCGGCGCGATCAAGGACATCCAACTCACCGACCGCGCGCTCGCTCAGCCGCCCCAGGCGTTGGCCTCCGATCTGCTGTCGACGATCCAGCAGGCCGTGGGCGAGGCCGCGCGCAAGCAGGCCGGAATCGTCGACGAGCACGTCGAGGGCATGGGCGTCACCGACCAGGTGATCGAGACACAGGCCCAGCTCTTCGGCACCACGCCCGAGGAGCTGCGGGAGCGCATGGAGCAGGAACGTCCCACTCGGGCGCCGCGGCCGAGCCCGGAGGAGGAGTACCACGAGGACTACTCCCATCAGGACTTTCTCGACGGCGACGCCGCACAACCGTCGACCCCTCCCCCGGCGGGAGGCGGCGGCTCGGCCGGTGACGAGTTCCTGCAGAACCTCTTCCAGGACGACGACCACCGCTGAGAGCAGGCTGCGTCCGGGCCGGGGAGGTCCCGGACGCGTTACTTGGGGACCATGACTGTCGAAGACATGCTTCCGGTACTGATCGTCGCCGGTTACGTCGGTGCGATCGCCGTCGGAACACTGGGATCTCGGCTCCGCGCGGCTCATCCGCCACCCGACACCGTGGACGGCGAACCCATCCCGCAGACGTGGGAAGGACAGGAGCGGCACCGCATGGGGACGCTCGTTCTCACCGTCGGCTGGCTGCTCGGCATCGCCGTGTCGCTGTACTGGCTGGTGGTCGCCGTCGGGTGGGGCGCGCTGCTCTGGGTCGTCGGGCTGGTCGTCGGCGTGCCCTCGGTGATCGCGTTCGTGGTGGCACTGATTTCCGCCGCACGACGGCGTCGGGGCGCCGGACCTTCCGGCGTGCTCTGGATGCTCGGCACGGCGGCGGGGGTCGCGCTGCTCGTCGTCGCCACCCACCTGACGGTGAACGGGGTGTCGGGACTGGCCGGCTACGCCCACGAGACCGAGCTTCACGTCACCGACGTGCACACGACGCGCAAGAAGAGCTCGTACGTCACCGGGACCTACCTCTTCGACGGGAAGGAGCACGTCGTCGAGGGCACCTGGTGGGGCGCGGAGTCGCCGTCTCCGAGGCCGGGAGAGGTGGTGCCGGTGTGGGTCACCCCGCTGTGGCCGCACCCGGTTCTCACCGGCGACCTCGCCGCATGGCGCCTGCTCCTCTTCGCCGGCGGGGCTTGGCTGGGCGGAGCCCTGTGTCTCGTCGGCTCCCTTCGGGAACGCCGGCACACGGCGGACCAGAACCGCTCGATCGCCGAACGACAGCAAGAAAGGACACTATGACCGGCTTCCACGTCGACCTCGACGCTCTTTACCGGTACTCGCAAGCGTTGGCCTCGCACCGGTCGGCGGTGAACACCGTGCGCGACCAGGTCGACCAGGCGGACGTGGGTGACGAGTCCTGGGGAATCGTCGGCCTGTTCGTCAAACAGGACTACACGAACATGTTGGGCGATCTGAAGGATCTGCTGTCCGAAATGGAGGAAGGCCTGCAGTCCGCTTCTTACAAGGTGAGGACCGCGGCGATGCACTACCGCGTAGCCGAGGACCGACACAGGGCCACGCTGCAACGCATCGCGTCCGAAATGGCCCAGGCCACGATCAAGACGGTCAGCGTGTGACGCGGCACGAGCAGCTTCCGAAGGGGGACGAGGAATCATGAGCGACGCGTTGAGCGGCATCACGATCGAGAGCGAGAGCTCCTACGGCGAGAAGGTCGTCGAGGCCGTCAAGGGACTTCCCGTGGTGGGAGGCGCCGTCGGGATCTTCGCCGGGGCGGCGAGCGCGGTGTCGGACGGTGGCCTGAGCGGATCGGACTTGCAGGGCCTCGCTTCGGAGGGCGCGAGCTTCATCTCGTCGTGCTCCAGCGTCGTGTCGGACGTCGCGACGGACCCGATCGGGTGGCTGGTCGGTGAGGGGCTGGACTTCCTGATCTCCATCTGCCAGCCGTTGCAGGACGCCATTCACATGGTCAGCGGTGACGGGCCTGCGCTGTCGACGGCCTCCGGCAACTTCTCCTCCATCGCGCAAGGCATCGCCAACTTCGCCGACGAATTCGCCGAGGAGTGCCAGACGGCGCTGGCCGACTGGGACGGCGAGGCTGCGGAGGCCGCGGCCGCCAAGTTCGGCGAGTTCACCAAGGGCATCAGGGCGGTCGCCGGGGAAGCCGGAAACATCTCCGAGCTGCTCCAGATCTCCAGCATGATCATGACGGTGATCGAGGAGTTCATCAAGGCTCTGCTCACCGAGCTGATCACCTGGCTGATCATGATCTGGGTCCCGGCATTGGCCGCGGCGATTCCCACGGCGGGCGCGTCGACCGCCGCCGCGGGTGCCGCCACCGGCGTTCGTGCGGCCCAGACCGGTGCCAGGGCCACCAAGCAGGTGAACTGGCTGCGGAAACTCCTCGACAAGATCCAGGAGTTGTTGGCCAAGCTGCGGGACTTCGTCACGAGGCAGGGCAGGAGCTTCCGGGAGGCGATGGACACCACGCGGAGGCAGGTGACCCAGGCGACGCAGCGGGTCGACGACGCGCTCGAGAACGGTATGAGGGCCGGCATGCGGGATCGTCTCCTGCACGCGGAGACCGGGATGGTCGGGTCGCGGGTTTCTCAGGGCTTCGGGAAGTCGATGCGGGGCACGGCCACCGACTTCTTCAAGGACCAGGTGTCGATGTCGTCGCTCGAAGGGCACTACGAGGGCATCACGGGCGCGGCCGAGGCCGGCGACATCGGCGAGGACCAGCCGACCGAGACGACGTCCCGGCAGCTGGACTTCTGAGAGCGTCATGCCCACCTCGCTCGCCCTGCTGGTCGTGTGCACCGTCGTCGTGTTCACGGTCATCGGATGCTGGGACGGGCTGCACTCGGCGTGGTTGCGGTTCGTCCGGCTCCCCCGCCTGGCTCGCGCGCACGGTTGGCTGTTGAAACGTCGACTGCCCTGGCAACCGCGAGAAGGTGACGAGCTCCCCGGTAGCGGGTCGGTGACCTGGTCCTACTCGGTGCCGTACGCGGAGTGCGAGCTCCTCGGCACCTACGGACACCGGCCCGTCTACGCCGTGCAGTACGGAGTGCCGAGACGCCGGGGGGTCCGCAACGGCCAGCAGCAGTGGACCATCCACCGATACTCGGTGGTCGCGGTGGCCACGTCGACGCGCCCCTTCGGCGGCTTCCACGGTGCTTCGGGGGCGAGGGCGATCTCCGGGAACGCGGAGGCGTACTACGCCGACTTCGTCGACTGGGCGCGCGACCGCTTGGCCGAGTCCGGCACCCCGGTCCGGCACGAAGGCCCAGGGCTGGTCTCGCTCAGCTGGCAAGGGCAGCTCGGGCCCAGACGGCTGCTGCGCGCGCTCGACGAACTGACCGCGCCACGCTGACCGGGCTCGCCCGTCGTTCACGCCGCCCACCGCGCACACTCGACCGCGTGCGGTGGGCGGCGTGATGTACTGACGCGGCCCCCGAGTGGAGGAGCAGCACCGATGACCCCCGTCTACGTCGCGATTCCCCTTCTCACGCTCGCCGCCGTGGTCGTGTGGCTGGTCGTCTCACGGTCGAGGACGAAGACCGACGAACAACTGCTGGCCGAGCGCCGGGAGTTCGCGCGCCAGGTCGGCGGAGTCGAGTACCGGGACGCGGGCCGCACCCGGCCGTCGTTCGGCCACTTCCCCACCGAGGGTGCCGCCGACGCTCCCCAGCCGTTCGACTACGCCGTCGAGTTCAAGCGGGGCGCCACCCGGGTGTTGGCGTTCGAGAAGCGCACGCGGAGGCACTCGCCGGGTGGCAGCACCGTCAAGCTCGCTCACGACCGCGTCGTTCAGATCCCGGCACCGCCCACCGCACGAGTGTGGATCGGACCGGAGCTCCTCGCGGTGCAGGATCTCGGCCTGAAGGCGCAGATCGTGCCGGGACTGACGGTCGGTCGGCATCACCAGAAACTCGTGGTGGCCTCGCCCGACGAGGCGCTCGCCCGTCAGCTCGTCACGCCGGAGACGTTGACGTGGCTCACCGCGAGGCGCGGGCCGTGGTTCAGTCCGATCGTGCTCGAACACGGCACTCTCCGGACCGATGCCACTCCCGGCGACCGGCTCACGCCCGCCAACATGGTCGGTACCGCCGACGTACTCATCGAATTTCTCGATCTTCTGCTCCCTCGGACCCGCTGACGGAACCGATACCGCGCCTCCTCGGTCGAAGAAAGCGGAAAACGGGTTTCAGGCACAGTCCGAGGAGAACAGCCATGGGCGGCTTCAAGGTCGAAGTGGAGGCGTTGCGCAATTACCGCAACGCGCTGGACGACTTCGGTGACCAGGCGAACGAGTTCAAGGACCTTGTCAGCCGCGCCGACGTCGGCGACGAATCGTGGGGACTGGTCGGCCTGGCCACCAAGAGCTCCTACACCGAAGCGCTCGGGGAGCTGAACGACCTCCTCTCCCGCATGCAGGAAGGCCTGTCCGCGCTGGGCGACAAGTTCAAGACCGCCGCCGACATGTACGCGGGTAACGACGACCAGGGCGCGATCACGATCGGCCGCTACCAGGTCGAGATCGACACGGTCAACGACGCCGGCCCGGCCGGGTCCTGAACGGAGGAGGCACAAGAATGACCGAGGCCATCGAGGTCACCGACATCGCGGGCTCCGTCGAACTGAAGGGGGACGCGGACACCTCGTTCGGGGACGCCGCTCTCGACCTGGCGAAGCACACTCCCGTCGCCAAGCAGGCCATCAAGGGCTACGAGACCGTCACGAACATCTGGCAGGGGCTGCCCGACGACCCGGACGTCGCCGACGTGATGCTGCACGCGGGCAACGTCATTACCGACGCGGCCGGGTTCACCGCGGAATGCGCGATGGAAGTGGGCTCGGCGGTGCTCGACCCCGTGGGCTGGCTGGTCAGCAACGGTCTGAGCATGGTGCTGCACCTCGTGACGCCGCTGCAGGACGCGCTGCACATGGTGTCGGGCGACGGTCCTGCGTTGAGCACGGCGTCGGGTGACTTCGCCGCCATCGGCAACGGCCTGGTGCAGTACGCGGGCGAGTTCGTCCGCGTCGCCGACGAGGCGCTCGCCGACTGGGAGGGCGAGGCGAGCGACACGGCACGGCGGGCGCTCGGGGACTTCGCCAAGGGCATCGAGGGTGTCGCGACCAGCGCCGGGGGCGTCGCGGAGATCCTCAAGATGTCGTCGATGCTCATGACGGTCGTCGAAGAGGTCATCAAGGCGATCATCACGGAGCTCGTGACCTGGCTGATCTGGATCTGGCTGCCCGCGCTCGCGTCGTCGGTGGTCAGCCTCGGGTCGTCGGTGGCGGCGGCGATGTCGGCGTCCATCGCGAAGGCCGGGAGCATGTTCTCGCGGGTCACGAGCAAGATGGGCAAGCTCGGCAAGCTCCTCGACAAGATCCTCGAATTTTTCCAGAAGTTCGGCTCGAAGCTCGTCGCGCTCGGCGAGAAGCTCGGTGTGCAGCCGAAGAACTACGGCGCGAACGTGCTCGACACGGTGGCCGAGGTGGGCCGCGGTGGCGCGATGAAGACGGCCGTGGCGGAGTCGTTGAAGAAGGGCGCGGGCAAGCTCGCGGAGTCCACCATCGGCATCAACCCGACAGGCACGGCCGACAACGGCTACCAGGCGGGCAAGACGGTCGTCGACCACTACGGCAAGCTCGTCGACCATGTCACGAACCTCAAGGACGCCGGTGACAAGGGCGGCATCGGTTCGGGGGCCACGGCGGAGGAGACCCGCGACCTGCTCGACGTCTGACGCCGCTGTCGTCGACGAAGTGCCGCGTTCGGCCCGCGCACGTTCCGCGGGCCGAACGCGGTCAGCGAATCAGATACCGCAGTTGGGAGCCGACCAGGTGGTCGAGCCGACAGCCACGTGCACGTGGTCGTTGTGGTTCGGGTAGCCGGGGCCCAGGATGTTGCTGAAACCGTGGTAGCGGGCCTGCTTCGCGATGGTGCAGAACGAGTGCGACAGGCTGCCGAGATCGACCCCGTCGCCGTACATGTGTCTGCTGCTCGCCGACCCGCCGGCGCGGTCGTTGCAGGCCTTGCTCCGGAAGCCACTGGTCACCCGGACCGGCTTGTCGCCGAGCGCGTGCCGCAGCGCCTCCAGCTTCCACATCGACACGAGCGCGTTCGCCCTGGCCGTCGACGCGGACACCGCACCTCCGGACCAGGTCGAGTTGCACTTGTTCAGCTCGGAGTAGCTGAAGTGGGCAGGCGTGCAGTCGTTGTCCTGAAGTTGGTAGATCTTGTTGAAGGTCTGCGTCCCCGCCACACCGTCGGCGGACAGTCCGTAAGCCTGCTGGAACCGGGTCACCGCGGCCTTGGTGTGCGCACCGTACGAGCCGTCCAGGGCGAGGACGCTGCGGTAACCGGGGTAACCGGACACGCGGATCTGTAGTTGCCGGACGTCCTCCCCCTTCATCCCCTCCTTCAACGTCCGGGTCCACGTGTAGCAGCCGTCCGCGTGCGCGGGTGTAGCCGTCGCCGTGGACATCACGGCGGTACCCGTGATCACCAGCAGCGCGGCGGCCACGAGGCCGGCGATACGTCTGAGCATGAGAGGTCCCTTCCTGCCGAACGAGGATGTGGAGCACAGCATCCTGGCCTCTCACCGGGTGTTCAACGGCTCACACCCACTCGGACCACAACATTGGTGGTGCGGTTCGAGAATGCTGATCCGGACGGGGCCGTCAGCTGCCGGTGCCGGACGGGCCGACCGGTGTGGTGACGTCGTTCAGGTGGTGCACCACGTCGTGCAGGATGTAGCGCCCGAACGTTTCCACGGTGAAGCGTGTTCCGTCAGCACGCCGCCCGCTGCGCCGCACAGCGTCGCCCGCGAGGTCGTCCGTGAGCCCGTCCAACCGGGTCGCCGCACGTTCGGCGGCGATACCCAGATCGGTGGCCACGATGGAGGGTTCCTGTTCGTTGTACCGATCGTCGACAGCGGCCCGGTCCTGGTCCCAGTCGTCGTAGACGGGGTCGTCCTCGGTGAGCATCAGCACGAGCCGCTGATCCAGCAGGCGCAGCGCGTCCCGAACATGGCAGGCGTACTCCAGTACCGACCACCGGTCGGATCGTGGCCGCTCACGCAGACGAACGCCGCTGCTGAGCAGTTCGCACCAGGACGCGGCGTTGGCGCGCAGCAGACTCGGCACGTCCGCCCACCGCACGGCACTCACATCGAGCCCGCACTCCGCGCACTGCCGCTGGAGGACCCAGGTCCAGTTCTTCGTGTCAGGAATGATCACCAGCCGATTCTTCTGGACGCTTCCGGCAACGCACAAGCAACGTTCACGGACTGAACCGTCTGCCCGGTGCCCCGTTCACCGTTTCGCCCCGAACCCCCTTGTGGGGCTGGCATAGTGAACCGGCGTTTCCGGGACCGAGAGGGCATCTGAGCGAGGGAGACCTGGCTCAGGCTCTCTCCACTGTCGGCCTGCATGGCGATAGGCATCGGCCTGCTCTTCTGGCCACAGTGGCGTAGTGCCCGCAAGGAACAACGTGAGCACGTCGAAGCACTCACTGCACTCGCCGCGGGCCTGGGAGGCACGGACGAGAAAGCCCCCGACCCACCACAGTGGATCGGGGGCTTTGCTCTGCTCGGCTTACCGGAAGTCGCGACCGAAGTCGTAGTCGTCCAGCGGAACCGCGGCACCGGTGCCGGTACCGAACACATCAGGCGTGTAGTAGCCGTCGTCGTAGGACGGGATCGCGTACGCGGCGACCCTCGCCTCCTCGGTCGGCTGCACCTGGATGTTGCGGTACCGGTTGATGCCCGTACCGGCCGGGATCAACTTACCGATGATCACGTTCTCCTTCAGGCCGATCAGCGAGTCACTACGGCCGTTGATGGCCGCGTCGGTGAGCACGCGGGTCGTCTCCTGGAAGGAGGCGGCCGACAGCCACGAGTCCGTGGTCAGCGACGCCTTGGTGATACCCATCAGCACCGGGCGACCGGAGGCGGGCTCGCCGCCCTCCGCGACCGCCTGCCGGTTGACCTGCTCGAACCGGGTGCGCTCGGGGAGCTCACCGGGCAGGAACTCGGTCGAACCGGAGTCGATGATCGTCACGCGGCGCAGCATCTGCCGCACGATGACCTCGATGTGCTTGTCGTGGATGGACACACCCTGCGCCCGGTACACCTTCTGGACCTCGTCCACCAGGTGCATCTGCGCCTCGCGCGGACCCATCACACGCAGCACCTCGTGCGGGTCCGGCGTGCCTTCCAGCAGCGGCTGACCGACGCTGACGTGGTCGCCGTCCGCCAGCGGACCGTTCGGGGTGATGGCGAGACGCTGCCGCTTCGACAGCTTGTCGAAGACGATCTCCTCGCTGCCGTCGTCCGGGATGAGCGTGATCTTCCAGAACCGCTCGCTCTCCTCGATGCGCACCCGGCCGTCGACGTCGGCGATCGGCGCCTTGCCCTTCGGGACACGGGCCTCGAAGAGCTCCGTGACACGGGGCAGACCGGTCGTGATGTCGTCACCGGCCACACCACCCTGGTGGAACGTACGCATCGTCAGCTGCGTACCGGGCTCACCGATCGACTGGGCGGCGACGATACCGACGGCCTCGCCGACGTCCACCAGCTTGCCGGTCGCCATGGAGCGGCCGTAGCAGGTGGCGCAGACACCCATGGCCGACTCGCAGGTCAGGACACTGCGGACCTTGACCTTGCTGATACCGGCCTGGATGAGGCGGTCGATCGCCGGGTCACCGAGGTCGTCACCCGCGTTGAGCACCACGTTGCCCTGCGCGTCCACCGCGTCGGTGGCGAGGTTACGGGCGTACACGCTGGTCTCGACGTGCTCGGCCCGCACCAGGCGGCCGTCGGGCAGCTCGTCGGCGACGTTCATCATGATGCCGCGGCTGGTGCCACAGTCGGTCTCGCGGACGATGACGTCCTGCGACACGTCCACCAGACGACGGGTGAGGTAACCCGAGTCGGCGGTACGCAGAGCGGTGTCCGCCAGACCCTTACGGGCACCGTGCGTGGCGATGAAGTACTCCGCCACCGACAGACCCTCACGGAAGTTGGCCTTGATCGGGCGCGGGATGTACTCACCCTTCGGGTTCGACACCAGACCACGCATACCGGCCAGCGACCGCACCTGGGTCATGTTGCCCGCCGCACCCGACTTCACGATCATCGAGATCGGGTTGTCGTCGGGGAGGTTGTCCTCCATGGCCTTGGCGACGTCCTCCGTCGCCTGGCCCCACACCTTGACGAGCTCGTTGTTGCGCTCGGTGTGCGAGAGCTGACCACGCTGGTACCGCTTCTCGACCTGCGCGGCACGGGCCTCGTACTGGTCGAGGATCTCCTTCTTCGACTCCGGCACCACGACGTCGGTGATGGCCACCGTGACGCCCGACCGGGTCGCCCAGTGGAAGCCGGCGTCCTTGAGGGCGTCCAGCGTCTGCGCGACCTGGGTCATCGAGTACCGCTCGGCGAGGTCGTTGACGATCGCGGCCTGGCGCTTCTTCGGCAACGGCTCGTTGATGAACGGGTAGTCCGCGGGCAGCAAGTCGTTGAACAGCACGCGACCGAGGGTGGTCTCGGCGAGCCACGGCTGGCCCGGCTCCCACCCCTGCTCACGCAGCGCGGCTTCCTGCTCCTTGTTGGGCTGGCGGTCGCGGATGCGGATCTTCACCGGCGCGTGCAGCGAGAGCTGCTTGCGGTCGTAGGCCATGATCGCCTCGGCAGGCGACGAGTACGCCGTGCCCGCACCCTGCGCGTCCTCCTTGAGGCGCGTCAGGTGGAACAGGCCGGTGACCATGTCCAGACGCGGCATCGCCAGCGGACGACCCGACGCGGGCGAGAGGATGTTGTTCGCCGACAGCATCAGGATGCGCGCCTCGGCCTGCGCCTCGGCCGACAGCGGCAGGTGCACCGCCATCTGGTCACCGTCGAAGTCGGCGTTGAACGCCTCGCACACCAGCGGGTGAAGCTGGATGGCCTTGCCTTCGACGAGCTGCGGCTCGAACGCCTGGATACCGAGACGGTGCAGCGTCGGAGCACGGTTGAGCAGCACGGGGTGGCCGTTGATGACCTCTTCGAGCACGTCCCACACCTGCGGGCGGGACCGCTCGACCATGCGCTTCGCCGACTTGATGTTCTGCGCGTGGTTGAGGTCCACCAGCCGCTTCATGACGAACGGCTTGAACAGCTCCAGCGCCATGTCCTTCGGCAGACCGCACTGGTGCAGCTTCAACTGCGGACCCACGATGATGACCGAACGGCCCGAGTAGTCGACACGCTTACCGAGCAGGTTCTGACGGAAGCGGCCCTGCTTGCCCTTGAGCAGGTCGGACAGCGACTTGAGGGGCCGGTTGCCGGGCCCGGTGACCGGGCGACCGCGGCGGCCGTTGTCGAACAGCGCGTCGACGGCCTCCTGCAGCATCCGCTTCTCGTTGTTGACGATGATCTCGGGCGCGCCGAGGTCGATCAGTCGCTTGAGGCGGTTGTTGCGGTTGATGACGCGGCGGTACAGGTCGTTCAGGTCCGACGTGGCGAAGCGACCACCGTCGAGCTGCACCATCGGACGCAGCTCCGGCGGGATCACCGGGATCGCGTCGAGGACCATGCCGCGCGGGTCGTTGCCGGTGGCCTGGAAGGCCGCGACGACCTTGAGGCGCTTCAGCGCACGCAGCTTCTTCTGGCCCTTGCCGCTGCGGATGGTCTCGCGCAGCGACTCGGCCTCGGCGTCCACGTCGAACTCGCTGGCCAGCTTCTGGATGGCCTCGGCACCCATGCCGCCAGTGAAGTACTCGCCGTAGCGGTCGTACAGCTCGCGGTAGAGCTGCTCGTCGACGATGAGCTGACGCGGCTCCAGCTTGGTGAAGGTCGACCAGACCTCCTCCAGGCGGTCCAGCTCCCGCTGGGCGCGGTCGCGGATCTGCCGCATCTCGCGCTCGCCGCCCTCCTTCACCTTGCGGCGAACGTCGGCCTTGGCGCCCTCGGCCTCCAGCTCGGCGAGGTCGGCCTCCAGCTTCTGCGCGCGCTGCTCGATCTCGGCGTCACGGCGCGACTCGATGGTCTTGCGCTCGACGCTGATCTCGTTCTCCAGCGTGGGCAGGTCGTTGTGCCGCAGCTCCGTGTTCACGCTGGTGATCACGTACGCCGCGAAGTAGATGATCTTTTCGAGGTCCTTGGGCGCGAGGTCGAGCAGGTAGCCGAGCCGCGACGGAACGCCCTTGAAGTACCAGATGTGGGTGACGGGAGCGGCGAGCTCGATGTGGCCCATCCGCTCACGGCGCACCTTCGCGCGGGTGACCTCGACACCACAGCGCTCACAGATGATGCCCTTGAAGCGGACGCGCTTGTACTTGCCGCAGTAGCACTCCCAGTCGCGGGTCGGGCCGAAGATCTTCTCGCAGAAGAGCCCGTCCTTCTCCGGCTTGAGCGTGCGGTAGTTGATGGTCTCCGGCTTCTTGACCTCGCCGTAGGACCACTGACGGATGTCGTCGGCCGTGGCGAGACCGATCCGGAGCTCATCGAAGAAATTGACGTCCAGCACGTTCTTGCATCCCCTTGGGGTTCATCTCGGGGGTACGGGGTGCGGTCCCGACCCCATCGGTTAGAGGGGTTCGGCTACCCGGTGGGGTCCAGTGGCTCGGACCCCACCGGGCGGCTGGGTCATTGCACGACGTCGTCCACGGAGGGCGACTCGTTGCGGGACAGGTTGATGCCGAGGTTGGCGGCGGCCCGCTCCAGGTCCTCGTCGTCGGAGTCGCGCATCTCGATGGCGGCTCCGTCGGTGGAGAGCACCTCGACGTTCAGGCACAGCGACTGGAGCTCCTTCAGGAGCACCTTGAACGACTCCGGGATGCCCGGCGACGGCATGTTCTCGCCCTTGACGATGGCCTCGTAGACCTTGACGCGGCCGAGAACGTCGTCCGACTTGATCGTGAGCAGCTCCTGGAGGGTGTAGGCGGCGCCGTACGCCTGCATGGCCCAGCACTCCATCTCACCGAAGCGCTGACCACCGAACTGCGCCTTACCACCCAGCGGCTGCTGCGTGATCATCGAGTACGGACCCGTGGACCGAGCGTGGATCTTGTCGTCCACCATGTGGTGCAGCTTCAGGATGTACATGTAGCCGACCGCCACGGGGTACGGGAACGGCTCGCCGGTACGACCGTCGAGCAGCGTCGCCTTGCCGTCGCTGGAGACCAGCCGGTCGCCGTCCCGGTTGGGCTTGGCGCAACCCAGCAGACCCGTGAGCTCGTGCTCGCGGGCGCCGTCGAACACCGGCGTCGCGGTGTTCGTGCCCGGCTCGACGTCCATAAGCTCCTCGGTCAGGTTCTTCGCCCACTCGGGGTTGCCCTCGACCTTCCACCCCTGGGAGGCCAACCACCCGAGGTGGAGTTCGAGGATCTGACCGATGTTCATCCGTCGCGGCACACCGTGGGTGTTCAGCACGATGTCCACCGGGGTGCCGTCCTCGAGGAACGGCATGTCCTCCACCGGCAGGATCTTGCCGATGACGCCCTTGTTACCGTGCCGACCCGCGAGCTTGTCGCCGTCCTGGATCTTGCTCTTCTTCGCCACGTAGACGCGGACGAGCTCGTTGACGCCCGGGGGCAGCTCGTCGTCGTCCTCGCGGGAGAACACGCGGACGCCGATGACCTTGCCGGTCTCACCGTGCGGCACCTTGAGCGAGGTGTCGCGGACCTCGCGCGCCTTCTCACCGAAGATCGCCCGCAGCAGGCGCTCCTCCGGGGTCAGCTCGGTCTCGCCCTTGGGCGTGACCTTCCCGACCAGGATGTCGCCGTCGCGGACCTCCGCACCGATGCGCACGATGCCGCGCTCGTCGAGGTCGGCCAGCACGTCCTCGGAGACGTTCGGGATGTCCCGGGTGATCTCCTCGGCACCGAGCTTGGTGTCGCGGGCGTCGATCTCGTGCTCCTCGATGTGGATCGACGTGAGCACGTCGTCCTGCACGAGACGCTGCGAGATGACGATGGCGTCCTCGTAGTTGTGACCCTCCCACGGCATGATCGCCACGAGCAGGTTCTTGCCGAGGGCCATCTCGCCCTTGTCGGTCGACGGACCGTCGGCGAGGACCTGGCCCTTCTCCACGCGGTCGCCCTCGTTCACCACGGGACGGTGGTTGAAGCAGGTGCCCGCGTTGGTGCGGCGGAACTTGTACAGGCCGTAGGTGCGGCGGTTGCCGTCGTCCTGCATGACCGTGATCATGTCGGCGGACAGCTCCTCGACCACACCGGCTTCCTCGGCGACGATGACGTCACCGGCGTCGACCGCGGCGGCGAGCTCCACACCGGTGCCGACCAGCGGGGCCTCGGCCTGCAGCAGCGGCACGGCCTGACGCTGCATGTTCGCACCCATGAGGGCACGGTTGGCGTCGTCGTGCTCCAGGAACGGGATCATGGCGGTCGCCACGGACACCATCTGCCGCGGCGAGACGTCCATGTAGTCGATCTCCATGGGGTCGATCAGCTCGACCTCGCCGCCCTTGCGGCGACCCAGGACCTGGTCCTCGGCGAAGTAGCCGTCCTCGGTCAGCGGCGCGTTGGCCTGCGCCTTGACGTAGCGGTCCTCCTCGTCGGCGGTCAGGTAGTGCACCTCGTCGGTGACCCGGCCGTCGACGACCTTCCGGTACGGGGTTTCGATGAACCCGAACGGGTTAACCCTCGCGTAGGAGGACAGCGAACCGATCAGACCGATGTTCGGGCCTTCCGGCGTCTCGATCGGGCACATGCGGCCGTAGTGGCTGGGGTGCACGTCTCGGACGTCCATGCCGGCGCGCTCACGCGACAGACCACCGGGGCCGAGGGCGTTGAGGCGACGCTTGTGGGTCAGGCCCGACAGCGGGTTGTTCTGGTCCATGAACTGCGACAACTGGGAGGTTCCGAAGAACTCCCGGATCGCCGCGGTGACCGGGCGGATGTTGATCAGGGTCTGCGGCGTGATCGCCTCGACGTCCTGCGTGGTCATCCGCTCGCGGACCACGCGCTCCATGCGCGAGAGGCCGACGCGGATCTGGTTCTGGATCAGCTCGCCGACGGTGCGGATGCGGCGGTTGCCGAAGTGGTCGATGTCGTCGGTCTCGACCGGCACCTCGACGTCACCGACGCGCATCGTCTCCTCGCCCGCGTGGAGGCGGACGAGGTACTCGATGGTGGCGACGATGTCCTCTTCGGTGAGCGTGCCCGTGTCGTAGGGCAGGTTCAGGCCGAGCTTCTTGTTGACCTTGTACCGACCGACCTTGGCCAGGTCGTACCGCTTGTCCTTGAAGAACAGGTTCTCGACCAGCGCCTGGGCGCTCTCCTTCGTCGGAGGCTCGCCGGGCCGCAGCTTGCGGTGGATGTCGAGCAGCGCCTCGTCCTGGGTGGCGGTGGAGTCCTTCTCGAGCGTCGCGAGCAGCGTCTCGGAGAAGGAGAAACGCTCGCGGATCTGCTCGGCGGTCCAGCCGAGGGCCTTCAGCAGCACGGTGACCGGCTGACGACGCTTGCGGTCGATACGCACACCGACGGTGTCGCGCTTGTCGACGTCGAACTCGAGCCAGGCACCCCGGCTCGGAATGATCTTGACGCTGAAGACGTCCTTGTCCGTGGACTTGTCGACGGACTGGTCGAAGTACACGCCGGGCGACCGCACGAGCTGGGACACGACGACACGCTCGGTGCCGTTGATGATGAAGGTGCCCTTGTCGGTCATCACGGGGAAGTCGCCCATGAAGACCGTCTGGCTCTTGATCTCACCGGTGTTGTTGTTGACGAACTCGGCGGTGACGAACAGCGGCGCCGCGTAGGTCATGTCCTTGTCCTTGCACTCCTCGACGGAGGCCTTGACCTCGTCGAAGCGCGGGTCGGAGAAGGACAGGGACATCGAACCGGAGAAGTCCTCGATCGGGGAGATCTCGTTCAGGACCTCCTCGAGACCGCCGACCGGGTTCTCCTCACCCTCGTTGACGGCGCGTTCGTACCACGCCTCCGAGCCGGTGAACCATTCGAACGACCTGATCTGCACGTCAAGCAGGTGCGGGGTGTCGAGCGGCTCGCGAATCTCCCCGAAAGAGACTCGCTTCGGTGCTCCAGGAACACCCGTTGACGGTCGATTCGAGTTGGTCGCAGCAGTGGCCTGGTTCGCGGGAGAGACTGCCAAGATGCGTCCTTCCGGGGACATAGCTGGTTGAGCAGCCGCGCTAGCAACTCGTAACGCGGACTGTCAAGGGTGCGGTGTTGCCGACCATCCTAGCTACCGCAAAAGGGCAGCCTGAAAGTGGGCAGCGCAAAGAAGCAGTCTAGCCCGCAACAGGAGAGTTGTCGAGGGGACCCACCTGATCGCGCGAAGACCCGCAGCGATCGTGGTCCGGCCTCGGTCTGTTCTCTCCCTACTCGTGTCCCCGACGCGCCTCCCGCAAGGCGCGCCGTGTTGCCTGTAAGCGTGAACCCCCGGAGACGCTGAGTCAAGCGTCCTTCAGGTGTTGACCACCGGTTGGCGCAGTGTCAGTTACCCTCCGTCGAATCCTCTGCCTGCGACGATGATGGTTCGGCGCCGGTCGGAGCCGACCCCGATCGAGTATCGGACTCAGCGGAACCGTAGACGTCCAGATCGGAGACCTTCCACGTGCCGTCCTGTCGTTCGGCCTCGAACCACAGAGCGGCCGGGCCACCCATCGGCTGGTCGTTGCCGGCCCGCGTCGCCACTTGATCAACGTAGACCATGACCCTGGCGCTGTCGTCGTCGAGGACCACCACTCCGCTGCGAACCGCCGTCGTGGTAACGACGATCTTCTGCTCAGCGGCCTGCTTGCGGTAGTCGCCCATGAGGCCGTCGTAGGTCTTGCGGACCTCGTCGCTGCCGAGGAACCGGTCCGCGGCCCGCTCGGTCTTCTCCATGTCCTTGTAGTTGACCGACAGCAACTGCTCCGCCGCGTCCTCCATCGCCTGCTTCACCTCGGCGGTGGAGGCGACGTCGACCAGCGCCGTGTTGCCGACGAGGTTCGAGACCTCACTGTGCTTGATCTTGAAGAACACGGCGAGACCCGCGAGCACGAGCGTCGCGGCGATCAGCGCGGCCAGCACCGGGTAGCCGACGCGGCGACGAGTCGTCGAGTCGACGGCCTCGGGCTCTTCCTCGGCGGCCGGCCGTTCGGCGAGGGCGGCCGCCTGGTCGCGCACGTCCACCTGGTCGGCGTCCGTGGGCCGGGCGGTACCTCGGTCACGCGCCTTGCGTCGCGGGCTCGGCCGGGCCGGGGCGTCCGTGGCCTCGGAGGGCGTCGGCTCGGCAGTGCCGGAAGGCTCCTCGTCCTGCTCGGCCCCCTGCTCGGTGGCGGGTTCCGGCTCGGTGTCGTCGGGGGTCGTGGCCTCCCGCTCGGCCACGCTCGGCGCGCTCTCGACCGCGTCGGACTTGTCGACGGACGGATCGGCAGCGGCCTCGGTCGGCTCGGTGGGCTCAGTCGACTCGGTGGGTTCGGTGGGTTCGGTCGGTTCCGACACCCGCTTGACCGGGGACGGCCTGCGCAGGCCCGCGACCCGGGGACGGCGGGACGGTGTGGGCGGCTGTGCACCGAGGTTGCGGCGCCGGGAGGGAGGCATCGGGGTCTCCTGACTGGGTCGTGCGACGGTGGCTCGCGAGGGGCGGGGAACGGGCGGCGGGAGCGGGTCAGCCGCTGGCGCCGTACTCCACGGGCGAGATGCCCGACACCTTCCACGCCTGTTCCGACGTGTCGCCGGAGTCGTCGCCTCGATCACGTTCGAGCTGCAACTGCATGCGCAGCGTCTTCGTCCCGGTGTCCTGCTCCTGCGTGACGGTCAGCTCCACGACGGCCAGGGCGATCGCCTTGCCCTCGTGGACGTTGAGCTCCTCCACCGCCACGTCCGCGACCCGCGCGTCGACCGTGGTCTTGGCCTTGCTGATCGCGTCGCGGTACTGCTGCTCGGTCGCCTCGATCTCCTTGAGCAGATCGCCGGTCGCGAGCTCCTTCTGCCTGCGGAAGTACTCGTCGGGGGCCTCCGAGTCGAGGCCGGTGAACGCGACCACGGCCGAGCCCGCCGACGCCACCACGGCCTCGCGTGCCTCGGCGATGCGCACGTCGTCGCTGCCCTCGGCGCTCTGCCACATCACGCCGAACACGACGGCGACCACCAGGGACGCCACCGTCAGGGCCGCGGCGACGAACACCACCGGTCGCGGCGGGCCCTGGCGGGGTGACCGCTTCTCGCGGCCCTCCGCCGAGGCCGACTCCTCGACGGAGCCGTCGGACTCCTCGGTCTTCTCGGTGGCCTCGATGGCCTCGCCGGTGGGCTCGTCGGTCGTCGTGTCGCCGTGCGGATCGACCTGATCGCCGTCGTCGCGCCCGGCGTCGGCGGCCACGCGGTTCTCCTGCTCGTCCGGCTCCGGCCGCTGCTCGTCCGAACTCATGGCGCTCCAGACTAGGTCGGGGTGGGTGTTGTCGAGGTGAACGGTGTCGGTGGGCTGGGGCCGTGGGTGTCCTCAGTCCTCCAGGCCCACGAGCTGCCGCAGCGAGGTGATCGAGCGATCGTCGTCGTCGAGGCCGAGCGCCGCCCGCCGCAACGCCTCCAACTGCTCCGAGTCGCGGTTGCTGTTGGCCCGCACCTGCTCCGCGCTGGGCACGACGGGCACACCGTTGAACGGTGCGTTCTGCGAGCCGCGCACCGCGATGGGGCTGCCCTCGGGTTCGGCACAGTACGCGTCGGCGTAGTGCTCGCGTTCGGCGGTCTCGTTGCCCGGGCGGTAGTCCTTGGGAGAACGGTAGCCCTTGGTGCACGCGGGCGGGTTGAAGAGGTTCAGCACGAGCCCCAGGTGTGCCGTGCCGTCGCCGGGGGTCACGCTGTAGGCGCCCGCCGCGACCATGGGGTAGCTGATGAACGCCTGCTCCAGTCCGTCGAGCCGGGTGACGAGCACGTTGGACGTGGTCAAGAGGTTGGCCACGAGCGTGCTCAGGTTCGGCCCCGACTCGGCCAGCACCTCGCTGACGGTGGTGGCCGCCTCCGGGGCCGCGGCGATGAGCTCACGGAGGTCGGCGTCGGAGTCCTTGAGCGTCTGCGACAGGTCCTTGAGGTCGGCGCTGAACGACCGCATGTGGGTGCTGAGGTCGTTCTGGGTGGCCAGGACGGTCGTGCCGTCCTCCAGCAAGTCCACCGTCTGCGGCAGGTACTCCTTCGCCACGCGCGTGAACTCGCCGGTGGTGTCCAGCAGTACCTGGAGGTCGCGGCCGGTGCCTCGGAACCCCTCGTACGCCTCGTCGACGACCGTGCGCAACGACTCGGTGGGCACCGACGACGCCAACGCGTCCAGGTCCGAGATGATTTTCTCGGACGGGACGGGCGTGGTGACCTTGTCGGCGGGGATCACGTCGCCCTCGGTCAGGTAGGGGCCCTCGTCCTTCACCGGCCGCAGGTCGATGTACTGCTCACCCACGGCCGAGCGGTTGGCGACCGCGACGTGCAGGTCCTTCGGCACCGCCGGCGCGTCCGGTTCGATGTGCAGGGCAGCCGACAGCCCGTCGCGGGTCAGGCTGAGCGGGCCGACCTTACCGATGTTGTAGCCGCGGTAGGTCACCTCCGCGCCGGTGAAGATGCCGCCCGATTCGCTCATGTGCAGGTGGACGGTGTAGCCGCCGGAGCCGAACGTTTTCTCGACGTCGGTGAAGCGCACGAGCGCGTACCCGACCGCCAGCACCGAGATGACGAGGAAGGCGACGAGCTGGATCCTGGTCTTGCGCACGAGCATCAGCGCTGCCCTCCCACGATGGATTCGACGAGCCCGCCGAGGCCGCTCGACCCGTTCTGCCCGGACGTGCTGTACCGGTCGTCGCCGGGGATCGGCAGCACCGACGACGTGTCGTCGGGGTCGGTCTCGCGCGGGCTGGTGAGGTCACCGATGATCGGGAGGCTGTGCAGCGGGTTCTGCCTGCTGCGGCCGAGGTTGGCCAGGATCTCCTTCAGGTTGAGGTCCAGGTCGAGGTAGAGGTTCATGTAGTCGCCCTTGACGCCTTCGGCCGCCGCGTCGGTGAACGGGTAGGTCAGCATCAGTTCCAGGGCGTTGGGGAGGTCCGACCCGGCCTCGCCGAGCTTGCGCAACACCGGCAGCAGCGCTTCGAGGTTCGCGACGAGGTCCTCCTGCCCGGCGTTGACGGTCTCGACGGCGACCTCGGACAGTCCGTCGAGCGCGCTCAGCATGTCGACGAGCTGGTCGCGCTGGCGCTCCAGCACCTCCAGCCCGGGGCCGAGGTCCTCGACGGCGGTGGCGATCTTGTCGCGCTGCGAACTGAGGGTCGACGACAGCCGGTTGAGCGCGTCGAGCGCGGTGGTGATGTCGCTGGACTGCTCGTCGAGGGCCTTGACGAGCTCCTCGGCGTTGCGCAGCAGCGCCTTGATGTCGGGCGCGTTACCCTCCAGCGCCGCGTTGAGTTCCTTGGTGATCGTGTTGAGCTGTTCGACACCGCCGCCGTTGAGCAGCATGGAGAGCGCGCCGAGCACCTCTTCGACTTGGACGCTGCGGTTGGTGCGCTCGATCGGGATGAGGTCGCCGTCGGACAGTGTGCCGCCACCGGCGTCGGTGCCCTCGGCGGGCGCGGCGAGCTCGACGTACTTCTCCCCGAGCAGGCTCGACTGGCGCAGGTTGGCGATGGCGCCGGAGGGCAGTTGGACGTCGCGGTTGACGACGAGCACCACTTCGGCGGTCCACCCGTCCTCGGCGAGCCGCACCTCCTCGACGGCGCCGACGGGCACCTCGCCCACCCGGACGCCCGCCTTGGGGACGAGGTCGAGCACGTCGCGGAAGTGCACGCGGATCGTGTACGGGTCGTCGCCGAGGTCGGCGCCGCCGGGGAGCGGGACGTCGTAGATGCCCTGGTAGCCGCTGCAACCCGCGGTCACGAGGAACGTGGCCGCGCTCGCGGCCGTCACGAGTGTGCGCAGGCGCCTCATCGGTCACCTCCCGAGGAGAACTGCCCGAGCAGCGGCAGCGGCAGAGGCGGCAGCTTGCCCTTGTTGAGCGAGTTGACCGTCTCGGCCAGCGACGGCAGCGGGATCGCTCCCTCCAGCACGCCGCTCAGCTCCGAGCAGAGGTTGCCGAGCGCGTCGAGTGCCTTGGGGGTCTGCTTGAGCAGGTTGCACACCATCGCGATCGGGGGTTCGGTCAGCTCGTTCATGTTCGGCCGGGCGTCGAGGGTGCCCGAGGCGCCGTTGTAGGTGTTGGCGAGGTTGCCGAGGGCGAGCGGGGCGATGTCGAGGGTCTCGGCGAGCGCCGCCCGCTGGTCGACGAGCACCTTGGTGACGTCGGCGAGCTTGTCCACGTTGGACTTCACGCGGTCGCGGTTGTCGTTGAGGAAGTCGTCGACGATCTGCAGTGTGGTGCCGAGTTCGGAGACGGTGGCGGAAAGGTTCTCGCGCTCGTCGGCGAGGAAGCCGCTGACCTCGGCGAGTTGTTCCTCGAAGCGGCGCACCTGGCCGTCGCTCTCGGCGAGGGTGCCGGACAGCTTGGCGAGGTTCTCGACGGTGACGAACAGGTCTTCGGAGTTGCCGGAGAGCGTGCCCGCGGCCTGGCCGAGTTTGCTGATGGTCTGGTTCAGTGCCTTGCCGTTGCCGTCGAGGTTGGCTGCGGCGGTGTCGAGGAGGTCCGACAGCGAGCCGTCGGCGTTGGCGCCGTTCGGGCCGAGTGCCTCGGAGACGCGGTTGAGGCTGCGGCCGAGTTCGTCGATCTCCAACGGCACGGCGGTGCGCTGCAGCGGGATGACGGCGCCGTGGTCGAGTTCGTCGCCTCCCGTGTAGGCGGGGGCGAACTGCACGTACCGGTCTGACACCAGCGAGGGCGCGACGAGGATGGCCTTGGCGTCGGCGGGGACGGAGACCTTCCGGTCGTAGGTCATCTCGACGCGGACGCGGTCGCCCTCGGGTTCGACGGAGACCACCTCGCCCACCTCTACGCCGAGGATGCGCACGCTGTTGCCCTCGTAGAGGCCGATCGCCTCGGTGAAGTACGCGGTGACGGTCTTGGAACCGGCGTCCTTCAAGGTCCACCACAACGCCCCGGCCACCACCAGGCCGAGCACGCAGGCGGCGGCGACACCGCGGGCGAGCTGTTGCCCGAAGCGGGTGTTCATCGCGCGTTGCACCCCTCTTCGTTGAGCGGTCCGATGCTCGGCAGGAGCAGGCCGCAGATGTAGTTGTCGAACCAGCGCCCGCTGCCGATGGTGTTGTTGAAGACGCGCACGAACGGCGCGAAGTTCTCGATGCCCTCGGCCAGCGACTCCTGGTTGCGCTCCAGCATGTCGGTGAGCTTGTCGAGCTGGGCGAGCACGGGGTCGAGCTGTTCGTCGTTGTCGTCGACGAGGCCCTTCAACTGCTCGGTGAGTTCCCTCGTGCCGTTGAGCATCGCGCTGATCGCTTCCTCACGGGCGGAGAGTTCCTCCAGCAGGAGGTTGCCGTCCTCGATGAGGGTGGCGAGTTCGTCGTCGCGGTCGGCGAGCGTCTGGCTGACCTGCCGGGTGCCGTCGAGCAACTCGGCGAGTTCGGCGTCGCGTGAGGCGATGGTGTCGGACAGTTCGGACAGTCCGGAGAGTGCGCCGCGCACGTCGTCGGGGGTGTCGGAGAAGGTCTCCGCCAGCACGTCGAAGCTCTCCGCGAGCTGGTCGACGTCGATCTCGTCCACCGTCTCGGACAGGTCGCGGAACGCTTCGAGGACGTCGTAGGGCGCGGCGGTGCGGTCGAGCGGGATCGTGTCGCCGGGGTCGAGAGTCTGTTCGCCATGCGGGTCGAGCGCGAGGAACTTCTGCCCCAGCAACGTCTTGATCTTGATGGCGGCGGTGGTGCGGTCGCCGAGCCAGGCGTCGGAGACCTTGAACGACACCAGCACCTTCGCGCCGTCGAGGTCGATGTCGGTGACCTTGCCGACCTTCACACCGGCGATCCGCACCTCGTCGTCGGTCTGCAGCCCCGCGGCCTCGCTGAACTCGGCCCGGTAGGTGGTGCCGCCGCCGATCAGCGGGAGGTCGTCGGAGTTCAACGCGGCGAGCGTGCCCAGCAGGATCAACGTGATCCCGACGAGCGCGATGGGGATGGGGTTGCGGTGGGAGAACTTCGTCATGACAGGCACCGACTCCGGTTGGCGGGCAACAGCGGCAGCGACACCGGCTGGTCGCCGAGCCCGGTGATGCTGATGCTGCCCTTCGCTTCGCACAGGAAGAAGTTCAGCCACGAGCCGTAGTCCGCTGTGGACGCCAGTCGGCTCGTCTTCCTCGGCAGGAACTGGATGAAGTGCTCGACGACTTCCTCGGAGTCGTTGAGGTTGCCGGCGAGTTCACCGAGCGCGTCGATGTCCTCGCGCAGCGGCTTGCGGGCCTCGTCGAGCAGACCGGCCGTGGTCTGGGTGAGGTCGCCGATCGCGTCGATGGCTTCGCCGATGGGTTCCCGGTCGCTCGCGAGTCCCGACACGAACCGCTGGAGCCTGCCGATGAGCTGGGAGAGCTGCGGTGTGCGTTCGTTCAGGGTGTGCAGCACCTGGTTGAGGTTGTCGATGACGTCGCCGATCACCTGGTCGCGTTCGGCGAGCGTCGTGGTGAGCGACGCGGTGTGCGCGAGCAGGCTCTCCACGGTGCCGCCCTCGCCCTGCAGGACCCGCACGATCTGGTACGACAGCGTGTTGACGTCCTCGGGTGAGAGCGCCCGGAACAACGGCTTGAAGCCGTTGAACAACTCGGTGAGGTCGACGGCGGGGCGGGTGTTCTCCAGCGGGATCGTCGCTCCGTGGTCCAGCACGCCCTGGGGTTCGCCCTCACCGCGTTCGAGGGAGAGGTACCGCTGCCCGACCAGGTTGCGGAACTTGATGGCCGCCACCACGTTGTCCGGCAACGTCCGCTGACTGTCCAGTTCGAACTCGACCTCGGCGATCCGGCGGTCGACGATGCGCACGTCGGACACCTTGCCCACCCGGACACCCGCGATGCGGACCTCGTCGCCCGCGAGCACGGACGTGGCGTCGGTGAACCGGGCCTTGTAGGTGTGGGTGTCGGACGTGTTCACGTTGGCGATGCTGAACGCGAGCATCGCCGTGAACACCACGGTGGTGACCACGAAGACACCGAGCTTCAGGAGTGGCGCGAGCAGTCCCCTCACGCGATCACCTCCGGTCGACGCATCACCCGAGTCCCGTTCATTCGACCGTCACCTGCGCTCCCCGGTACAGCGGGGCCACGAGCAGCGACCCCCACGCCGGCACCTCACCCGGATCCATGCCGACCCTCGGCCCGACGAGCTGCGCCACCAGCGCGTGCTCGCCCGGGGTGTTCGCCGGGTTGCCCGCCGGGGCGGTGCCGCCGCCTGCCGAGTGGTTGAGCCCGGTCCCCGACGTCCCCGCCGCGGGCGGGTGCACTGTGCCGTCCTGCAGCGGACCGTCCGGCGGATGCTGCGGGAACGGGTCGGGATACTCCTCCATCGCGTAGCAGCGAGGCCCGCGCTTGTCCTTGTACTCGGGCTCGTCCTGCCCGGCCTTGTACGGACCACGGTCGACCGTGATCTCCAGGGTCGCGTGCAGGCCGGGCTTGTTCGTGCCCTTGCCGAACGACTCGTCGATCCGCGGCACCAGCTCGGCCATCTGCCCGAGGAAGCACGGGTACGACGGCGCGTACTTCGCCAACAACTCCGCCGTGGGGCGCGCGGTCTCACCCAGGCTGATGAGGTTGGCCTGGTTGGCTTCCAGGAAGGTGTCGAGGTCGGTCGTCGCCGCCGTCACCGTCCGGTACAGCGTGTCGAGGTTGAACCGCTGCTCCACGACGGTGCGGCTGGTGGTGCTGAGGTTGTCGAGCGTGGTCAGCAGGTCCGGTGCGACGTCGGACAGCGTGTCGGAGAACTCGGCCAGCTCCCGCAGGTTCTCCTGCAGCCTCGGCACGTGCGGGTTGAGTTCGCTCAGGTAGTCGCCCAGCTCGGACAGGGTCTCACCGAGCTGCTCTCCCCTGCCCTCCAACGCCGTGGAGATGGCCGACAACGTGCTCGACAGCTTCTCCGGTTGCACGGCCTGCAGCACGGGCAGCAGGTTGTCGAGTGCTCGGTCCAGCCGGACGGCGTCCTCGGTGCGGTCCTGCGTGATCGTTCCGCCGTCGGCGAGGGTCGCGGTCGCCGGCTCCTCCGGGATCTCCAGGTCGACGTAGCGTTCGCCGAACAACGTCTTCGGCAGGAACCGCGCGGACACGTTGGCCGGCACGAGTTCCGCGTGCTGCGGGTCGAGCTGGAGTACCAGCTCCGTCCCGTCGGACGTCGCGTTGATCTCACCGACGTGCCCCACGATCAGCCCGCGCACCTTCACGTCGGAGTTCGGCGCGAGCTGGTTGCCGATCTCGTCGGCCTGCAACCGCACGGTCACGTACTGGCTGAACGACCTGTTGTAGATCGCCACGCTCAACGCGATGCCGCCGACGAGAATCCCCACCAGCAGCAGGCCGAGCAACCTGCGACGAATCGTCGCGCCCGTCGAGCTCATCCCGCGATCCTCACCGTCGTGTCGGTGCCCCAGAGGGCGAAACCGATGAAGAAGTTGACCACTGCCACGGTCACAATCGACAACCGCACGGCTCGCCCGACCGCGATGCCGACACCGGCGGGTCCGCCGCTGGCGCGGTAGCCGTAGTAGCAGTGCATCAGAATGATCAAGACGCTGAAGATCAGCACCTTGATGAAGGAGTACAACACGTCCTCGGGTGGCAGGAACATGTCGAAGTAGTGGTCGTACGTTCCCGCCGACTGGCCGTAGAGGTAGACGACCACCGTCCGGGACGCCAGGTACGAACTCAACAGCCCGATCACGTACAGCGGGATGATCGCGACGAATCCGGCGATGATGCGCGTCGTCACCAGGTACGGCAGGCTCGGCACGCCCATCACCTCCAGGGCGTCGACCTCCTCCGAGATCCGCATCGCGCCGAGCTGCGCGGTGAAGCCCGCACCGACGGTCGCCGACAACGCCAACCCCGCCACCAGCGGCGCGATCTCACGCGTGTTGAAGAACGACGTCAAAAAGCCCGTGAAGGCGGACGTGCCGATGGAGTCCAGCGCGGAGAACCCCTGGAGTCCGACGAGGACACCCGTGAAGAGGGTCAACCCGACCATCACGCCGACCGTGCCACCGATCACCGCGAGCGAGCCCGAGCCGAAGCTCACCTCGGCGAGCAGCCGCAGGACCTCCTTGCTGTACCGGCGCAGCGCCCTCGGCGCCCACGCGAGCGCGCGCAGGTAGAACGACATCTGGTCGCCGAGCATGTCCAATGTGGTCAAAGGACGGTCGACGAAGTTCTTCACACTCTGGGTCAGACGGGCCATGAGTCAGTCCAGCTTCGAAGGAACGAGCTGCAGGTAGATCAGTGTGATCACCGTGTTGACCACGAACAGCAGCAGGAACGTGATGACGACCGACTGGTTCACGGCGTCGCCGACCCCCTTCGGTCCAGGGGGCGGGTTGAGGCCACGGTAGGCGGCGACCACCGCGGCGATGAACCCGAAGATCAGTGCCTTGATCTCACCGATCCACAAGTCGGAGAGCTGCGCCAGCGCCGAGAAACTCGCCAGGTACGCGCCGGGTGTGCCGTCCTGGAGCACGACGTTGAAGAAGTAGCCACCCAGCACACCGATGACGCTCACCATGCCGTTGAGCAGCAACGCCACGAACATGCACGCGAGCACCCTCGGCACCACGAGGCGCTGCACGGCCGACACGCCGAGCACCTCCATGGCGTCGATCTCCTCGCGGATGGTGCGCGCGCCGATGTCGGCGCAGATGGCCGAGCCTCCCGCGCCCGCCACCAGCAACGCCACCACGAGCGGGCTCGCCTGCTGCACCGTCGCGAGCACGCTGCCCGCACCGGTGTACGACTGCGCCCCCAACTGCTTGGCCAGCGACCCGAACTGCATCGAGATGACCGCGCCGAACGGGATCGCGACCAGTGCTGTCGGCAGGATCGTCACACTGGCGATGAACCACGCCTGCTGGATGAACTCCCGGAACTGGAAAGGCCGTTGGAACACTCCACGAGCCACGTCGAGGCCGAGCGCGAACAACCGCCCGGTCTCGCGGAGCATCCCGGCGCCGGGAATCCTGGCCGTCGAGGCCGGTGAACTCATAGATTTCCTTGCTCAGGTAGTCGACGGGTCACGTCGGAACTCGTGTCGGAGTTCGACGGAAGCGGTCGGGTCCAGTCGGAGTCGGGAAGCCTCGCCACGTCGCCGGTCGGCAGGGTGCCCTGCTGCACACCCGCGACACCGGCGTGAGCGGGCCGGGCGCTGTGGACGCCGTAGTGGCGGCGTTCCTCGGGCGTCAACGACGCGATGATCGACTCGCGGGCCGGTGCGGGCAGCGTGTGGAGGATGCGCATGACGCGGTCCTTGCGCCGCCGCGCGCCCTGTCGCTCCGGCAGGCCGGGAGTCGGCTGCAACTGCGGCGGAACGCCCTCGATCTCCTCGACCCCACCGGCGTGGTGGCCGGCCTCGAACATCGCGCGCTCGGCGGCCAGCGTCGCGGAGTCCTTCTCCTCGGACATCCCGATCGGACCGTCCATGCGGCCGTTCAGGAACTGCTTGACCGCGGGTTCCTCACTGGTGAGCAGAACCTCGCGGGGACCGAACATCACCAGTTCCTTGCGGTACAGCATCCCGAGGTTGTCGGGCACCGTCCGCGCCAGGTTGATGTTGTGGGTGACGATGAGGAACGTCGCGTCGATCTGCGCGTTCACGTCGATGAAGAGCTGCGAGATGTAGGTCGTGCGCACCGGGTCCAGACCGGAGTCCGGCTCGTCGACGAGGATGATCTCCGGGTCGAGCACGAGCGCCCTCGCGAGCCCGGCCCGCTTGCGCATACCGCCCGAGATCTCGCCGGGCAGCTTGCGTTCCGCACCCGCCAGACCCGTCATCTCCAGCTTCTCGAAGACGATCCGACGGATCTCCGTCTCCGACTTCTTCGTGTGCTCACGCAGCGGGAAGGCGACGTTGTCGTAAAGGTTCATCGACCCGAACAGCGCGCCGTCCTGGAAGAGCACCCCGAACAACTTGCGGATCTCGTAGAGCTTGCGCTCCGAGCAACGGACGATGTCCACACCATTGATGACGCACTTGCCTCTGTCCGGTTTCAACAGTCCGATCATGGACTTGAGGAACACCGACTTGCCTGTGCCGGACGGGCCCAGCATCACCGACACCTCGCCGGGAGGCAGAGTCAGCGTGACATCCCGCCAGATGGTGTGCTTGCCGAAGGACTTGCTGAGTCCTTCGATGACCACCTCGGCACCCATCGCACCTCCCGGTCTGTGTTCGTGGCGCGTCAACAACGTGCAACGAGTTCGAGGCGCGCAGGTTACTCACCAGTTGTTTCTGGGGGCGCGCCCGTGGCCTGCAGCACACTAACCCACGACCGGGTGACAAAAAGGCGGGCCGTCCGTCACACGACGAACGACCCGCCTTCGAAGCCGAAGTGGCGTCAGCTCACTTGAGCGAAACCTTGGCGCCGGCGGCCTCCAGCTTCTCCTTGGCGGCCTCGGCGGCCTCCTTGTCGACATTCTCCAGGAGCGGCTTCGGAGCGCTCTCGACCAGCTCCTTGGCCTCCTTCAGGCCCAGGCCGGAGACGACCTCACGCACGACCTTGATGACCTGGATCTTCTTGTCACCAGCGGCCTCGATGATGACGTCGAACTCGTCCTTCTCCTCCTCGGCCGGAGCAGCCGCGCCACCGGCGGCACCCGGGGCGGCCATGACGGCGGCCGGAGCGGCGGCGGTGACGTCGAAGGTCTCCTCGAACTTCTTCACGAACTCGGAGAGCTCGAGCAGCGTCAGCTCCTTGAACGCGTCGAGCAGTTCGTCGGTGCTCAGCTTCGCCATGATGGCGTTCCTTCCTCTAACGGACTCGTGGTTGGTGAGTCGGGTGGGTGGTGATCAGCTCTCGGCAGCCTCGTCGGCGCCACCTTCGGACTTGCGCTTCTCCTCGAGCGCAGCGCCCAGGCGGGCGATCTGCGACGCCGGGGCCTGGAACAGCGCAGCGGCCTGGGACAGCTTCGCCTTCAGCGCGCCCGCCGTCTTGGCGAGCAGCACCTCGCGGCTCTCCAGGTCGGCAATCCGCTCGATCTCGCTGACCGAGAGGCTCTTGCCGTCCATGTAGCCGCCCTTGATCACGAGGGCGTTGTTGTCCTTCGCGAAGTCGCGAAGCGCCTTCGCGGCCTCAACCGGCTCGCCCTCGATGAACGCGATGGCCGTGGGACCGACGAACAGCTCGTCGAGCCCCTCGACGCCCGCCTCCTCGGCGGCACGCTTCACGAGGGTGTTCTTCGCGACCCGGTAGTTGGCGGTGTCGCCGAGAGCGCGGCGCAGCTCGCTGAGCTGGGACACGGAGAGGCCGCTGTACTGGGTGACGACGGCAGCCGAGCTGTTGCGGAAGCTGTCCGCGATGTCGGCGACGGCCGCCACCTTGTCGGGCTTCGCCATGGTCGCCTCCTCTCTTGGCTTCAATGACCACCGGCGTTGCCCGGACCCCCACAACGACAAAACGCCCCGGCGCAGCAGGCGCGGGGCGTACCTTCGCGGGTCGTCGGACACGATCCGACGTCACACGAGCCTCGTCCTCCTGCGCGGGCCGCCCGCCTTGCACGGGACCTTCGTTCCCCACGCTCCGGCGTGGGAAAGACCAGCGGTCTTCGGTAGAACCGTCGACCAGCATACGCACCACCTGGGAAGACGCCCACACCGCCCCCGGCGAACACCTCATCGATGCCCTCGCTTGCCCCCGCTCGCACCCCGTGCGCCCTCGGTGTCACGACGAATGCTCGCCGCGTAGGCCACGATTCGTGTGCGAGCAGGCATCATGGGTGACGTGGTGGAGCAGCGACCTGACGGAACCCCCGACCGACCGGACACACCGGGCACGCACCCGCAGCCCGGTACCCACGGCGATCCCGGCATCGACGTCGGCGCCACCCCGCACGCACCCACCACACCGGGCGCGGAACTCGCCCCGGCTCAGCAAGTCGACGCCGAGCAACTACGCCAGTTCCAGGCCTTCCGCGAGTTCCAGCAGTTTCAGCAGTTCCAACAGTTCCTCCGGCAGCAGGAGGGCGGCGGGCCAGCACCCTCCGGCACGCTCCAGACCACCGGCACCACCGATCTCGTCCCGCCGTCACCACCTTCGCCGCAGCCTCCGCCTGCCACCAGCCGCGTGCCCCGCTGGCTGCAGTGGCTCGGCAAGAAGGTCATCGGCTGGCTCGTCTTCTTCCTGCTGCTCGCGCTCTTCGCCAACTGGGCGTTCAACCAGCTTTTCGGTTCGGACAACGGCGGCACCGACACCGAGGCCGCGGCCCGGATGGGCGGCGGTACCTACCACACCCGCGAGCTGCTCGCGAAGCAGCCACACGAGGCCGTCCGCCGGGTCTACGACTCCATCGCCCAGGAGGACCCGCGCACCAACCGCCCGCTGATCGCCGAGGCATGCGGGCACTTCGACAACGAGAACGGCATCCAGCAGCGGTTCGCCGAGAACACCGGGCACACCGACTGCCGCGCCGCGGTGCTGGCCCTGCACGAGCAGGTCACCCACGTCAACGACTACGCCGAGTCGATCTTCCCTCGGTGGTACGACCCGGACGCGACGACGGTCCGCATCGACTCGTGCGACTTCGCCGTCAAGGGCGGCCCCGCGCTGGGCGTGTTCGAGGTCAGCCAGGTCGAGATGGGCCAGTGGCTGATCACCGGCCACCAGCCGGGTCCCACCACCTGCCCCGCCACGCCGAGCACGAGCTCGACCGACGACAACTGACCCGGAAACGACGTCGGGGCGGCCATCCCTCGGATGACCGCCCCGAACGAACGTCAGGTACCCGTCAGGCGTTGGCGTCCTCGCTCAGCAGGTTCCGCGTGCGAGCCGGGTCCACCGGGATGCCCGGGCCCATGGTGGTGGAGAAGGTGACTTTCTTGAGGTAGCGGCCCTTCGAGGAGGACGGCTTCACCCGCAGCACCTCGTCCAGCGCGGCGGCGTAGTTCTCCACCAGCTTCTCGGCGTCGAACGACGCCTTGCCGATCACCATGTGCAGGTTGGCCTGCTTGTCCACCCGGAAGCTGACCTTACCGCCCTTGATGTCGGCCACGGCCTTGGCGACGTCCGGCGTCACGGTGCCGGTCTTGGGGTTCGGCATCAGGCCACGCGGGCCGAGGATGCGGGCCACCCGGCCCACCTTCGCCATCTGGTCCGGCGTCGCGATCGCGGCGTCGAAATCGAGCCAGCCACCCTGGATGCGCTCGATCAAGTCGTCGGAACCGACCGCGTCGGCACCGGCGGCCTCGGCCTCGGCGGCCTTGTCACCGGTCGCGAAAGCGATGACGCGGACGGTCTTACCCGTTCCGTGCGGCAGGTTCACGGTGCCGCGGACCATCTGGTCGGCCTTGCGGGGGTCGACGCCGAGTCGCATCGCGACCTCGACGGTGGCGTCCATCTTGATCTTGGACGTTTCCTTGGCGAGCTTCGCGGCCTCCAGCGGCGTGTACAGCCGCTCGCGGTCGATCAGCTCGGCGGCCTGACGGTAGGCCTTGCTGCGCTTCGTCATGTTCTGTCCTTCGAAGTTCGTGGCGGATCAGTTGTGGTCCGGGCCAGCGCCTGGCCCTCCCACAGGTGGCTCGGAGCCCCGCAGGGCCGTCCGGCCACCGACGGTCACTCGACCGTGATGCCCATCGAGCGAGCGGTACCGGCGATGATCTTGGCGGCCTGATCGACGTCGTTGGCGTTGAGGTCGGACTTCTTGGTCTCCGCGATCTCACGGATCTGGTCCCAGGTGACCTTGCCGACCTTCGACTTGTGCGGCTCACCGCTGCCCTTGTCGACGCCGGCGGCCTTCAGCAGCAGCTTCGCGGCGGGCGGGGTCTTGAGCTTGAAGTCGAACGAGCGGTCCTCGTAGACGGAGATCTCGACGGGCACCACGTTGCCGCGCTGCGACTCGGTCGCGGCGTTGTAGGCCTTGCAGAACTCCATGATGTTGACGCCGTGCTGACCCAGCGCCGGACCGACGGGCGGGGCCGGGTTCGCGGCGCCCGCCTGGATCTGCAGCTTGATGATCGCTGCAAGCTTCTTCTTCTTGGGTGGCATTCTTCGTTCCTGTTCAATGTCGCTCGTCCCCACGCCCCTGCCATGGCGTGGGACTGTGCCTGCGGCCGAGCGTACCCGGCCGTCAGATCTTGGAGACCTGGGTGAACGACAGCTCGACCGGCGTCTCCCGGCCGAAGATCGACACCAGGACCTTCAGCTTCTGGGCGTCCGCGTTGACCTCGCTGATCGTGGCGGGGAGCGTGGCGAACGGGCCGTCCATCACCGTGACCGACTCGCCGACCTCGAAGTCGACCTCGACGGCGCCGGAGGCGGCGGGCTGCGCGGCCTCGGCGGGCTCGCCCTTGCCTGCCTTCGCGGGCTCCGGCTTCTCGACCTTCGGGGCGAGGAACTTGACCACGTCGTCCAGGCTGAGCGGAGACGGACGCGAGGTGGCGCCGACGAACCCGGTCACACCCGGGGTGTTCCGCACCGCGCTCCACGAGGCGTCGTTCAGCTCCATCCGCACGAGGATGTAGCCCGGCAGCACCTTGCGCTGCACGATCTTGCGCTGGCCGTTCTTGATCTCGGTGACCTCTTCGGTGGGCACCTCGATCTGGAAGATGTAGTCCTCGACGTCCAGCGTCTGCCGACGGGTCTCGAGGTTGCTCTTCACCCGGTTCTCGTAACCGGCGTAGGAGTGCACGACGTACCAGTCGCCGGGGAGGTTCCGCAGCTCGGCCTTCAGCTTGGCGGCGGGGTCCTCGTCGGCGGCACTCTCCGCGCTGTCGTCTCCGGCGGCCTCCGAAGCCCCGGAAGTCTCCGAGGGCTGGTCGGCCTCGGGCGTCTCGGCGGCCTCGGCCACCTCGGCGGTCTCGGTGGCATCCGAGTCCGCGTCGCCGGTGGCGGCGAGCGCCTGCTCCTCGGAGAGGCCGGTCAGGTCCTGACCGGCTCCTGAGCCGTTCTCGGAGGTCACTTTCCGTCCTCTCAGTTGATCGCGTGTGGTGGTCGCGGGCGCCGCGTGGACGTCGCGACCCGCGAGGAAGTAGGCAACCTAGTTACCGAAGACGACGTCGACGCCCTCAAGGAAGACGAAGTCGAGTCCGGCCACGAGGGCCACCATGAACACCAGGAAGGCCAGGACCACCGTGGTGTAGGTGACCATCTGCTTGCGCGTCGGCCAGATGACCTTGCGCAGCTCGCCCCACACCTCGCGGACGAAACGCCCGATGCGGGCGAACGGAGAGCCCTTCTTGGTCTCCTGCCGATTCCGCTTCGGGGTCGGCGCACCCTTGCCCTCGGGCTTGGCAGCCTTCTCCGGCGCCTTTCCCTTCGGAGCGGGCCGCTTCGACTCCGCACCCTTGCGGGCTCCCCCGGAGCCGGCCTTGGCTGGTGTGCCCGTTCGGTCAGCGGAGGCACGCCGTGCGCGCCGAGCCGCGGCGGTGTCCGGACGGGAAGGGCGCTCAGCCGCCCTCTCCTTGTCCTTCTCCCCGTCCTCGCTCACGAGCTACTCCTCCGCTCCACCTGACACGTCAACGCAGGGGTGACAGGACTTGAACCTGCAACCTGCGGCTTTGGAGGCCGCTGCTCTGCCAGTTGAGCTACACCCCTTCGAGCGGTGACCCACTCACAAGGACGCTCTTCACCAACCCCGCGAGAGTCGTGGGGCCGGTTCCGGACGTTCCAAGTTCAGCAGTCTACGGCAAGCCCGAGGGTGACTCGCAACCACGCCCTACTTACGGCGTGGCGAGGCGATCACGGGGCGTCTCCCACCGCGCCCACACCAGGGGGCCACGACGCTCGAAGGAGGGCTGCTGCCAGGCAGTATGGCTCACGTGGAAAACTGTCGGCATGGCCACATCCGACAGCTCTGCCTCCGGTTCCCGTCCCCGAGTGTCCGCTCGCATCGCCGGCATCACGCCGTCGGCGACACTCGCCGTCGACGCGAAGGCGAAGGCACTCAAGGCCGAGGGGCGGCCCGTGATCGGCTTCGGCGCCGGGCAGCCCGACTTCCCGACCCCCAACTACGTCGTGGAGGCAGCCGCGGCAGCGGTGCACGACCGCAGCAACCACGGTTACACGGCCGCCGCCGGGCTCCCGGAACTGCGGGAAGCCATCGCCGCCAAGACGCTGCGCGACTCCGGCTTCTCGTGCGACGCGTCGCAGGTACTCGTGACCAACGGCGGCAAGCAGGCCGTCTACTCGGCGTTCGCCACCCTGCTCGACCCGGGCGACGAGGTGCTGCTGCTCGCCCCCTACTGGACGACCTACCCCGAGTCGATCACCCTCGCCGGCGGGGTCCCGGTGCAGGTCACCGCCGACGAGTCGACGGGCTACCGGGTCACGGTGGACCAGCTGGAAGCGGCGCGCACCGAGCGCACCAAGGTACTGCTGTTCAACTCGCCGTCGAACCCCACCGGCGCGGTGTACACGCGGGAGCAGGTGGCGGAGATCGGCCGCTGGGCCGCCGAGCACGACATCTGGGTGATCACCGACGAGATCTACGAGCACCTCGTCTACGACGGCGTCAAGGCCGAGTCGCTGCCCGTCGTGGTGCCCGAGATGGCCGACCGGACGCTGATCCTGAACGGCGTCGCGAAGACCTACTCGATGACCGGATGGCGTGTCGGCTGGATCGTCGGCCCGCAGGACGTCATCAAGGCCGCGTCGAGCTTCCAGTCCCACCTGTGCGGCAACGTCGCCAACGTGGCCCAGCGGGCGGCGCTGGCGGCCGTCGCCGGGCCGCTGGACGTGGTGGAGGAGATGCGCGCCGCGTTCGACAAGCGTCGCCGCCGGATCGTGTCGATGCTGTCGGAGATTCCGGGCGTCGAGTGCCCCACGCCGGAAGGCGCGTTCTACGCGTATCCGTCGGTGAAGGCACTGCTCGGCAAGGAGATCCGGGGCCAGAAGCCGGCGGACACCGTCGAGCTGGCCGACCTGATCCTGCGTGAGGTCGAGGTGGCCGTGGTTCCGGGCGAGGCGTTCGGCACGCCCGGCTACTTCCGGTTCTCGTACGCGCTGGCCGAGGACGACCTGGTCGAGGGCGTGACCCGCGTGGCGGAGCTGCTCTCCGAGGCCAAGTAGTCACGAGCACGTCGCGAAGCCCCCGGGGTTCCCACCTCGGGGGCTTCGTCGTTTCCGGGGACGGCGTGGGCCTCGTTGCGTAAGCACCCGCATTAGAGTTCATTGTTCTAGTACAGTTAGAACTATGCTGTTTCGCATCGACCCGTCGTCGACGACCCCGCTGTACGAACAGCTCGCCGCGTCGGTCCGGCGTGCCCTGTCCGAGCAGCGCGTCAAGCCGGGCGAGCAGCTCCCTCCCGCACGGGAGCTCGCGACGCTGCTCGACGTCAACGTGCACACGGTCCTCCGGGCGTACGCGACGTTGCGGGACGAGGGCGTCATCGACCTCCGACGAAGGCGGGGCGCCGTGGTGAAGGGACAGGCCGACGGACACGCGCGGCTGGCCGCGCTGGTCGGCGAGCTCGTGGCAGAGAGCCGACGAGTCGGCGTGGACGTCGACGAGTTGGTCACGATCGTCAGGAGGAAGTTCTCGTGAGAAGTGTTCCGATGCGGGTGGTGGCAGCTCTCCTCAGCGGGCCCGTCCTGCTCACCGTCGCGGCGTTGGCGCTGCGCAACGCGTGGGCGGACCGCCTCCCCGACGAGGTGGCCACCCATTGGGGCCCGTCGGGTACGCCCGACCAGGCGACCGGGCTGGCACCCCTGACGACGTGGACGGTCGCGATCACGCTCGCCCTGACCGTCGCCGTCACGGTCACAGCCTTCGTGTTGTGGCGCACCGGCCGAGGAGTTCATCGCCCGCTGCTCGGCCTGGCCGCCGGTGTCGCGGCGTTGCCCGTCGCAACCCTCGTGACGTCGATGGTCAGCACGCTCGACGCGGCGTCGTGGGAGGACGCAGCCGGCGCGGCCACGACCGTTCCGCTCCTGCTGGGCCTCGGGCTGGTCGTCGGCGCGCTGGCCTGGCTCGTCGCCCCCGACGTGCCTCCGCAGCGACGCCGCGACGACGTCGTGACCGTCGAGAGCGTCGGTCTGGCCGCCCACGAGCGGGCGACGTGGGTCGGGGGCACCACGAACGCCGGTCTGGCCGTGATCTGCGTCGTCGCTCCCCCGGTCGTGATCGCGATCGTCAGCGCCCTGTCGGGCACGGCGCCCACCTGGAGCTCGGCGCTCGTCCCGCTGCTGGTCGGTGCGCTCGCCGCCGTGGGCATCGCCTCCGTGCGGGTCACGATCGACGAGAAGGCCGTCTCGATCCGCATGGGGCTGCTCGGGTATCCCCGCCGCACCGTGCCGCTCTCCGACGTCACCTCCGCAGGCACGACGACCCTGACTCTCCTGGGCAACGGCGGCCTCGGTGTGCGGCTCAACGCCTCCGGTGACGTGGCGTTCAAGTGCCGCGGCGGCGAGGCACTCGTCCTGACGCTGAGCACCAAGCGCAGGGTGATCGCGACGGTCGACCACCCCGATCAGGCGGCGGGCCTGGTCAACGACCTCGTTCGACAGGCTCGCGACCGGGCCTCCTGATACAACCGAGAGGTGCTGCGCGGACGAATGGGACTCACCTCGGTGGCGCCGCGGGTGGCCGTGTCGGTCGTGACGGTCCTGGCGGCGCTCACCGCGGCGTGCGCGAGCGGGGAGCGGTCCACGGCCGGAGAGTCCGCCGAGCCGGTGCACTACGTGGCTCTCGGCGACTCCTACACCTCGGCACCCGGCACCGGCCGGGGTGTGGGCTCACCGATCGGATGCGAGCGGTCGGACAACAACTACCCGCGCCTGGTCGCGGCGGAGCTGGCACCCGCCAGCTTCACCGACGCCAGTTGCGGTGGCGCCACGACCGAGCACCTCACCAGCCCGCAACAGACCGCCGACGGCACCAACCCGCCGCAGCTCGACGCACTCACCCCCGACACGACGTTGGTGACACTCGGCATCGGCGGCAACGACGTGGGTCTGGTGCAGTTGGCCGGGCAGTGCGCCGAGGTGGCGGCCGAGGGCGGCCGGTGCGGTGAGAGCGCAGCGGTCGAGGAGCGCGTGGGCAACACCGTGGCGGCCGTCGCCGAGGCGGTGCGGGCCGTCCGCGAGCGGGCACCCGACGCTCGCGTGCTCGTGGTCGGCTACCCGACGATCCTGCCCGCCGATCCGGCGACGTGCGCCGACGTCCTCCCCCACGACCTCGCCGACCTCGCCGCGCTCCGGGAAGGGCTGGACCTGCTGAACCACGTGCTGGAGCAGCAGGCCAACGCGCACGGCGCCCGGTTCGTCGACACGGCGACACCCACAGCCGAGCACCACCTGTGTGCGGCGGAGGGGCAACGCTGGATCGAGGGACTGGAGTCCACGACCGGTGCGGCACCTCTGCATCCGACCGCACGAGGAGAACGCGCGATCGCCGACGCGGTCCTCGCCGCCATCCGGACGCGGTGACCGCACCGGCGAGCGCCGCTCAGAGCCGGACGACCGCCTGCGCCTTGCCCAGCACGGTCTTGCCGTCGAACTTCGCCGTGATGTCGATCCTGGCGGTGCCGTCGTCGCGAATCTGCGCGACCTTGCCGCTGAACTCCACCAACGCGCCGGTGTCGTCGTCCGGCACGACCACCGGTCGAGTGAACCGGGCGCCGTACTCGACCAGGCGCGAGGGGTCGCCGAGCCAGTCGGTGACGACCCTGCCACCGAGAGCCATGGTCAGCATCCCGTGCGCGATCACGCCGGGCAGGCCGACCTCGGTGGCGAAGCGTTCGTTCCAGTGGATCGGGTTGAAGTCCAGCGACGCACCCGCGTAGCGCACCAACTGCTCACGGGTGACCCGCACGGACAGCGGCGGCAGCTCGTCGCCGACGGACGTCTCGGTACCGATCGTCTCGGTCACGGTTCACTCCCCCCTCACGACGAGCTGGGCGTGCGTCGTGCACACCAACTCGCCCGACGTGGTCTCGATGTCGGCGCGCACGCCGAGGAAGTCGTTGCCCGCGCGGGCGAACACCTCGTCGATGTGGGTGGTGAGCCGGAGGACGTCACCCGCGTACACCGGACGATGGTGGGTGAACCGCTGGTCACCGTGCACCATGCGGGAGTAGTCGAGCCCGAGGTCCGGGTCGGCGACGATCGCGTTGATCGCCCTCAGGTTGACGACCGTGAGGAACGTGGGCGGGGCGAGCACGTCCGGGTGGCCTGCGGCCTTGGCCGCCTCGGGGTCGCGGTACAGCGGGTTGTCGTCGCCGATCGCGTCGGCGAACTCCGCGATCTTGCTGCGGCTGACCTCGTACGTGGTGGTGGGCGGGTACGTTCGCCCTGCGTAACTAGGATCCAGTGGCACGCACGGCAGGGTACCGGTCGGCCACCTCACCGGACAGACCACCGAACGACGACAGCCGTGCCCGGCCTGGACCGGACACGGCTGTCACCGACCGAACTCAGTTGAGCGACACGCCGTAGGCGCTCAGCGCCTCGGTGACGGGCTGGAAGAACGAGCTGCCGCCCCCCATACCGGACGTGATGCCGAGAGCGGTGCTACCGGCGAACAGAGCGCCACCGGAGTCACCGGAGTTGACCGAGGCCGACGTCTGCACCAGCTGGTGCACCGCGCCCTCCGCGTAGTTCACCGTGACGTTCGTGGCCGTCACCGTGCCGCAGGTCAGGCCCGTGGTGCTGCCGCTCTTGCAGATCGACTGGCCCACCGAGGCGTTCGAAGCCGAGCTGATCGCCTGCGTCGAGCCGTTGTACAGGCTCACCGCACCGGGAGCGCTGCCCGTGTCGTTGCGGATCAGGCCGTAGTCGTTGCCCGGGAAGCTGGCGCCCACCGACGGACCGACGTTCCACTGCGAGACGGCACCCGTGCAGTGACCCGCGTCCACGATGTAGTTCTGGCCGCCCGAGTTGACGTTGAAGCCCGCCGAGCAACGGCTGCCGCCACCGGTGATGGCCTCGCCGCCGTAGATCGCCAGCTCGAACTCGCCATCGACATGCTCGACACGCACCGCGTCACCGAGACGCTGTGCGGCGGCCTCCAGCTCGGCCACCTCCGTCGCGTCGGCCTCCTCCGCGACGGTGACGACGACCTGGTTCGTGGTCGGGTCGGTCGCGACGGCCGTGCCGACCACCGTCGGCAGGGCGGCCCGAGCCGCTTCGAGCTCGGCCGTGGAGTACTCGACCACCTTCGTGACGACGCCGCTGCCCGCCACCGAAGCCGCGGCCGCGTCGCTCACGACGTTGACCACCGGCGTGCCCGAGGCGTCCAGGTACCCGCCCGCAGCACGAGCACCCAACTGCTCCAGCGCGGAGTCGAGCGCCGCCACCGCGGCGTCCTGCTTCTGCAGCAGCTCGATCGCCTCGGCCCGGTCGATACCGCGCTCGGCGACCAGAGCGGACACCGCCTCGGTCTGGACGCTGGCGGAGTAACCCTCGACCTCCGCCGACGTCGACGCCGCGGACGCCATGGCGGCGGGCGCCAGGGCGCCGAACGCCAGGGCACACGCACCGGCCGCGACCGTCGTCTTCGTCAACCTCTTCATGTCGGTCCCTCACTTCCGCAGGGTTGGAAATGGGTCCCCGCTAGAGTGATCGACACCACTACCGAAAAGTAGCCCCGTTCGTTGGGTTTTTTCCAACCTCAGGACCGTTACGCTCCCATGCTCCACACACAACGAAGCCGCCCCCGGTTTGCGGGGGCGGCTTCGTAGAGCTTGGAGAGATCTGCGTCAGCGCGTTTCCTTGTGCGACCGGTGCGTACCGCAGTTCGGGCAGAACTTCTTCATCTCCAGGCGATCCGGGTCGTTACGACGGTTCTTCCTGGTGATGTAGTTGCGGTGCTTGCACTCCTCGCACGCCAACGTGATCTTCGGTCGTACGTCGGTGGCAGCCACAACGGCTCCTTACTCTCTCATCGAAACAGCGTAGCGGTGGCCGGACTCGAACCGGCGACACAGCGATTATGAGCCGCTTGCTCTACCGACTGAGCTACACCGCCTCGTAACACACACCGAGCCCCTTTACGGAATCGAACCGTAGACCTTCTCCTTACCATGGAGACGCTCTGCCGACTGAGCTAAAGGGGCCTGCCCTCACCGGGCTGAGGACAACAATACAGCACCTCGTCACCCCCCTGATTCGGGGGTCGGTTTTCGGTGAAACCTCAGGTCAGGAGGGTCAGCACGGCGCCGCCGGACGACTCGGAGGAGCGACCCAGCGAACGGACCGTCCTCGCCTGCAACCACGCCTCCAGCCGGTCCTCGGCCAACGGACGCGAGATGAGGTAGCCCTGGGCCACGTCGCAGCCCATCGCCTCCAGTTGGTCGCGAGCCAGGTCCTCCTCGACCCCCTCGGCCACCACGGTGAGCCCGAGCGAGTGCCCCAGCTCGACGATCGACCGCACCACGGCCAGGTCGCCGAGATCGGTCCCCATGCCGAACACGAAGCTCTTGTCGATCTTGACCTGGTCGACGGGCAGTTGCCGCAGGTAGGCCAACGACGAGTACCCCGTGCCGAAGTCGTCGACGGCCAGCTCGATGCCCAGCTCGCTCAGCTCGCGCAGGATCGGCAGGGCGCGCTCCGGGTCCTGCATGACGTCCGACTCGGTGAGTTCCAACGTGAGCAACTCACCGGGTACTCCGAAGCGCTCCAGCGACTCGGCGACCCGCCGGGGGAACTCCGCGTCGGCGAGGTTGCGCACCGACAGGTTCACGGCGACGGAGATCCGCAGCCCGTCGTCCAGCCATCGCCGCACGCGGTCGAGCGCCGTGTCGAGTACGAACGACGTGAGCAAGCCCACCAGCCCAGCCGCCTCGACGGCAGGCACGAACTCGTCGGGGTCGACGCGGCCGAACTCCGGATGCTGCCACCGCACCAACGCCTCGACGCCGAGCACCTGTTTGCCGGGCAGCGCCACCTTCGGCTGGTAGTGGACGGTGACCTGCCCTTCCTCGATGGCCTGCCGGAACTGCGTGACCATCTGGAACCGCCGCAGGAAGATCTGCCCCATGCTGGGCACGTAGGACTTGACCTCCTCGCCGCTGCGGGTCGCGCGGACGGCCATGTCGGCCCGCTGCAGGAGGCTGTCGACGTCCGCCCGCTCGGCGTTCTCCGCCGCTGTCGTGGCGACGTAGCCGACGACCGCGTTGGCCTCCACCATGAGCCGGTCCACCGTGTACGGGGCGGAGAGTTGGCTGCGCAGTCGCTGGGCCACCTGCTGGGCGTCCTCGACCTCGCAGTCGGCGAGCAACACCGCGAACGACGCGCCCTCCAACCTCGCCAGCGGCACGTGCGCGCCGAGGGTGTCGCGCATACGCCGCCCCGCAGCCATGAGCATGCGGTCGGCCCACGTGTACCCGAGTGCGTCGCTGACGGTGGAGAACACGTCGAGGTCGACCCGGAGGACGACCGAGTTCTCGCTCTCCCGCAGCGGCTCGGCGGTCACCTGCCGGAAGCCCGGTCGGTTCAGCAGCCCCGTCAACGGGTCGTGGTAGGCGTCGTGCCGGAGCGTGGCGAGCAGCCTGCGGTTGTCGAGGGCGGTGGCGAGGTGGCTCGCCATCGTGCCGAGCAGCTGGACGTCGTACTTGCCGAACCCCCGCCAGCGCGACAGCCTGTCGTGCGCCTCGACGATGCCGAGCAACTGGTTCGCGCTGCGCAACGGGACGGCGAGCACCTCGTGCGCACCGCGATCGAGCAGCGCGGTGCGGATGCGCGTGTTGGCCTCGGTGATGCGCAGGTGCCGGACGTGCGAGCCCGGCAGGCGCAGCAGCGGGTCGTCGTCCTGGTCGACCTCCGCCTCGGGAGGCAGCTCGTCGCCGACCACCACGGTGCGCAGCGGTTCGTCGGGTTCGAGCCGCAGCCGCAGCACGATCCGGGCCGCGGCGAGCTGGTCACGGATGCGTTCGGCGATCGTCGTCCACTCGTCGAGGTCGACGTCCACCCCGAAGTCCCCGGTCCGCTGCGCGGGGCGCGCGGCCACCTGCTGCCCCGAGCGCGCCACCATGAGGCTGACGTCGGTGAGGGCCTCCATGTCGCGCTGTTCGCGCAGCAGGTCCGAGTACGCCCAGTACAGCGCGGCGAGCCCGAGACTGACCGCGAGCACGATCGGCCACGCCTCCGGCGTCTTCGAGATCACCAGGTAGCCGGTGAGCCCGACCGAGGCGTTGACGAACCCGACCACGAGGATGCGTCCCGCCAGCCGCACGACGGTGCCGATACGCATCCGGCGACGGAGCACGCGCACGGCTGCCATCGCCAGCAGGGTGCTCGCGAGTGGAGCGGTGAGCGTGCCCGCGAGCGCCGCGAGCCACGGCATGGAGGACGGGCTGCCGAGCGCCTGACTGACGAGCCCCGCGACGGCGAACGCGCTCGTGACCTCCAGGAGGAATGCGCCGGCGTTGTAGAGGACCCGGCCTGTGACGCGACGCGCCAACAGCGTGGTGACCCCGGCGACGACGTGGGCCGCGAGTACGACCTCGAACGGTGCGACGAGGAGTCCGATGACGAGGGGGATTTCGGTGAAGGAGATGGTCCAGGAGATGCCGCTGCGGACGTCGACGTTGACGCCGAGCTGTTCGGCTCCGAGGAACGCGAGTGCGAGGAGAGGTCCGATCCACCACAGGTGCACCGAGCCGTCGAAGGGCAGCCATGCCGACACGGCCGCCGCGGCGGCGATGCCGAGGGTCAGGACCGCGGCGGTGTAAAGCCCGAAACGACGTTCGTCCGCGCGAGCTTCCACCGAGGGGCGGTTCTCGTCGGTCGGTCGTCCACTCGGTCTCGGTACGTCGTCCGTCGCCGTACCGGCCTCGGCAGCGGCGGTGGCGTCGCCGTATGCCTCCGGCATGCAACCTCCTTGTGTGACGCGCATGCGCCTGTCGGGGCCGACCCACGAACGAGGCGATACTTTACCCCCGGTGGGCGTATCAAGGCGGCTGTTCGCGACCAACTCATCAGCGCTGTGTCAACGAACACCGACATCAGCGGTCGTTCGACCGCAGAGTGAGTGAACAGCTCCGTGGCGTTTCGGTCGCGATTGGTAGCCACCCCAACAGGGTGATTTATGCCACATTTCCGGGAACAATGCGAGCGTCCCACCGCCCTGGCCCCCTACGCGGGACCGTGCACACACGAGAAACGGGCACCCACGCCGACCGCGTGGATGCCCGTTGCCGAGCGCTGTGGTTCAGACGTTGGCGTTGCGCCGCTCCCGCACCCGCTTGACGACGAACACCGCGAGCGCCACCACGACGGCGGCGATGACGATGTACTGGAAGATCTCCGCGTACTCGTCGACCACGTGCCAGTTCGACCCCAGGAAGTAGCCCGCGACGACGAAGATCGCGTTCCACATCAGGCTGCCCAGCGTGGTGAGACCGAGGAAGATCCAGAACGGCATCCGCTCGATACCCGCAGGCACCGAGATGAAGCTCCGCACGAGCGGCACCATCCGGCCGAAGAACACCGCCTTCGTCCCGTGCTTCGCGAACCACCGCTCGGCGTGGTCGAAGTCGGACTCCTTGACCAGCGGCAGCATTGTGATGAGCTTGCGCGTGCGCTCCCGGCCGAAGAAGTAGCCGACCAGGTACACGAGCACCGCGCCGATCACCGAACCCGCAGTGGTCCACGCCAGCGCCTCGACCAGGCTGAACCGCCCCTGCGCGGCGGTGAAACCCGCGAGCGGAAGGATCAGCTCGCTCGGGATCGGGGGAAAGATGTTGTCGAGTCCCACGGCCACGGCCGCACCCGGCCCACCGAGCGCGTCCATCAAGTCGACCGTCCAGCCGGCGAGCCCTCCGAGCTCGGCGGTGTCGGCTTCAGCAGCGAGACTGTTCATGAATAAGGGGGCCTTTCGCGAATCACCAAGTCCGGATGTGTGGCCAGAACACTACAAACCGCTACGGCGTGGACGGGATGGTGCACACCGCCGAACACGGGGTGCCCCTTCCGCAGGCCGGAATTGTGGAAAACCTCAGTCACACGAGACCCCGGCCTGGTTAGCGTCTGCGAGGTGTCCTCCACCACCGAGCGTATCGCGCGGGGTGCGCCGCGCGTGGGTGCCGGGCTCCTGTTCGGGGCGCTCGCCGTCGTCGTCGAACTGCCGTTCGTGCTCCTGACCGCTCCCGCCGTGCTCGTGCCACCCGCACGTCGCTCGGTCCACCGCGTCGCGCGGGCTCTCGCCGAGCTCCACCGCACGCGACTGGCCCGATTCCTGAACACCGCCCTCTCCGGTGACTACCCGGATCATCGTGCGTGGCCGTACCTCGCGGCCCGCTGCGTCGTCGGCGGGCTGACCGCGGGCATCGTCGTGCTGGCGGCCCTCGGCGGTGTCGGCGGCGGGATCATGGTGGGCCAACTGCTGTCGGGCTCTCCGGTCGGCGGTGGCACCGAACGCTCCTGGTATGACCCGTTCACGGTGGTGCTGGGCGGCGCGCTCCTGGTGTTCCTCGTCGTGTCGGGCCTGTGGGGAGTCGTCGTGCTCGAACGCGCGGTGGCACGGCGGCTGCTGGCGCCGAGTGCCACCGACCGGCTGCGCGAACGCGTCCACGAGCTGGCGACGACGCGGGCCGAGGTCGTCAAGGCGGTGAACGCCGAGCGCCGGCGTATCGAACGGGACCTCCACGACGGTGTCCAGCAGTCGCTGGTGGCGTTGGGGATGGTGCTGGGTCGGGCTCGTCGCACGACGAGCCCGGACCGCGTGGCCGAGTTGCTGCGCCAGGCGCACGAGCAGTCGCAGGACGCGTTGCGCGCACTACGCGAGGTGGCCTGGCGCGTGTACCCGGTCGCGCTGGAGACGGGCGGTCTCGGGGTGGCGTTGGAGGCGTTGGCCGAGCGGTCGACCGTGCCGATCTCCCTGCACTACGCCCTCGCCGACCGGGTGGACGAGGCCACCGAGGTGGTGGCGTACTTCGTGGTCTCCGAGGCCGTCACCAACGCGTTGAAGCACTCCGGATGTACCCGGGTCGAGATCGACGTGCACCGGGACGACAGGATCGTCGTCGTGCGGGTGGTCGACGACGGCGTAGGCGGGGCGGACGTCGCGGGCGAGGGGCTCACGGGGCTCGGTCGCCGCGTCGCCGCGGCCGACGGGACCCTCACCGTCGCCAGTCCCCCCGGTGGTCCGACCGTGGTGAGAGCGGAGTTGCCGTGCGCGTGATCCTGGCCGAGGACTCGATCCTGCTGCGGGAGGGCCTGGTGCGCCTGCTCGCCGAAGAGGGTCACGACGTGGTGGCGGCGGTGTCGGACGCCCGGACGCTCGTGGCGGAGGCTCGACGCCATCGGCCGGACGTCGTCGTGACCGACGTCCGGATGCCACCCACCCACACCGACGAGGGCATGCGCGCGGCGCTGGAGATCCGGCGGTCGGCTCCGGAGATCGGCGTGCTCGTCCTCTCGCAGTACGTGGAGCGCCGCTACGCCGCCGAGTTGATCAGCGACGAGGTCGGGCGCGTGGGCTACCTGTTGAAGGACCGGGTCGCACAGGTCGGCGAGTTCCTCGACGCGCTCGAACGCGTGGCGTCGGGTGGGGCCGCGTTCGACCCCGAGGTGGTGCGCCGGTTGTTGGCGCGCAGCAACCGTGTCGACCCGTTGGCCCGGCTGACCCAGCGGGAGCGGGAGGTGCTGGAGAGGATGGCCGAGGGCCACACCAACGCGAGCATCGCCGAGACCCTGTACGTGTCGCGCAGCGCGGTGGAGAAGCACGTCGGGGCGATCTTCGACAAGCTCGACCTCGCACACGTCACCGGTTACAGCCGCCGGGTCCTCGCGGTGCTGCGTTACCTGCAGTCGTAGTCGGCGGTTTCGACCTCTTCCTCGCCGGGCACGCCCCTCACGCGGGAAGGGAGCGAGTGATGGCGAGCAGCGACACCGATCCGCTGGCCCGGATCGACCGCCTCATCGCGGAGGAGCGCGAGCTGCGGTCGCAGGCGACCGGGTCCGGTCTCGACGACGCGGGCCGACGACGGCTGCGGGAACTCGAACAGCGACTGGACCAGTGCTGGGACCTGTTGCGCAGACGCCGCGCCAACAGCGAGTTCGGGGCCGACCCCGACCAGGCGGAACCGCGTCCGGTGAGCGAGGTCGAGTCGTACCGGCAATAGGAGTACGCGAACGGCACCGCTCGGTGCCGCGCCGACGTGCGGGGGTGCAGGCTCCCGTCTAGCGTGATTCGTGACACGCCCCGGACCTGCGGTGATGCGAGAACTGCCAGGGCGGGAGTCGCGAGCGGAGGTGCTTCGTGGACACGCAGATCGGCGTCCGCCCGACGCGGATCCAGCAGCCCGCCCCCACGGGGGGCAAGCGCTGGCAGGCCCTGCTGACCCTGCTGCGCACCACCGATCACAAGGTGATCGGCAAGATGTACATGGTCACGTCGATCGTGTTCTTCATGATCGGCGGCGTGATGGCGTTGTTCATCCGCGCCGAGCTCGCTCAGCCGGGACTGCAGTTCCTCTCCACCGAGCAGTACAACCAGATGTTCACGCTGCACGGCACGCTGATGCTGCTGCTGTACGCGACACCCGTGCTCTTCGCGTTCGCCAACCTGGTGCTGCCGCTGCAGATCGGTTCCCCCGACGTCGCGTTCCCCCGGCTCAACGCCCTGTCGTACTGGTTGTTCCTGCTCGGCGGGCTGATCGTGATGGGGTCCCTGCTCACGCCCGGCGGCGGGGCGGACTTCGGTTGGACCGCCTACACCCCGCTGTCCGGTGCCACATTCTCCCCCGGCATCGGCGGGAACCTGTGGGTGATGGGGCTCGTCGTCTCGGGTCTCGGCACGATCCTCGGCGCGGTCAACATGGTCACCACGGTGGCGTGTCTTCGCGCGCCCGGAATGACGATGTGGCGGATGCCCATCTTCACGTGGAACATCCTGTTCACGAGCGTGCTGATCCTGATCGCGTTCCCGATCCTCACCGCCGCGCTGATGGGTCTGGCCGTCGACCGTCTGATCGGGGGCCACATCTTCGACCCCGGCAACGGCGGCGCGATCCTGTACCAGCACCTCTTCTGGTTCTTCGGGCACCCCGAGGTCTACGTCGTGGCGCTGCCGTTCTTCGGCATCGTCACCGAGATCATCCCGGTGTTCAGCCGCAAACCGGTGTTCGGTTACCGGCTGATGGTCTTCGCGACCATGGGCATCACGGGCCTGTCCATCGTGGTGTGGGCGCACCACATGTTCGCCACCGGCGCGGTGCTGCTGCCGTTCTTCTCGATGGCCACGTTCCTCATCGCCGTGCCGACGGGCATCAAGTTCTTCAACTGGATCGGCACGATGTGGAAGGGCCAGCTCACGTTCGAGACACCGATGTTGTTCTCGATCGGGTTCCTCATCACGTTCCTGCTGGGCGGCCTCACCGGGGTCATCCTCGCCGCCCCGCCGCTCGACTTCCACGTGCACGACTCGTACTTCGTGGTGGCGCACTTCCACTACGTGCTGTTCGGCACCATCGTCTTCGCGACGTTCGCCGGGATCTACTTCTGGTTCCCGAAGTTCACCGGCCGCATGCTGAACGAACCGTTGGGCAAGCTGCACTTCTGGCTCACCTTCGTCGGCTTCCACACCACGTTCCTCGTGCAGCACTGGCTCGGCAACGAGGGCATGCCCCGCCGCTACGCCGACTACCTGCCGACCGACGGGTTCACGACGCTGCACGTGGTGTCCTCGATCGGCGCGTTCATCCTGGGACTGTCGATGCTGCCGTTCCTGTGGAACGTGATCCGCAGCTACCGCTTCGGTGACCCGGTGACAGTGGACGACCCCTGGGGCTACGGCAACTCTCTCGAATGGGCCACGACCTGCCCGCCGCCGCGGCACAACTTCACGGAGCTGCCGCGCATCCGCTCGGAGCGACCCGCGTTCGAGCTGCACTATCCGCACATGACCGAACGCATGCACGCCGAGGGACACATCTCGTTCACCGGGAGGGCCGTGCCGGTGGAGGACTCGCGGATCACGCCGCCCGAGGTGAAGGCCTCCGACGCCACGAAGGGCGAGACGGGCTGAGCACGGCCGGTCGTGTGCCACACTCGATCCGTGGCCGACCGCGACCGAGACACCGAAGGACGGGCCCGCAACGCGCGGCCGAGGGACGGACTCGGCAGGCCGTTGCCGCGAGGTGCGACGGGAGTTCCCCGCCAGCCCGAGGGGATCACCCGCACTCCCGAGGAGACGCTGCGGGAGGCGCAGCAACTCCTCGACGAGGGCAAGCCGTTCCACGCTCACGAGGTGTTCGAGGACGCGTGGAAGTCCGGGCCGGACACCGAGCGCCAGTTGTGGCGAGGTCTCGCACAACTCGCAGTGGGGATCACGCACGCGGCGCGAGGCAACCGGACGGGCGCGGTCGCGCTGCTGCGGCGCGGTGCCGACAACATCGCCCCCTTCGCCGACGCCCGCCCGCACGGCATCGAGGTCGCCGCCCTGTGCGGCTGGGCCGCCGCGCTGGCCGAGAGCGTGCCCCACCACGACACGCCACCCGACCCCGCCGCGCTCGCCCCTCGACTCAGGCCGTGACGCCCGCTCGCCCCAGCCCGAACTTCGCGGACAGACGGACCAGCGCCCTGGCCATCCGCGCCGGAAGCGAGTCCGCCGACGGCACGGACATCGGCCGCACCCGCCCGTTGTGGACGGCGGCGATTCGCCACCCGACGGGCGTGCGCACGCAGACGATGGTGTTGCGTGTGAGCCGCCGCTTCGGGATCGAGGAACGCCACGCCGCGAGTACGGAACCCGTGCTGTGGACGAGCGCGACGTCGTCCGACAGGAACCGGACGGACTCCACCTCACCGACCAGGGCGCTTCCGACCAGCACACCGCGGAACAGGTGGTCGTGCGACTCCACCATCGGCGCGCGTCCCTCCGCGCGGGTGCCGTCGAAGCTCACGTAGTCGCTGTCCTCGGTGAACAGCTCGCCGTAGGCGTGGGCGTCGCCTGCCGTCCACGCCGCACACATGCGCTGGAAAAGGTCCCGCACCTCGGCTTCATCGCGGTTCATGCTGGTCTCCTTCAAGGTTCGGTCATCGGATGGCGCGCAACAGCGCGACCTGTCGGAGAGCGGCCTCGGTCGCTCGGTCGAGGAAGCGAGCGACAGTGGCGAGCTGGTCGGCATCGAAGTCGGCCAACAACGTCGAGAAGTCGACGAGCTCGGAGAACACCTCGCCGATGCGTTGTCGCGCCTGCTCCGTGCAGTGGAGCAACTGCTTGCGCCGGTCCTGAGGATCGGGTTCGCGACGCAGGAAACCGGCTGCCTCCAACCGAGCCACGACACCGGTGATCGCTCCGCTGGTGAGCCCGGTGATCCTGGCCAGCTCGCTAAGCACGGCGACCGTGCTGTTCCACCACGCTGTCGCCGAACGGCTGGGGCTGGGGCCCGCCGATCACAAGTGCCTCGATCTGGTCCTGGAGCGAGGTCCGATGACGGGCAGACACGACCGCCGAGGTCCTGAGTGCGTCGCTTCGTCGGCACCAACCATCTCAGGTCAAGCGACGTCGTGTACGCCGCCGGGAACGGGTATTCGACAAGGAGTCCCTCCCCCGTGAGAGGTGGTTCCTGGTGAGCCGATGGAACGACGACCCGGACGCGGCCGCCGAGTCCTCCGAGTCAGCTCCGTCCCCCGAGTCAGCTTCGTCCCCCGAGTCCTCCGGCACGGCGGCCGACCGCACCCCGCACACTCGCGAGCCGGGCGGCGCCCCGGTCGGCGAGACCGCACCCGACGTGTTCCTCGACGTCCCGAACCTGTCCGTCGACGAGATCGACCTCGACGTCGAGGACCTGCGCGCCCACGTGTCGCTGCACGCCGACGTGCTCGACCTGCTGAAGCTGCACGTGGGCGCGGACGTGGCGTTGGGCAGGGTGGCGTTGACGATCACCGGTGTCCAAGCGCAGGCCCAACTGCGAGTCCGGCTCGACCGCGTCGCCCAGATCATCGACCGCGTCCTCACGACGATCGACCGCAATCCGCAGATCCTCGAACACGTCATCCGCGCCGCGGAACCGGTGCTGCGTGGGGCAGGCGACGCCGTGGGCGAACTCGGCGCGGGCGGAGGCCGCGCGATCGAGGACGTCGGTCGCGGAGCCGGAAGTGCCGTGGACGAGGTCGGCCGCGGTGCCGGAGGTGCCGTCGAGGACGTCGGTCGTGGCGCCGGCGGCGCGGTCGAAGACGTCGGTCGCGGAGCCGGAAGTGCCGTCGACGAGGTCGGCCGCGGTACCGGACGCGCCGTCGGCGAGGTTGGTCACGGAGCCGGAGGTGCCGTGGAAGACGTCGGCCGTGGAGCCGGAAGTGCCGTCGACGACGTCGGTCGCGGTACCGGACGCGGCGTCGAAGACGTGAGCACCGGAGCCGCTCGCACTGCCGAGGACGTGGGACGCGGTACCGGACGCGCCGTGGAGGACGTCGGCGGTACCGCTCGCGACGTCACCGACTCGCTCGACGACGTCACGGGCCCACTCACGGGCGACGACGAGGATGTCACCGACGACGCAGACGACGAGGCCCCGCCGCGCGACCAGCCCGAAGCCGACGACGAGTGGGAGTCCGACGACGAGTGGGAATCCGACGAGGACTCCGAACCCGAACCTCGGCCCCAGCCGAGGCCCAGACACCGGAGGTCGTCGCCCAGGGAGTCGCGCCGCCGCGCCGCCCCAAAACGCCGCAGGCCTCGGCCGTGACCGACTCCGAATCCACCTCCGAGCGCACCCCCGAGGCCGACGACGCCCACGCTCCCGATCGCGACGGGCCCGCCGACATCGCATTCACCGCGCACGTCACCGGCCGACGACTGCGCTGGCACGAGGACCCGGACACCGAGGTGTCCTTCGACGGCATCGAAGGGTTCCGCTCGCGTTCGGACAGCCGCCGGGTGAACCTGCCCGCGTCGGTGCGAGCGCGGCACACCTACCGTGACGTGACCGTGGACTACCGGCTGGAGTGCTCGCTGCCGGACGACGACCCCGGCCGCTGAACCGACTCACCCGAGGTCCCAGAGCAGCCGGTAGTACGCGAAGGCTGACGTGCGGGTGACTGACGTCGTGACGGACGCCTCCCGAGCAGGTGCACTCGTTCGGCGGGACCGTGCGTGATCTGGTGATCACTACGGTCGACGGTTGTGCTGGTGCGTGTGCAGAAGGGGCCGAGGACCTCGGGCGAAGGCCTGTCGAGAGCGGAGGCTCGGGTAGTACGGCTGTGGCGGGGGTGGACTGGTGAGTACGCGTTGCCGGTTGGCGTTGGTCAATGTCAACGTGCCCAGCAAAGCCGGGGTGCGGCAGGTGGACGCGTTGTTGTTCACTCCGCACGGGCTGCTGGTGTGCGAGATCAAGGGCTTCACTCGGTCTCAGCCCGGCGTGTTGACGGTGCCGTTGAACGGGCCGTGGTTGGTCGACGGCGAGCCCGCTGCCCTGCACACGCTGGCCACGGCGAATCCGCACGAACAGCTCCGTGGCGGGTTGTTCGACACCAAGAACGCGCTCGAAGCCGCCGGGTTGAACGTGGGTTTCGTCCGAGGGGCGGTGGTCCTCGTCGTCATCCCGAAAACCGAACTGAAGCTCGGGGACACCCGCAATGTCGGCCCCGGTATCGACGTGGTGCTGGCGCAACGCAAGATGCTGCGGCGGCTGGTGCACCAGATGCGCGACCGGACCGGGCGCCCGGGTTGGAGTGCCGACACCGTTCTCGACGCCTGCCGCGCTCTCGACCTGCACACCCTCGCCCCCACCCGCGAGGAGCTACTCGCCGACGGCTTCCCCGACACCCTCCCCACAGCCGACCGTCCCACCTCCGTGCCGGCTGTTCCGACGGCGCCGAAGCCGACCCCGCCCGCGAAGCCAGCCGCGCCGCCCGTGCAACGCCCGACTCCGACAAAGAAGGCCACATCGGCACCACGCCCGGCACCGACAAAGGTGTCGCCCGTGCCGCAGTACCGCTCACCCGCAAGCCCACGCCCACCAGCACAACGGCCTGCCCCCGCTGCCGCGTCGGCGACGGCCTCGGCCAGGCGGGGCTGGCCCACCCTCGTGGTGTTGGCCGTCATCGCGGTCCTCACCACCGTGGCCTGCGTGGTGATCTACCAGGCCTTCCACGGTCACTGACCGCGCGAAGCGCACAGAGACGCGACGCGTAGACACATTCCGGCCCCGGAGCGTGACGAAGCGTGGTGTGACGCGTTGAATCAGGAGGCGACGAAGGCGGGTGACGCACATGGCAGCGATGACCTACGAGGAATACCGGTCGTACGACGCGGTGGGGTTGGCGGAACTGGTGGCCCGAGGTGAGGTGTCCCCCGCCGAGTTGTTGGACGCGGCGATCGCGCGCGCCGACCGGGTCGACGGCCGACTCAACGCGATCGTGCGCAGGATGGACGACCTCGCCCGTCGGCAGACGGCCGACACCCTGTCCGGACCGTTCGCGGGCGTGCCGTTTCTGCTCAAGGACCTGTCCCAGGACTACGCGGGAGTCCCCACGGGCAGCGGCTCGCGGTCGTTGCAGCGCCATTCCGCCTCGCGACACAGTGTGGTGGTGCAGCGGTGGCTGGACGCCGGGCTCGTGATCTTCGGCAAGACCGCCACGTCCGAATTCGGCACCAAGGCGGTCACCGAGCCGAAGGCCACCGGCGTGACCCGCAATCCGTGGAACCTCGCGCACACGCCCGGCGGGTCGTCCGGCGGCGCGGCGGCGGCGGTCGCGGCGGGGATCGTGCCGATGGCCGGGGCGAGCGACGGCGGCGGGTCGATCCGCATCCCCGCAGCCTGCTGCGGCATCTTCGGGCTGAAGCCGGGTCGAGGGCTCGTCCCGTCGGGTCCGGACCGGGCCGAAGCGCTCTCCGGTGCGGCCACCGACGGCGTCGTGTCGCGGACCGTGCGCGACACGGCGGCAATGCTGGACGTGTTGACCCGGACGCCCGACCTCGGCGGCCCGTACCTGCCCGCCGTGCCCGACACGCCGTATGCCGAACTCGCCCGCCGGACCCCGCCGCGACTGCGCATCGGCTTCACCACTCGCTCCCCGCTCGGCACCCCCGTCGACGCCGAGGCCGTCACCGCCGTCGAGCAGGCAGCCGCTCTGCTCGACAAGCTGGGACACGACGTCGAGCCCGCCGACCCCGGCATCGACGGCGTGGCGTTGGCGCGCGACTTCATGACCATGTGGTCGGCGCAGACGGCGGCCACGATCGACCAGATCAAGGAGTTCACCGGCGCCCGCGACCGCGAGTTCGAGGTGGACAACCGCCTGCTCGCCGCGGCGGCGCGAGGGTTGCGGGCAGCGGACTACGCAATGTCCCGCGAGCGCTGGAACATCCACACCCGCGCGCTGGCCGCGTTCCACGAGCGGTTCGACCTGCTGCTGACGCCGACGCTGGCGCGGCCCCCGGTGCGGGTCGGCGAGCTGGCCACTCCCCCGCTGCTGCGGCTCGGTGGGGAGCTGCTGTTGCGGCTGCGGCTCACCGGCATCGCCACCAAGACGAAGCTGTGGAACGACCAGATCCTCGCGAACCTCGCGCCCGTGCCGTTCACGCAGCTCGCGAACATCACCGGCAGGCCCGCGATGTCGGTGCCCCTGCACCGCACCGCGTCGGGTCTGCCGCTCGGCGTGCAGTTCGTCGGCGGGCTCGGCAGTGAACCGACCCTGCTGGCGCTGGCGACCCAACTCGAAGCCGAACACCCGTGGGCGCAGGACGAACCGGCGTTGTGACCGGGGTCGGCGTGGCTCCGGCCACCCGCCGAGCGCCCCACGAACGACGAACGCCCCGCCGCCTGGTCTCCCAGGTCAGCGGGGCGTTTCGCCTGCTTGTGGCGGGTGAGGGATTCGAACCCCCGTAGGCTGAGCCGTCTGATTTACAGTCAGATCCCTTTGGCCACTCGGGTAACCCGCCGTGTCCGGTCATCCCGGCCGGTACTCAGGATAGCGAATGCGCAACTCGCCCGATCGGTGGGGTTGGCGGTGGCTAGGGTGGAGCCATCCAACAGCCGAAACGACGAGGTGTGTGACGTGGCCGATCCCTCTTTCGACGTCGTCAGCAAGGTCGACCGTCAGGAGGTGGACAACGCGCTGAACCAGGCGAGCAAGGAGTTGTCGACGCGCTTCGACTTCCGCGGCACCGGCGCCAAGGTCGAGTGGGCCGGTGAGCATGCCGTGACGATCGAGGCCGAGACCGAGGAGCGCGCGAAGGCGGCGGTGGAGGTCTTCAAGGAGAAGCTGATCAAGCGAGGCATCTCGCTGAAGGCGTTCGAGGCCGGTGAGCCCGCGGTGTCCGGCAAGATCTACAAGATCAACGGCAAGATCATCGAGGGCATCGAGTCGGACAAGGCGAAGAAGATCGCCAAGTTCATCCGCGACGAGGGCCCCAAGGGCGTCCAGGCCCAGATCCAGGGCGACCAGCTCCGGGTGTCCGGCAAGAAGAAGGACCACCTCCAGGAGGTCATCGCGCTGCTGAAGAACGAGGACTTCGGCATCGCGTTGCAGTTCACCAACTACCGGTGATGCTCGCTGCGTGACCTGCGGTGATGCGCTAGTCGGTGCCGCCGGGTACATCCCCGGTACAACCGAGGGCGGAGTCCACCAGCGAGCGAGTCTGGTCCACGGCGTCCGGCCAGTAGCCGACATAAGTGTTCAACGTGACCGTCGGCGTCGTGTGCCCCATCGCGAGCTGGACCGTCTTGACGTTGGCTCCGCCGAAGATCAGCACCGTGGCGAAGTAGTGCCGCAGGTCACGCAGGCCGAACCCCTTCGGCAGTCCCACCTTCCCCACCGCGGGCCGCCAGATGTACGACCAGTCCGACCGGTGGATCGGCCGGCCGTCTCCGCGCGTGAACACGAGATCGACCGGGCGTCGGATCGGCCGGCGTGGGTCCGTCTCGTCGTCGATCTCCTCGGGCAGCGGCCGGAACGTGTCCAGGTGGTGGCGCAGCGCCTCCGTCGCGACCACGGGCAGCTCGTTCGTCCGGATGCTGGTCTTGGTCTTCGGCGGAGCGAGGAACGGGTTCCGCCCGGTCACGACGGTGAGTTGGTGACGGACGTGCACCTCACGGCGCTCGAAGTCGATCGCGTCGCGTTCGAGGCCGAAGATTTCTCCGCCGCGCCAGCCACAGCCAGCGGCGAGGTAGACGATCGCGCGGTACCGCTCGGGCAGCGCCTCCGCAAGCGCATGCACCTGCTCTGGCCTGGCGATGTAGTACCGGGAGTCCGGGATCTCCGGCAGCCGGATGCCGACACACGGCGTGCTGCCGATGCGCTTGTCGGCGACGGCCGCGTTGAACAGCGGCACGAGCGTGCCGTGGTAGACGGTCGCCAGCGTGCTCGGCGCGAGACGTTCCGCGCGATCCTTGACCCATCCCCGGATGTGCGAGTTCCGCACCTGTGCCAGCGGCAAGGCACCCAGCACGGGCACGATGTGCCGCCGGATGACCCGCTCGGTTCGCTCGGCCGTGCTCTGCCGGTGGAGCTGGGTCCGACGCCAGTGATCGGCGTACTCGGCGACGGTGAGCTTGCCCGCGCGAGGGTCGACGTACTGGCCGCGCGAGATGTCCGCGCGCATGTTGGCGTCGTGTCGCTCGGCGTCGGCCCGCCGTTCGAAGAACTGCGTGCGAGTCTGGCCCGTCTCAGGGTCGATCCAGCGGACCCGCCACCGCTTGCCACGGCCGTGGCGCTTCGTGGGCAACCGCTCTCCCGTCTCGGGATCACGAGCGCGGTGGTACCAGAGGTCATCAACCGCCATCACGCCACCGCCATGCTGTCGGATCGGCGGTTCTTCCGCCGTTGGATGGCTGCGTCGGCAATGGCTTCGGCGAAATCGCGTTCGGCGGCGCTGCGGTAGCCGATGCCGGTCAGCGACCAGTCGTTGATGACGGTGACCTCGCCAGGGTCGTGAATGCCGAGGTCGGCCAGCTCCTGGGCGAAACGGTGCTCCCGGCGAGCGCCGCGCAGGGCGGTGAAGGTGGTGGAGTAGCGGCGGGACTTGGTGAGGAAGTGCCCGCGGAAGCCGAGCATGTGCGCCCACTTCCGCAACCGCAGTCCCGCCAGCTCGGGCAGCCCGCCGAGCCGCCAGGCGGTGTGAATCATGGTGCGGGTGTGGTCGGTGACGTTGAGGTCGGCGATGTGCTGTTCGGAACGGATCGGGGTATCTGCGCCTGGAGCGTGGCCAGTGCCCTTGGTGGCGTACTTGGCGATGTAGGACGCCACCGACGAGCCCCGCACCAACGCCGCCGGGTCATCCGGCTCAGCGTCGGTGATGGCGCGGCAGTCGATCTGACGCCCCCACACAAGCCGCCGCGACCCCACCGCCTCCGAGGGTGGCGAGTCCACCGCCACCGCGCGAGCTGCCGAGCGCACCACCCGTTCCAGCAGGTCCACCGTGGCCGCCGCCGGAGGTGCGGTGTCGGGACCGTCGGGGCCGTCGAGGCGAACCACGGCGTGGAAGTGCACCAGACCCCGCCGCTGATACTCGGCCACCTTGGCGTAGGACAGCCGCAGGTGGTGTTTCAGCGCGGTGGGCCGTACCCCGAGGGCGCGGGCGAGGTGTCGGGCGCAAGTGATGGTGAACCGTCGCCACAGCTCCGAGGCATGCGCCTGCCACAACACCGCGCCCACGTAGTCGTAGGCATCCGGATCAAGCGGCGTGCCCAACGCGGGGTCGTAGTCGTGGTGAGTCGTCCCGCAGGCGCACGAACGACGCTGCCCGGTGCCGGTGGTCGGCTGGTTGTGCACAGGCCCGAACGACGGCGCAGTCAGCGTGACGAACAGCCGGGGATGCCCCGTCACCGTGTCCGCCACGCCCTTGCCGCCGGACAAACCCGAGCGGATCAAGTGGAAGGTGTCTGCCGAATACCGATCCGCGCACGACGGGCACACCGACTCCCGCCGGTTGCCGCACGCGGCCAACAGCGTGCCTTCCAACTCCCGCACCCGCTGACCGTCAGCCGTCTCCCACGAAGCCGATCCGGCCAGGCGCACCGGCTTCGCACACCCGCCGACCGCTTGCACCTTGGCCCGCCACGAACGGAACCCCGAACCTCGCAGCAGCAGTGCCAACCGCTCGTCCTCGCCCGGCAACTCCGCCACCAGCCGGGCCGACCTCGCGTGTTCGGCCATGCTCAGTGCACCGCACAGAAGCAGACGTAGACGCCGTCGATACGGCCAGTCACCGACCCGTCGTAGTCCTTGGCCGCCAGGGTGCCCCAGCAGTCACCACACACGTCCTCAGACCCGTCCCACACATCGCGCTCCTGCACCGAACGCAGGAAGCCCGCCAGTGAGAACTCCTGGAACGGCCCCACCACCGAGTAGACCTCTCCGGCACCGACCAGCGCGTTCCAGCGTGTCGGAGCCAGTCCCAACTGCTCGACGATCACGTCTTCGATGTACGGCGGCAGATCCCCGAACCGGCCCCGTGCATACGGCTCCAAGGTCAGCGGGTTCTCATCCGAGAACCGGAACCGCTCGGAAACCTCCACCACAGTCGGCTCATCGATGACCAACGCGAGCGCACCCATGACCATGTCCTCCCAGTGAAGTGGCTTGAGCCAGTTGCTGGCTTAAGCCAGTAAAGCGCGTCGCGCGTCGTCCGTCAATAGCTGGCTTGAGCCAGTACACTGACCGCGATGAAGACAGGTCCACCGACAGCAATCGAGGCGTCGTGAACAGTTCCGCAGGCCGTCCCAGCGAAGGGACACAGCTCCCGAGCCGCCAGGTGGCGAGCGAGCTGCGTAACGCGATCGCCTCAGGTGACCTGCCGCCCGGCGCCAAGCTGCCGTCGGAACGCGCGTTGGCCGCTCAGCACGGCGTGGCCCGCAACACCGCCCGCGAGGCCATTCGCCTGCTCACCGACGAAGGCTTGGTCACGGCACACCACGGCAAGGGCGTGTTCGTCCGCGAAAAGCGGCGCCTCCTCCGTTTCGGCAGCGAGCGTTACTCGCACAGCCTTCGGAACGAGACAGGGCTGTCGCCCTATCGCGCCGAGGTGGCGAAGCAGGGCCGCACGGCCCGCGTGGACTGCACATCGATCGAGCGGGTCCAGCCCCCCGAGGACGTCGCCGAGCGCCTGGACGTCGACCCTGCCGAGGCATCGGTGGTGCGCCGGGAGAACTGGTACTACGCCGACAACGACCCCGTTCAGGTCGGCGTCACCTACATCCCGTGGGAGATCGCGGAAGGTTCGGTGCTGGCCACGTCGGCGAAGATGGGCAAGGGCAGCCTGTACGCGCGGTTCGAGGAACTCGGGCACCCGATCACGCGCGTCCGCGAAGAGGTGTCCGCCCGCATGCCCACCCACGAGGAAGCCACGGGACTGTCCATCCCAGACGGTGTTCCGGTGCTCGATGTGCTGCACACCGGCATCGACCACCTCGGCCGACCGTTCGAGGTGACGAGGTTCGTCATGCGCGCCGACCTGACCGGCCTGGACTACGCCATGCCCGTGGAGGACTGATGTTCCAGCCGCACCAACAGCCGACCCCCGTGGTCCGCCCCCGCCGTGATGACGACCTCCCCGCGTGTGCTGCCGCCCTGGTGGCCGTGCACGAGGCCGACGGCTACCCCGTCGAAGGAGTCGCCGACCCGGAAGCCTGGCTCAGGCCCGCCGGACTGGTGAAGGCGTGGGTTGCCGAGCTGGCCGGTGAGGTGATCGGCCACGTCTGCATCACCGAGCCCACGGATGCCGACGCAGCGGCCGTCATGTTCCGCGAGACAACCGAAGGTGTAGTCGCGGGCATCGCCGTCTTGGGCCGTCTGTTCGTCCACCCCGAAGCGCGGGGCCATCGAGCCGGTGAACTGCTCACCCGTGCCGTGATGGAGCACGCAGCCAGTGAAGGGCTACGCCTCGTGCTGGACGTCATGGAGAAGGACCAGGCCGCGATTCGGCTCTACGAACGTCTGGGATGGCGCAGGATCGGAGTGACCGAGCACGACTCAGGCCACGGCCTCGTGCCCGCGTACTGCTACGTCAGCCCCGCCCCGTAGCTCACCCGGCGCACATCCGGTGAGGACTTTCTCTACATGGTCAAGGGCGGCCCCGCCGGGGCCGCCTGCCTGCTGCCTGTGGGCCCGCGCCAGCGGGCCGCCGGGCGTGCGGCTGACGCCGGTCCCGCCGTCCCGCACGCGGACCCAGGAGCGGAAGGCAGGCGGTCCGGGAACCACGGCGGGACCGCCAGAAGGAAGAAGATGCCCTCGCCGGGCGGGCAGGTCTCCGGGATGGCTGGGGTCGTGCACGCACGTTCCGGTTCGTTGGTGGTCCGGTGCGTGTGCCATCCCGTCTGACCTCCCCGAGGGCTATCACGCCGCGTCAAGGGGGCAAGCCTGGCAACATCCCTCACCACAGCACGAAGGTTGCCCCCTTGACACAGCGTGATCGGGCTACGCCAGGTCAGACGGGATGGCACAACATCGACCCTGTTCTGCTGCCCAAAGGGCAACTTCAATGGAAACTTTGCAGCAACATAATCACCTGATCCTGTAACAACGAGGGCATTATTGTCGATACCCAACCCGAGACAAAGGAGGCTAAATGGCCGGGCATAGCAATATAGTTTTCACCTCGATGGGTGCGCCAAATTCTGAGCACATCGACACATCCAACGAATATGCATACACTGAAATAGTGTGCCCACACTGCGGCAAAGTATGCTCTGCTGCCGTAATCGCACGCACCAAAAAGGGGCCCTATGTCACATGGGTGAGATGCCCTGGATGCCTATTCGGAGCGGTGATTAATGGAGATACCGTCTCCCCCGCGAGAGGAGCTGGCGAAGAAGTTGAAGGCTTGCCGGAGGACGTGGAGCAGGCTTATAACGAAGCACGGCGGAACATATCTGCAAGCGCCTACACCTCGGCAGAGTTGATGTGTCGCAAGATTCTTATGCACATAGCCGTAAATAAGGGAGCCAAAGAGGGAGACACCTTCGCGGAATACCTGTCATTTCTGGAGAGTCAAGGATTTGTTACGCCACCCATGAAGCCCTGGGTTGACCTGATTCGAAAAAGGGGAAATATAGCCACACACGAGCTCCCTGCCAGCAACAAAAGGGAAGCACTAGGCACACTTTCATTCACAACCCAATTGCTTCGCTCGATCTACGAAATGGAATATCGAGCCAAGCAATTCATGTCGGACCAAGATGACGATGCCGTACATGCGCCCCTTCCCCCAAGAAGCGGGATGCCAATGTAGTAACTCCCAGGAAGCCTTTTCAATCGTTGAGTGGCATCCAGGGCCCAGCGTGTTCCATATCAACGCCTGAACTCACGACAGGGACAAACCGTCGGTACAAACTGGGTACAGATGCCACTCACCATCATCCATCACCAACGACAAGTAATCGCCACGAACCAGCAGGTCAGAAGCCACCTGGAAGGCATCGCCCCAGGCCGGACGCAGTTCACCAACTACCGGTGATGCTCGCTACGTCCCCGGCACGCCCCTGAAATCAGGGGACATCGCATCTCACCGTGTCTCCACGGAGATCGATGGCATTCGTGCCGGGGATGTGCCCCGCAACGAGGTACCCGAACCCCCTCCCCGCCTGCACACTGGATCCCTGGACAGCACACAGGAGACCAGATGCAGCACCCCGGACACGCGATCCGCCGCATCCGCCGAGCACGAGGCCGTTCTCTCGACGTCGTCGCAGGGCTCGCGGGAATCAGCCCCAGCTATCTCTCCCGCATCGAACGAGGCGAACGAGCGCTTGACCGCCGGTCGTTGATCGCCGCCCTCGCCCGCGCCCTCGACGTCACCCCTGCCGACATCGCCGGACCCGCCGTCCCCGTCACCGCTGACTCCGGCCTCGCCGACGGCCACGTGAACGCCGTCCGCTCCGCGCTCCTCGCCGTCAGTGTCGGCATCCCCGGCGGCGACGTCGTGCCCGTCGACGTCCTTCGGGAGCGCACGAACGTCCTGCTGCAAGCGCAGCGGGCCTGCGACTACCGCAGCGTTGGTGCGGATCTCCCACGACTCGTGCGCGACGTCCACAGCTCGGTCCAGGCCGGGAGAGACGTCCGCGAGTTGCTCCGCATCGCCACGTTGCTGCACATCCAAGGCACCGCCGCGTGGCTCGGTGACGTCGGTGGAACGCGCGATCTCGCGTGGCAGGCCTGCACACTCGCCCGCGACGCGGCGGAACGCGCGGACGACCCCGTCAGCATCGCGGTGAGTGCGTTCGGGATGGGTCTCGGGCTCCTCGGCGGAGGTTCGTTCGACCTCGCCTCCCACGTGCTCACGGCCGCCGCCCCCGGCACCGGCACGGTCGGTGGCGTCCATCTGTCCGGGATGCTCGCGTTGGCGCACTCGCTCACCGCGGCAGCGAGCGGTGACACCACCGCCGAGACGTCCGCGCTCGACCACGCCGCCGACCTCGCCCGGCGCGTCGACGGACCCGACTTCGGCTGGTTCGGGTTCGGCCCCGCGAACGTCGACCTCTGGCGTGCGAGTGCCGCCCTCGAACGCGGCGATCACGTCGCCGCCGCTGCCCTCACCGACCGCATCGAACCCGACCAGCTCCCCAATCCCACGCGGCGCGTCGCGTACCACCTCGCGCGGGCTCGCGCCTGCACACGCATCCGACACCGCCGCTCGGACGCCGTCGACGCCCTTCGAGCAGCCGAGCGCATCGCACCCGCGCGAGTCCACGGCTCGCGGGTCGCCCGGGGCCTGGTGTGCGAGTTGATCGAGCGTTCACGTGCCGACGCCACCGGGACCGAGCTGCGCGGCCTCGCCTCCCGCGCCGGACTGGACCTTTAGCCCGGGTGGTCACGCGGGGACCTTGCCACGGTGGCAACGATTTCCCGCCCGCGTGCCCGAACCTTCCGGCATGACCACGGAACCAGGTCCATACCTTCTCGTTCGGCACGATCCCTCGCGCCTGCCCTCGCCGGTTTCCGCGGGCTCTAGACTGAATGAAAACCGCCCATTGACCGAGCAAAGTCGCAGGTCAGGAAGTGTCGGCCCCGCACGCGCGGGGATGGACCCCCTGACATCCAGGTTGTCAGGGTTTCCTGACAGTCGGCCCCGCACGCGCGGGGATGGACCGGCAGGCGCTGGCGAATCACGCCCTCTCCTACGGTCGGCCCCGCACGCGCGGGGATGGACCCACTGCGCTGTTGCCTCACCGACCTCCGCCACCCCGCCCCCACGTCGCCATCCGTCACACCTCCACCTCCTCGGGCCACTGCGGCCACCGGGCCGGTGGACGTCGCTCGCCGGGGCTTCCGCGACGCTCGGTGGCCGTGACCTCGCTGTTCTCACCCGGGCGGACGGTCGACAGTCCGTTCGGAGGGTCCTGCGCCGGGGAGGCAACCTCGCGGGTCGGTACCCGCGTCTTGTGGTGTGGACCCGGAAGAAGGGGGTGGCGACGATGAAACGCATCAACACGGCACACGCGCTGCTGGCCACGACGGGCATCGTGCTCGCTTTGGCCGGATGCAGTTCCGGCAGCGACGAGGCGGGTGGTCCCTCACCGGACGCGCCGGCCACGTCGGAGACCACGTCGGCCGCCCCGCCGACCTCGGAGCAGACCGACGCTCCCGCCGACGCGTCGAGTGCGGCCGACAGCGCCCACGCGGCGCCGAAGCCTCAGGCACAGCAGCCGCCGCAGGACCCGGACTACTGCACGTCCGCCAATCTGTCGCTGTCGCTCGGGCAGGGTGAGGGCGCGGCGGGGACGGTGTACCGGCCGCTGGTGTTCACCAACGTCGGCGACGTGCCGTGTGTGCTGCACGGGTTCCCCGGGGTGTCGTACGTCGCCGGGGACGACGGACACCAGGTCGGCAAACCCGCCGAGCACACCGGAGAGAAGAGCCCCGCCATCACGTTGAACCCCGGTGAGGTCGCGCACGCCGACGTGGGCTTCGCCCAGGTTCGCAACTACGACCCGCAGACGTGCTCTCCCACCGAGGTGCGCGGGCTGCGCGTCTATCCGCCGCACGAGACCGCGTCGATGTTCGTGGAGGTGCCCGGCACCGGCTGTGCTCGCACCGAGCTGAGCGGCAACCAGCTCACGGTCACCAGCATCGAGAAGGGCGCCGGATACCGCTGAGCGGTCGGTTCGCCCTGGCCGGGTGGTTGACCAGGGCGAACCGTGACTGTGACGCTCGCCGACGTTCCCGTCACCCTGCCGGTGGCCGCGATACGCTGCCCACCGGCAGGGCCACGACACGCGGGAGGGTCGCATGAAAGGCATCGTGCTGGCCGGCGGAAGCGGAACCCGGCTGCACCCGATCACCCAGGCGACCTCGAAGCAGCTCCTGCCCGTCTACGACAAACCGATGGTCTACTACCCGCTGTCGGTGCTGATGTTGGCGGGCATTCGCGAGATCCTGCTGATCTCCACGCCGAGCGACCTGCCGAACTTCGAGCGACTGCTCGGTGACGGCAGCCAGTGGGGCCTCGACCTGCGCTACGCCGAGCAGCCCAGCCCCAACGGGCTCGCGGAGGCCTTCGTGATCGGCGAGGACTTCGTCGGTGACGACTCGGTGGCCCTGATCCTCGGCGACAACATCTTCTACGGGCGCGGCTTCTCCGGCCTGCTCCAGTCCGAAGCGGCGAACCTCGACGGGTGCGCGTTGTTCGGCTACGAGGTGAAGGACCCGCAGCGTTACGGCGTCGGTGAGGTGGACGCCGACGGCAACCTGCTGTCGATCGAGGAGAAGCCCGCGAACCCGAAGTCGAACCTCGCCATCACGGGCCTCTACCTGTACGACAACCAGGTCGTCGAGATCGCGAAGGGACTCACGCCCTCTGCGCGTGGCGAACTGGAGATCACCGACGTCAACCTCGCCTACCTGCGCGAGGGCAAGGCGCGGATGCACCGGCTGAGCCGCGGGTTCGCCTGGCTCGACACAGGCACGCACGATTCGCTGCTGGAGGCGGGCCAGTTCGTGCAGGTGCTGGAGCACCGCACGGGCGTGCGCATCGCGTGTCTGGAGGAGGTGGCGCTGCGGATGGGGTTCATCACCGCCGACGAGTGCTACCGACTGGGCGCGAAGCTCGCCAAGAGCGGGTACGGCGACTACGTGATGGGCGTCGCGCGCGACGCGGGCGCCATCGGCTGACCGTTCCCGCCGTCAGAACGGGCGGCGGGCCATGTCCTCCAACCTGCGGACCCGCTCCTCGATGGGCGGGTGGGTGGAGAACAACTGCGACATCCGCTCGCCGGGGCGGAACGGGTTGGCGATCATCAGGTGCGACTGCGACACCACCTTGGGCTCGGGAGCCAACGGCAGGGCTCGCGTGCCCTGCTGGAGCTTCCGCAACGCCGACGCCAGCCCCAGCGGATCGCCGGTGAGTTCCGCGCCCGACGCGTCGGCCTGGAACTCTCGTGACCGGCTCACGCTCATGCGGATGATCCCGGCGGCGATGGGCCCGAGAATGACGATCAACAGGGTGGCCAGCGGGTTTCCGCCTCCGCCACGGTTGCCGCCGAACGCGCCGGCGAACATCGCCATGTTCGCCAGGAAGCTCACCACGCTCGCGAGCGCGCCCGCGACGCTGGAGATCAGGATGTCGCGGTTGTAGACGTGGGAGAGCTCGTGGCCGAGGACGGCGCGCAGCTCGCGCTCGTCGAGCAGCCGGAGGATGCCCGTGGTGCAGCAGACGGCCGCGTTGCGCGGGTTGCGGCCGGTGGCGAAGGCGTTGGGGGCCTGTGTGGGGCTCACGTAGAGGCGGGGCATCGGTTGCCGGGCCGACGTCGCCAGCTCGCGCACGATCCGGAACATGACGGGCTGCTCCGCCTCCGACACCGGCCTGGCTCGCATGGCGCGCAGGGCCAGCTTGTCGGAGTTGAAGTACGCGTAGCCGTTGACGGCGAGCGCGACGAGCAGCCCGATGACGAGTGCGCCTCGGCCGAACAGACCGCTGATCGCGATGATCAGCGCGCTGAGCAGGCCGAGCAGCACGGCAGTCTTCAACCCGTTGCGATGACTGTGCACGTACTCCGCCTCCGTTTCCCCGACCTGGTGAGACGCCTGCTGTCGAGCATTCGTCCCCCACGAGTCGAACGAGTCCGTTCGGGATGGTGTTCCGCGGCTGTCCGGGACCTCACCGCAATCGTGACGCAGGACTCCGCCGGGTACCCCGCCGAGGGTGGTGCCGTGGCGCAGTGCGGCCCGCATCACCATGGCCAGGAAGTTCGGTTCGGCTTACGCTGAAGTTCGGTGTAGCGAAACGGGGTGATCGTGGGGTCCGACGACGCGGTGTCCCTCGCCCGTCGACGTCGGCGGGCGCGACGCAGGGACGTGCGCGCGCTGCTGGCGGTCGTGCTGACGACCGCGCTCGCCGTGTCGCTCGCCGTGACGTACGCGCTCTCCTCGGACTCGCCCGCCTCGGCCGGTCAACCGCCTGGCACCCCGCTCCGCGTGGTGACCACCACGACGTTCCTCGACGACACCGTCCGCCGGATCGGCGGCGAGCACGTGTCCACGGTGCGGCTCATGGGCCCCGGCGTCGACCCGCACCTGTACCGGGCGAAGGCGAGCGACCTCTCCGAGATGCGCCGGGCCGACGCCGTCGTGGCCGTCGGCCTGTACCTGGAGGGGTCGCTGACCCGCACGTTGGAGGCCGTGGCCGAGAGCAAGCCCGTGCTGTTCGCGGGTGAGGCCGTGCCCGAGCACCTGCTGCTGTCCCCGCCCGCGGGTGCGGCACCGGAGGAGGAGCACGACCCGCACGTGTGGTTCGAACCGCGCCTGTGGGTGCACGTCGTCGACGCGATCACCGCGCAGCTCGGCGAGCTCGACCCCGCCCACGCTGCCGACTACCGGCGACGCGGCGATGCGTACCGCGAGCAGGTGCTCGCGCTGGACGAGGAGGTCCGCGCGCTCCTGCGCTCCGTGCCCGAACGCTCGCGGGTGCTCGTGACCTCGCACGACGCGTTCCGCTACTTCGGCAGGGCGTTCGACCTCGACGTGGTGGCGATCCAGGGCATCTCGACCGAGCAGGAGGCAAGCACGGCCGACATCGGGCGGGTCGCCGACGTGGTCACCGCGCGCGACGTCGGCGCCGTGTTCGTGGAGACGAGCATGTCCGACCGGACGGTGAACGCCGTGCTCGCGGCCGTCCGGCAGCGCGGCGGCGAGACCCGGCTCGGTGCGCCGCTGTACTCCGACTCCACGGGTGAGGACGGCACCCCCGACGGCACGTACGTGGGCATGGTGCGAGCCAACGCCGAACGCATAGCGGAGGGACTGCGATGACGTCGACCTCGAAAGCGTCCCGAGCCCGGTGGACGTCGCGCCGCGCGACCGAGTCGACCACCGCGCTGAGCGTCACCGACCTCACCGTGGCCTACGGGGGCCGCACCGTGTTCTCCGACGTCGAGGTGGAGGTCCCGACCGCCACTCTCACCGCCGTCGTCGGGCCGAACGGCGCGGGGAAGTCGACGCTCGTGAAGGCCGCGCTCGGGCTCGTTCCGGTGGTACGAGGACACGTGCGGCTGTTGGGGCAACCGCTGTCCCGAGTGCGGCGGCGAGTGGCGTACGTGCCGCAGCAGGATTCGGTGACGAGCGACTTCCCCATCACCGCCGTCCAGGTGGTGGAGATGGGCCGCTACCCGCATCGCGGCTGGTGGCGACGGCTCACGCACTCCGATGACGTCATCGTGGCCGAGGCGATGGAGCAGGTCGGCGCGCTCGAACTCGCCGATCGGCCCCTGGACGAGTTGTCCGGCGGTCAGCGTCAGCGGGTGTTCCTCGCCCGCGCGCTCGCCCAACGCGCCGACCTCGTGGTGTTGGACGAGCCGTTCACGGCCGTGGACGCCCGCACCGAGTCCGCGCTGCTCGACGTGCTCACCGACCTGTGCGCGCGAGGGGTGTCGGTGATCGCCGTGCACCACGACCTGCGCACGGTGCTGCGCCGGTTCGACCACGCGGTGCTGCTGGCCGGCGGCGTGGTCGCCGCCGGGGCCACCTCGGAGGTCCTCACCGCCGAACACCTCGAACGCGCCTACGGCATGGCTCCCCTGGTGCTCGACTCATGATCGAGACGGTGTTGTCCGGTCTACCGCTGGCGTATCCCGACGCGGTGGTCGTGGTGGGCACCGCCGTGGTGGGACTCATCGCCGGTGTCCTGGGGCCGCTCTCCGTGTTGCGGCGGCGCAGCATGTTCGGCGACGCGATGAGCCACGGCACCCTCGCCGGGGTCGCGGTCGCCTTCCTCGTCACCGGCGCCAAGGTCCCCGAGGTGCTGTTGCTCGGCGCCACCGTGTCGGCGGCGCTGGCGGCCTTCGCCATGATCGCGCTCGAACGCGTGGGGCGCCTCCGGCCGGACGCCGCGATCGGCGTGGTGCTCTCGGTATCGCTGTCGCTGGGCATCGTGCTGCTCACCCACCTCGCCTCCTCCGGCAACAGTGGTCAGGCGGGGTTGACGACCTACCTGCTCGGTCAGACCGCCGGAATGTCCGAACGCGACATCGAAATCGCGCTCGCACTCGGCGCGGTGGGGTGCGTGATCGTGGCGCTGGGCTTCCGGTTGTTGCGCAGCGCCGCGTTCGACCCCGGCTTCACGGCGGTGGCGGGAGTGCCGACGTGGCTCGTCGACGTGGTGAGCACCGGACTGCTCGCGCTGGCCGTCGTCCTCGGCGTCCGCACCGTGGGGGCGATCCTGATGGTGGCGCTGCTCGTGGCTCCCGTGGTGGCCGCGCGGCAGGTGACGAAACGGCTGGGCGCGCTCGTGCCGCTGTCCGGTGCGATCGGGGCGGCCTGCGGAGCGGTCGGCGGCGTGTTGTCCGGCCGCGCCGAGCTGCCCGCGGGCCCGGTGATCGTGCTGCTCGCCACCGGAGTCGCGCTGCTGTCGGTGCTGTTCGCGCCGAGGCGGGGAGTGCTCGCCCGGCTGCGTCGAGGACGCTCGGGCACGCGATCGGAGCGGGTCTCATGAGCGGCGACGACGTGTTGATCGTGGTGATCGCCGGACTGCTGTCGACGTCGTGCGCGTTGCTCGGGAGCTTCCTGCTGCTGCGGCGTCAGGCGCTGCTGCCCGACGCCGTCAGCCACGCCGTGCTGCCGGGGATCGTGCTCGTGTTCCTCGTGACCGGCGACCGCGCCTCGGCGGCCACGGTGCTCGGCGCCACCGCGTTCGGCGTGGCCTGCGTCGCCGGGTCGGAGTGGCTGCGCCGCACCGGTCTCGTGGCCAGTGACGCCGCGCTCGCCCTGGCGTTCCCGGCGCTGTTCTCGCTGGGCGTGCTCGGGATCAGCGGCTTCGCATCGGGCGCGCACATCGACCTGGACTCGGCCATCTACGGCGACATCACGTTCGCGCCGCTGCGCACCGTCGAGGTCCTCGGCACGGCCGTGCCGACGTCACTGCTGGTCACCGGGCTCACAGCGGTCTGTACCACCGCGTTCGTGACCCTGCTGTGGCGGCCACTGACGGCGGCGACGTTCGACCCCGACTTCGCCGAGCTGTCCGGCCTGCGCGGCGCGCTGGTGGGGCGGCTGCTGCTCGTCGTCGTGGCGGGCACGGCCGTGGTGGCGTTCGACAGTGTCGGCGCGATCCTGGTGATCACGTTCTTCGTGGTGCCCGCCGCGACGGCCCGCCTGGTGACCCGTCGCCTCGGCCCGATGCTCGTGGTCGCGGTGGCTGTCGGCTGGATCAGCTCGGTGCTGGGCCACCGCGCCGCCCTCGAACTCGACTCGTCGGTGCCCGGCACCATCGGCCTCGCGGCCGGAGCCCTGTTCGCCGCCGCGCTGGTGCTGAACCGCCTGGCGCGTGTCCGCGCCTCCTGAACGCATGCCCGCACCCTGTGCACGCGTGTTGGCGCCCTGCGCACGCATGCCTGCGACGTGCGGCGCGGACACGCGTGCGCAGCTCGCGGACACGACGTCGGGGACCCACAGGGTTACTTGCGGATCTCCATCGTGCAGCACTTCGGGCCACCGCCGGCCTTACGGAGTTCGGAGATGTCCACGAACACCGGCTCGTAGCCCTGTGCGGCGACCTTCTCGGCCAGCGCCGTCGCCTCCACGGGCAGCACCACGTGGCGGCCGTCGGAGATCGCGTTGAGGCCGAAGCACGCGGCGTCGTCGGCGTCGGCCACCACCGCGTCGGGGAAGAGCCTGCGCAGCGCGGCCTGCGACCCCGGCGAGAACGCCTCCGGGTAGTAGGCGATGTGCGCGGGCCGCTCGTCGGTGGCCTCGGAGAGCACGAACAACGCGGTGTCGAGGTGGTAGTAGCGCGGATCCACCAGGCGCAGTGTCACCACGGGCACGCCCAGCACCTCCTGGGCCTCCGCGTGGGCGCGGGGGTCGGTGCGGAACCCGGTCCCGGCGAGCATCAGCCGCCCGGTCCAGGTGAAGTCGCCCTCGGCCTCGTTGGTCTCCTGCGGCATCGTCACGTCGTGGAAGCCGTGCTCGACGAACCAACGACGGAAGTGTTCGGCCTCGGCGGCGCGTTGCGGGTTGGCGAACTTGGCACCGAGGACACGGCCGTCCACGACGGTGCCCGAGTTGGCGGCGAACACCATGTCCGGCAGTCCGGGCTGCGGTTCCACCTCGTCCACGAGGTGTCCCAGCCTGCGATACGTGTCCCGCAGTTCCGTCCACTGGCGCAGAGCACGCTCCGGGTCGACGGGCGCGTCGGGGTCCATCCAGGGGTTGATGGCGTAGTCCACGGCGAAGTACCGGGGCGGGCACATCACGTAGTGACGAGGCAGGGGTACGCGCATGCATCGAATGTATGCGCAGCGTTATCCGGCGATCAATTGTCATTGATTGCGCATCGGTGTGCTATTTGTTGCGCATGAACACGCTGGATCAACGCATCGTTTCGTGCTTGGTTGCCAACGCGCGGTCGAGCTACGCGGAGATCGGAAAGGTCGTCGGCCTGTCCGCTCCCGCGGTGAAGCGACGGGTCGACCGTCTGCTGGAGACGGGCGTGCTGCGCGGTTTCACCGCGGTGGTGGACCCGGAAGCGCTCGGTTGGGGCACGGAGGCGTTCGTCGAGGTCCACTGCCAGGGCAACGTCTCACCGGCCCGCATCCGGTCGCACCTGGAGCCGTTGCCCGAGGTCGTGGCCGCCTACACGGTGTCGGGGGCCGCGGACGCGATCGTGCACCTGCGGGCGGCCGACATTCACCATTTGGAGGATGCGTTGGAGCGCCTTCGCGGGTTGGAGATCATCGACAGGACGGTGTCCACCGTGGTGCTGTCGACGCTGCTCGAAAGGCCACCGGATCCAGGGCGTTGATTCCAGCGGCTGGGACAGGGGTATGGTGTTACCGCCGGTTACAGGTAAGTCGGATCACAGCGTCCGACGACGCTGTGGAACGACAAGTAATCTCGAGGTATGAGCGCGTCGCGCGCCGGAGTCCGGAGAGAGGGATTTGCTGACCCATGACCACTAGCGCAGGCGCAGGCGGCGGGGACGGCGTCAGGGACGCCGACGCCCCGGAGGGGGGAAACGTCGCCAGCGGGCCCCGTTCGACCGAGGTCAGCCGACTGGACCGCGTCGTCATCCGGTTCGCGGGCGACTCGGGCGACGGCATGCAGTTGACGGGTGACCGATTCACCTCCGAGGCCGCCGCGTTCGGCAACGACCTCGCCACACTGCCCAACTTCCCCGCCGAGATCCGGGCGCCGCAGGGCACCATCCCCGGCGTCTCCAGTTTCCAGGTCCACTTCGCCGACTACGACATCCTCACCCCGGGCGACCGACCCGACGTGCTGGTGGCCATGAACCCGGCCGCGCTGAAGGCCAACATCGGCGACGTGCCCCAGGGCGGCATGGTCATCGTCAACACCGACGAGTTCACCAAACGCAACCTGAGCAAGGTCGGCTACGACGTCGACCCGCTGACCGACGACACGCTGTCGGCGTTCGAGGTCTACGAGGTCGCGATGTCGACCTTGACGCAGGGCGCGCTCGCGGACACGGGGCTCGGCAAGAAGGACGCCGAGCGCTGCAAGAACATGTTCGCGCTCGGGCTGCTCTCGTGGATGTACCACCGGCCGACCGAGGGCACCGAGGCGTTCCTGCGGGAGAAGTTCGCCGCGAAGCCGCAGATCGCGGAGGCCAACATCCTGGCGTTCCGCGCGGGCTGGAACTACGGCGAGACCACCGAGGCGTTCAAGACGACGTTCGAGGTGGCGCCCGCGAAGCTGCCGAAGGGCACCTACCGGCAGATCACCGGCAACACGGCCCTGGCGTACGGCATCGTGGCCGCGGGACGACTGTCCGACCTGCCGGTGCTGCTCGGCACCTACCCGATCACCCCGGCGTCGGACATCCTGCACGAGCTGTCCAAGCACAAGAACTTCGGTGTCATCACCTTCCAGGCCGAGGACGAGATCGCAGGCATCGGTGCCGCGCTCGGCGCCTCCTACGGCGGTGCCCTGGGGGTCACGTCGACCTCCGGGCCCGGGCTCGCGTTGAAGTCCGAGACCATCGGCCTCGGCGTGATGATCGAGCTGCCGCTGCTGGTGATCGACGTCCAGCGTGGCGGGCCGTCCACGGGGCTGCCCACCAAGACCGAGCAGGCCGACCTGCTGCAGGCCATGTACGGCCGTAACGGCGAGTCGCCCGTGCCGGTGGTGGCGCCGCGTTCGCCGTCGGACTGCTTCGACGCCGTGCTGGAGGCCACCCGCATCGCCCTCACCTACCGCACGCCGGTGCTCCTGCTCTCCGACGGAGCCATCGCCAACGGCTCGGAGCCGTGGCTGATCCCCGACGTGGAGAAGCTGCCCGACCTGCGGGTGACGTTCGCGGACAAGCCGAACGCGCTCGACGGTTCGGACGAGTTCTGGCCCTACGTGCGCGACCCCGAGACGCTGGCCCGCGAGTGGGCGGTCCCGGGCACGCCCGGTCTGCAACACCGCGTGGGTGGTCTGGAGAAGGCCGACGGCAAGGGCAGCATCTCGTACGACCCCGAGAACCACGACAAGATGGTCCGCCTCCGCCAGGCCAAGGTGGACGGCATCGACGTGCCCGACGTGGAGGTCGACGACCCCAGCAATGGGCAGGCTCGCGTGCTGGCGCTCGGGTGGGGGTCCACGTACGGGCCGATCGGTGCCGCCTGCAGGCGGGTGCGCCGCAAGGGCATCCCGATCGCGCAGGCCCACCTCCGTCACCTCAACCCGTTCCCGGCGAACCTCGGCGAGCTGCTGCGCTCGTACGACACCGTGGTCGTGCCGGAGATGAACATGGGGCAGCTCGCCGCGCTGCTGCGCGCGAAGTACCTCGTGGACGTCCACTCCCACACCAAGATCGCGGGGCTGCCGTTCAAGGCCGAGGAGCTGGAGCACGTGTTCACCGACATCGCCCACCGCACAGCGAGCAAGGAGGCCGCGGTCAAGTGACCCAAGTCGACCTGGGTCTGCCGACCCTCGGCGGGCTCGACCTCGTTCCCACGACGGACGAGAAGCAGAAGACCAAGGACTACAAGTCCGACCAGGAGGTCCGGTGGTGTCCGGGCTGCGGCGACTACGTCGTGCTGAACACCATCCAGTCGTTCCTGCCGACTCTCGGGCTCAAGCGCGAGAACATCGTCTTCGTCTCCGGCATCGGGTGTTCGAGCCGCTTCCCGTACTACATGAACACCTACGGGATGCACTCGATCCACGGGCGTGCCCCGGCGATCGCGACCGGGTTGGCCACCGCCCGGCCCGACCTCTCGGTGTGGGTCGTCACCGGTGACGGCGACGCCCTGTCGATCGGCGGCAACCACCTGATCCACGCGCTGCGCCGCAACGTCAACCTGAAGATCCTGCTGTTCAACAACCGCATCTACGGGTTGACGAAGGGCCAGTACTCGCCCACCAGCGAGTCGGGCAAGGTCACGAAGTCCACCCCGATGGGGTCGCTGGACACGCCGTTCAACCCGATCTCGCTCGCCGTCGGCGCGGAGGCGTCGTTCGTGGGACGCGCGCTGGACTCCGACCGCAAGGGGCTCACCGAGGTGCTCACCGCCGCGGCCCAGCACCGCGGTTCGGCGTTCGTGGAGATCTACCAGAACTGCCCGATCTTCAACGACGGCGCGTTCGACATGCTGAAGGACGCCGACGAGTCCGCCCGTCGGCTCATCCCGCTCAAGGCGGGCGAACCCATCCGGTTCGGCCCCGAGAGCGAGTTCGCCGTCGGCCGGTCCGGCTGGGGTGGTCTGGAGGTCGGCAAGGTCTCCGAGATCGGTGAGGACAACGTCGTGGTGCACGACCCGACCATCGCCGACAGCTCGTACGCGTTCGCTCTGTCCCGGTTGAGCGACGAGTCCCTGAGCTACACGCCCACGGGCATCTTCCGGCAGGTCAGCCGTCCCACGTACGACGACCTCGCGCGAACGCAGGTGGAGGAGGCCGCGAAAGCCAAGCCCGCCGATCTGCAGGCGCTGCTCACCGGCAAGGACACCTGGACGGTCGACTGACCCGTCAGGACACGAGGAAGGGGCACCCACCCGGCGTGGTGGGTGCCCCTTCCTCGTTCGTGCTCAGGACCGCGACGGGGGCAGGGGCCGGAAACCGACGCGCTCCGCGTCGGCCGGGCTGCGGAACCACACCTCGGCCACCATGTGCTCGTAGTCCGGCGAGTCCTCGGTGCAGTAACGCAGGTCGGTGACGCTGGCCTTCACCGGGAACTCGTCCGACGGCTGCCCACCGCCGGGCTTGGGCATCGCCGAGCCGGGTCCGAAGGGACCGGGCAGCGACGTGGTGGCCGCGGGTTCACGCGCCGGCGGTGCCGTGTTCGACGGCGCGACCGCGGGCTCGAACAACGAACCGCTCTTCTGCGGACCGGGCTCCCGGCGTTCCATCGGGCGCATCGACGGCTGGCTGGGACGCACCGGCTCGAAGCTCTCCATCTGCGTGCGACCGGGCTGCCGCTTGGGCAGCATCGTGGTGCGCTCCACCGGTTCCGCGTCGTCGGCGTCGAGACCGGCGAGCCGGTCGCCGAACGCGTAGGTGGGCGGCGCGTCCTCCGGCTCGTCGACCGGAGCGGGTTCGAACAGGCTGCCGCCGCGACGGCCACCAGCGGAGTCGGCGGCATCCGCAGACTCGACACCGAGCCCCAGATCGCCGCCACGCGCGCTGTGGATCTGCGTGGGCTCGTCCACGTGCGGGGGCAGACCGCCCAGCAGGCCGCCGGTGTCGTCCTCGTCGTCCAGGTCGTCGACGCGCGCGAAGTCCTCGTCGAGGTCGTCGATCTCGGACTTCGGCTTGCGCCCCTGGAGACTGTCGCGCTCGGGCCAGCTCGGCGCGGCGGCGAGGTGTTCGGTGGCCTCACGCTCGCCCGAGGGCTCCGGCGCGGGGTCGAAGTGCCGCGTGGGGGGCGTCGTGGACTCGCCGGGCTCGTCGAACTCGTTGCCGGACCGCACCGGCGGGGCGACGCGGGTACGCTGCGCCGAGTCCGACCTCGACGCGCCCGCCACCGAGGCGAGCCGCCGTTCCAACTCGCCGATGCGCTTCTGCGCGGGCCGCACGAGGAAGAGCCAGGCGAGGAACGCCCCCAGCACGAACGCGACCGCGCTGTAGACCCAGACCTCACCGAAAACGGACATGACGGTTGCCTTCCTAGTGAGTCCGTGCGACGAGGTAGTCGGCGACCGACTCGCACGCCTCCCTCGCCGACGAGGGCGGCAACGCCGCAAGCTCCTGCTGTGCGCGCCGAGCGTAGTCGGCGAGCGTGTCCCGCGTCCGTTCGAGCCCACCCGATCGGCGGAGCAGGTCGAGAGCTTCCTCCACGAGTGCGTCGTCGGTGAGCGGTCCCGCCAGCAGCTCCACGAGCCGGGGGTCCGGATCGTTCGACAACGCGTAGTGCATCGGCAGTGTCCGCACGCCCTCACGCAGGTCGGTCCCCTGCGCCTTGCCGGACGCCTCGGGCGGCGACGCGATGTCGATGATGTCGTCGGAGATCTGGAATGCCGTCCCCACGATCTCCCCGAACCGGCGCAGCGCCTCGATCTGCTCCGGGGTGGCGCCGGAGAACATGCCGCCGAACCGCCCCGCCGTCGCGATCAACGACCCGGTCTTCTGCCCGATGACGGACAGGTAGTGGTCCACGGGATCGTCGCCGGGCTGCGGCCCGACCGTCTCCCGCATCTGCCCCGTCACGAGCTCACCGAACGTCTCGGCGATGATGCGCGCGGCGTCGGTGCCCAGGTCGGCCACCAGCCGCGACGCGTGCGCGAAGAGGTAGTCGCCCGTCAGGATCGCGACGCTGTTGTCCCAGCGCGCGTTGACGCTCGGGGCGCCCCTGCGCATCGTCGCCTCGTCCATCACGTCGTCGTGGTACAGCGTGGCGAGGTGCACGAGTTCCACGGCAGCGGCCGCAGTGATCACGGCGTCCCGGCTCCCGCCGGGACCGAACTGCGACGCCAACAGCGTGAACATGGGACGGAAGCGCTTGCCTCCGGCGTCCACCAGGTGGCGTGCGGCCTCGTCGATGGCCGCGACGTCGCTGCTGGCGACGCCACGAAGGACGTCCTCCACGTCGTCCAGCCCCGCGACGAGTGTCCTCAGCAGCTCCTCGTCCGCGATCTGCAGCCCGACTGCAGCGCGCAACTCGTCGATGGTGCCATCACGCACTGACACGTCGGCTCCGCCCTTTCGGCCCTGTGGTCACGGTCCTCACCAGCCTAATGGGCGGAGGTCGCGGGTTGATGACCCGCAGGTAGCTCGCCACTTCGTGAGAACGACGACACCACCTGCTCGTCGGCCTTCTCTCACCCGGCGACGGCGACCCGAAGGGTGACGCCGCCCGTCGTCACCCGCGGAAGTACTGGAAAAGCGCCGGTCGACGGCCGGCACGTCATGCGACACACCGAAAGGGCACCCGCCCCCGCCGAACGGAGGTGGGTGCCCTTTCTCGTCATGTCCGGGATCGGGTCCACGACGCGTCAGGACGCCAGCGAGAACCCGCCCGCTCCGGCCCAGTCGAGCGCGAACGTCGGCGCGATGCCCAGCAGCAGCGTCACGATCACGCCCAGCGTGATGGCCGCCGTGGTGAACGTGCCCGGCACACTCACCGTGGGGCCGTCCTCGGCCGGCTTCGAGAAGTACATCAGCACGACCACGCGCAGATAGAAGAACGCCGCGACCGCGCTGAACACCAGACCGATCACCACCAGCGGCGCCATGCCGTCGGACAGGGCGGCCGAGAAGACCACGAACTTGCCCACGAATCCACTCGTCAGGGGGATACCCGCGAGTGCGAAGAGCAGGAACGTGAACGTCGCGGCCAGCACCGGCGAACGCTTCGCGAGCCCCGCCCACGCCGACAGGTGAGTCGCCTCCCCGCTGCCGTCGCGCACGAGCGAGATCACCCCGAAGGCCGCCAGCGTCGTGAAGCCGTAGGCGAGCAAGTAGAACAACGTGCCCGACAACCCGGCGTCCGTCAGCGCCATGGTGCCGATGAGCAGGAAGCCCGCGTGCGCGATCGAGGAGTACGCGATCATGCGCTTGACGTCGGTCTGCGTGAGGCCGAGCACCGCGCCGATGACCATCGACACGATGGCGACGCCCCAGAGCACCCCGCGCCACTCCCAGTGCGTCGACTCGAACGCGACGGTCAGCACCCGCAGCATGCCGCCGAACGCCGCCACCTTCGTGCACGCCGCCATGAACGCGGTGACCGGGGTCGGCGCTCCCTGGTAGACGTCCGGGGTCCAGGTGTGGAACGGGCCGACGGACGCCTTGAACAGCAGACCCACCATGAGCAGGCCGAGCCCGGCGAACAGCAGGGTGTCGGAGCGGTCGGTGCCCGCGGTGGCGGTCGCGATGTCCGACAGCCGCACCGAACCGGCGTAGCCGTAGAGCAGCGCGAGGCCGTACAGGAAGAACGCGCTCGCGAACGCACCGAGCAGGAAGTACTTCACCGACGCTTCCTGCGACAGCAGACGCCGCCTGCGGGCCAGCGCACACATCAGGTACAGCGGCAGGCTCAGCACTTCGAGCGCGACGAACATCGTCAGCAGGTCGTTGGCCGCCGTGAAGGCCATCATGCCGCCGAGCGCGAACAGCGTGAGCGGGAAGACCTCCGTGGACATCGACTGGCTGCGGGCCTGTTCCTTGTCCTGGAACGTGCCGGGGCTGATGCCCGCCTCCGCCACGAACGCGCCGCCCTTCTCGACGGTCCGATCGGCGATGAGCAGCAGCGCCGCCACGGACAGGGCGAGCAGCGTGCCCCACAGGAACAGCGCGGGCGTGTCGATGGCGAGCGTGTCGCTCAGCGTCGTGGTGCCGTGCTCGGGAGCGTTCGGCAGGTACGACGCCAAGGCCACACCGGCACCGACGACGGCGAGCAGGCTCAGCGCCACCTGTGCCGCCCACCGCTGGTGCTTGGGAAGGAACGCCTCCAGCAGCACCCCGACGCACGCCACCCCGAGCACGATCACCAGCGGCATGACGGCCGGGAAGTCGATGGCGGGCGCCTCGATCGGCCCCTGGGCGAGATGAAGGTTCAACACGGCTGGGATTACCTTTCCTGCACCGCTTGCAGTGTCGCTTCCACCGACGGTGTCACCGTGTCGAGCACCGGCTGCGGGTAGAACCCGAGGCCGACGATCAACACGACGAGCGGTGCGAGCACCGCGATTTCCTTGCCGGTCAGGTCACGGATCGCCTTGCGGGTCGTGGTCTCGGTCTTCTCCGGGGCGACGGCCGTCGCCGTCCCGCCGTCCCCGCCTCCGGTGCTGCCACCGGCCGGTGGCAGCGAGTCGTCCGACACGTCCACCAGCGCGGCACCGCGCACCGGTCCGGTCATGATCCGCTGGTAGAGCCAGAGGACGTACGCGGCGGCGAGCACCATGCCCACCGTGGCGATGATCGCGTACACCGGACGCGAGTCGAACGCGCCCAGCAGCACGAGGAACTCACTGACGAACGAGTTCGTGCCGGGCAGCGACAACGTGGACATCCCCGCCAGCAGCAGCATGCCGCCGAGGATCGGGGTCAGCTTGAACATGCCGCCGTAGTCGGAGATGCGCGTCGAGCCGCCGCGCGCGGCGACGATCCCGATCACGAGGATCAGCATGCCCGTGGCGAGGCTGTGGTTCAGCATGTACGTCGCCGAGCCGACGGTGGCCTGCGGCGTGAACGCGAAGATGCCGAGCGCGATGAATCCGAAGTGGGCGATCGACACGTACGCCACGAACCGCTTCATGTCCTGCTGACCCGCCGCCAGGATCGACCCGTAGATCACGCCGAGCACGGCCAGCACAAGCACCAGCGGGGCCAGTTCCACACTCGCGTCCGGGAACATCGGCAGGCTGTAGCGCAGGAAGCCGAACGTGCCGACCTTGTCGAGCACACCCACCAGCAGCACCGTGACGGCGATGGGCGCCTGGCCCGCGGCGTCCGGAAGCCACGTGTGGAACGGCACCAGCGGAGCCTTGATGGCGAACGCGAGGAAGAAGCCGAGGAACAGCCAGATCTGGGTCTGAAGTGGAGCGTCGCTCACCACCGCCACGAGCGTGGCCCAGTCGAACGTCCCCTCACCCAGTTCCTCGGCCGCCAGCGAGTACGCGCCGATGGCGGAAGCGAGCATGATGAGCCCGCCCAGGAACGAGTACAGGAAGAACTTGACGGCCGCGTACTGCCGCTTCGGCCCGCCGTAGAAGCCGATGAGGAAGTACATCGGCACGAGCATGATCTCGAACAGCACGTAGAAGAGGAACACGTCGGTCGCCGCGAACACGGCGACGGTCAGTGCCTCCTGCAGCAGGATCAGCGACAGGAACCCGCCCGCGCTGCGGCCTTCGGGCAACCGGTCGGTCGAGTTCAGCGCACCGATCACCACCGGCACCAGCAACGCGATGACCGCGATCATGACGAGTGCGATGCCGTCCACCCCGAACGACAGGTGCACGCCGAGCGCGGGAATCCAGTCGACCGACGTGACGAGCTGGATGCGGTCGCCGTCCGGCTCGTAAGCGAGCCAGGTGGGCACGACCAGCAGCAGCTCCGCGACGGACACGCCCAGCGCGGTCAGGGTGGCCGCCCGGTCGTTGTTCCGCAGGCCGGCCACCGCGAGGGCGCCGACCAGCGGCAGCAGGATCAGGGCAACGAGCCAACTCATGAGAACCTCACCAACAGCAGTGCGGCGACGAGCAGGAACGACCCGCCGAGCATCGACAACGCGTACGACCGCACGAATCCGGTCTGCATCCTGCGCAGGCGGCTGGAACCGCCGCCGAACACCGCGGCGAGCCCGTTCACCGCGCCGTCGACCCCGCGGTTGTCGAGGAACACCGCGAACCGGGTCAACCACAGGCCCGGCCTGGCGACGAGCGCCTCGTTCAGGGCGTTGCCGTACAGGTCCTTACGGGCGGCCCGCACGGGCCAGGACACGTTCTCCGGGCGCTCGACCGGCGTGGGCCGCCGACCGAAGAGCAACCAGGCCACGAGCACACCCACCGCGGACAGGCCCACGGTCAGCCACGGCACCAGGGCGTGCGGCAGGACGCCGCCCTCGGACTCGACCAGCGTGCCCACCGAGGGCACGAGGAACTCGGCGAGGGTGTCGCCCGCCATCAGCAGGAAGCCCGCGGCGACCGATCCGACCGACAGCACGATCATGGGGATCGTCATCACCGGCGGCGACTCGTGCGGGTGGAACGCGCGACCGTCCGCCGACGTCGTCTCACGCCACCGTTCCTTGCCGAAGAACGTCAGCAGCACGAGCCTCGTCATGTAGAAGCCGGTGATGCCCGCGGCCAGCAGCGCCGCGCCGCCGAACACCCAGCCGCGCCAGCCCTCCTGGCCGAACGCCGCCTCGATGATCGCGTCCTTGGTCCAGAAACCGGACAGGAACGGGAAACCGATGATCGCGAGGTAGCCGAGCCCGAACGTGGCGGCCGTGATCGGCATCTTCTTCGCCAGCCCACCGAACTTGCGCATGTCGACCTCGTCGTTCATGGCGTGCATGACCGACCCCGCGCCGAGGAACAGGCCCGCCTTGAAGAAGCCGTGCGTCAGCAGGTGCGCGATACCGAGTGCGTACCCCACCGGGCCGAGACCGACGGCCAGCATCATGTAACCGATCTGGCTCACCGTGGAGTAGGCCAGCACCTTCTTGATGTCGTCGTAGGCGCAGCCGATGATCGACCCGAGCAGGAGGGTGAAGGCACCGACGATGGTGACCACCAACCGGCCGTCCTCGGTGAGGTTGTAGATCGGCGACGACCGCGCGATGAGGTACACACCGGCGGTGACCATCGTGGCGGCGTGGATCAGGGCCGACACCGGGGTCGGACCCTCCATCGCGTCCGGCAACCACGCCTGGAGCGGGAACTGACCCGACTTACCGCACGCACCCAGCAGCAGGAGCAGCGCGATGGCGGTGATCACGCCCGGCGACAACTCGCCGATCCCGGCGAACACCTCGGCGTAGCTCGTGCTGCCGATGTACTTGAACATCAGGAAGATCGCCAGCGCGAGGCCGACGTCGCCGACGCGGTTCATCAGGAACGCCTTCTTCGCGGCGGTGGCCGCCGAAGGCCGGTCCTGGTACCACCCGATGAGCAGGTACGACGCCAGACCGACGCCCTCCCAACCCAGGTACAGCATCACGAAGCTGTTGCCGAGCACCAGCACCAGCATCGCGGCGACGAAGAGGTTGAGGTAGCCGAAGAACCGACGCCGGTTCGCGTCGTCCGACATGTAGCCGATCGAGTAGACGTGGATGAGCGCACCCACACCGGTGATCAGCAGGACGAACGTCACCGACAGCGGGTCGATCCGCAGTCCGAAGTCGACTTGCAACGACTCGACCGGGATCCACGAGTAGACCGTCGTGTCGGCGGCCTCGGACAGCGACTCGCTGAAGAACAGCGCCAAGCCGTAGACGAACGACGCGATGACCGTCGCGCAGCCCAGCAGGTGCCCCCACGCGTTGGTGCGGTGACCACCGACCAACAGGACGAGGGCGCCGAGCGCGGGAAACGCGACCAGCAGCCACGATGATGCGATCAAGGTAGTTCCCTGTGGTTGGAGGCTAGTACTTCAGCAGGTTGGAGTCGTCGACCGAGGCCGAACGCCGGGTCCGGAAGATCGACATGATGATCGCCAGCCCGACCACGACCTCGGCCGCGGCCACGACCATCACGAAGAACGCCATCACCTGACCGTCGATCGAGCCGTTGATGCGCGAGAACGTCACCAGGGTCAGGTTCACGGCGTTCAACATCAGCTCGATGCACATGAACACCACGACGGCGTTGCGACGCACGAGGACGCCGACGGCGCCGATCGTGAACAGCAGCGCCGACAGCAGCAGGTAGTACGTGGGGCTCACTTGTCCTCCCCCTCGTCGGAACCGGCGCCCTCGGAGCTGTCGGAGCCGACGAGCGCCTTCGGGCCCGGCTTCTCCGGACTCGGCGTGATCGGCTTGTGCGCCTGGAGCTTCGCGGTGGGCGTCGACTCGATGAGCTCCGACAGCGACTCGGGGGCGACCGACCCGTCGGGCAGCAGCGCGGGTGTGGCCACCGAGTTGGACGTGGCGAACACACCGGGGCCGGGCTTGGGCGACGGGCGCTCGTACTCGCCGCGGAAGCGGGCGACCACGAGTTCACGCTGGCTGCGCTTGCCGCCCTTCATGTGCCGGGTGGTGAACGACAGCACCATGCCCGCCATCGCGGAGGTGATCAGCAACGCCGCCGTCAGCTCGAACGGGAACAGGTAATCGGTGAAGATGATGCGGCCCAGACCACCGGCGCCGCCGCCCTCGTTGCTCCACGGGTCGAGCGGCTCGGCCGGCGTCACGTTCGCGATGGCGCGGGTCAACGCGGTGGCCAACAGGACGGCGACACCGACGCCGACGAGTCCGGCCATCAGCCGCTGCCCTCGCAGCACTTCGACCACCGAGTCGGAGGACTCGCGTCCCACCAGCATGAGCACGAAGAGGAACAGCATCATGATCGCGCCGGTGTAGACGATGATCTGCGTGAAGCCGAGGAACTGCGCGTCCTGCGTCAGGTACAGCATCCCCAGCGACAGCATCGTCAGCACCAGCCACAACGCCGAGTGCACCGCGTTGCGGGCGAACACCATTCCGAGCCCACCGGCCAACGCCAGCGGCCCGAGGATCCAGAACGCGACGGCCTCACCCGTGGACACACCGGCGTCGGCCTGCGCGAGCACGGTGTTCGTCAACGCCACGTACGTCAATCCGGTGGTCATTGCACCGCCTTCTCTCCGGACGTCTCGACCACCTCGCCGGACGGCACGCCACGCTGCCGGGCGAGCTCGGGTCCGCGCACGTAGTAGTCCTGCTCGTCGTCACCGAGCCGCATCGGGTGCGGCGGCTGCTCCATGCCGGGCAGCAGCGGCGCGAGCAGGTCCTCCTTGGTGTAGATCAGCTTCTGCCGGTCGTCGTCCGCCAGCTCATAGAAATTGATCATCGTGAGGGACCGCGTCGGGCACGCCTCGACGCACAGGCCGCAGCCGATACAGCGCAGGTAGTTGATCTGGTAGTCCTTGCCGTACCGCTCGCCCGGCGAGTACCGCTCCTCGTCGGTGTTGTCGCCACCCTCGACGAAGATCGCGTCGGCGGGGCACGCCCAGGCGCACAACTCGCAGCCGACGCACTTCTCCAGTCCGTCCGGGTGCCGGTTGAGCTGGTGACGGCCGTGGTAGCGCGGCGCGGCCGGGGCCCCGATCTCCGGGTACTCCTCCGTGGCCACCTTCTTGAACATCATCGCGAAGGTGACACCGAAGCCCTTGATGGGATCAAACATCCCCATCGCTGTTCTCCTTACCTGAGGTGACCGACGCCGGCTCCGCCCGCTCGGCCTGCTCGCCCTCCGACCGTTCGGCGACGGCCTTGGGGGCCGAACGCGCCTTCTTCAACGCCTTCTGCCGTGGCGTCGTCGTGGGAACCGTGAGGTCCAGCGGCGGCAGCGGGTAGTCGCTGCCCGTGACGGGCACGGCGTCCGATTCGGGCTCCTGCTTCTCCGGCAGCAGTAGGGTCAGCAGCACGAGGACGGCGATGACGATGCCGCCCACGATCAGGATCTGGCTCGTGGAGACGTTGCCGTCGGTGCGCAGCGCCCTGATCGCCGAGATCACGAGGATCCACACCAGACCGACCGGGATGAGGACCTTCCACCCCAGCTTCATGAACTGGTCGTAGCGGAACCGGGGCAGCGTGCCGCGCAGCCAGATGAAGCCGAACAGCAGGAGCGCCATCTTCCCGAAGAACCACAGGACCGGCCACCAACCCTGGTTGAGCGGCGAGTCCAGCCCGACGAACGGGAACATCCAGCCGCCGAGGAAGAGCGTGGTGGCGAACGCCGAGACGATGACCATGTTGGTGTACTCGGCGAGGAAGAACATCGCGAACTTCATCGAGCTGTACTCGGTGTGGAAACCACCGACCAGCTCCGACTCGGCCTCGGGCAGGTCGAACGGCGCGCGGTTGGTCTCGCCGACCATCGAGATCAGGTAGATGACGAAGCTCGGCAGCAGCAGGTAGAAGTACCAGCCGTCGGCCTGCGCATCGACGATCTCGCCGGTCGACAACGACTGCGCGTAGAGCACCACACCGACGATCGCCAGGCCCATCGCGATCTCGTAGGAGATCACCTGCGCGGCGGAGCGGAGCCCACCGAGCAGCGGGTACGGCGATCCGGACGCCCACCCGGCGAGCACGATGCCGTACACGCCGACCGACGCACCCGCGAGGATCAGCAGCACGCTCACCGGCAGTTCGATGAGCTGCAACACGGTGCGCTCACCGAAGATGGTGACCTCCGGCCCGAACGGGATCGCCGCCAGGCCGATGAGGGCGGGCACCACCGCGATGACGGGCGCGAGGAAGTAGACCTTCCGGTCGGCCGTGTCCGGGATGACCTGTTCCTTGAACGGCAGCTTGATCGCGTCGGCCAACGACTGGAACCACCCGTTCGGCCCGACGCGGTTGGGGCCGGGCCGGTTCTGCATCCGGCCGAGGACCTTGCGCTCGATGACGATGAGGAACACCGTCATGATCGGTCCGATGAGGAGGATGACGACGGCCTTGAGCAGGATCAGCCACAGCGGGTCGTCCGCGAGCAGCTCCGCCCTCGTCATCGGCTCCTGAGCCTGCGCGAGGACCATCGAGGTCGCTGGGCTCACCGTTCACCTCCGGCAGCGATCGAGACCACGGCGCCGTGTCCGACCCCGAGCGTGGCTCGGAGCTTCGAGTCCGGCGAGTTGCCCGGCAGCCACACGACCCCGTCGGGGAGGTCGGCGACCTCCACGGGCAGCGTCACCGCACCGCGGTCGGTGGACACCGTCACCGACGACGGGCCGCCGAGCGAGTCGGCCGTGGCCCGCGAGATCCTGGCGACCACACGCCGCGCGGTGCCCGCGAGGTGCGGCTCGTCGTCCTGCAGCACGCCGTCGTCGAGGAGCTGCCGCCACGTCGCGAGCAGGGCCTTGCCCGGCTCGGGCGCCGACACCGTCGGGCTGGGCAGGTCGGGTGCCGCGTGCGGCGCGTGGGCGAGGTCGCTCGTGCTCCGGGCGAGGTCTCCGGCCGCGGCGGCGGGGGTCTGCGTGAACAGGTCGGCGTCCATCTCCACGGCGAGGGTGTCGAGGACGCGGCAGTCGGGCAGCGCCCCGGTACCGTCGAGCGTCACCGAGAACTCGCGCGGACGTCCTTCCCAGTTGAGGAAGGTGCCGGCCTTCTCGTCGACCGGTGCGATCGGCAGCACCACGTCGGCGTGGCCCGTGACCTCGCTGTGCCGCAGTTCGAGACTGACCACGAACTTGCAGCGACGCACCGCTTCGAGTGCGAGCTGAGGATCGGGCAGGTCGGCCGGCTCCACGCCGCCGACGAGCAGACCGTCGAGGTCGCCGTTGCGGGCGGCGGTGAGGATGCCGGTGGTGTCGCGGCCCGGCTGTGCGGGCAGCGATCCGGCGTCGAGGTTCCACGCGCGTTCGAGCGTCGCGCGAGCAGCGTCGTCGGTGACGGCCGCCCCGCCGGGCAGCAGCGTGGGAAGCGCACCCGCGTCGAGCGCGCCCCGCTCACCCGCCCTGCGCGGCACCCACGCGATCGGGGCGCCGGTGCGTTCGGACAGCCGGTGCAGGGCCGAGAACAATCCGGGGATCTCGGCAGCGCGCTCGCCGACGAGCACGACCGAGCCCTCCGCGCGCAACTGCTCGTCGACGTCGGGGGCGTGTTCCGCCAGCGCGTCGACCGCGTTCGCCTCCCCGCCCGGAGCGCACGCCAGCAGCTCGCCGAGCGTCTTGCGCACCGCGGGCGTGGTCCACTGGCCGATGTGGACGACCTTCATGCCGCGCTTGCGGGCGCCCTTGCGCAACCGCAGGAACAGCACGGGGGCTTCCTCCTCCGGCTCGAACGCCACGCACAACACCAGTGGCGCGGTTTCGAGCTGGGCGAAGGTCACACCGTTCTCCGGCGTGGTGCCGACGACGTGCGATGCCAGGAAGTCGAGTTCCTCCGCGGAGTGAGCCCTGGCCCGGAAGTCGATGTCGTTGGTCCGCAACGCCACCCTGGCGAACTTGCTGTAGGCGTAGGCGTCCTCGACCGTGAGCCTGCCGCCGGGAAGCACGCCGACGCCCTGGCCGTCACGGGCCTTCGCCAGCCCCTCCGCCGCCACCTGCAGCGCGTGGGTCCACGACGCCCGCTCCAGCTCGCCCGTCTCGGGGTTGCGCACGAGCGGGTGCCGGATGCGGTCCGCCGCCCCGGTGTAGCGGAAGGCGAAGCGGCCCTTGTCGCAGAGCCATTCCTCGTTGACCTGAGGGTCGTCACCCGCGAGTCGGCGCATCACCTTGCCGCGCCGGAAGTCCGTCCGCATCGCGCAGCCCACCGAGCAGTGCTCGCACACGCTGGGCGACGACACGAGGTCGAACGGGCGGGACCGGAAGCGGTACTGGGCGCTGGTCAGCGCACCCACCGGGCAGATCTGGATGGTGTTGCCCGAGAAGTACGACTGGAATGGCGTGCCGCCGCTGGTGGTGGACGCCGATTCGAGGACGTCCGCCGTCTCCGAGGTCCCGATCTGCTGCTGCGCGCCGCGCTCCAGCAGGTCGATGAACGGGTCGCCCGCGATCTGCGACGAGAACCGCGTGCACCGCTGGCAGAGCACGCAGCGCTCGCGGTCGAGCAGGACCTGCGACGAGATCGGGAGCGGCTTGGGGAACGTGCGCTTGCGGTCGTGGAAGCGCGACTCGGGACGGCCGTGCGCCATCGCCTGGTTCTGCAACGGGCACTCGCCGCCCTTGTCACAGATCGGGCAGTCCAGCGGGTGGTTGATGAGCAGCAGCTCCATCACGCCCTGCTGGGCCTTGTCGGCCACGGGCGAGGTGCGCTGCGTCTTCACCACCATGCCGTCGGCGACGGTCATCGTGCACGCGGCCTGCGGTTTCGGCATCGGCCGCCCGCCCATCTCCACCTCGACCAGGCACTGGCGGCAGGCGCCTGCCGGGTCGAGCAGCGGGTGGTCGCAGAACCGCGGAATGACCGTGCCCATCCGCTCCGCGGTGCGGATCAGCAACTCGCCCTTCGGGGCGATGACCTCCTCACCGTCGATGGTGAGCTTGACGTGGCCCTCGGGAACCGGGGTCTCGTCCTTCGAGGCGGCCTCGGGTGCGATGGTCATGATGCTCCCACCAATTCGGGCGAGCGCGCCCGGTTCTTCTCACACAGTGCGACGAACTCGTCGCGGAAGTACTTGATGCCGCTGGTGATGGGGCTCGTGGCACCGTCGCCGAGCGCGCAGAACGACCGGCCGAGGATGTTGTCGCAGACGTCGAGCAGCGTGTCGATGTCCGACTCGGTGCCCTTCCCGGCCACCATGCGTTCGAGGATCTGCGCCAACCAGTAGGTGCCCTCGCGGCACGGCGTGCACTTGCCGCACGACTCGTGCTCGTAGAACTGCGTCCACTTCATCACGGCCCACGGCACGGACACCGTCTCGTTGAACACCTGCACGGCCGTGGTGCCGAGCATCGACCCGGCCTCGGCCGCGCCCTCGAAGTCGAGCGGCACGTCGAGGTGTTCGGCGGTGAACAACGGCGTGGACGACCCGCCCGGAGTCCAGAACTTCAGCGGGATGCCGTCCTTCATGCCGCCCGCCATCTCCAGCAACTGTCGGAGCGTGGTGCCGAGCGGAGCCTCGTACTGACCGGGCTTCTCGACGTGGCCGGAGATCGAGTAGATCTTCGGGCCCGGCGACTTCTCGGTGCCCATCATGCGGAACCAGTCGGCGCCCCCGTTCACGATGTAGGGAACACTCGCGATGGTCTCCACGTTGTTCACTGTGGTGGGTGCGGCGTACAGGCCCGCGGCGGCCGGGAACGGCGGCTTCAACCGCGGCTGACCACGGCGTCCCTCCAGGGAGTCGAGCAGTGCCGTCTCCTCACCGCAGATGTAGGCGCCCGCGCCCGCGTGCACGGTGATGTCGAGGTCGAAACCGGAGCCGAGGATGTTCTTGCCGAGATACCCCGCCGCGTACGCCTCGCGCACCGCCGAGTTGAGTCGGCGGATCGGGTGCAGGGCCTCACCACGCACGTAGATGAAGCAGTGGTGCGACCGCATGGCGTAGGCGGCGATGATGCAGCCCTCGATGAGCGAGTGCGGGTCGGCCATCATCAACGGGATGTCCTTGCACGTCCCCGGCTCGCCCTCGTCGGCGTTGATCACCAGGTAGTGCGGCTTGTCCTCGTTGGGCGGCATGAACGACCACTTCACACCCGCCGGGAACCCGGCACCACCACGCCCGCGCAGCCCGGCGTCCTTCACGAGCTGCACGAGCTGTTCCGGCGTGCCCGACAGTGCCTTGCGAAGGGCCGTGTAGCCCTCCAGCTTCTCGTAGGTGGCCAGCCGCCACGACTGCGGTGAGAGCCACCGTTTCGTCAGGACCGGGGTCAGAGCATCCGCTGTCATTTCGCCTCCACTCCGCTCTGCGGGACACCCTCCCCTACTGCGGCAGACGCATCTGCCACAGCGGGGGCCCACCCCAGTCGGCTCCACGAACGCGAGAAACCAGCGTCGTTCATTTCGCCTCCACCTCCGGCAAGGGCGCGTTCTCCGGCATCACCGGCGCCGTCCACCCGCGATCCGCGGCGAGCTGCGCGCCGCGCAGCGTCTCCACCGCCTGGGAAGGCGCGTCCACATCGGAGCGGAACACGTCCTCCTCCTCGGGGAAGAAGCCCGCGAGCTGGCGCTCCACCGAGCGGAAGTCGGTGAGGGGCGCGCCGCGCGTCGGCTGCGGCTTCTCGCCACGGCGCAGCGCGTCGACGAGCTCGACCGCCGACTCCGGCGTCTGGTTGTCGAAGTACTCGTAGTTCACCTGCAGCACCGGCCCGAGGTCGCACGCGGCCAGGCACTCGGCGTGCTCCAACGTGATGGAGCCGACCTCGCCCGGCTCACCGGCCGTCTCCTCGTGACCGAGGGGCTTGCCGTCCTCGCCCAGGTGTTCCGACAGTCGCTTGTAGATGTCGTCACCACCGAGGACGGCGCACAGCGTGTTGGTGCACACGCTCACCAGGTGCTGGCCGCACGGCCTGCGCTTGTACATCGTGTAGAACGTGGCGACGGCGCTGACCTCGGCCTCGGTGAGGTCGAGCTGTCGGGCGCAGAACGCGATGCCCTCCTGGCTCACGTACCCCTGCACCGACTGCACCAGGTGCAGCATCGGCAACAACGCCGACCGCGCCTGCGGGTAACGCGACGCCAACTCCTGCGCCTCGGCCTCCACCTCGGGGCCGAACGGGTCGGCGGCGGGCACCTCGGGGCGCTGTTCGTCGTCGCTCACCGGCGAGATGGCCGTGACGTCCACGTCGTCCGACGCGGCCGCGTAGGTCTGCTCGGCCGGCTGCGAACCGGGCTTCGGTGTCTGCGACGGCTGCTGCGACGGTGTGGTCATCGGTCCACTCCCCCCATCACCGGGTCGATCGAGGCGATGGCTGCGATGACGTCGGCGACGAGGCCGCCCTCCGCCATGGCAGGCATCGCTTGCAGGTTCACGAAGCTCGGTTCACGCACGTGGACCCGCAGCGGTTTGGTGCCGCCGTCGGACACGGCGTGGAAGCCGAGTTCGCCGCGTGGCGACTCCACGGCGGTGTACACCTGGCCCGGGGGAACCCGGAACCCTTCGGTGACCAGCTTGAAGTGGTGGATGAGCGACTCCATCGACTGGCCCATGATCTTGCGGACGTGTTCGAGGGAGTTGCCCATGCCGTCGCTGGAGACGGAGAGCTGGGCAGGCCACGCGATCTTGCGGTCCTCGACCATGACCGGACCCGGCTCCAGCATCTTCTGCACCTGACGCACGATGCGCAGCGACTGGTGCATCTCCTCCACCCGGAGGAGGTAGCGCGCCCAGCAGTCCGCCTCGGTGGACGTCGGCACCTCGAAGTCGATCTCGTCGTAGCCCGAGTACGGCTCCACCTTGCGCAGGTCCCACGGCAGACCGGCCGAGCGCAGCACCGGCCCCGTGACGCCGAGCGCGAGGCACGCGTCCAGCGGCAGGTAGCCGACGCCCTTGAGACGGTTGCGCCAGATCGGCTGCCCGGTGAACAACTTGTCGTACAGCGGCAGCCGCTTGTCCATCACCTTGCAGAACTCGGTGACCTTCTCGTCGAAGTCGTCCGGCATGTCCTGCGCGAGGCCACCGGGCCGGATGAACGCATGGTTCATGCGCAGACCCGTCAGGTGTTCGAGCAGGTGCAGGACCTCTTCACGCTCGCGGAAGCCGAGCGTCATCGCCGTGGTGGCGCCCAGCTCCATGCCGCCGGTGGCGATGTAGACGAAGTGGGACGCGATGCGGTTCAGCTCCATGAGCATGATCCGCAGCAACTGCGCCCGACGGGGCACCTCGATGCCGAGGAGCTTCTCCACCGCCAGGCAGTAGCCCATCTCGTTGAACAGCGGCGAGAGGTAGTCCATGCGCGTCACGAACGTGACGCCCTGGGTCCACGTGCGGTACTCGGTGTTCTTCTCGATCCCCGTGTGGAGGTATCCGATCACCGAGCGGAGCTGGGTGACGGTCTCGCCCTCCATCTCCAGCACGAGACGCAGCACGCCGTGGGTCGACGGGTGCTGCGGACCCATGTTGATGATCATGCGTTCGGACTGGTCGGCGTCGGAGAGGACGTCGTCCCAGTCGCCGCCGCTGACCGTGTACACCCGACCCTCGGTGGTCTCGCGGTGCTCGGCGTACCGAGCGTCGTGCTGCGTGCTCGCGCTGCCCTCGGCCGTGGTGTCGGTGCCGGTGCTCGCGTCGGCGATGCGGTCGCTCGTGGTCATGAGTAGGACCTCCGCGTGTCGGGAGGCGGGATTTCCGCGCCCTTGTACTCCACCGGGATGCCGCCCAGCGGGTAGTCCTTCCGCTGCGGGTGGCCCTCCCAGTCGTCCGGCATGAGGATTCGGGTCAGCGCAGGGTGGCCGTCGTAGACGATGCCGAACATGTCGTAGGCCTCGCGCTCCTGCCAGTCGGCCGTCGGGTAGACCTCGACGATCGACGGCACGTGCGGGTCGTCGATGTCGAGCGTGACCTCCAGTCGGATGCGTCGCCGGTAGGTCATCGACGTCAGGTGGTACACCGAGTGCAACCGCTGGGGGACGTCGACGCCGTAGTCCACACCGGACACCGAGGCGCACAGCTCGAAGCGCAGCCCCTCGTCGTCGCGCAGCGTGCGGCAGATCTCCACGAGGTGCTCACGCTTCACGTAGAACGTGATCTCGCCGCGGTCGATCGTCACCTGCTGGATGGCGTCGGCGGGAATTCCGTTGTCCGACAACGCCGCGTAGAACTCGTCGGCGAACTCGTCGAACCAGCCGCCGTAGGGCCGCTCCGCGGGAGGCGGCGAGTAGGCGGGCAGGCGGAGTCCGCCGTAACCCGAGGTGTCACCGGTTCCCGCGACCCCGAACATGCCGCGGCGTTCCCGGCCCGCGACCACCGGCTCGGCGGGACGCGCCGGCTCGGCACCCTGCGGGCGCAGGCCGTTCTCGCTGTGTTCGGCGCTGGAGAGTTCGCCGCCGGTCTCTGGCTTCTCGTCAGGCATGCCCATCACTTTTTCGCGAACTTGATCGACGACGGGACGATTTCGGTCTGCTTCCCGCTCTCGGCCCGCAGGGCTGCCCGCCGCGGCCCCATCGGCTCGTCCTGCACCTTGGCGTGGAGCTTGAGGATGGCGTCGAGCAGCATCTCGGGCCTCGGGGGACAGCCGGGCAGGTACATGTCGACCGGGACGATGTGGTCGACGCCCTGCACGACGGCGTAGTTGTTGAACATGCCGCCCGAGGAGGCGCACACACCCATGGCGAGCACCCACTTCGGCTCGGCCATCTGGTCGTAGATCTGCCGCAGGACCGGCGCCATCTTCTGCGTCACCCGGCCCGCGACGATCATCAGGTCGGCCTGCCTCGGCGTGGCGCTGAAGCGCTCCATGCCGAAGCGCGAGATGTCGTAGCGCGAGCCGCCGACCGTCATCATCTCGATCGCGCAGCAGGCGAGCCCGAACGTGGCAGGCCACATCGAGTTCTTGCGCGCCCAGTTGACCACGCCTTCCAGCGTCGTCAGGAGGATGCCGTTCGGGAGCTTCTCTTCGAGACCCATGGTTCGATCAGTTCCAATCCAGCCCGCCGCGCCGCCACACGTAGATGTCGGCGATGAAGAAGGTCGCGATGAACACCGAGACGGCGGCGACGCCCCACAACCCCAGGAAGTCCGCCGACACGGCGTAGGGGAAGAGGAACACCATCTCGATGTCGAAGAGGATGAAGAGCATCGCCGTCACGTAGTAGGCGATGGGCATGCGGCCACCGCCCACCAGCGGTTGCGGGGACGGTTCGATGCCGCACTCGTAGGCGGAGAGCTTGGCCTTGTTGTAGCGGCTCGGACCGAGCAACGGTCCCAAGAGGACGGAGAAGAGCGCGAACGCGAGGGCGAGCCCGAACAACAGAACGAGTGGGAGGAAAACGCCGAGGCCGGAATCCGCGCTCTCCTGCGCCAGAACCTCTACCGCGGACACCGAGGGGATCACTGCGGCACCATCCTTTCACGCGCCGCTGCGTAACGGACATGGTCGACATCTGACTGTCGTGGCGAGACTCTAAGGGACCTACGCCACACCTCTGTGGGTAAGGACCGCCTTACTTTGTGTTTTCCACCACCTCTGTCACGAGCGGCGCAACCAACCCGGCTTGTGAAGCCGTTCACAAGCCGTCCCGCGTGACGGTTGTGAAGCCCTTCACAAAACATGGGTGCAGTGTAAGACGCAACTCACACCTTGTCGCTAGCCCCCCGACGCAACCAAAGTAGGTAGTCCGACGTCAGGGGCATTCTGGCCCCTCGGTGGACACCGTGTGCGACCTGCACAAAACGCTCCGAGACGAGGCCCCCGCCACATAGAAGTACGAGCGTACTGTGATCTTTCACACTGAGCTAACAGCACGTCGAACGGCCCCTCGGAGGGGCGTGAGCGACGCGTCGGAGGGTGCGTCCGAGCCGTTCGTCCGCGCGCGGATCGGCACGGACGGACGGCGCCGGCGAACGCCCGGGGACGACGGGCAGCACGAGGTGCCGGCACCGGGACACCGGTCCCGGCGCGGCGAGTGGTCCGCCCGTCAGCGCGGGGCGGGAGCGATACGCGAGAGCGTGGCCACGAGGCGGTCGACAGCGTCGCCGCCCTTCGGGTCGTAGCAGCCGGACAGGCCCTTGAAGACCAGCGGGATCAGCGGCCGGATGCGCAGCCCGTACTTCGTCGCGGCGCGCATGACCTTCGGATGTCCGATGGCCTTCGCGAAGAGGTTGCCGAGGCGGTAGTAGCCGCCCATCAGGTCGGCCACCGCGCGCGGGTAGCCCTGCAACGCCCGCTCCCGCGACGGGCCCTCCCGGCGGGCGAGCGCCTGAACGACGTGCTCGGCGGCCAGGCTCGCCGACTCCATCGCCGCCGCGATGCCCTCGCCGTTGAAGGGACTCACCATGCCGCCCGCGTCGCCGAGCAGCAGCAGCCCGTCGCGGTAGTGCGGCGTGCGGTTGAACCCCATGGGGATGGCCGCCCCACCGATACGGCCCACCGCGTTCCCCTCGCGGTAGCCCCATTCCTCGGGAGTGGAGTCCAACCACGACTTGAGCAGCGCGCGGTAGTCGATGTTGCGGAACGACTTCGATGTCGACAGCATCCCCAACCCGACGTTGACGGTGCCGTCCCCGAGCGGGAACGCCCACCCGTACCCGGGCAGCAGTGCCGGGTTGCGCGGGTCGCTGCGGTCCCACAGCTCCAGGTGACCCTCGATGTAGGCGTCGTCGTGGCGGGGGCTGCGGTAGTAGCGGCGCACCGCGACGCCCATGGGCCTGCGGTCGTTCTTCTGGATGCCGACCGACAACGCGAGCCTCGCCGACACGCCGTCACACGCCAGCACCAGCGGCGCGCGGTAGCTGACCGGCTTGCGCTCGGGCCCCTGCTTCGCCTGCACGCCGACCACGCGGCCGGTGCGCTCGTCGGTGATCGCGCCCGTCACGGTGGTGCGTTCGAGGAGTCGGGCCCCGGACTTCACGGCCGTCCGCGCGAGCAGGTCGTCGAAGTCCTGGCGCGTACGCGACACCCCGTAGGGCGGGTAGGCGGTGAGGTCGGGCCAGTCGAGTTCCAGCGTCAGCTCACCGGTGAGGATGCGCAGCCCCCGGTTGTGCACCCACCCGGCTTCCTGGCTCGTGTCGATGCCGAGGTCGATGAGCTGCTTCACGCCACGCGGCGTCAGACCGTCGCCGCACACCTTCTCGCGGGGAAAGCTCGTCTTCTCCAACAGGAGCACGTCGACGCCCGCCCGGGCGAGATAGGTGGCCGCGGTCGAGCCCGCCGGGCCCGCACCGACGACGATGACCTCCGCGTCGTGAGTCATGCGGCGAGTCTACGAGGCGCTCTTCGCCTTCCATGCACGGTGGATGGCGACCACGCCGAACGTGAGGTTCATCCACTCGACGCTGCGCCAGCCCGAGTCGGCGATGATTTCCGCGAGCCGTCGCTGGTTCGGCCAGGTCAGCATGGACTCGAACAGGTAGACGTACGCCTCGGGGTTCGACGACACCCGCCTGCCGAACCACGTCATCAGTCGCAGCGCGAACTTGCGGTAGACGAACCGGATCGGCGCGAACGTGGGCGTCGACACCTCGCACACGACCAGCCTGCCGCCGGGCTTGACCACGCGCGCGATCTCCTTCAACGCCGCCGACGTGTCGACGAAGTTGCGCAGGCCGAACGTGATGGTGACCGCGTCGAAGGACTCGTCGGCGAACGGCAGCCGCAGCGCGTCGGCGGCCACCATCGGCACCCCACGGTGACGTCCGCCACGCAACATGCCGAGCGAGAAGTCGGCGGCGACGCACCACGCGCCGCCCCGCGCGTACTCCTCGGTGGACACGCCCGTGCCCGCGGCGAGGTCGAGCACCTTCTCCCCCGGGCGGCCGTCGAGCACCCGGCCCGTGATGACCCGCCACCGGCGGTCGAAGCCGAACGTCATCACGGAGTTCGTGCGGTCGTATCGCTTCGCGACGCCGTCGAACATCGCGGCGACGTCGGCTGGGTCCTTGTCGAGGCTCGCTCGGGCCATGTCGGGAGTCTAGTCGGGCCGCCTCGACCGGAACGTGAGCCCGCTTGCGCGAGGGAGCGTGCGGCCTACGCCGACGTGCCGGACGACACCGTGGAGCGCGCGGCCGGTGACGTCGCCGTCAGCGCGCGCAACCGGGAGCGGAGGAACCACACGAGCGGTCCTGCCACGAGCCACGTGAACAGCAAGGTCGTCGACACGGGCAGCAGCGTGAGCAACCACGTCCGCCCCGCGACCTTCGCCAGCTCCGGGTCGGTGGTGTCGTATTCGATGCGGATGAGCTGTCCCGCCGTGAGGCCGTCCGGGTAGAGCACGCCGTTCTCGGGGCTGTGCGACACCCCGTCGGGCGTGTCGTAGCGGATGAGGGTGCGGTCGAACATGACCTGCTCGACCAGGGCCGTCGCCGTGCCGTGGTTGTCAGCGATCACCTGGTCGTTGCGGAAGGCGCCCAGCACGAGCAGGACTCCGAGCAACGTGATCACCGACGCGGCCCCGAGCACCCCCCAGGAACCGAGACGCAGAGCGTGCGCGCGGCGCGTCTCGGACTGCTGTGCGCCCTGGGCGGACTCGGGGCCGTCGGTGTTCACTCGGCGAGCATATCGAGCGAGCTAGTGGTGCTTCGCGAGCTGCTCGTGGGTGAAGGCGATCTCGCGGAACGACTCCGGTTCGGTCACCGCGGTGGTCCTCACCTCGGCGCCGTTCGGGCCGATCTCCGGCTTGCCCTTCGTGAACAGCCACGTGTCGAACAGCTCGTCGAGCTCCGTGCCCGACACCTCCTCGGCCAACGCGACGAAGTCGGCAAGCGTGGCGTCGCCGCCCCGGTAGGTGTCGAGCCACGTGCGCAGGATCTCGACGAACGTCTCGTCACCCACGGCCGTGCGCAGCGCGTGGGCCGCGAGCGCGCCCCGGTCGTAGACGGCCGCGTCGAACTGGTTCTCCGCGCCCGGGTCGCCGGGCAGGACCTGCCAGAACGGGTCGTCGGCGGGAATCGAGTCGTACAGGTACTGCGCCAGCTCGGCGGCCGTGCCCTCCCCGTTGTACTCCGACCACAGGAACTCGGCGTAGCTCGCGAAACCCTCGTTCAGCCAGATGTCGGCCCACGAGCCGAGCGACACCGCGTCGCCGAACCACTGGTGCGCGTTCTCGTGCACCACGACCGACATGTTCGTGCCCTGACGGAAGAACCCGGCGTCGTAGACCGACCGCGTCTGGGTCTCAAGCGCGAAGCCGAGACCGCTGGTGACGACCCCGCCCTGCGCTTCGAACGGGTACGGACCGAAGATCAGCTCCAGGAACTCCACGACCTCGGGCGTGCGCTCGATGCTGGCCTCCGCCGCCGGACGCAGCTCGCCCAGCCCGGCCTCGTAGGCGTTGACGATCGGCAGCCCGCTCGGCGTGGTGGACGAGCGCACCTCGTAGTCGCCGACGGCGAGGAACGTCAGGTAGGTCGCCTGCGGCTCGGTGCTGCGCCAGTTCCAGCGGGTCCAGCCCTCGCGGACCTTGCTCCGACCCGTGAGCACGCCGTTGGACAGGGCCGCCACGTCGTCGGGCACGGCCACCGACACGTCGTAGGTCGCCTTGTCAGTCGGGTGGTCGTTGGACGGGAACCACCACTCGGCGATGTGCGGCTGGTCGACGGCCAGCGCGCCGGTCTCGGTGCGCTTCCACGCGGTGAAGCCGTCGACTTCCACCTCGGACGGGGTGTCGGCGTAGCGGACGACCACCGTCATCGGTTCGCCCTCCCCGAGTTCGGTGGCCGGAGTGACCACCACCTCGGTCGGGTCGTCGGGGTCGCGGTCCACTCGCGCGGGGCTGTTGTTGACCCGCACCGACTCGACGTCCAACGCGAAGTCGAGGTTGAAGCTCGACAGCTCGCTCGTGGTGGTCGCGAGGATCGTCGTGGTGCCGGAGAGGAAGTCGGTCTCGGGCTCGTAGGTGAGCCTGATGTCGTAGTGCGTGACGTCGTAGCCGCCGTTGCCGTCACCGGGGTAGTACGGGTCGCCGACACCCGGCGCGCCCGGCCCGGGCGCGGCGCTCGCCGAGGTGGTGACCAGCACCGCCACCAGGCTCGACGCCACGCCGACGGCGTAGACACGTGATTGGTTGCGCATGCTCACGAACGGTAGTGCGGCGACGACCGCCGCGACACGGGCGAAAGTGGCGTGTCGCCTTACCGGGTGCCGACGGCTCTGGCCACCGCCGACCGGAGCCCCGTGTGCAGCTCCCGGTGCCGCGAGCGGTCCACCCGCACCTCCACGACCCGGAGTCCGGGCTCGGGCCGCAACGCCTCCCGCAACGCCGCCCGCGAGTCCGCCAGCGTGTACGGCACGCCGTACCCGGTGCACAGCGCCGACAGGTCGGCGCCGTGCGGGGTGCCGAAGACGCGCTCGAAGCTGTCCCGGTACTGGTCCTCACCCTGCTCCAGCAGCGAGAAGATGCCGCCACCGTCGTCGTTGAGGACCACGATCGTGAGGTCGGGCCTGCACTCGGCCGGGCCGGTGAGCAGGCCGTTGACGTCGTGCAGGAACGTCAGGTCACCCACGAACGCGTACGCCGGTCCCGAGTGCACCAGTGCCGCGCCCAGGGCCGTGGACAGCGTGCCGTCGATCCCGGCGACACCGCGGTTGCGGTGCACCAGCACGTCCGGCCTGCACCCACCGACGAGCGCGACGTCCCGCGTCGGATTCGAGGAACCCACCACGAGCAGGGAGTCCCCGGGCAACGCCGCCACGAGTTCGTTCGCCACGCTCAACCCGTTCGGCCACGGCGCGGCCGCCAGGCTGTCCCGCACGGCATCCCTCGCGGCGGCGTCGGCGCGGCGCCACCGCAGCAACCACTCCGGGTCGGCGGGCTTCGCCGGTTCGTCGAACCACTGCCCGACCTGCCGGACGTTGTGAGCCGGGGCGGGCCAGTCGGAGTCGGGCCGCACCAACAGCACCTCGACGTCCGGGTCGGACAAGATCCGCTGCACCTGCCGGAAGACGGTGGGCCTGCCGATGCACAGCACCTGCTCCGGCTTGTGCTCGGCGACGAACTCCTCCAGCCCGAGCAGCCACACGCCCGCGGAGATCGCCGTCGTGCCGCCGAGGCCGAGGCCACCCGTCTCGGCGATCACCGGCCACCCGTGCAGCTCGGCCCACTCGCTGGCGGCCCGCACGCCCGCGTCGCACGCGATCACCAGACCGTGCCGCGCCGACGGCACCACGAACGACGGCAACGCGCCGAAGTCGGGCAGCTCCGTCCACCGCGCACCCTGTGGCCTGCCGTCCAGCGACTCGGGCCAGTCGGATTCGTCGGCGGGGTCGGGGACGAGCGGCTCACGGAACGGGATGTTCAGGTGCACCGGTCCACACCGCCACTCGCCGTACGCGGCGTTCCACGCCCGGCAGATCTGGCTGCGCCAGTACGCGTTCTGGCCCGGCCTGCGCTCGGCGACGGCGAGTTCGTCGAAGTACCGCACCGCGCTGCCGTACAGGTGCCGCTGCTCCACGACCTGGCTCGCCCCGGCGGCGCGCAACTCGGGCGGCCGGTCGGCGGTCAGCACGATCAGCGGCACTCCGGCCCGGTCGGCCTCCAGCACCGCGGGATGGAAGTTCGCAGCAGCCGTTCCCGACGTGCACACCACCGCGACCGGCCTGCCGGTGCGGGCCGCGATCCCCAACGCCAGGAACGCCGCGCTGCGCTCGTCGATGCGCACGTGCAGCGTGAGCCTGCCCGCCGCCGCGGCATCGTGCAGCGCGAACGACAGGGGCGCATTACGGGAGCCCGGGCTCAGTACCACGTGGGACACCGTGTTGCGGACGAGTTCGTCCACGAGCACGCGGGCCTGGGCAGTGGAGGGATTCACCGGGCAGCCCCCTCGACGGCGCCGACCGCGCCGACGGCGATCCCGGCGACACGGTGGGTCGACTCACGGCGCCGCGCCGGGGTGTCGGTCAGAGGAAGCACACGGCCTATTCTCCCAGGCGTGCCCCACACCCAGGTTTCGGAGCTGTTCGACCCCGCCGAGTGGGACGAGGTCCCCGGCTTCGACTTCACCGACATCACATACCACCGTTCGCGGAAGAGCCGATCGGGCAAACGCGTCGTGCGCGTCGCGTTCGACCGGCCGGAGGTGCGTAACGCCTTCCGCCCGCACACCGTGGACGAGCTGTACCGGGCGCTCGACCACGCCCGGATGAGCTCGGACGTGGGATGCGTCCTGCTCACCGGCAACGGTCCCTCTCCCAAGGACGGCGGCTGGGCGTTCTGTTCCGGTGGCGACCAGCGTATTCGCGGGCGCTCCGGCTATCAGTACGCCAGCGGCGAGACGTCGGACACGATCGACCCCGCCCGTGCGGGCCGCCTGCACATCCTGGAGGTGCAGCGGCTGATCCGGTTCATGCCGAAGGTCGTGATCGCGGTCGTGCCGGGCTGGGCCGCCGGTGGCGGGCACTCCCTGCACGTCGTGTGCGATCTCACGCTGGCCTCCGCCGAGCACGCGCGGTTCAAGCAGACCGACGCCGACGTCGGCTCCTTCGACGGCGGCTACGGCTCGGCCTACCTCGCCCGCCAGGTCGGGCAGAAGTTCGCGCGGGAGATCTTCTTCCTCGGCCGTACCTACACCGCCGAGCAGGCGCACGCGATGGGCGCGGTGAACCAGGCCGTTCCCCACGAGCGGCTGGAGGCCGAGGCGCTGGAGTGGGCCTGGGAGATCCTCGGCAAGTCGCCCACCGCGCAGCGCATGCTCAAGTACGCGTTCAACCTCGTCGACGACGGCCTCGTCGGCCAGCAGGTGTTCGCGGGCGAGACCACGCGGCTGGCCTACCAGCAGGACGAGGCGGTGGAGGGCCGTGACGCCTTCCTGGAGAAGCGCGACCCCGACTGGTCGGACTACCCGTACTACTACTGACCGGGGATCGTGAAGCATGCGCGTGATCGCCTCGGACGGCAGCGCGGAGTCGGTGGCCGAACTGACCCGCGCCGTGCTCGCCGCGCTCGACGGCGGTCCCGCCGTGCTGCCCCTGGACCCCCGCAATCCGGCGGCGGAGTCCGTGCGTGCCGCGATGCGTCCCGACGAACCGGTGGAACCCGACACCGCGGTGATCATCACCACGTCGGGCTCGACCGGACGCCCGAAGGGCACTCTGCTGTCCGCCCGAGCGCTGCTCGCCTCCGCCCACGCCACCCACGCCCGACTCGGCGGAGCGGGCCGGTGGTTGCTCGCCACGCCGCCGGGCTACATCGGCGGCCTCCAGGTGCTCGTGCGATCACACCTCGCGGGCACCACGCCCGGGGTCGTCGACCTGAGCCGAGGGTTCCGCCCCGACGCCTTCGCCGACGCCGCCCGCGAGGTCCTGTCCGCTTCCGGACCGCACTACACGGCGTTGGTCCCGACCCAGCTCGCGCGGCTGCTCGACGCGGGGTGCGCGGAGGTCGCGCGGTTCGACGCGATCGTCCTCGGAGGTGCGGCCTGCCCCGACGCACTGCGTCGGCGGGCCGAGGCGGCGGGTGTCTCGCTCGTGCCCTCGTACGGCATGAGCGAGACGGCCAGTGGGTGCGTCTACGACGGCGTCCCGCTCGACGGGGTGCGGGTCCGGCTCGGTGCGGACGACCGTATCGAGGTGTCCGGGCCGGTGCTCGCCCACGGCTACCACCTCGATGCGCAGGCGACGGCCGAGGCGTTCGTCGACGGCTGGTTCCGCACGAGCGACGTCGGCCGCTGGAGCGACGACGGCCGGTTGCAGGTGCTCGGCCGCGTCGACGACATGATCAACACCGGGGGCGTGAAGGTGCCCGCCCGCCAGGTGGAGGACGCGCTCCTGCGGCACCCCGCGGTCCGCGCCGCCGGTGTCGTCGGCCTGCCCGATCCGGAGTGGGGCCAACGGGTCGCCGCCGTGGTCTCCACCAGCGACGACGTCGCCGTCGACGCGCTCCGGGAGACCGTCCGGGCCGAACTCGGCGCCGCCGCCACCCCGAAGCAGGTGTCGGTGGTGGACGAACTCCCGCTCATCGGTCCCGGCAAGGTCGACCGCAGTGCCCTGCGCCGCCTTCTGCTCGGCCACGTCGATCACGCCTAGCGCCCATGTCGAAGAATGAGGCGCATGGCAACCGTCGCTGAGTGGATCGAGGGCGCCCGACCCCGCACCCTGCCGAACGCCGTCGCACCCGTGCTGGCCGGGGTGGGAGTCGCGGCCCAGCTCGACGCGCTGTCGTGGTGGCGTTCGCTGCTGGCGCTGCTCGTCGCCCTCGCGCTGATCGTGGGCGTCAACTTCGCCAACGACTACTCCGACGGCGTCAAGGGCACCGACTCCGACCGCGTCGGCCCGCTGCGCCTCGTCGGCTCGGGCGCCGCGTCGGCGAAGGCCGTCCTCGCCGCAGCACTCACCTCGTTCGCGGTGGCCGGAGTGCTGGGCCTCGTGCTCGTCGCCGTCACCGGACAGTGGTGGTTGCTCCTGGTCGGGGCCGCCTGCATCGCCGGCGCGTGGTTCTACACCGGCGGGTCGCGCCCCTACGGCTACGCCGGGTTCGGCGAGGTCGCCGTGTTCGTGTTCTTCGGCCTCGCCGCCGTGCTCGGCACCGTGTACGTACAGGCAGAGCGTGTGAGCTGGGAGGCGCTGGGCTGTGCCGTGGCCGTCGGCTGCCTGTCGATGGCGGTGCTCGTGGCCAACAACCTCCGGGACATCCCGACCGACCGCGTGGCAGGCAAGATCACCCTGGCCGTCCGGCTCGGCGACTCCGGCACTCGCCGCTTCTACGCCGTGCTCGTGGTGGTGCCGCTGCTGGTGACGATCGCGCTGGGGGTGGCCCATCCGGTGGCCCTGGTGGGGCTCGCCACGGTGGCGTTGCTGATCGCCCCGGTCCGCACCGTGCTGTCCGGCAGCACCGGGCTGCAGCTCATCCCGGTGCTTCGCGACACCGGTTTCGCCATGCTCGCCTGGGCGATCCTCACGGGCGCCGCGCTCGCGTTCGCGGGCTGAACCGGCCGCCCCGACTCACCCGGGGAAGACGCCCGTGTTCAGGAACTTCTCGAACGCCGCAAGGTGGGGCTCGACGTCGAGTCCCCGTTCGGCCAGCCACGCGTCGTCGTAGTAGGTCCCGGCGTAGCGTTCGCCGCCGTCACAGAGCAACGTCACCACGCTGCCACGCTCGCCCCTGGCGAGCATGCGCGAGATCAGGGTGAATGCGCCGTAGAGGTTGGTACCGGTCGAGCCACCCGCCCAGTGACCGGTGTGGCTGCGGAGGAAGCGGATCGCCGCGAGCGACCCCGCGTCCGGCACCTGGATCATCTCGTCGATCACCTCGGGCACGAACGACGGCTCGACGCGAGGCCGCCCGATTCCTTCGATCCGCGACGGCTGACCCGTCTGGTAGTCCCGCGCGCCCGTCCGCCAGGCCCAGTAGAACGCGGAGTTCTCCGGGTCGACCACGGCGATCTTCGTGTCGTACCTGCGGTAGCGGACGTACCGCCCGAACGTCGCGCTCGTACCCCCGGTACCCGCACCGACCACGATCCACGACGGCACGGGATGCCGCTCCGCGCGAAGCTGGTTGAACACCGACTCGGCGATGTTGTTGTTCCCACGCCAGTCGGTGGCCCGCTCGGCGTAGGTGAACTGGTCGAGATAGTGGCCGCCGCACTCCGCCGCGAGCCGCTCGGCCTCCGTGTACATGTCCGGCGGCCGGTCGACGAAATGGCACCGTCCGCCGTAGAACTCGATGAGCTCGATCTTCTCCCGGCTCGTCTTGCGCGGCACCACCGTGACGAACGGCAGACCGAGCATACGGGCGAAGTACGCCTCCGACACGGCTGTCGAGCCGCTGGAGGCCTCCACGAGAACCGTGTCCGGCCCGATGCGCCCGTTGACCAGACCGTAGAGCAGCAACGACCTCGCGAGTCGGTGCTTCAGCGAGCCCGTCGGGTGCACGGACTCGTCCTTGAGGTAGAGGTCGATCCCCCACTCCGGAGGCAGCGGGAACACGTGCAGGTGGGTGTCGGCGCTGCGGTTGGCGTCGGCCTCGATGATGCGGACGGCCTCCCGCACCCAGGCGTCGTTCATCGACCGCCCTCCGCGCGCTCACCGTCGGCGCCGTCCTCGGGCGACGGCGGCTCCTGCTGTTCCTGCTGCTCGGTCTGCTCCGTGGTGCCGGAGCCTTCCGTGCCCGTGTCCGACCCGGAGGTGTCGTCGGAGCCGGCCTCCCACTGCTCCCCGCGAAGCTCTGCCCGCAGCCGGGCGCGTTCGCGGGCCCGGTGCTCGTTGCGCACGGCGAGCCCCTCGGTCACGCGCGCGTTCAGGGATCGGAACAGCAACAGGCCGAGGGGAAGCCCCACGACGAGCCCGATGACGAGGCCGACGAGGAGCGGGACCTGCAGCGCCACGAGAATCGCCGCGATCACCGCCACCAGCGCGAACCGGGCGAGCACGTACAGGCTGAGGTCACGAACAAGCGTGTCGGATCGGCGGTCGCTCACATCGTCCGAGGCTACGCCGTGTCCTCGGCCACCCGTCCGACGCCCGAACAGCACCGTTTGTCCCTTACTACCTCTTTACCCTCGGACAACCGTTCGAGTACTCGCAGGGTGAAGTGACACGATTGTGACCTCCGAGTAGTGAAGGAGGCGAAGAGTGACCGCGAGCACTGGAGGCCGGCTTCTGACGCCGGGCGAAGTCGCCGCATTGTTCCGAGTGGACCCGAAGACGGTGACGCGATGGGCGACTGCGGGTCGTATCGGATCGATCCGCACCCCTGGGGGACATCGCCGTTTCCGCGAGTCCGAGGTCAATCAGCTGCTGGCCGAGCTGACCACGGACGCGAGTGAACGCCCCCGGAACTGACCCCCTTCGGGGTGTCCTTCGTCTGCCATCCGGTCCCCTGCCTTGCGAAGGACACCCCGGACAGCGCAATGGACAAAAGGGTTAATCTCGGGTGCAGTAGTGTGGGTCATCTGCGCGACACACCGAAGGGAGCGAGCATGATCTACCTGCTCGCGGCGATCGGCGCCGCCACTGTCGCTGTCCTCCTGTGGCGCATGCTCGGCGCCGAACGTGTCGGGGTGACCGCCCAGCAGAAACCCCTTGCGCCCGACGACGATCCCGAGTTCCTTCGTCGTCTCTCCGAGCAGCAGAAGAAGAACAAGGACGACGAGTCCTCCAGTTGATCCCGCGCTCCCGGCGCCGCTTCCGAGCCCCGGGAGCGTCCGTATGCGGGTTCAGCTCGGCAACGGCCGTCCCGGCGCGTCGAAGCCGTCGGCGATGGTCGCGGCCAGTTCGAGCAGAGCCGACCGGGTCTCCTTCGACAGGCGGTCGAGCTCGATCTCGGCGCCTTCCTCCAGGTGCGGGTCGAACGGAATTCTCGCCACCCCGCGCACGCGTGCCGCGAAGTGGGCGGTCAGCCGGTCGATGTCCACCGAACCCGTCCGGGGCCGCACTGAGTTGATCACCGCGACCGAGCGGGACACCAGGTCGCCGTAGCCGTGGGCCTCCAACCAGTCGAGCGTGGCGGAGGCGCTGCGCGCGCCGTCCAACGAACTGGACGAGACCACCACGAGCGCGTCCGCGGAGTCGAGCACGCCCTTCATCGCCGAGTGCATCAGTCCGGTGCCACAGTCGGTGAGCACGACGTTGTAGAACCGCTCCAGCACCGACAACACGCGAAGGTAGTCGTGCTCGGAGAACGCCTCGGAGACGGCGGGGTCGGCGTCCGACGCCAGCACCTCCAGTCTGCTCGGCCCCTGCGACGTATAGGCCCGGACGTCGCTGTAACGGGCGATGCGGTCGGCGTCGCGCAGCAGGTGACGCACCGTCGCCGTGGTCTCGATCGGGATCTTCTGCGCGAGCGTGCCGGTGTCGGGGTTGGCGTCCACGGCGATCACGCGGTCGCCGCGCAACGACGCGAACGTCGAGCCGAGCGTGGTGGTCATGGTGGTCTTGCCCACGCCGCCCTTCAGGCTCAGCATCGCGATCCGGTAGCAGCCGCGCAGCGGCTGGTTCACCCGCGACACCAGCTCCCTGTGGTGGCGGTCGGCGGGGCCCTCACCCGGGTTCACGAGCTTCCCGGTTGCCACGTAGACGGCCCTGCGCCACCCCGACCTGGGCTCGCGCTTCGGCTTGCGCACGAACTGCGCCCCGTCGAATCCCGCCGGCTGCGGACCGGTCACCGGGTACTGCGGTGCGGGCAATCCTCCCGGCACCGACACTCCGTGCTGGGTGTTCGGTACGACGGGCGGCATCGGCGCCTGCCACGGACCGGACGGTCCCTGTTGCCAGGCCGTCGGGTGAGGTGTCGAGTCCGTGCTCGCCTCGGAATAGAGCGGATGATCCGGCACGCCGGGTTCGTTGGGTGTGGTCACCGCGTCAGTCCTCCGATGGGTTGGCTGGGTGGACCAACGTCCCCCTCACGCGTCACACGGAAGACGGTAACCGCCCCTGAACAGGTACGTCAGCCGACTCCGGCATACGAGTGAAGTCCGGTCGACACGAGGTTGACGAAGAACAGGTTGAACACGGTGGCCGCGAAGCCGACGACGTTGATCGTCGCGGCGCGCGTGCCTCGCCACCCCGCGGTCGCCCGCGAGTGCAGGTAGGCGGCGTAGATGACCCACGCGACGAACGCGACGGTCTCCTTCGGGTCCCAGCCCCAGAACCGACCCCAAGCGGCCTCGGCCCACACGGCACCGCACAGGATGCCGAAAGTGAACACGGGGAACGCGAAGACGGTGGTCCGGTAGGCGACCCGGTCGAGCACGTCGGCGCTCGGCAGCTTCGGCGCCAGCTTGCCGAACTTCACCGGGTCCCGGTCATAGGCCGACCGGATCAGGTACAGGATGCTCGCCACGCCCGGCACGAGGAAGATGCCCGAGCCCACGGCGGCGGCGGTCACGTGGATCACGAGCCAGTAGGACTGCAACGCGGGCTGCACCGGAGCCGCGACGGCGTAGAGCAGCGTGCCGCCGACGAACATGAGGATGACCACGGGCAGCAGCACGAAGGACGACAGGTGACGAATGGGGTGCCGGGCCATCATCACCAGCCACGCGACCACGGTGACGAGAGTGATCGCGGTGATGTACTCGTACATGTTGCCCAGCGGGAACCGGCTGGTGGCCAGCCCGCGGAGCACCAGTGCCGCGAGGTGCAGACCGACGCCGAGGACGGTGAGGGCCACACCCATGCGACCGATGCGCTCGGTGCGGGTCCGGGCCTGCCGCGCCCCGGTGGCAGTGTCCGAGGTCGACGCGGTCGCCGTCGAGCCGCCCCCCACGCCGGCGAACTCCTTCTGCCTCGTGCGTTCGGCGGCCTGCACACCGCGCTTGCCGAATGCCTGTTCGACGAGGAAGAAAATCATCGCCAGCACGTACACCACGACCGAGGTGGTGTACGACCAGTCGCTGTACTGAGACAGCGTCTCGTTCACCGGCATCAGCGTGCCTTTCTGTCCTGCGTGAGGTCGAGGATGTCCCGCGAGAGCGCGGTGAACTCCTCGCCGTACCCGGCTTGGTCGGTGCGGGCGAGCCCGCCCAACTCTACTACAGAGCGTCGGACATCCCCGTCGCCGGAGTCGGCGGCCGGAGACACGCGCGCCCAGAACCGGCGGCGTTTCACCGCCAACGACGCGCCCAGCCCGGCGAACATCACGATGGCGAAGGCGAGCATCCAGCCCTGCGTCGGATCGTGCGAGACCTGCAACGACACCCACCGCCGAACACCGTCGAAGCTGATCTCGGTGCCGTCGTCGAGCGTGATGCTCTCACCGACCTTGAGGTTCTCGCGGGCCACCCGCTCCAGTCGTCCGGAGTCGACCATGCGCTGGTCGATCTCGAAGATCGACTGCGAACGTCCGGAGTCGACTCCCAGCTCCCCACGCATGACGTCGACCGCCACGGCCGGATCGGTGAGCTCCGGATAGGACGACGACAGGATGTTGCCGTGCAACAACGCCGTGGGCGCGAACAGCCCCGTGATCGCGAGCTGGTTCTTCCGGCGCTCCGCCGAGTCGGTGATCCCGGGCGGGTCGAACTTCGTCGCCCCCTGCGAGAGCATCGTCGTCGTGTCGGTGGGCCGCCACTGCACGGTCTGCGTCCGCGTCTCGCCGTCCGGCCAGGTCACCGTGAACGTCGGCGCGTACCCGTGGCCGAGCAGGTAGACGCGGTCGCCCGCCGTGCGCAGCGGCTCGTTGACCTCCAGGTGATGGTCGCGCCACGTGCCCGTGGTCAGGTCCTCGCCGGACTGGTACTGGATGTCGGCCTCGTAACTGACGGGCTGCCCGACGTCGGTGTACTCCGCCTCGAAGGCGTTGACCTTCACGCAGAACGGCGAGAGCTGGGTGCCGTCGACCTGCAGGCCCGGGTTGAACGAGTCGTAGGCGAAGACACCGGAGTTGCAGAACTCGTGCCCGTTGGCGTGGACGATCACCTGGCCCTCGTACGAGTACATCGCGCCGAGCGCGAACGTGGCGATCAGGCCCAGCATGCCGAAGTGGAAGAGCAGGTTCCCGGTCTCCCGCAGGTAACCGCGCTCGGCGCTGATGGTGCGGACCCCGTCGGCCTCCGTCCGCTCGACGACCCGCCAGCCGCGCAGCCTGCGGCGCACCTCGCCCAGCACCGTGTCCGGGTCGGCCTCGATCTCGGCCCTGACGTGGTGCGGCAGCCGCGCCAGGTTCCTCGGCGTCAACACCGGACCCGCGCGCATGGCGCGGAGGTAGTCGCCCGTCCTCGGCACGAGGCACCCGACGAGCGACACCATGAGCAGCAGGTAGATGGCCGAGAACCACGGGCTGGAGTAGACGTCGAAGAACTGCAGCCGGTCGAGCAGCTCGCCCCACCAACCGTGCTCGGCGATGTACTCCTCGGTCTTCTGCGCGTTGAGATCCCACTGCGGCAGCAGCGCCCCCGGCAGGGCGGCCAACGCCAGCAGGAACAGCAGCACCAACGCGGTGCGCATGGACGTCAGCCCACGCCACGTGTTCCGCACGAACGCCCAGCCCCGACGCAGCGGCGTCTGCCGGTAGACCGGACGCGGTGTCTCCGGTGGTTCGGTGGTCGTCTGGCTCACAGCGGCATCACCACGTCCGAGATGAAGGCGTCCCGCATCCAGCCCGTGAGCTCGGCCCACAGGCCCGTCACGAGGAGGACACCGACGACGAGCAGCATCGCCCCACCGACGATCTGCACCGTGCGGCCGTGGCGGCGCAGCCAGTCGGCGGCGCCGACGGCCCATCGCGCTCCCGCGGCCAGCAGGATGAACGGCAGGCCCAGCCCCAGGCAGTACAGCAGGACGAGAAACAGCCCTCGCACGCCCGTGGCGCCGCTCGCCGTGGCCAGCATGAGCACGCCGGACAGCGTCGGGCCGATACAGGGCGTCCAGCCCAGCCCGAACACCGCCCCGAGCACCGGAGCACCCCAGACACCCATCTTCGGCACCCGGTGGATGCGGGCGTCGCGCTGCAGAGCCGGGAAGAAACCGAGGAACACGAACGCCATCGCGATGATCACCACACCGCCGATGCGCTGGAACAAGTCCTCGTTGACCCAGAGGGCGTCGGCCAGCCACACCAGGCCGCCGACGCTCGCGGCGAACACCACGGTGAACCCGAGCACGAACAGCGCGGCCGCACCGACGACGGCGAGTCGCCCCTTCTTGCGCCCCTCGTCGGCGCTCACGGCGGGCGCGTCGGCGCCCACCAGTGCTGCGAGGTAGGCGAGGTAGCCGGGCACGAGCGGGACCACGCAGGGCGAGGCGAACGAGATCGCTCCCGCGAGCAGCGACAGTCCCGCGGCGAGCAGCAGCGGCCCGGAGGCCGCCAGCTCGGTTACCGCATTCACGCGCCTCAGCGTAGGGAATGTGGTTCCCGTGAAGCCCACTGGCTGGTACGGCGAGTGAGCTGGATGACCGGATTGCCGGACTCAGCCGAGGTCAGCGAAGTCCGGCACACCCTGTCAGGACGCCTTCTCCGCCACCAACCGGTCGATCAGCGGACGCAGGTCGTCGGCGAGCAGTGCCCGCAGGAACACCGCCGCGACCCGGCCCTCCCGGTCCACGACGATGGTCGACGGCACGAAGCTGCGCGGGTAGCCGGACAGGTTCACCAGCGACCGCCCCGACGGATCGTAGATCGACGGGTAGGTGAGCCCGCGGTCGCGCATGAAGTCCTGCGGCGCCGACCGGTCGTGGTCGCGCACGTCGATGCCCAGCACCACGACACCGTCGTCCTTGGTGTCGTCGTAGAGCTCCTGCAGCTCGGGCGCCTCCGTGCGGCACGGGCCGCACCACTGGCCCCAGAGGTTGATGACGACGACCTTTCCCTCGTAGTCCGACGCGGCGATGCGCTTGCCCTCCTCGAACAGGTCCTCGCCCGCCACCTCGGGCAGCTGCTGACGCTGCTCGCCCTCGTAGTAGATGTCGCTCTGGCCACCGGGTGCGACGAAGCTGAATTCGCCACCGCCGCTGACCACCGCGTCGTCGCCGGTGGTGCAGCCGGTGAGCACCGCCAGCGCGGCGAACGCCGCGGCGACGACCTTGCGCGTGCGTGAACTCATGCTCCGGTCACCTTCGGGTCGGTCCTGCCCGCCGGTTCGCTGTAGACGATGTCCACCAGCTGTTCGTCCTCGAACACAAGGCTGGTGAGCGAGGCGAGCGAACACTGCCGCCGGCGCGGGTCGTGCCACAGCCGCTTGCCTTCCAGGTACCGGCGCAGCGTCCAGATCGGGAGCTGGTGCGACACGCAGAGCGCTTCCTGCCCCTCGGCCGCCGCCCTGGCGGCGTGCACGGCACCCAGCATGCGATGGGCGATCTCCAGGTACGGCTCGCCCCACGACGGCAGCAAGGGGTTGCGCAGCTTCGGCCAGTGCCTGGGCTCACGCAACGCGCCGTCGCCGACGCTCACCTTCAGGCCCTCGAACTGGTTGTCGGCCTCGATGAGGCGTTCGTCGGTGGCCACGTCGAGGCGGTGTGCCGCCGCGACGGGAGCGGCCGTCTCCTGCGCCCGCTCCAACGGCGAGGCGACGACGTGGGCGAGGTCGTGCGAGGTCAGCGCCTCCGCCACGAGCAGCGCCTGTTCGCGTCCCCGGGCGGAGAGCCGGTACCCGGGCATCCGGCCGTACAGCACACCTTCGGGGTTGTGCACCTCGCCGTGGCGCAGCAGATGGACGACGGTGCGGGTCCCTCGACCGATGGGGCGGCTCATGGGCGCTCCGCCGCGGCAGCGGCCTGAGCGGCCTTCGGCAGGGCCGCCTCGATGATCTCGAACGCGGCGTCGTCCATGGCGGCGTTGACGAACCATGCCTCGAACGCGCTCGGCGGCGGGTACACGCCCGCCTCCAGCAGCGCGTGGAAGAACGGCTTGAAGCGCCACGTCTCCGAGGCGGCGGCCGACTCGTAGTCGCGCACCGGCGTCTCGGTGAAGAACACGCTGACCAAATTGCCCGCGTACGAGACGGTGTGGGCGACACCCGCGTCGGACAACGCCCGCCCCAGCAGGTCGCCGAGTCGCTCGGCGTTGCGGTCGAGCGCGCGGTAGGTGGACTCGCCCGCGAGCTTGAGCGTGGTGAGGCCCGCCGCGACCGCCACGGGGTTCCCCGACAGCGTGCCCGCCTGGTACACGGGGCCGGTCGGCGCGAGGCGTTCCATGACGTCGGCGCGACCGCCGAACGCGGCGGCGGGCAGCCCGCCCGACATGACCTTGCCGAACGTGTAGAGGTCACCGGCGACGCCCTCGCGGCCGTACCAGCCGGCGGCGGAGACGCGAAAGCCGGTCATGACCTCGTCCATGATCAGCAGCGCGCCGTGCTCGTGCGCCAGCTCGCGCAACCCGGCGTTGAAGCCGTCGAGCGGGGCAACGGCACCCATGTTGCCCGCCGCCGCCTCGGTGATCACGGCCGCGATGGAGTCGGGGTTCTCGGCGAACGCCGCGCGGACGGCGTCGAGGTCGTTGTAGGGGAGCACGAGCGTGTCCGCCGCCTGGGCACCCGTGACACCCGGCGAGGTCGGCAGCCCGAGCGTGGCGACGCCCGAACCCGCCTGAGCGAGCAGCGCGTCGACGTGTCCGTGGTAGCACCCGGCGAACTTGATGATCTTGCTGCGCCCGGTGAAGCCGCGAGCCAGCCGGATCGCGCTCATCGTGGCCTCGGTCCCGGAGTTCACGAGCCGCACCCGCTCCACGGGCTCCACACGGCGCGCGATCTCCTCGGCGAGCTCCACCTCACCCGACGTCGGCGTACCGAACGACAGCCCGGACGAGGCCGCCCGGCGTGTGGCCTCCACCACCTCGGGGTGCGCGTGGCCGAGGATCATCGGTCCCCACGAGGACACGAGATCGACGTAGCGGTTGCCGTCGGCGTCCCACAGGTAGGCACCGTCACCACGGACCATGAACCGCGGAGTACCACCGACCGCCGCGAAGGCCCTCACCGGGGAGTTCACCCCGCCCGGCGTGACGGCGGCGGCCCGCTCGAACCAGGACTTGGACTGCTCGACTGCTCCTGTCACGTCTCCCAGTCTCGCAAAACCGACTTCGTCAGGTGTCGGCCGGCCGGGCCTGGTGCGATGCACGTCGCCTCCGACGCCGCCGCGTCCGCACTCCGAGCACGACCTGCCGTGACGCGTCCACGAGCAGCACCCCCGCCACCGCCGCCGCGACGAACGCCAGACCGACCCACTCGCCCTGGTACACGTGCGACACCAGCAACTCCCCGTCGCCCGACCGCACCCTCACGTCGACGGTGGCCGAACTCCAGCACCAGACAGCCGCCCAGCCTGCCGCCACGACGAACACCAGCTCGACCGCCGCCACCACGAGCCGCCACGGCTGGTGCAGGTGGTCGACGGGGACACCAAACCCGGGCGTGGTGAGGGATTCGGCAGCGTCGGTCACGGCGGGCAGTCTCTCACGTCGGCGGTCGTGCGCGGTCGGGTCGTGCGCGGTCAGGCAGGCCTCAGGCACGGTCGGCCAGGCTCGCCCGCAGGGCGTCCCTCAGTGCATCGCCGTCGCGGGCCCACGCGAGCACCAGCGTGTCGTCGGTCAGCCGCAACGGGACCCCGGTGAACTTGCGGGGCACGTCGAATCCGCCGCCGAGCACCCTGGTGCCCGGCGGGGCCTCGTCGTCCTCCACCGCGGCGACGTCCTCGACGGCCACGCGCTCACCGCCCTGCCACAGCTCGGTGGCCGTGACGCGGACGCTGAGAAACCGGCGACGAGCGTGGACCCACAACGCCGTCGCCAGGAACAACCCGACGCCCACCCCGGCCCACAACACCGCGTTGGCCGGGGCTCCGGAGAGCAATTCGAGCAGGTAGCCGACGAGCGCGAACGCGGGCCCCCACGTCAGCGGCCAGCGACTCGCGCCGGGCTCGTGGTAACGGACGTCCTCCGCCGGGTTCAGCGCAATCCGCCCCCGCCCGGCCGTGGGAAGTAGTCGGTGACGCTCGGCAGGTAGAGCAGGGCCGTGGCCACCACCGTCAGGAACGCCGCGACGAGGATGGGAACGCTGGTCGGGAACAGCAGAAGCTGGATGAGCAGCGTGATCGCGGCGAGGACCGTGAGGATCGTGCGGGCCGACCGCGCCCCCTCCCGCGCCTTCCACCCGAACAGCGCGAACAGGATCGCGAACGCCACGGCGGCGACGAACATCGTCCACAGCAGGGTGGTCACCCCGGTGCGGATCTGTTCCTCGTCGAGGCCGTCGTTGGTGTTCAGCTCGATCAACGCGTTCGACACGGTCTCCTGCTGCGTGAGCGTGAAGCCGAACGCGGCCACGAGCAGCAGGCCACCCACCACGTACAGCCAGAAAGCCACCGTCACCGGGGTCGGCGGCGTCACCGTCCGACCGGCCCCACCCGGCTCGGGCGGCAACCCCTTGGCCCGGCGTTCGTCGTCCGACTCGCGACGCTTCGACGCGCCGTCCGATTCGCCTGGTTCAGTCACAGCCGCGAGCCTAGTCCAGCCAGGCAGCCGCTTCAGCCGCCCAGTACGTGAGGATCAGATCGGCACCGGCCCTGCGGATCGAGGTGAGCACCTCCAGGATCGTGCGCTCCCGCTCGATCCAGCCGTTGGCGGCGGCGCCCTCGACCATCGCGTACTCGCCGGAGATGTTGTAGGCGGCCACCGGCACCGGCGACGCCTCCGCCGCGGCCCGCACGACGTCGAGGTAGGCGAGCGCGGGCTTCACCATCACAGCGTCGGCGCCCTCGGCCACGTCCAGCTCGATCTCCCGCAACGCCTCCCGCGCATTGCCGGGATCTTGCTGGTAGGTGTTGCGGTCGCCCTGGAGCTGGGAGTCGACCGCCTCGCGGAAGGGGCCGTAGAACGCGCTCGCGTACTTGGCCGAGTAGGCGAGGATGCCGGTGTCGGTGTACCCCGCGTCGTCCAGCGCCCGCCGGATGACCCCGACCTGGCCGTCCATCATTCCGCTCGGGCCGAGCAGGTGCGCCCCGGCCTCGGCCTGCGCGACCGCCATGTCGGCGTAGCGCTCCAGCGTGGCGTCGTTGTCCACCACGCCGGAGGCGTCGAGCACTCCGCAGTGACCGTGGTCGGTGAACTCGTCCAGACACGTGTCGGCCATGAGCACGGTCGAGTCGCCGAGCTCGGCCCGCAGGTCGCGCAACGCGACATTGAGGATGCCGTCCGGGTCGGTGGCGGCGCTGCCCTCCGCGTCCCGGGTCTCGGGGACGCCGAACAGCATGAGCCCTCCGACTCCGGCCTCCACGGCCTCGACGGCGGCCTTGCGCAGCGTGTCACGGGTGTGCTGGACGACGCCCGGCATGCTCGAAATGGGCCGGGGCTGCGACGCGCCCTCGGCGACGAACAGGGGCAGGATCAACTGACGCGGGCGCAGCGTGGTCTCACTCACCAGCCGTCGCATGGCGGGAGTGGTGCGCAACCGACGGGGACGATGCTCGGGAAACACCCTCCCGAGCCTACTCGCGGGTACGCACGACCGGCCGTGGCTCGGGACGCGGCCCTGCTCACGAACGACGAGAGCCACCCGCCGGGCAGGCGAGTGGCTCTCGGTCGAACTCGGGACGTCGGCCGTCAGGAACGGCGCGTGCGCTTGGCCTTGCGCGGCGGCGGCAGCGCGCCCTCGGCACGCAGTCGCGCGGCGTGCTCGGCGAGCGCGTCGACCAGCTCCACGGCGTTCGGCCGCTCGGGCCGCACGTCCACGCGGAGCCCGAACTCGGTGGCCGTCTCAGCCGTCTTCGGGCCGATGCACGCCACGAGCGTGCGCGCGTGCGGCTTGCCCGCGATGCCGACCAGGTTGCGGACCGTGGACGACGAGGTGAAGCACACCGCGTCGAACCCACCGGTCTTGATCATCTCGCGGGTCTCGGCGGGCGGCGGAGCGGCCCGGACCGTGCGGTAGGCCGTGACGTCGTCGACCTCCCAGCCACGCTCCTGCAGACCCGCCGACAGCGTCTCCGTGGCGATGTCGGCCCGCGGCAGCAGCACGCGGTTGACCGGGTCGAGCACGTCGTCGTAGGGCGGGAACTCCTCCAGCAGCCCCTCGCTCGACTGCTCGCCCTTGGGCACCAGCTCCGGGATGATGCCGAACGACCGCACCTTGTCGGCGGTCGACTCGCCGACGCAGGCGATCTTCACACCGGAGAACGCCCGCGCGTCGAGACCGAACTCGGCGAACTTCTCCCACACGGCCCGCACGGCGTTGGCCGAGGTGAACACGATCCACTGGTAACGGCCGTCGACCAGGCCCTTCACCGCGCGCTCCATCTGCGCCGGGCTGCGCGGCGGCTCCACCGAGATCGTGGGCACCTCGTGCGACGTCGCACCGTGGCTGCGCAGGCGCTCGGCCATGTCACCGGCCTGCTCCTTGGTGCGCGGCACCAGGACCTTCCAGCCGTAGAGGGCACGCGACTCCCACCACGACAGCTTCTGCCGGTTGCTCACCGCCTCGCCGATGGTGACCACCAGCGGGCCCACGAGCTCACCCGCGTCGGCCGCGAGCGACGCCAGCGTCGAGTCGAGCGTGCGCTGCGTGTTGATGGTGCCGTTGGACGTCACGGCCACCGGCGTCTGCGCCGACAACCCGTGCTCGACCAGCGCCGACGCCGCCTCCGCGAGGTGGCTCGACGTCGCGTGCAACACGATGGGGCCCGGGGTCGCGGCCAGCTTCGCCCAGTCGGCCTCGCCGGACCGAAGGTCGACCTCGACGTGTGTTCCACCGAGCGCGACACCCGCGTACGCGGGGACCGCCGTGCCCGCCGACACGCCCGGGATCACGTCGAACACCGCGCTCGTCCGCGACACCGCCTGCACCTCGGCGACGATCGCCTGCTGCGTCAGCGGGTCACCGGCCGTCAGCCTCAGCACCAGCCTGCCCGCCTTCGCCTCGGCGGCCAGGTCCTTCGCCACGTCGCCGGGCTCACCGACGGCGGGGCGCACCTCGGCGTCGGCGTTCGCGAAGGCCAGCACCCCCGACGGTACGTCGGGGTCGGTCACCACGAGGTCGGCCTTCGCGAGCAGCTCCTGAGCGCGAACCGTCAACAGCCCGGTGTCACCAGGGCCCGAGCCCACGAAAGCGACACGCCCCGTGGTCTTGCGTGCGCGGGTCATTACGTCGTCTCTCCTCGTCGTCGACCGCGGTCGTCGCGGCCGAGCGTTCGTTCTTCCTTCTTCGGGAAAACCGTCAGCGCGCCAGAGCGCCGGCACCCAGGTCGAGCAACTCGGTGGCCAGCCTGCGGCCGAGTTCCTCGGCCTCGTTCTTCTCCGCGACCGCCGACGCGCGCAGGATTCGCACCGAGTCACCCTCGACGGCGGTGGCGGCGACACCCCGCATCGAGAGGCGCTCCACCACGGTGCCGTCACCGTCGACGTCCTCGACGACCTCGGCCAACGCCCCCACGGGCGCACTGCAGCCCGCTTCGAGCGTCGCGAGCAACGCCCGCTCCGCCGTCACGGCCACCCGGGTCGGCTCGTGATCCACGACCGAGTGGACGAGGTGCTCGGTGTCCACGTCGTCGACACGGGTCTCGACCGCCAACGCACCCTGCGCCGGTGCGGGCAGCATCTGCAGGGGATCGAGGGTCTCGGTGATCAGCCCGAGCCGATCGGTGCGCGCCAACCCGGCTCGGGCCAGCACGACGGCGTCGAGCTCGCCCGACTCCACCATGCCGAGTCGCCTGTCGATGTTGCCACGGATCGGCACGACGTTCAGGCCGAGGCCGAGTGCCCGGAGCTGGGTCATCCGCCGAGGCGATCCGGTCCCGACGGTGGAACCCGGTGGCAACTCTCCCAGAGTGAGCCCGTCACGCGCCACCAGTGCGTCGCGCGGGTCCTCTCGTTCCGACACGGCCGCCAGCGCGATACCGGGCTGCGGCGCGGTGGGCAGGTCCTTGAAGGAGTGCACCGCGATGTCGACCTCGCCGTCCAGGAGAGCCTGGCGCAGCGCGGAGGTGAAGACCCCCACCCCGATCTCGGCGATCGGCGCGGTCGACTGGTCGCCCGGGGTCGACACCGGCACCAGCTCGACCGTCCACCCCGCCTTCTCCAGCAGCGCGGCGACCGTGCCCGTCTGGGACATCGCGAGCCTGCTGCCGCGGGTGCCGATGCGGAGGGTCCTGGAGGTCTTGCCGACGTGCGTGTCAGCCGTGTCAGTCACTTCGTTCACCGTCGATCTGCTCGTGCTTGGACGCCACCGACGGGCTCGACACCACGGTCGGTGCCTGCGGGTCGAGGCCGAACAGCTCCCGCAACGCGTTCGCGTAGTCGGTGTCGGCCTTCTCGGCGGCGAGTTGCTTGACGCGCACGGTCGGGGCGTGCAGGAGCTTGTCCACGACCCGGCGCACCGTGCGACCCAGTTCGTCGCGGACGGCGTCGTCGAGGTCGGGAAGGCGCCGGTCGAGCCGCAACAGCTCGGCGTCCACCACCTCGGCCGCCCGCTTGCGCAACGCCGTCACGGTGGGGGTCACCGCCGCGCTGCGCTGTCCGGCCAGGTAGTCGCGCACCTCGTCGAGCACGATGCCGGAAGCCTTGGCGAGCTGCTTGTCCGTGGTGGCCGTCCCGGCGTCGGCCATGCGCTGGCGCACCGTCTCCAGGTCCACCAGCGACACACCGGCCACCTGCTCCACGGCCGGGTCGACGTCGCGGGGCAGCCCCAGGTCGCAGACCACCACGGGGCGGTCGGCACGCGGCGCGACGTGCTCGGCGAGGAGCACGGGGTTCTTGGCGCCGGTACACACCACCACGACGTCGGCCGCCGCGACCTGCTCGGCCAGCTCGGCCATCGGAGCGGACGTGGCGGGCACCCCCTGCTCGGTGATCGAGGCAGCGAGCCGGGCAGCGCGCTCGGGCGTGCGGTTGACCACGGTGATCGAGGCGACGCCACCCTTGCGTAGCTGGGACGCCGACAACGCGCCCATCGAGCCCGCGCCGACGACCAGCGCCCGCTTGCCGGCGAGTTCACCCGCGGCGGCCAGCGCCTCCGAGACCACGGATGCCCCGAGCCGGTCCAGTCCGGTCTCGCTGTGCACGCGCTTGCCGACCCGCAACGTCGTCTGCACCAACTCGTGCAGCGTGCTGCCGACCGTCCCCGCCTCCCTGGCGGCGGCGTAGGCGGCCCGCACCTGCCCGAGGATCTGCGTCTCACCGACGACCATCGAGTCCAGACCGGACGCGACCGAGAACACGTGCTCCACGGCCGCACCCGCGTAGTGCACGTAGAACTTGTCGTAGAGCTGGGCGGGTTCCAGACCCGCCTGCCGGGCCAGCACCTCGGAGATGCCCGAGAGTCCGCCGTGGAAGGTCTCGACCACGGCGTAGACCTCGATGCGGTTGCACGTCGACAGCAGCATGACCTCGGACACGTCGTCCGCCTGCTGGAGGTCGTGCAGGACCTTGCTCACCTCGGCGGCGGGAACCGCAGCGCGTTCCAGGGTCGTCAGGTCGGCGGTCCGATGGGAGAGGCCGATCGCCAGGACACTCATCAGGACACCACCACATCCTTCGTTCCGTCCGCGCCCGCGGCACCGGCCTCGTCGGCCGCCCTTCGCGCCACGTGGAAGGACAAGATCTGCAACTCCACCGCCAGGTCGACCTTTCGCACCTCGACATGTTCGGGCACCTGCAGGACCACGGGGGCGAAGTTCAGGATGCACTGCACTCCGCCGGCCACCAGCCGGTCGCAGACCGACTGCGCCGCGGTCGGCGGCGTCGCGATGACCCCGATGGAGATGCCTCGCTCGGCACACACCGTGGGGATGTCGTCGAGGTGCGACACCGGGACCCCACCCACCGGTACACCGATCAGATCGGGGTCGATGTCGAACAGCGCCTCGACGGGGAAACCGCGTCCGGGGAAGCCGCCATAGTTGGCCAACGCATGACCGAGGTTACCGATTCCCACGACCGCGACCTTGTGCTGACGGGTCAGGCCCAGGATGCGTTCGAGCTGCCCCACCAGGACCTGCACCTCGTAACCCACGCCACGAGTGCCGTAGGACCCGATGTAGGACAAGTCCTTGCGCAGCTTGGCGGAGTTCACGCCCGCCGCCGCCGACAGCTCCTCGCTCGACACCGTGGTGGCACCCTGCTCCGCCATCGCGGAGAGCACCCGCAGATAGACGGCGAGCCGGGCGACGGCCGCCTCGGGAATCGCCCGGGCGGAGTGAGCGGAACCACCGGAGCCCGTGGCGGCGACGTCGGCCGCGGCTCCCTCGTCGACCTCGTTCTCGGCCTCGGGAGCGCGCCTCGGCGCGGGTGCGGACCCATTGCGCCGGCCTTGTGCCACCACGCTGGACTCCTGTCACCAGATAGCGAAAAAATCAACTCTTGACCGAGCGGGCACGTTGGTGTTCGATGCCGGGCGCCGCGCGGCGATGGGCCTACGGTAGCCAACTTGTGAACGTAGGCACAAAGCGGCTGGTGGGGACGTTGACGCAGGACACACCCACCGCCTGACGGCCCCTCGACGGGTGTCGCCGCTCACGACGCGAGTGCGGCCCGCAGTCGTTGCTCGTCCACCGACCAGTAGCCGTGCTCGGCGTCGTCCACGAGGATCACCGGGACCCGGTCGCCGTACTCGGCACGCCACTCGGGGTCGGTGTCCACGTCGGCCGTCGACCACGGGACGCCGAGTTCGCCACAGATGCGTTCCACGTCCTGCTCCGCACGCTCGCACGCCGGGCAGCCGACGCGCGTCATCACCACGACGGTGTGTTGGGACTCAGGCATGTCCACCATCCTGACTCACCTGGTGCGCGTCGCGGAGCCCGACCCGACTCACCTTGCCCGTCACCGAGTAGGGCAGCTCGTCGGCGAACGTCACCACCTTGGGCACCTTGTACCCGGCCAGCCGTCCCGCGCAGTGCTCGATCACCTGCTGCTCGGACAGCGCCGCACCCGGCTCGGGCACGACCACGGCCCGGACCGCCTCCCCACTGCGTTCGTCGAGCATCGCGACGATCGCGACCTCGCGGACCTGGGGCAGTTCCCGGATCACGTCCTCGACCTCGTGCGGGTACACGTTGAAGCCGTTGACCAGCACGACGTCGCCCGCGCGGTCGACGAGGTGCAGGTCGCCGTCGGTGTCGACGTAGCCGACGTCACCGGTGCGGAACCAGCCGTCGGCGTCGGGCCCGTGGGCGCCGTCCGGCCAGTAGCCCGAGAACAGGTTGGCGCCCCGCACGGCCACCAGGCCGGTGCCGTCAGCGTCGTCGAACGTGTCGTCGGGGTCCGCCGGATCGAGCGGTGCACCGCTTGCGCTGCCGTCGCTGTCCACCAGGGCGACCTCCACCCCGGGCAGCGGCCTGCCGGCCGATCCCGGCTTGGCGTAGCCGGTGACGAGCGTGGACGTGACCACCGGGGACGCCTCCGTCATGCCGTAGCCCTCGTACACCGGCAGACCGGTGGCCTCGCGGATGTCGGCCAGCACCCTCGGCCGCAGCGGTGCCGCGCCGGACAGCAGCAGTCGCACCGTCGAGAGGTGTTCGCCGAGCTCGTCGGCGGGTCTGTCCGCCAGCTCGACGTACATGCCCGGCACGCCCAGGATCACGGTGACACGGTGGTACAGGCAGTCCGACAACGCGGTGCGCACCTCGAAGCGCGGCGCGGTGACCAGGGTCGCCCCGGCCGCCGTCGCGGTGAGCACCCCACATCCGAGCCCGTACACGTGGTGCATGGGCACGGCCACGAACACGCGGTCGGACGGCTCTACCGGCGGTGGCGTGACAGACCTGAGTTGCGCGACGTTGGCGAGCAGCGCCCGATGGGACAGCATCACGCCACGCGGCGCACCCGTCGTACCCGACGTGTACAGCAGGGCGGCGATGTCCTCCCCGCCGCGGTCGGTGCCGACGCTCCCCGCTTCGTCCGCGGCGTCCCCGGCGTTCGGGGCGTCCAGCACCGGCTCGACCCGCGTCACCTGGGCCGCCGACTCGACCGGGCGGTCGGTGACGACCACGCGGGTCCCGCTGTGGTCGAGGATCGTGTCCAGGTCGGGGTCGTACGGGTTGAGCGGCACGGCGATCGCGCCGACCCGCAGCACGGCGTAGAAGGACACGACGAACGCCGGGGACGTCGGCAGCCGCACTCCCACCCGGTCGCCGGGCTCGACCCCGGCGCCGCGGAGTCGCCGAGCCGTCGCCCGCACGGCGAGCTCGACGTCGCGCCAGTTCCGGGTGATTCCCGTTGCGGTGTCGATCACCGCGGGCGTGTCGGGCCGCGTGCGTGCGGCCTCCGCTACGAGGTCGCTGACGTTGCTGCTCTCACCCGTCACAACCTGCCCCTTTCCCATCCCCAGAGTGTCCCAGCGCGCACCGGCGAACCGGACACGAACCGGAGCCGTCTCCGATTCGCAACAAGAACACCACTACCTACTTGGCGGTAACAACACGTATGCTCCATCGGGCGACGTAGTGGCGATGATCACGCGGAGGCCGGGAACGGGCCCGGAGGAGGTGCGACACGTGAGCATGCCGATCGCTGTTGCTGCTGGTCCAGCACCCTCGACGCTGGCAGGAGCGAGACGGAGTTCCGCGCGATCCGAGCCCACCGATCCGACCGTGGCCGAGAACTGGGAACTCGTCCGCGCCGCCCAACGCGGCGACACCACCGCCTTCGCGACGCTGTACGACCGCCACGTCGACGCGGTCTTCCGCTACGTGTTGCTCCGTGTCGGCGACCGCCACCTCGCCGAGGACGTCACCAGTGAGACCTTCCTCCGCGCCCTGCGACGTATCACGTCGATCTCCTACCAGGGCCGTGACGTGGGTGCCTGGTTCACCACCATCGCGCGCAACCTCGTGTTCGACCACGTCAAGTCGAGCCGCTTCCGCCTTGAGGTCGTCACGGACGACGTCGCCGAACCCGGCGTGAGCTCGGACGCACCACCCGGCCCCGAACAACAGGTCATCAGCAGGACCACCAACGACGAACTGCTGCGATGTATCGCCGACCTCGGCGACGACCAGCGGGAATGCATCATCCTGCGCTTCATCCAGGGCTACTCCGTGTCGGAGACGGCCTCGATCATGCAACGCAACGAAGGCGCCGTGAAGGCGCTGCAGCACCGCGCCGTCCGACGCCTCGCCAAACTGCTCCCCCGCGGCGTGTGGTGAGCCACGCACCGTAACCGCACCTGCCCGTGACTCGTTGCTCCGGCGACGGCGAAAGAGCGACGAACGACCGGTGTGGAGGCGGACGCGGTGACCAGGACTGCGTGGCTCCGCACTCGCAGACGCGACGACGAGCGGTTCGCCCGCGCCGTCGACTCCCCCAGCGCCCCGGACGCGACCGGGTTCGACGCCGAACTCGCAGTGGTGGCCGCCCTGCGACGGCTGGGTGACTCCGTGGCCGTCGAGCCCGACCTGCGGGAACGCATGGCCCGACGCGTGCGGTCCGCCCCGAGGGCCTCGCGCACCCGCCCGCGTGCCGTGGCCGCGCTGACCGCCCTGGCCGCCACGCTCGCGGCGCTGGTCGGACTGGGATTCGCCCTGGCCCGCGACACACTGCCCGGTCACCCGCTCTACCCGTTGAAACGGGTGCAGGAGGCCGCCGCCCTCGGGCTGACGTTCGACGCCGAGCACGACGCGACCCGCAGGCTCTCCTACGCCGCGCGCAAGATCGAGGAAATGGCCGAGCTGGACGAACGCGACAGCGAAGGACACCGGGTGGCATTGGAGGACTTCACCCGCCACGCCACGGCGGGTGCCGCGCGACTCACCACCCTCGCCACCCGGACCGACGGTCACGGGCTCACCACGCTCGCCGCGTGGGCCGAACAGCAGTCCAGCGGGCTCGCCGGTCACGCGCTGCCGACCTCCGTCGAGGCGGACGTCACCACGCTGCTCGACCGGATCGAGCGCCGGGCGTCGCGGCTGGCCGAACGCATGGGGTGCTACGAGATCACCGCCGCCCGCACCGACGACCTCGGCGTCCTGCCCGCCACCAGCGAGTGCACCCCGCCGAACGACCCGGCCCCTGACGTCCCACCCGAGTTCCCCGCGCCGCCGCCTCGCAGCTCGGAGGCGTCCCCGCCGTCACCCCACGAGTCGGGCGACCTCCCCGTCACCGACGTCGCCGACGTCGTAGGGGAAGTCGACGAACCCGAGGCCCAGGCCGGACCACGGCCTCCGCTGCAGGCCACCGACGTCGCGGCGCGCCCGAGCGACCCCCCACCACCCGCCGAGCGACCGAGGCTCCCCGACTCGACACCGGCTCCGGCCGTGGTGAACATCCCACCGTTGCTACCCGGATTGCCCGAGGTCACCATCGGATAGCTCTCCGGTGTCGGTGCTCCGCTCGTTACTCTGTGACCAAGCGCCGAAGGCGGACCAACGTATGGAGGCGGTGTACGTGTCTCGGTGGCGGAGCCGCGGTAAGGGGCGGGAACGCGAGCGGCTCGCCGCGCTGGCGGGAGAGGCGTCGGCCGAAGCCGCCGTCGCGATGGACACCACCTCGACCGCTCCGACCGAGCCGGCCGGCGAACCCGAGACCCCGGAGCGCGCCGCCGTCCCCCAGGACCTCACCGCCGCCGCGTTCTTCGACGTCGACAACACGATGATGATGGGCGCGTCGATCTTCCACTTCGCGCGGGGCCTGGCGGCACGCAAGTACTTCAGCACCTCCGACCTCGCCGGGTTCGCCTGGCAGCAGGTCAAGTTCCGGGTCGGGGGCCGGGAGAGCCACCAAGGCGTGCAGTCCAGCCGGGAGCAGGCACTGTCGTTCGTCGCGGGCCGGACCGTCGAGGAGATGGTCGCCATCGGCGAGGAGATCTACGACGAGCTCATGGCCGACCGCATCTGGGCGGGCACCCGGGCGCTCGCGCAGATGCACCTCGACGCGGGACAGCGGGTCTGGCTGGTCACCGCAACCCCGGTGGAGCTGGCCGCGATCATCGCCCGCAGGCTAGGCCTCACCGGCGCGCTGGGCACCGTGGCCGAGAGCGTGGACGGCGTGTACACGGGACGGCTCGTCGGCGATCTGCTGCACGGCAGGGCGAAGGCGCACGCCGTGCGCGCGCTCGCCGCAAGGGAAGGCCTGAACCTGCGCCGCTGCACGGCGTACTCCGACTCGCAGAACGACGTCCCGATGCTGTCGGTGGTCGGCACCGCCGTCGCGGTGAACCCGGACTCCGGCCTGCGCGAGGTCGCTCGCGCCCGAGGCTGGGAGATCCGCGACTTCCGCACCGGACGCAAGGCCGCCAAGATCGGCGTTCCCTCGGTGCTGGGAGCGGGCGCGCTGGCCGGTGCCGTCGCCGCCGGTATCGCCTACCGCAACCGCACCTGACCAGCCCCGACCGCGCCGGGACGTGCGGGAACCGCTGACACCCGTACGTGAACTGCGGACATCCGTGCGTGGGCCGAGGACACGCGGGTCAGCCCGAGAAGATTCCTCGGCGGCGGGCGAGTCGGCGGTAGAGCATCGTCTGGATGCTCTCGCGGACCTGGTCGGTGAGGCTCAGCACGAGCATCTGGTCGTCATGCGCATCGGCGGCGTAGCCGTCGGTGCGGATCGGCTCGCCGAACTCGATGGTCCACTTCGTCGGCAGCGGCACCGTCCCCAGCGGGCCGAGCAGCGGGAAGAACGGCGTCACCGGGAAGTACGGCAGCCTCAGCAGACGTGCCAACGGCCGGATGTCGCCGATCTTGGGATAGATCTCCTCGGCCCCCACGATCGCGCACGGCACGATCGGCGCCGACGTCCGCAACGCCGCCGTCACGAAGCCGCCCCGGCCGAACCGCTGCAGCTTGTAGCGCGCCGAGAACGGCTTGCCGATGCCCTTGAACCCCTCCGGCCACACCCCCACCAACTGCCCGTCCCGCAGCAGGCGTTCGGCGTCCGGGTGACACGCCAGCGTCTGCCCCGTCCGCCGGGCGAGCGAGCCCAACACCGGGGTGTCGAACACGAGGTCGGCGCCGAGCATGCGCAGGAAGCGGCGCTCGGGATGCTCCTCGTGGACGGCGAAGGCCGTCATGACGGCGTCGAGCGGGAGCACGCCCGAGTGGTTCGACACGAGCAGCGCGCTCCCCGTGTCCGGGATGTTGTCGACACCGATCGTGGTGACTCGGAACCACCGCTCGTACAGCGGGCGCAGCAGCGGGAACAACACGGTCTCGGTCAGCTCCGGGTCGAAGCCGAACTCGTCGACCTCGAAGTCACCCCGCAGTCGCCGTCGCACGAAGTCGACGAGGTCGTCGAACGACCGAGGCTCCTCGGCGGTGTCGGCCGTGGGCAGCGGGACGACGGGTGCCCGCCCCTCGGCGTCGGCTCCGCCGGAGTGGTCGTCTCGGCCGTCGCGCTGCAGCGGCACCACCTTCGCCCGCCCGTGTGCCGTCACGCTGCTCTCGCCCCTCTCGTCAGGCCGTCGACCGGTGCCCGACGACGGCGTCGTCGAACGCCTCCCGCGTGGTCCACCTCGGCAGGTATCCGAACTCGTGGACGAGCCTGCTCGTGTCCACCACGCGTCCGTAGTTCAACTGTCGCACCAGATCGGCGGATACGTGCAGTCGGCGAGTGAGCCGCAACGCGGTCGCGAGCGGCCCCAGCGTCGCTCGGGGAAAGGCCACGCCGAGACGTCCGGCACGTCGGATCGCCTGCGACAGGAGCAGGACACCGTCCCCGGCCACGTTGAACACGCCGGGCCGGTCCTCGGCGACGGCCCGCTCCAGCACCGCGAGTGCGTCCTCGACATGCAGGAACTGGAGCCGCCCGTCGAAACCCAGGCCGGTGGGCACGAGCGGCAACGAGAGATACCGGCGCAACACGGTGTCGAGGTCGGGGGCGACGATGTCGGCGAACCGGAACGTGGTGACGTCCACGTCGGGCCGCCGCCGCGCGAAACCGCGGACGTAGCCCTCCAGCTCGACGGCGTCCTTCGACTCGCCGGTCGCGGTGGCCGGGAACAGTTCGGCGTCCTCGGTGAACACGGCCTGCGACCGAGCCGAGGCGCCGTAGACGGCGGTCGTCGAAGCGACGACCACCTTGCGCACGTGCGGCGAGCCCTGACAGGCGGCCAGCAGCCGCATCGTGCCGATGACGGTGGCTTCCTTGGTCGCCGAACGGCGACCAGAGCCCGCGGGATGGCAGGTGGCACCGGCATGGACCACCGTGTCCACCTTCGCGGAGGTCATGATCTTCGCTATCAGAGGATTGCGGATGTCGACCCGAACGAACTCCGCTCGGCCGAGCCCGCGGAGCACCTCCGAGTCGGGCGGCGCGGTGTCGACACCGACGACCCGCTCGACGTCGGAACGCGCACCCAGTCTCGACAGCAGCCGTCCACCCAGCGCACCGGAGACCCCGGTGACGAGGACGACATGGGACGGCATCAGACCCCCGTGTGACAGGCGCGGTCGCGACCCCGGTCGGCATGGACCAGGGCGGACGCTACCCCGACACCTCGGTGTCGGGGCGAGCTACGCACGCCTCGCCGGACGAACCCCTCGTCGCGGCCGTGCCGACACCCGCGGGCCTTCGGCCTCACTTACCCTGCTTGCGACGCTGCATACGCGTGCGGCGAAGCAGCTTGCGGTGCTTCTTCTTCGACATACGCTTGCGGCGCTTCTTGATTACCGAGCCCACACCACGCTCCTAACGGTCGGTCGCGAACGGCTCCTCAGGTTACCCGGGCACGTCCATGCAGCGTGCGTGGCCCTCCCCGCGTCGAGGCTCAGCCCACGTCGAAGTAGGCGTTGTCGAGGTAGGCATGAACGTCCTTCTCGGACACCCGGAACGACTTGCCCACCCGCACGGCGGGCAGCTCACCGGAGTGCACGAGCCGGTAGACGGTCATTTTCGAGACCCGCATCAGGGCGGCCACCTCGGCCACCGTCAGGAAATGCACGTGGCCACCTGAGTCGTCCTCGTGATTGTTCGGCGGCATAGCGATTCACCGTGTCCCTTGCCACGCGCCGTGCCGCTCGGCTTCCCCACCGAGCGGTACCGACACGCGCGTGCTCGCATTCGAGCGTAGCGGGAACGACGGGGGGTGGGCGACGTCTGCAGAGGCGAACGGGGGACCTCGACCGGAGGCACCTCGCCGGTCACCACCCGGGTGAGTGCGCGCTTCGCACCCACCGGGGTGGTGCGGACTCAGCCTTCGTGCGCGCGACCCAGCTCGACCGAGCGGTCACGCGCCGCCTCGATGGCGGCCAGCAGCGCGGCCCGCACCCCGTGGTTCTCCAACTCGCGGATCGCGTTGATCGTCGTGCCCGCGGGGGAGGTCACGGCTTCCCTGAGCAGGACGGGGTGACTCTCGCTCTCGTCGAGCATCTTCGCCGCGCCGACGGCCGACTGCACGATCAACCGTTCGGCGACGGCCCGCGGCAGCCCGAGCAGGATTCCCGCGTCGATCATGGCTTCCACCAGGTAGAAGAAGTACGCCGGGCCGGACCCGGACAGCGCGGTCACCGCGTCCTGCTGCGACTCCGGAACCTCCACGACCTTGCCCACGCAGCTCAGCAGCTCGGTGACGGTCCGCACGTGCTCCGGCCCCGCGTGGCTGCCCGGGGAGACGGCACTCATCGCCTCACCCACGAGCATCGGGGTGTTCGGCATGACCCGCACCACCGGCGTCCCGGCCGGGAGCCTGCGCTCGAACAGGGACGTGGGCAGGCCCGCGCACAACGACACCACGAGCGTCTCGGCCTCCAGCGCCGCAGCGAGGCTGTCGAGGACGGGGTCGATGTCCTGTGGCTTCACCGCCACGACCAACAGGTCGGCTCGCTTGGCCGCGTCCTCGACGGTCACCCCGGTGATGCCGTACTTGGCCTCCAGCTCGGCGGCTCGCTCGGGGTGCCGTTCGGTGAAGAGCAGCTCCTCCGGGGACCGTCCCCCGTTGAGCAGCCCCGACAGCAACGCTTCACCGATCTTGCCCGCACCCAGTACCGCGATGGTTCCCATGGCGCCAACCCTATGCACTCACCGCGAACGGGGCGCACCGTGAGAGGGCTGTGTCACGGCAGCGACGCCAACGCCAACTGCCGGGCCTGACACACCATGCGGCCGTGGCTGTCGACGACGACGGCGTCGGAGTCGAACCACCCCTCGTGGACGGCCCGACAGTCGACCTGGATCCGGAGCCAGCCCGGGTGAGGTCGGGTCCGCACGAGCGAGGTGAGCTGCACCGTCGGCGCCCACCCCGTCGCCCCGAGATTGAACACCACCGGTGGGTTGAGGTCCCCGGCCACCAGCAGGAAGAACGGATCGGGGTCGGCCTGCCGCGGGCGGGCCCAGAGCCGCATCCGGGGCGGGTCGTCGTGACGCCCGGTCAAGAACCCCGCGGTGGCGGGGTCGACCCGCACGTCACAGCCCTTGCTCAGGTGGAAGAGGCCCTCGGCGGTGCGACCCGACAGCGCGATCGCGCTCGGCGGCGGTTCCGGCGGAAGTGCGGGCACGTCGTGCCACACGGAAGGCCGCAGCGGCAGCCTGCCCGCCGTCACCCGGGCCTCGACGCAGCTTCGTCCCCGCTGCTCGATGCTCACGGCCACCACCGTGGTGCGCCTGCCCGCCTTGCGGACGTCGGTGCGCAAGAGCACGGGCCCCAACGCCAGCGCGTGGAGGAACTCCGCGCTCACCGCCAACGGTTCGGTGGGAGGTTCACCCGCCTCGAACAACGCGCGGACGGCGGCCTTCGCCGCGAGCGCGAGCAGGAACCCGCCGTGGGGATGCCTGCCGATCGACCATTCCAGCCGGAGATCGGCCGTGAACGTCCCGTCCCCGAGCGACCGCACCTCGCACGCCGCCGAGAAGGGCAGCGGCTCCGAATCCACCGCGCTCACGAACGGCTGGCCAACGCGCGCAGGAACAACGCCAGGTTCGCGGGGCGTTCCGCCAGCCTCCGCATCAGGTAGCCGTACCACTGTTCCCCGAACGGTACGTACACACGCACGGTTTCCCCTTCCGCCGCCAGCCGACGCTGCTCGTCGGGCCGGACGCCGTACAGCATCTGGTACTCGTAGCTGCCCTTCTCCCTGCCGTACCAGCGCGTCCGCTGTCGCAACAGCCCGACCAGACGCGGGTCGTGGGTCGCGAACATCGCGTACGCGCCACCCTCCAGCAGCAGATTGGCACAGCGCACGTAGCTGAGGTCGACCGCGTGGGCGTCGGGCAGCACGACGTCGGCCGGCTCGGCATAGGCGCCCTTGCACAGGCGCACCCGGGAGCCCTTGTGTGCCAACGTGGCGACGTCCGACTCCGTGCGGGTCAGATAGGACTGGACCACTGCGCCGACCCACGGCCAGGTGCGGCGGGCCTCGGCGACCACCCGCAACGTGCCGTCGGTGGTGGTGTGGTCCTCCATGTCCACGGTCACGGTGGTGCCACAGTCCTCCGCCGCCGCACAGATACGACGCAGGTTGCGCGACGCCATCGTCTCGTCACCGTCCACGGTGAGCGCCGACAGCTTCACACTCACCTCGGCGCTGCCGGACAGCCGCTCCGCGGCCAACGCGTCGAGCAGCCGCAGGTAGGTGTCGACCGTCCGCTCGACGAGTTCCGGGTCGCGGGTGTACTCACCGAGGTAGTCCAACGTCGCACAACGGCCGTCGGCCGCGAGTTCCTTCACGGCTCTCAGGGCATCGGAGACTGTCTCACCAGGCACGAACCGGGCGACGATCTGCCGCGTACCCGGGGCCGTGGCGACCACGCGCCGAATCAGGTCGTTGTCGGCGGCGGCGAGGATGAATGATCGCAGCGGCTCCACGAAGCAAACTCTACGGGTCCGGAGCGTGAACGCCATGCCTACCCGGGGGAACATCGGAACCCTCGATGGTGACGCTACGCACGTTGACGATCACTGTCCGAGATGGAGTCGGGTGAACAACAGCGCCTCGGCGAGGTCGGCCACCCGATTGGCTGGGTAGCGAGCCGACCGCGTGTTGATCTCCAACACCACGGCGCCCTCGTAGTCGCGCTCCACCAGTCGTTCCAGGAGCTCACCACACGGCTGACCGCCCCGCCCCGGCACCAGGTGTTCGTCCTTCGGCACACCGGTGCCGTCGGCCAGGTGCACGTGGGCGAGCCCGTCGCCCATGCGGTCGGCCAGCGCCAACGCGTCCATACCCGCGGCCGCGGTGTGCGAGAGGTCGAGCGTGTAGTGCGCGTAGCCGACCTCGGTCGGGTCGATCGAGGGCCGGAACGCCGAGATCCGGGCGTTGCGGCGACCTCCGGGGGGCCGCACCTTGAACATGTTCTCCACGGCGATCACCACCCCGCTCTCCTGTTCGAGCTCGGCCACGAGGTCGGAGAAGCGGTCTCCGTAACGCCGCTGCCAGCGGAACGGCGGGTGCACCACCACCGTCCTCGCCTCCAGTTCGAGCGCCGCCTCCACCGACCGACGCAACCGGACCTCCGGGTCCGGTGACCACACGCGCTGGGTGATGAGCAGCGACGGGGAGTGCACCGACAACACCGGAACGCCGGTGTCGAGACTGTGCTTGCGTAGGGCGTCGACGTTCTGGCTGTCGGGGTCGACCCACACCATGACCTCGACACCGTCGAAGCCGAGGTCGGCGGCGATCTCGAACGCCCGATGCGCCCGCAGGGGCCACACCGACGCCGTCGACAGCGCCACCGGAACAGTCGAGCCGGGCACCGCTACCGCGAAACCAGCAGCAGGGCTGCCGGGGACACGGTCACCACCAGCCCGACCAGGAGGGCGAGCACCGTGGTCTGGGTGTCCTCCGCCCGACGCACCTTGCGGACGATCCACACCAGACCGACCGTCACCACGAGGGCGGCGATCAGGGCCGCGGCGGGCAACTTGCCCCACAGCCAGTTGAAGCCCAACCACACCCCGGCACCACCGGCGACGCCGAGGGCGAGTTGCCCGGCGAGCACGAGCCACTGCTTCGCGGGCGAGCCCTCCTCGGCCGGCTCGGCGTCGTCCTCACGGGCCTCGCGACGGCGGTCGTCGTCCGCCTCGGCGTCCTCGCCCCCGTCGCGGTCGGTGGCACGGTCGTCGGAGTCGCGAGCGCCGTCCGCGTCGTCGTACGGGTCGTCGTCGTAGAGGTCGTCGGCGTACGGGTCGGCACCGTAGACGCCGTACCGCGCGTCGTAGGCGCTCTCACCCAGCGGGTCGTCGTCCAGGGCTCCGCCGATGCGAGTGGCGTCCACCTCGTCGTCGTCATCATCGTCGAAGTCGGGGACGTAGTACCCGGTGTCCGGCCCCTCCTCGTCGTCGTCCAACGGGGTGGGCGGGTGGATCTGGGTCTCCTCCACCGACGAGTCGTCGACGTCGACGGCACCTCGCCGTCCCGGCCAACCGCTCAGCCCGGCCGGGGGCTCGTCGGGCCGGATCGGCTCGGCCAGCGCGGTCTTCTCGCTGTCACTCTCCGCCGCGTTGGCGGACACGGCCGGAAGCTGCTCGGTGTGCGGCTCGGGCTCGGGAGCCGGCGCACCCCGCGGTGGCCTGCGACGACGCGGCGGCATCGGGAACCGATTCGAACGCTGGGGTGCCCCCTGGGCGGGGGGCGGCGAGGCAGGCTGCTCGGACTCGTCGGCCTCGGTGAGGCCGTCGAGCCTGGCCGCCAACGTCCCCTCCTGCTGTGCGGACGGGGGCGGCGGTGCGGCGGGGACCCGCCGGGTGGCCGTCATCCGGCTCGCGGCGTCCTGCTGCCCGGCCTGCGGACCGGAGGACGGCGACTGCGGGGACTGCGGGGGCTGTCCGCCCGGCGCGGCCGGAGGCGGCGGGGTGGGTGAGGTTCCGGTGCCGGCCCCGGACGGCGCCGCGCCAGCAGGCGGCGGCACCGGGTTCGGGCCGCTGTTCTGCTGCGGCTTCCCGGGAAGGCGGAAGCCGTTGGTGGTCGGCTTGCCGTAGCCGGTGCTGTGCGTGTTGCTCGGCGGAAGGCTGGACGGGGGCCCGGCAGGGGGCTGCGTCGAGCGCGTCGCCTGTCCGCGCGGCGGCAGCGGGGGACGTGCCGGTGCCTCGGTGTTGCCGGCCGTCGGGAGGGAACCCGAATTCTGAGGCGGACGGGACGGAGCCTGCTGCGGCCCGGTGCGCTGCTGACGCGGGTGCCCGGGCGGCGTCTGGTCCTCGCCCTCGGCTCCCTGCCGCGCCTTGCGTCGTCCCACCCCGGGTGGCGGCGGTCCCTCGGCCCTGATGCGGTCGATGATCGCCTGCGGCGCCGTGTCGGTGATGCCCGGCTGGCCGTCGTCCTCGGCAGCACGACGCCGCCGACGACGCGGAGTGCCGCCGACCTGCCCGCCGTGCTCGGCGAGGAGTTCGGCAACCGTCTTCTGCGGTCGCCCGCCGTCGCTCTCTCGAGTCATCCCTTCCACCGTGCCCGTCGCCCGTTCGATACGTCCAGTGTGAAGCCAGGCATCATGCGTCCCGCCTCCGGCCGGTCAACAAGGTCTGTTCTGTGCCGTCGGAGCGGTCCAACCGTTGCAGGATGACACCCTCCCGGAGAGCCCAGGGACAGATTTCCACGGAATCGAGCGACAACGCCCGCATCGTGCTCTCCGCCACGAGCGCCCCCGCCACGAGTTGGTGGGCCCGGCTGGGGCTCACGCCTTCCAATTGCGCCAGATCCTCCGACGACATCCGCGAGATGAACGCGATGAGCTGGCGCAGACCCGCGTGGGTGAGCACACGGCTGACCCGCGGGCCTGCGGACGACGGCGCCGCGCCCGTCAGCCGCGCCAACGTCCGGAACGTCTTCGACGTCGCCACGACCCGGTCGGGCACGCCTGCCAGCCCGACGCGCTCGGAGAGATCCGAGAGCTGCTCGTCGAGCCAGGCCATGGTGGAGATCACCTCGGCGCGGGTCGGCGGGTCGTTCGTGAACCGGGTGCGGGTGAGGCGCCCAGCGCCCAGCGGCAGTGACTCGGCCAGTTCCGGCTCCTCGTCGACGCCCATAGCGATCTCCAACGAACCGCCGCCGATGTCGAGCACGAGCAGCCTTCCGGCCGACCACCCGAACCACCGGCGCACCGCGAGGAACGTCAGCTCCGCTTCCTGCTCACCTGATAACACTCGGAGGTCGATGCCCGTCTCGTCGACGACCCGCTGCAACACCTCGGCGGCGTTGACCGCGTCCCTGATCGCCGACGTCGCGAACGACATGACCTCCTCACAGCCCAGTCGCGCGGCCTCGTCGCGAGCAGCAGCGACCGCAAGAACCAGCTCGTCCGCTGCCTTCTTGTCCAGCTCACCGCTCGCGTCGATCTGCTCGACCAAGCGCAACACCGTCTTCTCGGAGTGCATCGGCGTCGGGTGCGCACCACGATGCGCGTCCACCACCAACAGATGGACCGTGTTGGACCCGACGTCGAGAACCCCTAAGCGCACAAAGCCCTACGGTACCGTCCGGGCGCGTGATACTGCTGTGACATACGGCCCGAACCGTTCGGCGGTCGTCGCGCTGCGCCGAACGTGCCGTGTCAGCCCTCGAATTTATAGCCCAACCCACGAACGGTGACCAGATGCCGCGGCGAACCGGGGTCAGGCTCGATTTTCGACCGAAGACGCTTGACATGGACGTCCAGAGTCTTCGTGTCCCCGACGTAGTCGGCACCCCAGACCCGGTCGATGAGCTGACTGCGGGTGAGCACCCGGCCGACGTTGCGGAGGAGGTACTCCAGCAGGTCGAACTCCTTGAGCGGCAACGCCACCTCCGTGCCGTCGACCGTCACGACGTGTCGCTCGACGTCCATGCGCACCGGACCTGCGCTGAGCACCGGCTCGGGTTGCTGACCGTCGTTCGCCGAGTCCGCGCCCCTCCGCAGCACCGCCCGGATGCGGGCGATGAGCTCCCGCGCCGAGTAGGGCTTCGTCACGTAGTCGTCGGCCCCCAGCTCCAGGCCCACCACCTTGTCGATCTCGCTGTCCCGCGCGGTCACCATGATCACCGGCACACCGGAGCGCTGCCGGAGCTGCTTGCACACGTCGGTGCCGCTCATGCCGGGCAGCATCAGGTCGAGCAGGACGATGTCGGCACCGTTGCGGTCGAACTCGTCGAGGGCCTGCTTGCCGTCGGAGGCGACGGCCGTCGTGAATCCCTCCTTCCGCAGCAGGAAGGCCAGCGGGTCGGCGAACGACTCCTCGTCCTCCACGATCAGGACCCTGGTCACGACGTTCCTCCTCTTTCGGTGCTCTCCTGCGTGGCCGCGGGCACGATCTGCTCACTCGCGCGCAACGCCGGGACCCCGGCGGCGTCGGCGGGGATGCGCAACGTGAACGTCGATCCGACGCCGGGGCTGCTCCACAGCCGCACCTCCCCGCCGTGGTTGGCGGCCACGTGCTTGACGATGGCCAGGCCGAGGCCGGTACCGCCGGTCGCGCGGGACCGCGCCTTGTCCGCGCGGTAGAAGCGCTCGAACACCCGCTCCTGGTCCGCCTTGGCGATCCCGATGCCACGGTCGGTGACCGCGATCTCCACGGCGCCGTCGACGAGCGCGCGACTGATCGACACGGGACTGCCCGCCGGCGAGTACGCGACCGCGTTGTCGAGCAGGTTGGACAACGCCGTGACGAGCAACGTGTGGTCGCCCACCATGCGCAGGCCGCTCACGTCGTCGGTGGTGATGTCGATGTTCGCCGACTCGGCGGCGAGCCGGGTGCGGCCGAGAGCCTCCGCCACCACCGCGTCCACGTCCACCACGGTGAGCTCGGGCAACTTCTCGGCGCCCTGCAGCCGGGACAGCGCGATCAGTTCGGTGACGAGCCTGCCCAGCCGGGTCGACTCGCGCAGGATCTTCTCGCTGAACCGCCGCACCTCCTCGGGGTCGTCGGCCGCGTCGAGCACCGCTTCCGCGAGCAGAGCCATGGCTCCCACGGGGGTCTTCAGCTCGTGGCTGACATTGGCCACGAAGTCACGGCGAGTCGCCTCCAACCGCACGGCCTCGGAGTGGTCGACGGCCTCCACCACCGTGAACCCGTCGCCGAGGGGCCGCACCTCACCGAGCACGGCCGCCGGTCCCCGACCGCGTGCTGCGAGCGGCGACAGATCGATCTCGGTCGGCTGCTCCGTCTCAGCCACCCGCTCCGCGGCCTTGCGGGCCCGGGCGTCGGCCTGATTGGCCCGCACGAGCCCGAGCGCCTCGGCGCGACGGTTGTGCAGCACGAGATCGCCGAAGCGGTTGAGGACGAGTACGCCGTTGTTGGAGGAGCGGACGAACCGGTCGAGCAGTTCGGCCGCCGTCGGACCACGGGCCCCTGATCGTCTGCGGGCCAGGTTCGACCGGCCGACGGCGATACCGGCGAGGAGGCCGATCACCAGCGCGGCGATGGCCAGCGCGAACGAAGCGGACGCCGTCACGGCTGCATCGTAGGCACGAGAAGGCCCCGAGGGCCTAGTACTCGCGGGGTCGGCGTGACGGTCACGACATCCACGGGGCGGGAGTTCGCCGGACGGTCACCGGCCGTTCACCTGGTGGCCGACAAGGCGGACCGTTCCCGCCTTGTCGGCCACCGGCCTCGGCATGAGCGTCAGCGGCCCTGGCTCGCGACCGCCGCGGCGGCCCGCTTCGCCTCTTCGGGGTCGAGGTAGGTGCCGCCGGGGTTCGTGGGCTTCAGCTCGCCGTCGACGTCCTGCAGGTCGTAGCGCAGCGGGATGCCGGTCGGGATGTTGAGCCCGGCGATGTCGGAGTCGGAGATGCCGTCGAGATGCTTGACGAGCGCACGCAGGGAGTTGCCGTGCGCGGCCACGAGCACCGTGCGTCCCGCACGGAGGTCGGGCACGATCGCCGACTCCCAGTACGGCAGCAGCCGCGCGACCACGTCCTTGAGGCACTCGGTCTTCGGCATCGCCTCGCCCAGTCCGGCGTACCGCGGGTCGCCCTCCTGGCTGTACTCGCTGTCGGCCTCGATCGGAGGGGGCGGGGTGTCGTACGAGCGCCGCCACAACATGAACTGTTCCTCGCCGAACTGCTCCAGCGTCTGCTTCTTGTTCTTGCCCTGGAGCGCGCCGTAATGGCGTTCGTTGAGTCGCCAGTCGCGCCGCACGTCGATCCAGTGACGGTCGGCGACGTCGAGTGCGATGTTCGCGGTCGAGATCGCGCGCCGCAGCAGGGAGGTGTGGACGACGTCCGGGAGCAGCCCCGCCTCGACGAGGAGTTCGCCGCCCCGCCGCGCTTCCGCCTGCCCCTGCTCGGACAACGGGACGTCGACCCAGCCCGTGAAGAGGTTCTCCGCATTCCACGTGCTCTGCCCGTGTCGCAGCAGCACCAGGGTTCCAAGTTCGGCCATGTCCCCAGCCTGCCATGCCGCCGAACGGGTGTTCTCAAGCCGCGCGCCGACCTGCAGTTTCTACGCAGGGTGCCGTTCTGACCTGTTGATCTTCACCCTTCCCACGGGCAAGCTGCCAACAACTTCACGAGAGCGCGAGCAAAATCGCGTCGCGTTAACCAAGGGGGCGAATTTCACCCTATTGGGGTACTGCGTAGTCTTGTGATTACAGACCCGAGTCTGACAAGTTGACTACAACCCGCTCGGTCGGTCACCACGCACTCCCCGACCGATCGCGGGAGTAGGCGCAGCTCGTCTCCCCCCTGCCGAGCTGCGACCCGCCGGCCCCGTTGGCATCCCCCTCGCCACCGGGTCCACGCGGCGGGAACGTCAGCGGGGCGGCTCGAGTTCGCGACTCCCCCCTCCCTCGAGCCGCCCCGCGACACCGCGGGTGTCCACCACTCCGTTAGTCGATCAACGTTTCGCCCGGCTCTCGTGTTCCCGCCGGGGTCTCTTCCGGGGACGGCCCGCCGTACGACGTGACGACGCCGACGTCAGTCGGAGGTCAACGAACCCGGCGTGTGTGCCTGTTCCGGCCGCACCAGGTGCTCGAACGCCTTGAGGTTCGCCAGCGACTCCCCGCGGGAGACCCGCCAGTCCCACTCCCGCCGGATCGACGTCGCGAACCCGATCTCCAGCAGCGTGTTGAAATCGCCGTCGGCGGCCTCCAGCACCTGGCCGAGCACCTTGTCCAGTTCGGCCTCGGTGACGGTGTCCAAACCGAACCGACCCACGAGGTAGACGTCGCCCACCGAATCGAGCGTGTAGTGCACGCCGTAGAGCTTCGCGTTGCGCCGCAACAGGAACCGGTAGAACTCCTCGTGCGCCTCGTCGGGCCGTCGACACACGAACGCCTCGACGGCCAGTGAGTGCTCCCGCGCGATGAGCCAGCAGTTGGTCTGGAGCTTCTTGGTCCCGGGCAGGGTGACGAAGTACACACCCGCGCGGCGGCGGTTGTAGTCCAGACCTGCCGCGTCCAGCGTCGCGGAGATCAGCTCGTCCACCCGACGACCGTGCTCGGGCTCGGTGCTCACACCGCCACCTCCAATGCTGCGTTGCGGAACGCCGCCGTGGCTTCCGCGTACGTGTCCAGCAGCGCCTCCGTGGTGCGCTGCCACGAGAACCGTGCCGCATGCCGAGCAGCACCGCGCGCCAGCGTCGCCCGTGTGTCCGGACGCAACGCCACGCGGGCGAGCGCGTCGGCCCAGTCGTCGGGCTCGTGCGAGGGCACCAGCAGGCCGGAGTGCCCGTCCTCCACGGCCACGGGCAGGCCGCCCACCCGCGCGGCCACCACCGGTGTCCCGCACGCCTGGGCCTCCAGCGCCACGAGTCCGAACGACTCGTTGTGGCTCGGCACCGCGACGACGTCCGCCGCGCGGTAGACGTTGACGAGGTCCTGCCCGCCCTGCGGCGGGAGGAAGCGCACGAGGTCGGCGATCCCCAACTCGGCCGCGAGCCGCCGCAGCGCCGCGGGCTGTCCCACGCCGGTCCCGGACGCCCCGCCCGCGACGAGCACGACCAGCCGACGCCGCAGGTCGGGGTGTCGACGCACCAGCGCCGCCGCGGCCTTCACCAACACGTCGGGCGCCTTCAACGGCTGGATGCGGCCCGCGAACGCCAGCACGACCGCGTCCTCGGCCAGCCCCAGCGCCGCTCGTGCCGCCCGCGTGCTGCCCGGCCGGAACCGGTCGAGGTCGACGCCCGGCGAGACGGTGCGCACCGCGTCCGGGTCGGCGTCGTAGAGGCGCACGAGCTGCTCGGCCTCGACCTCGGTGTTCACCACGAGCCGGTCGGCCTCGGCCACCACCTGCTCCTCACCGATGACGCGCGTGCGCGGCTCGGGAGTGTCGCCATGTGCCAGCGCCGCGTTCTTCACCTTCGCCAGCGTGTGTGCCGTGTGGACGAGGGGAACGCCCCAGCGGTCACGGGCCAGCCAGCCGACCTGGCCCGACAGCCAGTAGTGCGAGTGGATCAAATCGTAGTAGCCGGGTTCCTGGAACGCCTCGGTGCGCAACACCCCCGAGGTGAACGCGCAGAGCTGCGACGGCAACTCGCCGCGTGACAGCGGCTCGAACGGCCCGGCCGGGATGTGCCGCACGAGCACACCGGGCGCGAGCTCCACCACCGGAGGCTGGTCGGACGACGTCGCGCGCGTGAACACCTCGACACTCGTGCCACGGCGCGCCATCTCCACCGCAGTCTGGGAGATGTAGACGTTCATGCCGCCCGCGTCCTTCGTGCCGGGTTGCTCCAGCGGCGACGTGTGCACGGACAGCACCGCGATCCGGCGCGGCCGCGAGGCCGCCCGGTGCCGGGAGATCGTCACCGATTCACCTTTCCTGTTCGACCGAGGGTGCCTTCATGTCGGAGAAGGCCCGTTCGGCGAACCCCCGCAGTGTGGTGTCGAACTCGCGCGCGGACTCGACGAACGGAAGATGGCCCACACCCGACCACCAACGCGTCGACGCCCCCGCAATCTTCCCGGCCGTGTACTCGCCCGCGGTGACGTTCACGACCGCGTCCTCGGTGCCGTGCACCACCAGCGTCGGGACGTCGATCGCGGAGAGCACGTCCTCGCTGCCGACGTCGCGCCGGAACAACGCCGAGCGGACCCGCGGCGGCACGGCGAGGCTCGTGCCGAGCAGCGCCTGTGAGACCTCCCCGGGAACGTCTCGCGCGGCCATGCCCTCACCCAACGCCCTGAGCGCGGGCAGCGCGACGTCGAGGTCGTCCGACAACGCGGCGGGCAGCGCACCCGCCATGGCCGGACCGACCCGCCCACCGGGGCGGTTCCTGCCGATCTCGGTGATGGCGCCGACGAAGACCAGACCCGCCAGCCCGCGCGTGCCGTGCACGCGCAGGTAGTCCGTGATGACGAGGCCGCCGTAGGACCAGCCGACCACGACCGCGTCACCGCCGGCGAGGTCGAGCACCGCCGCGAGGTCGTCCGCCCACACGGCCGGGTCGTCGTAGCCGTCCTGGGGCGCCTCGGAGCTGCCGTGCCCTCGCAGGTCCGGAGCGAGCAGCCGGAAATGCGCCAGCTCCGGGTCGGCGAACTGCGCGTCCCACACGCGCGACGACTGAGCCCAACCGTGGACGAGGACGACGGCGGGGCCACGCCGATCGCCTCCGACCCGAACTCCGATCCGGACCCCTGACGCACCGACGACTTCCGACCTCATCCGTTCCGTCAGATCCCTTCGCAGTCGCCCACACCCTGGCCGAGCACAGTCACATTACCTGGCAGCATCAGCTGTCATGAACATGCGAACGGCAGTCATCACAGGAGCCAGCGCCGGAATCGGCGAGGCCACCGCACGTGCCCTCGCCGCAGCCGGTTTCCACGTCGTGCTCGGTGCCCGCCGACTCGACCGGTTGCGCCCGCTCGCCGAGGAGCTGTCGGGCACCGCACTGCCGCTCGACGTCACCGACGCCGACTCCGTGGCCGCGTTCGCGGACCAGGTGAAGCAGTGCCACGTGCTGGTCAACAACGCGGGCGGGGCGAAGGGCCTCGAACGCGTGGAGGACGCCGACGAGGAGCACTGGCGCTGGATGTGGGAGACCAACGTCCTCGGCACCATGCGGGTGACGAAGGCGCTGCTGCCCGCGCTTTTGGCCTCCGGTGACGGCCACGTCATCACCGTGACCTCGATCGCGGGCCACGAGGTGTACGACGGCGGGGCGGGATACACCTCCGCCAAGCACGCCCAGTCGGCGCTGCACCGGACCCTGCGGTCGGAGCACCTCGGCGACCCGTTGCGGGTCACCGAGATCGTTCCGGGAATGGTGGAGACGGAGTTCTCCCTCGTCCGCTTCGACGGCGACCGCGAGCGGGCCGACAAGGTCTACGAGGGCCTGACCCCGCTGACGGCCGAGGACGTCGCCGAGGTCATCGCGTTCGCCGCGACCCGCCCTTCGCACGTGAACCTCGACCAGATCGTGCTCAAGCCGAGGGCGCAGTACAACGGCAGCCGCGTCCACCGGGAGTGAGCGCGGACCTCACAGCGCGCAGTTCACCAGCAGGGGCTCGGGCCGCAGCTCGACGCCGAACCGTTCCCGCACGCCGTCGCGGACCTCGCGGGCCAGGGCGAGCAGGTCGTCGGTCGTGGCATCGCCCCTGTTGGTGAGCGCGAGGGTGTGCTTCGTCGACAGCGACACCCGACCGCCCGGTCCGGTATGGCCCTTGGCGAATCCGGCACGCTCGATGAGCCACGCGGCCGACAGCTTGACCCCGCCGTCGGCCGGGTACCGCGGGACGGCGACCTCCGGGCCCACCACGTCGGCGATGCGGTCGAGCACGGCCGCCACGTCGGCGTCGGCGACGATCGGGTTGGTGAAGAACGAGCCCGCGCTCCACGTGTCACGGTCGTCCGGGTCGAGCACCATGCCCTTGCCACGCCGCAGCGACAACACCGCCTCCCGTGCCTGCCCTGCGGGCACCCGGTCCCCGATCTCCACGCCCAGCGTGCGCGCGAGCTCGGCATACCGCACGGGCGCGGACAGCCCGTCGTCCGACAGCCGGAACCGCACCGACAGCACCACGCCCGAGTCGGTGCCCTTGAGCACGCTGGTGCGGTAGGCGAACCCGAGGTCGTCGGCGGTCAGGGTGCGGACCTCCCCGGCCCGCCGGTCGTACACCTCGACGGATTCCAGCACCTGGCTGGTCTCGCACCCGTACGCGCCGACGTTCTGGATCGGCGTGGCCCCCGCGCAGCCGGGGATGCCGGACAGACACTCCAAGCCGCCGAGGCCGGCCGCGACCGTCGCCGCCACGTAGGCGTCCCAGTCCTGACCCGCCGCGACCGTGCGGAAGTCGTCGCTCCACCCGGTGGTGGCGATGCGCACGACGGTGCCGTCGAACCCGGCGTCACCCACGACGAGGTTCGAGCCGCCGCCCACCAGCAGCACCGGCTCGCCCTCCTCGTCGAGCTTGCGCACCTGGGCCACGAGTTCGTCGGTGGTCTCGGCCACGACCACCCGCCGCGCGGGCCCACCGAGCCGCAGGGTGGTGTACTCGGACAGGTTGTTCCGGCCGACCGCTTCGACACTGCTCACGCCCTCAGACGGTACTGTCCCCGCCATGGCGACCCGTATCGAGCACCGGGCGACGTTCTCCCACAGCGTCGCCGACGCCTACGCCGCCCAGACCGAGGCGGACGCGCTGCGTGACCGGCTGCGCCAGGTCGGCGGCGAGCAGTCGGAACTCCGCGACCACGAGGTGACCGAACACGGTGCCCGGTACACGCTCGTGCAGGGCATCCCGGCCGACAAGCTGCCCTCGATCGTCCGTTCCCTGCGCTCGGGCGACCTGAGCGTGCGGCGCAGGCACGTCTGGACCCGCGAGGGCGATCGCGCGACCGGAACCGTCACCGTCGAGGTGTCCGACGTACCGGGCCGGATCACCGCCGACGTCGAACTGGTGCCCAGCGGCAGCGGTGCCGTCCAGACCACGCGCGGCGAGGTGTCCGTGCGCGTGCCCCTCGTCGGCGGCAAGATCGAGAAGTTCGTCGTCGACCAGGTGACGCAGTTGTTGGAGAGCGAGGCGCGCGCGACGGAGCGATGGCTCGCGCGCTGAAGCCGGTCGGCACGCCGACCCGAGGCACCACCAACCCCAACCGGCTCCGCCGGATCGACCGCTGGCTGACGTGGGACCCGCTCGTGCGCGACGCCCTGCTCCACGCGGCCGACCCACTGGTGGTCGACCTCGGCTACGGCGCCTCGCCCGTCACCACCGTGGAACTCGCCCAACGCCTGACGGCCGTGCGCGCCGACGTCCGGGTGCTGGGCCTCGAACTGGACCCCGACCGCGTGGCCGCAGGCGAACTCGTCGCCGACCCGCCCCGGCTCGACTTCCGGCGGGGAGGCTTCGAACTCGCGGGGACCCGGCCCGTGGTCGTCCGCGCCTTCAACGTGCTCCGGCAGTACGCGGAGTCCGACGTGGCCCCGTCCTGGGACGCGATGCTCGCGGGTATCGCACCCGGCGGGGTGCTCGTGGAAGGCACATGCGACGAGATCGGCCGCCTGTGCACGTGGGTGACCGTGACCCACGACGGACCGCGCACTCTCACACTGTCCTGCCGCACCGCGAGCCTCGACCGGCCCTCGACGCTGGCCGAACGCCTTCCCAAGGCCCTCATCCACCACAACGTGACGGGTGAGCCGATCCACGACCTGCTGTCGAGCCTCGACGCCTGTTGGGCCGCCGCCGCCCCCTACGGCGCGTTCGGCCCCCGCGCCCGCTGGACCGAGGCCGTGCGCGCGCTCGCTGCCCAGGGCTGGCCCGTGCTCGGCAGGCCCCGCCGCTGGCGGCTCGGTGAACTCACCGTGCCGTGGGACACGGTGCGCCCCAACGGCACCCGGTGACGTCTCCGACGTCACCATCGGGCCGCCCACCGTACGCACCCCGGCACGACCAGCGGATAATCCGTGTCCGTGCAGGATCGCCAGTACGTCATCACCTTCGGTTGCCCGGACCGCAGGGGGATCGTCTCCCGGATCTCGTCCTTCCTCGCCGAGATCGGCGGGTGGATCGTCGAGGCCGCCTACCACACCGACCCGGACACGGGCTGGTTCTTCACCCGGCAGGCGGTGCGGGCCGACTCGGTGCCCTTCGACGTCCACGAGCTGCGGGCCCGGTTCGCCGGGGTGGCCCGCTCACTCGGGTCGGAGACCGACTGGCGTGTCGACGACACCGGTGAACGCCGTCGCGTGGTGATCTTGGTGTCCAAGGACGGGCACTGCCTGTACGACCTGCTGGGTCGGGTCGCCTCCGGGGAACTCGACGCCGACGTGCGCGCCGTCATCGGCAACCACGAGAACCTCGCCGACATCACCCGGGCACACGGCATCCCGTTCCACCACGTGCCGTTCGAGGGCGACAACGCCGCGTCGTTCGCGGAGATCGCGAAGCTCGTCGACGAACACGACCCGCACGCGATCGTCCTCGCGCGCTTCATGCGCATCCTGCCGCCCGAGCTGTGCGAGGCGTGGAGCGGCAGGGCGATCAACATCCACCACAGCTTCCTGCCGTCGTTCATCGGCGCCCGGCCGTACCACCAGGCGTACGCGCGAGGCGTCAAGCTCGTGGGGGCGACCTGCCACTACGTGACGGCGGACCTCGACGCGGGGCCGATCATCGAGCAGGACGTCATCCGGGTCGACCACCGCGACACCGTGGCCGACATGGTGCGCAAGGGCCGCGACATCGAGAAGGTCACGCTCGCGCGCGGCCTTCGCTGGCACCTAGAGAGCCGCGTGCTCGTGCACGGCAACCGGACCGTCGTCTTCTGACCTCCGCCGACTCCGGGAAGCGGGCACGATCAGCGGTGTGCCCGTCTCCGGATCGTCGATGACCCGACACGGCAGTCCGAAGACGTCGGCGATCAGCTCGGCGGTGACGATCTCGCTCGGGTCGCCCTGCGCGGCGATCCGGCCACCAGGGGCGAGCACCACGAGGTTCGTGGCGTAGCGGCAGGCCTGGTTGAGGTCGTGCAGCACGGCCACCAGGGTGTGGCCGTCGGCGTTGAGGTCGGCACAGAGGTCGAGGACCTCGATCTGGTGGGCGATGTCGAGGAACGTCGTCGGTTCGTCGAGCAGCAGGATCGGCGTCTGCTGCGCGAGCACCATCGCCAGCCACACCCGCTGCCGCTGCCCGCCCGACAGCTCGTCGACGAGGCGGTCGGCCAGCTCGGCGACCCCGGTGCGCCGCATCGACTCCAGCACCACGGCCTCGTCCTGCGACGACCACTGCCGCAGCAACCGCTGATGCGGGTAGCGCCCCCGCGCCACGAGGTCGCCGACCGTGATGCCGCTGGGCGCGATCGAACTCTGCGGCAGCAGACCGAGCCGTCGTGCCACCTCGCGCGAGCGGTAGTCGCTGATCGCCTTCCCGTCGAGGTGCACCACACCGACGTCGGGCTTGAGCATGCGCGCCAGCGCCTTGAGCAGCGTCGACTTCCCGCACGCGTTCGGCCCGACGATCACCGTGAAGGACCCGTCGGGCACCGAGATGCCCAGGTTCCTCGCCACCACGGCGTCGTCGTAGGCGAGGGTGAGGTTCTCCGCGCGCAGCCTGCTGCCCGCACCACTGCGCGTCCCGGTCGAGTCGGTCACGCGTACCTGCCCTTTCCGCGCCACTCGGACGCCAACAACCACATGAGGTAGAGCCCGCCCACGCAGCCCGTCGCGGTACCGACGGGCAGTTGCTGCGCGGGGAACAGCCGGTCGGTCGCCAGGTCGCTGACGGACAACAACAGCGCTCCCATCAGGGCCGACGTGACGAGCCCCGGCGCGGAGCCCCGCACCAGCCGCCGCGCCAGTTGCGGTGCCGCGAGCGCGACGAACCAGATCGGTCCCGCCGCCGCCGTCGCGAACCCGGCCAGCAGCACGCTGGAGGCGATGAGGATCGTCCGGCTGCGCTGCACCCCCACCCCCAGCGCCGCGGCGGTGTGGTCGCCGAGTTCGAACATCGACAACGCCCGCACCTGGCTCAGTGCCAGCGGCAGCAACACCGCCAGAGCCAGCCCCGACACCGTGACGTGCTCCCAGCCGCGGCTGTTCACACTGCCCACCAGCCACGCCTGCGCGCTCACGGCGTCGTAGATGTCGGCACGCGTGATCAGGTAGGAGTTCACCGACAACGCCAGGGCGTTGATCCCCACCCCGACGAGCACGAACCGGTAGCTCTGCACCCCCCGGCGATACGACAACGCGTACACGAGCAGCGCCGTCGAGAGCCCGCCCACCAGTGCTCCGACCGCGACCTGGGTCATCGTGCCGCCGACCACGACGATCATCACGAGCGCGCCCGTGGAGGCGCCGTTGGTGAAGCCCACGAAGTCCGGGCTGCCCAGCGGGTTGCGCAGCAGACTCTGCAGGATGGCCCCGCTCACGGCCAGGCCCGCGCCCACGAAGATCGCCGTGAGCAACCGAGGGAGCCGCAGGGTGCCCACGATGAAGTCCGCGGCACCGTCACCCTGCCCGACGAGCACCGCGAGCACGTCGCCGAGCGGCACCTCGAAGTCGCCGGTGGTCAACGTGATGGCGGCGGTGACGAGCAGGGCGAGCGCCAAGCCCGTCCCCACGACCACGCTCCGCGTGGGCAACCGCAGTGCGACGGTCTCGCCGCGCGTGCGCAGCACGCGGCCGGTGACGGGTCGAGCCGCCGAAGCGTCGGTCGGCGTGTCGGTGGTGGTCTGGTCGCTCACAGGCTCGACAGCCTCCGTCGTCGACACAACAGACAGAACACGGGCACCCCGACCACCGCGGTCACGATGCCGACCTGCACCTCGGCGGACGGGACGATCACCCTGCCGACGACATCCGACCCCACCAGCAGCAACGGCGCGAGCACCAGCGAGTACGGCAGCACCCACCGCTGATCCGGTCCCACCAGCAGGCGTGCCGCGTGCGGCACGGCGAGTCCCACGAACGCGATCGGGCCGATCGCGGCCGTGGCCGCCCCGCACAGCAGAGTCACCGCGACGGCACCCGCGGCCCTCGTGAGCCCGGGATGCGCCCCCAGCGCCCGACCCAGGTCGTCCCCCATGGCCAGCGCGTTGAGAGGCCGCATCAGCAGCAGCGCGATCGCGGCACCGACCCCCGCGAACGGCAACAACGGCAGCAGCACGTCGTAGTAACGCCCGGCCAGTGACCCGACCATCCAGAAGCGGTACTCGTCGTAGGACTCGGGATCGGACAACAGCACGGCCGTGTTGAACGCGTACAGCACCGCCGTGATCGCCGCTCCCGCCAACACCAGCCGCTCGGGACTCGCGGCACCCCGGCCCGTCGCCCCCAGCACGTAGACGACGAGCGACGCGAGCGCGGCTCCCACCAGCGCGAACCACACGTACCCCGTCACGGACGTGACACCGAGGAAGGCGATCGCGAGCACCATGCCCGTGGAGGCGCCCGTATTCACGCCGAGCAGTCCGGGTTCGGCGAGCGGGTTCCGTGTCAGTGCCTGCATCAACGCCCCGGACAGGCCCAGCGCCATTCCGGCCATGAGCCCGAGCAGCGTGCGGGGGATGCGGTAGTCGTGGATGATCACTGCGGTGTCGGAACCGGCGAAGTCGTCCGGCCTCAGCAGCACGTCCCAGGTGTCGGTGAACGGGATGTCACGCGAGCCCAGCCAGACGCTCAGCAGGCAGACGAGGACCAGACCGGCGAGCGCGACGACGAGTCCGACCGCCCGCAACAGGTGCGCCCCGCGACGAGCAGTGATGGCGCGAGCCTCCGATTCGGTCGCCGAATCGGGTGAGGCAGGCGCGGCCGGTGACATAAGGTGAGGCTAACCGAACCCCCGAAACCAGGTCCACACGACGTGACCATCTCCGCAGCGTAACCCGCGTGTCCGCCAGTTGTGCACTCGTGTCCGCGAGCTGCGCCCTCGTGTCCGCCAGTTGCGCACACGTGTCCGCACCTTGCGTACGCCTCGGGCACTACCCCCGGACGGACTACCCCGATCGTGGCTCGCCCAGGCAGCCGTCCAGCACCACGTCCACCACCCGCTCGGCGAAGTCGTCGGGGATCGACTCCTGCCGCAGCATCACCCGCGACCACACCGCACCGGCCAGCAAGTCCACGAGCAACGCCGGGTCGACCGCCTCCCGCAGCTCCCCTCGCACCAGAGCACGCTCGAACACGACCCGCTCACCGGACAGCCGATCGGCGACGAACTCGCGCGCCAACCACTCCAGCCCCGGCCGCGCGGCGACCGCCGCCAGCGTGGCCGCGACGACACCGGACGTCGCCTGCCCGGTCATGAGTCGCACCAGCTCGCGCACGAGACCACGCAGGTCACCGCGCAGACTCCCGGTGTCGGGCACCGAGATTCGCAGCAGGTCGGACTGCACCACCGCAGCGCCGAGGAGGGCGTCCTTGTCGGGCCACCAACGGTAGATCGTCGTCTTGTTCACCCCGGATCGGGCGGCCACGCCCTCGACGGTGAGCCCGTCGTAGCCGCCCTCGGTCAGCAGTTCGAGGGTCGCGCGGTAGATGCCCTGCGCCTGCCGGGGGCCACGACCGGCACGTCGACTTCCCGGGAGCCTCTCGTCCACGCGCCGAGCGTACGCAGGTCTCGATCGCCCGCAGCGATGTGGAGTAGCCTCGAACACAACGCAACGTTGCGTTGCACTGGAGGCGACATGACTCACGCACCCCTACCCGTGCTCTTCCTGCACGGCATCCGCGTCAGCGGCACCATGTGGCACCCACAGCTCCACGAAGTCGGTCAACGGCGTCCCGTCTCGGCACCCGACCTGCCCGGACACGGCCATCGACGCGGACAGCATTTCACCCTCGCAGGCGCCGTCGATCTCGTTCGTCAGGAGATCGACGACCTCGGCGGCCGAGCCCTCGTCGTGGGCCTGTCGCTCGGCGGGTACGTCGGCATCGCGGCGGCCTCCCGGCTGGGCGACCGGGTCGCCGGGCTCGTCGCGATGGGCTGCACCGCCGTGCCCACGCCCGAACGCACGAGACCGCTGCGTGTGGCCGGCGGGCTGCTGCGCCGACTCCCCGACGGCGGTGATCGGCTCAACCACCGCCTGTTCGCCGCGCTGTGGGGTGAGCGGGCGGCGACGGTGATCGGCGAACGCGGCTTCGCGACGGAGGCGATGCCCGACGCGCTCGACGAGCTGGTCCGGTTCGATCCGCTGGCGGAGGTGGCGCGCTACGGCGGGCCGGTGTGGCTGGTCAACGGCGGCCGTGATCACTTCCGGGTCGACGAACAGCGATTCCTCGACGTCTGCGAGCGCGCACGACTCGTCGTCGTACCGCGGGTGGGTCACCTGGTTCCGATCGCCGCGCCGCGCGTCGTGTCCCGACTCGTGAGCGAGGTGGCCGAGCAGGTGGACGACGGCACGGTCTCCGGCGTGGCGTGACAGTCGGCCGCCGAGGCGCCGTCCAGCGCCGGTACACGCACGCGAAGTGCGGACACACGCACCCCGACGGCGGACATGCGTACGCGAGCGGCGGACACGCGTGCGGGAACTGCGGACACGCCCGGGGTCACCTCAGGCTGGCGGGCCTCAGGTCCGTCCAGTGGGTCTCGACGTAGTCGAGGCAGGCCTGCCTGTCGGCCTCACCGAAGACCACCCGCCAACCGGCGGGCACCTCGGCGAACGACGGCCACAGCGAGTGTTGTCCCTCGTCGTTGACGAGCACGAGGAAGCGCCCCTCGGCGTCGTCGAACGGGTTCGTCATCGTCCTTCCCCTCTCGGTCGACCCGCAGCCGGTCAGGCCGTGGCGGCGGAACCGGCACCGACCGCCGTCTCCAACGCGACCACGTCCCCGACGCCCAGCACCTCGTCGCCGTCGGTGGCTCGGTCGGCGGCACGACGCAGGACGGAGTCGAGGATCTCCTGCGAACGGATCGCGTTGTTCGACAACAGCGACGACGTGATGCCGTGGCTGTGCTCGGTGGCTCCACCCTGGACGTACACGGCAGCCGCGCCGCCGGAATCGGTGAGCATGCGGTAGTCCCGCGCGACGAGCGGTCGGCCCGCCTCGTCGCGCCGGAACATCGTCGCGTCCTCCCCGAAGAGCGCCGTCACGTCGCTGGGCCGGTAGCCGGTCGCGCACACGGCCACGTCGGCGTCGAGCACCGTGCGCTGCCCGGTGGTGAGCGACTCCACGGTCACCCGTGCGCCGTCGCCCGTCTCGACCACCTCGACCACCCGGGAGGTGTTGAACAGGCGCAGTCGCTGCCGTCCGAGCACCGTCTCCCGGTAGTGCCTGCGGTACAGGTCCTCGATGAGGTCGAGGTCCACGACGGAGTAGTTCGTGTTCGCGTGGTAGGCGAGGAGCTGGTCGCGCACCGCCTGGGTCGCCCCGTGGAACTCGTCCACCGCGGCGGGATCGAAGACGCGGTTGGCGAACGGACTGTCGTCGGACGGGCTGTAGCCGTAACGGGAGAACACCGCACACACTTCGGCCTCGGCGAAGCGGTCGTGGAGCATGGCCGCCGTCTCGGCCGCGCTCTGGCCCGCGCCGATCACCACGAAGCGCGACGGGTTCTCGACCCCGTCGACGTTGTGCAGCAGGTCGCTGCTGTGCCACACGTGCTCCGACGCGCCGACCCCGGAGGGCAGCGACGGAGTCAGCCCGGTCGCCACGACGAGGTTGCGTGCCGAGTGCACGGTGCCGTCGCGAGTGGACACGTCGAACCGCACGAGTTCGCCGCCCTCGACCACCGGCCGCACCGACACGACCTCGACGCCGTACGACACGAGGTCGGCAACGCGATCGGCCGCCCAGCGGAAGTAGTCGTGGAACTCGACTCGCAGCGGGAACAGGGTCTTGTGGTTGACGAAGTCGACGAGCCGACCCTGTTCGTGCAGGTAGGACAGGAAGCTGAAGCTGCTGGTGGGGTTGCGCAACGTCACCAGGTCCTTGAGGAAGGACACCTGCATCGTCGCGTCGTCGATGAGCATCCCCCGGTGCCAGCCGAAGGTCTCCTGACGCTCCAGGAAGGAGGCGCGCACCCGCTCGGACTCGCCCACGGTGTCGTTGTGCTCGGACACGGCGATCGCGAGCGCGAGGTTGGCGGGCCCGAACCCGATCCCCAGCAGGTCGAGGACCTCGCGCTCTCCTCGCAGCACCTCCGACATGCACGTCCCCTCGGTCGCCAGGCTGGACGTAGGGAACCCTAACCTAACTTAGCCGCACCTTAGTTAGCCCATTCGTGGATGATTCCCGCCACGCCGTCGAAGGGTTGCACACTTAGGCAAGCCTTGCTTAACTGGCCGCGTTTCGCTGTCGACGAGTGGAGGTCCGATGCGGATCGCGATGTTCGGGTACCAGACGTGGGGTCATCGAACCCTACGCGCACTGGTCGAGTCCGAACACGACGTGGTGCTGGTCGTGACCCACCCACCGTCCGATCACGCCTACGAGCGCATCTGGGCCGACTCGGTCGCCGACCTCGCCGCCGACCACGGAATTCCCGTCGAACTCCGTCAACGCCCCGACGACGCGCTCACCGCCCGCCTGGCCGACCTCGCCCCGGACCTCATCGTCGCCAACAACTGGCGCACGTGGATCCCGCCGGAGATCTTCGCCCTGCCGAAGCACGGCACGCTCAACGTGCACGACTCGCTGCTGCCCGCCTACGCCGGGTTCTCTCCGATCATCTGGGCGCTGCTCAACGGCGAGCAGGAGGTCGGCGTCACCGCACACCTGATGGACGAGGAGTTGGACGCCGGTCCGATCGTGGCGCAGAAGGCCGTCGAGGTCGGACCCACCGACACGGCGACCGACCTCTTCCACAAGACCGTCGACCTGATCGAACCGCTCGTCGCCGAGTCGCTCGACCTGATCTCCACGGGACGCCTCCAGCCGGTGCCCCAGGACCGGTCGAAGGCCACGTTCTTCCACAAGCGGTCTCTTGAGGACAGCCGCATCGACTGGACCTGGCCCGCCGAGGACATCGAACGGCTCGTGCGCGCCCAGTCAGACCCGTACCCGAACGCGTTCACGTACTACCGCGGTGAGCGGCTGCGGATCACGCGAGCGTTCGTCACCGAGAAGACCTACGGCGGTACGCCGGGGCGCGTCTTCATCCGCGAGGGCGACGGCGTGGTGATCGTCGCCGGAGCCGACGCGCGCCACGGCCGCAACCGCGGTCTCGCGATCCAGCGACTCCGCACCGACGACGGTGTCGAGCACGCCGCCACGGACTACTTCCGCGCGATGGGCGGTTACCTCACCCGGCACCCCGAGGCTTGAGGTAACCGCCCTCGGCGTCAGAGCCGGACCAGCATCTTGCCGGTGTTGCCGCCCGAGAGCAGGTCCAAGAACGCCTGCGGGGCGGACTCGATGCCGTCGACCACCGTCTCGCTGTGGACGATGCGGCCGTCCCGCACCAACGGGGCGATCTCCTCGACGAACTGCGGGCGGAGGTGCTCGTGGTCGCCCACGAGGAAGCCGCGCATCGTGAACCGCTTGCCGATGATCAGCGCGAGGTTCCGCGGCGCCGGCGTCGGTTCGGTGGCGTTGTATTGCGAGATCATGCCGCAGACGGCGATGCGACCGTGCAGGTTGATGACGCTGATCGCGGCCTCGAGGTGCTCACCGCCGACGTTGTCGAAGTAGACGTCCACCCCGTCGGGAGCGGCCTGCTTGAGCTGCTCCACCACCGGGCCGTCCTTGTAGTTGAACGCGGCGTCGAAGCCGAGTTCCTCCGTCAGCCAACGCACCTTCTCGGCCGACCCGGCGCTGCCGACGACCCGCCCCGCGCCGCGGAGCTTGGCGAGCTGCCCGACGAGCGAGCCGACGGCGCCCGCCGCGCCGGAGACGAACACCGTGTCGCCCTCGCGCATGTGCGCCACGTCGAACAACCCCGCGTACGCCGTGAGGCCCGGCATGCCGAGCACGCTCAAGTGGGTCTGCACCGGCGCGGCCTCGGGGTCGATCCGGCGCAGGTGGGACGGGTCGAGCACCGCGTGGGTACGCCACCCGAGCCCGTGAAGCACCGTGTCGCCCACCGCGATGCCGTCGGCGTTCGACTCGACGACCTCACCGATCGCCCCGCCGTCCATCACCTTGCCGACCTCGAACGGCGCCACGTACGACTTGCCCGCGTTCATCCGGCCCCGCATATACGGGTCGACGGACATCCACGTGTTGCGGACCAGCACCTGGACGTCGCCCGGCTTCGGGACGTCGACATCGACGACCTCGAAGTTGTCCAGGGTCGGCGCACCCTCCGGACGGGACGCGAGCCGTACTTCCGTCGCTGCCATCACTGACCTCGTACTTCCTCGGCGAGCTTGTCGAGCACGCCGTCGTAGATTCGTCGCAGTCCGATCGGTGCGAACGTCTTCTCGAAGAAGCCGCCGACGCCACCCGCGCCTTGCCAGGTCGTCTCGACCCGCACCACGCTGCGATCGCCGTCCGTCCTCACCGTCCACGTCGTGACCATGCTGGAGTCCTGGTCGGTCTCGACCAGCGTTCCCGCCTCCGGTTCGCTCACCGTGGCGCGCACGTCGCGGACCCGCTTCTTCGTCGCCTGCAGCAGATAACGGACGACCGTGCCCGCACCCGTGCCACCCTCGACGACCTCGTAGTCGCGATAGTCGTCGGTGAGGATGCGGGGTCGCACCGACCGGTAGTCGGCGAGCAGTCGTGCCACCGTCTCCGCCGGTGCGTCGAGGTGTCGTTCGGCCGTGGCTGTGACGCTACCCATGGAGCCCCACCTTCCCGTGGTGTCGCTCGCTCACCTGGCGAGCCCGTCGATGACCTCGGCACCAGGCAACGCGGCCAGCGCGGCTCCGGTGACCAACAGCTTGCTACCCCGGATACCGCTGCCCACGACAAGTTCGGGTGCCGACGCCACGGCTTCGTCGATCAGGATCGGCCAGCCCGACGGCAGCCCGACCGGCGTGATCCCGCCGTAGGCCATGCCCGTCAGCTCGACGGCCTCGTCCATCGGGGCGAACGACGCCTTGCGGACGTCGAGCCTGCGCTTGATCACCCCGTTGACGTCCGCCCGCGTCGTGGCGAGCACGAGCGCCGCCGCGTACCGCACCTCGCCCGACCGCTTGCCCGACACCACCACGCAGTTGGCGGACGCGGAGAGCGGTGAGGAGTACGTCTCACAGAACGCCGCCGTGTCGGCCAGGTCGGGGTCGATCTCGACGACACCGACAGGCTCGGCGAGCGAGGGAAGAGCGGCGGCCACCGGTTCGGCCAGGAGTTCGGGATGCTCGGAGGCCGGGACAGGCGTCAACGTCCCGGCGATCGTCCAACTACTCACACCGCGAGCCTATGCCCGGAGGAGGAGCTCACCAGCTCGAACCGCCCCGCTGGACCTCGATCAACTTGGGTCTCACGTCCACGACGTAGACGAGGCTGGCGACCAGCGCGGCGAGCCAGAAGATCATGCCCGCGCCGTAGAACTGGAACAGTCCCATGGCCACGGTCGCACCACCCGTGATGCCCAACCACGCGGGTTTGGTCAGCCGGTCGGCGGCGGTGAAGGCGTCCGACCGCTGCATCACGGCGTGGATGAACGCGATCAGGCCGACGAGCGTCCCGGCCCAATCGATGACCATGACGATGTAGTAGGCGAGAGGCGGCACTCCCCCAGCCTACGTCAGGACGGGGGTGAGGCCGAGAGCTCGCAGGCTCACGCCTTGTCGGTCGACCCCGGCTCCCGAGAGGTGCGGCGAGGCTTCGCCGACGACGTCGCAGAGCCCGCGTCGGGCTTCATGGCCTTCTTGCGCGCCGAGGCCGCCTTCGCCGAGCGCTGCGACCGAGTCGGGGACTCCGGCGCGCCGGAGTCGGTGGCCTTCCCCGCGGTCCGCCCGCGCGCCGTTGCCACACGCTCCGCCTCGGCCTTCACCGGACCGGGCGCCTCGTCCGTCCGGCCGGTGGCGACGGCGTCCACCGTTTCCTCGGCCTCCTGTGCACGCCGTGTCAGCATCGCGACGACGTGGTCGACCCGCTCCCGTGCGTCCGAGGTCGCCTCGTCGACGCGCTCCTGCGCCGTGCGCAACGCCTCCTCGAACTGCTCGACGCCGCGCTTGACCTGGGGCTCCACCGCGTGTTCCCAGGTCCGCTCGCCCGAGGAGACCAGTTCCTGGTACCAGGTCGTGGCCGCCTTGGCGGACTCGTCGAGCAGCCTGCGCAACTCCGCCGGGTCGAGCCGGTCACGCAGGTGCGCCCACTCCGACGGCAGGTCCTCGATGTTCTTGCGGGCCGCCTCGCTGCTGGTGTTCACCCGCTCCTTGGCCTTGGCCACCGCGTCCGCCACCGCCTGGCTCGCCAGGCTTCCCGCACCCAGCGCGGCCAGCAACGACGTCCGGACCCCCTCCCTGGCTGCGTGCATCAGCGCGGTCAGGTCACGGGTGTTCTCGGTGTTCGTGCTCGTCATCGTGGCTCACTCCTCGTCGTCGGCACTTGCGCTCGCGTCACTTGCGGTCGTCGTCCGGTTCTCCCGCCGGAACGACTCGTACACGTCGAGCAGCACCTGCTTCTGCCGCTCGGTGAGTGAGGTGTCGGCACGGACGGCGTCGACCACCGGACCTCCGACGGGCTGGTCGAGGATTCCCGCCTGCACGTACAACGCCTCCGCCGAGATCCGCAGCCCCTTGGCGATCTGCTGCAGGATCTCCGCGCTCGGTTTACGCAGCCCTCGCTCGATCTGGCTCAGGTAGGGATTCGACACCCCGGCCAGTTTCGCGAGCTGCCGAAGCGAGATCTTGGCGTTGTTGCGTTGCTGCCGAATGTACGAGCCGATGTCCTTGCCCAGGTCGGTGACCCGGTCGATCGGCCCGCCCACGTGGTCGTCCCGTTCCTCGTCGGCACGAACCTGTGTCATGACGTCCCCACACCTCCGACCTCGACGCTACGCCGGGGTGCTAGCTGCTGCAAGCGCTCAGCTCGCACCAGCGCGAGCAGCGTCGACGTCGAGCACCCGGCGCACCCACCGCTCCGCGTGAGCGACGGCGGCGGCCAACGGCACGGTCGTGGTGTCGAACAACTCGACGGGAGGGGCCAGCGACGCGGCATCGCGCCGCAACCACTCGTTGAACTCCAGCATTTCCGCGATACGGGACTCGTCCCACCCCCGCCACGCCGGGCGGCGACGCAGGCGGCGCGCGAGCACCGCGGAGTCGGCGACCAGCGCAAGGTAGTGGATGTCGGAGAAGAACACCCGCTCCGGCAGCGTCTCGAACTCGGGTGGCACGACGGTCCCGCACAGCACCACCGGACGACCGCTCTGATGGATCATCGCGGCCATCCGCAACCACGTGGAGCGGAACGCCGGGTGTCCGTCGACGTCGTCACGCAACGCCCCGGTCCACAGCACGTCCTGTTCCAGCACCACGACCTCGCCCGACAACCGGCGGGCGAGTTCAGGCCCGACGGTGGACTTGCCCGCCCCGCTCGGACCGGTGAGGGCGAGCAACGGCAACCGACGGAACTCGGCGCGGTGCCCGCAAAGCGCACACACCCGCGTCTTCCCCTCGACGACCGGCCGCTCCGCCCTGTCGCCGCACGCGGGGCAGATCTTCAGATCGAGCACGAAGTCAGTCGAAGAGGCTTTCCAGGAAGCTCTTGCGCCGGCGGTGGCCGTACGGGCGCGGCGAGTCGTGGTAACCGCCGTGGTAGGGGCGCGGGGAGTCGCCGTAGTACCCGCCGTGGTGGCCAGGGGCCGTGGGCGCACCGCGATACGGACGCGGCGAGTCGCCGTAGTAGCCGCCGGGCGCGGGGGCATTGCCGTGGTACGGCGCGGTCGGCGGAGGTGGCGGCGGGGACGGCGGCGTGTAGGGCGGTGGCGGCGCCGAGGCGTAGAACGAGTTCTCCGCGCTGACGATCTGTTCGAGTTCACCCCGATCCAGGAAGATGCCGCGACAACCACTGCACTGCTCGATGTGGACGCCGTTCTTGTCCAGCGTCGTCATCACGTTCTGGCACTTGGGACAGATCACGATCACCAGCTTACGCAGGATCGACCACCCTCAGGGCGGAGTCGTTCGACGCACGGTGACCGAACGGGCCGCTACGCACTGTTCGTGCAGAGACAGAACGGATGCCCGGCCGGGTCGGCATAGACCGTGAAGTTCGCAGGCGGATCCTGCAGCAACGTCGCTCCCAGCGCGACCGCCCTGCGCTGGGCTCGTTCGACGTCGGTGACCAGGAAGTCCAGGTGCAGCATCTGCTGCCTCTCCCGGGACGGCCACGTGGGCGGCCGGTACTCGGGATCGCGCTGGAACGCGAGGTGCACACCGCCGTCCGGATTGCGCAACGTGATCCACCGGCCGTCGTTTTCGGGTTCGTCCGCCTCCCAGCCGAGCAGTTCGCCGTAGAACCGAGCCAACGCGGCCGGGTCGGGACAGTCGAGCACCACGCAGTCCAGCTTGATCGACGCCGAGGTCGCCATGAGCCGCCTCCTTCTCGTGAGCCGTGCGAGCAGTGTCCCGCGTCACCGCGGTCGTGAACACCGGCCCGACGGAAACGGTGCCGCGACAGCACACTCACACCGGCGACGTTTCCCCCGGGCGGACGGAAATCCGTGGAAATCGGGGAAAATCACCACCCACATGGAGCAATCCTGTGGATAACTCGGTGGATAACTCCACAACCTGTGGATAACTCGGCGGGTCACGCCGCATTCTCCGGCAGTCGAACTCAGAACAGCAACTGCGCCACGGTGTAGATCACCAACCCGGCCAGTGCACCGACCACCGTGCCGTTGATGCGGATGAACTGGAGATCGCGACCCACCTGCAGTTCGATCTTGCGCGACGTTTCCTCGGCGTCCCAACGGTCGACCGTCTCGGTGATGATCGTCGTGATCTCGGTGGAATAGTGCCGCACCACGTACGCCGCCGCGTCCTCCACCCAGCCGTCCACCTTCGTCGACAACGCCGGGTCCGACTGCAGCCGCGCACCCAACGCGGCCAGCCCGGTGGACACCCGCCTGCGCAACTCGCTCGACGGGTCCTCCGCCGCGCTCAACAGCATCTTCTTCGCCGTCGTCCACGCCGAGTCGATGACCTTGCGCACCTCGGGGTGCTCCACCAACTGCTGCTTGACGGCCTCCGCCCGCGCGATCGTCTCCGGGTCCTTCTGGAGGTCCTCGGCGAACTCGACGAGGAACCGGTCCACGGCCAGCCGCAGCGGATGGTTGACGTCCGTCTTCACCGCCCACGCGAACGACAGCACCTCGCCGTACACCTTGTCGGCGAGCATCGCGTCGACGAACCTCGGCGACCACGACGGCGCCCGGTCGGACACGACCCGCAACACGGTCTCGTGGTTGTCCCGAACCCACTCGTAGGCCCGGTCGATGACGAGGTCCACGAGTCGGTGGTGTGCGCCGTCGGCCAGGACCTGCTGCAACAACGAGCCGAGCGGCGGTCCCCACTGCTTGTCCAGGACCCTCCTGACCACCGCCTGCTCCATGACGGCCTGCACGTCCTCGTCCCGCAACACCGTCACGGCGCCCCGCACGACGGTGGCCAGCTCGGCCGTGACCCGCTCCGCGTTCTCGGGACGCGCCAGCCACTCACCGGTCCGCCGCGACGTCTCCACCCGGCGGAGCTTGTCCCGCACCACCGGCTCCGCCAGGAAGTTCGTGCCGACGAACTCCCCGAGACTGTTGCCGAGCACGCTCTTCTTGTTGGGGATGATCGCCGTGTGCGGGATCTTCAGCCCGAGGGGATGCCGGAACAACGCGGTCACGGCGAACCAGTCGGCGAGCGCGCCCACCATGCCCGCCTCCGCCGCCGCGCGGACGTAGCCCACCCAGCTCGGCCAACCCGCCGACTGCGCCCAGCTCGCCAGCAGGAAGATCACCGTGGCTCCGAGCAGGAAGCTCAGCGCCACGAGCTTCATCCTGCGCAGGCTCCGCCGCTTGGCCTCCTCACGATCGAGTGCTCCGGGCGGACCCAGCGGGACGGCGGTGGACGTCGGTTGCTCCATGGGGTGATTGTCCGTGAGGATGCTTGCTCGTGCGTGAACCTGTACTCGTCGAACGCCTGCGGCCGTTCACCTCGACGATCTTCGCGGAGATGACCGCGTTGGCCACCCGACACTCGGCCGTGAATCTCGGACAGGGGTTCCCGGACACCGACGGCCCCGAGGCGATGCTGGCCGAAGCCCAGAAAGCGCTGTTCGGAGGCGCGAACCAGTACCCTCCGGGCCCGGGCCGTCCCGAGTTGCGGGAGGCGATCGCGCACCACCGCCTCCGCTACGGCACGGAGTACGACCCGGACGGCGAAGTGCTGGTCACCGCCGGAGCGACCGAGGCCATCGCGGCCAGCCTGCTCGCGCTCACCGGTCCCGGCGACGACGTGATCGTCGTCGAGCCGTACTACGACTCCTACGCCGCGGCCGTCGCGATGTCCGGAGCGACGCGGAAGGTCGTCTCGCTGGTCCCGGACGGCGACCGGTTCGCTCTCGACCTCGACGCCGTCCGCGCGGCCGTCACACCGGCCACGCGAGCGATCCTGGTCAACTCACCGCACAATCCGACGGGCACGGTGTTCACGACGGACGAGCTCTCCGGGCTCGCCGAGCTGTGCGTCGAGCACGATCTGATCGCCATCACCGACGAGGTCTACGAGCATCTCGTCTTCGACGGCGTCGCCCACCAACCGTTGGCCGCATTTCCCGGAATGGCGTCGCGCACGGTGTCCATCTCCAGCGCGGGCAAGACGTTCAATTGCACCGGCTGGAAAGTCGGTTGGGTCTGCGCTTCCCGGGAACTGACCGCCGCCGTGCGCGCGGCGAAACAGTTCCTCACCTTCACCTCGGCCGGCCCGCTGCAACCCGCCGTCGCCTACGCACTGCGTCACGAGCTGGAGTGGGTGGAGGCGTTACGCGATTCCCTGGAGTCCAAGCGTGATCGACTGTGCGCGGGATTGGCCGAGGCGGGCTTCGCGGTACGTCCCGGTGCGGGCACGTATTTCGTGTGCGCCGACGTCCGACCGCTCGGTTTCACCGACGCGGAGGAACTGGCCTGGCGCCTACCGGAGCGTATCGGAGTTGCAGCGGTCCCAGTCAGCGTCTTCACCGATCACCCGAACGAGTGGCGACACCTCCTCCGATTTGCTTTCTGTAAACGTGAGGAGGTGCTCGACGAGGCTATTGAGCGGTTGCGTACCTTGTGATGGGTTGCGCCGTCCGGGGCGGATCGCATACCGACGGGGTGAAACGAGCGCGCGCAATGCTAAGAATGGCACGCACGGGGTAGCCGGGGCGCGCTCGCGCAATGATCGACAACTCCGACGCGGAAACACGAACGAGCCAAGGGCAGGTGGTGGCGATGAGGGCGACTCGCTCTCGGGCGACCGCCCGCCTGCGCGCCGTCGGCCCGCGTCGCCTGGCTCGGCTCCGGCTTGTCGTCGTTCGGCGGCTGCTGCTCGTGCTCGGCCTCGCCGTCGGGGGGTGGGTCGTCTCGGCCGTCCTGGCGACCACGTCGGCCTCCGCCGTCGCCGGTGAGCCCGCCGACCGACTCGACCACGCCGCGCTGTGCGCTGACGACCGGACGGGCACGCCGTCCGACGAGGACTGCACCGCCGCACCGGCCGACCCCGAGGACACCGACGCGGTGGAGTCGCCCGTCGACGAGGGCCTCGACCTGCTGCCCGAGGCCGAGCCCGTCGACGACCTCCCACCGTCGGCCGAGACACCTTCCACCCCGGCGGAACCCGCTGAGCCGGCCAACCCCACCAACCCCAGCAACCCCACTGACC
>NZ_JACBJG010000005.1 GCF_015910535.1 Saccharomonospora sp. NB11 | reverse complement strand
GGTTGAGGGTGGCGGGGAGGGAAGGCCGGGGGCGGCGAGTCGTAGGCTGGAGGTCATGCCCGAACGCGCACCATTGACGCCCGGCGTGCAGTCGCCGCCGCGCCCTGTTCCCGCGTCCATCGTCCGTCCCGAGTACGTCGGCAAGCCCGCGCCGAAGCGCGACACCGGCAACGGGGTGCGCTCGCCGGAGGTCATCGAGGCGATGCGCAAGGCGAGTCGGATCGCGGCGCAGGCGCTCGAGGAGGGCGGCAAGGCCGTCAAGCCGGGCAACACGACCGACGACATCGACCGCGTGGTGCACGAGTTCCTGCTCGACCACGGCGCGTACCCGTCGACCCTCGGCTATCGGGGCTTCCCGAAGTCGTGCTGCACGTCGCTCAACGAGGTGATCTGCCACGGCATCCCCGACTCGACGGTGATCCAGGACGGTGACATCTGCAACATCGACGTCACCGCCTACATCGACGGCGTGCACGGCGACACCAACGCCACCTTCCTCGCGGGTGACGTCTCCGAGGAGGTGCGCCTGCTGGTCGAGCGCACCCGGGAGGCCACGAACCGCGCGATCAAGGCGGTGCGGCCCGGCCGTCAGCTCAACGTCATCGGCCGGGTCATCGAGTCGTACGCCAAGCGGTTCGGCTACGGCGTCGTGCGGGACTTCACGGGTCACGGTGTGGGTCCGGCGTTCCACACAGCCCCGACGGTGCTCCACTACGAGGAGCCGTCCGTGACGACGATCATCGAGCCCAACATGACGTTCACGATCGAGCCGATGATCACGCTCGGCACGATCGACTACGACGTCTGGGACGACGACTGGACGGTCACCACGAAGGACAAGAAGTGGACGGCCCAGTTCGAGCACACCGTGCTGGTCACCGAGGATGGCGTGGAGATCCTCACGCTGCCCTGAGAGGTCGCGGAACGGGAGTCGGCTCACCACACTGCCGGCTCCCGACTTGTAGTGGATTCACACATGGTTGACAGGGCAGCCGGCTTCTACTGTCGGCTGTCATGTCGACCAGCTTCTTGACCGGGAAGACGGCACTCGTCACCGGCGGCGCGAAGGGGATCGGACGAGCCTGCGTCGCGGCGCTTCGCGACGCCGGGGCCACGGTGCACCTCGTCGACGTCGACGGTGACGCCGCGGAGGCCACCGCGTCGGAGTACGACGCCGTGGCCCACGTCGTCGACCTGACCGCTCCGGACGCCGTCGAGTCGCTGCCGCGCGCCGTCGACATCCTCGTGAACAACGCGGGGGTGCAGCACATCGCGCCCATCGAGCAGTTCCCGCCCGAACGCTTCGCGTTCCTCCAGCAGTTGATGGTCACGGCGCCGTTCCTGCTGATGCGACACTGCCTGCCCGCCATGTACGAGCGCGGGTGGGGTCGGATCGTCAACGTCTCCAGCGTGCACGGGCTGCGCGCGAGCCCGCACAAGTCCGCCTACGTCGCCGCCAAGCACGCCCTGGAAGGGCTGTCCAAGGTCGCCGCCGTGGAGGGCGCCCCGCACGGGGTCACCAGCAACTGCGTCAACCCCGGCTACGTGCGGACCGACCTCGTGACCAACCAGATCGAGGCGCAGGCCGCCACTCGCGGCATCTCCGTCGACGAGGTCGTCGACGAGGTCTTCCTCCGGCGCACCGCGGTGAAGCGCCTGATCGAGCCGGAGGAGGTGGCCGCACTCGTGGTGTGGCTGTGCACCGAGCAGGCCGGTTACCTCACCGGCGCCTCGCTCCCGCTCGACGGCGGCTGGACCGCCACCTGAACTTCCCCCCGTCCCCCGTCAGCACAACGAAGTGGTGATCGAATGTCCTCACCGGGTACGTCCATCAAACGCGTGGTCGCCGCCAGCATGATCGGCACCACGGTCGAGTGGTACGACTTCTTCCTCTACGGGTCGGCCGCCGCCCTGGTCTTCAACACCCAGTTCTTCCCCGAGAGCGATCCGCTCGTGGGGACGATGCTGGCGTTCGCCACACTCGCCGTCGGGTTCGTCGCGCGACCGCTCGGCGGTCTCGTGTTCGGCCACTACGGCGACAAGATCGGCCGCAAGAAGCTGCTGGTGCTCAGCCTGCTCCTGATGGGTGGCGCGACCTTCGCGATGGGCCTGCTGCCCACCTACGCCATGATCGGGGTCGGCGCGCCGCTGCTGTTGGTGCTGCTCCGCCTGATCCAGGGCTTCGCCGTCGGCGGCGAGTGGGGCGGCGCGGTGCTCATCGTGTCGGAACACGGTGACGACCGTCGGCGCGGCTTCTGGGCGTCGTGGCCCCAGGCCGGTGTTCCGGCGGGCAACCTCCTGGCGACGGCGGTGCTGGCGATCCTCGCGGTGGTGCAGAGCGACGAGGCGTTCAACTCGTGGGGCTGGCGCATCCCGTTCCTGCTGTCCGGGCTGCTCGTGCTGATCGGCATGTGGATCAGGCTCGCCGTCGAGGAGTCGCCGGTGTTCGTCGAGGCCGTGAAGAAGGCCGCGGACAAGCCCGTCGCGGCGGAGAAGGCCCCGATCGTCGCGGTGTTCAGGAAGAGCTGGCGGCAGGTGCTCATCGCCATGGGCGCCCGGTTCGCCGAGAACGTGTCCTACTACGTCATCACGGCGTTCGTGCTGGTGTACCTGACGACGCACCTGGGGCTGCCCAAGTCGCTCGGCCTCAACGCCGTGCTCGTCGGGTCGGCGATCCACTTCGTGACGATCCCGATGTGGGGTTGGCTCTCCGACGTCGTCGGCCGCCGCGTCGTGTACTTGTTCGGCACCGCGAGCATGCTGGTGTGGAGCTTCGTGTTCTTTCCGATGCTCGACGGCGCGACCCCGTTCGCCACGATCGCGGCGGTGTCGATCGGCCTGTTCCTGCACGGGGCGATGTACGGCCCGCAGGCGGCGTTCTTCTCGGAGCTGTTCGGCACGAAGGTGCGCTACTCCGGTGCCTCGATCGGCTATCAGCTCGCCTCGATCGCGGCGGGCGGTGTCGCACCGCTGATCGCCACCGCGTTGCTCGACGCGTACGGCACCAGCCTGCCCATCTCGATCTACGTGGCCGCCACGTGCGTGGTGACGTTCATCGCCGTCTACGTCGCGAAGGAGACCCGTGGTACCTCGCTCGCCGACCCGGATCGTGAGCCTTCGGTGGCAGCATGAGCGTGTGACCGACACACGTCCGGAGACGGCGACGGACGCACGGCGGCTGCTGGAGTTGCTGGCCGCGGGCGCGAGCAGCGCCGAGCTCGCTCGGGTGCCTGCGGACAGCGGCACCATGCAGCTCGCCATGCAGATCCGCCGCACGCTCGACGCACACAGTCGCCGTGAGGCCGAGCTGACCGCGTTGTTCGCCACCGCCAGCGACCTCGCGCGGTTGCGGGATCTCGACGCGGTGCTGCGTTCGATCGTGCGCCGGGCCCGCATGTTGCTCGGAGCGGACGTCTCGTACCTCACGTTGAACGACCACTCCGACGACGGCAGCACGTACATGCGGGTCACGGACGGCTCGGCGTCCGCGCTGTTCCAGCAGTTGCGGTTGGGTGCGGGGGAGGGGTTGGGCGGTCTCGTCGCGCAGACCGCCCGGCCCTACGCCACCCGCGACTACCCGAACGACGCGCGGTTCGACCACACGGGTCCCATCGACGACGCGGTGAACGACGAGGGGCTCGTGGCGATCCTGGGGGTCCCGCTGTCGTTGGGGGAGCGCGTGATCGGCGTGCTGTTCGCCTCGGAACGTCGGCCCCGGTCGTTCTCCCCGGACGAGGTGGCGTTGCTGTCGTCCTTCGCCGACCACGCCGCCATCGCCATCGACAACGCCCGGCTGATCGAGGAGAGCACGGCCGCGCTCGCCGAGCTGGGCGAGGCGAACGAGACCATCAAGGCCCACCACGAGAGCCTCGCGCGGGCGCAGGACGCGCACGACCGGCTGACGCAGTTGGTGCTCGGTGGGGCGGACGTGCCCGAGGTGGCGGCGGCGGTGGCCTCGGTGCTCGGGGGCGGCATCGTGGTACGGGACGCCGAAGGCACCGAACTCGGTCGTGCCGGGACGGGTCCGTCGCGGGCGGCGTCGACGCGCGCGCTCGCCGCGTCCCGTGCGGCGGGGAAGGCCGTCGCCGAGGGCGACGAGTGGGTGTGCGCGGTGATGGCCGGTCCGCAACTGCTCGGCAGCATCACGCTCACCGGGCGACCCGACCTGGGCGACGCCGATCGACGCCTGTTCGAACGGTCCAGCGTGGTCGCCGCGCTGCTGTTGCTGTTGCGTCGCTCGGCCGCCGAGGCGGAGGACCGGGTGCGTGGGGAACTCGTGGCCGACCTGCTCACCGCGCCCGAACGCGACCCCAAGGCCCTGCTCGACCGGGGCCGCAGGCTCGGGGTGGACCTGACCGCCCCGCACGCGGTGCTCACCCTGCAGGCGGAGGGAGTGTCGCGGGCGCGGCTGACCACCGTGGCGGCCCGGCGTGCCGCGCTCGCCGGGGTGTTCGCCGAACAGGTCGTGATGCTCGTCGCCACCGACCGGCCCGGCGACCTCGCACGACGCACGGCCTCCGAACTCGGCTCGGTGCTCGGGTGTCCCGTGACGGTCGGCGCGGCCGGACCGGCGTCGGGGCCTGCCGAGCTGGCTCGGGCGCACGCCGAGTCGGTGCGCTGTGTGCGGGCGTTGCTCGCGCTCGGGCGGCAGGGACACGGTGCCGCGTTCGGAGACCTGGGCTTCGTGGGCCTCGTACTGGGCGACCGGGCCGACGTCGAGGCGTTCGTGCGCACCACGCTCGGCCCGGTGCTCGACTACGACGCGGCGCGTGGCACCGAACTGCTGCGCACCCTGCGCGCGTACTTCGCAGCCGGAGGAAATCTCACGCGCGCCAAGGACACGCTGCACGTGCACGTCAACACGGTCGCCCAACGGCTGGAGCGCATCGGGTCGTTGCTGGGTGCGGACTGGCAACAGCCGGACCGGGCGTTGGAGCTGCAGTTGGCGCTGCGGTTGCACACGCTGTCGAGCTGAGCCCCGTCAGCTCTCGGCGTTGCGGGCGAGCAGCAGGTCCAGGAAGTCGCGCGTGAGCGAGGCGGCGCGGTCGGCGTCCCGCGCGGCGATGGCGTCCACCACTGTGCGGTGGTCGGCGGGATGCCGTTCGTGGGCGTCGGCTCGACAGGTGGTGGCGATGCTCGCGGCCATCACCTCCGAGAGCCCGCGACAGAGTTCACTCAGCACGCTGTTGTGTGCGGCGTCGACCACGGCGAGGTGGAAGGCGGCGTCCGTGCGGGCGAAGGCGTCGAGGTCGCCCCGTGCCCAGCACTCGTCGCGGTGTTCCAGCAGCCGTCGCAGTGTGGCCAGGTCGTCGTCCGTGCGCTCGGTGGCGGCCAGTCGTGCCGCTTCGACCTCCAGCAGGCGCCGGACGTGCAACGCCTCCCGCAGTCGAGCCCCGCAGAGTCGGCGGAGCGCACCTGAGACCTCGCTGGTGGCGCGGACGAACGTGCCCTGACCCTGGCGCACGTCGAGCAAGCCGCTGTGGGCCAGTGCGCGAACGGCCTCGCGGACGGTGTTGCGGCCCACGCCGAGGCTGGCCGCCAGTTCCGGCTCGGTGGGTATCCGTTCCCCGATCGCCCATTCGCCCTGGCGCACCGCGTCGCGCATCTGCTCGATGACCTGGTCGACCAGTCCCGTTCGCTGGGTGGAGGACAACGGCACCGTGGACATCCTTTCAGCCGGTCATCCTACGAATTTGTTACGGTACCGGACATGCCGATCGAGCGCGAGGCGTCCGTGCGGGACGTGACCGGGGAGAGCCCGTCGACCGACGCGACGCCGCGCGTGCTCGCCGGTCTGCTGTTGGCCGTGGCGGTCGTCCTCGCGGCGACCAACCTCCGACCCGCCATCACCTCGGTCGGGTCGGTGCTCGACGAGATGCGCGACGGCCTGGGCGCCTCGCACACGTGGGCGGGCGCCCTGACGACCCTGCCCGGACTGTGTTTCGCGGTGGCGGGGCTGGCCGCCCCGAGGCTGGCCCGGCGCATCGGACTACGCGCCGCCGTCGCGGTCGCTCTGTTCGTGTTGGGACTCGGTCTCGTGCTGCGTGTGCTCGACGGGCCCGCCGTCGTGCTCGGTGGCACGCTCGTGGCCTGTACCGGGATCGCGCTCGCCAACGTCCTCATCCCGGTGGTGGTCAAGGCGTCGTTCGCGGCTCGGGTGGGCCTCATGACGGGCGTCTACACCGCCGCGCTGCAAGCGGGCGGTGCGTTGGGTTCGTCGGTGACCCCTCCGCTGGAACCCGTGCTGGGCGGCTGGCGTGGTGCCCTGGCGAGCTGGGCGGTGCTCGCGGTGGTGGCTCTCGTGGTGTGGTTGGTCGCGACGACGGTCACCCGTGGCTCCGCCGCGTCGGCACTGACGCGCGCGACGCCGACCCCCGGCAGCGAGGAGGAGCACCGCTCGCTGTTGCGGGTCCCGCTCGCGTGGATCGTCACCGGGTTCTTCGGCTGCCAGGCATGCCTGGCGTACATCGTCATGGGCTGGTTGCCGCAGGTCCTCATGGATGCCGGGGTCAGCCGGGGCGAGGCGGGACTGCTGTTGGGACTGGTGTCGCTGCTCGGGCTTCCCGTCAGCCTGACGATTCCCGCGCTCGCCGCACGCCGAGGCAGTCAGAGCGGCTGGATCGTGACGCTCGGGGTGTTCGGCGTCGTGGCTGTCGGTGGGCTGATGCTCGCGCCGTCGGCGTCGCCGCTGCTCTGGTCGGTGCTGCTGGGACTCGGCATGAGCGTGTTCTCCCTGGCGTTGACCACCATCGCGCTCCGGGCGCGCACCAGCGCGGACACGGCCGCGTTGTCCGGCATGGCGCAGGGGCTTGGCTACCTGCTCGCCGCGGCGGGCCCGTTCCTGTTCGGTCTGTTGCACGACCTGACGGGTGACTGGACGGTGCCGTTCGTCTTCCTGCTCGTCGTGGTGGTGGCGCAGATCGTGCTCGGCTACCTCGCCGGGCGGCCCCGCTACGTGTGACCGTGACAGGACGACTGTGACAAGACTCTGACGGATTGCGGTCGACCTCGGGGAAAGCGACATACCGTACGCCGCGTGTCGATGCAGCGCGAGGTGGCCCCACGGGGTGTGCCGGAGTCGGTCGAGGACACTCGCTGGACGAACGTGGCGCTCGGCGGAGGTCTGCTGCTGGCCGTCGCCGTGGTGCTGGCGGGGTTCAACCGACGTCCCGCCGTCACCTCGGTGGGGTCGGTGCTCGACGAGCTGCGGGTCGACCTCGGCGCTTCCGTGACCTGGGCCGGACTGCTCACCACGCTGCCCGGACTGTGTTTTGCCGTGGGCGGGCTGGTCGCGCCGCGCCTGAGCCGCAGGACGGGACTGCGGTCCGCCATCACGGCGGCGTTGTTCGCCCTCGCCGCGGGCCTCGTGCTGCGTGTCCTGGGTGGACCGTCGTTCGTCCTCGTCGGCACGGTCGTGGCCTGCGGCGGGATCGCGTTGACCAACGTCCTCGTGCCGGTCGTCGTCAAGGCGTCGTTCGCCACCAAGGTCGGATTGATGACCGGTCTCTACACCGCCGCGCTGCAGGCGGGAGCCGCCGTGGGGTCGGCGGCGACTCCACCGCTGGAGACCGCGCTCGGTGGGTGGCGCCCGGCGTTGGTGAGCTGGGCGGTGCTCGCCGTCGCGGCCCTCGTGGCGTGGTGGGTCGCGACGAACGCCGGTATTCCCGGAGCACCGACCGAGGGCGACGGCGGCCATCGGTCGTTGCTGCGGGTGCCGTTGGCCTGGGCGGTCACCGGGTTCTTCGGCTGCCAGGCGTGTTTGGCCTACGTCGTCATGGGCTGGCTGCCCCAGGTGCTCATGGACGCGGGAGTCGACCGCGCCGAGGCCGGTCTCCTGCTCGGTCTGGTGTCGCTGCTGGCGCTGCCGGTCAGCTTCGTCTTCCCGGCGCTCGCCGCGCGCGGTGGGAGCCAGAGCGGTTGGATCGTGCTCCTGGGCGTGGTCGGAGCGGCGGGCGTGCTCGGTCTCGTGCTCGCGCCGTCGGCGTCGCCGCTGCTGTGGTCCGTTCTGCTCGGGCTGGGTATGAGCGCGTTCTCGCTGGCGCTGGTCACGATCACGCTGCGGGCGCGGGACAACGCGGACACCACCGCGCTGTCCGGGATGGCCCAGGGGTTCGGTTATCTCGCGGCGGCCGTGGGGCCGTTCCTGTTCGGACTGTTGCGCGACGTCACCGGCGCCTGGACCATCCCGTTGCTGCTCCTGCTCGTCGTCGCCCTCGCCCAGATCGGGTTCGGGTACGTGGCGGGGAAACCTCGGTACGTATGACGGCTCAGCCGTCGAGCGGCAGCGCGAGCAGCGCGTTCTCGACCAGCTCGGGCATCGCCGGGTGGATCCAGTACTGGCCGCGGGCCATCGACCGGGCGTCGAGCCCGAAGCTCATCGCCTGGATCAGCGGCTGGATCAGCGTGGGAGCCTGCGCGCCGATGATGTGTGCACCCAGGAGTTGACCCGTGTCCGGGTCGGCGAGCAGCTTCGCGAAACCGGTGGTGTCCTCCATCGCCCAGCCGTAGGCGATGCCCCCGTACTCCTGCGTCGCGGTCACGTACGGGATGCCGCGCGCGGCGGCGTCGCGTTCGGTGAGGCCGACCGAGGCGATCTGCGGCGAGGTGAACACCGCGTGGGGCACGAAGCGGTGGTCGGAGGCGATCGGGTCGTCGGGGTGCAGCAGGTTGTGCTGGACGACCCGGGCCTCGTGGTTGGCGACGTGCTTCAGCTCGTACGGCGAGGACAGATCGCCGAGCGCGTAGATGCCGTCCACCTCGGTGCGCTGGTACTCGTCCACCACGACGTGCCCGCTGGGCAGGGTGGAGATGCCGGTGGCCGCCACGTCGAGCAGGTCCGAGTTCGGCGTGCGACCGGTGGCGACCAGCAGGAGGTCGGCCTCGACGGTCTCGGGCCCGCCGGGCCCTTCGAGGTCGAGCGCCACCCCGTCGGCGGTGCGGCGCGCCGCGACGGTGCGGCGGTTGAGCCGCACGTCGAACCGCTGCGATGCGAGGTCGGTGAAGCGGCGGCTGATGTCGTCGTCCTCGCTGCGCAACAACGTGCCCGAGCGCGCGATCACGGTCACCTCGACGCCGAAGGAGGCGAACACGTGGGAGAACTCGGCGGCGACGAATCCGCTGCCGAGAATCACCATCCGGCGGGGCAGCTCGTCGATGCGCATGACCGTGTCGGAGGTGTGGTAGTCGACGTCGGCCAGGCCGGGGATGTCGGGCACCACGGCTCGACCTCCGGCGGCGAGCACGAACCGGTCGGCCGTCAGCGTCTCCTCACCGTCGGGCAGGCGCACGGTGAGTTCCTTGTGCCCGGTGAAGCGGGCCTCGCCCTCGTACACGGTGACGCCCGCGTTGTCCTCGTGTTCGATGCGGTAGCGGCGCCCGCCCTCGGCGATGGCGTCGATGCGGCCGAACACGCGGTCGCGGATCTCCCGCCACCGTACGGACCGTAGCTCCAGGTCGACCCCGAGCCGCGCGGCGGACTCCGGGGTGGAGGCGAGGTCGGCGGGGTGGACGAGCATCTTCGTCGGGATGCACCCCACGTTCAGGCACGTACCTCCGAACACTCCCTTCTCCACGATGGCGACCTTCTGGTCGGCGAAGCGGGGGTCGAGGATCGAGTTGCCCGATCCCGTCCCGACGATGACGAGGTCGTAGTGCGGCACGGCGGCACCTTTCGCGATCTGCACGGCAGGCGTGGGGTCTGCACCACGCCACTGTGCTCGAACAGGGTCGGCGCCCGCATTGTTCCCGGCTCGGGCGGGGACGGGAAGCACGGGAGACCGAGGCGGACGGAGATCGACTCCGGCATCGCCGCTCCGACCGGAACTCATCGGGTGATCGCGGCCCCTCGACGGGCGTAACCACTCCTTTCAGCGACAGCGAGTGACGACGTTTCGACTTAGGGTTGTGACGTCCGTAGGAGGGGAGAGACCAGCGTGTTCACGAAGATCAGGCGTCGAATCGGAGTGGCCGTGATCGGCTTGGCGAGCGTCATGTGCGCTTCCGCGGGCCACGCCGTCGGGATGCAGCCCGTCGTGGGCGGTGAGTCCGCCTCGATCGAGGACTACCCGTACGCCGCCTTCCTCGTCGACGCGCGGGGGACCCAGTACTGCGGCGGCACCGTGCTGTCGTCGACCCAGATCCTGACGGCGGCGCACTGCGCTCTGGCCGTCCGCATGTCCGACCTCGACGTGGTCGTGGGGCGTGAGCGCGTGGCCTCGAACGCGGGCGAGCGGGTGGGTGTCTCCGGCATCTGGGTCGCGCCCGGCTACAGCGATCCGCTCTCGGGGGACGACATCGCCGTGCTGACGTTGTCCGAGCCGGTGTCCGCGCCCGCCGCGCGCCTGCCGAGCAGCTCCGACACGCACCTCTACCGGGCGGGCACCATGGCGACCGTCGTGGGGTGGGGCCGCCTGTTCGAGAACGGACCGAAGCCCGGGTCGCTGCGCGCCGCCGACGTGCCGCTGGTGTCGGACGCCGAGTGCGCCGGCGTGTTCGCCGACTTCGACGCCGACAGCATGGTGTGCGCGGGCTGGGAGGAAGGCGGCATCGACGCCTGCCAGGGCGACTCCGGCGGTCCGTTGTTGGTCGACGGCACGGTCGTCGGCATCGTGTCGTGGGGCGACGGGTGTGCGGAGCCGGGCGTGCCCGGCGTGTACACGCGGGTGGTGACCTACAGCGACGAGCTCGCGCGCCGTTTGGTACGCAGTACGGGTGACTGATGCACGTCCCGAAGCCGCGTCCCTCGTCGTTCGGTCCGGCACCGAGCTGAGCACCTTCGAGCTCTACGACCTGTTGCGGTTACGGGTCGACGTCTTCGTGGTCGAGCAGGAGTGCCCGTACCCGGAGCTCGACGGCAGGGACCTGCTCCCCGGGACGCGGCATGTGTGGGCGCTCACCGACGACGGTCGGGTCGCGGGTTGTCTGCGCGTCCTCGACGAGGACGGCGTGCAGCGCATCGGCAGGGTCTGCACGGCCGACTTCGCGCGCGGCACCGGTGTCGGCGCGCGGCTGATGACGGCGGCGATGGAGCTCGTCGGCGACGCCGAGAGCGTGCTCGACGCCCAGACGTACGCCAGCGGGTTCTACGCCCGGTTCGGCTTCCGCCCCGAGGGTGAGGAGTTCCTGGAGGACGGCATCCCGCACATCCGAATGCGGCGTCGGTGACCGTCAGGAGCGGACGGGCACCGGGGCGGTCTCGGCGACGACCGTCACGGCGCGGTCGACGTCGGCGTCGGTGAGGTCCGCCCGCGCGGTCAGCCGGAGACGCGACACCCCGTCGGGTACCGACGGCGGGCGGAAGCAGCCCACGCGCACGCCACGCTCCGCGCAGCGCGCCGCCCACGCCACGGCCTCGTCCGGTCCCGGCGCGTGCACCGACACCACGGCACCGTCGGGCGTGGTCACCGACAGTCCGGCCTCGGCGAGCCGGGTGGACAGTTCACGGGCGCGCATGCGTACGCGGTCGGCCAGTTCCGGTTCGTCGCGCAGCGCGCGGAGCGCGGCGAGGGCGGCTGCCGCGCTCGCCGGGGCGAGAGCGGTGTCGAAGATGAAGCTCCGGGCCGTGTCGACGAGGTGCTTGATCACGCGTCGTGGGCCGAGAACGGCGCCGCCCTGCGCGCCCAGCGACTTCGACAACGTCACGGTGGTGACGACGTCGGGCGCGCCCGCGAGGCCCGCCGCGTGCACGGCGCCTCGGCCGCCCTCGCCGAGCACACCCAGCCCGTGGGCGTCGTCGACGAGCAGCGCCGCCGACTGCCGTCGGCACACGGCCGACAACTCGGGCAGCGGGGCCAGGTCGCCGTCCACGGAGAACACGGAGTCGGTGACGACCAGCGCGCGAGCCTTGCGGCGCGTCGCGAGCGCGTGCTCGACGGCAGCGGGATCGTTGTGGGCCACGGCGGCGACGTCGGCGCGGGACAGCCGACAGCCCTCGATCAGCGAGGCGTGGATGTACTTGTCGGTGACGATCGCGGCGTCCCGACCGCTCAACGCCGTCACGGCGCCGAGGTTGGCGGCGAACCCGGACGAGAACACCAGGGCGGCCTGCGCGCCGCAGAACCGCGCGAGCTCGTACTCCAGCTCGGCGTGGACCTCCGTGGACCCGGTGACCAGGCGAGACCCCGTGGCACCCGCGCCCCACTTCAGGGCTGCCGCCGCCGAGGCCCCGGCGACGCGCTTGTCCCTGGCCAGCCCGAGGTAGTCATTACCCGCGAGGTCGAGCTGCGTCGTCATCGCAGGGCGCGGGAGCAGTGTCCGGACCAGGCCCGCCTCGGCGCGCTGCGCGGCGGTGTCGTCGAGCCAGTCGAACACGTGCTCAGGGGAAAGGGCTGCCCTGGGCGTGGAACCGGATGCGCTCACGCTGGCAGTCTCGCACCGGTGGGCGCGGGGAGGAGGAACAGGGTGAGCGAGGACGTGCGCGAGTTGCTGCCGATGCCCGAGGACTGGAGTCGGGCATTGGCCGTGGTGGCCCATCCCGACGACATGGAGTACGGCGCCGCAGGGGCGGTGGCCGCGTGGACCGCCGCCGGGCGGGAGGTCGGGTATCTGCTGGCCACGCGAGGGGAGGCAGGCATCGACGACATGCCACCCGACGAGGCCGCGGCAGTGCGGGAGCGGGAACAGCTCGCGAGTGCCGCCGCAGTGGGGGTCGAGCGGGTGGAGTTCCTCGACCACCCCGACGGCGTGCTCGAATACGGTCTCGATCTGCGCAGGGACATCGCCGCGGCGATCCGACGCCACCAGCCGGAGCTCGTGTTGCTGATCAACCACCACGACACCTGGGCGGGCGGAGCGCTCAACATGGCCGACCACCGCGTCGTGGGGCAGGCCGCGCTGGATGCGGTGCGGGACGCGGCGAACCGGTGGGTCTTCCGCGACCTGCTCATGGAGGGCCTACTGCCGTGGTCGGGCGTGCGGTACGCCGCGGTGGCGGCGTCGCCGAAGGCCACGCACGCCGTGGACATCACCGCGACGTTCGACCGCGCGGTGGAGTCGCTCCTGCGCCACCGCGCGTACCTGGAGGGGCTGGGGCAGTCGGAGGACGACGCGCGCCGGTTCCTCCGGGAGATCGCCGTGGCGAGCGGCCGTCGGTTCGGCGGCGCGCTCGCCACGGAGTTCGAACTCGTCTCCCTGTGACGCTCGGCATCAGGCGGCGGCGTTGCGGCGACCGCCGGAACCGCGGCGCGGGCCACGTCCCCGCTGCGGCTGGAAGCGACGGCCGGGACCGTTCGAGCGCGCGGGCCTGGCGGGACGAGCGCGCTCCACCACGGGAATCCCGCTGGGCGTGCGCGCACCGGTGATGCGCTGGAGTTCCGGGTCGCCCGGACGCACGGTGGCCGAGCGCGGCCGCACCCCGGCCTGGTCGGTCATCCGACGCACGGTGCGACGCTGCTCCCGCGTCACGAGCGTCACCACGGTGCCCGACGCGCCCGCTCGCGCGGTCCGTCCGGCACGGTGCAGATAGTCCTTGTGGTCGGCGGCCGGGTCGACGTGGAGCACGAGGCTCACGTCGTCGACGTGGATGCCGCGCGCGGCGACGTCGGTGGCCACGAGCACCGGGACCCGACCGCTGCGGAAGTCGTCGAGCACACGGTTGCGCTGGCCCTGCGTCTTGCCGCCGTGCAGCGCGCCCGCGTGGACGCCGCTGGCACGCAGTCGGGTGGTCAGCCGGTCGACGTGGTGCTTGGTGCGCACGAACAGGATCGTGCGGCCTTCCCGTGCGGCGATCTCGGTGACGATGGCCTGCTTGTCACGGTGGTCGACCTGCAGCAGGTAGTGGTCCATCGTGTCGACGCTGGCCGTGGCGGGTGCCACCGAGTGGGTCACCGGGTCGGTGAGGTAGGCGCGGACGAGGTTCTCGACCGCGCCGTCGAGCGTGGCGGAGAACAGCAGGCGCTGACCGTCCCGCGGGGTCAGGTCGAGGATCTCCCGCACCTGCGGGAGGAAGCCCATGTCGGCCATCTGGTCGGCCTCGTCCAACGCCACCATCTCGATGGCGTCGAGCACGCAGGTGCCCTGGCGCACGTGGTCGGACAGGCGGCCCGGCGTGGCGATGAGCAGGTCGACCCCGCGCGCGAGCGCGTCCACCTGCCGCTGCATCGACATGCCGCCCACGGCGGTGCGGCACCACAGTCCCGCGGCCTTGGCCAGCGGGATCAGGGCGTCGGCGACCTGCATGGCCAACTCACGGGTGGGAACGAGGACGAGAGCCCTCGGCCGGCGCGCGGTGGCCTTGCCACCGTGCAAGCGGGACAGCAGAGCGAGGCCGAAGGCGAGCGTCTTGCCCGACCCGGTCTGGGCTCGACCGAGCACGTCGCGACCCGCGAGCGCGTCGGGCAGCGTGGCCGCCTGGATGGGGAACGGGGTCTCCATCCCGGCCCTGCTCAGGGCGCGGTGGAGCGGCTGGGGAAGGTTCAGCTCGGCGAAGGTGATCACCGGGGCCGTCGGTTCTGCTGTCGCTAGGGTTTGTGTCACTGATGCCTCTCGGACGTGGCGCGTCACAAGGAGGCCCTTCCACCCGGAATCGGGCAGCCGCGACACGGTTGCGGTGGGCGTGACCAAGGACGAACCCGGCGCACGGACGCGCCGTTGATGGGATGAATCGCACCGCGAACGGGCCCTGTGGGCGGCGGTGCGTCCCCGAGTCTACCCGAATCGGCGTACGCCGCCCGCGGGCGGCGTGTCCCGGTACCGCACACGCGGCGGATCCGGTTGCGCCCGTCCGTGTCGGGGCGCGACGCTGACCACCATGCGCGTGATCGTGATCGGGGCGGGAATCGGGGGCGCGTCGTGCGCCTACCACCTGGTGCGCCGTGGGGTCGAGGTCGTCGTGGTCGACGACCAGGTCGTCGGCGCGGCCACGTCGGCGGGGGCGGGCATCGTCTCCCCGTGGACGGCGCGGCAGGTCGGCCCGGGTTTCGGGCTGGCGGCACGGGCGGGCGCGTACTACCCGACGCTCGTCGAGCTGCTCGGCGAGGACGGTGAGCAGGACGTGTCGTTCGAGATCGTCGGGGCACTCGCGGTCTCGGACAGCGACGCCGACCTGGCCGGTGTCGTGGAACGGCTGACGGAGCGGGCCCGGCAGTGGCCCGAACTGGGGGAGATCCGCCGACTCGACGCGGCACAGGCACGGCAGTTGTTCCCGCCGTTGTCGGACGAGCTCGGGGCCGTCCACGTTTCGGGAGCGGGGCGGGTGGACGGCCGAGTGCTGCGGGAGGCGTTGTTGCGTGCGGCACAGCGTCGGGGGTTGCGCTGTCTGACCGGACGGGCCGGGCTGCTCGTCGAGGGGGAGCGGGTGCGAGGTGTCGTCGTCGACGGCGAACGGGTCGAGGCCGACGCCGTGGTCGTGTCGGCAGGGGCCTGGACGCCGGAGGTCCTCGCCCCACTGGGGGTGCGGCTGCCGATCGAGCCGCAGCGCGGGCAGATCAGCCACTTCGCCGTGCCCGGCGCCGACACGACGGCGTGGCCGGTGGTGCTGCCGCCGACGGGGCACTACCTGCTGGCCTTCCCCGGCTCCCACGTCGTGGCGGGAGCCACGCGCGAAACCGGGTCCGGATTCGACCACCGCGTCACGGCGGAGGGACAACGGGAGGTGCTGGAGCACGCGTTGCGTGTCGCGCCCGGACTGGGCGCGGCGACCCTGACCGAGACGCGTGTGGGGTTCCGGCCCGCCACGCCGGACGGCGCACCGATCGTCGGCTCGCTCGACGGCCACCCCGAGGTGGTTCTGACCACCGGCTTCGGGCCCGCGGGCCTCACCGTGGCCCCTTTCGCGGGGCGACTCGCCGCGCAGCTCGTGCTGGGGGAGGAACCGGAGGTCGCCCTCGACGAGGTCGCGCCGGGGCGCTTCAGCCGCCGGTGACGAGCTCCAGGGCGGTCGGTCCCGTCCGCTCGCACCGCAGGCCCGCCGCGACGGCCACGGCGACGACGTCGTCCGCGTCGGTCGGGTCGGTGTCGGTGGTGGCGAGTGCGGCGGCGAGCCTGCCCTTGTACGCCTTGTTGTGGTGGCTGACCGTCTTCCGTTTCCCCTCGGCGTCCTCGGTGACGACGCGCACGGTGATCGCGGCGGGCACCCGGGCGAGGGCGGCGTACGCGCCCGAACGCAGATCCACCACGAGGTCGTCCACCTCGGCGAGGACCGGTTCGAGCACGGGCCGCCACACCGAGCGCAACGAGCCGAGGCCCGGCACGGTGGAGCCGCCCGACAACCGGTAGGCCGGGATCTCGTCGCCCGCCCGCACCAGGCCGAAGAGGGCAGAGGCGACGACGAGCCTGTCGTGGGCGCGCTCACGTTGGGCCGCGGTCAGCGACCGCGCGTCGAGGGCGTCGTAGAGGACACCGGTGTAGCGCAGGAGCGCCGGAGTCGTCGGCGACGACCACAGCCGGGCGTTGCGCTCCACCTCACCGACCTGCCGCGACGACAGGCCCAACGCCGACAGACTCGCGGGAACGTCCTTCGCCAGCTCCACGACGGCGTCGACGAGCTTGCGGCGCACCGGGGTCAGAGTCGGGAACGACAACGCGTCGAGGTCGAGGCACCGGCCCTCGCCGCCGTCGGCCTTGGTCTCGGAGGGAGGAAGCAACACGAGCACGCCGGGCAGCCTAATCACGACGACGTGACCGCGACGGCGGGCGGTCGGCGCGGTCGGGTCCGCCGACAAATCCCGGTTGCCGCGTCCGACGCGGTGCCGACTAGTCTTCGATGCACGCCTCTCGCGGGCCGTCCCGTGTCGATACGCCAAGGAGAACACCGTGATCACCAGGATGTCGTCGCTGTTCCTGCGCACCCTGCGCGAGGACCCGGCCGACGCCGAGGTGCCGAGCCACAAGCTGCTGGTCAGGGCCGGATACGTTCGGCGGGTCGCTCCGGGCGGGTTCACCTGGTTGCCGCTCGGGCTCACGGTGCTGCGCAACATCGAGGCGATCGTCCGCGAGGAGATGAACGCGATCGGCGCGCAGGAGATCCAGTTCCCCGCGCTGCTGCCGAAGGAGCCCTACGAGAAGTCGGGACGGTGGGAGGAGTACGGCCCCACCTTGTTCCGCCTCGTCGACCGCAAGGGCGCCGACTACCTGCTCGGCCCGACACACGAGGAGCTGTTCGCGCTCACCGTGAAGGGTGAGTACTCCTCGTACAAGGACTTCCCGGTCATCCTCTACCAGGTGCAGACGAAGTACCGCGACGAGGCGCGTCCCCGCGCTGGCATCCTGCGTGGCCGCGAGTTCGTCATGAAGGACTCGTACTCCTTCGACCTGGACGACGAGGGCCTGTCGCGGTCCTACCAACTGCACCGCGACGCCTACCTCAAGATCTTCGACCGGCTGGGCCTGGAGTACGTCGTCGTCGCGGCCACCTCCGGTGCGATGGGCGGTTCGGCGTCGGAGGAGTTCCTCGCCGTCTCCGCCACCGGTGAGGACACCTACGTGCGGAGCACCGACTCCGACTACGCGGCCAACGTCGAGGCCGTGGTCACCCCCGCGCCGCCGGAGCAGTCGGTGGAGGACAAGCCCGCCGCGCAGGTGCACCACACGCCGGGCACGCCGACCATCGAGACGTTGGTGGACTTCCTCAACAACGCCGACCTGGGGCGGACCTTCACCGCGGCGGACACGCTCAAGAACGTGCTGGTGAAGACCCGGATGCCCGGCGAGAAGGAGTGGAAGCTGCTCGGCGTCGGCATTCCGGGCGACCGCGAGGTCGACATGAAGCGCCTGGAGGCGTCGCTCTCGCCCGCCGAGGTGGAGCTGCTGGAGGACGCCGACTTCGCCGCGAACCCGTTCCTCGTCAAGGGCTACATCGGCCCGGGCGCGTTGCAGGCCAACGGCGTGCGTTACCTGGTCGACCCGCGCGTCGTGCGGGGCACGGCCTGGGTGACCGGCGCGGACAAGCCGGACCACCACGTCGTCGACCTGGTGTGCGGGCGCGACTTCACGCCCGACGGCACGGTCGAGGCCGCCGAGGTGCGGGAGGGCGACGCCTCGCCCGACGGTCAGGGCACCCTCGTGACGGCGCGCGGCATCGAGATCGGCCACATCTTCCAACTGGGCCGCAAGTACACCGACGTGTTCGGGGTCGACGCGTTGGGCCCCGACTCGAAGCCGGTCCGGATCACCATGGGCTCGTACGGCATCGGCGTCTCCCGCTTGGTGGCCGCGATCGCCGAGCAGCACCACGACGACCTCGGTCTCGTGTGGCCGCGTTCCGTGGCACCCGCGGACGTGCATGTGGTCGTCGCGGGCAAGGACGAGAGCATCTTCGAGGGCGGCGAGCGGCTGGTGGCCCAGCTCTCGGAGCGCGGGATCCGCGTGCTGTTCGACGACCGCAAGGCCACGCCCGGCGTCAAGTTCGCCGACGCGGAGCTGATCGGCGTCCCGACGATCGTGGTGGTCGGCCGGGGACTGGCCAAGGGCGTCGTCGAGGTGAAGGACCGCGCGACGGGCGAGCGCACCGAGGTCGCCGTCGATTCGGTCGTCGACCACCTGGTGGAGCTCGTTCGCGGGTAAGGTCCCGCCTTCGTGGGACGTCGTCGCAGGCGCAGTGATCGGCAGAGCGGTTTCTCGGGCTACGAGGACAAGGCTGCCCTGAAGGGGTTCGGCGGGTATGAACCCGTCGAACCCACACCGACGTTCGGGGTGCCCGAGCCACCACGGCCCTCGGTGACACCGACCTCACCGACCCGGTCCGTGACGCACGGGCTCGACCCGGGCCGCCCGTCCAGCCTGCCCAAGGCACCGGACGTGCGGCTGGGCAGGCAGCGGACCGCCCCGCCGTCGCGTCGCCCCCAGGTGTTCGGATGCGGCTGCCTGGTCTTGGTGATCATGCTGATCGTCGCCGGTGGCGTGCTGTCACGACAGTCCCGCGAGAGCACGTCGAGCGACGAGGCGGTTTCCGCGTCCGTCGCGCCGACGCCTGATGCGTCGCCACCCGAGACCCGGGTTCTGGTGCCCGAGCTGATCGAGGGCTGGCAGCCCGTCGTCCAGCGCGACGGCGTCTACGCCTACGACGTGCCTCCGGAGTGGGAGCCGCGGCCCACCGTGGTGCACGGCTGGGAAGGCGACGATCCCCTCACACTCGCCACGAGCGCGTTCGTCGGAATCGGGGCCTGTGACGCGGAGGGGCTCGCCGAGCGAGGCAGCAGCGGAGTCACGATGGGCGAGGCCCCTCCCGCCGCCGAGGCGTCCGAGAGGGCGCAGCAGCTCGCCCGCCTCGCCTACACGCCCGAGGGTGGCCGACGGCCCGACGTCGAGGTGATCGAGCAGCACCCGGTCGAGGTGGCGGTGGGGGAGTCGGGCACGGAGGCGGAGCTGGTGCTCGTCGAGGTGACCGTGTCCGACGGGGGCGAGTGCCTCCCCGAGCGGGCGCTCGTGGGGGCACTCGCGTTCGGCACCGCCGGACAGTCGGTCGTCCTGCTCGCCCACGACGGTCAGGACGACTCGGGCAGCACCTCGAAGGAGGAGTTGGTCACGCTCCTGACGAGTCTGCGCACGGTGCCCGAGGACGATCGGGAGACGACGGTCGTCACGCCCACTCGCTGACTTCTCGCGGAGGTCAGCCCGCCAGGTACGACAGCCGCACGCGACGAACGGGGTTGTCGACGTTGGTGTCGACGAGGCAGATCGACTGCCAGGTTCCCAGCGTCGGCGCGCCGTTCAGCACGGGCACCGTGGCGTACGGAGGGAGGAACGCGGGCAGGACGTGGTCGCGGCCGTGACCGGGACTGCCGTGCCGGTGACGCCACCGGCCGTCCCTCGGGAGCAGATCGTCGAGCGCGGCGAGCAGGTCGTCGTCACTGCCCGCTCCGGTCTCGATCACGGCGAGGCCCGCGGTCGCGTGCGGCACCCAGACGTGTAGCAGGCCGTCCGTCGCCCCGGCCTCGGCGAGGAAACGGCGGGCGTCGTCGGTGAGGTCGTGCACCACTGCCGTCGAGCCGGTCCTGACGTCGATCTCGGTCGAGTACATGCTTCAAGACGGTAGTCCGTCCCGGTGGTTGTCCACCGGCTGCGCTATGGCGTGGGTCACGCGAGGTCATACCGTAACGGGAGAGCGGGTCCGCCGCCGTCCCCGCTGCGAGGAGGTCGCCAGTGGCCGACACACCGACGCCGGTCCGGGTCGGGATACCCGCCGAGACCGCTCCGGGAGAACGCCGGGTGGCGCTGGTGCCCACCCACGTCGAGCAGCTCGTGCGCCGAGGACTGCGGGTGGTCTGCGAGCCCGGGGCGGGCGCGGGGGCGTGGTACGGCGACGACGACTACCGTGCGGCGGGCGCAGAGCTGGGCGACCCCTGGTCCGCCGACGTCGTGCTCACGGTCACCCCGCCGAGCGCGTCGGTGGTGCGGAAGCTGGCCCCGGGCACGGTGCTGATCGGGTTTCTCGCGCCCGCGACCCGCCAGGACGAGATCGCGGCGCTGCGGGAAGCCGGTGTCCACGCGTTCGCGATGGAGGCCGTGCCGCGTATCTCGCGGGCCCAGAGCATGGACGCGCTGTCGTCACAGGCCGGCGTCGCAGGGTATCGGGCGGCGTTGCTCGCGGCCGAGAAACTGCCCCGGTTCCTGCCGATGATGACCACGGCGGCGGGCACCGTGCCCCCGGCTTCGGTGCTCGTGCTCGGCGCGGGCGTCGCGGGCCTGCAGGCGCTGGCCACCGCCAAGCGGCTCGGAGCCAGGACCACGGGCTACGACGTCCGTCCCGAGGTGGCCGACCAGGTGCGGTCGGTGGGGGCCACCTGGCTCGACCTCGGGGTGACGGCGGAGGGCGAGGGCGGTTACGCGCGCGAGCTGACCGACGACGAGCGGATCACGCAGCAACGACGGCTCGCCGAGGCGATCTCGCGCTTCGACGTCGTGATCACCACCGCGCAGGTGCCGGGCGGTCGGGCGCCGACCCTGGTGACCGCCGAGGCCGTGCGGAGCATGCGGCCGGGCAGCGTGGTGGTGGACCTGGCGGGCGAGTCCGGAGGCAACTGCGAACTCACCGTGCCGGGCCGGGAGACGGTGGTGCACGACGTGACGATCTGCGCGCCGCTCAATCTGCCGTCGGAATGCGCGGTGCACGCCAGCGACCTCTACTCCCGCAACCTCGTCGAGCTGCTCGGCCTGCTGCTCGACGACGAGGGTCGGCTCGCCCTCGACAGCGACGACGAGATCCTCACGCGCGCTCGGGTCACCGCGCCGGCCACCGCGAGAGACGAGGAGGACTGAATGTTGGTCCAGAACCTGGCCGTGCTCGTGCTCGCGGGCTTCCTCGGCTTCGTGGTGATCTCGCGGGTGCCCACCACGTTGCACACGCCGTTGATGTCCGGCACCAACGCCATCCACGGCATCGTGCTGCTTGGTGCGCTCATGGTGTTGGGCCTGGGCACCGAGGGGGTGCTCAACAAGTTCCTGATCGTGATCGCGATCGCGTTCGGCACCATCAACGTCGTCGGCGGGTTCCTCGTCACCGATCGGATGCTCGGAATGTTCAAGCGCAGACCGAGTGACTCCGACTCGCCTCGGGGAGGCCGCTCATGACCGTCTCCGCTGTCGGCTACATCATCGCGTTCTCGCTGTTCATCGTCGGTCTCATGGGGCTCACGAGCCCGAGGACGGCGGTGCGTGGCAACTGGACGGCGGCAGCGGGAATGGTGGTCGCCATCGTCTCGACACTGCTGCTGCCCGGCATGGGCGACTGGTGGCTGATCGTGCTGGGGCTCTTGCTGGGGACGGCTGTGGGGGTCCCGGCGGCCCGACGCGTGAAGATGACGGCGATGCCGCAGATGGTGGCGTTGTTCAACGGCGTCGGCGGTGGTGCGGTGGCGCTCATCGCGTGGGTGGAGTTCCGCGACACCTTCGGCTATCTCGGACTGCCGCTGTACGTCGTCGTGGCCTCGCTGTTCGCCGCGCTCATCGGCTCCGTGTCGTTCTGGGGCTCGCTGATCGCGTTCGGCAAGCTCCAGGAGTGGTTGCCCACCCGCCCGATCACGGTCGGGACACTGCATCGCCCCGCCACCGCCGTGGCACTCGCGGCCGCGGGCGCGTACGCGATCGTCGTGATGGTGGGTTTCACGTCGGAGTGGCTGGTCATCGGTCTGCTGGTGGCCTCGGCGTTCTTCGGCGTGCTCATGGTGCTGCCCATCGGTGGTGCCGACATGCCCGTCGTGATCTCCCTGCTCAACGCCGCCACCGGGCTGTCCGCGGCGGCGATGGGGCTGGCGCTCGACAACACCGCGCTGATCGTCGCGGGCATGCTCGTGGGCGCGTCCGGTTCGATCCTGACCAACCTCATGGCCAAGGCGATGAACCGGTCACTGCTGTCGATCCTCGCGGGCGGTTTCGGCGCGGTCGGGGGAGCCGCCGCGGGCCCGAGGGACGACAGGCCCGTCAGGTCCACGACCGCCTCGGATGCCGCCATCCAGCTCGCCTACGCCAACCGGGTCGTCGTGGTCCCCGGGTACGGACTCGCCGTGGCCCAGGCCCAGCACGCCGTGCGGGAGATGGCGGACCTGTTGCAGGGCAAGGGCGTCGAGGTGAGCTACGCGGTGCATCCCGTCGCGGGTCGGATGCCCGGCCACATGAACGTGCTGCTCGCCGAGGCCGACGTGCCGTACGAGTCGCTCAAGGACCTCGACGAGAGCAACGCGCTGCTGCCGCAGGCCGACGTGGCTCTCGTGATCGGCGCCAACGACGTCGTCAACCCCGCCGCCCGCACCGATCCCGCCTCACCGATCTACGGCATGCCCGTGCTCGACGTGGTGTCGAGTCGGTCGGTGATCGTGGTGAAGCGGTCGCTGGGCACCGGGTTCGCCGGGGTCGACAACGAGCTGTTCACGGACCCGAAGACCACGATGCTCTTCGGCGACGCGAAGTCGTCGGTGTCCGAGGTGGTCGACGAGCTGAAGAACCTCTGAGTCATGCCTCCGGCGCGGAGAACCGTACCTCGGGCACGCTCGCCGAGCGCGTCTTCGTCGGGGCGGTCGTCGAGGCACGCTTCGTCCGGCGTCGCGTCGGGCGGGGAGCCTTGCGTGCCGTCGGTTGCGTCGTCGGGGCGGCGACCGGCTCGGCGCTGCCGCGACGCGGACGCTTGGTCGCACGTGAGGAGCGCGGCGCGGGCTCGGCGAGCACGCGCACCGGATTGGTCACCAGCCGAGGCCGGAGCCTGCGGCCTCCCGTGCGTCGTCCGTGCCGGATGTAGCGGTCGAGGAGATCACGAAGCTGGTCCGCGTGCTCGGCGGTGAGGTCGATCTCGTAGGCGACACCGTCGAAAGCGAACGACACGGTCTCGTGGGCGGGTTCGCCCGTGATGTCGTCCACCGTGTAGATCGCTGTGCTCCTGGCCAAGCAAACCTCCACCGCCAGCCGATTCGGACACTCGTGCGCGGCAAGGATAGCTGGCCCCCCAACTGCTCCGGTTGCGGAGTGAGCGCCGGTGCGGTGCGCTTCAGAAGATATGGCGAGGAGCACTGTGGACGAACTGCGTGAGGACCTCGACGTCGTGGTGATCGGCGCCGGTCCGGTGGGCGAGAACGTCGCTGCCAGAGCGGTGCGCGGTGGGCTGCGCACCGCTCTGGTGGAGCACGAGCGGCTCGGCGGGGAGTGTTCGTACTGGGCCTGCGTTCCGAGCAAAGCGCTGCTGCGGCCCGGCAACGCGTGGGCGGCGGCACGACGGGTTCCGGGCGTGCCGAGCGACGGCCGCATCGACCCGAATGCCGTGTTCGCGTGGCGGGACAAGCGAGTCTCCCAGTGGGACGACGGCGGACAGGTCGACTGGGCCGAGGGAGCCGGGATCACCGTCGTCCGGGGCCGGGCGCGGCTGTCCGGGGACCGTGAGGTCACCGTGGACGACCGGCTGGTGTTGCGCGCGGCCCACGCGGTGGTGGTGTGCACCGGCAGTGTCCCGGTCGTCCCCGACGTGGAGGGTCTTGCCGACGTGCCGGTGTGGACCTCCCGGGACGCGACGTCCGCGTCGAGCGTTCCCGAGTCGCTGGCCGTGCTGGGCGGCGGAGTCGTCGGGGTGGAGATGGCGCAGGCGTGGGCGCGCCTCGGCGCGAGCGTGGACGTCGTCGCCCGGGGGGACCGCGTCCTGCCGAGGATGCCCGCGTTCGCGGGGGAGGCGGTGGCGGAGGCCCTGCGCGCGGACGGGGTGCGGGTGCGGCTCGGTGCCGAGGTGCGGCGGGTCCGTCGTGAGGGCGAGCGGGTGCGGCTCGACCTCGCCGACGGCGACTCGATCACCGCCGAGCGGTTGCTGGTGGCCACGGGACGCCGACCCGCGACCGACGACCTGGGGCTCGACACCGTCGGGCTCACGCCGGGGCGTCCGCTCGCCGTCGACGACACCGGCCTGGTGTCCGGAGTCGCCGGAGAATGGCTCTACGCCGCGGGAGACGTCACGGGCCGGGCTCTCCTGACGCACCAGGGCAAGTACGCGGCGCGGATCGTCGGAGACGTCCTGGCCGCGCGGAGTCGAGGCGAGCAGGTGCGGGCAGAGCCCTGGAGCCGGTACGCGGCGACCGCCGACCACCACGCGGTCACCCAGGTCGTGTTCACCGATCCCGAGGTCGCGTCGGTCGGGGCGGTCGAGGCCACCGAACCCTCCCAGCGGGTCCTGGACCTCGACATCGACGTGGCGGGAGCGGCACTGCACGCCGACGGCTACGCGGGGCGGGCGCGCCTGGTCGTGGACACCGAACGCGAGGTGGTGCTCGGCGCGACGTTCGTCGGTCAGGACGTCGCCGAACTCCTGCACGCGGCCACCGTCGCCGTCGTCGGCGAGGTACCGCTGCGTCGCCTCTGGCATGCCGTCCCCGCATTTCCCACCGTCAGCGAGGTGTGGCTGCGGTGGTTGGAGGAGTACGGGCTCTGACGCGACTCAGCGCAGCGGCAAATCGAGCGCGGTCTGGGCCACCCGGGAGGTCAGCTTTTCCTCTTTTCCGGCCGGGTCGTCCACCTGGGCGAGGACCGTCCTCACCGTGGCACCGTCGCGCCGGGTGGTGTAGGCGGCGCCCTCGAACGTCGGTGCGGTGTGTGCCCAACGGCCCGCTTCGGTCGCGACGTCGGTGAGGATGCCCGTCCCGGGTGTGGTGGCGAGTTCCTCGAACCGACCCGCCACAGTGTCGTCCGCGAACGTCACCGCGCCGACCGACACCGACACGCTCCGGCCGTCCACCGTCGTCGTGAAGCTCCCGCGCAGCAGCTCGACACACCCGTGTTCGAGCAGGAAGGACTGGACGTCGCCCACCGCGTGGTGGGGTCCGCACCGAGACGCGGCGTCCCGGGCGACCGGGGTGAACGCCACGCCCGCGACGGTCACCGGTGCCTCCTGTCCGGACCCGGGGCCTGCCGCGGCGGGTGGTGGAGCCTCGCGGGAGCTGACGGTGAGGACGGTGACGGCGATCAGCGTCACGACGAACAACGCGGCGGCGGCGAGCGCGACGCGGCGGCGAGGGGAGCTGCGGAACGTGTCCTGCGACGACATCGGTGGCGTGTCCGGCGGCCCGGCCGGTGACACGCGGGACGGCGGGACGGCGGGTGCCGGGTCGGCCGGCGGGGTGGCCGTGCTGAAGCCCTCGGCGATCAGGACGGCGTCCTCGAACTCCGGTGCGTCGGGAGCGAGGTCGGCGAGCACCGCCCGGAGCTGCTGGGTCGTGAGGCGGCGCGGGGTGACGGGAAGGGCGTCGAGGGCGTCCAGGATCGACGCCGCCGTCGGATAGACCACGCGAACCGGGCCCGCGGCGTCCTCGGGAGGTTGTTCGACGGTCTTGACGTAAGGGCCGACCGCGATCACGACTCCGACCGCGATGGTCGGGTCCACGGCGTGGACGCGGTCGGCGAGTCGTCCGGCGAGGGCGAGTGCGGGAAGCCCCGGGTTGACCTCGGTGGCGTCCTCGCGGTCGGGTCGCACCAGTGGCCACCCGTCGGCTTTCCACTCCGCGTGCAGCGGTGCGGACAGGACCATGGCGGGGTCGGGCAGGTCGACGCCGACCACGACGAACACTCCTCGGGGGAGCACGAGCACCGCGTCGAGGCGTAGATCCGAGTCCGGGGGAGTCACACCGAGCACCGCGACCCCGCCCACGACGGATTGGCCCCGACCCAACGACGTGAGTGCCGCGCGGACGTCGTCGGCGACGCGGGTGGGTCTCGTCGGGAACCGGACGACTCGCACGTGACCCCTCCCTGACGCCTCGCTCGCTACGTTTTTATAGCCGACCCCTCACGCTGCCGCTGGGCGGTGTGCGCGGAAGGTGACAATCGCCGTCCTCGTCATCACCGATATGGCGGCTACCCCCGCGTTTCCACGACGGCTATTGCTTGGTGTGGACACCTGTCGTCTCTGCTGTCGGTAGAGCCGAAAAGTCCTGGAACGAGCAGTGGCTCAGCGCTTCGGCGCAGTGGTGTGATTTCCAGGGCTTGTGTGGCCAAATGGGTGAGTCGCGTGCAGAATAACGAGGGAGTCGCCGCGGGTTGATTAATCCGCTTCACCGACGAGGTCGTAGGGGAAGACGCCCCTCGTCGAGTAGCGGAGGTAAGCAGTGAGCACTCGTGGCGTGGTGTACGTCCACTCGTCGCCGTCTGCGGTTTGCCCGCACGTCGAGTGGGCGATTTCCGGTGCGTTGGGAAGCCGGGTGGATTTGCGGTGGACGGCACAGCCCGCCGCACCCGGGCAACTGCGTGCGGAATGTGAATGGCGCGCGCCCGCCGGTACGGGTGGCAAGCTCGCCACCGCCCTCAAGGCGTGGCCCATGGTGCGTTTCGAGATCACGGAGGAACCGAGTCCCGGTGTGGACGGGCAGCGGTTCTGTTACGCCCCCGGACTGGGACTGTGGCACGCCCGCACGAGCGCCAACGGCGACATCGTGGTGGGCGAGGACCGGCTGCGGACGCTCGTGTCTAAGAACCGGGCCGGTGAGCAGCTCGCCCACGAACTGGACCAGATGCTCGGCGCGAGTTGGGACGAGGCACTCGAACCATTCCGGCACGCGGGCGACGGCGCACCGGTGACCTGGCTCCACCAGGTCGGCTGAGCGGGTCGACGACAGAGACGACGAAGGCCACCTCGAACGGATCGAGGTGGCCTTCGTCGTTCGCGCTGAGTGCTACGCCTTCGTGAACAGCAAGGCGGTGTTGTGACCGCCGAAGCCGAAGGAGTTGCTGATGGCGGCGGCGAGGTCGATCTTGCGTGGTTCACCGGACACCACGTCGAGCTCGACCTTCGGGTCCTGGTTCTCCAGGTTCAACGTCGCCGGAACGATGCCGTGGTAGATCGACAGGATCGTCGTGATGCCCTCCACGGCTCCCGCGCCGCCGACCAGGTGGCCGAGCGCGCCCTTCGGGGCGGTCACCACGGCGTGTTCGCCGATGGCCTTGCGGATCGCCGCGGCCTCACCGACGTCGCCCACGACGGTGGACGTCGCGTGCGCGTTGACGTGGCCCACGTCCGTGGCCGTCAGCCCCGCCATGCGGATGGCCTGCTGCATCGCGGCGATCTGGCCGATGCCGTCCGGGTGGTTCCCGGTGATGTGGTAGGCGTCCGCGGTGATGCCGTAACCCCCCACGCGCGCGTAGACGCGGGCGCCTCGCGCGGCGGCCCGGTCGGCGCGTTCCAGCACCACCACACCCGCGCCCTCACCGAGGACGAAGCCGTCCCGGTCGACGTCGAACGGCCGCGACGCCCGCTCGGGTTCGTCGTTGCGGGTGGACACGGTCCGGGCCTGAGCGAACCCCGCGATGGTGATCGGGGCGATGCACGCCTCCGCACCACCGGCGATCACGACGTCGGCCCGGCCCGACTGGATCATCTGGACCCCGTTGGCGATGCCCTCGGCGCCCGACGCGCACGCCGAGGCCGGGGAGTGCACCCCCGCCCGGGCCTTCAGGTCGATGCCCACGTGTGCCGCCGGACCGTTGGGCATCAGCATCGGCACCGTCAACGGCGACACCTTGCGGATACCGTGCTGCTCCAGCAGGTCGTCCTGGTTGAGCAGCGTGACCGGGCCACCGATCCCCGTGCCGATCGAGACACCGAGACGTTCCGGTTCGACGTCCTGCGACTCGTCGGTCGGGGGTTCGAAACCGGCGTCGGCCCACGCCTCGCGCGCCGCGAGCAGAGCGACCTGCTCGCAGCGGTCCAGCCTCCGGGCCTGCACACGCGGGATCTTCTCCGTCGGCTCCTCGGCGAGCACGGCGCCGATCTTCACCGGAAGGTCGCTCTTCTCGAGCCAGTCGGCGTCGAGCGCGCGAACGCCACTCCGGCCCGCCAGCAGTCCGTCCCAGGTGGAAGGGACGTCCGCGCCCAGCGGTGTGGTGGCACCGAGTCCGGTGATCACGACGTCGATATTGCTCATTGGTGTCTCCCCGAGGTGTGTTGCGAGAAGCTCTACTTCGCGTTGGCCGCGACGTAGTCCACGGCGTCGCCGACCGTCTTCAGGTTGGCCAGCTCGTCGTCCGGAATCTTCACACCGAACTTGTCCTCGGCCTGGACCGCGATCTCCACCATGGACAGCGAGTCGATGTCGAGGTCGTCGACGAAGGACTTCTCGGCGGTGACGTCGTCGGCGGACACACCGGCGACCTCCTCCACGATCTCACCGAGGCCGGCCAGGATCTCGTTCTTGTCTGCCACTGGGCTTCCTTTCTGGTGTGCTATTCGGGTCGCGACGGGTGTTGTGCCGTCGGCGTCTGTGGTCGGGCGAAGGTCAGGGGCAGATGAGCACCTGTCCGGCGTAGGACAGGCCCGCGCCGAACCCGACGGTCAGGACGATGTCGCCGGGCTTCACGGTGCCTGCGGCCCGCATGTGGTCGAGGGCCATCGGGATGGAGGCGGACGACGTGTTGCCCGAGTACCGGATGTCGTCGGCCACCACCATGTCGTCGCGGGCACCCTGGGCGCGCAGGCGCTTGGCGATGGCCTCGACGATGCGCAGGTTCGCCTGGTGGGGGATCAGGACGTCGATGTCGGACAGTTGCAGGCCCGCCAGGTCGACGGCCCGCTTGGCCACGGGCGCGATCTGCGTCGTGGCCCACCGGAACACCGGCTGGCCTTCCTGGTGCAGATAGCGGTTGTCCCGCATGTAGATGACGTCCACCATGTCGCCCGCGCTGCCCCAGGCGACGGGGCCGATGCCCGGCTCGTCGGACGGGCCCACCAGGGCCGCACCGGCGCCGTCGGCGAAGATGATCGCCGTCGAGCGGTCGGTCGGGTCCACGACGTCGGTGAGCTTCTCCGCGCCGATGACCAGCACCTTCTTCGCCGACCCGGCGCGGATGAGATCCGACGCCACGCCGAGGCCGTAGCAGAACCCGGCACACGCGGCGTTGAGGTCGAAGGCTCCCGCGGCCTTGATGCCGATGCGGTCGGCCACCTGGGCGGCGGCGTTCGGGATCGGCGCGGGCAACGTGCAGTTGGGCACGATCACCGTGTCCACCTCGGACGGTGCGACACCGGCGTCGGCGAGTGCCTTCGCGCCCGCGGTGACGGCCATGTCGACCAGTCGTTCGTCCTCGGCGGCGAATCGGCGTTCGATGATGCCGACGCGGTCGCGGATCCACTGGTCGCTGGTGTCCATGTACTGCGACAGCTCGTCGTTCGTGACGACGCGGTCGGGCTGTGTGCTGCCGACACCCAGCACGCGGCTGGCCTTCGCGCCCTGCGCGAGGGAGAGCGTCGGGCGGGTCATGCCAGCTCCTCCAACTGCGCGGGAGTCTTCACGGCCACCGGCGTGGTGACGGTGCCCTTGAGTTCACGCTTGACCAAGCCGGTCAACGTGCCCGCGGGCGGCAGCTCGACGGTCCGGTCGACGCCGAGCTCGGCCAGCTCGCGCATCGTGAGGTCCCACCGCACCGGGCGGGTCACCTGGGAGACGAGGCGATCGAGATACTCCGCCCCGCTCGACACGACCTTGCCGTCGGCGTTCGACAGCAGCGGACGCGTCGGGTCGGACGGCGCGAGCTTGCCGGCGTGCACGCGCAGGGCCTCCTCGGCCGAGGCCATGTACTTCGTGTGGAACGCCCCGGCCACCTTGAGGGCCCGCACCTTCGTGCCTGCCAGCGGTTCCGCCACGATTCGCTCGATCGCGTCGCGCGCGCCCGAGGCGACGATCTGTCCGGCCCCGTTGCGGTTGGCGGCTTCCAGTCCGTGCTCGTGCAGCCAGGCCACGACCTCGTCGGGGTCGCCGAGCATGACGGCGGCCATGCTCGTGGGTTCGGCGGCGCACGCGGCGGCCATCTCGGCGCCGCGGACGGCGGCGAGTGCGACGGCGTCGCCCGCCGGGAGAACCCCCGCGATGGCGGCGGCGGCCAGCTCGCCCACGGAGTGGCCCGCGACCGGCGCGTCGGCCGGGACGGAGGACGGAAGGTACTCGAACGCGAGCAACGACGTGGCGACGATCAGCGGCTGGGCGACCGCCGTGTCCTGGATCTCCTCGGCGGACCCTTCGGTGCCGAGTCTCACGAGGTCGAGGTCGCACTGCTGCGACCACTGTTCGAGGCGGTCGCGAGCTCCGTCGAGTTCGAGCCAGGGGGTGAGCATGCCGGGGGCCTGAGAACCCTGTCCGGGGCAGAGGAGAGCGGAGGTCACATGTGTAGGGAACACGGGACGTGGCCCTCGCGGGCATGCCTCCATGTCACCAAGTCCTTCGAATCGCGTTGTGGACTCCCTACAAACAGCGACGAGAGAACGTGTGACCACTGTGACGTTGTGTCGCTGGTCACGGGATGTCACCAGATCCCGCGCGAGCGGGCGAGCCGCCCGACGGTGAGAGCCGTCCGCAGCACGAGCGCGTCCCGAGGGTCGGCGGCATTGCGGCCGGTGAGCTCGGTGGCCTTCTTCAGGCGGTACCGCACGGTGTTCGGGTGGACGAAGAGCTGGCGAGCACACGTCTCCAGCACACCGCCGGTCTCCAGGTAGGTCTCGATGGTCTCCAGCAGTGCGGGCCCGGCCTCCTCCAGCGGGCGGGCGATCTCCTCGACCAGCACGCGTTCGGCCTCGGCGTCCCCCGCGAGCGCGCGCTCGGGGAGCAGGTCGATCGATCGGGCGGGGCGGGGAGCCGACGGCCAGCCGACCACGGCGCGCAATCCGGACAGCGCTTCGGCGGCGCTGCGGTGGGCCTCGGCGAGACTGCTGACCGTGGGACCCGCGACAACCGGTCCTTCGGCGAACGCGGTGGAGAGCACGGGGAGGACGTCCTCGGCCTTCTCGGAGCCGGTCGTCGGGCCCGCGACCACCACGACCAGTCGGGAACCCTGCACTCCGAGGAGGACGGGCCTGCCCACCCGCGCGGCCCGGCTGCGGACCTCGAAGACGACCGACGGCGGGTCGTCCGACGGCGGGTTGCCGACCAGGACCGTGGCGTCGGCCGCCGGGTCCCAGCCCAACGCGGCGGCCCGCGACAGCACCGACTCCTCGGCGTCACCACGCACCACACCGTCGACCACGAGCGCTTCGAGTCGGGCGTCCCACGCGCCTCGCGCCTCGGCCGCGGCGGCGTAGGAGTTGGCGGCGGCGAACGCGATCTCCCGCCCGTACCGGAGGATGCCCTCGGTCAACACGGCGCGCTCCGCCGCGTCCGCTGCGAAGCGGGGGAGTTGTTCCTCGAAGACGTCGAGCGCGAGGCGGACGAGTTCCACCGTCTGGCGCAGACTCACCCACCGGGACAACTCCCTCGGCGCCGACCGGAACGCCTCGGTGGTGAGCTTCAGCGCCTCCTGCGAGTCACGCATCCAGCGCACGAATCCGGCGGCGCCCGCCTGGGTGATCAGCATGACGCTGGCTCGCTGGTCGGCGGGAAGCCGACCGAACCACGGCAGCCGTTCCTCGATCGCGCTGACGCTGGCCTTGGCGAGCCGTCCGGAGGCCCGTTCGAGCGCTCGCAGCGTGGCCTCGGACAAGCCGTGCCGAGGGAGTGCGGATTCGTGGTCGGACAAGGCCGGAAACGGTTCAGTGGACATGCTGGTGCCGAATCCTACGCGGGACGTCTCGGACGCCGGGGGTCGCACGGTGCGGCCTCGCCCGTGACGGGGGGTCGAAACGAGATCGCCCGACGCGCCTGTCGGCTGCGTCGGGCGATCTCACTTCCCCGGTCCCCACCGGTGTCCCCACTATGAAGTGCGAGATCACGACCCGCCACCGGACTCACCCGATCGTGAGCGCCGGCGGCGAGCCGTGCCTCGGTCCACTGAGGACACCGTGCGAACTGCTCAGGCCACGCCGGAGTCGGACGTCTGCGGACCGGCCGCCGTGACGTCGTGGATCTGGTATCGGCGGGCGGCCTCGACGACCTTCTCCTGCGCGACCTCGCCCCGGCGGGCGAGCATCGCCAGCACCCCGACGACGACCGACTCGGCGTCGACGAGGAAGTGCCGGCGAGCCGCGGGACGGGTGTCGGAGAACCCGAACCCGTCGGTGCCGAGCGTGAGCATGTCGGTGGGCACCCACGGCCGGATGAGGTCCGGCACGGCGCGCATCCAGTCCGACACGGCCACGACCGGACCCTCGACGTTCGACAACACCTCGGTGACGTACGGCACGCGCGGCGTGTCGGCCGGGTGCAGGAAGTTGTCGCGGTCGACCTCCACGGCCTCCCGACGCAACTCCGACCAGGAGGTCGCCGACCACACGTCGGCCCGCACGCCCCACTCCTCGGCGAGCATGTCCTGAGCGCGCAACGCCTCCGGCATCAGCACGCCCGAGACCAGGATCTGCGCCTTGGGGCCGTCGCCCTCCGACGCCGACCGGTAGTGGTAGAGACCCTTGAGCAGGCCCTCCACGTCGAGGTTCTCCGGCTCGGCGGGCTGCTGGTACGGCTCGTTGTAGACGGTGAGGTAGTACATGACGTTCTCACCGTTGCCATCCGGCCCCGTCTCGCCGTACATGCGGCGCAGCCCGTCACGCACGATGTGGGCGATCTCGAACGACCACGCCGGGTCGTAGGCCACCACGGCCGGGTTCGTCGCGGCCAGTAGCTGCGAGTGCCCGTCGGCGTGCTGGAGGCCCTCGCCGGTCAGCGTCGTGCGGCCTGCGGTGGCGCCCAGGACGAACCCGCGCGTCATCTGGTCGGCCGCCGCGTACAGCCCGTCGCCGGTGCGCTGGAACCCGAACATCGAGTAGAAGATGTAGATCGGGATCATCGGCTCGCCGTGCGTGGCGTACGAGGTGCCCACGGCCGTGAACGACGCGGTGGAGCCCGCCTCGTTGATGCCCTCGTGCAGGAGCTGGCCCTGCTCGGATTCCTTGTAGGCGAGCATCAGCTGGGCGTCGACGGACGTGTAGTTCTGGCCCTGCGGGTTGTAGATCTTCGCTGTCGGGAACATCGAGTCGAGACCGAAGGTCCGCGCCTCGTCCGGGATGATCGGCACGATCCGGTGCCCGATCTCCGGGTCCTTCGCCAGCTCACGCACGAGCCGCACGAACGCCATCGTGGTGGCGACGTCCTGCTTGCCCGAGCCCTTGCGGATGGCTTCGTACACCTTGTCGCCGGGCAGCACGAGCGGCTTGGCGGTGGACCGGCGCTCCGGCAAGTAGCCGCCGAGGGCCTGCCGACGACCCTTCATGTACTGGATTTCCGGCGAGTCCTCGCCCGGGTGGTAGTACGGCGGCAGCTTCGGGTCGCGCTCCAGCTCCTCGTCGCTGATCGGGATGCGCTGCGCGTCCCGGAACAGCTTGAGGTCGTCGAGCGTCAGCTTCTTCATCTGGTGGGTGGCGTTGCGGCCCTCGAACGCCGGACCGAGGCCGTAGCCCTTGATGGTGTGCGCGAGGATCACGGTCGGCTGGCCGTGGTGCTCCATCGCGGCCTTGTACGCCGCGTACACCTTGCGGTAGTCGTGCCCTCCGCGCTTGAGGTTCCAGATCTGCTCGTCGGTGAGGTTCTCGACGAGGGCCTTCGTCCGCGGGTCGCGACCGAAGAAGTGTTCCCGCACGTACGCGCCGTCGTTGGCCTTGTACGTCTGGAAGTCGCCGTCCGGCGTCTGGTTCATCAGGTTCACGAGCGCGCCGTCGCGGTCGGCGTGCAGCAGGGCGTCCCACTCACGACCCCAGATCACCTTGATGACGTTCCAACCCGCGCCGCGGAAGTAGGCCTCCAGCTCCTGGATGATCTTGCCGTTGCCGCGGACCGGGCCGTCGAGGCGCTGCAGGTTGCAGTTGATGACGAACGTGAGGTTGTCCAGGCCTTCACCGGCGGCCACGTGGATGAGGCCCCGGGACTCCGGCTCGTCCATCTCACCGTCGCCGAGGAACGCCCAGACGTGCTGGTTGCTCGTGTCCTTGATGCCGCGCGAGTGCAGGTAGCGGTTGAACCGTGCCTGGTAGATCGCGTTCATCGGGCCGAGACCCATGGACACGGTGGGGTACTCCCAGAAGTCCGGCATCAGCCGAGGGTGAGGGTAGGACGGAAGCCCGCCGCCCTCACCGGCGTGGGAGTACTCCTGGCGGAAGCCGTCGAGCTGCTCGGCGGTCAGCCTGCCCTCCAGGAACGCCCTGGCGTAGATGCCGGGGGAGGCGTGCCCCTGGATGAAGATCTGGTCGCCGCCGCCGGAGTGGTCCTTGCCGCGGAAGAAGTGGTTGAAGCCCACCTCGTAGAGCGCCGCCGACGACGCGTAGGTGGAGATGTGACCACCGACGCCGACTCCCGGGCGCTGCGCGCGGTGCACCATGATGGCGGCGTTCCAGCGGATGAAGGCGCGGTAACGGCGTTCGAGTTCCTCGTCGCCGGGGAACCACGGCTCGTTCTCCGTCGGGATGGTGTTGACGTAGTCCGTGGTCGTCAGCGGAGGCACGCCCACGTTGCGCTCACGGGCACGCTCCAGCATCCTGAGCATCAGGTACCTCGCGCGCTGTTGACCGCCCCTCGCCATTGCGGCGTCGAAGGAGTCCAGCCACTCGGCCGTCTCCTCCGGGTCGATGTCGGGCAAGTGCGCCGCCAGTCCGTCGCGGATGACGCGGACACGCGCCGGTGCTCCCTGGCCGGAGGCGCCTGTGGCGCCGCGCCCGGCCTCGTCGTTCTGGGGGGCCAAGGGATCTCCTCGCCGAAATTCGGGTTGCTCGTTCTCTTGTTGTCATCGTGACTGTGGACACGGCGCGCGTCAGCTACTACTGTTCGGTAACATTGAGCTGTTCGTAACACCGTGTCGTGTTGCGGCGATCCTGCGCGGAAACACCGTATGGACCGCGCCTCCCACCCTAGTTGAGGCGCTCGGGATCGGAACTGTCTGGATTCAGAAGACCGTGCCCTCGTTCCTTGTCGTGTCGTGACATATCGTTGCGCCCCCGGCTCGACACGTGTGGCCTCCGGTGTGGACGGTTGCGCTCCGGGCCGTTGCGGTGTTCGCTATGCCCATCCGTGTACGCAGTGCGGTCGATCGCACAAGGTGAGCGATCGTCTACAGGCCGCACACATCCTGTTGGAGGAGTGAGAAGTCGTGGTCGCCGCGGGAGACGCTGACCAGAACAGCGTCGCCGACAAGCTCGGGATCAAGCCGGACATGGTGGTCCAGGAGCTGGGCTGGGACGAGGACGTCGATGAGGAGGTCCGCGCCGCCGTCGAGGCTCACATCGGTGGCGAGTTGCTCGACGAGGACGCCGACGAGGTCATCGACGTGGTGCTGCTCTGGTGGCGCGACGGCGACGGCGACCTCGGGGACGCGCTCGTGGACGCTCGGGCACCGCTCGACGAGAACGGCGTCGTGTGGGTGTTGACCCCGAAGACCGGTCAGCCCGGTCACGTCGAGCCCAGTGAGATCGCCGAAGCGGTGCCCACGGTCGGGATGTCGCAGACCTCCAACCTGAGTCTCGGCTCCGGGTGGACTGCCACCCGTCTGGTTCCGAGGTCCACGTCACGGCGCTGAGCCCGGTCGGTTCTTCCGGGTCGATCCCGCGATAGGGTTTGCTGCGGCACTCGCGTCGGCGGAGTCGACGATTGCGCGCCGTAATGTCGGACCAGCGAAAGGTTGTCGCCCATGGCCGTCGAGGTCGGTTCCCAGGCTCCGGACTTCACGCTCAACGACTACAACAAGCAGCCGGTGACGCTGTCGTCGTTCCGCGGCGACAAGCCGGTGCTGCTCGTGTTCTACCCGTTCGCCTTCAGCGGTGTCTGCCAGGGCGAGCTGTGCCAGCTGCGGGACGAGTACGACCAGTACCCCGGCGTGCAGGTGCTCGGTGTCTCCGTGGACACGCCGTTCGCGCTGAAGGCGTGGGCCGAGCAGCAGAAGTACCAGTTCCCGCTGCTGTCGGACTTCTGGCCGCACGGTGAGGTGGCCAAGGCGTACGGTGTGTTCAACGAGCAGGCCGGTCTGGCACTGCGCGGTACCTTCCTGATCGACACCGAGGGTGTCGTGCGGTTCGCCGAGGTGAACCAGCCGGGCGAGGCGCGCGACCAGGAGGCGTGGAAGAAGGCGATCGCCGACCTCGGCTGAGAGTCGGCTCCTGTGCGAAGGCTCCCGGTCGCCGGGAGCCGTTCGGGGCGCATAGCTCAGCGGGAGAGCACCTGCCTTACAAGCAGGGGGTCGCAGGTTCGAACCCTGCTGCGCCCACCACGAACGCGCGTGTCCGCGTCCTACGCACACGTGTCCGCATTTCCGGTCCGTTCCCCCGACCTCTCGAAAGCCGCGGCCGACGACGCACGTCCGTCGCGTTGTCGCAGGGGCGGGACACCGGCCGTGTCAGCTTCGTGACATGGCGGTATGTGCGAACGAGACCTGAGGCTCTATCCTCGTCGCCGAGATGTGACGTCAACCGTGAAGGCTGCTGTGCACACTGTCGGCGACGCGGCAGACGAACCCGCAGATGAACGCGGGCCCGTTCGGCCGTACCTTGACGATCTTCCGCTGGAGCTGTGGGACTCGGACGCGACGACTGAGTCCAGACCGCGTTCCCGGCGCAGATCGTGGTGGCGTGCGGCGTTGCCGGTCGCCCTCGCAGTGGTGCTCGTGGGCGTGCTGGTGGCGGTCGTGCCGTCGCTGGACGGAGGCCACGTCCGAAGCGGCAGCGCGCAGGCACCCTCGGACGCGGTGCCCTCGCTTGCCTCGATCGGCGACAACCGACTGCTGCAGTCCGGGGCCGTGCTCGCCGACGTGCGGTGCGAGTTGCCCGCGCTCGGCAGCGCGCCGGAGCGACTGGAGGCCTTCTACACCGCCGAGCTGCACTGTCTCGACCGTGCCTGGGAACCCGCGTTGGACGAGGCGGGGATCGCGTTCGCCCCGGTGAACGTGAGCATCACCGACGACCCGACCACCGCGTGTGGTGCGCTGCCGCCCTCCGACGAGGCCACCGGTCTGTACTGCGCGGAGGACGCCACCATCTACCTGCCGCGCAAGCGCACCCTGGAGGCGTTCGGTCTCACCGAACAGGCCCACCTCGCGACGCTCGCCCACGAGTACGGCCATCACGTGCAGCACCTCAGTGGCATCCTCGCCGACGCCAACGAGCAACTGCAGCACTATCCGGCCGGGAGCGCAGCAGACCGGGAACTGGGCAGGCGGGTCGAACTGCAGGCCAACTGCTTCGCCGGGGTGTTCCTGGCGAGTGCGGTCGGTCGGGGGTCGATCACGGAGGAGCTGGGCGACGCGGCCGTGGACGACTTCCGCAACTGGGTCGACAGCGAGACCCACGGCACGAGCGACACCCAGTGGACGTGGGCGGCGCGCGGGTTCCGGCATGCGGACGTGGGGCACTGCAACACCTGGCACGCCGCGAGCCAGGACGTGGCCTGACGATCACGGCACCACGGGCAGCGGCCAGGTCCGCCCCGTGGCGCTGTCGATGAGCGCCGCGCTCGTGACTCGCACCGTGAGAGGCAGTACCTCGTACACGGCGGCTGCGACCACGGGCAGCTCTTGCGTGGTCGAGCGGGTGGCGACGGAGGCATGCGGCAGCCAGCGGTCGAGCGCGTAGTGATGGTGGACGGTGGCTCCCGTGGCGCTGACCGCCCGGACCACAGCCTGCTGCCGGGTGAGCAGGTCGGTGGCGGGGGCGGGCACGAGGGACACCCGGCCGCGTCGGAACGCCGCCATCGCGTCGAAGGTGAGTTCGAAGGGGCCGCCGTCGGGCAACGTGGCGACGGCGTCGTGCACCGCGTCGACGTCCCAGTCCAGCAACACCACATACGACAGGTGCGGATGGTGTCTGCCGTGGGTGTGCGTCTGGAGGGTCGACACGCCCGCCGCCTCCAGCCGCGACCACAGACCGCGCAGCGCGCGTGCCGACCGTGAGTCGAACAGCAGGCAGACGCCCAGTGCCACGTCGACGACCCTAGGGTGCCGCCTCCTGACTCGCCGTTTCGGTGTCCCCCACTCGGGTATTCGCGAGGTGAGCGGCGCCCGTCACACCGAGGCATGTCACACACCGAGGAGGAGGCCGTCATGACCCGTCCCGACACCCGAGTCCGTTCTCGTCGGCGAGGGCTGCAGCCCGTGCAGGTGCTGGCCGGGCTGATCGGGTTGATCTATCTTGCGCTCGGCATCATCGGACTGATCATCACCGGTTTCGGCGGGTTCGGGGACGCCACCCACAGCACGCTCTGGTTGTTCTCGATCAACCCGTTCCACAACGTCGTCAACATCGTCGTCGGAGCGCTCGGCGTGCTCATGGCGTTGAACTCGGGTGCGGCTCGGACCTACGGCTGGCTGTTGCTCGGCGTCTTCGGTGTCCTGCTGCTGTGGGGGCTCGCGATCACGGGTGTGTTCGCCGAGAACCCGGTGAGAGGCCTGGGCAACCCGTTGGCGCTCAACACGGCGGACAACTGGTTGCACCTCGGAACGGCGGTGCTCGGCCTCGTGCTCGCGGTCATGCCGGCCCGCAAGAAGGTGACCGGCATGCCCAGGGCGGACCGGGAACCGACGGAGGGCTCGATGCGAGGGTCGATGGACGACCGTGCCGAGCGGTCGGACGCGACCCGCACCCGCCACGCGCCGGGACGGCGGATCTGGCGGCGCGGCGCGGCGCACTGACCGCCGGAAGGCGGGATTTCGGGTGGACCCGGGGCGGCGGCCTCGGGCCCACCCGGGTGTCGGGGTGTCGAGCGTAGGGCGACGGGACTCGCTACTCGGCGGGGACGACGTGCGCGAGCACGCAGGTGATGTTGTCCGGCCCACCGCCCGCGTTGGCGACGTCGATGAGGGCCTGGACGGCGTCCTCCAGCGAGGTTCCCTTGCTCGTGACCTCCAGGAGCACCTGCTTGATGCCGTCGGCCTTGACCACGTCGGTGAGCCCGTCGGAGCACAACAGGTACACGTCGTCGGCCTCGGCGGTGTCCAGCGTGATGTCCGGCTCGGCGGACACGCCCGCGAGCAGCGCGCGTACGAGCACCGACCGACTGGGGTGGCGTTCGGCGAGCTCGGGCGTGAGACGACCCTGGTCGACGAGGGTCTGCACCATGGTGTGGTCGTGGGTGAGCTGTGTCAGCTCGTCGCCGCGGAGCCGGTAGCACCGCGAGTCCCCGATGTGACCCAACGCGAACTGCGGCGTGTTCCACAGCATCGCGGTGACCGTGGTGCCCATGCCGGTGAGTTCCGGATCGTCCGCGACACGGTCTTCGAGGCGGGTGGCGGCGGCCCGGATCGCGTCGGCCAGGTCCGCGCCGAGATCGACCTCGTCCAGGTTCGCGTCAGCGAGTCGCGTGTCGAGTTCTTCGAGCGCGGCGACCGCCTCGGCGCTGGCGACCTCACCCGCGGCGTGTCCACCCATTCCGTCGGCGACGGCGAGCAGCCGCGCGGTCGCGTAGGAGGCATCCTCGTTCCCGCCGCGGTGTTGCCCCACGTCGGAGCCGGCGGCGTAGCGGAGGATGAGGGCCTGGTCGTGTGTCATGAGTGCAGTGAACCATTGCGCGGTGAGCGGCGAGGCATAACAGTACGCCAACTGGTTTCGATTTGCCGAACCGGCACACTTCGGGCACCCCCGGGAGCGGCTTCGCGATGGCGTGCGCCACGCCCGGCATGCCGTCCCGGGACGGACGGTCGCCGGGGCTAAGCTGGCGCCACGTCTTGGCCGTCCCTGGGTGTTTGCGGAGGTTTTCCCGCGGTGTCGAACGATTCCTTCGTCCACCTGCACGTCCACACCGAGTACTCGATGCTCGACGGCGCGGCCAAGGTGGCCCCGCTGGTCGCCGAGGCGACTCGGTTGGGAATGCCGGCCGTGGGGATGACGGACCACGGCAACATGTACGGTGCCGACGAGTTCTACCAGCAGGCGACGAAGGCCGGCATCAAACCGATCATCGGTATCGAGGCCTACGTCGCGCCGGAGAGCCGCTTCCACAAGAAGCCCGTGTTCTGGGGACACCAGGGGCAGCGTGGCACCGACGAGTTCGGTGAGGGCGGCGACGTCTCCGGCGGCGGTGCCTACACGCACATGACGATGCTCGCGGCCAACGCTACCGGGCTGCGCAACCTCTTCAAGCTGTCCTCGTTGGCGAGCATGGAGGGCTACTACCGCAAGCCCCGAATGGACCGCGAGCTGATCGCGGAACACGCCGACGGCATCATCGCCACCACCGGCTGTCCGTCCGGTGAGGTGCAGACGCGCCTGCGGTTGGGACAGCGGCAGGAGGCGTTGCAGGCGGCGTCCGACTACCGCGACATCTTCGGCCAGGAGAACTTCTTCCTGGAGCTGATGGACCACGGCCTGCCGATCGAGCGGTCCGTCCGCGAAGGACTGCTCGACATCGCCGACAAGTTGAAGCTGCGGCCGTTGGCGACCAACGACTCGCACTACGTCACCAAGGACCAGGCCGAGTCGCACGCCGCGCTGCTGTGTGTCCAGTCGGGCAAGACGCTCTCCGACCCGACCCGCTTCAAGTTCGACGGCGACGGCTACTACCTGAAGTCCGCGGAGGAGATGCGCGCGTTCTGGGACAAGGAGGTTCCCGGGGCGACCGATTCCACTCTGCTCATCGCCGAACGCGTCGAGTCCTATGCCGACGTCTACGCCCACAAGGACCGGATGCCGGTCTTCGAGGTCCCCGAGGGCCACACGCAGGAGTCGTGGCTGCACCACGAGGTCATGAAGGGCCTCGAATGGCGGTTCCCCGACGGCATCCCGGACGGGTACGTCGAGCGGGCCGAGATGGAGCTCAACGTCATCGCGCAGAAGGGGTTCCCGGCGTACTTCCTCGTCGTCGCCGACCTCTGCAACTACGCGCGCAGCGTGGGTATCCGGGTCGGTCCCGGTCGTGGTTCGGCCGCGGGGGCGCTCGTCGCGTACGCGCTGGGTATCACGAACCTCGACCCGATTCCGCTGGGTCTGCTGTTCGAGCGGTTCCTCAACCCGGAACGCATGTCGATGCCCGACATCGACATCGACTTCGACGACCGCCGGCGCGGCGAGATGATTCGCTACGCCACGGAGAAGTACGGCGCCGACAAGGTCGCCCAGGTCATCACCTTCGGCACCATCAAGACCAAGGCCGCCATCAAGGACGCGGCCCGCGTGCACTTCGGCCAGCCGGGCTACGCGATCGCCGACAAGATCTCCAAGGCGTTGCCGCCGCCGATCATGGCGAAGGACATTCCGCTGTCGGGCATCGTCGACCCGGAGCACGAGCGCTACGCCGAGGCCGCCGAGGTGCGCACGCTCGTCGAGACCGACCCCGAGGTCAAGACGATCTTCGAGACGGCCCGTGGGCTCGAAGGGCTGATCCGCAACGCGGGTGTGCACGCGTGCGCGGTCATCATGTCCAGCGAGCCGCTGATGGACGCCATTCCGCTGTGGCAGCGTGACGACGGCGCCATCATCACCGGCTGGGATTACCCCTCGTGTGAAGCCATCGGTCTGTTGAAGATGGACTTCCTCGGGCTGCGCAACCTCACCGTCATCGGTGACGCGATCGACAACATCAAGGTCAACCGCGGCATCGAGATCGACCTCGACACGCTCGACGTGGACGACCCGGAGACGTACAAGCTCCTCGGTCGCGGTGACACGCTGGGTGTGTTCCAGCTCGACGGTGGCGCCATGCGGGACCTGCTGCGCCGGATGCAGCCCACCGAGTTCGCCGACATCGCCGCGGTCAACGCGCTGTACCGGCCGGGCCCGATGGCGATGAACACGCACAACAACTACGCCGACCGCAAGAACGGGCGGCAGAAGGTCGCGCCGATCCACCCGGAGCTGGAGGAGCCGCTCGCGGACATCCTCTCCGAGACCTACGGTCTGATCGTCTACCAAGAGCAGATCATGCAGATCGCGCAGAAGGTCGCCGGCTACTCGATGGGTCGAGCCGACGTGCTGCGTCGCGCGATGGGCAAGAAGAAGAAGGAGGTTCTCGAAAAGGAGTTCGAGGGCTTCGAGGCCGGGATGAAGGAGAACGGGTTCTCCAAGGAAGCCATCCAGGCCCTGTGGGACACGATTCTTCCGTTCGCCGGTTACGCGTTCAACAAGTCGCACGCGGCGGGCTACGCGCTCGTCGGGTACTGGACGGCCTACCTCAAGGCCAACTACACCGCCGAGTACATGGCGGCGCTGCTCACGTCGGTGGGCGACAACAAGGACAAGTCGGCGGTCTACCTCTCCGAGTGCCGCAGGCTCGGGGTCCGGGTGTTGCCTCCGGACGTCAACGAGTCCGACCGCCGGTTCGCGGCCGTCGGCAACGACATCCGTTTCGGGCTCGGCGCGATCCGCAACGTGGGTGCCAACGTCGTCGAGTCGATCATCTCCACGCGGGAGAAGAAGGGGAAGTACACCTCGTTCACCGACTTCCTGGACAAGTCGGAGCTGGTGGCGTGCAACAAGCGGGTCATCGAGTCGCTGATCAAGGCGGGTGCGTTCGACTCGCTCGGAGCCACCCGGCTGTCGATGATGCGGGTGCACGAGGACGCCGTCGACGCGGTGGTGCCGCTCAAGCGCCAGGAAGCCATGGGGCAGTTCGACCTCTTCGGCACCGGTGGTGAGGACGGCGAGCCACCGAGCACGGCGTCGTCCCCGCTCGCACACCTGAAGTTCGACGACGAGGAGTACCCGCGCAAGCAGAAGCTCGGCTACGAGCGCGAGATGCTGGGCCTGTACGTGTCAGCGCACCCGCTCGACGGTGCCGAACGCATCCTGCGCAAGCACGCCAAGCGACCGATCGCGGCCATCCTGGCGGACCCGCCGAAGGAAGGCGAGATCGAGATCGCGGGTCTCATCACCGCCCTCGAACGACGGGTGAACAAGAAGGGTGAGCCCTGGGCCATCTGCACGGTCGAGGACATGGACGCCTCGCTGGAGGTGCTGTTCTTCCCGAAGTCCTACGCCCTGTTCGCCGCCGATCTCGTCGAGGACAACGCGGTGGTGGTCAAGGGCCGCGTGAACTGGCGGGAGGACAAGATGTCGGTCTTCGCCGCCGGTCTGGTGCCACTCGACTTGAGCGACGTCGCGCTCGGTGAGGGGGAGCCGCCGCTGATGCTGGTCGCGTCGGCGGAGAAGATCACGCACAGCGTGGTGACGGAGCTGAAGCAGACCCTGCAGGCGCATCGCGGTGACACCCCGGTGCGGTTGAAGCTGGTCGGGGCCTCGTCGGAGACGACGTTCGCGCTCTACGACTACTCGGTGACGGTCAGCTCGATGCTGATGGGAGAGCTCAAGGGCATCCCCGGGATCGCGGCGAGCGCGTGATGCCGGCTCTTTCTACTGTGAGGTGGTGACCTCGCAGACCGCCGAACCCGATCCGCGTCGGTGGCGGGCACTCGCCGTCACGTTGACTGCGGGGTTCATGTCGCTGCTCGACGTCAGCATCGTGAACGTGGCGTTGCCCTCCATCCAGGAGGGCCTCGGCGCGTCCACCGCCGGCGTGCAGTGGGTCGTGTCGGGCTATGCGTTGACGTTCGGCCTCGTCCTCGTGTCGGGCGGACGACTCGGGGACGCCCTGGGCCGACGCCGCATGTTCCTGATCGCGCTGTCGGCGTTCGTGCTGACGAGCGCAGTGGCGGGCGCGGCGATGAACGAGACGATGCTGGTGACGGCGCGGCTGCTCCAGGGCATGGCGGCGGGCATGCTCACGCCCCAGAACAGCGGGCTCATCCAGGAGATGTTCAGCGGGGCGGAACGCGGCCGGGCGTTCGGGGCGTTCGGGACGACCGTGTCGCTGTCGACGGCCGTGGGGCCGGTCCTCGGCGGGGCGATCATCGGGTTGTTCGGCGCCGAGAACGGGTGGCGCTGGGTGTTCCTCGTCAACATCCCGATCGGCGCATTGGCGTTCGTGCTCGCCCTGCGGTGGCTGCCCAAGGCACCGAGACGGACGACGCCCCTGCGTTCGCAGCTCGACTTCGTCGGGGTGGTGCTGTTGGGCTTCGCGGTGCTCGGGGTGTTGTTCCCGCTCGTGCGGTCGGAGCAGGGCGGGTGGAGCACGCTGTGGTGGATGCCGCTGGTCGCGGTGGCGTGTGTGGTCGCCTTCGTGTGGTGGGAGCGGCGCGTGGTCCGGCGTGGGGGAGCGCCGCTGCTGGACGTGCGGTTGTTCACCGAGACGCCGGGGTATGCGACGGGCGCCGCGATCGGCACGGTGTACTTCGCCGGGTTCGCCGGTATCTGGTTGGTCTTCGCGCTCTACTTCCAGCAGGGTCTCGGGTACACGCCGCTGGAGTCGGGCCTGGTTGTGACGCCGTTCGCCATCGGGGCCGCGGTGTCGGCGACGCTGGCCGGTCGGTTGGTGGCGCGCCTCGGGCGGGTGCTGACCCTCGTCGGGCTGTGTCTCGTGCTGTTGGGACTGGGTGCCGTCGGTGTCGTCGGCCCGATGGTCGACGCGTCGATCACCGGGTTCGCGGTCGCGTTGCCGCTGGTGGTCGCCGGGTTCGGTGGCGGCATGGTGATCTCTCCGAACACCACGCTCACCCTGGAGGCCGTCCCGACACGAATGGCGGGAGTCGCCGGGGGAGCGTTGCAGACGGGGCAGCGCATCGGCACCGCGATCGGCGTGGCCGTGCTGGCGTCCGTCTTCCACATCGGTATCGAGTCGGACGGCGGCTACGACGACGGGCTCCGATGGGCGATGCTCAGCGCCGTGGCGCTGGTCGCGCTCGCGTTGGCGCTCGCGGTCGTCGACCTCCGTCGACGCCCGGGCGTCGATCCGCAGCGGCGACAGCGAACCGCCCGCGCCACTACTCCGTTGGAGTGATGCTCGGGCTAGGCCGTTCATCTCAACTGGCGTAGCCCGAACGGTTGGGTGACCCTTGAGTCAACCTTCGGCGAGACCCCACCGATTTCCGGGTTGGGGAGGGACGCTCGACTCAGGTCGTGGTAACTCGCAGTGACGGCACTCGGCGACCGCGGGGGATCGACCGGGACCGCTTCGGAGGTTGCTGTTTCGGGTGGGCCCCGGCTGGAAGGGGACGGGACCCACCCGAACTCTGTTCTCTCGCGCTCAGTCGCGGTCGTCCGTGGGCGAGTTCGCCGCAGTGGTGAGCGCCGCCGCGGCCTTCTTCTTCTTGAACCGCACGAGGAAGAACACGGCGACGACGGCCAGCACGCCGACCACGATCGCGCCTCCGGTGCTCAGCATTCCCTCCACCCTGCGGGCGGCCTCTCCGAGCGCGGCACCGAGTCCGACGTGCAGGCATGACCAGCAGAACGCGCCGCTCACCACGGCGGGAAGGAACTTCCGGTACGGCAGGCCCGAGGTGCCCGCGGCCGCGGGCGTGAGCGTGCGGACCACCGGCAGGAAGCGGGCGAAGAACACGGCCCACGCGCCGCGACGTTGCAGGATTCCGGTGGCCTTGTCCCAGGCGTCGGTGCCGTAGCGCTGAATCAGTTTCGTCTCGCGCAGCCGGGGGCCGAACCGGCGACCGATGGCGTAGCCGATCGAGTCGCCGATCCCGGCGCACACCGTGACGACGAGAACCAGGACGGCGAACCGGGGGACCGTCGTGGCGGTCGTGGCGGCGATCAGCAGCCCGGACTCACCGGGCGCGATGAACCCCAGACCGACCGTGCACTCAAGCAGGACCAGCAGTCCCGTCGCTCCGACCAGTGCCGGCTGCGGCAGGCTCTGCAGCCAATTGAGCACTTCAGTTACCACCGGTGTCCCCCTGCGTGTCGTGAACTGATGCCCTCGCCCGGACGGACGAGTGGGCGGGGCCATGAGTTACGACGACGGTAGCGGCCGTTCGGTTCGCCCATCTCCGGTGAATTCCCTGATTCGTTGTCGAACCGTACGGTCAGCTCAGTCGGGCGAGAACGCTGCTGGCCTCCTGGGCGGCAGGGGCGGCTGCGGCGAGGTGCTGCAGGTTCTCGGGGAGCGGCTCACCGCGGTGGGCCTTGGTCTGGGCGAAGAGCTTGCCCGCCCGGTACGACGAACGGACCAGCGGGCCCGCCATGACCCCGGCGAAGCCGAGCGCCTCGGCGGTCTTCGTGTGCTCCACGAACTCCTCGGGCTTGACCCAGCGATCGATCGGGTGGTGGCGGACCGACGGCCGGAGGTACTGCGTGATGGTGAGGATCTCGCAGCCCGCCTCCACGAGGTCGCGCATCGCGGGCTCGACCTCCTCCGGCGTCTCGCCCATGCCGAGGATCAGGTTCGACTTCGTGACCAGCCCGGCCTCACGGGCCCGCCGGATCACCTCGAGCGACCGCTCGTAGCGGAAGCCCGGCCGGATGCGGCGGAAGATGCGGGGGACGGTCTCGACGTTGTGCGCGAGGACCTCGGGCTCGGCCGAGAACACCTCGGCGAGCTGCTCGTCGTCGGCGTTGAAGTCCGGGATGAGCAGCTCCACGCCCGTTCCCGGGTTCATCGCGTGAATCTGCCGCACCGTCTCGGCGTACAGCCAGGCCCCGCCGTCGGGCAGGTCGTCGCGGGCGACGCCCGTCACCGTCGAGTAGCGCAGGCCCATGGCCCTGACGCTCTCGGCGACACGCCGCGGCTCGTCGCGGTCGAGTTCGGCGGGCTTACCGGTGTCGATCTGGCAGAAGTCGCAGCGCCGCGTGCATTGGTCGCCGCCGATGAGGAAGGTGGCTTCGCGGTCCTCCCAGCATTCGTAGATGTTGGGACACCCTGCCTCCTCGCAGACGGTGTGCAGGCCCTCGCTGCGAACCAGTCCCTTGAGTTCGGTGAACTCGGGGCCCATGCGAGCGCGGGTCTTGATCCACGACGGCTTCTTCTCGATCGGTGTCTGGCTGTTGCGGACCTCGAGCCGCAGCAGCTTCCGACCTTCCGGCACCACAGTCACGCGGACCAGCCTACGCCCGTGGGGTGAGACAACTCGACTACACGGGATCGGGGGTGATGCCCGTCAACTCGGCGGTCAGCTCCCACAGCGCGGCGCCGAGGGCCGGGTCGAGGGCCCGGCGTGGCCACGGCACCGGGCGGGGACGTCCTCGCAGGCCGCCCGGCCCGCCGGGGGCCACGTAGTCGCCCCCGGTCACCTCGGGTGAGGTGGCGGCGTGGAGCTGCGGCAGAGCCCCCGTTCGCCCGTGTGGCCGACGAGGTCGGCCACACGGGCGAACGGCACCGCGAGCCGGCGCAGCGGTGGCGGGTAGGCCCGCGCCATGGTGGTGACGAGGCCGGTCGCGGAGTAGCCGGGGTGCGCGGCGAGGCTGCTGACCGACGTGCCCGCGAGCCTGCGGTGCAACTCCCGTGCGAAGAGCAGGTTGGCCAGCTTCGACTGGGCGTACGCCGCGAGCGGGTTGTAGCGGCGTCGGCGGAAGTTCGGATCGGCGAGGTGCACCCTGCCTCGGTGCCCGACCAGACTCGCGACGGTGACGATCCTGGCGTCGGTGCCCCGGCGCAGTGCGGGGGCCAGCAGCCACGTCAGGGCCGCGTGACCGAGGTGGTTGACGCCGAACTGCAGCTCGAAGCCGTCGGCGGTGGTCGCGCGCGGCGGGGCCATGATCCCGGCGTTGTTGACGAGGACGTCGAGGCGGTCGCCGGTCAGCTCCCTGGCCCGGTCGGCGGCGCGTCGTACGGACGCCAGGTCGGCAAGGTTGCAGGACAGCAGGTGAGGACGTGCCGTCGCGACGGACTCGACGGCGGCGAGCGCGCGCCGGCCCCGGTCGGCGGAACGGCAGGCGAGCAGCACGGTGGCGCCGCGGCGGGCCAGCACCTCGGCGGTGCGTTGCCCGAGGCCGGAGTTGGCGCCGGTGATAAGCACCGTGCGGCCGGTCTGATCGCCGATGTCGGCGTCGGTCCAGGAGCGCATCGTCTTCAGGATCGGGTGCTCAGGCCGTCGGCGCGAGGCGGCGCAGCAGTTGACCCAGCGGGGACGCGGCGGGGCGGCGTTCGGAGCGTTCGGCCTCACGGCGACCGAACAGGGCCACGACCGTGGCACCGACCGCGACCAGCTCGTCGTGCGGCTCGTGGGGCTCGGCCAGGCCCGACAACAGGGCGAGCAGTCGAAGCTGCTCCTCGTGCGCCCGGCGCAGGGACGGGTGACGTGCGACGGAGGCGGTCACCACGGCGTGCAACGTCGGGTGCCGCCGCACCGCGGCTCGCCAGGCGCGCGACACGGCGTCGACGCCGTCGGCGTGTTCGTCGGCGGTCTCGGCCTGCTCGGGTTCCACGCCCTCGGCGCGGAGATGTCCGGCGAGCACCTGCGACCAGCGGTGGTGCAACGCCTGGAGCAGTCGTTCCTCGGTGCCGAAGACGTCACGGACCTCGGCGACGAGGTCCGAAGGGAGGTCGAACGGAATGCGGCCCTCGCGGCGGGCCTCGGCCAGCACGCGATCCATGACGGCGCGGCGGCGGTGGAAGTCGCTCCAACCCATCGGCCTGTTCCCTTCCGGCGTGCCTGCAGGGACGTCCCCATACCGGTGGTCTGATGCATACTGCCGGTATGTCCCAGTGATCACCATACCATTGGTATGTGACCTCCTGGGAGTACAACAGGGCCGCGTAAGGTCGGGATCGTGGCGACGACGAGAGCAACGGGGCCGGGCGCGGCCCGGTCACGACGGGACGGCTACGCCGAGTCGACACGACAGGCGTTGGTCGACAGCGCGGTGGCGCTGTTCACCGACCGTGGCTACGCGGGGACGTCGCTCGACGAGATCGCCCGCCGCGCGCGGGTGACGAAGGGCGCGCTCTACCACCACTTCAACGGCAAGCAAGCGATCTTCGAGGCCGCGCTCGACGCGGTGGAGAGCGACGTCAAAGGGCGGCTGGAGAAGATCCTCAAGGGCGACCAGCCGCCGTGGGACCGGGCGCTGCTCGCGCTGAGGGAGTTCATCTCCAGTTGCCTCGACCCCGCGTACCAGCGGATCGCGCTGCACGAGGCGCCGGTGGTGATGGGGTGGGCGCGGTGGCGGGAGGCCGAGGACCGCTACAGCTTCGGACTCATCAAGGACGCACTCTGCGACCTCATCGACGCGGGCGACCTCGTGAGCGTGCCCGTGGACGTCACCACGCGCCTGTTGTTCGGCGCGCTGTCCAGCGCCGCCACCGAGATCGCGAGCTCGGCCGAACCGGAACGGGTCGGGGCCGAGGTGGAGCAGGTCGTCGTCGCGCTACTCGAGCAGGTGAGGGCGGCTTCGCGGCAGCAGTGACCCCGTTACGCTCGACCACGTGGAACTGAGGATCTTCACCGAGCCCCAGCAGGGCGCGTCCTACGACGACCTGCTGCGCGTGGCCAAAGCCAGCGAGGACGCCGGATTCGGCGCATTCTTCCGATCGGACCACTACCTCAAGATGGGATCGGTGAGCGGCCTTCCCGGGCCCACCGACGCCTGGATCACGCTCGCCGGGCTGGCGCGGGAGACGTCGCGCATCCGCCTGGGCACGTTGGTGACGGCGGCGACCTTCCGGCACCCGTCCGTGCTGGCCATCTCGGTCGCCCAGGTCGACCAGATGTCCGGCGGACGCATCGAGTTCGGGCTCGGGTCCGGCTGGTACGCCGACGAGCACACGGCCTACGGCATCGACCTGCCCCCGACGCGTGAGCTGTTCGACCGCTACAGCGAGCAGCTCGCGATCATCACCGGCCTGTGGGACACGCCCGAGGACACGACGTTCTCCTTCGACGGCGAGCACTACACGCTCAAGAACGCACCCGGTCTGCCCAAGCCTGCGCAGCGTCCGCGCCCGCCGGTGATCCTGGGCGGCACGGGCAAGAAGCGCACCCCCGAACTCGCCGCCCGCTACGCCGACGAGTTCAACGTGCCCTTCAACGACATCGAGACGGCCAAGGCGCAGTACGAACGGGTCGACGCGGCGGCCGAGGCGCTGGGGCGGCAGCGTGGTGACATCACGCGGTCGGCGGCGCTCGTGGTGGCCGTGGGACGTGACGACGCCGAGGTGGCCCGCCGGGCCGACGCCATCGGTCGCGAGGTCGACGAACTCAAGACCAACGGCGTCGCGGGCAGCGTGGCCGAGGCGGTGGACACGATCGGCCGGTGGCGCGAGGCCACCGGCATCAGCCGCCTCTACCTGCAGGTGCTCGACCTGAGCGACCTCGACCACTTGGAGCTGATCGCCTCGGAGATCATGCCGCAGGTCGCCTGACCGGCGGTCGGCCGGACGTCAGGACCGGTGCAGTGCGAAGGTCACCCCGGCGGCCTCCGGTGGCTGCGGTCGCGGAATCCAGCGATCGTCGGTCACCGGAAGGTCGCCGTCCAGCGCGGCCAGCACCGCGTCCCTGGCGAGGGGCAGGGCCTCCTCGACGGTCACCGTGCGGCCCAGCTCCTGCGTCAGCGACGTCGTGCCCGCGTCGGAGATGCCGCACGGCACGATGCGGTCGAAGGCGCTGAGGTCGGCGTCGCAGTTCAGTTCGAAGCCGTGCATCGTGACACCGCGCTGCACGCGGATGCCGATGGCGGCGATCTTGCGCTCGGGTCGGGTGTCGTCGGCGGGAATCCACACGCCGCTGCGACCCTCGACCCGTCCGGCGTACAGGCCGAAGGAGTCGCACACCGAGATCAGGGCCTGCTCGATCCGCCGCACGTACTGGACGACGTCGATGGGATCGCCGAGCTTCACGAGCGGGTACCCGACGAGCTGGCCCGGCCCGTGCCACGTGATGCGGCCACCGCGGTCGACGTCGATCACCGGCGTGCCGTCGGTGGGGCGGTCCTCGGGCTGCGTGCGCTTGCCCGCCGTGTACACCGACGGGTGTTCGAGCAGCAGCATCGTGTCGGGAGCCTCGCCGTCCGCGCGGGCGGTGGCCAGTCGGCGCTGGAGGTCCCAGGCTTCGAGGTAGTCGATGGTGCCGATGGGGCGGACGTCCACGGGGTCGGTGGATTCGCGGCAGGAACGGGTCGCTTTCTGGCTCACGGCATCGAGGCTACCGCTCGGCGCCGGTGGTGCCGTCCTTCGCCGTGGTCGGGCCGGGTCGGGGAGCGGGCAGCAACCGCAACGCCGGGCACGCCAACAGCGCGACCCCGGACACGGCCAGCACGGCGCCCAGGGCGTCCGTGAGCCAATGCACCCCGTAGGTGAGGCGGGCGGCGCAGGCCAGCAGCGTGGCCGTCACCGCCGCCGTGCGTGCGAGGGACGTGACGGTGGGCGCGAGCCACACGCACAGCACCACCACGGCCACACCCGTGCAGGCCACCGACACGACGTGCCCGCTGGGGTACGAGAAGTCGGCGTACTCGCGGGGCCGCTGCCGTGCGAACAGCGGCTTGGCCACCCACGAGGTGAGGCGACAGAGCAGCAGGAGCACGAGCACCCGCAGCGTCACCCCGGCACGCGGGTCGCCTCGGAGACGCCACAGCACGGTGGCGACCAGCAGCCCCGCCCCGAGCAGGAGCGGCAGCACAGGCCCGAGCACCGCGCTGAGCAGCCACGCGACCGTGCCGAACTCGCCCTGCCACAACGTGCCCACGGTGTCGCGCAGCAGCCGGTCGAGCGGGCCGGGGGCGTGGCGCACCACGAGACCCAGCCCGACGAACGCCGCACAGCACAGGACGCCGAGCAGGACGTACGGGTGTGTCCGGGTCCCGGTGCGGATCACGACGGCGATGACCTACGGAGCCGACGTCGACAGCGCCCGGTCGAGATCCTCGACGGCGTAGCGGAAGCCGTGTCGCGTGAGCACGCCGGGAACGGCCCGTGGCCCCGTGAGCACCATCTCGTCGGCGGCCTCGCCGAGCACGCCGCGAAGGACCGGCCCCGGAACGCGCCACGGCGTCGGCCTGCGCAACGCGCGCCCCATCGCCTTGGTGAACTCGGCGTTGGTGACCGGGTGGGGGACGGTGACGTTCACCGGCCCGGAGACCTCGGCGGTGGTGAGGCAGAAGACGATCGCCTCCACCATGTCGGTGAGGCTGATCCACGGAAAGTACTGCCGCCCCGAGCCGAGCGTGCCGCCCAGGCCGAGCAGGAAGAGGGGGCGGAGCAGGTGAAGCATGCCTCCCTGCCACGTGAGGACCGGGGCGGTGCGCAGGAACACCACCCGGCTCCCGGCGCGCGAGGCCGGTGAACAGGCGGCCTCCCACTCCGCGCACAGCCGTGGCAGGAAGCCGTGGCCGGCGGGAGCCGACTCGTCGACCTCGCGGTCGCCCGTGTCGCCGTAGTAGTTGATGCCCGAGGCGTTGATCAGGACCGGAACACCGTGGTCGGCGACGGCCTCGGCGAGGACCTCGGTGGGTTCGATACGCGAGTCGTGCAGCACCTGCTTGCGGGCGGCGCTCCATCGCCCGGACGCCAGCGGGGCCCCGCACAGGTCGACCACGGCGTCGACGCCGTCGAAGGCGTGGTCGTCGATCCGGCCGGACGGCGGGTCCCAACCACGTTCGTCCGGTGCGGAGGGAGCACGGCGGACGAGCCGCACCACGTCGTGCCCCAGTTCCCGCAACCGGGAACGAAGGGCGGAACCGATCAGCCCGCTGGAACCGGCCACGAGAACCCGCATGGACACACCTTAGGCCGCACACGCCACGGGGGCGCCCGCTGTGTCGGCGGACGCCCCCGCGTGCGTGAAGCGGCGGCTCAGAGACCCAGCTCGTCCTCGAAGTTGCCTTCCTCGAGACGCTGCTTGATCGTCGTGAGGAACCGGCCCGCGTCGGCACCGTCGATGAGACGGTGGTCGTAGGTCAGCGGGAGGTAGGCCATCGAGCGGACGGCGATGGTGTCGTTGCCGTCGGCGTCGCTGGCGACCACCGGGCGTCGCACGACCGCGCCGACACCGAGGATGCCGGACTGCGGCTGCACGATGATCGGCGTGTCGAACAACGCGCCGTTGCTGCCCAGGTTGGTGATCGTGAACGTGCCGCCGGTGAGCTCGTCCGGGGTCACCTTGTTGTTGCGAGCCCGGTCGGCCAGGTCGGCGATGCGGTGGGCCAGGCCCGCCAGGCTCAGCTCACCCGCGTCGTGGATCACCACGGACAGCAGACCACGCTCGGTGTCCACGGCCACGCCGAGGTTGATCGAGGCGTGGTAGGTGATCTCCTTCGTCTCCTCGTTGTACGAGGCGTTGACGTTCGGGTGCTGCTTCAGCGCCTCGACCGTGGCCTTGGCGAAGAACGGCAGGAACGTCAGGTTCACGCCCTCGCGGTCGCGGAACGCGGCCTTCGCCCGCTTCCGAAGCTGCGCGACCTTGGTGACGTCGACCTCGTGCACCTGCGTGAGCTGAGCCGAGACCTGCAGCGACTCCTTGGTCTTGATCGCCGTGATCTGGCGGATGCGGTTGGCCTTCTGCACGGTCCCGCGCAGCGCGGCCTTCTCGGCGTCCGACACCGGCGCCGGACCGCTGGACTTGGCCGGAGCGGAGGCCGCGGCAGCCGCGGGCTGAGCCGGGGCCGCGGTCTCCTGCTGCTTCTGCTTCGCCTCGGCGGCGGCCAGCACGTCCTGCTTACGGATACGGCCGCCGACGCCGCTGCCCTTCACGGTGTTCAGGTCGATGCCGTGCTCGGCCGCGAGCTTGCGCACCAGCGGCGTGACGTACGGCGTTCCCGCACCGTCGCGCTCCGGGGCCGGTGCGGCGGGCTGAGCCTTCGCGGGCTCGGGAGCGGGCTTCGCGGCGGGCTGCTGGGCCTGGGGCGCCGGGGCGGGAGCCGACGGCTGCGGGGCGGCGGGTTCCGGAGTCGGCTCCGGCGCTGCCTGCTGCTGCGGCTGCGGCGTGGGCTCCGCGGGGGCCTTCGGCGCGGGCGCGGCGTCGGCCGAACCCACGACGGCGAGCTGCCCGCCGACCTCCACGGTCTCGTCCTCGGCGACGTTGATCTCCAGCACCGTGCCCGCGACCGGCGAGGGGACCTCGGTGTCGACCTTGTCGGTGGAGATCTCAAGCAGCGGCTCGTCGACCTCGACCGTGTCGCCGACCTGCTTGAGCCACCGGGTGACGGTGCCCTCCGTGACGCTCTCACCGAGCTCGGGGAGCGTCACCGGCGTGCCCGACGCCGCGCCGGCCGAGGGGGCCGGTGCCGCCGGAGCCGCCTGCTGCGCGGCGGGGGCCGCGGGGGCTTCCTGCTGGGCCGGGGCCTGCTCCGCGGGCTGGGCCGCCTCCGCGCTCGGCGCGGGCTCGGCGGTGCCGCCGGAACCGTCGTCGATCACGGCGAGCTCGCCGCCGACCTCCACGGTCTCGTCCTCACGCGCCACGATCTTGTGCAGAGTGCCCGCGACCGGCGAGGGGACCTCGGTGTCGACCTTGTCGGTGGAGATCTCGAGCAACGGCTCGTCGACCTCGACCCTGTCACCCTCCTGCTTCAGCCACCGGGTGACGGTGCCCTCCGTGACGCTCTCACCGAGCTCCGGCAGTGTGACGGAGTACGCCATCGTTTGCTGACTCCTTGTGTGTGCTGGTGTGGTCCGAGTTGCTGCGTCGGCTGTGCCGCCCGCGCTGTTGTCGAAACAGCTCAGCCGTGCACGTGCAGCGGCTTGCCCGCCAGGGCGAGGTGCGCTTCGCCGAGAGCTTCGGTCTGGGTGGGGTGGGCGTGGATCAGCGGGGCCACGTCCTCGGGGAAGGCCTCCCAGTTGTAGATGAGCTGAGCCTCGCCGATCAGCTCGCCGACGCGGTCCCCGACCAAGTGCAGACCGACGACGGGGCCGTCGGGAGCCTTGATGAGCTTCACCGCACCGGATGTCTTCAGGATCTGGCTCTTACCGTTACCCGCCAGATCGTAGGTGAAGGTCGTGATGTCCGAGCCGTACTTCTCACGCGCCTGCGCCTCGGTGAGACCGACCGACGCGACCTCGGGGTGCGAGTAGGTGACCCGCGGGATGCCCGACTCGTCGATCGGCGTCGGGGTGAGCCCCGCGATCTCCTCGGCCACGAAGATGCCCTGCTGGAAGCCGCGGTGGGCGAGCTGCAGGCCGGGCACGATGTCGCCGACGGCGTAGACGTTCGGCAGGTTGGTGCGCAGCCGCTCGTCGGTGAGCACGAAACCGCGCTCCATCCGGACACCGGCCTCGTCGTAGCCGTGCCCGGCCGTGTTCGGGCCTCGGCCGACGGCGACGAGGAGGACGTCGGCCTCCAGCGTCTCGCCGGACTCCAACGACACGGTGACGCCGTTCTCGTCCTGCTTCGCGCCCGTGAACTTCACGCCCGTCTTGAACGCGATCTTGCGGCGGCGGAAGGCCCGCTCCAACTGCTTCGACGAGAACTCGTCCTCGGCGGGCACGAGCCGGGGCAGCGCCTCGACGATCGTGACCTCCGTGCCGAAGGACGCCCACACGCTGGCGAACTCGACGCCGATCACGCCACCACCCAGCACGACGGCCTTCTTCGGCACGAAGTCGAGCGTGAGGGCGTCGTCACTGGTGATGATCCGACCGCCGAGCTCCAGGTCGGGCAGCGTCCGCGAGTACGAGCCCGTGGCGAGGATCAGGTTCTTGCCGGTGTAGCGGGTGCCCTCGACCTCCACGGTGGTGCCGCCGACGAAGGTGCCCGCGCCCTGCACGAGGTTGACCTTGTTGGCCTTCGCCAGACCCTGCAGCCCCTTGTAGAGGCGCGAGATGACGGAGTCCTTGTACTTGTGGACGCCGGCGATGTCGACGCCTTCGAACACGGTCTTCACACCGAACTGCTCGCCGTCCCGAGCCGAGTCGGCGACCTCGGCGGCATGCAGCAGCGCCTTGGTCGGGATGCAGCCACGATGCAGACAGGTGCCGCCCAGCTTGTCCTTCTCGATGAGGGTGACGGAAAGGCCCAGTTCGGCCGCGCGGAACGCCGCGGCGTAACCACCGGATCCGCCACCAAGGATCACCAGGTCGGCTTCAGCGTCGGTCACTTCTCACTCCTCGGCAGGCAGTCTCGTACGTCGTGTCGTACGTCGTCGTCGTCCGTACGGCCCGCATGTCGGGTGCACAGGCGCGGACGGCGCTCATGTCACCTCATCTTGTCACTTCGCTCGAACGGCCTGCGACCTAGTGCGGATGTGACGAGCTCGACGTCGCGCTGTGATCGGGATAATGCACAGTGCGAAGGGGAAGGAGTGTGGTCGCGGTGGGCCTGTTCGACGCATTTCGTCGTCGCCGAGGTGGCAGGAGCAGGGGAAAGCAGGGTAAACCCGGCACGTTGCGCGGTGCGAGTCCGGCCGACACCGCCTACCTCGACCAGTGGGCCGCGAGCCATCGCGGCGTCGAGGCGTACGTGGAGCCGAGGACGACCGTCACGGAGACCACCGTCGTGCTCGTGGCCCACGACGGCGAGTGGACCCGGCGGCGGATCGGGAGCCTGGACGCCGCCCAGCGGTTCGGACGCAAGCGGTCCATCCCCGTGTACGAGGTCGCCAAGACGGGATATCCGAAGCGGATGCGGGATTACACGGAACGGCAGCGGGTGCTGCGGAAGAAGGCGCAACAGGAACGCGACGCGACCTGATGCGGCCGTCGAGCGCGGTCACAGGTCCGACGTTCCGGCCGCCCGCAGCAACTCGCGGTGGTGGTCGAGCAGGGCCGCGACGTCCTGGTGCACGCTGATCCCGAAGACGGGGTCGTCCTCCACGACCTCGCCGGTGCCGGTACGCAGGACGAGTGTCGCGGGCTCGGAGATCACGAGGCAGCCCGGTGTGCCGTCCGGCCCGACCACGAGGGTTGTCAGTTCCGAGGCCGACAGCAGCCGGGGGAAGACCACGTCGGCGGGCAGTCCGTCGCAGGTGGCGAGGAAGCGCCGGTAGCCGTCGGGCAGAGCGCGGCCGAGGCGGTGCTCCGCCTCGGCGATGTCCCGGGCGGGTGCGGGCGGTGGCGCGGCGCCCGGAGTGCCCCTCAGCCACAACACGTCGTCGATCAGTTCGCGCCACGATCCATCGGTCGATCGGGTGGTGTCGGTGCGATACCGCGTGGTCAGCGCGGCCACGAGCGCCGTCACGTAGTGGTCCGTCCACCCGGCGGGGACGGTGAGCGCGCCGTCGGCGAGCAGCCGGGCCAGCGGACGAGCTCCCGCCAGGGTCGCGAGATCGGGCCGGGGAATGGCTCTGGCGTGCTCGGCCCAGGTGTCGATCGTCGCGCGGGCGTCGGCGATCGCACCGGCCTCGGCCTGGGTCCAGGCGCGGTCGACCAGGTCGGCGAGCACCGCGTCCACTCCCGACGTCGCACGCAGCCGCGCGAGATGCGCGCGGTGTGCGCGTTCCTCCGCGTCAAGATCGAGCGGGGGAAGTTCACCGGCCCAGTCCGGGGCGCGTCGTCCCGACAGGAGCATGGCCCACGCCCTGGCCGCCACCGGGCGACGCACCAGCCGGGTGACCGATCGACCGGTCGTGTGCCGCCAGTGCCGGACGAGCCGGTCGCCGTGCTCGGCTGCCCCGACGCAGAACGCCAGCAACGCGGCCTGTCCGATCTCGACGTCCACGACGTCATCGGCCGCCGTGAGCACGGTGCGCACGGCGGCCTCGACGAAGTCCTCCGGCGGGGGAGCGGTCAGCGAGTCCATCTCGGTGTGCACGCTGCCCTTCTCCTCACCGGACGGTGATCAGCCGTAGTCGGCGATGTCGGCCAACACCGCGGCGATGGTGCGAACCGGCACACCCGTGCCGCCCTTGGCGGTGTAGCCCCACGGCGAGCCGCTGTTGTACGACGGACCCGCGATGTCGATGTGCGCCCACGGCAGGTCCCCGCTCACGAACTCACGGAGGAAGATGCCCGCCGCGAGCATGCCGCCCCAGCGCTGACCGGTGACGTTGGCCAGGTCGGCGATCTTGGAGTCGAGCCCGGACCGCAGTTCCTCCGGCAGCGGCATCGGCCAGCCGTTCTCACCCGTGGCCTGGGCCAGCGTGGCGACCCGGTCGCGGAAGTCGTCCGAGCCCATGATTCCCGCCGTCCGCTCGCCGAGGGCCACGATCTGCGCACCCGTCAGCGTGGAGGTCTCGATCAGGTAGTCGGGCTCCTCCTCGCAGGCCCGCGAGATCGCGTCGGCGAGGATCAGGCGACCTTCGGCGTCGGTGTTGAGCACCTCGACCGTCTTGCCGCCGTACATGGTCAGCACGTCGCCCGGGCGGTACGCGGTGCCCGAGGGCATGTTCTCCGCCAGCGGGATGTGCGCGACGACCTCCAGCGGGTACTTCAGCTTCGCGGCCAGCACCACGGAGGCCAGCACGGCGGCGGCGCCGGCCATGTCGGAGGTCATGCTGTCCATGCCCGCCGCGGGCTTGAGCGAGATGCCGCCGGTGTCGAAGGTGATGCCCTTGCCGACGAGCGCGACCGTCTTCTTCGCCTTCGCGCCGCGGTAGGCGACCCGCAGCAGCCGAGGCGGACGCGACGAACCACCGCCGACGCCGAGGATGCCGCCGAAGCCCTTGCGCTTGAGCGCCTTCTCGTCGAGCACCTCGAACTCCAGTCCGGCGGTGTCGGCGAGGTCCTTGGCGCGCTCGGCGAAGGAACCGGGGTACAGGTCGTTGGGCGGCGTGTTGACCAGGTCGCGAGCGACGCCGACCGCCTCGGCGATGGCCGTGGCCGCCTTCACCGTCGCCTTGTGCGCCCGCGTCGTGCCCTCGGAGGGAGCAGCGACCTCGATGGTGGACGGTGCGGCCTCACCCGGTTCGGACTTGTACTCGGTGAACGAGTAGGTACCGAGGACGGTGCCCTCGACGGTGGCCTGCAGGTCCAGTTCGGACAGGGTGGTGAGGACTCGCTTGTGGCCGCTCAGGGCGCGTCCCGAGGCGCCCGCGGCGCGGCGGACCCGCTCGGGCGTGACGTCGTCGGCCTTGCCGAGGCCCACCGCGAGCACGAGTCCGGCCGGGACGCGGCCGAGCGTCGGGACCTTCACGATCTCCTCGCTCTTGCCCGTCGCGCCGAGCGTCGCGAGTACCTCGGTGAGCGTGCCCTCGAAGGCGTCGTCCACGGCCTCCGCGCCCGCGGCCAGTTCGACCCCGTCGGCTCCCTGGAGGGTGCCCACCACGATCACCTCGGCGCGGGACTTGGCCAACGCCCCCTCGGAGTTCTCGGACAGGGTCAGCTTCGGCACGCTCACGTCAGGCTCCTCTGTGTCAGCACGTGCGGCCGGCGCACCCCGGGTCGGGGTGACGCGCCGCTCTCGTCGATCTCACCCGCCATGCTATTGGCGACACCCGTCATCCCGCGCGGAGGTAGGTCGGCAGATGGCACTCGCCGCAGGACTGTTCGTCGTTCTCGCCGTCGCCGCGTCGGCGGCAGGCTGGTGGCTGCTCGCCGCGCTGCCGTTGGCCGGCGCCCTCGCGTGGGCCGGCGGAGTGGGCGCAGACGCGCCGGAGGGACGGGTGGCTCATGCGCTGGCCGCGGCCCGTGCGTGGTGCCTGCTCGCGTTGTGCGCCAGTGTCCCGGCCGCGTACGTCGCACCCGAACTGCGCTCGGTAGCTTCGACGCAGGTGGCGTACGTGGTGGTGGCCCTCGTCGTCGTGCTCGTCGTCACCGGTGCCGACGCCACCGGTGCCCGTCTCCCGGCGCGGGTGCCGCGGTGGGTCGCGGGGCTCGGCGTGCTTGTCCTGGCGGCGTTCGTGGCCGTGTGCGTGGCGATCGATCCCGCGGGGCCGACGATCGGGGCGACCGAACCCCCGACACCCGTGGGCCTGCTCGTGGCGGTGGTGGTGCTCACTCCGCTCTTCGCCGAGCTGCGCGGCGTGGCGCTCGGTGTCGGGGTCGGCGTCGCGACGGTGCTCTCGGCGGCGGTGCTCTACCAGCTCGGCCCGTTCCGACTCGGGTTGTCGGTGACGTCGATGCGCGACGTGCTCGTGGCGGCCGACGCCTCCGCGCTCACGTCGCTGCTCGTGGTGGTGGCGGTCGGCACCGGGCTCCTCGGAGCCCTGCGGTACGCGGCCGCGGTGAGACGCGCCGCGTCCCGGTCCGGCCATGATGGACGCCGTACGGGGTGGAGCCCCGCAGCCCTGGGAGCCGTGGCTCTGGCCGGTGTGGCGGCGGCCGCCCTCGGACCGGCCGGTGCCGCGCAGTTGGCCGGTGTGGTGACGCTCGCCGGAATCGTCCACCGGCTCGTCACCCGAGGGCGAGAGGATACCTGAACTCAGACCATCAGCAGCACGAGGCCGAACAGCAGCAGCGACACCACGGCCAGGCTTGCCACCGACTTGCCGGGCAGGTCGCGGGGCAGCATTTGACCGTGCCGCTCCTTCCACCACACGAGGCCGAAGACGATGCCGGCGATGGCGAGGATGACGCCGAAGACGTGGACCAACACGAAACCGATGAGGGCCACCATGCCGCTCGCGAAGGTCAGCAGCGCGGCGGCGCCGAACGCCTTGGCGTCCGACGCGGGCCCGGCGGAGACGGAGTTGGGGACGGAACTGGGCTGAGGCTGCGAGGTCACGGGCCACATCCTAGGGGCGTGCGGGGCTCTGGTGTGGTCGTCGGCGGAGTTATGCTGACGCCCATGACTACCACGATCCCCTTCAGCCACCGTCCCAGCACCCGTCCGGCTTCGGCGGAGCGGGTAGCTGAGGTACTGGCGAAGCCGGGGTTCGGGGTGAACTTCACCGACCACATGGCGACGGTGGAGTGGACGCAAGGCACGGGCTGGCACGACGCGCAGCTTCGGCCCTACGAGCCGATCGCGCTGGACCCCGCGTCGGCCGTGCTGCACTACGGCCAGGCCATCTTCGAGGGCCTGAAGGCGTACCGGCAGCCGGACGGCACCGTGAAGGCGTTCCGCCCGGAGGTCAACGCCGCCCGGTTCCGCCGCTCGGCCCGTCGCCTGGCGATGCCGGAACTGCCCGACGAGCTGTTCCTCGGCTCGATCCGGGAGCTGATCGCCGCCGACGAGCGCTGGGTGCCGACCCGGCAGGGCGACTCGCTGTACCTGCGTCCGTACCTGATCGCCACGGAGGTCGGGCTCGGCGTCAACAGCCCGTCGTCGCGCTACCTCTACCTGCTCATCGCCTCGCCCGCGGGTTCCTACTTCTCGGGTGGGGTCAAGCCGGTGAGCGTGTGGCTGTCCACCGAGTACGTGCGCGCGGCGCCCGGCGGAACGGGCGAGGCCAAGTGCGCAGGCAACTACGCCGCCTCCTTCGTGGCTCAGGCGCAGGCGGTGGAGCAGGGTTGCGACCAGGTGGTGTGGCTCGACGCCAACGAACGCCGCTACGTCGAGGAGATGGGCGGCATGAACCTGTTCTTCGTGTTCGGCTCGGGTTCGGAGGCTCGGGTCGTGACGCCCGAGCTGAGCGGGTCCCTGCTGCCCGGTGTCACGCGCGACTCGCTGCTGCGGCTGGCCTCCGACTTCGGGTACGCGGTCGAGGAACGCCGGATCACCACCGACGAGTGGGAGAAGGCGGCGGCGTCGGGCGAGCTCACCGAGGTCTTCGCGTGCGGGACCGCTGCCGTGATCACCCCTGTCGGTCGCGTCAAGCACGCCGGGGGCGAGTTCACGATCGGTGACGGCACTCCCGGTGAGATCACCATGAAGCTGCGCGACGAACTCACCGGCATCCAGGAGGGCACGCGGCCCGACCCGCACGGGTGGATGCACACCCTCGGTTGATCACGCTCGTGACGAGGAGCCGGGTCGATGCCCGGCTCCTCGTCAGCGGGTGTGGCCGAGGCTCGCGGCCGTCGTGACGAGCGGAAGGACCAAGGCCGCGCCCGTGCCGGAACCCTCGGCGATGCCGAGGTCCAGCAACGGCTCCAGGTCCAGGTGTTCCAGGGCGAGCACCTGAGCGGGCTCGGTGCTGCGGTGCGCGGCCGTCCACCACGCCCGTGCGCCCGGAGCGATCTCCTCGGCCAGCAGGGCGGCGGCGCACACCGACAGGCCGTCGAGCAGCACGGGGGTGCGACGCACGGCGGCCTGCGCGAGGAAACCCGTCAGCGCGGCCAGGTCCGCCCCACCGGCGGTGCGCAGCAGGTCGAACGGCTCCGTCACCACCGGCTTGGCCCTGCGGAGGGCGTCGCGGATGGCGGCGGCCTTGCGCATCCACGCGTTGTCGTCGATGCCCGATCCGCGTCCGACCACGGCGACCGGTTCGGTGCCCGTGAGCGCGGCGACGAGTGTGGCTGCGGGCGTGCTCGCACCGGTGCCCAGTTCGGCGGGAACGAGCAGGTCCGCGCCCTCGTCCACCTCGGCGTCGGCGATCCGCCGTCCGATCTCCACGGCGGCCTCGGTCTCCTCGGCCGTCAGGGCGTCCTCGACGTCGATGGACCCGGAGCGCCGGCGGACGCGGAACTCGGACTCCTCGTCGCTGTCCACCGCGACGTCCACGATGCGCAGCCCGGCACCGGCACGCTCGGCCAGCAGGCCCAGAGGCGTCCCACCGGCGCGAAGCTCACGGATCGCCTCGCGTGTGTACTCGGGCGAGCGAGCCGACACGCCTCGCGCCGCGACACCGTGGTCGGCGGCGAAGACCACGACGCGGGGACGCTGCGGTGCGGTGGGCTCGGGACGCCCCTGACGGGCGGCGAGCCAGTCGCCGAACGCGTCGAGCCTGCCGAACCGGGGACGGTTCGTCCGGCGCCGGACGTCGTCGGGACGGGGAACCTCGGCGAACTCGATAGGCACGCGCCTACCGTACCGGGGCGAACCGCGAGGGCTGCCCGACGTCGTCGGCGTCCGACCACAGGGGACTGCGAGCGGGCTCTAAGATCGGGCGCCATGGTGGGTGGGCGGAAAGCACCGGGCGCAGCCGGAGTCGTGCTGGCCAGCGGCGCGGGCACGCGAGTCGGAGCCGCGACGAACAAGGTGTATCTGCCCCTCGCGGGGCGCAGCATCGTCTCGTGGTCGCTGAAGGCGTTCGCCCGTGCCGAGGGCATCTCGGCCCTCGTCCTCGTGACCAGGCCCGTCGACGCCGAACTCGTCGAGCGGGTGTGTCGCGACGAGGTGCCCGACGTCTCCGTCGAGGTCGTCCACGGTGGACGGACACGGCAGGAGTCCGAACTGTTCGCGCTGCGACATCTGCGGTCGCGGATCGCCTCCGGCGAGATCGACACGGTGCTGCTGCACGACGGGGCGCGTCCGTTGGTGACCACGGGGCTCGTCGAACGGGTGTTGCGGGTGGCGCGGGAGCACGGTGGCGCTCTGCCCGGTCTCCGCGCCGACGACATCGTGGCTCTCGACGCGACGGGGGAGTCGGTCACCGCGTCCGAGGCGGCGACGCTGGTGCGGGCGCAGACACCGCAAGGGTTCCGGGCGGCGCCGCTGTTGGCCGCCTACGAGCGCGCCGAGGCCGAGGGATTCGTCGGCACCGACACGGCGTCGTGCATGGAACGCTTCTCCGAGCTGCCGGTGCACTGGCTCGACGGTGAGGAGAGCAACATCAAGGTGACCTACCCGCACGACCTCGTGATCGCGGAGCAGGTCCTCACCGGAGGGGCGTGACCGGACGGCTGCCGTCCGATCACGCCCGCTCTCGTGTCATCAGTGGGGCGTCAGCGAGGCGTCAGAGGATCGGGCTCTTCGTCTGGCTCGGGTCGCGCTCCACGACGCCGTCGAGGACCTCGTCGATCGCCGTCATGAGGTCGTCGTCGAGCTTCACGCCCGAGGCCTTCACGTTCTCCTGCACCTGCTCCGGGCGGGAGGCGCCGATGATGGCCGAGGCCACGTTGCTGTTCTGCAGCACCCACGCCACGGCAAGCTGAGCCAGGGTGAGGCCGGCCTGCTCGGCGAGCGGCTGCAGCCGCTCCACCCGCGTCAGCACGTCGTCGTTCAGGTAACGCCCGACCATCTGCGCGCCGCCCTTCTCGTCGGTGGCGCGGGAACCGGCGGGCGGCGGCTGACCCGGCTTGTACTTGCCGGTGAGCACACCCTGCGCGATGGGCGACCACACGATCTGGCTGAGGCCCTCGCGCTCACAGGTGGGCACGACCTGGTCCTCGATGACCCGCCACAGCATGTTGTACTGCGGCTGGTTGGACACGAACGGGATCTTCAGCTCGCGGGCGAGCGCGGCGCCCCGCGCGATCTGCTCGGCGTCCCACTCGGACACGCCGATGTAGAGGACCTTGCCCTGCCGCACCAGGTCGGCGAAGGCGGTCATGGTCTCCTCGAGCGGCACGGTGTGGTCGAAGCGGTGTGCCTGGTAGAGGTCGATGTAGTCGGTGCCGAGGCGCTTCAGCGACGCGTGGGCCGACTCCATGATGTGCTTGCGGCCGAGGCCCTTGTCGTTCGGGCCCTTGGGGCCGGTGGGCCAGAAGACCTTGGTGAAGATCTCCAGGCTCTCCCGGCGCTGGCCGGCCAGCCCGCGGCCGAGCACGGCTTCCGCCGCGGTGTTCGCGTAGACGTCGGCGGTGTCGAAGGTGGTGATGCCGGCGTCGAGCGCGGCCTTGATGCAGGCGTGGGCCTGCTCCTCCTCGACCTGGGAGGCGTGGGTGAGCCAGTTGCCGTAGGCGATTTCACTGACGGAAAGGCCACTACGGCCGAGACGACGAAACTCCATGCCGTAAGCGTAACGTTCAGTTGTTTCGCAAAGCTAACGACCTGCCGTGGTCGTGTCCGCCGCCTGCGTCATCGTGTCCGCACTTCGTGAACTCGTGTCCGCTGTCTGTGCACGGGTGTCCGCAGTTGCCCTCCTTGTCTCCCCTCCGAGCGACGGACTTGCGTTCAGAGTTGCTGACAACTGCGAGAGGTGCCGATACGAGGCCACGAGCCAGGGACACGCGTGCGTGGGGTGCGGACACGAAGCCCGGAGGCGGGGGCATGCGTGCGTGGGGTGCGGACACCAGCGCGGGAGCCACCGACACCCGTAGGTGAGCTGCAGACACCCGTACGTGGGGTGCGGACACCCGTACACGAGCCCAGGACATCCGTACGGGGACTGGGGACACGCGTGCGCAACTCGCGGACACGCCGGGGGAGGAGGTGCCTCAGTCGACCTTGTCGCCGGGCTTCACGCGCGGCTTGGGCACGCGGAGCTTGCGCAGCTGGCTCGCGCGCACGAAGGCGTACCACCCGATGGACGAGCCGCGGATCGTCTCCTTCGGGAACTTCTCGCGCACTTGCTTGCTGATCCGCCTGCCGTTGAGGAAGCCCTCGACGATCATGCCGAGCAGCAGCACCGTGGTGAGCAGCGTCGCGTACTGCTGGACCACCATGATCGGGATCAGCAGGGTGATGAACACCACGATCGCCATGGGCATGAACAGCCCGAGCACGTTGCGCCGCGAGTCGACGAGGTCGCGGACGTACGCCTTCACCGGACCACGGTCCCGGGGGAGCAGGTAACGCTCGTCACCCGCGAGCATGCGTTCCCGCCGCTCGCGCGCCGCAGCGCGCCGCTCCTCCTTGCTGACCGGGTTCTTCTTCCGCAGCTCACGGCTCCGGCGGATGGCTTCCCGGGTGGTCTGCGGAGGCGGAGCGACCGGGCCGCGCCGTTTGCCCTCGGCCTCGCGGCGCTTGGGCGTGGGACGTCCCTTGCCCGGGGTGTAGCCCTTGCGACGGGCCTCGGCGGAGGCGGCGTCCTCGACGGTGGTGCCGGACTCGGCGGTGCCGTCGGTGGTGTCGGCCTCTGTGGTGCTCGATCGACGCAGGAACTTCACCTCACCAGGGTATTGCAGCCCACAGTCGGCATGTTCATCCGGGCGGCGAATGTGACACCATGGAACGCGGGAACAGAACGGGTGGTCGGCGTGTTGGAGCCGGGTACCCGCCTGAACCACGAACCGTGAGGGAGAGTCATGACGACCGCTGAGCAGACCGGCAACACCGCCGCCGACGCCGGCGAGGCGACACACGGCGTCACGCTGACCGAGGCCGCCGCTGCCAAGGCGAAGGCGCTGCTCGACCAGGAGGGTCGGGACGACATGCACCTGCGCATCGCCGTGCAGCCCGGTGGCTGTGCCGGCTTGCGCTACCAGCTCTTCTTCGACGAGCGCACGCTGGACGGCGACCTGTTCCGTGAGTTCAACGGGCTCCGGGTGGCTGTCGACCGCATGAGCGCTCCGTACGTCGAAGGCGCCGAGATCGACTTCGTCGACACCATCGAGAAGCAGGGCTTCACGATCGACAACCCGAACGCCGGTGGCTCTTGCGCCTGCGGCGACTCCTTCCACTGAGTCCCGCTCGACCGGTCACCGACCGACCTCACCGCTCCCAGGGCCGCGCCCGTCGCCGACCCTGGGAGCGTTGTCGTGAGGTGGGTCGGTGACAGTGGGTGGCGGCGGCGACACCGTCGCATGCCGCCGAGCGAGACGACCGGAGAGCCGGGCTCGACGTGACGACTGCCCGGCGTAACACGGGCACCGTGCCTGCGACTTCCCTCGAAGCCAGAGGGAAGGAGGCACGATGTCCACCACGTCACGAGAACCGGACGACCGCGCCGTGCGCGGCCTGGACACGGCGCTCACCGGCACGGTCGTGACCCCGGGCGATCCGCACTACGAGGACGTCCGCGAGGTATTCAACTCCATGATCACTGCGCGCCCGGCGGTGATCGCGCGCTGCGCCACACCCGACGACGTGGCGACGGCGTTGGCGTTCGCCGCCGACCACCGGCTGGAGGTGGCGGTGCGCGCGGGCGGTCACAGCGTCTCCGGAGCCAGTCTGGCCGACGGTGGGCTGGTGATCGACCTACGGCCGATGAACGAGGTCAGCGTCGACGTCGACCGGCGCACCGTCACCGTCGGAGGCGGAGCGACGTGGGCCGATTTGGATGCGGCGACCCAACCCCACCACCTGGCCACGACGGGTGGGCGGGTGTCCACCACCGGTGTCGCGGGGCTGACTCTCGGCGGTGGCTCCGGCTGGTTGGAGCGGCGCTTCGGGTTGGCCTGCGACAATCTGCTCGCGGTGGATCTCGTCACGGCGGCCGGACAGCGGCTGCACGTCGACGAGGAGAGCACACCCGACCTGTTCTGGGCCGTGCACGGTGGTGGTGGGAACTTCGGTGTCGCGACGTCCCTGACATTCGAGCTGCGCCCGCTGCCGGAGTTCTGCATCGCGCTGCTGGTGTGGCCGGAGTCCGAGGGCCGCGACGTTGCCCGGCTCTACCGCGACCTGATCGACACGGCGCCGGAGGCTGTCGGCGGTGGGGTGATCTACCACACGGCGGCGGAGGACGACCCCGTTCCGCCTGAGCTGGTGGACACGTTGTGCTGCGCCGTGCTCGTGACCCACACCGGGCCGATCGGGGAGCTGCGCGAGTTCGTCGCACCGCTCCGCGCCGCGCAACCGCGTGGCGAGTTCGTGGCCGAAGTGCCCTACGCCGAGTTCCAGCGCATGCTCGACGACCCGCCCGGACATCGCAACTACTGGTCGGACGAGAACCTGCGGGAGCTTCCGGACGCGGCGATCGACCGCTTCTGCGACCGCGCGCAGGAGATGCCGGTGCCTTCGGCCTCCCAGCAACTGTTGTTCCCCTGGGGCGGCGCGATCTCCCGGGGACGTGAGTGGCCGGGCTTCGACCGTGGCGCGGCCTGGGCGGTCCACCCGTTCGGCGTGTACCTCGACCCGGCTGACGACGCGCGCGTGAGGGCGTGGTCACGTGGGCTGTGCGCCGACGTCCGGCCGTGGGGGACCGGTGACGCGTATCTCAACTTCATCGGTGACGAAGGACACGACCGCGTCGTGGCGGGATTCGGCGAACGGCACTACCGGAGACTCGCGCGGATCAAGGCCGAGTACGACCCTGACGACGTCTTCCACCGCTGGCACGACATCCGGCCGAGCCGACCGACGATGGCGGGCGCCGACTGACGCCCGCCGTCATCGGGTGAGCGTCAGAGCTTGACCGGGTAGTGCGGCTCCGGCACCTCGGGCTTGATGCGGTGCTCGACGAAGATGCCGTGCCACAACATGAAGACCAGCAGCGCCCAGAGCCGCCTGCTGTGGTCGAGGGTGCCCGCCTTGTGCTCGGCCAGCATCGCGAGGATGGCGCGCTTGTCGAGCAGCTCGTCGGTCTTGGAGTCGTTGATGATGCCGCGGGCCCAGTCGTACATCTCGGACCGCAGCCAGTGCCGGATCGGCACGGGGAAGCCCAGCTTGCGCCGGTTGAGCACGTGCGCGGGCACGATGCCGTCGAGTGCCCGACGCAGGGCGTACTTCGTGGTCTCCCTGGTGATCTTCTGGTCCAACGGGATGGTCGAGGCCACCCGGAACACCTCGGCGTCCAGGAACGGCACCCGCAGCTCCAGCGAGTTGGCCATCGTCACCTTGTCGGCCTTGACGAGGATGTCGCCGCGCAGCCAGGTGAACAGGTCGACGTGCTGCATCCGCGCCACCGGGTCCCACCCGCGCGACAGCTCGTACCACGGGGCGGTGACGTCGCGGTGTCCGATGCCGTCGCGGAACGTCCGCAGGATCGGCTTCAACTGGTCGTCGCGGAAGAGGCGCGCGTTGCCGTAGTAGCGCTCCTCCAACGACAGCGCGCCGCGGCGCAGCAGGTCCTTGCCCCGGGTGCCCTCCGGGATCAGCGTGGACGCCTTGCCGATGAGCTTGCGGACGCCGCCCGGGACCTTCTCGAACGGCGCGAGCGACAGCGGTTCGCGGTAGATGGTGTAGCCGCCGAACAGCTCGTCCGAACCCTCGCCCGACAGCACGACCTTGACGTGCTTACGAGCCTCGCGCGCGATGAACCACAGCGGCACCAGCGCAGGGTCGGCGACCGGGTCGTCGAGGTACCACACGATGAGCGGCAGGGTCTCCATCATCTCCTCGGCGGAGACCGTGCGCACGACGTGCTTCACGCCGATGGCCGCGGCCGACTCGGCTGCGACGTCCACTTCGGAGTAGCCCTGACGCTCGAAGCCGGTGGTGAACGTGATCAGGTTCGGGTTGTGCTCCTTGGCCAGCGCGGCGATCGCCGTGGAGTCGATGCCGCCCGACAGGAACGAACCCACCGTGACGTCCGCGCGCATGTGCTTGGCCACCGAGTCGCGCAGGACCTCGGCGATGCTTTCGTGCAGCGCCGCCACCTGAGCCGCACCCGACACCGGCTGCGCGCGGAACTCGGGGGAGAAGTAGCGCTCGATCCGCGGCTCGCCGCCCGGCGACACCGTGAACGAGGTGCCGGACTCGATACGGCGGATGTTCTGGTGCAGCGACTCCGGCTCGGGGACGTACTGCAGCGTCAGGTAGTGCTGCAGGGCCGTGCGGTCGAGTTCCTGCGCGATGCCCAGGGTGTCGGTGAGCTCCAGCAGGCTTTTCTTCTCGCTCGCGAACGCCACTCCGTTGGGGCCGGAGGCGTAGAACAGCGGCTTGATGCCGAACGGGTCCCGTGCACCGAAGAGGACCTCGCGCTCGGAGTCCCAGATGAGGAACGCGAACATGCCGCGGAGTCGGCCCACCGCGGCGGTGCCGAGGTAGTGGTAGGCGGCCACGATGGCCTCGGTGTCGCCCTCTGTGGCGAACTTCGCACCGTGTTCTGTGGCCAACTCCTCACGCAGTTCGAGGTAGTTGTAGATCTCACCGTTGAAGTTGATGGTGTACCGGGTCGGGTTGTCCTCGGGACCCCACGTCAGCGGCTGGTGAGAGTGTTCGAGGTCGATGATCGCGAGGCGGTTGAAGCCGTAGACGATCCGACCATCGGCCCAGGTGTCGGTCTCGTCGGGGCCGCGATGCCGCTGGCAGCGCAGGGCGCGGCCGACGGCCTCCCGCGCGTTCGCCGCGTCGTCCTCACTGCCACAGACCAGTCCAAGCAGGCCGCACACGCCGTTTCACACACCCTTTGTTAGTCAAAGCCTGAGTCGTAAGTCGCAAGTATGCCGGGGAAGGCGGTGACGCCGCTGTCCCGGGTCTCGGCTAGAGTCCCATGCGTTGCAAGGATCGGGCGAGGAGGCATCACGGAGTGGGCGTTCTTGAGCGCACCCGGGGCACACGACGAGGCAAGGCCGGCAAACTAGCCGCGCTCGCCGCGCTCGTCGCTTTGACGGTCACCGGTTGCTCGGGCGAGGAGATTCTGCGGTTCGGGTGGCCCGAAGGTGTCACGCCGGAGGCCGACAAGATGCGCACCTTCTGGACCTGGTCGGTCGTGGCCGCGCTCGGCGTCGGTGTGATCGTGTGGGGGCTCATCTTCTGGTCGATGGCCTTCCACCGGAAGAAGAAGGGCAAGAACGAGCCTCTGCCGAGGCAGTTCCAGTACAACGTGCCGTTGGAGCTCTTCGTCGTCGTGCTCCCGGTCGTCATGGTCTGTGTCCTGTTCTTCTTCACGGCGGTCACCGAGCAGTCGGTGCTGGCCGAGGAGGACGACCCCGACGTGGTCGTGGACGTGACCGGTTTCCAGTGGAACTGGGAGTTCACCTACCCGGAGGAGGAGGCCGAGAACGGCCAGCCGGTCACCACGGTCGGTAGCTCCAGCGAGATTCCGCTGCTGGTCGTCCCCACCGACCGGACGATCCAGTACAACCTGGTGTCCGCGGACGTCATCCACTCCTTCTGGGTGCCGGAGTTCCACTTCAAGCGGGACGTCATGCCGCACCCGGACAAGAACAACCAGGACAACTCGTTCCAGAACACCATCGACCAGGAAGGTGCCTTCGTCGGCCGGTGCGCCGAGCTGTGCGGTACCTACCACGCGATGATGAACTTCGAGGTCCGTGCTCTGTCGCCGGACAAGTTCGACCGGTACATCGAGCTGCGCAAGCAGATGAACCCGGACACGGGTCAGCCGAACACCGCCGCCGAGGCTCTGGCGATCATGCAGGGCGAAGGCTGCGACGAGAAGCTGTGCAGCCCGGTCGCCACGACCACGAGCCCGTTCTCGACCGACCGCACGCTGCGGACCGCGTCGAACTAGGTCGGGCCTCGAGAAGTGACCCAGCGATCGAGTAAGAAGGACACACGCTCATGAAGGTCGAAGCTCGGGTTTTCGACATCGTCGCGATCTTCGGTTTCGTCGTCGCCATCGTCTACGGGGTGCTGACCGCGCAGATGACGGACGACGGCATCGAGCCGATCGGCACGATCGCGCTCCTGCTGTCCGGTGGTCTGGCACTGCTGGTGGGGAGCTACTTCCGGTTCGTCGCTCGCCGGATCGAGCCCCGTCCCGAGGACCACGAGGACGCCGAGATCAGCGACGGCGCCGGTGAGCTGGGCTTCTTCAGCCCGGGTAGCTACTGGCCCGTCGGGGTCGCCGCGGCGGCTGCTCTGCTCAGCCTGGCGCTGGCGTTCTGGCAGCCGTGGTTGATCATCGTCGGCATCGTGGTGGTCATCATCTCGGTCGCGGGTCTGGTCTTCGAGTACCACACCGGCCCCAGCCACTGATTTTTCCGATCCTGACGAGGGGCCCCGGTCTGCGACCGGGGCCCCTCGTTTCGTGCTGTGGGCGGCCGACCGCGCTGCTCGTCGAGCCGGCGGCTGCGGTCACGACGACCGGGGGAGCGCACACGTTCGCCCGGCGGCGGCCGAGACGGCCGGCACGCCGGGCGTAGGTCAGGTTCGGTGAGGTGCTCAGCCGCGCTTGATCCAGCGGTCCAGCAGGTCCGCGACGGCGCCGGAGTCCAGGGCCTCGGTGGCTCGCTGCAGTCCCGCCTGCAGGTCGGCGGTGAGGTCGCCGGAGAAGCCGGTGAACGCGGCCAGCGCTCCGGCTGCGTTGAGCAGGACCGCGTCGCGCACGGGACCCTTCGTGCCCGCCACGAGGTCCTTCACGACCTCGGCGTTCGCCGCGGCGTCGCCACCGCGGAGCGCGTCGGCGTCGGAGAGCGGGATGTCGAGGTCCGTGGGGTCGACGGCCGTCCGGTGCACCTCGCCGTTCGACACCACCCACGCCGTGCTGGTGGTCGTGGTGGTGAGCTCGTCGAACCCGTCGTCACCCCGGACGAGCAGCACGCTGTGGCCGCGGCGCGCGAACACCTCGGCGAGCACGGGGGCCTTGTCCTCGTAGGCGCACCCGATGAGCCCCGACGTCGGCTGCGCGGGGTTGGTGAGCGGGCCGAGCAGGTTGAACGCCGTGGAGACGCCCAGCTCGCGCCGGGGAGGGCCGGTGTGGCGGTAGGCGGGGTGGAACACGGGCGCGAAGCAGAAGCCGATGCCGAGTTCCTCGACACAGCGGCGGACGTCGTCGGGTTCGGAGTCGATCGTGACGCCGAGCGCCTCCAGCACGTCGGCGGCCCCCGACTTCGACGAGGCGGCGCGGTTGCCGTGCTTGACGACGGGAGCGCCCGCGGCCGCGACCACCAGGGAGGTCATCGTGGAGATGTTCACAGACCCCTTGCGGTCGCCGCCCGTGCCCACGATGTCCACGGTGGGAATGTCCAGTTCGATCCGCTTGGCGTGCGCGAGCATGGCCTGCGCCATGCCGGCGATCTCGGCCGGAGTCTCGCCCTTGGACCGCAGCGCCACGGCGAATCCGGCGATCTGTGCAGGGGTGGCCGTGCCGGACATCACCTGGTCCATCGCCCACGCCGTGGCGTCCTCGGAGAGGTCGACGTGCTCGATGAGCTCGTTGAGGACGGTCGGCCAGGTGTGTTCAGACATGCTCATCTCCGAAGACGCCGACACCACGCGAGGTGCGGCCACTGTGATTCGAGGCTCATCTCCCGACGGCGAGGTGAGCCGGGGGCAGGTCAGGAGCCGGTCGACGGTGACCGAAACCTCACCAGGGGCGACCGATATGACGGCCGCCCCGTAGGAGAACGGTATCGGCCCGGTCAGCCGTTCACTGCGGGCACACGCTGGGCCCGCAGCACGTCCGCGACCGTCTCCGCCGCGGTGAGCGGGTCGAGCGGGTGGACCAGCACGGCGTCGGCCTGCGACCAGGTGGCGAGCCAGCGGTCGTCCCTGCGTCGGACGGCCACCACGATAGGCGGACAGTCGGACAGCTCGTGCTTCAACTGACGGGTGAGACCGATGCCACCGGTGGGTTGTGCCTCACCGTCGAAAATGGCGAGATCGATCTCACCCGAGTCCATCTCCGTGATGACCTCGGCCACGCTCGCGGCCTCGACGTAGGACACCTTTCCCAGATCCGGGGCCGGTCGACGGCCGATTGCGTTGACGATGGAGTCGCGCACCTCCGGCTTGTGGCTGAAAACCAGGATCTTCTTGGCCGGCTCGCTCATCCTCGCGTCCTTTGCGCCTCGACGATGGTGACGAGGCTCATGCTAACGGGCGTACCCCCTCGTTACCCAGCGGGTTCAAGGTCCTTTCGGTAGCGTTTTCGCTCCGTGCACGACCGTCCGTAGGACCCGATCTGCGGCGCTCGGTCGAGGGGAGACATAATGCGAGCCGTGACAACGGCAGCTCCTTCCATCAGCCAGCGAGTGCACTCGCTGAACCGGCCGAACATGGTGAGTGTCGGCACGATCGTGTGGCTGTCCAGCGAGCTCATGTTCTTCGCTGGCCTCTTCGCCATGTTCTTCACGGTCAAGGCGCAGAACGACTCCGGCATCTGGCCGCCGCTCAATCCGGCGACGGGTGAGCCGATCCACCTGGACATCGCGTACGCGCTGCCGTTCACGATCATCCTGGTGGCATCGTCCTTCACGTGCCAGTTCGGTGTGTTCGCGGCCGAGCGCGGCGACGTCTTCGGACTGCGCCGCTGGTACCTCATCACCCTGCTCATGGGGACGGTCTTCACCCTGGGGCAGGCGGGCGAGTACGCCATGCTCATCAGCGAGGGCGTGACCATTCCGTCAGGTCCCTGGGGTTCGGTGTTCTTCATTACGACGGGCTTCCACGGTCTGCACGTCATCGGTGGTCTGATCGCGTTCGTCCTGCTGTTGGCGCGGACGAAGCTGAGCAAGTTCACACCGGCTCAGGCGACCTCGGCGATCGTGGTGTCCTACTACTGGCACTTCGTCGACATCGTGTGGATCGGCCTGTTCGCGGTGATCTACATCGTTCCTTGATCTCGAGTATTCGGCCGAACTGACAGCAAGGGTTGCCGCAGAAGATGTTCTTCAAGAAGAAGCCCGTCGCCGCGGAGAGGCGATCGGCTCGTCGCACGAAATTCCGTCGTCGCATGGCCAGCACGCTGGCCCTCGGCGTGGCGTTGTTGAGCGCGGGCGGTCTGTACACGGTGTTCGCGCCGGAGCCGCAGACGGCGCAGGCGCAGGAGGACCCGGCCCTCATCCGCAAGGGTGAGGAGGTCTACAACAACAGCTGCATCAGCTGCCACGGCGAGAACCTGCAGGGTGTCGAGGACCGCGGCCCGAGCCTCATCGGTGTCGGCGAGGCGTCGGTGTACTTCCAGACCGCGAGCGGTCGTATGCCGATGGTCCGGCAGGAGGCTCAGGCGTCGCGCAAGCCGCCGAGGCTCTCCCCCGAGGAGATCGACGCGGTCGGCGCCTACATCCAGGCCAACGGCGGTGGGCCGCAGCGTCCCGCCGAGAAGGGCGCGGAGCTGCGTGGCGAGAACCCCGCGCGTGGCGCGGAGCTGTTCCGCCTGAACTGCGCGTCGTGCCACAACTTCACCGGGCAGGGTGGCGCCCTGTCGGCGGGCAAGTACGCGCCGCCGCTCGAACCCGCCACCGAGGAAGAGATCTACACCGCGATGTTGACCGGGCCGCAGAACATGCCGAAGTTCTCCGACCGTCAGCTCTCCCCCGAGGAGAAGCAGGACATCATCGCCTACCTGAAGTCGGTCTCGGGCACCAACAACGCCCCCGGCGGTAACCCGCTCGGTGGCCTCGGCCCGGCGTCGGAAGGTGTGATCGCCTGGATTGTCGGCATCGGTGCGCTGATCGGCGCGACTCTGTGGATCGGATCGAGGGCGTAAGGCATGCACACGCCAGTCGAGCCACGGCGGCGTTCAGCCGGGAAGGCCAAGGGTGAGGGGCTTACGCCCTGCACGCGGAGCACAGCGAGGCAGGTTCAGACAGCATGAGTAGCGGTAACGGGCCGGAGCAGCGGCCGAGCGACGAGGAGCTCGCGGGTATGAGCCGTGACGAACTCGTCCGGCTCGGTGCGAAGCTGGACGGGGTCGAGATCGTCAACTACCCCGACCCCTGGCCGGTCAAGGGCACCAAGGCCGAGCGCCGGGCCCAGCGAGTGGTGGCGTTGTGGTTCCTCATCGCCACGCTGGCGGGTCTCGGCTTCATCGGCGCGTTGATCTGGTGGCCGTCGGAGTACGTTCCGGCGGACGACGAGAGCGGTCACTTCTGGTACAGCCTGTACACGCCGGTGCTGGGCATCTCGCTCGGTGTGTCGGTGCTCGCGTTGTCGATCGGCATCCTGCTCTACACGAAGCGGTTCATCCCGAACGAGCTCGCCGTGCAGGAGCGCACCGACAACATGGGCAAGGGCTCGGCCGAGATCGACCGGCAGACGCTGGTCGCGCAGCTCGCTGACGCGGGCGAGCGCAGCACGATCGGTCGCCGGTCCATGATCAAGCGGACCGCCGGGCTCGGCGCCGGTGTGCTCGGTCTGGGCACCGTGGCGCTGCCGGTCGCGGGTTTCATCAAGAACCCGTGGGAGAACCCGAACAGCCCCGACTCGCTGGCCCACACCGGATGGATGCCGCAGTACCCGGGCGAGATCGTCTACCTGCGTCGCAACACCGGCGACCCGCACGAGATCTCGCTCGTGCGACCGGAGGACCTGGACGCGGGCGGCATGGAGACGGTGTTCCCGTTCCGTGAGTCCGAGCGGGGCGACTCGCACGCGCTGTCGGTGGCGCTCAAGCGCTCCGACAACCCCGTGATGCTGATCCGGCTCCGCACCGAGGACGCCGAGCGGGTCGTCAAGCGCAAGGGGCAGGAAGACTTCAACTACGGCACCTACTACGCGTACTCGAAGATCTGTACGCACGTGGGTTGCCCGGCGTCGTTGTACGAGCAGCAGACCAACCGGCTGCTGTGCCCGTGCCACCAGTCGCAGTTCGACATGCTGCAGTACGCCAAGCCCGTGTTCGGCCCGGCGACTCGCGCGCTGCCGCAGCTGCCCATCACGGTGCACGAGGACGGCTACTTCATTGCTCGGCACGACTTCATCGAGCCGATCGGACCGGGTTTCTGGGAGCGCAAGTCATGAGCTCACTCACCACGCCGACGAAGGGCTCCGGCTTGCTGGCGAAGCAGGCCGCTGCGGCGGCGAACAATGCCGACCAGCGGTACGTGATGGCCAAGGGGATTCGGCACCAGCTGAACAAGGTGTTCCCGACCCACTGGTCGTTCCTGCTGGGCGAGGTGGCCCTTTACAGCTTCATCATCCTGATCCTCTCGGGGATCTACCTGACGCTGTTCTTCGACCCCTCGATGGCGGAAGTCGTCTACGACGGCCCGTACACGAACCTGCAGGGCGTCGAGATGTCGCGGGCGTTCGAGTCGACGCTGCAGATCTCGTTCGAGGTCCGCGGCGGACTCTTCATCCGCCAGGTGCACCACTGGGCGGCGCTGATCTTCGTCGCGTCCATGTTCGTGCACATGTTCCGGATCTTCTTCACCGGAGCGTTCCGCAGGCCGCGTGAGGCCAACTGGGTCATCGGCGCGCTGCTGCTGATCCTGGGCATGTTCGAGGGCTTCTTCGGCTACTCGCTCCCGGACGACCTGCTCTCCGGTACGGGTATCCGCGCGACGCTGTCCGGCATCGTGCTCTCGGTGCCGGTGGTCGGCACGTGGCTGCACTGGGCGCTCTTCGGTGGCGAGTTCCCCGGGACGATGATCGTGCCGCGTATGTACGCGCTGCACATTCTGATCATTCCGGGCATCATGCTCGCGCTGGTGGCGGCGCACCTCGCGCTGGTCTGGTACCAGAAGCACACCCAGTTCCCGGGTGCGCGTCGCAAGGAGACCAACGTCGTCGGCGTCCGCATCATGCCGGTGTTCGCCCTGAAGGCCGGGACGTTCTTCGCCCTGGTGACCGGCTTCATCGCCCTGATGTCGGGTCTGTTCCAGATCAACTCGGTCTGGCACATCGGGCCGTACAACCCGTCGCAGGTGTCGGCGGGGTCGCAGCCCGACTGGTACATGGCGTGGGCCGACGGCATCCTTCGTATCTACCCGGCCTGGGAGCTGTACCTGGGCAACTACACCGTTCCCCCGGTGTTCTTCGCCGGTGCGATCGGTATGGGCATCCTGTTCACGATGCTCATCGGCTACCCGTTCATCGAACGGAAGCTGTCGAAGGACACCGCGCACCACAACCTCTTGCAGCGTCCGCGTGACGCACCGGTACGCACCAGTCTCGGTGTGATGGCGTTGACGTTCTTCATGGTGCTGGAGATCTCCGGCTTCAACGACATCATCGCGTTCAAGTACGACATCTCGCTGAACGCGATGACGTGGGCGGGCCGGATCGGTCTCCTGGTGCTGCCGCCGTTGGCGTACTACATCACGTACCGGATCTGCCTCGGCTTGCAGCGCTCCGACCGTGAGGTGCTGGAGCACGGTGTCGAGACCGGCATCATCAAGCGGCTCCCGCACGGTGAGTTCATCGAGGTGCACCAGCCGCTCGGCCCGGTGGACGAGCACGGCCACCCGGTCCCGCTGGAGTACCAGGGCGCCACGGTGCCGAAGAAGATGAACCAGCTCGGCAGCGCGGGCAAGCCGGTGGCCGGTTCGATGTGGTCGCCGGACCCGGCGGAGGAGACCGCTGCGCTGGAGCGGGCGCGGGCCCAGCAGGGCGACCACGCCGACGGCGAGCTGGAAGCGCCGCAGCCGGAGCAGACGGGTTCCTCCGGCACCAAGTAGGCGGAAGCCAGCCGTTCTCGAGACGACGAGGCCCCCACCACCGACCTCGGTGGTGGGGGCCTTCGTCGTGCGTGCCGCGGGTGAGAGCCGACTCCGCTTGACTCCGCCCGGACGGCGTAGTCGGTGTCAGGCGGTGTCAGTCGTCGTCGAGGCCGATGTCGAACGCGGTGTCGGTGTCGGCGCGGGAGTACGACCGGAACGCGATGTGGGTGACGGTGTCGAGCACACCCGGCACCTTGCCGATGCGGGCGGGGATGACCTCGGCCAACTGTTCGTGGTTGGCGACCCGGAGGACGGCGACGAGGTCGACGTCACCGGCACACGAGTACACCTCGGACACCCCGTCGATGTCCGCGATCGCCTGCGCGGTCTCCGGGATGCTGTCCGTCGCGGCGTTGATGAGCACGATCGCGGTAACCAACACGGCCTCCTTGTGGTCTGACGACTCGCTGGTCGGACTGCTTCGTGGCCTTCGAGCGTACGGGGACGCGCCGCGCGGGGCTCACGGTGTTCCCGCGTTCTCCAGTGCGGTGGCGGTGTCGACGGCGTCGAGCCACGACCGCCACCCTCCGGCACCGTGGAGCGGTTCTGCCCACGGTGAGGAGGTGCGCACCAATCGGACGCCCGGCCGAGTCAGCCAGCGCCACAGCAGCGCGGTCTCCTCCGGATTGGCTCCTCGCAGTGGACCCGGGCCGGGGAGGACGGTCTCGGCCGAGACGACGAGGGCGTCGACCACCGGCATCGGGGGCACGCCTCGGCGGGCGAGCCCGGCCGAGGCCAGCCTGCCGTACCGCACGACGGCGAACTCCCAACCTCCCGAGCCGTCGGGTGCGGCGGCGACCAGCTCCGCCACGGACGCCAGCGCGGTGAGCCGATGTCGCCTGTCGACGGCGCGGAGCAGGGCCGCGAGGTCGTCGCGGTGGCGGGCGGCGCGTTCGAAGCGGTGGGCCGCCGAGAGTTCGTCGAGCCGGTCGCGCGCCCGGTGCAGCAGTCCGGCGTCCACGCCCTCCACGAGATCCGACACCGCGCGGACGGCGGGGCGGTACTGCTCCACCGTCTGGGCTCCCGTGCAGGGCGCACCGCAGCGGCCCAGCTCCGCGAGCATGCAGGGGCTGCCCGAGGCGCCCGACGCCGGGATGCGCATCGTGCAGGTCCGCAGGGAGGCGATGTCGGCGAGGGTCTCGGCGGCCGTCCGGGCACGAGGGTGGGAACTGAACGGCCCGAGCGCGCCGTCGCGGGGTCGGCGCACCACGGACAGGCGGGGGAAGGGCTCGTCGGTGAGTGCGACCCACCAGGCCTTGCCGGGGTTCTTCGACCGGCGGTTGTAGGCCGGGCGGTGCGCGGCCAACAGGCGCAGTTCCCGCACGGACGCCTCCAGCGCGTGGGCACACTCCACGGTGTCGACCCGCTCGGCGAGCGTCACCATCTCCTTGATCCGCCCTCGGCTCTCGGAGGACGTGAAGTACTGCCTCACCCGGCGGCGCAGGTTGCTCGCGGTGCCCACGTAGAGCACCTCGTCCGACGGTCCTCGGAACAGGTACACGCCGGGGCGTTCGGGGAGGTCCTTCGCGAGCTCGCGTTTGCGTCGTTGGGTCGGTGTGACGTCGGGCAGGTAGTCGAGTAGTTCCTCCAGGGACTGCACGCCGAGCGAGCCGACGCGTTCGAGCAGGCCGTGCAGGACGTCGACCGTGGCCCTGGCGTCGTCCAGCGCTCGGTGGGTCGGTGTGGTGGCCGAGCCGAACAGGGCGGCCAGGGCGGACAGTCGGTGGCTTCGCACCTCGTGCCGCAGCACCCGCCGGGAGAGTTTGAGGGTGCAGAGCACCACCGGCCTCGGCCAGTCGTAGCCGTGTTCGCGGCACGCGGCCTTGAGGAACGAGGTGTCGAACCCGGCGTTGTGGGCCACGAGCACCGCTCCCTCGGCGAACTCCAGGAAGGCGGGCAGCACCCGTTCGATGCGGGGCGCGGACCGGACCATCGCCGTGGTGATCCCGGTGAGGGCCACCACCTGGGGAGGAATGGGAGCTCCCGGGTCGACGAGCGTCGCGAACTCGCCGAGCACCTCGCCGCCACGGACCTTCACGGCACCGATCTCCGTGATGTTGCCGCCGTCGGGCGCGCCACCGGTGGTTTCGAGATCCACGATCACGAAGGTCACGTCGCGCAGGGGAGTGCCCAGCTCGTCGAACGCAAGCTGCATGAGCGGACACCCTAGGCAGTGACACCGACAGTCTTCGATCGGGTGTGGCGCGTGTGTGATCGACGGCGACATCGGATCGGAGGCGCGGTCGGCGACGGCGAGAATCTAAGCTGGACCGATGCTGTCGTCGTCCGCGCATCCCGAGCACCCCGGGGAGACACCTTCGGGTGAGACGCCCGTGGCGGACGGTGCGACCGAGCTCCGGCACACCGATGCGGAGGAGGACCGGACGGTGACCGAACCCGTCGACTGGCTCGGGCTGCCCGAGCCGATCCGGGACCGGGTCGCGGAGTTGGCCGCCGCCGCCCTGGGCCGGTTGCCCGCTGACGACGTGCCCCGACAACTGCGACCGGTGGCGCGGTTCGCCCCGGCCAAGCGCGCGAGGCTCGGCGGTTCGGCCCTGTTGGCCGCGCTGCGCGACTCGACCCGGTTCCGCACCGCGGTGTTGGAGTGGTTGCGTGAGCACCGGGTCGACGCCCTCGACCCGAACGTCGCCGACCCCGTCGCCGCGGCCGCTGCCGCCGTGCTGCTCAACGAGTCGAGTGCCTCCTCCCGGGTGCGGTTGGTGGCGCGGCACACCGAGGAGTCCACGCTGCGTGCCGAGCGGGACGCCGCGCTGGCGCGGGTGCGCCGGCTGGAGTCGGAGGTCGAGCGGCTGCGGGCCGAGCTGGAGCAGGCACGCCAGGAGGTGGAGCGCGCCCGCGCCGAACGGGAGGACGAGGTCGTCAAGCTCCGAGGACGCCTGCGGGAGCAGGGTGTGACGGTGCGGCGAGCGAAGGACGAGGCGGCAGAGGCCGTGGCCGCGCGTGAGCGCATCGAGGCGGAGCGGGACGCCGACGTGGAGGCGATCACCGCCCGGTACGAGCGGGAGCGGCAGAAGGCGGCAGCCGAACGGGCTCGGGCCGAGCGGGCGATGGCGGAGGCGGAGGCAGCCCGCCAGTCCGCGCGGGAGGCGCGCGACGCCGACGAGGTGCGGTTGTCGATGCTGTTGGACACGCTGAGCGGCGCAGTGGACGGGTTGCGTCGTGAGCTGGCGGTGGGCGGCAGCCCGCGCCGTCCCGCGGACACCGTGCGCGGTGCCAACCCGGGACGGCGGGGCGGTCGGGTCTCGGAGCCGAGGACGCTCGACACGCTGCTGTCGCTGCCGAGCGTGCACCTGATCGTCGACGGCTACAACGTCACGAAGACCGGCTATCCCGACCTCTCCCTCGCCGAGCAACGGCAGCGACTGGTGCGGCAGTTGGGCGCGCTGAAGGCCCGGACCGGAGCCGAGATCACCGTGGTGTTCGACGGTGCCGACGTCACCACGGTCGCGTCGGCGGGCCCGCGCACGGTGCGGGTGTTGTTCTCCGACCCGGGCGTGCTGGCCGACGACGTGATCCGCACGATCGTGCGGTCGGAGCCCGCCGGTCGTCCGCTGGTGGTCGCCACGTCGGACCAGGCCGTCGTGACGTCGGTGTGTGCCGCGGGGGCCCACGCCGTTCCGGCCGCGGTGCTGTTGACCCGGCTCGGGCGAGTCTGACTCCTTCTCCGCGTTCCGCCGCTTCGTGAGGTGGTATTCCCCGGTGACTCGGTCGACGTCGTCGCGGAGGCGGTATGCGCGTGTTCGGAGTGTCGCTGTCGATGCTCGTGCTGCTGACGGTGTGTCCGTCCTCGCCGTCGCAGGCGGCGCCGCTCGCTCGCGTGGGGAGCGAGGTGAGCGGGGTGGTCGAGCCACAGCCGGAGGCACAGGCGGTCCGGTCGTGGCGAAGCCGGCTCACCGAACTCGAACGGGCGGGGGTGCGGATACCGCCGAGGCGCGCCCTGCTCGACCTGGACCGGCTCCCGCCGAGGCTGCGACCCGCGCGTGCGGCGGACGGGTCCGTCCAACACGGTGTCGCCTGGGCACCGGAGGCAGGGACGATGGTGGTGCCCCGGGAGGTGACGGCTGTCGTGTCGGGGGCGTTGAACGCGGTCGGCAAGCCGTACTCCGACGACGGGGACGGGCCGCACGCGTTCTCGTGCGACGGCCTGGTGCACGCGCTCTACCGGAGGGTGGGCATCGACGTGCCGACGTCGGCGGTGGCGCAGTGGGCCACGGGGCGACCGGTGGCCTTCGAGGACGCGGTGCCGGGGGATCTCGTCGTCGTGGGCTCGCAGCGCCACGGCCTCCAGTCGATCGGCATCGTGGTCGGGGACGACGAGATGGTGGTCGCGGACGCCCGGTCGGCGAGGGTGGTGGTGGCGAGGTTGCCCGATCCGAGCACGGTGCTCGGGGTGGTTCGGCCGAGCCTCGGCCGCCGGTCGGCGGACCAGGTGGTGGCCGGTGGAGCCGGTGCGGACGGCGGTGACGGCGCCGGGGCGTTGGCCTGGCGGTGCGGCGGACTGAGCCCGTCGCATAGTGACGGCCCGGCTCGCCGGGGGTGGGCGGGGTATCCGAACGGGTTGATTCCCGGCGACGTTCTCTGTCCGTTGGAGGAGGAACCACACGCGTTGCGTTGCGACGCCGCCTACGACCTTTCCGCGCTTTCGGAGGCTTACGCCGACGATCTCGGCGAGCCGTTGTGTCTGACCGATTCCTACCGGACTCTGGCGATGCAACTCGATCTGCAACGTCGGAAACCGGAACTGTCGGCCACTCCCGGGACGAGCAATCACGGCTGGGGGTTGGCGGTGGATCTCTGTGGCGGGGTGGAACGGTTCGGCAGTCGTGAGCACCGGTGGATGCAGCGGCACGCGGCGGAGTTCGGCTGGGTGCATCCCTCCTGGGCACGGGAGGGCAGCCCGAGAGAGGAACCGTGGCACTGGGAGTACGTTCGCGAATGACGTGCAAATTGTCGGAGTCGTTCGTACGGTCGTCGGCATGGACGAATTCGAATCCGCCGACGCCGAGGGCGACCGTGCTCCCGGAGAAGGCGACCGAAATACCGGGGACGTCACGGTCGACTGCCATTCGTGCGTGCTTCGGGATCGTGCCTGCGGGAACTGCGTGGTGACCGCGATGGTCGACCGGGTGGGGCCGCCGCGGTGGGGTCCGGAGGAACTGCGGGCCCTGGCGCTGTTGGCCGACGTGGGATTGCTGCCGCCGTTGCGTTACGAGGCTGCCTGACGGGACCACGGTGCATTTCTTCGCAACGGGCGACTGGGTCGATCGAGAGCGGTGTTTGATCACTCTGTGCCAGTCATTCGGTGAGCGGTCCATCCGATCAGGTGAACGGTCTGTCGATTGATGAGCGCAACGTGTTGCCCTGGTCACAGCGCCGGACAAAGTGCTGGTCCGAACGCTCACGCACGGACGGTCACCGATTCCCTCCGCTGGGTTGGTGGACTCCTAGAACGCTCTTTCGTAATCTGGCCGAGATCTCGCGCCAGGCAGCCGTTCCACCAGAGGTCGGCACGCGGGATCGCCGCCGAAACAGCTTGTCGGGGAGCTGTGCCGGACCGGACGCGACGAAGGCGACGCCGGTTGTCGAAAAGCAAGCAACACGATGTGCACTTCGGCATGTCGGTGTCCGCGTCGTGACGGCTACCCGGCCGGCGGCCGGAGAGCAAAGGAGACCCACGCGACGTGCAGTCGCATCCCGTGAAACGCGTGGTGTCAGGGGCGCTGGCGGCCTGCGCCGTGGTCGCGGCCGTGACCTTCATCGAGGCGCCTGCGTCGGCGACACCCGCGATCCCCGCCCCACAACAGCCCCAGAGTGCCTCTGAGGCCTTGGAGAAGTACCGGGAACTCGCCACCAAGGCCGAAAAGCTCAACGAGCAGTATCTCTCCGCGAAGGAAGACCTCGAAAAGAAGAAGAAGGAACTCGACAAGTACGAGAAGAAGCTCGACAAGGCCAAGAAGGCCGAGAAGAGCGCTCGTGAGGACGAGGAACTCTTCCGCAAGGAGGTCGACCGGTTCGCGGGCGCATCGTTCACCAGCGGCGCGCAGCTGAGCAAGCTGTCGGCGTTGCTCACCGGTGACTCCCCGCAGAACTTCCTCGATCGTTCCTCGGCCATCGACCTGCTCGCGACCGACAAGAACCGGGCGCTGCAGGCCCTGCGAGGTGCCGTCGAGAAGGCGGAGAACAGCCGGAGCGAGGCGGCCGACGCGCGGCAGAAGGCCAAGGAGGCCAAGGACAAGGCCGCCAAGCTTGCCGCGGACCTGGAGGACCGCAAGGAGAAGCTCGACGAGCAGATCGAAGAGGTCAAGCGCCAGGCCGGTCTGTTGAGTGACGCCGACCGGGCTCAGCAGCAGGACATCGGTCCTGACCCGGGCCCGATCACGGCTCCGGGACCGGCCGCGCAGATCGCGGTGGATGCCGCCATGAGCCAGCGCGGCAAGCCGTACGTGTGGGGGGCGACGGGCCCGAACAGCTACGACTGCTCCGGTCTGATGCTGTGGGCCTACGGCAAGGCGGGGATCAGCCTCCCGCGCAACAGCGCGGCTCAGGCGACGGTCGGAACGCCGATCCCCCGGTCGCAGCTCCAGCCCGGTGACCTCGTGTTCTACGGCTCGCCGGTGCACCACGTCGGCATGTACATCGGCGGCGGCAACATGGTCCACGCGCCCACGGAGGGCGACGTTGTGAAGGTCGCGCCGTTGCAGGCCAACTACAGCGGCGCACGTCGGGTCGCCTGACCCCGGCGCCGCGTCGACCCCACCGGGGCGGGATAGTCTCGCACCATGCCTCGCACGTTGCTGGTGACGAACGACTTCCCGCCTCGGCCAGGGGGCATCCAGTCCTATCTGCACGCTCTGGCCACGCGGCTTCCCGCCGACGAGCTGGTGGTCTACGCGCCGTCCTGGGAACGGGAGTCGGGTTCGCACTCGCGCTTCGACGCCGACCAGCCGTTCGAGGTCGTGCGCCATCCCACGTCCCTCATGCTTCCCACTCCCGACGTCCTCCGTCGCGCGGAGCAACTCCTGCGGTCGCGGCAGTGCGAGACGGTGTGGTTCGGTGCCGCGGCGCCCCTCGCTCTCCTCGGCGAACCCCTGCGTCGGGCCGGTGCCCACCGGGTGGTCGCCTCCACGCACGGGCACGAGGTCGGCTGGTCGATGCTTCCGGTGGCGCGCCAGGCGCTGGGCCGCATCGGTCGGACCACCGACGTGCTCACGTTCGTCAGTCACTACACCCGTCGTCGGTTCGCGTCGGCCTTCGGGCCGCTGGCCGGATTGGAGCATCTTCCGTCCGGAGTGGACCCAACCGTCTTCCGTCCCGATCCCGCCGCGCGTGCCGAGTTGCGGGCCCGCTACGGACTGGGTGACCGGCCGACGGTCGTCTGCGTCTCGCGGTTGGTGCCGCGCAAGGGCCAGGACATGTTGGTGAAGGCACTGCCGGAATTGCGGCGTCGCATTCCGGACGCGGCGTTGTTGCTGGTCGGTGGTGGTCCGTACCGGCGCACCCTCACGCAACTCGCCGAACACTGCGGGGTCGCCGATCACGTGATCCTCACGGGCTCGGTGCCGTGGGAGGAATTGCCCGCGCACTACAACGCCGGTGACGTCTTCGCGATGCCCGCGCGCACGCGAGGCAAGGGGCTCGACGTCGAGGGCCTCGGCATCGTCTATCTGGAGGCGTCCGCGTCGGGCCTGCCCGTGGTGGCGGGCAACTCGGGCGGAGCGCCGGAAACGGTGTTGGACGAGGTCACCGGACACGTCGTCGACGGCAGGGAACAGGCCGCGCTGGTCGACACCCTCGCCGCGTTGCTCGCCGACCCGGTCCGGGCGCGGCGGATGGGCGAGGCCGGTCGCCAGTGGGTCACGAAGCACTGGCGGTGGGACGTCCTCGCCCAGCGGCTCTCCGAGCTCCTCGCCGGTCGGCGCACCCTCGGTCGGGCCGCGGAACTGCGCGCCCACCGTGGCGGGCGGACCGGGCGCTGACCACGCTCGGCGTTCAGCCCTCGCGTACCGCCGGGTGTCGTGGATCGTCCACTCGCACCACGACGTCGGCGAGGTCGACCGGACGGACCTCGTCTTCGTAGCGGGCGTAGGCGGGCAGTGCCCAGTGGACGTCGTCGGGCAGTCGCCGTCGCAGCGCGCCGGGGGAGAGCCACAGATGCACGCTCACCTCGGCCGGAAGGCCCTGCCCGAGTAACAGTTCGCCGTCGACGACCACGACACCGCCGTCGGGCAGGCGTCGTCGGGGCAACCGGAACGCGCGGTCGCGCCGGGCGTCCCACAGGGCAGGGAGCACCTCGCCGGTGCCGGAGGCTCCCAGCGGGTCGAGCACCTCACGGCGGAGCGCTGCGACGTCGAGCCAGTCCTCGAACCGCACGTCGGGGTCGTGCCTGCCTCGTTCGAAGCGCAGTGACGCGGGCCGCAGGAAGTCGCGGGCGGACACCCGTTCGACGGCGTGACCGCGGACGCGCAGCGGGTCGACGAGGGCGTCGGCGAGCGCGCCGGTGTCGGTCGCGTGGTCGGCGCCGTCGACGAGCACCCGGGTCCACCGGGTACGGACGGCGACGTCGGCCACACGGTCGGTGAGCTCTGCCACCAGGCGTTCGACCGTGACGGGCCGGTACCGCGCGCTGGCTGCCATGACGTCACGGTAGCCGCGATCGCGCGTCGTAGAGTGCCGGGCATGACGTCCGACTCGCCGATCTCCGAGCTGCTCCGCCTCGACGCCCGCCACGTGTGGCACCCGTACGGGCCCATGCCGGCGAGGGTGGCGCCGCTGCTGGTGGAGGAGGCGTCCGGGGTGCGGCTGCGGTTGGCCGACGGAACCGAGCTGGTGGACGGCATGTCGTCGTGGTGGGCGGCCATCCACGGTTATCGGCACCCGGTGCTCGACGCCGCGTTGCGTGAGCAGGCCGGGAGGATGAGCCACGTCATGTTCGGCGGGCTGACCCACGAGCCCGCCATCCGGTTGGCGACCACGCTCGTGGACCTCACGCCCGAGGGGCTGGAGCACGTGTTCCTGTGCGACTCGGGCTCGGTGTCGGTCGAGGTCGCGCTCAAGATGTGTCTGCAGTACTGGCGTTCCTCGGGGCGCACGGACAAGACCAGGATGTTGACGTGGCGGGGCGGCTACCACGGCGACACCTTCCACCCCATGAGCGTCTGCGACCCCGAGGGCGGCATGCACGCCCTGTGGCGGGGCGTGCTGCCCGAACAGGTCTTCGTCCCCGAGCCACCGTCGGGTTTCGACACGCCGGTGGACGACTCCTATGTGGACACGCTGGTGCGCGCGGTCGAGGAACACGCCGACGAGCTCGCCGCCGTGGTGGTGGAGCCGGTCGTGCAGGGCGCGGGCGGCATGCGGTTCCACAATCCCGCCTACCTGCGGGTGCTGCGCGAGGTCACCGAGCGACACGACGTGCTGCTCGTGTTCGACGAGATCGCCACCGGCTTCGGTCGAACCGGAGCGCTCTTCGCCGCCGAGCACGCGGGTGTGACGCCGGACGTCCTCTGCGTGGGCAAAGCGTTGACCGGCGGGTACCTCACGATGGCCGCGACGTTGTGCACGCCGAAGGTGGCCGACGGGATCTCCCGAGGGGAGGTGCCGGTGCTGGCGCACGGGCCGACGTTCATGGGCAATCCGCTCGCCTCGGCCGTCGCCAACGCCTCGATCGGCCTGCTGTCCGACGGGGCGTGGCGGGAGGACGTGCGGCGTATCGAACGCGGGTTGACCCGGGGGCTCGCCCCGGCGACGGCCGTGCCGGGGGTCGTGGACGTGCGGGTGCTGGGTGCCATCGGCGTGATCCAGCTCGACCGTCCGGTGGACATGGCGGCGGCCACGGAGGCGCTGACGTCGCGGGGTGTGTGGCTGCGGCCGTTCCGCGATCTCCTCTACACCATGCCGCCCTACGTCACGTCGGACGACGACCTCGCTCTAGTCACCGACGCGATGGTGGCCACTGCGGGCGTGTGCTGATCGGGTGAGTGAACGGTTCCGTTCACGTCCGAGGCACGGAGAACGCCGAGAATCACCCGATCCGGTCGATTTCGGACGGTGGGGGTGAGATTTCGACACGCTCCGAAAGGAGCATCCCGTGCGGTGTTCTGGATCGGGTGAGGTCGGTGTCACGCGGCACCGGTGCTCGCCGCGGCGGGACGCTCGATCCGTCACGATGTGCAGTGGTGTCGAACATGAAAACCGTTTCGGATAGCGGACATCGTCGTCGATCTGCTGTTACCTGGTGCCCCAGCCCACACCAGGAACAAGGAGATCGACCATGCCCGGTAACCCGCGCACAGCCGGTCACTCCCGGAGGGGCGTCCGCGCCGGACCGCGATGGAGAGCCGGGCAATCGGCACTGCGACACGACGTCCCGGCGTCGTTGGTCGTCTTCCTCGTCGCCGTTCCGCTCTCGCTCGGGATCGCGCTGGCCTCGGGCGCGCCGATCGCCGCCGGCCTGATCGCCGCCGTCGTCGGAGGCGTGGTGGCCGGTGCCCTCGGTGGTGCTCCGCTACAGGTCAGCGGTCCCGCTGCCGGGCTGACGGTGGTGGTGGCCGAGACGATCGACACGTTCGGATGGGCCGTGACGTGCGCCGTCACGGCGTGTGCCGGCGTGATCCAGATATTGCTCGGGATGAGTCGGGTCGCGCGGGCCGCTCTGGCGATCGCGCCCGCCGTCGTGCACGGCATGCTCGCGGGAATCGGCGTCACGTTGGTGCTCGGGCAGCTCCACATCGTCCTCGGCGGCGCTCCCCAGAGCTCGGCGGTCGACAACCTGCTCGAACTGCCGGGACAGATCGTCGGGCACCACGACGCCGCGGCGATCGTCGGCCTCGTGACGATCGCGTTGCTGGTGCTCTGGCCACGCCTGCCCGCACCCGTCTCCCGAATCCCGGCGCCGCTCGCGGCCATCACGCTCGTGACCCTCGTCGCCACGGTGGCGGCGTTGCCGGTCCAGCGGGTGGAGCTCCCGGCGTCGTCGTTCGACCTCGCGCTCGTGCCGGACCTGCCCTCGACGGACGGGCTGGACTTCGGGCTCGCGGTGGTGACCGTGGCGCTCGTGGCCAGCGTCGAGAGCCTGCTGTCGGCCGTGGCCGTCGACCGGCTGCACACGGGGCCGCGCACGAATCTGAACCGGGAACTGGTCGGCCAGGGCGCCGCCAACATCACCTCCGGTGTCCTGGGTGGACTGCCGGTCACCGGAGTCATCGTCCGAAGCTCCACCAACGTCGACGCCGGGGCCCGGACCCGGGCCTCCGCCGTGCTGCACGGGGTCTGGGTGCTGTTGTTCACCGTGGTGCTGGCCGGGCTGATCCAGAGCATCCCGCTCGCGGCGTTGGCCGGTCTGCTCGTCTACGTGGGTGCGAAGCTGGTGAACCTGCCCACGATCCGTACCGTGCGCGGCCACGGCGACCTGCCGCTCTACTCCGTGACGTTGCTCGGCGTGGTGGTGCTCGACCTGCTCACCGGAGTGCTCCTCGGCGTCGTGGCGTCGTTGGTGTTCGTGTTGCGCCGCACCATCTGGTCGGGCGTCCACGTGCTCGAACACGCGGAGCACCCTCGCATCGTGGTGGAGGGCGTGCTGACGTTCCTGTCCGTGCCCCGGCTGTCGGCGGTGCTCGCGAACATCCCGGCGGAACGCACCGTGCGGTTGGAACTCGTCGTCGACTACCTCGACCACGCGGCCTTCGACTGTCTGTCCACCTGGCAACACGCGTACGAACAGGCCGGGGGAACGGTGGTCGTCGACGAGATCGGACACCCCTGGTACGCCAACGGCAAGGCCCGGTCGCCGACGGTGCGTCGACAGGAGGCGCGGACGGTGGCGCCCCGGTGGCTGGCACCGTGGTCGGCGTGGATGGCGCAGGAGAGCGGTGTGGTCGTGCCGGAGCAGCGCCATCGTCCGGTGCACCGGGGTGCCTCGGAGTTCCAGTGGCGTACCGCTCCGCTCGTGAAGGACACGTTGCTGCGCCTGGCGTCGGGACAGTCGCCGCACACGCTGTTCATCACGTGCAGCGACGCGCGACTCGTCCCCAACGTGATCACCACGAGCGGGCCGGGCGACCTCTTCACGGTGCGCAACCTCGGCAACCTCGTGCCGGTGGGTGAGTCGGACGGCAGGGCGGAGTCGTCCGTGAGCGCGGCGGTGGAGTACGCCGTGACGGTGCTGGAGGTGCGCGAGATCGTGGTCTGTGGTCACTCGTCGTGCGGTGCGATGGCGGCGCTCCACGACGGGGGAGACGGTGCGCCACCGGCAGTGCGGAGCTGGCTGCGGCACGGAGTCCCGACGCTGCGCAGGCGTGCGACACAGGCTCCGGTGCTGCTGGCGGACGAGAGACCCACGGCTCCGGCCGACGCGCTCGCGCTGCACAACGTGCTCCAGCAGCTCGAACACCTGCGAGCCGATCCCCGCGTGGCGGAGGCCGAACGCTCGGGCGCGCTCGTGCTGACCGGCATGTACTTCGACGTCGGTGCCGCCCAGGTGTACCTGCTCGATCCCGACAGCGGCGGGTTCCAACCCGCCGGTGTGAAGGCCGGGTGAGAGTGGATGCGCTCCTCGGTATTAGTGTCGCTGCCGTGACCGTGCTGGTGATGTCCGGAACCGGGACCGGTGTGGGCAAGACCGTCGTGACGGCGGCCGTGGCCGCGCTGGCGATGAACGACGGTCAACGCGTCGCCGTGCTCAAGCCCGCGCAGACCGGGGTCGCCGCCGGAGAACCCGGCGATCTCGCCGACGTGCGTCGCCTCGCCGGTGCCGTGACGACCTGCGAACTCCGCCGCTATTCCGACCCGCTGTCACCCGAGGCCGCCGCCCGCCGGAGCGGACTCCCCGAGGTGACCCCCGCCGACGTGGCCGCAGCGGCCACGCGTCTCCACGACGAGCACGACTTGGTGCTGGTGGAGGGCGCGGGTGGGTTGCTCGTGCGGTTCGACTCGACCGGGGGCACGCTCGCCGACGTGGCGTGGGCGCTCGCGGCTCCGGTGGTCGTCGTGGCGGAGGCCGGCCTCGGTACGCTGAACGCCACGGCGCTGACCGCGGAAGTGGCCACGCGACGTGGTCTGGACGTGCTGGGCGTGGTGATCGGTGCGTGGCCGTCCGATCCCGACCTGGCCGCGCGGTGCAACGCCGCGGACCTGCCCGTGGCCGCCGGTGCCCCGCTGCTCGGGGCCCTGCCCGCGGGACTCGGGGCGGTGAGCGGGCACGACTTCCTCGACGAGGCGCGCAAGGGCCTGGCCCCGTGGCTGGGCGGGTCCTTCGACGCCGACCTCTTCGTACGGGCGGCGGCCGCGACCGGGACGTGACGTAGGTCGCTGTGCCACCCCGATCCCGTCCGTCAGACTCGTGATGACAGAACGCAAGCCGAAGGAGATGCCGTGACGGCAGCAGCCACCGAGGCGGAGATCCTCACGATCGCGCGTCAGCAGGTGTTGGAGAACGGCACCGGGTTGTCGCAGGACCAGGTCGTCGAGGTGCTCCGGCTCGGCGACGACCAGATTCCCGCCCTGCTGTCGCTCGCCCACGAGGTGCGGATGCGCTGGTGCGGGCCCGAGGTCGAGGTCGAGGGCATCGTCAGCGTGAAGACCGGTGGCTGTCCCGAGGACTGCCACTTCTGCTCCCAGTCCGGTCGGTTCCCGACCCCCGTCCGCTCCGCCTGGCTCGACATCCCCGGCCTGGTGAAGGCCGCCGCGGAGACCGCTGCCACCGGCGCCACCGAGTTCTGCATCGTGGCGGCCGTGCGCGGGCCCGACGCGCGGCTGATGTCGCAGGTCCGCGACGGCATCAAGGCGATCCGGGAGTCCGGCAACGACATCCAGATCGCGTGCTCGCTGGGCATGCTCACGCAGGAGCAGGTCGACGAGCTCGTCGAGATGGGTGTGCACCGCTACAACCACAACCTGGAGACCGCGCGGTCGCACTTCCCGAACGTCGTCACCACGCACACGTGGGAGGAACGCTGGGAGACCCTGCGCATGGTGCGCGAGGCGGGCATGGAGGTCTGCTGCGGCGGCATCATCGGCATGGGCGAGTCGCTGGAACAGCGTGCGGAGTTCGCGGTGCAGCTCGCCGAGCTGGACCCGCACGAGGTCCCGATGAACTTCCTCATCCCGCAGCCCGGCACCCCGTACGAGTCGTTCGAGATCGTGGAGGGCAAGGACGCGTTGCGGGTCGTCGCGGCGTTCCGGCTCGCGATGCCGCGCACGATGCTGCGCTTCGCGGGCGGCCGGGAACTCACGCTGGGCGACCTGGGCGCCGAGCAGGGCATGCTCGGCGGTGTCAACGCCATCATCGTGGGCAACTACCTGACCAACCTCGGTCGTCCCGCCCAGCAGGACCTCGACATGCTGGACGAGTTGAAGATGCCGATCAAGGCGCTCAGCGACAGCCTGTGAGTGAGGTGACGTGAACCAGGTCCACTGTGTCCACTGTGGCGGCTTGCTGTCCGCGTCGACACACGAGCAGTGTCGGAATCCTCGTACTGCCCTGGAGCCACCGCGCTACTGTCCCCAGTGCGCGCGACGGATGGTGGTGCAGGTGACCCCGACGGGGTGGACGGCGCGGTGCAGTCGACACGGCGAAACCTCCTCCTCCGACTCCGTTCCGACCGGCTAGGCTCGCTGTCGAGGCAAGGCGAGCCGTCGTGGGGGAGGGTGTGGAGTTGTCCGAGCAAGCAGGCGCCGAACGAGGCCGTGCGATGCTCGCCCAACCGACCGGCACGGCGGCCAGGGTGGCGGTTCGCGTGGATTTGCTGCCCGCGTTCAGCGTCGCGTCGCTGGTCGCGGTGTTGGGGCTGCCCCTCGGCTGGATCTGGTCCCGGCTCGCTCCGCCGCAACGGATGCGTGTTGTCACGCCCGACCAGCAGGTCGTTCCCCTGACGGCCGAGAGCTGGCACCGCTTCGACGACCTCGCGGTCTTCCTGCTGATCGGCCTGGTTGCCGGGTTGCTCGTCGGCGTGGTGGCGTGGCTGTTGCGGGCCCGCCGAGGGCCCGTGATGCTGCTCGGCGCCGTCCTCGGCTCGCTGGTCGGGGCGTGGCTCGCGATGCGGATGGGCACGGCCTTCGCCGAGGCGCGTTTCCCGTTCCCCGACTCGGCGGAACTCGGGGCCGTGGTGGAGCGGGCTCCCGTGTTGGAGACCGGGTGGGCGCTGCTCGCGCAGCCGCTCACCACGGCCTTCGCCTACGGCACGCTCGCCGCCTGGAACGCTCGCGACGACCTCGGCAGACGGCTGGGCTGAGCGTCGTCAGTTGAGGTTCGGTCGCAGCAGCGTGCCGTTGACCTCGTGCTGAGGCGGTGGGACGGCGCTCAACTCGGACACGAAGGCGGCTTCCCGGGCCAGTAGCTGACAGATCATCCGTAACCGGCGCAGGGGATGACGTTCTTCCAGCAGGGCCTGCCGGTCGGCCAACGGAAGGATGCAGTCGGACGCGAGGCGGTAGGCCAGCAGGGAGTGCTCGATGTCCTGCGGCGGTGTCCGCCAACCCTCGGACTCCCAGGCCACCGAGCAGTACCGGCGATGCGCGACGCGGCTGGTGTCGGCCAGCCGCTCCGCGACGTCCTCAGCTCCCTCCGGAAGCGGCTCGTCGTCCACCCACTCCACGCTGCCACGCAGGTACGGCGCGCCGTCGACGTCGAGATCGAGCAGGCGGAACCGCCGGTGTCCCGTGCCCACGATGTCGAAGCGCCCGTCGGGCAACCGTCGGGCCTCCCGCAGCCGCACGGCGCACCCCGTGGCATGCACGTCCGTGAGTGCGTCCACCTCGCTGATCGTCGGGTTGCTGATCGCCACCACGCCGAAGAGGCGGTCGGGGACCACCTCGGTGACCAGGTCGATGGTGAGCTGGCGGTAGCGGGGTTCGAAGATGTGCAGCGGTAGGTGCACTCCGGGCAACGCCACGGTGTGCAGCGGAAAGAGAGGCAGGGTCGGGGGAGTCGGCCGGCTGTCGTGTCCTTCCGAGTGAGTCACGATCTCACGTTACGGGTTAGGAGCCCTGCCCGCGCGTTCGCGAGCGACGAGTGGCCGCGCTCGACGAGGCGGCCGGAGGCCGGAAGACCGCGAACGGGTCGGTGACCCGGATGTCGCGGTGCGCGAAGCGGAACATCGCCGCGGGGCGGCCTCCCGCGCGCCCGGGCGCCGCGGTGCGACCCGTGGGGACGAGGACGCCTCGCCGGGACAGCACCCGCTGCAGGTTGGTCGCGGAGATGGAGTGTCCGAGGGCCGCGGAGTAGAGGTCCCGCAGCGCGGAGATGGTGAACTGCTTCGGAGCGAGGGCGAACCCGAGGTTGGTGTAGCTGAGCTTCGCGCGGAGTCGTTCGCGGGCATGCAGCACGATCTCGGCGTGGTCGAACGCCGTGCGGGGGAGCGCGTCGACGTCGTGCCACGCGGTGTCCTCGGGCACCACCGGGTCGACGTCGGAGGGCATGAGGCCGAGGTAGGCGGTGGCGACGACGCGGGGGCCCGGGACCCGGCCCGGGTCGCTGAACACCCCGAGCTGCTCGACGTGCGTCAGCGTCTTGACGTCGACCTTCTCGGCGAGCTGCCTGCGGATCGACGTCTCGGTGTCCTCGTCGTGGCGGAGTCCGCCGCCGGGGAGGGACCACCGGCCGATGTGCGGGTCGAGCGCGCGACGCCACAGCAGGACACGCAGCGTGGCCGGTTCGGCGCCACCCGTGAACGTGCCGGGGCGTGTGGTGGAGCGCACCTGAAAAACCGCCGCGAGAACCTCGTGTGCCAGGGGGGTGCTGCTGATAGTATGAGATCGCACGGTTTTCGATTATAAGACGAAAACTACCCGGAGGACCAGCATGACGGCACACACTGACGAGCTCGCTCCGTACGACGGGGTCGTGGCGGACGCGGCCTGGGCCGAGGAGGTGCGCGAGCTCGCTCGGCAGCGTGACGCCGTCATCCTCGCGCACAACTACCAGCTTCCCGAGATCCAGGAGATCGCCGACCACACCGGCGACTCGCTCGCCCTGAGCCGTGTCGCGGCGTCGAGCAAGGCCTCGACCATCGTCTTCTGTGGTGTGCACTTCATGGCCGAGACCGCGAAGATCCTGTCTCCGGACAAGACGGTGCTCATCCCCGACGAGCGAGCGGGATGCTCGCTGGCCGACTCCATCACCGGCGAGCAGCTTCGCGACTGGAAGGCGCGCCACCCCGGGGCCGTCGTCGTGTCCTACGTGAACACGACGGCCGAGGTGAAGGCCGAGACCGACGTCTGCTGTACGTCGTCCAACGCCGTGGACGTCGTGGCCTCGATCCCCGCCGACAAGGAGGTCCTCTTCTGCCCGGACCAGTTCCTCGGAGCGCACGTCAAGCGCGTGACTGGACGGGAGAACCTGCACGTGTGGGCCGGTGAGTGCCACGTGCACGCCGGGATCAACGGACCCGAGCTCGCCGAGCGGGCCGCGGCGAATCCCGACGCCGACCTGTTCATCCACCCCGAGTGCGGGTGTGCCACGTCCGCTCTGTATCTGGCCGGTGAGGGCACCGTCGCGCCGGAGCGGGTGAAGATCCTGTCCACAGGCGACATGTTGACCGCGGCACGGGACACGAAGGCCACCTCGGTGCTCGTGGCCACCGAGGTGGGTATGTTGCACCAGCTCCGCAAGGCTGCGCCGGAGATCGACTTCCGGGCCGTGAACGACCGGGCGTCCTGCCGCTACATGAAGATGATCACCCCGGCCGCGTTGCTCCGCTCGCTGCGGGACGGGCTGGACGAGGTCCACGTCGACCCGGAGGTGGCCGCGCGGGCGCGGGCGTCGGTGCAGCGCATGGTCGAGATCGGTACGCCCGGCGGTGGGGAATGAGCCCGCTGGTTTCCGACCACGAGTCGAAAACTGGGTGGGAGGCCGACGCCGACGTCGTCGTGATCGGCAGCGGGGTCGCCGGACTCACCGCCGCGTTGCGGGCGGCCGAACTCGGACTCCGGACGCTGGTCGTGACGAAGGGACACCTGTCGGACGGCAACACCCGCTGGGCGCAGGGCGGGGTGGCGGTCGTCCTCCCCGACGAGGCGGACGAGGGGGACTCCCTCGACGCGCACGTGTCCGACACGCTCGCGGCCGGCGGCGGGCTGTGTGACGTGGAGGCGGTCCGCGCGATCGTCGCGGACGGTCCCGAGGCCGTGCGACGCCTGCGTGACCGCGGTGCCCGGTTCGACGCCGACGATTCGGGGCGACTCGCTCGCACCCGGGAGGGCGGGCACAGCTCCTTCCGCGTCATCCACGCGGGCGGTGACGCCACGGGTGCCGAGGTGCAGCGGGCGCTGAGCGCCGCGGCCGACGGGCTCGCCGTGCTGGAGCACCACGTCGCCGTGGACGCCCTCACCGCGCCGTCCGGGCAGGTGTGCGGAGTGCGGGTGCTCGCGGGGCCGGACGCCACGCCCGGCGTCGTGCGAGCCCGGGCGGTGGTCCTCGCGACCGGCGGCCTCGGTCAGCTCTACCGCTCGACGTCGAACCCGGAACAAGCCACCGGCGACGGACTGGCTCTGGCACTGCGGGCGGGAGCGACCGCGGCGGACCTGGAGTTCGTGCAGTTTCACCCCACGGTGCTCTACACGCCCGAGGCGAAGGGCCGCTGCCCGCTGGTCACGGAAGCGGTCCGGGGCGAGGGCGCCGTGCTGGTCGACGCCGCGGGACGACGGGTGATGGAGGGCGTGCACCCGCTCGGCGATCTCGCGCCGCGTGACGTGGTGTCGGCGGCGATCACCCGGCGGCTCGCCTCGGCGCCCGGCGGGGTCGACGACCACGTCTATCTCGACGCCACCGGCATCGCCGGGTTCGCCGAGCGGTTCCCCACCGTGGCGGCGGCGTGTGCTGCGGCCGGGGTCGACCCGGCGCGCGAGCCGATCCCGGTGGTTCCGGCCGCGCACTTCGCGTGCGGCGGGGTGATCACCGACCCGCACGGGCGGACCGTGGTCCCGGGGCTGTACGCGGTGGGCGAGGTGGCCCGCACCGGACTCCACGGTGCGAACCGGCTCGCCTCGAACAGCCTGCTGGAGGGACTGGTGATGGGACGCCGGGCGGTGGAGGCCGTCGCCGCCGACGTCGCGTCCGGTCGGTTGCCGAGGGAACGGGGCATCGCTGCTCCGGTGCCGAGGGCTCCCGTGGTGTCGCGGCCCGTGGTGCAGCGGCTGATGAGCCGCTATGCCGCCATCGGACGGGACGCCGACGGCATGGCCGTCGCGGGGTCCGCTCTCGACGTCTCCACCCAGGACGTTCCGTTGTGGACGGTGGAGGCGGTGGAGGACGCGGCGTTGACGTTGGTGGCTCGCGCGGTGCTGGCCGCGGCGAGTGCCCGCGAGGAGACGCGGGGATGCCATGTGCGCCACGACCGTCCCGAGCGCGACGACCGTCGATGGTTGCGGAGTCAGACCGTGCGACTGAACCCGTCGGGACAGCCCGTCCTGGCCGATCCGATCCTGGAGGGTGTGGCGTGAGTGAGCTGGATCCCGCCGAGGTGCGACGTGTCGTCACCACGGCGTTGGGCGAGGACCTGCGGTACGGGCCGGACGTCACGACGGAGGCGACCGTGCCCGAGGGCCAGGTGGTTACCGCGCAGTTGACCCCGCGGGCGGCGGGAGTGATCGCCGGTGTCGAGGTGGCGAAGGCCGTGTTCGACGAGGTGCTGGGTGACGCACACGAGGTGACGTGGGCCTGCGAGGACGGCGCGACGCTGCGCGCGGGCGAGCCCGCGCTCGTGGTGCGCGGTCCGGTGCGCGGGTTGCTGACGGTCGAGCGCACGGCGCTGAATCTGCTGTGTCATCTGTCCGGAGTGGCCACCGCGACGGCGGCGTGGGTGACCGCCGTGGCGGGCACCGGGTGCGCGATCCGCGACTCACGCAAGACGCTGCCCGGCCTTCGGATGCTGGAGAAGTTCGCCGTGCGGTGCGGGGGCGGGGTCAACCACCGGATGGGGCTGGGCGACGCCGTCCTCATCAAGGACAACCACGTGGTCGCCGCGGGCTCGGTGACCGAGGCGTTGCGGCTCGCACGGGAGCGGGCGAGTGGTCTGCCCTGTGAGGTGGAGGTCGACGACCTGGACCAGCTCGGGGAGGCGTTGCGAGCGGGTGCCGACGAGGTGCTGCTCGACAACATGAGTCCGAGCGAGTGCGCACGGGCGGTCGAGCTGCGCGACGATCTGTCGCCGAAGACGCGGTTGGAGGCGTCCGGAGGGCTCACGCTCGCGCGGGCCCGTGAGTACGCGGAGACCGGCGTGGACTACCTCGCCGTCGGTGCGCTCACGCACTCCGCACCGGCGCTCGACATCGGGATGGACCTGCCGACGGCCTGACGACGCGGGGGCGTCACCGGCGCGCGGCGGCGCCCCAGGTCCGGTTGGCGAGCACGGCCGTGGCCGCGCGGGACGCCTCGGCTCGGGCGGGGTCCACGTCCACAACCAGCAGTTCCGGGCCCGCGCCGAGTCGGGCGTGGACGCGGCCGAAGGGATCGGCGACCGTGGAGTGACCGACGCCGTTCGGAGCCGTGGGAGGCACGTCGAGACCGACGGTGGCCGGGTCGGGTTGATCACAGCCGAGCACCCACGTTCCCGAGTCGAGGGCGCGGGCCCGCACCAGCAGCTCCCACTGTTCGCGCTTGCCCTCGCCACCGGCCCAGGAGGCGGGCACCACGACCGCGCTGCTGCCCGCCTCGGCGAGGTGCTGGAAGAGCTCGGGGAAACGCACGTCGTAACAGGTCGCGAACCCGAGGGTGACGTCGTCGACCGTCACCGTCACGGGCTGGTCGCCCGGCGCCACCGTGTCCGACTCGCGGAAGCCGAACGCGTCGTAGAGGTGGATTTTGTCGTAGCCGAGGTGGTGGCCGAGTCCGGTGATCAGCAGCGTGTTGCGCACCCGGTCGCCGTCCGGCGTGAACATGCCCGCGACGACGAGGACGCCGAACTCGTCGGCGACGTCGCGGACGCCGTGAGCCCACGGGCCGTCGAGCGGTTCGGCGACGGAGGTCAGGCGCACCCCGAAGCGGGCCGACATGGCCTCCGGGAACACGACGACACGCGCTCCCCGGGCGGCGGCGGTGGCCGTCCACTCGCGTATCGTGCGCAGATTCCCTTCGGGGTCCGCACTGGATGTGACCTGGCACAAACCGACTCGGAGCACGGCTACCTCCCGGGCGCGGACGCGGTCCTGCCTCGTACCCTAGTCGGTATGTTGAACCGCACCGACCTGCGAGGTCGCGTTCCGTCACCGGCCCAGCTGCGCGCTCTGCTGCCGCGCGCCGAAGTGGACGTGGACGCGGTGCTGCATCAGGTGCGGCCGGTGGTGGACGCGGTGCGCGAGCGCGGGGTCGACGCTGTGCTGGAGTACGCCGATCGCTTCGACGGCGTTCGTCCGGAGCGCGTCCGGGTGCCGGAGTCCGAACTCGCGAAGGCCCTCGACGAGCTCGACCCGACGGTGCGGGAGGCGCTGGAGGAGTCGATCGCCAGGGCGAGGGCAGTGCACGCCGACCAGCGTCGGCAGGACGTCACCACGCAGGTCGTCGAGGGCGGCACTGTCACCGAGCGGTGGGTTCCGGTGCGCCGGGTCGGCCTGTACGCGCCGGGTGGCCTCGCCGTGTACCCGTCGAGCGTCGTGATGAACGTGGTGCCCGCGCAGACGGCGGGCGTGGAGTCGCTGGTGCTGTGCTCGCCGCCGCAGGCCGACTTCGGTGGCTTGCCGCACCCGACGATTCTCGCGGCGGCGGCGCTGTTGGGGGTCGACGAGGTCTGGGCCGTCGGCGGTGCGCAGGCCGTCGCGCTGCTCGCGTATGGCGGCACCGACACCGACGGCGCCGAGCTGGAGCCGGTCGACCTCGTGACCGGGCCGGGCAACATCTATCTGACGGCGGCCAAGCGCATGCTGCGCGGGCTCATCGGCATCGACTCCGAGGCCGGTCCCACCGAGATCGCCATCCTGGCCGACGAGACGGCCGACCCGGCGCACGTTGCGGCCGACCTCGTCAGCCAGGCCGAGCACGACACGTTGGCCGCGAGCGTGCTCGTCACGACGTCGGAGCGACTCGCGGACGAGGTGGACGAACAGCTCAAGAAGCGGGTCGCCTCGACCCGTCACAGCGAACGGGTGGAGCAGGCGTTGCGGGGCGCGCAGTCCGGCACCGTGCTCGTGTCCAGTGTGGACGACGGACTGCGGGTCGTGGACGCCTACGCCGCGGAGCACCTGGAAATCCAGACCGAGAACGCCAGGGAGGTGGCCGCGCGGGTCCGCAACGCGGGCGCGGTGTTCGTGGGCCCCTACGCGCCGGTGTCGCTCGGCGACTACTGCGCGGGCTCCAACCACGTGCTGCCCACCGGCGGCTTCGCCCGGCATTCCTCGGGGTTGTCGGTGCAGAGCTTCCTGCGCGGCATCCACGTCGTCGACTACAGCGAGCAGGCTCTGCGCGAGGTAGCGGACAAGGTCGTGGCGCTCGCCAATGCGGAGGACCTGCCCGCCCACGGCGAGGCCGTCACCGCGCGCCTGGCGGGTGACGACGCGTGAGCGCGGGCGACGAGATCACGCTCGACCAGCTTCCCCTGCGCGACGACCTGCGGGGCAAGAGCCCGTACGGCGCACCGCAGCTTGCCGTCCCCGTGCGGCTGAACACCAACGAGAACCCGTTCCCGCCGCCGGCCGAACTCGTCGCCGACGTGGCCGAGGCCGTGCGTGCGGCGGCGAGGGAGCTGCACCGCTACCCCGACCGCGACGCCGTCGCGCTGCGGCAGGACCTCGCCGCCTACCTGTCGACGTCCACGGGCGTGCCGCTGACCGAGCGGCACGTGTGGGCGGCGAACGGCTCCAACGAGATCCTGCAGCAGTTGCTCCAGGCGTTCGGCGGTCCGGGGCGGACGGCGTTGGGCTTCGAGCCGTCGTACTCGATGCACTCGATCATCGCGGCGGGGACCCGCACCGACTGGTTGCCCGCGCCGAGGCGGTCGGACTTCACGCTGGACGCCGAGAAGGCCGCCGCGCTGGTGGCCGAGCGCGCTCCCGACGTCGTGTTCCTCACCAGTCCGAACAACCCGACGGGCGGGTCGATCCCGCTCGCCGACCTTGAGGCGGTGCTGCGGGCCGCTCCCGGGGTCGTGATCGTCGACGAGGCGTACGCGGAGTTCTCGTCGCAGCCGAGCGCCGTGCGACTGCTCGACGCGTACCCGACGAAGCTCGTGGTGTCGCGCACGATGAGCAAGGCGTTCGCGTTCGCGGGTGGGCGGCTCGGGTACTTGGCCGCCGCTCCGGCGGTGGTGGACGCCCTGCAACTGGTGCGCCTGCCCTACCACCTGTCGGCGCTCACGCAGGCCGCCGCTCGGGCGGCGCTGCGGCACGCCGACGCGACGCTGGCGTCGGTGGCCACTCTGGCCGCGGAGCGTGACCGGGTGGCGGAGGCGTTGCGACAGCTCGGATTCACTCCGGTGCCCAGCGACGCGAACTTCATCCTGTACGGCGACTTCACCGACCCGACGGCGGCCTGGAAGTCCTACGTGGACTCCGGAGTGCTGGTCCGGGACATCGGGATCGCGGGTCATCTGCGCGTGTCCATCGGCACGCCCGAGGAGAACGACACCTTCCTAGAGGTGAGCAAGGAGGTCCCGCGGTGAGCCGGGTCGGCAAGGTGGAGCGCACCACCAAGGAATCGTCCATCCGCGTCGAGGTCGACCTCGACGGCAGCGGCCGGGTGGAGGTGTCCACCGGGGTCCCGTTCTACGACCACATGCTGCATGCCTTCGGCGTGCACGGCAGCCTCGACCTGCGGATCGAGGCGCAGGGCGACGTGCACATCGACGCCCACCACACGGTCGAGGACACCGCGATCGTGCTCGGGCAGGCCGTCCGGGAGGCGTTGGGCGACAAGAAGGGCATCCGACGCTTCGGTGACGCGTGGATCCCGATGGACGAGACGCTGGCCCATGCCGCCATCGACGTGTCGGGTCGTCCGTACTGCGTGCACGTCGGGGAGCCCGAGCAGTTCAACAGCTTCACCATCGGCGGCAACTACCCGTTCGTGCTCACCCGGCACGTGTTCGACTCGCTGTCCTTCCACGCGCAGATCGCCCTGCACGTGCGTGTGGTCCACGGCCGCGACCCGCACCACATCGCCGAGGCTCAGTACAAGGCCGTCGCGAGGGCGCTGCGGGCCGCCACCGAACCGGACCCCAGGGCGGGCGGCATCCCGTCCACGAAGGGAGTGCTGTAGGTGTCGAGCGACGTCGTCGGGCTGCTGCTGTTCGCGCTCGCCGGGTTCCTCGCCGGAGGCACCTTCAGCCTGTGGAAGAAGTCGAAAGGGCTGGCGCTCGCGATCGGCGCCGCCGCCCTGCTCGCGGGCGGCGGCGCCGTGATCTGGCTGTCGTCCTAGCGCGCGGCCGGTTCGGGCTCGCGGTCGTCGGTCGAGTCGCCGTCCGTCGACGCGCGGGTCAGCTTCTCGCCCTCGACGTCGACGTTGGGCAGGACGCGGTCGAGCCAACGCGGGAGCCACCACGCGCTGCGGCCCAGCAACGACATCAGTGCGGGCACGATCGTCATCCGCACCACGAAGGCGTCCACCGCGACACCCACGGCCAGGGCGAAGCCGATCGACTGGATGAGCACCGCCTCCGCCAGCACGAACCCGGCGAACACGCTGATCATGATGAGCGCGGCGGCCACGACCACACGGGAGCCGTGGCTGAAGCCGGTGATCATCGCGCGGTCGGGAGTGCTGCCGTGGACGTGCTCCTCGCGCATCCGCGTCACGAGGAAGACCTGATAGTCCATCGCGAGTCCGAAGAGGACACCGATGAGCAGCACCGGCAGCACGCTCATGATCGGCCCCGTGGCGTCGACGCCGAACACGTCGGCGAGCCAGCCCCACTGGAACACGGCCACGACCGCACCGAAGGTGGCCGCCACCGAGCCGAGGAACCCGAGGGTCGCCTTCAGCGGCACGAGGATCGAGCGGAACACGAGCATCAGCAGGATGAACGCCAGCCCGACGACGAGTGACAGGTAGGGCAGCAGCGCGTCGGCCATGGTCGCCGAGATGTCGATGTTCATGGCCGTGGCGCCGGTGACCGACGTGGTCGCCCCGGTGTGGGCCTCGATCTCGTCGCCGAGTTCGCGAATCTCGGTGACGAGATCCTCGGTCTCCTGCGACTCCGGGCCGCTCTTGGGGATGACCGTCAGCAGTGCCGTGTCGCCCGCCCTGTTGAACTGCGGCGGCGTGACCATCGCGACGTCGTCGAGAGCGCCGATGCGCTGCATCGCGGTCTGCGCGCTGCCCTGCGGGTCCTCGTCGACGTCGAGGACGACCACGAGCGGACCGTTCAGGCCGGGGCCGAACTTCTCGCTGATCAGCTCGTACGCCTTGCGCTGGGTCGAGTCGGGTGCCGCGGTGGCGTCGGTGGGCAGGCCCATGCGCATGTCCGCCGCGGGTACGGCGAGCACGGCGAGTCCGGCGACGGCGACGAGCAGGACCACGATGCGACGCTTCGCCACGAAGGACGCCCAGCGCTCGCCCGCGGTCGGCTTCGACGACGTGGAGCGGCGAAGGCCGGGGATCTTCCCGCCGAGCACCTTGCTGCCCACGAAGCCGAGCACGGCCGGGAGCAGGGTGATCGCGATCAGCACGGCGACGGCGACGGTGGCGGAGGCCGCGAGGCCCATCTGGCCGAGGATCGGGATGCCGACCACCGTGAGTCCGGCCAGGGCGATGATGACGGTCAGCCCGGCGAACACGACGGCCGAGCCCGCCGTGCCGACGGCCGTGGCGGCGGCGTCCTCGGGCTTCGCGCCGTTCTCCAGCTCGCTGCGGTGGCGCGACACGATGAACAACGCGTAGTCGATGCCGACCGCGAGCCCGATCATGAGCGCGAGCACGGGGGTGTTGGCGTTGAGGTCGACGACCCCGGACAGCGCCGTGATGCCCGCCATTCCGATGCCGACGCCGACCAACGCCGTGAGCAGCGGAAGCCCGGCCGTGAGCAGCGAGCCGAAGGTGATGACGAGGACGATCGCGGCGACGACGACCCCGATGCCCTCGGTGGGTTGGGTGACCGGAATGCCCTGCATCGCGTCACCGCCGAACTCGACCGTCCAGCCCGCGTCGCGGGTGGCCTGCGCGGCGGCCTGCAACGCGTCGCGGTCGGCGTCGGTGACCTCCGGCGAGGGAAGCTGGAACACGACCTGGACGAGGGCGAGCGAGCCGTCCGGCGCGATCGACTTCGCCTCGAACGGATCGACGACGGTCGCGACGTTGCGCGACTCGCCGAGGTCCTGGACGAGCCCGGCCACCACCCTGGGGTCGAGCTGTTCGCCCTCGGGTGGGGCGACGGCGACGTTCACCGTGCCCTTGCCGACGCCGGCTTCGGGGAACTTCTCCTCCAGGCGGTCGATGGCCTGCTGGGCCTCGGTACCGGGGATCGTCACCGAGTTCGACGTCTCGCCGGACATCGTGAAGGCGCCGACGCCGAACACCACGAGCAGAACGAGCCACAGACTGGTGACCAGGCCGCGCCGCCGGAAGGACGCGCGGCCGAGTCTGGCGAGGAAGGTGGCCAAGACGAACTCCCAACGCGAAAGAGATTCAGGGAAGGTGTGCGACCACGCTAGCCGATCGGCAAGTTGCTTTTAAGCCGATCGGCAAGTATGTGATGCGCGGCACCTCCGGCGGCACGGCGGAGGTGGGGAGCCGCCGTGCCCGCATCGACACGGCGTAGGGTCTCCAGTGCTCGTGAGGAGGAAGGATGAGTGGCCACACCGCTGCCGGGGACACCCGGACCCGTCTGCTCGCCACGGCACTGCGGCTGTTCAGCAAGCACGGTGTGGGAGCGACGTCGCTGCAGATGATCGCCGACGAGCTCGGGGTCACGAAGGCGGCCGTCTACTACCACTTCAAGACGAAGGACGAGATCACCGAGGCCGTCGCCGCGCCCGCGTTGCAGGAACTGATCCAGCGGATGGACGAGGCCGAACGGCAACGCACTCGCGGCGCGCAGATCGACCATGCGCTGAGCGGGTTCGTCGACCTCATCGTGCGGTACCGGTCGCTGATCGCGTTGTTCAACAGCGACCCCGGCATCATGCGGGCCATCGACCGCTCGCTCGACGGCGTCGAGAACTTCGCCGCGCGCATGCGGACGCTGCTCGTGGGGCCGTCCCCGAGCCTGGACGCCGCGCTGACGGTCAACGTCCTCCTGGCCGGCCTCGCCCTGGCGGGGGGAGCCCCGGAACAGGCGAGTCTCGACGACGAGACGCTGCGTGAGCACCTGTTCGACATCGGACGGCGGATGCTGGGGCGGCCCAAGCGGCGGCCCGTGAAGGTCTGAGCGCGGGAACGGCCGGAGGGGGCGAGGTCAGTAGCCGCCCTCGGACTTCGGCTTCAGGCCGGGTGCGCCGGGACCACGGGTGGCGGCGCGGTCGTCCGGGTTGTTGAGGGCACAGGTGCGCAGGGACAGGCAGCCGCACCCGACGCAACTGGTGAGTTGGTCGCGCAACCGCTGGAGTGCATCGATCCGAGCGTCCAATTCGGACTGCCAGTTCCGCGACAGCCGCGCCCAGTCGGCCTTCGTCGGCGCGTGGTCGCGGGGGAGGGTCGCCAGTGCCTCGCTGATCTGCTCCAGCGTCAGGCCCACGCGCTGGGCGGAGCGGATGAAGGCGATGCGGCGCAGCACCGACCTCGGGTACCGCCGCTGGTTGCCCGACGTGCGTTCCGCGAAGATGAGTCCCTTGTCCTCGTAGAACCGCAGCGCGGTGTGGGCGACGCCGCTGCGGCGGGCCACCTGCCCGATCGTGAGATGGTCGGCGAGCTTCGTCACGAGATCACCGTACCGGAAGCTCAAGTAAGGTGTAGCTCTTCTGTGGGTGTCACCACGCCTCCCGCCCTCCGGGAGGGACGGCAGGAGGCGTGACGAACGTCGGGGATTCCTCAGACCTTGCTCTTCATGTGGTCGGCCAGCTCACCAACGATCCTGAGGTTCTCCTGCACGACGAGCAGGATGTCACGGCACGCCTTGTTGACCTCCTCGGCCGCTGCGTCCTGCTCACCCGCCAGGACACGTTGACTCGCCTCGGTCACGCCACCGGCGATGGCCGTCGCCTGGTGGCCGACCGTGGTCGCCACCGAGTCGAGTGTGGACGCCACCTCCTTGCCGAGGTCCACGCCCTCCTGGGTCCGGTGGGCGGTGTCGGCGTAGCCCTTCGTCAGGTCGGCGGCGGCCTCGGTGAAGGCGGCGTGTCCGTCGCCGCCCGACCAGCCTGCGTCGATCCGCGCGATCACCGACGAGAAGCGTTCCGCCGCGTCGGTCAACTGCTGCGTCGCCCGGTCGAGCTGTGCGACCTGCTTGGTCACCCCGGCGGGGTCGCAGTCCACGAATTGCATCGCCTGGAGCGGATCGGGCGCGCCGAGCGTGTTCGCGGCCTGGGACAGCAGGCGGACCTCGCCGGAGTCCGCCGCCTGGGCGAGTGCCGGATGCTGGAAGCTCATCGGTTCTCTCCGTTCCCCTCGTCAGTTGCCCTCGGACTCGGCGGGTTCGCCCGCCCCGCGGCCCTCGCCGGGTTGTTCACCTGCTCCGCGGCCCTCGCCGGGCTGTTCACCGCGACGGCCCGCGCCCTCGCTGGGCTGTTCACCGCGACGGCCCGCGCCCTCGCCGTGTCGCTCCATGTCGTGGGCGTTGTCGGTGTCCTCCTGCTCGAAGGCGGCGGCAGCCTGGTGGACGCGGTCCGCCAACTGCTTGACCCCCTCGGCCAGTGCCTGCATCTCCTGGCCGCGGTTCCTGGCCATGGCCATCCACGCCTCGGCGAGCGTCTGCGCCTCGGGGGAGGCGCCGAACGCGCTCATGCCCCCGGCGGCCCCCTCAGCGGTCTGGGCGGCGTTCCGCGTGTCCTCCGAGACACCCTCCAGCTCCGCGGCCCCCTGGCGCAGTACCTCGGGGTCGATCGTGATCGGTGCTGACATCCTGCCCTTCCTCCCCAGTGCAGTGCCGACTTCGGCTGTGGTTCGCGACGAAGACCGCTACGACAGAGCGTCGGCTCGGGACTGCGCGGCGCGTGCCGCCTGCAACATGGCTTCGGCGAGGTCCGCGAGGTTGGTGCGAGCGGCGAGATCGGCGTTGATCGCCACTTCCTGCACCCGCCCTCGCGCGTCGACGGTCACCTCCACGAGTCCCCAGTCGTCCTGGGCCTTCACCCGCCGGTCCGAGTTCGTCCCCCTGCCACGCCCGGTGGCTCCCGCGCCGCTCTTCTGTCTGCGGTCGGCGAGAAGACGGTTGTCGACACGGTCGGACTGTGCCAAGAGGTCGTCGAGTGACGGCAGCTTCTTCTCGCTCATTCCAGTGCGACGTCGACCGGTCACGCTCGGTTCCACGGATTCGGTGGAACGTCCGGCGCCCGGCAGGTATCCAAGAGACATGGCGTGGGTCAGGGCGAGAGCGGAAGAACTGTGCAACAGGGCGGACCCGCCCTCGGCGAACGCGCTGGGCAAGTGCCAGCCCCGCTGGGTGCGGTCCCGAGGCGGCGGAGTCGGTGCGGCAGGGCGACCGGCGCCGTCGTCGCAGGCGGAGCCGGGTCGGTCGGCGAGCTCGGTCGACCCGTTCCGCGCGGGTGGCCGCCTACTGCGGTGAGTCGATACCGGCATACGCTGGCGTCGTGGATCTGGTGACTCTCGACGACATCCGTGCCGCAGCCGACCGTATCTCCGACGGGATCGTTCGTACGCCTCTCGTGCCGTGCCTGTGGGCGGACCCCGCACGCCCGTTGTGGGTGAAACCCGAGACGTTGCAGCCCATCGGGGCCTTCAAGATCCGCGGCGCGCTCAACGCGATCTCCCGCCTCGGGGAGGACGAGCGTCGCCGCGGGGTGGTGAGCTACTCCAGCGGCAACCACGCGCAGGCCGTTGCCTACGCGGCGGCGCGCGCGGGCATCACGGCCCACATCGTCATGCCTGCGTCGACCCCGCAGATCAAAATCGACAACACGCGGGCGCACGGTGCCGAGGTCGTGCTCTGCGGCGAGGGCGAGCGCGAGAAGGTCGCCTACCAGATCATCGCCGAGCGGGGAGCGGTGCTGGTGCCACCGTTCGACCACCCGGACATCATCGCAGGTCAGGGCACTCTCGGGTTGGAGATCGCCCACGACCTGCCGGACGTCGAGGTCGTCCTCGTGCCGGTCAGCGGTGGCGGGCTCGCCTCCGGGGTGGCCTCGGCCGTCACCGCGCTGGTGCCGAACGCCAAGGTGATCGGCGTGGAGCCCGAGCTGGCGTCCGACACCAAGGAGAGCCTGCGGACCGGCTCGCTGGTCGACTGGCCGGTCGAGAAGCGCAACCGCACCATCGCCGACGGGCTTCGGTCGCAGCCCTCGGAGCTGACGTTCGCGCACCTGAAGGCGCGGGTCCACGACGTCATCACCGTGAGCGAGGACGAGATCCGGTCCGCGATGGCGGTACTCGCGCGCAAGGCGCGATTGATCGCCGAGCCGAGCGGCGCCGTGTCGGTCGCCGCGTACCTCTTCCACGCGGCGGAGCTGCCCGCCGGTCTCACGGTCGCGGTCGTGTCCGGCGGCAACCTCGACCCGGCTCTACTGTCGGACGTGCTCGACCGATCCCTCGACGAGGAGGACTGACCCGGTGTTGTTCGGTGCCGAACACGTGCGTCGTTACGAGGAGACCGACGGTGAGGAGGGCTACGTCTGGAGGAACGACGCGCCCATCCTCATCCTGACCACCACAGGACGGAAGAGCGGGAAGGAACGCAAGTCCCCGCTCATCTTCGGGGAGGACGACGGCCGGTACGTCGTCGTGGCGTCGAAGGGCGGTGCGCCCGACCACCCCGACTGGTACAAGAATCTGGTCGCGAATCCCGAGGTCAAGGTACAGGTGAAGGCCGACCGGTTCGCCGCGCGCGCCCGCACCGCCACGGGGCAGGAGCGGGCGAGGCTGTGGTCGCGGATGGTCGAGGTGTGGCCCGACTACGAGGACTACCAGCGCAAGACCGAGCGGGAGATTCCCGTCGTCGTCCTGGAGCGGCTGGTCTGAGCGACACACGTGTACAAGTCGGCGGCCTCGGTCGCCGACCGCATCCACTGACACTGATCCGTCGATTCCCCCGACGTGGCCGTGGTGCCTGGTTCGCGGTGGCCATCGAGGTCATCGCGCCGTTGCTGGCGCTGGCGAGCCGCTGGCGGCTGTCCGGACAGGAGCACGTGCCTCGTGAGGGCGGCGCGCTGCTCGCCAGCAATCATCTGTCCTTCGCCGACCCCATCGCGGTGACGTTGTTCACACAGACGGCGGGTCGGGTGCCGCGGTTCTTCGCGAAGGCGGAGTTGTGGGACCTCCCGGTGATCCGGCGGGTGATGGCGTCGGGCAGGCACATCCCGGTGCACCGGGGCAAGGCCAGCGCCGTGCACGCGTTCCGGGACGGTGTGGCCGCCGTGCGGGACGGCGAGTGCGTGGTCGTGTTCCCCGAGGGTGGGTTCACCGACCGTGCCGACGGCTGGCCGAGCAAGGGGAAGACCGGACTCGCCCGTATGGCATTGACCACCGGGGCGCCCGTGGTGCCCGTGGCGTGTTGGGGCGCTCACGAGCTGCTGCCCGTGGGTGCCTGGCTACCCAGGGTGTGGCGCAGACCCACCCTGCACGTCGTCGCGGGTCCTCCCGTGGACCTCTCGGACCTCGCGGGCGAGCGGCCCAGCGCGAGCCAGTTGCGGGAAGCCACGGAGCGCATCATGAGATCCATCACGGACTTGCTGGTGGAGGTCCGTGGGCGCACCCCACCCGCCGAGGCGATGGGGGCATAATCGCGGCCATGAGCGAACACTTCGACGTTGTGGTGCTGGGTGCCGGTCCCGGCGGTTACACCGCCGCTGTCCGGGCGGCCCAGCTCGGGTTCGACACCGCCGTCATCGAGGAGCGCTACTGGGGCGGGGTGTGCCTCAACGTCGGGTGTATTCCGTCGAAGGCGTTGCTGCGTAACGCGGAACTCGCGCACCTGTTCACCCACGAGGCGCGCACGTTCGGCATCCAGGTCGACGGTGAGGTGACCTTCGACTACGGCGCGGCCCACCAGCGCAGCCGCAAGGTCGCGGACGGCCGGGTCAAGGGCATCCACTACCTGATGAAGAAGAACGCGATCACCCAGTTCAACGGTCGCGGCACGTTCACGAGCGACAAGTCCATCCAGGTGCAGACGGCCGACGGCGTGGAGACGGTCACGTTCGACCACTGCATCATCGCCGCGGGTGCCTCGCCGAAGCTGCTGCCGGGCACGGCGGTCAGCGATCGCGTCGTCACGTACGAGCAGCAGATCCTGTCGTCCGAGCTGCCCGAGAGCATCGTGATCTGCGGTGCGGGTGCCATCGGTGTCGAGTTCGGCTACGTGCTGCACAACTACGGCGTCAAGGTCACCATCGTCGAGTTCATGGACCGGATGGTTCCCGCCGAGGACGAGGAGGTGTCGGCCGAGCTGGCCCGGCGCTACCGCAGGCTCGGCATCGACGTCCTCACCTCCACCCGCGTGGAGTCGATCGACGAGTCCGGCGAGAAGGTGCGCGTCACCGTCTCGAAGGACGGCGAGCAGCAGGTGCTGGAGGCCGACAAGGTGCTCCAGGCCATGGGTTTCGCGCCCAATGTGGAGGGTTACGGCCTCGAGAACACGGGCGTCGCGCTCACCGAGCGTGGTGCGATCGATGTGGACGGTCGCTGCCGGACGAACGTGCCGCACATCTTCGCGATCGGCGACGTGACGGCCAAGCTCATGCTCGCTCACGCAGCGGAGTCGATGGCCATGGTGGCGGCCGAGACGATCGCCGACGTGGAGACCATGGAGCTGGACTTCCGCATGATCCCGCGGGCGACGTACTGCCAGCCGCAGGTGGCGAGCTTCGGCCTCACCGAGGAGCAGGCCCGCTCCGAGGGTTATGACGTGCAGGTCGCGAAGTTCCCGTTCACGGCCAACGGCAAGGCTCACGGGCTGGCCGAGCCGGTCGGGTTCGTCAAGATCGTGAGCGACGCCAAGTACGGCGAGCTGTTGGGTGGACACCTCATCGGTCCGGACGTCACCGAGCTGCTGCCCGAGCTGACGCTGGCCCAGCAGTGGGACCTGACCGTGCACGAGGTCGCCCGTAACGTGCACGCGCACCCGACCCTGGGTGAGGCCGTGAAGGAGGCCATCCACGGCCTCGCCGGCCACATGATCAACATGTGACGTCGTGTCCCCCGTGGTCGGTGGTCCCGGCCGCGGGGGACGACGTGTACGCGGGTGGCGTATCCGCGTGGAGCACGTCGAAACGTCCGAACGGGCTAGTCACCGTCGCGCGCGGGTGGGTAAAGATCACTACTGATCCGTGTGGTCTCGTCCCTTAAGGTTTGCGTCTATGGCCGTCCCGCGCTTCGCCCGGCTTCCGGTGTGTCTCGTGGCCTGCGCCGCCATGGTGGTGCTGCTGGCTTTCGGTGACCGGTACGGCTACCACGGCGACGAGTTGTACTTCATTGCCGCGGGCCGCCATCTCGACTGGGGTTACGCCGATCAGCCGCCGCTGTTGCCGCTGCTGGCGTTGCTGATGGACAGTCTCTTCCCGGATTCCGTGATGGGGTTCCGGCTTCCCGCGGTGCTGTTCACCGGTGTCGGGGTCGTCGTGGCAGCCCTGACGGCGCGGGAACTCCGGGGTGGCACTCGGGCGCAGGTGATGGCGGCCGGGGCCTACGCGTGCTCGCCGTTCCTACTGGCAGGTGCGGGCCACATTCTCGCCACCCACATGGTCGACGCGTTCCTGTGGACGATCATCGTCTGGCTGGTGGTGCGGTGGGTCCGGGTGCGGGACGACCGTGTGCTGCTCGCCGCGACCCTCGTGACGGCCGTCGACCTGCAGGTCAAGTTCCTCATCCCGGTGTTCTGGGTGATCGCCCTGCTGGCGTCCATGCTGGTGGGGCCGAAGGACCTCGTGCGCCGACCGCTGCTGTGGGTCGGTGCGGCGATCGCCGTGGCCTCGTGCGTGCCGACGCTGTTGTGGCAGGTCGCCAACGGCTGGCCGCAACTGGAGATGAACCGCATCGTCGCCGACGAGGTGTCGTACGCGGGCGGGCGAGCGACGTTCCTGCCGATGGCGCTCGAACAGGCCGGATACGGCGTCGGCGCCGTGCTGGTGGTGCTCGGGGTGTGGTGGTTGCTGCGCTCGCCGAGGCTGCGGTCGTACCGCTTCCTGGGCCTCACCGTGCTCGGGGTGACGGCCGTGTTCTGGTTGTCGTCGGGCAGGCCCTACTACGTCGGCGGGATGTTCGCGCTGTGTTTCGCCGCGTCGGCGGTCGAGCTGGACCGGGTCCTCACGGCGCGGTGGCGGCCCGCCGTGGTGGTGGCTTACGCGGTGTCGGCCCTGGTGGCGGTGAGCTGGTTGCCGGTCAAACCGATCTCGGCGTACGCGGGGGAACCGTACGACCCGATGAACATGGAGCTGGAGGAGTTCGGGTGGCCGCAGGTCGCGGCCAATGTCGCGTCGGCGTACGCGGGCCTCGACCCCGAGCAGCAGGCGGCGACCACCATCGTCACCGAGACCTACTGGCAGGCGGCCGCGATCGAGAAGTTCGCTCCGTCGCTGCCCGAGGCGCACAGTGGGGGTCGGGGTTACTGGTACTTCGGAGCCCCGCCCGAGGACGCTCCGCTGACGCTGTTCGTCGGCGGCGATCGGGAGAAGCTCGCGACGTTCTTCGAGCGCGTGACGTTGTTGGGCACCGTGGACAACGGCCACGAGGTGAACAACGACAACCAGGGTGCGCCCATCTGGCTGTGTGAGGGCCGGACCGCGTCGTGGGCCGAGCTGTGGCCCTCGTTCCGGCACATGACTTTCAAGTGGTGGTGACCTGCTGGTCACCGGCTGTTTCGGCTACCACTCCCGCCTGACTTCCCGACTGGACGCTTGACGCTTGCACCGTCGTCGCCCTACTTTTGCATGCCAGAGAAGAAAGTGGGGCTGATGTGGATATAAGTCTGCACGCGGCGAGCGGCCAAGTGAGTGCGTCGCCCCGACTCGCCTCCGCCGCGGATCAAGCGAACGTGGTGGGTTTCGACTCGTGACTGAACAGACGAACAGCAACGACGGCAGGCGACCCGAACTGCGGGTCGCCATGGTGGGCCACGCGTTCATGGGTGCCGTGCACTCGCAGGCGTGGCGGAGCGTGGCGCGCTTCTTCGACGTCCCCCGGTCGCCGACCATGGTCGTCCTCGGCGGTCGGGACCCGGAACGGACCGCGCAGGCGGCGCAGCGGATGGGTTGGGCGGAGTCCAGCACCGACTGGCGAGAGCTCGTGCGACGCGACGACGTGGACCTCGTGGACATCTGCACGCCGGGCGACACGCACGCCGAGATCGCGATCGCCGCGCTGGAGGCCGGCAAGCACGTGTTGTGCGAGAAGCCGCTGGCCAACACGGTCGACGAGGCCGAGCGCATGGTGCGGGCCGCCGAGCAGGCTCGTGAGCGCGGCGTGTTCTCGATGGTCGCCTTCAACTACCGCAGGGTCCCGGCGCTCGCGCTGGCCCGCCGGTTGGTCGCCGAGGGGCGGTTGGGCGAGATCCGCCACGTGCGGGCGGCCTACCTGCAGGACTGGCTCGCCGACGCCGCGGCACCGATGACGTGGCGGCTGCGCAGGGAGCAGGCCGGGTCCGGATCGCTGGGCGACATCGGCGCGCACATCATCGACGCCTCACAGTTCGTCACCGGCCAGACGATCACGGGTGTGTCGGGGTTGACGGAGACGTTCGTGCGGCAGCGGCCGTCCGACACCGCAGGCGGCCTGGAGGACGTCACGGTCGACGACTGCGCGTTGTTCACGGCCCGGTTCTCGGGCGGCGCGGTGGGCAGCTTCGAGGCGACCCGATACGCGCTGGGCAGGAAGAACGCGATGCGGATCGAGGTCAACGGCTCGCGAGGCAGCCTGGCCTTCGACTTCGAGTCCATGAACGAGCTGTGGTTCCACGACGGCGCCGACGCACCGGAGACCGAGGGATTCCGGCGCATCGTCGTCACCGAACCCACCCATCCCTACGTCGGCGCCTGGTGGCCGCCGGGACACGTGCTCGGGTACGAGCACACGTTCACCCACGAGCTCGCGGACCTGCTCACCGCGATCGAGTCGGGCACGCCACCGGAGCCGAGTTTCGCCGACGGGCTGCGCGTGCAGCGCGTGCTGGCGGCGGTCGAACGCAGTGCGGAGAACGGATCGAGTTTCGTGAAGGTGTAGTCGGCACGGGTCCCACGTGTTGGGGGACGAGGAGTAGGTACCAGTGCAACGAAGCAGTAGTACCAGCGGGACCACGACGCGACGCGGCTGGAGAGTCGGTGTCGCGGCGTTGGCGTTGACCACGGGCCTGGCGTCGGGCGGTGTCGTCGCCGCCGCGGAACAGCAGGCCCAGCACGAGGAAGCGAGCGTTCTCGTCTTCTCGAAGACCGCGGGCTTCCGGCACGACTCGATCCCGGCGGGGATCGAGGCCGTCGAACGGCTCGGCGAGCAACACCACTTCTCGGTGGACGCCACGGAGGACGCGGAGGCCTTCACCGACGAGAACCTGGCGGGCTACGACGCCGTGGTGTGGTTGTCCACCACCGGGGACGTCCTGAACGACGAGCAGCAGGCTGCTTTCGAGCGCTACGTCCAGGGCGGCGGCGGGTACGTGGGTGTGCACGCCGCGTCGGACACCGAGTACGACTGGCCGTGGTACGGCGACCTCGTGGGTGCGTGGTTCGACTCGCACCCCCACGTCCAAGAGGCGACGGTGACGGTCGAGGACGCCGATCACCCGTCCACAGCGGACCTTCCGGAACAGTGGGTGCGCACCGACGAGTGGTACAACTACCGCGAGAACCCACGGCAGCACGTCCGCGTGCTCGCCACGCTCGACGAGAGCAGCTACGACGCGGGCTCCGGCGGGATGGGTGAGGACCACCCGATCGCCTGGTGCCACGAGAACAGCGGGGGACGGGCCTGGTACACCGGCGGCGGACACACCGCCGAGTCGTTCGCCGAGCCGGAGTTCCTCGCGCATCTCGCCGGTGGCATCCGGTACGCGGCGGGCCTCGCCGACGCCGACTGCTCCACCTCGGCCGACCCGGGCGGGGACGCGCCCGCCGACGACGACTTCGACCAGATCACCCTCGCCAAGGGGCAGGAGGTGACCGGCGAGCCGATCGCGCTGGCGGTGCTGCCCGACCGCCGCGTGCTGCACACCTCCCGCGACGGCCGGGTCTTCGTGACCACGCCCGAGGGCAACACGACCGTGGCCGCGACGCTGGACGTCTACAACCACGACGAGGACGGTCTGCAGGGCATCGCGATCGACCCGGACTTCGAGGACAACCACTGGGTCTACCTGTACTACGCACCGCCGCTGGACACGCCGGACGGGGACGCGCCCGAGACCGGCTCGCCGGAGGACTTCGCGCCGTACGACGGCTACAACCAGCTCTCGCGGTTCCGGTTCACCGACGACGGCACGCTGGACCTCGCCAGCGAACAGCAGATTCTGCGGGTGCCCGCCAACCGTGGCATCTGCTGCCACGCCGGTGGTGAGATCGACTTCGACGCCGACGGCAACCTTCTGTTGTCGACCGGCGACGACACGAACCCGTTCGCCTCGGACGGTTTCACACCCATCGACGAGCGAGCCGACCGCAACCCCGCGTTCGACGCGCAGCGCACCTCGGGCAACACCAACGACCTGCGCGGCAAGATCCTGCGTATCACGGTGCAGGAGGACGGCAGCTACACGATCCCCGAGGGCAACCTGTTCGCGCCGGGGACGGAGAAGACCCGGCCCGAGATCTACGCGATGGGCTTCCGCAACCCGTTCCGGTTCGCGGTCGACAAGGAGACCGGGTGGCTCTACGTCGGTGACTACGGTCCCGACGCGGGCGCGGCGGACCCGAACCGCGGCCCGGCGGGCATGGTGGAGTTCAACCTCGTCAAGGAGCCCGGCAACTTCGGCTGGCCGTACTGCGTGGGCGACAACGAACCCTACGTCGACCACGACTTCGCGACCGGCACGTCCGGCGAGGCGTTCGACTGCGACGCTCCCGTCAACGACAGCCCGAACAACACCGGTCTCACGGAGCTGCCGCCCGTGCAGCCCGCGTGGATTCCCTACGACGGTGGTTCGGTGCCCGAGTTCGGCACCGGCGGCGAGTCGCCGATGGGCGGCCCGGTGTACCGCTTCGACGCCGACCTCGACGTCGACACGAAGTTCCCCGAGTACTACGACGGCAAGAACTTCGCCTACGAATGGGACCGCGGCTGGATCAAGACGATCGAGATCGGGGAGAACGGCGAGCCGGGCGCGATCGAGCCGTTCTTCGACTCCATGCAGTTGACGCGGCCGATGAACATCGAGTTCGGGCCCGACGGCTCGTTGTACGTGCTGGACTACGGCAGCGGCTACTTCGGTGGCGCGGCCGACTCGGCGGTCTACCGCATCGACTACACGAAGGGCAACCGCACGCCGCAGGTGTCGCTGTCGGCCGACGTGACGTCGGGGCAGGCGCCCCTGGAGGTGACGTTCGACCCGTCGGGGACCGAGGACGGTGACGGTGACGAACTCTCCTACGCCTGGGACTTCGACGGTGACGGGGAGACCGACTCGACCGAGGCCGGTCCGGTGACCCACGTCTACGAGCAGGATGGGCAGTACAGCGCCCGGCTCGCGGTGACCGACTCCGGCGGTCTCACCGGCAGCGCGAGCGTGGTGGTGACGGTCGGCAACACCGCTCCGACGGTGACGATCGAGGCGCCGGTGAACGGCGGGTTCTTCGGCTTCGGTGACAGCGTGCCGTTCCGCGTGACCGTCACGGACCCGGAGGACGGCGAGATCGACTGCTCGAAGGTCACCGTTGAGTACATCCTCGGCCACGACAACCACGGTCACCCGTTGTCGAGGGCGACCGGGTGCGACGGAACCATCGAGACCCCTGCCGACGAGGGGCATGGGCTCGACGCGGACATCTTCGGGGTCGTCAACGCGAGCTACACCGACACCGGTGCCGGTGACGTGCCCGCGCTCGAAGGGTCGGACGAGGTCGTCCTGCAGCCGAAGATCAAGCAGGCGGAGTTCTTCACCGAGCACGAGGGTGTCGAGGTCGTCGAGGCCGAGGGCGCCAGTGGTGGCAAGCGCATCGGCCACATCGACGACGGCGACTGGATCGCGCTCGACCCGGCCGATCTGACCGGCGTCGACGGCGTGACCTACCGCGTCTCGTCGGGCGGCGACGGCGGCACGATCGAGGCGCGGATCGGCGCGGTCGACGGTCCGGTGATCCACACCGTGGACGTGCCCAACACGGGCGGATTCGACGAGTACACGGAGATCGGCCCCGTGCCTGTCACCGATCCGGGTGAGAAGGGGCCGCTGTACCTGGTGTTCCGCGGAGAGGGCAGCGGAGGATTGTTCGACGTGGACGTCCTGCACGTCGACGGCGAGGGAGTCGCCGCGCCCGGTACCTCGCCCTCGGAATGCGAACCCGCCCAGCCCGAGGAGGGCTACCGGATGCTGTTCGACGGCACCGCGTCCTCGCTCGACGCCTGGAACCAGGCCGGACCTGGCTCGTTCGAGCTGGAGGATGACTGCTCGATCAGGTCGGTCGGCGGGATGGGGCTGCTGTGGTTCGGCGAGGAGTTCGGCGCCTACAGCCTCAAGCTCGACTGGAAGATGGCCGACGACGACAACTCCGGGGTGTTCGTCGGCTTCCCCGACCCGGGGGACGACCCGTGGGTCGCGGTGAACGAGGGCTACGAGATCCAGATCGACCCCACCGACGACCCGGACAAGACCACGGGCGCGATCTACGACTTCCAGTCGGCGGACATCGAGGCGCGCGACGCAGCGCTGAAGCCGCCGGGGGAGTGGAACTCCTACGAGATCGTGGTCCGCGACCAGACGATCACGGTGTCCCTCAACGGGACGGTGATCAACGAGTTCGTCAACGCCGACGAGAACCGCGACCTCACCAGTGGGTTCGTGGGCCTTCAGAACCACGGCGACGGTGACGACGTCTGGTTCCGCAACGTCCGGATCGCCGAGCTCGACACGACCGCGCCGGAGCGGGCTCTCGACCGTGACAGGCCACAGCAGGCGGAGCCGGCGCCCGCCGCCTTCGGGGAGCGAGCGGATCGGGCTTCCGACGCGGGAGCACGTGACGCGCTGGTGCGAGACGGTCGCGCTCTCGCCGGCCACGTCGACGGAAGCACACCGTTGCCCGTCGAGTCGTGAACCTCTCCCGGGCGGGTGACGGCGCGGCACGATCACCCGCCCGGGAGCCGCCACGACGAGCGCGTCGATGCGCTCATCAGGCGAAACGGCGTGAAAGGGTCGGGCAAGGCGCGGTGGTTCGAGTCCACCGCGAACGACACGGACTGGGGTTGGTTCAGCATGGCGCCCACAGGGTTGTGGTTGATCGGTGCTCGGGGGTCGGTCGCCACCACGGCGATCACGGGCCTGCTCGCGTTGCGGGCGGGGGTCGTTCCGGCCGTCGGCTGCGTCAGCGCGCTGCCGGAGTTCGCGGACGTGCCGTTGCCGGACTGGGACGAGCTCCACGTCGGCGGGCACGACATCACCGACACGAGTCTGGAGAAGCGGGCCGAACTGCTCGCGGACGCGGGTGTGATCCCGCACCGGGTCCTCGAAGCGGTTCGCCCTTCCTTGTCCGATGTGGATGGTGAACTGCGGTCGGGTTACCACCCCGCGACCCACTCGGGCACCCAGGCCGACGCGGCCCGAGCATTGGCGTCCGACATCACCGCGTTCGCGAGGCGGCACGACCTCGCCCGCGTCGTGGTGGTCAACGTGTCGTCCACCGAACCCGTCTTCCCCGCCCTGCCCGAACACGAGAGTCTCGAAGCGCTGGAGGCGGCCATGGCCGTGCCGGGGCGCACGGTCCTGCCGCCCAGTTCGGTGGCGGCCTACGCGGCGTTGCGCGCGGACTGTCCGTTCGTCGACTTCACGCCGTCGACCGGGGTGCGCCTGCCCGCGTTGACGGCGTTGGCCGACCGGCGTGGCATTCCCTACGCGGGCTCCGACGGCAAGACCGGCGAGACCCTGGTCCGGACCACGCTCGCTCCCATGTTCACCACCCGGGCTCTCACCGTGCGGTCGTGGGCGGGGACGAACCTGCTCGGTGGTGGCGACGGGATGACGTTGGCCGACGCCGAGCACGCGGGCAGCAAACTCGCGTCGAAGGGACGCGGGCTGGCCACGCTGCTCGGCAGGGAGGTCACCGCGCCCCTGCACATCGACAACGTGCCCGACCTCGGCGAGCAGAAGATCGCGTGGGACCACGTGTCGTTCGAAGGTTTCCTCGGGGCGCGCATGAGCCTGCAGTTCACGTGGTCGGGCTACGACTCCTCGCTCGCTGCTCCGTTGGTGCTGGACCTGGCGCGGTTCACGGCCGCGGCCCACGCGGCGGGTAGCACGGGCCCGCTCGGGGAACTCGGGTTCTTCTTCAAGGACCCGTTGGGCAGTGACGAACATCGGCTCGCCCAGCAGTTCTCGGCGCTCGTCGACTGGGCGGCCACGCTGTGAGCGCCTACGTCGAACTCGTGCGGGCTCCCGCCGCGCTGACCGTCGTCGGCGACACGGTGGCCGGGGCCGCGGCGGCGGGTACTCGGCTGCGGGGCCGGGCACGGCTGCTCCCGTTGGCGTCGGCGGCGTTCTACTGGGCGGGCATGGCCCTGAACGACTGGGCAGACCGGGAACTCGACGCGGTGGAGCGGCCCGAACGACCGATCCCGTCGGGTCGGGTGAGCGCGTCCGCCGCGCTCGCCACGGGGGTCGGGCTCACGGCGGTGGGCCTCGGGCTCGCCAGGGTGGGCGGCGGACGCCGGGCGTGGCGCACGGCGCTGTCCCTCGCGGCCTGCGTGTGGGCCTACGACACCACGGTCAAGGGCACGGCGTTCGGCCCGGTGGGCATGGCGGCCTGCCGCGCACTCGACGTGCTGCTCGGCGCGCCCGGCCGGGAGCGAGCGGCACTGCCCGCCGCGTCGGCACTGGGACTGCACACGCTCGGGGTCACCGCGTTGTCGACCGGCGAGGTGCACGGCACGTCGACCCGGATTGCGGGCGGTGCCCTCGCCGCGACGGCGGGCTCCGCCGTCCTCGCGACGAGGCAGCGTCCGGCGGTGCGCGGTGGTGGTCGACTCCGCAGGGCTGCCACGGCGGTGTTCTCCGGCACGTACGTCTCGTCGGTGGGCCGAGCCCAGTGCGCGGCGTTGCGGGAACCGACGGCGCGGCGGGTGCGGGAGGCGACGAAGGCCGGAATCCACGGCATGGTCCCGCTGCAGGCCACGCTCGCGGCCCGCCACGGCGCCGTGCGTGCGGCGAGCGTGCTGGTGACCGCGCTGCCCCTGGCGCGGCGACTCGCGAGGAAGGTGAGCCCCACGTGAGCACACTGCGATTCGGCTACGGCACCAACGGATTCGCCAACCACCGGCTCGACGACGCGTTGGCCATCATCGCCGACCTCGGCTACTCCGGGGTGGCGCTGACACTGGACCACGCCCACCTCGACCCGTTCGCCGACGACGTGGTCGCGCAGACCGAGCGGGTCGCCGCCCGCCTGGCCGAGCTGGGACTCGGGGTTGTGGTCGAGACCGGGGCGCGCTTCCTGCTGGACCCCTGGCGCAAGCACCAGCCGACGCTGCTCTCCGACGACCCCGCGCTGCGGCTCGACTTCCTCCGCCGCGCGGCCGACATCGCCGTCGACCTCGGGGCCGAGTGCGTGTCGTTCTGGTCGGGCGTCGCCGATCCGGGGGTGGACGACGAGACGGCGTGGCGGCGGCTGAGTGCGGGGGTGGCGACGGTGCTGGAGCACACCGAGGCCCGCTTCGCGCTGGAACCCGAGCCGGGTCACCACGTGCAGCACCTCGATCAAGCACTGCGCCTGTACGAGGAGCTGGGGCGTCCCGACAACCTCGGCATCACCCTCGACGTCGGCCACTGTGTGGCGGTGGAGCCGGTCAGCGCCGCCGAGTGCGTCAGGCGGGCCGCTCCGCTGCTGCTCAACGTCCAGCTCGACGACATGCGTCCCGGGGTGCACGAACACCTGGAGTTCGGGGAGGGACAGCTCGACCTCGCCGACACCCTGGCCGCGCTGGCCGACGTCGGGTACGCGGGGCTGGCGGCGGTGGAGCTGCCCCGGCACAGCCACGCCGCTCCCGACGTCGCGCGGCGGGCGAGGGCGGCACTGGCGGCGGCGGAGTGGGTGGTCGACACCGAGACCGCCATCCGGTCGGAGCCGTCGCGCGTCCGCACGTCCTTCCCCGCCGTGGGCCGCAAGGTCGGCCGCACCGCGGTCCGCCCCGACGTCGACCCGGACGGGCTCGTGCACGGCACGCTCGACGACCGCGCGCGCGGCCGACTGCTCGCGGCGCTCGCGTCCGCCCTGGACACCGACACGCTCGTCAAGGAGGTGGAGGAGCTCTACCGCTACGGCGACGGCGCCGAGCGACGCGGTGTCCTGCGCAACCTCCACGTTCTTCCCACCGACGACCCTCACGTCGTCGAACTGGGAGTCCGCCTGGTCACCGACGCGCTGCGGGCCAACGACACCGGCCTCGTGGCCGCCGCGCTCGGTCGGTTCGCGGCGGACCACCTCGACGACCACGCCTGGCGGCACGGCGTGCTGAAGTGCCTGTTCACCGGCGTGCCCACGGCCGCCGTCGTCGACCTGGACCGACGTCGCGACGCGGAACTGGTCCGCATGGTCTCCGATTTCGCGGCCGAACGCCGAGCCGCAGGCCGCCCCGTGCCGCCCGACGCCGAGGCGATCCTGGCCCTCGGCACCACCGACGAGGAGGTCGCCCGATGAAGATCTTCGACCCGCACATCCACATGACGTCGCGCACCACCGACGACTACGAGGCCATGTACGCGGCCGGGGTCCGCGCGCTCGTCGAGCCGGCGTTCTGGCTCGGCCAGCCGCGCACGAACGTCGGTTCGTTCACCGACTACTTCGACTCCCTGATCGGGTGGGAGCGGTTCCGGGCCTCCCAGTTCGGCATCCGCCACCACTGCACGATCGCGCTGAATCCGAAGGAGGCCAACGACCCGCGGTGCGTCGAGGTGCTCGATGTCCTCCCGCGCTACCTCGCCAAGGACGGCGTGGTGGCCGTCGGCGAGGTGGGCTACGACTCGATGACGGAGGCCGAGGAGAAGGCGTTCACCCACCAGCTCGGCCTCGCGATCGAGCACGACCTTCCCGTGCTCGTCCACACCCCGCACCGCGACAAGCTGTCGGGGACCCGGCGCACCCTCGACGTCGTCCGCGAGTCCGGTATCGACCCGGCACGCGTGGTGGTGGACCACCTCAACGAGGTCACGGTCGGTTTCGTAGCCGACTCCGGGTGTTGGATGGGCTTCTCCGTCTACCCCGACACGAAAATGGACGAGCACCGCATGGTGGCGATCCTGAAGGAGTACGGCACCGACCGGATGCTGGTGAACTCCGCCGCCGACTGGGGTCGCTCCGATCCGCTGAAGACACTGCACACCGGAACCGCGATGCTCGACGCGGGATTCACTCAGTCTGATGTGGACAAGGTGTTGTGGGACAACCCGGTGGCCTTCTACGGGCAGAGCGGCAAGCTGATGCTCGATCCCGTGCCGGGGTCGGCACCGACGGCGGAGACGTTCGAGGGCAACTCCGTGCTCCGTGGCGCGAGGAAGTGACCCGTGCTCTCCTACTGCACCAACGTGCACCCGGCCCAGGATCTCGACGGGATCGTGGCGCAGCTCGACACCTACGCGGCCGTGATCCGCAAGCGGCTCGACGTCGACCTCCTCGGAGTGGGGCTGTGGCTCGCGGCGGACGTGGCCTCGGCGTTGGCGACGGACGCCGGTGCCCGGTCCCGGCTCGCCCGTGAGCTGTCGGCCCGGGGCCTGGGCGTGCAGACGCTCAACGCCTTTCCCTACGGCGGGTTCCACGACGCGGTGGTCAAACACGCGGTCTACGTTCCACAATGGACCGATCCGCGTCGGGTCGCGTACACGCGCGACTGTCTGACGGTGCTCGCCGACCTGCTGCACCCCGACGCCGAGTACGGCAGCATCTCGACGCTGCCGCTGGCGTGGCGCGAGCCGTGGAGCCGTGCCGACGACGACCGTGCCGTCGCCGCGTTCGACGAGGTGGTCGTGCACGCGCGACGGCTCTCCGACCACGGCGGGCGGCCGTTGCGGCTCGCGGTGGAACCCGAACCCGGCTGCGTGCTCGACACGGTCGCCGACGCGGTGTCGTGGCTCTCGGGCCGCGTGGACGCCGAGCACGTGGGCGTGTGCCTGGACACCTGCCACCTCGCCGTGTCGTTCGCCGACCCCGGCGCGGAGGTCCGACGCATTCATGCCGCCGGGCTCGACGTCGTCAAGGTGCAGGCGTCGGCCGCGCTGCACGTGGACCAGCCGCGCGACCCCGACGCGCGCCGGGCGCTGGCCGACTTCTGTGAACCCCGGTACCTGCACCAGGTGCGTGAGCGCTCGGCGACGGGAGAGGTGCTGGCCGCCGACGACCTGGACGACGCCCTCGCGGAACTGCCGGGGGAGGGGCCGTGGCGCGTGCACTTCCACGTGCCGCTGCACGCCCGGCCCCGCGCGCCGTTGACGTCGACGACGGACGTCCTCACCGACGCCGTGGCCGCGCTCGCGACGAGCGGTCGGCCGCTGCCCCACGTCGAGGTCGAGACGTACACGTGGACGGTGCTGCCCGACGCCGACCACGTCGACCTCGCCGACGGAATCGCCGACGAACTGCGCTGGGCACGGACGGAGGTCGCCGCATGAGGAAAGTGCTGATGCTCGACGTCGTGGGGATGACCCCGGCGCTGCTGCGGCACATGCCGAACCTGTCGAAGGTCGCCGACCGGGGTTGGCGGGCCGAACTGGGCACCGTGCTGCCCGCGGTCACGTGCAGCGTGCAGTCGACCCTGCTGACCGGGACGATGCCGGTCGAGCATGGCATCGTCGGCAACGGGTGGTACTTCCGCGACCTCGGGGAGATCTACCTGTGGCGGCAGCACAACCGCCTCGTGCAACGGCCGAAGGTGTGGGAGACCGCGCGGGCGGCGCATCCCGACTACACCGCCGCGAACGTCTGCTGGTGGTACGCGATGGGCATGACCACCGACATCACGGTCACCCCGCGCCCCATCTATCACGCCGACGGGCGGAAGTCCCCCGACTGCTACGTGCGACCGCCACACCTGCACGACGCGCTGACGGCCGAACTCGGCCCGTTCCCGCTCTTCCAGTACTGGGGACCCACGGCGTCGATCACGTCGTCGCGGTGGATCGTGGAGGCGACGCGGCGCATCCTGCGTACGGACAACCCCGACCTGACGATGGCCTACGTGCCGCACCTCGACTACGACCTCCAGCGGTACGGCCCCGACTCGCCACGAGCCGCCCACGCCGCCCGGGAGGTCGACGCGGTGCTGGGCCCGCTGCTCGCCGACGCCGAGCGGTCGGGGATCACGGTGGTCGCGTTGTCGGAGTACGGCATCACGTCGGTCGACACACCGGTGGACGTCAACCGGGCGTTGCGCCGGGAGGGGTTGCTGGAGGTCTACACCCAGGACGGCATGGAGTACCTGGACCCGTGGACGTCCCGGGCGTTCGCGGTGGCCGACCACCAGGTCGCGCACGTCTACGTCGCCGACGACGCCGACCTGCCCCGGGTCCGCAAGATCGTCGAGACGCTGCCGGGCGTCGACGAGGTGCTCGACCGCGAGGCCCAGTCCCGGTACGGGCTCGACCACGAGCGCGCCGGCGAGTTCGTCGCGGTGGCCGAGCCCCGCGCGTGGTTCACCTACTACTACTGGTTCGACGACGACCTCGCACCCGACTTCGCGCGCGGTGTCGAGATCCACCGCAAGCCCGGCTACGACCCGGCGGAGCTGTTCTTCGACCCGACCGACCGGTTCGCCAAGGCCAAGGCCGGGCTCAACCTCGTCCGCAAGAAGTTCGGGCTGCGATACGCCATGAACGTGGTGCCCACCGACCCGCGATGGGTCCGCGGTTCACACGGGCGGTTGCCCGACTCGCCCGACCACGGCCCGATGCTCCTCTGCTCCGACCCCGCCGTGCCGGCGGTGGTGGAGTCCGGAGGTCGCCTCGCCGCCACCGACGTCCGTCATCTGCTCCTGCAACTCCACGGAATCCGAGAGGACGCTCACCGATGAGTCGACCGGTAACGCTGTTCACGGGCCAGTGGGCCGACCTGCCGTTCGAGGAGGTCTGCCGGCTCGCATCGAGTTGGGGATACGACGGCCTGGAGATCGCCTGTTCGGGCGACCATTTCGAAGTGGACCGGGCGCTGTCCGAGGAAAACTACGTCGCCGACCGGTTGGAGCTGCTCGACTCCCACGGGCTGAAGGTGTGGGCGATCTCCAACCACCTCGTCGGCCAGGCGGTGTGCGACGACCCGATCGACCAGCGACACCGCAACATCCTGCCCGCCCGCATCTGGGGCGACGGCGAGCCGGAGGGCGTCCGGCAGCGGGCCGCGGCGGAGATGGCCGACACCGCGAGGGCCGCCGCGAAACTCGGTGTCGACACCGTCATCGGCTTCACCGGGTCGAAGATCTGGAAGTACGTCGCGATGTTCCCGCCGGTGCCCGCCGAGCTGATCGAGGACGGCTACGCCGACTTCGCCCGCCGCTGGAACCCGATCCTCGACGTCTTCGACGAGGTGGGCGTGCGGTTCGCACACGAGGTGCACCCCAGCGAGATCGCCTACGACTACTGGACCACCAAGCGGGCTCTGGAGGCCGTGGACAACCGGCCCGCCTTCGGCCTGAACTGGGACCCGTCGCACTTCGTGTGGCAGGACCTCGACCCGGTGGGTTTCATCCTCGACTTCGCCGACCGCATCTACCACGTGGACTGCAAGGACACGAAGAAGCGGTTCGACGGCCGCAACGGCAGGCTCGGTTCGCACCTGCCGTGGGCCGATCCTCGCCGGGGCTGGGACTTCGTCTCCACCGGACACGGCGACGTGGACTGGGAGAGCGCATTCCGGGCGCTGAACGCCATCGGCTACACCGGGCCCATCTCAGTGGAGTGGGAGGACGCGGGCATGGACCGCCTGCGCGGTGCCGCCGAGGCCGTCACCTACATCCGCAGCCAGTTGTTCGACAAGCCCGAGGCGGCTTTCGACGCCGCGTTCAGCACAGGGAAGGACGACACGTACACGCCATGAGTGACACGAAGCTTTCCCGGAGAGCGATGTTCCGCACTGCGGCGGGTGCCGTGGCCGCCGTCGGGCTCGCGGGCGCGATGAGCGGTACCGCGCACGCCGATTGGGGCCGGCGAGGCAGACGGATTCCCCGACAGCAGCTCAGCATCCAGCTCTACACGCTCCGGAACCTGTTCGAAGCCGACCTGGAAGGCACGCTGGAGGCGCTCGCCGACATCGGGTACCGGTCGGTGGAGCTCGCGGGCACGTATGGGCGTTCGGCGGCGGAGTTCCGCAGGCTGCTCGACCGCTACCACCTGCGGGCGACGTCCGCGCACGTCTCCTTCGACGGTGAGGACGTCGACGCGCTCATCGAGGACGCGAAGATCCTCGGCTACCGCAAGGCCGCCTGCGCCTACGCCAACTATTCGACGCTGGCGGAGTGGCGGGCGTTCGCGGACCGTCTCGACAAGGCCGCGGCGGCGTTCCGCAGAGCCGGGATCTCCTACGGCTACCACAACCACGACCACGAGTTCCGGGCCGTCGACGGAGTGCGCCCGATCGACGTCATCGCCGAGCACACCAGCCCCCGCAACGTGCACCTGGAGTACGACCTGTACTGGGTGGTGGAAGGCGGAGCCGACCCGGTGGAGGAGTACTACCGCCGATTCGGTCGGGTGCAGCAGTTCCACGTCAAGGACCGTGGGGAGGACGGCGCCTGGGCCGATGTCGGCACCGGAACCATCGACTGGGCCAGCCTGTTCCGCCGCACGTGGGCCGGACCGATGAAGCAGTACATCGTCGAACACGACGACCCGGCCGACCCGCTCGACACCGCCAAGGTGGGATACGACTACTTGGTGGACCTGCGGTTCTGAGGTTCGAGTAGTCGTCCGGTCGTGGGTGGTGCCCGCACCGCTCACGACCGGGACGACGGCGCTGCGCTCCACACCGGCCGATAGGCCCCTTCGGCGGCCAAGGACAGCAGGAAGTCACGTTGCCGGTTCGGCCAGAGAACGCACGTGTCGAGCAGGGCCGTGAACACGAGATCATCATGCCAGGCCCTGCTCACTCAATCGGTGCGTCGGCGTCTCCGCTCGGCCAATTCTTTGCGAGCCCGCTTGAGACGAGGCAAGACGTCGTCCACGTCCTCGTCCTCGTCGATGGCGGTGGCGGCGAGCGCGGCGTACTGGGCGGCCCGGCGTCGCTCGCGATACGCCAGCAGCTCGCGCAGTTCGATCCTGCGGTGGGTGTTCACGCGCTCGAACGGGATCTCGCCGCTGTCGAGCAGCCTGATCACGGTGGGTCGGCTGACTCCCAGAAGGTCCGCGGCTTGCTGGGTCGTCAGGGTCTGCGTCTGCGGGGCGACGGTCACGGCCAGACCATTGCGGAGCGCATCGACCACCTGTCGAAGCACCCGGTACAGCTCTTCGGGAAGCTCCACACGTTCGCCCGGTTCGGCCCCACTGAGGAAGTAGGCTGGTTCGGGACGCTCCCGTCCCGCCTCCAGCGCACGCAGGAAGTCGTGCACCTCTGCCAACTGCTTGTCGCCGGCACCTTCGGGTAGGTAGGTCTCCTGGTGCAACGCCGCGTTCATGGCCCCTCCCCTCAGACGAACGCAACATAACACCTTTCGTTTTGTTCGTCTATCGGGAGTCGTAGCAGTTCAGCCCGATGATGTGGTCCTCTGCCAGGAGGCGACGCCGTTCTCCATCAGTCGCCGTACGCGCGCAGCGTGCGCAGGGCGTTGACCGTGGTGTAGCCGCGCCACTCCAGTGCGGCGGCGGGGGAGTAGCTGGCGAAGTCGACGGTCCAGCCGCCGTCCGCCGCCTGGTCCGACCTCAGGCGGCGGAGGTCGGCCTCGACGGCGTCGGGCGACAGCAGCGCCTGCGCCGGTCCCGGCTGGGGCGCGAAGTCGAGCGGTCGCATGTACTCGTCGTCGGCGCCGCCTTGGACGTGGACCATGCCGTCGGCGGGTACGAAGGCGCGCAGCACGTCGAGCAGTTCGCGACCGGTCTCGGGATGATCGGCGCTCAGCGTGTCGGCGAAACGCACGGCGAAGGCCAACTCGATGGCATGGGGAGTGCGTTGCTCGTCGCGCAGTCGGTGGATGGCGGTGACGCAGTACTCGGTGGCCCGGCCCAGCCAGGGATGCGTGGCCACCGCGCGGTCGTGTTCGGCGACGCGGTGGGCGTGCAGCGCCACGACCGCCGTGATCTGCAGGGACGACGTCGTCGAATCGGCCTGCACCCAGAACGGTGCGCAATGCTCCGGCTCGGTGACCGGCAGCGCGAAGGGAAGTCCCCCGTCGGGCAGCGTGACCGTGAGCAGCCAATCGCAGAGTCGTTCGGCCTGCGCGCTCGTCACCGGCGCGACCTCGGCGAGCACCTCGAAGGCGTGCAGCGCGGCGGCTGGTTGGCTCTCCGGCGAGCGCAGATCGGGTTCGAGTCCGTGGCCGTAGCCGCCGTCGGGATTGCGGTACGCGGCGAGCGCGGACAACGTCGCCTGTGGGTCACCGTGGCTTGTCAGCAGTCGGTACCGCTGTCGGTCGAGCAGGCGGGCGTGTCCGGTGAGGAACGACGAAGCGGATGCGGCGACGGTCTCAGACGGCATGGCGGAAGCCTACCACTCGATCGAACACCTGTTCGAGTGATTGAGGGGTGGGCAAGGGTGAGGGCCGCATCCGCCGACCACGCTGCGCCGGATGCGGCCCTCGGTCTCAGTGAACCGTCGAGCCCGCCTGGAAGGGCAGTTCGATCGGCTCGTCACCTCGGCGCGGCGTGGGCAGCGCCGACAGCGCCGAGTCCACCGTCGTGTGCAACGGCAGCGCCTCGGCGAGGCCGACCGCCTCGACGGGCCTGGTGACCGCGCGTTGTGTCGCCACGATGCGCAGAGTGACTCCGCGTCGGACGGCGACGTCCTGTGTGTCGAGCAGGAGTGCCAGCCCCGCCGAGCCCAAGAACGTCACCTGTTCCAGGTCGACGATCAGGTGCTGGGGCGGCGACACGAGCTCGATCGCTGCGTCCAAGTTCTCGGCGAGGATGTCCCTCGTGCTGAGGTCCACCTCGCCACTCACGGTGACCACGACTCCCGTCTCGTGACAATCGGTGGTTACTTCCAACAAGGAAGTGGGTATTGCTAGCTCGGACACGGCACCTCCAGCGGTGTCCACGTCAACCAAATAGGTCGAATTCACGTCTGGCCAGTGTCTGGCTTTGTCCGGCCCGCGCTGGGCCCTCTCTGTCTGCTGTCGGCTCAACCGCCCGACTGCCCCAAAGACTAGCCCGGACGGCCCAACGTGCAAAGGGCGGATTCGTTGGACACTCCCCATTCGGAGGATTTTTCCGATGGAGAAGGAGTGACTTTTGATGACTCGTGTTCGCGACGTCATGACGACCGACCCGACCTACGTGGAGACCAGCGAGACCGTCACGCGCGCGGCGCGCACCATGGCCGCCGACGAGGTCGGTGCGTTGCCCATCCAGGGTGAGGACCACAAGCTCAAGGGCATGCTCACCGACCGGGACGTGGTGGTGAAAGTGCTGGCCGAGGGCAAGGACCCCATGGCCGTGCACGTCGGGGAGCTGGCTCAGGGCGAGGTCGTGGCGGTGCGGCCCGGCGACGACGCGGCCGAGGCGCTGCGGCTGATGGCGCGTCATCAAGTGCGGCGACTGCCCGTCGTGGACGGCGACGAACTGGTGGGGATCGTGGCGCAGGCCGACGTCGCGAGGGAGCTTTCCGACGCCGACGTCGCCGGTGTGGTGAAAGGTATCTCACACGACTGATCGAGTGGAATTCACCGGCGTCGCCGTCGTCGGTCGAAGAAAAGTGCCGTCGGCTAGTTCACGAAATCGGGGAATGTAGCCACCGGACAGTTTTGCCGAGGGTGACCGGAATGCGGGAATAGTTACCGCGCGTGGTTCAACGGCCCAACCCGAAATAGGTGAACCCCGCTCGCGTCAACGTCGGAGGATCGAGCAGGTTCCGGGTGTCCACGATCGTGGCCCGGTCGGTCAGCTCGGCCAGGTGGGCCCAATCGAGGTCGCGGAATTGCGGCCACTCGGTGAGCAGGACGAGCCCGGCCGCGTCCTTCGCGACGAGCGTGACGTCGTCGACGAGCTGGACGAGGCCGTGCGTGCCGGGACAGCCGTCGCGGTCGACACCCGGGTCGTAGCCGGTGAGCACCGCCCCGGCCGCCGCCAGCCGCTGCGCCACGGCGAGCGCGGGGGAGTCGCGGACGTCGTCCGTGCCTGCTTTGAACGTCACCCCGAGCAGACCCAGTCGTACGCCGTGCAGTGAGCCCTCCGGCGAGCCGGTGACGGCCTGGCGCACCTTGCGCGCCATGCGCTCGTGCTGGCGCTCGTTGGCTGCGACGGCGTCGGCGAGGAGCGCGACGTCGGCTCCCGCCTCCGTGGCGGTGTGCAGCAGGGCGCGGGTGTCCTTGGGCAGGCACGAGCCGCCCCACCCGGGTCCGGGGGAGAGGAACGTCGACCCGATGCGCGGGTCGAGGCGCATGACGTCGGTGACGTCGACGACGTCGGCGCCGAGGCGCTCGCACAGGTCGGCGAGCACGTTGACGTAGGACACCTTGAGCGCGAGGAAGGCGTTGCTCGCGTACTTCGCCAGCTCGGAACTCACCGGGTCGGTGTGCACCACCGGAGCGGTCAGGCCGTCGTAGAGCGAGGCGACGCGACTGGCCGCGTCGGGGTCGCTGCCGCCGACCACGATGCGGTCGGGGTGCAGGAAGTCGTGGGCGGCGTGGCCCTCGCGGAGGAACTCCGGGTTGCTCACCGCGGGGCGACCGAGCCGCCGCGCCGTGCGTGTGGTCGTGCCGACCGGGACAGTGGACTTCACCGCGACGACGCAGTGTGCGGCGAGGACGGGGGCGGCCGCGTCGACGGCGGCGTCGTACGCGCGCAGGTCAGCCGTGCCGTCCGGTCCGGTGGGTGTCGGGACGCACAGCACCACCACGTCGGCCTCGGCGAGGGCGGTGAGGTCGGTGGTGAAGGTGAGGCGGCGCGTGGCGAGTCCGTCGGCGACCAGCGTGTCGAGGCCCGGTTCCGCGATGGGCACGTCACCGCGGCGCAGCACGGCGACCTTCCGTGCGTCGATGTCCACACCGGTCACCCGGTGGCCCAGGTGCGCCAGGCAGGCGGCCGTGGTCAGTCCGACGTAGCCGGTGCCGACGACACCGACCGTGCAGCGGTCTCGGTCGTGATCCGACATGGGTCACCTCCGGCGAGCAGCGTCCGCGCGGCGTCGAGGACGCTGGACGTGGTGATGCGCAGCAGTCCTGCGTCCGGGGTCGAGGCGTGCGGGTCGCCCGTCGTGCCCGCCCACAGCACGACGTGGTGGGGCCGGTCGGCAGGCGGTCCCCACCGGTTGGGCGGCGTGGGGCCGAACAGCAGGACCGACGGCGTTCCGAAGGCCGTGGCGAGGTGGCCGACGCCCGTGTCGCCGCAGACGACGAGGGGCGCCCCGGCCACCAGGGCCGCCAGGTCGGCGAGGTCGTGGCCGACGAACACGGCGTCGGAACCCAGACCGGCGTCGGTGGCCACCGTGGTGGCCAGCTCCCGCTCGGCGGCGCCGCCGGTGACGATCACACGCGACGACGTCTCCGCGGCGAGCGTCCGGGCGACGGCGGCGAACCGGTCGGGCGGCCATCGGCGCGCGGCCGAGGCGGCCCCGGGATGGACGACCACCGCGTCGGGGACGGGATTCGGCACGGTCGGGACGGCCAGCGTGAGGTCACGCGGGTCGGCCGGGACGCCGTACCAGGCGAGCAGGTCACACCAGCGTTCGACCTCGTGGGAGTCGGCCGTCCACTCGGGTCCGTCGAGGTCCGGGTGGGCCGGATGCCGGTGGGTGAGCAGCCGTCGAGGCCGAAGGGCCCGCAGGTCGTCGATGCTCTCGGGGCCGCTGCCGTGGAGGTTCACGGCGAGGTCCACGGCGGGCATGCCGGGCACCGTGGGCAGGGCCGCCAGCCCCGGGGTGGGCACCAGCTCGACGTCGGCGTCGACCAGCGGCACGAGCGGAGCCAGGGCCTCGGGCGCGGCCAGCAGCAGCCGGTCCGCCGGTCGCGCCCGGCGCAGCGCGCGCAACGCGGGCACGGCGGTGAGCAGGTCGCCGAGCCCGAGCGCGCGCAACACCAGGATCACGGCCATGAGCCCTCTTCCGAGTGGCAGACGACGAGCTCCCGGATCTCGCATCCCGCAGGCTGCCGCAGCGCGTGCAGGACGGCCCTGGCGACGTTGCGCGGGTCGTTGAGCTTGGCGTCCGGCGGCGGCTTGTACTGCTCGTCCCGGTCGTCGAAGAACGCGGTGTGCATGCCGCCGGGAACGAGCAGCGTCACCCCGACGCGCCCGGCTGTCTCGGCGGCCAGCGCGCGGGTGAACGCGACGACGCCCGCCTTCGACGCGCAGTAGGCCGTGGCGTCCGACACCGAGCGCACCCCGAGCGTGGACGAGCAGGTGACGACGGTGCCCCGGGAGCGTTCGAGGTAGGGCAGCGCGGCCCGGACCACCGCCGCCGTGCCGAGCAGGTTCACGCGGACGACGCGTTCCCAGTCCTGCGTGGACACCGTGTCCAGCCGTCCCGGGACGTCGATGCCCGCCGCGGTGAACACGGCGTCGAGCCCTCCTGCGCGGTCGGCCAGCTCGCGGACGGCGGCCTCGGTGGCCGGGGTGTCGGCGAGGTCGGCGAGCACGTAGTCCACGCCCCCGGCCTCGGGTGGCTTGCGGTCGAGCACGAGCGGGGTGCCACCCGCGTCGAGGACCTCCTGCACCGTCGCGGCGCCGAGCCCCGACGAGCCGCCACTGATCAGAACCTTCATCGTGTCTCCTCGCTGATTCACCGGATGACCGTCTGGAGCAAGCGGGTGGTGGAGTAGCCCTCGACCGTGGGCACGAGGACGATCTCGCCGCCGTGTCGCCGGACGACCTCGGCCTCGGGAAGTTCGGTGCCCTCGTAGTCGCCGCCCTTGACCCACACGTCGGGCCGCAACCGGTCGAGCACGGCGGACGGCGACGACTCGTCGAACACGACCACGTGATCCACACAGGACAGTTCGGTCAGCAGGCGAGCACGGTCCTGCGCCGCCACGACGGGGCGTCCCGGGCCCTTCAGCCGCCGTACCGAGTCGTCGGAGTTGAGACAGACCACGAGCGCGTCACCCAGCGACCGCGCGTGTCGCAGCAGACTCACGTGCCCGGTGTGCAGCAGGTCGAAGCACCCACCGGTGGCCACGAGCCGTCCGCCCCGTCGGCGCACGGCATCGGCGAACGCGAACGGCGACGGGGAGTCGTCCGTGCCGCCGTCGGGTGCACCGTCGCGCACCGACAGCGCGGCGGCCCCACCCGCGGCGACGAAGCGGGAGGCCGAGGACACGGCGGCGGTCACCGCGTCGACGGGGCCGGAGCCCTCGGCGAGCGCGGTCAGCGCGGCGGAGGCGAAGCGGTCGCCCGCACCGCACGTGTCGAGCTTCTGCCACCCGACGCCGGTGGGCACGGGTATCGAGAGTGTCCTGTCGTCCTCGGTCGCGAGCACCGCGCCCCGCGCCCCGACCGTGACCGCCGTGTTGCGGCAGTCCCACCGCCGCCGGACCGCCGCCGCGATGTCGCCGACGTCGCCGTGCTCGGCCGACAGCAGCGCCCTGGCCTCCGCCTCGTTGGGCGTGGCGAGCGTGACCCCCGGGACGGGGGCGGGACCCCGAGGGTGCGGGTCCCACACCACCGGCACCGTTCGCGCCGTCTCGGTGAGCAGCCGACGCAGTTCCGGGTGGGCGGCGACTCCCCGGCCGTAGTCGGAGACGAGGATCGCGCCCGCCCCGCGCAACGTGTGTCGTACCCGCTCCGGCAGCGGGGCGTCCGCGGCCCTGCCGTCCCCGGCGTCCAGCCGGGTCACCGACTGACCGGACACCCTGACTCGCGTCTTGCGGACGGTGCTGCCCGACAGGGGCAGCCGCAACACCTCGACGTCGCGGGCGAGCAGCGTGGCGAGCCGGTGGCCGGTGTCGTCGGTGCCCAGCGCGGTCACGAACGACACCTCCGCGGCGGCGTGGTTGGCCAGCAGGGTCGCCGCGAGTCCCGCGCCGCCCGGACGCACCCACTCGCCGTCGACGTCCACGACCGGTACCGGCGCCTCCGGGCACAGCCGGGTCGCGGTGCCCTCCACGTCGACGTCGAGCAGTGCGTCGCCGACCACCACGAGCGACGTCACGCGGCCACTCCCAGCGTGCGGTCCAGGTGGGCGCACAGGGCGTGCACGATGGCGAGGTGCATCTCCTGCACCGTCGCGACGTGGTCGGCGTCGACGGCGATCGCGTCGTCGCACAGGGCCGTCAGCGGGTTCGGGTCGGGCCCCGTCAACGCCCACGTCACCATGCCGATCTCGTGTGCCACCTTCGCGGCCGTGACGACGTTCTGGCTGCGCCCGCTCGTGGACAGCGCGATCAGGACGTCGCCCGGCCTGCCGTGTGCCCGCACCTGCCGGGCGAACAGCTCGTGCTCGCCGTAGTCGTTGACGATCGCGGTGGTCGCGGAAGTGTCGGCGTGCAGCGCGATGGCCGACAACGGTTGCCGGTCGTGCCGGAACCTGCCCACCAGCTCGCCCGTGAGGTGCTGGGCCTCGGCCGCGCTCCCGCCGTTGCCGCACGCGAGCAGTCGTCCCCCGCCCGTCAGCACCCCGGTGAGGTGCACGGCCCACGCCTCGATGGTCGGCGCCGCCGACCGCATCCGGCGCAGAGCACCCTCCAACGCGCGGAAATGCTCTTCGATCACGACACACCTCCAGGGGATCTCGTGCCGACGCGGGGAGCGGTGTCCCTGCCGGGTGCCGTCGCGGTCGCCGTCAGGAGTTCCATGGCCTGGACGGCCGCGACGACCTCCGCCGCGTCGATCGCCAGACACGGGTGTCCCGGGACGGGGCAGGTCCGGGCCCTGGTGTTCTTGCATGGTGCGCCCTGGTCGCCGAGCACCACGCGGGGCACGCCGTGGGGCGCCCACCGCGCTGCCGGGACCACGGGCGCGAACAGGGACACCACGGGGGTGCCCACGGCCGCGGCGAGGTGCGCCGGGCCCGTGTTGGGAGCCACCACCACGCGGGCGGCGGCCAGCACGGAGGCGAGTTCGGGCAGTGTCGTGGCGCCGCCGAGGTCGACGAGGCGCTCCGAGCCGACGGTGCCTACGGAGCCCACGGTGCCCGCGATGCGCGCGGTGAGGTCGCGCTCGGAGGGACCCCCCGTGAGCACCACCCGATGGCCGCCGCGAATGAGGGCCGCCACGACGGAGGCCGTGGTCTCCACCGTCGGTTGTCGGGCCGGGACCGAGGCTGCCGGGTGGACGACGACGAACGGGTCCGGACCGGTCATCGTCGTGGTGTCCGGAAGCGGACGGCGGACGGCGAGTGTCCCGTCGTCGCCCTCGGGCAACGGGAATCCGCCCGCCGCGACGAGCGACAGCGCCCGCTCGGACTCCGGTGGGTCACCGGTGACCCGGTGGCGCAGGTCGAGCAGCGAGCCGGGGTAGTCGTCGCTGATCGCGCCGATCCACGGCACCCCGGCGAGACGCAGGAGCAGCGCGAGCGGCAGCGCGGACTGGTGGAACGAGGTCAGGACGAATGCGGCGTCCAGTCGCAGCTCCCGCACCTGTTTGACGAGGGCGGCCACGGACGTCTCCGTGAGCGCGGGCGGCTCGGGGTCGATCCACGGCGCGCACCACTCCAGGACCTCGTCCACGCCGGGGAGGAGCTCGGCCGCGGCCCGGCCGCGAGGACCGGCGAGCAGGACCACGTGGTCGGCGTGTGCCGCCACGGCCCGCACGGCGGGACCGGCCAGGAGCACGTCGCCGAGGTTGTCCAGGCGCGCGACGAGGACCCGGCCCGTCATGGGAGCTCCAGCGCGAGTCTCGCCGCCGTCAGGATGTCGGGAGCCACGACGGCGTGTCGGCGCGCGAGATCCACCTCGTCGGGCAGGGTGCGCGCGGTGGGCACGAGGATCGCCCGCGCCCCCGCGGTCAGCGCGGCCTCCACGTCGGAGCCGATGTCACCGACGACGACGCAGCGACGCACGTCCACGCCGAGTTCGTCGGCCGCCCGCAGCACCATCGCCGGTCGCGGCTTGCGGCACGCGCAGCCGTCGTCGGGGGCGTGCGGGCAGAACTGCCAGGTGGAGAACGGTCCCAGCAATTCGTCCACGCGATGTGTGACGGCGCGCAGTTCCTCGGGTGTGATGTCACCACGCGCGATGCCGGACTGGTTGCTCACCACGCCCACCGGCACTCCCTCGGCCCGCAGCAGGGCGAGCGCCTCGGCGGCGCCCGGCATGGGCCGGACCTTCTCCGGGTCCGACAGGTAGGGCACGTCCTCGATGAGCGTGTCGTCCCGGTCGAACAGCACCGCTCGTCCCCGCCGGACGCGCCACTCACCGGCGAGCCGGTGGGCACAGGCCACCGGCGGGATCACCGCACTCGTGACGAGCATCCGCGCCACCTCGCGCGGGGTGCGCGGTCCCGGCGCGATCCGCCGGGTCGCGAACTCGGCGGTCAACCCCGTCCACAGGCCCGCGGCGAGGGCTGCGGGACGGGGCAGGCGTGCGGCGGCGAGCCCGGCGGCGGCGAGCCCGGCGACGCTCGTCAGCGCGTGTCTGCCGAGCCGTCCGGGGCCCTCGCCCGCCTCGTCCCGCCACCGGGGACCGTGCTTGGCGCGCATCAGCGCGTTGTCGGCGTTGCCGCGCTGCCGACGCACGCTGGCGAGGAACCCGCCGGACTTGGGCGGGTGGGTCGTCACCCGGTCGCCCTGCACGATGCGCCATCCCAGCCGCCGTACGCGCAGCGCGAGGTCGGCGTCCTCCCGATAGGCGCGCGGGAACCGTTCGTCGAAGCCGCCGACCTCCACGAGCGCCGCTCTCCGGTACGCCATGTCGGCGGTGATCCATCGGGCGCGAGTCAGTGCGAGTGTGTCGCGTTCGTCGTCGGTCGGTCGACGGGTGTCGGGGAGCGGGACCTCGATGCGGGCGACGGAGGCGGCCACGTTCTCGCCCAGCCCGGCGAGGTCGTCGGCCAGCCGGGCGGGCCAGTCGCGGGAGGTCAGCACGTCGTCGTCGAGGAAGGCGATCCACTCGGTGGAGGCCGCGCGCCAGCCGATGTTGCGCGCCGCCGCAGGCCCTCGACCGCCCGAGGTCAGCACACGTACGGGCGCGAGATCGGGCACCGCCAACGGCGGGGGCGCACCGGGGCGGTCGTCGACCACCACGATCTCGGCGGGGGCGGGACCGTCGCCGAGCGCGAGGCCGCGCAGCAGGGCGGAGAGGGCGTCGCGTCCCGTGGTGGGCACGACGACCGTGTAGTCGGGCCGTCCGCTCATGCCGTGGCCTCCCGGCGCCACACCGCGAACGGGCCGAGGGCAAGCAGGTCGATCGGGGCCGCCCCGAAGCACTCCAGGGCGTCGCGGGGGTCGTCCACCATCGGCCGACCCGCCGTGTTCAGACTGGTGTTGACCACGGTGGGCAGCCCGGTGCGTCGCTCGAACGCCGTGAGCATCCGCGCCAGCAACGGCTCGTCGTCGGCGGCCACCGTCTGGATGCGCGCGGTACCGTCCACATGCGTCACCGCGGGGATGCGATCACGCCACTGTGGAGCGACGTCGTGCACGAACAGCATGTACGGGCTGGGCAACGGTCCTCGCGAGAACAACTCGGGTGCGCGGTCGGCAAGCACCATCGGCGCCACCGGACGGAACTGCTCCCGGCCCTTCACGTCGTTGAGCCGCTCCAGGTTCTCGGCCCGACCCGGATGAGCGAGCAGCGAGCGGTGGCCCAGGGCGCGGGGACCGAACTCCGCCCGACCCTGGAACCACGCCACGATCGCGTCGTCGGCGAGGGCCGCCGCGACGGTCTCGGCGATGTCGTCACAGCGTTCGTACGGCACCCTGGCTCGCCGGAGCCAGTCCTCCAGCTCGTTGTCGCTCCAGCCTCGGCCGAGGTCGGCTCCGCTCATCGGCTCGATCGCCTCACCGAAGTCGGCCGCCAGTTGCAGGGCGGCCCCGAGCGCGGTGCCCGCGTCGCCTGCGGCGGGCTGCACCCAGATCCGCTCGAATGGCCCCTCGGCGTGGAGTCGGGTGTTGGCGACGCAGTTCAACGCCGTGCCTCCGGCCAGCGCGAGGTCGGTGTGCCCGGTGCGCTGGTGCAGCCACCGCGCCAGGTCGAGCAGCACCTCCTCGGTGACCCGCTGCACGCTGGCGGCCAGGTCGGCGTGCTCGGGCAGGAGTGCGCCGTCGCGGGGCCGGGCCGGAGCGAAGCGCGACCAGTCGATCCGCGCCGTGCGGAACCCGCCGTCGCCGGTGGAGAACACCGACTCGCGCAGCTCGGGCAGGAACCGTGGAGTGCCGTAGGAGGCCAACGCCATGACCTTGTACTCGTCGCTTGAGCGTTGGAAACCCAGATGCGCGGTCGCCGCCTCGTAGGTGAGTCCGAGCGAGTGCGGAAGCCGCTGGTGGGCGAGTTCGACGAACTTGCCGTCGCGGTACTCGCCGAGCACGGCCGACTCGGCCTCGCCACGACCGTCGGAGGTCAGCACCGCGCAGTCGCCGAAGGGGGCGGCCAACGCCGCCGATGCCGCGTGGGCGACGTGATGGCGGACGAAGCGGACGATGCCGGGGTCCAGGCCCGGCAGGGCGGTCCTCAGAAAGGCGGGTGCGCGGCGGGCGTAGAGCGTGCGCAGCTTCTCCCAGCCGCCTGCGTCCACGCCGTCGAGGGTCTCGTCCACCAGAGCGGGGTCGTACGAGTAGGCGACGGCGTCCAATTCGGACACATCGAGTCCCGCTCGGTCCAGACACCAGGCCGCCGCCTGCTCCGGCAGCTCCCAGGCGGAGAAGGGGACCGGCGACTTGCCGTGCTTGCGGCGGCTGAAGCGCTCCTCCTCGGCGGCGGCCACGACCCGGCCGTCCACGACGATCGCGGCGGCGGGATCGTGGAAAACCGCGTTGATTCCGAGTATCCGCACTGGCTTGCACCCCTCTCGGATCGGGTGGAGTCGGCCGTCGCGACCCGCACTATGTCGCTACCCCCCGAAGCGACGCCTAAACGAGTGGAGGGCAAAGCCCCAGGACGTCGCTACTGACCGTGAGCGTTCTCGGTGAGCCGGCGTCGCTCGGGAGCGGACGTCGAAGGGGTGGTCGGGACGACGCGGGTGAACCATTCGAGGGTGCGGCGCAGTCCCTCGGTCAGGTCCGTCCGTGGCTCCCACCCGAGTGCCGTGCGCGCCAGCGTGATGTCGGGGCAGCGGCGACGGGGATCGTCGACCGCTCCCGGCACGAAGGTGATCTCCGACGTCGAATGTGTCGCGGCGCGAATGCGTTCGGCCAGCGCGAGCACCGTCAGCTCGGTCGGGTTGCCGATGTTGACGGGGCCGACGAGATCGCTGCGCCACAGGGCGAGCAGTCCCGACACGGTGTCGTCCACGTAGCACACCGAACGGGTCTGTCCACCGTCTCCCGCGACGGTGAGGGGAGCGTTCGTCAGCGCCTGGCTGACGAAGGTGGGGATCATGCGTCCGTCGTCGACCCGCATGCGCGGGCCGTAGGTGTTGAAGACCCGGGCGACGGCGACGTCGGTGCCATGTTCCCGGTGGTAGGCCAGGGTCAGCGCCTCGGCGTAGCGTTTCGCCTCGTCGTACACGCTGCGGGGACCGATCGGGTTGACGTTGCCCCAGTAGCTCTCCGACTGCGGGTGCTCCAGCGGGTCGCCGTACACCTCGCTCGTGGAGGTGAGCAGGAACCGGGCGCCGTGCCGGGTGGCGAGGTCGAGGGCGTTCTCGGTGCCGATCGCGCCGGCCCGCAGCGTCTGGAGCGGCAGCCGCAGGTAGTCCGGGGGTGAGGCAGGGGAAGCGAGGTGCAGGATCGAGTCCGGGGCGGGAAGGTCCGGCCACTCCGCCAACGGGCGGGTGACGTCGTGCTCCACGAACCGGAACCCGGGCTGCTCCAGCAGTGCGGCGACGTTGTCGAGGCTTCCGGTGAGCAGACTGTCCACACAGGTCACTCGGTGTCCGTCGGCCAGAAGTCGTTCACACACATGGCTTCCGAGGAAGCCCGCACCGCCCAGCACCACCACGTGTTCCGCGCCCGAGATCATGTCGATCCGATTACCCTCGGGCTCCGGTGTGAAACGCTCCGGCAACGGGTACAGATCGCCTCATGCGCGTGCTGGTGACCGGATGGCCGAGTTTCCTCCGAGGGGAGGCGACCGCGGGTGACGTGCTGAGCATGCTCCGGGTCGCCGACGCACTCTCCGGGGCGGGCATCGCGGTGGACACCGCGTGGAGTCCCGTCCTGTGTCCCGACGCCCTGCACCTGGACGACGCGGAGCCGGGCCGGTACTCCCACGTGGTGTTCGTGTGCGGGCCCGCGCACGGGGAACAGGTCGAGTGGCTGCACCGGCGGTACACGTCGTGCCGTCGTATCGCGGTCGGGGTGTCGGTGATCGATCCACGCAACGCCGCGGCGGCCGGTTTCCACCGCATCCTCGCGCGGGACGGGCTCGGCGAGCCGCGTCCCGACCTCTCCTACGACGCCGCCGCACGGGACGTGCCCGTGGTCGGGATCATGCTCGCACCGGGGCAGTACGAGTACGGCCGACGCCGCAGGCACGAGCAGGTGCACAAGACGCTGCTGCACTGGATCACCGGGCGGGAGTGCGCGCGACTCGGGCTCGACACGCGGCTGGACACGACGGACTGGCGACACTGCGCCACCCCCGACGCGTTCTGTTCGGTGCTCGCCCGCCTCGACGTCGTGGTGACCACGCGGCTGCACGGGCTCGTCCTCGCCCTCCGGGCGGGCGTCCCCGCGATCGCGGTGGACCCGGTCGCGGGCGGAGGCAAGGTGACCGCTCAGGCCGAGGCGCTCGGCTGGCCCGCGGTGATCGGCGCCGACGAGCTCGACACCGAGACGCTCGACCACTGGTGGGACTGGTGCCTCACGGTCGGCAAGGACGTGCGTCCCGGAGGCCGCGGCACGCTCGCTGACGACCTCGTGGCGGAGGTGCTCCGATGAGGACCACCGTGGTGATCGCGACGCGGAACCGGGTGGACGACCTCACCCGCACGCTCACGCGGCTGCGTGAGCTGTCGCCGACACCGCCGGTCATCGTGGTGGACAACGGCTCGCGCGACGACACCACCAGCCGGGTGCGGCATCGCTTCCCGGGCGTGCGGGTCATCAGACTGCCGGAGAACGTGGGGATGGCGGCGCGCAACCTCGGTGTGGAGGCGGCGAACACCCCATACGTGGCGTTCTGCGACGACGACTCGTGGTGGGAGCAGGGAGCACTGACCCGGGCCGAGGTGCTGTTCGACGCCTACCCACGGCTCGGGCTCGTCGCGGCCACGACCCTGGTGGGGCCCGAGCGCCGCCGCGACCCGGTGTGCGACGCGATGGCCACGAGCCCACTCGGCACCGCGCCCGACCTGCCCGGACCGCGCGTGCTGGGCTTTCTCGCGTGCTCGGCCGTGGTGCGCCGCAGCGCGTTCCTCGACGCGGGTGGGTTCGATCCACTGCTGCACTTCGGAGCCGAGGAGAAGCTGCTCGCCTACGACCTCGCCGCGCGGGGCTGGGAACTCTGCTACGTCGACCGGGTACGGGCGCACCACCACCCGTCCACTGTCCGGCCTCCGGCGAGCTGGCGGCGGCGGATCGAACGACGCAACAACGTCCTGATCACGTGGATGCGCCGTCCCCTCTCCGACTGCGCGCGCACGGCCGGGATCGTGTTGCGTGATCCGCTCGCGGCGGCGGGTGCGCTGCGCAGACTGCCGAAGGCGTTGCGGTCCCGTCGTCCGTTGCCCGCCCACGTCGAACAGCAGATCCGGGAGCTGGCATGAGTCGGGTCAGCGTCGTCATGATCACCCACAATCGTCGGGACGAGGCTCTGCGGACCCTGGAGGCGATGACGTCGCTGCCGGACGCGGCGCCGATCGTGGTCGCCGACAACGCCTCCACCGACGGCACCGCCGACGCCGTCGCCGACCTCTTCCCGAACGTGTCGCTGCTGCGCTGCGACCGCAATCTCGGGGCGTTGGCCCGCAACCTCGCCGTCCGGCAGATCCAGACCCCCTACGTCGCGTTCTGCGACGACGACACCCGCTGGCAGCCGGGTGCGTTGACCCGCGCGGTGGAGCTGCTCGACACCTACCCCGGCCTGGCGTCGGTCACCGGACGCTGTCTCGTGGAGCCGGACCTGCGGGAGGACCCGATCACGCCCGAACTGCGGGACTCGCCGGTGCGCGGCCCCGACTGGTTGCCCGGCCCCGCCCTGCTCGGGGTGCTGGCCGGGCTGACGACGTTCCGCGTGTCGGCGTTCGTGCAGGTCGGCGGGTTCTCGCCGCGGATGTGGCTCGGTGGGGAGGAGGAACTGCTCGCCCTCGACCTCGCCGCGCACGGGTGGTGGATGTGCTGGGACCCCGACATCGTGATCCACCACGCTCCCTCGCAGGCGCGCGACGCCCGCCGCCGTCGGCAACTCGGTATCCGCAACACGCTGTGGACGATGTGGTTGCGCCGACCCGTGCGGTCCGCGGCCCGCCGCACCGTCGACGTGCTGCGCTCCGCGCCCCGCGATCTCGCCACGGTCGCGGCGGTGGCGGAGGCGCTGCGGGGACTGCCGTGGGTGCTGGCCGAACGTCGGGTGGTGCCGCCGTCGGTGGAGGAGGGCCTGCGTTCGTTGGAGGAGTCGCAGCGGCACTCGACCGCCCGGCGCTACGTCGGGTGACGGGGTTGACCTCCGGCCACACCGGGTAGGCCGGGAGGAGGAGGAACCGCCGAGAGGGAGTGTGTCGATGACCGGCTTCTTCGGGGAACCGAGCCCCAGTCCGTTCGACCAGTTGCTCGCCCAGTTCTTCGGCAACGCCATGCCGGGACGGCGTCCGCATGCCGTGGGGATCACCCGCCTGATGAGCGAGCAGGCGCTCGCCCTGGTGTCCGCGGCGGTGCGTCAGGTCGGGGAGTGGGGGCAGAACGAGCTCGACTCGACCCACCTGCTGTGGGCGGCGACGCGGGTTCCGGGGAGCCGGGAGCTGCTCCAGCGGGCGGGTGCCGATCCCGATGCGCTCGCCGAGCGGGTCGAGCGGGAGGCGGCCGACCGGCGGGCACCGCACGACACTCCGGTGCTGACGCCCGGCGCCAAGCGGACCCTGCTCGACGCGCACCAGATCTCGCGGGGCCTGCGCTCGTCGTACATCGGGCCCGAGCACATCCTGCTGGCGCTGGTGGCCAACCCGGATTCGCGGGCCGGTCTGATCCTGGCCGAGGCGGGCGTGACCCCGGAGGCCATGCAGCGGGCGATCTCGGGACCCACCGGCTCGACGCACGCGCGTGAGACCACGCAGGCGCAGGAGCAGCCCAGTGACACGCCCACGCTCGACACCTACGGGCAGGACCTCACCGACATGGCCCGCAACGGGGAGATCGACCCGGTGGTGGGGCGCGACGACGAGATCGAGCAGACCATCGAGGTGTTGTCGCGGCGCACCAAGAACAATCCGGTGCTCATCGGTGAGGCGGGGGTCGGCAAGACGGCGATCGTCGAGGGGCTCGCCCAGCGTGTCGTGGACGGCACCGTGCCCGAGCCGATGGTGGACCGGCGGGTGGTGATGCTCGACGTCGCCGCCATGGTCGCGGGCACGCGGTATCGCGGTGACTTCGAGGAACGGATGACGAAGCTGCTCGACGAGCTGCGGCGCAACCAGGGGAAGTTGATCGTCTTCATCGACGAGCTGCACACCGTGGTCGGCGCGGGGTCGTCGGAGGGGTCGATGGGCGCGGGCAACATGTTGAAGCCCGCTCTCGCCCGCGGCGAGCTGCACATCGTCGGCGCGACGACGCTCGACGAGTACCGGCAGAACATCGAGAACGACCCGGCGTTCGAGCGGCGGTTCCAGCCCATCCTGGTGCCCGAGCCGAACGTCGAGGACACGCTCGCCATCCTGCACGGCGTGCGCGACCAGTACGAGGCCCACCACCAGGTGCGGTTCACCGACGAGGCGCTCAGCGCCGCCGCGACGCTGTCCGACCGTTACATCACCGACCGGTACCTGCCGGACAAGGCCATCGACCTCATGGATCAGGCCGGCGCGCGGGTGCGGATGCGGTCGGGGCGGTGGCCGGAACGGTTGCGCGACATGGAGTCGCGGCTGGAACAGCTCTGCCGGGACCGCGACCAGGCGGTGAGCGAGGAACACTACGAACGCGCGTCCGCCTTGCGCGACGAGATCCACGACCTGCGCGGACGCATCGAGCAGCAACGCTTGCAGGACCGGCCCGCCGAGGCCCCCGACGTGACGGCCACCGACATCGCCGAGGTCGTCTCCCGCAGCACCGGCATCCCGGTGTCGCAACTGACGCAGGAGGAACGGGAGCGGCTGCTGAACCTGGAGGAACACCTCCACGGCCGGGTCGTCGGCCAGGACGAGGCGGTGGAGGCCGTCGCCGAGGCGGTGCGCCGGGCGAGGGCGGGCCTGTCCGAGCCGAACCGGCCGTCGGGGAGCTTCCTGTTCCTCGGGCCGACCGGGGTGGGCAAGACCGAGCTGGCCCGCGCGCTCGCCGAGGCGCTTTTCGGCAGCGAGGACAGCATGATCCGGCTCGACATGTCGGAGTACGGCGAGCGGCACACGGTCAGCAGGCTCATCGGCGCCCCACCCGGGTACGTCGGCTACGAGGACGCCGGACAGCTCACCGAGGCCGTGCGGAGGCGGCCCTACTCGGTGGTGTTGCTCGACGAGATCGAGAAGGCCCACCACGACGTGTTCAACCTGCTGTTGCAGGTGCTGGAGGACGGTCGGCTCACCGACGGCCGGGGTCGCACGGTCAACTTCACCAACACCGTCCTGATCATGACGAGCAACATCGGGTCGGAGCTGGTGCTGAGCGGGACGCAGGGCGCGATCGGGTTCTCGCCGAAGGACGAGGAGCAGGTCGACGAGCCGTTGCGCGAACGGTTGATGCGGCGGTTGCGGGACAACTTCCGCCCCGAGTTCCTCAACCGGATCGACGAGATCATCGTGTTCCGCAAGCTCTCGGCCGAGCAGCTCCAGCAGATCACCACGCTGCTGCTGGAGGAGACCCGTCGCAAGGCCCATGCGCAGGGAGTGGACGTCGAGTTCGCTCCGGAGGCGGTGCGGTGGTTGTCGGAGGCCGGTTACCAGCCGGAGTTCGGGGCCCGGCCGTTGCGCCGCACCATCCAGCGCGAGGTGGACAACGTGCTCTCGCGCATGCTGTTGAAGGGCGATCTTCGGTCGGGCACCACCGTGAGGGTGACGGTGCGCGACGGTGCTCTGACCTTCGACGTGACCGCGCCGGTGGGCACCTGAGCTGCTGACACCGGGCTGATTCCCGTCGCCGGGCGGCGGGGGTCAGCCCGTCTCCTCGCCGCTGAGCGCCGCCGCGGGGACCACCCGCTCGTAGACGCGCATCGTGTCGGAGGCGATGCGGTCCCACGAGTAGCGGCACCGAGCCCGGTCGGCGCCCGCGATGCCGTACGCGTCGCGCAGCGCGGCGTCGGACAGCAGTCGGCGCACGGCGGCGGCCAGCGCGTCGGGGCGCTTCGGTGGCACGTGCAGCCCGGTGACCCCGTCGACGACGGTGTCGGTGAGTCCGCCCACGGCCGAGGCCACCACCGGTACGCCGCACGCCATGGCCTCCAGCGGCACGATGCCGAACGGTTCGTACCAGGGGGTGCACACGACCACGTCGGCGGACCGCAACAGCGCGGGGACGTCGGCGCGGGCGACCCGACCGCGCAGGTGCACGCGGTCGGCGACCCCGAGCTGCCGGGCCAGGCGCAGCAGTCGAGTGGCCTCCGCGTCCTCGGTCAACCTGCCCTCCTGCGGACCGCCCGCGATGATCAGTTCGGTCTCCGGCAGCGACCGCAGAGCTGCGATGGCGACGTCGAATCCCTTGCGCGGCACCAGTCTGCCCACGGACACGAGCCGGTAGCGGTTGCGTCGCTGCTCGGCCGGGCCCGACGGGGAGAACCGCTCCAGATCCACGCCGCACGGCACGATCGACATGCGTGAGCGTGGCAACCCGAGGCGGACCAGCTCGAACACCTCGTCCGAACAGGTCGTCGCGACCCGCGCCGCGTGCTTGCCGATGAGTCGTTCGAGGCCGATCCGCTCGGCGGGGCTGGTGTCGTGGGCGCCCTGATGCCTGCGCTTGACCACACCGAGCGCGTGGAACGTCTGCACCACCGGGACGGACAGCGGGCGGGCGGCCATCAACGCCGCCAGACCCGACATCCAGAAATGGGCGTGGACGATGTCCGGGCGGTCGACCTCCCACCGCGACGACAGGAACCGTGTGAACTCGCCCATGTGGGGCAGCAGCTCGTCCTTCGGCAGGTACCGGGCGGGACCGGCGGGTACGTGGACGACGCGGTACCCGGCGGGGGTGGTGACCTCGTCGGGGAGGTCCTCGTCGTCTCGTCGGGTGTAGACCGTCACCTCGTGCCCGGCTCGGACGAGCCCTGCGGACAGCTCGGCGACGTGGACGTTCTGACCGCCCGCGTCGACCTCGCCCAGGGCCGCCAGCGGGCTCGCGTGCTCGGACACCATCGAGATCTTCATCGTGCCTCCGCTTGTCACGGTGTGAGCGAGTCGAGCAACGCGTCCCAGCGGGACAGGAACGCGGGAAGACCGAAGTGCGCGAGGGCGTACTCGCGGGCCGACTTGCCCATGCGCGTGGCCAGTTCGGCGTCGGAGCAGAGGGTCGAGACCGCGGAGGCGAGGTCGTCGACGTCGGTGGACACCAGACCCGCCTCGGCGGGGACGGCCGTGGCGGCCTCGGTGGAGGCCACGGCGACCACGGGCATCCCGAGGTGCATCGCCTCCAACAGCGACAGGCCGAGCGACGTCCACCGTGCGGTGTGCACGTAGACGCGCCGGGCCGCCATCGCGTCGTGCAGCTCGTCGCTGGGCAGGTCGCCGACGGGGGTCACGCCGGCGACGGCGACGTCGGTGACGCCGATCCCGTACAGGTCGACCGGGGCGGCCTTCGCGATCGCGGGCAACAGGTCGGTGCCCACCACCCGCCCGCGGCGGACGGGTTCGTTGATGAGCACGGCCGCACGGGCGAGTTCACCGGTGTAGCGGTGGCCCGGGTCGACGATGCCGTGGTCGATCACCACGGTGGGGGCGACGCCGTTGTCCCACATCAGCTCGTTGTAGTGCGTGACGTGCACGAGGGGGATGTCGCGTCGCGCGGCCAGCGGGTGTCGGCTGGTCGCGGCGTGTTCGCGGGGCGTGTTGTGCTCGACGTAGACGGCGGGCACGTCGATCCCGGGTTCGTGGCCGAGCCAGCGCCGGGTCAGCGCGATCTCCTCGGGGCGCTGGAGGACGACGGCGTCCACGGTCCGCTCGCGCAGCTCGTCGGGGGTGACCTCGATCGCCGACTCCGGCCAAGGTCGTCCGCATCGGCCCCTGCCCCACGGACCGCGATCGTCCACAGTAGGCAGCAGATACGTGTGCTTCCCTTGGACGAACGCGGTTGTCCACGAGCCGTGGACGTGCCACACGAGCAGTTCCATGTCACCGAAGTTGCCCGCCGGTTCAGCGTGTTAAACCGCGCACGACGCGGCGGGTCGCCGGTCGGTGACACCCGGTGGCGAGCGACGGCGGGCTCGTCACGTGGCGTGTCCGGTGGCCGTCCCGCCTCGGGTGGGAACCACGGTGGCCAGCAGTCCGAGCACCGCCGTCACCCCGTACAGGCACGCGTTGGCCACGTGGACGTTCGCCAGATTGCCGAGCGGCGAGACGGTGACGGCGAGGATGCTGTATGCCGAGAGCCCGGTGAACGCGAAGAAACTCAACCACCCGAAGGCGCGCAGGTTACCCTCGTTGTGGGTGGCGGCCAACCCCAATGCCCCGACCGCGGTGTGGCCGATGTTCAACAGGCCGCTGACCCCGAACACCCACACCGTGCGCGACGGGTCGTAGCCCATGTCCGACCCGGCCACGGCGAACCCGGCGATGCCGAGCACCAGGTAGGCCAACCCGATCACCCCGACCCCGATGCGCAGCGTCGGGGACGGTGACGGTGTCGAAGGATTCATCGTGCCCCTTCCGACGTCGTGGACCGTGACCGCCGCGCTCGGCGCGGTCGAGCGGCCTAGCGAGCCATGCGTCCCGCCCCCTGCTTCGCGAAGTCGATGTGCACGACGCGGTCGGTGTCCCGGTGCGGGTCGTTCTCGTACCGCCACGCCGACACGGAGTCGGTGACCGTGCCCAGCACCTGCCACCCGAGGGACTGTGAACTCGGTACGCCGCCGGAGACGGTCGTGGCGAACACCTCTGCGCGCAGCGTCCCGAACGTGACCGACAGCCGGCAGGTGAGCAGCGCGCCGGGGACGGAGGCGCGGATCAGGCTCGCGCACGCCTCGTCGACGGCGAGGACGATGTCGGTGACCTCGTCGGGCCCGAACCCCTCGCGTTGCGCCACTGCCTGAGCCAGCAGTCGGATCGCGGACAGGTGCCGCGGGTCGGCCGGGACCCGCAGCTCCATCGGCCCGTGGCACCTCGGGCCGAACCAGTCCACCAATTCGTGTCTTCCCATGATGCCGCCGGGATACCCCCAGGTCCGATGTCCACACTCACCCGGGTGCAAGTCCGCGGATTCCGCCGTTCGCGGGCGTTTCGCCGGGCTGTCGCGAAGGTTTGTGCCAGGTCGCTGCGGGGCACACGGTGACCACTGCCGGGTGCCCACTCGGTGCCGCCTGTGCACGACGAACTCGGGAGGAAACCGTGGTGTACGACCAACAGCGTGACGCCATGGAACAGCGCTCGGTGGCGGAACTCGTCAACGACCTGTCCGCGCAGGTGAGCAGGCTCGTCCGGGACGAGATGATGATCGCCAAGGCGGAGCTGCAGGCCAAAGGCAAGCGGGTCGGGGTGGGCGCCGGAATGGCCGGGGCCGGGGGGCTCGTCGCGCTGTTCGGACTCGCGGTGCTCGTCACCGCGGCCATCCTGGCGCTCGCGCTCGTCTTGCCCGCCTGGGCGGCGGCGCTCGTGGTGGGCGGCGCGCTGTTGCTGCTGGCGGGTCTGCTCGCGCTGCTGGGCAGACGTCAGATGCAGAAGGCGTCACCGCCCGTGCCACGGGAGTCGATCGAGAGCGTGCGCAAGGACATCGCCGTGGTGAAGGAGTCGATGCGGCGATGAGTGCCTCGACACCGAGCGAATCCGACGAGTTCCCGCAGACGGTGGAGCAGGCCCGCACCGACATCGAGCTGACCCGCCAGGAGCTGCGCGAGACGGCCAGGGAACTCATGCAGCGGTTGAACGTGGGTGAACGGGCCAAGGAGCAGTTCCAGGATCGGTCCCGGGTCGTGCTCGACACGATGCGCGCGAATCCCGTGCTCGTCGCGGCCTGCGGCTCCGTGCTCGCACTGGCCTTCGGGGGGCTGCTCACCTGGAGGATCAAGCGATGAAGGCGCTCTACCGGCCGCTCAGCCTGATCGTGAGCTTCGGGGGAGCACTGCTGTCCAGCGCGATGTTCAGGCAGGTGTGGAAGCGGGTGACGGGCGATTCGAAGGCCCCGAAACCCACCGACCGACGATTCACCGCATGGCAGGTCGTCGCTGCCGCCGCCGCGCAGGGGGCGATCGCGGGCGCGGTGAGGGCGGCGGTCGACCGGGCCGGTGCCGCGGGTTACGAGAAGGCGACCGGTGCCTGGCCGGGGAATGAGTAGACGAATGCTGTTGCTGCGACCTCCCGGGGTGTATCGGCCTCAGGACGACACCGAGCTGCTGACGGAGGCGTTCCGCGGGGTGACCCTGCCGGAGGACGCGCGGGTGCTCGACGTCGGCACCGGCACGGGTGCACTGGCTCTCACGGCGGCGCGCGCCGGGGCGGCCGAGGTCCTCGCCGTGGACGTGTCGCGCCGGGCGCTCGCCGCCGCGTGGCTCAACGCGCGGGTGCGGAGGCTGCCCGTGCGGGTGTGCCGGACGGACGTGGTCACCGCGCCACCGCCCGGGCCGTTCGACTTGGTGCTCGCCAACCCGCCGTACGTGCCGTGGTCGTCGGAGTCGCCGAAGCGCTCACGTCGGTGGGACGCGGGCGACGACGGTCGCTCGGTGATCGATCCGCTGTGTGCCGTCGTCCCCACTCTGCTGTGCGAGGGTGGGTGCTTCCTGCTCGTGCAGTCGTCGTTGTCCGGGGTCGAGGCGACGGTGTCGGCGTTGGCGGAGGCCGGGCTGAAGACGTCGGTCGTGGCGCGCCAGCCGGTGCCGTTCGGTCCGGTGCTGCGAGGACGGGCACGGTATCTCGAACAGCGCGGCCTGATCGCCGACGGCCAGCGCGAGGAGGAGTTGGTGGTGATCCGTGCCGACCGCACCGAACGGACGGCCTGACCGTCCCGTCTCCGCACACCGCGACGCGCGGGCGCCTGGCATCGCGCGGCAGCCGCGCCGGGTCACCGTGGTGCCCGGGGGGCCCGTGCTGGTCGAGGGCCCGGTGGAGTTCCAGCTCCCCGACGGCTCGACCGTGGTGTCGGACCGGTTCCAGGTCGCCGTCTGCGCGTGCCGTCGCAGCCGCAACTACCCGTTCTGCGACGCCAGCCACCGCCGCAAGCGGCGTTGACCGGCGTCGCCGTCGGGCTCAGCGCGCAGGATCGGTGACCTCGGTCTCCAGCGGGATCGTGGGCAGGCCCCGCCGCCAGTGGCTCATCAGGTGGTCGGCGAGGTGGGCTTCGAGCAGCTCGGTGGCCTGGATGCCGAACACCACGTCGGCGGCGAGGTCGGGTTCGTGGCGCAGCAGGTCGCCGATCACCTCGTGACGCATCACCTGCTCGTGCACCGCGTCGGCCTCGACGTGCTCGGAGAAGAAGAAACGGCAAGCCTCGGGCGCGCCGAGCCGGTCGATCGCCTGCACCATCCGGCTCGCGCTGGGTGCCGTGCTGATCTCGGCTGCCGCGAAGTGACCCACGAGGGCCGCACGCAACGTCCGATGCAGACCGAACAGCGACATCAGGTTCACGGTGGCGAGCGCCTGCGGCGGGGCCTGGTCGAGGTAGCCGAGGTAGTCGCTGCGCAGTCCGGCGGCGTCGAGCAGATCGGCGTAGAGCCGGGAGTGCATGCGGTCGTGGCGACCTCCGCCGTACTCGTCGAACTCGACGGCCACGAGCGCGGCCTTCGCCTGCCCGCGGAGTCGGGGGATCGCCCACGCGTGGGGGTCGGCCTCCTTGAGGTGGTAGATCGAGCGCAGGGCGAAGTACTCCCGTAGCTGTTCCCACGTGCCTTCGTCGCGCAACCAGTGGCTCGGCCCGGAGCCGTGGACGGGCTCCACCAGCAGTTCGTCGAGCGTGCCCTCGACGTCGGTGTCGCGCCCCCGACCGGGCACGTCGGCTCGCAACGCCGTGAGGAATCGGGCCTCCAGTTCCGACCGCAGGCGCAACAGCTCGGGGTCCCACTCCCAGTCGGGTGCGGCGTCGGAAAACCCTCGGTAGTGCAGTTCGTAGCAGACTTGCAGGGTGAGCTGGAGATCGTCGCCGTAGGGGTCGAGTGGTGCGACGTCGGAGGGAAGCGTGGTGCGGCCGGGTTCGTCCCGTAGCGCTGACACCACGGCCGCCGACACCGGGCCGCGGGGAAGCGGCAGCGGTGCCACCTCGGCGGGGGTCGACGGGGCGGGGGCTCTCACACTCGTACTCACACGAGCGGGCTACCCGAGGTGCGCTCGCGGTACACCGCGTCGGCGGTGTGGACGGTGCGGTCGAGGTGGGTCAGAACCAGCAGCCGATCCACCACTTGGGAGTGCACTCCTCCTCTTCTTCCTCCTCGTCCTCACCGTCGTCGGGGTCGTCGGACGGCGTGGTGGTGGGCGGCGTGGACGGCGGGGGAGTGCTGGTCGGGCCCGACGGCGGTGTCGACGGAGTGGTCGTGGCCTCGTCGGGGTCTTCGTCGCCGTCGTCGGGATCGGTGGGATCGCCGGGATCACCGACGTCGTCGGAGTCGCCCGGGCCGGTGTCGCCCGGAGGTTCGCCGCCGCCGTCGGGGAGTTCCTCCAGCGGGGACGACGAGATCTGCCGAGTGGGGTTCGTGGTCTCGGAGACGATCTCGTGGCTCGACGTGGGAGCGACGGTCTGGGTGGGGTAGAGGTCGGTGCGTTCGGGGTCGATGACCACGATCCGCTCGCCGCCGTCGTCCGCCCGGTCGTCACGGTTGCTCGGTGCGAGGTTCACGACGATGGCCGCGACTCCGCACCCCACCACCACGGCACCCATGACCGCGAGCATGCGGATCCGCGAGCCCGGCCCCGGCGGATTCCGATCGTTCCAGTCGTCGTCGGGGAGCCGGGCCACCGACACATCGTTGTCCACGTACTGAGCCCTCCGGACCAGGAACAGCCGAGCTGAGCTGTCTTACCGTAGATCATGACGGTGGGTCGTCACGGGTAGGGATTGCCCGTCCGGCCCCCGGTCCTGTGGCACAATGGCCCGTTCCCGACACGCCTGGTTACCGTCGGCGACGACGGTGGTCACCGTCCGCGTCGTCGCCGTGTCGGTCTCCTGTCCACAGTGTCCGGTCTGGGCGTGGTCGTCCGGCTCGTCACTCCGAGCGCGTCGACCGCAGGAACGTGACGAGGTGGTCGTTGAACTCGGTCTCCCGTTCGAGGTTCGGCAGGTGTCCGACCCTGTCGAGGACCACGAGCCGGGAATGCCGGATGCGCTGGGCGAGCAGTTCGGCCTCCGCGACGGGCGTGTACGTGTCCTCGGTGCCGACGACGACGAGCGTGGGCACCGTGACGTCGTCGAGGTGGTCGACGTAGTCGGGCCTCGCGGCCCGGCCCCGCATCGCGGCCGCCGCCCCCAACGGTGGGGCCGCGTGCATCATCCGGCTCACGTGCTTCACGGTGGCGGGCAGCGTCCGCCTGCTGTGTTCGCCGAGCATGCGGGGGAGTAACTCGTCGGGGAGGGAGCCCATCCCCCCGCTGCGGGACAGTCGTTCGGCTGTCTCCAGTCGTTCGCGTCGTTGGGCCGGCGTGTCGGCGCGTGCCGAGGTGGCGGCGAGCACGAGCGCGTCGATCCGTTCGCCGAACTGGCGGTGGCACTCCAGGGCGAGTTGGCCCCCCATCGACAGTCCACCGAGGACGAACGTGTCGATGCCGAGGTGGTCGAGGAGGACGGCCACGTCGAGGGCGTGCTGCGCGAACGGGGTGGTGAGGTCGGGCGTGGCGGTGTCGAGTCGACTGCCTCCGTAGCCGCGGAGATCCGGTGCCACCACGCGGAAACCCTCGGCGGCGAGTCGCTGCACCTGGGGGCGCCACAGCGAGCGATCGAAGGGGTGGCCGTGCAGGAGGACCACGACGTCACCGTGGCCGACATCGTCGTAGTCGAGTGCCAGTCCGGGGAGTGATATCGAGGTCACGCCCCGACGCTATCGAGTGCATTGCCTCGGTTCAATGAAAACATTGACCTCGGTGCAATAATGCCCGCCATGCGTGACTACCGTGCGCTCGCCGACCGCGTGGCCGCCGACATCCGTGCCGGCCGCCTGCGTTCCGGTGAACGCCTTCCCACCCAACGCCGCTTCGCTCGCGACCACGGCATCGCGGTGTCCACGGCAGCGCGGGTCTACCAGGAGCTCACTCGCCGGGGACTCGTCATCGGCGAGGTCGGCCGAGGAACCTACGTGCGCGCGATGCGGACCCGCCCCGAACCCGCGCTCGCCGAGCCGGGAGCGGCCCGGGTGGACCTCGAACTGAACATCGCGCTGCCTCCTGGCCTGCCGGACTCGGCGGACGAGTTGCGTGCGGGGTTCGACCGGCTGTCGCGGCCCGACGTGCTCACCGAGGCCCTGCGGCCCACGGGGGTGGCCGGAACCGCGGCGGCGCGCTCCGCCGCGGCAACGGTGCTCGCCCGTGAGGGCTGGACGCCCGACCCGGACGCGGTGATGTTCGCGGGCAACGGTCGGCAGGCCATCGCGGCGGCGGTGTCCGCCCTCGTCGACGTCGGCGGGCGACTCGGCGTCGAGACCCTCACGTATCCCGTGGTGAAGAGCATCGCCGCGAGACTCGGCGTGACGCTCGTGCCCTTGCCCGTCGACGAGCACGGGCTCGTACCCGAGGCCGTCCGCGAGGCCCGCCCCGGTGCGCTCTACGTCCAACCGACGCTGCACAACCCGCTCGGGACGACGATGCCGGAGTCACGTCGGCAGGAGCTGGCCGAGGTGATGAACGCGCTCGGCATCAGCGCGGTGGAGGACACCATCTACGCCTTCCTTCGCGACGAGGTGCCGCTGGCCGCCTACGCGCCGGACCGCACGATCCTTGTGGACAGTCTGTCGAAGCGATTCTCGCCGGGCTTGACGCTCGGGTTCCTCGTCGCTCCCCGGGAGTTGTCGGGACCGGTGGCGTGTGCGCTGCGCTCCGGAGGGTGGACTGCGCCCGGTTTCGCCCTCGTCGCCGCCACCCACTGGATCGAGGACGGCACCGTGGCCACGGTGCAGCAACGCAAACGTCTCGACGCCGCGCACAAGTCACAGATCGTCCGCAGTGGACTCGAAGGGTTCGCTCTGCGGGGTGATCCCGCCGCCTACCACTGCTGGTGGGAACTGCCGCAGCCGTGGCGCGCCGACACGTTCGTCGCCGCGGCAGCGCGCCGGGGCATCGCGGTGAGTCCCTCGGGTTCCTTCGCCGTGGGAACCGCGTACGCCCCCTGCGCGGTGCGGCTGGCCTTCGCGGGACCCGATCCGTCTACAGTGGAAAGCGCGGTGGGTGTGCTGGCGCGGCTCGCGCGTGCGGCCCCGGAGGACGAGCTCGGCGACTGACCCGCCGGTCCGTGTGACCGTTTCACCTCCCCGGCCCGGGGGTAGCCGCGCCGTGGAGGTGACGACATGCCAACGACCACACGACGCCTGCACGCGGCGCTCGCCGAGGCTGACTTCCCCGCCGACCGCGCGGAGCTGGTGCGCTGCGCGGAGCGGGCCGGGGCCGACGCCGACACCCTGCGGGAACTGAAGGGGATGCCCGACGAGACGTACGCCGGACTGGGCGAGGTCGAGCGAGCCGTGTCGTTCGTGACGCCGGCGGACATCCGTGATCGCGTGCAGCGTCGGCGTCAGCACACCAAGCCCGGCCTGTCCGAGCAGGCCACGGAGGTCGAGCCCCATCCGATCGTCGAGGAACTCGGCGAGAACCGGGGCAGTTGAGCCGTTTGTCCGGGTCGGCCCACGGGTAGCTGTTCAGCGAACGACTCGACGAGAGTAAGGCGATCATGGAGCTATCCGGCAGTGGCGAAGCGGAGAACTCGCCCGCACGGCTCGCCGCCCGCGCGGAGGACGCGGTCAGGGCATTGTCGCTGCGTACCTCGAACCCCGTCGACGGCGACATCCTCGCGAGTCCCGGGGAGATGCACGAGGTGCTGGGCTCGTTGAAGCTGCTCGTCGACAACCTCTCCCGCTGTCTTCCCGAGATGGCCACCTGGCTCGAACAGTGCCTCTGGTGCGGTCGTGTCGGGGGACAGGACCCGCGTGCGTACGGGGAGGTCGCCGAGTCGATCTTCGAGGTCGCGTCCGCGCTGGCTCGGGCGCACCGGATGGGGACGGCCCTGAGCCGGGAGATCCAGGCGGCGCAGTCCGCCAGCAGTGACCTCATGGTCAGCGACTGAGCGGCACGCCCCGCACACGGCGGCGCGGGCGGTCGATCCGGACCGCCCACGCGTGTGATCGGCTCACCTCGTCGGCTCACCGTCGGTGTCCACCTCGTCGCTCGGCTGCCGCGGCGACGGTGGCTGGTGAGAGTTCGCCTCGCGTTGCTGCTCGATCGCCTCGATCAGCTCGCCCTGGCTCATGTGCGCGACGAACGGGATGCCCTCCTCGTGGGCCGTCTCGGTCAGCTCACCCCAGGTTCGGTCGTGCAGGTCGTTCCGCTGCGGCATGGTCTTCCTCCGGTCTGCCGGCTACGGCATGCGGGTAGCCCACCGGGGACGGCGTTAACCCATTCGGAGGCTGGTGGAGGTGTCACATGTCCTCGACGTTGCGGCTCGGCACGATCGCCGGTATCCGCGTCGGCGCGCACTGGAGCGTGCTCGGCATCCTGCTCGTCCTCGTGGTGGCACTCGGCTTCCGGAACTGGCCGGTTCTGGCACCCGGCTACCCCGACGGCGTCTACGTGCTGGCGGCCGTGGTGGCGGCGTTGCTGTTCCTGGCGTCGCTGTTGGCGCACGAACTCGCGCACGCCGTCGTGGCGCGGCGGCAGGGCATCGACGTCGACGACATCACCCTGTGGTTGCTGGGCGGAATCGCCCGCCTTCGTGGCGAGGCCCGCACGCCGGGGGCGGACCTGCGGGTCGCGGCGGCGGGGCCGTTGGTGAGCGTGCTGTGCGGCGCGCTCTTCGGCGCGCTGGCCTGGCTGCTCGTGACCGTGGACGCGCCGTTCCTCATGGTGATGGTGGCGCTCTACCTCGCGCTGTTCAACGGGGTGCTCGCCGTGTTCAACCTCATCCCCGCCGCTCCGTTGGACGGGGGCCGAATCCTGCGGGCGGGATTGTGGGCATGGAAGGGCGACCGTCACGTGGCCTCGCTGTGGAGTGCTCGCGCCGGACGGGGCTTCGGCGTGCTGCTGATCCTGGCGGGCGTGTGGCAGTTGCTGTTCGTGGGCATCGGCGGTGGCCTGTGGTGGGTACTGGTCGGCCTGTTCGTCGTCACCGTCGCCGGGGCCGAGGAACGTCAGGCACGCCTCGGCAGCACCCTGGAGGACGTGCCGGTGGCCGACGTGATGACCGCCGACCCCGACACCACCGACGCGACGCTCACCGTCGACGACTTCCTCCACGACGTCGTGCTCGTGCGGCGACACTCGGCGTTTCCTGTGGTCGACGCGCGCGGACACGTGGAGGGCCTCGTCACGCTGAACCGCCTGCGCTCGGTGCCGCTCTCCGAGCGGGGCACCACGCGTGTCCACGACGTGGCCTGTCCGGTGCGCGAGGTCCCGACGGTCACCCCGGACACGCCGCTCGTCGACCTGCTGCCCGAGCTGGGGCAGGCGCCGGACGGCCGCGCGCTGGTGTTCGACGGTGATCGCCTCGCCGGGATCGTGACGCCCACCGACGTGAGCCGAGCCGTGGCGCTGCGCAGCCTCGTCGCCGGGAGAGGCGAGGCCCGCTCCGTCCCGCCGCCCGGGAAGTGACGTGCCGCCCGGGAGGTGACCGGCGTCAGGGACGTCGGCCGACCCCGGTGGCCAGCTCGCCGAGTCGGCCACCGGGGACCGACGGGGCGAGCGGCGGCGTGGCCTCACCGGCTCGCTCGCGCAGCCCGGTGAGGAACTCGGTGAGTGCCTCGTCGGCCGTGTGCCGTGGCGTCCAGCCGAGTTCCGTGCGCGCCCGCGTGGTGTCCATCAACGGCAACCGCAGCACCGCGTCGAGCAGCCCCGGTGAGGCGGGCACCAAGCGCAGGGTCCAGGCCGCCGCCACGACCGCTCGCAGCAGGCGGGACGGCACGGTGACCGGGCGGGCGTCGAGCAACCGCGCCACGGTGGCACCGTCCACGACCTCGTCGGCGGCGATGTTGAACGCGCCCCGCACGTCTCGGGTCGCGGCGAGCGCGAACGCGCGCCCGGCGTCGGCGGAGTGCACCACCTGCATGCGCAACGACGGCGTGGTCGGCACGACCGGGATCACCCCGGGGCGCACCAGGGACGTCGGCACGAACGGCCCGAGGAACAACCGTCGTTGTTGCGACGCCGTCTCTCGCCGGAAGACGAAACCCGGTCGCAACCGCACCACGCGGATCGACGGGTGCTCGGCCTCGAAAGCGTCGAGCGCCCGCTCCAGGTACGCCTTCTCCCTCGGATAGGCCGCGCCGGGCCAGCCGTGGGTGGGCCAGTCCTCCGTGACCGCGTGGTCCTTCGGCCCCGGCGAGTAGGCCCCGACCGACGACGAGTGCACGAGTGCGGGCACCGCGCACCGGGCGACGGCCTCGAAGACCCGGAGACTGCCGAGGACGTTGGCGCGCCAGGTGGTCGCCGGGTCCCGGGTGGGCTGGAAGAGCCACGCGAGGTGCACGACCGCGTCGGCGTCGGCGAACGCCGAGTCGAGTTCGGCGTCGTCGGCGGTGCCGAGGTCGAGCTGCTCGATCGTCAACGTCGGGTGCGACCAGCGGGGCTTGCGCCGGGCGACACCGACGATCGAGTCGACCTCCGGGACGGCTCCGAGCGCCTCCACCACGCTGGTGCCGAGGTTGCCGGTCGCGCCGGTCACCACGACGCGCATACCGGTCACGGGGTCGGCTCGGTGCGGTCCTGCACGAGCGAGGCCAACCGGTCGAGTGCCTGCTCGATCCGGCTGTCGACGTCGGCGCTGCGCTCCCCGCCCAACGTCTCCGGTGCCGGTCCAGCGAAACCAACGTGCAGGGTGGCGAGCGCGGCACGCGACCCGGCGCCACCGTGGGGTTCGATCTGCAACCAGCCCTCGTAGCCGGTGTCGTCGCCGCCCCACCGCAGGCGCATCCGGTCGCGGTCGGCGTCGACGTAGCCGGTCTCGTCACGGACCTCGCTGCCGCTGTCCACCCAGGCGTGCAGGGTGCCGTCCCCTTCCGGTTCCACCTCGACGCCCTCGGGCGTCCAACTGTCCAGCGACGCGATGCTGGAGGCGACGTCGAAGACGACGCGGGGGTCGGCGTCGATGACTCGGGTGTGCTCGAAATCGGTCATGGCGCTGGCATACCCCACCCGGACGGGGCTATACCTGCCCGACCGTCCCGCACGGACCGCCCTCGACCTACGTCATGCCCCGCAGGACGAACGACGGGGGCCGGGTGCCCCGGATGCTGGCCACCATGTCCACCACCTGCCGGGTCCGGCGCACCTCGTGAGCGCGGAACACCGCCGCGCCCTCCCACGCCGCGACGGCCGTCGCCGCGAGCGTGCCGTCGACGCGGTCGCCCAGTTCGGCATCGAGGGTCTCGCCGACGAAGTCCTTGTTCGACAGGGCGAGCAGCACCGGCCACGGGGTCGAGGTCAACTCCGACAGCCGCCGCAACAGTTCCAGACCGTGCCAGGTGTTCTTGCCGAAGTCGTGGGTCGGGTCGATGAGGATGCCACCGCGAGGCACGCCGAGCGAGGCCACGTGCTCGGCCCGCCGGGTGACCTCCTCCGCCACGGCCGCCACCACGTCGTCGTAGGCCACGCGGTGGGGCAGGGTCCGTGGGGCGGCCCCGCCCGTGTGCGAGCAGACGTAACCGGCGCCGAACTCGGCCGCCACCTCCGCCAACGCGGGGTCGGCGGACTGCCAGGTGTCGTTGAGCAGATCCGCGCCTTCCTCGCACACCGCCCTGCCGACCTCCGACCGCCACGTGTCCACGCTGATGATCAGGTCGGGATACCGGTCGCGGACCGCGGTGACGACAGGGGCGACACGGCGGATCTCCGCCGCCACGGACACGTCCGAGCCGGGCCCGGCCTTGACCCCGCCGATGTCGACGATGTCGGCGCCGTCGGCGACGGCGGTGTCCACGGCCCGGACGGCGGCGTCGAGTGAGTAGGTGGCACCTCGGTCGTAGAACGAGTCGGGGGTCCGGTTGACGATGGCCATGACGAACGCTCGGTCGCGTTCCACGACACGGCCACGGCACTGCAAGGTCACCACGGCAACGACCCTAGTCCTGTCGCCACGCCCGACCTCGCGACGTCAGATCCAGCCTTCCTCCCAGGCGCGGCGGGCCGCCTCGTAGCGAGTGGACACGCCGAGCTTCGACATGGCCGACGACAGGTAGTTGCGCACCGTCCCGGGAGCGAGGTGCGCCTGCTCGGCGATGGCCGACACCGTGCTGCCCGTGTGCGCGTACCGCAGCAGTTCCAACTCCCGTTCGGTGAGCGGGCAGCTCGACGCCGTGAGCGCGGTCGCGGCGATCTCGGGGTCCACGTACCGCTTGCCTGCGTGGACGTCCCGCAGGATCTCCGCCAACCGACTCGCGGCCGTCGTCTTGGGCACGAACCCCCGCACCCCACTGGCGAGTGCCCGCTTCAGCACGCCGGGACGCGCGTGTCGGGTGACGATCACGACGGGGACGTCGAGCTCGGCGCGGACCCGACTCGCCGCCTCCAGGCCATCGCAGCCCGGCATCTCCAGGTCGAACACCGCCAGGTCGGGCCGGGTCGACCGCACCAGGTCGACGGCAGTGTGTCCGTCCCCGGCCTGCCCCACGACCTCGATGTCGTCCTCCAACCCGAGCAGCGTGGCGAGCGCTCCGCGGATCAGGTCCTCGTCGTCGGCCAACACGATGCGCATCAGTCGTTCCGCCTCCGCGTGGGCGCGTGACCGCCCAGCTCGAACACCGCCGTCTCACCGTCTCCGATCACCCGACCCTCGACGTCACCGCCCAGTGTCGCGAACCGCTCGCGCAGTCCGGTGATCCCGCTGCCGGGGCCACTGTTCCGGGGTGTGATGCCGTCGTTGACCAGCCGGATGCGAGCCGTCGTGGAGTCGACCTCCACCACGACGTCGCAGCGGCTGGCGTCGCTGTGCCGGAGGATGTTCGTCGTCCCCTCCCGGATCAGGGCGCCGAACAGCGTCTGGAGGGGCGGCGGCACGGCCCGCGCGTCACCCCGCACGTGGGTGTCGATGCCCGCGGCGCCGAGCAGCTCCACGGCATTGGCGAGTTCGCGCCGCAGATCGGTGCTCCGGTAGCCGTGCACGACGCGCCGGGTGTCCGTCATGGCGGTTCTGGCGAGTTCGGTCAGTTCGGCGGCGTGTTCCCTGGCCGCCTCGTCGTCACGGCCGATGAGACGTTCGGTGAGCTCGCCCTTCAGCATGATCGCCTGCAAGTGGTGACCCTGGATGTCGTGCAGGTCGGCGGCGAAGCGGAGGCGTTCTCGCGCCACGGCGAGTTCCTCGGCGAGTTCGCGCGAACGGTCGAGCTGCACGACCATGTCCCAGAACCAGACCTGGGTCAAATCGAGCGCCGCGAAACACAGCACGAACGCCGAGGCGAGCAGCGCCATGAACCACGGGATCCCGACGGGGTCGACGTCGCGGACGGGGATCGCCGCCAGGCTCGCTCCGGCGGCCCCGACCGCCAGCCCGAGGGTCGTGAGCAGCCGCCGTCCCTTCGGGGTGTTGAGCACCACGCCACCGGCGACGAGGCCGGGCAGGAACGCCCACGACGTCGGATTGCCCACCACGGCCACGGCGTAGCCCCAGACGGCCGTGACCGCCGCGAACGTGAGGACGTGTTCGACCGTCGGACCGCGGTGGTCCTGGCTCAGACTGTGGTGGACGAAGCGCGTGCGCTGCACGACCACCACCACTCCCGCGCCGATCGTCGTCATGAGCAGAACCGGTCGTGGTTCCTGATCGTCGGCCGCGAGCTGCAGCCACGGGATCAGAGCGAGGTAGCTCAGCGCGGCCAGCGACCACCACGTGTACTTGTGCAGTCGCCGCAGCATCGTCCCGTACTCGGGCCTGACGTCGCTCACGTCCCGGAGCATAGCCCCGTCCCACCCGGATGACAGATGTCACGGGCGACGCGTGCGAAATCCCATGTGGACCGTTGACAGGCAGCTCTACCGGGGACTTCGCGGTCGCAGCACGCTGGAGACATGACTGACATAGTGGTGGCCGCGGAGGGTCTGCGTTGCGTCTACGGCGACTTCGTCGCCGTCGGTGACGTGAATCTGTCGGTGCGGCGGGGGGAGATGTTCGCGCTCCTGGGAACGAACGGGGCGGGCAAGACCACGACGATGGAGACGCTGGAGGGGCACCGCGCGCCGACGTCGGGGACGGTCCGGGTGCTGGGTCATGACCCGCACCGGGACCGGTCGGTGGTGCACGCGCGGTGCGGCATCATGCTGCAGTCCGGGGGCTTCGCAGGCGACCTCACCGTGAGGGAGACGACCCGGATGTGGAGCGGCGTGATCTCCCGGAAGTCCGATGTGGATGATTTGCTTCACCGGCTCGACCTCGCGCATCGGGTGGACGTGCGGGTGAAGAACCTGTCGGGCGGTGAGCAGCGGAGGCTGGACCTCGTCCTCGCCACGCTCGGCAGGCCCGAGGTGCTGTTCCTGGACGAGCCCACCACGGGACTCGACCCGGAGTCGCGGCAGGCGACGTGGGAGCTGGTCGAGGAACTGCTCGCCGACGGCACCACGGTCGTGCTGACCACGCACTACCTGGAGGAAGCCGAACGGCTGGCGCATCGGCTGGCGATCATGCACGAGGGTCGGATCGCCGTCGAGGGCAGCCTCGCCGACGTGCTCGGCCGTTACCGGGCTCGCATCGACTTCCGGCTGGTGACGTCGACGGCGGCGCTACCCGCGTTGCCGGAGCTGCTCGGCGACGCCGACGTCACGCCCGACGGGTACGTCACAGTCGCCACCGAACACCTGCAGGCCGACCTGGAGCGGGTACTCGCGTGGGCCCGCCACCACGATCTGCGCCTGCACGGTCTGGCCGCCCGACACGCCTCGCTCGACGAGGTGTTCCGCGACGTCATCTCGACGACGAGTCCTCTGGAGGTGGCCGCATGAACGCGACCGCGTTGACCTCGGTCTCCTCCGCCGCGCTGCGGCTCTTCGTGCGCAACACCGCGGTGGCGGTGTCCGCGCTGCTGCTGCCGTTGGTGATCGGAGGCATGTTCGTGGTGTCCGGCATGGAGACCATGTCGGAGCCGGAGTGGGGTTTCCTCGTGGCGTTGATGCTGCTGTCGGTGTTCGGCATGTCGGGCTGCATCGCCGCCGCGGGAACCCTCAGCTACCGCCGCGACGAGCTGTACCTGAAGCGGCTGCGGTGCTCGGAGGCCTCCGACGCCACGATCCTCGCCGGGGTGCTCGCGCCGGTGGTGCTGGTGACGCTCGTGCAGTGCGTGCTCATGCTCGTGCTGGTCGGTGTGGTTGCCGGGACGGCACCGCGCGACCTCGGGCCGGTGGTCGCCGCCATCGTCCTGGGCACGGTGTGCAGCGTGGGCATCGGGATGGCCACCACCGGGTTCTCGTCGTCGGGGGAGCAGGCCCAGACGGTGGCGATGCCCGCGTTCTTCGTGCTGATCGGCACCGCCGTCTGGGCGGGCATGGACCTCGCCGAGGGACTGAGCGTGCCGCAACTGCTCACGCCGGGCGGCGCGACGGTGCAACTGATGCACCTGGCGTACGCGGAGGCGCCGTCCGGTCAGGCCCTCCCGGCGATCGGCGGGCTGGTGCTCTGGGCGATCGTCGGCGTGGTCGCGGCGAAGCGCTACTTCCGCTGGGAGCCTCGGCACTGAACGGGTGGCCGGTCCGCAACCAGGCGGATCGGCCACCCGACGTCGGTCACGCCGTCTTGCGACCCACTCCGGCCACGGCACGCGAGCGGGCGGGGTCACCGACGAACGGCGTCTCGGGCCGCCACTGCGGCAACCACACCAGACCCGGCTCGACGAGGTCGAAGTCGCCGAACAGCTCCGCGATCTCGGCGCGGCTGCGCAGGCCGCCGGTGCCGTTGTTGGCGGTCCGGGTCCGATAGTCGTCGCTGATCCGGCCGAACGCCTCCTGCGTCTGCGCGTCGCCGTCGTCGAGGCACGCGTGGGAGAGCAGCAGCAGACTGCCGGGCGCGAGCTGGTCGCGGTAGTACGCGAGCACGGTCTCCGGCTTCCGCTCCGAGGGCAACAGGTGCAGCAGCGCCACCGTCAACAGGCAGACCGGCTCCCGCGGGTCGATGCCTTCGGCCAGCACGCGGTCCCAGAGGTCCGGACCGTCGAAGAAGTCCCCGGCCAGGGCGCGATGCCGGGTCGGGTCGGCGGTGTCCTCCAGCAGGATCTGCGCGTGGGCGTGGGCCACGGGCTCGTTGTCGATGTAGACGACGCGGCTCTCACCGGGCGCCACCTCGTCGGCGACCTCGTGCACGCTGCCCTGGGTCGGCAGACCGCACCCGATGTCGACGAACTGCCGAATGCCTTCGGCGGCGGCGAAGCGGACGGCCCTGCGGAGGAACGCCCGGTTTTCACGGACTGCTTCCCGGATCTCGGGAGCGCGGGCGAGCTGCGCCTCGGCGAACTCCCGGTCGACGGCGTAGTTGTTCGTCCCGCCGAGCCAGTAGTCGTAGACGCGCCCGGAACTCGGGCGGCTCAGGTCGAGCGATGAATAGTCGGCCACGCGCCCGAGCGTAGCGAAGAGAGGCGCCGACGCGAAGAACATCGTCGAACGTCCGAAACCGAGCCTTCACAACGGTCCGAGGGCGTCGCGGAGTTCGACGTCTAGGTCGAGCGTGTCGAGCACCGCGAGCAGTTGCCGCTCCTCGTACCGGAAGTGGTTCTCCATGATCGCGCCGACGCCGTCGAGATGTCGTTCGAGCTCGTCGTCGGACGCGCCGCGGTCCAAGGCCGCCCGCAGCCCTTCGACCAGGTAGGCGATCATCGAGTGATCCTGTTCGAGCCGGCGCAGCGTGTCCCGTAACTCCGGGTGGGCGGCGGCGATCGCGGGGAACAGCGTCCGGTCCTCGCCTTCGTGGTGTCCGGTCAACGCAGTGCAGAAGCCGTGACAGAACACCAGCAGTTCTCGGACCGGCGGGTCGGGCGTCCCACCACTGTGGAGGGTGTCTCGCGTGACGCGCAGCGCCTCGCGAAGCCGTTCGTGGACGGCGTGCAGTTCTCGACTCCAGGCGATCAGCCTGGTCTTCTCGCCCTCAGCCATGCGAGGGCGAAGGGAACGACGTCAACATCGTCGTGCTCCTTCGGCTCCGGCGCCTCCATGCCTGACACGGTCTGCCACCGACACGCGACGCTGGCCGGGAGGCTACCAGAGACCGATGCGGTGGGGAGGGGGAAAATCGATCGCCCGCGATGTGGTGCGGCCACTAGCGTGCGCCGCATGGTCTCCGAGTCGACGCCGGCGCGCCTGCTGGACTCCCACCGTCCGACCGACGACGTCGAGCATGCCGACCTCGACCGCGTGCGCCGTTGGCTCGACACCACGACCGACCCGTGGGATCGCGCCGCACCGCTGCATCTCACGGCCTCCGCCTTCGTCGTGCACCCGGCCACCGGCCGCGTGCTCCTGCGCTGGCATCCCCGGCAGCGCGCCTGGTTGCACGTCGGCGGACACGGTGACCCGGGGGAGGGCGATCCCGTGGCGATCGCGCGGCGGGAGGCGCGGGAAGAGACCGCGCTCACCGACGTGCGGCCCGGCTCGTCGGCGCTCCTGCACGTCGCGATCGTGCCGGTCGCGACGTCGGGCTCGACCGTGGTCGAGCACGCCGACCTGCGGTTTCTGTTCGTCACCGACCGGCCGGACGACGTGCGGGCCGAACGACCCGACGCGCCGCTTCGGTGGGTGAACCTGCCCGAGGCGCGGGAGCTGACCACCGAGGACAACGTGCGCCGCTCCCTGCGGCGCGTGGAGGCCGCGGTGCGGGGTGCCGGATGACTCGACGCCGAGCCACCCGGTGGTTCACTCCGCGAGTCGGGTGAGGATCACGGGTCCGTCCTCGGTGACGGCCACGGTGTGTTCGGAGTGCGCGGTGCGTGAGCCGTCGGCCGAGCGGATGGTCCAGCCGTCGGGGTCGGTGACGATGCGTGCGCTGCCCGCCGTGAACCACGGCTCCAGCGCCAGCGTCATACCCGGGCGCAACAGGAGGCCCCGGCCGGGACGGCCGCGATTGGGGACGTGGGGTTCCTCATGCATGGTGCGCCCGAGCCCGTGCCCTCCGAACTGTGTGTTGACCCGGTAACCACGGTCGTCCGCCACGGCGGCGACGGCTGCCGAGACGTCGCCGAGCCGGTTGCCGGGGCGTGCCGCCTCGACGGCGGCGGCGAGTGCGTCCTCGGTGGCGCGCACGAGCCTGACGTCGGCCTCGGTGGGTGTCCCGACGATGATGGTGACGGCGGCGTCGGCCACCCAGCCGTCGATCGACACGGCGAGGTCCATGCTCAGCACGTCACCGTCCCGCAGTGGGTAGTCGTGGGGCAGGCCGTGGAGCACGGCGTCGTTGACGGACAGGCAGATCGTGTTGCGGAACGGCCCCCGGCCGAACGACGGGGCGTAATTCCAGTAGCAGGACTCGGCGCCGCGGTCGCGGATCAACGCCCGGGTGTGGTGTTCCAGGTCCAGCAGGTTCACGCCCACGGCGGCCTTCGCCTTGAGGTCGGCGAGGACCTCGGCGACGAACGCTCCGGTGGTGCGCATCCGTTCGATCTCGGCGGGGGACTTCAACTCGATCACGCGACACTCCTGAGTGGTATAAAAATACCGGTCGCGTGCAGCGTAACACGTAGCGGTATTTCTGTACCGGTTCTAGTCTGGTCGCATGGTGCGTCTGCCGCTCACTCCCGAGCAGATCCAGGCCGGAGCCCGGCTCGGGGCGTTGCTGCGCGAACTGCGAGGCGGCCGGGGGCTCGACGACGTCGCCGGCGCGGCCGGTATGTCCCCGGAGACCCTCCGCAAGATCGAGACGGGGCGGCTGCCGAGTCCGGCCTTCGGCACCGTGGTGCGACTCGCGGACGCGCTCGGCGTGTCCGTCGAGAAACTCGCCGAAGCCTGGCGCGACGGCGCCGCGTTCGAAGCCGCATCCTGACGCCTTGGCCGGTTCGCCGTTCGGGCCGCACCACAGGCCCGAACGGCGAACCGGGGATCACCGCGCCGGGGCCGCGGCCGTGGAGCCGCGGACCACGAGCTCCGGCTGGAAGAGGTACTCCTCCGCGGGAGGGACCGCGCCGGCGACCTCGTCCAGCAGCGTGCGCACCGCCGCGGTGGCCATCGCCGTGACCTTCTGCTGGATGGTCGTCAGCGGGGGATCGGTGAACGCGATGAGCGGCGAGTCGTCGTAGCCGACCACCGAGAAGTCCCTCGGCACCTCCAGCCCGCGGCGACGGGCCACGCGAATCGCGCCGAGCGCCATCAGGTCGCTCCCGCACACCACGGCCGTGCAGTCCCGTTCGAGCAGCGTCCAGGCCGCGGAGTGCCCGCCCTCGACGGAGAACAGCGTGTGCACGATCAGCTCGTCGACCTCGCCGGCTCCCACCACGGGGGCCATGAGCTCGCGGAACTTCTCGGCCTTGCGCTGCACGGGCACGAAACGCGCCGGTCCCACCGCGAGGCCGATGCGTTCGTGTCCGAGCTCCCGCAGATGAGTGAGCGCCAGTTCCACGGCCGCCCCGTCGTCGTCGGAGAAGAACGGTGCCTTCACGTCCGGCGCGTACCCGTTGACGAACACCACCGGGACCCCGCTCTCGATCAAACGGCGGTACCGGTCGTGGTCGGCGGTGGTGTCGGCGTGCAGGCCGGACACGAACACGATGCCGGACACGCCGCGAGCGGTCAGCGTCTCGATGAACTCGTCCTCGGTGGCTCCGCCCGGTGCCTGCGTGCAGAGCACCGACCGGTACCCGCGCATCACCAACGTGCGGTCGATGACCTGGGCGAACGCCGGGAAGATCGGGTTGTCCAACTCCGGGATGATCAACCCGATGAGCCCGGAGCTGCGCTGCCGGGCCCGCGCCGGTCGTTCGTAGCCGAGCCGGTCCATCGCCGCGAGCACGGCCTGCCGGGTGGCCGCCGCGACCCCCGGCTTGCCGTTCAACACCCGGCTCACCGTCGCCTCGCTGACGTTCGCCAGTTCGGCGAGGTCAGCGAGGCGAACGCCGTCCAGCGGGCCCTTAGCCATCCCGGTCTCCGCTCCACCACACCGCACTCTCCGGCGGCAACGTCACGGTGTCCTCGTCGACGCCGAGGTCCGCGACGGGGCAGCTCGCCAGTTCGACCGAGCCCGGGCGAGCGATCGTCACCGGCGCCGCGGAGAAGTTCACGGTGCAGGTGAAGTCCGCGCCGCGTCGCAGCGCGAGGACACCCGCGGGCGCGTCGAGCCAGTCGAGTCCGTCCGCCGGAAGCGTGCGGCGCAGCCGCAACGCGGTGCGGTACAGCGACAACATGGAGTCCGGGTCGTCGTGTTGGACCTCGGCGGTGAGACTCGCCCAGTGTGCGGGTTGCGGCAGCCACGACGACGCCCCGAACCCGAACGGCGGCTCGCTGCCCGACCACGGCAGCGGCACGCGGCAGCCGTCCCGGCCGCGCTCGGTGTGGCCCGACCGTTCCCACATCGGGTCGGCGAGCACCTCCTCGGGCAGGTCGGTGATCTCCTCCAGCCCGAGTTCCTCGCCCTGGTACACGTACACCGATCCGGGCAGCGCCATCGTCAGCAGCGCGGCGGCGCGGGCACGACGCATGCCCTGCTCGCCGCCGCCGTAGCGGGTGACGTGCCGCTGGACGTCGTGATTGGACAGCACCCACGTCGACGGCGCGTTCACCCCGGCCACGGCGGCGAGCGAGTCGTCGATCACCTGCCGGAACGCCGTCGCTGACCAGTCCGCCTCGACGTAGTGGAAGTTGAACGCCTGGTGCAGCTCGTCCGGACGCAGGTAGCGCGCCAGACGTTCGGCGTTGGGCACCCACGCCTCCGCGACACCGATGCGCTCGCCGGGGTAGGAGTCGAGGATCTTGCGCCACGCGCGGTAGATCTCGTGCACGCCGTCCTGGTCGAAGTACGGCAGTGCCCGCGACGTGAGCAGCGACGCCTGGTCGGAACACGCGGCGTCCGGCAACCCGTCGGCCTTCACCATGCCGTGGGCGACGTCGATCCGGAAGCCGTCCACGCCCCGGTCGAGCCAGAACCGCAGGATGCTCTCGAACTCCGCCCGCACCTCGGGGTTCTCCCAGTTCAGGTCCGGCTGTCCCGGATCGAACAGATGCAGGTACCACTGGCCGTCGTCGACCTGGGTCCACGCCGGACCACCGAAAATCGACTCCCAGTCGTTCGGCGGACCGCCGTCCCGGCCGTCGCGGAACAGGTACCGGTCACGCGCGGGTGAACCGGGCTCCGCCGCCAGCGCCTCCACGAACCACGGGTGCTGCGACGACGTGTGGTTGGGCACGATGTCGACGATCACCTTGAGCTTGCGGTCGTGCGCCTCGGTGATCAGTGCCTCGGCGTCGGACAGCGTCCCGAAGACCGGGTCGACGTCGCGGTAGTCGGCCACGTCGTATCCGCCGTCGGCCATCGGCGAGGTGTAGAACGGCGTCAGCCACACGGCGTCCACGCCCAGGTCGGCGAGGTAGTCGAGCTTCGACCGCACGCCCGGCAGGTCGCCGATGCCGTCCCCGTTGGCGTCGGCGAAGCTCCGCACGTACACCTGGTAGATCGCCGCGGTGCGCCACCACTCGTTGCTCATGAAGTTCCTTTCAGCTCTTGACGCCGCCCGCCGTGAGTCCGGCGACCAGATGACGTTGGACGAGGAAGAACACGATGGCCGACGGCACCAGGACCACGACGGAGCCGGCCGTGAGCAGCCCCCACTCGGCCTTGAAGTCGCTGACGAACGTCGCCATCCCCACCGGGAGCGTGTAGTGCGCCTCGCTCTGCATGAAGACTCCCGCGAAGGCCACCTCGCCCCACGCGGTGATGAAGGAGTAGAACACCGTCACCGCGATCCCCGGCTTGGCCAAGGGCACGATGAGCCGCCAGAACGTGCCGAACGGGCTGAGCCCGTCGACCCGGCCGGCTTCGTCGATCGACACGGGGATCGTGTCGAAGTAGCCCTTGAGCATCCACGCGCAGTACGGCACGGCCACCGTGGACGACGCGAGGACGAGACCACCGTAGGAGTCGAGCAGCCCCAGCTCCGACAGCACGTTGTACAGCGGCACGATCAACACGGCGGCCGGGAACATCTGCGTGACGAGGAACGACCACATCAGCGGACGTTTGCCCGGGAACCGCATGCGGGAGGCCGCGTACCCGGCCGTGGCCGCGATGAGCACTGCGAACACGGTGGTCGCCGACGCCACGATCAACGAATTCGCGAACCACGTGAGGAACTGCGTCTGCCCGAACACCTGGACGTAGTTGTCCAGACCGAGCTTCCCGAGCTCGTCGGGCCGCGTCCAGGTGCCGCGGTCGGTCTTGAGCGATGTCAACACCACCCACGCCACCGGGAACACCGCGACGACACTCGCGAGTACCAGCGTCGTGTGCAGGGCCGTCGACGACAGCAGGCTGCGCTGGTCCCTGCGGCGCACCTTCTCGGTCATGACAGCACCTCACTCGACTGCCGGTCGAGCCAGCGGCGGTAGAAGAACGCGAACACCACGAGCATCGACGCGATCAGCGCGCCGTACGTCGCCGCACCCGCGTAGTCGCGAACTCCTTGGAACGCGCGTTCGTAAGCCTCGGTGACCAGGATGTTCGTCGCACCGCCCGGTCCGCCACCCGTGAGCATCGCGATGACGGCGAACTGGTTGAACGTCCAGATCGTGCCGAGCAGGATCACCGTCCCGGACACGGGTCGCAGGCCCGGCAGCGTCACGGCACGGAACCGCTGCCACGGTGTCGCACCGTCCACTTCGGCCGCCTCGTACAGGTCCTTCGGCACCGTCTGCAGCCCGCCGAGCAGCGCCACCATCATGAACGGCACGCCCAGCCAGACGTTGACGAGGATGACCGCGACCTTGGCGGCCGTCGGGTCGCCGAGCCAGTCCACGCTCGCGAAACCCAGCGCGTTCAACACCGAGTTGAGCACCCCGCCCTCGGTGTTGAGGATGAGTCGCCACGCGAACGCCGCCACGAACGGGGGCACCGCCCACGGCAGGATCAGCAGCATCCGATACACCGACCGGCCCTTCAGCGCCCGGTTCAGCAGTAGGGCCAACCCGAGACCGAGCGAGTAGTGCAGCACCACGCACGTGACCGTCCACACCAGCGTCCAGGCGAAGCGCGAGTAGAACGCCCCTTCGGCGCCGGAGAGCACGTCGATGTAGTTGGCCAACCCGACGAACTCGTACGTGGCCTCGATCTCGTTGACGCCGATCGTGCGCGCGCTGTTCATCTCGTTCGCGTCGGTCAGGGACAGGTAGACGCCCTGCACCAACGGGTAGAAGACGAGCACCGCCAGGACCACCACGACCGGGGCCACCATCGCCCACGCGTACCAATGCCTGCTCGCGGAATCGCGCAACCGCCCGCGGGGCGGCACCGGCGTGGGTGCCGCCCCGGCGGGGGGACGAACGGCCGTCGTCGTCATGACTCGAAGCCCGGCACCGCGCCCTTGGCCTTGCGCTGCGCCTGCGCGAGTCCTTCGTCGACGGTGGCCTGGCCGCCGAGAATCTGCTCGTAGAACGGGCTGAACAGGTCGTACAGCGTGCCCGCGCCCGGTGCGGCCGGCCGCGGCTTGGCCAGCTCGATCGGTTCCTGGAACGCGGCGAGGATCTCGTTCTCCGCGACCTCGGGCTCCTCGTACACGGACGCCCGGGTGGGCAGCGTGGTGTTCCGGCTCGCCACGAACGCCTGGTTCTCGGGTCGGTTCATGAACTCCACGAACAAGTACGAGGCCGCGAGGTCGGGCGACCCGGCGTAGATCGTGTAGTTGTGGCCGCCCACCGGACCGCCATGGCCCTTCGGGCCGGCCGGAACCGGCGCGATGCCGAGGTTGTCGGCGTCCTCGAAGGCCTCCCCGGACAGCGCGTCGGACACCGACCACGGCCCGTTGATGATCATGCTGACGGAGCCCTTCTTGAACCCGTCCTGCATGTTGGTGTACTTGTTCGCGCTCGTGTCGGTGGTGCCGACGCCGTCCGCGGTGAGGTCCTCGACGGTCTCGATCGCGGCCTTCACCTCGGGGCTGTCGATGGTGATGCGTTCACCCTCGACGTCGACGTAGTCGCCGCCCTCGCCGTAGACGAAGGGCAGCAGGTAGTAGGAGTCGGCGTTGAGGAAGATGCCCGTCGTGCCGGGCACCTTCTTCTCCAACAGCTCGGCGGCCTCGCGCAGCTCGTCCCACGTGGCGGGCGGCTCGTCGATGCCGGCCTTGGCGAAGTGCTCCTTGTTGTAGAGCAGCGCGAGGGTGTCGGTGACCTGCGGGATGCCGTAGGTCTTGCCCTCGTAGACGTTGCTCTCCATCGGCACCGGCAGGTAGTCGTCGGCGCCGTCGAGTGCGGGCGTGCCGTCGAGCGGCTGGAGGTAGCCCAGCGCGGCGAACGTCGCCGTCCAGCCGACGTCGGAGCGCATGACGTCCGGCGCGCCGTCACCATTCTGCGCGGCGGTCTTGAATTTGTCGTCAGCGCCGTCGAAGGGCACCGAGACGTAGTCGACCTCGATGTTCGGGTACTCCTCCTCGAACTTCTCGGCCAGCTCCTTGTAGGCGGGCGCCTCGGTGGTGGCGTCGGAGGTGTCCCAGAAGGTGACGGTGCCCGTCACGGACTGCGGGTCGTTGGCCGCCTGCTCCGCGGCGTTGCTCTGGTCGTTGGCGGACTCGCCGCACGCGGTCACCGTCAGGGCGGTCACCGCGGCGAGCGCCAGCACTCTGCTGCGTGTCATGGCTCTCCTCGCTGAGAACGGGGTGCGCATGAAGGTAACCGCGGTTTCTGCAAGCAGCAAGAATCTTTCTGTAACTTTCAGGACTCATGCTGCAAGTCGCTGGAGGCGGGTCGGTTCCCGTGGCCGTGACGCCGACGAAAGAAGGGGACTTGTCGACATGCTCGAACCGGGTGCGGGGACGCCGGACCGAGTGTCGTTCCGCTTACCAATTCCCTTGTGACACAACGGCTGTGCCACACAACACGGTTGTCGAGCCGTCGCCGTCGCCGGTCGAGCAGGTGGCATCTCGGCCGGCCCCGCATCGAGACAGGGGGCTGTGCCGAGCTCGGATGTGTGCTTCGATCGGGCGGCATGTCACCACGCGGAATGGGCTTTCTTGCCGCCGAGGAAACGGGCACGGCCGGTGTCGAAGCCGCGATCAACGACGTGTTCGGGCCGATATCGGAGGTCGCGAACAGCATCGTGTTCGCCACGATCCCGGTGTTCGGCGCCGAGTTGCCCTGGATCGTCCTGTGGCTGGTGGTCGCCGCGGTGGTCTTCACCCTGTACTTCCGCTTCGTCCAGATTCGCCGGCTGCGATTGGCGTTCGAGGTCGTGCGGGGTGACCACACCGACAGCCGTGATCCGGGCGAGGTGAGTCATTTCCGGGCGCTCACGGCCGCCTTGTCCGGGACGGTGGGGCTCGGGAACATCGCGGGTGTCGCGGTCGCGGTGACGATCGGTGGGCCCGGCGCGACGTTCTGGATGATTCTCTGCGGCTTCCTCGGCATGGCGACGAAGTTCGTCGAGTGCACGCTCGGGGTGAAGTACCGGGAGGTGCACGAGGACGGGACCGTCTCCGGTGGTCCGATGCACTACCTGCGCCGTGGTCTGGTCGACCGTTTCGGCCGACGTGGTGTGCTCCCCGGCAAGGTGCTGGCCGTCGCCGCGGCCGTGCTCATCCTGCTGTTCGGCATCGCGGGCGGCAACATGTTCCAGGCCAATCAGACCTTCGCCCAGTTGCAGTCGGTGACGGGTGGCGAGGACGGACTGCTCGGTGGCGGCGGCGCGGCGCTGGTCGTCGGTGGCGGCATGGCGGGCCTGGTCGCACTGGTGATCATGGGTGGCATCAAGTCGATCTCGACGGTGACCGCCCGGCTCGTGCCGTTCATGGCCGTCGTCTACGTGGCCGGATGTCTTACCGTCCTGGCCGTCAACGTCACGCACATTCCCGCTGCGATCGGCGAGATCTTCTCCGGCGCGTTCGCGCCCGAGGGCGTGGCCGGTGGTGTGATCGGGGCGTTGATCGTCGGTTTCCAGCGCGCGCTGTTCTCCAACGAGGCGGGCATCGGCTCGGCCTCGATCGCCCACTCCGCCGTGAAGACGCGCCATCCCGCCACCGAAGGGCTCGTGGCGCTGCTCGAACCGTTCATCGACACCGTCGTCATCTGCACCATGACCGCACTGACCATCGTCATCGCGAGCACGCCGAGCTGGGAGAGCGCACGCGAGGCGGTGTCGTCGGGAGCGGCCGCGCCCGAGGGTGTCGTGCTGACCTCCGACGCGTTCGCGACGGTGCTGCCGTGGTTCCCGTTCGTGCTCGCGGTCGCGGTGACGCTCTTCGCGTTCTCCACGGTGCTGAGCTGGGCCTACTACGGCCAGAAGGCGTGGCAGTACCTGTTCGGTCGCGGCCGGGTGCGTGACATCGTGTTCAAGGTCGTCGTCTGCTTCTTCGTGGTGCTGGGCGCGGTGATGACGCTCGACGCGGTGGTGAGCTTCATGGACGCGATGATGTTCGTGCTCGCGTTCATCAACATCATCGGCCTCTACCTGCTTGCCCCGGTGGTGAAGCGAGAGCTCGCGTCCTTCACCAGCGCGGTGGCCGCCCGCCGTACCAGCGACCGCGCGGAGGTCGAGCCGGTGGACTGACACGGAGACTCCGGGATGCGGCGGAGCGATCCGAGTCAGGTGACGACGTAGCTCGGTCGTTCTCCGAATCGTCGCCCCGCCGCTCCCCACCGTCTTCGGGCAATTCGATTCCGCTCTCCAATGGATCTTCCGGCGCGTTCTCGGCGTGCAGGGGATCACCTCGTTCGAGGAGTCGGGCTCTCCTTCCGGAAACTCATCGGGTGGCCGAGTCAGAGCAGAATCTCTGCGAAGAGAATCACCCATGAGCGTGGCAGCAAGTGCGTGATAGGGCACACAAGGAAGTCATCCGGAGTCGAGTCCGGTGCTCTGGAGTCGTCGGTATGGCCCAGCCGAAGTGCCGACGTGGCCACGAAGACGGTCCCGTACGTGATCTCTTATGGACGGTTGTGCACTCCACGCCGCGTCAAGCGGCAGCTTCGCTGTTCGAGGTCGACGTCGACCCACGGCGTTGCGCCCCCGGCAGGATTCGAACCTGCGACCTAGAGATTAGAAGGCTCTTGCTCTATCCAGCTGAGCTACGGAGGCTTGTGGCGACCGCTGCGGTCACGGCACGTCACCCCAGCTTAGTCACCACTGCCCGGTTGATCGTTCGGCACTGGAGATTCGTTTCACCCCTCACCCGGTCCGGTGACCGAATCTTCGCCCACGGTTAGCGTAATCGTGACCCGCGCCGATGAAACGCTCGCTGGGTTACGAACCCGTTCCGCTATGTGACTGAAACTGGCGGTTCAGTGCGACGCTCGGCGGCGCGGGTCCGAGCCGATGAGCGCGTCACCGAACGAGCCAACCCGTCCGTTGAGTCCGACCCACCCGAGCCCGCGCACCCGAGTTCGTGCACTCGCGCTCAACTCGCCGCCCGAGCCCGGCCCGACGAAGCCGTGAGGCGCCCTGCGCGGCGGCGGCTCGTCGGGCCGGGCGGGTGTCCCGGTGACGTCAGGTGGCGGTCGGACGTCCCGGGAACGGGGCCGCGCGTCGGGGCGAGTTCGCGGCCCCCGAGCGCGCGACGTCGGCACACGGGTTCCCCAGCCGTGGTGACGTCGCGACTCGGACCGGAGGGCGAGCGGGGTGGCTAGTTCCAGATCTGCACCGCGCGCACCACGTAGGGACTTCGCGGGACGAACGTCTCCGGGCCGGGATAGGTGCTGAAATCCCCTTCGGTCGAACACGCCGCGTCCTGATAGACGGTCACGTGACGGTCGATGCGGTTGGTGAAGGACCTCGCCGACATCCCGTCGGGCAGTGGTGCGCACTCGTCCGGGTTGGTGTTGCGCAGGTCGAGCCGTACGACGGTTCCGCTGTAGTCGGCCTCCGGCCACAGGCAGAACTCTCCGGTCTCGCACACGTCCGCGGCAGCGCTGCGCACGGCGGACTCCGTGCCGCTGGGCTCGGCCATCGGCTCCGCGGCGGCGACGCCGGGCAGCATCGCGAGCGCCAGCCCCGGCACCACCGCGAGCGCCAGCCCCGGCACCACCGCGAGCGCGCGGCGGCGGTCGCGCGTGCGGCCGGAGGTTCGGGCAGGCGCGGCGGTGTCGTGGTGGGCGGACTGGCGGCCAGAGCCGGTGTGCTTCATGAGATCCCCCTCGTCGTCGTCCCGGTTCGGGCCGGGTCGTGATCGGTGTGATCTCAGAGTGGCCGTTCAAGGGAGAGGCGGCGAGGGGGAAGGACGCGGCCTGTGGACAAGTGCCCGAGAGTGCCACGGACGGGTGAGAGTTGTCCCCAGCGGCCGAAGGGGGAGGACGGGCATCCGGAAAGGTGGTATCGGAGCAGTCCGGGCGAGCCGTCCCACATCCGCCGCCCACCGCCGACGGACCCCGACCGAGCTGCGCATACCCTCGTAGGCGTGTCCGCGGAAGTCGAACCCGACGCACCCGACAACACGTCCGAGCGTGCGGGCCATGGTGGGAACACCCCGAGCGTTCCGAACCCGGAGGGGCCGCGACGTCGCCGCGCCGCGATGGGGCCGCTCCTGCTGGTGGGCAGCCTCCTCGCCGTCGTGGTGGCGGTCGCCATCGTCGTGCTCACCGGGGGGCTCAGCTACGGGGTCGCCGGTCTGACCGACCCCGGCGACGTGACCCGATACGGGATCATGGTCGTGCGTGTGGGTGCCGACCTCGCCGCGGCCGTGTGTGTCGGTTCGCTGCTGTTGGCGGCGTTCCTCGTCCCACCGCAGAAGTCCGGGATGCTCGACGTCGACGGCTATGCGGCGCTGCGCACGGCGGGCACGGCGGCCTGGTTCTGGTTCGGCTTCGCGATCGCCTCGGTCTTCTTCACGGCGGCCGACGGTGCGGGCAAGCCGGTCACCGAGGTGTTCGACCCCGTCGTGCTGTTGAACTACGTCGAGGCCATCGAGCAGCCGAAGGGCTGGCTGATCACCGCGGGTGTGGCGTTGCTGCTCGCGCTCGGTGCCCGACTCGTGCTGTCGTGGGGCTGGACCGTGGTGCTCTTCGCGGGCTCGCTCGGCGGTTTGCTGCCGATCGCCGCGACGGGTCATTCCGCGAGCGGCGGCTCGCACGACGTGGCCACCAACAGCCTGTTGTTCCACCTGGTCGGCGCATCGTTGTGGGTGGGTGGGCTCATCGCCTTGCTCGCTCACGCCCGGCGGCGCGGTGACCATCTGCCCCTTGCCGCCGCGCGCTTCTCCACGCTCGCGCTCGTGGCGTGGCTCGTGCTGGGTGTCTCCGGCGTGGTGAACGCGCTGGTGCGGGTGGCTCCGGACCAGTTGTTCGACACCGACTACGGACTCGTGGTGCTGGCCAAGGTCGTCGCCCTCGCGGTGCTCGGCGTGTTCGGCCACCAGCACCGCAAGCGCAGCGTCCGGGAACTCGCCGACGGCGCGGGTGGCGGCACGCTGGTGCGGCTGGCGGCCGTCGAGGTGCTGGTCATGTTCGTGACCTTCGGGTTGGCGACCGCGCTGTCGAGGACACCACCGCCGCGCGAGATCGCGGCCCAGCCGTCGACGACCGAGCTGCTCATCGGCTACGACCTCGACCACGCGCTCACGGCGTCGGGCGTGCTGACGGAGTGGCGGTTCGACCTGATCTACGGCACGGCGGCGATCGTGCTCGCCGCGGTGTATCTCGCGGGGGTGCGGAGGCTACGCCGCCGGGGCGACTCCTGGCCGGTGGGACGAACCGTGGCGTGGCTGGTCGGCTGCGCGGTGCTGCTCCTCGCCACGTCGTCGGGCCTCGGCCGGTACTCCCCGGCGATGTTCAGCATCCACATGATCACGCACATGACGCTGAACATGCTGGTGCCGATCCTGCTGGTGCTCGGCGGACCCGTGACGCTGGCACTGCGGGCGTTGCCCCCGGCGGGCCGCAACCGGCCGCCCGGGCCGCGCGAGTGGATCCTGGCGCTGGTGCACTCACCCGTCGCGAGAGCGCTCACCAATCCGATCGTGGCGTTGGTGCTCTTCGTCGGGTCGTTCTACGTCCTCTACTACTCGGGGCTGTTCGACGTCGCGTTGCAGCACCACTGGGCGCACGTGGCCATGAACGCGCACTTCCTGCTCGTGGGGTACACGTTCTTCTGGCCGATCATCGGGATCGACCCGGCGCCTCGGGCGTTGCCACCGCTGGGCAAGCTCGGGCTGTTGATGGCGTCGGTGCCGTTCCACGCGTTCTTCGGCGTGATCCTGATGAACATGCAGACGGTGATCGGGGAGGGCTTCTACCGGGCGCTGGACCTGCCGTGGGTCGACGGTCTGCTGGCCGACCAGCGGGTCGGGGGTGGCATCGCATGGGCGTCCGGGGAGCTGCCCGTCCTCATCGTCATGATCGCGTTGCTCGTGCAGTGGACCCGCAGCGACGAGCGGGAGGCGAAGCGCCAGGACCGCAGGGAGGACGCGAGTGGTGACGCGGACCTCGCGGCCTACAACGCCATGCTGAAGCAACTGGCCGAACGAGGCGGTTCGCGCGACTGACGGGCACGCCCGTGGCACGGTGGGTGACCCAGCGGTGACCGGGGTGAGGGTGTCGGCGGCGTCGCTCTACGATCGGGGGTATGGCCGAGTTCATCTACACCATGAAGAAGGTGCGCAAGACCGTCGGGGACAAGGTCATCCTCGACGACGTGAGCACCGCGTTCTACCCCGGCGCCAAGATCGGCGTGGTGGGGCCGAACGGTGCGGGCAAGTCCACCGTTCTGAAGATCATGGCTGGGCTCGACCAACCGAGCAACGGCGAGGCGTTCCTCCAGCCGGGCGCGACCGTGGGCATTCTCCAGCAGGAGCCGCCGCTCAACGAGGAGAAGACGGTGCGCGGCAACGTCGAGGAGGGCCTCGGCGACATCAAGGTGAAGCTCGACCGGTTCAACGAGATCGCCGAACTCCTCGCGACCGACTACAGCGACGAGCTGATGGAGGAGATGGGCAAGCTGCAGGAGGAGCTGGACCACGCCGACGCGTGGGAGCTCGACTCGCAGCTCGAGCAGGCGATGGACGCCCTGCGCTGCCCGCCGGGCGACGAGCCGGTGACCCATCTCTCCGGTGGTGAGCGACGTCGAGTCGCGCTGTGCAAGCTGCTGCTCTCGAAGCCGGACCTGCTGCTGCTCGACGAGCCCACCAACCACCTGGACGCCGAGAGCGTGCTCTGGCTGGAGCAGTTCCTCGCGACCTACCCCGGTGCGGTGCTGGCGGTCACCCACGACCGGTACTTCCTCGACAACGTCGCCCAGTGGATCATGGAACTCGACCGAGGGCGGGTCGAGGGCTACGAGGGCAACTACTCCACCTACCTGGAGAAGAAGCGCGAGCGCTTGGAGGTCCAGGGCAAGAAGGACGCCAAGCTGGCCAAGCGGCTGTCGAAGGAACTGGAGTGGGTCCGCTCGAACGCCAAGGCCCGCCAGACCAAGTCGCGGTCGCGTCTGGAGCGCTACGAGCAGATGGCCGCGGAGGCCGAGAAGACGCGCAAGCTCGACTTCGAGGAGATCCAGATTCCGCCGGGTCCGCGGCTCGGCAGTGTCGTGGTGGAGGTGGAGAACCTCCGCAAGGGCTTCGACGACCGCGTGCTGATCGACGACCTGTCGTTCACGCTCCCGCGCAACGGCATCGTCGGTGTCATCGGTCCGAACGGTGTCGGTAAGACGACGCTGTTCAAGACGATCGTGGGGCTGGAGGAGCCGGACGCGGGCACCGTGAAGATCGGTGAGACCGTCAAGCTGTCCTATGTGGACCAGAACCGCGCCGGTATCGACCCGAAGAAGACGGTGTGGGAAGTGGTGTCCGACGGGCTGGACTACATCCACGTCGGGCAGACCGAGATGCCGTCGCGGGCGTACGTCAGCGCGTTCGGCTTCAAGGGCCCGGACCAGCAGAAGCCCGCGGGCGTGCTCTCCGGCGGTGAGCGCAACCGGTTGAACCTCGCGCTGACCCTCAAGCAGGGCGGGAACCTGATCCTGCTCGACGAGCCGACCAACGACCTCGACGTCGAAACGCTCGGTTCGCTGGAGAACGCGTTGGAGCAGTTCCCCGGCTGCGCCGTGGTGATCTCGCACGACAGGTGGTTCCTCGACCGCGTCGCGACCCATATTCTCGCCTGGGAAGGGACCGAGGAGAACCCGGCGAAGTGGTTCTGGTTCGAGGGCAACTTCGAGGGCTACGAGAAGAACAAGGTCGAGCGGCTCGGTGCCGAGGCGGCTCGGCCACACCGGGTGACTCATCGGAAACTGACCCGCGACTGACGTCGCGGCGTGACGGAAGGGGAGGCGGGGCGGCCGCGCCCCGCCCCTCCGCGTCGCGCTTCGACCGAGTCCGAGCCCCGGAGCCGACAGTTGAGGACAGACCCAGTGGCGACCACTGAGCAGACAGGCGACAGCGCGGCGAGAGGCCGGAGAACGTCGACGACCCACGGCGGGGGCTCGGTCGAACGACTCGTGGAGCAGGCTTCGGCACTGCAGACCCGGTCGCCCGAGCTGGCGCTCATTCTCGGTGAGCGGGCCGCCGCGTTGGCGGAGGCCTCCGGGAACAACGAATTGTGGGTCAAGGCGGAGAGTCTCGCCGTGCACGCGAAGGTCCGTCTGGGCCATCGGGCGTCGACGGTCGGCCGCGCCGTGACGGCGTTGCGGGCGGCCGAGGACGCCGGACATCCGGTGATCGCCGCGCAGTTGCGGACCGATCTCGCGGTGTGCGCGCGGTCCGTGGGCGCTCCGTTGACCGGCTTGGCGGCGCTCCGGCCGGTGCTCACCGTGAATGGGTTGTCGTCGATCCAACGTGCGGCCGCGTTGTGTCATCTCGTGGGGTGCCTCGGCACGTTCGGCCGCAAGGCCGAGTTGGACCGCGTCCTGATGGAGGGCGACCGGCTCATTTCCCGCGACCAGTCGTTGTCGGAGGACGAGCGGTTGCTCGCGAGGGCGTCGTTGCGGGTCGGGGTGTCGGCCCACCGGCGGCGACACGGCGACCTGGTGAGTGCTGCGGACGCGGCCCGGACGGGCCTCGGTTTCCTGGAGGAGCTGAGCGACCCGGGGGTGGACGGCGGTCTCGCCAGGGTCCGGTTGGTGCTCGAACTGGTTTGTGTCCTGCTGGACCGTGGCGACGCCGACCTGGCTTTGGAAGTCGCCGAACCGCTGTTGAACGCACCCGAACGTGCTGCCGCGGTCGCGCCGACGGCCTGGTTGCGCCTGGCCGTGGCGACCCGGGTGCACCTGATCAACGGCTCGGCCGAGACGGCGGCCCGCACGTTGCGGGAGGCCGTGCACACCGCGAGCAGGCACGGGCTGTACGCGCTCACTGCTCGACTCTGGCTGGAGCTGGCGCACGTCGAGGAGCGCATCGGCGAGGCGAGCGAGGCCATTCAGTGTCTCTACCGCGCGCGGTCCGCCGAGCACGCGCACACGCGGGTGAGCAGTCAGGCCCGGGCGTTGTTGACCGGCGCGTTCGGCGCGGGGGAACAGGCACCCGTGGACCTCGCCGAGATGGTGGCCGCGGCGGCGCAGGCCGCGTCGGCGGCTGCGTCCGACGCGCCGCCTCCTCCTGCCCAGCGCACGTCGTCCCCGGGGACGGACTCGGCGACGTCGGGCGAGCGACGTTCCGGAGGCAGGCGCAGGGCGGACGAGCGGCCCGGTTCCTCGCGGCCGAGAGTGGTCCTGCCGATGCTGCGACTGGCGCCCGCGGCGGTCGACCAGGCCGAGGAGACGCCCGAGACCGGCCGACGCGGACGGACCTCCGCCCTCAACGGTCGGGCGAGTGCGGCGGAGGCCGCCGAACGGTCCGCGACCCAGACGCACGACGGCGTGCCGACGACCCCGGCGCCGAGGGCGAGTTCGGAGGACGACGTCTCGGCCACCGAGGTCACGGCCATCACCCCGATCATCACCGACAGCACGCCGTCGCCCGAGCCACGGCGACGACGGCGCAAGCCGGACGACGAGGAGACGCCGTCGAGCGGTCGCAAGACCCGGCACGACGCCGAGCACGGCTCCGTCGCCGCTCGGTCGGTGCTCGACCGGCTCGGGATCTCGCCGAAGGGCGGCGGACGGCGGCGTGCCGCCGACGACGCCAGACCCGCCGACCGGTCGGCGGGCGACTCCACCACCGACGGGGCCACCACGGAGACCACCGCGACGTCGGTGCCGCAGTCCTCCCCGGAGCCCACGACCGACGAGCCCGAGCGCGTGTCGGACTCTCCCTCCGACGGAGCGGGCTGGCTGCCTCGCCTGAAGTTGCCGCCCTCGCTGGCGCCCGTGCGCGACGAACCGGAGACGACGGAGTTCTCGGCGGTGCCGAGCACGCCGGACGAGACGAGCACGTCCGATGCCGGTGACGACGTGAACGCAACGACCGTGACCACGGAGTCGACGAGCGGGTCGAAGGACTCGGCGCAGGACACGTCGGCTGAGGAGTCCTTCACCGGCACGCCGCCTCTCTACGGGGTGCCGACCGACGACCCGCCGCCGGACGCGGGGCTCGCCGAACTGCTCGCGCGGGCGTTGGCCGAGCACCAGGCGGGCACGGCGAGTGCCGCGGCGTTGGTCAAGCAGCTCAAGATGGAGGACGATGAGCCGCGGGTCAACGGCAGGCATCGCGGCGACGGCTGAGTGACCACAGGGGGCATGGCGATCGCTCTTCGGTGTCGTGGGACAGTAGCGTCGAGAGGCGTGACGTTGGGGTCTAGCCAGGACAGTGGAGAGTTGGGTTGTCTGACATACACTCGACCGGAACATCCATCCACCCCGGCACGGAGGGCGTGAACACCGAGCCGCCCGGCCGTCCTCGCAGCCCGGAGCAGATCCGCGACGAACTCGTCGAGGCCGCTGCGGCGCAGGCACCGGACATCGCCGAACTCGTACGGTTGTACTACCGGCTCGTGCCCGCCGAGGAGATTCTGGGTGACGATCCGACCGATCTGGTCGGTGCGGTCAGGTCACATGTCGAACTCGCTGCGCAGCGCGTGCCCGGAAGGCCGGCGGTGCGGTTGTTCAACCCGAACGCCGCCCACGACGGCTGGGCGCGGGAGGCCACGGTGGTGCAGGTCGTCACCGACGACATGCCCTATCTGGTGGACTCCGTGGCCGCGCAGTTGTCGCGTAGCGGGGTGCAGGTGCAGCGCATCGTCCACCCCATCGTGGTCGTGACCAGGGACGTCACGGGAGCGCTGCAGGAGGTGCACCCGAAGGCCGACGTCGCCGACCCGCCGCCCGGGGCGTCCGCCGAGTCGTGGATGTACCTGGAGATCGATCCGATCGGTGATCCGGAGCGCGCGAGGGACCTCGACAACAAGCTGGTCTCGGTGCTCAGCGACGTCCGCGAGGTCGTCGAGGACACCGACAAGATGACCCAGGCCGCGCTCGACATCGCGCGGGCGCTGGAGGAGAACCCGCCGCCGCTGCCGTCCGAGGAGGTCGCCGAGGGGGCGGCGTTGCTGCGGTGGTTGGCGGCCAACCACTTCACGTTCCTGGGCTACCGGCACTACGAGGTGGTGCCCGACTCGCAGAGCGGTGACGAGCCCGCGCTGCGGGCGGTGCTCGCGTCGGGCCTCGGTGTGCTTCGGCAGGACAGCTTCGCCTCGCGAAGCCTCACCCAGGGGCCCGACACGGCGGCGCGCGTGCTCTCGCCGACCTTGCTGGTGCTCACGCACGCGAGTTCTCCGTCCACTGTGCACCGTCCGATTTATCCGTACTACGTGGGCGTCAAGACATTCGACGAGCAGGGGAAGGTGACCGGGGAACACCGTTTCCTCGGCATGTTCACCTCGTCGGCGCTGCACGAGGACGTCCTCGACATCCCCGTCGTGAACCGGCGCGTGCGTGAGGTCATCCATCGCGCGGGCTTCCCCATGGAGTCGCACTCCGGGCAGCGGATGCTGGACGTGCTGCAGAACTGGCCATTGGCCGACCTGCTCTCGGCCGACGCGGACTCGCTCTACGCCACGGCCACGGGGGCGATCACGCTTGCCGACCGCCGGAGGCTGCGGCTGTTCCTCCGCAAGGACCCGTACGGACGCTTTTACTCGTGCCTGGTGTTCCTGCCCCGTGACCGGTACACCACGTGGTCGCGGCTGGCCATGCAGCAGGTGCTGCTGGACGAGCTCGACGGGACGTCGTTGGAGTACAGCACGCGGCTCGGCGAGACGCTGCTCGCGCAGATCCACTTCACCGTCTACACCGACCCGGAGTCGGTCGGCGAGCCCGACACGCTCCGCATCCAGGAGCGGCTGAACGAGGCCGTGCGCACGTGGGACGACTCGCTGGTCGAGGCGATCCTCGCCGAGCGGCGGTTGCGCGCGGGCGACGGCAAGGCCGTCACGTTGGCGGGCGAGGAGTCGGCCACCGAACAGGCGCAGCGCTACGCCTCCGCGTTCCCCGAGGCGTACAAGGAGGACTTCGACGCCGAGACGGCGCTGGCCGACCTGCGCAAGCTCGAAGCGCTGGACGCCGACGACGCCATCGACATGGCGTACTACCTGCCGGTGGACGCGGCGCCGGGGGAGCGGCGGTTCAAGCTTTACCTGCGGGAGGGCGTCACGCTGTCCACGCTGCTGCCGATGCTGCAGCGGATGGGCGTCGAGGTGGTGGACCAGCGGCCGTACGAGGTGCAGACCCAGGACGGTCACCGCTGCTGGATCTACGACTTCGGCATGCGGATCGAGCCCGGCGTGCTGGCCCGGCTCGGCGACGGGGCCGAGGACGACCTGCGCGTGCGGTTCCAGGAGGCGTTCGCCGCGGCGTGGCACGGGCTCGCGGAGACCGACGGCTTCAGCGCACTGGTGTTGAAGGCGGGCCTGACGTGGCGGCAGGCCGCGGTGCTGCGGGCGTACTCGCGGTACCTGCGGCAGGCGGGTTCGCAGTACTCGCAGGGCTACATCGAGTCGGCCGTGCTCGCGCACACCGACGTCGCCAAGGCCCTGGTGCGGTTGTTCGAGCTGCGCTTCGCCCCCGACCGCGACGACAGCCACCGCATCGAGGACGTCGACGCCCAGGTCAACGAGATCAACGCGATGATCGACGAGGTCACCAGCCTCGACACCGACCGCATCCTGCGACGGCTGCTGTCGGTGATCACGGCGACGTTGCGGACCAACTACTGGGTCACCGACGAGTCCGGTGAGCCTCGTCCCTACCTGGCGTTCAAGCTCGACCCGCAGCGCATCCCCGACCTGCCCGAGCCTCGCCCGGCGTACGAGATCTTCGTGTACTCGCCCCGGGTCGAGGGTGTGCACCTGCGGTTCGGTTCGGTGGCGCGTGGCGGGCTGCGGTGGTCCGACCGCCACGAGGACTACCGCACGGAGATCCTCGGCCTGGTCAAGGCGCAGGCGGTCAAGAACTCCGTCATCGTGCCGGTGGGCGCCAAGGGTGGCTTCGTCGTGAAGAAGCCGCCGAAGGCGACCGGTGACCCCGGCATCGACCGGGAGAACCACCAGCGCGAGGGCGTGGCGTGCTACCGCATGTTCATCTCCGGTCTGCTGGAGCTGACCGACAACCTCGTCGACGGTGTGACGGTGCCCGCGAAGAACGTCGTGCGGCACGACGGTGACGACAACTACCTCGTCGTGGCCGCCGACAAGGGCACGGCGACGTTCTCCGACATCGCCAACGAGGTGGCCGCGAGCTACGGGTTCTGGCTCGGCGACGCCTTCGCCTCGGGCGGTTCCCGCGGCTACGACCACAAGGCGATGGGCATCACCGCCCGCGGTGCGTGGGAGAGCGTCAAGCGCCACTTCCGTGAGCTGGGCAAGGACACCCAGAGCGAGGACTTCACGGTCGTCGGCATCGGCGACATGGGTGGTGACGTCTTCGGCAACGGGATGCTCCTGTCGGAGCACATCCGGCTGGTCGCCGCGTTCAATCACCTGCACGTGTTCCTCGACCCCAACCCGGACGCCGCGACGTCGTACCGGGAACGCAAGCGGCTGTTCGAGCTGCCGCGGTCGTCGTGGGACGACTACGACCGGTCGCTGCTCAGCGAGGGCGGCGGCATCTACCCGAGGTCGGCGAAGACCATTCCGATCAGCCCGCAGGTGCGGGAAGCGCTCGGACTCCCCGACGACGTGACGTCGATGGCTCCGGCCGAGCTGATCCGGTCGATCCTGCTCGCGCCGGTGGACCTGCTCTGGAACGGCGGTATCGGCACCTACGTCAAGGCGGAGACCGAGACCCACGCCGACGCGGGCGACAAGGCCAACGACGCCGTGCGCGTCAACGGTGGTCAGCTCCGCGTCAAGGTCGTGGGCGAGGGCGGCAACCTCGGCTTCACCCAGCGGGGTCGGATCGAGTTCGCCCGCAACGGCGGCAAGATCAACACCGACGCGCTCGACAACTCCGCGGGCGTCGACTGCTCCGACCACGAGGTCAACATCAAGGTGCTGCTCGACCAGCTCGTGGCGAAGGGGGAGCTGAAGGCCGACGAGCGCAACAGGCTGCTGGAGGACATGACCGACGAGGTCGGTGCGCTCGTGCTCGCCGACAACTACCGGCAGAACGCCGTGCTGGGCGTCAGCCGGGCCCACGCCGGGCCGATGACCTCGGTGCACCGCCGATTGGTGGCGGCCCTGGAGGAGAAGGGCGCGCTGGATCGGGAACTGGAGGCTCTGCCGAGCGAGGCCGAGTTCGCCGCCAGGGAGAAGTCGGGCGAGGGGCTCAGCTCGCCCGAGCTGGCCACGCTGCTCGCCCACGTCAAGCTGGATCTGAAAGACGAGATCCTCGACAGCGACCTCCCGGACGCGGACGTCTTCGCCCGCAGGTTGCCGGAGTACTTCCCGACCCCGCTGCGCCGCGACTTCGCCGCCGAGATCGCCAAGCACCCGCTGAGTCGGCAGATCACCACGACGATGCTGGTCAACGAGGTCGTCGACGGTGCGGGCGTGTCGTACGCGTTCCGCCTGGCCGAGGAACTGAACGCCACGGGCACGGACGCTGTGCGGGCCTTCGCCGTGGTCACCGGCGTGTACGACCTGCACTCGCTGTGGGCGGGCATCGACGCGCTCGACAACGTGGTGCCCACCGAGGTCGCCGACACGATGGTGCTGGAGAGTCGTCGGCTGCTCGACCGCGCGGCGCGGTGGTTCCTCACCAACCGGCCGCAGCCGCTCGCGGTCGGCGCGGAGATCAGCCGGTTCGCCGAGCCGATCGCGGCGCTCGCCCCGGCGTTGGGCGAGCTGCTGCGCGGGCAGGAGGCCGAGGCGTTCCAGCGGGAGACCGAGTCGCTGGTGTCGCAGGGCGTCCCCGCCGAGCTCGCCAGGCGTGTGGCGTTGCTGCTCACCAGTTACTCGCTGCTCGACATCGTCGACGTGGCGGAGCTGGCCGAACGCGAGGTCGGACTCACCGCCGAACGCAGTCCGATCGAGACAGCGGAGCTGTACTACGCGTTGTCCGACCACCTGGGCATGGACCGCATGCTCACCTCGGTCAACGCGTTGGAACGCGGCAACCGGTGGCACGCCCTGGCCCGCCTCGCCCTGCGCGATGATCTGTATTCGTCGTTGCGCGCGCTCACGCTGGACGCCCTGCGCCACAGCGACCCGGGCGACAGCGCGGACGAGAAGATCGCGAAGTGGGAGCAGGTGAACTCGTCGGCGCTGGCCCGCGCGCGGGTCACGCTCGACCAGATCGAGGCGTCCGGCAGGCTCGACCTGGCGACCCTGTCGGTGGCGGTGCGCCAGATCCGCGGCACGGTGCGCTGAGGACGGACGACGTGACGACACGAGAGGCGACCCGGTACGTCGTGCGGGTTCGGCCGCGCTGGTCGGACATGGACGCGTTCGGGCACGTCAACCACGCGCGGTTGGTGACGTTGCTGGAGGAGGCTCGGGTGCCGCTGTTGTTCGGCGACACCGGGGCCTCCGAGAGCAGCACGGGCGGCATCGCCCAGTTCGCCAAGGGCATCGTCGTGGTGCGGCTGCACGTCGACTACCGGGCGCCGATCGTGGTCGACGGCGGGGAGATCCGCGTGGAGATCGCACTCGCCGACCTGAAGTACGCTTCCTTCACCCTCGACTACCGGGTGCGGACGGGGCCGTCCGAGGAGGACCCGGTGGCCGCCACGGCCACCACCGTGCTTGCTCCCTACGACCTCGAACGAGGGAGACCGCGTCGGCTCACCGAGAGCGAGCGCGACTTTCTGGCCACACACGTACCGAGTGGAGGACGGGCGTGACGACACTGCGTATCCCCGACGTCGCCGACCGGGAGAGTCTGGGAGCGTTCGTGGCCAGGGCGGTGCGGCTCGACGCCGCGTGCGCCGTGCGGCTGCGGCAGCGGGACGAGCGCGTCGTGGAGGCGTGGGCGACCACCCCGTTCGAGGTGCTCGCCACGCGGGCCGTCGTGGGCGAGGTGACTCCGTCCGACGTCACCGTGTCCGGCAACGAACTCCTGGCGGCGTTGACGGTCGCCCGGGGCGAGGTGATGGACCCCGGTCCGCCGCGCGACCTGTTGTGGCGGTCGGAGCTGCCGTCGGGGACGCGGTGGCGTTCCGTCGACTCGCTGCCGGTCGGTGTCGTCAGCGACCTGGCCGAGCGGGGAGTGGAACTCGCGCGGGAGAACGTCGGCCCGCACGGGACCCCACCCGCGTCGTTGATGGATCAGACCGTGTTGACGGTGTCCGGCGACGAGGACGAGGTCAAGGTCCCCATGCGGTGCCTGTTCGCGCTGTCCGGAATGGGGTTCGTCGACTCGTCCCTCGACGAGGACGTGGTGCGGGTGTCGGCGACGGACGCGTGGTTCCGGCTCGACGCCCGCTACGGCGCCGTGCTGCGGCGTCGACACGCGCTGCTGCCGTTGCTGCTGTGAGCGCGGTTCACGGCATGATGTCGCGCAGGTGCTCGATCTCCGCGGTCTGGGTGGTCACGACCTCCTGGGCCATCGCGAGTGCCTGGGGCTCGATCCCGCGCGGCAGGTAGTCCTCGGCCATGGTCAGCGCGCCCTCGTGGTGCGTGATCATGAGTTCGCAGAAGAGCCGGTCGAACTCCGTTCCCGACGCGGCGCGGAGTGCGTCGAGTTGTTCGTCCGTGGCCATTCCCGGCATGTGGGCGTGATCGTGGCCGTGCTCGTTGTGCCCTTTTTCATGGTCACGCTCGTGGTCGGGGACCCGGTCCTCGTACCGGTCGAGCCACGACTCCATCATCGAGATCTCGCCCTCCTGGGCGTCGGCGATTCGGCCCGCGAGGGTCTTCAGGCGTGAGCTCTCGGCTCGGTCGGCGACCAGGTCCGTCATCACGATCGCCTGCTCGTGGTGGGGGATCATCATGCGCATGTACTCGACGTCGGCGGCGGAAACCCGCACGTCACCGGCTTGTTCGGCTGCGCGGTCGGCGGGGAGGACGTCGGCTTGTTCCCCGGGGCCCCGAGGAACGATCACGTCCGGTGGTGCCTGCTCGGACGACTCGGACGCGGGTTCGGCAGTGCAACCGGTGACGAGCAACAGGAAAGCGGCCACGCCGGCCGACAGAGCACCTCGCATGGCTGCCAAGCCAACCGGCCTCACACCTCTCGCGTCAAGTGATCACCCTGAGTCGCATGCGGGTCGTCCGATTGCCCGCTACCGCCGAGTGGGTGGTTCTGACCACAATGACTCGATTGATCACCCACCCCATGGGGGGAAGGAGAAGTCGTGACCACAACGCGCAGACGCGGACTACGCGCCGGAGCGCTGATCGCGGCCGGAGCGCTGGCGGTCGCGGGCCTCGGCGCGCCTGCCTCCGCGCAGCAGGACGACATCCCGGACGTCGACGAGGTGGTGCACAGTCGCAACATCGACCACATCGCGCACCTCGACAAGGAAGGCCCGTTCGCGAGCCTGGAGGCGTTCAACACCGACATCGCGTTCACCCGCGGACACGCCATCGTCGGCAACTACGACGGCTTCACCGTCTACGACGTCAGGAAACCGAGGAAGCCCCGCGTCGTCAGCCAGGTGTACTGCCCGGGCGGGCAGAACGACGTGTCGGTGTCGGGCGACCTGCTGTTCCTGTCCACCGACTACGCCCGCACGAACGACTCGTGCACGAGCGAACCGTCGTCGGCGGCGGACCCGAACGCGTGGGAGGGCGTGAAGGTCTTCGACATCAGCGACCTGTCGAAGCCCGAGTACGTGGCGTCCGTGCGCACCGACTGCGGCTCGCACACGCACACGATGGTGCCCGCTCCCGAGCGGAACTCGGTGTTGCTGTACGTGTCGTCGTACTCGCCCGCGCCGGAGCTGCCGAACTGCCAGCCTCCGCACGACAAGATCTCGATCGTCGAGGTTCCGGTCGACCACCCGGAGGACGCCGAGCTCGTCGCCACGCCCGTGCTGTTCCCGGACGGCGGCAACCCCGGTGGTGGCTACTCGCGGGAGACCACGGGCTGCCACGACCTGACCGCCTACCCGGAGAAGGACCTCCTGGCGGGCGCCTGCATGGGTGACGGCATCCTCGTCGACATCAGCGACCGCATGAACCCGCGGGTGATCGACCGGGTGCAGGACGAGGAGAATTTCGCGTTCTGGCACAGCGCCACCTTCAACAACGCGGGCACGAAGGTCGTGTTCACCGACGAACTCGGTGGTGGCGGGATGGCGACCTGCAACGCCGAGATCGGCGCCGAGCGCGGCGCCAACGGGATCTACGACCTCAAGGGCAAGGGCGACCGAGCCCACCTGGAGTTCGTGAGCTACTACAAGATCCCGCGTCACCAGGGCGAGACCGAGAACTGCGTCGCGCACAACGGCTCGCTGATCCCGGTCGAGGGCCGCGACATCATGGTGCAGGCCTGGTACCAGGGCGGTGTGTCGGTGTGGGAGTTCACGGACTCGACGCAGCCGAAGGAGATCGCCTTCTTCGAGCGTGGCCCGTTGTCGGAGACCGAGAACATCACCGGTGGATCGTGGTCGGCGTACTACTACAACGGCTACATCTACTCGGCCGACATCCAGAAGGGCTTCGACGTGCTGGACATCCGTGACCCGCGGACCGCTCCGGCGAAGTCGGTGAAGTTCGACGAGTTCAACCCGCAGACCCAGCCCTCCTACGGCCGTCGCTGAGACGGGTCGAGGGCCGGAGACGACGACGGGCGCCGGTGACCACCGCTGACGGTGGGCCGGCGCCCGTTCGTGTGTGGGCGATTCCTACTCGAAGCTGTTCATCATCGAGTTGGCCGCCATCTCCAGGTAGCTCCAGAGCTGCGAGCGGTAGGGCTCTGCGATGTCGGCCTCGGACACGGCGATCCGCATCGCGCGCAGCCAGGCGTCGCGTTCGATCGGGCCGATCTTGAACGGCATGTGGCGCATGCGCAGTCGCGGGTGGCCTCGCCGGTCGGAATAGGTGTGCGGACCGCCCCAGTACTGCACGAGGAAGAGCCGGAGGCGTTCCTCGGCGGGGCCGAGGTCCTCCTCCGGGTACATCGGCTTGAGGATCTCGTCCTTGGCGACCTCGGCGTAGAACCGCCCGACGAGCTTGCGGAACGTCTCCTCGCCGCCCACCGCCTCGTAGAACGACTGCGGTTGCGGTGCCGAGGGCTGCGCACTGCTCACGTCTGTCACGTCTCCATTCTGCCGGGTCTCAGTCCTGGGCGGCCTCTCCGTCACGGCCGCGTACCGTGCCGAAGAGCCGTCCGAGCGGCGGGTCGAAGCCTTCCCGCTCCAGTGCACGCATGATCTCGCCCCGCAGAGCACGCTGCACCGCCCACTGGCGGCCGGGCCGGACCTTCGTCGTGATGCGGAACTGGATGGCTTCCGGCGTCACGTTCTCGACGCCCAGGAGCTGTGGGGCTTCCAGGACGTCGGGGCGGATCGACTCCAGGTTCACCGCTTCCTTGGTGACGTCCTCCAGGACGCTGGTGGCCTTGGTGACGTCCGTTTCGTAACCGAGCGGGATGTCCACGACCGCGACGGCGTAGCCCTGGCTGAAGTTGCCGACCCGCAGCACCTCGCCGTTGCGCACGTACCAGACGGTGCCGTTCAGGTCGCGCAGCGTCGTGATGCGCAGACCCACGGACTCCACGGTGCCGACGGCCTCGCCGACGTCCACGACGTCGCCGACCCCGTACTGGTCCTCCAGCATCATGAAGATGCCGGACAGGAAGTCGCGCACGAGGTTCTGCGCGCCGAAACCGATGGCGACACCCACGATGCCCGCCGAGGCGAGGATCGGGGCGAGATTGATGCCCAGCTCTCCGAGGATCAGCACGAACGCCAGCCCGAACACGACGAAGCTGGTCATCGACTTCAGCACCGAACCGATGGTCTGCGCGCGTTGCCGTCGGCGTTCGAGCGCGACCGGGCCGAGAACCTCGGGTGCGACTCGTTCCTTCAGCGGACGCAGCAACGCGGGGACCTTGCTCTCCGAGTCGAGTCCCTGGTCGTCGGCAGGGGGGCGGGTGAGGCGGTCGATCACCTTCCGCACGAGGAAGCGGACGAGGAACGCACCGAGCAGGATCAGCACGATGCGCAGCGGCCGGGCCACGAGCCAGTCGGCGGAGGCCGCGAGCCATTCGTTGCCGGTGATGCGGTACACCTGCGCGCACCAGCTTCCGACTTCGTCGGTGCACGCCGGCGGCTCGCTGAGGAACTCTTCCACTGCGGTGGGCACTCCTTGTCGGCGTGACCTGGATTACATCCGGTTCACGCGGGTCACGGATCGGGGGTCGATTCAGGCGAATCGGTTCGTCCGCCACGGTACTCAGACGGGTCCGGTGCCCAAACGCGCGTGCGTTGAAGGGGTGAAGTGTGGTCGACTGAGGGCTGCACAGGTGGAGGTGGTCGCGTGCCAGACCGACAACCCAGCCCTCACGGCGTCAGAACCCGGCAGCCCGCCGGGTCGGCGCCCGAGCCGTTCGCGCCCTGCGTACCGGGCGTCGTCGTGCCGTCGGCGGCGGGTCCGCCCCCGCGGACCGGCCGGATCACCCGATCCCACCATCGACGATCGCGAGATCCCGGTGGGAGTTCCGGGCCGACGCCGACGTCCCCCGGGTTGGGGAAGCGGCGGGTTCTGTTGCTCAACGCCACGTTCGAGCCGCTCACCGCGTTACCGCTGCGCCGAGCGATCGTGCTGCTCGTCTGCGGCAAGGCGGAGATCGTCCACGAGGACCCCGCGGGGACCCTGCTTCACTCCGCCACGGCGACCGTGGAGGTGCCGTCGGTGATCAGGCTCAGCCGTTACGTGCGGGTACCTTACCGGGCGCAGGTCCCCCTGACGCGCGCAGGTCTGATGCACCGGGATCACTTCCGGTGCGCCTACTGCGGCGGGAGGGCCGAGACGATCGACCACGTGGTGCCGCGCAGTCGGGGCGGCGGGCACACGTGGGAGAACTGCGTGGCGTGCTGCGCGAAGTGCAACCACCGCAAGGCGGACAAGATGTTGTCCGAACTCGGGTGGCGGCTGCGGACCGTGCCGAGGGAACCGCGCGGCCCGCACTGGCGACTTCTCGCACACGCGAAGGAGGCCGACCCGCTCTGGCAGCGCTACCTGGGCGCTCCGGCTGCCTGAACCGTTCTCGGCGTCGCTCAGCGGGTGACGCGGGTGCCGCAGGTCACCCGGGTGCCTCGCGTGACCCGAGTGCCTCGGGTGACGCGGGTGCCTCGGGTGACGCGGGTTCCCGCGGTGACCCTCGTGCCGCGCGTGAGCCACGTACCTGCCGTGACGCGCGTACCCCGCGTCGCGACGCAGGTGACCCGGGTGCCCGCGGTGACTCGGGTGCCCCGAGTGGAAGCGGGGACGGCAATGACGCTCGATTCGGTGAACATGGCAGGTCCTCCTGTGACCGCGTGGTGACCTGATAGGGACTCACGTGGTGGCGCAATGGCCCGTACAGGTGAAAAACGTACGACGTGGCTGTCTGGCTGAACAAGACTTTCACCGCGGGTGCCACCGCACGTACGTGAGCGTGCAACCTTTCGCCACCTCGCCTTCGCCTCAACGTGGGAAGAGCGGAGAGGCAAGCGGGTGACCAGGGGGCCGGGTCTGCGGTGGTCACCATGACGTTTCACCGTGGCAGGTGAGTAGGTACGTCGGCGGTCGGCTACTCTGCGCCCGTGAGCATCCTCGAGACGATCCTGGTCTTCGTGGCGATACCACTGGCCGTTTTCGGCTTCTTCGCCTTGGTGACGCTACGGTCGAAGTTCGCGAGCAAGCCCCGCTACCGGCCGGGGCAGGCATGGAACTACCCGCCCGTGTGGTGGGCCGCCAACCCGGAGGGCGTCGGGCAGCGGCACGCCGGTGACGCAGAGCAAGGCGGCAGCGTTCCGTCGAAGGTTCGAGGAGGTGCCAGTGGCAACTGGTGAACTGACCCAGGAGAGCCCGTCGACCGGGCTGGAGGGAACCGAGCTGCAGCCGGGTGCAGCCGTCACGGCGAGTGGGCGTGTGTCGGTCGCGCAGATGTACGAACCGGCTGCTCCGTCCGGCCCCTTCACCACCGCGCAGCTCGCGCGCATCGACGAGGCGCTGACCCTGGCGAGCCGGGAGACGGGGCTCGACTTCAGCATCTATGTCGGCGAGCTGGGCGACGAGCCGCGCGCGGGCGCGGAGAGCCTGCACGACACCCTGGGCGAGCGTGGTGACAACGCCGTGCTGGTGGCCGTGTCGCCGGGTGAGCGGGTCGTCGAGGTGGTCACCGGTGCTCACGCCAAGCAGCGGCTGTCGGACCGGGGAGCCAAGCTCGCGGTGATGAGCATGGTCGCGTCGTTCAAGGAGGGCGACCTGACCGGTGGCTTCGTCAGTGGTCTGCGCATGATGGCCGACCAGGCGGGTTCCGCTCCGCAGTCCTGATCGTCCGGCCACGACAGCGAAAGGCCGCCGCCCCCACGCGGGGACGGCGGCCTTCGTCGTGTCGGGCTCAGCTCTCGTCGAAGCGCCGCGCGGCCAGCGCGCGCACGACTCCGGCCCGGCCTTCGCTGACCAGCCGTCGCAGAGCCGCCGCGTGGGCACCGGCCAGCCAGGCGTCGGCCTTGGCGATGCCGTCCTCGGAGACCTCCCACGACGGGTACAGGCCGAGCACGGTCGGCTGCGCCCGCTCGCTGGACCGGCGGCTCCAGACCTCGTCGAGCATCTCGAAGTAGCGCTCCGCGTAGTCGCCGAGCAGGTGCTTCTGCGCCGGGTGCGCGAAGCCCGCGATGACGGCCTCGTTCACGGCGTTGGGCGACTCGTCGTCGTGGACGGCGCGTTCCCAGGCCGCAGCCTTCGACTCGGCCGTCGGCCGCAGGGCGCGGGCCCGCTCGGCGTGACGGCGGCCGGTGGCCGTGTCGTCACGCTGCAGCTCGGCGTCGATCTCGGCGTCACCGGCCTTGCCGTGCGCGACCAGCGCGTGCAGCAGGCGCCACCGCAGGTCGGTGTCGACCACGAGCCCCTTGAGCGGTGCCGAGCCGTCGAGCCAGCCCGCCAACACGTCGAGGGTGGGCTCGTCCAGCACGGAGTTGGTCAACGCGTTGACGAAGGCGAGCTGGTGGTCCGAACCGGGTTCGGCGTCGCGCGCGAGCTGCAGCAGCGCGGCGGTGAACCCGGGCCAGCCGTGTTCGGCGGCCCAGGACGGCTGCGCGTAGGAGTTGAGCGCGGTCTGCGCCTGCAACAGCAGCCGCTGCACCACGCCGACCTCGGTCTCCGCGTGGATGCCCCGCTGTACGAGTGTGACGAAGTCGCGGGCCTTGAGTTCGGCGTCGCGGGTCATCTCCCAGGCCGCGGACCAGCAGAGGGTGCGGGGCAGCGGCTCGGTGATGTCGGCGATGCGGTCGACGAGCGTGGTCAGGGAGGTCGGGTCGAGGCGCATCGCGCAGTAGGTGAGGTCGTCGTCGTTGACGAGGACCAGCGCGCCGGCGGGGACACCGACGAGATCGGCGACGTCGGTGGAGGCGCCGTCGACGTCGAGTTCCACGCGGTGGGTGCGCACGAGTCGACCGGAGCCGTCGTCGTCGTAGACACCCACGGCGACCCGGTGGGTGCGCAGCTCACCCGCGCCCGGCTTGGCGCCCTCCTGCTCGATGGTGAACGAGCGGTAGGTGCCGTCCTCGCCGACCTCGTAGCGGGGACGCAGGGTGTTCAGACCGGTGGTCTGCAACCACTGGGCGCTCCACCACGACAGGTCGCGGCCGGACGCCTCCTCCAGGGCGGCCAGCAGGTCGGCCAGGGTCGCGTTCCCCCACGCGTGCTTGTCGAAGTAGACCCGCAGGCCCGACAGGAAGTTCTCCTGACCCACGTAGGCCACCAGTTGCTTGAGCACGCTGGCGCCCTTGGCGTAGGTGATGCCGTCGAAGTTCACCTCCACCGCGTGCAGGTCGACGATGTCGGCCGCGATGGGATGGGTGGAGGGCAACTGGTCCTGGCGGTAGGCCCACGACTTCTCGATGTTGGCGAAGCTGGTCCAGGCGCCCGTGTACTCCGTGGCCTCGGCCTGCGCCAGCACGCTCGCGAACGTGGCGAAGGACTCGTTGAGCCACAGGTCGTCCCACCAGCGCATGGTCACGAGGTCGCCGAACCACATGTGCGCCATCTCGTGCAGCAGCGTCTCCGCCCGCCGCTCGTAGGAGTAGCGGGTCACGCGGCTGCGGAAGACGTAGTCCTCCAGGAAGGTCACCGCGCCCGCGTTCTCCATCGCCCCGGCGTTGAACTCCGGCACGAAGAGCTGGTCGTACTTCTCGAACGGGTAGGGCACGCCGAACGCCTGGTGGTAGAAGCCGAAGCCCTGCTTCGTCTCGGTGAACAGCCGGTCGGCGTCCATGTAATCGGCCAACGACGCCCGGCAGTAGATGCCCAGCGGGATGGTGGTGTGCTCGTCGGTGTAGGTGTCGCGCCACTCGGCGTACGGGCCTGCGATCAACGCCACCAGGTACGTCGACATCCGCTTCGAGGTCGCGAAGACCGTGCGGACCGCGCCCTCGGGCGTGTCCTCACGCGAGGCCACCGGCGCGTTCGACACCACGGTCCAGTCCTTCGGCGCGGTCACCACGAGCCGGTAGGTGGCCTTGAGATCGGGCTGGTCGAAACACGCGAACATCCGCTTGGCGTCCGCCGTCTCGAACTGGGAGTACAGGTACACCCCGCCGTCGACGGGGTCCACGAACCGGTGCAGCCCCTCGCCGGTGTTCATGTACCGGCAGTCGGCGTGCACGACGAGTTCGTTCTCCGCGGCGAGGTCGGGCAACGCCACACCCTCGTCCTCGACGTACGTCGAGACGTCCAACTGCCGACCGTTGAGCGTGGCCTCACGCACCGACTCGGCCACGATGTCCACCCAGCTGCTCTGCCCGGGTCGGGTCGCAGCGAACCGCACCGTCGTCCGCGACGAGAACGTCCGCTCGCCGGGACCGCCACGGCCGTCGGTGAGGTCGAGCTCGATGTCGTAGGTGGAGACCTCCAGCAGTTCGGCACGCTGCTGGGCTTGTTCACGGGTCAGGTTGGGGGCTGGCACGGGCACCTCTGCGCTGTTCGTCTGTCGTGGATGGTTCTGTCTGTGATCGCAACTGATGTGCTCAGCGCATCCAATCATGTGCGCCTGGGCAGGGCGACGGGAACAACGCAACGGATCACGTTGTTGTCGGTGTCGCATACCCGTCCCGTACCCGGGGCAATCACTGACGCCGAGGAGTTGCGATGACGACAGGTGCCGGTTCCGAGCGCACGAGGGTCGACTTCTACTTCGACCCGATGTGTCCCTTCGCGTGGATCACGTCGCGATGGATCCTCGAGGTCGAGAAGCAGCTCGACATCGACCTGCGGTTCCGTGTCATGAGCCTGGCGGTGCTCAACGAGGGCAGGGACCTTGACGAGGGCTACCGCGAACTGATGCAGAAGTCGTGGGCTCCGGTGCGGGTCGCCGTCGCGCTCGCCCAGGAGCGGGGCGAGGAGGTGCTGCGCGACTACTACACGGCCTTCGGCACCCGCTACCACAACGAGGGCGTCAAGGACGTCGAGCTGGTGCTCAAGCAGGCCGTCGAGGAGGTCGGCGGGTCGGCCGACCTGCTCAAGGCGGGCTCGTCGACCGAGTACGACGAGGCGCTGCGCGCCAGCCACCACGAGGGCATGGACCCGGTCGGTGAGGACGTGGGGACGCCGACGATCCACATCGACGGCGTGGCGTTCTTCGGTCCGGTGCTGACGTCGGTGCCGAAGGGCGAGGACGCGGTGCGGGTCTTCGAGGGAGCCCGCATGCTGGCGAGCTACCCCGACTTCTTCGAGCTGAAGCGCACGCGCACGGGTTCGCTGAAGTTCGACTGACGGCTCAGTCGGCGGGCTTGGTCAACGCGGCCGAGGTGACGTCGGCGGGCAGCGGCGAGCGGGCGAGTGCGTCGTCCGGGGTGAGCCGTCCCGACTGCACCTCGGCGCGGAGGTCGAGCAGCGCCAGAAGCTGAGCCCGGCAGGTCTCGACCAGTTCGGGACCTGCCGGGGCACCGTGTCCGGGCACCACCGTGGCCGCGTCGAACGCGGCGAGCCGCCGCAACGCGGCGGGCCAGCGGGAGAGGACCGTGTCGGTGCCGAACGACTCGGCGCTGAAGGTCCCGTCGGGCACGTGCTCGACGAGATCGCCCGCGAACATCACGTCGGCGTCGGGGACGTACGCCACGACGTCGCCCGCGGTGTGGGCCACGCCGGGGTGGGCGAGCACCACCCGGCGGCCACCGAGGTCCAGCTCGACCCGGTCGGCCACGGGAAGTCCCGGCTCGGCGACCTTGTCGAGCCGCACCAGCTCGTCCCAGCAGGCCGGGTGGGCCCACGCGTCGCACGGCAGGAACGCGCCGAGCCCGTAGGCGTGGTCGAAGTGGTCGTGCGTGAGGACCACCGTCCACGGCAGGCGGGTCACCTCGCGGACGGCGGCGGCGAATTCCGCACCCTGTTCCGCGTCGCCGCGCACGTCCACCACCAGGCAACGCTCGTCGCCGAGGACGAGACCCACCGACAGATCGAGCTCCGCGTACCGACGCACCAGCACGCCGTCGCCGATCTCCGCCCACCGGGTGTCCATGGCCGGAAGCGTACGGTGTCGTGGCCCTCACCGGACTCGGGTGGCTACGTCGATGCGCTCGACGGATGGCAGACTTGACAGCCGTGCGCGTGTACCTGGGAAGTGACCATGCCGGTTTCGAGCTGAAGAACCACCTCGCCACCCACCTTCGCGAGAAGGGGTACGAGGTCACCGACGTCGGCCCGCACGTCTACGACGCGGCGGACGACTATCCGGCGTTCTGCATCGAGACCGCCCGCCGGGTGGTGGCCGACGAAGGCAGCCTCGGCGTCGTCATCGGCGGATCGGGCAACGGCGAGCAGATCGCCGCGAACAAGGTGCCCGGCGCTCGGGCCGGACTGGCCTGGAGCGTGGAGACGGCGAAGCTCACCCGCGAGCACAACCACGCCCAGTTGATCGGCGTGGGCGCGCGGATGCACTCCCTCGACGAGGCCACCGAGATCGTCGAGGCGTTCTTGACCACGCCTGCGTCCGACGACGCCCGCCACGTGCGGCGTGTCGGACAGATCAGCGACTACGAGCGCACCGGCACGGCTCCCGAGCTGCCGGAGAGCTGATGCCGGAAGGGCACACCCTGCACCGGTTGGCGCGGCTGCATCACCGCCGCTACGTCGGTACTCCGGTCGAGGTGTCGAGCCCGCAGGGACGTTTCGCCGCCGAGGCCGCCGTCGTCGACGGGCACGTCATGACGGCGGCCGAGGCCCACGGCAAGCACCTGTTCCACCACTACGGTCCACACGGGATCGTCCATGTGCACCTCGGCCTGTACGGCGCGTTCACCGAGCAGACCCTGCCCGCCACCGAACCCGTCGGTCAGGTGCGCATGCGCATTGTGGGCGGCACGCACTGGACCGACCTGCGCGGTCCGACCCGGTGCGAGCTGCTCACTCTGCCTGAGGCAGAGAAGATCGTCGCGCGGCTCGGCCCGGATCCGCTGCGCCGCGACGCCGATCCCGAGCGGGCGTGGGACCGCATCCGCCGGTCCAGGACGTCGGTGGCCGCCCTGCTGATGGACCAGTCGGTGATCGCGGGCGTCGGCAACGTCTACCGTGCCGAGGTCCTGTTCCGGCAACAGCTCGCGCCCACCCTGCCCGGCAAGTCGCTGGCGCGGGAGCAGTGGGATGCCATCTGGGCGGATTTGTGCGAGCTCATGCGGGACGGTGTGCGCGTGGGCCGGATCGACACGGTCGCCTGGGAACACCGGCCCGAGGTCACGGGACGAGCTCCCCGCAACGACCGGCACGGGGGAGAGGTCTACGTCTATCGCCGCGCCGGGCAACCATGCCTCGTGTGCGGCACCGCGGTGGCCCACGCCGAACTCGTGGGTCGCAACCTGTACTGGTGTCCCACCTGCCAAGCCGCGTAGCCACTGCGGCGCGACGGTCGCGTGTGGAGAGTCGCCCGCGGCCGCGGACGAGAAAAGGGGTGCCTGGCCGACGGCCGGACACCCCTTCTGCGTTCGTGCGTCAGAACCCGAAGTCGCCGCCGAAGTCGCCGCCTCCGAAATCACCACCGCCGAAGTCGCCGCCACCGAAGTCGTCGCCACCACCGACGTCGCCGCCGTCGCCACCGGCGTCACCGCCGTCGGCGTCGCCGCTCTCCAGTGCGTCCTCCTGACCGGCGTCGTAGCCCGCTTCCCATGCCTCGGCGCTCGGGATGCCCGCCATGCCGGAGAACATCGCCGAGAACAGCAGCATGGAGCCGAAGCCCCAAGCGCCCGCGACGAGCGCAGGCTTCCACCAGGGCTCGCTGTACCAGCCCTGGGGCACCGGCCGACCCGCGACGCGGCCACCCGGGTAGTAGTGCGGCGTCGCCGACGTCGGCGTGGGCGAGGCTTCGTAGTGCTGGCCCTCGACGTCGACCGAACGGTGCTCGGTGACCTTGCCCGCGCGCTCGCGCTCGGGGTCCTCGGGCAGCGCCGGGCCGGGATCGAGTCCCATGGCCGTGCGCGCCGCGCGGACGTAGTAGAGGCCTTCCAACGCGGTCTGCTTGGCCAGCCGGGCTTGCTCGGCCGTCTCCGCGCGCTCGATCTCGGAGCCTGCCGCGTTGTATCGCTCGCTGGCGTCCGCCAACGCCTGCTGTGAGGCGGTGTCGGTGCCGGTGAGATTCAGGACCTGGCCACCGAGACGCTCGATCCAGCGCCGTGCGTCGGCCTTGGCGTCTTCGAGCTGACGCCGTTTGGCCTGGGCCTGGGAACGGACGAGGTACGCGGTGCCGGCCACGACGATCAACAACAGCACGATCACCGTGATCGCGGTTCCCATGGGTCACTCCCGATTGTTGGGCTCACTGAACCAGACAACGCGGACAGTACCCGAGGAGTTCCCGAACCGGTCTCACCAGGCGCGACCCACGGTGAACGACTGGGTCCAGATGTCTTGCAGGCGCACCACGTCACCGGGCTCGGGAGCGGCCCACATCTTGCCGTCTCCGGCGTAGATGCCGACGTGGTAGACGGCCCCGCCTTCGGCGAAGAACAACAGGTCGCCGGGCTTCATCTGGCTCTTCGGCAGAACGGGCAGAGCGGCCCGCTGCTCACGCGACGTCCGGGGAAGGTCGATGCCGAGTCGGGCATGGACGTACTGGGTCAACCCGGAACAGTCGAACTGGTCGGGGCCCTCGGCCCCGTAGATGTAGGGTGCACCGGCCTGCCGTGCGGCGAGGTCGACGATGCGGTCCCCGAGAGAGGTCGTGGATTCGCCGGGTTCGTCTCCCGGCTCGGGTTTCTGCTTCTGCGGGATGGTCGGTTCGGGCGTGTGCTGAGGTGGAGCGGGTGGCTCCGGATTCTTCGGCGAAGCTGGCGGATTCGGTTTCTTCTCCGGTACTTCGACGGTCGGAGGAGCTGGTTCTTCGCCGCTTTCGACGCCGCTGGTGGAGTTCTGAATCAGTATGGCGGAACTGACGCCCGGGCTCATGACCAGCGTCAGTGCGGCGGCGGCCACTACGGCCACCGACCGTGCGAACGTTCTGTGCGTCACCTTTCGCCTCCGGGTGCAATAGCGTCTTCACGGATCTCCTCTGAGCACTTCGCCGCCGGTTTTCAGCGACACAGAACCGTAACCACGGGTAATGCGGTGGATGCGAATTGTGGAATGCCGCTTCGTTCATCATTGAGTGAATTCGAATTGCGAGGGGTTTAGTCGCGATTTGCGCCCGACCTGCGGGTTCGTGACGGTCTGCGGTCGATTGACCACGTTTGGTGGTGATGCAGGTCACAGGGATTTATGTGATGTGCATCACCGGCATTGCGGGGTGTGGGACGGTGTGGTGGCAGGTGAGAAGGCGTAGAACCTGCGCGAATCCTGGGCTGAGGGGCGGTTCCGGTCGACTCGCGCGACGGCGAGGTGTGACCGAGAGTCACGCGGCACGGCGCGTGTGGTAGCGCGCTGTGTTGGCGGTGTGCCGCGGGTCGCGCGGCTGCCGCGGGCCCGCGCCGAGAACTGACGAAGGCCCCGGCGCCTGAAGCGGCGACCGGGGCCTTCGATCAGAGCGGGCGACGGGAATCGAACCCGCGTAACCAGTTTGGAAGACTGGGGCTCTACCATTGAGCTACGCCCGCGTGCGGCCGGATCACCCCGGCTGCATGGGTAGTGTAGCGGCACCCGCTAGAGTGTCTGCACACCGCCCTCCTGTGGCGGACGGGGTGTGGCGCAGCTTGGTAGCGCATTCGCTTTGGGAGCGAAGGGTCGCAGGTTCAAATCCTGTCACCCCGACCATGGCCCGGCCAGCGGAAACACCGGTCCCGGTGGGCCGCTGGCCGTCCGTCGATCCCGTCGCTCGATGTTTCCCGGAACTCGTCGTCCCAGTCTCCTTCCCGGCGCGCTCACGCTCGCGACGGGGTCCGGCGGTGAGTGCGCCGTCTTCGCTGTTCCCCTGTCGCGGTCCGAACCACTTCGGTCCTTCGAGGACTGTCGTGGCACGGTCACCGGACTGAGCAAGGAGACGGCGGTCCGCTCCGCCGGGAACGGACCGCCGTCGAGCGAGTCGGAGTCAGTGCGAGGTCGCCTTCTCGGCTCCCGCGCCGGTGAGGGCGCGCACCTCCATCTCCTTGTGCTTGTCCTCCAGGTGCTCCTTCGACAGCATCGTGCCGAGCCAGCCGAGGAAGAACGACACGGGAATGGAGACCAGACCCGGGTTCTGCAGCGGGAACCAGCTGAAGTCCGCGCCGGTGATCATCGACTTCTCGGTGCCCGAGACCGCAGGGGAGAACACGATGAGCACGAGCGTCACCGCGAGGCCGCCGTAGATCGACCACAACGCGCCCGAGGTGTTGAACCGCTTCCAGAACAGCGAGTACAGGATCGTCGGCAGGTTCGCCGAGGCGGCGACGGCGAACGCGAGTGCCACCAGGAACGCCACGTTCTGGTCCTTGGCCAGGATGCCGCCGAGGATGGCCACGGCGCCGATGACGCAGGCCGTGATCCGGGCGACCTTCACCTCGGAGGTCTTGTCGTCGACCTTGCCGCGCTTGATGACGTTGGCGTACACGTCATGGGCGAACGACGCCGACGCCGTGATGGTGAGACCGGCGACCACCGCCAGGATCGTCGCGAACGCCACCGCCGCGATGAAGCCCAGCAGCACCGGGCCGCCGAGGGCCTCCGCCAGCAGCGGTGCCGCCGAGTTCTCGCCGCCGGGCGCGTTGCTGATCCGCTCGGAGCCGACGATCGCGGCGGCGCCGTAGCCGAGCACGAGCGTGAAGAGGTAGAAGAGGCCGATGAGGACGATGGCCCACACCACCGACTTGCGAGCGTCCTTGGCCGTCGGGACGGTGTAGAACCGCATGAGCACGTGGGGCAGGCCCGCCGTGCCCAGCACGAGCGCGATGCCCAGCGACAGGAAGTCCAGCTTGGACGTCTCGGTGGCGCCGTACTTCGCGCCTGGGTTGAGCACCGCCTCGCCGTCCGGCGCGCTCGCCGCGGCCGAGCCCAGCAGCTCGGAGAGGTTCAGACCGAAGCGGCCGAGCACCCAGATCGTCATCGCGAACGTGCCCGCGATGAGCAGCGCGGCCTTGATGATCTGGACCCAGGTGGTGCCCTTCATGCCGCCGACCAGCACGTACACGATCATGACGATGCCGACCACGGCGATGACGATGGCCTGGCCCACGTCGCCCTCGATGCCGAGCAGCAGCGACACCAGCGCACCCGCACCGGCCATCTGCGCCAGCAGGTAGAAGAACGAGACAGCCATCGTGGAGGTCGCGGCGGCGGCCCGCACGGGCTTCTGCCGCATCCGGAACGCCAGCACGTCGCCCATCGTGAACTTGCCGGTGTTGCGCAGCAGCTCAGCCACGAGCAGCAGCGCCACGAGCCACGCGACGAGGAAGCCGATCGAGTAGAGGAAGCCGTCGTAGCCGTACACCGCGATGGCGCCCGCGATGCCGAGGAACGACGCCGCCGACAGGTAGTCACCGGCGATGGCGGTGCCGTTCTGCGGCCCGGTGAACGCCCGGCCCGCCGCGTAGTAGTCGGAGGCCGTCTTCGTGTTGCGGGACGCGCGGAACACCACGACGAGGGTGACCAGGACGAACAGCCCGAAGATCGTGATGTTGAGGACCGGGTTGTTGCCCTCGATGCTCTGGGCGAGGGTCATGCGTCCTCCCCTTCCACCTCGTGCCTGATGCGATCGGCGATGGGGTCGAGCTTGCGGTTGGCGTAGCGCACGTAGAGCGCCGTGATGGCGAACGTCGAGACGAACTGGAGCAGACCCAGCACCAGCCCGACGTTGATGTTGCCGACGAGCTTGATCGACATGAAGTCGTGCGCGTAGTCCGCGAGCAGGACGTAGAGCAGGTACCAGACGAGGAACACCGCGGTCATGGGGAAGACGAAGTTCCGCAGCCGTCGGCGGAGTCGTTGGAAGTCCTCACTCGCGTGGATCTCGTCCCAGGACGGGGACCCGGGCGGATGGGTCGAGGGCTCGGTGGCACTCACTCCTGACCTCCTTGTCAGTGACACATCGCGGACAGTCGTCACACAGGCAGTGCGTGGTGCGTCACAGTAGGCAGGGGACGGACCGGACGAAATCGTCAGCGGACCAAGCGGCGTGTGATGCGACGAACGGCTGACGAACGGCGCGCCGACCACGACGAGTGGCCCAGATCACGTGCGAGGGTCGACCGATCGGCGTAGGGGAAGCGGCGGTGCTCGTGCAGGTGCAGCCGCAGCATCGCCGCCGTGGACCACGACGGCGGCCTGCCGAACAACGACACGACGATCATCGTGGCGAAGGCCAGCGGCACCGACCACGGCGCCGGCTGCAGCAGCAGGATCGACAGCCACCCGGGCACGGGCGGGTCGACGACGCCCAGGGCGAAGCCGCCGCAGGAGGCCACCAGGCCGACGCTGACGCCCGCCAGCGCGCCCGCGGCGGTGAGTCGCGACCACCAGATCCCCAGCACGAGCAGCGGACAGAAGGTCGAGGCCGCCACGGTGAATCCCCAGGTCACGAGTGTGCTGGCGTCGAAGGACAGTGCGGTCAGCGCGAGCGGCACCACGACGGCTCCGGCGCCCACCACGGCCACGCGGAGCTGGCGCAGCCCACCGGGGACGAGGTCGTGCGACAGCGCGCCGGAGACCACGAGCATCAACCCGAGCGAGGTGGCGAGGAACGCCGCGAAGGCCCCTGCGGTGAGCAGCCCCGTGAACACGCCGCCCAGCGGGCCCGCGTCCACCTGCGCGGGCAGGGCCACGACGGCGCTGTCGGTGGCTCCCGAAAGGTACAGGTGGGGCACCAGGACGCGGCCGAGCATCCCGTAGATGCCGGGGAAGACGTAGAACACGCCGAGCAGGGCGACGGTGAGGGCGGCCGTCCGGCGAGCCGCGCGGCCGTCGGGGCTCGTGTGGAACCGCATGATGACGTGCGGCAGTCCCATCGTGCCGAACATGGTCGCCATGAGGACGGCCCAGGTGGCGAGCAAGGGATGTCCCGTGCCACCGAGGTCCAACAGCGGGCGGCTCCAGTCCGGGCCGCCCGGAGCGGCTTCGCCCTCCGGCACGGGCGCGGCGCTGCCCGCGTCGAACACCACCGTGGAGCCCGCCGCGACGTGCCATCGCCCGGGCGGCACCGGCGTCACCTCGCCGTCGTCGACGACGCGGACCCCGGAGGGCACGTCCAGCGTCGCGTCGACCCGGAAGGACACCGGCGTGCGCGTCTCGAAGTGGGTGAACTCGGCCGGATGCACGGCCTCGTGCCGCACGCCGGGACCGACCTGGGTCAGCAGCCAGATCGCCGGGACGATGAACAGTACGAGCTTCAGCACGAACTGGAAGGCCTGCACGTAGGTGGCCGCGCGCATGCCGCCGAGGGCGAGTGTGGCGCTGACGGCGGCTCCGGAGAGGAGCACGCCGACCCAGTACGGCGTGTCGCTCACGACGCTGAGCACGAGCCCGGCCGTGCGGAACTGCGGCACGAGGTAGAGCACGCCGATCACGAGCACCACCACGGCCGCGAGCTTGCGCAGAGCGGGGGAGCCGAGGCGGGCCTCGGCGAAGTCCGGCACGGTGAGTGCGCCCGACCGGCGCATGGGGGCGGCGACGAGGGCGAGCATGGCGATGTAGCCCGCCGTGAAGCCCACCGGGTACCACAGCGCGCCCACCCCGTCGCGCACCATGAGCCCGGCCACGCCGAGGAACGACGCCGCCGACAGGTACTCGCCGGACACGGCCGCGGAGTTCAGCAGAGGCGACACGCGTCGGGAGGCGACGAGGAAATCCGAGGTGGTGCGCATCGCGGCGACGCCGCGCAGACCGATGGCGAGCGTGACGAGGACGACCGGCGCGACGGCGAGCGCGACGATCATCGCCGACCGTCCTCACCGCGGTCCCGCGGTTCGGACGCCAGGGCGTCGACGGCGTCCTCCTCGGCCTCGGCCCGCCGGAGATGCCAGAACGCGAGGACCGCCATCACGGGGAAGGGCAGGACCGCCACTGCGAGCCAGGACACCGGCACCTCGACGACCCGCACCTGCCCGAGAGGCGGGGCGAGGGCGAGCACCAGAGGCAGCCCGAACACGACCGTGAACGCGGCGGTCAGGGCGACGACGGCGCGGCGCCGCTGTCGTCGGTAGAGCGCCACCGCGAGCGGGGCCTCGACCGGGTCGAGGGTCGTCGGCCGCCACGGTCCCCGGTAACGGCGGCGGGCGTGGGCGAGGCGCGTCTGCGGACTGGTCACCGCCACCCGACGTGACCCGCTCACGGCGCCGTGCCACGCAACTCGCCGCGCTGCGCCGCGCGCAACAGCCGCTCCCGCAACTGCCGGGCATGCCGACGGGAGACCGGCACGTCACCGATGTCGGTGTGGGCCAGCAGCCCGCCCACCGAGTCGCTGCGCAGCTCGCGGACGGCGGACAGCGCGACGAGGAACCCGCGGTGGGTGCGCACGAAACCCGCCCCCGACCAGTACTCCTCCAAGCGGGAGATCGGCATGCGGACGAGGTGGACGCCCGAGCGGGTGTGCAGGCGGACGTAGTCGCCGTGCGCCTCGACGTAGCGCACGTCCTGCCTGCTGACGTACCGCGTGCGGCCTCCCGACTCCACGGGAAGAGCCGCGAGCGCGTCGGGAGCGGGTCGGGTCGGCTGGGCGCTCGACTCGGCCGAGACCATGCGCACGACGCGGGTGAGGGCGTCGGCCAGCCGCTCGGGGCGGACCGGTTTGAGCAGGTAGTCGACGGCACCGAGCCCGAACGCCGCCACGGCGTGCTCGTCGTAGGCGGTGACGAAGACGATGACCGGCGGTTTCGCCAGCTTGGTCAGCAGCGAGGCGAACTCCAGCCCGTCGAGGCCCGGCATGGCGATGTCGAGGAAGACCGCGTCGAACTCCTCCGACTGCAGCCGTTTCAGCGCCCCGACGGCGTCGCCCGCCGCAGTCACCTCCGCCACCTCGGGCGCGTCCCGCAGCATCCCGCACAGGTCGTCCAGCGCGGCGGGCACGTCGTCGACGGCCAGCACGCGCAGCGTCGGGTTGGTCTCGGCGGTCACGGCATCACTCCCGGCTGGAAACGTGGTACTCGCACGATCACCCGTGTGCCTTCACCCTTCCCGGTCTCCACGACGAGGCCGAACCACGAGCCGTACACGTTACGCAATCGTCGGTCCACGTTGGCCAGGCCCACGCTGCCCGAGTCCCCGGTTCCGGCGAGGAGCCGTTCGGCCGCGGCGGGGTCCATCCCGACCCCGTCGTCCTCGACGCTGATCACGCAGTCGGTGCCCTCCGCCTCTCCGAGGACGGTGACGGTGCCGCCCTCCGGGCGGCGTTCGATGCCGTGCCGGACGGCGTTCTCGACGAGGGGTTGCAGCACCAGGTACGGGATCGCGACCGGTAGCACCTCAGGTGCCACCCGCACCTGGACCCGGAGCCGCTCGCCCAGTACGGCGCGTTGCAGCGCCAGGTACGTCTCGATGGCGTGGAACTCGTCGGCGACGGTCGTGTACTCGCCGTGCCGGGCGAGGCTGTACCGGATGTAGTCGGCGAAGTCGAGCATCAGCTCGCGCGAGCGGTCGGGGTCGGGCCGCACCAGCCCGGCGATGACCGTGAGGGCGTTGTAGACGAAGTGGGGGGAGATCTCCGCGCGCAGGGCCCGGAGTTCGGCCGCCGCCGCCTCCTCCGCGGAGGCTTCAAGCCTGCCGCGCTCCAGTGCGGCTTCCCCGAGTCGCGCGACCTCGCGCAGCGCGGCCATCCTGGCCGTGCCCGCGACGGCCAGCACCCCGGCCAGTTCGTCGTGCACGATCAGCGGCAGCGCCACCACCTCGGCCCGCCTGCACCGGTCCTCGGTGTGCAGGACCTCGTCGACCATCGCCCCGACGTCCACGTCGGACGGCATCGTGCCGACAACCACGAGATGGCCGGACAGGTCGGCCAGCCCGACGGCGTCGGCGGCGAGCAGCCGCCGGATGCCGCGGGCCGCGGCCCGGACCCGGGGGCCGGAGAGTCCGTCGGCGAGGTCCTCGGTCACGTGCCTGGTCGTCTCCAGGACGAGCCCGGGGTCCCGCAGCCCGCGCGAGCGCAGCGGCCATCGGCGTCGGGACGTGGTCCGGGCCGAGACGGACGCCGTCCGCCCTCCGGGCATCGACATGGGCCTCCCAGCTACGTCGGTGGTACGGGGAATCTAACGGCGGCTCGGCCTCCCCGGAAAGGGTGAGCATCGGCCCGTGGGAGGACATCGGCACGCACGTGGGTATGTGCGTGTCCGACGGGTCACCCCGTGAGCGGGCAGCGGACCGTCGGTCGTCGCCGAGCGAAGTGGTGGTGCCGGGCATGGCGTCGTTCGACCAGGATCGTCGGCGGCTGAAGGAGATCGAGCGTTCGCTGCGGGAGGACGACCCCCGGTTCGCGCGGCGGTTCACGTGGCTCGGGGCAGCCCGGCTCGTTCGGTGGCTCGTGACCTTCGTCGCGGTCTGTGCGTGCGTGGTGTCGGGACTGGCGCTCGTCGCCGAGGGCGCACGACGCGGCTCCTGGCCTGTCAGCGTCGTGGGCGTGGCACTCGCCGTGGGTGTGCCCGTGCCGGTGGCCGTGCGGTGGTGGCGGAGTGTGGTGCATTCGGACGTTCCGCCCGGGATTCGAGGCCCGTAATGTCCGTGAATCAGCAGATAGAGTGACGGGCATTTGCCCGGCCCGTGCGTTCCAGGAGGTCGACGACACCCGTATGAGCACTAATCCTCCCGCGAAATCGAAGCTGTTCGGCCGCTCGTCCTGGACCGAGTGGAAACGCGTGGCCGACATCCTGCGCCAGGAGACGGTCGGCGGGATGCTGTTGCTCGCCGGTGCGGTCGTCGCCCTCGTCTGGGCGAACTCGCCCTGGTCGGAGGCGTACACGGCGGCCAGGGATTTCACGTTCGGGCCGCACTCGCTGCACCTCGACCTGTCCGTGGGGCAGTGGGCCGCCGACGGGCTGCTCGCCATCTTCTTCTTCGTGGTGGGCGTGGAGCTCAAGCGGGAGTTCGTCGTCGGCGACCTGCGTGACCCGCGCAAGGCCGCCATCCCGATCGTGGCGGCGGTCGGCGGTGTCGTCGTGCCCGCCGTGATCTACGCGGTGATCAACCTCGGCGACTCCAGTGCCCTGCACGGGTGGGCCATCCCCACGGCCACGGACATCGCCTTCGCCGTCGCGGTGCTGGCGGTCATCGGCCGGTTCCTGCCGTCCGCGCTGCGGATGTTCCTGCTCACGCTCGCCGTGGTGGACGACCTCATCGCCATCTGCATCATCGCGATCTTCTACACCGCTGAACTCGCCGTGGTGCCGCTGCTGCTGGCGCTGATCCCGCTGGGCCTGTTCACACTGCTGGTGCAGCGGCGCGTGCGGTCGTGGTGGCTGCTCCTGCCGCTGGCCGTGGTGACGTGGGCGCTCGTGCACGCCTCGGGCATCCACGCCACCGTCGCCGGGGTGCTGCTCGGCTTCGCCGTGCCCGCCCTGACACGTCGCGGTGAGGCCGTGTCGATGGCCGAGCACTTCGAACACCGGCTCCGGCCGCTGTCGGCGGGCGTCGCTGTGCCGATCTTCGCCCTCTTCGCCGCCGGGGTGGCCTTCGGCGGGCTCGACGGCCTGGCCGAGGCGCTGACCGAGCCGGTGGCGCTCGGCATCATCGCGGGTCTGCTGGCTGGTAAGGCCATCGGCATCTTCGGCACCACCTACGTCATGAGCCGGTTCACCAAGGCCGAGCTGGACAGTGACGTGGCGTGGATCGACGTGTTCGGCATCGCGATCCTCGGCGGCATCGGGTTCACCGTGTCGTTGCTGGTGGGCGAGCTGTCGTTCGCGGAGGGCGACGAACGCGGGGAGATCGTCAAGATCGGTGTGTTGTGTGGATCGCTGCTCTCGGCGCTCGTCGCGACCGTGTTGCTGCGCTTCCGCAACACGCACTACCGCAAGGTTTACGAGAAGGAGACCAAGGACGAGGACCGCGACGGAATTCCGGACATCTACCAGGGGCGGTCCTCCAGTGAGGACCCACTCGGCTGAGGCGACCCGCACCACGAGCGGGTGCACTCGGTGGCCTAGACTCGGACGTCCGGTCCCTGCTTGGCCTGCGGTCGCTGGACCGGTTACCGAAACAGACTCACAGTCCCGGCGAGGAGATAACGTTGAAGAGCACCGTCGAGCAGCTGAGCCCGACGCGCGTGAAGATCAATGTCGAGGTGCCGTTCGACGAGCTCAAACCGAACTTCGACCGCGCCTACCGAAAGATCGCTCAGCAGGTCCGGATCCCCGGCTTCCGTCCCGGCAAGGCCCCGGCTCGCGTTCTCGAGAGCCGCATCGGCAGGGCCCCGGTTCTCGACGAGGTCGTCAACGAGGCCATCCCCGCGAAGTACCTGGAAGCCGTGCGCAGCGGTGAGGTCCGCACCCTCGGTCAGCCCGAGTTCGAGGTGACCAAGCTGGAGGACCGCGAGGTGCTGGAGTTCAGCGCCGAGGTCGACGTCCGCCCGGAGATCACCCTGCCCGACCTCGGCGACGTCACGGTCAGCGTGGACGACGTGGAGCTCGACGACGCCGAGGTCGACGAGCAGCTCGACCAGCTGCGCGCTCGCTTCGGCACCCTGGTCGGCGTCGACCGGCCTGCCGAGAACGGCGACTTCGTCTCGATCGACCTGTCCGCCACGGTCGACGGCGAGGAGGTCCCCGAGGCCTCCACCACCGGCCTGTCCTACGAGATCGGCTCCGGCCAGCTCGTGGAGGGCATCGACGAGGCCATCATCGGCGCGAACGAGGGCGAGACCAAGACCTTCACCACCAAGCTCGTCGCCGGTGAGTACACCGGCAAGGACGCCGAGGTCACGGTCAAGGTCAACACCATCAAGCAGCGCGAGCTGCCCGAGGCCGACGACGAGTTCGCCCAGCTCGCCAGCGAGTTCGACACGCTCGACGAGCTGAAGGCCGACCTGCGTGAGCGGCTGACGCGCATGAAGCGGGTGCAGCAGGGCGTGCAGGCGCGGGACAAGGTGCTCGAAGTCCTGCTGGAGCGCGTCGAGGTGCCGATCCCCGAGAAGGTGCTCGAGTCGGAGATCGCCAACCGCAAGCACGACGCCATCCACCCGTTCGACCACGACGAGGAGGCGTTCAAGCGCTCGCTGGAGGCGCAGGGCGGCAACCCCGAGGAGTGGGAGAACGAGGTCCGCGAGGAAGCCGAGAAGTCGGTGCGCACGCAGCTGCTGCTCGACGCCCTCGCCGACGAGCGTGAGTTGTCGGTCAACGACTCCGAGCTGACCGAGCGCATCATCTACCAGGCTCAGCGCTTCGGCATGAACCCCGACGAGTACGTGCGGCGGGCGCAGGAGGCCGGTCAGCTCGGCGCCATCTACGCCGACGTGCGGCGTGGCAAGGCGCTCGCCACCGTGGTGCGTGAGGTGACCGTCACCGACTCCTCCGGCGAGACGCTCGACCTGAGCGAGCTCTTCGGCACCGAGGAGGCCGACCAGGCTGCGGGTTCGGCCGAAGCCGACGAGACTGCCACTGAAGGGTCGACTGAGGACAGTGCGTCGAAGGCCGGTGACGAGTCGGCTTCGACCACCGACCGGTGACCTTTTCTCATGCTCTGAGCGAACTCGGGCGGTGTCAGGACTTCTGCGCCGCCCGAGTTCGTTAGGGTCGGTGACAAGATCTTCGAACTCCCGAAAAGGCAGGCAGACGTGACGCAGCACATGCCCGAGGGGCGGACCGGCACAGCCGGCCTCAACCTGACCGACTCGGTGTACGAGCGGTTGCTCCAGGAGCGCATCGTCGTGCTCGGCTCCGAGGTGAACGACGAGGTCGCCAACCGCATCACCGCGCAGCTGTTGTTGTTGGCCGCTGAGGACCCGCAGGCCGACATCCGCTTCTACATCAACTCGCCGGGTGGTTCCGTCACCGCCGGCTTCGCCATCTACGACACGATGCAGCTGATCGAGCCCGACGTGGCGACCTACGCGATGGGTCTCGCGGCGTCGATGGGTCAGTTCCTGCTGTCGTCGGGCACGCCGGGCAAGCGCTACGCCTTGCAGCACGCGCGCATCCTCATGCACCAGCCGTCGGCGGGTGTCGGTGGTACCGCCTCCGACATCGCCATCCAGGCCGAGGTGTTCAGCAAGTGGAAGTACGAGCTCGCTCGGATCACCGCTGAGCAGACCGGTCAGACGGTGGAGCAGATCATCGCCGACGGTGACCGCGACCGCTGGTTCACGGCGGCCGAGGCCAAGGACTACGGCTTCGTCGACCAGGTTCTCACCCGTGAGAACCCCACCCCGAACGTGAACTGACCGGGCAGGCTAGGAGGAGAATCATGCACGGTTTTCAGCTTCCGCAGTCCCGGTACATCCTGCCGTCGTACGTGGAACGCACCAGCTACGGCATCAAGGAGTCGAACCCGTACAACAAGCTGTACGAGGAACGGCAGATCATGCTGGGTGTCCAGGTCGACGACGCCTCGGCCAACGACGTGATGGCGCAGTTGCTCCACCTGGAGCACGAGGACCCGGACCGCGACATCATCCTGTACATCAACTCGCCCGGTGGCTCGTTCACCGCGTTGATGGCGATCTACGACACGATGCAGTACGTGCGTCCGGACATCCAGACCGTGTGCCTCGGCCAGGCGGCCTCGGCCGCGGCGGTGCTGTTGGCGGCGGGCACCAAGGGCAAGCGGCTCGCGCTGCCCAACTCGCGGGTGCTCATCCACCAGCCGGCCACCGAGGGCGCTTACGGGCAGGTCTCGGACCTGGAGATCCAGGCCGCCGAGATCCAGCGCGTCCGTCGCCTGATGGAGAACACGCTGGCGAAGCACACCAACAAGTCGGCGGACGAGGTGCGGGCCGACATCGAGCGTGACAAGATCCTCACGCCCGAGGAGGCCAAGGAGTACGGCATCATCGACCAGGTGCTGGAGTACCGCAAGGCGTCGCAGGACTGAGGCCGACGTGCGAGCGGGCGGAGGGTCGACGCCGTCATGGTGGGCCCCCGCCCGTTTCTCGCATTAGGCTTGGCCTTCCCCGCCGCCCGATGGCTGGTAAAACTCCCACGGGACGCGCGGGGCGGGTACCGTCAGTGGCAACGCACGACAAGGGTGTCATCGACACCGGAGGGGACGAGGTCAGCGGTCATGGCACGGATCGGCGACGGCGGAGACCTGCTGAAGTGCTCATTTTGCGGCAAGAGCCAGAAACAGGTGAAGAAGCTCATCGCCGGGCCCGGCGTGTACATCTGCGACGAGTGCATCGAGCTCTGCAACGAGATCATCGAGGAGGAGCTCGCCGAGACGAACGACGTCAAGCTGGACGAGCTTCCCAAGCCCGCTGACATTCACGAGTTCCTCGAGCAGTACATCATCGGCCAGGACGAGGCCAAGCGCACGCTGGCCGTGGCCGTCTACAACCATTACAAGCGCATCCAGTCGGAAGCGAAGTCGCCGAAGGACTCCAAGGACGAGCCGGTCGAGTTGGCGAAGTCCAACATCCTCATGCTTGGTCCGACGGGATGCGGCAAGACCTATCTCGCGCAGACGTTGGCGAAGATGCTCAACGTCCCGTTCGCGATCGCCGACGCGACGGCGCTGACCGAGGCCGGCTACGTGGGCGAGGACGTCGAGAACATCCTGCTCAAGCTCATCCAAGCCGCCGACTACGACGTCAAGCGAGCCGAGACGGGCATCATCTACATCGACGAGGTCGACAAGATCGCGCGGAAGTCGGAGAACCCGTCGATCACGCGCGACGTGTCGGGCGAGGGTGTGCAGCAGGCCCTGCTGAAGATTCTGGAGGGCACGACGGCGTCGGTGCCTCCGCAGGGTGGCCGTAAGCACCCGCACCAGGAGTTCATCCAGATCGACACGACGAACGTGCTGTTCATCGTGGCGGGCGCGTTCGCGGGTCTGGAAAAGATCATCAACGACCGCATCGGCAAGCGGGGGCTCGGCTTCGGCGCGGAGATTCGCACGAAGCGCGAGATCGAAGAGACCGACATCTTCAACGACACGATGCCGGAAGACCTGATCAAATTCGGGTTGATCCCGGAGTTCATCGGTCGGCTTCCCGTGGTCGCCAGTGTCACGAACCTCGACAAGCACTCCCTGGTGCGCATCCTGACCGAGCCGCGGAACGCGCTCACGAAGCAGTACAAGAAGCTCTTCGAGATGGACAACGTCGAGTTGGAGTTCACCAAGACGGCGTTGGAGGCGATCGCCGACCAGGCGTTGCTGCGCGGCACCGGGGCCCGTGGGTTGCGCGCCATCATGGAAGAGGTCCTGCAGCCGGTGATGTACGACATCCCGAGCCGTGAGGACGTCGCCAAGGTGGTCATCACCGAGCAGACCGTGCGCGAGAACGTCAATCCCACCATCGTGTCGCGTCAGCCGACGAGGCGACAGCGGGAGCGTGGCGAGAAGTCCGCCTGATTTCCTGACCGCTACTGTCTGTACTTATGAACGCGACAACGCAGGAGTCCCCGCCTGTCCCGGGTGGGGAGCGACACGTCGACTTCGACGACCTGATCGCCAAGCTGGTGGCGACTGCTCGGCTCCGGAGCCCACGGGTTCACCTCGGTCTCGTGGTCACGCTTTGTGTTCTCACGGTCGTCTGCGTGTTGGCCACGGTGACACGGGCCTCGGCTGCTCCGCTGTTGCCTCTCGTGGGAGTGGCCGTGGCCGGGCTGGCCGTCTGGCGCGCCCGGATCGCGACGACCGACCGGCAGTTGCTGTCGCAGGTCACGGTGTTCGGCTGCGCCGTCGCGGTCGCGCTGTGGACCATGTCCTTCGTCGCCCGCAACCTTGTGTGAGGGTTTGCCGAACTCCGCCCCGGGATAACCCGAAAGCGTTATCGCATTGAGGGCAAGGGGTTCGTGTGAGGTCGGAGCTCCACGGGACGGAGAGGGCGTTCTCGCACCAGGCGCTGTTCTACCGGAACGCGCGTGATTACCAAGCTGGTGCTGTCCCGTTCGTGCTCGACGGACTCGCACGGGATCAACCCGTGGCGGTGGCGGTTCCCGCGCGGCAGCGACGGTTGCTGGCGAGCACATTGGGACTGCTCGCGCAGGACGTCGAGTTCATCGAGATGGAAGAGGTCGGTCGCAACCCTGGCAGGCTGCTCCCGGCGGTGTTGCAGGCCTTCGTGGACCAGCATGCCGGACAGACGTGCCGCATTCTGGGCGAACCGGTGTGGAGCGGCCGTTCCGCCGAGGAGTACCCGGCGTGCGTCCAGCACGAGGCGTTGGTGAATCTGGCGTTCGAGGGACGGACGGCCGACCTGCTGTGTCCCTACGACGTCGCCGCTCTGGGACCCGAGGTCGTGCGGGACGTCGAGGCCACGCACCCGTCGATCCTCGACGCCGACGGACACGAGGTGCGGCAGAGTACGCGGTACGCGCCCGACGAGGCGTACGAGCGCTACAACGAGCCGTTGTTCGCGCCCGCCGACGTGCCCGTCGTCGCGTTCGACATCGAGACGTTGGCGGCGGCGCGTCGGGCGGCGACCGAGTTCGCGGCGCGGTGCGGAACCACCGAGGCTCGCCTCGCCGATCTGGCGCTGGCGGTCGGCGAGGTGTGCGCGAACAGCGTCCAACACGGTGGTGGCCACGGCGAGCTGGCGGTGTGGAGCAGGGACGACATGGTGGTCTGTCAGGTGTCGGATCGAGGCCGGTTGCTGGACCGCCTGGCCGGTCGCCGACTGACCTCGGTCCAGCAGTACGACGGGCGTGGTCTGTACCTCGTGCACCAGGTGGCGGACCTGATCCGGACCCATGTCGCCGACGACGGGCTGACCACCCACATCCACCTACGTCGCACCTGAGTGCTCACCGTCAGGTGAGGTACCGGTGGCGACGCGGCGCGTAACGCCCCAGGAACCGCAGCAGGCCGGGCACGGTGGTGCGGAAGTACTTGTTGTTGTGCCCGCCGTTGTCGATGTGGGCGACCTCCGGGTGGGCCCGGCGGATGAACGCGCGAACGCCGTCGACGAACGGGTCGTCGTCTCCGCACCAGATGCCGGTGGGGATGCCGCGCAGCTTGTCGACGTTGGCCAGCGGGTCCATGGACCGCCACTGCGCCTGGTTGCGCCATACGTTGCGGGTCCGCATCTTGCGCCAGGGCATGATCGCGGGCGCGAGCGCGGCGGCGGCGTACACGGGTTGCCGGCGTTCCGACCGCCGTCGTGCGTAGAGCAACGCGCCGAAGCCGCCCATCGACGTTCCGGCCACGGCGAAGGGCAGCCCGCGGGAGTCACCGAGGTCGTGCTCCCGAAGCCAGGCCGGGACCTCTTCGAGCAGCATGCCCATCGGGTCGTCGCCGTGGTCGTGTTCGTGCCAGTACGTGTTGCCGCCGTCGACGGCCACGAACCCGAACGGCGGAGTGCGGCCGGAACTCACGGCCTTGCCCAGTGCGGACGTCAGCCCCGGTGGGCCGGTGCGGCGTGCCGTTCCGCCTCGGCCGTGCAGGAGCAGCACCATCGGCAGCCCGGGCCAGGGCAGTTGCCGGGGAAGCTTGTAGACGACGTCGACGTGTTGGTTGCGGTGGCGGGAGTAACGGCGTTCGACGTGGACGGAGCCCTCGATGTCGGTCGGTTGCGCGGTCGACGACGCGACGCACAACGACGTGATCCCGAGGGTGGCCACACCGGTGCCGCCGAGCAGGGCGGTGCGCCTGCTGATACGTCGCCGTCGACCGTTCGCGCTCGCCGCGCCGTCGTCGACGGGTGGTGTTGCGCTGTCGGAGACCACGTCCGTCCTTACGCGATTCCGTTTCCGGTGTACAGGTTCATGCTGTTGTCCCGCAGGAAGCCGACCAGCGTCATGCCGTGGTCCTCGGCCAGCTCGACGGCCAGTGAGGACGGTGCGGACACCGCGGCGACGAGGGATATACCCGCCATCGCGGCTTTTTGAACCAGTTCGAACGACGCCCGTCCGGACAGCAGCAGACCGAGGTCGTGCGCGGGAATCCGGCCTTGTTGCAACGCCCACCCGAGCACCTTGTCGACGGCGTTGTGTCTGCCGACGTCCTCGCGCACGACGACGAGCGTGCCGTCGGAGGTGAACAGTCCCGCGCCGTGCAGGCCGCCGGTGAGGGCGAACACGCGTTGTCGGGCGCGCAACGCCTCCGGGAGACCGACGAGCACGTCGGCGGAAATCCTGAACGGCGTGCTCGCCGGGGGGAACATGGTCTTCAGCCGCACGGCCTCCAATGCCGCCTTGCCGCACACACCGCACGACGACGTGGTGTAGAAGTTGCGTTGCACTCCGACGTCCGGGGCCGCCACGCCGTCGGCGAGTGTCACGTCCAGCACGTTGTAGGTGTTGCGGCCGGTGTCGTCGACGCCGTCGCAGTAGCGAGCGAGAGCGATGTCGTCCCGGGAGGTGACGACGCCCTCGGAGAGCAGGAATCCGTGCGCGAGTTCGACGTCGTGGCCGGGGGTTCGCATCGTCACCGCCAGCGCGGTGCCGGAGACGCGGAGTTCCAGCGGCTCCTCACCGGCGAGCGTGTCGGAGCGGCGTCGCTCCCCGTGGGGAGTCACCTTGCGGACGGGTCTGCGGACGGTGACTCGGCCCATGGGCACCACTCCTTGCCTCTCGTCGTGGCTCGCCAATGCGTGCTGTCGCGGTCGGCAGTTCCATGATGACGTTCCGGGTGTGGGATCCGCATAGGGCGACGGACGCGGGGCCGCGTCACGTGGTGGCCGCAGCAGGGGGCCACGCCGTATCGTGGGGCGGATGATGATCGCCGAGGACCTGTTGCTGCTCGTCCACGACGACGAGACGGGCAAACCGGTCGGACTGATCTCCCACCTGGAGTACGCGATGGCGGGGGCGTTGCTCGTCGACCTCGTGCTGCGCGAGCGCGTGGACGTCACGACGACGGAGCAGGGCAAGACCGGTCGCATCGTCGTCATCGACGACACCCCGACCGGCGTCGACCTCCTCGACACGGCCTTGCGGCGGCTTGACCGCCTCGCCGGGCGCAAACCCAAGGACGTGCTGCTGCCACTGACGAAGGGCGGCCTGGTGAAGCGCGTGCTCGGTGGGCTGGCGGATCGCGGCATCCTGCGCCGGGAGAACGACCGGGTGCTCGGGATCTTCCCCCTGACCCGCTGGCCCGCCGAGGACTCCCGGCACGAGGAGGAGCTGAAGGCGCGCCTGCGTCGCGTGCTCGTCGACGGCGAACAGCCCGACGAGCGCACCGCCGCGCTCATCGGGCTGATGGCGAACACGGTGCACGCCAAGCACGTGGTCGGTCGAGACGACGCGCGCGTCGCGCAACGTCGGGCCAGGGAGATCGCGAAGGGCGACTGGGCGAGCGACGCTCTGCGCAAGGCCACCGCGGAGATCGTCGTGGCGGCCGCGATCGTGCCCGCGATGGTGGGGGCGGCGCTGTCCTGACCGGCGGATCGGGGAGGCCGCCGGTGAGAGCCGGTGAGAGGCGCGACGAGGCCCTTCGTAGACTTACTCATCGTGACGGAATCCGCAGCCAGAACCCCCGACCTGCCCAACGCCTGGAACCCGGCCGAGGAAGAGGCCGCCCTCTACCAGCGCTGGGTATCGGCTGGCTACTTCGAGGCCGACGCGGCGTCGGACAAGCCACCGTTCACCATCGTGCTCCCGCCGCCCAACGTCACGGGCAGCCTGCACATGGGGCATGCGCTCAACCACACGCTCATGGACGCCATGAGCCGCCGTCGGCGGATGCAGGGCTACGAGGTGCTGTGGCTTCCGGGCATGGACCACGCGGGCATCGCGACCCAGAACGTCGTGGAGCGCGAGCTGGGCAAGGAGGGCCTCTCGCGCCACGACCTCGGCCGTGAGCGGTTCGTCGAGCGCGTCTGGGAGTGGAAGGCCGAGTACGGCGGCAAGATCCTCGACCAGATGAAGCGGCTCGGTGACGGCGTCGACTGGTCGCGCGAGCGCTTCACGATGGACGAGGGCCTGTCGCGGGCCGTCCAGACGATGTTCAAGCGGCTCTACGACGACGGGCTGGTGTACCGCGCCGAGCGCATCATCAACTGGTGCCCGCGCTGCATGACGGCGTTGTCGGACATCGAGGTCGACCACTCCGACGACGACGGCGAGCTCGTCTCGATCCGTTACGGCGACGGCGACGACTCGATCGTGGTGGCCACCACGCGGGCGGAGACGATGCTCGGTGACACGGCGGTCGCGGTGCACCCCGACGACGAGCGTTACGCCCACCTGGTGGGCACCGAGGTGGAGCTGCCGCTGACCGGGCGCCGTATCCCGGTCGTCGCCGACGCCCACGTGGACCCGGAGTTCGGCACGGGCGCGGTCAAGGTGACGCCTGCGCACGACCCGAACGACTTCGAGATCGGCAAGCGGCACAGCCTGCCCATGCCGACGATCATGGACCAGCGCGGTGTGATCACCGAACACGGTCCGTTCGAGGGCATGGACCGCTTCGAGGCGCGGCCCGCGATCGTGGCGGCGCTGCGGGAGCAGGGCCGCATCGTTGCCGAGAAGCGCCCCTACGTCCACGCGGTGGGCCACTGCTCGCGGTGCGACACGGTGGTGGAGCCGCGGCTGTCGCTGCAGTGGTGGGTGAAGGTCGAGCCGTTGGCGAAGGCCGCGGGCGACGCCGTGCGCGACGGTCGCGTGAAGATCCACCCGCCGGAGCTGGCGAAGCGCTACTTCGACTGGGTCGACGACATGCACGACTGGACGATCTCGCGCCAGTTGTGGTGGGGCCACCGCATCCCGGTCTGGTACGGGCCGAACGGCGAGACGGTGTGTGTCGGGCCGGACGAGGAGCCGCCCACGGGCGAGGGGTGGACGCAGGACCCGGACGTGCTCGACACATGGTTCTCGTCGGGCCTGTGGCCGATGTCGACGATGGGCTGGCCGGAGCCGACGGCCGACCTGGCGAAGTTCTATCCGACCAGCGTGTTGTCCACCGGCTACGACATCCTGTTCTTCTGGGTCGCCCGGATGATGATGTTCGGCCTGTACGGCATGCGGGACAACGGCCCGGAGCGGTCGATCCCGTTCGAGCACATCTACCTGCACGGGCTCATCCGCGACGCGCACGGCAAGAAGATGTCGAAGTCGCGCGGCAACGTCATCGACCCGCTCGACTGGATGGACCGGTTCGGCGCGGACGCCACGCGTTTCACGCTCGCGCGGGGTGCCAACCCGGGCGCGGACATGGCGCTCGCGGAGGAGTGGGCCGCCGGATCGCGGAACTTCTGCACGAAGTTGTGGAACGCCACGCGGTTCGCGTTGTCGAACGGCGCCACCGTGGCGACACCGGTGCCCGAGGCGAGCGAGCTGACCGAGGCCGACCGGTGGATTCTCGGCAGGCTGTCGGCTGTCGTGTCCGAAGTGGACGAGCTGATGGAGCAGTTCCAGTTCGCCAAGGCCACCAACGCGCTCTACCACTTCACGTGGGACGAGTTCTGCGACTGGTACCTGGAACTGGCGAAGGTGCAGCTCGCGGACGACCGCGCCGACGCGACCCGCGCCGTGCTGGGACACGTGCTCGACGTCGTGCTGCGGCTGCTGCACCCGTTCGTCCCGTTCATCACCGAGCGCCTGTGGACCACGCTCACGGGCGGGGAGTCGCTCGTGGTGGCCGAGTGGCCGGTGGGCGAGAAGTGGACGCGGCCGTCCGATCCCGAGGCCGACGCCCGTATCGCGGACGTGCAGAAGCTCGTCACCGAGGTGCGGCGGTTCCGGTCCGACCAGGGTCTGAAGCCGGGGCAGCGGGTCACGACGCGGCTGACCGGGGACGGTTTCGCGACGATCGCCCGGCACGAGGACGCCATCCGGGCGCTGGCGCGGTTGAGCGAGCCGGGTGACGACTTCGCGATGACGGCGTCGCTGGAGGTCGCGCTTTCGACCGGCACGGCAACGGTGGAGGTCGACACCTCCGGGGCGATCGACGTCGCGGCCGAGCGCAAGCGGTTGGAGAAGGACCTGGCCGCCGCGCAGAAGGAGCTGAAGCAGACCGAGGCCAAGCTCGGCAACCAGTCCTTCCTGGAGAAGGCTCCGGCCGCCGTGGTGGAGAAGATCCGCGGCCGCCGTGAGGTCGCCGCCGCCGACATCGAGCGCATCACGGCTCGCCTGGAGCAGCTCGGGTCCTGACGTGGCGGGTGGTGGCGGCGCGTCCGTCACCACCCGCGTTCGGCGAGGTGGTCGAGGATCACCTCGGCCACGCCTTCCATGCCCCACCGGTTGGGGTGGTAGTGCGCCGCGCCGATCGGGTTCAGATGCTGTCCCTGGATCCAGGCGTGCTCGGCACAGGCGTCGTGTCCGAGGGACGCGGGGTAGGTGTCGATGAACGTCGTCGAACCGTGGTTGGCGGCGGCGGTGGCAAGCGCGGCGTTGAGCGTTTCCTCGATGTGGTTGAGCCAGACGTAGTCGCCGTCGGCGAACGGCAGGACGTCGGGGCACGTGCCGGTCGGCGGGGCGATGCGGGGATAGCCGATCAGCAGGATCGTGGCCTCCGGTGAGCGTTCCCGGATTCCGTGGAGGACGGTCTCGACGTTCTGGCGTGTCTGCGCGATGGCCGTTTCGAGCGTGTCGACGCCGTCGACGGTGAAGTGCTGTTGGCAGGGATTGCCGGTCGGGTCGCTCGCGCGCAGTCCGGGGCAGGTGTCGATGATGCTGCCGAAGACTCCGTGGTCGTTGCCGCCGATGCCGAGGGTGACGAGGTCGGTGTCGGGGCGCAGGGCGTCGAACTGCGGCGCGTTGTGGCCGAGGACGATCTTCTGCGGTTCGGTCATGTCGGTGGTGTCGGCGCCGGCGCAGCTGACGTCCGTGAGCGAGGTGTTGTCGAGGCGCGCCGCGACGACCGACGGGTAGTTCTGGGTCGACCGCAGGCAACCGAGCGGGTCGAGGCGCTGCAGCGGGATCAGTGGTCCGGACGTGTACGAGTCGCCGAGCGCGACGTAGTGCGTCCTGTCGTCGGACTGCGGCGTGGCCTGGCTCGACGTCTGCTGTGTCGAGTCGGCGGACGACGATTCCTTCGCATTGGCCGCCACACCCGCCGTGAGGCCCCAGAGCAGGGCGGTGACGAGGGGAACGACGGCGGCGAGGCTCCGGCGGCTGCGCATGACCTAGTTCTATCTGTTCACTCGCGGAGGTGGATCTTCCGAACGGGTGAGTTTTCGCCAGACGTGATCAGCAGTGTTGGGTGTACTGCGCGCGTGCTTAGGTGTTGCGAGTCGTAACTTTTGTTTGACATACGCAAAAGCTCGACATTATTGTGCCCAGTCATGACTGTGACTGGCCTCACCGACGGTGCGTCGGTCGTCCGGATGCGCGGGATCGCCAAGCAGTTCCTGGGCAACCCGGTGCTCCGTGGTGTGGACCTCGACCTTCACGCCGGTGAGGTCCACGCGCTGGTGGGGGAGAACGGTGCGGGCAAGTCCACGCTGATGAAGATCCTGGCCGGGGTGCAGCCTGCCGACGACGGGACGATCGAGCTCGACGGTCGTCCGGTGACCTTCCACTCTCCGCGACAGGCACAGGCCGCCGGCATCGCGATCGTGCACCAGGAACTGAACCTGCTCCCCGACCGCACGGTGGCCGAGAACGTCTTCCTCGGGTCGGAGCCGGTCCGACGCGGCATGGTCGACCGGCGTCGGATGGAGGCGGACACCGCGGCGTTGCTGGAGGATCTCGGCGCGGGAACGGTGTCCCCTCGCGATCCCGTCCGGCTGTTGTCGGTGGCGCAGCGTCAGGTCGTGGAGATCGTCAAGGCGTTGTCGAGCGACGTGCGGGTGCTCGCGATGGACGAGCCGACGGCGGCGTTGGCCGACCACGAGGTCGAGCTGTTGTACGAACTCGTGCGGCGGTTGTGCGCCCGGGGCATCGCGATCCTGTACGTGTCGCACCGTCTCGTGGAGGTGTTCGACCTCAGTCATCGCATCACCGTGCTCAAGGACGGCGCGTTGGTGACGTCACGCCCCACCGGTGAGCTGACCAGCGACGAGTTGGTGCGCCACATGGTGGGGCGATCGCTCGACGCACTGTTCCCGGCCCGGGCCGACGCGCGCGAGATCGGCGGTGTCCGTCTGCGGCTGTCCGGCTGCGGCAACGCGCGGTTGTCCGACATCCACCTCGGCGTCCGCGCGGGCGAGATCGTGGGACTGGCGGGGTTGCAGGGGTCGGGACGGTCGGCGGTCGCCCGAGCGGTCTGCGGTGTCGAGCCCTTCCGCGTCGGAACGATCGAAGTGGACGGTCAACAGGTACGCATTTCCTCGCCTCGCAAGGCGGTTCGGCTCGGTGTCGCGCACGTGACCGAGGACCGTAAGGGCGAAGGACTGGCTCTCCGACAGTCGGTTCGGGACAACGCGCTGCTGGTGCGGCGCGCGGCGTTCCCCCGTAGCCGGAGGCCGCGGACGTCGATCGGGACATTGTTGGAGTCGGTGGCCGTCGTGGCGCGCTCGCCCGATCAGGAGGTGCGGTTCCTGTCGGGCGGGAACCAACAGAAGGTCGTGCTCGCGAAGTGGTTGGCGGTCGAACCTCGGGTGCTCGTCGTCGACGAGCCGACGCGCGGCATCGACGTCGGGGCGAAGCAGGCGGTGTACGAGCTGTTGCGCGGGCTCGCCCGCGACGGCGTGGCGATTCTGATGATCTCGTCCGAGCTGCCCGAGTTGATCGGCATGAGCGATCGGGTGCTCGTGATGCACGACGGGCGCATCGCGGGGGAGCTGCCTGCGGGGCCGACGGAGGAGGCGGTGATGAGGCTGGCCACCGGCCACGCGGTGGAGGCGGCGGACGCCCCCACCGCGGGAACGAAGGAGGCCGTGTGAGCGTCGTCGCGGCTCCACCGTCAGCCCCGGGACGTCGGCGTCCGCAGTGGACTCGACAGCTCAGGAATCCGGTCGTCGCCGTCTACTCCGCTCTGGTGTTGGTGCTGATCGTCGGGAGCGTGCTGGTCGGACTGCGGGGCGGGGTGCTGCTCGACGAGGGCGGTATCACGAACATCCTCACGCGCAGCACGGCGCTCGGGTTGGTCGCGATCGGACAGACGATGGTGATCCTCACCGGCAAGCTCGACCTGTCGGTGGCCTACGTCGTCGGGCTCTGTTCGCTGATCGCGGCGGAGACGATGGCGGGGGACGGGACGATGATCCTGCCGGCCGTGCTGTTGACCTTGGCGTGTGCGGCCGGGGTGGGGCTGGTCAACGGCCTGGTGGTCACGAAGCTGAAGGTCAACGCGTTCATCGCCACGCTGGGCACCGGGTTGGTGATCCGGGGCTATCTGGAGAGCAACTACGAAGGCCCCGCCGGTGAGGTGGCGAAGAGCTTCCAGCACCTGGGTTACGACCGGATCGGGCCCGTTCCCGTGGCGGCCTTGATGATGCTGGGGCTGGCGGTGCTCGCATGGTGGTTCCTCGATCGCACTCGGCCCGGCTACCACGTCTACGCCGTGGGCGGTGACGAGGAGGTCGCGCGCTCCTCCGGCATCCGCACCGACCGCACGGTGGTCATGGTGCACGTGCTGTGTGCGGTGGCGGCCGGGTTGGCGGGGTTGTTCCTGGCGAGTCGGCTCGGTGCCGGCGCGCCGTGGGTGGGTGCCGACAGCGGCTACGACCTGGAGTCGATCGCGGCCGTGGTGCTCGGGGGGACGATCCTCGCCGGAGGTCGAGGTGGGGTCGCGGGCACGATCGGCGGGGTCCTCATCCTCGCCACGCTCGACACCGTCTTCGACGACCTCGGCATGAACTCCTTCTTCAAGGACGTCGTGCGCGGCGTGGTGCTGATCGTGGCCGTGGCGCTCTACGCCCGACGCAGGAGGGCCGTCCGATGACGCAGACCGAGACGCCGACCCGCCGCCTGCCGAGGCTCACCGACGGCACCGGTCCGGTGCTGGCCGTGTTGGCGATCGTGCTGGTGGCACTGGCTTTCGTCGGCCCCGCCTACAGCGAGCCGTCCGGCTATCTCGCGCTGCTCAAGCGGGCTGCGCCGTTGATGATCCTCGCGATCGGACAGTACTTCGTCATCGTCAGCGGGGGCTTCGACCTGTCGGTGGGTTCGTTGGTGACCGCGGAGGTGGTCATCGCCGCGCGGCTGTTGGACGGCGACGAGTCCGCGACGCTGTGGGTCGTCGCGTTGCTGCTGGTCCTCGGTGCCCTGGTGGGGCTGGTGAACGGGCTCGTCACGACCCGGCTGCTGGTGCCGTCGTTCATCGTCACGCTCGGCATGCTGCTGGTGCTCGACGGGGCGGTGTTCCTCTGGACGGGCGGAGCCCCACGAGGGTCGCTCACCGAGGCGTTCCGCGTGGTGGGGCGCCAGGGCTTCGAGGTGCCGTTGGTGGGACAGGTGCCGTGGTCGGTGCTCCTGCTCGCCGTGATCGTGGTCGCGGCGGTGCTGTTCATGCGCAGTGGTCGGGGCCGAACGCTCGTCGCGGTCGGGGACAACGAGACGGCAGTGCGGCTCGGCGGCGGCAACGTCGAGGGGACGCGCACGCTGGCCTTCGTGCTGTCGGGGTTGTCGGCAGCCGTGGCGGCGATCCTGCTCGGCGGCTTCGCCGGAGTGTCGGCGCAGGTCGGCGAGGGACTGGAGTTCCAGGTCATCACCGCGGTCGTGCTCGGTGGTGTCGTGCTCGGAGGTGGACGCGGGTCCGTCGTCGCCGCGATGGCGGGTGCGCTCACGTTGGAAGCCCTGTTCTCCCTGCTCAACCTCCTCGGTGTGTCCGGGGGACTGGAGTCGGCGGTACAGGGCGTGATCATCATCGCCGCCGTGGCCTACGCGGCGTTGGGGCGGTCGAAGTTCCGGAGAAGGAGAGCGACATGAGAAGGACCTGGTTGACCGCCGTCACGGCGGTGGGTGCGCTCGCGTTGACGAGCTGTACCAGTGATCTCCCCGCCGAGAGCGGACCCGGGGACACGTCGCGGTCGGCGGAGTCGAGCGAGTTCTTCGACCAGGCCGAGTACGAGCGGCAGCTCGCGCTCCGGGACGCCACACCCGAGGGTCCGGAGGGCGCACCGTGGGAACAGGCACTCGAACCGGAGATGGTGGACACCGCGTCCCACGCCAAGGACGGTCCCTACCACCTGTGCTTCTCCAATGCGTCGGTCGACAACCCGTGGCGGCAGGTCGGGTGGAAGACCATGCAGGCCGAGGTCGACCTGCATGACGAGATCGAGACGTTCACGGTGCTCGACGCGGAGGCCAAGGACGACAAGCAGATCAGCGACATCGCGTCGTTGACGTCGCAGGGCTGTGACGCACTGATCGTGTCGCCGAACACCACGTCCACCCTGACGCCCGCCGTGGAGCAGGCGTGTGACACCGGCATTCCGGTGATCGTGTTCGACCGGGGCGTGAACACCGACTGCCCGACGACCTTCATTCACCCCATCGGCGGCTACGCGTTCGGTGCGTCGGCGGCGGACTTCCTCGCCGACGAGGTCGGTGAGGGCGGCACGGTGCTGGCCCTGCGGGTGCTGCCGGGCGTCGACGTGCTGGAACACCGCTGGGCCGCGGCCGAGCGCATCTTCGCGGAGCGGGGTGTGAACGTCGTGGGAGTCGAATTCACCGGGAACGACACCGCAGGCGCCAAGAACATCGTGAGCGACTACCTCCAGCGGGAAGGCCGGATCGACGGTATCTGGATGGACGACGGCACGGCGGCCGTCGCGGTGCTGGAGGCTTTCGAGGACCAGGGCATGGAGGCCCCGGCGATCTCCGGTGAGGACCAGCAGCAGTTCCTGGAGAAGTGGAAGGCCGAGGGACTCACGGCGCAGGCCCCGACCTATCCCACCTATCAGTGGCGCACGCCGGTGATCGCGGCGTTGAAGATCCTCCGGGGCGAGGAGGTGCCGAGCGAGTGGATCCTGCCGCAGCCGGTGGTGACGGCGGAGACGATCGACGACTACCTCGTCGAGGGCATGCCGCCGCTGCACTACGCGCTCTGCGGTTGTCAGGAGATGCCGGACTTCCCGCAGCGCTGGAAGTGACGAGGAGACACGAGTGTCCATCGTGCATCCCGTCGGGGTGAACACCTGGGTCTGGACCTCACCACTGGACGACGCCGCCCTGCGCGATCGCATCCCGGCGATCGCCTCGGCGGGGTTCGACGTCGCCGAACTCCCCGTGGAGAACCTCGGGGACTGGGACCCCGCCGAGGCGGCCCGGTTGCTGACCGATCACGGGCTCGACGCGTCGGTCGTGCTCGTCATGCCCGAGGGACGGGAGCTGGTGTGCGCCGACCGCAGCACTGTCGTCGCCACCCAGGACTACCTGCGGCGGTGTCTCGATATCGCGGCCTTGCTCGGGGCGCCGGCGCTCAGCGGCCCCGCCTATGCGTCCGTGGGGCGCACGTGGCGGATGACCGAGCGGCAACGCGCGGAGTGCGTGCGGGAGTGGCGGGACAACGTCACTCCCGTGTTGGAGCACGCCACCGACGTCGGGGTGACGCTCGGGGTCGAGCCGCTCAACCGGTACGAGACGAGCCTGTTCAACACCGTGGACCAGACCCTGCGTGCGCTGGCGGGGCTTCCCGCGTGCGGCGTCGCGCTCGACGTCTACCACCAGAACATCGAGGAACGCGACGTCGCCGCGGCCATCCGGTCGGCGCACGGTCGGATCGCGCACGTCCAGGTGTGTGCCAACGACCGCGGCTCACCCGGGCGGGACCACTTCGACTGGCCCGAGCTGCTCGCCGCGATCGAGGAGGCCGACTACACCGGACCGCTGTGCATCGAGTCCTTCACCGCCCACAACGACAGCATCGCCACGGCGGCCTCGATCTGGCGTCCGCTCGCCACGAGTCAGGACGCCTTGGCGGTCGACGGACTCGCGTTCCTGAAGGAGGTGATGTTCGACCGAACCACCTGAGCTCGACCGACCGTCGACGGCGCCGGCACGCCGTGATCACTCATTCCCCTTGCACCGTGAGGATGTCATGAGTAGACGCAAGAAGTTGTTGTCGCGTATCGGCGCCACGGCGCTGGCCGGCGTGCTCGCCGTCGGGATGCTTCCCGCCGGGACCGCGGTGGCCCAGGAGGCCGAGTTCCACGCCCTGCTGTTCACGAAGACCGAAGGCTACCGGCACGACTCGATCCCGGCGGGGATCGCGATGTTCGAACGACTCGCCGAGGAGAACGACTTCACGTTCGACCACACCGAGGACTCGGCCGTCTTCAACGACGCCGACCTCGCGAAGTACGACGTGATCGTCATGTTCCAGACCTCCGGCATGGTCTGGGAGAACGACGCGCAACGCGAGGCCATGCAGGCGTACGTGGAAGGCGGTGGCGGTGTCGCTGCCATCCACAACGCCACGGACATGGGGATCGAGGACGAGTTCCCGTACTGGGACGACCTCGTGAACGCGGGTGCCCACATGCCGTCGCACTCCCCGGGGGTGCTCGACGGGACGGCGTTGGTGACCGACCACCACCATCCGTCGACGGAGGGGCTTCCGGCGCGCTGGGAGCGGGCCGAGGAGTGGTACAACTTCGACAAGAGCATGCGCGGCGAGGTGCACGTCCTCGTCTCGGCGGACGAGTCGACCTACGATCCCGGCCCCGACGCGATGGGAGCCGACCACCCGATCTCGTGGTGCCGCGACGTGGGTCTGGCGCGTGTCTGGGCCACGGCCATGGGCCACGACACGGCGGCCTACAGCGAGGAGCTGTTCGCCCAGCACGTCCTGGGTGGGTTGCGCACGGCGGCGCGCACCGTGGAGGCCGACTGTTCGGCCACTGTGGACAGTGCTTTCGAGAAGGTGGCACTCGACACCAACACGCAGGCGCCGACCGCGATGGACGTCACGCCCGACGGTCGGGTGTTCTACACCGAGATCCTCGGCCGCGTGATGGTGTACGACCCGGAGTCCGGCAGCACGTCGACGGCGTTGGAGCTTCCGGTGTACTCCGGTGGCGAGGACGGTCTCGTCGGGTTGACGTTCGACCCGCACTTCGCCGACAACGGCTGGGTCTACCTCTACTACTCGCCGCCCGGAGACGAGGAGATCAACCGGGTGTCGCGGTTCACGGTGGAGGGCGACACGATCGCGCTCGACAGCGAGGTGCAGATCCTCGACATCCCGGCGTCGCGCCGGGCCGAGCCCGGCCACACGGGCGGCTATCTGACGTTCGGGCCGAACGGCGACCTCTACGTCGGTGTCGGGGACGACACCAACCCCTTCGAGTCCGGCGGGTACGCGCCGATCGACGAGCGCGACGGGCGCGACCTGTACGACGCGCAGAAGACCTCGGCCAACACGAACGACCTGCGGGGCAAGATCCTGCGGATCACCCCGCGACCCGAGGGCGGTTACACGATCCCCGAGGGCAACATGTTCGCTCCCGGCACGGAGAACACCCGGCCCGAGATCTACGCGATGGGTTTCCGCAACCCCTTCCGGTTCACGGTGGACGTCGACGGGACGCTCTACCTGGCCGACTACGGTCCGGACGCCAACGCGGCCGACCCGAACCGCGGTCCGGACGGCAAGGTCGAGTGGAACATCGTGACCGAGCCCGGTTTCTACGGCTGGCCGTACTGCATCGGCGACAACATTCCCTACAACGACTACGACTTCGCCACGAACACGTCGGGGGAGAAGTTCGACTGCGACAACCCGGTGAACGACTCTCCGAACAACACCGGTCTCACCGAGCTGCCTCCCGCACAGGCCGCCGACGTCTGGTACGGCTACGGCGAGTCCGAGGAGTTCCCGATCCTGGAGACGGGCGGTGCCGCGCCGATGGGTGGCCCGGTGTACCGGTACGACCCCGACCTGGACTCCGAGGTCAAGTTCCCCGAGTACTACGACGGCAAGCCGTTCTTCTACGAATGGGCGCGCAACCGGATCTACACGATCACGCTCGACGAGCAGGGCGAGGTGCTCACCCTCGACCCGTGGCTGACCAGCCAGGAGACGTTCGCGCCCATGGACATGCGGTTCGGGCCGGACGGGGCGCTGTACCTGCTCGAATGGGGCGGCGGTTACGGGCGTGACAACCCCGACTCCGGGCTGTACCGCATCGAGTACAACCAGGGCAACCGCAGGCCGATCGTGTCCCTCAGCGCCGAGCCGACCTCGGGTCACGCGCCGCTGGAGGTCTCCTTCAGCAGCGAAGGATCGTACGACCCCGAGGAGACGGAGCTGTCCTACACGTGGAACTTCGGAGACGGCTCCACGTCCACCGAGGCCGACCCCACGCACACCTACACCGAGAACGGGCAGTACAACGTCCAGCTCACGGTGACGGACGCGACGGGCAAGAGCGGTGTCGGCAACACGACGGTGACGGTGGGCAACACGGCCCCGTCGGTCACCGTCACCACGCCGGTCGACGGTGGGTTCTTCGAGTTCGGCGACGCGGTGCCGTTCGACGTCGACGTCACCGACCCGGAGGACGGTGAGATCGACTGCGGTGAGGTGGTCGTCCAGCCCGCGCTGGGACACGACGCGCACGCGCACCCGATGGACCCGATCAACGCCTGTGAGGGCACGATCGAGACCATCGTGGACGACGGGCACGCCGGGGCGAACATCTTCTATTCCGTCGACGCGAGCTATACCGACCACGGCGGCGACGGGGCGCCCGCACTGACCGGCCGTGACACGGTGGTGCTGCAGCCGAAGCACAAGCAGGCGGAGTACTTCACCTCCTCGGACGGCATTCGCGTCGTCGCTCAGGAGGGCGCGGAGAACGGCAAGCGCATCGGCGACATCGACGACGGTGACTGGATCGCCTTCACCCCGGTGAACTTCACGGGCATCGACGAGGTGTCGCTGCGCGTGTCGGCTCCGGACGGCGGTGGTGGTGCCGTGGAGCTGCGCGCGGGCGCGACGGACGGTCCGCTGGTCGCCGAGGTGGAGGTGCCCTCCACGGGCGGGTGGGACAACTACGTCCAATTGCCCGGGGTCGCGGTGACCGATCCGGGCGGGACGACGGAGTTGTTCGTCGTGTTCCGTGGCGGCACGAGCCCGTTCGACCTCGACTCGTTGACCTTCGTCGGTGACGGTGTCGCACAGGTCGACGAGGACGGCCCCACCGTCACGGTGTCCGGTGTGGAGGACGGCGCGTCCTACGGCGATTCCGGCTCGCTCACCGTCGGTTTCGAGGCGACCGACGACGGCGCCGGGGTGGCGTCGGTCGAGGCGACGCTCGACGGCGAGTCCGTGGCCGACGGTGTGGAGATTCCCCTGCACACCCTCGCCCTGGGCGTGCACGAGCTGGTGGTCACAGCCGTCGACAAGGCGGGCAACACGACCGAGCAGAGGGTCACCTTCACCGTGACGACGTCCCTTGAGGACCTGCGGACGTTGGTGGACCGCTTCGCCGACGAGGGACGGATCCCGGCACGGACGGCCGGGACTCTCACGCTGAAGCTCACCGTGGCGGACGGGCTCACGCGCGTCAGCGGTCTCGCGGCGTCGGTGGTGCTGCGAACCTTCGTCGACGGTGTGGAGCGGCACGTGTCCGACGAGGAGGTGGCGAACGTACTGGTCCGGGACGCGCGGGCGGTGATCGAGCACTGGCGCGCGTGACGGAGCGGTGACAGACGCGGGGCGGTTGCCGGGCCGCTCCCGCGACGGGCCGGTGCCGAACGGCTGGGTCGTTCGACACCGGCCTCGTCATGTCCCGGGAAGGGCGTCGAGTCCGCCGGTGACGACCCGCACGGCGTCGCGTGCCGCGTCGACGACCTCGGTCGGGGACGTGGACTCGGCGAGTGCGGCGAGCCCGGCGCTCTGCATGGCGCCGATCACCGCGCCGACGGCCGCGGCGGCCTGCGTCCGCGACAGGACCTCGGGGTAGGCGTCGTGGAGCACCGTGGCCAGCCGGAGCTGGGCGTCGTACAGCAGGGCGAGCGCGCCGCTGCGGAGTTCGGGCACCGCCAGGACGAGCCGCCCCTGGGCGAGTTGGTCGGTGGTGCTGAGTCGCTCGCCGTCGCCGTCGACGATCCACCGCAGCAGGTCCTCGGCGGCGGCGAGGAGTGCGTCCTTGGGCGACAGGGCCGCCGTGTGCTCGCGCAGGCGGGCCACCAGATGGTCGACGCGGCGTCTCCGGTGGGCCAGGAGGATGTCCTCCTTGCTGCCGAAGTAGTTGAACAACGTCTTCGTCGAGACGTCGGCGGCGGCGGCGATCTCGGCCACGGTCGTCTCCGCGTAGCCCTTCTCCAGGAACAGTCGCATCGCCTCCCGTCGGAGGGCTTGGCGTGTCTGCTCCTTCTTGCGCTCCCGCAACCCGACCTCGGCCATGGGGATCACTGTAATCCGGCACCGTTTCGTTTCATCGCATGTAACTTTACATTGAGTGTAATCTTTGGGTGTTCTCGTCGAAGGGAGAGCACCATGGCTGACCCGCTGCCGATCACCAGGCAGAATCCGTTCGATCCGCCCGCAGAACTCGTCGACGGCCGCCCGATTCGTCCACTCGCCTTCCCGGACGGACACGTCGGTTGGCTCGTCACCGATCACGCCGTCGCCAGGGAGGTGCTGGCCGATCCGCGGTTCTCCAGCGGGCTCGAACATCGACGCTCACCCATCCGCCGCCCGACGGTCTCGGACTTCCAGGCCGGTCGCGCGGCCCCGCCCGGGTTCTTCATCGCGATGGACCCGCCTGATCACACTCGCTACCGGCGGGCGTTGACGGGGCAGTTCACGGTGCGCCGCATGAACCGGTTGCGGCCTCGGGTGGAGCGCATCGTGGCCGATCGGCTCGACGCGCTGGAGCAGGCGGGACCGGGCAGCGACCTCGTGTCGACCTTCGCGCTGCCCGTCCCGTCACTCGTGATCTGTGAACTGCTGGGCGTGCCCTACGCCGACCGCGAGCTGTTCCAGAACGCGAGTGCGGTGCTCTTGCGGTTGGACTCCTCCGACGCCGAGGCGAGCGAGGCGATGGCCACCCTGCTCGGCTACCTCACCGACCTGATCGCCCGGACGCGACGCGATCCGGGCGACGACATCCTCGGTGGCCTCGTCGCGAGCGGAACCCTCGACGACGACGAGTTGCTGGGCATCGCGTTGCTGTTGCTCGTCGCCGGACACGAGACCACGGCCAACATGCTCGCGCTGGGCACATTCGCGTTGCTGAGCCATCCGGACCAGGTCGAGGCGTTGCGCACGGGCGCGGTCTCGGCCGACTCCGCGGTGGAGGAGTTGCTGCGGTATCTGTCGATCATCCAGTTCGGCACGGGCCGGGCCGCGTTGGGGGACGTGGAACTCGCGGGAGAGCGCATCGCGGCCGGCGACATGGTGATCGTGTCCATCCCGGCGGCCAACCGGAACGCCGAGCGGTTCGCCGACCCGCACACCCTCGACCTCGGTCGGGACGCCCGCGGTCACCTCGCCTTCGGGCACGGCGTGCACCAGTGTCTGGGGCAGCAGCTCGCCCGCATCGAGATGCGTGTCGCGTACACCGCGCTGTTCCGGCGGTTCCCGACGCTGCGCCTCGCCGTTCCCGCCGACGAGGTTCCGCTGCGTCACGACATGGCGATCTACGGCGTGCACGCGTTGCCGGTGGAGTGGTCGTGATGGAGGTCGATCGTGCGTGGCCCCGACGCCGTGGCCGAACGCGCCGAGGCGGTGCGGCTCGCGGTGGACCTGTGCCCCTCCGGCGCTCTTCACGCCCGACGGTAGGTGAGCAGGTAACGCCAGAAGGGCAGCACGCGTACCCGGCTGCCCGGCAGGAGGCGGGCGGACTCGCGGCGGACGTCGGCCAGCGACATGTCCCAGTCGCGGATCGGTGCTCGCGGGAGCGGGTCCCGTCCGCCTCCGAGCCGCTCCGCAGCCGCCACGACGGCGGTCGCGAGCAGATTGATCGGCACGGAGCCGAGCCAGACCGCCCGGTCGAGCATTGTGCTGGCGTGGGCGAGACCCAGTACGGCGAGCACACCGCCCGGCGACAGCGACTCGCGCAACGCCGTCACCGTCCCGAACGGCATGTGATGCAGTGACGCCACGCACGTGACCAGGTCGTAGTGCCGGGACGGCAGCGACAGTGCGGTGACGTCGGCTCGCCGGTACGACACGGTTCCCGGCCCCGGGGAGCCGAGGGCTTCGGCCACGGCCACGACCTCCCCCGCCGGGTCCACCGCGTCCACGTCGAGGCCCCGGGCGGCGAGCTTGCGGGCGAGCGTGCCCGTGCCGCAGCCCACGTCCAGTGCGCGCCGCGCCCCGGCGGGAGCGAGCCGCAGCAACAGCGGGTGGTAGACGTCGTTGTGGTCGAAGGGCACGCGGTCACGGTATCCGCTTCGGACGTAGACTCGGGTGGCATCACCGCGAGTTCTGAGGAGAGTGCGTGCCGTCCGACGACCAGGAGTTTCCTCCCGAACTGACCGAAGGGGAGAACTTCGTCGCCGGTCCGTTGCCTGACGACGAGACCGACGCCGAGCCGGTGGACGAGGCCGCGATCGACGCGGAGGCCCGTCGGGAACTCCTCGAGGTCGAGGCCGAGCTGAACACCCGCTGGCCCGAGACCAAGATCGAGCCGTCGTTGACCCGGATCTCGACGCTGATGAACCTGCTCGGGGATCCGCAGAAGTCGTTCCCCGTGATCCACGTGGCCGGGACCAACGGCAAGAGCTCCACCGCCCGCATGATCGAGGCGCTGCTCAGCCAGCTCGGCCTGCGCGTGGGCCGCTACACCAGCCCGCACCTGCAACTGGTCACCGAACGCATCAGCATCGACGGCGCTCCGATCAGCCCGGAGAAGTACGTCGACACCTACCGTGACATCGAGCCGTTCGTGTCGATGGTGGACACCGCGGCAGGTGACAAGGGGCCACGGCTCAGCAAGTTCGAGGTGCTCACCGGCATGGCCTTCGCCGCGTTCGCCGACGCTCCGGTCGAGGTCGCGGTCCTGGAGACCGGGCTCGGTGGCCGGTGGGACGCCACCAACGTCGCCGACGCACAGATCTCCGTGATCACCCCGGTCGGCTACGACCACATGGACTACCTCGGCGAGAATCTGCGCGCGATCGCCGCGGAGAAGGCCGGGATCATCAAGCCCCAGGGCATCGCGATCCTCGCCGAACAGGAGCCCGACGCCGAGCGCGCGCTGCTCGAACGTGCCGTCGAGGTGGACGCCGTCGTGGCCAGGGCGGGCAGCGAGTTCGGGGTGTTGAGTCGCACCATCGCCGTGGGCGGGCAGTTGCTGAACCTGCAAGGTCTCGGCGGGGCCTACGACGAGGTCTTCCTTCCGCTGCACGGACTGCACCAGGCGAACAACGCCGCTCTCGCGCTGGCCGCCGTCGAGGCGTTCTTCGGCGCGGGCAAGGAACGCAAGCTCGTGCTGGAGTCCGTGCGCGACGCCTTCGCCGGGGTGGAGACGCCCGGCAGGCTCGAACGGGTCAAGGCCGCGCCGACCGTGCTGCTCGACGCGGCGCACAACCCGCACGGGGCGGCGGCGTTGGCGAGCACCATCGACGAGGAGTTCGCTTTCCGCAGGCTCGCGGCCGTGGTCGGCGTGATGGCCGACAAGGACGCCTCCGGCATCCTGGAGGCCCTCGAACCCGTCGTCGACGAGATCGTCGTGACCCGCAACTCGTCGCCGCGCGCCATGCCGGTGGACGAACTCGCCACCCTCGCCGTGTCGGTCTTCGGCGAGGAGCGTGTCACCGTGGAGCCTCGGCTCGACACGGCCGTCGAAACCGCGGTCACGCTCGTCGAGCAGCCGGACGACCCCGAGGAACCGGTCTCCGGTGGCGGTGTCCTCGTCACGGGCTCGGTGGTCACGGCCGGAGAAGCCCGCACGTTGTTCGGCAAGGAGCCCGCATGAGTGAGTCAGCCTCGTCCGGCGCGCAGTCGTCGACGCCCGCGCCGCCTGCGAAGGACCCGATGAAGGGGTTCCGCGGTGTGCAGGCCGGGACGCTGGTGTTGCAGGCCATCGTCGTCGGACTCGCCCTGCCGGTCGTCGCGCAACTGGGCGACGGACTGAGCAGCATGCAGGGATGGACCGTGGGCGGTATCGCGGTGGCCCTGCTCGTGTGCTGTGGACTGCTGCGGTACCCGTGGTCGATCTGGGTGATCCTCGCGCTCAACGTCGCGTTGATCGGGTTCGTCGTGACCCTGCCGTGGGTGACGGTGATCGGCGTGTTGTTCCTCGCGGTGTGGCTCTGGCTCATGTGGCTGCGCCGCGACGTCGCCCGCCGCATGGCGGAAGGACGACTGCCCAGCCAGCAGTCTTCCTGACCATGCACGGCGTGTCCTCCACCTGCGCACGCGTGTCCGCAGTTCCCGTACGGGTGTGCCGCGGTGACGACACGTCGACGCCCATCACGCTCGCCGGGCCGCCCGGAACACGGTGGGCGCGGTCCAGCCCGTTAGGCTGCGCACAACGGGTCCTCTTCGACCCTTCCCGTACCTGATCACCAAAGGAGAACCGCACCGTGAGTGAGCGCACGCTCGTCCTGGTCAAGCCCGACGGCGTCGAGCGCGGTCTCGTCGGCGAGGTCATCGCTCGGATCGAGCGCAAGGGCCTGCGGCTGGCTGCCATGGACCTGCGCACCGCCGAGCGTTCGGTGGCCGAGGAGCACTACGCCGAGCACAAGGACAAGCCGTTCTACGGCGACCTGCTCGACTTCATCACGTCCGGCCCGCTCGTCGCCATCGCGGTGGAGGGCCCGCGCGCGATCGCCGCGTTCCGCCAGCTCGCCGGCGGCACCGACCCGGTCGAGAAGGCCACGCCGGGCACCATTCGCGGCGACTACGCGCTGGAGACGCAGTACAACCTCGTGCACGGCTCGGACTCCCCGGAGTCGGCCGAGCGTGAGCTGAAGCTCTGGTTCCCCAACCTCTGAGCATCATGGCCGCACGGTGACCGGGGACTCTTTTCGAACCCGGTCACCTCGGCCTGTCGTCGGTGACGGCCGACGTCGAGTGGCGGCTTCGACGACCCGTCCACCGGCCGCGCGCCTTCTTGCGCGCGAGGGAATTGTGTTGACGTCTTGTCGGAGCCTTCTGGCAGGGTTTCCGGCGTGTCCAAAAGAAGTAGCGTAGCGGCCTACGGCGACGAGTCCGGGCCTCTCGTCCAGGCCGAGAAGCTCGTCAAACGCTTCGGCGACTTCGAGGCGGTGCGGGGCATCGACCTGGAGGTCCGCCGAGGGGAGTTCTTCGGGTTCCTGGGGCCCAACGGGGCGGGCAAGTCCTCGACGATGCGCATGATCGCCTCGACGTCGCCCCGGTCCGAGGGACGGCTGTCGGTGCTCGGCATGGACCCCGACCGCGACGGACCCCGGATCCGCGCGAGGCTGGGGGTGGTGCCGCAGCAGGACACCCTCGACGTCGAACTGACCGTGCGGCAGAACCTCCAGGTGTACGGCCGGTACTTCGGTCTGTCGCGGGCCACGGCGCGGGCGAAGGCGGAGGAGCTGCTCGACTTCGCCCAGCTCACCGATCGCGCCGACGCCGAGGTCGAGTCGCTGTCCGGCGGCATGAAGCGCAGGCTCACCATCGCGCGGTCCCTCGTCAACGACCCCGAGCTGATCCTGCTCGACGAGCCCACGACGGGCCTCGACCCACAGGCCCGACATCTGTTGTGGGACAAGTTGTTCCGGCTCAAGTCGCAGGGTGTCACGCTGCTCGTCACCACGCACTACATGGACGAGGCCGAGCAATTGTGCGACCGGCTCGTCGTGATGGACGGCGGGCGGATCGTCGCGGAGGGCTCTCCCGCCGAGCTGATCACGCGGTACTCGACGCGCGAGGTGCTGGAGCTGCGGTTGCCGCCCGGGGAGAAGGATGCGGCCGTCGACGTGGTGTCGGGGCTCGGTCAGCGCACCGAGGTGCTGCCCGACCGCATCCTCGTCTACGCCGATTCGGGCGATGCGGCGCTGGAGCAGGTGCACGCTCGCGGTGTGCGTCCGGTGTCGAGCCTCGTGCGTCGCAGCACGCTGGAGGACGTGTTCCTGCGGTTGACGGGGCGGAGTCTGATCGAATGACCACCACCGATTTCCGGACCACCCCGGTGGAGCGCGAGGTCAGGGTCGTGGGTGCGTGGCGTGGTGCGTGGCTGCGCGTCGAGGGGCTCTGGACGTGGTACCGACGCTATTGGACGTCCAATCTGTACTCGTCCGGGTTGCAGCCGCTGTTGTTCCTGCTCGCGATGGGCGTGGGCTTCGGCTCCCAGGTCGAACCCGGTGCGCTCACCGGCGGGGTCTCGTACGTGCAGTACGTCGCCCCCGCCCTGTTGGTGGCCGGGTCCATGCAGTTCGCCGTGGGTGAGTCGAGCTGGCCGGTGTTGTCCGGTTTCAAGTGGCAGAAGAGCTACGTGGCGATCACCGCGACACCGATCACCCCGGGACAGGTCCTCGGTGGACACTTCCTGTGGGTCGGGTTGCGGGTCACGCTCGCGGCGGTGGTGTACGTGGTGGTGGCGAGCTTCTTCGGCGCCTGGACCGGGCCGGGGGTGGTGGGCGCGGCCCTGGTGGGCGTGGTGACGGGCCTGGCCTGTGCCGCCCCGGTGACGGCGCTGGCCGCCACGACCTACGACGAGGGCGGTCGCTTCTCGGCGCTGTTCCGCTTCGTGGTCATGCCGATGGTGTTGTTCTCGGGAACCTTCTTCCCCGTGTCGGAGCTTCCGCTCGCGTTGCGGTGGCTGGCGTGGGTCTCGCCGTTGTGGCACGGCAACGAGCTCGCCCGTGGGCTCGCGTTGGGCGGCCTCGACCTGCTTCCCGCGCTGGGACACGCGGCCGTGCTCGTGGCGTTGTTCGCCGTCGGGGGTCTCGTGGCCCGGCACTTCTTCTATCGCAGGTTGGTGGTGTAGGCGATGGTCGTCACCGGCAGCGCGACCTCCGTGCCCGGCTCTCGTGCCCGCACCGGGGGACTTCTGCTGCGCATCCTCCCGCCGTCGCTGTACGTCGGCCGGGCCAGCGCACTCATCGAGCGTTCGGTGCTCGTGTATTCGCGGGCGTGGCTCGTGTTCGTCTCGGGCGTCGTCGAGCCGCTGCTCTACCTGCTCGCCGTCCAGGTCGGCTTCGGGCGGCTGGTGCCCGAGGTGACCGGACCGGGTGGGCAGGTGATGGACTACGTGGCGTTCGTCGCCCCGGCTCTGCTCGCGGCGTCGGCCATGAACGGCGCGATCTTCGACGCCACGTTCAGCGTCTTCTTCAAGTTCCGCTACGACAAGACCTACGAGGCCGTGTTGAACACGCCGATGGGTCCGTTCGACATCGCACTCGGGGAGATCGGGTGGGCGGTGCTGCGCGGTGCCCTCTACGCGGTGTCCTTCTTCGGGGTCATGGCGGTCATGGGACTGGTCACCACACCGTGGGCGGTGCTCGTGATCCCCGTGGCGGTGCTCGTGTCGTTCGCGTTCGCCGCGATCGGGATGGTGTGCGCGACGCTGTTGCGCACGACGTCGCAGTTCGACTACGTCCAGCTCGCGGTGATGCCGCTGTTCCTCTTCTCGACGACGTTCTTCCCGCTGTCGGTCTACCCGGAGCCGTTGCAGGTGGTCGTGCAGTGTCTGCCGCTGTACCACGGTGTCGAGCTGAGCCGGGGGTTCGCCGCGGGAGTGCTGGACTGGTCGATGGCGGGGCACGCGGCGTACCTGCTGGCGCTCGCGGCCGTCGGGGTCTACGGCGTGTCCCGGCGGCTGCACACGTTGCTGCGCTGAACCGTCGCGCGTCCGTCGTGATTGGGGCACCGCGGCTGCGGGAAGTCCCCCGGCACAGTCGACGTGAGCGCGAACGGAGCACGACGTGGGCAGGAAACGGGGTCTGCGCGCGTGCGGGTCGAGCCGGGCCCGCACGCGACTGTTGCCGAGGCCGTCGCACCTACCGGCGCGAATCACCACCGGTGCCTTCATCCTCAATTCGGGCTACTCGAAATGGGGAGCGGACGAGGCGACGGCGGGACAGTTGCACGGTTTCGCGGCGGGGACCTATCCACCGCTGAAGAAGCTGCCGCCGAACACGTTCGTGCGGCTGCTCTCGGTGGGCGAGATGGCGCTCGGGGCAGCACTCGTGGTGCCCGTGGTGCCGTCGGTGGTGGCGGGGGCGAGCCTCACGGTGTTCGCCGCGGGCCTGGTCGGCATGTACCTCAAGACGCCGGGCATGCGGATGGAGGGCAGCCTTCGCCCCACGCAGGACGGGCTGTCCCTGGCGAAGGACGTGTGGATGCTGGGAATCGGCGCGTCCCTGGTGCTCGACGACGTGCTGGAGCGTCGTCAGAGCTGAACGCCGGCGGCTACCGGGGAGCGCGTGGTGAGGCTGCTCCGTCCGGCGATCCGGGAGCGCCGAGCGCTTCCAGTGCGGCGTCGGCGTCGACCCGGCCGTGGCCGTAGAAGCCGTTGTAGTCGGTGTAGCCCTCGCAGTAGGCGTCCTGGAAGCCGTTGCCGCTGAGGTCGTAGTCGTCGGGGCAGGGTACGGAGGTCGCCGTGCTGGTCAGTGCGGCACGTAGCTGCTCGGGAGTGACGTCGGGGTGTGCGGAGAGCAGCAGCGCCGCGACTCCGGTGACGTGGGGCGCCGCCATGGACGTGCCGCAGAGGGACGCGTACCCACCGGGAACGGTCGACAGCAGGCAGTCACCGTGGCCGCCGCCCGGCGCGGTGAGGTCGACGACCCCGAGTCCGTAGGCGCTGTAGCCCGCCTTGAGTCCCCGGCGGTCGGACGCCGAGACCGACACCGCCTCCGGCAGCGCCGCGGGGAGCACCTCGCACGTCGCCGTCGTCGACTCGGTGTGGGAGGGGGTCACCCGTCGGCCGTGGTTGGACGCCGCCACGACGGTGAGCGTGCCGCGTTCGTGGGCGTGGCGGAGAGCGCGGCTCAACGCGTCCCGGACGACGTCACGCCCCGGACCGTGGGCGCACGACGCCGACCAGGGGGCCACGAGGAAACTGCCATTGACCACGGGAAAGCCCTGTTCGGCGGCCCACATCACGCCGCACACGGCCGCCTCCGGACTCACCCGGCCGTGGTCGTCGACCACACGGATCGACGCCACCCGGATGCCGGGCGCCACTCCCGTCACCCCGCGTCCGTCGTCGGAGGCGGCGAGCAGGCCAGCGACGTGGGTGCCGTGGGCCGACGTCGTGGCTCGCCAACTCTCCGGGGCGCGGTCGTAGCGGCCCGACAGGCAGCCCACCGAACGTTCCGAGTCGACCGCGGAGCGCAGGTCCGGGTGGGTGGGGTCGATGCCGGAGTCGAGGACGCCGACCACCACGTCGGGGCTTCCCCGGTGTCGCGTGTGGGCCTGGTCGGCGTGGATCGCGCGGAGGTTCCACTGCCGCTCGGTCAGGTCGCGCGACCGTCCGTCGGTGAGGCCGACGAACGGTGAGACGGGTGCCACACCCAGTTCGGTGTCCGGGGCCGAGTCGGTCTGGGTCGAGCGAAGGGCGCGTCGTGGTCCCAGCCGCTCCGCGAAGCCGTCGTCGGGGGACGTGGCGACGCCCACCGAGATCGCGGAGTGGTAGGTGTCGAGGTCGCCGCACGCGTCGGCCACCTCGGCCGTCGCCTCGTGTTCCGGCGTGCCGGGAGGGAACAGCACCAGATATCGCTCGGTCGGACCTGTCGTGTCACATGCCTCCGTCGTCGACCGCGCGGCTGCGGGGGCCGCGCCGCCGCCCAGCACGAATGCGATGGTGAGCAGGCACACACCTGCGCTCCTGCGCACTCGCCACCTCCGTCGCCCGGCCCGCGTGTCGCGTGTTCCTCCTCGTCAGCGCACGGTAACGAGCAGGTCAGAGGCCGACAACCGGAACGCGTCCGTGCAGGTCGGGGCTTTCGTTGTCGAACGCGAACGTTGACTCGCGGCTCGTATGGGATACTGGATGTCGGTTGCCGAGTTGGCGCCGCCGCCGAGGAGGTGGCGGACAGCTCTGGGCGACCCGGCGATGCGCTGGGAGAACCGCGGGTCGGGCGCCGTCACGCACATCCCGTGCCGGGCGGCTCGACGGCGTGGCGACGCTTTGCGAGGCGTTCGTGGGTCGACCGGTTCGTCGTCGCGGGACCCGTCATCGGGGTATCGGTTCACCCGGCCCTTCGGTGACATGACAGGCAAGGATTCCCGTCACGGTGACTCACCAGGGCGGTACACAACAGAGAAACGGCCCCTGCGCGGCCGCGTGACGAACGCGCCCGGGGGCGAAGGAGATGTATGACGAACGCGGAGACACCCGCCGAGAACGCTGGCGGGACTGCCGCCACTACCCCCGCACAGGCACTGGCCGAGTTGCCCGCCAAGACCCGGGTTCACGTGCTCGCCAAGGTGTTGGGCACGAGTAGTCGTCAGGTACTGGCCACGTTGGCCGACCTCGGACACAACGCCCGCAGCCCTCAGTCCGGTGTGGCGAAGGACATCGCGGTGCGGGTGGCGGAAGCGCTCGGTGTCGTGGTGACGGAGGACACCGCGGCGGACGAGAACGAGACGAAGTCGGCCGAGCCCGCGCCCGACGCAGCGGGATCGGACGAGACCGGTGAGCCGCCCAAGGCCGCCGAGCAGCCGGAGACCGACGCCGAGCGGCCCGGCTCGCCCGCCGACGCGGCGGACACCTCGGCGAGTGACGACGTCGCCGAGTCCGCGCCCGCCGCGAAGAACGCGACGAAGCCCCAGGCGAAGCCCGAGCAGCAGGGCAAGGAGAACAAGGGTCGCAAGGACGGCAAGGGCAGCGAGAACACGGACACCGAGGCGTCGCGGAGGCGACCGCCGCAGGTTCCGCCGGTCGTGCCGCCCGCGCTCGCCGCGCCCGTGAAGCAGGCCGAGCCGGCTACTCCGCCGCACACCCCGGTCTTCGCAGCCCCCTCGCCGCTGTTCCTGCCGCCGGACCCGGTGGCGGCCACCCCGGTGGCGCCCACTCCGGCGAGCACCTCCGACTCCGAGTCCACCGACGAGGCGGCCGAGGCCGAGACTCGTCCGTCGGGCGAGCGTTCCGACGAGCAGGAAGGTTCCGAGGGTGGCAGCCGTCGTCGCCGCAGGCGCGGTCGCCGTGGTCGAGGCCGGGGCAAGGGCAACGACGAGCAGTCCGGTGATGAGTCGTCGACCTCGTCGGGCACCGACTCCAACGACGAGCGCGCGGCGTCCGCCGAGAAGTCGAACGAGCAGCAGGACGGTGGCGAGACCGCGTCCACCGGCGATGACCAGGGCCCGGCGGAGACCGAGACGGCCAGCAAGCGTCGCCGTCGCCGTCGTCGCCGCAAGAGCGGGGACGACGACAACGCCGAGAACGCCACCTCGTCGGACGACCCGCCCAACACGGTCGTGCACGTCCGCGAGGGCAAGCCCGCCGAGGAGAAGGAGGGCAAGAGCGGAGACGGCGTGCGCAGCGTGCGTGGCTCCACCCGGCTGGAGGCCAAGCGTCAGCGGCGTCGCGACGGCCGGGAGGCGGGCCGCAGGCGAGCCCCGATCCTGTCGGAGTCGGAGTTCCTCGCGCGGCGTGAGTCGGTCGACCGCACGATGGTCGTCGCCGAGCGCGGCGACTCCACGCAGATCGGCGTGCTGGAGGACGGCGTGCTCGTGGAGCACTTCGTCACCTCCGCGGGCAGCGGCTCGATCGTCGGCAACGTCTACCTCGGCCGGGTGCAGAACGTGCTGCCCTCCATGGAGGCGGCGTTCATCGACATCGGCCGGGGTCGCAACGCCGTGCTGTACGCGGGTGAGGTCGACTGGGACGCCGCCGGGCTGGAGGGCAAGGCCCGCAAGATCGAGCAGGCGTTGTCGACCGGCGACCACGTCCTCGTCCAGGTGACCAAGGACCCGGTCGGGCACAAGGGTGCTCGACTGACCACGCAGATCTCCCTGCCCGGGCGGTTCCTCGTCTACGTGCCCTCGGGCGGTGCCACCGGCATCTCGCGGAAGCTGCCGGAGAACGAGCGCCGCAGGCTCAAGGACATCCTCAAGCGCATCGTCCCCGAGGATGCCGGCGTGATCATCCGCACGGCGTCCGAGGGCGTCAGCGAGGAGGAGCTGGGCCGCGACGTCCGCAGGCTCGAAGCCCAGTGGCAGGTCATCAAGGAGAAGGCGGACGCCGCCAACGGCAAGAAGGGCAGCGCGCCGGTCCTGCTGTACGAGGAGCCGGACCTGCTCGTCAAGGTCGTGCGTGACCTCTTCACCGAGGACTTCAGCAAGCTGGAGATCCAGGGCGACACCGCCTGGGAGACGATCCACGCGTACGTGCAGCACGTCGCGCCGGACCTGCTCGACCGGGTCAAGCGCTACGTCGGCACCGGCGACGTCTTCGCCGACTACCGCATCGACGAGCAGCTCATGAAGGCGCTCGACCGCAAGGTGTGGCTGCCTTCCGGCGGGTACCTGGTGATCGACCGCACCGAGGCCATGACCGTCATCGACGTGAACACCGGGAAGTTCACCGGGTCGGGCGGCAACCTCGAGGAGACGGTCACGCGGAACAACCTGGAGTCGGCCGAGGAGATCGTGCGGCAGCTCCGGCTGCGCGACATCGGCGGCATCATCGTGATCGACTTCATCGACATGGTGCTGGAGTCGAACCGCGAGCTCGTGTTGCGCAGGCTCACCGAGTGCCTCGGCCGCGACCGCACGCGCCACCAGGTCGCGGAGGTCACCTCGCTGGGGCTGGTGCAGATGACCCGTAAGCGGGTGGGCACCGGCCTGCTGGAAGCGTTCTCCACGACGTGCGAGCACTGCAAGGGTCGCGGTGTCATCGTGTCGACGGAGCCGCACCGCGGCAACGGCGGCAACGGGCACCAGGGCGGTCACGGGCAGCACGGCGGCCAGGGCTCGCGCCGGTCGCGGAACAAGGCGAAGGCCGAGGAGCGGGAGGCCGCCAAGGCTGCCGAGCAGGCGGCGCAGGCCGCCCAGGCTCCGACGCAGGAACAGCGCGAGTCGGCCGTCTCGGCGGTGCAGGCGATGGCCAACGCGTCCAAGGCGGCGGCCAAGTCGCCGGAGTCGGAGGCCGGTCAGACCACCGAACGTCGGGACTCCGGCACGAAGACGACGCCGACGGAGTCGACGGAGTCGAGCAAGCGTCGCGAGCCCGAGCAGAAGCGCAACGGTGCCGCGCCGGCCACGCCCAGCGCGTCCACCGATCGATCGGACGTGCGACAGTCGTCGCACGACGGGGCGACGAGTGAGGAACCCACGGTGCCCACTCCCGCCCCCCGCGCGGCCCGACGCCCGCGTCGCGCCGCGAGTCGTCCCGCCGGGCCGCCCGTGCCCGTCCGGGAGAACAGCTGACGTCGCCCGCGCGACGCGCCGGAGCCCCAGGTGGACCCCGGTGCGTCGCGCGGGGGAACCAGTCAGTACGCTGTAAGGCGGCCCGCGACCAGGCGGGTCGTCGTAGCCCCAACCCAAGTAGTCGAGTAATCAGGAGACTTCCGTGTCGGCGTATGCAGTCGTCAAGACCGGCGGCAAGCAGTACAAGGTCGCCGTCGGCGATGTCGTCGAGGTCGAGAAGCTCGACGGCGAGCCGGGCACCGAGCACACCCTTCCCGCCGTGATGGTGGTCGACGACGGCAAGGTCACGACGGACGCCGACGCGCTGGCGAAGGTCTCGGTGACGGGCAAGATCGTCGAGCAGACCAAGGGCCCGAAGATCCGTATCCACAAGTTCAAGAACAAGACCGGCTACCACAAGCGCCAGGGTCACCGGCAGCAGCTGACCCGCCTTGAGGTCACCGGCATCGACAAGTGAGGAACCTGACCAGCCATGGCACACAAGAAGGGCGCGTCCAGCTCTCGCAACGGCCGTGACTCCAATCCGAAGTACCTCGGTGTGAAGCGGTTTGGCGGTCAGGTCGTCAAGGCCGGCGAGATTCTCATCCGCCAGCGCGGCACCAAGTTCCACCCCGGCGTGAACGTCGGACGTGGCGGCGACGACACTCTGTTCGCTCTCGCCCCCGGTGCGGTGGAGTTCGGCACGAAGCGTGGCCGCAAGACGGTCAACGTCGTGCCGGTCGAGGCCTGACCGGCTCGACCAGCACACGACTCGAAACGAGGGACGGGCCCGGAACACATCCGGCCCCGTCCCTCGTTTTGCTTGACAGGTGTTTCTCTGCCCCTAGGAAGGCGGCCCCAATGGCATCCCGTTTCGTGGACCGTGCGGTGATCCACGTCGCCGCTGGCGACGGTGGGAACGGCTGCGCGTCGGTGCACCGGGAGAAGTTCAAGCCGCTCGGCGGCCCGGATGGCGGCAACGGCGGCCACGGCGGTGACGTCGTGCTCGTGGTCGACCCCGGCGTACACACGCTGCTCGACTTCCATTTCCGGCCGCACGCCCGTGGTGGCAACGGGAAGCAGGGCCAGGGTGGTCACCGCAGCGGAGCCGCGGGAGAGACGCTGGAGCTGCGGGTGCCGGACGGGACCGTGGTCCTCGACGAGGACGGGGAGGTGCTCGCCGATCTCACGGGCGCGGGGACGCGCTTCGTCGCGGCCCGAGGCGGCCGTGGTGGACTCGGCAACGCCGCGCTCGCGTCACGCGCTCGCAAGGCGCCCGGCTTCGCCCTGCTGGGTGAGCCGGGGGAGGAGCGCGACCTCGTCCTGGAGCTGCGGTCGGTCGCCGACGTCGGTCTACTCGGCTTCCCCTCGGCGGGCAAGTCGTCCCTGATCTCCGTGCTGTCGGCCGCCAAGCCCAAGATCGCCGACTATCCGTTCACGACGTTGGTGCCGAACCTCGGTGTGGTGACGGCGGGCGACGTCGTGTTCACGATGGCCGACGTGCCGGGTCTCATCCCCGGGGCGAGCCAGGGCAAGGGCCTGGGGCTGGACTTCCTGCGGCACATCGAACGCTGCGCGGTGCTGGTGCACGTCGTGGACTGCGCGACGTACGAGCCGGGCCGCGACCCGGTGTCCGACGTCGACGCTCTGGAGGAGGAGCTGTCGCGGTACACCCCAGCGCTGGGCGGCGACCTCGCCTCCCGGCCTCGCGTCGTGGTGCTCAACAAGCTGGACGTTCCGGACGCCGCCGAGCTGGCGGAGCTGGTGCGGCCCGAGTTCGAGGCGCGGGGCCTGCGGGTCTTCGAGATCTCGACGGTGGCCCACAAGGGGCTGCGCGAACTGACCTACGCCCTCGGCGAGATCGTCGAGAGCTACCGGGCGTCCCAGCCGCCGCCGACCCCGACGAAGGTCGTCGTGACCCCGAAGGCCGTCGACGACGGCGGGTTCACGGTGGAACCCGACCCCGAGGAGGACGGCGCGTTCGTGGTGCGGGGTGCCAAGCCCGAACGGTGGATCAGGCAGACGAACTTCGCCAACGACGAGGCCGTGGGTTACCTCGCCGATCGGTTGAACCGTCTCGGCGTGGAGGACCAGCTCGCCAAGCTCGGAGCGCAGCCCGGCTGTTCGGTCACCATCGCGGGTGTCACCTTCGAGTGGGAGCCGTCCACTCCGGGAGTGGCGAGCAAGCTCACCGGACGCGGCACCGACCCGCGTCTCGACCGGTCCGACCGGATCACGGCCGCCGAACGTAAGGAAGCCCGTCGCCTGCGGCGTGGGGGAGCCCCGGAGGACGCCGAGGCTGCCGACGGGAGAGTCGCGGTCGAGGACCCCGATGAGTGAGGTCCGCGCTGCGCTCGCCGGGGCGCGCCGGTTGGTGGTGAAGGTCGGCTCGTCCTCGCTGACGACCGCGAGCGGCGGGTTGGACGTCGGTCGGCTCGACGCCCTCGTCGATGCCATCGCCGACCGGGTGTCGCGCGACACGGAGATCGTGCTCGTCTCCTCGGGTGCCATCGGGGCGGGACTGGCGCCGTTGGCGCTCGGGACCCGGCCGAAGGACCTCGCGACCCAGCAGGCCGCGGCCAGTGTCGGTCAGCTCGCGCTGGCGCACGCCTACGTGGAGTCGTTCGGCCGGTACTCACTCACCGTCGGCCAGGTGTTGATGACGTCGAACGACGTCGTGCGGCGTGCGCACTACCGCAACGCGCAGCGGACGTTCTCCCGGCTCCTGGCGCTCGGAGCCGTGCCGGTGGTGAACGAGAACGACACGGTGGCCACCGAGGAGATCCGCTTCGGTGACAACGACCGGTTGGCGGCGCTCGTGGCGCATCTCGTCGGTGCCGAGGGGCTCGTCCTGCTGTCCGATGTGGATGCCCTGTACGACGGGGACCCCCGCTCCGGTGCCAGCCGCAAGATCACCGAGGTGGCGTCGGAAGCCGACCTGGAAGGGCTCGCTGTCGGTCGGTCGAGCTCCGGGCTGGGGACCGGCGGCATGATGTCCAAGGTCGCCGCCGCGCGCACGGCTGCCGCGGCGGGTATCCCGGTGCTCATCGCGGCGGCTCAGGACGCTCCGTCGGCGCTGAAGGCCGCCGACGTCGGCACGGCGTTCACGCCCGCGCCCAGCCGGATGTCCGCGCGGAGGTTCTGGCTCGGGTACGCGGCGGGGTCGCAGGGACGGCTGGTGCTCGACGACGGTGCCGTGACGGCCGTGGTGCGGCATCGCCGGTCGCTGCTGGCGGCGGGCGTCGTCGGGGTGGACGGTGACTTCCAGGCGGGCGACGTGGTGGACCTCGTGACCCCGGAACAGACCGTGGTCGCGCGCGGGGTGGTGGCGTTCGACGTCACCGAACTGCCCGAGCTGATCGGCCGTTCCACGCACGAGCTGCCGCCGGAACAGCGCCGCGAGGTCGTGCACGCCGACGACCTGGTGCCGCTGCGCCGCCGCCGCTGAGCCCTGCCCGGGCGTGTCCCCACCTCGCGAACGCGTGTCCCGACGTCATGCACACGTGTTCGCGCTCGGCGCGACTCAGCGCAACTCCGACCCGCTGGTCTCCGGCAGCCGCCGGATGACGAGGAAGGCGACCGCCGCGCCTGCGGCGACGTAGTAGAAGAAGGCCGTCCCGAGTCCCGCGTCGGACAACGCCGTGATCAGCAGCGGGGCCGTGCCCCCGAACACAGCGACGGTCAGGTTGTACCAGGCGCCGATGCCGAGGCCGCGCAACGTGGTGGGGAACAACTCGCTCATGATCGCGGGCGCGATGGAGGTCATGGCCGTGTAGAGGGCGAGCCCCACGCAGAACACGACCAGCAGGTTCACCAGCCCCGGCCGGACGAGGGACGACAACGGGACGACGAGAACCGCGGTGGCGGCCGACCACACCAGAAGCTGTGGTCGACGGCCGATGCGGTCGGACAGCGCCCCCATGGGGTACTGCAGCGCCACGAACAACGCCGTCGCCACGGACAGCGCCAGGAACACGTCCACCGCGTCGGCGCCGCGTGAGTTCACCGCGAACGGCGTCAACGCGCTGAAGAACGTGTAGTAGCAGAGCGTGGAGAGCATGCTGAAGCCGACGAGCCGGCCGACGGCCTTCGGGTGACGTCGCAGGGTGGTGAGCAGCGGCCGACGCACTCGTCGTGCCGCCGGGGCGTTGCTGCGGAACTGTTCGGTCTCCTCCAGCGTGCGGCGCAGCCACAGGGCCACCACACCGAGCACGCCGCCGAGGAGGAACGGCAGCCGCCAGCCCCACGACTCCAGCTCCTCGGTGGACAGCGACCGGGCGAGCACGAAGCCCAGGACGGACGCGAGCAGCACCGCCGTACCCGTGGAGATGTAGAAGAACGAGGAGTACCGGCCGCGTCGTTCGGGTGGGGCGACCTCGGCCAGGTAGGCGGAGGCGTTGGACACCTCACCGCCGAGGGACAGACCTTGCGCGATTCGCGCCACGAGCAACAGCAGCGGGGCCAGCCAGCCGATCTGGTCGTACGTCGGCACCACCCCGATCACCACCGAGCCGCCCGCCATGAGCGAAATGGTGAAGATCATGGCGGGTTTGCGTCCGTGGAGGTCGGCGAACCGGCCGATGAGGACCCCGCCCAGCGGGCGGAAGAAGAACGCGAGCGCGTAGGTGGCGAACGTGTTGATCTGCGCGAGGTCGCCCGGGAAGAATGCGCTGGCGAAGTAGATGCTGAACGTCGCGTACACGGTCCAGTCGAACCACTCCAGGGCGTTGCCCGCGCTGGCGCCGAACAGCGTTCGCACGGGAAGCCGGTGCCTGCCGCTCCGGCCCTTCCCGCCGGTGATGTCCACGCCCGACTCGACCATGCGCCCTCCCACCGGCTCGATCGTGTCCGGCGGTGAACTGTGCCACACGAAATGGACTACGGAAAGGTCTCGACCAGCACGGTGGTTGCATTGCAGGGGCCGCCGGAACCGCCGGTGGCGTGCCGCAACGTCTAAGGTGGGTAGTCATGTCCGGACGCCGGCTCGGGGTCATGGGTGGCACGTTCGACCCCGTCCACAACGGGCACCTCGTCGCCGCAAGCGAGGTGCAGCACCGGTTCGGGCTGGACGAGGTCATCTTCGTGCCCACGGGGCAGCCCTGGCAGAAGGCCAACCGTGAGGTGTCGAAGGCCGAGGATCGTTACCTGATGACGGTCATCGCCACGGCGTCGAACCCGGTGTTCTCGGTCAGCCGGGTCGACATCGACCGGGGCGGCCAGACCTACACCGTCGACACGCTGCGTGACCTGCGGGCGGAGTACCCCGACGACGAGTTGTACTTCATCACCGGCGCCGATGCGTTGGAGCAGATCCTCACCTGGCGCGACGTGGACGAGTTGTTCGACCTCGCCCACTTCATCGGCGTCACTCGCCCCGGTTACCGGTTGGACGACCACCACCTGCCGAAGGGGCGGGTGAGTCTCGTCGAGGTCACCGCGATGGCGATCTCCTCCACGGCCTGCCGGGAACGCGTCCGTAACGGCGAGCCCGTGTGGTACCTGATGCCCGACGGTGTGGTGCGTTACATCAGCAAGCGCAAGCTGTACCTGCCGTCTCAGTCCTGAACTCGCACGCGCCCGACCTGCGACGGCGGGTACGCTCGTTCGGCATACCGTTCCACTCAGATGAAGGAGCACCGTGGTAGCGACGGTTGAAGCTCGAGACCTCGCGACCGCGGCCGCGCGCGCGGCGGCGGACAAGAAGGCCAGTGACGTGGTGCTGCTCGACGTCTCGGAGCAGCTCGTGATCACCGACGTCTTCGTGATCGCGTCTGCGCCCAACGAGCGGCAGATCGGCGCCATCGTCGACAACATCGAGGAGAAGCTGCGGATCGCCGGGCACAAGCCGGTGCGCAGGGAGGGTGAGCGCGAGGGGCGCTGGGTTCTCCTCGACTACGTCGACGTCGTCGTGCACGTCCAGCACACCGAGGAACGCGAGTTCTACGGCCTCGAGCGGCTGTGGAAGGACTGCCCGCGTATCGAGGTCGACGGGTTGGACGAGCCGAGCGACGACGCGGACGGCGACCAGGGAGCGAACGCGTCGTGACGTTGCGCAGGCTCGTGCTGTGGAGGCACGGCGAGACCGACTACAACGCCGTCGGGCGTATGCAGGGGCAGCTCGACTCGGCGTTGACCGAGGTCGGGTGGAACCAGGCCAAGTTCGCCGCGCCCGCGCTGGCGCGGTTCGAGCCGGATCTCGTCATCGCCTCCGACCTGCGCAGGGCCACCGACACGGCCACCGTCCTCACCGAAGCGTTCGCGTTGCCGTTGCGGCTCGACAAGCGCCTCAGGGAGACCCACCTCGGCGAGTGGCAGGGCCTGACGGGTGCCGACGTCGACGAGCGGGCACCGGGCGAACGGAACCGGTGGCGACTCGACGCCACGTGGGCGCCGCCCGGCGGTGAGTCGCGGATCGAGGTCGCCGAGCGGGCACACGAGGTGGTCGCCGACCTGCTGCACGGCGACGACGACGTCGAGACCGTGCTCTTCGCTGCCCACGGCGGGCTGATCCTCGCGCTGACCGCGAGGCTGCTGAACCTGCCCGTGGCGTTGTGGCCGTCGTTGGGTGGCATCGGGAACTGCCACTGGGTGGTGTTGGAGCGCCAGGACGACTCCTGGAAGCTGCGTGCGTACAACGCGGGAATCGTGGGGTGACCGATCCTCGTTCGCCGCGGATTCTGGTGTTCGGTGACTCGCTGAGCTTCCACGGCCCCGAAGGGGGTCATCCGGCGGACGAGCCACGGTTGTGGCCGAACATCGCGGCGGCCGCCCTCGGCGGCAGCGCGGACCTGGTTGCCGGTGCCGGTTGGACGGCGCGCGACGCGTGGTGGGCCATGATCGGCGACCCGAGGGTGTGGGCGGAGCTGCACCGCGCCGACGTCGTCGTGCTCGCGGTGGGCAGCATGGACACCCTGCCGTCACCGTTGCCGACCTACCTGCGGACCGGGCTGCGCTACCTGCGGCCCGATCCGCTGCGCCGCGCCGCCCGACGCGCGTACCTCGCGGCGCAACCCTTCTTGTCGATCGCCCTGCGAGGGCGTCCCTCGGCGCTGCCGACCCGACTGACCGTGCGCTACCTCGACACGGCGGTGTCGGCGCTGCGCGTGCTGCGGCCCACGCTGCCCGTGGTCGGGTGGCTGCCCTCGGTGCACCGCGCGGCGTCGTACGGGCAGGTGCACACGACCCGAGCCCGGACGGCGGCGGCGATCGCCCGGTGGGCGGCGGAGGCCGACGTCCCCGTGCTGGACGTGCCCGCCCATGTGGGGGCCCACGTCCTCGGTGGTCACGGCAATCCCGACGGGATGCACTGGGGGTGGGAAGGTCACGAGGTCGTGGGCAGGGCGATGGCGTCGTTGCTGCGGCCCCTTCTCACCCGAGCGGGCAACGTCGGGTCGGACGCGGCCGACTGGGGCCACGTAGGCTGACCGCGTGCCGGTCGCGGTTGTCACGGATTCCACAGCTCACCTGCCCGAGGGCTTCGCCGAGAGGAACGGCATCGACATCGTCCCGTTGCACGTGCTCGTCGACGGGGCGTCCGCGCTCGACGGGGTCGAGTTCGGTCCGGCGGCGCTGGCCGAGGCTCTCGATCGGCGCAAGATCGTGACGACCTCGCGCCCGACGCCCGCGGCCTTCGCGGCGGCGTTCCGGGCCGCTCTGGAGCGTGGCGCCGACGCCGTCGTGTCGATCCACCTGTCGAAGAAACTCTCGGGAACATGGGAGGCCGCGCTGCTCGCGGCCCAGGAAGTCGGTCCGGAGCTGGTCCGGGTGGTCGACTCGCGGTCGATCGCCATGGGGTTGGGTTTCGCGGCGCTGGAGGCCTCCGAGGCAGCCCGACGCGGCGCGGACGTCGGCGAGGTCGAGGCCGTGGCCGTGGCGGCGGCCGAGGCCACGGAGACGTTCTTCGCGGTGGAGACCCTGGAGTACCTGCGTCGTGGCGGACGCATCGGGTCTGCGGCGGCGCTGCTCGGTACGGCGTTGTCGGTCAAGCCCGTGCTGCAGGTGCGGGACGGTGAGATCCAGGCGCTGGAGAAGGTGCGCACGATGCAGCGGGCGCTGAACCGGCTGGTGGATCTCGCCGCGGAGGTCGCCGGAGACGGGCAGGCCACGGTCGCCGTGCACCATCTGGCGTCGCCGGACCGCGCGGCGCAGCTCGCCACGCGGCTGGACGAGCGGTTGCCCGGATCGTCGGGCTGTGTGGTGTCGGAACTCGGTGCCGTGGTCGGTGCACACACGGGGCCGGGAGTCGTCGGCGTCGTCGTGCGGAAGGCGTTGACCACGGGCTGACGGGCGAGCGGCGCCGCTGGCGACACGAGTTGTCCACAGCGCCGGAGTTGTCCACAGGTGCGGGAGCCGTCTCTCGCGGACGGGCAGGTCGGGTCCGTAGCGTCGCTCGTGTGTTCGAAGCGACAGCAGACAAGCCTACTGACCATCACCGGTTCGTCCGGTCCCGCTCTCTCGTCGATGACAACGACCTGACAGAGGGCGACGAGGACGACCGTGAGCGCTCGCCGCGCGTCCGGCTGGCCCAGTTGGCCGCCGAGGCGCGTGGCCAGCCGTCGGAGCGATCGTCACCACGACATCGGTCGTCTTCCCGCCGGGTGGCGCGGCTGATCGAGCGGTGGAGTCCGGACCACGGGCACATGGCGACACCACCTCGGCGTCGCACGGCCGTGGCCGCGGCAGTCGTCGGGGTCCTGGGGGCCGGAGTCGTCACCGCCATGGCTCTCGCGGGTGGTCCGGAACCGGAACGCGCTCCGCCATTGCCCGAGGTGCGTCCCGTGTCGGTCGAGTCCGCCGACCCGACTCCCGCTTCCACAACCGCCACGCCCACGTCGCTGGTCGTCAGCGTCGTCGGCACGGTGGCGAAGCCGGGGCTGATCACCGTCGAGCCCGGAGCCAGGGTGGCTGATGCCATCGACCGGGCCGGTGGCGCGCGTCGTGCCGACGACCTGCACACGGTCAATCTGGCGCGGAAGCTGGCGGACGGCGAGCAGATCTACGTCGGCGTCACACCGCCTCCCGGTGTGCCCGGGTCGGCCGCGGGGAGCGACGGCACGCCACTGTCCACCTCGGACCAGACGAAGGTCGATCTGAACGCCGCCGATCACACGGTGCTCCAGACGCTGCCGGGCGTCGGCGAGGTGACGGCCTCACGCATCGTCGAGTGGCGGGAGCGCCACGGAGGATTCACCTCGGTGGAGCAGCTTCGAGAAATCGACGGCATCGGCGACAAGCGGTTCGCGCGTCTGCGTGAGCACGTCTCCGTGGGATGAGACGTCATGCTTCACGCCACACAGGGTGCGACGGAGACTGCTGCTGGGCGCCACGACTGGCGGTTGGTCCCGTCCGCCGCGACGGTGTGGGCGGGCTCGGCGCTGGGATTGCTGTGGGGGTGGTGGGCGAGTCTGCTCTGCGGGGTGGTCGGCGTCGTGGCCGCCACGGTGCTGTGGCGGTGGTGGGTCCCACGCGGTGGCGCCGGACGTCGCCGGTGGCGGCCTGCGGCGGGCGCTCTGCTGGTGGTGGGGGTGGCGACGGCCTGGCTCACGACGACGCGACTGCACACCGTCGAGCACGACCCACTGCGGGAGTGGGCGCGGAGCAGGAGCGAGGTGACGATGACGGTGGAGCTTGCGCAGCGGCCCAGGGCGGTGCGCAGCGACGGCTACGGCGAAAGTGCCGGTGGCGTGCGGTCGGTGCTCGTCCCCGCCGACGTCGTGGCCGCGCGGTCCGGCGACGAGCGGGTCGACTCGCAGGGACGAGTCCTGTTGATCGGTGCGGCGGAGCACCTGTCCGACGTCGTCGCCGGGCAGAGTGTCGCGGTGCGGGCAAGGCTCGCGGTCGCTCGCCCCCACGAGATGACCGTGGCGGTCGGCTACGTGCGAGGTCCTCCGGAACTGGTCGTGTCGGAGCCGTGGTGGCAGCGGTGGACCGAGTTGTTGCGGGCGGATTTCCGCACGGTCGCCGGGGCACTGGATGCGGACGCGGCGGGGCTGCTGCCCGGGCTCGTGGTGGGCGACACCAGCGAGCTTCCCAGCCGGGTCGAGCAGGAATTCCTCGACGCAGGCATGTCACACCTGACCGCGGTGTCCGGGTCCAATGTGGCCATCGTGTGTGGAGCGGTGCTGGTGTTGGCACGGGTGCTTCGGTGTGGTCCACAGGTCGCGGCCTTGCTCGCCGGGCTGGCCCTGCTCGGATTCGTCGCCGTCGTGGGGTACGAGCCGAGCGTGCTTCGCGCCGGGGTGATGGGTGCCGTGGGGCTGCTGGCGCTGGTGCTGGGGCGGCGTGGTTCGGCGCTGCCTGCACTGGCGGTGGCCGTCTGCGTACTCGGCATCGCCGATCCCGAGATGGCCGTCAGCATGGGCTTCGTGTTGTCGGTCGTGGCCACGGCCGGTTTGGTGCTGGTCGCGCCGCGGTGGTCACGGGCGCTGGCGGATCGAGGGTTGCCCAGGCTCGTCGCCGACGCGCTGGTGGTGCCGACCGTGGCGTTCCTCGTGACCGCGCCGGTGATCGCCGGGATGGCGGGCGAGGTCAGTCTGGTTTCGATCGTGGCGAACCTGCTGGCGAGTCCGGTGGTGGCGCCGATCACCGTGCTCGGGGCGGTGGCGGCGGCCCTTGCGCCGTGGTGGCCCGACGCCGCCGTGATCGTGGTGCACGTCGTCGGTCCCGGTGTCGAGTGGCTCGTGCTTGTCGCGCGGTCGGCTGCCGCCGTGCCAGGCGCGGTGACGAGTTGGCCGTCGGGATGGTGGGGTGCTGCGCTCGCCGCGCTCGTGGTGGTGCTGCTCGTCAGTGGTGTGCGGTATCGCCGGACCAGGTCCGTCGCCGGGCTGCTGATCGTTCTGGTGCTGGTACTCGCCGTGCCGGCCCGACTGCTCCGCCCCGGGTGGCCGCCCGAGGGCTGGGCGTTGGTCGCCTGCGACGTCGGGCAGGGGGACGCGGTCGTTCTCGCGACCGGGGAGGCGCGGCGGGCGGTCGTCGTGGACACCGGGCCCGATCCGTTGGCGCTCGATCGGTGCCTGGACCGGCTCGACGTCGACCGGGTGCCGCTGGTGGTGTTGAGCCACCTCCATGCCGACCATGTCGGGGGGTTGTCGGCGGTGTTCGAGGGGAGGGCAGTTGGGGCCGTGGCCGTGGGGACAGGACGCGAGCCGCGCTGGGCGTGGAAGGCCGTGGTGGAGACGGCGGCGGCACACGGAGTCCCCGTGGTCGAGCTGACAGCGGGCGACCGGTTGACGTGGACGGCGCTGGAACTGGACGTGGTGGCGCCCAAGGAATCAGAGATGTCGTCGGACGACGTGGAGCTCGTCGCCGGCGCGGGCGGTTCCGACGGCAGCGCCATCAACGACGCGTCGGTGGTGTTGCGCGCGACGACGTCGGCGGGGCGGGTCCTGCTGACGGGTGACGTGGAACTGCGGGCGCAGGCAGCGCTGCTGTCGGCGGAAGACGATCTTCGGGCGGAGATCCTGAAGGTGCCGCACCACGGAAGTCGATCCACGCTGCCGGAATTCCTCTCCGCCGTGGCACCGCGTGTCGCGCTCACCAGCGTGGGGTCCGACAACCCGTACGGCCATCCGAGCCCGCTGGTGCTGGGTGTGTTGCGTGACGCCGGGGCCGTCGTGGCGCGCACCGACACCGACGGCGACACGGCCGTGGTGGTCGACGCGGGGCACCCGGCGGTGGTGAGACGGGGCCCGGACCCCCGACGTCGCCGCCCGGGCCCGCCGTCGAGATCAGGCGTCGAGCGCCGACTGCACGGCCTCCACCGAGGGCTGCACGGTGGCCTTCGGGCCGATGCGGTCGCCGAGGGCGTCGAGCGTCTTGAGCCCATCGCCGGTGATCAGCAGCACGGTCTCGGCATCCGGGTCGAGCTGACCCGACTCGACGAGCTTCTTCGCCGTGGCGACGGTGACGCCGCCTGCGGTCTCGGTGAAGATGCCCTCGGTGCGGGCCAGCAACCGGATGCCCTCGACAACCTCGTCGTCGGTGACGTCCTCGATGGCTCCGCCGGTACGGCGCACGGTGTCGAGAACGTAGGGACCGTCGGCCGGGTTACCGATCGCGAGCGACCGGGCGATGGTGTCGGGCCGCACCGGCCGCACCACGTCGTGGCCCTCGCGGAACGCTGCCGACACCGGGGAACACCCGGCCGCCTGGGCGCCGAACACGCGGTACGGGCTCTCGTCGACCAGACCGAGCTGCCCGAGTTCCCGGAAGCCCTTGTCGACCTTGGTCAACTGGGAACCCGAGGCGATGGGGACGACGATCTGCTCGGGGAGACGCCACCCGAGCTGCTCGGCCACCTCGAAGGCGAGTGTCTTCGAACCCTCCGAGTAGTAGGGGCGGACGTTGACGTTCACGAACGCCCAGTTCTCGTGCTCGGCGGCCAGCTCCGTGGCCAGCCGGTTCACGTCGTCGTAGTTGCCGTCCACGGCGATCAGGTCGCCGTCGTAGACGGCGGTGGTGAGCACCTTCGCCCGCTCCAACGACGACGGAATCAGCACCACGGATCGCCACCCCGCCCTCGCCGCGGCGGCGGCGACGGCGTTGGCGAGGTTGCCGGTGGAGGGACAGGCCAGGGTGTCGAAGCCGAACTCGCGTGCCGCGGCCAGGGCGACGGCCACCACGCGGTCCTTGAACGAGTGAGTGGGATTGCCCGTGTCGTCCTTGATCCACAAGCGACGGACGCCGAGTGCCTTCGCCAGTCGATCGGCACGCACCAGCCGCGTGCAGCCCGGCTCGGTGTTGGGGATCTCCTCGACGTTCGACGGAACGGGGAGGAGCTTCTTGTAACGCCAGATGTTGCGCGGCCCTGACTCGATGTCCTCCCGCCGCACGCGCCCGAAGTCGTAGGCGACCTCAAGCGGGGAGAAGTCGTGCTGGGAGACGAACTCGGGTGCCAGAGGCTGGCGGTGGCCTTCCTCCTTCGACACCAGTTCGACGGCAGGGCCGAGCTCGACCGAACGACGGGAGGGTGTGGGCACAACAGCAGTCATCGCGAGGTCCTTCCTCATCTTTCCCGCTGACGCGGGACGGAATTGGCACCGCTGTCGTCAGCTACCTCGCGGGAAACGAGATGACAGGCTGACGCCGGTTGCCGGGGCTTCATCGGGCCGGTCCCTCTGCCCCTCTGGATGAGCTATTCACTTGTGAGCGCCCCGGAAGGCCGGGACGACGCCACGTAGCGTACGGCACGGACCCCGACGGACGCCATGCCCCGGAGGCGACCGGGCAGCCGTGGCAGGATCGAGACGTGAGTCGTCCAGCCACCACGCCGCCGCCGCTGCACCTGGTGCTCGGTGAGGAAGAACTGCTCGTCGAACGGGGTGTGCGCGAGGCGCTCGACACCGCCCGCCTGGCCGACCCGGGGGCCGATGCCACCCGGGTTCGCGTGAGTGACCTCACGCCCGCGCAGTTCGTCGAGCTGGTGAGTCCCTCCCTGTTCAGCGAGGGGCGGGTCGTCGTCCTCGACGCCGCACAGGACATCAGCCAGGAGAACGCCGACGCCGTGCTGTCCTACGTCGCCGACCCCGCCGACGGCATCGTGCTCGTCGTCGTGCACAGCGGAGGCGGGCGCAGCAAAGCAGCCAAGGCACTGCCCTCGGCACTCCGCAAGGCCGGTGCCGTCGTCACCGAGTGCGCGAAGATCACCAAGCCTGCCGAGCGGGAAGCGTTCGTCCGCAACGAAATCCGGCGCGCAGGTGGGCGGATCGACGCCGCCGGTGTGGTGGCGCTCGTCGACGCGGTGGGCACCGACCTGCGCGAACTGGCGTCGGCGGCGGCACAGCTCGTGGCCGACTCCGGAGGGTCCGTCGACGAGGAGGCCGTCCGCCGCTACCACCGGGGCCGAGCCGAGGTGACCGGGTTCCAGGTCGCGGAGAAGGCGGTCGCCGGCGACCGGGCGGCGGCACTGGAGTCGTTGCGCTGGGCGCAGCAGATCGGTGTCGCCCACGTGTTGTTGGCCGACGCGCTCGCCGATGCCGTGCGCACGATCGCCCGTGTCTCGGCGGCGGGTCGGGGCAACCCGAACCAGATGGCGGGCCAACTGGGGATGCCCCCGTGGAAGATCCGCAAGGCCCAAGGCCAGTCGAAGGGGTGGAGCGCCGCAGGTCTCGCGGCGGCCATGCGCGTGGCGGCGCGGGTGAACGCCGAGGTCAAGGGCGCTGCCGCCGACCCCGGTTACGCCGTGGAACGAGCGGTGCTCGACATCGTGGCCGCCCGGCGCCTGCGCTGACTGCGGCTGCCCACCGCGGGGCCCGAGCTGGGGCGACGTTCGGCTGGTCCGCGTGTCACCGGGTGAGGTCGCGTGCACACGACCTCACCGGGAACCGGCCGAGCCGAACGGCGTGAGGACCGGTCGCGGCGCACGTGTTACGCGAGGCGTGCCGACCAGGGGCGCGGCGCGAGCGGGTATGCCGACGGCGGCACGGTGATCACGGGCATGCCGAGCGAAGTCTCGGCGAGCAGGGTTGTGCCGAGCGGGACCACGGCGCGCAGCGGCGAGCGGGGTTTGTGCAGAGCGGGACGGCCGTGCCCGGAGCAGGTGGCGGTCTCGGTGGACGTCTCACGGGCCCGTGGGGCTGCCGGGGTCCGTGCCGTGACCGAACGGGACCGGGCGCGGTGGGCGTCGTCGACGCCACGTCGGGATACAAACCCCGGGCATACGAAAACCCCCGGGTGGAGACGTCCACACCGGGGGTTCGGGCTCGCGAGGCGAGTCAGAGCTTGTTGACGCGCAACGCCATCGCCGACTTCTTGTTGGCGGCCTGGTTCTTGTGGATGACGCCCTTGGTCACGGCCTTGTCGAGCTTGCGCGCGGCCTCGCGCTGCAGCTCCACGGCCTTGGCCTTGTCACCGGCGTCGGCGGCCTCGCGGAACTTGCGCACCGCGGTCTTCACGGCGGACTTGACCGCCTGGTTGCGCAGACGAGCCTTCTCGTTGGTCTTGATGCGCTTGATCTGGGACTTGATGTTGGCCACGAGGGCGCTCCTTCGTCTCTCGGCGTTCGCGTCGCCGCGCTGTGTCGGCCCCGGCCTTGACCGGGTTTCCTCCCCTGCGGAATGCCGCACGGCAACAGCTCAACAGCCTAGCAACGCGGTCGCGGTCGCGAACGGCGCACCCTGGTGGTCGACGTGAGACGGTGGAACACATGGATGTGTTGAGCAGCCGAATCCTGCTGAATCCGAAGGACCCGGCCGTCACCACGGCGTTCTACCGCGACGTCCTCGGGCTGGCGATCTATCGGGAGTTCCCCGGGGGCACGGTCTTCTTCCTCGGCGGCGGCTTCCTCGAAATCGTGGGGCGCAGCGACACGGTGCCCGCCGAGAACGTCTCGCTGTGGTTGCAGGTGCGTGACCTCGACGCCACCGTGAGCGAGCTGCGGGCCAAGGGAGTCGTGCTCGATCGGGAACCGCGTCGGGAGCCGTGGGGGCTCGACGAGGCGTGGTTGTCGGACCCGGACGGCACCCGGATCGTGCTCGTCGAGATCCCCGCGGACCACCCGCTGCGGGTCGACGTGCGCACGCCGTGACGGATCACGCGGCGACGGGCGGGACCGGCTTCAGTGCTGCCGCCAGGCCCGGAGCTGCACGGCACGTCCGGCGAACGGCGTCGGAGGTTGCCACACCCACGTCTGCACGTCGGTGAAGCCTGCCGCCTCCGTCTCCCTCGCCAGCGCGTGGCGGCCGACGGGCAGCCACTTCTCGTGCGCGGAGAGCACCATGCGCCCACCCGGCCGCAGCGCCCGGTGCAGTTCGCGCAACGCGCCCGCGCGGTCCTCCCAGAGGTGGAGGGTGTTCACCCCGAGGACGACGTCCACCGACTCGTCGTCGACACCGGTGTGTTCGGCCGTCGCGTGTCGCAGCACCACGGTTCCCGCCTCGACGGCGTCGGCGCAGCGCTGCGCGCACAGGTCGAGCATCTCCTGCGAGGGGTCGACACCGATCACGTGGCGGGCGCGTTCGGCCGCCGCCGCGAGTCCGACACCCGGGCCGGGTCCCACGACGAGCACGCACTCCTGCTCCGTCGGTTTGGCGACCTCGACGACGTGGTGTTCCGTGGCCGCGTTGCCCCGAGCCATCACCACGCCGCCGAGTCGGCCGAGCGGGCCGCGCGGATGTCCGAAGGCGCGGTCGAGTACCTGTCCGAGAGAGCTCATAGTCCGAGGTCAGCACGAAAACGTCGGACGCGCATCGGGGATCACCCCGGGATCGAGGCGAGGGATGGCATGGGAACATAGGGCTCACCAGCCACGAGTGACCCCGAGGTACGAGTGACACAGCCACGCCCGTCAGCCGACGCCACGTTCACGCCGCCGGAGTTCATCCGGAACTTCTGCATCATCGCCCACATCGACCACGGCAAGTCGACCCTGGCCGACCGGATGCTGCAGCTCACCGGTGTGGTCGAGGAGCGCACGATGCGGGCGCAGTACCTCGACCGCATGGACATCGAGCGGGAACGAGGCATCACGATCAAGGCGCAGAACGTGCGCCTGCCGTGGCGGTACGAGGGCCAGGACCACGTGCTGCACCTGATCGACACCCCCGGGCACGTCGACTTCACCTACGAGGTCTCCCGGGCGCTGGAGGCGTGCGAGGGTGCGATCCTGCTGGTGGACGCGGCGCAGGGCATCGAGGCGCAGACGCTCGCGAACCTCTACCTCGCGCTCGACAAGGACCTGCACATCATCCCGGTCCTGAACAAGATCGACCTTCCCGCGGCGGAGCCGGACAAGTACGCGGCCGAGCTCGCGGGCATCATCGGCTGCGATCCCGGCGACGTGCTGCGGGTGTCGGCCAAGACGGGCGAGGGTGTGCGCGAGCTGCTCGACCAGGTGGTGGCGCAGGTGCCCGCGCCGACGGGCGAGGCCGACGCTCCGCCTCGCGCGCTGATCTTCGACTCCGTGTACGACACGTACCGGGGTGTGGTCACCTACATCCGCGTCGTGGACGGCAAGATCACGCCGCGCGAGCGCATCAAGATGATGTCCACCGGTGCCACGCACGAGTTGCTGGAGGTCGGCATCATCTCGCCGGAGCCGAAGGCGTCGGCGGGGCTCGGTGTCGGCGAGGTCGGGTACCTGATCACCGGCGTGAAGGACGTCCGGCAGTCGAAGGTCGGCGACACGGTGACGTCGGAGCGCCGGGGTGCCGCCGAGCCGCTGGCGGGGTACCGGGAGCCGGTGCCGATGGTGTTCTCGGGCCTGTACCCGGTGGACGGCTCCGACTACCCGGATCTGCGTGAGGCGCTCGACAAGCTGCAGTTGAACGACGCCGCGTTGAGCTACGAGCCCGAGACGTCGGTGGCCCTGGGCTTCGGGTTCCGGTGCGGGTTCCTCGGCCTGCTGCACCTGGAGATCACGAGGGCGCGGCTGGAGCGGGAGTTCGGACTCGACCTGATCGCCACGGCGCCCAACGTCGTCTACCACGTGTTCATGGAGGACGGCACCGAACACGTCGTCACCAACCCGTCGGACTGGCCGTCCGGCGGCAAGATCGCGGAGGTTCGCGAGCCGGTCAGCAAGGTGACCGTGATCGCGCCTTCGGAGTTCATCGGCGCGATCATGGAGCTGTGCCAGAGCAAGCGCGGGCAACTGCTCGGCATGGACTACCTCTCGGAGGACCGTGTGGAGCTGCGGTACAACCTGCCGCTGGCCGAGATCATCTTCGACTTCTTCGACGCCCTGAAGTCGCGCACCCGCGGCTACGCCTCGCTCGACTACGAGGAGGCGGGCGACCAGGCGTCCGACCTCGTCAAGGTGGACATCCTGTTGCAGGGCGAGCCCGTGGACGCGTTCTCGGCCATCGTGCACAAGGACGCGGCCTACAGCTACGGCAACCGGATGGCCACGCGGCTGCGTGAGCTGATTCCCCGGCAGCAGTTCGAGGTGCCGATCCAGGCCGCCATCGGTTCGCGCATCATCGCCAGGGAGACGATCCGCGCCATCCGCAAGGACGTGCTCGCCAAGTGCTACGGCGGTGACATCTCGCGGAAGCGGAAGCTGCTGGAGAAGCAGAAGGAAGGCAAGAAGCGGATGAAGACCGTCGGCCGTGTCGAGGTGCCACAGGAGGCGTTCGTGGCGGCGCTGTCGACCGGTGACGGGGACAAGACCGACAAGGGCAAGGGCAAGGGCAAGAAGTAGGCCGCCGACTGGTCCACACCTGTCCGTCAGGACCGCTGTGCGAAACCGGTGGGCGCGTCACGCGGCGTTCGGCGCTCTTCGTACGCTGGTGCCATGTTCGACAGCCTGCGCGTGCCCGTGATCGCCGCGCCCATGGCCGGTGGCCCCTCCACGCCGGAACTCGTCGCCGCAGTGGGACGGGCGGGAGCTTTCGGATACCTGGCCGGTGGGTACCTCACCGCCGCGAGCCTGGCCGAGCAGATCGCCACCGTCCGACGCCTGTCGACGGCTGCGTTCGGGGTGAACCTCTTCGTCCCCGGTATCCGTTCCACAGTGGACCTGAGTGGGTACGTCGAGCGGGTGCGGCACGAAGCGCAGCGGTACGGCACGCAGGCCGGGGAACCGCGGTGGGACGACGACGGCTACTCGGCCAAACTCGACCTGCTCGTCGAGTCGCGCGTGCCCGTGGTGTCGTTCACCTTCGGTGTTCCCTCGGACTCCGACGTCGACCGGCTCCACGAGGTCGGCACCACGGTGGTCGTCACGGTGACCTCGCCCGAGGAGGCGCGTGAGGCGGCCGAGGTCGGTGCTGACGCGTTGTGCGTGCAGGGTTTCGAGGCGGGCGGGCACCGCAGCGTGTTCAGCGACCGGCCCGACGACCCGTGCGGCGGACCGCTGTTCGGACTGTTGGCGGCGCTGCGGTTGTGCTCGACGGTCACCGATCTGCCTCTGGTGGCCGCGGGCGGGATCGTCCGGGGCGCCGACCTGGCCGCCGTGCTCACGGCCGGGGCCGTGGCCGCGCAGTTGGGGACCGCGTTCCTGCGGGCCGACGAGGCGGGCACGAACGCCGTGCAGCGCAAGGCCCTCGACGAGGGCGGTCGGCTCACGGAGATCACCCGTGCGTTCAGCGGTCGTCCGGCGCGAGGATTGGTCAACCGATTCCTGCGGGAGCACTCCGACCACGCGCCGGCCGCCTACCCGCAGCTCCACCGACTGACCAGGCCGGTCCGGGCCGCCGCCGCCGAGGCCGGGGACCCCGAGGCCATGTCGCTGTGGGCGGGACAGACCTACTCGCTCGCCGACGGTGGTCCCGCCGAGAAGATCGTCGACACCCTCTGGGACGAGGCGCGCGAGGCTCTGCGGCGAGCGGCCCGCCGCGTCGAGTAGCGGGTCACTCATGCAGGCTGAGCGGCGTTCGAGGAGTGTGGTGTCGCGCCAGACCCCGTTCAGCCGGGCGATGCGTTCGCGGACACCCACCGTGCGGTATCCGGCGGCGTGGTGCAGCGCGATGCTCGCGTGATTGTCGGTGAAGGTCGACGCCTGCAGGGTCCACAGCCCGGCGTCGTCGGCGGCGGTGACGAGTCGCCGCAGCAGCGCCTTGCCGATGCCTCGGCCGTGGTGTCCTGCAGCGACGTAGACGGAGGTCTCGGCGACTCCGGAGTAGCAGGCGCGGGTGGAGAAGGGGTGCGCGGCGGCCCAGCCGACGACCGCGCCGTCGAGTTCGGCGACCCAGCGGTGAGCCGGGAGCCAGGCGGCATCGAGCGTGGCGTGGTCGGGCACGGTGGTCTCGAAGGTGGCGAGTCCGGTGGCGATGCCCTCGCGGTAGATGGCCAGGACGGCAGGCCAGTCGTCGGGTCGCAGAGCACGAACGGTCACGTGGGCGGGCGGACCGGACAGGGGATGGCGGGGTGTGCTCATGGCGTGACCCTTCGCGAGTCCCGGGAGGGCGCGACGCGGCACGGGGTGACCGCGTCGCGCCCTCCGCTCAGCGGGTGAAGACGATCTTGCCCGCGGTGCGGCCTTCCAGCATGTCGGTGAACCCGGTCGCGGCCTCGCTCATCGGCAGCTCGGCCCCGATCTGCGGGCGAATGCCGGTGAGGTCGACGTAGGAGAGCAGGTCCGCGAGTTCGTCGCGCGTGCCCATCGTCGAGCCCACCACGCGGAGTTGGAGGAAGAACACCCGCTGCAGGTCGGCACTCGGGTCGGGGCCGCTCGTGGAGCCCGAGACCACGACGATGCCGCCGGGCTTCAGCGACTTCAACGAGTGCGACCAGGTGGCCTTGCCCACCGTCTCGAACACGGCGTCCACCCGCTCGGGCAGCCGGGCACCCGGCTCGAACGTCGCGTGGGCGCCGAGCTGCTCGGCCAACGCACGCTTCTCCTCGGTGCGGCCGGTCACCCACACGCGCATCCCGGCGGCCCTGCCGAGCTGCACGAGCGCGGTGGACACGCCGCCGGAGGCGCCCTGCACCAGCATCGTCTGGCCGGGCCGCAGTCCCGACTTGACGAACAACATGCGGTAGGCGGTCAGCCACGCGGTGCCCATCGTGGCGGCCTCCGCGAACGACAGCCCGGCGGGCTTGGGCAGCACGTTGCGGGCGGGCACCACGACGCTGTCGGCGAACGTGCCCTGGTACTTCTCCGTCAGCAACGTGCGCTTCGGGTCGAGGGTGTCGTCCCCCTGCCAGCCCGGGGCGTTGACGACCGAGTGCAGCACCACCTCGGTGCCGTCGTCGAGCACCCCGGCCCCGTCGCAACCGAGGATCATCGGGAACTGGTCCGGCTTGATCCCGACGCCCCGCAGGGTCCAGATGTCGTGCATGTTGAGGCTGGCCGCGCGGACCGACACCCGTACCCAGCCGTCGGGCACCTCGGGGTCGGGCCGCTCGCCCACGACGAGCGAGGACAGCGGATCGTCGGCGTTCGGTTCTTTGGCGTAGACGGCGAACATGGCGTCAACCTACCTGGCGTAGGCTCGACGGCGTGTTCGACGGAGTGGCCCGCTGGTGGGACGGCTTCGAGCTGTGGCTCGCTCAACAGTGGTTCCCGATTCAATTCGTGCTGGTGGCCGCCGTGCTCCTTCCGCTGAGCGCCGTGATGGCGTGGGTGATTCACCGCGGAGTGGACGTGGTGGCCGACCAGGTCGGCGGCCTGCGCAACGCCCCGTCGCGCGCCGAGAACACGACGGACGACGGTGAAGGGAGGACCGATGCTGTCTCGTAGGCGCATCCGGATCGCCCTCGTCGCGTTGATCGTGCTGGCGCTCGTGGGATGGTTCGCACAACAGGCGTTCGGGGTTGGAAATGCGGCCCCCGGCAGCGGTAGCCTGCCGGGCGCGGTATCGACGACGGGGAACGCGCCGCGGTGCGATCTCCTCGTGGTGCCGCGAGCGGACGGTGCGATCCTCGGCACAAGGGAGACGTTGGTGCACACTTCAGCCGGTCACTGCGAGGTGGAAACCCCGCAGCACGTCATGGTGGACGCGCAGTGATGACCGTCAAACCCATGCTCGACTCGAAGACGCTCGCCGACCAGGCGCGGGCACGGGGGGCCTACCCCCACGTGGTGGACACGGCGGAGCACGCCGACCGCGCGAGCACGCTCGATGCCATCGCGGCGGCTCTCTCGCTGCCCGAGCACTTCGGGCGCAACCTCGACACCCTGTACGACGGGCTGACGGACCTGTCGTGGTTGCCGCCGGGCGAGCACGTGCTGATCTGGCGTGCCGCGGAGGTGCTCAAGCGCTCCGACCCCCGGTCGTACCTGGCGGTGCACGGGGTGTTGTCGGACGCCCAGCGGGCGCTCAAGCCCCGGCACGGGCAGCGGGACGGCCGCAGCCTGACTGTAGTTCTCGCCGACTGAAGGTCGAGGCGGGTCCGTCTCACGGCGTGCGGACGGACCCGACCCGAGGTCGTCGTCAGGACCGTTCGGGCACCCAGTTCGGCGTGCGCTTCTCGGCGAACGCGGTGATGCCTTCCTGGCCTTCCTCACTGGCGAAGAACCCGGCCGACAGCTCCTGCATGCGTTCGAAGGTCTCGCTCATCGTGCGGGCCGTGTCGCCCTGGAGCAGTTCCTTGGTGGCGGCGAGCGCCTTCGGGCCGCCCCGGGTGAGGGACGTGACGTAACGGTCGACCGTGGCGTCCAGCTCGTCGGCGGGCACCGCGGCGTTGAGCAGGCCGATCGCGGCGGCCCGCTCGGCGTCGAACACGTCACCGGTGAGGAACAGTTCGTGTGCCGCGCGGGCGGTGAGGCGGGGCAGCACGGTCACGGAGATGATCGCTGGGACGACCCCGAGCCTGACCTCGGTGAAGGCGAACGTGGCGGTGTCGACGGCCACGGCGATGTCGGCGGCGGCGACGATACCCACCCCGCCCGCGCGGGCAGGTCCGGCGAGCTTGGCCACCACCGGCTTCGGGCTCGTCCACAGTCGGTGCAGCAACGCGGGGAACTCGTTGACACCCTGCTTCTCCGCACCCGCGCCTTTGGCCTCCTTGAGGTCCATGCCGGCGCAGAACACGGGGCCGGTGTGGTCGAGCACCAGGACGCGGACGGCGTCGTCGGCGAGGGCGCGGTCGAGGTGGTCGGAGAGCTCCGAGCGGAGCTGGGCGGACAGGGCGTTGCGGTTGTGCGGGGAGTCGAGCGTGATCGTGGCGACTCCCGCTGCGGTGGTGTAGTGCACCAGTTCGTCAGCCATGGTCCACACCTTCGCACAAAACCCGGTTGCGGCGTGTCCGCGTCCTGTGCACGCGTGTTCGCACGTCCCGCACGGCGGGAGCCGAATCAGGCCGTTCGCCGGGTGGCTGTGGCGGCCCGCACCAGGGCCTCGGCGTAGCGGTGCAGCACCACGCGTGCGACTCGCGGGTCGGCGCCGAGCGGGGCGGCCACGGCCACGTCCGGCTCGGCTTCTCGCGCCCGATCCGCCACGCGGTCGAGCAGCAGGCCGGGGGCGAGGAACCACGAGGCGACGGCGAAGCGCCGGGCGCCCCGTGCGCGCAGCGCGGCCAGGGCCGAGGACACGTCCGGGCGCGTCGCGGTGGCGAACGCGGCGACGGTCGGGATACCGAGCCGGTCGTGCCAGTCACGGGCGAGCGCGCACACGACGTCGTTGGCAGGGCCGTGCGACGAGCCCACCGCCGCGAGCACGAGGCCCAGCTCCGGATCGGTGAGGTCCACCCCCGCGTTCGCCACCCGGTCCAGAGCCACGCGTTGCAGCCGTGGGTCGGTGCCGAGCACGTCGGCGACGGTGACCCGCAGGCGAGGCAGGCGGGTCGTCACCTCCGCGACGAGCGCGGGGAGGTCGACCCGCGCGTGGTAGGCGCTGCCCAACAGCAACGGCACCGCGACGACGTGTCGGTGTCCGTCGCGGTGCAGAGCCGCGAGGGTGTCGTCGACCCGCGGTGTCGACAGGTCGAGAAACGCCTCCCGCACGTCGACCCCGGCGGCGCGCCCCCGGAGTTCCGCGACGAGGTGGCGCACGGTGGCCGCCGAGCGGGCGTCGCGGCTGCCGTGCGCCACCACGACCAGGGCCGGTGTCACGAGCCGCGCAGCACGCCGAAGCGCTCGCCGACCAGGCCCGCGGCGAGGGTGTCCCCGTCGGCGGGATCGATCACCAGGAACGCACCGGTGCGGGGACTGTCGGAGTAGTCGTCGACGGGAAGCGGCTCGGACGAGCGCACGACGACGGCACCGATCTCGTTGAGCTGCAGAGTCTCGGGAGCCTCGACCGTGGACAGCGTCTGCTCGTCGAAGCGGGAGTCCACCTGCTGCACCAGCGCCTGCACGGTGCGGGTGCCGTGCTTCACGAGCACTCGCGCGCCCGGACGCAACGGTTTCGTCGACAGCCAGCACAGGGTCGCGGTGAACTCGTCGGTGACCCTCGGCGGCGCCGAGGCCGCTGCGATGAGGTCACCGCGGGCGATGTCGATGTCGTCGGCGAGCAGGACGGTCACCGACGTGCCCGCACCGGCGGCGTCGAGCGGGCCGTCCGCGGTGTCGATGCGCTCGACGGTGCTGCGCAGGCCCGCGGGGAGGACGACGATCTCGTCGCCAGGGCGCACCGTGCCCGCCGCGATCTGACCGGCGTAGCCGCGGTAGTCGGGGTAATCGGCCGTGCGCGGGCGGATCACGTACTGGACCGGGAACCGGAACGCCGCCTCGTGCGGGTCCGGAGCCACGGGCACGTTCTCCAGGTGCTCCAGCAACGTGGGGCCGGTGTACCACGGCGTGTGCTGCGAGCGGGTCGCCACGTTGTCGCCGTGCAACGCCGACACCGGGATGGTCACCACGGCGTCCTCGGGATAGCCGAGCGACGTGGCGTGGGACGTGAACTCCTTGGCGATGACCGAGAACGCCGCCTCGTCGTGGTCGATGAGGTCGATCTTGTTGACAGCCAGCACCAGCCTCGGCACCCCGAGCAGGGCCAGCACGGCGGCGTGGCGTCGGGTCTGCTCCACCACGCCCTTGCGGGCGTCCACGAGCAGGACGGCGAGTTGGGCGGTCGAGGCACCCGTCACGGTGTTGCGGGTGTACTGCACGTGTCCCGGGGTGTCGGCGAGGACGAAACTGCGTCGCGGGGTCGCGAAGTACCGGTAGGCCACGTCGATGGTGATGCCCTGCTCGCGTTCCGAGCGCAGGCCGTCCACCAACAACGAGAGGTCCGGTGTGGACAGACCTTTGTCGACACTCGCGCGCTGGACGGCGTCGAGCTGGTCGGCGAGTACCGACTTGGTGTCGTACAGCAAACGTCCGACGAGAGTGGACTTGCCGTCGTCCACGCTGCCCGCTGTGGCCAACCTCAGCAGACTCGACATCAGAAGTACCCCTCCCGCTTGCGGTCCTCCATGGCGGCTTCCGAGAGCCGGTCGTCGGCCCTCGTGGCCCCGCGCTCGGTGAGCCTGCTGGCCTGCACCTCCGCGATCACCTGCTCGACGGTGGTGGCGGTGGACTCCACGGCACCGGTGCACGAGCCGTCGCCGACGGTGCGGTACCGCACCATGAGTTCTTCGACCTGCTCGCCGTCGCGAGGTCCGCCCCAGGGGCCCTCGGTGAGCCACATGCCGTCGCGGCGGAACACCTTCCGCTTGTGGGCGTAGTAGATCGACGGCAGCTCGACCTGCTCGCGGGCGATGTAGTGCCACACGTCCGCCTCGGTCCAGTTCGACAGCGGGAAGACGCGGACGTGCTCGCCGGGACGGTGCCTGCCGTTGTAGAGGTTCCACAGCTCCGGGCGCTGGCGGCGCGGGTCCCACTGCCCGAAGGCGTTGCGAAGGCTGAAGACGCGTTCCTTGGCCCTGGCGCGTTCCTCGTCGCGCCTGCCACCGCCGAAGACGGCGTCGAAGCGGTGTTCGGCGATGGTGTCGAGCAACGGCTGGGTCTGCAACGGGTTGCGCGTGCCGTCGGGCCGCTCCTGGAGGCGACCGTCGTCGATCCAGTCCTGCACCTTGGCGACGACGAGTCGCAGGCCGTACTTCTCCACCACGCGGTCGCGGAAGGCGATGACCTCGTCGAAGTTGTGGCCGGTGTCCACGTGCAGCAGGGGGAAGGGCACGGGGGCGGGCCAGAACGCCTTGATCGCGAGGTGCAGCAACAGGGTGGAGTCCTTGCCGCCGGAGAAGAGGATCACCGGCCGGTCGAACTCGCCTGCGACCTCGCGGAAGACGTGCACCGCCTCCGACTCGAGTGCGGCGAGGTTGTCCCGCGCCGCGTCCGTCGCGGTCTGCGCAGTCGTCATGGTTCCTTCCTGAGGCTGTCGAGGGCTCGGGGCCGGGATCAGGCGTGCAGGCCGCACTCGGTCTTCGAGGTACCCGCCCAGCGGCCACTGCGCGGGTCGGCGCCGGGGGCGACCTTCGCGGTGCAGGGAGCGCAGCCGATCGACAGGTAGCCCTCACCGACGAGCGGGTTCTGCAGCACGCCGTGCCGCCGCAGGTAGTCGTCGAACTCCTCGTCCGTCCAGGCGGCGAGCGGGTTGACCTTGACAAGTCCGTTGCGGTCGTCCCACGCCACGATCGGGGTGTTCGCGCGTGTGGGTGCGTCGACCCGGCGGACGCCGGTGATCCAGCACGAGTACGCCGCGAGCGTGCGGCGCAGCGGAACGACCTTGCGCAGGTGACAGCACTGGTTGGGGTCGCGTTCGTACAGCCGCGGCCCGTGCTCGGCGTCCTGCTCGGCGACGGTCTGTTCGGGCCGCGCGTCGATGATGCGGACGTCCGGGTAGACGGTAGCGACCGCGTCGCGGACCCCGAGCGTCTCGGCGAAGTGGTAGCCGGTGTCGAGGAAGAGCACGTCGACGTCGGGCTTGATCTTCGCGACGACGTCGACGAGCACGGCGTCCTGCATGTTGGAGGCGACGATGAGGTCGTCGCCGAACTGCTCCACCGCCCACCGCACGGCTTCGTCGGCGTCGGCCTCGGCCAGTGTCTCGGCCGCCTCGGTCGCCACTGCTGCGAGTTCGGCCCGCGATGCCGTCATCGACTCACCTCCGCTGTCCGCAAACCCACGAATCGCACGGCGAAGACCCGCCGACACGCGACGCACAGCCAGGCCGTGTCCTCCTCCGGTCGAAGATCCTCGTCGCCACAGTACGGACAGTAGAACGGTGCGGCCCGGCTCGGCGAGGGCGAATCGCTCATACCAGTGCCGCCTCCTCGGCTCGGGCCACCCAGTGGGCGAAGCGTTCGCCGTCCGCCCGTTGGGTGAGATAGGTACGCACCAGTCGTTCCACGTAGTCCGGCAGTTCGGCCGCGGTGACCTTGTGGCGGCGCAGCTTGCGGCCGAACCCGGCGTCCAGCCCGAGACCTCCGCCGAGATGGACCTGGAAGCCCTCGACCTGGTTGCCGTCGGCGTCGGTGACGATCTGGCCCTTGAGACCGATGTCGGCCACCTGGATGCGCGCGCACGAGTTGGGGCAGCCGTTGAGGTGCACGCTCACGGGGTGGTCGAGACCGGCCTGCAGGTCGGCGAGGCGGCGTTCGAGCTCGGCCACCAGTGCCGCCGCGCGGGCCTTGGTCTCGACGATCGCGAGCTTGCAGAACTCGATGCCGGTGCAGGCCATGACGCCGCGTCGCCAGGGTGACGGGTCGGTGTCCAGACCGGCCTCGGCCAGCGCGGTGCGGAGACCGTCGAGCTGCGACTCGGGCACGTCCAGCACCACGAGCTTCTGTTGCGGGGTGAGCCGTACCCGCGTGGACCCGGCGCGTTCGGCGGCCTTCGCGGCGGCGAGCAGCATCGAGCCGGACGCCCGCCCGGCGACGGGGGCCGCGCCCACGTAGTAGAGCCCGTCCTTCTGCCGGTGCACGCCGACGTGGTCGAGCGGGCGGTCGGGCACGGCGGGGGCCGGACCGTCGAGCAGGGCGCGACCGAGGTACTCCTGTTCGAGCACCCTGCGGAACTTCTCCGGCCCCCAGTCCTTCACGAGGAACTTCAGCCGCGCACGCGAGCGCAGCCTGCGGTAGCCGTAGTCGCGGAAGACGCCGATCACCCCGGCCCACACGTCGGGGACGTCGTCGAGGGGAACCCAGGCGCCGAGGCGCACGCCGAGCATGGGGTTGGTGGACAGCCCACCGCCGACCCACAGGTCGAACCCGGGGCCGTGCTCGGGGTGCTCGACACCCACGAACGCGACGTCGTGGATCTCGTGGGCGACGTCGGCCAGTCCGGAGATCGCGGTCTTGAACTTGCGCGGCAGGTTGGCGAACTCGGGCGCTCCGATGTAGCGGCGGCGGATCTCGTCGATCGCGGGCGTGCCGTCGATCACCTCGTCGGCGGCGATGCCCGCCACGGGCGAACCGAGGATCACGCGAGGACTGTCCCCGCACGCCTCGGTGGTGGTCAGCCCCGCCGCTTCCAGCTTCGACCAGATCGTGGGCACGTCCTCGATCCGGATCCAGTGGTACTGGATGTTCTGTCGGTCGGTGATGTCGGCCGTGTCGCGGGCGTAGGTCTGGGACACCTCGCCGAGCAGGGCGAGTTGGTCGGTGGTGAGCGCGCCGCCGTCGCTGCGGACGCGCAGCATGAAGTAGCGGTCCTCCAGCTCCTCGGGCTCCAGCGTCGCGGTGCGGCCCCCGTCGACGCCGGGCCTGCGCTGTGTGTAGAGGCCGTACCAGCGGAAGCGGCCTCGGAGATCCGCCGGATCGATGGAGTCGAAACCGCCGTGCGCGTACACGGTCTCGATGCGCTGCCGGACGTTCAGCGGCGGATCGTCCTTCTTGGACCGTTCGTTGGGGTTGAGCGGTTCGCGGTAGCCGAGAGCCCACTGGCCTTCACCGCGAGGACGGCGGGGACGGGTGGCTCTGCCGGCGGGTGGGGCCATGGTCGGGGGTCCTCCGGGCGCGTCGTGGTGGGCGGTCCATGCCGGGTGCGCACCGTCGGTCGGGTCGCCCCGTGGGTGGTCGACGTGGCGCCACCTGCGGTGACCACCCCTGCCGACGGCACCGGGTCACCGTCGCACGGCGCCGGGGAGGCGTCCACGACGGTTCGCATCGTGGGACGTGGCCGTGCGGGAGCCGGACGGGCACGGGGCGGAAGCCGCCTCGCGACGCCGCCGACCTCGATCGACGTGCCGGGTGCGACACTGGTCGGGTGGGTGAGTCGACCGTTTCGTTCGACCTTCCCCCTGCCGCGGTGCGGGGGATGGGCAGCCGTCCGTTCGGCGTCTACGTGCACGTCCCGTTCTGCGCGACGCGCTGTGGGTACTGCGACTTCAACACGTACACGGCGGGCGAACTCGGCAGCGCCGCCTCGCCCGCGTCCTGGCTCGACGGTCTGCGCCGCGAGCTCGACCTGGCCGCGCGACTGCTCGGCACGCCGCCCGCCGCCGACACGGTGTTCGTGGGCGGCGGCACCCCGTCGTTGCTCGGCGCGGACGGACTGGGTCAGGTGCTGGACGCCGTGCGGTCGGCGTTCGGTCTCGCTCCCGAGGCCGAGGTGACCACGGAGTCGAACCCCGAGTCCACCTCGCCGGAGTTCTTCGCCGGGTTGCGCGAGGCCGGGTACACGCGGGTCTCGCTGGGCATGCAGTCGACGGCCAAGCACGTCCTCACGGTGCTCGACCGGGTGCACACCCCTGGACGCCCCGTGCGTGCCGCCGTCGAGGCGCGCCAGGCCGGGTTCGAGCACGTGAACCTCGACCTCATCTACGGCACGCCCGGCGAGCGCACCTCGGACCTGCGGGCCTCGGTGGAGGCGGTGCTCGATGCGGGGGTCGACCACGTGTCGGCGTACGCGCTGATCGTCGAGGAGGGCACGGCGCTCGCGCGCCGGGTGCGCCGTGGCGAGCTGCCCGCTCCGGACGACGACGTCCTCGCCGAGGACTACGAACTGATCGACTCGATGCTCTCGTCGGCGGGGCTGCACTGGTACGAGGTGTCGAACTGGGCATCGTCACCGCAGGCGCGCTGCCGCCACAACCTGGGCTACTGGCTCGGCGGTGACTGGTGGGGAGCGGGTCCCGGGGCGCACAGCCACGTCGGCGGCGTGCGCTGGTGGAACCTCAAGCACCCCGCGCGGTACTCCTCGGTGCTGGCCGGCGGAACGCTTCCGGTGGCCGGGTACGAGCGGCTCGGCGACGAGGAGATCCACCTGGAGCGCGTGATGCTCGAACTGCGCCTGGCCGAGGGGTTGCCCTTGGACGCGCTGGATGCCGGAGGAGTGCGGGAGGCGCGCCGCGCGGTGGCCGACGGGCTGCTCGACGACGGTGCGCTGGCAGCGGGGCGGGCCGTGCTCACCGACCGGGGACGTCTGCTCGCCGACGCCGTCGTGCGTCGACTCGTGACGGCGTGAGCGGCGACGTCACCCGCGCTGTACGACGCGGATGGTGAGTCCCGCCCGCGCGAGACGGTTCAGCAGCGCGTCACCCATGGCCACCGCCGTGGTGACCTGACCGGACGTGGCGGGCAGCTCGTCGAAGGCCAGGCACAGGGCCGACTCGGCCAGCATCTTCGCGGTCTCGTCGTAACCGGGGTCGCCCCCGGCGAACTCGGTGACGACCCGCTCGCCGCCGCCCTCGCCGACGAAACGCACGGAGAACCAGGACTGCAGGCGACGGTGTTCGCTCGGCCCTTGCCCCGGCTTGCGCAGCCTGCTCAACGCCGTGCGGGCCGCCGGGAACTGCGCGAGCGCGCCGAGCACGGCCAGTCCGAGCCCGGCCGCGACGATCGTCGGTCCCCGCTTCACGGACGCGTAGTGACGGTAGGTGAAGGCGGGACCGTAGCGGTCGAGCGCGGCGGCGGAGCGGCCGACGATCTGCGGGTCGATCGTGGGCAGCGGCACCATCCACCGACCGACCTCCCGGTCGCGGTACAACAGCCCGCTCGACACCCGGATGCGCCGGTCACGGGGACGCGGCTCGGCCTCCCGGCGGTGTCGCGCGGTCTGCGCCATCTGCGTCGATCGGGCGAACGCGGTGAGCGCGGAGGCGTAGGTGCCGCCGGAGAACTCCGCGTGCGCCCTGACCTGACCCTCCACCGTCAGCGGCACGGACCTCGGCAGGTGCTGCACGGTGAAGTACACCCCGAGGTCGTAGGGGATCGAGTCGAAGCCGCAGGCGTGCACGAGGCGGGCCCCGGTGGCCCGCGCCGTCTCGTGATGGGCGAGGTACATGCGGTCGACGAACTCCGGCTCGCCGGTGAGGTCGACGTAGTCGGTGCCGCTGCGGGCGCACGCTGCCACGAGCGGTTCGCCGTACTCCAGGTAGGGGCCCACCGTGGTGATCACGACTCGGGTGCTCTCCGCGAGGCGGCGCAACGACTCCGGGTCGGTGATGTCGGCGTCGAGCAGGGGCAGCTCGGCGCAGTTCGGGTCGAGGCGGGTCAGCCGGTCGCGCAGGGCTGCGAGCTTGGCACGGTTGCGTCCGGCGAGGGCCCAGCGGGTGCCGTCGGGAGCGTTGCGGGCGAGGTACTCCGCGGTGAGCCCGCCGGTGAACCCCGTGCCTCCGAAGAGGACGAGGTCGTACTGCCGCTCGCCCATGGCGTCCCTCCAACGTGTCCGGTTGTCCTATGCGTAACACGTCGTAGGGGCCAACGCTGCTGAGCGTGACGAGAGTCAAGCCGGTCGGAGGCGCCCTTCGGCGCATCGCCGATTGAAAGGCGTCACGCCGGGGTACTTGCTCGATCATGACCGAGAACCACGACCTGGCTCCCGAGGCGGACGTCTCCGAGCAGCAGCTTCCCGTCATCGACCCGACCGATCACCCGGTCGAGCCGCACGTGCCGCTGGAGGCCGATCCTGCCGACGCCGCGGACCAGGCCACTCCGGTCCCGCACGACGAGGACGAGGAATTCCGTCCGGGTACCTGAGGTGTGAGCTTCTCGCAACCGGGGTAAACGGCCCCCACTGACGCGGTTCGAACGAGCACGGAGGTGACACCACCGATGGCCGACACGTCTCGCCTGCCCACTCCCGTCGCCGAGGTCTGGGAGTGGCAGCGACACGGCAATTGCCGGAATCTCGACAGCTCCGTGTTCTTCCATCCTGACGGAGAACGCGGTTTCGCGCGTGCCGACCGGGTCGCGCGCGCCAAGGAGATCTGCCGTACCTGCCCGGTGATCGTGCAGTGCCGGCATCACGCGCTGACGGTGCAGGAGCCGTTCGGCGTCTGGGGCGGGCTCGACGAGACGGAGCGCCGCGAGGCGATCGCCCGACGCAAGAAGCTGCAGCCGACGGCCTGACGTCGGGCGCCGTCGTTCGTCGTCCGTCGTCGGAAGGGGATCCGGTGCGGCTGGGGTACACGTTGCTCACCGAGCAGTCCGGACCGCGTGCTCTCGTCGGGCACGCGGTCCGTGCCGAGCAGGCGGGTTTCGACTTCGAGGTGATGAGCGACCACTACTCGCCGTGGCTGGACTCCCAGGGGCACGCCCCCTACGCCTGGAGCGTGCTCGGCGCGGTGGCGCACGCGACCGAGCGCGTGGAGCTGATGAGTTACGTGACGTGCCCGATCATGCGGTACCACCCGGCGGTGGTGGCGCAGAAGGCGGCGACGATCCAACTGTTGTCCGACGGCCGTTTCCTGCTGGGGCTCGGCGCGGGGGAGAACCTCAACGAACACGTGGTGGGGGCCGGCTGGCCCCCGGTGAACGTGCGCCACGCCATGCTCGGTGAGGCGCTGCGGATCATCGACGACCTCTTCGACGGCGGGTACACGAACTTCGCGGGTGAGCACTACCGGGTCGACTCCGCGAAGCTATGGGACCTACCGGACGTCCGCCCTCCTGTCGGTGTCGCCGTCTCGGGGGAGGCGTCGATCCGCCGTTTCGCGCCGTTGGCGGACGCACTGGTGGCCGTGCAGCCGGAGCCGTGGCTGTGTTCGCTGTGGGACGAGGTGCGGGCGGCGAGCAACGCCGAGCCCTCCCGCAAGATCGGCCAACTCCCCGTGTGCTGGGACACCGATCGCGACGCCGCCGTCGCCAGGGCGCACGACCAGTTCCGCTGGTTCGCCGGCGGGTGGAAGGTCAACGCCGAGCTCCCGGGAACGCAGGCCTTCGCCGCGGCCACGCAGTTCGTGACGCCGGACGACGTGGCGGCCGCTATCCCCTGCGGTGCCGACGTGGACCGGGTGGTCGAGTCGGCTCGACCGTTCGTCGAGGCGGGCTTCACCGACCTCGCGTTGGTGCAGATCGGCGGGGAGCACCAGGAGGACTTCCTCACCGCCGCGGAACGGGAGCTGCTGCCCGCGCTCCGCGAGGCGGCGCGGGGCTGACGGTCACGGCGGCTGCAACGAGCCGGGTGGAGCCAGCGCGCGCAGTGTCGCCAACGCGCGGTGCTGACAGGTACGCACGTTCCCCGGTGACAGCCCCAATGTACGGGCCGTCTCGGCCGCGGACAGCCCGACGACGAGTCGCAGCACGAGGACGTCGCGTTGTCGACTCGGCAGGTGTCGCAGCAACCGACTCAACCGGTGTCCCAGGTCGGCGTTCACCAGCCGTCGCTCCGGATCGTCCCGGTCGTCCGCGGGGGTCTCGGGTGGCTCGGGCGTGGGGTGGCTTCGTTCGCGCGCGGCGCGGCGGAACACGTCGGCCACCTTGTTCGACGCGATCGCCCGGACCACGAACAGAAACGAGCCGCCCCGATCGCGATAGTGCGGCAACGCCTGGAGCACGGCGACGCAGATGTCCTGGGCCACGTCCTCGGCGCAGACGGGCCCGAAGTCGCGAGAACCCAGCCGCGAGCGGCAGTACCGGGTCACGGCCGGGGCGATCATGCTGGTCAACGCCTGGATGGCCGCCGCGTCACCTTGGGCGGCGTCGTGCACCACGGGATCGACCTGGGACGTGCTGAGGCGGGCGGTGACAGCGCTCGTCGACACGGGCACGGCCGGTGCGCTGCGGGGCAGTGGCACCGTCGGTGCGAGGCCCGGGGACACGGGCGGCGGGAACGAAAGCGACGGCACTGGCGACTCCACACGGGACGCGCCGTCGGTGCGGCGCGGTGGCGTCTCGGATGTCCGGCCGCAGCGAGTCGAGCCCGGCCGTGTTCGCCATGCTAGGTCGTCGCCGGGGCCCGGACCAAGGCGCGCGGCAGGGTCACCAGGGAAGGGAGAACAGGGCGAACACGCCGGTGAGGCCGACGAGGGCGGCGACCGCGAGCAGCGCCGACGCGGGTGCCTGCCGGGGAGTGGGGCGGCGAAGCTCCCGGTCGCGGACGGTGCCGACCACGGTGAGCAGGACGGCGGCGAGCGCCGTGCACACAACGGCTCCGGTGAGCAGCCCCCAGCCCGTGCGCGCGGTGTGGTAGAGCAGCAGCAGCGACACGACGCCCGCGCCGAGAGCGCTGCGCTGCCAGGCGAGGCCGGTGCGTTCGGACGGAAGTCCGCGTGCCGGGTCGTCGCTCATCCGGCCACCACCAGGATGGCCGCGACGAGGGTGATCACCAGCACGACCACCGAGACGACGGGCAGCAGCGGACTGCGAGGCAATGGTTCACCGCGCCTCATGGCGCGTTGGACCCGCCACCACCGTGGGTACGACGCCGCGGCGAGCAGTATCGCCAGGGCAATGCAGAGCGTCGCGAGCAGAGTGCGCGCGGTCTCGTTGGCGAGCCCGGGCACCAGTTGATGCACCGCCACCCCGCCCGCGACGAGTCCCAGCGAGGTGCGAATCCATGCCAGGAACGTGCGTTCGTTGGCGAGGGTGAACCGGTAGTCCGGGTCGGTCTCGTCGGGGCGTTCGGTCACGAGAACGGGAGTGGGCGTCGTCGCCGCCAGGCCCGGCGACGACGCGAGCTCACTCGGCTCCGGCGACGGCCTTCACGGCGTCGTCGACGTTCTCGTACACGGGCATCTGCGACACGAGACCGGTCGCTTCCAACGGACGCAGCACGACGCGCTTGGTGGCGACGATCGCCCACGTGATCGCGTCGTTCGCGGCGCGCTCCGACAGTTCGGCCAGGACGGACAGTCCCGCCGAGCCGAGGAAGCCGATGCCGTCGAGATCGAGGACGAGGCCGTCCGAGTCGGTGACGTTCTGCTCGACCCACTGGCGCAACTGGGGCGCCGACAGCAGGTCGACCTCACCGGAGACGTGTGCGAGCACGACGTTGCCCGACCGTCGTTCGGCGTCGACGCGCATGCCGTGGCTGTCCAGCGATCGGGGCTGTTCGGCTGGCGTCGACTGAGAGGTCAGGGTGTGGGGGTCGGTGCTACGCACTGTTGTCCCTCCGTAGCGTTCGGACAGGGCGCACAGGCAGGGAGAGAAGGGAATGACGCGAGGATGTGCGTGAGACCCGAAAATTCCTACCTGATTCACGGGCTGTCGAAGGTTCGATTTCCGCAGCCCTTCCTACCGTAGGAACCGCGCCGCGTGCCGCGCAACCTTTTCCGTGTTCTGCTCACAGGGATTTCAAACGCCGTTTGAAAGTCGCGGTCCGTGGGTACCGGGGTAGCTCGCGACGACGGGAAGCCACTCAGGTCACAGGGAGGATGCCGATGAGTGACGGTAGCGAACCGGTGACTCCCCCGCAGGACAGCGGGATGCCCGACAGCGTCGAGTCCGATCCGGCCGCTCTGAACAGCGCGGAAGACCTCGACGAGGATCGAATCCGGCTCGACCCGCTCGAAGAGGGAATGGACCCGCCGGAGCACTGGAGCGAAGCCGACCGTTACGGCATGACTCCGTTCGAGCAGCGGCAGGGCGAGCCGTTGGAGGAACGGGTGCGTCAGGAAGTGCCGGACGTCTCAGCCGACATCGGTGCCGACACGCCCGAAACCGTCGCCGCCACGCCGGACGCCGAGTTGGACGAATCTGTCGACGACGTGACCGAAGGCACCGAACCGGCGCCGCCCGACGAGGATTTCTTCGCCGACGATGCGACGCGGGGAGTGGGGCCCGCGCAGAATGCCGATCAGGCGGACGGTCCCGTGGTCGACGCCCGCGCACCCGAGGACTCGGAGAGCGGACGGTGAACCCGACGGGAGACGTGCGCGACCTCACCGAGCGGATGGTGGCCATCGTCCGCAGCGAGGACGTCGACCAGTTGGCGGCGCTGGTGTCGCAGATCGTCGATCCGCGAGGACCGCGCAGCGACTTGTTCACGCCCGTCCTCGCTCAGCTCGTCCGCTGTCTCGCGGACACCTTGCGCCGTCGAGCCGCCACCGACCCCGCCGACGACGCCGAGCGCGTGTCGGACGATCCGGCCGTCTTCACCGCTGAACTCGTCGACACTCTCGACGACGAGGTGGCGATCGACGAACTGGACCCGGCCCTGCGCGCCGTGTTGCGTGCGGTGCTTGCCGAACTGAACGGCGACACCGAGTCGGCGCGATTCCTACTCGCTTTCGTGGACGCCGATCGCGAGCCGCTCGCGCGGCTGGATGCGCTGTGGCACGCGCTGTTGTGGACGAGCATGTTGGACGACGACTCCAGTTGGTCCGCGACGACCCCCTGATCGATCCGCGTCCCGCTGTCCACCGATGGACGTCGCGTGTCCGCGCCCGTCGTCGTGGCTGATCTCACCGCCGTCGGCCCGGCGCTCCGACCGGCGTCGTCGCACCTGCCGAGAGCCGCGTGAAGCGCGGGGCCAGCGCGTGAGCGGCGCGCGGCCCCCGATGCCCCTACGGTGGGAGTGGCAGCTGTACGCGAACGAAGGGAACACCGACATGCTCGCCATGACCGACGCTGCCGCCGAGGCGATCAGCGCTCTGACCGCGCAGGACGGTCAGGACTCCGCGGGTCTGCGGTTCGCGGTGCAGGAGGAGACGGAGGCGGGTGCGCAGCTCGCGTTGTCCATCACCCCGGAGCCCGAAGCGGGCGACCAGGTGCTCGGCACGGAAAGCGGCGCTCGGGTCTTCCTCGAACCTCAGGCGGCGACGTTCCTCGACGACAAGGTGCTCGACATCCAGCAGGACGAGGAGGGTCAATTGAACTTCGCGGTGATGCCGCAGAACGGCTGATCCGTTTGGCTGTCGGTCATCGGTGGTACGTCGCGTCCGACATCCGAGGCGACCACCGATGACCCGCCAGGCCCCGGCGGGCGAGGGAGACAAGCCGATGAAGGCCGTGACCTGGCAGGGAAAACGTTCCATTTCGGTCGACGAGGTTCCCGATCCCACGATCGAACGGCCCACCGACGCCGTGATCAGGGTGACCTCGACGGGAATCTGTGGCTCTGACCTGCACCTCTACGAGGTGCTCGGAGCATTTCTCGAACCGGGGGACATCCTCGGCCACGAACCCATGGGCGTGGTCGAGGAGGTCGGCAGCGAGGTCACCAACCTCAAGCCGGGAGACCGCGTCGTGGTGCCGTTCAACGTCTCTTGTGGACATTGCTACTACTGCGATCTCAAGCTGTTCTCCCAGTGCGAGACCACGCAGGTCACCGAATACGGCAAGGGTGCGGCACTGCTCGGGTACACGAAGCTCTACGGCCAGGTGCCCGGAGGGCAGGCCGAGCTGTTGCGGGTGCCGTTCGCGAACTTCGGCCCGATCAAGGTGCCGGACGGTCCCCCCGACGATCGCTTCCTCTATCTCTCCGACGTCCTGCCGACCTCCTGGCAGGCCGTGGAGTACGCCGACGTCCCGGACGGTGGGTCGGTGCTGGTGGTGGGGCTCGGACCGATCGGACAGATGTGCGCGCGGATCGCGCGGCAACGTGGCGCGGGCAAGGTGCTCGGCGTCGATCTCGTGGACGAGCGGTTGGAGCTGGCGCGCCGGTACGGCGTCGACACCATCGACCTGCGGCAGTACAAGCACGTGGGCGACGCGGTGCGGGACCGCACCGACGGCCGGGGAGCCGACTCGGTCATCGACGCCGTCGGCATGGAGGCGCACGGCACGCCGGTGACGGGCATGGCCCAGCAGTTGGCGACGTTGCTCCCGAGCGCGGTGGCGGCCAAGGTGATCGAGAAGGCGGCGGTGGACCGGCTGGGTGCCCTGTACACGGCCATCGACGCCGTCCGGCGCGGCGGCACCGTCTCACTGTCCGGTGTGTACGGTGGCATGCTCGACCCGCTGCCGATGATGACGTTGTTCGACAAGCAGGTGCAGCTTCGGATGGGCCAGGCGAACGTGCGGGCCTACGTCGACGACATCATGCCCTATGTCATCGACGACGCCGATCCGCTCGGCGTCGAGGACCTGGCCACGCATCGACTGCCGTTGTCGGAGGCTCCCGGCGCCTACGAGATGTTCCAGAAGAAGCGGGACGGGGCCATCAAGATCGTGCTCGAACCCTAGCGGCAGCCTTCGACGAGCTCAGCCGTCGCGGCGCGCACCAGCTCCGGTGCGCGCCGCATCGCGTCCTGGGGTGATGCCGCGGAGTCCACGAGCGCGCGCCACGCCGTGACACCGGCGGCGGTGAGTTGTTCGGGGCTCAGGGCGATGCGGCCCGCGACCATCACCACGGGGACGCCGGCGCGCCGTGCGCGGTCGGCGACTCCGGCCGGGGCCTTCCCCGCCAGGCTCTGTGCGTCCAGGGAACCCTCGCCGGTGATGACGAGGTCCGCCTCCCTTACGGCGTCGTCGAGACCCGTCAGCGTGGCGACCAGGTCGAAGCCCGACTCCGCGGTGGCGCCCAGCGCGACGACGGCTCCGGCGACACCGCCGCCCGCGCCCGCGCCGGGGCGCTCCACCACCTCGTCGGCACCGGCGCGGACCAGCGCGTCGGCCCACACTCGCAGCCCGCGTTCCAACCGCTCGATCTCGTCCGGGGTGGCGCCCTTCTGTGGGCCGAACACCGCCGCCGCACCCTCGGGGCCGAGCAGCGGATTGGTGACGTCGGTGGCCACCCGGAGTTCGACTCCGGCGAGTCGGCGCCGCACGGCCGTGAGGTCGACGGTCGCGACGTTCTCCAGCGCCCCGCCGCCCAGGGCGACGGGGTTGCCGTCGGCGTCGAGGACTGCGGCGCCGAGCGCCCGCAGCAGACCGGCTCCGCCGTCGGTGCTCGCCGTGCCGCCCACGGTCAGCACCACGCGGCGGACACCGTGCTCGACGGCGTGGCGCACGAGTTCGCCGACGCCGACGGTGTGGGCGAGCAGCGCCGTGCGCGGCGTGGGGGTCACGTACTCGATGCCGCACGCGCGCGCCGACTCGACGTAGGCCCAGCCGTCGAGCACGACGTAGTTTGCGGACACCGGTTCCGTCAGCGGTCCGGACACCTCGACGTCGACCCGGCGGCCACCTGCGGCGAGCAGCACGTCGAGCGTGCCCTCCCCACCGTCGGCCACCGGACGGCGGTCGACGACGGCGTCGGGGCAGGCGTCCGTGACACCCGCCGCCATGGCCTCGGCCGCCGCCACGGCAGTGAGGCTGCCCTTGAACTTGTCGGGGGCGACGACCACCCGCATCGTCAGCTCCTCACCGGTGTCGGCGGTTCGTCTCCGCGCAGCACGGCGACGGCGTTGCGTGCGGCGAGCATGGCCATGGCGGTGCGGGTCTCCGTGGTGGCCGAGCCGAGGTGAGGGGCGAGGGCGGCGTTGTCGAGCTCCAGCAATCCGGGATGGACCTCGGGCTCGTTCTCGAACACGTCGAGCCCGGCGCCCGCGATGACGCCGCGCGCGAGCGCGTCGACGAGGGCCGCCTCGTCCACCACCGGCCCGCGCGTGGTGTTGATCAGAAACGCGGTGGGCTTCATCGCCGCGAGCGCGTCGGCGTCGATGAGGTGCCGGGTCTGCGGAGTGAGGGGGCAGTGCAGCGACACCACGTCGGAGATGCGCAGCAGCTCGTCCAGGGTCACGAGGCGCGCGTCGAGTTCGCGTTCGGCGTCGGAACGGCGAGTGCCCGGCCGTCCGGTGTAGACGATGTCCATCCCGAAGGCGCGAGCTCGGCGGGCCATGGCCGTGCCGATCGCGCCCAGGCCCACGACGCCCAGCGTCTTGCCCTGCAATCCGGTGCCGAGCAGGAACCCGAGGTCGAACTGCCACGGACGTCGCGCGCGAATGAGCCGTTCGCCCTCGCCGAGTCGCCGGGTGACCGACAGGAGCAGCCCGAAGGCCAGGTCGGCGGTGGCGTCGGTGAGGACGCCGGGCGTGTGGGTCACGACGACGCCGCGCTCGCGCAGCGCGGGGACGTCGATGTTGTCGTAGCCGACGGCGACCGTGGAGACGACCTTGAGCTGGGGGCCCGCCGCGTCGACGAGCGCGGCGTCCACGCGGTCCTGCAGCGTGCTCACCACGGCGTGGGCGCCCGCGACCGCGGCGTGCAGCTCGGCCGTCGTCAGCGTGCGGTCGGGGTCCGGCAGCCAGACGTCCCCGGCGTCGCGCAGCAATGCCATCGCCGGGTCGGCGAGCTTCCTCGTCACCACGATTCGGGGTGTCACGTCGCACGCGTCCCTTCGCTGGAAGTGGGGCTCCGGGTGCACCCTAACCGCCCCGGTGCCCCTTGACGACGCTGCTAACGTTCACAGAGAGAACACTTGTGCGCATTGCGCACACTCGTCGAGACCAAAGGCGGTGAAGGCGTGGCGGAACTCGTGTCCCTCTCCGATGCCGTGGCCGCACTCGTGCGGGACGGCGACACGGTGGCGTTGGAGGGGTTCACCCACCTCATCCCGCACGCCGCCGGTCACGAGATCATCCGGCAGCGACGCCGTGACCTCACGCTCGTGCGGATGACGCCGGACATCGTGTACGACCAGCTCATCGGTGCCGGGTGCGCCCGCAAGCTGATCTTCTCGTGGGGCGGCAACCCCGGGGTCGGCTCGTTGCACCGGTTCCGGGAGGCCGTGCAGCACGGGTGGCCGGTGCCGTTGGAGATCGAGGAACACAGTCACGCGGGCATGGCCAACCGTTACGTCGCCGGTGCGTCCGGGTTGCCGTTCGCCGTGCTGCGGGGATACGCGGGCACGGACCTGGCGCGGCACACGGGCACGATCGCCGAGATCACGTGCCCGTTCACGGGGGAGAAGTTGGCCGCCGTCCCGGCCCTCAACCCGGACGTCGCGATCATCCACGCCCAGCGGGCGGACCGTCGCGGCAACGTCCAGTTGTGGGGGCTCGTGGGCGTGCAGAAGGAGGCCGTGCTCGCGGCCCGGCGCAGCCTCGTCACGGTCGAGGAGATCGTCGACGAACTCGAACCGGTGCCCGACCAGGTCGTGCTCCCCACGTGGGCGGTGACCTACGTCGCCGAGGTGCCGCGCGGCGCCCACCCGTCCTACGCCCAGGGCTACTACGAGCGCGACAACGACTACTACCGTCGGTGGGACGCGATCAGCCGTGATCGGGAGGCGTTCGGTCGCTGGGTCGCCGAGCTGTCGGAGACCGACGAAGCGGAGGTCGCTGTGGACGCCGGAACGGAGGGACGAGCGTGACCGCGCACCAGGACTACACCTCCGACGAGATGATGTCGATCGCCGCGGCCAGGGCGCTCACCGGCGACCGGCGGTGCTTCGTGGGCATCGGACTGCCCTCCACCGCCGCCAACGTCGCCCGGCGCACGCATGCTCCCAACCTGGTGCTGATCTACGAGTCGGGCACGCTCGGGTCGAAACCGGATCGCCTGCCCGCGTCGATCGGCGACGGCATCCTCGCCGAGACGGCCGACGCGGTGATCAGCGTGCCCGAGGTGTTCAACTACTGGCTCCAGCCCGGCCGCATCGACGTGGGCTTCCTCGGCGCGGCCCAGCTCGACCGGTTCGGCAACATCAACACCACGGTGATCGGCGACGACTACGCGAACCCGAAGGTCCGGCTGCCCGGCGCGGGCGGGGCTCCCGAGATCGCCGGGTCGTGCGGCGAGGTGTTCGTGGTGGTGCGGCAGAACCGGCGCACGTTCGTGGAGCAGGTCGACTTCGTCACGTCGGTCGGCCACGGCCGGGCTCCCGGCGATCGGGAGCGGCTCGGGCTGCGGGGAGCCGGACCGACCCTTGTGATCACTGACCTGGGCGTGCTGCGCCCGGACCCGCAGACCCGCGAACTGACGTTGACCCAGGTGCATCCCGGTGTGACCGTCGAGCAGGCGCGGGAGGCGACAGGATGGGACCTGCGGGTCGCGCCCGACCTCGTGACGACGGAACCGCCGACCGAACGCGAGCTCGCCGTGCTGCGGGAGCTGACGGCGGCCTGAACCGGACACTCACCTCTCCAAGGAGGCAGACCATGACGGACGTGTTCGTCCTCGACGCCGTGCGGACGCCGTTCGGCCGGTACGGCGGTGCCCTGTCGGGCGTGCGACCCGACGACCTGGCCGCGCACGTGCTGCGCACGCTCGGCGAGCGTCACGACCTCGACCCGGCTGCGGTCGACGAGGTCGTGCTCGGCGACGCCAACGGCGCGGGCGAGGACAACCGCAACGTCGCCCGCATGGCGACGCTGCTGGCGGGGTGGCCCACGAGCGTGCCCGGCAGCACGGTGAACCGCTTGTGCGGCTCCGGGCTCGACGCGGCGATGCAGGCGAGCAGGCTCATCGCGGTCGGCGACGCGTCGGTCGTGGTCGCGGGCGGTGTGGAGTCGATGAGCCGCGCGCCGTGGGTGCTGCCGAAGCCGGAGAAGGCGTTCCCGGGCGGCAACGCGACGTTGCACTCCACGGCTCTGGGCTGGCGCATGGTGAACCCGCGGATGCCCGAGCAGTGGACCGTCTCCCTCGGGGAGAGCACCGAGCTGCTCGCCCAGCGCTACGGCATCGGCCGTGACGAGCAGGACGAATTCGCGTTGCGCAGTCATCAGGCCGCTGCGGCGGCGTGGGACGAGGGTTTCTACGCCGACCACGTCGTCCCGGTGGACGGCACGGGCCTGGATCGGGACGAGGGCGTCCGCCCGGACACCTCCGCCGAGAAGCTCGCCAAGCTCAAGCCCGCGTTCCGCGCGGACGGCACGGTGACGGCGGGCAACGCGTCGCCGCTGTCGGACGGTGCCTCGGCGGTCCTGCTCGCCGACTCGGCGGGTGCCGACCGGATCGGGGCCCGGCCGCTCGCCCGGATCGCCGGGCGGGGCGCGGCGGGCGTGGACCCGGACGTGTTCGGCGTCGGACCGGTGAAGGCCGCCGAGATCGCCTTGAAGCGGGCCGGGATCGGCTGGGGCGACCTCGCGGCGGTGGAGCTGAACGAAGCGTTCGCCGCGCAGTCGCTCGCGTGCCTCGCCGACTGGCCGGACCTCGATCCCGCCATCGTGAACGTCCACGGTGGAGCGATCGCGATCGGACACCCGCTCGGCGCGTCGGGAGGCCGGATTCTCGGCACGCTGGCCCACTCGCTGCGCAAGCGAGGCGGCGGATGGGGTCTGGCCGCCATCTGCATCGGCGTCGGCCAGGGACTCGCGGTGGTCCTGGAGGCGTGACCCCGAACGCGTGAGGCCGCGTCGAGGGTGTCGACGTGCGACGTCGGCATCGAGGCGGGACAGTCGGGGGCGATGTCCGACAGCGTGTCCTCGTCCTCGTCCTCGTCGTTGTTCGACTCGTTGGTCGCCGCCGGCCCAGTGTCCGCGCAGGTGGACGACACGGCATGGCTGCGGGCGATGCTCGACGTCGAGGCGGCGTTGGCGGCGGCTCAAGCCGACGCTGGCCTGCTGCCGTGGGAGTACGCCCGCAGCATCGCCGAGGCGTGCCGCGACCACGGAGCGTTCGACGTCCGGGCCCTGGGAGCGGAGGCCGCCGACGTCGGCAACCCGGCCGCTCCGCTGGTGCGGGCCCTCGCCGCGCGCGTCGGCGGTGAGGCCGGGCGGTTCGTGCACCACGGGGCGACCAGCCAGGACGTCGTCGACTCCGCCGCCATGCTGGTGGCCGCGCGGGCGCGGGAGCCGCTGCTGTCGGAGCTTCGTCGTTGCACCGACCGGCTCGCGGAGCTGGCCCGACGGCACGCGGGGACGGTGCAGGTGGGGCGCACCCTGGCGCAGCACGCGCTGCCGACGACGTTCGGCCTCACCGCCGCCGGATGGTTGACCGCACTGGACGCCGCCGCGCATCGGGTCCGGGCGCTGCGGTTGCCCGTCCAACTCGGTGGTGCCGTGGGAACGCTCGCCTCGCTCGGGGAGTACGGGCCGGACGTGCTGGCCGCGCTGGCCGCCCGGCTCGGACTGGTCGAGCCCGTCCTGCCCTGGCACACCGACCGCACCCCGGTGGTGGACCTCGCGACGGCCCTGGGCGGGGTGGCCGCCGCGGTGTCCGGGGTGGCCGCCTCGATCGTCGTCCTCACCCAGACCGACGTCGGGGAGCTGCGGGAGGAGGGGCCGCCGGGCACCGGTGTCTCCACGGCCATGCCGCACAAGCGCAATCCCGTCGCCGCCGTGTCGGCACGCGCGTGTGCGAAGCAGGCGCCCGGTCTCGTGGCCGAGTTGTTGGCGGCGGCGGAGCAGGAGAGTCAGCGGGCGGCCGGAGCGTGGCACGCGGAGTGGTGGCCCTCGATCCAGCTCTGGCGCGTCTGCGGTTCGGCGGTGCACTGGCTGGGCGAGAGCCTGCGACGCCTCCGCGTGGACGAGGCACGGATGCGCGCCAATCTCGCTGCCGGGCGCATCGAACGGCACCCCACGTCAGTTGACGAGGTGGGGCAGGCAACCGTGTTCGTCGACCGGGCACTGGAGGCCTACCGGACGGGACGAAGGGAGAGGTGAATGGTCCGCACGCGGCGTGTATCGAATCGGATTCGCCGGTCGGACCCACCGGCAGCCGTCCCGAGACGGGGTGGGCACGACACGGTTCCGCGATAGGTTGGACACATCATGGAGTCGGGCAGCACACGAGCCGCGTATCACGTGCAGTCCCTGGAACGGGGACTCGCCGTGATCAAGGCCTTCGGGGCGGGCACACCCCAACTGACGCTCAGCGACGTCGCGAAGGCGACGGGGCTGACCCGTGCCGCCGCGCGCCGGTTCCTGCTGACCCTCGCCGACCTCGGGTACGTCCGCGCGGAGGGGCGCTACTTCCGCCTCACCGCACGCGTCCTCGAACTGGGGTACGCGTACCTGTCGAGCCTGCCGCTGTCGGACGTGGTGCAACCGCATCTGGAGCGGCTGTCCGCGGAGGTCCACGAGTCGTCGTCGGTGTCCGTCCTCGACGGCACCGACATCGTGTACGTCGCGCGGGTGGCGGTCTCGCGCATCATGACCGTGAGCATCGACGTGGGCACCCGGTTCCCCGCTCACGCGACGTCGATGGGACACGTGCTGCTCGCGGGACTGGGCGAGGACGAGTTGGCCGCCTACCTCGACGAGGCGACGTTCGAACGACGCACCGAGCGCACGATCACGTCGGCGTCGGACCTGCGTGCGGAGCTGGACCGCGTGCGTGAGCAGGGCTGGGCTCTGGTCGATCAGGAGTTGGAGGAGGGGCTGCGGTCGGTGGCCGTGCCGCTCCACGACAGGGACGGCAAGGTGGTGGCAGCGGTGAACCTTTCGACACACGCCAGTCGCACGACCTCCGAGACGGTGCTGACCGAGCTGCTACCCCGGTTGCGCCGCACTGCCGAACGGATCGAGGCGGATCTGTCCGTCGCCGTCGGGGCGCGCGTGTCATGAGGACCGCGGGACTGCTGCTCGCCGCCGGTGCCGGTCGCCGTTTCGGCAGGCCGAAGGCGTTGGTCGAGGTCGAGGGTGAGGCGTTGGTGACCCGCGCGGTGCGCGTGCTGGCCGAGGGCGGGTGCGACCCGATCGTGGTGGTGCTGGGAGCGCGGGCCGACGACGTGCGGACGTTGCTGCCCGGGCGCGTGACGACGGTGTACGTCCCGGACTGGCAGGAAGGCATGAGCGCGTCCCTGCGGGAGGGACTGCGCACTCTCTCCCACCTCACGCCGGTCCCGGACGCGGTGCTGGTGCACCTGGTCGACCTGCCCGGTGTCGGTTCCGACGTCGTCGCCCGGTTGCGGGAGTCGGCGGCTCCCGACGCCGTGGCGCGTGCCTCCTACGACGGCCATCCCGGACACCCGGTCGTGCTCGGTCGCCGTTGGTGGTCGGACATCGCCGACGTCACCCGCGGCGACCAGGGCGCGCGCGAGTGGTTGCGGGGTCGCGCCGACCTCCGGTTGGTCGAATGTGGAGACCTGTCCGCGGGCACCGACGTCGACTCCCCGGCCGATCTCCCCGGGGACCGGCGACCCTGACGGCACGTGAGGTGTCCCGCCGCGTGCCCGCCGGTTCAGTAGGCTCGGCCGTGTGACAGCCGACAGCAGCGGAGCACCCGACGCGGGCGGCACGTCGCCCGACAGCCCCGACGACCTCGCGAAGATCCTGGAACGCGTGGGTTATCTCGCCGACCCGGGCGTGGCCACGGCCGCGTTCCTGGCGTTGCGGATGAGGCGGCCGTTGTTCTGCGAGGGCGAGCCGGGTACGGGGAAGACCTCGTTGGCGGTCGCGTTGGCGGAGGGGTTGGAGCTGCCGCTGATCCGGTTGCAGTGCCACGAGGGGATCGACGCCGGGCAGGCGTTGTACGAGTGGGACTTCCCCCGGCAGTTGCTGCACCTGCGCGCACTGGAGGCCGCGGAGGGCGGGCGACTCGACGTCGACACCGCCGAGCAGTCCCTCTACACCGAACGGTTCCTGTTGGCCCGGCCGCTGCTGCGTGCGCTGACGTCGTCCCCGTGCGTGCTGCTCGTCGACGAGATCGACCGCGCCGACGACGAGTTCGAGGCGTTCCTGTTGCAGTTGCTCGACGAGAACGCCGTCACGATCCCCGAGTACGGCGAGGTGCGGGCCGAGGTCCCGCCGCTGGTCGTGCTCACGTCCAATCGCACGCGCGAGGTGCACGACGCGCTCAAGCGCCGCTGCCTCTACCACTGGGTCGAACACCCCGGCCTGGAGCGGGAGGTCGCCATCCTGCGTCGTCGGGTGCCGGGGATCGGGGAGGCGCTGTCCCGCCAGATCGCCGAGGCGGTGGGTCGGTTGCGGACGCTGGAACTGCTCAAGCCGCCCGGGGTGGCGGAGGCGATCGACTGGGCGCAGGCGTTGACCGCGTTGGGAAGGACGGAACTGGACGTCGAGTCGGCCGCCGTCACGCTCGGCGCGGTGCTGAAGTACAGCGAGGACCTCGACCGCGTTCGCGCGGCCCTCGACTCGCTGCTGGGCTGAGGGGTGAGCGCGCAGGACGGTCCGGTGCCACCCGACCGAGCGCACAATGGTGGCATGGACACGCGGGCTCCGCTCGACGCCGACCCACTCTCGGGGCTGGTCGGGTTCGCCGCCGCGCTGCGGGAGGCGGGGGTGCGCTGCGATGCGCACCGCGTGCAGGCCTACCTGGACGCCGTGGCCCACGTCGACGTCGCCGAGCCCCGCCAGCTCTACTGGGCGGGCCGACTCGCGCTGTGTTCCGATCCCGACGACCTGCCGCGCTACGACGAGGCGTTCGCGGCGTGGTTCCGCGACGAGCCGCCCGTGCGGCGGCGCAACACCGTGCCGGTGTCGACGCAACCGCGGATCGCGGCGCTGCTGCAGGGGCCGTCGGACACCGGGGAGAGCGACGGCACCGGCGAGAAGCTCAGCGTCGCCGCGAGCGACGCCGAGGTGCTGCGGCACCGCGACCTCGCCGAGCTCACCAAGGAGGAGCGCCGTCACCTGCGGGAGCTGCTGGACACGCTGCGTCCCGAGCCCGCGCGTCGCCCGTCGTTGCGTCACCACACCGCCCGCCGGGGCAGGCTGGACGCGCGACGCACCTTGCGCGCGATGCTCGCCGACGGTGGCGAACCGCTCCGGCTCGTCCGTTCCCGGCGGCGCACCCGCCCTCGCCGGACGGTGCTGCTGATCGACGTGTCGGGTTCGATGAAGCCCTACGCCGACTCGCTGCTGCGCTTCGCGCACGTCGTGGTGCGGGCGGCGCCGTCCGACGTGGAGGTCTTCACGTTGGGCACGCGGCTGACCCGCGTGTCACGGCAGTTGCGGCAACGCGACCCGGAACGGGCCATGCTCGACGCGGCGGGCGCGGTGGCCGACTTCGCCGGAGGCACGCGTCTCGGCGAGACGCTGCGCGTGTTCCTCGACCGGTGGGGACAGCGCGGCATGGCCCGGCGAGCCACGGTCGTGGTCTTCTCCGACGGTTGGGAACGCGGCGACACCCGGCTGCTCGGCGAGTCGGCGGCGCGGCTGCGTCGGCTCGCCCACCGGGTGCTGTGGGTCAACCCGCACGCCGGACACGAGGGCTACGAACCCGTGCAGTCGGGCATCGCCGCCGTGCTGCCGCACATCGACCGGCTGCTCGCGGGACACAGCCTGGCCACGTTGGAACGACTGCTGAGGGAGATCGCACATGCATGACGTGCTGGACGAGCTCCACCGCCGGTGGGAGGCGGGGGAGACCGTGGGAGTCGGGACCGTGGTCGCCACCTTCTCGTCGGCGCCACGCGCGCCGGGGGCCGCCATGCTGGTGGGACCCGAGGGCGACGTGGTCGGCAGCGTGTCAGGCGGCTGTGTCGAGGGCGCGGTGTACGAGCTGGCGCAACAGGTCGTCGAGACCGGGACGCCCGTGCTGCAGCGCTACGGCGTGAGCGACGACGACGCGTTCGCCGTGGGACTCACGTGCGGGGGCATCATCGACATCTTCGTCGAGCGGGTCGACCGCGAGTCGATGCCGGAGCTGCCCGACCTCGTGGCCTCGGTGCGCGACGGCGTCCCGGTCGCGGTCGCGACGATCGTGGAGCACACCGACCCGGCGTTGTTGGGCAGGCGGATGCTGGTCTGGCAGGACCGTGTCGAGGGTGGGTTCGGCTCGGAGCGCATCGACGACGCTGTCGTGGACGACGCGCGGGGACTGCTCGCCACCGGCCGGTCGGGGACGCTGCACTACGGCCCGGAGGGGCAGCGGCGTGGCGAGGGCATGGCGGTGTTCGTCAACGCGTTCGAGCCGCCGCCGAGGATGCTCGTGTTCGGCGCGATCGACTTCGCCGCCGCGATGGCGCGCATGGGGTCCTACCTCGGCTACGAGGTCACCGTGTGCGACGCCCGGCCGGTGTTCGCGACGAAGAGCCGGTTCCCCGATGCCGACCAGGTGGTGGTCGACTGGCCGCACCGCTACCTGACGGCCGAGGTCGAGGCGGGCCGCATCGACCCGCGGACCGTGATCACGGTGCTCACCCACGACCCGAAGTTCGACGTGCCGGTGCTGCAGGTGGCGTTGCGGCTCGACGTCGCCTACGTCGGGGCGATGGGATCGCGGCGCACGCACGAGGACCGGCTCCGTCGCCTGCGGGAGGCGGGCATGACCGACGCCGAGCTGAAGCGGCTGGCCTCGCCGATCGGCCTCGACCTCGGTGCGCGGACCCCGGAGGAGACCGCCGTGTCGATCGCCGCGGAGATCATCGCGTTGAAGTGGGGCGGTGGCGGACGGCGGTTGTCCGACGTCGACGGCCGCATCCACGCCGAGCATCACCGCTGACAATTCAGCCGGCGGTGGTCGAGTGCTCGTGCTTGCGCCGGACGAGGTCCTCCACCGCCTTCGGCAGGGTCGTCTCGAAGTCCAGCGCCCGGGCCCAGACCGGGGTGACCTCGATCTTCGCCATGCGTTCGTAGAGGGCCCTGACCTCTCGCTCGAACGCTTGCCACTGCGCGGGCTCCCCCGTCTTGCGGTTGGCCCACAGGTACTCGTCCGGGACGCCGTCGACGATCTCGATCCGGGCCGTGCCCCGCAACAGCAGCGCGCGGGGCGTCTCGGTGTCGATGGTCAGGGCGACGCGGGGGTCGGCGCGCAGCGCGGCGACCTTCGCCGCGGTGGGCACCGTGCAGATCACGACGCGGGTGCCGTCCCAGTGGAAACCGACCGGGACCACGCGGGGGAACCCGTCGGGTCCGTTGTAGGCGAGGCGCGCCAGCGGTGTGGTCCGCAGCAGCTCCTGCGCGATCGGGGTGTCGAGTTCTCGCCGGAGAGTGTCGTCGGACATGGTCACTCCTGAGTCGTCGTCCCTCCCGACGCTAGGCCGCCGAGTGGCCCGGGGAAAGCGGATCGCCGACATCGCGGCCGGTCGTCACGGGGCTCCGCTCGTCACCGGCGGTGCCTCACCCGACAGGGTGAGCGGAGCCGGGCGTCGCGCGCTTGCGTCGGCAGGTGACCTCCCGAACGAGGGACCACCGCTCGTCGCCGCGGCGCCAGGGGTTGTCGTCGCCGCAGCGACGTAGCAGGGTTGCGTGTGAGGCCGATCACGCGATGATCGGCTGAGGCCGTTCCACCCGCGGCCCGCTCCGGCGGGTCGAGCCAGCACAGGAGGCCCCATGCGCATCACCGTCACCGTCGACGGAACCCGCTACACCGACGAGGTCGAGCCGCGCACGTTACTGGTCCATTACCTGCGCAACCAGCTCGGCAAGGTCGGCACCGTGGTGGGGTGCGACACCAGCAACTGCGGTGCGTGCACCGTGCATCTGAACGGGCAGAGCGTGAAGTCCTGCTCGGTCCTCGCCGTCCAGGCCGACGGCGGCGAGGTCACGACCATCGAGGGGCTCGCGCGCGACGGCGAGCTGCACCCGGTCCAGCAGGCGTTCCAGGACAACCACGCACTGCAGTGCGGGTTCTGCACGCCCGGGATGATCATGCAGTCCCTCGACCTGCTCTCCGAGAACCCCGAGCCCGACGAGCAGGCGGTGCGTGAGGGGCTCGAAGGCAACCTCTGTCGCTGTACCGGATACCAGAACATCGTGCGCGCGGTGCGGGACGCGGCCGAGCGCATGCGTCCCGGAGCGGGGCCGGAGGCCGAGCGCGTCGGTGAGGCCACCGGGACCGCCGCGACCATGGGCGGAGGTGCGGAGTAACCATGACCGCCACGATGGAACCGGAGATCGGCAAGGCCCGCCGCCGCAAGGAGGACGCGCGGCTGATCACCGGCCGGACCCGTTGGACCGACAACATCACCCTGCCCGGGCTCGTGCACTTCGCGGTGTTGCGCAGCACCGTGGCGCACGCCCGCATCACGAACATCGACACCTCGGCGGCCAAGGAGATGCCGGGCGTCATCGCCGTGTACACCGCCGACGACCTCGACCCCGAGGGCGCGATCGGTATGCCGTGCGCGTGGCCGATCACCCCTGACATGAAGTGGCCGCGCCGGCCGGTGCTCGCGCAGGGCGTCGTGAACTACGCGGGCGAGGGCGTCGCCGTGGTGGTGGCTCGCAGCGCCGCCGAAGCACAGGACGCGCTCGCCGAGATCGACGTCGACTACGAGGAGCTGCCCGTCGTCCTGGGCCTGGAGAACGCCATCGCCGAGGGGGCGCCGCTCGTCCACGAGGAGCTGGGCACCAACCGCAGTGCGGTGTGGACGTTCGACTCCGCCGAGGCCGGGTCGGGCGACGACGTGGAACGGGCCATCACCGACTCCGAGGTGGTGCTGCGCAAGCGTTTCCGCCAGCAGCGGCTCATCCCGGCGTTCATGGAACCGCGGTCGGTGGTGGTGGACCCGACGGCCGCGCAACTCACCATGTGGTCGGCCACGCAGATCCCCCACATCACCAAGACGATGGCCGCGCTGACCCTCGGCATCCCCGAGCATCAGCTCCGCGTCATCGCCCCCGATGTGGGTGGGGGCTTCGGTGGCAAGCTCGCCGTGATCCCGGAGGAGTTCATCGCGCTGCTCGTGGCGCGCAAGCTCGGTCGGCCGGTCAAGTGGACCGAGTCGCGGTCGGAGTCGATGGTGGCCGCCCACCACGGTCGCGACCAGATCCAGGACATCACGCTCGGCGCCACCCGGGACGGCCGGTTGACCGGGCTGAAGGTGGAACTGCTCGCCGACATGGGCGCCTACCTGAGCCTGGTCGGTCCCGGCGTGCCGATCCTCGGCGCGTTCATGTTCAACGCGATCTACAAGATTCCGGCGTACCGCTTCACGTGCACGAACGTGTTCACCAACACCACGGTCACCGACGCCTACCGCGGCGCCGGACGGCCGGAGGCGACGTTCGGGATCGAACGCATGATGGACGAGCTCGCCGCCGAGCTGGGCATGGACCCGATCGAGCTGCGGGAGAAGAACTGGATCACCCACGACGAGTTCCCGTACACGACGGTGGCGGGGCTGACCTACGACTCGGGCAACTACGAGGCCGCCACCGAGAAGGCGCTGGAGCTCTTCGACTACGAGGGGCTGCGCCGGGAGCAGCGGGAGCGGCGGGAACGCGGTGACTCCGTGCAGCTCGGCATCGGCGTCTCCACGTTCACGGAGATGTGCGGCCTCGCTCCGTCCCGGGTGCTGGGCTCGCTCGACTACGCCGCGGGTGGCTGGGAGCACGCCTCGATCCGCATGCTGCCCACCGGCAAGGTCGAGGTGATCACGGGCACGTCCGCCCACGGCCAGGGACACGAGACGGCCTGGAGCCAGATCGTGGCCGACAAGCTCGGTGTTCCCTTCGAGGACGTCGAGATCCTGCACGGCGACACCCAGTCGTCGCACAAGGGCATGGACACCTACGGCTCGCGGTCGCTGGTCGTCGGGGGCATCGCGGTGGTGAAGGCCGCCGAGAAGGTGCTGGACAAGGCGCGACGAGTCGCCGCGCACATGATGGAGTGCTCCGAGGACGACGTGGAGTTCTCGTCGGGCACCTTCAACGTCAAGGGCACCGGCCGCTCCACCAGCATCCAGGACATCGCACTCGCGGTGTTCGCGGCTCACGACCTGCCGGACGGTGTGGAGCCGTCGCTGGACTCCGAGGCCACCTTCGACCCGGAGAACTTCTCGTTCCCCCACGGCACGCACCTGTGCGCCGTGGAGGTCGACACCGAGACCGGGCAGGTCAAGATCCGCAAGTACGTGTGCGTGGATGACGTCGGCGCGGTGGTCAACCCGTTGATCGTCGAGGGTCAGATCCACGGTGGCCTGGCCCAGGGCATCGCGCAGGCGTTGTTCGAGGACGCGGCGTTCGACGAGGGCGGCACGCTGATGTCGGGGACGTTCGCCGACTACCTGCTGCCGTCCGCGGCCGACCTGCCGTCGTTCGTCACCGACCGCACCGAGACACCGTCCACCACCAACCCGCTCGGGGTGAAGGGCGTCGGCGAGGCGGGCACGATCGCTTCCACGCCCGCCGTGGTGAACGCCGTCGTGGACGCCGTGCGGCACTACGGAGTGGACGACATCGAGATGCCGTGCACTCCGATGCGGGTGTGGCGAGCCATCCACACCGGCGAGCGGGCCGCCGGTGGCCTGGGCACGGAGGCCGGAGGCGGCCTCGGATCGATGGACCCCGACAACGGAGGTGCACAGTGATTCCGGCTCCCTTCGACTACGTGGCGCCGTCCACGGTGGACGAGGCCATTCGGGCGCTGTCCGAGGCGGGTGAGGACGCGAAGCTCATCGCGGGTGGGCAAAGCCTGCTGCCCGTGCTGCGGCTGCGCATGGCCGCCCCGACCACGCTCATCGACCTCGGTCGGATCAGCGAGCTGCGCGGCGTCCGCGACGACGGCGACGCCATCGTGATCGGGGCGACGACCACCCACCACGAGGTGATGCGCGACCCGTTGATCGCCGACCATGCGGAACTGCTCGCCAAGGCGACCGCGACGGTGGCCGATCCGCAGGTGCGCCACCGCGGCACCTTCGGCGGGTCGCTTGCCCACGCCGACCCGGCGGGCGATCTGCTGGCGCCCACCCTGGCGTTGGACGCCGAAATGGTGGTCCGGGGCATGGACGGCACGCGCACCGTGCCCGCGGCGGAGTTCTTCTCGGACTTCTTCACCACCGCGCTCGCCCCCGACGAGATCCTCGTCGAGGTCCGGGTGCCCAAGCACACCGCTTGGCGGGCGCACTACGAGAAGTTCAACCGCGTGGCGCAGGCGTGGTCGATCGTGGCCGTCGCCGCCACCGTGCGGACCGAGGGCGGCACCATCGCCGAGGCCCGCATCGGACTCACCAACATGGCCTCGGTGCCCGTGCGCGCCCGGGCCGTCGAGGAGGCACTGGTGGGGCAACCCGCCACGGAGGAGGCCATCCGGGCCGCCGCCGAGCGTGCCGCCGAGGGGACGAGTCCCACGACCGACAGCAACGCCGACGCGGAGTATCGACAACACCTCGCGCGGGTACTCACCGGGCGGGCACTCACCACCGCAGTCACGGTCTGACGGACTGTGACGGCGGCCGCGTCCCCGAGACCACGTTCGGTAGTGATCACCGAGTTACAGTGGCCTCGGGGACGGCCTTGATGACGGTGGGGGACAAGGCCCAGGCACAGTCAAGATCGTGAGGAAGGAGGTCGGCCCGTGCGGCTCGACCACGAATTCACCGTTCCGGCACCCATCGACGAGGTGTGGAAGGCGGTGCTGGATGCCGAACGCGTCGCACCCTGCATGCCCGGAGCCACCCTGACCGCCGTGGAGGGGGACACGTTCAAGGGCACGGTGAAGGTCAAGCTCGGGCCGGTCTCCCTGCTCTACAAGGGCAAGGGCGAGTTCCTGGAGAAGAACGCCGAGGAGCGCAAGATCGTCATCAAGGCGTCCGGCAAGGACGCTCGCGGTGCGGGGACGGCGGCGGCGACGGTGACCGTCACGCTGACCGCCGAGGGCGGCACGACGAAGGGCGCGGTGGCCACCGACCTCAACGTCACCGGCAAGCCCGCGCAGTTCGGTCGCGGCATGATCTCCGAGGTCGGCGGCAAGATCCTCGACGACTTCGCCGGGAACCTGGCCGACATGCTCGGCGCCGCGGGTGGCGACGAGAAGACCACCGACTCCACGGCCGCCGCGAGCGCGTCGGAGACGGCGACGGCGGGCGCGACGACCGGAACCGCGGCGGGCTCGGCGGACAGCGGGTCCTCCACCGCCACGGCGGGTGCGACCACCGGTGGCCCGGCGTCCGGCACCGAGTCGTCGCAGCGGCCCAAGCTGGAGAGCGTGAAGCCCACGGCGTCGACTCCGAAGGAAGCCGAGCCGATCGACCTGTTCGACTACGCGGGCGCGTCGGTGGCCAAGCGCCTCGCACCCGTGCTCGCGGGCCTGGCGGCCCTCTTCGCGTTCCTGGCGGTTCGGAGGCTGCTCCGCCGCCGCTGACCGCCGACATCGTGTCCGCGGCCTGCGCACGCGTGTCCGCACGTCACGCACACGTGTCCGCAGGCCGCGGACGGATGTTCGACCTTTCGGGGAAGCCAGCCGCACTTCCCGGCGTTGCACTGGACATGCGGGCTGACCACGAGACCGACGTCGTCGTCATCGGTGCCGGACAGGCCGGACTGTCGGCCGCCCACTTCCTCGACCGCGCGCGCCGACGGGACGACCTCGACTTCGTGGTCCTCGACCACGGCAAACGCGCCGGAGGGGCGTGGCAGTACCGCTGGCCGACCCTGCGGATGGGGCGGGTCCACGGCGTCCGCGACCTCCCCGGGTTGCGGCTGGTCGACCTACCCGGTCACGACGATGCGAGCCGGCCCGCCGCCGAGGTGATGGCCGCCTACTTCGAACGCTACGAGCAGGTCTTCGACCTCCCCGTACGGCGACCGGTGAGCGTGCGGGCGGTGCGCCGCGTCTCCGACGGCCGGTTCCTGGTGGACGGCACGGGCGAGACGTGGCTCGCGCGCGGCGTGATCAATGCGACCGGCACCTGGGACAAGCCGTTCTGGCCGTACTACCCGGGACGGGAGACGTTCCTCGGTCGGCAACTGCACACCGCCGACTACACCGGACCCGAGTCGTTCGCGGGCGCCCACGTCGTGGTGGTCGGTGGGGGAACGTCGGCCGTGCAGCTCCTCGTCGAGATCGCCGAGGTCGCCGACGGCACCACGTGGGTGACCCGGCGCCCGCCGGTCTTCCACGAGGGCGAGTTCACCCCCGAGTACGGGCGTCAGGTGGTCGCGGAGGTCGACCGCCGGGTCCGGGAGGGCAAGCCGCCGGAGAGCGTGGTGGGCGTGACCGGGCTGACGCTGACCCCCGAGGTACGGGCGGCCCGGGACGCCGGTGTGCTGGTGCGGCAGCCGATGTTCGAGCGGATCACGCCTCACGGTGTGGTGTGGGCGGACGGCCGGGAGCAGCGGGCGGACGTCATCCTGTGGGCGACCGGATTTCGTGCCGCGCTCGACCACCTGGCGCCGTTGCACCTGAGGGAACCTGGCGGCGGGATTCGGATGGACGGCACCCGCGTGGTCGGGGTGCCGCGGTTGCATCTGGTGGGCTACGGCCCATCGGCGAGTACGGTCGGGGCGAGCCGCGCGGGGCGGGCGGCAGTACGGGAGCTGCTCGCCGAGCTGGGGGAGTGACCCGTCGTCGTGCGACGCCGACATGCGTACGCAGGGCGCCGACATGCGTGTGTAGGACGCGGGCACGCGTGCGTGGGGCGAGGACACGCCCGGGGATCAGCGGCGTCTGGCGTCGAGACACACCGCGAGCACGCCGCCGAGCAGGGCCGACACCTGAGGGCCGAAGCCGATGACGTACGTCCAGGGGGCCGCGACGCCGTCGTCGGAGGCGACGAGACGTCCGACGAGCTCGCCGAAGACGGCGAAACCCACGGCCAGGCCCACGAAGACCCCGAGGACGGCAACTCCGAGTGTGCGCATGCCGGAAACGTAGGAGAGCACGGCGGACTCGTCGTCCGTCAGAACGCGCGGTTCGGTCGGTCGCGATGTCGTCGGAAGGCGACGACGAACGCGGTGCGAAGTCGCCTGTGGACGACCGTGCGGGTTCCCCGGCGACCGCTACTCTCGACGACGTGAGCAGCTACGGCAAGCTGGACGACCGGGTCGTCGACGCGGTGCTCGCCGTCGCGGTGTCCGTGGTGGTGGGCGTGGCCATCGCCGCCGACCTCGGCGGGACCCGGAGTCCGGACGCCGTCGCCTTTCTCTTCGCACTGGGGCTCGGCGCGCTCATGTTCGTCCGCCGGTACTACCCGGTGCTGACGCTGGCGGCCACCGTCGCGGGCATCATCGCCTACTACCTCGCGGACTATCCGCCGATCGGGCTCGCGATCCCGGTGGCGGCGGCGCTGTACTCGGCCGCCGAGGCGGGCCGGACCCGCGTCGCGGTGGGGGTGGCCGCCGGGTTGTTGGTGGTGACGACGGGATTCCGGCTCGCCGAGGGGGACGACCCGGCCTACCTGTTCGGTTTCGAGTTCGCGTCCACCGTGGGCTTGATGGCCGCCGCGATCGCGTTGGGCGACGGCGTCCGGTCGCGGGCGCTGTTGGCCGCCGAACACGAGCGGCGCGAGCGACAGCGACGTGAGGCGGAACGAATGCACCTCGCGCGCGAGGTGCACGACGTGCTCGGGCACACCGTCACCGTCATCTCGATCCAGGCGAACGTGGCGGCGGAGGCCGTGGACGACGATCCCGAGGCGGTGCGGGCGGCACTCGGGGTGATCCGCGAGGCCGCCGATGGCGCGGTGCGGGAGCTGCGGGCGACGGTCGGGCTGCTCACCGCGCCGGACACCGACGACCCGTCGCGGTCGCCGGTGGGCAGTGTGCGTCACCTCGACGCGCTGGTGCGCGCGACGACGGACAGCGGCCTGCCCGTCGACCTCGACGTCGACGGAACCCCTGGACCTCTGCCGTCGGCGGTGGACGCGACCGCGTACCGCATCGTGCAGGAGGCGCTGGCCAACAGCCTGCGGCATGCGCAGGCCACGCGCGTGACGGTTCGGCTGAGTTACGCCGACGACCGACTGGAGATCAGCGTCGCCGACGACGGCCGCGGCTGGTCGGGGTCGGTCGAGGACGCGGGCGGCCGAGGACTGCGCGGGATGCGCGAGCGGGTGTCGCTGCTGGGCGGGACGCTGTCCGTCGATTCCGCTCCCGGTCGCGGGTTCCGCATCGACGCCGTTCTTCCCCTGGAGATGTGATGATCAACGTGGTGGTCGCCGACGACCAGCAGCTCGTGCGGGCCGGGTTGTGCTCGCTGCTCGACCGGGCGGACGACATCGCCGTGGTGGGAGAAGCCTCGGACGGGTCGAGCGCGGTGCACGCCGTCCACGCGCTGCGACCCGACGTCGTGCTGATGGACATCCGCATGCCGGGCATGGACGGGATCGAGGCGACGCGGCGCATCACGGCCGATCCGGCGCTGCGTTCGGTGCGGGTGGTCGTGCTGACCACGTTCGACACCGACGAGCACATCTTCGACGCGATCCGCGCGGGGGCGGCGGGTTTCCTGCTGAAGAACACCGCACCCGAGGACCTGCGGGCGGCGGTGCGCACGGTGACCGACGGGGAGGCGTTGCTGTCGCCGTCGGTCACTCGACGCGTGCTCGCGGCGGTGGCGGCCGACAGCGGCACGGTGCGACCGCGCTTGCTCGACGCGCTCACCGAGCGGGAGCGAGAGGTGCTCGAACAGGTTGCCGCGGGCTTGTCGAACGCGGAGATCGGCGCGGCGCTGCATCTGAGCCCGGCGACGGCGCGTACGTACGTGAGCAGACTGCTTGCCAAGCTCGGCGCGCGTGACCGCGCGCAGCTCGTGCACCTGGCCTACGAGTCCGGGTTGGTGCGACCGGGCCGCGTCACCGGTCGCGGTGAGTCGCCGCGCCCGCGTTGAGCCGCGACTGGTAGCGCTCGCGGGCCTCGTCGACGAGTTCCGGCGCGAGCCACGCGACCGGCTGGATGTCCACGAGCAAGGGCTCGTTGTCGGGGCCGAAGTCCACCTGACGTCCCGACAACACCCAGGGGCGTGCTCCTTCGTCGAGTTCGCGGAGGTACTGGCACACCCGTCGAGCGAGCCAGTCCTCCAGCGGCAACGTCCACCAGCCTGGGGCTTCGAGCGGGTTGGCGGACACCCCGGGCATGGTCAGCCCGCTCTCGTGGTCGTTGCTGGAGTGCCGCGCGTCCGACTCGGGGCCGGGTGAGTAGCGCAGGTAGGGGGCGTCGCCGGAGTCGACCAGCTCCGCCAACTGCGCCAGGGTGCGCACGGTCCGCATGTCCGTCGCCATTCCGACAGCAGTACCCCCGGCTCGGGGCCGCAATCGTGCCACGGCCGGGCGACCACGCTGTCGGTAGAAAGTGGACAGTGATGGGTCCCTCCGGTGCACACCACGTCACTCACGTGGTGGTTTCGCCGCGCGGCAAGGATTGCCGATCACGCCGACTGCGCAACCTGTAGCCACACGGGCGCGGAGCGTACTCGTGCAGCGCACCGTTTTCGAGATCGACATCCAGTACTCCAAGGAGAACCTTGACCATGGCAATCCGCAAGGGCGCAGTCGTCACCGCCATCGCGATCGGCGCCGCACTGGCCGTCACCGGTACCACCAACGCCTCCACCGACGAGGACTGCACGACGTCGGTGTCGTGGTCGGACGAGTGCGCCGAGTACGAGCTCACCAGCAGCGAGGGTGAGCACGACAAGGAGTGGGACAAGGACCACGACAAGGACTGGGACCACGGCAAGGGTCACGACGACGACTGGGACAAGGACAAGGACAAGGACAAGGACTGGGACAAGGGCAAGGACAAGGACCACGACGACGACTGGGACAAGGACCACGACAAGGACTGGGACAAGGGCAAGGACCACGACAAGGACTGGGACAAGGACCACGGCAAGGGGCACGACAAGGACAAGGACCACGACAAGGGCCACGACAAGGACAAGAAGCACCACAAGAAGCAGGTGCACAAGAAGCCGCACGGTGGTGTCGAGACCGGTGACGGCTCGCTGGCGGCTCTGCTCTGACCTGGTCCGCGATGCGTGACGTGACGTCTCGCCGTTCCCGCCCGTCGGTTCTCCGGCTGGCGGGAGCGGCGGCGTTGGCGCTGCTGTTCCTGCTCGCCGGTTGCACCGGGGCGAACGAGATTCCCGGGCATGCCGAAGCGGTGGTGGAGCAGGTCGAGGCCGCCGACGTCGAGAACTTCCTGCCCCCGGCGCCGCCGTCGGGGCTGCGCATCCCGAGCCTCAGGGTGTCCACGGACACGTTCGTGGGGCTGGGTCTCACGCCCGACAACACCATGGAGGTGCCCGAGGGGGCGGAGGCCGTCGGGTGGTACGTCGAGTCACCCACCCCCGGCGAGCGCGGTCCCTCGGTGCTCGCCGCTCACGTCGACTGGCAGAACCAGAAGGGCGTGTTCTTCGACCTCCGCAATCTCGAAGTCGGGGCCGACGTGATCATCGACCGCGCCGACGGCACGAGTGTGTTGTTCCGGGTCGTCGACGTCGAGCAGTACCCGAAGGACAGCTTCCCCACCGAGCGGGTGTACGGCGATACCGAGGGCGCCGAGCTGCGGCTCATCACCTGCGGTGGCGATTTCGACCGGTCGCAGGCGAGCTACCGCGACAACGTCGTCGCCTACGCGACGATGGTGGACGCGAAGCTCTGACTCCCGCCCACCTCCTCATCCCGCTGCGGAGACGTCGGACACCTCCGCCGGGAAGTGACAGGCGACCGGATGATCGGTGTCGCGGTCGACGAGTTCCGGCTCGTCGACCCGGCACCGATCCTGCGCTTTCCAGCACCGCGGATGGAACCGGCACCCGCCGGGCGGACGCAGCGGGGAGGGGACGTCCCCGCTCAACACGATCTCGTCGGTCGCCGTGGCTCGCCAGTCCTCCAGGCTCGGTGCCGCCGACAACAGCGCCTGGGTGTAGGGGTGTGCGGGACGTTCGTAGAGGTCGGCCACCTCGCCGGTCTCCACGATCGTGCCCAGGTGCATCACCGCGACCCGGTCGGCGAAGTGCCGGACCACGCCGAGGTCGTGGGTGATGAACAGGTAGGCGACCCCGAGTTCGCGTTGCAGGTCGGCGAGCAGGTTCAGGATCTGCGCCTGGATCGACACGTCGAGCGCCGACACCGCCTCGTCGCACACGATCAGCCGCGGTTTCACCGACAACGCCCGCGCGATGGAGATGCGTTGCCGCTGACCGCCGGAGAACTGGTGTGGGTAGCGCCGCGCGTGGCCGGGGTTCAGCCCGACGCGTTCCAGCAGCGCCGCCACCTCGGCGTCCCAGTCCTCGCGCGCGACGAGGCCCGGGTGGATGCGCCACGCCTCGCTGAGCAACTCGTACACCGTCATGGTGGGGTTGAGCGAGGCGTACGGGTCCTGGAAGACGAGTTGGACGTCCCGGCGCAGGCGCTTCCGCTCGGCGGCCGACAGCGTCCGGACGTCGCGTCCGTCCACGCGCACCTCTCCGGCGAACGGCTCCAGCAGCCCGACCACGCTGCGGGCCACGGTCGACTTGCCGCAGCCCGACTCGCCGACCAGACACACGGTCTCCCCGGGATGCACGGTCAGGTCGACCCCGGCGACGGCGCGCACTTCCCGACGCCGACCCCAGGCCCCCTGTCGTTGCCGGTAGCCCGCGACGAGATCGACCAGCTCAAGCACGGGTTGCGAGTGGCTCGTCATGGGTGACCACCTCCTCCGCGAAGTGACAAGCGCTCGTGCGGCCGGGCGACACGGTGCGCAGTTCGGGTTCCTCGGTGCGACAACGGTCCTGCGCGAACGGACACCGTGGGTGGAAGGCGCAGCCGCTGGGCGGCGAGGTGATGTCCGGCGGGTAGCCGTCGATGGGGCGGACCGTGCGCTGCGCGTCACGGGCCGAAGGGCTGGCCGCCATGAGCCCTCGCGTGTAGGGGTGGGCGGGTGCGCTGAACACGTCGGCGACCGTGCCCGCCTCCACGGCTCGGCCCGCGTACATCACGACGACCGATCGGGCCGTGCGAGCGACCACCCCGAGGTCGTGACTGATGACGACGAGGGCGAGCCCGTCCTCCTGGCGTCGCCGCAGCAACCGCAGGATCTGGGCTTGCACGGTGACGTCCAGCGCGGTGGTCGGCTCGTCGGCGATGAGCAGCCGGGGCCGCAACGCCATGGCCATCGCGATCATGACGCGTTGCCGCATCCCGCCGGAGAACTCGTGCGGGTAGTTGCTCGCACGGGCCGCGGCGTCCGGGATGCCGACCTCGGCCATCGCCTCGACGGCCCGCTGCCGTGCCTCGCGCCGGTCGAGGCCGCGACGCCGGCGGAACACCTCGGCGATCTGGTAGCCGACGGTCAACGACGGGTTCAGCGCGCTCAGCGGGTCCTGGAAGATGATGGCCATCTCCTCGCCGCGCAGTTGCCGTAGCTCCTCGTCGGTGCACGACAGCAGGTCGCGGCCGTCGAAGGAGATGCGGCCCGCGGTCACACGAGCCTGTGGGGGCAGCAGCCCGAGCACCGCGAGCGAGCTGAGACTCTTCCCGCTGCCCGACTCGCCCACGATCGCGAGGGCCTCCCCGGCCTCGACCGCGAACGACACTCCCCGTACCGCCGCGACGTCGCCGAACGAGACGGCGAGGTCGGACACCTCCAGTAGCGTGCTCATCGGATCACCGCCGTGGTCGTGTGTCGGTTCTTCGGGCTCGTCGGGTCGGTGCTGTCGTGGAACGCGTCGCCGAGCACACCGACGCAGATCACCACCAGGGTCAACGCCACTCCGGGCACCGTGGCGATCCACCAGGCCGAGTCGAGGTAGTCCCGCCCGTTGGCGATGGTCGAACCCCACGACGCCTGGTCGAGGGGAACGCCGAGCCCGAGGAACGACAGCGCCGCCTCGGCGACCATCGTCAGGCCCACCTGCATCGTGGCGGCCACCACGAGCGGCTGGACACAGGACGGGAAGACGTAGCGGGCCATGATCCGTACGTCGCTCGCGCCCATCACCCTGGCCGAGTCGACGAACTCGCGATTGCGCGCGGCCAGTGCCGACCCGCGCACCACCCGCGCGAAGATCACCCACCGGGTCACCGCGAGCGCGATGATGACGTTGAGCAGGCTCGGGCCGAGCACTCCCGCCACGAGGATGGCGAGCAGGATGCTCGGGAAGGCGAGTTGCATGTCACCGAGGCGCGAGATGACGGTGTCGAGCCAGCCTCCGTAGTAGCCCGCCACCAGACCGAGCACCAGGCCGATCAGCCCGCCGACGACGACCACGGTGAGCGCCACGAGCAGCGAGACGCGGGAGCCCGCGACGAACTGCGCGAACACGTCGCGGCCGTCCTGGTCGGTGCCGAGGAGAGCGAACCCGCCGTCGGACAGGGTGCTTCCCGGGGGAAGCAGGCGATCGGTGACGTGGGTCGCCACGCCGTCGTAGGGGACGAGCAGGGGGCCGAACACCGCGAGCAGCGCGAACAACACCAGCACTCCGCCCGCGATCCTGGCAGCCGTGGACCTCATACGGTCTCCAAGGTGATTCTGGGGTCGAGCTGGAAGTACAGGACGTCGACCAGCAAGTTGAGTCCGATGTAGAACACGGCGATCAGCAGGATCGCCGCCTCCGCCACCGCGTAGTCGCGGTGGACGATCGAGTCGATCAGCAACGAGCCGATGCCCTGCCAGGCGAAGACCTGCTCGATGATGACCGCGTCGGCGATGAAGTTGCCCATGACCAGGCCGAGGACGGTCACCACGGGGGTCAGGGTGTTGCGCAGGACGTGGACGTTGAACACCACCCGCTCGGGCAGGCCCTTCGACCGCGCGGTGCGGACGTACTCCTTGCCCAGCTCCTCCAACGTGCCGTTGCGGACGAGTCGGGCGAGCCAGCCGACGAACGGCAGCGCGAGCGTGAACGCGGGCAGGATCGCGCCCACCGGTGTGCCGTCGGCGGTACCCGGCAGGAGGTCGAGCATCCTGGCGAAGACGAGCACCAGCATGATGCCGACCCAGAACGACGGCAGCGCCTGGCCCGCCAGCGACAGGTACGAGACCAGCCGGTCGGCGAGTCGTCCGGTGTGGCGGGCGGCGTAGACGCCGAGCGGGAACCCGATGGCCACGGTCAACACCAGAGCCCAGCCCGCCAGGGTGAGCGTGGAGGGGAGCCGGTCGAGCACGTTCGACAGCGCGTCGCCGCCGAGCCGCCACGACTCCCCGAAGTCGAGGGTCAGTACCTCGCCGAGGTGGCGCACGTACTGGTCCCACAACGGATCGTTCAGGCCGAGTCGGTCGCGAGCCGCGTCGAGTTCCGCCGGGGTGGCCTGGGCCCCCAGCATCAGTGATGCGGGATCACCGGAGACGACGCGCAGCACCACGAAGACGATGGTGATCGCGCCGAAGAGGAGGAACACCGACTGTCCCAGCCGGCGTGCGATGTAAATGATCACGTCATTGTGCCCTTACTGGCTCGGCTGGATGCCCGCACGACGAGGTCGCACCGTTCGCGCCGCTTCTCCGCGGCGGTGTCGCCGTCACCCTTGATCCGCTGGAGCAGCAGATCGACGGCGGCGGTGCCGATCTCCGCGGCGGGCAGCCGCACGGTGGTCAGCCCCGGACTGAGGTAGGCGGAGAACGGGTGGTCGCCGAACCCGCCGACCAGCACGTCGTCGCCCACCCGCAGACCGGCCTCGGTCAGTGCGCGGTACACCCCGAGCGCGAAGTAGTCGTTGCCGACCATGACGGCGTCGGGGAGGTCGCCCCGGTCGACGATGTCCTGTGCCAGCCGGTAGGCGTCGGCGGGTTCCCACGGGAGGGCGAGCGACTCCCTGCGCCGGGTCGGGACCGAGATCACGGGGTCTCCGGACGACTCGATGCCCGCCTCGGCCAGTGCCTGACGAAAGCCCGCGCTGCGCTCCGCGACCGGCGAGATGGGGAGGTCTTCCTCCAGCAGACAGAGCGACCGCGCGCCACCCTCGATGAGATGGCGGGTGGCCTGGAGCGCGGCGTGGTGGTAGTCCACGCCCACGAAGTCGAGGTCGAGCGAGGGGAAGTCACGGTTGAGGCAGACCATCGGGACACCCGACTCGGACAGCCGGGCCCAGTGCTCGCCCTCGCCCTGGACGGGCACGACCAGCGCCCCGTCCACGCCCCACCGCAGCAACGTGTCCGCGGCGCGGCGGTCGACCTCCGGGCTTTCCTCCGTGACCAGCAGCATCAGCGAGTAGCCGTGGGTGCGGCCCCGCTGCTCGATGGTGCTGATCAGTTGGGCGTAGAACGGGTTCGACGGGTTGGTGATGACCAGGCCGAGGGTCATGGCCGAGCCGAGGACGAGGGACCGGGCCATCGAGTTCGGGACGTACCCGAGGCGCGCGGCCTCGGCCTTGATCCTCGCCCGGGTGTCCTCGCCGACGCTGTCCTTGTCGGCCAGTGCCCGGGAGACGGTGTTGACCGACACCCCGAGCGACTTGGCGATGTCCTTCAGCGTCACTCGCCGCGACTCGACCATGATTCTTCCCCTCAGTTCTCGAGCTTCACGCCACGCAGGTCCGGCTGATTGCTCGGAACGGGTTCGAACCCCTTGACCCCACTGCGTCGCGCGTAGGTGCTGACCAACGCAGCTGGGAAGATACCGACGGCGTCGTCCCAGATGATGCGGCACGCCTGGGCGTACAGCTCACCGCGCGTGACCTGGTCGGACTCCGTGTGCGCGCGGCGCAGGATCGTGTCGAGTTCCGGGTTGGCGTAGCCCATCCGGTCGGCCGCCGAGTCGTACAACCGGCCCAGGGTGAAGTCGGCGTCGCCCGTGGTGACCGTGTTGATCTGCAGGTCCATGTCGAAGTCCTTGTCGTTGAGGCGTTGCAGCCACTCGGCCTTCTCCACGTTCTGCGGCTCCACGACGACGCCGATCTTCGCCCAGTCCGAGATCATCGCCTGGGCGAGACCGTCGGCGAGCGGGCCCGTGCCCGAGAACCACATCAGCGAGGTGCGGAACCCGTCGCCGTAGCCCGCCGCGGCCAGCTCCCGTTTCGCCCCGTCCGGGTCGTACGGGTAGGGCTGCTGGGGAGCGTGTCCGAACACAGTGGACGGAATGGGTGCGGTCATCAGCTCCGCGCCCTGCCCGAACAGGCTCTCGACGATGGTCGCGACGTCCACGGCCTTCCACAGCGCCCTGCGCACGCGGGGGTCCGTGAACGGCTCGCGACCGCAGTTGAACCAGTTGAAGTAGTACGCCCAGCTCGGCACCGTGTCCAACGTGATGCCGTCGCGGCCGTCGAGCTGCCGGATCTGGTCGGGCGGCACCGGCCAGAGCACGTCCAGATCTCCGGTCCGCAACGCGGTGATCTGACTGGACGTCTCCGGGATGTGCGGCAGTGCCGCCCGTTCCAGGGTGGGCTTGCCGTCCCAGTAGTCCACCGCCGCCAGCTCCAGCGAGGAGGACGGGGTGAACGACTCGACCCGGAACGGGCCGCTGCCGACGGGCTTGCGGAAGAAGCCGTCGCTGTCCATCGCGTCCGCGGGGAGGATGAACAGCAGCGTGAGGTTCACCGGCAGCGTGCCCAGGGGTTCCTCGGTGACCACTCGCACGGTGTGGTCGTCCGTGGTCTCCACCTCGACGACCGACGTCCACAGCGCGGACTGTGCCGTCCCGGCGTCCCGGACCCGCTCCAGCGAGGCCTTGACGTCCTTCGCGGTGAGCGGGGTGCCGTCGTGGAACGTCACGTCGTCCCGCAGGGTGAGCACCCACGTCGTGGGAGTGGTCTGCTCCCACGACGTGGCGACGCTCGGCTTCAGCGTCTCGCCGTCACGCCGGACCAGCGTGTCGTAGATGAGCCTGCTCGCGAGCAGAGTGCTCTCGTCGACGCTGCTGGGACCGTGCGGGTCGAGGTCGTTGATCGGTTGGCTGAACGCCGCCCGCAACAGGCCCTCGGCCCCGGCCCGGGTGCCGCCTCCGAAACTGCAGGAGGCGAGGAACGCGCCGGCGAGACTCACGCTGCCGAGCTTGAGGAAGCTACGCCGGTCGAAGGGGGTCGTCATGGGATTCTCCGAGACTCACTCTTTGAGCGTGAGGTAGATCTGCACCTTCACCGATTCCCCCTCGCCCTCGACCGTCCCCTTGATGCGCAGCCACTGCCCGAACTCGCGCACCGGCCACGAGTGCAGCGTGGTGCCCTCGGTGACCTGCGTGGGCACCTCCGCGTCGCACCAGTGCAGACCGTCGGGCGAGATCTGGGTCGTGAGGCGCAACCGAGTGGTCGGCGTCGAGCTCTCCAGCACCTGCACGAACCACCGGGCCTCACCGGCCCAGGCGGCTTCGAACGGTTCGGTGGCGAAGTCGCCGTCGAGGACCCGGTAACGTTCGAGAACTGCTGTCTGCGTCTGTCGCATGAGGACCTACCAATCCACCGAGATGAGCACCGAGTCCAGGAACATGAAGTTGCGGACGTTGGTGTGCGTGCGGGTGCTGACGTAGAAGTTGAGCAGGTTGTCCAGTGAGTCGTAGCGCTCCGCGTACGCGGGCACGGGGATGTCGCGCATGTCGTAGACGCGGTCGTTGACCTGCAGCTCGACGTTGCGCTGCGCCTCGGTGTCGATCTGCCAACGCAGGTAGTGCCAGTTGACCTTGGTGGGGACCTCGTTGTAGCAGAACGACTGCGGTTCGCCGAAGGCTCGCCAGTCCTCGGGGTTCGGCGCGGTGAAGTCGTCCGTCGGGCCGAGGTGGGCCTTGCCCTCCAGGTGTTCCCGGGGCGTCGGTTCGGGCACCACCGGGTACATCCAGCGGCGGGTGAACCGGTTCTCCAGGTCGGTGTTCTGGTAGCGGATCACGTTGTGGTAGCGCACGCCCCGGTCGTCGCAGATGTCGGTGGCGATGGTGAAGGCGCCGAACTGCTGCTCCGAGGGGTGGATGTTGCCGTCCCACTCACCGGCTCCGGCCTGCTCGAAGGCGCGGTTCTCCTCCGACGACGCCTCGGCCTTGTAGGTGAAGTAGGTCTCGAACTGCACGAGCCCCTTCTTGGCCATCGTGAGCCTGCGGATCGCCACGCCGGTGTGTCCGGTGATCGGGCGCGTGGACACCTTGAGCGCGTAGGTGCCGGTCATCGCGCCGTGGGTGCCGGTGTCGAAGAAGGTGCAGGAACTGAGCTGCGGCGGGCGGAAGTCCTTCATGTGGGCGTCGACGGTGTCGAGGTCGCCCTTGCCGTCGTGGTTGCCGATCAGCTCGGTCCAGCCGTGGGTGCCGGAGTTGAACTGGTCGAAGACGAGGATGCGCGAAAGCGGGTTGTACCGCGACAACGCCGGATCGGCGTCGAGCATGGCCCGCCGCAGTTGAGCGGACAGGTCTGTGTCAGTGGTGTGGCCCAACGGTGTCAGCTCCTGGAGAAGTCGAAAAGACAGAGCGAAGGAGAGGATGAACGTTCACGTGAGCGATCATGTGTGGCGCCGAGGGGGACGCTAACCCGCCCGGGATCGAGAAGTCAACGGTGTGACGACAAGGAAAATCGAGGCTTGACGGCAGCGTGCACGCCACTTAGCGTTAGCGCTCCCGTTAACGTTCACTTCTACGGTGGCACCGCTGCGCGACGACTTTTCCGCACGGCGGTGTCGTGCCGCGTTCTCGTCGCAGCACGTCCTGCGCCGACCGTCCCGAGCAACACGGCGGCGCTTCTTCTGGGGAAGGAGATCCCATGCGTGTCAGGGCCGTTCTCGCCTCCGCCGCCGTCACCGTCTCCCTGCTGGCGGCGCCTCCCGCCGCGGCGGAGCCGGAACTCCGGCCGTGTGCCGATGCGCCCGCCGTGCCGGTGCGTACCGGAACGGCGTTCAACAACCCCGCCGCCGGACATCCGACCGGCGTGGTCGAGCAGATCTGTTCACTGGTCAAGCAGGCCGAGCCCGGCTCGACCATCCGGCTGGCCCACTTCGTCGTCTCCGGCGACGCGGGGCAGGATTTCGTCGACGAGCTGCTCAAGGCACACCGGCGCGGCGTCGACGTACAGGTGATCCTCGACGGCTGGCAGGACGACACTCCCGCCGCGACCGCCCTGCGGGACGCACTCGGCACCGACGAGACGCGGGCCTCCTGGCTACACGTGTGCGGCAACCTCTCTCCGGAGGGCAACACGTCCTCGTGCATCGGAACCAAGGGGCAGCACAACAAGTTCTACCTGTTCTCGCGTACCGGTGGCCGCTCCGACGTGGTGGTGCAGTCGTCGGCCAACTTCACCGACCTCAACTCGTCGGTGTACTGGAACAACGCCACGACCATCGTGGAGAACCGCCGCCTCTACGACGCCTACGCGTCCTACTTCGCCGACCTCGCACGGGAACAGCAGGACGACGACTACTACCGCACCGTCACCACCGGGATGCCGGGCGGGTTCGTGCGGGCGCACTTCTTCCCGCGTGCGCAAGGCGATCCGATCGAGGAGTTCCTCGACGAGGTCGGGTGTGACAGCGACACCACCGTCCGTATCGGAATGTCCGAATGGGACAGCTATCGCGTGGGCATCGCGGAACGGCTCGTCGAGTTGGCCGAGCAGGGCTGCGAGATCCGGATCGTGCACGGGCCGGTGGACGACGACGTCGAGGCGTTGCTGTCGAGCCACGACGACATCACCGCGCGGACACTGGACGACTCCGCCGCGCTGCCGGGCCGGATCCACTCGAAGTACCTGATCGTCGAGGGCGACGTCGCCGGTGACGCCGACGCCCGACGAGTGCTGACCGGCAGCCCGAACTTCAACCACACGTCCCTGCGTCGCAACGACGAGGCGATGATCATGACGAACCTGCGGTCGGTCTACGACGACTACCGCGAGAACTTCGAGCAGATGTACGCCGCCGCGCGGTGACCGGTGCCGGGTCGCGGACACCGCACGTGCCCGCGACCCGGGTCAGTACTGCACCGGGGTGTTGAACTCCAGCAACGCCGCCTGCCCCGTCCCGTCCCAGCGCACCGTGGTGATGGCGCAGTTGCGGAACACCGGGAACACCGAGCGGTACGAGCGCAGCGGCAACCCCAGCAGGTGGCACAGCAGCAGACGGTGGGCCGTGGAGTGCCCGACGACGAGTACCCGGCCGTCGGGGTGCTCGCGCGCGATGTCGGTGGCGTAGCCCGTCATCCGCTTCACCGCGAGCACCGGGTCCTCCCCGCCGGGCAGGTAGTGCGTCACGGGGTCGTCGACGAACGCGGCGCGCGCCTCGGGGAAGTCGCGGTTCATCTCCTCGGCGGTGAGGCCTTCGCCCCGGCCGAAGTCGAGTTCGACGATGCGCTCGTCGACGTGCGGGTCGAGCCCGGTCGCGCGGGCGACCGGTTCGGCCGTCTCCCGCGCGCGGGACAGCGGCGACACCCACACCGCGTCGAGTTCGGCCGTGGCCGACCAGCCGCCCAGCACCTCGGCCTGCCGCCTGCCATGGTCGGTCAAGGCCACGTCGGTGCGGCCGGCGTAGCGGTTGCCGTCGTGCCAGACGGTTTCGCCGTGGCGGACGAGAACGAGTTCGGTCATCGCGTGCTCCGGTGGTGTGCGTGGTCGGCCAGTTCGGTGGGCAGCCAGCCTCGCTCGCGCAAGGCGTCGACCAGGGCGAGGTAGCCCTCCGTGAGGACGTCCCCGTCGGCGGGGACGGGATCGACGGTCACGGTGTCGCGGACGGTCTCCTGCGCGGCCTCGGCGAGCGACGACTCGGCCGACCGCGCCAGCAGCGCCATGCCCACCGCGGGATCGGCGTCGCTCGGCACGGTGAGCGGACGCCCGAGCGTGGTCGCGCGCAGTCGGGTCCAGTGGTCGTTGCGTGCGCCGCCGCCGGTCGTGGTGAGGGTGCCGTCGATCGGCGCCCCCAGCAGGTCGAGGTAGTCGAAGCAGAGCCGTTCGACGAAGGCGACCCCGCGCAGGACGGCGGCGTAGGCGTCGACGTCGTCGGCGGGCGTGCCGAGCGTGAACCGTCGGGCTTCGGCTGCGACGAACGGGAATCGTTCTCCCCGCGACACCAACGGATACGTCACCAGTGTCGACTGAGGACGGTCGACGGCGAGCGCGGTGAGTCGGTCGAGGTCGGCGGAGCCGAAGAGGTCGCTGAGCACCCCGGCGCCGACACTCGACGCTCCGCCCGGAAGCCAGTTGCCGTCCGGGGCGCGGTGCGAGTAGACCACGCCGAGCGGGTCGTGCAGCCGACGGTCCGTGACGCCCTTGAGCACGAGCGTGGTGCCGAGAACGCTGTTCCACGACCCCACCGAGAACGTGCCGGACCCGAGGACGGACGCGCACCCGTCGGTCATGCCCGCGACGATCGGTGTGCCCGCCGGGATTCCCGTGGCCTCGGCGGCGGTGGCGCACACCTCGCCGATCGGGGTGCCGGGGCGCACCACGTCGGGCAGCAGGCGCGGCGGGAGGTCGAGCGCGTCGACCACGTCGGCGGGCCAGCACTCGCCGTCGAGGTCGTAGCCGGTCTTGAGCGCGTGACTCGAATCGACCGCGGTGAGCCGACCGGCGAGTCGGCCCGTGAGGTAGTCGGCCTGGTGGAGCAAGCGGGTGCGGTTCGTCGGCGGATGGTGTCGCAGCAACCACAGGGTCTTGGGCAGGGCCCACGAGGCCTGGGGGCGGTAGCCGAGCCGCTCCCACAGCGCGGCGCCCGCCGCGTGCACGCGGCTCACCTCGTTGCCCGCGCGTGCATCGTCGTACATCAACGCCGGGGTGAGCGGACGCAACTCGGTGTCGGCGAGCAGGATCGTGCCCGACGTCGCGCACAACGACAGCCCGCGCACGGGGCGCGTCCCCACCGTCGCCATCGCCTCGGCGCAGGCGGCGGTGAGTGCCGACCACCACTGCTGCGGGTCCTGTTCGTGTCGGCGTCCCTCCCGATGGCTGCGGAGCGGGCGGGACGCGCTCGCCACCACGGCGCCGGTCCGGTCGGTGGCCACACAGCGCACGCTCTGGGTCCCGACGTCGAGGCCGAGCCACACGGGCGCGGGGCGTGGGGGCGAGGTGTGCGTGCTGGGTGCCATGTCGACTCTTCCTGTTCGCGTGCCTGGTTCGCGCGGCCGTCACCGCGTCGGGAGGTGCCAGCCCCGCGTGGAGATCTCACGGAGCGTGCGGAACCGTTCGTACTGTTCGGCGTAGTGCTCGACGTGGCGCGGCTCGGGGTCGTAGACGCGGTCCGTCCGGACGTGCCGGGTCGCCGCGCTGGTCGGGTCGGGTTCGGCACCGGTGGCGACGAGCCCGGTGAGGAACGCGCCCTTGGCTCCCACCTCGCCGTCGGCGGGGCGGACGACGCGCACGCCGGTGACGTCGGCGATGAGGCGACACCACAGCTCGCTGTTCGCCCCACCTCCGCAGACCCGCAGCTCGTCGACCTGCGCCGTGGTGGCGTCGAGACAGTCCTTGACGACCGTCGTGAGCCCTTCGAGGACGGCGCGGGCAACCGCGTCACGGCCGTGTTCGAGGGACAGCCCCCAGAACGTGCCACGGGCGGCCGTGTCCAGGAAGGGCACGCGTTCGCCCGCGGGGGAGAGGTAGGGCAGGAACGTGAGTCCGGCCGCGCCGGGAGCGGTGTGCTCGGCCAGCGCGGTCACCTCGCGCGGGTGGCTCAACCCGAGCAGGCGACACGCCCAGGCGAGCACCTCGGTGCCGGCCAGGGTCGGGAAGGCCCGCACCACGTCGCGACCGGAGCCGAGCACCAGGGTCAGCCCCGACGGCGTGCCCGAGGTGTCGACCGAGGGGGTGAACACCTCCGTGCACAGCGTCGTTCCGAGGATCGTGCACGCGAGTCCGGCTTCCGTGGAGCCCGCTCCCAGCGCCGTCGACGCCACGTCGTAGGGCGCCAGCACCACCGGAGTGTCCTCCGGCAGTCCCAGCTCCTCGGCCGCGCGGCGGGACAGCCCGGCCGTCGTGTCGGCGCCGTCGAGAACGCGCGGCAGCAGGGGGGTGGCCCAGTCGAGATCGAACAGCGACAGCAGTTCGGGGGAGTACGCGCGGGTGCGCGGGTCGAGGAACGGCACCGAGGCGTCGGAGCAGTCCACGCCCACCACGTCGGTGAAGCGGGAGAACAGCCACCCGCCGCAGGTCAGCGCGGTCGACGAGGCGTGGACGCGGTCGGGATCGTGCTCGCCCAGCCACGTCAGGATCGCGTGCGGCAGTCCGGCGAAGCCGACCGAGCCGTTGAGGCGGAACGCCTGCTCGGCCACCCCGTCCCGCAGCCAGTCGTCCACGAACGGCGCGCCGCGTCCGTCGGACCACAGGATGGCGGGACCGGTGGGTTCGCCATGCTCGTCGACCAGCCAGCAGCCGTCGCCCTGTGCGGTTAGGGCGAGGAAGCGCACTCCGTCGCGTGCGGCAGACACGACCTCTCGGATCGCGTCGACCACGGCCGTCCAGACGGAGCGCATGTCCTGTTCCGCCCAGCCGGGTCGAGGTCGGCGGACCTCGGTCTCCCGGCGGGCCACCGCGACCTCACGCCCGTCGTCGTCGAAGACCACCGCCTTGATCAGCGACGTCCCGGCGTCGATCGCGATCGCCGACATCCGCCCTCCTTCGTCCGACGGTCCACCGCGCGTCCAGCACACTCCGCCGACGCGGCCCGGGCAACGGCTCGCTCCCATTCCCACGCCGTTCCGGGCGCCGGCGTGTGAAGACGTGACCCCGGATGACACCGTCTTCGCTGGTAGAGTGCGTGGCTCCGGGAACTCGGTGCGCGAAACCTCACATTTCTTCACACTGGAGCGACATGGGCGGCACGATCCGATCGCGACGGCGCGCATTGATCAGGGACCGGGTCAGGGCCGAGGGCTTCGTACGGGCGTCGGCGCTGGCCGAGGAGTTCGGCGTCAGCGTGATGACGATCCACCGTGACCTCGATGCGTTGCAGCGCGAAGGCTGGCTTGCGCGAGTGCGGGGCGGGGCGACCGCCGCACCGTCGGAGACGTTCCACGGCGACATCGCGCAACGCCGCACCGCGATGGCCCGTGAGAAGAGCGCACTCGCCGCCGCGGCCCTGGAGCAGGTGCGACCCGGGGACACCGTGATGCTCGACGAGAGCACCACGTGCCTGTACCTCGCGGAGCGCCTCGCCGAGCGGGCACCACTGACGGTCATCACCTACTTCCAACCGGTCGTGACCATGCTCGCGGGCGTCCCCGGCATCACGCTCATCGCGCTCGGCGGCGAGTACTTCCCCGCCTACGACGCCTTCCTCGGGCTCTACACGGCGGAGGGCGTGGCCAAGGTCAGGGCCGACACGTTCTTCATGTCGACCACGGCGGTCGCGGGCAACCGCTGCTACCACCACTCCCAAGCCACGGTGCAGGTCAAGCGCGCGATGCTGGCCTCGGCGTCGCGCTCGGTGCTGCTCGTCGACCACACGAAGTTCACCCGGGACGGCCTGTACGCGTTGGCGCCGTTGGCTGACTTCGACCTGGTGCTCGCGGACGACGGGCTTCCGGTGGCCGAACAGCGGCGGGTCCGCGACAGCGGCGCGACGCTGACGGTGGTCGGCGTCCGGTAGCCGCGAACCGGAATGGTGCGCGGCGGGCGGTGCCCGTGTCGAGCAACGCGATCACCCGGTCGCGCCGTGCCCGACGCGCTCCGGTGTCCGGGGTGGAACGCTCCGGGGTAGCGTCGCGGCAGAGCGGTCTGCGTCACCGTTCACTGCACGTTGTGGACTGACCCCGACGCGCTCGGTACGGTCAGCTCGACAACCGCACGCACAACTGGATATCGCGGCCGATCGAACCCGAGCGGGAGAGTCCCCGTACTCGTGGCGGGGCACCGAAGGAGCAAACGCCCCACAATCTCTCAGGTCCACCTACCGCTTGCGGCGAGGCCACTCTGGAAAGCAGGCGCTCCGCGCGCCTCACCCAAGGTGTAAGCCGCGCTTCGCGCGCGGTGAAACTCTCAGGTGCCCATGACAGAGGGGGAGTTCCCAGCACAGGGTGGGTAGCCCTGTGGTACGGCGAGAAGGAGCTCCCATGTCCGTGTCACCCCCGTCGTCCCCGACGCCGGTCTTCGCCTCCCGGCACATCGGCCCGGGACCCTCCGAACAGGCCAAGATGGTGGCCGAGTGCGGGTTCGGCAGTGTCGACGCACTCGTGGCGGCCGCCGTGCCGGGCTCGATCCGTACCGAGGGCGAGCTGCGGTTGCCCGCACCCGCCTCGGAGGAGCAGGCCATCGCCGAGCTGCGCGAGCTCGCCGCCCGCAACCGGCCCATGACCCAGATGATCGGGCTCGGCTACTACGACACCGTCACCCCGGCCGTCATCCGCCGCAACGTGCTGGAGAACCCGGCCTGGTACACGGCCTACACGCCGTACCAGCCGGAGATCTCGCAGGGCCGACTGGAGGCGCTGCTCAACTTCCAGACCGCCGTCGCCGACCTCACGGGCCTGACCACCGCGAACGCGTCCCTGCTCGATGAGGGCACGGCCGTGGCGGAGGCCGTGATGTTGATGAAGCGCGCGTCGAAGTCGAAGTCCGACAGGGTGGTCGTCGACGCCGAGTGCCTGCCGCAGACGATCGCCGTGGTCCGCACCCGCGCGCAGGCGGTGGGTGTCGAGGTCGACGTGCGGGACCTGTCGCAGGGGCTGCCCGAGGACTTCTTCGGCGTCGTCGTGCAGTACCCGGGCGCGTCCGGTGTGGTGCGCGAGCCCGACTTCTACCGCGAGATCGGCGAGGCGGCGAAGGCGGTCAAGGCGTTGTACTGCATGGCCGCCGACCTGCTCGCGCTCACCCTGCTGACGTCGCCCGGCGACTTCGGTGCCGACGTCGCGGCCGGGACCACGCAGCGCTTCGGTGTCCCGCTCGGGTACGGCGGTCCGCACGCCGGGTACCTCGCCGTACGTTCCGGTCTGGAGCGGTCGCTGCCCGGCAGGCTCGTCGGCGTGTCGATCGACGCGGCGGGAGCTCCCGCGTACCGGCTCGCGCTGCAGACCCGCGAGCAGCACATCCGACGCGAGAAGGCCACCAGCAACATCTGCACCGCGCAGGTGCTGCTCGCCGTCATGGCGTCGATGTACGCCGTCTACCACGGCCCCGAGGGGCTGCGCAGCATCGCCGAGCGGGTGCACCGGCACGCGGTGACGTTGGCCGACGCCCTGCGCTCCGGCGGCGTCGAGGTGGTGCACGAGCACTTCTTCGACACCGTGCTCGCCCGCGTGCCCGGCCGGGCGGACGCGGTGCTGGCCGCCGCCCGGGAGGCGGGCGTGAACCTCGGCCGGGTGGACGCCGACCACGTGCGCGTGGCCTGCGACGAGGTCACGACACCGGAGGTGCTGGCCACGGTGCTCGGCGCGTTCGGCGTCGACGCCACGCCGGAGCCGGCGACGCGGACGGCGTTCCCGGCCGGTCTCGACCGCACCGACGAGTACCTCACCCACGAGGTCTTCCACTCGTACCGGTCGGAGACCGCGATGCTGCGGTACCTGCGCAGGCTCTCCGACGCCGACTACGCGCTCGACCGCGGCATGATTCCGCTCGGCTCGTGCACGATGAAGTTGAACGCCACCACCGAGATGGAGCCCGTCACCTGGCCGGAGTTCGCGAACATCCACCCGTTCGTGCCCGCCGAGGACGCCGAGGGCTACCGCGAACTCGTCGCGCAGCTCTCGCGGTGGCTGGCCGAGGTCACCGGCTACGACAGCGTCTCGCTCCAGCCCAACGCGGGCAGCCAGGGCGAGCTGGCCGGGCTGCTCGCGATCCGCGCCTACCACCGCGCCAACGGCCAACCCGAGCGCGACGTGTGCCTGATCCCGTCGTCGGCCCACGGCACCAACGCGGCGTCGGCCGTGCTGGCCGGGATGCGCGTGGTCGTCGTGGCATGCACCGCCGACGGCGACGTGGATCTCGACGACCTGCGCGCCAAGGTGGCCGCCCACCGCGACACGCTCGCGGCGATCATGGTCACCTACCCGTCCACGCACGGCGTCTACGAGACCGGCATCGGCGAGCTGGCCGAGATCGTGCACGAGGCGGGCGGCCAGGTCTACGTCGACGGCGCGAACCTCAACGCGCTGCTGGGGCTGGCCAAGCCCGGCGAGTTCGGCGGCGACGTCTCCCACCTGAACCTGCACAAGACGTTCTGCATCCCCCACGGCGGTGGCGGGCCCGGCGTCGGCCCGGTGGCGGTGCGCGCGCACCTCGCGCCGTACCTGCCCAACCACCCGCTCGCGGCCGAGGCCGGACCCGAGACCGGAGTCGGACCCATTTCGGCGGCCCCGTTCGGGTCGGCGTCGATCCTGCCGATCTCGTGGGCTTACGTGCGCATGATGGGCGCGGCCGGGCTCACGGAGGCGACCAAGGTCGCGGTGCTGAACGCCAACTACGTCGCCGCGCGGCTCGCGCCGCACTACCCGGTGCTCTACACCGGACAGGACGGGCTCGTGGCCCACGAGTGCATCCTCGACCTGCGTGCGTTGACCAAGCAGACCGGCGTCACCGTCGACGACGTCGCCAAGCGGCTCATCGACTACGGCTTCCACGCCCCGACGATGTCGTTCCCGGTGCCGGGCACGCTCATGGTGGAGCCCACCGAGAGCGAGGACCTCGCCGAGCTCGACCGGTTCTGCGAGGCGATGATCGCCATCCGCCGGGAGATCGACGAGGTCGCCAACGGCACCTGGCCGGTCGAGGACAGCCCGTTGCGCAACGCTCCGCACACCGCCGAGCAGCTCGCCGGGGACTGGACTCTGCCCTACGACCGGCGCACCGCCGTGTACCCGGGCCACACCTCGCCGAAGGGCAAGTACTGGTCTCCGGTCCGGCGCATCGAAGGCGCCTACGGCGACCGCAATCTCGTCTGCTCCTGTCCGCCCGTCTCCTCCTACGAAAGCGCAGGTTCGGTGTCGTGACCGCAACGTCTCAGCCGTCGACCACCCCACTGCACGACGTGCACGCCGAACTCGGTGCGTCGTTCACCGAGTTCGCGGGCTGGTCGATGCCCGTCCGGTACTCCAGCGACCTGGCCGAGCACCGTGCGGTGCGCGAGGCGGCCGGTCAGTTCGACCTCTCGCACATGGGCGAGATCGAGGTCAGCGGCCCCGAGGCCGCGCAGGCGATGGACTACGCGCTGGTCGGCACCCTGTCGGCCGTCGCGGTCGGTCGCGCGCGGTACACGATGCTGTGCGACGTCGACGGCGGTGTGCTCGACGACCTCGTCGTCTACCGCCTTGCCGAGGAGCGCTACCTCGTGGTCGCCAACGCGGGCAACGCCGCGCTGGTGTTCGACGCCCTGCGTGAGCGGAGCGAGAAGTTCGACGCGACCGTCACCGACCTCAGCGCCCGCACCGCGCTCGTCGCCGTGCAGGGTCCGGCCTCGGCGGCCGTCGTGGCCGAGGCCACCGGCGCCGAGCTCGACGGGTTGCGCTACTACGCGAGCATGCGCGCCACCGTCGCCGGACACGAGGTGCTGCTGGCCCGCACCGGTTACACCGGCGAGGACGGCTTCGAGCTGTTCGTCGACACCGGTGACGGTCCCACCGCGGCCGTCGACACGTGGCGGCGGCTCGCCGAGGTCGGCGCCTCCCACGGCCTGGTGCCCGCGGGCCTGGCGTGCCGCGACACGCTCCGCCTCGAAGCGGGGATGCCCCTGTACGGCAACGAGCTGACCCCCGAACGGACCCCGTTCCACGCCAACCTCGGCCGGATCGTCAAGTTCGACAAGCCCGGCGACTTCGTGGGCCGGTCCGCCCTGGAGCGCGTCGGCGAGCCCGACGTCGTCCTGGTGGGTCTGCGTGGCGAGGGGCGGCGTGCCCCGCGTCACGGCTACCGTGTCCTCGACGGTGACCGTGAGGTCGGCGAGGTCACGAGTGGTGCGTTGTCGCCGACGCTCGGCTACCCGATCGCGATGGCGTACGTCGCCCGGGACGTCGCCGAGCCCGGAACGACCCTGTCCGTCGACGTCCGCGGCCGTGCGGCCACCGTCGACGTCGTGTCCCTGCCCTTCTACAAGCGTCCCTCCACGAAAGGCTGACTCCGTTGTCCCAGACGCCCACGAACATCCCGCAGGACCTTCGTTACAGCCGCGAGCACGAGTGGCTTCGCACCGGAAGTGACGAGATCGTGACGGTCGGCGTCACCGCGTTCGCGGCCGAGTCGCTGGGCGACGTGGTCTTCGTCGACCTTCCGGAGACGGGTAGTACCGTCACGGCGGGTGAGGTGTGTGGCGAGATCGAGTCGACCAAGTCCGTCAGCGAGCTGTACGCGCCGGTGACCGGCGAGGTCGTCGAGATCAACGAGTCCGTCGTGGACTCGCCCGAGACCGTAAACTCCGACCCCTACGACGCGGGCTGGCTGTTCAAGGTCCGCGCCGAGTCGGTGCCGGAGCTGCTCGACGCCGACGCCTACGCCGCACTGATTCAGGAGGGCTGACATGAATTCGTTCGACGCCGACCTCGCCACGGTCGACCCGGAGGTCGCCGCGCAGGTCGCCGCCGAGCTGCATCGCCAGCAGACGACGCTGGAGATGATCGCGTCCGAGAACTTCGCGCCTGTCGGCGTCCTCGAGGCGCAGGGCTCGGTGCTCACCAACAAGTACGCCGAGGGCTACCCCGGTCGCCGCTACTACGGCGGGTGTGAGCACGTCGACGTCATCGAGAACCTCGCCATCGCTCGGGCGAAGGAGCTCTTCGGGGCCGAGCACGCCAACGTGCAGCCCCACTCGGGTGCGCAGGCCAACGCCGCCGCCATGGCCGCCCTCCTGAACCCGGGTGACACCATCCTCGGGCTCGACCTCGCGCACGGTGGGCACCTCACCCACGGCATGAAGATCAACTTCTCCGGCAAGCTCTACAACGTCGTCGCCTACCACGTCGACCGCGAGACCGGCCGGATCGACATGGCCGAGGTGGAGCGGCTCGCCACCGAGCACAAGCCGAAGCTGATCATCGCCGGTTGGTCGGCCTACCCGCGGCAGCTCGACTTCGCCGAGTTCCGGCGCATCGCCGACGCCGTGGACGCCAAGCTCATGGTCGACATGGCGCACTTCGCCGGTCTGGTCGCGGCGGGTCTGCACCCGAGCCCCGTGCCCTACGCCGACGTGGTCACCACCACCACGCACAAGACGTTGGGTGGTCCGCGTGGCGGCATCGTGCTGTCGAAGCAGGAGTACGCCAAGAAGATCAACTCGGCGGTGTTCCCTGGTCAGCAGGGTGGTCCGCTGGAGCACGTCATCGCGGGCAAGGCGGTCGCGCTGAAGATCGCGGCGAGCGAGGAGTTCCGGGAGCGGCAGGAGCGCGTGCTGGCGGGCGCGAAGATCCTCGCCGAGCGGCTGTCGGCCGACGACTGCGCCTCGGCCGGGGTCCGGGTGCTCACGGGTGGCACCGACGTGCACCTGGTGCTCGTGGATCTCGTGAACTCCGAGCTGGACGGGCAGCAGGCCGAGGACCGGCTGCACGACATCGGCATCACGGTGAACCGCAACGCCGTGCCGTTCGACCCGCGTCCGCCGATGGTGACGTCGGGGCTGCGCATCGGCACGCCGGCGCTGGCCACGCGCGGCTTCGGTGCCGACGACTTCGCCGAGGTCGCCGACATCATCGCCGCCGCGCTGCGGCCGGGCTTCGACGACGCCCGCCGCGAGGAGCTGCGCTCCCGCGTCGCGACCCTCGCGGAGAAGCACCCCCTGTACGCCTGACCTCCACCGGCGTGTCCGCGCTCTGCGCACGCGTGTCCGCACGTCGCGCACGCGTGATCGCAGTTCGCGGGCACGCCGGTGTGGTGTCGGCGTCATCAGCTCACGACGAGAGCGATAGCCAGCCCGTCGTAGCCCTTCACCCCGACCGTCTGTAGCGCCGTGGCGTCCAGCCGCGGCTCCTCACGCAGCAGCTCGATCGCCTCCCGCGTGCCACGCACCGACGCGTCGTCGCTGCCTTCCTCGATCACCCGGCCGTCCCGCACGACGTTGTCCACGACGATCACGCTGCCGGGCCGGGACAACTCCAGCGCCCACCGCACGTAACGCGGGTTGTTGACCTTGTCGGCGTCGATGAATGCCAGGTCGACGGGCGGATGATCCGGCTCCAGCGTGGGCAGCACGTCGAGGGCCTTTCCCTCGCGAATCTCCACCTTCTCCGCCAGTCCCGCGCGTTCGATGTTGCGTCGGGCGACGTCGACGGCGGTGGGGTCGGCCTCGATGGTCACCAGCCGTCCGTCGGCCGGGAGAGCGCGGGCGAGCCAGATGGTGGAGTAGCCGCCCAGCGTTCCGACCTCCAGGATGCGTCGTGCGCCGACGAGCTTCGCCAGCAGGTGCAGCAGTTTCCCCTGGTTCGCCGTGACGGCGATGTCGGGCAGGCCCGCCTCGGCGGCGGACCGTTGCACGGTGTCGAGGACGTCGTCGTGGAGGGCGAGCGTTCGGGTGAAGTAGTGGTCGACCTCGGACCACCGGTCTGCAGTCATGTCGTGAGGCTAGCCGCGCTCGACGGTCGACATGCGGGAATCGCGGACGCGCGTGCGGGAGGTACGGACACGCGTGCGGGCCGGGCGAACACGCGTGCGGGAGGTGCGGACACGCGTGCGAGGGGCGCGGACACGCCCGGGGTCAGTCGTCCGGCGCCACGTCCGGGGCGTCGTCGGCGAGCATCACCGCGTCGCGCAGCGCGGCTCGGAGCCTGCCGACGTCCAGTGAGTTCAGCACCGCGGCCTCGCCCGGCGGTGCGACGAGCACGACGCGCCCCGCGTTGACGAACACCATCAGCTCGCGGCGTCTCCCGGCCAAATCGCGGCAGGGGACAGCCCACTCGTCGCGCGAATTCACCCAGCCCCCTTCAACACATCCGCAAGGACTGTAGTCCGAAAAATCAAGCCGGGTGATCGATTCGACCGATTTAATGCGCCGACGACGCCCGCGTGAGCGATATGGACACCGTGAGCGACGCAGCGGCGGCCGTCGCCATCACGGCGGCCATCGCCAGCGCGGACCCTCCGAGCAGCCCGACGATCGGCGACGTGCCACCCCCGACGAGGAACTGCACCAGGCCCAGCAACGCCGAGGCCGAACCGGCCGAGTTCGGGTGGTCGGCCAGCGCCAGCGTGGTGGCGTTCGGCCCGACCATCCCCACCGACGACACCGTGACGAACAGCGGCAGCAGCAACAACGGCAGCGACGCGTCGGCTGCGGCGGCTGCCACGATGCCGAGCCCGCCGACGATGGCGGCCGTCAGTCCCGTCCGCAGCAGTGTCTTGGGAGCGAAGCGGCTCACGAGCCTGCCGTTGAGCTGCCCGACGAGCACGAGGCCCACACCGTTGAGGCCGAACACGACGCCGTACTCGGCGGGCGAGAGACCGTAGTGGTGTTGCAACACGAAGCTGGAGCCGGAGATGTAGGCGAACATCGCGGCGAAGGCCAGGCCCACGGTGAGCGCGTGCCCGACGAAGATCCGGTCGCGCAGCAGTGCCGCGTACGTGCGGACGATGTCGCCGGGCCGGGCCGACCGGCGCTGACCGCGCGGCAAGGTCTCGGGCAGCGCGAGCGCGGCGACGACGAGCAGGACGACGCCGAACGCGGTGAGGGTCACGAAGATGCCTCGCCACGACGTCCAGCGCAGCAGTTGCCCGCCGAGCAGCGGTGCGAGCACGGGCGCCACGCCCGTCACGAGCATCAGCGTGGAGAAGAACCGCGCCATCGCCACGCCCGAGTAGAGGTCGCGCACCGCGGCGCGTGCGATGACCATGCCGGTGGCGGCACCGAGTGCCTGCACGGCCCGGGCGGCGACGAGCGCCGGCACGGACGGGCTGAGCGCGGCGACGGCCGACGCCACCGCGAACACCACCACGCCGACGAGCAGAGGCCGCCGCCGACCGAACGCGTCGGACAGCGGACCCGCGACGAGCTGTCCGACGCCGAGGCCGACGAGGAACACGGCGAGCGTCAGTTGCAACTGCGTGTCGGTGGAGTTCAGCTCGCCCGCCATCACGGGCAACGCCGGCAGGTACATGTCGATGGACAGCGGACCGAACGCGGTCAGCCCTCCGAGCAGCAGGGCGTAGCGGGCGGTACGAGGAGGCCGGGTGCGTGGGGTCGAGGACGTGTGCGTCGTTCGAACCTCGTTCACCGCCGTGCTTCCGGCCACCTGACCTCCTGTGCGTCTCGATCGTTGGTCCCGACCACCACCAACCACGGAGTGGCCCCCGGTGTTTCCGGCTTCGATGTGATCTCGTCGGCAACGTTGCAAATCAGACACGGCCGGCTGATCGGAGCCCGACCTTGGCCCCCTGACGCGTCGGTAACCGTGCTCGGGAGGCGCGAATCACGGCGAACGCGTTGCCGTCACCAGCGGAAATTCGCTTCAATCGCCTCACGAATCGCGCAGTGACGCGGCGCGTGACCCGCCGCCCACACTCCGGGGCCGCCCACGTCGATCATCGAAGGAGCTGCCGGATGAGGTTCATGCCACCGTTTTCGTCGGCCCTGCCGGACGTCGCGGAGAAGGGCCTCATCGCCGCCGTGGACGAGTACGTACTGCGAATCCGGGCGTTCTACAACGCGCGCGCGAGCTGGCATCGCCGGTTCTATCGGCTCAGCGGCATCCTGGTCATCCTGATCGGCTCCGCGCTCCCCCTGCTCGCCAACGCGGAGTTCGACGGGCAACCGTTCGCCATCTCCGCGGCGGGCGTGGCCGTCGCGGTCCTCACGGGCCTGCACACCTTCTACCGGTGGGACCAGTCGTGGGTCCTGCTGCGCAACACCGAGCGCACGATCACCACCGAGTACTGGAAGTGGCGTACCACGCTGGCCGCCGAGAACCACCTCAGCGACGCCGAGGTGGTCGCCGCGACCCAGGCCTTCCTGTCGACGCTGAGCGAGATTCGGGGGGAGGAAGCGCAGGTGTTCTTCCAGGACCTGAGCTTCCCGGCGGTGGTGGTCAACCAGTCGCGTCCGTAGCCCGGTGCGCGGCATCCGGCCCGGGCGCGCCGACGGCGCGCAGACCGTCGGCCACGGCAAAGCGGAGCTCGTCGGCGTACGGGCCGGGCGGCAGCGCGTCGAGGTGGTCGGCGGCTCGACGGTAGTGCGTGGCCGCGGCGTCGAGGTCACCGAGTTCACGGTGGCAGCGTGCGAGGCACGCGTGCAGCGACGGGTAGAACGCGGCGACCGCGGAGGCGAGCGGGCCGACGGAGGTGGTCACGGCGTCGGCGAGGTCGAGACACACCTGGTTCCAGTGCAGCTCGTCGGCGATCGTGGGTTGGTGGCGCGCGAGGTAGTGCGCGGCCACGCACGACTCGTAGTCGTCGCTCGCCTCCGCCCAGGCGCGCTCGAACAGCGCTCGCGCGTCGTCGGCCCGCCCGTCCGCCTCGGCGCGCATGCCTTCGGCGCACAGGCGCACGACGGGGTTGTTCGTGTCCACTGTGGTGGGTCCTTTCGGGTCAGTCGAGGAGCACGGGCATCACGAGTGTGGTGAAACTGCCCTGGTCGGCGGAACGGACGATCGTGGGCCGGTCGGGGGCGACGATCTCCAGCAGCACGTCGGGGCCGACACCGGCGTCGACCGCGGGCGCGAGCACGGTGGGATCGAAGCCGAGCCGTGCCGTTCCCGAGCACACGGCGGGCACGGTGCGCTCGCCCACGTGCACCGCCTCGGCGGCGGTCTCCACCACGACGGTGCCGTCGGCGGCGGCGAGCGCGTCGAGCAGCGCGACGCGGTCGGTCACGACCCGGCACTCCCGCGCGGGCAGCGCGTCGAGCAGCAGGCGGTGGTCGGGGAACTCCCCGTCGACCGAGGGCAGCGGCAACTCCGCCGGGTCGCCGTCGGAGCGCTGCGCGACGAGTCGCGCGCCGTCCGAGGCGAGTACGCACCGCACGACGTCGTGGCGCACCGCCCACGGCAGCGCGTCCACCAGCGCGTCGACCGGGACGAGTACGTGGTTCGCCGGTCCCACCACCGACGTCGGCACGAGCTCGCGCACCGCGAGGCGGTAGCGGTCGGTGGCCACCAGCCGCAGCACCTCGGCGGTCCACTCCACGAGCACGCAGCGCAGTTCCGCGATGTCGCCGGAGCGCGCGGCCGCGGACTGCACCTGGCGGATCGCGCTCGCGAGCTCCGCACCACCGACGGACACCTCGCCGTGGGTGGGCAGCTCCACCATCCGCAGGGCGGCCTCGACCGCCGCGTGCGCGGAGTCGGCGCGGGCCCGCAACCGCCGGGCGTGTGCGGTGAGAACGTCGCGGGCCACGGACGGAGCACCTGTGAGCACGGCGGTGATGTCGGCGAGTGGCACCTCGGCCTGCCGGAGGGTGCGCAGGAGCGCGGCCGCGTGTTCCTGATCGGCGCTGTAGTAGCGGTAGCCGGTGTCAGGGTCCACGCGGGCGGGCGGCAGGACGCCGCAGTCGTCGTAGAAGCGCAGCGCGCTCGGAGTGAGCCCGACGCGCCGCGCGAAGGCACTGATCGTGTCCATGACGCCGAGTCTGGGGCTTCGACCGGCTCGAAGGTCAACCGTAGGATGGCGCGGCACGACGGCGACACGGCGCGAGGAGGCGCGGATGAGCGAGCGGTTCGGGCACTACCAGAGTGAGCTCTACCTGCAGGGGTACGGCGGGAACCCGCCCGCGTTCACCACCGACGCCACGCGCCTGGAGGCCGCCGCCGAACGCGTGCTCGACGCGGGGCCGTTCCACTACGTCGCCGGAGGCGCGGGTTCCGGTGCGACGGCCCGGGCGAACCGGGAGGCGTTCGACCGGTGGGGCATCGTGCCGCGCATGCTCACCGACGCCACCGAGCGGAATCTGTCCACCACCGTGCTGGGGGAGACGGTGCCCGCGCCGGTCGTCCTCGCGCCGGTGGGCGTGCAGTCGATCGTGCATCCCGACGCCGAACGGGCCACCGCACGCGCCGCGGCCGGGTTGGGCGTGCCGATCGTGTTGTCCACGGCGTCGTCCACGAGCATCGAGGACACCGCAGAGGCTTCCGGGGACGGGTCCCGCTGGTTCCAGTTGTACTGGCCGAACGACCCCGACGTGTGCGGCAGCATCCTCGCTCGTGCCAGGGCGAACGGCTACCGGGTCCTGGTGGTCACGCTCGACACGTGGTCGCTCGGGTGGCGGCCGTGCGACCTCGACAACGGCTACCTGCCGTTCCTCAAGGCCGAGGGCACGGCCGTGCCGTTCTCCGACCCGGTGTTCCGGTCACGGCTCGACGCGCCGCCCGAGGAGAACCAGGCCATGGCGGTGCTGCGGTGGATCTCCATGATCACCGGGACCGACCGTGGGTGGGACGCCCTGCCGTTCCTGCGTGAGCACTGGGACGGGCCGATCGTGTTGAAGGGCATCCAGCACGTCGACGACGCCCGCCGCGCCGCCGACGCCGGGATGGACGGCATCGTGGTGTCGAACCACGGCGGCCGTCAGATCGACGGCGCGGTGGCGTCGCTCGACGTGTTGCCTGAGATCGCGAAGGCGGTGGGGGACCGGCTCGACGTGCTGTTCGACTCCGGCATCCGCACCGGCGCCGACGTCGTGAAGGCGCTCGCGCTGGGCGCGAAGGCGGTGCTGCTGGGACGGCCCTACGTGTACGGGTTGGCGCTGGGAGGGGAGGACGGCGTGCGGCACGTGGTGCGCAGCCTGCTCGCCGACCTCGATCTCACGCTCGGACTGTCCGGACACCGCAGCGTGCGCGAGCTGTCCCCCACGGCGCTCGTGCGGCGTTGACCGGTCAGGCCGGCGGCAGCCCGGGACCCTTGCGCGGGCCGATGACGGTGCCCACAGTGGTCAGGATTGCGCCGCCCAGCACGACCCACGGGCCGGCTCCCGCGACGTCGAATTGGCCTTCGTACAGGGTCAGGATGCCGAGGCCGTGGAGCAGGACGCACATGAAGGCGCTGACACCGAACCGGATCCGGAACCCGGTGAACGTGGCGTGCGTGAGCTGCGTTCGGGGCCAGCCCTGTACCAGGTTGGCCGCCTTCTGCGTGCGGATCGCGCCGAGCGTCCACAGCAGTGGGTACAGCGGTTGGAGGGCGAGCACGACGAACGCCAGCCACGCCACGTACATGTCGGGCAGCGTGAACAGGTTCTCGGTGGGCATCGACGTGAGGTCCAGGAAGCTCAAGGTGACCCCGCTGACGCTGACCCAGGGCAGCACCAGCAGGCCGATGGCGCTCGCCACCACACCGAGGATCGCGGGGATGGCTCCCCACCCCGCCGACGTGAGCGGTCCGGAAGCCGTCATGCCGGGTGGGAACTGGCCCGGCATCGGCGCACCGGGATAGGGCTGGCCCGGCATCGCCCCGGGATACGGCTGTCCGGGGTACGGCTGTCCTGGGTACTGCTGCCCCGGGTACTGCTGTACGGGGTAGGGCTGTGGTGGGTAGCCGGGCGCCGGCTGGGGTTGCTGTGGGTACGCGCCCTGTTGTGGGTGGTAGCCCTGCGTCGGGTCGGCCTGCGACGGCCACTGTCCGGAAGCGGGCTGCTGGGGAGGCTGGTGACCTGGAGGCTGCCACGGCTGGCTCATGGCAACGCAGAGTACCCCGTTCGGGTGATTTCGGCGGTTGATCGGCGAGAAAAACGGGTGGCTGGACGGCACCGGCCGCCGGTTAAGCTTGCCCCCGTATGTCTTCCATGTCTCCCCCGACCGCCCGCGAGCTGCGGTCGCGGCTGCCCGAGTTGATGGTGCGCGACGCGCACCGGTTGGGGCGTCGGCTCGACGGCCTCCGCAAGGCACGTCGGCCGAAGCCCGACGTGTTGGCGAGCATCGCCGCCGACGTGGAGCGGGCCGAGGAACGACTCCGCCGTCGCCGCGAGTCGCTGCCGAAGGTGACGTACCCGGAGGAGCTGCCGGTCAGCGCTCGCCGGGACGACCTCGCCGAGGTGATCCGCGACAACCAGGTGGTGATCGTCGCGGGGGAGACGGGCTCGGGTAAGACCACCCAGTTGCCGAAGATCTGTCTCGAACTGGGACTCGGCGTGCGCGGGCAGATCGGGCACACGCAGCCTCGTCGGCTCGCCGCGAGGACGGTGGCCGAGCGCATCGCGGCCGAGCTGAAGACGGAGCTGGGGCAGGCCGTCGGCTACAAGGTGCGGTTCACCGACACCTCGGGCGACGACACGTTGGTCAAGCTGATGACCGACGGCATCCTGCTCGCCGAGATCCAGCACGACCGGCTGTTGCGGCAGTACGACACGATCATCATCGACGAGGCGCACGAGCGGAGTCTGAACATCGACTTCCTGCTCGGTTACCTCAAGCGCATCCTGCCGCGCAGGCCCGATCTCAAGGTGATCATCACCTCGGCCACCATCGACCCGGAGCGCTTCTCCCGGCACTTCGACGACGCGCCGATCGTGGAGGTGTCGGGGCGCACGTATCCGGTGGAGGTGCGGTACCGGCCGGTGGTCGACCCGGACGACCCGGATTCCGACCCCGACCGCGACCAGGTGCAGGCGATCTGCGCGGCCGTCGACGAACTTCGCGCGGAGGGGCCGGGCGACATCCTCGTGTTCCTCTCCGGCGAGCGTGAGATCCGCGACGCCGCCGAGGCGATCGAGGCGATGAACCTGCCGAACACCGAGGTGCTGCCGCTGTACGCGCGGTTGTCGGCCGCCGACCAGCATCGCGTGTTCAAGCCTCACCGGGGGCGGCGCATCGTACTGGCCACCAACGTGGCGGAGACGTCGCTGACCGTGCCGGGCATCAAGTACGTCGTCGACCCGGGCACCGCGCGCATCTCCCGCTACAGCCATCGCACCAAGGTGCAGCGGCTGCCGATCGAGCCGATCTCCCAGGCCTCGGCCAACCAGCGCAAGGGGCGCTGCGGCCGGACCTCCGACGGTATCTGCATCCGCCTGTACTCCGAGGACGACTTCCTCTCCCGCCCGGAGTTCACCGACCCGGAGATCCTGCGGACGAACCTCGCGTCGGTGATCCTGCAGATGATCTCTCTGGGGTTGGGCGACATCGGGGCGTTCCCCTTCGTCGAACCGCCCGACCGCAGGCAGATCACGGCGGGCGTGCAGTTGCTGACCGAACTCGGGGCCATCGACGCGTCGGGCAAGCAACTCACTCCGGTCGGACGGCAGCTCGCGCAGCTTCCCGTGGACCCGCGGATGGGGCGGATGGTCGTGGAGGCCGCCGAACAGGGTTGCGTCAGCGAAGTCATGGTGATCGCCGCCGCACTGTCCATCCAGGACCCGCGGGAGCGGCCCGCGGAGAAGCAGCAGCACGCCGACCAGTTGCATGCCCGCTTCGCCGACCCGAACTCCGACTTCCTCGCCTACCTGAACCTGTGGAACTACGTGCGGGAGCAGCAGCAGGCGCTGTCGAACAACCAGTTCCGCAAGCTCTGCCGCAACGAGTACCTGAACTACCTCCGCATCCGTGAGTGGCAGGACATCCACGCCCAGCTACGGCAGTTGGCCAAACCGCTCGGCATCAGGCCCAACGACCTGCCCGCCGACCCGCAGCGCATCCACACCGCGCTGCTCGCCGGGCTGCTGTCGCACGTCGGACTCAAGGACCCCGCCAAGGGCGACTACCAGGGCGCTCGGGGCGCCCGGTTCGCGGTGTTCCCCGGCTCGGCGCTGTTCAAGAAGCAGCCGAGGTGGGTGGCGTCGGCGGAACTCGTGGAGACCTCGCGCCTGTGGGCGCGGGTCAACGCGCGTGTCGAACCGGAGTGGATCGAGCCGCTGGCGCAGCACCTGGTGAAGCGCACCTACTCGGAGCCGCACTGGGAGCGCAAGCGCGGTGCCGTCATGGCCAGCGAGCGGGTCACGCTCTACGGCATCCCGTTGGTCGTGGGGCGCAAGGTCAACTACGGCCGCATCGACCCGGAGACGTCGCGGGAGCTGTTCATCCGCCACGCGCTCGTCGAGGGCGACTGGGAGACCCGGCACCGCTTCTTCCGCGAGAACCGCGCGCTGCTGGAGGAGGTCGCCGACCTGGAGAACCGGGCTCGGCGTCGTGACCTGCTCGTCGACGACGAGACCCTGTTCGACTTCTACGACCAGCGCATCGGCGCCGAGGTCGTCTCCGCCCGCCACTTCGACACGTGGTGGAAGAAGGTGCGCAACGAGCAGCCGGACTTGCTCAACTTCGAGAAGGCCATGCTCGTCAACGACGCCGCCGACGACGTGAGCGAGGCCGACTACCCCGACACCTGGCGGCAGGGTTCGCTGACCTTCACGCTCACCTACCAGTTCGAGCCGGGCTCCGACGCGGACGGCGTGACCGTCCACATTCCACTCGTGGTGCTGAACCAGGTGCGCCCGGAGGGGTTCGAGTGGCAGGTGCCCGGCCTGCGTGAGGAGCTCGTCACCGCGCTGATCAAGTCGTTGCCGAAGCCGCTGCGGCGCAACCTCGTCCCCGCGCCCGACACCGCGCGGCAGGTGTTGGCGTCGGTGGGGCCGGACGACGGCCCGTTGCTGCCGGTGCTGGCGCGGGAGGTGGAACGGCTGCGTGGTGTGGTGGTGCCGCTCGACGAGTGGCGGTGGTCGGCGGTGCCGGACCACCTCACCATGACCTTCCGCGTGGTCGACGAGCGTGGTCGCGCTCTCGCCGAGGGCAAGGACCTGGAAGCGTTGCGCGACCGGCTCGGCGACCGGCTGCGCAAGACGATCTCCGCTGCGGCCGACGACGTCGAGCGGGCGGGCCTGCGCACCCCGGACTTCGGGACGCTGCCGAAGGAGTTCTCGGCGCGCCGCCGCGGACACCAGGTCAAGGCGTACCCGGCGTTGGTCGACGAGGGCGACAGTGTGGCGGTGCGCATGCTCGACACCCCGGGCCAGCAGCGGGCGGCGATGTGGCGGGGCACACGCAGGTTGTTGCGGCTCAACGTCGCCTCGCCCGGCAAGCACATCAACCGCAACCTGTCGAACCAGTCGAAGCTGGTGCTCACCCGTAACCCGCACGGTGGCGTGGCGGAGCTGGTCGACGACTGCGTGAACTGCGCCGTCGACAAGCTCATGGCCGACGCGGGCGGGCCGGTGTGGGACGCCGAGGAGTTCGCGCCGCTGCTGGAACGGGTGCGGAGCACGTTGAACGCCACCGTGGTCAACGTGCTGCACGTCGTGGAGGACGTGCTGCGCGCGGCACACGACGTGGAGACCCGCCTCCAGTCCATGAAGGGCGACGCGCTGGCCGAGTCGCTCGACGACGTTCGTGCGCACCTGTCCTCGCTCGTCTACCCGGGCTTTGTGACCGACACCGGCTTCGACCGGCTCGGGCATCTCGTCCGGTACGTGCGGGGCATCGAGCGCCGGTTGGAGAAGCTGCCGTCCGATCCCGCGCGGGATGTGGAGCGGTTGCGCGACGTCCGGTGGTTGCGGGAGGAGTACCAGGCGGCGCTCGACGCGCTCCCGCCCCGCACGGACCCGAGCCCGGAGCTGGCCGAGATCCCGTGGATGATCGAGGAGCTGCGGGTGAGCTTCTTCGCCCAGACCCTCGGCACGGCCTACCCAGTGTCGTTCAAGCGGGTGCTGAAGGCGCTGGACGCCGCCGCCCCCTGATCCCACGGCGTGTCCGCCGTCTGCGCACTCGTGTCCGCGAGTTGGGCACATGTGTCCGCACTTCCCGCACGTGTGTCCGCACGTCGTGGACACACGTCACGGCGCGTCGGCGTAGACCCGCACGGCCGTCGCGGGCATCGGGAACCGCACCGGGCACGCCGGGCCGAACACGAGCGCGGTCGTGCGGCGGACGGCGTCGTCGAGGCACCTCACCACCTGGGGTGCGAGCTCGGCGGGGCAGTGGACGAGAACCTCGTCGTGCTGGAAGAACACCAGGTGTGCGGGTGCAGGCAACGTCCGGCGCAGCGTCGCCAACAGCACCGCCGTCCAGTCGGCCGCGCTCGCCTGCACGACGAAGTTGCGCGTGAACCGGCCCCAGTCGCGGGCCGCTCTGCGCGCGTCGGTCTCGTCGCCCGCGCCGGTGAGCGCGCGCCAGGCGTCGGACGGTGGTGGTGAGGTCCGGCCGAGCCGCGACCGCACGACGCCCCCGCTCTCGCCTTCGCGCGCCGCGCGTTCCACGTAGGACACGGCGCGTGGGAAGCGGCGGCGTAGCAACGCCAGCAGCGCCGCCGCCTCGCCCGCCGTACCGCCGTACATCGCCGAGAGCATGGCGATCTTCGCGCGGGCGCGGTCGTCGTCGGTCGGCGCGCGACCGAACAGGGCACCGGCGAGGCTGCTGTAGAGGTCGGCGGACGCGGACACCTCGACGAGCGCGCGGTCGCCGGACAACGCGGTGAGCACGCGTGGTTCCAACTGGGCGGCATCGGCGACGACGAGTGTCCAACCCGGGTCGGCGCGCACGCAGCCGCGCAGCATCTTCGGAATCTGCAGGGCGCCCCCACCGCGACTCGCCCACCGGCCCGACACGACGCCGCCGACGACGTACACGGGACGGAAACGGTCGTCGCGCACCCACTGGTCGAGCCAGGCCCAGCCGTGCGCCGAGTGCAGACGCGCCAGCTCCTTGTACTCCAGCAGTGGCGCGACGGCGGGGTGGTCGATGCGGCGCAGGACGTGCGTCCGGGCCGACGGCACCTCGATGCCTTCACGGCGGAACGCCCGCACGACGCTGCCCGGGTGGTCGGGGTTGACCGGCCTGCCCCCGAACGCCGCCGCGACGCGCTCGGCCAGCTCGGTCAACCGGCGGGGCCGTTGGCCCGCCGCGACCCGCGGCCCGAGCAGGTCGGTGAGCAGGGCACGGTGGACGTCCGCCCGCCACGGCAGGCCGTCGGCGGACATCTCGACCGCGGCCAAAGCGCTCGCCGACTCGGCGGTGACCAGCAACCGCATCCGGTCGGGGTGATCGAGTTGCCGCATGCGTCGTTCCTGGTCCGTCAGCACGACCTCCGCCGCCTCCACCGGGCTGACGTCGGGTGGCAGGCCGGAGCTGTGGACGTCGAACAGGGTGAAGTCGTCGTCGAGGTCGTGGTGGTCGGACGCCGTCTCCGTGGGAGGCGGCAGGCCGAGGGCGCGGGCGTGGGCGGCGGCGAGACTGCGGGACTCGCGATGGCGGCCCGCGTGGGCGAGCAGCAGGTACTCGGTCAAGGCGAGGTCGAGGCACCGGCCGACGCGGACACCATGGGCCACGAGCGGTGGGTAGTCGTGCTCGACGCGGGGAAACACCCAGCGGGGAGCGTGTTCGGTCTCCCACGTCCGGACCAGCTCGGCGGCATCGGCGGCGGGCAGGCCGGTCGTCGACCCGTTCGGCGGCGTCCTGACCGACGGTGGGGGTCGCAGCAGGTAGGTGCCGTCGGACTGCCGCGCGACAATGATGCGCACGCGGTCAGTCTGCTCCCGGGTACCGACATACCGGGCTCGACGCCTAACCTACTTGCGGGTAGGTTAGGCGTGTCGCGGGACGAGGAGGCGCTGATGAGGCCGTCACTGCTGGCCGACGCCGCGAGTGCGGCGCTACGCACGGTACGGAGCATTGCGGTGTTGTACCGCGCCGGGCTCGTCCCGGTACCTCGTCTCGACGAAGGCATCCGCTCGTTGATCGCGACGCACCGCTACGGTCCGCTCGCCGGGTCGTTGCGGATCGCCGCGCGCCGGGCCCCGCACGCGCCCGGCCTGGTGGACGAGCGTGGCGTGCTGACGTTCTCCCAGCTCGACCTGCGCTCCAACGCCTTGGCCCGCGGCTGGAAACGGCGTGGGGTGCGCCCGGGAACGACGCTCGCGGTGTTGTGTCGCGACCACCGGGGTCTCGTGCTGACCCTGCTCGCCGCAGGCAAGCTCGGCGTTCCCGTGCTGCTGCTCAACACCGGGTTCGCCAAGCCGCAGCTCACCGCCGTCTGCGAGCGCGAGAACGTGAGGGTGCTCGTCCACGACGAGGAGTTCACCGACCTGTTGGGTGACGTCAGCGGCGTCGACCGGTATCTCGCGTGGACGGACTCCGACACCCAGGCGATCCCGTCGCTCGACGACGTCATCGCGGACAGCGACGATCAGCCGCTGCCCGCGCCCCACAAGCCCGGTGGGTTCGTCCTGCTCACCAGCGGCACCACCGGCACGCCGAAGGGCGCGCCCCGTCCGAAGGTGTCGCCGTTGCACTCGGCGGAGTTCCTCGACCGCATCCCGCTGCGGGTCGGCGAGGCGACGTACTTCGGGGCTCCGCTGTTCCACGCCACCGGCATCTCGCAGTTCATGTTGTCGTGCGCGCTCGGGTGCACGGTGGTGCTGCGGAGGAAATTCGACCCTGAGGCCACACTGCGCGGTATCCAGGAGCATCGCTGCACCGCGCTCGTGGTGGTGCCGACCATGCTGCAACGCATGCTCGACCTCGGGCCGGACGTGCTGTCCCGGTACGACACGTCGAGCCTGCGCGTGATCTTCGTCGCCGGGTCGGCGCTCTCGCCGGAGCTGGGCAACCGGGCGCAGGAGGCGTTCGGCGAGGTGGTCCACAACGTCTACGGGTCCACGGAGGTCGCCGTGGCCACCGTCGCGACGCCGCGCGACTGGGCGCGCGCGCCGGGCACGGTCGGCCGGGCACCGCTGGGGTGTCGGGTCGCCCTGTACGACGAACAGGATCGGCGGATCACCAGGCCGTACGTCACCGGTCGCGTGTTCGTCGGGAGTGGACTGGCCTTCACCGGCTACACGGACGGCAGGACCAAGGACTCGATCGACGGGTTGATCGCCACAGGTGACGTTGGACACTTCGACGCGGACGGGCTGCTCTTCATCGACGGCCGGGACGACGAGATGATCGTGTCGGGTGGCGAGAACGTCTATCCCATCGAGGTGGAGAACGTGCTCGTGGAGCACCCTGACGTGCGGGAGGCGGCGGTGATCGGGGTGCCCGACGAGGAGTTCGGGCAGCGACTCAAGGCGTTCGTCGTGCTGCGCGAGGGTGCCGAGGTGGACGCCGATGGCCTGCGTGACCACGTCCGCGAGAACCTCGCCCGGTTCAAGGTGCCGCGGGACGTGGAGTTCCTGGATGCCTTGCCGCGCAACTCGACCGGGAAGGTCCTGCGCAACGCGCTGAGCTGAGCAACGGCGTGTCCTCGCCCTGTGCACGCATGTCGGCGTCGCAGGGCGAGGACACGCGTGCGAGAGGCGCGGACACGCCGGTCAGTTCAGGTGGCGGCGGGACGCGATGCCGCGCGGGCGCGGCGGGGGCAACAGGCTGAGCAGCGAACCCGGGGGCACGTCGAGGATCTCCTCCAGCGCCAACACGGCGCGCAACGACCGTTGCCGTTCCGGCTGCCGTTTGCCCGACTGCCAGTAGCTCAGGGCGGTCACACTCACCGGGACACCGCGCTCCTGGAGACGCACCTGGATGCGGTCGAGGCTCAGACCGCTCGTCGAGATCGCGAACCGAAGCTCCTCGGAAAACGCAGTCGCGCTACTCATCGTGTCCCCTCGCCTGCCCTGGATAACGATCTGAGAACACGTTAGCAGTACCTGTAACGCCTGGTGAGGAAGCCGCCGCGAAAGTTCTCGTCCGAATGGGCTAACGGTCACTCCGTCGAACGGCTCAGAACTGGTAAATGTGAATCATTGCCCAGGTTCCACTCCCGGCGCTGTCATGGTCGCACGATGTTGTCGGTGACACGGGAAGGAAACCGATGGGCACCTCCAAGAAAGTGACCCGGGCAGCCCTGAGCGGCGCCGTCGCGGTCGGCGTGACGGGGCTGTTCGCGGCCGGCATGGTGCCGGCTCACGCTGCGGTGGGTCAGATCGTCCACGCCGACTCGGCGCAGGCGATCGACGGCAGCTACATCGTCGTGTTGAAGGACGGCGTCTCGGCGTCGTCGGTGTCGGCTCAGGCCCAGACCATCGCCACCGAGTACGGCGCTTCGGTGCAGGACACGTTCGACACCGCGCTGAACGGCTTCACGATCAAGGCCGACGCGACGACGGCGAAGCGTCTCGCCGCCGACGACGCGGTCAAGTTCGTCAGCCAGAACCAGCGGGTTCAGATCGCCGACGCTCCCGGCGCGGAGGCCGTGTCGTCGTGGGGTCTGGACCGCATCGACCAGCGCGACCTGCCGCTGGACGACAGCTACACTCCGCCGACCTCGGCGTCCAACGTCACGGCGTACGTCATCGACACCGGTGTGTCGGAGCACTCCGAGTTCGGTAGCCGGCTCCTGCCGGGTGTCGACTTCGTCGACAACGACGACGACGCGACCGACGAGAACGGCCACGGCACGCACGTCGCGGGCACGATCGGCGGTTCGTCCTACGGTGTCGCCCCCGACGTCAAGCTTGTGGGTGTGCGGGTGCTCGACGCCAACGGCAGCGGCACCACCGCCGGTGTCATCGCCGGTGTCGACTGGGTCGCCGAGAACGCCTCGGGTCCGGCCGTCGCCAACATGAGCCTCGGCGGCGGTGCCGACGCGGCTCTCGACGAGGCCGTTCGTGGCGCCATCTCCGCGGGCGTGACCTTCGGTGTCGCGGCGGGCAACGAGTCGTCGGACGCCAGCTACTCGTCCCCGGCGCGCGTTTCCGAGGCCATCACGGTCGCGGCCAGCGACGACTCCGACGCCGAGGCCTCGTTCTCGAACTACGGTTCCGTGGTCGACATCTACGCCCCGGGCGTGGACATCACCTCGGCCTGGCACGACGGTTCCACGAACACCATCAGCGGCACCTCGATGGCGACCCCGCACGTGGTCGGTGCGGCCGCGCTGTACCTGGCCGACAACCCGAGCGCCTCGCCCTCGGCTGTCGAGTCCGCTCTGACCTCCTCGGCCACCGAGGACGTCATCTCGAACCCGACGGGTTCGACGCCGAACCGCCTGCTGTACGTGGGCGAGTGAGGTAACGAACGCAGAGTCACTTTCCTCCTGCACAGACCGGCCCGGCGCGCCTCGCGTCGGGCCGGTCTTGTTACCAGCGGGTAGGGTGCGGGTAAGGTCGCTGCATGGCCGTACGGAAGAACATCGTGATCACAGGGGCCAGCGCGGGCCTCGGTGAGGGGATGGCCCGCCAGTTCGCCGCTCGGGGTCGTGATCTCGCGTTGTGCGCCCGACGTCGCGACCGGCTCGACGCTCTCGCCACGGAGCTCACTCAGCGGCACCCCGGCATCCGCGTCGTCGTCCGCGAACTCGACGTCAACGATCACGACCGTGTCGCGACCGTCTTCGAGGAATTCCGTGCGGAACTCGGCACCCTCGACCGCGTGATCGTCAACGCGGGGCTCGGCAAGGGCGCGCCTGTCGGGACGGGCCGCTTCGCCGCCAACCGGCAGACGGTCGAGACCAACCTCGTGGCGGGACTCGCACAGTGCGAGGCCGCCGTGTCGATCTTCCGCGAGCAGAACGCGGGACACCTCGTCGTCGTCTCGTCGTTCAGTGCCGTGCGGGGCATGCCTCGCACCATGACCGCGTACGCGGCGTCGAAGGCGGGCATCGCCACCCTCGCCGACGGCATCCGGACCGACCTGCACCGCACTCCGATCGCCGTGACCACACTGTTCCCGGGCTACATCGAGTCGGAGATGACGCAGCGCAAGGCGGGCGGCACGCCGCTCATCGCGAGTGCCGAGAAGGGCGCGCGGGCGATGGTGTCGGCGATCGAACGCGAACCGGCCAGGGCCTACGTGCCGTCGTTGCCCTGGACTCCGCTCAGCCTGCTCGTGCGCGTCCTGCCGACGAGCGTCTTCCGGAAGATCGTCTGAGGCCGCCGATGGGAGCCGTCTACCTGATTCGCCACGGCCAGGCGTCGTTCGGTGCCGCCGACTACGACGTGCTGTCCGATCTCGGGCACGCCCAGGCCAGGGCCGTCGGCGCCGAACTCGCGCGCCGCGACGTCGCGGTGTCGCTCGCCCGCTCCGGCACGTTGTCCCGACAGCGCGTCACGGCGGAGGTGGCGCTCGCGCAGTGCGGTTCCGGGCCCGCCGTCGAGACGGACGCGCGTTGGAACGAGTACGACCACGTCGACATCGTGGCGCGACATGGTGGGGGAAGCGGGCAGGACACCGCCGACCCGCGCGCGTACCAGAAGGTGCTGGAGACGTCCCTGAGGTCGTGGGTCGAAGCCGGTGCGGAGAGCCCGTGCGCCGAGACGTGGCCGATGTTCCTCGACCGGGTCCGGGCGGCGTTCGACGACGTCGTGTCGAGTCTTCCGAAGGGCTCGCGGGCGGTCGTCTTCACTTCCGGCGGAGTGATCGCGACGCTGTGCGGCGCGCTTTTGGGAGATCCTGCCACCGGTTTCCTGTCGTTGAACCGGGTCACGGTCAACGCGGGTCTCACGAAGATCGTCACCGGCCGGTCCGGGACCACGCTGTTGTCGTTCAACGAGCATGGTCACTTCGACGGTGACGCGGCGGAACTGCTCACCTACCGCTGACCGTCGTCGTCGCCAGCTCGGGCAGGACCTCGGTGACGAGTGATTCGAGCACGTGGCTGAGCAGGGCGTGCACCTGGGTGCGGTCGAGCGTGCCCCGGACCAGCCACTCGCGGCCCGCGACCTTGACCATGCCCGCGTAGGCGCGGACGACGGCGTTGTACTGCTCCCACCGCGGATCGGAACGCTCGAAACCCATCGCTTCGAGAACGCGGTCGGCGGCGTTGCGGTCGGCCTCGTCGAGGATGCGTTCGACCTCGACGTCCCGGCCGATTCCTTCGGGAGTGATCGCGGCGAGCCACATCTTCTCCTGCCCCTCGACCATGTCGAGGAACCAGTCCACCGCGGCGTTGGCACGCTCCTTTGTGGACCCTGAGGGAAGTTGGGCGAGCGCGCCGTAGGGAACGCTGAGCGCGCGCCGTACCACGGCGAGATACAGCTCCCGTTTGGTGCCGAAGTAGTGATTGATGAGTCCTCGCGCCACCCCCGCCCTGGCCGCGATGTCCGACGTGGAGACATCGGCGTACGGACGCTCTCCGAACAGTTCGGCGGCGCAGGTGAAGATCTGCTCCCGGCGCTGGTCGGGCTCCAACCGCCGCCACTTGGGCACGGATTCGGTGGTCATGCGGTGCAGTTTCTCACGGCGACCTGCGGTTCGCCGGGAAAACGGGCAGGTGAAGGGCACCGACGGCGGTGGTGGGCACGATCGGGTGGCGTGGCCGCACGGGGGCGATCGCTCGGTAGGTGGAGGACAGGGGCGGGCGTGGGTCCGGCTCGCCGCGGTTGGGCCACAAGGCCATCGCCCGCTCAGCCTGTGCAGTGATCGTCAAAGACGGATTGACACCGAGGTTGGCCGAGACCGTCGAACCGTCCACGATGTGCAGTCCCGGATATCCGTACACCCGGTGGTAGGCGTCCACCACGCCGGTCTTCTCCGAGTCGCCGATGACGCAGCCGCCGATGAAGTGTCCGGTGAGCGGGCGGTCGAAGAACTCGTTCCAGCCGCCGCTCGCGATGCCGCCGATCCGGGCCGCGACCCGACGCGTCACGTCGTGTCCCGCCGGAATCCAGGTCGGGTTCGGCTCGCCCTCGCCCTGCCGCGTCACCATCCTCCGCCCGAACAGGCCGCGCCGCGTGTAGGTGGTGACGGAGTTGTCGAGCGACTGCATCACCAGCAACGCGATCGTCTCCTCCGACCAGTGCCGGGGGTCGAGCAGGGCGCGCAACTCACGCCGACGTCGCACCAGCTCCGCGAGGCCCGCGCGCCAGCGGGGCGTGCCGGGCACGGGGTCGACCAGGACGGTGCCGAGCACGCCGAGCAGGTTGCTGCCCTTGCCGTAGCGCACGGCCTCGACGTGCGTGACGTCGTCGGGGTGCATCGACGAGCTGATGGCGACGCCCCGGTGGTACTCGGCGCCGCGGCGGGTGGTGCGTGCGGCCAGGACCGCCTCGGAGTTGGTGCGGGAGAGCACGCCGAGCCGAGGTGACAGTCGGGGCAATACGTTCCGGTCGCGCATGCGGTGCAGCAGGCGTTGCGTGCCCAGGGCCGAGGCGGCGAGGACGACCTGCCCGGCAGTCAGGCGGCGGTGCTTCCAGCGCTTGGTCGTGTGGACGCACGAACAGGCCCAGCCGCCGCCGGGCAGCGGACGGATCTCGGTCACCGTCGTGAGCGGGTACACGGCCGCGCCTGCCTTCTCGGCCAGGTAGAGGTAGTTCTTCACCGTGGTGTTCTTCGCCCCGTGGCGGCATCCCGTGAGGCACTCGCCGCAGTGGAGGCAACTGCGGCGGTCGGGGCCCGCACCACCGAAGAACGGGTCGCTGAACCGGGTCCCCGGCGGGGTGGTCTCGTCGCCGAAGAAGACGCCGACGGGGGTGGGCCGGTAGGTGTGGCCGACGCCCAGCTCCTCGGCGACCTCCCGCATCACCTCGTCGGCGGGGGAGGTCCAGGGGTTCGGTGTCACGCCGAGCATGCGTTTGGCCTGGTCGTAGTAGGGGGCGAGTTCGGCCTTCCAGTCGGTGATGCCCGCCCACTGCCGGTCGGCGAAGAACGCGTCGGGCGGCTCGTAGAGGGTGTTGCCGTAGCCGAGCGAGCCGCCGCCGACGCCGGCCCCGGTGGCCACGACGACGTCGCGGAACGGGGTGAGGCGCAGGATGCCCGTGCAGCCGAGTCGGGGAGCGAACAGGTAGTCGCGCAGGTGCCAGGAAGTCCGGGCGAACTCGTGGTCGGCGAAGCGTCTGCCCGCCTCCAGGACGCCCACTCGGTATCCCTTCTCGGTGAGCCGGAGTGCGCTCACGCTGCCGCCGAATCCGGAGCCGATGACCACCACGTCGTAGTCGAAGCGCGTCATCGTCCTACGGTCGACCACTGTTGGCGGTGTGGCAATGAAGCGAACGGGTGGTTCCGTCGTTGTGGTCTAGGGTAGGGAAGGCATACCTAACCACGACGGAGGAGCGGGGATGGCGCAACGAGGCGAAGGCAAGCCGCTGATCCGGGCCCGGGTGGTGCGTACCGAGCGGCTCACGCCCCACATGATCAGGATCGTGTGCGGCGGTGAGGGATTGGCCGCGTTCCGGCACAACGGCTTCACCGACTGCTACGTCAAGGTCCTGTTCCGCGTGCCCGGCGTCGAGTACCCGGGCCCCTTCGACCTCGACGCCGTGAAGGCGACCCTGCCGCGTGAGGCGTGGCCCCGCATGCGCACCTACACTGTGCGCCACCACGACCCCGACGCCTCGGAACTCACGCTCGACGTCCTCGTGCACGGCGACGAGGGGCTCGGCGGACCGTGGGCGGCAGGCGCGCGGCCCGGTGACGAGGTGCTGCTGCGTGGTCCGGGCGGTGCCTACGCGCCTCGTGACGACGTCGACCATCACCTGCTCGTCGGTGACGAGGCCGCGCTGCCTGCCATCGCGGCCTCGCTGGAGGCCCTGTCGCCGGAGGCCACCGCCACGGTCCGGCTGGTCGTCGAGGACGCGGACGAGCAACTACCGCTCGCCACGAAGGCCAACGTCGACCTCCGGTGGCTGCGGCGCGTCGAGGGCGCCGACCTCGCCGCCGAGGTCCGTGGCCTCGACCTCGGTCACGGCCGGGTCCAGGCGTTCGTGCACGGCGAGGCAGCCATGGTGCGTGACCTGCGAGGGCACCTGCTGAACGAGCGTGGCCTCGACCGGGAGTTGCTGTCGATCTCCGGCTACTGGCGGCAGGGCCGCACCGACGAGGCGTGGCGGCAGGAGAAGAAGGCCTTCATGGCCTGACGTGCCCCCTGACACGGGAAAGGCCACCGGCTCGCCGGGTGCGAGGACGGTGGCCTTTCCCGTGAGGGCGGACGGGTTCGTCGAGGGCGTTGCGTCAGAACGCGAACACGCCGCCGGACTGGGCGTCGGCGACGCATCGGTTGGAGTACTCGGTGTCGAAGTCGACCGGCATGCCCCGCCAGGTCCCGGTGGCGGTGGCCCACACCGGCGAGTAGATCATCGTGCAGTTCTGGAACTTCGACGGCAGCCGCGAGAAGTCGCCGTCGGCCTGCTCCAGCGACCGGCACGCCGTGTCGGCCTGCGGGTGGTTGCCCTGCGTGGGCCCGCACGTGAGCTCGACGGAGGTGGTGGCGCCACTGGCGTCGGTCAGGCTCAGGACGAAGGCAGCGTCGGGAGTCGCGGCGCTCGCGGGGCCGCCCGTACAGAGGGCAGCGGTCGCGCACGCGGCGAGGAATGTCGCTCGAAACCTGGACATGTCTCGGGTATCGGCTCGGCGCGCGGGCGACCTGTGTTCCTCGATCGGTTGGTCGTCGTCACCTGAACGAACCTCGCGTCTGGTCAGCACTGTAATGGAGATCACCGGACGACCGTCGCGTCGTCGGTGAAACGCCGTTTCCCGCGGCTGTCCAGGGGCTTTCGACCCTCACGAGGCCCGAAGACCGCCGAGCCGCACGTAAACTCGTGGGTGGAGCACGCGAGGAAGGAGGCGCCGGTGGCCAGTACGGAGGAGCGTCGTTTCGAGGTGCTGCGCGCCATCGTTGCCGACTACGTGTCGAATCACGAGCCGGTGGGGTCGAAGGCGCTCGTCGACCGGCACAACTTGAACGTGTCCAGCGCGACGGTCCGCAACGACATGGCCGCGTTGGAGGAGGACGGCTACATCACCCAGCCGCACACCAGCGCCGGTCGCATTCCCACGGACAAGGGCTACCGCCTGTTCGTCGACCGGCTCTCGGAGGTCAAGCCGCTGTCGGCGGCCGAACGGCGCGCCATCGTGCAGTTCTTGGAGGGTGCGGTCGACCTGGACGACGTGCTGCGTCGATCGGTGCGGCTGCTGGCCCAGCTCACGCGCCAGGTGGCGGTGGTGCAGTACCCGACGTTGACCACCTCCACCGTCCGCCACGTCGAGGTGGTCGCGCTGACCCCGGCGCGGTTGCTCATCGTCCTGATCACCGACACCGGCCGCGTCGACCAGCGGGCCGTGGACCTGGGTGACGTCATCAGCGACGAGCACGTCGCGCGGCTGCGGGACGTGCTCAACAACACGCTGTCCGGCCATCGGCTGCCCGACGCGGCGGCGAAGGTCTCCGACCTGCCGGAACACGCGCCGTCGGAGCTGCGGGACGTCATGGTCAGAGTCAGCACGGTGCTCGTCGAGTCGCTGGTCGAGCACCCGGAGGAACGTCTCGTCCTCGGGGGCACGGCCAACCTCACCCGCAACGTGGCCGACTTCCCCGGATCGCTGCGTCAGGTGCTGGAGGCCCTGGAGGAGCAGGTCGTCGTCCTCAAGCTGCTCGCCGCCGCACGCAACCCCGGTGCCGTCACCGTGCGGATCGGGGAGGAAAATGAGGACGAGCAGATGCGGAGCACCTCGGTCGTGTCGATCGGATACGGCTCGGACCAAGTACTGCTGGGGGGCATGGGCGTGGTCGGCCCGACCCGGATGGACTACCCCGGGACGATCGCTGCCGTGCGCGCGGTCGCCACGTACGTGGGCCGGATCCTGTCCGGGCGGTAGGAGGTCCGCCCGTCCGGGCGCGCGACCCGGATGAGAGGCTTGTGCAGGCTTTCTAGGAGGACGGCAGACGGTGGCCAAGGATTACTACGGCATCCTCGGCGTGTCGAAGGACGCGACCGAACAGCAGATCAAGCGCGCGTACCGCAAGCTTGCGCGCGAGTTGCACCCCGACGTCAACCCCTCCGAGGACGCGCAGCACAAGTTCAGCGAGGTCACGACGGCCTACGAGGTGCTGTCCGACCCAGAGAAGCGCAAGATCGTCGATCTGGGCGGCGACCCGCTGAGCAACGGGGCGAGCGCCGGTGGGCGCGACCCGTTCGCCGGGTTCGGCGGTCTCGGCGACATCATGGACGCCTTCTTCGGTGCCGCCACCGGCGGTGCGCGTGGACGGGGTCCGCGGAGCAGGGTGCAGCCGGGTTCGGACGCGCTCATCCGGTTGAAGCTGACGCTGGAGGAGTGCGCCACCGGCGTCAACAAGCAGATCACCGTGGACACGGCCATCCTGTGCGACCGGTGCCGGGGTGCCGGGACCGCCGAGGGCGGCAGCGTCGTCACCTGTGACACCTGTGGTGGTCAGGGTGAGGTGCAGTCCGTGCAGCGGTCGTTCCTCGGCCAGGTCGTGACGGCCCGGCCGTGCCCCACCTGCCGTGGGTACGGCGAGGTCATCAGCGACCCGTGCCAGCAGTGCGGCGGCGACGGTCGCGTGCGTGCCCGCCGGGACGTCACGGCCAAGATTCCGCCGGGCGTGGGCGACGGCATGCGTATCCGGCTCTCCGGTCAGGGCGAGGTCGGCCCGGGCGGTGGTCCCGCCGGTGACCTCTACGTCGAGGTGGAGGAAGCGCCGCACGAGGACTTCGAACGGCAGGGCAACGACCTGCACTGCCGACTGCGCGTGCCCGTCACGGCGGCGGCTCTCGGTGCCGTGATCCCCATGGAGACGCTGGTCGACGGCGAGACCGAGGTGACCATCGAGCCCGGCACCCAGCCGAACACCGAAATCGTGCTGCCCGGCTTCGGGATGCCGAGGCTGCGGTCGTCCGGTCGTGTGGACGGCCGGGGTGACCTGCACATTCGCATCGACGTCGTGGTGCCCACGAAGCTCGACGACGAGCAGGCCGATCTGCTGCGCGAGCTGGCCCGGCTGCGGGGCGAGGAGGTGCCCACCCTGGCGGGCAACGGTCACAAGCCGGGTGGGTTGTTCTCCAAGCTGCGCTCGAAGAGCCGCTGACGGCGGCCGGGGAGACGGCGACCGTCATGGCTGGGGGCACCGACACCACTCCACCGGTCTTCCTCGTCCCGGCGTTGCCGGAGGTCGGTCCGGCAGAGTTCGACGGCGACGAGGCACATCACGCCGTCACCGTGCGCCGGTTGCGCGCGGGTGAGCGGCTGGCGTTGTCCGACGGCCGTGGCGGCCTGGCCGACTGTGTGGCGTCGGCCGTCCACCCGGGGCGACGGCCGACCGTGGAGGTGACCGTCGAACGGGTGCGGTTCGTGCCCGCGCCCGCGTTGCGAGTCACGGTGGCACAGGCACTGGCCAAGGGGGACCGCGGTGAGCTGGCCGTGGAGCTCGCCACCGAGGCGGGTGTGGACGCGATCGTCCCGTGGCGGGCGGCCCGGAGCGTGGCGCGCTGGGACGACGGTCCTCGGGGGGCGAAGGCGCTCGCCAAGTGGCGGGCGACCGCGGCGGCGGCGAGCAAGCAGGCCCGCCGGGCCTGGGTGCCCGAGGTCCGCGACCCGATGAGCACCAAGGAGCTGACCGAGGCCGTCGCGAACGCCGACCTCGCGTTGGTGCTCGACGGCGCCGCGCCGGATCGCCTGACCGAGCTGGCCCTGCCGGACACCGGTGAGGTGCTGCTCGTGGTGGGTCCCGAGGGTGGTGTCGCGCCCGAGGAGCGTGCGGCGTTCGCCGAGGCGGGCGCGCGGAGCGTCCGGTTGGGACCGACCGTGCTGCGCACGTCCACAGCGGCTGCGGTGACGCTCGGGGCGCTGGGGGTCCTGACCGACCGTTGGGCGTGATCGTCCGCATACGCCGAACGGACGCGCGCGCTAGAACCTGTGGCAGAAGTCCTTCGCGTTTCTGCCGGTTTCCCCTTCACAGAGCCGAATCGGGCCCTACTCTGTGCTCAGCCCACACGGCCGGTGACCTGCGCGAGCGTGCGACGAGAAGGCGCGGGTCCACGGGAGGCCGGCGTGGGTCGAGGACCCGCCGGACGTCTCCCCCTCGGTCCGGCGGAGGAGCCGCGGTGGCGGGTGGAGCTACCCCCAGGCTGCACCGCCCCGCGGCGTCCCCACGACGATCGAGCGACCATGGTGACGGACGCACTTCGACGCCGTGATCGACGCGAGGAGGGGCCGTGAGCGACAACGACACCGTCGAGTCGGGTGGGGCGGACACCCAGGACACTCAGGACACCTCGGAGACGCTGTTCGAACGCATCATCGCGAGGGAGATCCCCGCCGACATCGTCTACGAGACGGACACGACGCTGGCGTTCCGCGACATCGCACCGCAGGCCGCCACGCACGTGCTGGTGGTGCCGAAGGTGCGCTACCGCACGGTCGCCGAACTCGCGGCGGCCGACCCGGCGCTGCTCGCCGACGTCGTGGCCACCGCGGCGAAGGTCGCCGAGCAGGAGGGGCTCGACAGCGGATACCGCCTGGTGTTCAACACCGGAGCCGACGCCGGGCAAACGGTCTTCCACGTGCACGCGCACGTGCTCGGCGGGGAACAGCTCGGTCAGTTCGGTCGTTCTTCCCAGTGAGGAAAGGGGGCAGGTAAACTCACCTGCCCCGGCACGACCGATGCGACTAGCATCGACGTGACCGTCACTGTCGTCGACCAGCACGTACGTGCAGAAAGCAGGCCCGAGGCCACGTGGCCGGAACCGAACCGCTGCAACCTGCCGAAGTCGCCGCGTCGCAGGAGTCTTCGGCACAGTCGAAGTTCCCGATCCCCGATGCCGCCGCACTCGTTCTGCTCGGTTCCCGAGACGAGAACCTGCGAGTGGCCGAGGACCTGCTCGAAGCGGACGTGCACGTCAGGGGCAACGAGGTCACGTTGACCGGCGCGCCGAGTGACGTGGCATTCGCGGAGCGGGTGTTCGAGGAGTTGGTGACGCTGGCCAAGCGCGGTCAGCAGCTCGCACCCGACACCGTGCGCCGGACGGTGGCCATGCTGTCGGCCGGAGCGTCCGAGTCGCCCGCCGACGTGCTGAGCATGGACATCCTCTCGCGGCGCGGGCGCACCATTCGACCGAAGACGCTGAACCAGAAGCGCTACGTCGACGCGATCGACCAGCACACGGTGGTGTTCGGCGTCGGTCCCGCCGGGACGGGCAAGACCTACCTGGCCATGGCCAAGGCCGTGCAGGCGCTGCAGAACAAGCAGGTCACGCGCATCATCCTGACCCGTCCCGCGGTGGAGGCGGGGGAACGGCTCGGCTATCTGCCCGGCACGCTCTACGAGAAGATCGATCCGTACCTGCGGCCGTTGTACGACGCGTTGCACGACATGGTCGACCCCGACTCGATCCCCCGGCTCATGCAGGCGGGCACCATCGAGATCGCGCCGCTGGCGTACATGCGTGGCCGGACGTTGAACGACGCGTTCATCATCCTCGACGAGGCGCAGAACACCACGCCGGAACAGATGAAGATGTTCCTCACGCGTCTCGGTTTCGGCTCGAAGATCGTCGTCACCGGTGATGTGACGCAGGTCGACCTGCCCAGTGGTCAGCGCAGTGGCCTGCGTGTGGTGCGTGAGATCCTCGAGGGCGTGAACGACCTGCATTTCGCGACGCTGACGAGTCACGACGTGGTGCGGCACAAGCTGGTGGGCGACATCGTGGACGCCTACGAGAAGTGGCAGGCCACGCAGGACGCGGCCGTCGGTGACGCGCACACCAACGGGCGGGGCCGCCGGTGAGCATCGAGATCGCCAACGAGTCCGGCGTCGACGTCGACGAGGCGTCGATCGTGTCCGCGGCCCGGTTCGCGCTGGATCGGATGGACGTCAGCCCCTTGGCGGAGCTGTCGGTCGTCCTCGTCACGCTCGACGTGATGGAGGACCTGCACGTGCGGTGGATGGACCTGCCCGGCCCCACCGACGTCATGGCCTTCCCCATGGACGAGCTGGAGCCGGGACGCCGCCCCGACGCCGTGGAGTCGTCTCCGGCGTTGCTCGGCGACATCGTGCTGTGCCCGGAGTTCGCCATGGGCCAGGCACACAAGGCCGGGCACTCGCTGCTCGACGAACTCCACCTGCTCACCGTCCACGGTGTGCTGCACCTCCTCGGCTACGACCACGCCGAGCCGGAGGAGGAGCGGGAGATGTTCGGGCTCCAGAACCGCATCCTCGGCGAGTTCCGCGACACGCTGGCGGCTGCGCGCAAGAAGGACGCCCAGCGCAGCAACGACGACCGGCTGCTCGGCGCGGCGGGTCTCGACGGAAGGTCTGAGTCGGAGCCATCGTGACGTCGTCGGCCGTCATCCTGGTCGTGGCCGTTCTTCTCGTGTTCCTCGGTGGCGTCTTCGCGGCGGCCGACTCGGCCATCAGCTCCGCCTCGTTGGCGCGAGCCGAGGGGCTGGAGCGTGAGGGACGATTCGGGTCGCGCCAGCTCGTCCAGGTGGTCAGGGAACGCACCCGACACCTGAACCTGTTGCTGCTGCTGCGCATGGGCTGCGAGCTGACCGCCACGGTGTTGGTGACCGTGGTGATGCTCCGCTGGGTGGAGCCGGAGTGGTTCGCGGTGACGCTGGCCGCGCTGCTCATGGTGTTGGTCAGCTACGTCATCGTCGGTGTCGGACCCCGTACGGTCGGCAGGCAGCATCCCTATCGCGTGGGTCTCGCCGCGGCGGGTCTGGTGCGGGCGCTCGGGACGGTGTTGGGCCCGCTCAGCCGCCTGCTCATCGTGGTCGGCAACGCCATCACGCCCGGCAAGGGCTTCCGTGAGGGACCGTTCACCACCGAGGCGGAACTGCGGGAACTGGTCGACCTCGCCGAGGAGCGCGGGGTCGTGGGCACCGACGAGCGCGAGATGATCCACTCGGTGTTCGAGCTCGGCGACACGGTGGCACGCGAGGTGATGGTGCCGCGCACCGAGATCGTGTGGATCGAACAGAACAAGACCGTGCGGCAGGCGTTGGCGCTGTCCATGCGGACCGGGTTCACCCGCATCCCGGTGATCGGCGAGTCGGTGGACGACATCGTCGGGCTGGTGAACATGAAGGACCTCGTGCAGGCCTCGTTCGAGGAGAACGGCACGATGCGCGAGGTGCGGGAGCTGATGACACCCGCCGACTTCGTGCCGGACTCCAAGCACCTGGACGGTCTGCTGAAGTACATGCAGCGGTCCCGGCACCACCTCGTCATCGCCGTGGACGAGTACGGCGGCACAGCCGGGCTGTTGACGATCGAGGACATCCTGGAGGAGATCGTCGGGGAGATCACCGACGAGTCCGACACCGACGACCGGCCGCCGGTGGAGCACGTGGACGACCAGGTGGTGCGTGTCTCCGCGCGGCTGGGTGTGGACGATCTCGGTGACCTGTTCGGCGTGGACCTGTCCGAGCAGGACGTCGAGACGGTCGGTGGTCTGCTCGCGCAGCGGCTCGGGCGGGTTCCGCTGCCCGGCGCGGAGGCCGAGATCGACGGACTGCGGCTGCGGGCCGAGGGTGGCAAGGACCGCCGAGGCCGCATGCGGATCACCACCGTGATCGTGCGGGCGGCCGACGGGCGCAGGATCGGGCCCGGAACGCCCGGCACGACCGACGAGAACGACGAACGCGTGTCCCACGAGGAGCGCGACGAACCCGACTGGAGAGTGAACCATGGCTGAGCTCCACCCGGAGGACGAGAAGATCGTCGTCCTCGCGCGCTCGACGCGGGCGAGGACCCAGGCCGCCGAGGGAGCGGCCGTGCGCGACACCGACGGCCGCACCTACGCCGCGGCGACGGTGGACCTGCCGTCGTTGAAGTTGACGGCGTTGCAGGCCGCGGTGGCGGCGGCGGTGTCGAGTGGGGCCGAAGGGCTGGAGGCGGCGGCGGTCGTGACCGAGGAGCCGCTGGTGCAGGGCGCCTCGGTGCAGGCGGTGCGGGACCTCACCCCGACCGCGCCGATCCTGCGCGCCGATCCGACGGGGACGGTTCAGGAGACGGTGAAGTGACCGAGACCGAGCATCGTTCCGGGTTCGCCTGCTTCGTCGGCAGGCCCAACGCGGGCAAGTCCACGCTCACCAACGCGCTGGTCGGCACCAAGATCGCGATCACGTCGAACAAGCCGCAGACCACGCGGCACGCCATTCGCGGCATCGTCCACCGTGACGACGCCCAACTGATCATCGTGGACACGCCGGGGCTGCACCGGCCACGGACGCTGTTGGGACAGCGGCTCAACGACCTGGTGCAGGCGACGTGGTCCGAAGTGGACGTCGTGGGGTTCTGCGTGCCCGCCGACGAGAAGATCGGCCCCGGCGACCGGTTCATCGCCGCGGAGCTGAGCAAGATCGCCCGTCGTACCCCGGTGATCGGCATCGTGACGAAGACCGACCTCGTCAGCAAGGAGCAGGTCGCCAAGCAGCTGCTGGAGCTGCAGGACGTCATGGACTTCGCCGACCTCGTTCCGGTGTCGGCGGTCGAGCAGTACCAGGTGGACACGTTGTCCGACCTGCTGGTCGCCCGGCTGCCGGAAGGGCCGGAACTCTATCCGGACGGCGAGCTCACCGACGAGCCCGAGCAGACGCTGGTGGCGGAGCTGATCCGGGAGGCGGCGCTGGAGGGCGTGCGGGACGAGCTGCCGCACTCCATCGCGGTCACGATCGAGGAGATGTTCCCCCGCGAGGGCCGCGACGACCTCATCGAGGTGTACGCGCACTTGTACGTGGAGCGCACGAGCCAGCGCGGCATCGTCCTCGGCCACAAGGGAAGCCGGCTCAAGGAGGTCGGCGCGAAGGCGCGCAAGCAGATCGAGGCGTTGCTCGGTAGCAAGGTGTATCTCGACCTGCACGTGAAGGTTGCCAAGGACTGGCAGCGTGACCCGAAGCAGCTGCGCAAGCTCGGCTTCTGAGGTTGGGCGGTTCCCCGCTCACGGGTGACTACCACGCGGTACGCTCCCGTCGCAGAACGTTTTGTGACAGGGGAGACCTTCATGACGAACCCGTACGGGCAGCAGACGCCTCAGAGCGCAGGGATGCCGGCGCAGCCGGGGCAGGCGCAGTCCTACGGTCCGCCGTCCGCGGGTATGCCGGCGGCACCGTACGCACAGCAGCAGTACCCGCAGCAGCAGGGTTATCCGCAGCAGCCCTACGGGCAGCAGGCGCCGTATGGTCAGCCGTACGGCGCGAACCCGTACGGGCCCCACATCCCGGATTACAAGGGGTGGGCCATCGGCACGATCTTCCTCTTCTGGATCGTGGCCATCTTCGCCATCATGAAGTCCAACGAGGTGAACACTCACCGGATGATGGGCAACATGGCCGCTGCCCAGGAAGCGTCGAGGCAGACGAGGACGCTGTGCCTGACCGCGACCTGGATCGGTGCGGCGACCTGGACTCTGTCCATTATCTGGATCATCGTGGTGGTTTCGTCGGCCCCGGAGATCACCTACAGCCGGTACTGACCCCTTCCTTGTCGACCTCACCGGTGCGGGCCGAGAGGAGTGCGGCCCGCACCGGTGAGACGATGGACCCGTGAGTCTGTACCGGGACACGGGAGTGGTGCTGCGGGTCCACAAGCTCGGCGAGGCCGATCGCATCATCACCCTGCTCACCCGACGACACGGCAAGGTCCGTGGCGTCGCCAAGGGTGTGCGGCGGACCACGTCGCGCTTCGGTGCGCGGCTGGAGCCGTTCGGGCACGTCGATGTGCAGCTCTACACCGGACGCACGCTGGACGTCATCACGCAGGTGGAGACGGTCGACGCGTTCGCGCTGCCCATCGTGGGCGACTACCAGCGCTACACCGCCGCCAGCGCCATCGCCGAGACGGCCGACCGGCTCACCGCCGAGGAGGGCGAGCCGGTGCTGAAGCTCTACCTGCTCGTGGTCGGGGCGTTGCGGGCACTCGCCGACGGCAAGCGGGACGCCTCGCTCGTGCTCGACGCGTTCCTGCTGCGGTCGATGGCGTTCGCCGGTTGGGCACCGGCCATCACGGAGTGCGCCCGTTGCGGTCGACGAGGCCCTCACGCCGCGTTCAACTACCAGGTGGGTGGGTCGCTGTGCCAGGACTGCCGCGTGCCGGGCTCCACACATCCCGCGCCGGAGGTGCTGGTCCTGCTCAGCGCGTTGCTCCACGGTGACTGGGACACCGCCGAGAACAGCACCCCGGGCGTGCGACGGGACGCCAGCGGGCTCGTCGCCGCGCACCTCCAGTGGCACCTGGAGCGGCAGTTGCGGTCGCTGCCGTTCGTGGAACGCCGTACCCGTGAGGCGTCGATCGTGGACACGTTAGGGTCGGACACGAATTCCCGCGAGACGGAGGTATCGAGTGCGGCGCAGGGGACGCGAGGCCGCGACAGTGCACACGGAGTTGCGGGAGCCTGATCCGCATCCGTCGGGGGCGCGACCGCCGGTCATCCCGCCCGAGTTGGTCCCCAACCATGTCGCCCTGGTGATGGACGGCAACGGCCGGTGGGCCAATCAGCGTGGACTGCCGCGCATCGAGGGGCACAAGCGCGGCGAGGCCGTGATGATCGACGTGGCCAGCGGTGCGGTGGAACTGGGCGTGAAGTGGTTGTCGGTCTACGCCTTCTCGACCGAGAACTGGAAGCGCAGCCCCGACGAGGTGCGGTTCCTGATGGGCTTCAACCGGGACACCATTCGTCGGCAGGTCGACTACCTCGGCTCCATCGGCGTGCGAATCCGGTGGGCCGGGCGCGCGCCGAGGTTGTGGCGCAGCGTCATCAAGGAACTGAAGGACGCCGAGGAGAAGACCCGGCACAACACGCGCCTCAACATGACGATGTGCGTCAACTACGGCGGTCGTGCCGAACTCGGAGACGCCGCGCGACGCATCGCGAAGCTCGCCGCCGAGGGCAAGATCAATCCGGACAAGGTGGACGATCGCATGCTCGCGAAGTACCTCTACCAGCCGGAGATGCCCGACGTGGACCTGTTCCTGCGGCCCTCGGGTGAGCTGCGGACGTCGAACTTCCTGCTGTGGCAGTCCGCCTACGCCGAGTTCGTCTTCCAGGACACGCTCTTCCCGGACTTCGACCGCCGCAAGCTGTGGGAGGCGTGCCTCGAGTACGCCAAACGCGACCGCCGGTTCGGTGCGGCCGTGGACGCCGCGAAGGCGGCCGATGCGGCAGCACACCGGGGAGGAGTCGCATGACGGGCTCGGAGGCCGCCGACACCGCTGAGCTGCTGGCCTCGGCCCGTCGGGCGCTCGAACGCTATCTGGACGTGCGGGTCGACGACGACGGCGCGTTGACCTTCTCGCACGCCGACGTGCCGTGCGTGGTGCAGGCGATGCGGCTGGCCGAGGGGCTGTCGGTGCTGAGCCTGACCTGCGTGGTGGCGTGGGACCTGCCAGACGAGCCGACGTTGGCCGCGACCGTGGCCGAGCGCGCGGGCCAGGGGCTGTTCGGCACGCTCGGCATCGTCCACACCGAACGCGGCATGGATCTGACGCTGCGCTACGCCTTCCCTGCTCAGGGTCTGGACGACGCCGCGCTGGGCACGTTGCTGATGCTCGTCGTGTCCACGGCCTCCCAGGTGCGCTCGGAACTCACCGACTCCTGAGCCGCTCGCCGGTCTGCGGAGAGATCACCCCGTGTGACGACCACTCGTCGCTGTCGTCGACCGACAGGTGTAGCGCGTCTGCGCTACACTCGCGCTACACGTCGGAAGGGGCTCTGTCGTGGCATCGAGTACGTCGTTTCGGATCAGCGCCGAGGCGAAACGGGTGTTGGCGGTTCGGGCGGAGCACGAGGGCACGAGCGCGACGGCGCTGCTCGAGCGCTTGATCCTCGAAGGTGTGCAGCAGTTGGATCACCCGGGGATCGTGTTCCGCGGTCCCGCGCACGATCGTCGGGCGGCGTTGGCCGCCGGTCCGGACGTGTGGGAAGTGATCTCGCGGCTGCAGGAGCTGGAGGGCCCCGAAGAAGAGCGGATCGCTGTCCTGAGTGAGGAAACGGGGCTGCATCCGCGACTGATCAGGTTGGCCGTCGACTACGCGGTCGAGCACGTCGACGAGATTCGCGCTCGCATCGACCGGAACCGGGAGCTCGCCGAGCGCAGCCGCCTCGCCGCTCAACGTCGTGCGGATCTCATCGCGTGAGTCGCTTCCTCGTCGACGAGATGTTCCCGCCGGCGGTGGCCCGTGTGTTGCGGGACGACTACGGGCACGACGCCGTCCACGTGTTCGACGTGGGACTGGGCGCGGCCGACGACGCGACGGTGGCGGCGACCGCCCGCAGTGAGGGGCGGGCGGTGGTGACGGAGAACGTGGCCGACTTCGTCGGCGAGCGGGACGTGGTGCTGGTCTTCGTGCTCAAGCGGACGTCGCCACCGGGTGGAGGACAGGCCGACGCGTTGGCGAAGATTCTCGACGGGTGGGCGGCGGCGAACCCGAGGCCCTACCTGGGGCCGCACTGGCCCCGGTCGTGAGGTGTCGGGCGGTTACTTCCTCGCCTCGGTGCAGGTGGCGCACGTGCCGGTGATCTCCACCGTGTGCCGGATGTCGGAGAAGCCGTTGCCGGAGGCGATGCGTTCGGCCCAGCGTTCCACCGCGGGACCCTCGACCTCGACGGTGTAGCCGCAGTGACGGCAGACCACGTGGTGGTGATGGTGCGCGGAGCACCGCCGGTACATGGCCTCGCCCGAGTCGTTGCGCAGGACGTCGAGTTCGCCGACCTCGGACAGCGACTGCAACGTCCGGTAGACCGTGGTCAGCCCGACCCCCTCGCCGCGTCGGCGGAGTTCGTCGTGCAGTTCCTGTGCGGAGCGGAAGTCGTCGATCTCGGCGAGCAGATCGACGACAGCGGCGCGCTGTCTGGTCGCTCTCCGGCCCGGCAGCGGGGCCCGGTTGGGGATGTCGGTGGCACTCATACCGGCTGTGCGTCCTCCTGCACGTGGGCAACGGCGTCGACGACGATGTGCGCGAGGTGATCGTCCACCAAGTGGTACACCACCTCGCGGCCGCGTCGCTCCCCCTGTACCACACCGGCCGCCTTCAGCACCCGCAGATGCTGGCTGATGAGGGGTTGGGTCACGTCGAGTGCGTCCACGAGTTCGTGCACGCAGCGGGGGCCGTGCCGGAGTTGCAGCACGATGGCGATCCGGACCGGTGCGGCCAACGCTCGTAAGAGTTCACCCGCATCAGTGAGTGTGGACACCGAGGGTGACACGCTGTGCGGCACGGGGCCTGTCGTCCGGGCGGGCTCGTGCTGTTCGCCCAGGTCAGCGGGGTCGGGCGCCGGGGAACGCGCCGCGTCGGAGCCCACCGTCGCCATGTCGTTCTCCAGCCCTCGGTCGTCCTGCAGCCTTCGCTCGGTGCTCTACCATCCTAGTGCTCGTGTGCGGATCGTGATCCCGTGCAAGCGTGGCTGTGGCGACGAGGCGAGGGGGCAACGTGAGTCGTGTCGTGTCGACGGTGAGGACCGCCGCGGTGGCCTCCGCGGTCGTGGCGTGCGCGGGCGCTTCGATGGTCTTCGTGCCGACGGCCGCGGCGGAGACCGTGCCGGTGGACGCGGAGACGGGACCGGTGGCGTTCGCCAACGTCGCCTCGTTGTCGGTGGCCGACGACGGCTACGGCAGGCCCGGTGGGTCGGTGATCAGCGAGACGCAGCGCTCCCCGCTGACCCCGGGCACGTCTCGGCTGGGCGAGAGCCGCACGGCCCTGCCGAACTCCGACGGCGAGCGGGCGGCGATGGGCCCGAACTACCGGCTCGACATCGAGCACCACGACGTGAGCGCCGGATTGGCGCCCAGCGGGGTGCCGGAGGCCACCGCGCTCGCCGACTTCTCGCTCACCGACCTGGCCAACGACGTCACCGTGTTGCGGCTGCACCGCGCCGGCACGGCGGCCGTGTGCACGTCGGCCGCGTCGCCGGAGACCGACGCGTCGGCCGTGCGGCTGTCGCTGGTGGACGACCACGGCGAGCTGCAGCCCGTGCCGTTGCCGAAGGACGGCGGCGAGGTGACGCGGGAAGGGCTGCCCTTCGGGCCGCCGGCGGAGATCGGCGAGGACGAGGAGGCCACCTCCGACGTCCGGGTCCGTCCCGTGCGTGACTTCGACGAGCTGTTGCGACAGGACCAGTGGCGCGACGGTGACGTCACGGCCGTGTCGGGTTGGCTCGTGGAGATCGACACCCACGTGCGCCCGGTAGGCCAGGAGCGGCTCGCTCCTCCGTTGCCCGGGGAGGCGGAGCCGCAGGAGTCGACGTCCCCACCGGGGGGTCAGCGGCAGCTTCCGCGCACCGTGCGGACCACGTTCGTGTTGGGCGGGGTGAGTTGCTCGGTGCCGCGTGACTTCGCTCCCGGTGGTGGTGGGCGCGCGGAGCCCGCGGCGCCGCCGCCGTCGGTGCCCGTCACCATTCCGGCCGGGGTCGGAGCACCCGGCGATGTCGTCGATTCCGCCCCGCTCGACGTCGAGCCTGTCCCGCTCGCCGAGCCGACGGATTCCGCGACTGCCTGGGGTCTCGGGCTGCTCGCCGGTGGTGCGGTGTTGGGAGCCGCCGCAGTGGTGCTGGCGCGTCAGTCGAGGTCGTCCCGGTCGTGATCGGCTCGCCGGTGTGGCGGCGCCGGGTCGCCACCGTGCTCGGCGTGCTCGCGGTGGTCGCGTGCACGTCGGGGCTGGCGGTCCTGCGCAGTGCACCGGACACCTCCGGCACCGGTGACGAGACCGGGGAGGAGTCGGTCGTTCCCGCACCGGCGTCGCCGCGGACCTCGGCGAACTCCCGCGACGAGCGCGCGCCCGTCACATCCACGGCACCCGAGACGCAGCCGCCCGACAGCGTTCGGTTGCCGAGCGGGGCGACGTCGACCCTCATCCGGACGGACCTCACCGGCGACGGCACGCTGCCGATCCCGGACGGCGTGTCGGCCGCCGCGTGGTGGGGTGCCGGTTTCGGTGACGACAGCGGGGCCGCTCTCGTCGCCGGGCACGTCAACTGGCACGGTGCGTCCGGTCCGTTCGCCGACCTGCTGCGCCTGTCCGCCGGTGATGCCGTGACCGTGCGCGATGCGGACGGTCGGACGTGGACGTACCGGGTGGACGCGGCGTCGATGCTGCACAAGGACCAGCTCGGTGCCTACGCGCCGCAGTTGTTCTCGCAGGACGGTCCTCACCGCCTGGTCCTCGTGACGTGCGGAGGGGAGTACCTCGGCGGCGAGGGTGGGTACTCGGACAACTACATCGTCACGGCGAGCCTGGTCAGCGGGTCCTGAGCGCCCGCCTCCCCACCGGAGCCCTCGGCCTTCTCGCCGGATACGCTGTGAGTTCCAGAGAAAACCCATTCCGGATGCTTCGGAGCGTGGAGTGCCCGCCAACACCATTGAGACCGTCGTCAACCTGTGCAAGCGCCGTGGCTTCGTCTTCCCGTCGGGGGAGATCTACGGCGGTACCCGGTCGGCGTGGGACTACGGACCGCTCGGCGTCGAGCTGAAGGACAACATCAAGCGCCAGTGGTGGAAGACCATGGTGCAGAACCGCGAGGACGTGGTCGGCCTCGACTCGTCGGTGATCCTGCCGCGTCAGGTGTGGATCGCGTCGGGGCACGTGGGCGCGTTCCACGACCCGCTGGTGGAGTGCCTGTCCTGCCACCGCAGGTTCCGTGCCGACCAGCTCGCCGAGGACTACGCGGAGCGCACCGGCACCGAGACGTCCGAGGACGACCTGTCCGAGGTGCCCTGCCCGAACTGCGGCAATCGTGGCCAGTACACCGAGCCGCGTGAGTTCAACATGATGCTCAAGACCCACCTGGGGCCGGTCGAGTCGGAGGAGGGGCTGCACTACCTGCGTCCCGAGACCGCGCAGGGCATCTTCGTCAACTTCCTCAACGTGCAGACGACGTCGCGCAAGAAGCCGCCGTTCGGCATCGGCCAGATCGGCAAGTCGTTCCGCAACGAGATCACGCCGGGCAACTTCATCTTCCGCACCCGCGAGTTCGAGCAGATGGAGATGGAGTTCTTCGTCGAGCCGGGCGAGGACGAGAAGTGGCACCAGTACTGGATCGACGAGCGCATGAAGTGGTACGTCGATCTCGGTATCAAGGAGGACAACCTCCGGCTCTACGAGCACCCGAAGGAGAAGTTGTCACACTACTCGAAGCGCACGGTCGACATCGAGTACCGCTTCGGCTTCTCGTCCGGGCAGGAGTGGGGTGAGCTGGAGGGCATCGCCAACCGCACGGACTTCGACCTCACCACGCACTCGAACCACTCCGGTGTGGATCTGTCGTACTTCGACCAGGCGTCCGGCCAGCGCTACCGGCCGTTCGTGATCGAACCGGCAGCGGGTGTGGGGCGTCCGATGATGGCGTTCCTCGTGGACGCCTACACCGAGGACGAGGTGCCCAACGCCAAGGGCGGCGTCGACAAGCGCACGGTGCTCAAACTGGACCCGCGGCTCGCGCCGTACAAGGTGGCCGTGCTGCCGCTGTCGCGCAACGCCGACCTCACGCCGAAGGCGCGGGACATCGCCGCGTCGTTGCGCAAGCACTGGAACACCGACTTCGACGACGCGCAGTCGATCGGCAAGCGTTACCGCAGGCAGGAGGAGATCGGCACGCCGTTCTGCGTGACGGTCGACTTCGACACCCTGGACGACCACGCGGTGACCGTGCGGGAGCGCGACTCGATGGCGCAGGAGCGCATCGCGATCGACAAGCTGGAGTCGTACCTGGCGGCGCGCCTGATCGGCTGCTGAGTCGTGTCGAGGCTGACGAGGTGGTTCACGAGGTCGGTCGCCGGGATCGTCCTCGTGGGCCTGCTGATCGTGGGCGGGACGGCGTTCCGCGTCTGGCACGTCGCGCGTGCGGACGAACGTCCCGAGGCGGACGCGATCCTCGTGCTGGGGGCAGCGCAGTACAACGGCAGGCCGTCGGAGATCTTCCAGGCCCGGTTGGCGCACGCGCAGCGGCTCTACGAGGAGGGCGTCGCCGCGACGATCGTGACCACCGGTGGCATGGCCGACGGTGACGCGTTCACCGAGGCCGAGGCGGGCGCGAACTGGTTGCGGGCGCAGGGCGTGCCGTCGGAGGCGCTGTTGGCGGTCGGCGAGGGCAACGACACGTTGCGCTCGATCCGGGCCGCCGCCGACGTGGTGACGCAGCGCGGGTGGAAGCACGTGGTGATCGTCAGCGACCCGTGGCACTCGTTGCGGGCGGGCATCATGGCGGAGGACTCCGGGCTGACGGTGTCGACCTCGCCGACGCACTCGGGTCCGATCGTGCAGACCCGGAGCACCCAGGCGCGCTACATCCTGCGGGAGACGGCGGCGTTGCTGTACTACCGGGTGTCGAAGAACCCCGCCGATCACGTGGATCTCGGTCTGTAGGACGGCTTTCGGCCACCTCACTCGAAAGAGTGAGGTGGCCGTCTCATGCAATGAGAGACATTGGGTGGTACCCGAGGGCTCGATAGCGTCGCTGGTGACAGCCGAGCTCGAAGGAGGAGTCCAGTGACTCAGGGATGGTCGTTCGAGACCAAGCAGATCCACGCGGGAGCGCAGCCCGACCCTGCCACCGGCGCACGCGCGACGCCGATCTACCAGACGACCTCCTACGTCTTCCGGGACACGCAGCACGGGGCCGATCTGTTCAGCCTCGCCGAGCCGGGCAACATCTACACCCGGATCATGAACCCGACCCAGGACGTGCTGGAGCAGCGGGTCGCGGCTCTCGAAGGCGGTGTGGCGGCGCTGGCGTTCGCCTCCGGCTCGGCGGCCACCACGGCGGCGGTGCTGAACCTCGCGGGTGCGGGTGACCACGTCGTGGTCAGCCCCGCGCTGTACGGCGGCACGTACAACCTCTTCCGGCACACCCTGCCCAAGCTCGGCATCGAGGTCACCTTCCTCAACGACCAGGACGACCTGGAGGAGTGGCGGTCGGCGGCGAAGCCGAACACCAAGCTGTTCTTCGCCGAGACGCTCGCCAACCCCGGCAGCAACGTCCTGAACATCCGGGGCGTGGCCGACGTGGCGCACGAGGTCGGGGTGCCGCTGGTCGTGGACAACACGATCCCGACGCCGTTCCTGCTGCGGCCGATCGAGCACGGTGCGGACGTCGTCGTGCACTCGGCCACCAAGTACCTCGGCGGGCACGGCACCACGGTGGCGGGCGTGCTTGTCGACGGCGGCACGTTCGACTTCGGCAAGCACCCCGAGCGGTTCCCCGGGTTCAACGAGCCCGACCCCAGCTACAACGGGCTGAAGTTCTGGGAGGCGCTCGGTCCGGGCGCCTACGCGGCGAAGGCGCGAGTGCAACTGCTGCGGGACACGGGTGCGGCCATCGCCCCGTTGAACGCGTTCCTCATCCTGCAGGGCATCGAGACGCTGTCGCTGCGCATGGAGCGGCACGTCTCCAACGCCAAGGCGCTGGCCGAGTGGCTGGAGCAGCGCGACGAGGTCGAGAAGGTCTACTACGCGAGCCTGCCGTCGAGCCCCTACTACGAGGCGGCGCAGAAGTACCTGCCGCAGGGTGCGGGTGCGGTGCTGTCGTTCGACCTCAAGGGCGGCATCGACGCCGGTCGGGCGTTCGTGGACGGCACCGAGCTGCACAGCCAGCTCGTCAACATCGGTGACGTGCGCAGCCTCATCGTGCACCCGGCCAGCACCACCCACAGCCAGCTCACTCCGGAGGAGCAGCTCGCCAGCGGCGTGACGCCGGGGCTCGTGCGGCTCGCGGTGGGCCTGGAGGGCCTCGAAGACCTCAGGGCCGACCTCGAAGCCGGATTCCAGGCGGCGAAGGCTGCTCAGTGAGCGTGCCGGACAGTACCGGTCTCCCGCCCGTCACCGGTGCGTGGCGGGCGGGAGATCCGCCGGGGCGGCGCCAGTGGTTCCGTCCCGGAGTGGTGCGCCTGGAGTCGGGTGCGGAGGTGCCCGACGTCGAGGTGGCCTACGAGACCTGGGGGACATTGAATGCCGCGCGGTCGAACGCGGTCCTGGTCGAGCACGCGTTGACGGGTGACAGTCACGCGGCGGGGGAGGTCGAGCCCGGCCACCCGAGTCCGGGTTGGTGGGACGGGCTGATCGGGCCGGGCAAGGCGTTGGACACCGACCAGTGGTTCGTGGTGGTGTCGAACGTGCTCGGCGGCTGTCAGGGCACGACGGGACCGTCGTCCGTCGCGCCGGACGGCCGGTACTGGGGAAGTCGGTTCCCGCAGGTCACGGTGCGTGACCAGGTGGCGGTGGAGGTCGAGCTCGCCGACTGGCTGGGCATCGAGCGGTGGGCCGCCGTGCTGGGCGGCTCGATGGGTGGCATGCGGGCGCTGGAGTGGGCGGTCATGGAGCCCGAGCGCGTGGGGGCGCTGATGGTGCTCGCGAGCCCGGCGGCGTCGTCGGCGGACCAGATCGCCTGGGCGTCCCCGCAGATCCACGCGATCCTCTCCGACCCGAACTGGCAGGGCGGCGACTACCACGCCGGTGGACCCGGCGAGGGGCCGCATCGGGGGCTCGGGGTGGCGCGGCGCATCGCCCACGCCACCTACCGCACGGCGGAGGAGCTGAACGAACGGTTCGGTCGACGACGGCAGGGGGAGGACGACCCGCGGTTCGCGGTGGAGTCCTATCTGGACCATCACGCGGACAAGCTCGCGCGCCGGTTCGACGCGGCGAGCTACGTGCTGCTCACCCGGTCGATGAACGGACACGACGTCGGGCGTGGGCGGGGTGGGGTGCGGCAGGCGTTGCGTCGGGTGACCGCGCGGACCATCGCGGTGGGCGTGGACTCCGACCGGTTGTATCCGGCCGAGCAGGTGCGACGCCTTGCCGAGGACATCCCGACCGCGCGTTACGCCGAGATCGCCTCACCGTATGGGCACGACTCGTTCCTCATCGAGACCGAGCAGGTGGCCGCGCTGGTCAAGGAGTTGCTCGACGACTGACCGGGGTGCTCGGCGAGGACGTGGCCGAGCACCCCGCTGGACCGGTGACGTGGTGGACCTCGTCGGCGCGTTGTCGACGGTGCCGGTCGACGACGTCTCGCCGTAAGCTTCCCCGGCATGGGCTACACCACGCACGACGCGCAGCGCCGGTTCCCCGAGAGGCCCAAGTCGTCCGTGCTGCCCGGAGCGCGGGACGACGGTCGCTCGCCGTACGAGCGTGATCGGGCCCGTGTCCTGCACTCGGCGGCTCTGCGCAGGCTCGCCGGCAAGACCCAGGTCGTCGGGCCGGGTGAGGGAGCCGAGGTGAGCGGCGTGCCGCGCACCCGGCTGACCCATTCGCTGGAGGTCGCGCAGATCAGCCGGGGCATCGCGGCGGACCTCGGCGCCGACCCGGACCTGTGCGACACGGCGGGACTGGCACACGACATCGGGCACCCGCCCTTCGGTCACAACGGCGAGGCGGCGTTGGACGAGGCGGCGCGCGCGTGCGGTGGGTTCGAGGGCAACGCGCAGACGTTGCGCATCCTCACCCGGCTGGAGCCCAAGGTGCTCGGTGAGGACGGCGAACCCTACGGCCTGAACCTCACCCGGGCCTGTCTCGACGCGGCGATGAAGTACCCGTGGCCCCGCCGCGACGGCCGACGCAAGTTCGGCGTCTACGCCGACGACCTCGACGCGTTCGCCTGGGTCCGTGACGGCGCGCCCGGCGAGCGCACGTGTCTGGAGGCGCAGATCATGGACTGGGCCGACGACGTGGCGTACTCGGTGCACGACGTCGAGGACGGGGTGCTGGCCGGTCGCATCACCCTCGCCGTGCTGGCGGATGCGCAGGAGCGCGCGGCGGTGGCCGAGCTCGCGGCGAGGCACTTCTGCACGTTCGACGCTTCGGCGGTCGAGGCCGCGGCGCGGGACCTGCTCGACCTGCCTGCCGTGGCCGAGCTGGTGCGTCGCCCCTTCGACGGGACGCCCGCCGCCCATGCGGCGCTCAAGCGCATGACGAGCGAACTCGTGGGCCGGTTCGTGTCGGCGGCCGTCAGCGGCACTCGTGAGGCACACGGGGCGGGGCCGTTGTCGCGGTACGAGGCGTCGCTGGCCGTGCCCGACCAGGTGGCGGCCGAGGTGGCCCTGCTCAAGGCGCTCGCCCTGCGATACGTGATGAGCGATCGGCGACGCCTGGCCCTGCAGGAGGGGCAGCGGCAGTTGCTCACCGAGCTGGTCGAGGTGCTCCCGACGCGGGCACCCGAGGTGCTCGACGTCAACCTGCGCCCGGCCTGGGAGGCGGCACCGGACGACGCCGCCCGCCTGCGGGTGGTCGTGGACCAGGTCGCCTCCCTCACCGATGCCCAGGCCAAGGCCTGGCATTCCTGGCATTTGGGGCGGCATGGTTGACGCGCCACGGTACCGTCGTGGAATGCCCGTCTCCGACGTCGCAACGACACACTTCGATTTCTCGCTCGCCCTGCACAAGGCGCTGGCCGTGCCCGGGAAGAACTCCTGCTTCTCGCCGTACTCGGTGGCCAGCACGCTCGCCCTGGTGGCTCGTGCCGCCCGAGGCGAGACCGCCGAGGAACCTGCCGCGTTGCTCACGAACTCCCCCGACCGCCTCGACGAGGCCGGGGAGTTGCTGGGCGCGGCAGCCACGCTCGACGAGCCACGCAGTGGTCAGGACACCCCGTCGCTCGCCGTGTCCAACACGTTGTGGGTGTGGAACGAGTTGTCGATCAAGTCCGACTTCACCGACGCTCTCGCCGGTGTGCCCTCGGCGGCTGTGCGCGAGGCATCCTTCGTGAAGGATCCCGAAGGCGCGCGTGCCGAGATCAACGCCGACGTCGCCCGCACGACGCGGGACCTCATTCCCGAGTTGCTGTCCGAAGGCACGATCACCGACGACACGGTCGCGAGCCTGGTCAACGCCCTGTACCTGAAGGTCGGGTGGACGGACGCCTTCCGTGCGTCGGACACGGTGGACGAGGACTTCCACTCGCCGTCCGGCGTCGTGCGGACCCCGATGATGCGCGCGACGAAGCGCCTCGGGTACGCAGCCACGGCAGGTTGGCAGCTCGTGGACCTTCCCGCGGTCGGCGGCGTCGCCGCCACGGTGCTGCTGCCCGACCGGCCGTTGGCCGAGGCGGAGCCGGATCTCGACGCGGCCACCGTGCGAGCCTTGCTCGACGCGCGTCGCGAGGCGATGGTGCGGCTGCGCCTCCCCCGGTTGAAGCTGGACACCGGCTGCGCGCTGAAGGAGGCGCTGGGCACGCTGGGCGTGAGCCGGATGTTCCAGGACGACGCGGACTTCGGCGAGCTCACCGACGATCCCCGCCTCGTCGTGTCGGACATGGTGCACCAGGCAGTGTTGCGTCTCGACGAGGACGGGATCGAGGGCGCGGCGGCCACCGCCGCGATGTTCGGGATCGTATCGGCGCCCGCGGGCGAGCCGGTGACCGTGACCGTGGACCGGCCGTTCCTGCTGCTCGTGCGGCACCAGGCCACGGGGGCGCTCTACTTCCTGGCGCGGGTCGTCACACCGTGAGCGCGTCCACGCTGGCTCCCGCCGGCGTGGAGACGCCCACGCCGCGCGGGGCCGGCAGACGGATACCGTGGCCGCAGGTGGCCGATGCGGCGGTCCTGTCGTTCTTCGTCTTCGCCGCATTCCTCCTCTATCGTCCATTGTGGATGAACTTGTCGAGGGGGTACCTGCAGAACAGCGCGCAGGACCAGAACATGTGGGAGTGGTTCTTCGCGGTCACCGCCCACTCGGTGCTGAACCTGGAGAACCCGCTCCACTCCGGGCTGCAGAACGCTCCTGACGGCGTGAACCTCATGGCCAACACGGCCATGTTCGGCCTCGGCATCCCGCTGACGCCGGTGACGGTGCTGTTCGGTCCCACGGTGACGTGGGCGGCCGCGCTCACCGGCGGCATCGCCGGGACGGCCGCCGCGTGGTACTGGGTGATGTCGCGGCACCTGGTCCTCACACGCGCCGGTGCCGCGATCGGGGCCGCGTTCGCCGGGTTCGCGCCCTCGATCGTCTCCCACGGCAACGCGCATCCGAACTTCGTCGCGCTGTTCGTGCTGCCGTTCATCGTGCTGTGGCTGCTCAAACTCGCCCGAGGTGAGCGCGTCGTCCGCAACGGCGTCGTCCTCGGACTGCTGGTGAGCTACCAGATTCTGCTCGGCGAGGAACCCTTGCTCATCGCGGCCACGACCCTGGCCGTGTTCGGGCTCGTCTATGCCGTGCTGCGCCCCGAGGAGGCGTTGTCGACGGTGCGCCCGCTCGCCAAGGGCATCGGCGTGGGCGCGGCAGTGTCGGTGGTGATCGTTGCGGTGCCGCTGTGGTGGCAGTTCTTCGGACCGCAGAGCTACGCGGGTATCGAACACGGTCTGCGCGGCAACGACGTCGCCGCGTTCACGGCGTTCGCCACCCAGACCGTGGCGGGCGACGAGCAGAGCGCCGTCGGGTTGGCGATGAACCCCACCGAGGAGAACGCGTTCTTCGGTTGGCCGCTGGTGATCCTGATGCTCGTCCTCACGGTGGCGTTGTGGCGCGACGTCGTCTCGCGCGCGCTCGCGATCACGATGCTCGGGATGGCGTGGATCTCGATGGGGGCGTTGCTCGTGGTGGACGGCGAGGGCACGTCCATCCCGGGGCCGTGGATGCTGCTGTTCGACGTGCCGTTGTTCGACTCGGTGCTGGAGTCGCGGTTCGCGCTCGGCTGTGTGCCCGTCGTCGGGTTGCTGCTGGCGCGGGCGACGGACCGGGTGTTGCGGCTGCGGGTGCGGCAGGACTGGCGGCAGGCCGCGGCGATCGTGTGGTTCAGCGTCCTCACCTTCGCACTCGTGCCGATCGCGCCCACCGAGCTGGCTGTCGGTGAACGCGGCAAGACCCCGGCGTTCTTCACCGGTGGCGAGTGGCGCCGCTACGTCGACGACGGTTCCGTCGTGGTGGTGCCGGTGCCGAACCCGAGCGACGCCGACGCGCTGCACTGGCAGATCGAGTCGGGGCTGGAGTTCCCGTTGGCGGGCGGCTACTTCGTCGGCCCCGACGGCGGCGGCGATGGGCGGTACGGGCCGCCGTACCGCGCCACGACCTACCTGCTGCAGAAGGTGCACGAGACCGGTCGGGTGCCCGAGCTGACCGACGAGGACCGCCGCAACGCGGTGGAGGATCTGCGGTACTGGCGGGCCGACGTCGTCGTGTTGCCGATCGGTGGTTCCGAGCATCAGGTGGCGTTGCGACAGACGGTCGAAGGATTGCTGGGCAGGGCCGGTGAGATCCGTCGTGACGTGTGGGTGTGGGACGTGCGCACGCTCGTCGACACCCACACCGACGCCGATGTCACGTCGGCTGTCCCGTCCTCACCGTGACGGACCCCTCGGGGCGAGGCGAGGGCCAGGTCACGGATTCCCGGTGTTCCCACCTCGTCGGGCTTCGGGTGACGCGTGCCGGAACCCGGTCCGATGTCACCGCGGAACCCGCGTGAGCTTGTCGGGGTTGACGACGTCGTAGATCGCGACGATCCGGCCGTCGTGGACGGCGACGGCCTGCACGTGCTCGTCAAGGTCCCGGTACCGGCCGCCACCGGGTTCGGCCGGGACGTGAAAGCCGAGGTCGCCGTTGACCAGCACGGGCCGGGCGGTGGCCAACGCCCCCGGCCGGTAGCTGGCGACCACGCCGACCAGGAACCGCGCCACCTTGTCGATGCCGGTGACCACGCGCCGGGCCGTGCGTCCGCGACCGTCGGAGTCGCCGACCAGCCGGATGTCGGGGTGGAGCAGCTCGGCGACCGCGCGCACGTCACCGGAGGCGAGCGCCGTCACCAGCCGACCCAGCACCTCCTGTTGGTGCTCCAGCGGCTCTCGCGGTGGCGGGGACGCGTCGGCGACCGCGCGGCGGCCACGCGAGGCGTGCTGGCGCGCCGCGGCGGTCGAGCAGCCCAGGATGTCGGCGATCTCGTCGAAGGGCACGTCGAACGCGTCGTGCAACACGAACGCCACGCGCTGTTGTGGTGTCAACGTGTCGAGCACGACCATGGCCGCCATGCGCACGGAGTCGTCCCGGACGACGGTGTCGAGCGGGTCGTCGGGACGCGGCGCGCCCAGCGGCGTCACGATCGGCTCCGGCAGCCACTCGCCCACGTATCGTTCCCGCCGCGCGGTGGCCGAGCGCAGCCGGTCGAGGCAGATGCGGCTGAGCACCGTCGTGCACCACGCGCGCAGGTCCCGGATCTCGCGGCGGTCGGCCTCGGCGAGTCCGGCCCAGCGCAGCCACGTCTCCTGCACGGCGTCCTCGGCGTCGGCCACCGAACCGGTGAGCCGGTAACCCACCGCGAGCAGCGGTCCCCGCAGCGCGGCGAACGCGCGGGTGGCCTCGGCGTCGGGTGTCGTGTCGAGGTGATCGGCCGCCATGGCCGAAGTATGAGCCAGGCCAGGAATTCCGTCACGGCCGGTGTTCTACAGTGGGGCAGTGGCGGGACGGATCCGGGAGAGCGACATCGCGCAGGTGCGTGACCGCAATCGGATCGACGAGGTCGTCGGTGAATACGTGGCCCTGCGCAGGGCCGGAGGCGGCGCGCTGAAGGGACTGTGTCCCTTCCACGAGGAGAAGACCCCGTCGTTCAACGTGCGCCCCACGCACGGCACCTTCCATTGCTTCGGCTGTGGCGAGGGCGGCGACGTCATCAAGTTCGTGATGCAGATCGAGCACCTCGGCTTCGTCGAGGCGGTCGAGCGGCTCGCCGACCGGATCGGGCTGCACCTCACCTACGAGGGCGGCGGCACGTCGGTGCGCCGCGACCGAGGTTCGCGGCTGCGGCTGGTGGAGGCACACAAGGCCGCCCAGGCGTTCTACGCCGAGCAACTCACCACTCCGGAAGCCGAGGCGGCGCGGAAGTTCCTCACCGACCGCGGATTCGACCAGTCCGCCTGGACCAAGTTCGGCTGTGGATTCGCCCCCGGCGGCTGGGACCGGCTCACCAAGCACCTCATCCGCAGCGGGTTCGAACTTTCCGAGCTCTACAAGGCGCAACTGTCGAAGGAAGGCCGACGCGGCCCCATCGACCGCTTCCACCGCAGACTCGTCTGGCCGATCAAGGACCGCGGCGGCGACGTCGTCGGCTTCGGCGCGCGCCGCCTCTTCGACGACGACCCGATCCAGGCCAAGTACCTCAACACCAGCGAGAGCCCCGTCTACAAGAAGTCGCAGGTGCTCTTCGGCCTCGACCAGGCCAAGCGCGAGATCGCCCGTCGCCATCAGGTGGTGGTCGTCGAGGGTTACACCGACGTCATGGCCATGCACGAGGCCGGAGTCCCCACGGCCGTCGCGTCGTCGGGCACCGCCTTCGGCGAGGAGCACATGCGCGTGCTCCGGCAGATCATGATGGACGACGACACCTTCCGCGGTGAGGTGATCTTCACCTTCGACGGCGACGAGGCCGGGCAGAAGGCCGCGCTGAAGGCGTTCGAGGGCGACCAGACGTTCGCGGGCCAGACCTACATCGCCGTCGCACCCGACGGCATGGACCCGTGCGAGCTGCGCCTGGCCAAGGGCGACGCCGCCGTGCGGGACCTCGTCGCCCGTCGCATCCCGCTGTTCGAGTTCGCCATCCGCAGCCTGCTCGCCGACTACGACCTCGACTCCGTGGACGGCCAGGTGGCCGCCCTCCAACGCACGGTTCCGCTCGTCGCGCAGATCAAGGACCGAGCCAAGCGCGACGGCTACGCCACCAAGCTGGCCTGGTGGGTCGGGTGGCAGGACGAGGCCATGGTCGTCCGGCGCGTGCGGGAGAGCGCCGGTGCCCCGGTCAAGGCCAACGGCGCCCGCCGCGCACCCGCCCGAGGTGGTGACCAGACCGGAGGACGGCGGCCGCGACAGTTGGAGCGTCCCGACCCGCGCAACCCCGACCTGCGCGCGCAACGCGAGTCGCTCAAGGCCGCGTTACAGGAACCCGCGCTCGCCGGGCCGGAGTACGACGCGCTGCCGGAGGACGCCTTCGTGCACCCCGCGTACGTGGGCGTGCACCGCGCGATCCTCAAGGCGGGCGGCACGAGCAGCGGCCTCACCGGCCCCGCGCTCCTCGAAGCCGCCGCCGCGCACGCCGAGGACCCCACCGTCACGTCCCTGCTGTCGGAGCTGGCGGTGGAGCCGTTGCGGTCGACGGGACAGTCCGACGTGCGCTACGTGTCCAGCGTGCTCGCCGCCGTGCAGGAGAACCTCGTCGGCAGGCAGATCGGCGAGCTGAAGTCGCGATTGCAGCGGCTGTCCCCGGTGGACGCCGCCGAGGATTACCGCGCGCTGTTCGGGGACTTGGTGGCGCTGGAGCAGTACCGCAAGGCGTTGCGGGAACAGGCGATGGGCGGATGGGACTGATCGCGTGAGTGTGTGGCGCAGGCTCTTCGGACCGACCGTGCCCGACGAGATCCGCGAACGGCTGGCAACCGACGAACACGTGCTCGCCGCGACACCCACCGGCACCGGCGGGCACGTCGCCGTCAGCGCGCTCGGCCTGTGGGTGCCCGATGCCGACGGCGCCCGTCGCATCGGCTGGGACCGCATCAGCAAGGCGGTGTGGCGGGGCGACGCCCTGGCCGTGACGGAGGCCGAGATCGCCGACCGCGCCGGTGACGCCGTCGTGCTGCGCGACCTGGAACCCGTGCGGCACGTGCTGCCGAAACCGGGCCGCATTCCCTATCTCGTTCGCCAGCGCGTGGAGGGTTCCATCCGCTCCCGCTACCGCAAGGAGCTGCCCGGCGGCGGCGCGTGGTTCGTGGTCCGCAAGCTCCCCGGCGTCGACGGTGTGGTGCTGCAGGTGCGGCCCGACCCGGGCACCGAACCCGAGGTCGTGCGGAGCATCGCCGAGGAAGCCGCGGCCAAGCTCGCAGGCGGCCCGCGCGAGTAGCCGTCGCCTGGGCCGCTCGCGGTCACGGTGGTCACCGGTGTCGTGGCGTGGGCATCCTCGTGAGTGAGGACTGGCCCGCGGTTCTCCCGCCACTGCGGTCGGAGTCGATCATCGGGAGGTCGTCGTGTGGGACCCGGGGCTCTATCTGCACTACGGCGATCTGCGTGCGCGCCCGTTCCGGGAGCTGGTCGCCAGGGTCGGCGCCGAACGGCCGCGTCGCGTCGTCGATGCCGGCTGCGGGCCGGGCACGCTCACCGCGGAACTGGCGCGGCGCTGGCCCGAGGCGAAGGTGGAGGCGTTCGACAACTCCCCGGAGATGGTGGCGGCGGCGCGCGAGAACGGTGTGGCCGCCGAGCTGCGGGACGTCACGGAGTGGACGCCGAGCCCCGACACGGACGTGGTGGTGAGCAACGCCGTGCTCCACTGGGTACCCGAGCACGAGGCGGTGCTGTGCCGGTGGGTCGAGGCGATGCCTCCGAGGGCGTGGCTGGCGATGCAGGTGCCCGGCAACATGGCGGCGCCCTCGCATCGCGTCGTGCGTGAGGTCGCGGCGAGCCCGCGTTGGGCCGAGCGACTGCGGGACGTGCGATTGCGCGGCACCGAGTCGGTGCTCGAACCGATGGACTACGCGGACCTGTTCGCCGACCTCGGCTGCGACGTCGACGCCTGGGAGACCACCTACGTGCAACGGCTGGAGGGCGACGACGCGGTGCTGGAGTGGATCACCGGGACGACGCTGCGCCCGATCGCCGCCGCTCTCGACACCGACGAGTGGGACGCGTTCCGCCGCGACCTCGCCCCGCTGCTCGACGAGGCGTATCCGCCGCGCGAGGACGGGACGACGTGGTTCCCGTTCCGGCGGATCTTCGTCGTGGCGCGCACTCCGTCCTGAGCCGCGACCTCACCGAGCGTTCGAGGACACGTGCCCGTCGGGGTTGTGCGCCGCACCGTGCCGCTTGTGGGTGAACGGCAGCCGCTCGCCGACCTTCTCGCCCAACTTCGCGCGCGCCACCCCGGCCGCGCCCTGCACCGCCGGATGATCGGCGAGTCTGCGGTAGGTGCGCACGATCTGCTCGTACCGGGCGCGCCCCGCGCGAGCGCCGAGAACGTAACCCGCGGCGGCGCCCACCAGGAACATCTTCATCGCGGACCTCCAGAGGCGGATCAGGTTCTCACCATTGTCGCCCAGCGGCCCCCACCCTGCCGGGCAGTGAAGGAGGGGGGTGGTGTGCGGGGCCGAAACGGGGTGCGCTAGAGTATCTCGCGTCAGGCCGGAGAGATCCGGTCAGGCGAAACGGTCCTCCGTAGCTCAATTGGCAGAGCATTCGGCTGTTAACCGAAGGGTTGCTGGTTCGAGTCCAGCCGGGGGAGCCGAAAAGCCCAGGTCAGACGGCCTGGGCTTCCTTTTTGGCCGAGTGACAACAAGGCGAAAGTTAGCATGGTCTCGGTGGTGTCGAAGTCGCCGACGGCCACTTCCCATTCGCGGGTGCCGTCGATGCCGTCGTGCTCGATGCGTTTGATGGACAGCGTCGCGCCGGTGTGGGTCTGCCGCAGGCGCATCCAGGTCGACGTGTCGCCGGGCACGACGTCGTACACGTAGCGCCGTTGCAGCGTCCGGGGCTGGACCAGCGTGGCGCGGCTGTTCAGCAACGCGGTGATGGCCTCGCGGTCGACGTCCAGCGCCTTCGCCTCGTACTCGATCGGCACGTGCTCCACTCCGTCCTGCTGCATTCGAATTGCGCGCAGGAACAGTACAGCGGTGACCGCGCTCGGCGGAAAGTCCACAGTGGATATGCACCTCGACCCCGGTTCCCCGACAACGAACCGGGGTCGTTGTGGCCGGCCTCAGAACGTCGACGAATCGTCCGGATCGCCGAGGGTGAGCCCGAAGTACAGAGTTCCGTCGATGACGTCGGCCTCGTCCGCCCATACGATGCCGCGATGGACGTTGCCGACGGTCACGCCGTAGCGGTCCTCGTCCGCGGGGACGTCGGGAATGGTGAAGCTGAACTCGCCGGACCCCACGCTGCTTTCGAGACGGCCGAGGGCGATGACCTCACGCTTGGAGTTCACCACCTCGACCTGGGCTCCGTCATGGATGTCCTGGTACCCGATTCCGCCGTAGCCGTGGACGGTCATGGTGCCGCTGACGGTGATGGTGCCCGGCGTGAGCGCGAGGACGAGAGCCAGCGCAATGCCCGCCACGGCGACGACCGCGCCGATGACGAGCCACGGCAGCACTCGGTGATGCGTCGGCTGTGGCGCGCCGACCGGAGCGACGGGGACGTGGGTCGCGTCGGGGTAGGGAATGGCGAGGTGGGCGAAGTTGTAGCCGTACTGACCTGGGATGGGGGTCGACATGAGGACTCTGTCTCCTGGTGCGATGGGTTGGCTGGTCTTCGGCGTCAGAGCGTGTAGTCGGTGAACCCGAGAAGCAGGATCAGGAGAACCGCGAACGCCAGGGTGAGGACGTTGCACACGACTCCCGCCACGGCTTTGCCGTTCTTCGCGCCTCTCCGCTTGTCCACGCCGTTGCCCGTCGCAGCCAGTGGAAGTCCGACGAGCGCGGTGATCACGGCGAGGAGCCTGATGGGGGCGACGAGACTCACGATGCCGAGAACCATCCCCGCGATGCTCATCCCGGACGCGCCTGGGGACTGAGCCGACAGCGGGTAGCCGTTCCCGTAGGGCTGCGGATGGCCGTAAGGCTGCGGCCATGGGCCGGTGTGAGGGGCCTGGGCCGGAACTGGCGCTTGATGCGTCACTGAGCTTCCTCTCGCGCTCGTTGAGTGGTTTCGCGGGCGACGACGCGCCTGATGGAGTGGGCGTCGTTCGGTGAAGCCAGTGCTGTTCAGGCCATGACGCGAAAAGACCTGGAGATCACCTCTTCGGGTGAAGTTCGCGCAATACGGCGGCAGCCCTCAACGAGCTTCCGGCAGGGAAACCGCTTTCCCTGCGACGCGGTCCCAGTCGGGACAGAAGGTGCGGCCGCCGTCATCCCGTCCGATGCCCGCGCGCCGTCAGCGTCGCGAATCTGCCCACCGGCCGACGTCGACGAGATCATCGTCCGCCCGGCAGCCCAACGCTGACCGAGGGCGGGGAGGGGGCCGCCGATCGGGTGGCGGACAGGTGACTCCCGGTGAGAGTCACCCGCCGCCCGGCGGTTGTGATCACATCGACATCTCCGTCGCGGGTTCCCTCGTCACAGGTTTCCGACCAGCGGTTGCGGGATACCTGTGGGCGCAGGACCACGGGCCGATGATCACCCGTTTGGTTGACACGGATTGTGATCATCGATAGCTTGCCGGGCCTGCATGGAGGGAGATCAATCATTCTGAAGAAGTTGGAACGGGCGCTGGGGTTGAGGACGAATCCCGTCATCTTCTTTAGCTCCGCGATGTTGGCCTTGATTTTCGTCGTGGCGTCCATCGCGTTCACCGACGAAGTCGACGGAATCTTCCGAGCCGCGTCCGACGCGGTGAAGACGAATCTCGGCTGGTTCTACATCCTGGGCGTGACGTCTTTCCTGGGATTCCTGCTCTGGATCGCGTGCAGCCGATACGGCCACGTTCGCTTGGGGGGCAAGGATTCCCGCCCCGAGTACAGCAACCTGAGCTGGTTCGGGATGTTGTTCGCGGCGGGCATCGGCACGATCCTGATGTTCTGGGGCGTCGCCGAACCCATCAACCACTTCGCGAACCCGCCGTTCAGCGGGGCCCACGAAGAGGTGGGGGAGCTGGCGGAGACCGCGGGTACCGCGGAGCAGTTCGCGGAGGGCCTGCGGGAGCTGCCGGTCGACGCCGGTGCGACGGCGCCGTTGAGCACGGGCGCGGCGAACGAGGCGGTCGGCTTCGCGTTGTATCACTTCGGATTCCACACGTGGGCGATCTTCTCGCTGCCCGCGTTGGCGTTCGCCTACTTCGCGTACAAGCGGGGACTGCCGTTCCGGGTGAGTTCGATCTTCCACCCGATCCTCGGTGACCGCATCAACGGACCGATCGGCAAGACCATCGACGTGGTCGCCGTGGTCGGCACCTTGTTCGGCGTGGCCGTGTCCATCGGCCTGGGCACGTTGCAGATCAACAGCGGATTGAACGGCCTGTTCGGCATCGAGATCAGCGGCACGGTGCAGATTCTCATCATCGCGGTGGTGACGACCATTGCGACGATCTCCGTGGTGACCGGTCTCGACAAGGGCGTGAAGTGGCTGTCCAACATCAACATCGGCATGGCCGTCGCGTTGTTGTTGTTCATCCTGTTCGCCGGCTCCACGGTGTTCCTGCTGCGGGGCGTCATCGAGAGCACCGGCAACTACCTGAGCATGATCGTGCCGTTGTCGTTCTGGAACGACACGCTGCCCGCCGGGGACTGGGGCTGGCAGGGCAGTTGGACGGTGTTCTACTGGGCGTGGACGATCACGTGGGCGCCGTTCGTCGGCATCTTCGTGGCGCGCATCTCCAAGGGCCGCACGGTGCGCGAGTTCGTGCTCGGTGTGCTCGGCGCGCCGGTCGCGTTCTCGATCATCTGGTTCAGCATCTTCGGGATGTCCTCGATCAACATCGAGTGGAGCGACCCGGGTTCGCTGGTCGGTCCGGTCGTGCAGGAGGGTGACACCGCCGCCGCGTTGTTCTCCTTCCTGGAGCACTTCCCGGCCAGCGAAGTGCTGATGGCGTTCTCGGTGTTGATCGTCGTCATCTTCTTCACCACGTCGGCCGACTCGGCGTCGCTCGTGGTGGACATGTTGACCTCGGGCCGGACCACGAACACGCCGGTCCGCCAGCGAGTCTTCTGGGCCGTGCTGTCGGGTGTGGTGGCCGCGACGCTGATCGCCGCCACGGGCCAGGAGGCGTTGCAGGCGCTCGAACAAGTGATCACGGTGCTCGGGCTGCCGTTCTTCCTCATCGCGTTCGTGATGATGTATTGCCTGGTCAAGGCCATGCGCAAGGACATCCCCGAGGAAGAGCTGCTGCCGCGCAGGGCCAGGCTGCTGTTGGAGCAACACCGGGTGCTCCAACAGCAGGGGGACAAGCCCAAGCAGGAGCCGGAGTCCGAACCGGAACCGAGCTGAGAACCGCCGATCAGCGGCGTCGGGGCGGCCGCGGCCCGCGTGGTGGCCGTGGCCCCGGTCGACGCCGCTGATCGTCGTGGGTGGGCCAGTGCGGCGTGCGCGGCAACGGCCGGGTCGGGGTGTCGTCGAGTCGCACCGACGTCGGTGCGAGCAGCCGGGTGTCGTCGTCCAGCTCGTCGAGCGGGGCGCGGGTCCTGGCCGCCGTCGGCGTCGCGGGCTCGGGCTCGTCCGCCAGGTCCGCGTCGTCCCGGTCGTCGGCGTCGTCGACGTAGTCCGTGACCTTCGCGTCCTCGGGTTCGGGGTCCGGCTCGGCGGCGGGAGCGGACGCCGGTTCGCCCGGGCCGAGTACCAGGGCACCGAGGCGGTGCGGGCGGTAACGGTCGACCAGCGGCACGGTCCAGCGTGGCGCGACCGCCAGGGCAGCGGCGACCACGGCGACGCCGAGTCCGAAGCCCACCACCACGTCGTGCGGGTAGTGCGCGCCCACGACGACGCGGGAGAACGCCACCAGCGCGCCCAGCCCCAACGCGGCGATGCCGATGCGTCCGCGCAGACACAGGAACACTCCCATCGCGGCGGCGCCCGCGATGGTCGAGTGGTTGCTCGGGAACGACCAGTCACCCAGCTCCGGGCACTCGGCCAGCGGGCGGGCACCCGGCACCGCCCGGCACGGTCGTTCCTCCTGGATGAAGAGCTTCGCGATCTCGCTGGTGGCATAGGCGGCGACGGTGGCGACCGAGGCCGACACCACGGCGGCCATGGCCTTCGCCGGGCCGCTGCGGGCGCGCCACCACGCGAGCAGCAACAGCAGCCCCAACACGACGATCCCGGCTTCGGTGAAGAACACCGCGAAGCTCTGCAGCCAGCCGGGTGCGGCATTGGCGCCGTCGAGCACCGCCTTGTACCACTCGGCGGAGAAATCGGGAACGCCGTCGACCTCCAGGGCCTCGTCCTGCGCGGCGAGGCCGCCGGTGGGGTGGACGACGGGAACGGTCCGGATGACCGGGACAGGCATGTGGGCGACTCCTGGTTGAACGAGCGTCAACGCAGTGTATTGATCACGCCGTCGTCGTCCCGGAGCTACCCGGACCCGCCCGGCCGTCGGTCAGGACAGGCCCTGCTGGGGCAGCATCATGTCGTCGGGCGTGAGTGCCTCGGGGTCGCGGGCGAGTCCGGAACGCTCCCGGTCGGACAACTCCCGACTCAGATCCATCACGGCGCCGACGAGGAATTCGACCTTGCGGCGCAGCTCGCGAAGCTCGTCGTCGGAGGAGGCGCGGGCGTTCGGGACGGCCGGGGCGGGCGCGAACATGTCCCGCAGATCGCGGGGCAGGTGCTCCAGGGTGTGTTCGAGCGAGCCCGGTGAGAGCTGTTCCCGCATGCCTTCCGACACGCCACGCACGGCCCGACGCACGTCACCGCGTCGGATGCCCGCCTCGGCCGAGATGCGGTCGATGCAGTCGTCGCAGTCGAAGCGCAGCGGCACCTTGCTCGGCTTCCAGCCGTCGTAGAAGGTGCCGCGCAGCAGTTCGGGGAGCTGGGCGGCGAAGTGGGCCGCGCCCTCCACGGTGAGGCGATCACGGAGCGCGTGGAGCCAGGCCCGCAGCACTCGGTAGGTGTAGCGGCGGTCGCGGGTGCCGAGCGCCTCGCCGATGCCGGCGAGCCACTCGTGGGCGGTGTTCTGCGCGCGGGTGAACGGGTCGCTGGTGTGCGTCATGAGGTCCTCCCGGGGTGGCGTCCACTCCGCTGCCAGTGTCGAAGGGTCTCGGCCGAGGTCACAGAGTCGAACGGCTCATCGTCGGGCGCGCGACTTCCCCCGCGTCGTCGGCCGCGCCCATGATGGGATCGGAACCCGTTGGTGGGGCGGCGACGATGGCAGCGCTGAAGCTCTTCCTCGCCGGTGACGTGATGCCGGGGCGAGGGATCGACCAGGTGCTTGCGCATCCCGGCGATCCTCGGCTGCGGGAGTCGGTCGTGCGGGACGCGCGCTACTACGTGCACGCGGCGGAGCAACGCAACGGGCCGTTGCCGCGTCCGGTGCCGTTCTCGTGGCCGTGGGGCAGCGCGCTGGGGGTGATCGACCGGGAGGCCCCGTCGGCGCGGATCGTGAACCTGGAGACGAGCGTGACGCGGGCCCGGGCGTTCGCGCCCGGCAAGGCGGTGCACTACCGCATGTCACCGGACAACGTGCCCGTGTTGCTGGTGGCGCGGCCGGACGTGTGCGTGCTGGCGAACAACCACGTGCTCGACTTCGGTCGTCGCGGGCTGACGGAGACGCTGGCGGTGCTGGCGCGGGCGGGTTTGCGCACGGCCGGCGCGGGGCACGACGCCGCCGAGGCCGCCCGGCCCGCCGTCGTGCCGACGCGGGAGGGACGCGTGGTGGTGTTCGCGGCGGCGGCGACCACCAGCGGCGTGCCCGTCGAGTGGGCGGCGGGGCCACGCGAGCCGGGCGTGCGCGTGCTGGAGGGCGCCGTGGTCGAGCTGGAGGAGCAGGTCGCCGACGCCAAACGGGACGGGGCGCTGGTCGTGGTGTCGCTGCACTGGGGCTCCAACTGGGGTTACGGCGTCGGCGCACGCCAGGTGGCGGTCGCGCACCGGTTGGTGGACGCTGGGGCGGACGTCGTGCACGGGCACTCCTCGCACCATCCGCGACCCATCGAGGTGTATCGGGACCGGCTCGTGCTCTACGGGTGCGGCGACCTGCTCGACGACTACGAGGGCATCAGCGGGTTCGAGCGCTACCGCGGTGACCTGCGGCTGCTCTACTTCCCGACGCTCGACGCGGACACCGGGGCCCTGGTCGAGCTGCGCATGGTGCCGATGCAGGCGCGGCGGCTGCGGCTGCAACCCGCGGGGTCACGGGACCGCGAGTGGCTGCGATCGGTGCTGGCTCGCAGCAGCGCGCCGTTCGGCACGGGTGTCGAGGACGTCGACGGCGTGTTGCGGCTGACGTGGCCGGGAAACGTTCTCTGAGAGTCTTGCGGGATTGTTCAACAACTCTGTACCTTGTGCCGAACCCACGAGGATCGGAGTCCTGCGATGACCGACAAGCTCGGCGCGACGAAGTCCCCGTCGGCGGTCTCGAAGAGCACGCTGCTGGGGGCGGTCTTCCTGATGGCGACCAGCGCCATCGGTCCCGGCTTCATCACCCAGACCACGACGTTCACCGTGCAGCTGGGGGCGGCGTTCGCCTTCGCCATCCTCGTGTCGATCCTCGTCGACATCGCCGTGCAGCTGAACGTGTGGCGGGTCGTCGGCGTCTCCGGCCTGCGCGCCCAGGATCTCGGCAACCGTGTGCTCCCCGGCCTCGGCTACCTCATGGCCGCGCTCGTGGTGTTCGGCGGGCTGGTCTTCAACATCGGCAACGTGTCGGGCACCGCGCTGGGCCTCGACGCGCTGTTCGGTCTCGACGTCAAGATCGGCGGTGCGCTTTCCGCGCTCGTCGCCGTGGCCATCTTCGTCAGCAAGCGCGCCGGGGTGGCGATGGATCGCCTCGTCGTGGTCCTCGGCCTCGTCATGATCGCCCTCACCGTCTACGTCGCCGTCGTCTCCGGCCCGCCGGTCGGCGAGGCGTTGCGGCAGTCGATGGTGCCCGACACGGTCGACTTCCTCGTGATCACCACGTTGATCGGCGGCACCGTCGGCGGCTACATCACCTACGCGGGCGCGCACCGACTTCTCGACGCGGGCGTCAGCGGGCCGGAGCAGGTCGCCCAGGTCAGTCGCAGCTCCATCACCGCGTTGCTGGTGACGGGTCTGATGCGGGCGGTGCTGTTCCTCGCCGTGCTCGGGGTCGTCGCGGGCGGGGCGAGTCTGGCCGGCGCCAACCCGGCGGCGGAGGCGTTCCAGACGGCCGCGGGCGAGGTCGGGCTGCGCCTGTTCGGCATCATCCTGTGGGGCGCGTCGGTGACCTCGGTGATCGGCGCCTCGTACACGTCGGTGTCGTTCCTGGTGTCGTTCTCGCCGGTGCTGAAGCGGCGCCGCAACTGGCTGGTGATCGGCTTCATCGCCATCTCCACCACCGCGTTCCTGCTGCTCGACCAGGCGCCTACCACACTGCTGGTGCTGGCCGGGGCGGTGAACGGACTCATTCTGCCCGTCGGCTTCGGCGTGCTGATGTGGGTGGCGGCCCGGCGTCGCGACCTCCTCGGCGGCTACCGCTACCCGCGCTGGCTCGTCGTCATCGGGGTCGCCGCGTGGCTGCTCACCGTGTATCTCGGCTGGAACTCGCTGAGCCAGCTCGGCACGCTCTGGACCTGAGGCCCACCCGGGGGCGCCGCACGCGGCGTCCCCGCCTCAGTGTTCCTTGTCCTTGTCCTTCTTCGGCTTCTTCTTCTCCTTCTTTTTGTCCTTCTTGTCCTTCTCCTTCTTCTTGTCCTTCTCCTTCTTCTTGTCGTCCTTCTTCTTGTCCTTGGGCTTCTCCGGCGGCGGCGGGGGCGTGGTGGTCTCGGCGTGCAGGAGGGTGTCGCTGAGGATCACGACGGACCCGTCCTCCCGGCCGATGCCGAGCTGGTGGTACTCGGTGACGGTCACGCCCGACCGCAACGTCAGCCGCACGCCGACGTGCACGGTGTCCTCGCCGATGACACGCGGCGCCGACACCGTCGTCAGCGACCGGACCTTCGACCACTCCTCGGTGAAGTTCTGCTCCCCCTGCAATCGCAGCGCGGGGCCGAACATCGCGAACGCGGCGCGGGGATTGTGGGGGAGCTGGGCGTAGTGGTCCTCGACCACGGTGAGCATGTCGGCCGACGACACCGGCACGGAACTCGACGTGGTCGGGGGCGTCGGGATCGGAATGGGCGCGGCGGTGGAGCTGCCTCCGCCGCTGGAGGCGACCGCGACCGTCACCGCCGTGGCAACCGCCGCGACCCCACCCCCGACCGCGAGGGCGACCGTGCGGCGCGAACGTCGCGGCGGTTGCAGCACCGGGGGCTCCGGCTGGAGCGACGGCGGCGGCGGAGGGACGTCGCGTAGCGGATGCAGGTCCAAGCGCGTGCCGCCGGCCTGCGGGCGCGGCGCCTTCACCGGCCGCAGTGGTTGCGTCAACTCCTCCGGCGTCGGCGCCAACACGGGGTCGCGCCCCTCGGCGACCGCGCGCAACAGGTCGCGGGCCTGCGCCGCCGACGGCCGCCCCGCAGGGTCGACCACGAGCAGCCGATCGAGCACCGGCGTCAACGTTCCCGAGCGACGAGGCCGCGCCGGAGCCCCGCCCGCGACCCGGTAGAGGACGCCGAGGGTGTTGTCCTCGTCCTCCCCGAACGGCGGTGTCCCCTCGACGACGGCGAACAGCAACGAGCCGAGCGAGAACACGTCCGACGCCGGACTGGCAGGCCGCCCCCGCGCCACCTCGGGTGCGAGATAGGCGGGCGTGCCCGCGACGACGCCGGCCTGCGTCACCGTCACGTCCCCACCGGCGTGTGCGATGCCGAAGTCCGCGAGCTTCGCGGTGCCGTCCCCGCCGAGCAACACGTTGGCGGGCTTGACATCCCGGTGCACGATGCCCGCGTCGTGCGCGGCGGCCAACGCGGCCGCCACCTGAGTTCCGATGATCGCGGCGGCGCGCGGCGTCAGCGGACCGTCCGTCACCACCGCGTCCGCGAGACTGCGCGCCGGGAAGTACTCCATCACCAACACCGGAAGCCCCCGGTGCTCCACGACGTCGTGCACGGTGACGGCGTTCGGATGCTGCAACCGCGCGGCGATCCGCCCCTCCCGGTGGGCGCGCTCGCGAGCCTGAGCCGCTGCGGCGGCGTTCAACCCCGGCTGCAGCAACAATTCCTTCACCGCGACCGGCCGCCCCAACCGCTCGTCGACGGCCTGCCACACGGTGCCCATCGCGCCACTGCCGACCTGCCGCTGCACCCGGTAACGCCCCGCGAGCAACTCACCGACTTCTGTCACGCGATCAGGGTAGAGACGGCTCCGAAGCGTGCCACGGCGGCCACGTTCCGCGCGTGTTCGGGACGAGAAGGACGAACCGTCCACACCAGCAGCAGACCCGATCCACCAACCCCGGGCGCGCTATAGTTCGGTCGCTGGGAACGACGGACACCGCGGACCCCAGCGAGGGGCCGGTAGCTCAGTCGGTTAGAGCAGGGGACTCATAATCCCTTGGCCGTGGGTTCGAGTCCCACCCGGCCCACACATCTGACCAGGGCTCTTGGTCGGCGTCAAGATCAACCATTGCTGGCTGTCCATGGTGTTGTCTACGGACAGCTCGTTGACGTGCCCGCTGAGCTGGCTGGACGCTGTGCCTATGGCTCGATCAACTGGGGACGTCGATCGACGCGGACGAGCAACATAAGAAAGCGGGGCAACTCGCTGCAGGTGCGGGTCTACTCGGGCGTCGATCCGGTGACCGGCAAGGAGCTCTACCTCTCGAAGACCATTAGGGGTACCGATACGGCCGCCCGGCGACGTGCCGAGAAGGCCCTGACGAGGCTGCAAGCGCAGGTCGATCAGCAACGCGCGCCGAGTACGTCGGTGTCGTTCTCCTATGCCATAGACGAGTGGCTGCGCTCGGCGGACATCGAGCCGACCACCCGCCATGGGTATGTCGGCTACATCGAGCGCACCATCCGCCCGGCGCTCGGTGACGTGTCCGTCAGCAAGCTGAACGCGCGCATGCTCGAAACGCTGTACGGGGAGCTACGGCGTTGCCGAATTCGCGGTAGTGGCTAGCTTTCTGTCGAACACCGGGCGGAAGGCGAGCACGACTGTAAGAAGGCCCAGTGCAGTCACACGGTTGCAAGCCAATGGCGTCATCCACGGTCCGCCAGATTCGCGCGATCACCAGTGGTGTGCTCAACGCGGCGGTGCGTTGGGATTGGATCGCGTCCAACCCGGCGAAGGTGGCTCAGCGGCCACGTCAGCCACCGCCACAGCCGAACCCACCGTCACCGGAGCAGGCCGTGCGGATGGTAAAGAAGGCTTTCCAGTTGGACGAGGCATGGGGCACGCTCGTGTGGCTGGTGATGACCACGGGCATGCGTCGAGGTGAAGTCTGCGCGCTGCGCTGGTCCCGCATCGACCTGGACGCGAAGGCATAGTCGAGGTGCGCAGCAGTTACACGACGTTGAAGGGTGTCGGTCGGGAAAAGGATACGAAGACAGATCAAATGCGTGGAATATTACTGGATACTTAGAGCGTGTCTCACTTGGCTTGTTTGAGCTTCTTGAAGCAGGTCAGTGCGGCGGCGAGGGCGAGGAAGCCTTTGAAGGCATCGGCGCGGCGTTCGTAGCGGATGGTCAGGCGTCGGTAACCGGCCAG
>NZ_JACBJG010000004.1 GCF_015910535.1 Saccharomonospora sp. NB11 | reverse complement strand
CGATCACCGAGGTGTTCGACCTGCGCCCGGCCGCCATCATCCGGGACCTCGACCTGCTGCGTCCGATCTACGCGCCCACGGCCGCCTACGGGCACTTCGGCCGTACGGACATCGACCTGCCGTGGGAGCGCACCGATCGTGTCGACGAGTTGCGCGCCGCTGTCGGAGCGTAACGGTGTGCCACCCCTTCGGGGGTAACCCCAGTGGGGTGGCCTAGACTCCCGAACTCATGGTGCAGGCGCAGCAGGTCGTGGCGAGCACGGCGGCCACAACCGAGAAGCCCCAACCCCGCAAACCCCGTTACATCAGCTGGGACGCGGTTCGTGTCGTCGGCATTCTGGCCGTTCTTGCGTTCCACTCCACGCTGTTGGCCCCGTTGAACCTCCCCGGTCTCGAGCTTCCGCCCGAGCCGCTGCGGATGGACTTTCCGTTCGGGGCGTCGGTGTTGATCACCGTGTCGGGCTACTTCGCGGCGATGACGATCGGCAAGCACTCGTCGCTGCGGTGGTGGTTGCGTCGGCTCGCGCGCCTGTTGCCGGCTTTCTGGGTCGCCGTGGTGCTCATCTTCGTGGCCACCCAGCTCTTCGCTCCCGAGGGATTGCCCCGGCACACCTACCGCGACCTGGTCGGCAACCTCGCGCTGGTGCACCTGCTGGTGCCCGACATCCAGTACATCGACCTCGCGCACTGGACTGTGCCGGTGCAGGTCGCGGGCTTCACCGTGATCGCCCTGCTTGCGGCCAGCAAGCGGGTACGGGGCACCGTGGCGTCGGCGGTGATGTGGGCGGTGCTGCTGGTGCCGCTGGCGATCCGCTACCTGTTCATGGGACCGGGCGACGTCGTCCCGACGTGGCTGTCGATCGCCATGGACGGCACGGGGCTGAACCGGGCGCACCTGCTGATCGCGGGATTCGCCATCTACCGCTGGTCGAAGAATCGGATGAGCTTCACCCAGCTCTACCTGATGCTGATCGTGGTGCTGATGGCCCACAGCATGCATCCGCCCGCCAACGACGCCGTCCTGCCCTACGCGGTGGCCATGGTGCTGATCTGCGTCGCCGCCTACGCCCCGGCGTGGAACGGTCGAATCTTCACGGCCCTGGAGCGTCCGATCCGTTGGCTGGCGGGCATCTCCTACGGCGTGTACCTGATGCACTACGTCATGGGCACCATCGTCGCCCGTCACCTCGCCGATCTCGGCGTGCCCTGGTGGGGCTGGATTCCCGCCTGGTTCGCCACGGCGATCCTGCTGGGGTGGGCGTTGACGAGGCTCGTCGAACAGCCCGCGTTCGACCTGCTCAACAAGTGGATCACGCCGAAGCGGCGGACACCGCCGCCCACGGAGCCCGCCCGGCCGTCCGTGTGAGCCGGACACGCGCGGCGGGTCTGGTAAAGAAGGACGGATGAGCCCTTCGCACACCGACCCGCTGTGGGAGTTGCCGCAGCCTGCCGCGTCGGCGCACGCGGAGCCGCCGGTGCGGCGGGGCGCGGGGCCTGGGCGTGGGACGGTGACGCGAGCGAAGGGCTCGGGGTCGAGGAGCGCGAAGGGCCGGCGTCGGGCCGCCGACACCGATCCGATCGCCCGGGTGCTGGTCGACGTCCCGTTGGCCCACCTCGACCGGACCTTCGACTATCAGGTTCCGCAGGAGTTCGCCGACACCGCTGCGCCCGGCTGCCGGGTACGGGTGCGGTTCGCGGGGCAGCTCGTGGACGGCTACCTGCTGGAACGGGCGGCGACGAGCGACTACACGCGTCGACTGGCGTTCCTGGAACGCGTCGTCTCGCCCGAGCGTGTCCTGACCCCGGCCCTGCTCCGGGTGTGTCGTGCGGTCGCCCGTCGATACGGCGGCACGCTCGCCGATGTCGTGCGACTGGCCGTGCCTCCCCGGCACGCGCGGGTCGAGTCCGAACCGTCCCGTCCTCCCGCCGCACTCCCCACCGCGCCCGAGGCGTCGGCCTGGCACCGTTACCAACGGGGTCCCGCGCTGATGGCCGCCGTGCGTGAGGGCAAGGCCGCGCGGGCGGTGTGGCAGGCGCTTCCGGGGGAGGATTGGCCGCGCAGGCTGGCCGAGCTCGCCACCACGGTCGCCGCCGCAGGCCGCGGGGCGGTTCTCGTGCTGCCCGACCACCGGGACGTCGCCCGCGTCCACGCCGCCTGCGAGGAGCTGGCAGGGGAAGACACCGTCGTGGCGCTGTCGGCGGGGCTGGGACCCGCCGAACGCTACCGCCGGTGGCTGGCCGTGGTGCGTGGTGCGGCGCGCATCGTGGTGGGCACCCGCGCGGCCATGTTCGCGCCGGTCGCCGACCCGGGCCTGTACGTGGTGTGGGACGACGGCGACGACCTCCACGTCGATCCCCATGCCCCGTACCCGCAGGTCCGCGACGTGCTCCTGCTGCGCGCCCACACCGACGCCGCGGCGGTGGTGGTGGCCGGTCACTCCCGCACCGCGGAGGCGCAGTTGCTCGTGGAGACCGGGTGGGCGCACTCGGTCGTCGCCGCGCGGGAGGAGCTGCGCGCCCACGCGCCGCGGGTGACGCCGACGGGTGAGGACTTCGACGTCGCGCGCGACGAGGCGGCGCGGGCCGCCCGACTCCCCGCGGTGGCGTTCGAGGCGGCCCGCGCGAGTCTGGCCGCCGGGGCACCGGTGCTGGTCCAGGTGCCTCGGCGCGGGTACGTCCCCGGGCTGGCGTGTGCGCGGTGTCGGACGCCCGCGCGTTGTCGACGCTGTGCCGGGCCGCTGTTCCTCCCCGGCGCGCACGACGCGGGGGCGCCCCGCTGCCGCTGGTGTGGGGTGGCGGACGCGGCGTACCGCTGCCCGGCGTGTGCGTCGGGACGCCTGCGGGCCGTGGTGGTGGGTGCCGCCCGCACCGCCGAGGAACTCGGCCGCGCGTTCTCGGGTGTCGCGGTGCGGACGTCCGGGGGCGGTGACGTGCTGGACACCGTGGCTGCTCGGCCCGCGCTGGTCGTGGCCACGCCCGGAGCCGAACCCGTCGCCGAGGGCGGGTACGGCGCGGCGTTGCTGCTCGACGGGTGGGCGCTCCTGGGGCGGCAGGACCTCCGGGCCGCCGAGGAGACGCTGCGGCGGTGGATGGCCGCGGCCACCCTGGTGCGTCCGGCACGCGAGGGCGGCCGGGTGGTCGTCGGCGCCGAGGCCGGGATTCCCGTGGTGCAGGCGTTGGTGCGGTGGGATCCCGGGTGGCACGCCTCGTTGGAGCTGGCCGAGCGGGGGGAGCTCGGCTTCCCACCGCACGTGCGCATGGCGAGCGTGGAGGGCAGCCCCGAGGCGGTGGCGGCCCTGCTGGACGAGATCGCGCTGCCGTCGTCGGCCGAGGTGCTCGGGCCCGTGCCGTTGGGGGAGATCGACGAGGAGGGGCGCTCGGAGCGGGAACGCGCCCTGCTGCGGGTGCCCCGGGAGGACGGCAAGGCGCTGGCGGAGGCGGTGCACGCAGTGCGCGCGGTGCGCGACGCCCGCAAGGCCGCCGACGTGGTGCGCATCCAGCTCGACCCGCTGGCGCTCGTCTGAGGCCGGGTGATGTCGGCGTCGCTGGGTGCGGACACGCGTGCGTGAGGGGCGGACACGCGTGCGTAGGGTGCGGACACGGCGGATCGGGGTGCGGGCACCGAGCTCTAGACTGGAAACGATGTCGTTCATTCACACGTATTCGGACTGCCGATGAGGCTCGTTTTCGCGGGAACACCCGCTCCTGCCGTGCCGTCGTTGCGCGCGTTGCTCGACTCGCCGCGCCACGACGTCGTCGCCGTCGTGACTCGTCCCGACGCCCCTGCGGGCCGGGGACGCAGACTTGTGCGCTCGCCCGTCGGGGCGCTCGCCGACGAACACGGTGTCGAGGTGCTGACGCCGCAGCGCCCCGGTGACGAGGACTTCCTGGCACGGCTCACCGAGTTGGCGCCCGACGCGTGCCCCGTCGTCGCGTACGGGGCGCTGCTGCCGGAGCGCACGCTCGCGGTGCCGAAGCACGGGTGGATCAATCTCCACTTCTCCCTGCTGCCCGCGTGGCGTGGCGCCGCTCCGGTGCAGGCCGCCGTGCGGGCGGGTGACGAGATCACCGGAGCGACCACGTTCCGCATCGTGCGTGAACTGGACGCGGGACCGGTGTTCGGCACGGTCACCGAGAAGATCCGCCCGACCGACACGGCCGGGGAACTGCTGGAGCGGCTCTCGGTGTCCGGCGCCGACCTTTTGGTGTCCACCTTGGACGGCATCGAGGACGGCGAGGTGCGGGCCGTGGAGCAGCCGACCGACGGCGTCACCTACGCGCCGAAGGTGACCGTCGCCGACGCGCGGATCACCCTGACCCATCCCGCGGCGGCGATCGACCGGCACGTGCGGTCGGTGACGCCGGACCCGGGTGCGTGGGCCGAGTTCCGTGGGCAGCGGTTGAAGGTCGGGCCGGTCGAGATCGTGGCCGAGCACACCGACCTCGCTCCCGGCGAGCTGCGGGTGGAGCGTCGTCGCGTGCTCGTGGGCACCGCGACGTCGGCACTCGTCCTCGGTGAGGTGCAGGCACAGGGCAAGAAACGGATGGCCGCCACCGACTGGGCCCGCGGCAGCAGGATCGAGCAGGGGGAGCGTCTGACATGAGCGGCGACCAGCGGAGGCACCGACACGGGCAGCGTGGACACGCCGGACGGCGCCCGGCTCCCCGGAAACAGGGGCCCCGCAAGCCGCCCGCACACGACCCGGCACGCCGCGCGGCGTTCGACACGCTGCGCGCGGTCACCGAGCGCGACGCCTACGCCAACCTCGTACTCCCCGACCTGTTGCGGCAGCGCCGGGTCACCGGGCGGGACGCCGCGTTGGCCACCGAACTGACCTACGGGACGACGAGGGCCACCGGGCTGCTCGATGCGGTGCTGGCCAAGTGCGTCGACCGAGGGCTCGGCAGCGTGGACGCGGTGGCGCTGGACGCGTTGCGGCTCGGCGCCTATCAACTGCTGCGGACGCGCATTCCCCGGCACGCGGCCGTTGCCTCCACAGTGGACCTCGTGCGGGAGGACTCGGGTTCGCGCCTGGCGGGTTTCGTCAACGCGGTGCTGCGGCGAGTGTCCGAGAAGGACGAACAGCAGTGGCTCGACGAGCTGGCGGCCGACACCGCGTCCGACCCGTTGGGACAGCTCGCTCTCCGGACCTCGCATCCCCGGTGGATCGCCAGGGCCTTCGCCGAGGCGCTGGGTGACACCGGTGACGAGCTGCGGGCCGCGCTGGAGGCCGACGACGCCCGCCCGGCGGTCCATCTGCTGGCCAAGCCGGGACAGGTGAGTGCCGAGGAGCTGGCCGCCATCACGGGCGGGGACGTGGCGCCCTACTCGCCCTATGGCGTTCACCTCCCGCCCGGCGGAGGGGACCTCGCGGAGTCGGAGGTCCTCGCCGAGGGGCTCGCCGCGGTGCAGGACGAGGGCAGCCAGTTGGTGGCGGTGGCCGCGACCAACGCCCCGCTGTCCGGCGGCGGCGACGAACGGTGGCTCGATCTGTGTGCGGGCCCGGGCGGCAAGACCACGGTGCTGGGCTGCCTCGCCCAGGTGAGCGGTGCGACGGTGGACGCGGTGGAGGTGGCCGAGCACCGAGCCAAGCTCGTGCGTGAGGCCACCGACGACCTGCCCGTCGCGGTGCACGTCGCCGACGGCCGTGATCCCGGTCTCGACGGCGGGTACGACCGGGTGCTCGTCGACGCGCCGTGCAGCGGGCTCGGGGCGCTGCGACGCAGGCCGGAGGCGCGGTGGCGCAAGCAGCCGGGCGACATCGCCGAGCTGACGCGGCTGCAGAGCGAACTGCTGGCGTCGGCGTACCGCCTGGTGCGTCCGGGCGGGGTGGTGACCTACGTGGTGTGTTCGCCCCACCTGGCCGAGACCGAGGGCATCATCGGCGAGGCCGCTCGTCGCGCGGACGCCGAGGTGCTCGACGCGCGCGAGCTGTTCCCGGGTGTGCCCGCGCTGGGGGACGGTCCGTACGTGCAGCTCTGGCCACACCGGCACGGCACCGACGCGATGTTCTGCGCGGTCACGCGCAAGAGGTGAGGACGGCCGGTCGGCGGCGGTGGGGTGCTCGGCGCCACATCCCGTCGACCAGCCCGTGGGAGGGCACCGGGGGCGGCGGCGGGCCCCTCTACACTCGGCTCTGTGGTCCACGAACCGATGATCGCTCCCAGCATTCTGTCCGCCGACTTCGCGAGTCTCGGTACCGAGATCGACGCCATCGCCGGAACCGGTGACGGCCGGGCCGACTGGGTGCACGTGGACGTCATGGACAACCACTTCGTGCCCAATCTGACGATCGGGCTCCCCGTGGTCGAGGCGCTGCGCAAGCGCACGGACGTCCCGCTCGACTGCCACCTGATGATCGAGGATCCCGACCGGTGGGCTCCCGGCTACGCGGAGGCGGGCGCACACAACGTCACCGTGCACGTCGAGGCGGCGAACGACCCGGTGATGCTCGCCAAGAACCTGCGGGCGGCCGGTGCGAAGGCGGGCCTGGCGATCAAGCCGAACACTCCCCTCGAAGACCACCTCGACACCCTGCGGCACTACGACACCCTGCTGGTGATGTCGGTGGAGCCCGGCTTCGGCGGGCAGTCGTTCATCCCCGACGTGCTGGAGAAGGTCCGCACGGCGCGCAGGCTCGTCGACACCGGACACCTGACGCTGCTCGTGGAGATCGACGGCGGCATCAACCCCGACACCATCGAGCAGGCCGCCGAGGCCGGAGTCGACTGTTTCGTCGCCGGATCGGCCGTCTACGGCGCCGACGACCCGGCGCGGGCCGTCGCAGCGTTGCGCGCCAAGGCGAGGGCGGCCCGCGAGCGGTGAACACGCCGGCAGTCCCGTCGACCGACGACCCGGTGCGGGCGGCGATGGAGACCGCGCTCGCTCTCGCCGACGGAGTGCGCGGCACCACGAGCCCGAACCCGCCCGTGGGAGCGGTGATTCTCGACGCGGACGGACGCGTGGTCGGCACGGGCGCGACCCAGCCTCCGCCCGGTCCGCACGCCGAAGTGATGGCGTTGCGTGAGGCGGGGGAGCGGGCTCGTGGTGGCACGGCCGTGGTCACGTTGGAGCCGTGTTCGCACCACGGCAGGACACCTCCGTGCACGGGGGCGCTGCTCGACGCGGGCGTCTCGGCGGTGTGGTTCGCCGTGTCCGACCCCCACCCGGCCGCCTCGGGCGGCGCGGAGGTGTTGCGCGCGGCGGGCGTGGCCGTCGAGTCCGGACTCCTGGCCGACCGCGTGGCGGCGGGACCTCTGCGCGCGTGGCTGCATCGCGAGCGCACCGGGCGGCCGCACGTCACGTGGAAGTACGCCGCGAGCCTGGACGGCCGCGTCGCGGCGGTGGACGGCACCAGTCGGTGGATCTCCGGCCCCACCTCGCGGGCACAGGTGCACGGCCTCCGACAGCGCGTGGACGCCGTCGTGGTCGGAACCGGCACTGTGTTCGCCGACGATCCGTGGTTGACGGTGCGTGGTGAGGACGGACGTCTCGCGCCGCGGCAACCGTTGCGTGTGGTGGTGGGCACACGCGGCATACCCGAGGGCGCACGAGTGTTGGACAGCGCAGCGGAGACCGTGGTGTTCGCCACCCGGGATCCCGACGAGGTGATGGCCGGGCTCGCGGAGCGCGGTGTCGTCGACGTGCTGTTGGAAGGGGGTCCGACGTTGGCCGGAGCGTTCGTGCGAGCGGGCCGGGTCGACCGGATCGTGGCCTACGTCGCGCCGTCGCTGCTGGGCGCCGGACCCGCCGCGTTGGGACCGGCCGGAGTGTCGACCATCACCGAAGCACACCGCTGGCGGGTCGAAGGGGTCACCATGAGCGGTGAGGACGTGCGGATCGACGCCGTTCCGGTCACGGGCGAGGGAGGCGACTAGGTGTTCACCGGAATTGTCGAGGAGCTCGGCGAGGTCACACGGGTGGAGCCCGGCGACGGCGTCACGCGCCTCGCCGTACGAGGCCCGGTGGTCACCGAGGACGCGAAACACGGCGACTCGATCGCCGTGAACGGCGTGTGCCTCACCGTGGTCGAGATCGACGGTGACGAGTTCACGGTCGACGTGGTCCCCGAGACGCTGCGCCGGACGAGCCTCGACGGGGTGGAGCCCGGTCGCCGGGTGAACCTGGAGCGGGCGATGGCCGCCGACGGCCGGTTCTCGGGACACATCGTGCAGGGCCATGTGGACGGCACCGGCACCTTCCTGTCGCGTGACCACGACGGTCTCACCCACTTCGCGTACCCGCCGGAGTTGTCGCGCTACGTCGTCGAGAAGGGCTCGATCGCCGTGGACGGCATCTCCCTCACGGTCGCCGAGGTGACGCACGACGAGTTCGCGATCGCCCTCATTCCGACCACGTTGGCCGCCACGACTCTCGGACGCAACGAACCCGGGGACGCGGTGAATCTGGAGGTCGACGTGCTCGCGAAGTACGTCGAGAAGCTGGCCGCCGTCCACCTGCCCTCGGTGGGCAACGGCGGGGGCGAGGAGGACAGGTGACGATGATCGAGCCCGCTCCGTCGTTGGACGTCGAGTCCATCGAACGGGCCATCGAGGACATCGCGAACGGCCGCCCGGTCGTCGTGGTCGACGACGAGGACCGCGAGAACGAGGGTGACCTGATCTTCGCGGCGGAGAAGGCGACGCCCGAGCTGCTCGCCTTCATGGTGCGCTACACCTCCGGGTACGTGTGCGTCTCGCTCACGGGCGAGGACTGCGACCGGCTCGACCTTCCGCCCATGTACCACGCGAACCAGGACCGGCGCGGCACCGCCTACACGGTGACGGTCGACGCGTCCGAGGGCATCGGCACGGGTATCTCGGCGACCGACCGCAGCCACACCATCCGGCTGCTGGCCGACCCGAAGTCCCAGCCGTCCGACTTCCGCAGGCCGGGACACGTCGTGCCGCTGCGGGCGAAGGACGGCGGCGTGCTGCGCAGGCCGGGCCACACGGAGGCCGCCGTGGACCTCGCGCGCATGGCCGGGCTGGCGCCCGCCGGTGTGTTGTGCGAGATCGTGTCGCAGAAGCACGAGGGCGACATGGCTCGGCGGGACGAGCTGGAGGTGTTCGCCGCCGACCACGATCTGCAACTGATCACGATCGCCGACCTGATCGCCTACCGCAGGCGCACGGAGAAGCAGGTCGAGCGGGTCGCGGAGGCGCGCATCCCGCTGGCCGCGGGCACGTTCCGCGCCTACGGCTACGACAGCCTGCTCGACGGCATCGAGCACGTCGCGTTCGTCTACGGCGACATCGGCGACGGCGAGGACATCCTCGTGCGGGTGCACTCCGAGTGCCTGACCGGCGACGTCTTCGGGTCGCTGCGTTGCGATTGCGGTCCGCAGTTGCAGGCGGCGCTGGAAGCCGTGGCCGCCGAGGGGCGGGGGGTCGTCCTCTACGTGCGCGGCCACGAAGGCCGTGGAATCGGCCTGCTGCACAAGCTCCAGGCGTACCAGTTGCAGGACGCGGGCGCCGACACCGTGGACGCGAACCTGGCGCTGGGGGTGCCCGCCGACGCCCGCGACTACGGCACGGGCGCGCAGATCCTGCACGACCTCGGAGTGCGGTCGATGCGACTGCTCACCAACAACCCCGCCAAGCGGGTCGGGCTGGAGGGCTACGGCCTGCGGGTCGTCGGGCGGGTTCCGCTGCCGGTCTCACCCAACCCGGAGAACCTGCGGTACCTGCGTACGAAGCGTGACAGGATGGGACACGATTTGTCCCAGTTGGAACACTTCGACGAGGTCGGCGCCGTGGTCGAGGAGCTGGACCGGGACGCCTCCGGCGGCGGTACGGCAGGCTCGAACGGCGCGAGCACAGTGGCGGGTGGAGCGTGAGCGGAGAAGGTCGTCCCGACGAGGGTCGGGAACTACAGGAGTGCGAGAACCTGCGGTTGGCGATCGTCGCCACCCGCTGGCACGTGCGGATCACGGACAGCCTGTTGGAGTCCGCCCTGCGCACGGCCGGTGAGGTGAAGCTCGCCGAGGAGCCGACCGTGGTGCGGGTGGCCGGTGCGGTGGAGCTGCCGGTGGTCGCGCAGGCCCTGGCGCGCAACCACGACGCGGTCGTCGCGCTGGGCGTCGTGATCCGGGGCGACACGCCCCACTTCGACTACGTGTGCGATTCGGTGACGGCGGGGCTGACCCGCGTGTCGCTGGACGAGAGCACGCCCGTGGGCAACGGGGTGCTCACCTGCGACACCGAGGAGCAGGCGCTCGCGAGGGCGGGGCTGCCGTCCTCGAAGGAGGACAAGGGACGTGAGGCGACGGTGGCCGCGCTGACCACCGCGAACGTGCTGCGCGGGCTCCGACAGCCGTGGACGGAACGAGGTTTCGTGTGAGTCGGACGGCCGACATGGCGAAGCAGGACGCCGACGTCGTGGTCAGGCCACGGCGGGTGGTGTGGATGTCGGGAGCGCTGGCGGTGGTGCTGCTGGCCGTCTTCGTGACGGTGGCCGTGCTGCTGCGCTCCCAGGACACCGGCGTGATCTTCATGGTCAGCGACCAGATCGCGATGATCGGTGTGGGTGTTCTGCTCGCGGGCGCTGCCATGCTCTTCGCCACGCCGACGGTGCGGGCCGATGCCGACGGCGTGTACGTGCGCAACATCGGGGTGTCGCGGCGCTTCACCTGGGACGAGGTCGTCGCGGTGAGCTTCCCCGACGGGGCGTCGTTCGCGCGGCTCGAACTGCCCGACTACGAGTACTACTCGATGATGGCGATCCAGGCGGTGGACCGGGAACGCGCCGTGGAGGCGGTGCGTGCGCTGCGCCGCCTCCACTCGGCCGCCCGTCGCGCCGACGACTGAGCCGGACCGCTCACACCGACTCGCCGGCGACGGGCTCGGCGACGGGTGTCGTCGTCCGCCGCCTCCGGTAGCGGGAGACCGCCACCCCGGTGAGGCAGACCGCGCCACCCACGAGGCCGTAGGCGGTCGGAATCTCGTCGAGCAACACCCACGACATCAGCACGGACAGCGCGGGGACGGCGTAGGTGGACACCGACAGCGTCCCCGCGTCGGTGCGCTTCAGGGCGTAGGCCCAGGTGCTGAACCCGATGGCCGTGGGGAAGACGCCGAGGTAGACGGCGCCGAGCACGGCGGCCGTCGGGGCAGCGACGAGTTCGTCGACGAGTCGCGGCGTCCACGGCAGCAGCACTGCGGTCCCGATGAGGCAACCCAGCCAGGTGATGGTGGCGGCGTCGACCGTCCGCATCGCCTTCTTCTGGATGAGCACGCCCGTCGCGTACAGCACCGCGGCGGTCAGGCACAGGGCCACGCCGATCCAGTCGCCTTCGCTCTCGGTGCCCAGGCCGATGATGACGATGCCACCCATCCCGACGGCGCCGCCGAGCAGCAGCGGGCGCGGGAATCCCTCGCCGAGGAAGGCGCCGGCGCCGAAGGTGACGAGCAGCGGCGCGATGTTGACCAGCAGCGCGGCCGTGCCCGCGTCGAGGTGCAGCTCGGCGGCGTTGAGCGCCACGGTGTAGCAGCACAACCACAGCACGCCGTAGGCGCCGACGAGCAGCCAGGACGTGCGGCCACGCGGCCGGGGCGGCAGTCGGCGGCTGCCGAGGGTCACGAGCGCGGTGAGCGTCACGGAGGCCACGGCGAGCCGGAGCAGGGCGAGCGGGGCGGGGGAGAACACGTCGCCGACGGCCCGGATGCCCACGAACGCCGACGACCACAGCACCATGGTGACGAGCGCGGCGAGGGCCGCCTTCGTGCTGTCGGATCGGGGACGTCCGGTGCGGGAGAGCAGCTGTGTCACACCTGCCATCGTCACCGCCACCGACCCGACAGCACAAGCGATTAGTCATGCATCACTGTTCAGTTCCGCTGTACAGTCGAAGGATGTTGGACGTGAGCCGGTTGCGCGTGCTGCGCGCCGTGGTGGCTAAGGAGTCGATCCGGGCGGCGGCCGCCGCGCTGGACTACACGCCGTCGGCTGTGAGCCAGCAGCTCGCGGCCCTGCAACGCGAGACCGGGTTGCGGCTGGTCGACCGGGTGGGCCGTGGCATCGAGCCGACGACGGCCGGGCGCACCCTGGCCGCGGAGTCGGAGACGTTGTTCCGGGAGTTGAACCGGCTCGACGGGCTGGTGCGAGACCTGCGGGTGGGGCGCACGGGACGGCTGTCGATCGGGTACTTCGCCTCGGCGGGGGCGACGTGGTTGCCCGAGGTCGTCACGGTGCTGCAGCGGGAGTTTCCCGAGCTGCGGCTCGACCTGCACTGGACGGAGGCGCCCGGCGCCGCGCCGACGGACCTCGACGTCGACGTGTTCGTCGACCGGCGCGACGGGGCCGTGCCGCGATCGATGATCGTGCATCCGCTGGTCGACGACCCGTACGTCGTGGTGGTGCGTCGGGACGACCCGCTGGCCGCCCGCCGGAGCGTGCCGTTGGCGGAGCTAGCCGAGCGGCCGTGGATCGACAACGACATCGGGCACGGGGTGTGCCGGGAGGTGCTGCTGACCGCATGTGCCGAGGTGGGCTTCTCCCCACGGTTCTCGGTGCAGATGCGCGACTACCGCACCGCGATCCCATTCGTGGCCACCGGCATCGGCGTCACCGTGCTGCCGAGGTTGGCGTCCGGCGAGTTGCCCGAGGAGCTGATCGCGCTGCCGGTGGTGGAGCCGACGCCCGTGCGCCACATCAGCGTGGCGGTGCGGGAGTCGGTCGCCGAGCACGCGGCGGTGGCGCGCACGGTGGAGCTGCTCCGCACGGCGGTGGGAGAGCCGTCCAGCCTCACAGCGTGAGGTCGACGACCACGGGAGCGTGGTCGGAGGCGCCCTTGCCCTTGCGTTCCTCGCGGTCGACGTAGGCATCGGTCACCGCGTCGGCGAACGGGCGGGAGGCGTAGACCAGGTCGATGCGCATGCCGCGGTTCTTCGGAAAGGCGAGCTGCCGGTAGTCCCAGTAGGTGTACGGGTGGTCGTACTTCAACGGGCGCGGCACGACGTCCGACAGCCCCGCGTCGCGCAGCACGGCGAGCGCCTTGCGTTCGGGTTCGGTGACGTGGGTGGAGTCGGCGAACACCGAGATGTCCCACACGTCGTCGTCGGTGGGCGCGATGTTGAAGTCGCCGAGCACCGCGAACGGACGGTCGGGGGCGTTCTCGGCGAGCACGGTCGTGTGGAGGGCGTCCAGCCAGTGCAGCTTGTACGCGTAGTGCGGGTGGTCGGGTTCGCGGCCGTTGGGCACGTAGACCGACCACACGCGCACGCCGCCACACGTCGCGCCGAGGGCGCGGGGCTGGAGTTCGTCCTCGTAGGACGGTTCGTCGACGAGTCCGCGCGTGACGTCGGTCAGGCCGACCCTGGAGAGGACGGCGACGCCGTTCCAGCGGCCGGTGCCGTAGGTGGCGACGTCGTAGCCGAGTTCGGTGATCGCGTCGCGGGGGAACGCGTCGTCGCCGCACTTGAGTTCCTGCAAGCACACCACGTCGGGCTGCGCGCTGCTCAGCCACGCGAGCACGCGGGGCAGGCGGGCGGTGATCGAGTTGACGTTCCAGGTCGCGATGCGCATGCCGCGAGAATGGCACACCCGGTCGGACGACTGGGTCACCGGCTCGTATAACGTCCTATACGGCTCGGCTCGGCTCGGCCGTGGGTCGTGCGATCGTGCCGTGGGTGTCGAGACGCCGACGCGCCGCACGGCGACGGCAACGAGCGAGGTGGGGTGCCCGAGTTGTCCGGTGTGACGGTGTCCGGCCGCACGCACAGGGGTCGGACATCGTGTCGGACCGGAGCCATAGGGTGGATGGCGTGGCGGACCCTTCCACCTATCGACCCGCACCGGGGACGATCCCGGACTCGCCCGGTGTGTACAAGTTCCGTGACGCCGGCGGCCGGGTCATCTACGTCGGCAAGGCCAAGAGCCTGCGCAGCAGGCTGAACTCGTACTTCGCCGACCTCGCCGGACTGCATCCACGGACCCGGCAGATGGTCACCACGGCCGCGAGCGTCGAGTGGACCGTCGTGGGCACCGAGGTGGAGGCCCTGCAGCTCGAGTACTCCTGGATCAAGGAGTTCGACCCGAGGTTCAACGTGCGGTACCGGGACGACAAGTCCTACCCGGTGCTGGCCGTGACGTTGAACGAGGAGTACCCACGCCTGCACGTCTACCGCGGTCCCCGCAAGAAGGGGGTGCGCTATTTCGGCCCCTACGCGCACGCGTGGGCGATCCGCGAGACCCTCGACCTGCTGTTGCGGGTCTTCCCCGCGCGGACGTGTTCGGCGGGGGTGTTCCGTCGGCATGCGCAGATCGGGCGGCCGTGTCTGCTCGGCTACATCGACAAGTGCTCGGCGCCGTGCGTGGGCCGGGTGTCGGCGGACGAACACCGCGCCATCGTGGAGGAGTTCTGCGACTTCCTCTCCGGCCGCACGGATCTGATGATCCGCAGGCTGGAGAAGGAGATGGCCGAGGCCAGTGACGCCCTGGAGTTCGAGCGGGCGGCGCGCCTGCGCGACGACCTCGGCGCGTTGCGCCGGGCGATGGAGAAGCAGGCTGTGGTGCTGGGGGACGGCACCGACGCCGACGTCATCGCGTTCGCGCACGACGAGCTGGAAGCGGCCGTGCAGGTGTTCCACGTGCGCGGGGGCCGGGTGCGCGGCCAGCGCGGTTGGGTGATCGACAAGGTCGACGAGATGGGGGTGCCGGACCTCGTCGAGCAGTTCCTGTCGCAGTTCTACGCCGAACAGACCGAGCTGGTGGCCGAGTCCTCCGGCGACGCGGTCGTGGTGCCGCGCGAGGTCCTCGTCCCCGAACTGCCCGCCGACGCGGAGGCCATGGAGGCGTGGCTGTCCGAGCTGCGAGGGTCGAAGGTGCGACTGCGGGTGCCGCAACGCGGGGACAAGCGGGCATTGGCCGACACGGTCGCCCGCAACGCGGTGGAGGCGTTCACCCAGCACAAGCTGCGGCGGGCCGGTGACCTCACCGCGCGCTCGGCGGCGTTGTCGGAGTTGCAGGACTACCTCGGGCTGGACAGCGCGCCGCTGCGGATCGAGTGTGTGGACATCAGCCACCTCGCGGGCACCGACGTGGTCGCCTCCCTGGTGGTGTTCGAGGACGGCTTGCCCCGCAAGTCCGAGTATCGCCGGTTCGCGCTGCGCGAGGCCGCCGACGAGGGGGACGTGGCGGCGATCGCGGAGGTCGTGCGCCGTCGGTTCGCCCGGTACCTCAAGGAGACGAGCGAGGCCGCCGCGAGCGGTCCGGAGGGCGCGCTGGACCCGGAGACCGGACGGCCGCGCAAGTTCGCCTACCCGCCCAACCTGTTGGTCGTGGACGGGGCTGGTGCCCAGGCCACGGCCGCGGCGGACGTCCTGGCCGAACTCGGCGTCACCGACGTCGCCGTGGTCGGGCTCGCCAAGCGCCTCGAAGAGGTGTGGCTGCCCGCCGACAGCGCCGCCTCCGAGGCGGCCGAGCCGGTCATCCTGCCGCGCAATTCGGAGGCGCTGTACCTTCTCCAGCGAGTGAGGGACGAGGCGCACCGCTTCGCGATCACGTACCAGCGGCAGAAGCGCTCGAAGCGGGTGCAGGCCTCGGCACTGGACGGCATTCCCGGCCTCGGACAGGCCAGGAAGACCGCCCTCATCAAGCATTTCGGCTCGGTGAAGAAGCTGAGGCAGGCCACCGTGTCCGAGATCGCGCAGGTGCCGGGGTTCGGCACTCGGACGGCCGAGGCCGTGCACGCCGCGCTCGCAGGGGAGCGCACCGACAGCAGAGGGGAGTCGCAGACGTGACCGACACCGACAGCTACGCCGCGTCGTCGGCGGACGGGCGAGGTTCCGGCATGGAGGTCGCGGTGGTCACCGGCCTGTCCGGTGCGGGCCGCAGCACCGCCGCCAAGTGCCTGGAGGATCTGGGCTGGTTCGTCGTGGACAACCTGCCGCCGGAGCTGATCTCCACGATGGTGGAGCTGGGCGCTCAGGCGAGGGGCGCCATCACCAAGGTGGCCGTGGTCATGGACGTGCGGTCGCGCGCGTTCACCGACGACCTCGCCTCGGTGATCAAGGACCTCGACGCGCGGGGTTACAAGCCTCGCGTGCTGTTCCTGGAGGCCACCGACGCCGTGCTCGTCCGGCGCTTCGAGCAGGTCCGTCGAGGCCACCCCATGCAGGGTGACGGTCGCCTCGTCGACGGCATCACCGCCGAGCGGGCGCTGTTGTCGCCGCTGCGCGAGGAGGCCGACCTCATGCTGGACACGTCGGCGTTGTCCGTGCACGACCTGCGCGCCAAGATCGAGGACGCGTTCGGGTCGGAGTCGAGCACGCAGACCCGCGTCACCGTGCTCTCGTTCGGTTACAAGTACGGCCTGCCGATGGACTCCGACCTGGTGATGGACGTGCGGTTCCTGCCGAACCCGTTCTGGATCCCCGAGCTGCGCGAACACAGCGGCCTCGACGGCGACGTCCGCAACTACGTCCTCGGGCAGGAGGGCGCGGAGGAGTTCCTGGAGCAGTACCACGAGTTGCTGCGCCTCGTCGGGGCCGGGTACAAGCGGGAGGGCAAGAGGTACCTGACCCTGGCTGTCGGCTGTACGGGCGGCAAACACCGCAGCGTGGCCATCTCCGAGGAACTCGCCAAGCGGCTCTCCAAGGAGGACGGCATGGCGGTCAAGGTGGTGCACCGGGACCTGGGCAGGGAGTGAGGCCGGGGATGCGTGCCGTCGCGCTCGGCGGAGGGCATGGATTGCACGCGACGTTGTCGGCGTTGCGGCGGATCACGGCCGACGTCACTGCGGTCGTGACCGTCGCCGATGACGGCGGCTCCTCCGGACGGTTACGCCGCGAGCTGGGATTGCTGCCGCCGGGAGACCTGCGGCAGGCGCTCGCCGCACTCGCGGCGGCCGAGGACGGCGGCACGTTGTGGGCCGAGGTGTTCCAGCACCGCTTCGGCGGCAGCGGGGCGCTCACCGGTCACGCCGTGGGGAACCTGCTGCTCGCCGGGCTGTTCGAGGTGCTCGGCGATCCCGTGGCGGGCCTCGACGAGGCGGCGAAGCTGCTCGGCATCACCGGGCGCGTGCTGCCGATGTCGACCGAGCCGCTCGAGATCGAGGCGGAGGTCACGGGTCTGGAGAACGGCGCGGTCAGTCGTATCCGAGGCCAAGTGGCCGTCGCCAGCACGCCGGGGCGGGTGCGACGCATCAGCCTGCACAATCCCGGCCGTCCCCACCGACCCCCGGTGGCCTGCCGCGACGCCGTCGAGGCGGTGCTGGAGGCCGACGCCGTGTTCCTGGGGCCCGGCTCGTGGTTCACGAGTGTGCTCCCGCACCTGCTGGTGCCCGACCTGCACGACGCGCTGCTGACCACGTCCGCCACCAAGATCGTGATCCTGAACCTGATCCCGCAGCCGGGGGAGACGGCTGGCTTCTCACCGGAACGGCACCTACACGTACTCTTCGAACACGCTCCTCGGCTCAAGGTGGACGCGGTGATCGCCGATCGCGACTCCGTGCCCACCCCCGCGCGGTTGCGCCGGGCGGCCGAGGCCCTGGGAGGGCGAGCGCATCTGGCGTCGGTCGCCGCCCCCGGCGGGGCGGGCAGACATGATCCGGATGCCCTGGCCGGCTGTGTGCGAGAGGCTCTCGGCCTGACCGAGAGCGTGGAGGAGGGGCAATAGATGGCGATGACGGCAGCGGTCAAGGACGAACTGAGCCGCGTGGAGATCACCAAGACCGGCCCGCGCCGGTCCGAGGTGTCGGCGCTGTTGCGGTTCGCGGGCGGGCTGCACATCGTCGCGGGACGGGTCGTCGTGGAGGCCGAACTCGACACCGGGTCGGTGGCACGGCGGCTGCGCAAGGAGATCCACGAGCTGTACGGGCACACGTCCGACGTCCACGTGATCACCTCGGGCGGGTTGCGCAAGGGCACCCGGTACGTGGTGCGTGTCGTCAAGGACGGTGAGGGCCTGGCCCGGCAGACCGGACTCATCGACCAGCGGGGACGCCCCGTGCGCGGGTTGCCCGCGGCGGTCGTCTCGGGCGGGGTCGCCGATGCCGAGGCGGCGTGGCGCGGCGCGTTCCTCGCCCACGGGTCGTTGACCGAACCCGGCCGGTCGTCGTCGCTGGAGGTCACGTGCCCCGGTCCGGAGGCCGCGCTGGCGCTCGTGGGGGCGGCCCGACGGATGGGCATCCAGGCGAAGTCACGCGAGGTGCGTGGCGCCGACCGTGTGGTGGTGCGGGACGGCGACGCCATCGGGGCGTTGCTCACCAGGCTGGGCGCGCACTCCAGCGTGCTCGCGTGGGAGGAGCGGCGCATGCGCCGCGAGGTGCGGGCCACGGCCAACCGCCTCGCGAACTTCGACGACGCGAACCTGCGTCGGTCGGCGAGGGCGGCAGTGGCCGCGGCAGCGCGCGTGCAGCGGGCTTTGGAGATCCTGGGCGACACCGCGCCGGACCACCTGCTCGCCGCGGGCAAGCTGCGACTGACCAACCGGCAGGCCTCGTTGGAGGAACTCGGGCAACTGTCCGATCCGCCCATGACGAAGGACGCGGTGGCCGGACGCATTCGACGGCTGCTGGCCATGGCCGACAAGCGCGCCAAGGAACTCGGCGTGCCGGACACCGAGTCCGCGGTCACCCAGGAACTGCTCGAACAGACCCTCTGACGCGACGACGCGTTCGTACTCACTCCCCGTCGTGGCACGCCTGCGGCGAGGAGTGGTGCGAATTGCCGCCGGGTTCGAGGTGTGAACCGGCCGCGATACGTCCATCCGGGTGGAGAGGTCAGGTCGTCGCCGGGTCCTTCGTCGCTCGGTGGGCGACCCGCTGAACGGCCGACGCTTTCCCCCTCGTAGACCCGACGGCCGCTCTCGCACGAAAGGGGACCTCGTGGACACGACTCGCATCGGCCTGGACTCGGAGGCCGAACTGGCCCTCTCGCCCCGTGTTCGTTCCTGGTTGCGGCGGAGGTCATCACGGGCCGACGACTGGACGGCCGCCCAACTGGCGGCACTGAAGGGCGGCCGCACCGTCAGCGTCGTCATCCCCGCACGCGACGAGCAGGAGACGGTGGGACAGATCGTGCGGACCATCCGCACGACGTTGGTCGAGGAGGTTCCCCTCGTCGACGAGGTGCTGGTCGTCGACTCCCGCTCGCGGGACGCCACCGCGCGGGTGGCGGCGGACGCCGGGGCCAGGGTGGTGGCCCAGGACGACGTGTTGCGTCCGCTGCCCGGCATGCACGGCAAGGGGGAGGCCCTGTGGAAGGGGCTGGCCGCAACCGAGGGCGACCTGGTCGTCTTCGTCGACGGCGACCTCTTCGACTTCACCGCGGGCTACGTCATCGGCCTGCTCGGACCGTTGCTGACCGACGAGGCCGTGGACTACGTCAAGGGCTTCTACCACCGGCCGCTAGTGAACGGCTCCCACACGGACGTCGACGGTGGCGGTCGGGTGACCGAACTCGTGGCCCGACCGCTGTTGAACATGTACTGGCCGGATCTGGCGGGCTTCGTGCAGCCACTGGCGGGCGAGTACGCGGGCCGGCGGGAAGTGTTGGAGAGCATCCCGTTCGTCACGCACTACGGCGTGGAGGTCGGACATCTCATCGACCTGCTGCGGTGGCGGGGTCTCGATGCGCTGGCCCAGGTCGATCTCGGCATGCGCACCCATCGGCACCAGAGCACGCAGGCGTTGGGGCAGATGGCCGGGCAGATCATGCTGACCGTGATGGACCGCCTCGACCGCAGCGGACGGCTCACCGCGCAGGAGGCGCCGTCCACGCTGTTGGCGCAGTTCCGCCGAGCCGCCGAGGGCACGGCCAGGGAGCTGGTGGTGACCGACCTCGCCGTGAACGAACGCCCACCGCTGCGCACGATCCGCACTCCTACCGGGTAGGTGGAGCCGTGTACGTGATGGAGCGGTCCGAGTGGTGGGCCTTCGCCTCGGAGGGCACGCGCACGGGGAAGGTGGGCGTGGTGACTCCACGCGGGAATGCGCATGTCACGCCGGTCTGGTTCACGCTCACCGACTCCGACGGCGACGCGCTGGTGTTCACGACCGGGGCCGACAGCGTGAAGGCCCGGGCGTTGCGGCGCCGTCCCCGCCTGTCGCTCGTGGTGGACGACGAGCGCCCGCCCTACTCGTTCGTGCAGTTCACGGCCGAGGCTTCGCTGTCCGACGACCCGGACGCCCTGTATCCGTGGGCGGTGCGGGTCGCCGAACGCTACATGGGCGCCGAGCAGGCGGAGGAGTTCGGCCGACGCAACGCCGTGCCCGGTGAGCTGCTGGTGACGGCGCGGATCACGAAGGTCGTGGCCTACGCCCGGGTCGCCGAGTAGGTGCGGTGCGGGTTTGGCGCCAGGCCCGCTCGGCAACACCGCTTCCGATCGGAGGTGGGCTGTGGTCGAACGACGACGGACGGTGCGGGGACTCACCGAGGCGGTGGCGCGGCGGTGGCCGGAGCGGTGGCCGTTGCAGCCCCTTCCCCGCGAGGACTGGGCGCGACAACGGCCGACGGTGGGGCAGGCCGACGTCGCGGTGATCGACGCGGCGGTGAAACACGCGCTGGCACGGCCGTCGGGCAACTGGTTCGTCGTCGCCGACTCGCGTCACGTGCGCCCGGACCGTCCCTACGGCGTCACCGTGGCGGGCCGTGAGCTGGTCGCGTGGCGGGACGCGGACGGACGTGTCGTCGTCGGGTCCGGGGTGTGCCCGCACCTCGGGGCGCCACTGGCGGAGGGGCGCGTCGTGGACCATCGGTTGGTGTGCCGATGGCACGGGCTCGCGGTGCCCGCCTCGGGGCTGCCCGGCTGGGGCTGGTGTCCCCTTCCCTCCCACGACGACGGCGTGCTCGTGTGGGCGCGCCTCGACGACGTGGACGGCGAACCGCCCACCCCGCGCCCCGTGGTGCCCGACCGTCCCGACCTCGACACCGCCCTGGCGGCCGTGACCCGCGTCGACGGCGTGTGCGAACCCGTGGACGTCGTGGCCAACCGGCTCGACCCCTGGCACGGCTCGTGGTTCCACCCGTACTCCTTCGCGCGGCTGCGCGTCCTGGAGGCCCCCGCCGTGGACACCACCAACGGGCAGGACCGCTTCGTCGTGGCCGTCACCTTCCGTGTGGGCCCCCGCTTCGGGGTCCCGGTGGTCGCGGAGTTCACGTGCCCCGAACCGCGCACCGTGTGCATGCGCATCGTTTCGGGCGAAGGGGAGGGCAGCGTCGTGGAGACCCACGCGACGCCGCTCGGCGCCGGTCCGGACGGACGGCACCGCTCGGCGGTCATCGAGGCCGTCGTGGCGACGTCGCCGCGCACCGGGTTCCTGCTCGCCCGGCGCGTCGCACCCGCCGTGCGTCCCGTGGTGCGGGCGGCGGCCCGCCGGCTGTGGCGCGACGACCTCGCCTACGCCGAACGCCGTTACGCCTTGCGGCGACGCGACTGACGGCCCGGCGCCTGCTCCGCCTCCTCCTTCGGTGGATCGGCGGTGAGCTGCGGTCGGTCCGACTCGGGCCACACGTACGGCAGGTCGTCGGGCACGTCCGGGAAGAGCGGGCGGTAGAACTCGGGGTCCTTGCGCACCAGCGACGACTGGTGGCTGCGGTGGAAGTCCTCGTCGCCGAACCAGGGCGGCAGGTCACCGGAGGCGGCCAGGGCGTCCTGGTCGCGCACCGTCGTGATGCCCAGTGCGCCCGCGAGGTCGGCGACGAGCTTGACCGCACACGTGTCGGCACGGCCCAGGGAACTCCAGTACTCGCACATCGCGAGTCCGTACCGGGTGAGCGCTTCCTCGTATCCCGCCCACATGCGGACGGCGGGGTGCCGCCGCCAGCCGTGTCCCGGCACGGTCAACGCGCGCAGCACCTGCAGCGTCTCCACCCGCTGCTTGCCCAGCCGGCGCTGGTCGAGCACGCGGGCGGTCGCGGCGAAGTCGGGATACGGCAGGAACGTCTGCACGCGAATCTCCTCACACCGGCACGTGGGGACTGGAGACGCGGCCGTCGGGACGGGCCCCGTATCGGGAGGCCAGCGCGCGCAGCACCCGGTTGCGACCCCGCCTCGGGACGGTGACCAGGTCGTGTCCGGCCGCGCCCCATCCGGCGAGCAGGTGGTTCGCCGCGAGCCAGCCCGTGGTGGCGGCGCGTTCCATCAGGGCCACGGGCAGGTCCACCCGGATGCCGTCGCCCGCGAGGGCCAGGCCCGGCACCGGTGTCACCACGCCGGGGCGGGCGGCGTGGGAGCCGGGCGCGAACAAGGGGCAGTCGGCGCGCCACACCGACTCCTGCGCGACGACCCGCGCCGCGCGGGTCTCGGGGTACACCTCGTGCAGCCGCTGCCACAGTCGACGTTCGGTGTCGCGCCGAATCCCGGTGTCGTTGCCGCCGAGCACGGCGTAGGCGTGCAGCTCCACCACCGACCCCGCGTTGCGTCGGGCCCACGCCGCCGCGTCGACGTCGTAGCGGTCGAGCACGCTGACGTTGTCCAGCGGCGGTCTGCCGCCGGTGGCGAGGAACGCGGGCCGGGTGGCGTCCACGGGCCGGTCGAGCCAGGCGCGCAGCACGCAGAACGGCGGTGCGGTGGCGAGCCCGGCGACCCGCTCGCGCCACGGCTCGGGCCCGAGGTCGGGTGATGCCGCCACCAGTTCCCGCAGCCCGGGCACGTCCGCCGCCACCACGACCGCGTCGGCCGTGACGGTGGTGCCGCCGACGTGGATCTCGAACCCCTGTGACACGCGGTCGATCCGTTCCACGGCCACCCCGGTGCGCAGCCGGACACCGAGGCCGGACAGGTACGCGCGAAGCGGATCCCACAGGGTGTGGAACGGCCGCTCCGGGACGTCGAACACGAGCCCTTCCGCCGACCCCAGGAAGTACAGGTGGAACATCAGCGCCAGCTCGGCGGCGGAGAACGTGGTCGGCGGCGCGAAGAAGCTGCGCGAGAACACGTCGAACGCCAGGTGCCTCGCCGCCTCGGGGAACCGCACCCGGTCCAGCAGGGTCGCGGCGTCGAGGTGGTCCCACGCCGAGTAGATCTCGGGCACCCGTACGTCGGTGAGCGGCAGGGCCTCCCGGGCCGCCACCCGGCGCAGCGCGGACACCCCGAACGTCGGGCTCCGCACGGCGAAGGCGAGGGCGTTCCACGGCGGGGTGCGGGGCAGGCCACGGAACGAGTCGAGCCGCCCCTGCGCGTCCACCAGCGGGTAGTCCGCCACCGGAGTCAGGAGCGGGTCACCGGAGCGCTGCTCGGCGCGCGCCAACAACGCGCGCAGGTTGTAGTACTGGCGGAAGAACGCGTGGAAGCCGCGGCTCATGCCGGTGCGGCTGCCGTCGGGCAACGACACCGTCCAGCCGCCGACCCGACCGCCCAGGTACGGGCGGCGTTCCACGATGTCCACGGCGACGCCGCGCTCGGCCAGTCCCGTCGCGGCGGCGAGTCCGGCGATCCCGCCCCCGACCACGACGACGTGCCGTCGCGGGGACACCTGCCCCGCTCCGGGGACGGCGGGGACCGTCTCGCGACGGGGGTCGCGGGGCATGTTCACGACGTCCTCCTCGGCGACCGCGGCACCGTGGCCGTCACCGTGTGCAGGACGCCGCGTTGCCAGCCGCCGACGGTCTCGACACCGACGGGCGTGTACCCGGCGTCGAGCAGACGGCGGCGCAGCCGCGACGGCGAGTCGAACTCGCGGGCACTCCGCCACAGGTAGCGGTGCAGCGTGGTGTCCCCGCTCGTGGCCCACGCCGCCGGGATGATCACCGACCAGCACACGGCCGTCCACACGACGCGGGGGCGCAGTCGCTCGGCGAGCGTGTAGTCGTGCAGCACGAGCGTCCCTCCCGGGCGCAACAGGGTCCGCAGGGTCGCCAGCGTGGCGTCCGGGTCGGGAACGTTCCGCAGCAGGTAGGCGGCGAACACGACGTCGAACGGGCCGCCCACGACGGCCGTGGACAGCGTGTCGACGGCGGCGTGCTCCCACCGCACCGACGCCGCCCACGGCTTGCCGCGCGCGATCTCCAGCATGGCCGCCGAGGCGTCCACGGCCGTGATTTCCGGGTCGACGAGCGTGGACAGCAGGGCCCGGGTCGACGCGCCCGTGCCGCAGCCGACGTCCAGCACCCGGGCGCCCGGTCCCGCGACCCGGGCGGCACGCGCCGCGGACCGCAGGTGTGCGTGATAGCCGGGGTTGAGCCCGACCAACCGGTCGTAGTGGCGGGCAGCGCGGTCGAACGCCGCCGGGACCTCCGCGCGATCGAGCAGTGCGGCGATGCTCATGAGACGGCCTCCCGGCGTTCGCTCGCGGTCCACGCCAGCAGAGTCGCGGTCACCAGACTGAAGCCGAACAGGAAGTCCTCGACGGGGATGTCGAACGGGAACCGCACGCCGAGGACATGAGCGGGGTCGTACACGACGACCGGCGCCGACAACTTCGTCAACCAGCCGTCCACCGGCACCTGGAAGGCGAGCACGATCGCGACGGTGAGCCAGTACACCCGGTTCCGGAACAGGCCCGTGCGCAGCCACGCCAGTTCGGCGACCACCACGGCGATCACCGACAGCACCGCGGGCAGCGTGTATCCGACACCGGTCATACGGGCTCACCCACCCGGCTCAGCCTGCGCACGGTCTCGAAGGTGAGCAGCGCACACAGCGGGATCGTCACGAAGAACAACGCCTCCTCGATCGGGAACGCCGGCGCGAGGCGCACCCCCAGCGTGTAACTCGGGCTGATCTCCCAGACCCCGGCCGCCACGGCGAGCAGGTCCCAGGCCAGGAACAGCAGCGCGGGCGCCAACGCGCGCGCGAGTCGCCGTGGCCGCCGGTACACGCGGGCCCCCGCGAACTCCAGGGGCAGGGTGACGGCGAGGCAGGCCGCCAGGGCGAGCGCGTAGTGCCACTGGTCGGGAGGGAACGTCGTGGCGTCCGGGACCGCCGCCGTGGGCATCAGCACCTCCCTGCCGTCGGCTCGGCCCCGAGTGTCACGACGCGCCGTCGCAAGGGCGGCTCCCGGTGGACCCGGCCCGCCCAGGTGCGCACCATCGTGCCGGTGGCCAGGGCGACCCGCCTAGACGGCCGCACGACGGCCCGAGCGCCGAAAACGTCGTACCCGGCCTCGGCGATCACGTCGAGGATGCGCGAGTACAGCGTGAACGCGGTCGCCACGCACGGCCGGGACTCCGGCCGCAACAACAACACCCCGGGCCACGCCCGCCGGTACACCTCCCTCGTGCGCTCGACCTGCTCGGCCAGAGCGCGCCGGACTCTCGGGTCGGCGTGGCCCACCCGGCGGCACCACAGCAGCAGGTCGCGATCGACCCCGTGGGCGGCCAACTCGTCGGCGGGGAGGTAGACCCGGCCCCGGTCCAGGTCCTCGGCGACGTCCCGCAGGAAGTTGGTGAGCTGGAACGCGTAGCCGAGCGCGGCGGCGTGGGGCGCGGCTTCCTCGGGGGCGCACACGGTGCCCAGCACAGGCAGCATCTGCAGCCCGATGACCTCGGCCGACCCGTGCACGTACTCCGACAGCGCGGCGCGCGTGGGGTAGTCGGTGGTCGTCAGGTCCATCCGCATCGAGTGGAGGAACCGCGTGAACAGGTCGGGCTCGATGCCGTAGCGCGCGACCGTGTCCGCCAACGCCGCGAGCACCGCTTCGTCGCTGTGCCCGGTGGCGAGCGCAGGGCGCAGCGCGGCGTCGAGGGCGGCCAGCCGGACGTCGGCCTGCGGGAGGTCGCCGTCCACGATGTCGTCGGCGTACCGGGCGAAGCCGTACAGGGCGTGCACGGCGGGTCGCCGGGACGCGGGCAGCAGTCGGGTGGCGAGGAAGTACGTGCGACCGTGCCGAGCGTTCAGTTCCCGGCACCGCGCGTAGGCCGCCTGCAAGGTCGGCTCGACGATCCGCGCCGCCGCCAGTTCGCGGCGCACCATGGCGTTCACCGACGACGCTCCGTCGCCGGAAGGACGGGTGAGCACGGCCGGTCCTCCCGTCAGCGCGGAGTGCTCGACGGCACGGCCCGGTCGGTGGCGGTGCGCGACGCCTCACCACCGGCCACGTCCCGAGGCTCGGCCTCGTGCCCCGCCTGCCCGGGGGTGCGGCGTGTGCGCTTCAGCTCCGCCTCGTACGCGTGCCGCTGCCCTGGTGTGAACCGGCGCGCCTCGTCGACGAACTGCCGGAAGACGCCGTAGTAGGTGTCCTCGTAGTCCTCGACGATCTGGTAGGTCCACCGGCCGGGCAGCACGTTGCGACCGAGCAGTTCCCGGTCGAGCCGGTCCGCGAGGTCGGCGTGCCCGGCGTCGCGCAGCATGGTGATCGCCTCTTCCAGCGTGAAGTCGGCGGTCCCGGTGAGCCGGTGGAACGCGTACAGGTGCCCCCGTGCCTCCTCCACCACCTCGAGCGCCTCGGTGAGCTTCCCCACGGCGCGCACGGTGGCGGCGTCGCCCTGCGATGTGTGCGTCATGAACGCTCGGGTACCCGGAGTGTGCACGGTTGATGCGCATTCCGACATTCGGTGCGCACACACGGCACGTCGCGAGAGGTGATGCCCGTGAGCACGGTGATGAAAGCCGTCGACGTGGACGTCCCGCTGTCCACCGCCTACAACCAGTGGACCCAGTTCGAGTCGTTCCCCGAGTTCATGCAGGGTGTCGAGCGGGTGCAGCAGCTCGACGACACCCACACGCACTGGGTGACCCAGGTCGGCGGCGTCACCCGCGAGTTCGACGCGACCATCACCGAACAGCACCCGGACGAACGGGTGGCGTGGACCTCCGACTCGGGACCGACGCACGCCGGGGTGATCACCTTCCACCGGCTCGGCCCCGACCGCACGCGGGTCACGGCGCAGATGGACATCGACCCGGACACGTTCCTGGAGAAGGTCGCCGACAAGGCGGGACTGCTCGAACGTCGGGTGGACGCCGATCTGCACCGGTTCAAGGAGTACATCGAGCGCCGGGGCCACGAGACGGGTTCGTGGCGGGGCGACGTCCCACCGGGGCCCACGTCGCGGTCGTAGCGCGCCTGACCCGGTTCGCCCGCCGGTCCTGATCGATCCGGTGATCGATTCGGTGGAGTCGCCGGGCCGTGATCACGTTCACGCCGCGGGCGTCCCGAGGCGTCACGACGACGGCACGGAACGCGCCGACGTGCCGGTGCCCTGGCGTGCTGCGACGGCCGGTTTCCCGGAGTGCGGACCGGTCGGAAACGGTGACCGAGCGCGCTGTGACCTGGATATCTTAATCGATTCGCCCAACCGGCGGGCGTGGGCCAGGTCTCGTCTCGGGGTACTCCGGTATCCGCTGGCCAGCACGCTAGGGTGGCTGGTGGAACCCGAAGAAGTGTCAGCCCGGTGACGCACCGGGCCGAACCCCCCGAGGAGAGCAGAGCAGTGACGGTTCGTGTAGGCGTCAACGGCTTCGGCCGGATCGGCCGCAACTTCTTCCGTGCCGTGCAGGCCAGCGGTCACGACATCGAGATCGTCGCCTTCAACGACCTCGGTGACGTCGCCACGATGGCGCACCTGCTCAAGTACGACAGCGTCCTGGGTCGGCTGAGCGAGGACGTCTCCGTCAGCGACGAGGGCATCGTCGTCGGTGGCAAGACGATCAAGGCGCTCGCCGAGAAGGACCCGGCCAAGCTGCCGTGGGGCGACCTCGGTGTCGACGTGGTCGTGGAGTCCACCGGCTTCTTCACCAAGGCCGAGGCCGCGAAGGCGCACATCGACGGTGGCGCCAAGAAGGTCATCATCTCCGCGCCCGCCAAGGGCGAGGACCTCACGGTCGTCCTCGGTGTGAACGACTCCGAGTACGACGGCTCGCAGACCATCATCTCCAACGCCTCGTGCACCACGAACTGCCTCGCGCCGCTGGCGAAGGTGCTGCACGACGAGTTCGGCATCAAGCAGGGCCTCATGACCACCGTCCACGCCTACACGCAGGACCAGAACTTGCAGGACGGCCCGCACAAGGACCTGCGTCGTGCCCGCGCCGCCGCGCTGAACGTCGTGCCGACCTCCACCGGCGCCGCCAAGGCGATCGGCCTCGTGCTGCCCGAGCTGAACGGCAAGCTCGACGGCTACGCGCTGCGCGTCCCGGTGCCCACCGGCTCGGCCACCGACCTCACCGTGACGCTGGAGAAGAGCGCCACGGCGGAGGAGATCAACGCCGCGTACAAGGCTGCCGCCGAGGGTCCGCTGAAGGGCATCCTCCGCTACAGCGACGAGCCCATCGTCTCCTCCGACATCGTCACCGACCCCGCGTCCTGCATCTACGACGCGCCGCTGACCAAGGTCATCGACAATCAGGTGAAGGTCGTCGGCTGGTACGACAACGAGTGGGGCTACTCCAACCGCCTCGCGGACCTGGTGAAGCTCGTCGGCTCGAAGCTGTCCTGACGACATGGCGGTGAAGACTCTCGACGACCTGCTCGGCGAGGGCGTTCGGGGTCGGCGCGTGCTGGTGCGCGCCGACCTGAACGTCCCGCTCGACGGGGACAGGATCACGGACGACGGTCGGGTCCGCGCCGCGCTGCCCACCATCCGCTCGCTCTCCGAGGCCGGAGCGCGGGTCGTCGTGGCGGCCCACCTCGGCAGGCCCAAGGGCACGCCCGACCCGGCGTTCTCGCTGCGGCCGGTCGCTGCCCGGCTCGGCGAGCTGCTCGGCAGCGAGGTGACGCTGGCCGGTGACGTCGTGGGCGAGCAGGCGAAGGCCGCGGTCGACTCGCTCGGCGACGGCGGTGTCGTGCTGCTGGAGAACGTGCGGTTCGACGCCAGGGAGACCAGCAAGTCCGAGACCGAACGTGCGGAGCTGGCCCGTGAGCTGGCCGCGTTGACCGGCGAGAACGGCGCGTTCGTCTCCGACGGCTTCGGCGTGGTGCATCGCAAGCAGGCCTCGGTGTACGACGTGGCCCGCGTGCTGCCCGCCTACGCCGGTGGGCTCGTGCTCGCCGAGCTGGACGTGCTGCGCACCCTGACCGGTGAGCCCGACCGCCCGTACGCCGTCGTGCTCGGCGGCTCGAAGGTCAGCGACAAGCTGGCGGTCATCGAGGCGCTGCTGCCGAAGGTCGACCGGCTGCTGGTCGGCGGTGGCATGTGCTTCACCTTCCTCGCGGCTCAGGGACACGGCGTCGGGTCGTCGCTGCTGGAACGCGAGATGATCGACACCTGCAAGCGGCTGCTCGCCGAGGCGGGCGACAAGCTGTTGCTGCCCGTCGACATCGTCGTGGCGGACGCCTTCGCCGCCGATGCCCGGACCCGCACCGTGCCCGTCACCGGGATCGAGGACGGCTGGCTGGGGCTCGACATCGGGCCCGAGACGGTCGCCGCGTTCGGTGCCGCCATCCGCGACGCGCGGACGCTGTTCTGGAACGGCCCCATGGGCGTGTTCGAGATGGCGCCGTTCGCGCACGGCACCCGCGGGGTGGCGACGGCGATCACGGAGTCGGACGCGTTCAGCGTCGTGGGTGGCGGTGACTCCGCCGCCGCCGTGCGCCTGCTCGGGTTGCCCGAGGACGGGTTCTCGCACATCTCCACCGGAGGTGGCGCCTCGCTGGAGTACCTGGAGGGCAAGGAACTGCCCGGTGTCGCCGTGTTGAGTGAGGAGCGCTGATGGCCCGCAAGCCGCTGATCGCCGGCAACTGGAAGATGAACCTCAACCACCTCGAGGCCATCGCCCTGGTGCAGAAGATCGCGTTCTCGCTGCCGGAGAAGTACTACGCGAAGGTCGACGTGGCGGTGCTGCCGCCGTTCACCGACATCCGCAGCGTGCAGACCCTGGTGGACGGCGACAAGCTCCTGCTCACCTACGGCGCGCAGGACGTCTCGCCGCACGACTCCGGCGCATACACCGGCGAGATCTCGGGCCCGATGCTCGCCAAACTCGGCTGCACCTACGTGGTCGTGGGGCACTCGGAGCGCCGTGAGTACCACGGCGAGAGCGACGAGCTCGTCAACAAGAAGGTGCGCGCGGCCCTCAAGCACGGGATCAGCCCGATCCTGTGCGTGGGGGAGAAGCTCGACGTCCGGGAGGCCGGCGACCACATCCAGCACACCACCTCGCAGCTCCTCGCGGCCCTCAAGGGACTGCGGGCGGAGCAGGTCGAGAAGGTGGTCGTGGCCTACGAACCGGTCTGGGCCATCGGCACCGGCCGGGTCGCCACGCCCGCCGATGCCGAGGAGGTCTGTGCCGCGTTGCGGTCCGCCCTGACCGACAAGTACGGTGCGGAACTGGCCCAGGGGATGCGCATCCTCTACGGCGGTTCGGTGAAGTCGAGCAACGTCGCCGACCTCGTGAAGTGCGACAACGTCGACGGAGCCCTCGTCGGCGGGGCCAGTCTCGACGGCGAGGAGTTCACGAAGCTGTGCGCGCTCGCCGCGGGCGGCCCACTCCCGTGACAGAGGGCGCGTTTACGCTACCCTTGAGTTTCCCGCCACACGCTGTACACAGAGGATGACATGGAACTGTTCCTGCAAATTTTGTTGATCGTCTCCAGCGTGCTGCTCATCATCGCGGTGCTGCTGCACCGTGGTCGCGGCGGCGGGCTGTCGTCCCTGTTCGGTGGCGGTATGCAGTCGAGCCTCTCGGGGTCGAGTGTGGCCGAGAAGAACCTCGATCGGATCACGCTCGGTCTCGGGGCGGTGTGGGTGATCGCCATCGTCGGGCTCGGCCTGCTGGTGAAACTCTGATCGACGTTGGCGTGCGTGCGTCAACTTTCTGGTGGGGTGACGATTCATGGTTGGCGGTAACGCGATTCGAGGCACGCGGATCGGAGCAGGTCCCTCCGGCGAGTCGGAGCGTGGGGAGGCTGCTCCGCGTCGTCGGGTTTCCTACTGGTGCGCCAATGGACACGAGTCGCGTCCATCGTTCGCGATGGACGCGGAGGTTCCGGAGGAGTGGGACTGCCCTCGTTGCGGTCTTCCGGCGGGGCGTGACCGGGAGCGACCTCCCGCCGCGCCGCGGACGGAGCCGTACAAGTCCCACCTGGCGTACGTGAAGGAACGCCGGAGCGACGCCGACGGAGAGGCCATTCTCGCCGAGGCGCTGGAGCGACTGCGGCGCCGACGCGAGGGCTGATCAGCCCGGACGCCCCGCCCGGCAACGGGTGGGGCGACCACGCGGACGACGACAGCTCAACAGCACGACGGAACAACCACGAAGGCCACCTTTCCTACGCCAGCCGCAGGGAAAGGTGGCCTTCACTTGCGCGGGAAAAGCGGCCTTCGTGGTCAGTCGAACGGATAGGTGGCGCGGATGCGGAAGCCGCCGTCCTCGGTGCACTCGCTTTCGAACGTGCCGCCGAGCAGCTTCGCGCGTTCGGTGAGCCCCGCCAGCCCGTACCCTCCTCCGCGGGGGATCGCGGCGTTGCGTCGTGCCTGGGGCTTGTCGTTGCGCACCTCGACCGTCAGCGTGTCGCAGGTCGCGGACACCTGGACGTACGCGGTGGCGCCGGGCGCGTGCTTGCGGACGTTGGTGAGTCCTTCCTGCACCGTCCGGTAGGCGGCGGCGGAGATCGGCGCCGGGAGGTCCGCGGGCACGTTCTCCATGGTCAGCCGCACCGGAACCCCCGCGTACTGCACCAGCTCGTCGAGATCACGCAGATCCGCCTGCACGGCCATGTCGGCCCCCGACCGCAGCACACCCACGAGTCCTCGGAGTTCCTCCAGGGTGCGGGTGCTGAGGGTGCGGATCGTGTCGGCGGTCTCCTTGGCCTGGGTGTCGACCTTCGCCGCCGACAGCACTCCTGCCTGCATGGCGATGAGCGTGATGTCGTGGGACACGACGTCGTGCATCTCCCTCGCGAGCCGAGCCCGTTCCTCCGCGCGCACTGCCTGGGCGTGCAGTTGCCGTTCCCGATCGCGGCTCGCCGCGAGCTCCTCCAGCTTGGCGGCCAGTTCCCACCGCGCGGCGATCAGCAGGCCGATTGCGACGGGCATGCCCGCCACGATGACGCCGTACATCGCGTCGAGAACGTGGATGCGCCAGGTGAGGTCGAGGAAGTCGGAGACGGGCCAGAGGAAGAACCGGCAGAGCCACACCAGCGCCGCACCGACCCACGTGTGCCAGTGGAACTGCTTCCGCAGCGCGAGATAGCCCAACGCGAGCATGGCCGCCAACTGCGCCCACCCCGCGAAGAAGCCCGGAACGGCAAGCAGGACGGTGGTGAACGGCAGCCGGCGGCGGAGCAGGAGCGCCACACAGCTCGCCGCGGACAGATAGATCGGATACGACGGGGCTTCCTCAGGAATCACCAGCCACACGTCGAGTACCGCGACGGCGACGAAGAGGACATCCATCGCCACGGCGGTGAGGGCGGGATGTCTGGTCAGGATGCGCGACCGGAGTGACAGAGCGGGGGTGGTGTCCCGCGGCGGGTCGGCGGTCCCCGAGCCAGGACCGCCGACGGGGGCTCCGGCGAGGGAGACTCCCTGTGTGGTCATTGGTTGCGACCTCTCGATTGTGTGGACTCGACACTGAGAGGTTTCTGTGACTGGTCACGGAGCGCAACCCTTAGGCCGTGTGCGGTTGCAACTAAACGTGGAGAACCCACTATATCGGGTTACGTCCACGTTTCGTTTCACTCTGTGTGTGGCTTGAATCTCCTCGCCGCTGCACGATCGAGCAGCCACACGGTTCGTTGCTTGCCCCGCGCGCCCGCCACCGGGAGGCTCACCGGGTCGGCGCCCGCGAGGGCGAGGGAGACGGCCTCGGCCTTGGCCTCCCCGGCGGTCAGCAGCCACACCTCCTCGGCGGCGCGGATGGCGGGCAGCGTCAACGACAGTCGCGTCGGCGGCGGCTTCGGGCAGTCGCGGACGGGCACGACCGACGCCCGGTCCTCGCGCACCTCGGCGGTGTGCGGGAACAACGACGCCGTGTGGCCTTCTCCACCGAGCCCGAGCAGCAGCACGTCGAACGACGGCACCTGGGCGGCGCTGGTGGCCGTGTCGGCGGACCGTGCTGCCGCGGCGAGCACCTCGGCGTATCCGGCGGCCGCCGCGTCGGGATCGTCGCCGAAGGGCCCGTCCGACGCCGCCATGGCGTGCACGCGAGCCTCGTCCACGGGAACGTGGTCGAGCAAGGCCTCCCGTGCCTGCTTCTCGTTGCGCTCGGGGTCGTCGGCGGGCACGAACCGCTCGTCGCCCCAGAACACGTCGAGGGCGGACCAGTCCACGGCGTCACGGGCAGGACTGCGGCGCACCTGGTCGAGGACGGCGATGCCCGTGCCGCCACCGGTGAGCACGACGGACGCCGACCCCTTGCGCGCCTGCACGTCGGCGAGGGTGGCGATGAGTCGTGCCGCCGCGGCGGCGGCCAGCACGTCCGGGTCGGGGTGCACGACCACCGTCGGATCGGACTTCGTGGGATCGAACGCCGTGCTCATGCCTTGGCCTCCGCGTCGGTCGTGGCTTTCGCCTTCGTGGTGGCCGACGTCCGACCCGAGCGCTTGCTCGCGGCGGCCGTCTTCCTCCCCGAAGACGTCGTGCCGGTGGACTTGGCCTCGGTGGACTTGCCACTGGGGGACTTGCCTCCCGCGGACTTGCCGGCGCTCGACTTCGCCCCGGCGGCCCGGGTGGTGGTGGCCTTCGCCCTGGTGGGCTTGCGGGCTGCGGAGAATTTGGACAGCCCCCGCAACGCCGCCTCGTAGACCTCGTCCGGGTCGAGCCGGCGCAGTTCCTCGATCAGGCAGTCACGGTTGTCCCGCCGGTGCAGCGCGACGCGCCGCGTCGGCTGACCAGGCTGCGTGAGGGTGCCGGTCTTGCCGTCGGGGCGGTACAGCTCGATCGGGCCCGAGGGCCGGTCGAGCCGCACCGAAATGATGCCCTGCGCCTCGGACGTCTTGATCCGCTTCACCGGCACGTTGAGGTACTCGGCGAGCCAGCCCGCGAGCAACTCCGTCGACGGGGAGTCCGCCTCGCCCGTGACCGTCGCACCGGTGATCGGCTCGAACGGCGGGAGGTCGAGCGCCGCCACCAACTGGGCCCGCCAGTTCGTGAGCCGCGTCCACGCCAGGTCGGTGTCACCGTCCACGTAGGACTTGCTGCGGGTGGTCAGTGCGCGAATCGGGTTGGTCTCCGCCGCCGAGTCGGTGATGCGGCGTTGCGCGAGCTGGCCGAGCTGGTCCTTCGACGGTGCCTTCGGGCCCTTGCCGGGCCACCACGTGACGGTCGGGGTGTCCGGGAGCAGCAGCGGCACCACGGCACTGCGGCCCTGATTCGCGAGCGCCCCGTACAGGCGCAGCACGATGACGTCGCTCGCGCCCGCGTCCCCGCCCACGCGAATCTGTCCGTCGATCCGAGGAGCGGCGGAGCGAGCCCCCTTGGCCACCACGATCACCCGCGACGGGTGCTCCCGGCTCGCCTCGTTGGCGGCGTCGATGGCGTCCTCGAGCTGGTCGTCGTCCTCCGCGGCGATGACGAGCGTCAGCACCCGACCCAGCGCCACCGCGCCGCCGCGCTCACGGATCTCGACGAGTTTCTTGTTCAACTGCGACGTCGTGGTCGACGGCAGATCGATGATCATCGAAGTCTCCTGTGTTGATCCGCGCTCGCCGGACGGCGCACGGACATGCTCGGTGTCGTGCGGGACACCCTCCCCACTCGGGCTCGTGGTGCGAGCCGGAGCGTGGGCCTGACCAGGTCGGCGTCCGCGAGGGCCATGCCAGCCTCCCTCACGGACGCCTCCAGTTGCGTCCCGTGCGCTTCAGCATCGCCTCCGCCGACGGCGGCCCCCACGACCCCGGCTCGTACGGTTCCGGCGTGCCGAGCTTCGCCCAGTGATCCAGCACCGGGTCGAGGATCTGCCACGACAGCTCGACCTCCTCGTTGCCGGGGAACAGCGACGGTTCGCCCAGCAACACGTCGAGGATCAGCCGCTCGTAGGCCTCGGGCGAGCTCTCGGTGAACGCGTGCCCGTAGCCGAAGTCCATCGTGACGTCGCGGACCTCCATCGTGGTCCCCGGCACCTTGGAGCCGAAGCGCAACGTCACACCCTCGTCGGGCTGCACCCGGATCACCAGGGCGTTCTCGCCGAGCTCCTCGGTGGACGTCGAGTCGAACGGCAGGTGCGGGGCCCGCTTGAACACCACGGCCACCTCGGTGACCCGTCGGCCCAACCGCTTGCCCGTGCGCAGGTAGAACGGCACGCCCGCCCAACGCCGGTTGCGCACCTCCAGGGTCACGGCCGCGTAGGTCTCGGTGGTGGAGTCCTTCGAGAAACCCTGCTCCTGGTGCAGGCCCGGCACCTTCTTGCCGCCCTGCCAGCCCCCGGTGTACTGCCCGCGGGCCGTGGTCTCGTCGAACGGACCCACGGCCGTCGTCGCCCCCAGCACCTTCACCTTCTCGGCGCGCAGAGCCTTCGGGTCGAACGACACCGGCTCCTCCATCGCCGTGAGGGCGAGCAACTGCAGCAGATGGTTCTGGATGACGTCCCGCGCCGCACCGATGCCCTCGTAGTAGCCCGCACGTCCGCCGAGACCGATGTCCTCGGCCATCGTGATCTGCACGTGGTCGACGTAGTGCGCGTTCCAGATGGGCTCGAACAACTGGTTCGCGAACCGCAGCGCCAGGATGTTCTGGACCGTCTCCTTGCCGAGGTAGTGATCGATGCGGAACACCGCATCCTCGGGGAAGACGTCGTTGACGATGGCGTTCAGTTCCTTCGCACTGGCGAGGTCGTGGCCGAAGGGCTTCTCCACGACCACTCGCCGCCAGACGTCCTCACTGGACTCCGCGAGACCGCAGCGCGCGAGTTGCTTGGTCACGACGGGGAACGCCCACGGCGGTATCGAGAGGTAGAACGCGGTGTTGCCGCCGGTGCCGCGCTTCTCGCTCAACTCGGTGACGGTCGCGGCGAGCTCGTCGAACGCTGCGTCGTCGTCGAACGAGCCCTGGACGAACCGGATGCCCTCCGCCAGCCGTTCCCACACGGACTCGCGGAAGGGGGTGCGCGCGTGCTCGGCCACGGCGTCGTGCACCTGCTGGCCGAAGTCCTGGTGCTCCCACTCGCGGCGCGCGAACCCGATGAGGGAGAAGCCCGCGGGCAGCAGACCTCGGTTGGCGAGGTCGTAGATCGCGGGCATGAGCTTCTTCCGCGACAGGTCCCCGGTGACGCCGAAGATCACCAGACTCGACGGTCCGGCGATCCTCGGCAGCCGCTTGTCACGGGGATCCCGTAACGGGTTGGTCCAACCTTGCCTCATCGAGTGAGCTCCTGTACGGCTCGAACCACGTCCGCGAGACCGGCGGCCCGGTCGGTGAGGTGCAGCCGGAGCACGGGACTACCCGTGTCGGCCAGCACCTGTCCGTCCCCGAGGGCCTGGGCCAGTTGCAGCGTGCCCAGGGTGTACGGGCGGCCGGGCACCGGCAGGTCCGCCTCGACGGCACCGGTGATCTGCAGGAAGCTGCCGCCCCGGTGACCACCCTTGTGGTACTGACCAGTGGAATGCAGGAAGCGGGGGCCCCAGCCGAACGTCGTCTGTCGTCCCGAGCGCTTGGCGAGCTCACTGCGCAGCAGCGTGGCGGAGGCGTCGTCGAGCCGGTCGAGGTAGGCCTGCACGGCCAGATAACCGCCCTCGGCGACCCCGTCGACGAACTCCTGCAGCACCTGCGTGAGCGTGCCCGTGGCAGCCGTCGCGCCCACCGGCCCGTACACCTCGACCGCGCCGATCACGGCCGACGGTTCCTCGGTGCCCGAGAGGGCCTGCGGGTTGTCGAGCAGTGCGCGGGCGGCCTTCTTCGCGGCCTCCACGTCGGGCTGGTCGAACGGGTTGATGCCGAGCAGCCTGCCCACCACGGCCACCGCGTACTCCCACAGGAGGAACTGCGCGCCCAGCGGGCCGGAGGTGGCGATCGCCGCGCCTTCCACGGACGGCCCGACAGCCACGGGGGTGGCGTCGGTGCCCGCGTCGGCGAACCCGGGCGCGGTGGGCGATTCGACGACCACCGGCAGCAGGCCGGTGCCCTGCTTTCCGGTCGACTCGGCGATGAGCTGTTCGGCCCAGTCGCCGAAGCCCGCGATCCCCGAGCCCGTGTCGGCGAGCACCACCTTCTCGGCGCCACCCTCGTGTGCCGCACCGAGTGCGGCGGCCAGGCGCAGCGCCGGGTTGTCGGGCGAGTCCGAGGACAGCGCCTCGGCGGCCCCGGCGGCCTGATCGAGCAGGCGAGCGACGTCCGCGCCCGCCAGACCCGCGGGCACCAGCCCGAACGCCGTCAGCGCGGAGTAGCGGCCCCCGACGTGCGGGTCGGCCAGGAACACCTTGCGGTAGCCCTCCGCCTCGGCCAACTCCGCCAGAGGCGACCCCGGGTCGGTCACGACGACCATCCGCCGCGCCGGGTCGATCCCGGCGTCGGTGAACGCCTTCGCGAAGATGCGCCGGTGGCTGTCGGTCTCCACCGTGGTGCCGGACTTCGACGAGACCACGAGCACCGTGCGCTCCAGGTCGCCTTCGAGCGCGTCGGCGACCTGGCCCGCGTCGGTGGTGTCCAGCACGGTGAGGGCCACGCCCTCGGTTCCCGTGATCACCTCGGGGGCGAGCGATGAGCCACCCATGCCCGCGAGCACGACGCGGTCGATGCCCTCGGACCGCAGTTCCGTGCGCAGCGCCTCGATCTCGCCGATCAGCGGTCGGGAGCTCTTGTGCAGCGTGGTCCACGACAGGCGGATCGAGGCCTCCGGCTCGGCCTCGGCACCCCACAGCGTGGGGTCCTGTGCGGTGAGCGCGCTCGCCACCCGGTCGGCGACGAGCCGATCCAGCAGTGGACGTGCCGCCTCGGCGAGGGCGGCGTCGTCGAGGTCGACCGTCGTCCGTTCGGCCATCAGCCCTCCGCCTTCGCCGAGTCGAGCTGGCCGCGCACGGTGTCGAGCAGTTCGGCCCAGGACTTGTCGAACTTCTCCACGCCCTCGTCCTCCAGCGTGCGGAAGACGTCGCTGACGTCGATGCCCACGGCGGCGAGCCGGTCGAACACCTGCTGTGCTTCGGCGGCCGTGCCCGTCACGGTGTCGCCCGTGACCTCGGCGTGGTCGGCGACGGCGTCCAACGTCTTCTCCGGCATCGTGTTGACCGTGCCCGCCACGACGAGCTGGTCCACGTAGCGCGTGTCGGAGTAGTCCGGGTTCTTCACGCCGGTGGACGCCCACAGTGGACGCTGCGGCCGGGCCCCGGCCTCCTTGAGCGCCGCCCAGCGCTCGCTCGCGAACAGCTCCTCGTAGGCGGCGTAGGCGAGGCGGGCGTTGGCGATCGCGGCCTCACCGCGCAGGGCGAGGGCCTCGTCGGTGCCGATGGCCTCCAGACGCTTGTCCACCTCGGTGTCGACCCGGGAGACGAAGAACGACGCCACGGACTCGATCGCGGCCAGGTCGTGCCCGTTGGCCTTGGCCTGCTCCAGCCCGGTGAAGAACGCCTCGATGACGGCGCGGTAGCGCTCGACCGAGAAGATCAGGGTGACGTTGACGCTGATGCCGTCGGCGAGCGTGCGCGTGATCGCGGGCAGCCCCTGCTCGGTGGCCGGGATCTTGACGAAGATGTTGGGCCGGTCGACGGTCTTCCACAGTTCCTCGGCCTCGGCGACGGTCTTGTCCGTGTCGCGGGCCAGTCCCGGGTCCACCTCGATCGACACGCGGCCGTCCACCCCGCCCGTCGCGGTGTAGACGTCGCGGAAGAGGTCCGCGGCCTCGCGCACGTCGCTGGTGGTCAGCTCGCGGACGGCGGCGTGGACGTCCGCGCCGCGCGCGGCCAGTTCGCGGATCTGTTCGTCGTACGCCTCGCCCTTCGACAGGGCGCCGGCGAAGATCGTCGGGTTCGTGGTGACCCCGACGACGTGCTTGTCCCGCATGAGGTTCGCGAGGTTCCCGGAGCGCAGCCGCTCGCGCGACAGGTCGTCGAGCCAGATCGACACCCCTGCCTCGGACAGCTGGGCCAGCCTGTCGGTGTTGCCCATGACGTCATCCCTTCCCACGTATCGAGTCCTGGGGTGGAGGCGTCGCGTCGTGCCCACGACGCCCCCACCACCGGGTTGTGCGTACCGCGACGTCAGCTCTTGGCCAGCGAGCGGCGGGCCGCGGCCACCACGGCCTCGGCGGTGATCCCGAACTTCTCGTAGAGCGTCTTGTAGTCGGCCGAGGCACCGAAGTGCTCGATCGACACGATCTCGCCCGCGTCACCGACGAAGCGGTGCCACGGCTGCGCCACGCCCGCCTCCACGGCGACCCGAGCCTTCACGGTCGGCGGGATGACGGCGTCGCGGTAGGCGGCGTCCTGCTTGTCGAACCACTCGACACACGGCATCGAGACCACGCTGGTGGGCGTGCCCTCGGCCTCCAGCGTCTCGCGCGCCTCGACGGCGAGCTGCACCTCGGAACCCGTCGCGATCAGCACGACCTCGGGGGAACCGTTGGACGCCTCGGCCAGCACGTAACCGCCCTTGGCCACGCCCTCCGGGTCGGTGCCCTCCAGCACCGGCACGTTCTGGCGGGTCAGCGCGAGGCCGGTGGGGGCCTCGATGTCCTCCAGCGCTGCCTTCCACGCCGCGGCCGTCTCGTTCGCGTCGGCCGGACGCACCACGTTCAGACCGGGGATGGCACGCAGCGACGCGAGCTGCTCGATCGGCTGGTGCGTCGGGCCGTCCTCGCCGAGGCCGATGGAGTCGTGCGTCCAGACGTACACCACGGGAGCCTTCATCAGCGCGGCGAGCCGGACCGACGGCCGCATGTAGTCGCTGAAGATGAGGAAGGTCGCGCCGTAGGGGCGGGTCCCGCCGTGCAGGGCGATGCCGTTGAGGATCGCGCCCATCGCGTGCTCGCGGACACCGAAGTGCAGGTTCCGCCCGTAGGGGTGGGCGGTGAACATGCCCGTCGACGCGCTCTCCGGACCGAACGAGTCGGAGTTCTTGATGAGCGTGTTGTTGCTCTCGGCGAGGTCGGCCGAGCCGCCCCACAGCTCCGGCAGCACGTCGCCGATGGCGTTGAGCACCTCACCGGAGGCCTTGCGGGTCGCGATGCCCTTGGCGTCCGGCTCCCAGCTCGGCAGCTTCTCCTCCCAGCCCGCGGGCAGGGTCCGGGTGCGGAGGCGGTCGGCCAGCTCCTTGCGCTCCGGGTTGGCCTTCGCCCACTCGTCGAAGGCCTGCTGCCACTTCTCGCGCTCGGCCTTGGCGCGCTCGCCGACCTTGCGGGTGTGGGCCAGGACCTCGTCGTCGATGTGGAACGACACCTCGGGATCGAAGCCGAGGGCCTTCTTCACACCTGCGACCTCGTCGGCGCCGAGGGCGGCACCGTGGGCCTTGCCGGTGTTCATCTTCGTCGGCGCGGGGTAGCCGATCACGGTGCGCAGGAGGATGAACGACGGGCGCGTCGTCTCCGCCTTCGCGGCCTCGATGGCCTTCTCGAACGCGACGACGTCCTCACCGCCGTCGACCACCTGGACGTGCCAGCCGTACGCCTCGTAGCGCTTGGCGGTGTCCTCGGACAGTGCGATCGCCGTGTCGTCCTCGATGGAGATCTTGTTGTCGTCGTAGATGACGACGAGGTTGCCGAGTTCCTGCCGGCCCGCGATCGAGGACGCCTCGGAGGTGACACCCTCCTCGATGTCGCCGTCGGAGGCGATCACGTAGATGTGGTGGTCGAACGGGCTCTGCCCCTGCGGCGCGTCGGGGTCGAGCAGACCCCGCTCCCGCCGGGCCGCCATGGCCATGCCGACCGCGTTGGCGAGGCCCTGGCCCAGCGGACCGGTCGTGGTCTCCACGCCCGGCGTGTGGCGGTACTCGGGGTGTCCCGGCGTGGCCGAGCCCCACTTGCGGAGCTGCTTGATGTCCTCCATCTCCAGGCCGTAGCCGGCGAGGAAGAGCTGCAGGTACAGCGTGAGGCTGCTGTGCCCGGCGGACAGGACGAAGCGGTCCCTCGCGGGCCACTCCGGGTCGGCCGGATCGTGGCGCATGATGCGCTGGAACAGCGAGTAGGCCACCGGCGCCAGGCTCATGGCCGTGCCGGGGTGCCCGCTGCCGCAGTGTTCGACGGCGTCGGCCGCCAGAACACGGATCGTGTCCACCGCACGGGTGTCCAGATCCGACCAGTCTGCCGGGTAGTTCCGGCGCAACAGAGGGTTGTTATCCGAAGGGGCGATCTCCGACACTGACTCGGCTCCCTGAAGTCTCGCGCGTTGGTGTTCCTTGCCCGGTTACCCGATCGTCGTCGTCACAGACGATCTTAATCGATCCTGAACCCTGTGTGCTGCCATCTCACGGGACTGGCCTGCAGAAATTCGGGCATGGATCGAGGACATGTGCGACGTCGGCGGCGGTACCGGGAATACGTCGGCCAGCCTAGTCGACCGCCTCGGCGCGCCGGAGATCGTCGCCGGGCAGCGCGGGGCTCGTCGAGGCCGTGACCCTGCGGCGTCGGCGCGGGCGTGACGTGCGTCCCCCGCCCGGGTGCCGCCGGGCAGGTCGAACACGCGCTCTACTACGATCTGTCAAGGTATCGCGCCCAGCTCGGCGCGGGGACGAATTTCAAGGCACAGGGAGCGAAATGTCGTTGGTGAACGCTGCGCACGGGCGCAGTGAGCACACCAGCGCCGTGCATCCCACTGGCGAGTCGGAAGCTGGTGGCCGGCGGGGTCTGCGTGACGTCATCGGCGCGTACGCCGCGCTGGCCAAGCCCAGGGTCATCGAGCTGCTGCTCGTGACCACCATCCCCGCGATGTTCCTCGCGGGCCGCGAGATCCCGTCACCGTGGCTGGTCCTGGCCACGCTCGTCGGCGGAACGATGGCCGCGGGTAGCGCCAACGCGCTGAACTGCGTCATCGACGCCGACATCGACAAGGTGATGAACCGGACCAAGCGGCGACCGCTGGTGCGGGACTCCGTGCCGAGGCGCAACGCGCTCATCTTCGGTGTCGCGCTCGGGCTGGCGTCCTTCGGGCTGCTCTACGCGACGGTGAACCTGCTCGCCGCCGTCCTCGCGGTGGCCACGATCCTCTTCTACATCTTCGTCTACACGCTGCTGCTGAAGCGCAGGACGCCGCAGAACGTGGTCTGGGGCGGTGCGGCCGGGTGCATGCCGGTGGTCATCGGCTGGGCCGCGGTGACGGGCACGGTGGAGTGGCCCGCCTTCGTCATGTTCGGCGTGATCTTCTTCTGGACCCCGCCGCACACCTGGGCGCTCGCCATGCGGTACCGGGAGGACTACGAGCGGGCGGGCGTTCCGATGCTGCCCGTGGTGGCCACACCGAAGCACGTCGCCAAGCAGATCGTCGTGTACTCGTGGGTCATGGTGGGCTGGACGCTCCTGCTGGTGCCTGCCACCAGTTGGCTCTACACGGCCTTCGCGGTGCTCAGCGGTGCGTGGTTCCTCTTCTACGCCCACCGCCTCTACGCGGCCGTGGCCCGGGGCGAGAAGACGAAGCCCATGTCGCTGTTCCACCGGTCGAACACCTATCTGATGATCGTGTTCGTCGCCTTGGCCGTCGACTCGGCCATCGGGCTGCCGGTCATCGGACTGCCCTTCTGATTCCCCTTCCGGTCCCCGGATCGGGTGGGGCCGGGAATGGTCCGCGGACCGCGTTCGTTATCTCTGGGCTGTGTGAGTCCCTCGACCGCGAAAGTGGGCTGCTTGTGTCCGTGTCCCCGCAGCATCGGGAACCCGACAACACCATGACGTTCGACCCGCAGATCGACCCGTCGTCCGCACCGTCCGACGCCAAGAACACCGAGATCGCCGCCGAGCAGGCGTACGTCTCGACGTTGTACGCGCGGCTCGACGCCGAGCGGGAGCTGGCCGACCGCAGGCTCACCGAAGCCTTGCGCAGCACGGGCGGGACGCCGCAGGCCGACGCCGAGCGGGAGGCGGCCACCGCCACCTACAGCGACCGGCTGGCGCAGCTCAAGTCCGTGGAGCAGGGGCTGTGCTTCGGCAGGCTCGACTTCGCCGACAGGGCCGACCGGACCGACGACGACCCGACGATGTACATCGGGCGGGTCGGGTTGTTCGACGAGAGCGACGACTACCGGCCCCTGCTGATCGACTGGCGGGCACCCGCCGCGCGGCCCTTCTACCTCGCCACCGCTGCCTCCCCGCAGGGAGTGCGGCGGCGCAGGCACATCCGGTCGCTCAGCCGCCGCGTCGTGGGCATCGACGACGAGGTGCTCGACCTCGGCGCCGGTGAGCACACCGACCACCTCGGGCTGGCCGGCGAAGCGGCGTTGCTGGCCGCGCTGGAGCGTCGCCGCACCGGCGAGATGTCCGACATCGTCTCGACCATCCAGGCGGAGCAGGACCGCATCATCCGCGCCGACATGAACGGCGTGCTCGTGGTGCAGGGCGGGCCCGGGACGGGCAAGACCGCCGTGGCGCTGCACCGCGCGGCCTACCTGCTCTACACCTACCGCAGGCAACTCACCACGCGTGGTGTGCTCGTGGTCGGCCCCAACAGCACCTTCCTGCGCTACATCGGCCAGGTCCTGCCCTCGCTGGGGGAGACGGGCGTCCTGCTGGCCACGGTGGGCGAGCTCTTCCCCGGGCTCGCGGCCACGGGAACGGACACCCCGGAGGTCGCCGAGGTCAAGGGCAGGCTCGTCATGGCCGAGGTGCTCGCGCAGGCCGTGCGCGACCGCCAGATCGTGCCGGAGACCGTCCTGGAGGTGCAGGTCGAAGGCGGGGAGGTCCTCACGCTCGACCGGCGCACCTGCGAGCGGGCGCGGGCGAAGGCACGTGAGACGCAGCGACCCCACAACGTGGCGCGTCGCGTGTTCGTCGACCGACTGCTCGACGCGCTGGCCGACCAGGCGGTGCGCAAGCTGGAGTCCGACGTCCTGGACGACCTGCCCGAGGTGCCGCTGGCGGACGACGAGGTCGACAGCGGCCCCATGCTCGACGCCCGTGATCTCGCGACGGTGCGCCAGGAGCTCGCCGAGGACTCCGCGGTGCAGGCGGCGTTGCAGAGCCTGTGGCCGAAGCTCACCCCGCAGGAGCTGCTGAGCGACTTGCTGACAGACGCCGACCGCCTTGCCTCGGCCGCCCGCGACCTCCTCACCGAGCGGGAATGGCGCAGTCTGCTGCGTCGCCCCGGTGCGCTGTGGACGCCCGCCGACGTGCCCCTGCTCGACGAACTCGCCGAGCTGCTGGGGGAGGACGACACGGAGGCACGCGCCCGTCGGGAACGGCAGCGTCGTGAGGAGCGGGCCTACGCGGAGGGCGTGCTGCACGTCCTGGAACAGGACGACGAGATCATCGACGAGGAGGTCGTGCGGGTGCGCGACGTCCTCGACGCGGAGTTGCTCGCCGAACGGCAGGAGGCGCGCAGCGACCTCACTGCCGCGCAGCGCGCCGCGCTCGACCGCTCCTGGACGTTCGGTCACGTGATCGTCGACGAGGCCCAGGAGCTGTCCGAGATGGACTGGCGGCTGCTCATGCGCCGTTGCCCGAGCCGGTCGATGACGCTCGTGGGGGACGTCTCGCAGACCGGATCGGCCGCGGGCACGTCGTCGTGGGAGCGGGTGCTGCGCCCGTACGTGGGGGACCGGTGGCGGCTGCGGGAACTCACCGTGAACTACCGCACACCGGCGGAGATCATGGAACTCGCCTCCCGCGTGCTGGCCGAACTCGACACCGGCCTGTCCGCGCCCACGTCGGTCCGGGAGTCCGGGACGCGTCCCTGGCGGCGGTCCAGTTCCGACGACTCGCTCACGGCCGACTTGCGGCGCTGGGTCGCCGAGGAGTTGGAGGAACTCACCGCCGACCGGGGCGGCGGCACTCTGGCCGTGTTGTGTCCGGAGTCGAAGGAAGCCGAGCTGGAGGCGGATCTCGCCGAGATCCAGCAGGCAGCGGGCACGGACGACACCGGTGACAACCCGCGCGTGTCGGTGCTCACGGTGAGCCGGTCGAAGGGCCTGGAGTTCGACTCGGTGATCGTGGTCGACCCCGAGGGCGTCGTGGCCGAGTCGCCCCGGGGACTCAACGACGTCTACGTGGCGCTGACGCGTGCCACGCAGCGGCTCGGCATCGTCCACACGACGACGCCGATGCCCGCACTCTCAGGCGAGCAAAGCGCCTTGTCGGCGGCCGGATAGGGTGTCAACCATGCGCAACGCTGGCAAGATCATCACCGTGGCGGCCGTCGCCGCGGCGCTCGCGGCGTGTTCGCCGCCGAACGAGCAGCCCTCGGACCTGCCTCCGGGGGCCGATCCCACGCCGTCGGAGCAGGCGGCGCAGCCCACGCAGGGCACGCAGCAGCCCCCGACGCAGGGTGAGCAGGACGGTCAGGGTGAGCCCTGCACGGCCGAGGACATCGAGGTCACGCAGTCCGCCGAGGGCGAGGGCTACGAGGTCACCATCCCGAAGGACTGCGCCGAGCCGACCGAGCTGCTGACCCGCGACCTGCAGCCCGGCTCCGGTCCGGCCGCCGCCGAGGGCGACCAGCTCGACCTCGACTACTCGATCGTCGCGTGGTCCGACGGCGAGGTGAAGGAGAGCTCCTTCGGCACGCTCGGCACGCTGAGCGTCCAGCTCGGCGAGCAGCAGGCGGGCTTCGAGGGCTGGAACGAGGCGTTGCAGGGAGCCAAGCAGGGCACGCAACGGTTGATCGTCGTGCCCGAGACCATGGGCTTCGCCCAGGACAGCGACAACCCGCTCAACGGCGAGACCCTCGTGGTGGTCGCCGAGGTCGTGGACATCGCACCGCAGCAGTGACGAGCCGGCGTCGTGAGTGGACGTGGCGCGACGCCCGTCCACTCACGACCCGGGTGTCAGGGGAGCAGCAGTAGCTTGCCCGCGGTGCGCCGGCCCTGGAGGTCCTCGTGCGCCGCGCGCACGTCCGACAGCGCGTACCGGCCGCCGACCCGGACCGTCAGCGTGCCCTTGGCCAACCCGTCGAGCAGCTCACCGACCCGCCATTCCAGCTCCTGACGCGTCCGCGTGTAGTCCCCGCTCGTCGGCCGGGTGAGGAACAGCGACCCACCTCGGTTGAGCCGCTGCGGGTCGATCGGCGGAACGGGTCCGCTCGCCGCGCCGAACAGGGCCAGCAGCCCCCGCGGACGCAGACACGTCAGACTTCCCTCGTACGTCGAGGCGCCGACGCCGTCGTAGACCACGTCCACGCCCTCACCGTCGGTGAGTTCGCGCACGGCTTCCACGAAGTCCTGCTCGGTGTAGCGGATCACCTCGTCGGCGCCCGTTTCACGGGCGAGCGCCTCCTTCTCCGGCGTGGACACGGTCCCGATCACCCGCGCGCCACGCGCCTTCGCCAGTTGGATGAGCAGCAGCCCGACGCCTCCGGCCGCCGCGTGCACCAGCACGGTCTCGCCCTCGCGCACCGCGTGCGTCGACGACGTGAGGTAGTGCGCGGTGATGCCCTGCAGCATGACCGCGGCGGCCGTCTCGTCGCTGACCGCCTCGGGAACCCGCACGGCGACGTCCGCGGGCACCACGGCCCGCTCGGCGTAGGCACCCGGCGAACCCTGCCAGGCCACCCGGTCACCCACGGAGAACTCGGTCACGCCGGGGCCCACCGCGGTGACCCGGCCCGCGCCCTCCAGCCCGGGCGTGTAGGGCAGCGGTACCGGGTAGATCCCGCTGCGCTGATAGGTGTCGATGTAGTTCACCCCGGCGGCGGCCACCTCGACCAGCAGCTCTCCCTGGCCCGGCTCGGACTCCTCGACGTCGACGACGTCGAGCACCTCGGGGCCTCCCGTCCGCTCCATGCGGATCGCTCGCACCATGCGTGTCCTCCCTCAGTCGGTGAGCTTCCTCGACTCCACTCAACACGATGCCGTCGAGCGGGTCCGGAGGGCGGTGCGGCCGGACTACCCTGAAGCGTGCGTCGTGTCTCATCCGCTCCGATCGGGAATCCCGCGCGGCGCCGTGACGCTGACTTCCACCGTGGTACTGCCTGTCCTTCTCGGCTTCGTGGCGGCGTTCCTCTTCGCCGCCTCGGCGGCTCTGCAACGCCGTGCGGTGTTGCGGGCGGCCGATTCCGACGCCGAGCACCGGGCGAGCACCCACCGGATCCCCGTGCTGTGGTTGTTCCGGAGGCTGCTGCGGCAGCGGGTGTGGCTCGCGGGGTGGACGACGAACCTCTTGGGGTTCGCGTCGCAGGCGGCGGCCCTGTACTTCGGTTCGGTCGCCCTGGTGCAGCCGTTGCTGGTCACCCAGCTACTGTTCGCGCTGCCCATGGCGTCCGCGGCGATGCGGCAGTGGCCTCCGTTCCGGGACTGGCTGGCCGCGCTCGCCATCAGTGGTGGCGTGGCGTTGTTCCTCTCGGTGGAGGGTGCCGCGCCGCTGGAGGGCGAGGCCGACCGCAGTCGCCTCGTCGTCGCGATCATCGTGGCCGTGCTCACGATCGCGACTCTGTTGCAGATTGCCCAGCGTCGGGGGCCGATGGTGTACAGCGCGTTGGTCGCCGCCTCGGCCGGGATCTGCTACGCGATGAGCGCCGCGATGATGAAACTGACGGCCGACAGCCTCGTCGACGACGGCGTGCTCGCCACCGCCTTGGACTGGCCGGGCTACCTGCTGGCCCTCACCACGTTCTCGGGCCTCGTCCTGGGGCACCAGGCCTACGGCTCGGGCTCGTTGTCGATCGCGGTGGCCGTGATGTCGACCGTGAACCCGGTGGTGAGCTTCACGATCGGACTGCTGGTGTTCGACGCGGTGCCCTCCACCGAAGCCGGCCCGCTCGCCGCCGTCGCGCTGTCGGGCGTCCTGCTGGTCGCCGGTGCCTTCGGCCTGTCGCACTCACCGGCGGTGCGGACGGAGACGCGCAGCACGGCAACACATGGCGTTTACCCCCTTCGAGGTAACGTTTAGGACACGACGCCGTGGTGAGTCATCCTGATGGAGGACGCGCTCGCCCGGCGTGGAGCCGCTCCCCCCGGCCCTTGGACCCGACCCGAAAGACTTCCCCATCGTGCACACACCCGTATCCGTGCCGTCCCTCGAACGGCACCTGTGCATCGAGATCCCCCATCTGCGGGCCACGATCACCCGCGCCGTCGTCCTGGCACTCGAGACCGCGGTCGTGCCCACGCTGCTGTTCATGCTCCTGCTGAACGTGGCGGGCCTCGTCCCCGGCCTGGTGGCCGTCCTCGGTTGGAGTGCCTTCGTCGTGGGCCTGCGCCGGGCCATGCGAAGGCAGGTGCCTCACACGCTCGTGCTGGCCACGGGCATGCTCGTCGCGAGAGCCCTCGTCGCGCTGATCACGTCGAGTGCCGTGGTGTACGTCCTCCAACCGGTCGTCGGCTCGGTGCTCATGTGTCTGCTGTTCGTCGGCAGCGCCGTGCTCGGCAAACCCATCACCGAACGCCTGGCACGGGACTTCGTCCACCTGCCAGCCGAGTTGTTCGCTCATCGGCGGGTGAAGAAGGTGTTCGTCAACGTCGCGCTCATGTGGGGTGGCTCGCGCCTGCTCGACGCGGCCATGACGCTGGGCTTCCTGCAGTGGGGCGTCGACGCGGGCCTGTTCTCGCGCGGCGTGCTGAGCGGCCTGTTGACGGCGCTCACCATCGCGGTGTGCGCGGCCCACGGATGGCGCAGACTCCGCTCGGTCCCGGGTGTCACGTTGCGCCTGGGACGTAAACCGGAGCCCGCCGCCGAGCCCGTCCCCGTCTGACGGACGCCGCGTCACTCTCCTGTTCGCGCGTCGACGCACCGGCCCTGACCACGTGGTATACGGAATGTGTGCTCACGGCAGGGTCGGTGTCGAGCACCACCCGGCAAGCGACCGGTCGGCGATCACGCCGGCGCCCGAGGTGGTGGCTCGAACTCCTGCTCGGACTCGCGCTCTTCGGTGTCTACTCGGCGCTGGGCTCGCTGCCGTTGCCCGAGCACGAACGACGCGCCCTCGGCCACGGTGAGAGCCTCCTCGACATCGAAGGCGCCCTCCACCTCGACGTCGAGCGGGTCGTCAACCACTGGCTGGCCGACCAGGGCTGGCTCATGGTCGCGGCGAACTACGAGTACGCGTTCAGCTACCTCGCCGTCACGCTCGTGACGCTGGTGTGGCTGTATCGGCGCAGGCCCGCGCACTATTCGTGGGCGCGGGACGCGTTCGTGGTGCTCAATCTGGTCGCGATTCTGTGTTTCTGGCTCTATCCCGTCGCGCCGCCACGATTGCTGCCGGACGCGGGTTTCGTGGACACGGTCCGGGTCGGCGGCACCTGGGGGTCGTGGGGTTCGCCCATGGTGGAGGGCGCCAATCAGCTCGCGGCGATGCCGTCGCTGCACATCGGCTGGGCCTTCTGGGCGTCGGTGGCTCTCACGCGAGCCTCTGCGCCGCAGTGGGCCCAACTCGCCAGCGCGGTGCACGTGGCCGTGACGTTCGCGGTCGTCGTCGCCACGGGCAACCACTACTGGCTCGATGCCGTCGGTGGCGTGGCCGTGGTGTGGTTCGGGGCGTGGGTGGCGACGCGCCGGCCGTCCGACAGGACCGAGGGCGCTTGGGTACGGCATCACCGAGCGCCGTCGCCAGGTGGCGCCGCGGTGACGTGGACCGCTTCCGGCGGCCGAGGACTGTGGCCTACTCGTCAGTATCTCTACACTGGCGGCGTGACTGAGACCGCAGCCGACGCCGCTCCCGCCCCCGTGAAGTCCGCGCAGCTGGCCGCCGCCCGCGCGTTCGTCGCCCAGCACGGCAAGCCCGTGAAGGCCGTCGTCGAACGCATCGGGCGCATCGGCGCGAGGGTCGTCCTCGTGGGCGACGATGGTGCTCTCGGGGACGTCGTGGTGCCGAGCGTCGAGACGGGTGAGGCTCTGATCGAGGCCGTCGACGGTGTCGAGGCCGCCGAGTGGGACTCCGACACGGTGGGTGCCACCGTGATCGGTGCCGAACACCGCAGGCGGATGGCGGGGCCGCACGCTCGTCGATGACCGTCGGCGTTCTGTTCGCCGGGTGTCGGCGACTGCCCGAGGGCACCGGTGACGAGCACGCGGTCGTCCAGGCCCTCGTCGACGCCGGGACACCGACGCGCTGGGCCGTGTGGGACGACCCGGACGTCGACTTCGCCGCCGCCGAGCTGGTGGTCCTGCGAGCCACGTGGGACTACTCGCCACGGCGGGAGGAGTTCCTCGCCTGGTGCGAGACCGTGCCGAGGCTGAGCAACACCGCGTCCGTCGTGCGGTGGAACACCGACAAGCGCTACCTGCTCGACCTGGCCGCCGCCGGACTGCCGATCGTGCCCACCACCGTGGTGGACGTCGGTGACAGCCCGCAGTGGCCCGACGGCGAGTTCGTCGTCAAGCCGGCAGTCGGAGCCGGGGCGGCGGGAGCACGTCGGTTCGCGCCGGGGGAGCAGGACCTCGCTGCTGATCATCTCGCGGCCTTGCACGCCGACGGCCGCGCGGCACTCGTGCAGCCGTACCAGGACCACGTCGACGCTCACGGGGAGACCGCGCTCGTCTTCGTCGGGGGACGGTACTCGCACAGCTTCGCCAAGGCCGCCCTGCTGCCCAGGACCGGCGACCGCGCTCCCGGCGACGAGAAGCTCACCGCGGCGACGCCGCGACCCGCCGACCGGGAGCTGGCCGAGAACGCCTTGGACGTCGGCGCCGGGCTGTTGGGCGTGTCGCGTGCCGACCTGCTGTACGCGCGGGTGGACGTGGTGACCGGCGCCGACGGCCGTCCCGTGCTGCTCGAACTGGAGCTGACGGAGCCGTACCTGGGTTTCGCCCACGCCGACTCCGCCGCTCCGGCCCGATTCGCCTCGGCGATCCGGGGGCAGCTGCGCTGACCGCCCGGCTCGTTACGCGATCCGCTTGGCGGCGAGCCGTTCCGGCTTCGGCCACCGGACGTTGGTCGCCCAACCCAGCTTCTCGAACAGCCAGATCAGCCGCGCGGAGATGTCGACCTGCCCGCGCAGCACGCCGTGTCGGGCGCAGGTCGGGTCGGCGTGGTGGCTGTTGTGCCACGACTCGCCCATCGACAGGATCGCCAACGGCCAGAAGTTGGCGGCCTTGTCACGGCTGGCGAACGGCCGCTCGCCCACCATGTGGCAGATCGAGTTCACCGACCACGTCACGTGGTGGGAGAAGGCGATGCGCACGAGGCCCGCCCAGAAGAACGCCGTCACCGCACCCCACCACGACCACGTGATGAGGCCGCCGAGCAGCGCGGGCAGAGCCAGACTCGCGACGATCCACAACCAGAAGTACTTGTTGACGACCTTGAGGTCCTTGTCCGAGAGCAGGTCCGGTGCGAACCGCTCGTAGTTCGTCACCTCACGCTTGAACATCCAGCCCATGTGCGCGTGCCAGAAACCCCGCAGCAGAGCCATGGGGGAGGTGCCGAACAGCCAGGGGGAGTGCGGGTCACCTTCCTTGTCGGCGAAGGCGTGGTGTCGGCGGTGACTCGCCACCCAGAAGATGACCGAACCCTGCACCGCCATGCTGCCGGCGATCGCGAGGGCGATCCGCAGTGGTCGGTTGGTCTTGAAGGCGCCGTGGGTGAAGTAGCGGTGGTAGCCGACCGTCACCCCGAGCGTGCCGATCGTGTAGAAGATCGCGGCCAGGATGAGATCCAGCCAGGTGACTCCCCACCCCCAGGCGAAGGGAATCGCGACGACGAGGGCCACGAACGGAATCAGGAGGAACGCCTTGAGCACGATCATCTGTGCCGTGGTGCGTTCCGCCCCGACGAGGGGCTTCGGTCCGGGCCGACGTTCGTCGTGCGCTTGTACGGTGCTGCTGCTCATCGTGTGCTCGTGACCTCGCATCGCAAAAGAAGGGAGAACGGGCAAAAAGGGATCCCGAACTCAGTGCAGCACAGCGTAGCGGCGATCGCATGCGGGCCGACGACGGCGCTGAGGCGCCCCGGAACGACGCCTCGGACCAGCGAAAATCAGCTCACGCCGACGGCGCTTGCCTTGGGTGCGGGAACCGCGCTCACGACGGGACCACGGTCCCTGGTCGCACACCACAGAGCGGCGGTCGCCGCGATCACCAGCATCGAGCCGAGGACGTGCAGCGAGACGAGCGGCTCGGGGATGCCGAGTCGGTACTGGACGATGCCCAGCACGCCCTGGCCGACCGCGACGGCCCATACCGCGGCGTAGCGCGTCCACAGTGTCCGGTCGGCGTGGGCGCGCCGGAACTGGATACCCAGCACGACGAGCAGGGCGAGGAAGCTGTAGAGGAACGCCGCGTGGATCGTCGCCAACGTCGCGATGGGAGCGTCGAAGCGTTCCACGTCGGGGTCGCCACCGTGCGGGCCCGCGCCGGTGACCATCGTCCCCACGACGATGAGCCCGGCCAACGCCATCACCAGTGCTCCGAGCACGGGACGGCTGGCCTGGGGGATCAGTGGCCGAGGCGGTTCGTCACCCTCGTTGAACGCTCGTAGGAGAACGACCGCCATCCACACCAGGATGGTGGAGGGCAGGAAGTGCAGTGCGACGACCCACCAGAGCAGATCGGCGAGCACCGTGATCCCGCCGATCACGGCCTGTGCGACGACACCGGCGGGCATGACCCACGCGAGGCGGAGCAGTCGCTTGCGGTTCGGGTGGTCGAGGTAGACCCGCCAGGCCGCGAGGACGCACAGGGCCGCGACGATCACGACCGCGATGGTGAGCAGGCGGTTGCCGTACTCGATCCACTGGTTGAGCGTCGCGTACTCGGGGTGTTCGACCGGGACCATGCTGCCGGGGAAGCACTGCGGCCAGGTGGGGCAGCCGAGCCCGGAGCCCGTGACGCGCACGATGGAGCCCGTGACGCCGATGCCTGCCTGGGCGACGATGGCGGCGACGGCGAGAGCTCGCTGGAGCCGGTGCGACGGATACGGCAGGCGGCCGACGAGCGAAGACAACTGCACGGCCCCCAGAGTATTACTACCGCGCGTAGCGCGGCCTCGAGGGTGGCGGTGGTGTGCCTGACGTGGGTCGTGTGACGACGAACGGGTCCGGTGGCTCACCGCGCGTGTACGGGACATGCGGACACGGGTGCGCGACGCGACGACACGGGTGCGCGACGCGAGGACACGGGTGCGCAGCGTGCGGACACGCGTGCGGGAGTCGAGGACACGCCGGGGTCAGGTGAGTTTCGTGGTGCGGGAGGCCAGGGCGGTGGCCGCGATCGCCCAGCCGACGAGGACCGCTACGGGCTGCCAGACGAGCACACCGTCGGTGAACGCCGAGCGCAATCCCTCGGCCAGAGCGCCCGAGGGCAGGTAGGTCACCACGGTGCCGAGTGGTCCGGGGAGCGTGTCGGGACCGATCACGATGCCGCCCGCGAGCAGCAGCACGAACCACACGATGTTGGCCAGTGCCAGCACCGCCTCGGCGCGCAGCGCGCCGCCGAGCAGCACGCCGAGCGCACCGAACGCGACCGTGCCGGTCACGACCAGCAGCAGCGCACCGGCGAGACCGGAGCCGGTGGGCGACCAGCCGAGCGCGAACGCGGTGCCGCCCAGCACGAGAAGCTGCACGGCCACGACGACCAGCGCCGCGACCAGTTTCCCCGCCACGAGCAACCACCGAGGCAGGACGGTCGCGGCGAGCCGCTTCAGCACCCCGTAGCGGCGATCGAACCCGAGCGCGATGGCCTGGCCGGTGAACGCCGACGACATCACGGCGAGCGCGAGGATGCGGGGAGCGACCCAGTCGACTCGGTGGGTCACGTCGTCGGGCACCGGGACGACGTCCAGCACGCTCATGCCGACCAGCAGCGCCAGCGGGATGAGCAGCGTGAGCAGGATCTGCTCACCGTGGCGGAGGGTGAGGCCGATCTCGGTGCGGGCGTGTGTGAACAGCATCGTGACGATGCGCCCGCGTCCCGGAGCGGGGGTGAAGGTGCCGGGCTCGAAGCGCGGTCGGCCCGTGGCGCTCGTGGTGCTCAAGCCCGTAGCTCCCGTCCGGTGAGTTCGAGGAAGACCTCTTCGAGATCCCGCTTGCCGACGTGCAGCTCCTCGGCGAGCACGCCCTGTTGAGCGCACCACGACGTCACGGTCGACACCACCTGCGGGTCGACCGGACCGCAGATGCGGTAGGAACCCGGGGTCGACTCCGCGACGACGTAGCCCTCGGGCAGTGCCTCGGCGAGCAGCTCGGTGTCGAGGCCGGGGCGGGCCTTGAACCGGAGCTGGGCGTCGTCGGCGTGTTCGGCCGTGAGGGTGGTGGGCGAGCCCGACGCGATGACCCGGCCGCCGTCGACGATCACCACGGTGTCGGCCAGCGTCTCGGCCTCCTCCATGAAGTGGGTGGTGAGCAGCACGCTCACGCCGTCGTCGCGGAGGGCGCGGAGCAGGTCCCACACGAGGCGCCGCGCCTGCGGGTCCATGCCCGCGGTCGGTTCGTCGAGGAAGACGAGTTCGGGTCGGCCGACCAACGCGCACGCGAGCGACAGCCGTTGTTGCTGACCTCCGGAGAGCCGCTTGAACGGGGTGCGCCGCACCGGCCCGAGGCCGAGCACGTCGAGCAGCCAGTCGGTGTCCAGCGGGTTCGCCGCGCACGAGGCCACCAGCCGCACCATCTCCGCGGCGCGCACGCCAGGGTAGGCACCGCCGCCCTGCGGCATGACGCCGATGCGCGGGCGCAGCGCGGCACCGTCGCGGACGGGATCGAGGCCCAGGACTCGCACGGTGCCCTCGTCGGGGCGTTGGAAGCCCTCGCAGATCTCGACCGTGGTGGTCTTGCCTGCCCCGTTGGGGCCGAGCAGGGCGAGCACGCTGGCCCGGGGCATCGTCAGGTCAAGGCCGGAGACGGCAGTGACGGGACCGAACCGCTTCACCAGTCCGGTGATGTCGACGGCCGTTTCGTTCACGACTGACAAGGGTAGAGCCGGTCGGTCACGAGTCGGCCGTCGGGCGACCGCCGGTGTGAGGAGCGTCCGATTGCGGGGACCGTCCGGGACGGCTGAGCAACATCGGCGAGAGCCGCCACGCGACGAGCACCATGAGGCCGACGACGATCACCGCCGCCGCGAATGCCTGGTGCAGCAGGAACGACCGGTTGTCGAAGGGGCTGCCCGTCGGCGGGATGAGCAGGGCGAGAGCCGCGCTCACCGCGGTGGCGGCGTTGCGGAAGCGCGACGTGCCCGCCGCGGCCGCGAGAGGGACGACGGCCCACAGCAGCCACCACGGCTGCATCGACACGTGCAGCATCATGAAGGCGCCCAGCGAGACGCCGAGGCCGATGATCGGCCGGTAACGCCAGTGGAAGCTGTCCCACAGGAACTTCAACGTCACCGCGCCGGCCACGCCGTAGCCGAGCAGGCCGAGGATCGAGATCACCGAGCCGGTGTGGTTGCCGAGGCCCAGCACGATGCCGAGCACACCGCCGAGCTGGCCGAGTTCGGCCACCGGCGACAGCCAGCTCCACACCTTCGACGGAGTCTCCAACGCGCCGACCCAGCCCAGGCCGAGGCCCGTTCCGAAGCTGACGGCCAGCGTGACGGCCACGAAGACGACGAGCATGAGCGCCGCTGCGGCGGCCAGGTCGGTGAACCGTCCCCGGGCGCGTCGCGCGATCATGACGCCGAAGAACCCGAGTGCCACGATCGCGTGGATCTTCACCATCGCCGCGAGTGAGATCACCACGGCGCCCAGCACGATGAACGTGAACTCGCCCTTGACCCACGGGGGCGGTGGCTCGCCCTTGACCCGGACGGCGAGTCGCCGCATGCCCAGTTCCAGGCCCGCCAGCATGAGCCCGATGCCGAGCGCCTCGTTGTGCGCGCCCGCCACCAGGTGGAACAGCACGAGCGGGTTCGCGGCTCCCAACCACAGCGCCGTGCCGGGCGCGACGCCGTAGCGGCGCGCGAGCCGGGGCAGCGCCCACACGATGAGTCCGAAGCCGACGAGCGCGACGAGACGTTGCAGCAGCACGCCGACGGCGACGTTCGTGCCCGCGATTCCGGTGAGCCAGCTTCCGATCTCCAGGAACGCCGGTCCGTACGGCGCGGGGGTGTCGCGCCACATGTTCGACACACCCGCGGTGAACGGGTCGCCGACGCCGAGCGCTTCGGCCGGGCCGAGCGCGTACGGATCGAAGCCGCGGCGCACGATCTCGCTCTGCGCGAGGTAGCTGTAGACGTCGCGGGAGAACAGCGGCGGGATGACCAGCAGCGGCAACGTCCAGGTGACGAGCGTGCGCAGCACTTGGCCCTGGCTCGCGATCCGGTTCCGCCCCGGTCGGGCGAACCGTCCCAGCCACAGCCAGGCGATGACCATCATCCCCATGCCCGTGAAGGCGATCGCGACCGACACGGTCGGGATGCGCGTGAACAGCCGCAGGACGGGAATCTCCAGAACCGGGTTGAGTACCGGTGCCGCGCCCGAGCCGAGAGAACCGAACGCCAGCAGCAGCGCCCCGATGATGCCGAAGCGCCGGGTCACTTCCAGGGCTCGGGTCTCGTCGGCGTCGAGCGGGTCCGTCCGTCCCGGAGTCACCGGTGATCGCGTCATCAGCCCGCCCTTGCCCGAATTCACGGGGTGAGGGTATCGACTCCCTTCCGCGCGTGAGTCCGGTCACTCGCCTCAGGGGCCGCTTTGCCCCGTCTCTCGAAATACGACACACTTATGTTGTGAAAAAGCAGGGTGCGCTCGACCGACAGCGAGGCGGCATGCCGTCGTCCGCTGCGTCAGAGCACTCTGCGCAGGGTGCGGAAGGCCGCACCCGCAACGAGGTCGCGAGGCTCCTGCTGGAACAGGGGCCGTTGTCGGCGGCCGCCGTCGCCGAGCAGTTGGGCATCAGCGCCACTGCGGTGCGCCGACACCTCGACGCGTTGGTGGCCGACAACGAGGCGCGGACGCGCCAGGCGCCTCGCCGCGGCCGTCGTGGCCGAGGCAGGCCCGCCAAGCTCTTCCTGCTCACCGAGCAGGGTAGAGCCCGCTTCGGCCACGCCTACGACGACCTCGCCGTCTCGGCGATCCGGTTCCTGGCCGAGCACGCCGGGGAACAGGCTGTCAAGGCTTTCGCCGAACGTCGGGTGGCGGCCCTCGTGGGCCCGTACCGCGAGGCGGTGACCCGTCACGCCGACGCCGAGTCGAGGGCCGAGGCCCTTGCCGGTGCCCTCAGCAGGGAGGGCTACGCTGCGTCGACCCGCAAGGTGGCGACACCGGGTTCGACCGCGGCGACACACGGTGCGCAACTGTGCCAGCACCACTGCCCGGTCGCGCACGTCGCAGCTGAGTTCCCGCAGCTGTGCGAGGCGGAGACCGAGGCGTTCGCCGAGCTGCTCGGCACACACGTGCAGCGGCTGGCGACGATCGCGCGCGGCGACGCCGCGTGCACCACGCACGTACCCGCCGATCCGGTGGGTAGCGAAGGGAGACGTCGACATCCGCCCCCCTCGGCCGACAGTGCCGAGGAGCACCAGGACATCGACAGTGCAACTCCGAACGGAGGGACTACCGCATGACTGCCGCTGCCGAGCAGCGCAATCCCACCACCGAGCCGCTCAGCCAGGAAGAGACCATCGAGGCTCTCGGCAAGTACCAGTTCGGTTGGGCCGACCCGGACACGGCGGGCGCGAGCGCTCGCCGCGGGCTGAACGAGGAGGTCGTCGCCGACATCTCCGCGAAGAAGTCCGAGCCGGAGTGGATGCGCGAGACGCGCCTCAAGGCGCTCAAGTTGTTCGAGCGCAAGCCGATGCCGAACTGGGGCGCGGACCTGTCGGGGATCGACTTCGACAACATCAAGTACTTCGTCCGCTCCACCGAGAAGCAGGCCACGAGCTGGGACGACCTGCCCGCCGACATCAAGAACACCTACGACAAGCTCGGCATCCCGGAGGCGGAGAAGCAGCGCCTCATCGCCGGTGTGGCCGCGCAGTACGAGTCGGAGGTCGTCTACCACCAGATCCGTGAGGACCTGGAGAAGCAGGGCGTCATCTTCCTCGACACCGACACCGGTCTCAAGGAGCACCCCGAGCTGTTCAAGGAGTACTTCGGCTCCGTCATCCCCGCGGGTGACAACAAGTTCTCCGCGCTGAACACGGCCGTCTGGTCCGGTGGCTCGTTCATCTACGTCCCGCCGGGTGTGCACGTCGACATCCCGCTGCAGGCCTACTTCCGGATCAACACCGAGAACATGGGCCAGTTCGAGCGGACGCTGATCATCGTCGACGAGGGCGCGTACGTGCACTACGTCGAGGGCTGCACGGCGCCGATCTACCAGTCGGACTCGCTGCACTCGGCCGTCGTCGAGATCATCGTGAAGAAGGGTGGCCGCTGCCGCTACACGACGATCCAGAACTGGTCGAACAACGTCTACAACCTGGTCACCAAGCGCGCCAAGGCCGAAGAGGGCGCCACCATGGAGTGGATCGACGGCAACATCGGCTCCAAGGTGACGATGAAGTACCCGTCGGTGTTCCTCATGGGCGAGCACGCCAAGGGTGAGGTGCTGTCCGTGGCGTTCGCGGGCGAGGGCCAGCACCAGGACGCGGGCGCCAAGATGGAGCACCTCGCTCCGAACACGTCCTCGACCATCGTGTCGAAGTCGGTGGCTCGCGGCGGTGGCCGGACCTCGTACCGAGGGCTGGTCAAGGTCGCCAAGCGTGCGCATGGCTCCAAGTCGAGTGTGGTGTGCGACGCGCTGCTGGTGGACACGATCTCGCGGTCGGACACCTACCCGTACGTCGACATCCGCAACGACGACGTGTCGATGGGCCACGAGGCCACCGTCTCGAAGGTCAGCGAGGACCAGCTGTTCTACCTGATGTCGCGCGGCCTCACCGAGGAAGAGGCGATGGCCATGGTGGTTCGCGGGTTCGTCGAGCCGATCGCGCGCGAGCTGCCCATGGAGTACGCGCTCGAGCTGAACCGCCTGATCGAACTGCAGATGGAAGGAGCCGTCGGCTGACATGACGGTCGCCGAGAACACGAACACCGCTAACACCGCTGCCGCGGCGGAGGCTGTCGTGCCCGCCGCCTCTCGCGGCGAGCGGTTCACCTCCTACGACGTCGAGGCGTTCGAGGTGCCGGGCGGTCGTGAGGAGAACTGGCGGTTCACGCCGATGAAGCGGCTGCGGGGCCTGCACGACGGCTCCGCGCCCGCCACGGGCACGGTCACGCTGGAGGCGGAGGCCGCGCCCGAGGTCACGGTCGAGACGGTGTCGCGCGACGACTCCCGGCTCGGCGAGGCCGGGGTGCCCAGCGACCGCGTCGCGGCGCAGGCGTACTCGTCCTTCGAGAAGGCCACGCTGATCACCGTGCCGAAGGAGACCAAGGCGTCGGGTCGCACGCTGGTCCGGTTGACCGGGCCGGGCGAGGGCAAGACCGCCTACGGTCACGTCCAGGTGCGCGCCGAGCGGTTCGCCGAGGCCGCGATCGTGCTCGACCACGTCGGGTCCGGCACCTACGCCGACAACATCGAGTTCGTCATCGGCGACGGGGCGAACCTCACCGTGGTCAGCGTGCAGGACTGGGCCGACGACGCGGTGCACGTGTCCGAGCAGCACCTCAAGCTCGGCCGCGACGCGACGCTGAAGCACATCGTCGTCACCCTCGGCGGTGACCTGGTGCGCGTGAGCCCCACGGCCACGTTCTCCGGCCCCGGAGGCAGTGTCGAGATGCTCGGCCTGAACTTTGCGGACGCGGGACAGCACCAGGAGCACCGGCTCTTCGTCGACCACGCGGTGCCGCACTGCAAGTCCAACGTGCTCTACAAGGGCGCGCTGCAGGGCGACGACGCGCACTCGGTGTGGATCGGCGACGTGCTGATCCGCGCCGCCGCGGAGGGCACCGAGACGTTCGAGCTGAACCGCAACCTCGTCCTCACCCAGGGCGCTCGCGCCGACTCGGTGCCGAACCTGGAGATCGAGACGGGTGAGATCGAGGGCGCGGGCCACGCCAGCGCCACCGGCCGGTTCGACGACGAGCAGCTGTTCTACCTGCAGTCGCGGGGCATCGCGGAGGAGCAGGCGCGCAGGCTGGTGGTGCGCGGGTTCTTCCACGAGATCCTCATGAAGATCGACATCCCCGAGGTGCGCGAGCGCCTCGAGGCCGCGATCGAGGAGGAGCTCAAGGCCATCGGCGCCTGAGCGGCCCGACCACCACGCTGATCACGCTCACGAAGACTCACGGAAAGATCGAAGAGAAGGCATGGCCACACTGGAAATCAAGGATCTGCGGGCCGACGTCGTCACCGACGAGGGCAACAAGGAGATCCTCAAGGGCGTCAACCTGACGATCCGCTCGGGTGAGACCCACGCGATCATGGGCCCGAACGGCTCGGGCAAGTCGACCCTCTCCTACGCCATCGCCGGGCACCCCAAGTACGAGGTGACCTCGGGCGAGGTGCTGCTGGACGGCGAGAACGTGCTGGACATGAGCGTCGACGAGCGCGCCCGCGCCGGTCTGTTCCTGGCGATGCAGTACCCGGTCGAGGTGCCCGGCGTCTCGATGTCCAACTTCCTGCGCTCGGCCGCCACCGCGGTGCGGGGCGAGGCGCCGAAGCTGCGCCACTGGGTGAAGGAAGTCAAGGACGAGATGGCGAAGCTCGACATCGCGCCCGAGTTCGCCGAGCGCAGCGTCAACGAGGGCTTCTCCGGTGGTGAGAAGAAGCGCCACGAGATCCTGCAGCTCGCGCTGCTCAAGCCGAAGATCGCCGTCCTCGACGAGACCGACTCGGGCCTCGACGTCGACGCCCTGCGCGTGGTGTCGGAAGCCGTCAACGAGTACAAGGCGAACAACGAGGTCGGCGTCATGCTGATCACGCACTACACGCGCATCCTGAAGCACATCCAGCCGGACTTCGTGCACGTCTTCGCGGGCGGCAAGGTCGTCGAGTCGGGCGGCAAGGAGTTGGCGGACGAGCTGGAGGAGAACGGGTACGTCAAGTACACCGGCGACAAGGCCGCCGTCTGACGCGGGTGGACAGGGAACGTCGAAAGGAGTTGGCGCGATGACCAGCACGGACTCGCGACCACTGGAGATCACGGCGGTGCGCGCCGACTTCCCGATCCTGTCCCGCACCGTTCGCGACGGCAAACCCCTGGTGTACCTCGACTCGGGTGCCACCTCGCAGCGCCCGACCTCGGTGCTCGATGCGGAACGGCGTTTCGTGGAGACGTCCAACGCGGCCGTGCACCGTGGGGCTCACCAGTTGTCGGAGGAGGCGACCGACGCCTACGAGGGTGCGCGCGCGAAGATCGCGGCCTTCGTGGGCGTCTCGCCCGGCGAGGTGGTGTTCACGAAGAACGCCACCGAGGGCATCAACCTCGTCGCCTACGCCATGAGCAACGCGGCGACGGCGGGGCCCGAGGCGGAGCGCTTCACACTGAAGCCCGGTGACGAGATCGTCGTCACCGAGATGGAGCACCACGCCAACCTGGTGCCCTGGCAGCAGCTCTGCCGCCGTACCGGGGCGACGCTGCGGTGGTTCGGGGTCACCCCCGACGGCAGGCTCGATCTGTCGCAGCTCGACGAGCTGATCACCGAGCGCACCAAGGTGGTGGCGTTCGCCCACCAGTCGAACGTGCTCGGCACCGTGAACCCCGTCGAGACGCTCGTGCGCAAGGCTCACGACGTGGGTGCGCTGGTGGTGCTCGACGCGTGCCAGTCGGTGCCTCACTTCGCGGTGGACCTCGCCGAGCTGGGCGTGGACTTCGCCGTGTTCTCGGGGCACAAGATGCTCGGCCCGTCCGGCATCGGGGTGCTCTACGGCCGTCGTGAGCTGCTGGAGGCCATGCCTCCGTTCCTCACCGGCGGCTCGATGATCGAGCTGGTGCGGATGGAGGAGTCGACCTTCGCACCGCCGCCGCAGCGGTTCGAGGCGGGCGTGCCGATGACCTCTCAGGCCGTCGCGCTGGGAGCGGCCGTCGACTATCTCAACGCCGTCGGCATGGATCGCATCGCCGCACACGAGCACCTGCTCGCGGCCCGGGCGTTGGAGAAGCTGTCCGCCCTGCCGGGCGTGCGGATCGTCGGTCCGCCCGACACCGTCGACCGGGGCGCCACCGTGGCGTTCGTGGTGGACGAGGTGCATCCTCACGACGTGGGACAGGTGCTCGACAGCCTCGGGATCGCCGTGCGGGTCGGCCACCACTGCGCGTGGCCGCTGCACCGGTCCTGTGGTGTCCCGGCCACCGTGCGGGCCTCGTTCTACCTCTACAACGAGGAGTCCGAGGTGGACGCGCTGGTCGAGGGTGTGCGTGAGGCACAACGATTCTTCGGCGTGGGGGGAGCCGCCTGATGGATCTCGAATCCATGTACCAGGAGATCATCCTGGACCACTACAAGAACCCGCACGCCCGTGGCCTGCGGGAGCCCTACGACGCCGAGTCGTTCCAGGTCAACCCGACCTGCGGCGACGAGGTGACCCTGCGCGTGCGACTCGAGGGCGACCTGGTGGCCGACGTGTCGTACGAGGGGCAGGGCTGCTCGATCAGTCAGGCGTCCACGTCGGTGCTGACCGACCTCGTGATCGGGCGTCCGCTCGACGAGGCGCTCGCGAAGTTGGAGGCGTTCACCGAGCTCATGCAGAGCCGCGGTGAGGCCGAGCCCGACGAGGACGTGCTGGAGGACGGCGTCGCGTTCGTCGGCGTCGCGAAGTACCCCGCGCGCGTCAAGTGCGCCTTGCTCGGCTGGATGGCCTTCAAGGACGCTGTGGGTAGGACGTCGACCAGTGAGGTGAAGGCATGAGCGAGACCGAGACGGCCGACCCCCGCGAGGGGCGCACCGCGGCCGACCTGCCGGAGCAGACCGAGCCCGGTCCCGGCGGCGACGTGGCCAAGATCGAGGACGTCGAGGAGGCCATGCGCGACGTCGTCGACCCCGAGCTGGGGATCAACGTGGTCGACCTGGGCCTCGTCTACGACATCCGGGTGGACGAGGAGAACACGGCCACCATCGACATGACGTTGACCTCGGCGGCGTGCCCGCTGACCGACGTCATCGAGGACCAGACGGCGTCGGTGCTCACCGGGGCCAATCCCGTGGTGAAGGACTTCCGGATCAACTGGGTCTGGATGCCGCCGTGGGGTCCCGAGAAGATCACCGAGGAAGGCCGGGAGCAGCTCAGGGCGTTGGGCTTCACCGTCTGACCAGTCCCGGAAGCGCCAACACGCGTTGGTGAAGCGAGGACACGCCGGTGGGGAGACCCCCTCACCGGCATGTCCTCGTTCTACGTACGGGTGTTCGCGCTTGGCGGGCGCCTGTCGTGACGTGACGGAACCGGGAACGTTCTCACGTACCGTGTGTGCATGGTGAGCGAGGTGAACAGCCCCGACCCTCGTGCGAGGCGAGGGGACGAGGCCGCGGAGACCGGTGGATTCGCGGAGTTGTCGTCGAGCCCGTTCCGCGCCGATCGGGACCGGCTGGTGGCGTCGCCGTTCTTCGCCCGACTGGCCGGGGTGACGCAGGTGGTGAGCGCGGGCGGCTCCGCCCTGCTCCACAACCGCCTGACCCACAGTCTCAAGGTCGCCCAGGTGGCGCGGGCGATCGCCGAACGCATCTCCTCCGCCGAGGACTCGGCCGCGCTCGTCGCCAAGCTCGGCGGGTGCGACCCGGACGTCGCGGAGGCCGCCGCGCTCGGCCACGACCTCGGGCACCCGCCGTTCGGGCACCTCGGGGAGCAGGTGCTCGACCGCATCGCCCGACACCGTTACGGCCTGGCCGACGGCTTCGAGGGCAACGCGCAGACGTTCCGCATCGTCACGACGACGGAGGTGGGCGGCCCGGTCCCGCGGGGTCTCAACCTGACGGCCGCCACCCGCGCCTCGTTGTTGAAGTACCCGTGGGCGCGGCTGCACCATCCGCAGCCACATCCCTCGCAGCTTCCCGTGCCCCCGCGTGGTGCTTCCGAACCGTCGCAGGCACCGGGCTCGGGTTCGGCGAAGTTCTCCGTGTACTCCACCGAGTTGGCCGAGCTGGAGTCCAGCCGGGCACCGTTCTCCGACAAGATCGAGTACTGGCAGCAGACGGTGGAGGCGTCGGTGATGGACCTCGCCGACGACATCGCCTACGCGATCCACGACCTCCAGGACTTCCACCGCATCGGCGTGCTGCAACACGCGGAGGTGGCGACCGAACTGGGGCACTGGCTGTCACGGCAGTCCGAACTCGCCGCGCTGCCCGAGAACGAGCTGCGGCAGACGCATCGCAGGCCCGGCCGGTCACTCGAACAGCTCCGCCGCCATCTGCACACGAAGGACTCCTGGATCACCAACGCGGACGCCTTCGCCGAGGCGGTCGTGCGGGTGCGGGAGCAGCTCGTGGACGAACTGCTCGGCATCCCGTTCGACGGGTCGGTGGAGGCGGAGCAGGCGACGGCGCGCTTCTCGGCGGGCTGGACGGCGCGGCTGGTCGACGGGGTCGTCGTGACGCCGTCGCCGTCGCCGCGCACGGGGCACGTGACGTTGGAACCCGCGCAGTGGCACGAGGTCCAGGTCCTGAAGTTCGTCCACAAGCGATTCGTGTTGCAGCGTCCCGACCTCGCCCTGCACCAGCGAGGCCAGGCGAGTCTCGTGGTCACGCTCGTGGACGCGCTGGATGCGTGGCTGACCGATCGCGAGGAGGTGTCCCGGCTTCCCCGGCGCCTGCACGATCTTGTGGAACTCGCGCAGGCGGAGTACTCCGACCTGGCCAGGGAGGCTCCCGAGCTGTTGGTCGGCGCGACGGGGGAGCCGGTGCACGGTGCGGACGCCGTCCGCGCGCTCGCCCGGGGCCGTGCGGTGATCGACTTCGTGTCCTCGCTCACCGACCGGCAGGCCTCGGCCATGCTCGACGCGATCTCCGGTCGCTCGGCGCAGCCGTGGACGGAGCCGTCGGTGCTCTGAGCGGTCGGCTCGGCAGGTCGGTCGTGCCCTGCTCGGCCGAACGCTAACCTCGGCGCAGCGACGCGGGACGAACGGAGAGGCGATGGCGCGCAAGCGGCAGGCGGCGGGCGGCGGCACGGCCGTCGAGGTGGAGCCCGAACGACTGAGCCGGTGGCTGGAGCGCTTCGCCGAACGCAACGACGGCGTCGCCAGGACCGAGCTCGACCCGCGTCGAGTGCGATACACGGGAGGCAATGGCGTCACCGCGACCGTGGCGATCCCCTTCGAGCCGCTGGCCGTCGAGCCGGGCACCGGCATCGCGGGCGCGGCGTTCGACATCCTGGTCGACCACGTGAGGCGGCCCCGTCGTATCGGCCTGGTTCTCGCCCGCCTCGGCGGCCACAGCGTCGGCGTCGCCGAGGGCGGTCGCGTGACGGTGTCGCGTACGGACCGGCACCTGGTTCACGGCCGCAGCGCTGCCGGTGGCTGGTCGCAGCAGCGCTTCGCGCGGCGCAGGGACGGTCAGGCCCGGCAGGCGTTGCGAGCCGCGGCCGAGGACATCGCCGACGTGGTGGGCTCGCGGATCGCCGAGCTCGACGCCGTGGTGCTCGGGGGTGACCGCCGGGCCCTGGACGAGTTGCGGACCGACCGCAGGCTCGACGCCGTGTTCGCGAAGGCGGAGCCGCGCGTGCTGGACGTGGCGGAACCGCGACGCACGGTCCTCGACGAGGCGGCCCGCCGCGCGTGCGCTGTCGAGATCGTCGTGCGGTGAGGCAGGCCACCACGGGCGAAATTCGCTGGACCCTCGCCCCTACACTGGGTGTCGTGGTCGTTCGACTCGAGTAGGCGCTTCGTCGCGCCCTGTGCATCGCCTGTCCGACCACCTCGTCGACACCACGGAGAGTCTCAGTGATCACGGCTACCGGGCTGGAACTGCGTGCTGGTTCGCGCATTCTGCTGTCCGACACCACCCTGCGCGTGCAGCCGGGCGACCGCATCGGTCTCGTCGGACGCAACGGTGCGGGCAAGACCACCACGATGCGCGTGCTCGCCGGGGAGGGCGACCCGTACGCGGGCGAGGTCCACCACACCGGCGAGGTCGGCTATCTCCCGCAGGACCCGCGCGAGGGTGACCTGTCGGTCACGGCCAAGGACCGGGTGCTTTCCGCCCGGGGGCTCGACGTGCTGCTGCGCGACATGGAGAAGGCGCAGACCGCCATGGCGGAGCTCGTCGACGACACCGCGCGCGACAAGGCGGTGCGTCGCTACGGGCGATTGGAGGAACGCTTCTCGGCACTGGGCGGTTACGCCGCCGAGAGCGAGGCCGCGCGCATCTGCGCCAACCTGGGCCTGGAGGATCGCGTCCTGCCGCAGCCGCTGCGCACGCTGTCCGGTGGGCAGCGGCGTCGCGTCGAGCTGGCCCGCATCCTCTTCGCCGCGTCCGAGGCGGGCGCGGGCGGTCGTTCGGGCACCATCCTGCTGCTCGACGAGCCGACGAACCACCTCGACGCCGACTCGATCACGTGGCTGCGCGGCTTCCTCAAGTCCCACAGCGGTGGCCTCGTCGTCATCAGCCACGACGTCGACCTGCTCGACGAGGTCGTCAACAAGGTGTGGTTCCTCGACGCCACCCGGGGCGAGCTGGACAACTACAACATGACCTGGAAGCGCTACCTCGACGCGCGGGCCACGGACGAGAAGCGCCGCCGTCGGGAGCGCGCCAACGCGGAGAAGAAGGCCGCGGCGCTGCAACAGCAGGCGGCGAAGCTGGGTGCGAAGGCGACGAAGGCCGTGGCGGCGAAGAACATGGCCCGCCGCGCGGAACAGTTGCTCGCCAACCTCGACGAGGAGCGTCAGGCCGACAAGGTCGCCCACATCCGGTTCCCCGCCCCGGCTCCGTGCGGACGTACGCCGCTGACCGCGGAGAACCTGTCGAAGTCCTACGGCTCCCTGGAGATCTTCACCGGCGTCGACCTGGCCATCGACCGCGGCTCCCGGGTCGTGGTGCTCGGGCTCAACGGTGCGGGCAAGACCACGCTGTTGCGGCTGCTGGCAGGCCTGGAGACGCCCGACACCGGACAGGTGGTGGCGGGCCACGGCCTTCGGCTCGGGTACTACGCCCAGGAGCACGAGACGCTGGACCACGAGGCGACCGTGTGGGAGAACATCCGGCATCTCGCCCCGGACACCGGCGCACAGGAGCTGCGCAACCTGCTGGGCTCGTTCCTCTTCAGTGGCGAGCAGCTCGACCAGCCCGCCAAGACGCTGTCGGGCGGGGAGAAGACCCGGCTGGCGCTCGCGGGGCTGGTGTCGAGCGCGGCGAACGTCCTCCTGCTGGACGAGCCCACCAACAACCTCGACCCGGCGAGCCGGGAACAGGTCCTCGACGCTTTGCGCCGATACGAGGGCTCGGTCGTTCTCGTGACCCACGATCCGGGCGCTGTGGAAGCACTCGAACCCGAACGGGTGATCCTTCTGCCGGACGGCACCGAAGATCTGTGGTCCGACGATTATCGGGAACTCGTCGAACTCGCCTGATCGGGTGTTTAGTCGGCGAAATGTGTCGACCACTTCACATCTGAGGTCGACACGCGAGTCCGATGTGCTCATTGCGTGATCGAAAGATCACGGACGGCGTTCTGACCAGTGAGATTGGTGTGTGGCCGGGGCGTCGTCCACACGGCCCCCTATCGGGTGGAGTGTGGCGCACCACTGGTCACGAGAACGAAGTGGTTTAGCGCGTTCTGTCATTGTTCCGTCTACAGCAAGTACCGTATCGGACGTTTTCGGCGCCATTCGAGCATGTTTTTCCGTTGTCGTCTGGCATTCGGCCGCGTCGTGTTCGATCATTGCCACGGCAGGGGCTGAAAGTGGCCCGAAACATCAACGGGCGGAAGGTGGATTGACGTGGCAGACCTGAAGAAGGGTGCGCGCATCACCGGAAACACGCGCGACAAGCTGGCCGCTGACCTGAAGAAGAAGTACGAGAAGGGAGCGAGCATCCGCGCTCTGGCCGAGTCGACGGGACGCTCCTACGGCTTCGTGCACCGGGTCCTGTCGGAGTCCGGTGTCCAGCTTCGGGGCAGGGGCGGCGCCACCCGCGTCAAGAAGAAGTAAGAGGGGCCCGATCTCCGTGGGTTCCGGAGCCGGGTTCACCGGTGCCGAGGGGAGCCGTGGCCCGGCTCCGGAACGCCAACGCGGCGCCCAGTAACACCGTCACGTAGACGAGGTAGCCGAAGCGGGTGGCCGTCGTCAGCATCGTGAAGGCGAAGAGTCCGACCGCGATGCGGAAGGCCGCGTCGGCTGCCGTCGTCGGCGGACGGCGAATCAACCACAGCAACACGGCGAGCGCCGCCGTGAGCAGGAGCACCAGCGCGAGCACGGTGCCGACGGCTCCGGTGCTCGCGAGCAACCTGCCGGGCAGCGGGCTCGCGGCGGGTGAGGCGACCTCCCCCAGACCTGCGGGGAAGAGCAGGACGTGTTCGGTGAACGCCCTCGGGTTCACCAACACCACGGGCACCGTCACCGCGGCCGTGACACCGACGAACACCGCGCCCGACCGCAACAGGGCGCGCACGCCCAGCCTGCTCAGCACGAGGAAGCCCACGACCACGGCGGCCGGGGCGGCGATCAGTTTGGCGCTCGTCACGAGCGCGCAGATCAGGGCCGCCCATGCGGGCCGGTCCGCGGCCGCGAGAGCGACCGCCACCAGAACCAACCCCACGACCGCCAGGTCGGGGCCCGCGGTCGCCCAGGTCAGCGCGGTCAGGGGAAACACGACGGCGAGTTGTGCGGCTCGAATCGACGGTGTCGGCACCCGCAGCAGCCGCAGGCTCGCGAGCACGCACGCCACCGCGGTGACGGTGAACAACACGCGGGCGTCGGTGAACGCGTCCGCGACGGGCGTGCCGCCGAGCAGCGCTCGCGGCAGCCCGAAGATCGCCATCACCGGGCCGTACGGCGTGTAGTCGTGCACGTGCGGCGCCCGGTCGAGCGCGGCGATGTCGAGATACGGACTCCCGGTGTCCAGCAGCGTGCTCGCCGCCCGCTCGATGACCCAGACCTCCGGCTGTGCGCTCCACAGCCCTTCGGCGTCGGTCCAGTCGGCGTACGCGACCTGGCGACGCACGAGCAACGTCACCAGCGGGGCGAGCATCCCGACGAGACCCACCGCCGCGAGGCCGAGCCAGCGGGACCGCGCGCGGGACGGGCCTGCCTTCGGGGTGAGGAGCAGCCAGGTGGTGTGCAGCAGCGCGAGTCCGTACCCCGCCGTGGCGAAGGCACCCCACACCCGGAATCCGAGGTGCTTGTCCGTGAACGCCATCACGAGGGCGTAGCAGGCGCAGCCGAGGTAGAGCAGTGCGTCGACCACGAGCGGCCGCCGGTTCAGCGCCGCCCGTAGGCGTGCGACGGTGCCCGTCGGCACGCGCGCCCCCCGTTCGTCGGCCTGGGTCCCCATGGCGGTCGAGACTACCGGCGGGTCCCCGTCGTCGGTGGTACCGGGCAGAATCGGCGCGCGGAGGTCGGGAAGAAGGGCGGCCCCACCGCTGTTGTGTCGAACGCGTGGAGAGGAGTCGGCGGCGTGGACCATACGTGGGGGCTGTTGCGGGGGGCGATGCAGTCGGCTGATGCGCCCCGAGGACTGCGCAAGGGCACGGTCCGTCGGGTGGCGTCGTTCGCGAAACCGCACTGGCGCAGGCTGGCCGTCTTCCTGCTGCTGACCGTCGTGTCGGCCGTCCTCGCCGTCACCACGCCGCTGCTGGCCGGGCGGGTGGTCGACGCCATCGTCGAGGGCAAGTCCGCGTCCACCGTGGTCTGGCTCGCGGTGATCATCGCGGGTATCGCCGTGGCCGACGCCGCGCTGGGACTCGCCGAACGGTGGCAGTCCGCCCACATCGGCGAGGGCCTGATCTTCGACCTGCGACGTGCCGTGTTCGAACACGTGCAGCGCATGCCCGTCGCGTTCTTCATGCGCAGCCGCACCGGCGCGTTGGTGAGCAGGCTCAACAACGACGTCATCGGGGCGCAGCGCACGTTCACCGCCACGCTGTCCGGGCTCGTCACCAACGTCATCCAGCTCGTGCTTTCGCTGGCCGTGATGGTGACGTTGTCGTGGCAGGTGACGCTTCTGGTCCTGGCGCTGCTGCCGATCTTCGTCCTGCCTGCTCGACGGATCGGGCGCCGCATGGCTGATCTCCAGCACCAGGCGGCGGAACTCAACGCCGGGATGACGACGCAGATGACCGAGCGGTTCTCGGCGGCCGGCGCCACGCTCGTCAAGTTGTTCGGCAGGCCGAAGGTCGAGGCCGAGGAGTTCGGCGTGCGGGCGGGCCGGGTCCGCGACATCGGGGTGCGCACGGCCATGCTCACACGGTGGTTCATGACGAGCCTCACGCTCGTGTCGGCGTTGGCCCAGGCTCTCGTCTACGGCCTCGGCGGGTGGCTCGCGCTCACCGGCCGCCTCGACCCGGGCACGGTCGTGGCGCTGGCGCTGTTGCTCACCCGGCTGTACACGCCGTTGACGGCGTTGGCGAACGTGCGCGTGGACATCATGACGGCCCTCGTGTCGTTCGAGCGGGTCTTCGAGGTGCTCGACCTCAAGCCCTCGATCACCGAGAAGCCGGATGCGAGGGCGGTTCCGTCCGGGCCGGTGTCGGTGGAGTTCGACGACGTGCGGTTCGCCTATCCCTCGCCGTCCACCCATTCGCTCGCCTCGCTCGAAGAGGTGTCCACTGTGGATACCCGAGGCGGTGAGGAGGTGGTGCACGGAGTCAGCTTCCGTGCCGAGCCCGGGCAGATGGTGGCGCTCGTGGGTCCGTCGGGAGCCGGGAAGTCGACCATCGCGTCCCTGGTGGCACGCCTCTACGACGTCGACTCCGGTGCCGTGCGGCTGGGCGGTGTGGACGTGCGGGACCTGACCTTCGAGTCGCTGCGCACCACGGTGGGTTTCGTCACGCAGGACGGGCACCTCTTCCACGACACCATCCGGGCCAATCTCACCTACGCCAGGCCGGACGCCGACGACGAGGAGATCTGGGCGGCCCTGCGACGTGCCCGGCTGGAGGAGCTGATGCGGTCGCTGCCCGATGGTCTGGACACCGTGGTGGGCGAACGGGGCTACCGACTCTCCGGCGGCGAGCGGCAACGGCTGACCATCGCTCGGTTGTTGCTCGCCCAGCCACGGGTGGTGGTGCTCGACGAGGCCACCGCTCACCTGGACTCCGAGTCGGAGGTCGCGGTGAGCGAGGCGCTGGGTGACGCGTTGAACGGCCGGACCGCCATCGTCATCGCCCATCGCCTCTCCACGGTCAGGGCGGCCGACGAGATCCTCGTCGTCGACGACGGGCGGGTCGCCGAACGCGGCACCCACGCCGAGCTGCTCGCGGCCGGCGGTCGGTACGCCGACCTCTACCGCACGCAGTTCGCGACGGACGAACGGTCGGTCGCATGACCGCTGCCGAAGGCCCCCGACCGTCGTTGTTCACTTTCCCGGCCCGCACCTCACGGCCCCGGGCGGTGGCGCTCGTCCTGCACGGCGGCGCCGAGTACGGAGCCGAGGTCGTGCGGCCGTGGCGATTGGCGTACCTGCGGATGGTGCCGGTGGCGCGTGCCGTGTCCGCGGCCGGAGCACGACACGGGTTGGAGGTGCGGCTCCTGCGTAACCGGCTGCGGGGCTGGAACGAGCCCGACCGGCATCCGGTGCAGGACGCGTGGTGGGCGTTGGAGACCATCCGCGCCGAGCATCCCGAGCTGCCCGTCGTGGTCGTGGGGCACTCCATGGGTGGGCGCGTGGCGCTGAGGGTGTGTGGCGACGAGGCGGTCGTCGGTGCCTGCGCGTTCGCGCCGTGGACGCCCGAGGACGAGCCGGTCGAGCACGTCGCGGGACGCACCGTCGTCATCGCCCACGGCGTGCACGACACGGTGACCGGGCCCGGGGACTCCTATCGCTACGCGCGACGGGCCGACGCCCACGCCGCGCGGCTGGCCCGGTTCGAGGTCGTGGCGGAGAGTCACGCCCTGATGCGCCGACCACTGGTCTGGAACAGGCTCGCGGCGGACTTCGCGACGCAGGTCACGGGACTCGTGCCCGAGGAGGGGATTCTGCCGCGTGCCTTTGCTCACGATGCTCCCTCCCGGTGGCGGCGAATGCTCTGACCGGGGATTTTCTGGTCTCGACCATGATTAATCCTGATCTCGACACAACCTGTTCGGGGGATGCCGCGTCTAGGTGACGAAGCATGCGGTTAGGTATGCGTGCAGCACAGCAGCCGCACCAGATCAGGAGTGGTCATGACCTACGGCGGGCAGACGGGTGGACAAGGTGGTGGGCACCGGCCACCCCCTCCGGGCCGGAGACCGCCACAAGGGCGACACCAACAGGCGCAGATGATGCGCGTCCCAGGCGGCGCGGGAGCCCGGCAGGCTCCGCGGCAACCTCAGCGGACCCGGGTCGCACCGGCTCCGCAGCAGCCCCCGCCGCGCGGGCGTGCGCCGCAGGCACCGCCGTCGCAGCCACGAGGCCCGCGCAAGAAGCGGTTGTCCTTCGGCAAGGTGCTGTTGGCGCTGTTCCTGGTGTTGGTCCTGGCACTCGGCGCGGTGTGGTTCTACCTCGACAGCTCCATCAACCGCATCGACGCGCTGCCCGACTACGAGGGCAGGCCCGCGGCGGCGGAAGGCACGAACTGGTTGCTCGTCGGCTCGGACTCCCGTGAGGGGCTCGACGAGGACCAGCGGGCCAAGCTGTCCGCCGGTGACGCGGGTGGCCAGCGCACCGACACCATCATGCTCGTCCACATCCCGGACAACGACACGCCGCCCACCGTGCTGAGCCTGCCCCGTGACTCGCGGGTGGAGATTCCCGGCCACGGCGTGAACAAGATCAACGCGGCGTTCGCCTTCGGCGGCGCTCCGCTGCTGGCGCAGACGGTGGAACAGGCCACCGGCCTGCGCATCGACCACTACGCCGAGATCGGCTTCGGCGGGTTCGCCAACGTGGTCGACGCCATCGGCGGGGTCGAAATGGACATCCCGAAGGAGATGCGGGACACGAAGACCGGGATCGTGATCCCGGCGGGCACGCAGACCCTCGACGGCGCGCAGGCACTCGGCTTCGTCCGCATGCGGTACAGCGACGCCACGCCGCGCTCGGACCTCGACCGCGTGGCGAACCAGCGCAAGTTCATCGGCGCGCTCGCCTCCGAGATCGCGAGCCCGGCCACCTTGCTGAACCCGTTCGACGTCTTCCCGTTGTTGGGCGCGGTGCCCGACGCGTTGGCGCTCGACACCGACGACGGCTTGTCCGACCTGGTGGGCCTCGCGTGGGCGTTGCGGGGGATCGGCGACGGCGGCGTGGTCACCACCACCGTGCCGGTCACCTCGTCCTCCGCCGAGTCGTGGGACCCGGCGAAGTCGGAGGCCCTGTTCGAGGCACTGCGCACCGACTCGCCGATCCCCGAGGACGCCCTCATGGAGTGAGAGGTCTCGACCGCCTACGTCGTGATCAGGGCGGGCACGGGCCGGGGACGTCCGTGTGCGTCGATGGCGACGAACGTCAGCCGGGCTGTCGCGACGTCGGTGGTGGGACCCGAGGCGTTCCAGCGTTCGGAGGTCACCCGGACCACCGTGGCCATCGAGGTCCGTCCGGCGCTCTCCAGCTCCGCATGGACGCTGAGCAGGTCGCCGGCCCGCACGGGAGCCAGGAAGGTCATGCGGTCGACGGACGCGGTCACTGCCGGTCCGTCGGCGTGGCGGGCCGCCGCTGCCGCGGCCGCGTCGTCGATCAGTTTCATCACCACCCCGCCGTGGATGGTGCCGTAGAGGTTGGTGTCGTGCTCGCTCATGATGTGGGCGAGCGTCACCCGGGAGTCGGCCGGTGCCTTGCGCCCGGGTGCGGAACGGACGGTGCTGCGGTGTGCCACGTGAGCTCTCCTTCGCGAGTCGCGGCGGACGGCCGTGCGCGGGCGCGCACGGGCAGCGGCAGGTCTTCGGACTCGCGGGCACACCGCCGGTTCCTGACCGGAAGGCGGTTCCTACTGGCCGTCGCTTCCCAGGCCGGGTCGGCCCAGTGCTCGATGACGGCGGTCGTTCCCACTCACCGCTGCGGGGCAGTCCCGGATTCGCACCGGGTTCCCTCTTGCGACGCCCCACCGGAGAGCGGGGCGAACCGCTGCGCTTCCCACCCTACGACGTGGTGGAGCGGGGTTCGGTCAGGCTTCGTCGACCGGTCGTAGCCTGCGTTCGACGGCGGAGCGTTGGGGTTCGGCCGACAACTCCCGCCACAGCGCCAACGCCCGGTGGAAGTAGTCCCGGGAGGTCTGCTCCTGGCCGAGGGATTCGTGGAGCTCGCCGAGCCGTTGGCTGACGACCGCCTCGGAGCGGCGATCCCCGGTGTCGCGGTGCACGGCGAGGGAGTTGGCCAGGAGCAGTTGGGCGTGGGCCAACTCGCCGCTGCGCAGGCACAACTCGCCGAGGCTCTGCTGCGCGTACCCGGCGCAGTGGTCGTCGTCGAGGTCGTCGAACACGGCGATGGCCTCGTCGAGTCGTTGCCGCGCGAGCCCGAGCTGCCCGCGCCGCTGGTGGAGGAGGGCCTGGCGGTGGACGGCGTGTGCGGCGCGGTGGCGGTCGCCGATCGCGCACGCGAGCGCGTAGGCGTCGGTGAACCACGTCTCGGCGTCGTCGAACGCGCCGTCGTCCATGCGGACCGTGCCGATCGCGATGCGCGCCACCGCTTCGCCGTGGAGGTCGCCGATGCGGGAGAACAACTCCAGCGCCCTACGGCAGCAGTCGAGCGCCCGGGTGCGCTCTCCTCGGATGCGATGCACCGTGCCCCGGCTGGCGACGGTGACGGCTTCGCCCTGCTCGTCCCCGAGCACGACGAACAGCTCGGTCGAGCGGTCGAACAGGGCCAGGGCCTCCTCGTAGCGGTCCTGGTAGACGCGCACCTGACCCAGGTCACGCAGCACGATCGCCTCGCCGTGCCGTTGGTTCGCCCTGCGGGCCGCGCCGAGGGCGTGTTCGTCCGCGCGCCACCAGTCCTCCCAGCGGTTGCGCAGGTCGTAGTAGGGCGTCAGCACGGTGGCGAGCCGCCACGCGGGTTCGTCGGCGGCGAAGTCGATGGCGTGTTCGAGCAGAGCGGCAGCGGTGGCGTGTTCGGAGTCGAACCACGCGACCGGGTCACGCACGAGCCGCTCGCGGTCCGGGGGAGTCCAGTACGCCGCGGGGACCGACGGCGGGGTGACGCCGAAGAACCGCACGGGCATGCGTTCCACTGCGCTGCTGGCGGTGGCGTAGTAGCCCTCGACGACCCTCCGGATGCGATGCCGGTCGGTCTCGTCGGCGCGTTCGGCGGCGTAGCAGCGGAGCAGGTCGTGCAAGCGGTAGCGGGGAGCGCCGGTCGCGTCCTCGCCGACGAGGTCCACCAGGTGCGCGTCGACGAGCAGGTCGAGCACGGGGCTCGCGTCGTCGGTCTCGCCCAGGATCGCGCCCACCGTCCACCCGGGAAACGTGATGGGACCGAGTGTCCCGAGTGCGCGGAAGACTGTGGCGGCCTCCTGGGGCAGCCGCGCGTAGCTCAACTCCAGGCTCGCCCGCACCGCGAGGTCGCCGACGCGGAGTTCGTCGAGCCGACGCCGTTCGTCGGTGAGCAGGTCGGCGAAGTACGACAGCGACAGGCGACGGCGTCCGGCTATCCGCGCGCCCGCCACCCGCAGGGCCAACGGCAGCCGACCACAGGAGTCGACGATGCGTGCGACGTCGTCGGGCTCGGCGTCGATCCGCGCCTGACCGACGATGCCCGCCAATAACCGCACCGCGGACGCGTGGTCGAGTACGTCCAGATCGAGGTGGACGGCGGCGGTGAGTTCGGGCATGCGGGTGCGGGAGGTCACCAGCACCACCGAGGTGCCCGCACCGGGCAGTAGAGGACGCACCTGGGCGGCCGATGCGGCGTCGTCGAGGACCAGACACGCACAGCGGTGGGCCAGAGCCGACCGCAGAGCCGCGGCACGTTCGGCCTCACCGGCAGGCAGGGTCTTGTCGGACGCACCGAGCGAGCGGAGCACCTCACCGAGGACGTCGGAGGGCTCGCGAGGGGCCGGCGTGGTTCCCGCGAGCCCGACGTGCAGGTGGTCGTCGTCGACGTTCCGCCGCAGTCGGTGAGCGATGTGGATCGCCAAACTGGACTTGCCGACGCCTGGTGGTCCCGATAGGACGATCACCGTCGGGTCGCCGGAGGCCTGGCGGCGGCGGACGAGCGCGATCACCTCGGCCACGTGCTCCTCGCGACCGGTGAGGTCCGGAACGTCGAGCGGGAGCTGACACACCGCTCGGGCACGGCGTGGCGGACGCTGCGGGGTGCGGGGCGCGGCCGTCACCACCGGGGTCGCGAGCCGCGCCCGAAGACCCCGGAGCTGCGGTCCCGGCGCTGCGTTCATCTCCTCGCGGAGCAGTCGTTCGACCTCGTCGTAGGCCTCCCGGGCCTCCGCGCGGCGGCCACATCGGTCGAGCGCGACGATGAGGTGCGCCCACAGTTCCTCGCGCAACGGGTCGCGTCCGAGCATCTCCCGCAGTTCCGGCACGACGTCGCGATGCTCGCCACACGCCAGCCGAGCCCGGACACGCAGTTCGTCGGCGGCCAGGCGCAGTTCGTCGAGGCGGGCGAGCACCGGACCCCAGGAGTGATGGTGGGGGACGTCGGCCAGCGGGGCACCCCGCCAGTGTGGTTCCGCGGCTGCCAACTCGGCCAACGCGTCGGCGGGGCGATCCTCGGCCATGGCTCGTCGAGCGGCCGTCACGTGGTCGGCGAAGGCCGTGGTGTCGAGTTCCTCCCGGGCCACCGCGATCCGGTAACCCGCCGGTCCCCGGTGGATCCGCTCTTCGGTGAGCACGCGCCGCAGCGAGTGGACGTACGTGCGGAGATTGGCCGCCGCGGAGCGGGGCGGGTCCTCGGGCCACACGACGTCGATCAGCGAGTCCGTCGAGACCAGGGTGCCGGATTCGAGAAGGAGTGCCGCGAGCAGCAGGCGGGGTTTCCGACCGCCCAGCGACACTTCTCTGCCGTCGATCTCGACGGCGAGCGGACCCAGGAGGTGAAAGCGGATCTCGGCCACTCGGCACCTCCGCGGTGGTCAGCTTGTGCGGTGAGCGCGCAGGGCCTCGAGTGCTCTGTCGGCGTGAACCGACATGCGGAGTTCGCTTCTGATGACGGCGAGCACCGTGCTGTCGGTGCCGATCACGAAGGTGTGGCGTTTGGTCGCCAGGGGGCCGAGGTTGCGCCGGACGCCGAACAGCTCGGCGACCGTGCCGTCGGTGTCCGACAGCAGCGGGAACCCGAGCCGGTTGGCCTCGGAGAACTGCTTCTGCTTCTCGACGCTGTCCCGGCTCACCCCGATCGGCTGAGCGCCCAGCTCGGCGAACTCGGCGGAGAGGTCGCGGAAGTGGCAGCTCTCGGCCGTGCACCCCGGGCTCATCGCCGCGGGGTAGAAGAACAACACGACGGGCCCCTTGGCGAGGAACTCGGTCAGCCGCCGGGGAGTGCCCGTCTCGTCGGGCAACGTGAAGTCCGGCACGCGCTCTGCCTGTTTCATGGCGGCTATGGTTGCACGCGCTCCGCCGACTTCGCGAGCATCGTTCGGACTTCGTCCGCGTCGATTTCCTCACCGAAGAGCGCGCCGCGCCCCGCGACGACACCGAGTTCGGCGAGCCGCTCGGCGTGGGCGGCGTCGCGCACCCCGTCGACGCCGATGCGCTTGATGCCGAGTTCCCGGGCCCGGTGCATCAGCATCTCGAAGTGTCGGTGGGCGCCCTGGGCCTGGGCGTCGTCGTCCCCGGCGAGGGCCTCGACGAGCGGGCCGGACACGATCACGAACCCGACGGGCAAGCGGTGCCGGTGGACCAGCTCCAGGTCGGCGACCCCGGACACGGCCAGCGTGATCTTGACGTTCAACTCGGCGAGGATCGCCAGGTTCTCCAGGACCTCGCCACGAGGATCGGTCAACGCGGTGGAGTCGCTGCAGATGCGCAGCTTCTGCGGAGGCAGGCCGGTGCGTGCGAGTTCGGTGCGCACGAGTCGGACGAGATTGGAGTCGACGGCGAGCCGGGTCGGGATCCGCACGCACAGATCCGGTGCGTGGTCGAACTCCCGCTGCCACGCGGCGGCGTCGAGCATGGACTGGGCGAGCAGTTGCTCGCCCAACGCGGGCGTCATGCCCGTGGCGTCGGCGAGTGGGAAGAAGTCGGGGGCACGCAGGACACCGTGCTCGGGGTGGTCCCAGCGGAGCTGGGCGTTCACCACGGCGACCCGCCGCGCGTCGTCGAGGGTCACGGTGGGTTCGTAGTCGACGCTGAACTGGCCGTTCTCCAGCCCGCCGCCGAGGGCCGCGCCGATGTGGAAGCGTCGCCGGTCCTCCCCGTGGAGGTCCCGCTCGAACAGCATCCACTGCGCCTTGCCGTTCTCCTTGGCCCGGTGCAGCGTGATCTCGGCGGCGCGGTGCAGTTCCTCGCGGGTCTGACCGGTGGCACCCGCGACGACGATGCCGACGCTGACGTTGGTGGCCACACCGACACCGTCGACGTACACGGGTTCGGCGAGGTCGCGCATCGCCTCCTCGACGAGGTCGACCACGACCGTGGTGTCGATGTCGCCGTCGTGGGCGTCGCGCAGCAGCACGGCGAAGCCGTCACCGGACAACCGCGCCACCACCGCGTCGTAGGACGGTTGGGTGGTGAAGTGCAGTTCGAGCCGACGCGCGACCTGACGCAGCACCTCGTCGCCCGCGCCCGGACCGAGCCCGTCGTTGACGACCCGGAAGCCGTCGATGTCCAGGTAGATGAGCGCGAGTTGACCGCCGGAGGCCGATGCCGCGGCGAGCGCCGTGTCCAACTGGTTCTCGAAGTGATACGAGTTCGGCAGTCCCGTGAGGGAGTCCTGGACGTTCTGCCTGCGCAACTGCTCGCTCAGCAGGGCCAGCTCCTGCACATCCTCGACCAGCAGGAGCGGGTGGGGGAAGCCGGGCCCGTCCGCGGTGATCGTGGCGGCGGTGACGCGGGTCCGGAGCGTGCCGTCCCTGCCGTGCGTGAGGGTGATCTGCTCCTGCCTGGGTCTTCGGGCGGGCAGCAAGGCGCTCTCGACGACGGCGGCCAGGACCTTCGCGTCGTGGGGCGTGGCGGCGAGTGTCGTGAGCGGTTGCCCGAGCAGGTCTTCGCGGGAGAGGTGCAGCAGTTCGACGAACGCCGGGTTGACGTCGTGGATGTTGTTGTCGGCGTCGCCGAGGACCACGCCGACCGGCGCGGCGCTGTAGAGGTCGGTGAAGCGGCGGACTGCGGCGTCTCGGGCCGCCTGCGCCTCCGCCTGAGCTTCCCGCGCGACGGCGAGCAGCGTGGGCTGCAGGCTCTCCGCGGTCACCGACACTCCGTCGACCTCGGCAAGTCGCGCCGCCCAGCGGCGCGCGATGGCCTCCAGGCCTGGTGCGTCACCAGGTTCCGGCACGCTTCACCTCGCACAGCATCGTCGATCAACGAACACTGGAATCCGCCCAGCATAGTGTCCGGACCGTGGTCCGGAACTCTGCAACCGCATCATGCAATAAGCATCTTGTCTACCGCCTGGAAGGGTGGATCGACCACTCCACCGGGTCACTGCGGTGGCACGCCCATGGTGCTCGGTCGCGCACCGTTCGGCTACTCGAAAACACAACGGTCGGTCCTGGCCCCGAGCGAGGGCCGCCGACAGGGGCGAACCGCTCGAACCGGCATGGTGGGGAGCCGCCGCCGACGACGACGGCTCCCCGGCCCGTCAGTCCCACTCCAGGGCCGCGCCGCTGCGGTAGTCGGTGACCCGCGTCTCGAAGAAGTTCTTCTCCTTGCGCAGATCCATGGCCTCCGACATCCAGGGGAACGGGTTCTCCGTCTCCCCGAAGACCGGGTCGAGGCCGAGCTGGGCGGCCCTGCGGTCGGTGATGAAGTGCATGTACTGCTCGCACGACTCCGCCGACAACCCGAGCATCGGCCTCGGCATCGTGTCACGGGCGTAGGCGACCTCCAGCTCGCACGCCTCCGCGAGCATGCCACGCACCTCCTGCTGGAACTCCGGCGTCCACAGGTGCGGGTTCTCCGCCTTGATCTGGTTGATGCAGTCGATACCGAAGTTCAAGTGGATCGACTCGTCACGCAGGATGTACTGGTACTGCTCGGCGATGCCGACCATCTTGTTGCGCCGCCCCAGCGACAGGACCTGCGCGAACCCGGTGTAGAACCACATGCCCTCGAACACGACGTAGAACGCGACGAGGTCCCGCAGGAACTCCTGGTCGGCCTCGACGGTGCCCGTGCGGAAGTTCGGGTCCTCCAGCGCGCGGGTGTACCGAAGCGCCCACGAGTCCTTGTCCGCGATCGACGGCACCTCGCGGTAGGCGTTGAACAACTCGCCCTCGTCGAGGCCGAGGCTCTCGCACACGTACTGGAACGTGTGGGTGTGCACGGCCTCCTCGAACGCCTGGCGGAGCAGGTACTGCCGACACTCCGGGTTCGTGAGGTGCCGGTAGACGGCGAGCACGAGGTTGTTCGCCACCAGCGACTCGGCGGTGGCGAAGAACCCGAGATTGCGAATGAGCATCAAACGCTCGTCGTCGGTCAGGCCGTCCGGCGACTTCCACAGCGCGATGTCGGCCTGCATCGCGACCTCGGTGGGCATCCAGTGGTTGTCACAGCCCGCGAGGTACTTCTCCCACGCCCAGCCGTACTTCATCGGAAGCAACTGGTTCACGTCGGCCCGCGCGTTGATCATGGCCTTGTCGTCCACGTCCACGCGCGCGGCACCGAAGTCGAGGGTGAGGTGTCGGGTCAACGAGTGTCCTTTCGGTCGGAGTCCGGTGCTCACTGGCAGGCTTCGCAGTCGGGGTCGTCGATGCGGCAGGCCGCCGCGGTGGTCTCCGTCGCGGCGACGGGCACGGTGGGAGTCACGGCGTTGAGCCGGCCGTCCGTCCCGCGCAGGGTGCTCTTCTCCACCTGGGTCGCGGCACGCGAGCGCAGGTAGTAGGTCGTCTTGAGACCCCGACGCCACGCGTGCCGGTAGAGCGCGTCCAGTGCCTTCCCGCTCGGCTCGGCGAGGTAGAGGTTGAGTGACTGGGCCTGGTCGATCCACTTCTGCCGCCGCGACGCCGCGTCGACCAGCCACCGGCTGTCGATCTCGAACGCCGTCGCGTACAGCGCCTTGAGGTCGTCGGGGACGCGATCGATCGAGGTGAGCACGCCGTCGTGGCGCTTCAGCTCCGCGACCATGTCGTCGTCCCACAGCCCTCGCTGCTTCAACGCGCGCACGAGGTGCGGGTTCACGACGGTGAACTCCCCGGACATGTTCGACTTGACGAAGAGGTTGGAGAACAGCGGCTCGATCGACTGCCCCACGCCGCAGATGTTGGAGATCGTGGCCGTGGGGGCGATGGCCAGCACGTTGGAGTTGCGCATCCCGACGGTGCGGACGCGTTCGCGCAGCGACTCCCAGTCGAGCGTGGCGCTGGTGTCGACGTCGAGCTCATCTTCACCGCGCGCCTCGGCCAACAGTCGCATCGAGTCGATCGGCAGAATGCCGCGGCTCCACAGCGAGCCGTCGAACGACGAGTACGCGCCGCGTTCGGCGGCGAGATCGGCCGAGGCGCTGATGGCGTGGTAGCTCAGCACCTCCATGCTCCGGTCGGCGAACTCGACGGCCTCCTCGGAGGCCTGCGGAATGCCCAGTGTGAACAGCGCGTCCGCGAATCCCATCAGGCCCAGCCCCACCGGGCGGTGCCGCAGGTTCGATCGTTCGGCCTCCGGCACCGTGTAGAAGTTGATGTCGATGACGTTGTCGAGCATGCGCACGGCCGTGGTCACGGTGCGCCGCAGCAGCTCGACGTCCAGGCCGTCCTCGCCCACGTGCCGGGCGAGGTTGACCGAGCCGAGGTTGCACACGGCGATCTCGTCGGAACTGGTGTTGAGCGTGATCTCCGTGCACAGGTTCGACGAGTGCACCACGCCCGCGTGCTGCTGCGGTGACCGCAGGTTGCACGGGTCCTTGAAGGTGATCCACGGGTGTCCGGTCTCGAACAGCATGGTGAGCATGCGCCGCCACAACTGCTTCGCGGCGACGCGACGGAAGACCCGGATCTCGCCCGCGTCGGCGGCCTTCTCGTACGCGCGGTAGCGCTCGGCGAAGGCCGTGCCGTAGAGGTCGTGCAGGTCGGGCACCTCGTCGGGGGAGAAGAGGGTCCACTCCTCGTCGGCTTCCACGCGGCGCAGGAACTCGTCGGGCACCCAGTTGGCGGTGTTCATGTCGTGGGTGCGCCTGCGGTCGTCACCGGTGTTCTTGCGCAGGTCGAGGAACTCCTCGACGTCGATGTGCCACGTCTCCAGGTACGCGCACGCCGCGCCCTTGCGCTTGCCGCCCTGGTTGACCGCCACCGTGGTGTCGTTGGCGATCTTGAGGAACGGCACCACGCCCTGCGACTTTCCGCCGGTGCCCCGGATGTGCGCGCCCAGGCCGCGCACGGGCGTCCAGTCGTTGCCGAGGCCCCCGGAGTACTTCGCGAGCAACGCGTTGTTGCGGTATCCGCTGAAGATCGAAGCGAGGTTGTCGGACACGGTGGTGAGGAAGCACGACGAGAGCTGCGGCCTGCGGGTGCCTGCGTTGAACAGCGTCGGGGTGGAGGTCATGAACCGCAGCGAGGACAGCAGCTCGTAGAACTCGACGGCCCTGGCCTCCCGGTCGGGCTCGGCGACGGCCAGGCCCATCGCCACCCGCATGAAGAACGCCTGCGGCAGCTCGAACCGGGTCCCGGCGTGGGGATCGCGCAGCAGGTAGCGGTCGTACAGCGTCTGCAGGCCGAGCAGACCGAGGTCGAGATCGCGCTCGGGGCGCAACGCAGCGGCGAGGATGTCGAGGTCGAACCCGGCGAGGTCCTCGGCGAGCAACTGGAGTTCGACGCCGCGACGCACGTAGTCGCGGAAGTAGTCGCCGTAGGCGGCGGCCATCTCGGGGTAGTCCGGGTTGCGCGGCGCTCCGGCGAGGTAGCCGACGGCCTCGCCGCGCAGCGAGTGCAGCAGCAGCCGGGCGGCGACGAAGGAGTAGTCGGGTTCCCGCTCCACGAGGGTGCGGGCGGCCATCACCTGGGCGAGGGCGAGGTCGGCGGCGCTGATGCCGTCGTAGACGTTGCGCTCCAGCTCCGCGAGAACCGCGTCGGCCGAGGTGTCGGGAAGCCCTGCGACGGCTTCGCGTACCACCTTCTCGACTCGCTCCCACGGCACTCCGGCGGCCCGCCGTGAGCGGGCGGACGCGGTCTCCGGGGCAGCTTGCACTGACATGCGGCGACTCCATGAGGGTGTGGTCGACCGCCTCGCGAGCCGGGTTGCCCGCGAGTTCGGTCGATCTTCGGTTGTGTTGAGGTCTTGGTGGCCGAATCCTACATGTGGTGGTGTCAGGCTCCGCAACACCCAATATATGGGCGTGTTGTGGCTGAGGGTGAGAGGGTTCGAACGGTCCGTGATGGGCCGAGGTGAGCGGCCGAGGGGATGTCGAGTGATGTGGGCGGCGCGACAGGGCTGGTCGACGTCTCGGGATGAGGGAGGTGTCGAGGGTGAGCCTCGGCGTGCCGCACGGGTGCGTCGAGGGGCGGACATGAGGTCGATGCTCAAGCGCGGGCGAGCGTCACGGAGTCGATGGCTGCGACAGTCGATCGTGTGTCGTGACAGGACTGTCTACTGTGGTCAAAAGAAGGAAATCTTGCTCAGTGGAACGGAACCTGGCTAGTCCAGGAATGGGCCGTTCGAGATGGGTGGTCCACTGTGGAAATGAGCGGGAACACGAAAAGCCCCCGACGGTGCGGACACCGCCGGGGGTCTTGCGTCGGCTACGTCAGGAGATGGGCTTGACCATCGGGAAGAGGATGGTCTCCCGGATTCCCTTGCCGGTGAAGGCCATGAGGAGCCGGTCGATGCCCATGCCGGCACCGACGGTGGGCGGCATGCCGTACTCCAGCGCCCGCAGGAAGTCCTCGTCGAGCTGCATGGCCTCCGGGTCGCCACCCGCGGCCTTCAGCGACTGCTCGGTGAGCCGCCTGCGCTGCTCCACCGGGTCGGTCAGCTCGGAGAAGCAGGTGCCGAGTTCCATGCCGAAACCGATGAGGTCCCACTTCTCGGTCAGCATCGGGTCGTCGCGGTGCTGTCGGGTGAGCGGGCTGGTCTCCAACGGGAAGTCGCAGACGAACGTGGGCTGGATCAGCGTGTGCTCCACCAGCTCCTCGAACAGGTGCTCCACGAACTTGCCGGGGCCCCACGCCGGGTCCCAGGAAATCTCACGCGCGTCGGCGTGCTTGCGCAGGACGTCGAGGGGCGTGCGCGGGGTGATCTCCGCGTCCAGGGCCTCGGACACCGATCCGTACAGCGTGATGCGGGGCCAATCGCCGCTCAGGTCGACGTCGCCGTACCGCGGGTTGCGCACGATCTGGTCGCCGAACACCGCTTCGGCCGCGCGGCGCACGAGGTCCTGGGTGATGCGCTCGCCGTCGCGGTAGTCGCCGTAGGCGCGGTACCACTCCAGCATCGTGAACTCGGGGTTGTGGGTGGAGTCCGCGCCCTCGTTGCGGAACGAGCGGTTGATCTCGAAGACGGCGTCGAGATCACCGACGATGAGCCGCTTGAGGAAGAGCTCCGGGGCGATGCGCAGGTACAGGTCGAGGTCGTAGGCGTTGATGTGCGTGGTGAACGGGCGGGCCGTGGCGCCGCCGTGCACCTGGTGCAACATCGGGGTCTCGACCTCCAGGAAGCCGAGGTCGAGCAGACCCTGCCGGAGCGCCTGCACGGTGGCGGCGCGCTTGCGCACCATGTCACGGGCCTCGTCGTTGACGATGAGGTCGACGTAACGCTGCCGGACGCGGGCCTCGGGGTCGGTCAGCCCCTTGTGCTTCTCCGGCAGCGGGCGCAGCGCCTTCGACGTGAGGGTCCATTCGTCGACGAGGATCGACAGCTCGCCGCGCTTGGACGTGATGACCTCGCCGGTGACTCCGACGTGGTCGCCGAGGTCGACGTCGCTCTTCCACGAGTTCAGGGAGTCCTCGCCCACCTTGGCGAGCGACAGCATGATCTGGATCTGCGCCGAGGGGTCCTTGATCGTGGCGAAGCAGAGCTTGCCACCCGTGCGGTACAGCATCACGCGGCCGGCCACCGAGACGCGCTCGCCCGTGTAGTGGTCGGGTTCGAGGTCGGCATGCGCGGCGCGGACGTCCGCGATCGTGGAGGTCACGGGAAAACCGACGGGGTAGGGCTCCACTCCCGACTCACGCAACCGGTCGAGCTTGGCTCGCCGAATGCGCATCTGCTCGGGTAGGTCCTCGTGGAAGTCGTCCAGCGCGTCACTCACAGCGACGAGTGTATCGGCCCAGCTAGGCCGGGTTCCGACAGGCCGGGACGGCCACCTCGGGCGTGGTCGGGTCAGGCGGAACGCAGGGCCAACGTCGGCCTCGGCCGTTCGTCGCGGAGGACGGCGTAGTGCAGGCGGCGGAGCCGTTCGCTCGGCTCCACACCGAGATCGTCGACCAACAGCCTGCGGACTCGGGTGAACACCGCCAGCGCGTCGGCGCGGCGTCCTGACTCGTGCAGGGCACGCATCAGGAGGGCGGCCACGGCCTCGCTGTGCGGGTGGACCACCGAGGCAGTCCACAACTCGTCGATGGCCTGTGCGTGGCGGCTCAACCGGAGCAGTCCCTCCGCGCGGCGAGTGGTCAGGGAGAGGCGACGCTCCGTGAGGCGGACCCGCTCCATCTCGGCGAACGGGCCGGGCAGCCCTGCCAGTGGCTCACCGTCGAACAGCTCCAGTGCGCGCCGGTGCGCCTCGACCGCCGACGCCAGGTCCCCGTCGTGCCACGCGGTCTCGGCCTCCACGCCGAGTGCGTCGAGCCGGGTCACGTCCAGCTCTGCGCTCTGGCCGACGAAGCGGTAGCCGAGTCGGTCCCGGCTGATCACGGTCTCGCCGCCGCCCGACTGCAGGCACTTGCGCAGCCGATACACGTAGACCTGCACCACGTTGCCCTGCGGAGCCTCCAGACCCCACCCGTCGTGCAACAGCTCCTGTCGGCTCACGGTGACGTCCGGCCGCAGGGCGAGCGCGGCGAGCACCGCCTGCTGCTGCACCGGGCCCAGGTTGAGGAGCGTGCCGTCGGACCAGGCGCGCAGCGGACCGAGTGCCGCGATCCGCAGGCGGGGCCGGACACGTTCGGTGACCGTCCGGGTTCGACGACGCGCGGACGCCGGCGTGGCGGGGGACACGACGCCGTGATCGAACGCGTACACGATGAGAGCGCATCGGTCACGCTGGCCCAACCCGCTCTGCAGCCGCGTCACACAGCTCCGGACGGCGGGGAGGGGCAGGCCCAGCTTCGCGGCGATCTCGGTGTCGTTCAGACCACGACCGACGGCGCGGAGCACGGCGCGTTCCTCGACGCTCAGATCCTCGACGGTGAGGCGCGGCGCCACGGGGTCCGGGGCGGCGAGCGGCGGCTCCGGAACGGTGGTCGCCATGTCTGTCCCTTCTTCGGCGTTCGACGCTTCGCATGGTGCTGTCTGCACCGGCCGAAGGAACAGGCCAGCAACCGGCCATTTGTTGCCGGTGCCACGGTAAGCTTTTCGATCTCCAGGTGCTTCGGACGAAAGGCGGCCGTGACCAGCGAGTTCGGTGCTCAGCTTCGACGGCGGCGACGCGAGGCGGGGCTGACCCAGGATCAGTTGGCGGAACGGTCGGGTGTGGGTGTTCGCACCATCCGAGGGTTCGAGACCGGGGAGCGGGCCGCGCCGCGAATGGCCACGGTCAGGCTGCTGGCCGAGGCTCTGCAGCTCTCACCCGACGAGCGTGACGCTCTGGTGGCGGCGGCCGTGGGCACGAGCACTCCGACGCCGAAGGTCGAGCCTGTGACGGACGCGCAGCCGACGTCCGTGTCGAGTCCGGACACCGGGAACGGGGCGAGCACGTCGGCCACGACGGCATCGGCCGGGCAGCCGGACGGCGTGGGCGAAACCGTGGCCACGGCCGAAGCGCCCGCCGACGTTTCCGACACCGCATCACGCGCCGAGCCGACGCAGGCGGCCGAGCCGGCCCCCGACGACGCGCCGGAACGTCCGAGCTATCCCGACTACCTGCTCGACGCCGCGGAGCAGCTCGCCCAGGCGGCCCGCAGCCGCTGGCTGCGGGAGGAGGAACAGCGACAGGTCCACGACCCCTTCCCGCTGCCCGTGAGCTGGCGGCCGGCTCACGACGACATGGCCGACCACGACGCCAACGTCTACGGTCTCGACCCGGACCAGGACTCACCGCCGTCGACTCGCGAGCTGCGGGGCAGCCTCGACGACGTCGTGGACACCTATCGACAGCTCCCCTCCGGCCGACTCGTCGTGTTGGGGCGTGCGGGCTCGGGCAAGACGGTGCTCACGCTGCGGTTCGCATTGGACCAACTGCGGCGGCGACGCGACGACCCGGTGCCGGTGATCGTCGACCTCGGCCCCTGGAACCCCGCGGACGTGTCGTTGCGCGACTGGCTGGCCGGACAGCTCGAACGGGACTTCCCGGGGCTGGCGGCGGTCGCCTACGACACGGTCTCGCTCGCCACGGCCCTGGTGGAGTCCGGTCTGGTCCTGCCCGTGCTCGACGGGTTCGACGAGATCGCCGACGGGCTGCGCCAGGCCGCTCTGCGGGAATTGAATGGCACTGCCCTGCCTTTGGTGCTCACCAGCCGTCCGGCCGAGTACCGGGCTGCTGTCGAGGCGATCGACGTGCTCACCTCCGCTGCCGTCATCGAACTGTGCGATCTCACGGTCGAGGACCTGGCCCGGTACCTCCCGCGTACGGCGCGCAGGACGAGGTCCGGGGGACGACAGACGACCGTGTGGGACCCGGTGTTGGCGAAGGTGGCCGCCGAACCGGAGGACCCGGCCTGCGCGAATCTCGCCACCGTGCTGGCCAACCCGCTGATGGTCGGGCTGGCCAGGGCCGTCTACAGCGACCGGCCGGGCCGTGATCCCGGCGAGCTGCTCGACGGCGAGCGGTTCCCGACCGCCGAGGCCGTGGAGGCGCACCTCTTCGACAACTTCGTCCCCACCGCGTACGAGGACCGGCCCGGGGCCTCCCGCAGCCGGTGGGACGTCCGGCGGGTCCCGTACTGGCTCGGGTACCTGGCTCGTCACCTGAATCGGCTCGGCACCCGCGATCTCGCCTGGTGGCAACTGGGCGACACGATCGGCATGTCGATCCGGATGCTCGTCGTCGGGGTGGTGACGGGCGTGATCATCGGATTCGTGCAGTGGCTGGGCTACTCCGTGGTGCGCGCGTCGATGTTCGGTGAGGAGCAGGCGCTCGACGTGATGTTCGGCTTGGGGCTGCTCGACATGATGCACGTCGCGCTCGCCTCGGGAGTCGCGTTCGCGCTCGTCCACGGGCTCGTCCTGATGTTCGGGCGAGCCACGTTGGAGCCGTCACGGGCTCGCATCGGACTACGGCGAAGACGGGTCGAACTACCCCGCACGTTCGCGTCACGGTTTCGGATCGGGCTGCTCGGCGGCGTGGTGTTCGGCCTGTTGAGCGGCATCATCTGGGGCGCGGTGTCCTGGCTGTTGACCGGCGACGTGAGCGTGTGGATTCCGAACCTCATCAATGCGTGTGTCTTGGTGACCGTGTTCGGCCCGGCGGCTGGTCTCTCGTACGGCCTCGTGGGCGTCTTCGAGACGTCCCTGGACATTCGCTCGATCAGCCGGCCCGGCGACCTGCTGCGGCTGAACCGGAGAACGGTGCTCGCCCAGGTCGGCATGTTCGCCCCGATGTTCGGCCTCGTCGTCGGCTTCGCGAGCGGCCCGTTGGTGCTGCTGTTGCAGAACTTCCTCGGCCCCATGCTGTTCGGGGTGGGCGACGCGGTGTTGTGGGGTGCCGTCGGCATGGTCGGCGGTGGCCTCGGCTACACGTTGTGCATGACGGCCTGGGGACAGTGGGTCGTCTTCGCGCGGTTCTGGTTGCCCCTGACCGGTCGGCTGCCGTGGTCGGTGGCCGACTTCCTGGAGGACGCCTACCGGCGGGGTGTCCTGCGGCAGGCGGGTGCCGTCTACCAGTTCCGGCACGCGCGGCTGCACGACCACCTCGCACGGGTCTTCGAGGAGCGCGACAAGGGCTGAAAGGGCTGTTCATCCGGATTTCACGGCTCCTCTCTACTGTCCCATCAGGACGAATGGGCTCGCGCCCACCGCAGTGGGTGCGGGGCGACTCCGGGGAGGGCAGCACGATGCCGACGTTCCGGCATGTCCCGAGCCTGTCGTGGTTCGACCCTCGCTGAGGCGACCGGCAGGAACACCCACCGACTCGCCCGGACGGGGGCGTGCGCCGAGTGGCACGGCCTCGTCCGACCCGATCCGATCGACTCACACAGAGGGGATGCCACCGTGGGTGCGCTCTGGGGACTCGCTCTCTTCTTCGGCGTGGTGTTCGCCGTGAGGTTCTTCCACCACGGCAACGTGGCTCTGGGAGTCCTCGCCATGGTGGTCGCCGCGACCCCGGTGGGCGTTCTCGTCTACGGCGCGGTGCGCAACCGGCGGCGGTCGTTGCCTCGGGCCGACGAGGCCACGCAAGCCCGTCGCAGGACACTGCTGGTGCTGGGGGCCGGGGTCGTGGTCGTGCTCGCCGCCGCCCTGCTCGTACTGACGTGGTGACGGCGGCTCACTGCGTGTGCCCGAAGATCAGGCGGACGTCGGTGAGCTGGACGGTCAGCCACGGGCGTCGTCCCGCGAGGTAGCCGAGGGGCCCGCGTGGGTTCACCTCCCACGTCGCCGAGGCCGGTCGAGGGCGGAGCCGGGCTCGGATCGGGCTGGATTTCTGCCGACCGTCGACCGACTGGACGACGCGGAACCGCACGCGGGTGGTAGGGCCCGACGGTCCGCAGGGGGAGAACGTCGTGGTGGCGATCCAGTCCCGGTCGGTGGCGGCCGAGGCCGTGAGCCGATCCGCGCGGTCGAACGTCGCGAAATCCTTCGGAATGCCCCACAGTTCGCGGCCTCCGACCAGGGCAGTCTCGTTGTCGACCCAGATCTCGGTGATGCTGCTTCCGACACCCCGCCCCGACCGCACGGCCACTGTGGCGAGCAGTTCGTGGTAGCTCAACTGGCCGGGTGGCGTGTAGTCGATCCACGCGGTGACGACCACGGCTCGACCGCCGACGGTGAGCGGAGTGACGACGTCGTCGACTCTCGGCAGGTCCCGCAGCGGGACGGACCAGACCGACAGGAACGCCTCGCCCGTCAGGCGCCACGGCTCGTCGGGATAGTCGGTGCTCACGGGTTGCCTTTCCGATTCGAAGGCAGGAAGTCCGGCACGTCGTCGGGGACGATGCCGACGAACTCGGGTGGCCGCTTCTGTAGGAACGACAGCACTCCCTCGACCGTGTCCGGGTTGTCGGCCACGCTGGCGATCAGCCGGGAGTCGAGGCGGTGCACGGGGTCCGGTGAGTCGACTCCGGACATGCGGTAGAGCATCCGCCGGGTGACGGCCACGGACACGGGAGCCGTCGTGGCGACGAGTTCCCTGGCCAGGGCGTAGGCGGCGGGGAGCACGTCGTCGGGTGCGTGCACGCTGTGCACGAGCCCCGACCGCAGTGCCTCGTCGGCGTCGAACACCCGGCCACTGATCATCCAGTCGAGCGCACGGCCCAGGCCGACGAGGCGCGGTAGGAACCACACCGACGCGCCCTCGGGGTAGATGCCGCGACGGGTGAACACGAAACCGAACCGCGAGTCGGTGGCTGCGAGCCGGTAGTCGGCCGCGAGGGTGATCGTGAGTCCCGCGCCGACGGCGGCCCCGCGGAGCGCGGCGACGACGGGCTTGTCGGCCGCGAAGATGCGGCGCGACACCCGGCCCGCGGGCTCCTGCCAGTCGTCCCCGATCACACCGTCGGCCTCGAACCCGCCCCCCGACAGATCCGCCCCGACGCAGAAGTCGCGGCCCCGGCCGGTGAGTACGACGACCCGCACGTCACGGTCGGCGTCCGCCCGGGCGACCGCGTCGGCCAGTTCGTCGGCCATGGTGATCGTGTAGCCGTTGCGGGCGTGCGGGCGGTCGAGGGTGATGGTCGCGATGCGCTCGGCGACCGTGTACGCGATCTGGGTGTAGTCGGCTGCGGCCTCCGTCATGGGCGCCCCCATCTGCCGTCCGCGTCGTCGTCGGTGACCGCTATTGCAGCACACACCGGCATGCCTCCGACAGAGGGAAACAATCAAGCGTGCTTGCTTTTTCTGGTCGGGAGCTGTCAGCCTGATGCCGCCGGGCGGCGTCGAGGCCGCCCCGAGGAGGTGGCACGTGGCGGACGTGAGTGCGATCGTGCGGGACCTTGAGGCGGAGAGTCAGGAGGTCGACGACCTGGTCGCGGACCTCGACCCCGCGCGCTGGGCACTGCCCACTCCCGCGGAGGGGTGGACGATCGCCCACCAGATCGCGCATCTCGCGTGGACCGACGACAAGGCGCTCGTCGCCGCGCGAACCCCGGAGCGGTTCGACGCCGAGATCGCCTCCGCACTGGAGGGCGGCCTGGACTACGTCGACCGGGGCGCGGCCGACGGCGCGACACTGCCGCCCTCGCGGCTGCTCGCGTTGTGGCGGCGCGGCCGCGACGACCTCGCCACGGCACTGCGCGCGGTGCCGGACGGCACGCGATTGCCCTGGTACGGGCCGCCGATGAGCGCGGCGTCGATGGCCTCGGCCCGCCTGATGGAGACGTGGGCGCACGGGCAGGACATCGCCGACACGCTCGGGGTCGTGCGACGTCCGACCAGCCGACTGTGGCACGTCGCGCGCCTCGGAGTCCGTACCCGGGATTTCGCCTTCGTCGTGCACGGGCTCACGCCACCCACCGTGGAGTTCCGCGTCGAGCTGACCGCGCCCGACGGCACGGTGTGGGCCTTCGGACCGGAGGACGCCCCCGAGCGGGTGACCGGCGACGCGCACGACTTCTGCCTGCTCGTCACACAACGCCGACACCCGGACGACGCGGACGTGCGCGCCGACGGCGAACAGGCCGCACGGTGGCTGGAGGTGGCGCAGGCGTTCGCGGGACCACCGGGCCCCGGCAGGCCCCCACAAGCGGAGAGGAGCTGTTCGTGATCCGCATCGGCAATGCCTCCGGCTTCTACGGCGACCGGTTCTCCGCCGTGCGCGAGATGCTCACCGGCGGTCCGCTCGACGTGTTGACCGGCGACTACCTGGCCGAACTCACGATGCTCATCCTCGGGCGGGACCGGCTGAAGGACCCGTCCCGCGGCTACGCCACCACCTTCCTGCGGCAGTTCGAGGAGTGCCTCGGGCTCATCGCCGACCGGGGAGTGCGCGTGGTGACCAACGCGGGCGGCCTCAATCCCGCCGGTCTGGCGGACGCGCTGCGGGCACTGGCCCGGCGGGTCGGTGTGGACGTGACTGTGGCGCACGTCGAAGGCGACGACCTCTCCTCGCGCGCCGACGAGCTGGGGCTGGGCACACCCGTGACGGCCAACGCGTACCTGGGCGCCTTCGGGATCGCCGAGTGCCTGAACGCCGGGGCCGACGTGGTGGTGACGGGACGCGTCACCGACGCCTCGCTGGTCGTCGGTCCGGCCGCCGCCCACTTCGGCTGGACTCCCGACGATCACGACGCCCTCGCCGGGGCGGTGGTGGCGGGCCACGTCCTGGAGTGCGGCGCGCAGGCCACGGGCGGCAACTACGCCTTCTTCACCGAGCACGAGCTGGGACTGCCGGGTTTTCCCGTGGCCGAGGTTCGCGCCGACGGGTCGAGTGTGATCACCAAGCACGACGGCACGGGCGGTGCGGTGACCGTCGGGACGGTGACCGCACAACTGCTCTACGAGATCGCCGACCCCCGTTACGTCGGTCCGGACGTGACGGCCCGGTTCGACACCATCCACCTGGAACAGGAGGGACCCGACCGGGTGCGCGTGAGCGGTGTGCGGGGCGAGCCGCCACCGTCACGATTGAAGGTGGGCTGCACGACGCTCGGCGGGTTCCGCAACGAGGTGACGTTCGTCCTCACGGGACTCGACATCGAGGCGAAGGCGGACTGGGTGCGGCGGCAGCTCACCGAGGCACTGGAGCGCCGTCCACCGAGATCGGTGCGATGGACGTTGGCGCGCACCGACCACGCCGACGCCGACGAGCAGGAGGCGGCGAGCGCGTTGCTGCACTGCGCGGTGAGCGATCCGGACCCGGACACGGTCGGGCGCGCGTTCAGCGGTGCCGCGGTCGAGCTGGGACTGGCCAGCTATCCCGGTTTCCACCTGACGGCTCCGCCCCAGAAGGGCGCGCCGTACGGGGTGTTCCACGACGCGTTCGTACCCGCGACGACCGTGCCGCACGTCGCCGTCCTGCCCGACGGCACCCGGGTCGACGTGGCCGCGCCCGAGACCACTCGCGAGCCGGTCGACCTCCCGGAGCCCCCGCTTCCCCCGGCGCTGCCGGAGGGGCCGACGCGCCGGGTGCCGCTGGGCACGGTGGTGGGCGCACGCAGCGGTGACAAGGGCGGCAGCGCCAACATCGGGTTGTGGGTGCGTTCCGAACCGGCGTGGCGGTGGCTCGCGCACACCCTCACCGTCGACGCCGTCCGCGCGTTGTTGCCCGAGGTGGCCGACCTGCCTGTGCGCCGATACCTGCTGCCCAATTTGTGGGCGGTGAACGTCGTCGTCGACGGCGTGCTCGGGGAGGGCGTGGCGTCGCAGGCGCGGTTCGATCCGCAGGGCAAAGCGCTCGGTGAGTGGTTGCGCAGCCGGGTCGTGGACGTTCCGGAGGTGCTGCTGTGACCGACCCGTTCGAGACCCCCGAGCGGCGACTGCTGCGGCGCACCGTGCGCGACTTCGTGACGAGCGAGATCCTGCCGCACCTGGACGAGTGGGAACGCCAGGGCGCGCTGCCTCGGGACCTGCACGCGAAGGCGGCGGAACTGGGCCTGCTCGGGGTCTCGTTCCCGGAGAGTGCGGGCGGGTCCGGCGGCGACGTGCTCGACGTCGTCACGGTGATCGAGGAGACCCACTACGCGGGCGCGTCGGGTGGCGTCGTCGCGTCGTTGTTCACCGGAGGCATCGCCCTGCCCCACATCGTCGCCGCGGGGGACCGGTGGCAGATCGACCGTTGGGTGAGGCCGACGCTCGCCGGTCGGGCCATCGGTGCACTCGCGATCACCGAGCCCGACGGCGGATCGGACGTCGCGGGCCTGCGCACCACCGCGGTGCGCGACGGCGACCACTACGTCGTCAACGGCGCGAAGACGTTCATCACCTCGGGGTGTCGCGCCGACTTCGTCACCACCGCCGTGCGCACCGGCGAGCCCGGCGCGGGCGGGCTGTCCCTGCTCGTGATCGAGAAGGGCACACCGGGGTTCACCGTGAGCCGGGCGCTGGAGAAGATGGGCTGGCACTGCTCCGACACCGCCGAGCTGTCGTTCTCCGACGTCCGAGTGCCTGTCTCGCATCGGGTCGGCCCCGAGAACAGCGCATTCGCCCAGATCGCGACGCAGTTCGTCACCGAGCGGCTCACCCTGGCGGTGCAGGCGTACGCGACGGCGGCGCGGGCCTTGGAGCGCACGGTCGAGTGGTGCCGACTGCGGCACACGTTCGGCCGACCGCTGATCTCGCGACAGACCGTGCAGCACACGCTCGCCGAGATGGCGAGGAAGGTCGACGTCGCCCGCACCTACGTCCGGCAGGTGGCCGTGCGACACGCCGCGGGCGAGGACGTGCTGGCGCAGACCTGCTTCGCGAAGAACTCGGCCGTCGAGGCCGGGATGTGGGTGGTCGACAAGGCCGTGCAACTGCACGGCGGACTCGGCTACCTCCGAGAGTCCGAAGTGGAACGTCACTACCGGGACATGCGCATCCTCGGCATCGGGGGCGGCACGTCCGAGATCATGACCCAACTCGCGGCGAAACGACTGGGGTACACCTCATGACGATCCTCACCTCGGCCGTCGACGTCACGGCACCCGACCACGTCGCCAACCGGGACGCGATGCTCGCCAAACTCGCCGAGATCGAGGCCGAGCACGCCAAGGCCGTCGCCGGTGGGGGACAGAAATATGTCGACCGGCACCGCCGCCGGGGCAAGCTCCTCGTGCGCGAACGCATCGAACTGCTGCTCGACGAGGACTCGCCGTTCCTGGAACTCTCGCCGCTCGCGGGCTGGGGCAGCGACTACCCGGTCGGGGCGAGCGTCGTCACCGGCATCGGGGTCGTCGAGGGCGTGGAGTGCCTGATCGTCGGCAACGACCCCACCGTGCGCGGCGGGGCGAGCAACCCGTGGACGGTCCGCAAGATCTTCCGGGCCTGCGACATCGCGCTGGAGAACCGACTCCCCGTGATCAACCTCGTGGAGTCCGGCGGCGCGGACCTGCCGAGCCAGAAGGAAATCTTCATCCCGGGCGGGCGACTGTTCCGCGACCTGACGCGCTTGTCCGCAGCGGGAATCCCGACGATCGCGCTCGTTTTCGGCAACTCCACGGCCGGTGGCGCGTACGTGCCCGGCCTGTCCGACCACGTGGTGATGATCGAGGAGCGGTCGAAGGTGTTCCTCGGTGGTCCACCGCTGGTGAAGATGGCCACCGGGGAGGAGTCCGACGACGAGTCGCTCGGCGGTGCGGCCATGCACGCGCGCACCTCCGGCCTGGCCGATCACCTCGCCCGAGACGAGTACGACGCGCTGCGGATCGGGCGTGACATCGTCAAACGGCTGAACTGGCGCAAACGCGGACCCGAGCCTCGCGAATCCGTCCCACCGCGCTACGACCCCGAGGACCTGCTGGGCATCGTGCCCTCGGACCTGAAGGTGCCGTTCGACCCGAGGGACGTGCTCGCCCGCATCGTGGACGACTCGGACTTCGACGAGGTCAAACCGCTCTACGGCAGCAGTCTCGTGACGGGTTGGGCGCGCATCCACGGCTATCCCGTCGGCATCCTCGCCAACGCCAGGGGTGTGCTGTTCAGCGAGGAGTCCCAGAAGGCGGCGCAGTTCATCCAGCTTGCGAACCAGACCGACACGCCACTGGTGTTCCTGCACAACACCACCGGCTACATGGTCGGCAAGGACTACGAGCAGGGCGGCATCATCAAGCACGGCGCGATGATGATCAACGCGGTGTCCAACAGTCGCGTGCCGCATCTGTCCGTCCTCATGGGAGCGTCGTACGGCGCCGGGCACTACGGCATGTGCGGGCGGGCGTACGACCCGAGGTTCCTGTTCGCGTGGCCGAGCGCGAAGTCGGCGGTGATGGGGCCGCAACAGCTCGCCGGGGTGCTGTCCATCGTGGCCCGTAACGCCGCGAAGGCGCGGGGGCAGGACTACGACGACGAGGCCGACGCGGCACTGCGCGCGGCGGTCGAGGCGCAGGTCGAGGCCGAGTCGCTGCCGCTGTTTTTGTCGGGGCGGCTCTACGACGACGGCGTGATCGACCCGCGTGACACGCGCACCGTGCTCGGGCTGTGCCTGTCGGCCGTGCACTCCCAGACCGTGGCCGGGAGTTCCTTCGACGGCACCGGTTTCGGTGTCTTCCGGATGTGAGGTCACTGTGATCACGAATCTGCTGGTCGCCAATCGAGGCGAGATCGCGTTGCGGATCTTCCGGACGTGCCGGGAACTCGGCGTGCGCACGGTCGCGGTGCACTCCGACGCCGACACGCACGCCGTGCACACCCAGGCGGCCGACGCGGCGGTGCGGCTGCCGGGCGATGCGCCCTCCGACACCTACCTTCGCGGTGACGCGGTGATCGCGGCGGCGTCGGCCGCCGGTGCGGACGCCGTGCACCCCGGATACGGCTTCCTGTCCGAGAGCGCGGAGTTCGCCCGCGCGGTGCTCGATGCGGGACTGACGTGGGTGGGGCCGTCACCGGAGAGCATCGCCGTCATGGGCTCGAAGGTCGAGTCCAAACGCATCGTGGCCGAGGCCGGTGTGCCCGTGCTGTCCGAACTCGACCCCGACCACCTCACCGACGACGAGCTGCCCGTGCTCGTGAAGGCCTCGGCCGGTGGCGGAGGACGCGGGATGCGGGTGGTCCGCCACCTCGACGAGCTGCTCGACGCGGTGGCGGCGGCTCGGGCCGAGGCCGCCTCCGCGTTCGGTGACCCTACGGTGTTCTGCGAACGCTATGTCGAACGCGGTCGGCACATCGAGGTGCAGGTGCTCGCCGACGGCACCGGCACCGTGTGGGCGGTCGGCGAGCGGGAGTGCTCCATCCAGCGTCGGCACCAGAAGGTGATCGAGGAATCACCGTCCGGTGTGGACGACGAACTGCGGCAGGCCCTCTTCTCCGCGGCGAGGGCGGTGTGCGCCGCCGTGGACTACGTGGGCGCGGGCACGGTCGAGTTCCTCGTCACCGACGACGGCGAGTTCTTCTTCCTGGAGATGAACACCCGGTTGCAGGTCGAGCACCCGGTCACCGAGTGCGTCACCGGCCTCGACCTGGTGGCGTGGCAACTGCGCATCGCCGAGGGGGAGGCGCTGCCGCCCGAGCCGCCCGCGGTGCGCGGCCATGCGATCGAGGCCCGCCTCTACGCGGAGGACCCACGCGCCGACTGGCGACCCGGAAGCGGCATCCTGCACCGCGTCGCGATCCGTGACGTACGGGCGGAGTTCACGGTTCCCGACCGTCACGGCATCCGGCTCGACAGCGGTGTGGTGGACGGCTCCACGGTGAGCGTGCACTACGACCCGATGCTCGCGAAGGTCGTCGCCTGGGCACCCGACCGGTCGGCCGCCGCCCGCATGCTGGCCGGTGCGCTGTCCACGGCCCGGCTGCACGGCCTGGTCACCAACCGCGACCTGCTCGCGGCCGTCCTGCGCCATCCCGCGTTCCTCGCGGGCGACACCCACACCGACTTCCTCACTCGTCACGCCGAACTGCTCGACGCGGGGCCGGACGACGACACCGTGCGCCTGTCCCTCGCGGCGGCAGCGCTTGCCGACGCCGCCCACAATTGGGCGCGGGCCCGCGTGCTCGCGTCCCTGCCGTCGGGCTGGCGCAACGTGCCGTCGGCCCCGCACGTCAAGACGTACCGGCACGGGGAGGCCGAACACGTCGTCCGCTACCACAGCACCCGCTCGGGGCCGATGCTGTCCGATCACCCGGACGTCACCGTCGAGTCCGTCACGCCGGAGCGCGTGGCGTTGTCCGTGGCAGGAGTGCGTCGGCACTTCGACGTGTGTCGTTATCCCGGGTCGGTCACAGTGGATTCCCCGCTCGGGTCGGTGAGTCTGACTCCCGTACCGCGGTTCGGCGACAGCACCACCGAGTTGGCCGAGGGGTCGTTGGTGGCTCCCATGCCCGGCGCCGTCACGCGCGTGGCCGTGGCGGTCGGCGACGTGGTCAGCGCCGGTCAGCCCCTGCTGTCGCTGGAGGCGATGAAGATGGAGCACCGCGTGGCCGCGCCCGCCGACGGCGTGGTGACCGAGCTTCCCGTGACCGAGGGCGCCCAGGTGGAACAGGGCGCCGTTCTCGCCGTGATCACCCCGACACCGAGCACCGACGACGCCGTCGACCCAGCGAAGGAGTCAGCGTGACCTTCACCGAATCGCCCGAACGCCGCCAGCTACGCGACGCCGTGGCCGAACTCGCGGCCAAGTACGGCCATGAGTACTACCTCGACAAGGCCCGAGGAGGCGGCCACACCAGCGAGCTGTGGGACGAGGCGGGCAGGCTCGGTTACCTCGGCGTCGCGGTGCCCGAGGCCTACGGGGGCGGCGGCGCGGGCATCGGCGACCTGGCCGCGGTGTGCGAGGAGTTCTGCGCGGCGGGGACCCCGATGCTGCTCATGGTGGTGTCTCCCGCGATCTGTGCCACGGTGATCGCACGCTTCGGCACCGACGACCAGAAGGCACGGTGGTTGCCCGGTTTCGCGAGCGGCCAGGTGCGGATGTCGTTCGCGATCACCGAACCCGACGCCGGGTCGAATTCCCATCGCATCACCACCACCGCGCGCCGCGACGGTGGCGACTGGGTGCTGAGCGGACGCAAGGTCTTCATCTCGGGCGTCGACGAGGCCGACGCGGTGCTCGTGGTCGGCCGCACCTCCGACGCCCGCACCGGGCGGCTCAAGCCCGCGCTGTTCGTGGTGCCCACCGACACGCCGGGCCTGGAGTACCGCGCGATCCCCATGGACCTCGTGTCGGCGGACAAGCAGTTCGAGCTGCTGCTCGACGACGTGCGGCTGCCCGCCGACGCGCTGGTGGGGGACGAGGACGCGGCCATCGCGCAGTTGTTCGCGGGACTGAACCCCGAGCGGATCATGGGGGCGTCGTTCTCCCTCGGCATCGCCCGGTACGCGTTGGACAAGGCGGTGCGGTACGCGCGCGAGCGCAGCGTGTTCGGCAGTCCGATCGGCGCTCATCAGGGGCTCGCCCACCCGCTCGCGGAGATCAAGATCGAGCTGGAGCTGGCGAAGCTCATGACGCAGAAAGCCGCCGCGATCTACGACTCGGGCGACGACGCCGCCGCGGGGGAGGCCGCCAACATGGCGAAGTACGCGGCCGCGGAGGTCGCGGTGCGCGCGGTGGACCAGGCCGTCCAGGTGCACGGCGGCAACGGCCTGGCGTCCGAGTACGGTCTGGGAACGATGGTGGCCGCGGTCCGGGTGGGTCGGATCGCCCCGGTGAGCCGGGAGATGATCCTCAACTACGTGGCCCAGCACAGCCTCGGCCTGCCCAAGTCGTACTGACGAGAACCAGGAGTTGTCCGTTGAGCGATCTGTCCGGGAAGACGATCATCATGTCCGGCGGCAGCCGTGGCATCGGCGAGGCCATCGCCGTGCGCGCGGCGCGCGACGGTGCGAACGTGGCGCTGCTCGCCAAGACCGCCGAACCGCACCCGAAGTTGCCCGGCACGATCCACACCGCCGCCAAGGCGATCGAGGACGCGGGCGGCAACGCGCTGCCGATCGTCGGTGACATCCGCGACGACGAGACGGTGCTGCGCGCGGTCGAGCAGACCGTGGAGCAGTTCGGCGGCCTCGACATCGTGGTGAACAACGCGAGCGCGATCGACCTCACGCCGTCCGAGTCGATCCCCATGAAGCGCTACGACCTCATGCAGGACATCAACGCGCGAGGGTCGTTCCTGTTGTCGCGCTCCGCGATTCCCCACCTGCGGCGCTCGGACAACCCGCACATCCTCACGCTCTCCCCGCCGATCCGGTTGGAGGAGAAGTGGTTCACCGGCGGGCACCTCGCCTACAGCATCGCCAAGTACTCGATGAGTCTCGTGACCGTGGGACTGGCCGCGGAGCTGAAGAACGACGGCGTGGCGGTCAACTCGCTGTGGCCGCGCACCACCATCGACACCGCCGCGATCCGCAACGTGGTCGGGGCGGCGCTGGTGAGCAAGTCGCGCACGCCGGAGATCATGGCCGACGCGGCGTACGCGGTGCTGACCAAGCCCAGCCGGGAGCGCACGGGGCAGTTCCTCATCGACGACGAGGTGCTCGCCGCCGAGGGTGTCACCGACTTCTCGCGGTACCGCCTCGCCGAGCGCGAGGAGGACCTCCAACTCGACTTCTGGGTCGAGCCTGCCGATGGTGCGTGAGCCGCGCCAGGAACGCAGCCGCACCACGCGGCTGCGTTTGATGGAGGCCGCCGTCGACTGCCTGGCCGAGTTCGGTTGGACGGGCACCACGGTGGGCGTCGTCGCCGAGCGGGCCGGGGTGTCGCGCGGCGCGGCGCAGCACCACTTCCCGACGCGGGAGGACCTGGTGGTGGCCACCGTGGAGTACCTCGCCGAGCAGCAGATCGCCGAACTGCGGCGGCGGGCCGACACCCTCCCGCCCGGCCGACGCCGGGCCGAGCCGGTGGCGCGGTTGCTGTTGAACACCTACACCGGGCCGAAGTTCCGCGCTGCACTGCACCTGTGGGTGGCCGCGTCCACCGACGACGCCCTGCGCGCGGTGCTCGCTCCGTTGGAGGCGAAGGTGGGTCGGGAGGCCCACCGGGTGGCTGTCGACCTCCTCGACGCGGACGAGTCCCGCCCCGGCGTGCGCGAGACCGTCCAGGCGACCCTCGACCTCGCCCGGGGCCTCGGGTTGGCCGATCTGCTCAGCGACGACTCGAAACGCCGGGAGCGTCTCGTGCGGCAGTGGGCGAGGATGGTGGAACCGATCATCGGCGAGTGACCGGGAGGGCGGGACTCGGCCACGCCCTCCCGGCATCCTCGCCGAGCAGGTCGCGAAGGACCTGCTCCGGGTTCTCGCCTCGCCGGGGCCTGGACCGGCCGAGGCGAGAACGTCTCAGACCGTCGCCGGCTCCCGGGACGGCTCGTTCGCGCCGAAGAACCGGTTCTCCGGGCGGGCGAGGCCGTAGTGTCCGCGCAGCGTGTCGGCCGTGTACTCCCGCCGGAACAGGCCACGCCGCCGCAGCTCGGGCACGACCTGGTCGACGAAGTCCTCCAGCACGGCGGGCAGGATCGGCGGCATGATGTTGAAGCCGTCCGCGGCGCCGTTGCGGAACCAGTCCTCGACGACGTCGGCGATCTGCTCGGGGGTCCCCGCCGTGATGTAGTGGCCGCGACCGCCCGCGAGCGTGTGCAGCAACGACCGCAACGTCGGTCGTTCCCGCCGCACCAGGCCGTGGATCAGTTCGGCGCGGCTCTGCGCCCCCTGCACGGTGGCGGGATCGGGCAGGTCGTCCGGGGAGAGGCGTTCGTCGAGCGGCAGGTGGGAGAAGTCGGCGCCCCCGAACCTCGCTGACAGGTGGGCGAGCCCGACCTCGGGCACGGTCAGTTCGTTCAGCTCGGTCCACAGTCGCTTCGCCTCGGCCTCCGTGGAGCCGATGGCGGGGCTCAGCCCCGGTAGGACGACGAGCTGTTCGGGGTCCCGGCCGAGGGCTTTCGCGCGTCGCCGGAGGTCGGTGCGGAACTCCACGGCCGTGGCCTGCTCCAGGTGCGCGGTGAACACCGCCTCGGCGTAGGTGGCCGCGAACTGCCTGCCTGCGTCCGACGATCCCGCCTGCACCAGGACGGGGTAGCCCTGCGGCGAGCGAGGAACGTTGAGGGCCCCCTCCACGTGGTAGTAGGTGCCGTGGTGTGCGGTGGGCCGAATTCGGTCGAAATCCACGTACACGCCCGAGTCGGGGTCGTCCACGCGGGCGTCGTCGGCCCAGCTGTCCCACAGCTTGGTCACGACGTCGAGGTACTCGAACGCGCGTCGGTAGCGCTCGTCGTGGTCGATCTGCCCGGTGTCACCGTAGTTCGCGGCGGCGCCCTCGAGCCATGACGTGACGATGTTCCAGCCGACGCGGCCGTTGCTGATGTGGTCGAGCGAGGCGAACTGGCGAGCCAGGTTGTACGGCTCGGTGTACGTGCTCGACGCGGTCGCGATGAGTCCGATGTGCTCCGTCCGCTGCGCGAGGGCGGCGAGTGTGGTCAACGGTTCGAGGCCGCCTCGGGCGGAGTGGGCCACGTCCTTGCCGAGGGTGAGGTGGTCGGCGAAGAAGACCGAGTCGAACGTGCCGCGTTCGGCGATCCGGGCGATCTCCTCGTAGTAGCCGATGTCGGTGAGCGAGGCGGAGGTGCCCCGGGGATGCCGCCAGGCCGCTTCATGGTGGCCGCGACCGTGGATGAAGACGTTGAGGTGCAGGGTGCGAGACATCAGTGTTCCTTGTCGGCTTGGTCGTCGGCTTGGTCGTTGGCTTGGTCGTCGTCGTGGGCGGGGTCGTGGGAGCGGTCGTGCGGGTCGTCGTGCGGGTCGTCGTGCGGGTCGTCGTGCGGGGTCGCGCCGGAGTCGACCCCGAGCGCGTGGAGGAGGCGCTGCCGGGCCGTGGCGAAGTCCGGGCGGAGCGGGTCGCGGGGGCGGGGGAGGGGCACCGGGAGGTCGAGCACGAGTCGCCCGGCGTCGAGAACCAGGACGCGGTCGGCGAGTGTCACGGCCTCATCGACGTCGTGCGTCACCAGCAACACGGCGGGCCGGTGCGCCGCGACGAGGTCGAGCAGCAACGTGTGCATCCGCATGCGCGTCAACGCGTCGAGAGCCCCGAAGGGTTCGTCGGCCAGCAGCAGCGCGGGCTGCCGGACGAGCGACCGGGCCAGCGCGACCCGTTGTTGTTCACCGCCCGACAATGCGTTCGGCCAGGCCCGCTCCCGGCCGCCGAGGCCGACGTCCGCGAGTGCCCGCTCGCCTCGTGCCCGGGCGTCGGGACGGCGGAGACCGAGCGTGACGTTGTCCAACACCCGCGCCCATGGCAGCAGGCGGGAGTCCTGGAACAACACGGAGCGGTTGTCGGGCACCACCACCCAGCCCTCGCCCGCCACGTCGTCGTCCAGCCCGGCGAGTGCCCGCAGCAGGGTGCTCTTGCCCGACCCGCTGCGGCCGATCAACGCGACGAACTCGCCGGGCGCGATCCGCAGGGAGAGTCGGTCGAGGATCACGCGGTCGCCGTAGCGGCGGGTCAGTTCGCGCGTCGCCACCACCGGGGCGCTCATGAGCCGATCGTCCGTCGCCACGACAGCGCCTTCCGCTCGACGAACCGCACCGCGAAGTCCGACACCAGACCGAGCGTCGCGTACGTCACCAGGCCGACGACGATCACGTCGGTCTGTCCGTAGTCGCGTGCCCGGGTCATCAGGTAGCCGATGCCTTCGGTCGCGTTGATCTGTTCCAGCACGACCAGCGCCGTCCAGCACATGGTCACCGCGAGCCGGAGCCCGGTGAAGAAGCCGGGCAGCGCCCCGGGCAGCGCCACCAGGCGCACGAACTCCGAACGGCGCAGTCCGGTGGTGCGCGCGAGTTCGACGTAGCGGACGTCGATGCCGCGCAGGCCGGCGTGCGTGTTCAGGTACACCGGGACGACGACGCCGCCCACGATGACCGCGATCTTCATCTCGTCGCCGATGCCCAGCCACAGGATGACCAGCGGAATGAGGGCGAGCGTCGGGATGGCGCGCTTGATCTGCACCAGGCTGTCGATCGAGGCCTCGCCGAGGCGGGTGAGTCCCGAGAGCAGGGCCAGCACCACACCGAGGGCAACTCCGATCAGCAGGCCCAGACCGGCGCGGTACGCGGACGCTGCGAGGTGGGGCAGCAGTTCTCCGCCGAGCAGCATCTCCACACCCGTGCGCACCGCCACCGACGGGCCCGCGAGCGTGCGGGGCGACAGCCACCCGACCGTGGCCGCGAACTCCCAGACCGTCAGCAGGACGACGGGGCCGAACAGCAGGCCGAGCGGACCCAGCGGACGCGGCACGAGGCGGGGCCCGCGGGTCGGCCGCGGGGAGTCCTCGACCGTGTCGTCCGCTGCAACGGCGAGCCGTTCGGCTGCCGGAGAGACGTGGATCTGTGTCATGGGGATTCGCTCCTGCGCGCACCCGAGCTCGCCACGGCCTCGTCGATCACCGGATCGAAGCGGGTGTCGAACTCGTCTCGGGCGTCGAGTCGTTCGGGCAGGTCACCGGCGTCGTGCAGCAGGTCGATGGTGTCCTGCTGGAAGCCGATCAGCTCGTCGTCCAGCGGTGGGAACCAGAAGTCGCCCTCCGACTCGACGACCGACCGGCCCTCCTCGGGGCTCAACTGCTGGTTCTCGACGAAGTACGCGTCGATCCACGCGTCCTCGTTCTCCTGCGACCACTGTGCCGCGGCGACCCAGTGCTGCACGAAGTCGCGGATGGCCGCCGCCTTCGCGGGATCGCTCAACGCCGTCGCACTCGCGTAGAGGTACTGCAGGCCGCTTGCGACCCCGTCGGTCTCGGAGTCCGGCACCGCGCTAGCCCCGGCGTCGCGGTACTCGGAGAGGTAGCGCGTGAAGTGCGGCTCGTTGAGCACGGCGACGTCCACCTGGCCGGTGCGGATGGCGTCCGGGAAGTCCGAGGCCTTCAACGGCACGAGTTCGACGTCGTCCTTGGTCAGCCCCGCCTGGCGCAGTGCGCGCAACACGTACGGTTGGCGTCCCGTGCCCTCGCCGTAGGTGATGCGTTTGCCCTTCAGGTCGGACAGCGTGCGCACGGTCACCCCGGGAGCCACCGCCATGCGGTAGTCCGGCAGTTGTTGTTTCTTCGCCGCGACGATGGGAACGGCGTCACCCGACGCATGGGCCTGAATGGGCGGTGTGTCACCGACGACGGCGAGGTCGACGGCGTCCGCGCGAATTGCTTCGAGAATGGCAGGTCCGCCGAGGAAATTGGCGTACTCCACCGACGCGCTCAGTGCGTCGTGCTCGCCCGATGCGCGCATCAGCGTTTGGAGAGCCTCGTTCTGATCGGCGACCACGAGCGACGTGCCCGCCGGGACCTCGGTCGGCAGCGGCTCGTTCCCGGGCCGGGCGACCTCGGCGTTCGGCGCTGGTGCGCAGGCGGTGAGCACGAACCCGGCGACCACGGCGGCGGCGATCGAGACGAGCATCGCTCTCGGACGTTGACGTTGAAGCATCGATTTCCTTCCCTTGCCGGGTTCATCGACCGGTCTCGCGCGAAATCGATGGTCAATGCCGATCGCGGACGACAGCAAGAGACGTTCAGGGAGTGGGAAGAATGTGATTGTTGCGTCGAGAAAGAAACGCCGTGAAATTAACGCGCTGCAATGAATTCGTCGACGGATGGCGTGACCGGGCGGCGCGACACGTCGAGTGCGACCCGCTGAGGCTCGGGAGGGAGGGGTGGCGCAGCGGGTGAGCGACCGCTTAGTATGTCGCTGATCCGAGGGAGAGCACCCTGTCGCGACGAGGCCGGGAGGTGTGTGTGCGAGGCGGTCAGCTCGTGGGGTCGGCGCCCAGCATGCGCAGCGCGAGCTCGCCGTACAGTCGGCCCAGCTCGTCCGGTGAGGTGCGGGACCGTTCGGTGTACCAGCGAGCCACGTCGACGCCCAGGGACAACACCGCGCGGGCGGCCACGCGGGCGTCGGACACGGTGAAGTCGCCCGAACGCTGGCCCGCGAGCACGAGGTCGGTCACGATGCGTTCGATGTCGCGGCGCAGCTCGGCGACGACCCGGTACTCCTGCTCCGGCAGTGCTCCGATCTCGTACTGCACCACCCGCGCGATCGTGTGGCGTCGCGCGTGCCAGGCGGCGAATCGCTCCACGATCTCGCGCATCGCGTCGATCGGGGCGTCGGCCGACTCGGCGGCGGTGCGGACGAGGTCGAGTGCCTGTTGGTGCCCACTGCGGCTGATCGCGAAGAGGAGTGCGGCCTTCGACGAAAAGTGCACGTACAGCGCGGCCGGGCTCATGCCGGCCTTGGTTGCGATGTCGCGGGTGGTGGTGGCGTGGTAGCCCCGTTGGGCGAAGGACTCGACCCCGGCCAGCATGAGGCGGCGGGCCGCGTCCGGTTGGACATCCGGCCACAGCTCGGCCGACAGGGATTCCGTCATACCCGAATTGTAAGCGAGCGCTTAGCGTGGATTGGAGAACGGCCGTGGGAGCACTGACAGACCGGGTCGCCATTGTGACAGGAGCCAGCCGGGGAATCGGCTTCGGGGTGGCGCAGGCCCTGGTCGAGGCGGGTGCCAAGGTCACCATCACGGCGCGCAAGCCGGACCCGCTCGCCGAGGCCGTCGAGAAACTGGGTGGCGACGCGGTCGCCCTCGGTGTTCCCGGCAAGGCCGACGACCCCGCGCATCAGGACGACGCGGTGAAGCGGACGCTGGAGACCTTCGGGCGCATCGACTTCCTCGTCAACAACACCGGCATCAACCCCGTCTACGGCTCCATCCTCGACGTGGAACCCGACGCGGCGGCGAAGATCATCGGTGTCAACGTGCTGTCGCCGTTGGCGTGGACCCGCAAGGTCCGCGACGCGTGGATGGGCGAGCACGGCGGGGCCATCGTCAACGTCGCATCTATCGCGGGGCTGCGCACGTCGCCCGGCATCGGCATGTACGGCGTCAGCAAGGCGGCACTAATTCGGCTCACCACCGAACTCGCGCACGAACTCGCGCCCGCGATCCGGGTGAACGCGGTGGCTCCCGCGGTGGTGAAGACGGCGTTCGCCACCGCCCTGTACGCCGACCGCGAGGAGGAGGTCGCCTCCGCGTACCCGATGAAGCGGCTCGGTGTACCGTCCGATGTGGCCGGTGCGGTGACGTTCCTGCTGTCGGAGCAGGCGGGCTGGATCACCGGGCAGACGCTCGTCGTCGACGGCGGAGTGACCCTCGGCGGTGGACTGTGACGGTGGAACTCGACGGCGCGGGTGTCGTCGTCACCGGCGGAGGCCGGGGCATCGGTGCGGCGCTGGCCACCCGGTTGGCCGCGGAGGGGGCGCGCGTCGTGGTCGCCGACCTCGACGGTGAGGCCGCCTCGGAGGTGGCTGCCAGGATCGGGGGCACGGCCGTGCCCGGCGACGCCGCGTCGGAGGACGGGGTGCGCGCCCTGATCGCGGCGGCGCGTGAGGCGCTGGGCGAGATCGACCTGTTCTGCGCCAACGCGGGCATCGCCGTGGCCGGCGGCCCCGAGGTGGCCGACGACGTGTGGGAGCGGGTGTGGGAGGTCAACGTGATGGCCCACGTCCGCGCCGCGCGGGAGCTGTTGCCGCGGTGGCTGGAGCGAGGGCGGGGACACTTCCTCGCGACCGTGTCGGCCGCCGGGCTGCTCACCAACCTCGGTTCCGCGCCCTACTCCGTCACCAAGCACGCCTCGCTCGGGTTCGCCGAGTGGCTGGAGGTGACGTACCGGCATCGGGGAATCCGGGTGCAGGCGATCTGCCCGCAGGGCGTGCGCACGGACATGCTCGCCGACGCCGGTCCGGCCGGTGCGGCGCTGTTGGCCGCGGATGCCATCACGCCGGAACAGGTTGCCGACGCTGCCGTGGCCGGGCTCCGCGACGGCCGGTTCCTCATCCTCCCGCACCCCGAGGTGGCCGAGTACTACGCACACCGTGCCACCCGGACCGACCGATGGCTCGCGGGGATGAACAAGCTCCAGCGCAAGCTGGAGGACGCGTCGTGACGGCCGGGGGCCCGGCGACCGGGCCCCGACCACGGCGGCCAGTAAGCTCGCCGCGATGAGTTCCTCGCAGTCCGACGTGCAGCGGAGGCTGCTGTCCGCGGCCACCCGGCTGTTCGCCGAGCAGGGTTTCGACCGCACGTCGGTGAGCCAGATCGTCGAGGCCGCCGGGGTCACCAAGGGCGCGATGTACCACTACTTCCGCTCCAAGGACGACCTGCTGTACGAGGTCTACGCGCGGGTGCTGCGCGAGCAGACGCGGCGGATGGAGACGTTCGCCGCGAGCGACGAACCGGTGGGCGACCGGTTGCACGCGATCGCCGCCGACGTCGTGGTGAGCACCATCGCCAACCTCGACGACACGACGATCTTCTTCCAGTCCATGCACCGGCTCGCTCCCGACACGCGAGCCGCGGTGCGCAGGCAACGTCGCCGCTACCACGAGCGGTTCCGGGGGCTGATCGAGGAAGGGCAGCGCTCCGGCGAGTTCCGTGCGGACAAACCGGCGGAGGTCATTGTGGACTTCTTCTTCGGCGCGGTGCACCACCTCGGCTTCTGGTACCGACCGAGTGGTGAGCTGTCGGCCCGCGAGGTCGGTGACCACTTCGCCGACCTGTTGCTCGACTCCCTGCGGCCGACCGCTGGGTGACGTCAGCGCCGCAGACTCTCGAACGCCGCTCTGGCGGCGGCGCCGATGGCGAGATCGACGTCGTGGGCGACGATCGCGCGTCGGTGGGAGCGGGTCAGCGCGGCGATGGCGACCCGGTCGCCGGACTCCGACTCGACGACCCCGATCTCGTGCCGCAGGTGCAGGAACGAGCCCGTCTTGCCGCTGACCTTCACCGTGTCGGTTCGCAGGTCGGCCGAGAGTCGGTGGGTGAACACCTGTAGTCCCATCAGCCGTCGTAGCTCCGCGGTGGCCGACGGGTGGGCGACGCGGTCGAGCCAGATGCGCTGCAGCAGTTCGACCAGCGCGGCGGCCGAGGCCACGTTGCCGTGGGCCGGATCGAGCGTGTCGATGGAGTACTGGCGGGTGGTGTCGTCGCGGATCGCCAGTTCCAACGCGAGGTGGAAGTCGTCGCCCGCGACACCCGCCGCGCAGTCGTACATGCGTTGGAGTCGGTGCCGCACTCGAATGCCGGAGCATCCCCACTCGCGCAGGCGGTCGTCCACCGTCGTCACACCCACCAGGTCGAACAGGGCGTCGCCGCTGGCGTTGTCGCTGACGGACAGTGTCTGGTGGAGCAGGTCGCCGACCGCGAGGGTCGCGGGATGCCGGAACGCCGACACACCCGTGGGGCCCACGCTGCGCTGCGCCGGTTCGATGGTCACGGGTCGAGCGGCGTCCAGGCGGCCGTGCGCGATCTCGTCGAGCACCACCAGGCCGAGCGGGACCTTGACGACCGACGCCAGCGGCACGGGCGTCTCGGCGTCGAACCCCAGCTCCTCTCCGGTGTCGAGGTTGCGGGCCAGCAGGTGTCCGAGCGCGCCGACCTCGCGCCAGTGCTCCGCGATCGACTCGGCCACGCGCAGCAGCTCCGTCGACGTCGCCACGTAGGTGGGTTCGGTACTCATCCTCGCGCCGCCGATGGGTTGTCACGACCGGAACGTCGACTGTCCGATGTGGATTCGGTGTCGGGTGGAGTCGCGCCGAGCGCGGCCGCGACCAGGTGAGTGAGCCACGCGAGGTCATCGTGCCCCACGGTGCGTCGAGGGGAGAACGCCACCTCGTACCCGCGATGCAGGGAAGCATCGGCGAGCGGGCGCCACGACAGTCCGTGCCGACGGGCGAGTTCCGCAGGACACAGCAGCAGCGACGGGCCTGCGAGGGCGTCGGCGACGGCCGCGGACAGCGACGTGGCGGGCACGAGGCGACTCTCGGCCAGCCCGGCCCGGGCGACGGCCTTGGCGAGCCGGTCGGCGGCGAAGGGCACGTCGTCCTCGGCGGTGACGAGAATCGGCGCTGGTCGGTCCGCGTTTCCACGCCGGGGCCGCAGGTCCTCCAGGTGCACGGTACGGCCGGGGCCGGGGGAGCCGGTGGCGAGGCCGAGCGGCACGCGCACCGACGCGGTCTCCGGTGCCACGCGGACCACCGCGCAGGTCAGTGACCCGTCGGCGAGGCCGTGTTCGCGGTCCTCGGCGGACAACTCGCGCACGGCCACGGTGACGCCACGCTCGGCGCCGGACCGGATCACGCGGGCGAGCCCCGTCGGGTCCGTGTCGGGTGGGACGCCGAGCGTGTGGGGAGCGGTGGCCAGCGCCGTCGCGGCCACCTGGCGCAGGTGCTCGACCCGGCCCAGCACGTCGCGCGCGTGGGGCAGCAGCAACTGCCCGAGATCGGTCGTGGTCACGCGACGGCCGCCGCGGTCGAACAGCGCGCCGCCGAAGTGTTTCTCCAGAGTCTTGATCCGCCGACTCAACACCGGCTGCGCGACGTAGAGCGTGTCGGCGGCGGCGGAGAAACTGCCCTGCTCGGCGATCGCGACGAACGCTTCGAGGTGCGCCAGCAGGTCCACGCCTGCGGTTATATCAGAACGCTATGGCCGTCGCGGACATTGCTCTTGGACATGGGAGGCGTGGCGCTGCTTGGCTCGCCTCGAACCCGTTGCCCGACAAGACGAGGAATGTCGATGAGTGTCACCTTCTCCCGCCGTTCGTTGCTCCGTACCGGTCTGGCGGTCACCGCGGGCCTCGCGACCGTGGGACTCTCAGTGCCCGCAACCGGCTCGGCGACGGTCTCGCGGGCCGTGTCGGCGGAGTTGCGGGCGTTGGAGTCACGACACGCCGCCCGACTCGGCGTGTTCGCGCTCAACGTTCGCTCGGGAGCCGTCGTCTCCTACCGCGCCCACGAGCTGTTCCCGATGTGCTCGACGTTCAAGACCCTCGAGGTCGCGGCCGTGCTCCGCGACCTCGACCACGACGGCACGTATCTCGACCGGTGGGTGCACTACACGGACGCCGACCTGGTGCCGGGATCGCCGGTCACCGAGCAGCACGCCGGGACGGGCATGCGGGTCGAGGGCCTGTGTGCCGCGGCCATCCGGCAGAGCGACAACACGGCGGCGAACCTGCTGCTTCGGCCGTTGGGGGGACCGAGTGGCATCACGCGCTTCTGCCGCTCGCTCGGTGACTCCGTCACCCGGCTCGACCGGTACGAGCCGGACCTGAGCGACGGTGTCCCCGGAGATCGGCGGGACACCACCACGCCCGCCGCCCTCGCCGCCGACTACCGCCGACTGCTGCTCGGGCGTGCGCTCGACGACGCCGACCGGGATCGGTTGGTCACGTGGCTCACCGAGAGCGTCACGAGCGATACGCGGTTCCGCGCCGGACTGCCCTCCCACTGGCGGGTCGCGGACAAGACCGGGTCGGGCGGGTACGGCACGGCCAACGACGTGGGCGTGGCGTGGACGGACGACGGCACCCCGCTGGTGTTGGCCGTGCTGACGACCAAGGAGGTCGAGGACGCCGATTGGGACGACGAACTGGTTGCCCGCACGGCGGAGCTGCTGGCTCGCACGCTCGTCGGGTAGGTGGCGAGGACGGGTCGTCGTGCCCTACTGGCAGCGGGTCGCCACCGACCATGCTGGTGCCGTTCGCCGCGACATCGGCGAACGACGGCAAGGGATCGATCATGAAGAACACGGCCGAACTGACCCGAGAGCAGAAGAGGGCGTTCGCCCGCAACCGCAGCGAGCTGTACGAGATCGAACAGCGGTTGCGCGAGGTGTACCAGACGGCCCGCGAGCGGCTGGCGGAAGCGGAGTGGATCGCGCCCACCACGGAACGTTTCCCCTGCATCGAATGCGCGTGTGAGGACTGGGAAGGCAGCGCGAACCGGTGTGAGACGGACGGCTGCGGTCACCCGGGCTTCGCCCACTGGGGAGTCTGACGGCGGCGGGCGGCGTCACCGGATCGCGACGCCGCCCGCTGAGGGAACCACTCCCGCGATCACGCCGGGGGTAGGTCGACCACCTCGGCCAGGCGCGCACGATGGCGGCCCGGCGTGCCGAGGGCGAGTTCGTCGGCCTTGGCACGCTTGAGGTACAGGTGGGCCGGGTGCTCCCAGGTCATGCCGATGCCGCCGTGGAGCTGGATCGCCTCCTCCGCCGCGTGGACGGCTGTCGTGGAGCACGCGGACTGTGCGACGGCCACCGCCACCTCGACGTCGGAGTCCGGGCCGAACGCCTCGGGGGAGGACAGGACGTCGGCGGCGTAGCGGGCGGCGGCCCGGGCGGTCACCAGATCCAGCCACACGTCGGCGAGCCGGTGCTTGAGGGCCTGGAACGAGCCGACCGGTCGACCGAACTGGTGGCGCTGCCGCACGTAGTCCACGGTCGTGTCCAGACACCACTGCGCCACCCCGAGCTGTTCGGAGGCCAGCAACCCGGCCGCGCAGCACAGTCCTCGGGTGAGCGCGGTGACGGCGGCGTCGCCCCGGACGAGTTCTCGCGCGGGAGTCTGCCGCAGTCGCACGTCGGCCACGCGGCGGGTCAGGTCGAACGAAATGACCTCGTCGACGTCGACACCCTCGGCCGTGACCTCCACCGCGAACAGGGCAGGCCCGTCGGTGGTCGCGGCGGGCACCACGAGCACGTCGGCCACGGACGCGTCGGCCACTGTGGTCACCGTGCCGTCGAGCAGGCCGTCCGCCGTGCGCACCGTGGTCGGGAACTCCGCGTGCGGGGGCGTGGAGAACGTCACGGCGACCGCGCCCGTGGCCTCGCCCGTCGCGAGCCGTCGCAGCAGAGCGGCCACCGGCTCGGCGTCCGGGTCCGCGTGCAGCAGCACCGACGTCGCGAGCACCGCGCTGCCGAGGAACGGGACGGGCGCGACGGCGCGGCCGAGTTCCTCCAGCACGAGCGCCGTCTCCCGGAACGACGCCCCCTGCCCGCCGAGGTGCTCCGGCACCGGGAGTCCTGCCAGGCCGAGGTCGTTCGCCAGAGTCCGCCACAACGCCGGGTCGTATGCCGGTTCGCTGTCCATTCCGGACACGAGTGAGGCGGGCAGACCGCGGTCGGTGAGCACGTCCCGCACCGTCGCCCTCAGCTCGGTCTCGACGTCGGAGTAGAGCAGGTCGGGTGTGCTCATCGAGGCAGGTCCTTCCACGCGACGTCCTTGTCCGTCCTGGGTTCGGCGGGCAGCCCGAGGACCCGTTCGGCGATGATGTTGCGCAGCACCTCCGAGGTCCCGCCCTCGATGGAGTTGCCCTTCGCGCGCAGGTACCGGTAGCCGGCCTCGCGGCCGGTGAAGTCGACGATCTCCGGTCGACGCAACGACCAGTCGTCGTATCGCAGCCCGTCCTCGCCCGACAACTCGACCTCCAGGCCGGACAACGCCTGCGCGAGCCGGGCGAACGCGAGTTTCATCGCCGACCCCTCCGGCCCGGGCGCCCCGGCGGCGAGCTGCTGTCGCAGCCGCACACCCGCGAGCCGGACCGCCTCCTGCTCGACCCACAACCGCAGCAGGCGTTCGTGCAGTTCGGCGGTGCGCAGCTCGGGACGGGTCCGCCACGTCTCGGTGACCCGGCCGAGGATGCCGCTCTCGCGGGGCGCGACGTTGCCGCCGATGGCCACGCGCTCGTTCATGAGCGTCGTCTGCGCGACCCGCCAGCCCTCACCGACATCGCCGAGGCGGTGGGCGTCGGGAATGCGCACGTCGGTGAGGAACACCTCGTTGAACTCCGCCTCACCGGTGATCTGCCGCAGTGGACGCACCTCGACGCCCGGGGCCGTCATGTCGCAGACGAAGTACGTGATGCCGCGATGCTTCGGCACGTCCGGGTCGGTGCGGGCCAGCAGGATCGCCCAGCGGGCGTTGTGGGCGGAGGACGTCCACACCTTCTGGCCGTTCACCACCCAGTCCTGCCCGTCGCGCACGGCTCGGGTCGCCAGTGCCGCCAGGTCCGAGCCCGCGCCGGGCTCGCTGAAGAGCTGACACCAGATCTCCTCGCCGGTCCAGAGTGGACGCAGGAAGCGGCGTTTCTGCTCCTCGGTGCCGACGGCGAGGATCGTCGGAGCCGCCATGCCGAGCCCGATGCCGTTGCGGCGAGGGTCGTTGTCGGGCGCGCCCGCCGCGGCCAGCGCGGCGTCGACCACGGCCTGTGCCTCCCTGGCCAGGCCGAGACCACCGAGCCCGACGGGGAAGTGCACCCAGGCCAGTCCCGCGTCGAAGCGGGCCCGCAGGAAGTCCAGCCGGTCGGTGGTGGCGGGATCGTGGTCGGCCAGCAGCGCCGCCACCCGGTCCCGCAGCTCGTCACGCTGCTGAGAGTTCACCTCGTCCATCACAGGTACCTCTTCAGCTCACGCCGGGCGAGGGAGCGCTTGTGCACCTCGTCCGGCCCGTCGGCCAACCGGAGCGTGCGTACCCCCGCCCACAGCGACGCCAGCGGGAAGTCCTGGCTGACGCCGCCCGCGCCGTGGAGCTGGACGGCCTTGTCGAGGATCCACTCCACCGTGCGCGGCGTGGCGATCTTGATGGCCTGGATCTCGGTGTGCGCGCCCTTGTTGCCCACGGTGTCCATGAGCCAGGCGGTCTTGAGCACCAGTTGCCGGAGCTGCTCGACCCGGACCCGCGACTCGGCGATCCAGTCCTGCACCACGCCCTGCTCGGCGAGCGGTTTGCCGAACGCCACCCGCGAGACCGCGCGCCGACACATCAGTTCGATCGCGCGTTCCGCCATGCCGATGGCGCGCATGCAGTGGTGGATGCGGCCCGGTCCGAGGCGGGCCTGGGCGATCGCGAAGCCGTCGCCCTCACCGCCGATGAGGTTGCTCGCGGGGACGCGGACCCGGTCGAAGACCACCTCGGCGTGCCCGCCGGACTCCTCGTCGCCGTACCCGAAGACGGTCATCGGGCGCCGGACCTCCAGTCCGGGCGTGTCCCGGGGGACGAGCACCATGCTCTGCTGCCGGTGGGGTTCGGCGTCGGGGTCGGTCTTGCCCATGACGATGAAGATTTGGCACCGCGGGTTCATGGCCCCGGAGATGAACCACTTGCGACCCGTGATCACGTACTCGTCGCCGTCGCGTTCGATGCGCGTGCTCACGTTGCGGGCGTCGGACGAGGCGACGTCGGGCTCGGTCATCGCGAACGCCGACCGGATCTCGCCCTCCAGCAACGGTTCCAGCCACTGCTTCTGCTGCTCCGGCGTGCCGAACTCGGTCAGCAGCTCCATGTTGCCCGTGTCCGGGGCCGCGCAGTTGGTGGCGACGGGAGCCAGGTGCGGGCTGCGTCCCATCAGCTCGGCCAGCGGCGCGTACTGGGTGTTGGTGAGTCCCGCGCCCCGCTCGCCGGGCAGGAACAGGTTCCACAGTCCCCGGCGCCGAGCCTCGGCCTTGAGCTCCTCGACGACCGGCAGCGTGTCCCACGGGTTCTCCGCCGTCTTCGTCTGCTCCGCCAGCACGGCCTCGGCGGGGTAGACGTGCTCGTCGAGGAAGGCGAGCAACAGCTCGCGGTAGTGCTCGGTGGTGGCGTCGTACGCGAAGTCCATCAGTCCTCCTCCAGGGTGGCGTTGCCGCGTGCCACCAGCGGCGCGACGCTCGCGCCGATGCGGTCGAATCCTTCCCCGACGGTCTTGCCCTGGGTGTGCCGGAAGTGGATACCCTCCAGAATCACGGCGAGCTTGAAGAACGCGAACCCGAGATACCAGTTCATGGCGGAGGTGTCGCGTCCCGACGTGGCGCTGTACCGGGCGACGAGGTCACGCACGGGTGGGAAGCCGGGAGCGGTCGCCACGCTGGAGATCTCGTCACCCAACGCCTCTCCCTCGGTGTAGGCGATGAGCAACGCGATGTCGGTGAGCGGGTCGCCGAGCGTGGACATCTCCCAGTCCAGGACGGCGGTGACCTGGTCGTGGTCGTCGACGAGCAGGTTGTCCAGCCGGTAGTCGCCGTGCACGATGGTCGGCTCCGGCGAGCTGGGCAGTCGGGCCGACAGTCGCTCGCGCAACGTGTCGATCCCCGGGATGTCGCGGCTGCGGGAGGCGTCGAGCTGCTTGCCCCAACGCCGCAGTTGCCGCTCCAGGTAGCCCTCCGGCCTGCCGAACTCCGCCAGCCCCACCTCGGTGTGGTCGACGGCGTGCAGGCGAGCGAGCGTGTCGATCATCGCCTCGGCGATCGCGCGGGTGCGCTCGGCGCCGAGGGCGGCGAGTTGGTCGCGCCGCCGGTACGGCGTGCCCTCGACGAAGTCCATGACGTAGAACGGCGCGCCGATCACCGACTCGTCGGTGCACAACAACACGGTGGGCGGGACGGGCACGTCCGTGGGGCCGAGGGCGCTGATGACCGTGTGCTCGCGCACCATGTCGTGGGCGGTGGGCAGCACGTGTCCCAGCGGAGGCCGCCGGACCACCCACCGGTGTGTGCCGTCGTCGACGACGTAGGTGAGGTTCGACCGGCCGCCCTCGACGAGCCGCGCGTTCAGCGCTCCCGTCACCAGCCCCGGGCGGTCGGCGTCCAGCCGCGCTCGCAACCGGGTCAGATCGAGGCCGGGTGGGGACTCTGCGCTCATGTGACCTCCTCGTCACGGCGGACGTGGTACCGACCGGTCGGTACGGCCGATGCCGAACGGCACCACGTCCGCACGGTTCGTGTGTCTCGCGGCCGACTCGTCGTGGCCGTGCGGGGCTACGCCACCAGCAGCGCGACGGTCTCGGCGACACAGGCGGGCTTGTCGACGCCCTCGATCTCGATCGTCCACTTCACGACGGCCTGGCTGCCCTGCGCGCCGGGCGTCACCGACACCAGCTCGGCGTGCGCCCTGATGCGGGAGCCCACCGTCACCGGCTGCGGGAAGCGGACCTTGTTGAGCCCGTAGTTGATGCCCATCCGCAGGTTCTCGATGCGGTAGATGTCCGCACCGAGGCTGGGGATCAGCGACAGCGTCAGGTAGCCGTGCGCGATGGGGGCTCCGAACGGTCCCGCCGCAGCCTTCTCCAGGTCGACGTGGATCCACTGGTGGTCGTCGGTGGCGTCGGCGAAGAGGTTCACCTGCTCCTGGGTGATCTCGTGCCACGGGCCCGTGCCGAGCGGCTGCCCGACCGCGGCGGCGAACTCCTCGACGTCGGCGAAGGTGCGCGGCTCGCTCATGCCTTCGGCCCACCCGCCACGTAGATGACCTGGCCGGACACGAACGACGCGTCGTCGCTGACGAGGAACGACACGACACCGGCGATGTCGGACGGCTGCCCCACCCGGCGCACCGGGATCTCCGCGGCGGCGGCCTTCTTGAAGTCCTCGAACGGCACCCCGACGCGCTCGGCCGTCGCCGCCGTCATCTCGGTCTCGATGAAGCCAGGGGCGATGGCGTTGACGGTGACGCCGAACTTGCCGAGTTCGATCGCCAGGGTCTTGGTGAAGCCCTGCAGGCCCGCCTTCGCGGCGGCGTAGTTCGCCTGTCCGCGGTTGCCGAGGGCCGAGGTGCTGGAGAGGTTCACGATCCGGCCCCAGCCCTGCTCGGTCATGTGCTTCTGCGCGGCCCGGCTCATCAGGAAGGAGCCCCGCAGGTGCACGTTCATCACCGAGTCCCAGTCGCTCTCGGACATCTTGAAGAGCAGGTTGTCGCGGGTGATGCCCGCGTTGTTGACCAGCACGGTCGGTGCGCCGAGCTGCTCCACCACCGTGGCCACGGCCGTGTCCACCGCCTCGGCGTCGGACACGTCCACGGCGACACCGATCGCGCGGCCGCCGTCGGCGTTGATCGCGTCGGCACCGGCCTTCACGGCGTCCTCGGCAAGGTCGAGCAGGGCGACGGCGAAGCCGTCGGAGGCGAGACGCTGGGCGATCGCGGAGCCGATGCCACGTCCGGCACCGGTGACGATGGCGACGCGAGAGGGGGAATCGGTCACAGCAGTCCTTTCGTTCGGACGCTCGAACGCACGGCGGCCCGTCGGGCTCCTCGTCGTCGAGTGTCGTTGGGCAGTGGTAAGCGTGCGCTTAGTACCGTACCAGGGGATCGGCCGATTCGGGGGTGTGATCGTTCCCGCGCCCCAGGTGACGGGGCGGTAGTACGTCGACGTGACCAGGGCGGCCCGGGCGCAGCGGTCGCCTCTCCCGCCGTGGCGGCGGCCTGGCCGGGCTCAGCCGGCGGCGGCCGGGGATTCGGTGTTCGAGGAACTGTCGACGACCTGTTGCAGCACCGTGCGGAAGACGTGCCGGTCGACGGTGACCGGTTCGGTGGCCAGCCAGTCCCCGACGTGCTCCACGAACTGCTCGGGCGTCAGCGGCACCGCCTCGTCGGTCCCGACGAGGTCGTCGAGGTACGGCTCGTCGGCGGTGAGCTCGCCGTCCCGGCTGGGATACACCACCAGAACGCCGAGCACCTCGACGTCGGGGAGCAGGCGGCGGAACGCCTCGATGCCGGTGGGGAGCTGGGAGCCGCCGCCGCGGAACCGGCGGCCGTTGCGGGTGAGCGTGCCGTCGTCGGCCAGTCCGTAGTGCCCCGGCAGCCACGACTTCGACTCGACCAGGACGAGCCTGCGCCCGCACAGGACGGCGTGGTGGATGTCGGCGAACACCGAGTCGGGCCACGCGAGGCCGTGGAAGATGCGGACGCCGGGCAGGCGGGTGAGGTAGCGCTCGCACAGCTCGGCGGTCAGTCGCTGGACGGCCTCGTCGTCCTCCGACCCCGGAGCGCCGAACACGACACGGTCGCCGAACTCGCTGCGGAACGCCCGCACCGTGCGCAGCGATTCGAGGTGCCGCCGCACCAGCAGCGCGGCAGCGGCCGCCGCGGACACCATCAGCAGCGCCCACACCGCCGTCAACCACGCGGAGAACGCGAACGGCAGGAGCAGCGGCAGCGGCAACAGCACCATGCCGCCCGCCGCACCCGCGGCCGTGGCGTGCCCGGGGGAGCCGGGATGTGCGTAATGCACCCGGGCGGCGTCGCCGACGAGGTGCCACCAGGTGAGGGAGTCGACGTCGATGCTCGGCGCGGACGGCACGAAATCGGGGTCCTCGCCGAAGCGACGAGGTCGGGACCACCGGCTCGCGCGGGTCTCCGCGGAGAGGGCCAGCGACGGCCGTCGACCACGACGGTCGTACGCCGCCCGCAGGACCGGATCGGACAGCGTCTCGTAGGCCTGCCGCAGCAGTTGAAACTCCTCCGCGGACCCTCCCGCGTCAGGGTGAGCCTTCCGTGCGAGGGTGCGGTACGCCGACTTGATCTCGGCCGGGGAGGCGTCGCGCTCGACGCCCAGCACCGCGTAGTAGTCGACCTCGGACACGATCACCTCCGCTCGCGGGCGCTCACACTATGGCGTGCCACCGCGCGACGGTGACAACGACCTGTGTGTAGACGATCACCCAGAGTGTGCTATTGATGGGAGTTTGCGGGGGTTTCGACCGTTGAGTGTCACCCGGGTGGAGCGATGCGCTCCCGAAAGGGTGTCTACGGTTCGTGAGTTTCGGGGCGCAAACCGGGTACTCCCCGGCACAGCCGACGAACCGTGTGGCCCGGCACGGGCGGATCCGAGTGGTCCGGCCCAGTGACGTGACGAGGACCGGCCGGCCACGGAAAGGATGTGAACCCCCGATGAACATCACGGAATCGTTCAACGAAGCCCTTCGGTCGGTCATCACCTTCCTGCCGAAGTTCGCTGCCTTCCTGGTCATCCTTCTCATCGGGTGGCTGATCGCCAAAGGTCTGCGCAAGCTGGTCGACGTCGTGTTGGAGCGGCTCAACTTCGACCGGGCGGTGGAGCGCGGCGGTATCAAGCGCGCGCTGGAGGGGTCGCGCTACGACGCGAGCGGTCTTGTCGCGGCCATCGTGTTCTACGCCGTGTTGTTGATTGCGCTGCAGCTCGCCTTCGGGGTCTTCGGGCCGAACCCGGTGAGCGACCTGCTGGCCGCGATCGTGGCCTGGCTGCCGAGGGCCATCGTCGCCATCGTGATCATCGTCGTGGTCACGGCCGTCGCCAGCGGTGTCAAGGACCTCATGATGGGCGTCATGAGCGGCCTGAGCTACGGCCGCGCGGTCGCCACCGCAGTGCAGGTGATCATCGTCGGTCTCGGTGTGATCGCCGCCCTGAACCAGATCGGCATCGCCACGACGGTCACGACCCCGGTGCTCATCGCGGTGCTCGCGACGATCGGGGCGATCCTCGCCATCGGGGTCGGCGGTGGCCTGATGCGGCCCATGCAGCAGCGCTGGGATCGCTGGCTCAACCGCGCCGAGGAGGAGATGCCCAACGCCCGGGCGCAGGCGGAGGCCTACCAGCGCGGCCGGGAGGACGTCAGCCGTGCGCAGACCGAGCCGTTCGAGGCACAGGGGGAGCAGACGCGGCGCACCACGCAGCCGCCGACGTCGTCGTGAGATCCGCCGGGACACGCCGGGTCGCCACGGCGGCCCGGCGTCGTCGTGTCAGGAGAAGAGCAGCGGGTCGATGTCCGGCACGTCGTCGCCTGCCTGGGCGTCGGCGAGCGCGCACACCGCGAGCAACCGCAGCACGATCCACTCGCCGGTCGGGCACGAGGAGAGGAAGTGCGTCTCGGGCGTCCAGTCGGCCTCCGCCGCCCCGTCGAGCACCCCCTGGGCGTAGGCGGCCAGCTCGACGACGCCGAACGTGGCGCTTTCGATCGACAGGATGTCGCGCACGGCGGCCGCGTGCTGGTCCACGCCTGCGAGCTGCGCCGGACCCAGTGTCGACGCCGTCACTCCGGCGGCGCGGAGCCGCCGCGTGAGCGCGTCCAGGTCACGTCGGGCGAAGGCCACCTGCTGCGCGCCGGTCAACGAACTCATGGCGCGACAGCATAGGAAATCGCTCTCAGTCGCCGAGCAGAGGACCGAGCGGACCCAGATCGATGTTCAGGTCTTCGGGCGCGAGCCCGAAGTGCTCGCGCAGCTCCTCCATCCGCTCCTCCAGCTTCATCAGCGTCTGGCCGATGCGTTCCACCTGCTCGTCGGTGAGATCACCGTCGTCGACGCGACGCAACGCCTGCCGTTCCATGATCTGCCGCAACAGCTCGATGATGGTCAGGACCAGGCTCGCCAAACCGTGTTCGACGTTCTCGGGGTCGGAGTCGATGCGCTCCGCGAGGGGATTGCGGTAACGCGGGTCACCGGTGGCGTCGCTCACGGCCGACCTCCTCGGTTCAGCGTTCCCACCGACGTGATCAAGGCACGCAACGAGACGTGCACCAGGTCGACGTCGGCGATGCACAACCGCACCTCGCCGGTCAGCACCACGCCCCCGGCGAGGACCCGGTCGAGCAGGTCCACCAGGGCGATCCGGCGCTCGGGCGAACTCACGCTCACCTCGTCGGCGACCGGTTCGAGGAGGTCCATGGTGTCGGGACGGGGCGGCTGGGTCACGGTTGCTCCGAACGTCGAGGCTGGTCCTGGCCCACGGCGGCGAAGGAGTACGGCGGCCACGGGCCGGTGAGTTCCACGCGGACGGCCGGGTGTTCGCCGTCGAGCGCGTGCACCAGCTCGGCGAACGCGCTCGCCCGGTCGTCGGCCACGAGGTAGGCGCCGTTGAGCACCATGTGCGCCCGCTCGCCGGACAGCTTCGGGTCCTGCGGCGGGTGGCGACGGCTGGCCACGGCCGAATCCGCCAGCCGGGCGTGCAGTCGTTCGGCGTGTCCGGCGGCGATCTGCTCGCCGGTCTCCCGCGCCGACAACGCGGCCTTGCGCCGCCGCAGGTAGGCCGCTCCCGCTCCGCCACCTCCGGAGGTCGACGTCGAGGCGGCTCGCGCCGGTTCGGCCGCGCCGGCGAGCGCGGTCAGATCGGCGTAGACCTTGACACCCCACTCGGTCCGGCCGGTCAGGGCATCGAGCGTGGTGACGAACTCGCGCCTGCCTTCCTCCACGAGGCGACGCACCCGCTCGTCGTCGAAGCACACGGTGGCCAGCCGCAGCGGCACGGCCGCCGACGCGGCGTCGGACACGGCCGCCACGACGGCGTCGTGGGCGCGGGCGGTGGCGGCGAGCCAGTCGAGGTCCTCCAGGTTACGGCGCAACGCCTGCTCGCCGAACTCGTCCAGCGACACCGGGCTGACGACGGCGGTCAGCGGCTCGCTCTCCGGGGTGGGGACCGCGATGCCGCGCACCGGGGCGTCGCCGACACCCCGCAACGCGTCCAGCGACGCCACGTCGAGTCCGCGCGCCACCGCGTACAGCCAGAGTCCCGTCGTCGGGTCGTCAGCCATCGCGTTCCTCCGGCACCGGCTCGGCGTCGATCACGTCGTCGACGCGTGACCCGTCCTCCACCTGCGGCGCGGCACTGCGGGCTTCCAACGCCTCCAGCCGTCGGCGCAGCTCCCGGTTCTCGCGTTCGAGCTCGCTCTGCTCGCGTCCTTGCTCGGTCTGCTTCCGACCGTTGTTCCCGGTGAGCCAGGGATCGTTCTCCCACCAGTTGATGCCCACCTCCTTGGCCGTCTCCAACGAGGCGACCACGAGGCGCAGCTTGATGGTCAGCAGTTCGATGTCGAGCAGGTTCACCTGGATGTCGCCCGCGATGACGAGACCCTTGTCGAGGACTCGCTCCAGGATGTCGCCGAGGTTTCCGGGCTGGTGGCTCGCCGCCGACCCCGTCGACGAGGTCAGCGCCGAACCGGGGCGTCCTGATGAGGTCATGTGTGGGTCGAGCCTTTCCTTACGTGCGAAGCGAGTGGGGGTCTCATTCGGTGTGACCCCGGGCGTAGCGGCGGGTGCGGCGGTAGGAGACCAACTCCCCGTCCGGTTCCAGATCGACCTCGTAGAGGCCGAGGATGTTGGCGGTGGAGGGCACCCGGCTCTCCTCGATCACCTCCACCTCCGCCAACCAGCCCTCCTCGGTGGGGCGCACGGACGTCACCCCGAGCGGCTGGCGCTTGGTGAGCCGTTCGACGTGGCCGAGGGCGAGTTCGGCGGCCTCCGAGGCGGTCACCTCGTCGAGGTCCGATGCCATGTGTCACCGCCCCCCGGGGTCGTCGCCCGGGTCCGTCCCGTCGTAACCGGTGAGCCTGCCGAGGACACGCTGCTGAATCTCGGCCTCCTCCTCGGCCGTGATCTCGCCCGCGGCGCGCGCTTCCTCGGCGGCTTCCAGCTCCCGGCGCACCGACGCGGGGTCGTAGAGCTCGTGGTCCACCTGCTCGCGGATCACGTCCGCCAGGGACACGACCGCGCGGACCGGGGCCAAAGGCAGCCCCAGGATCGCCGTCACCACACCCACGTCGGTGCCTCCTTCGGTCGGTCTCAACCGCTCGGTCGAGTCGTGTGGACGAAGTCGTAGGGCGCGAGCGGGCCCGTCAGTTTCAGCTCCACCCGCTCGTCCCACTGGCGGGCGAGGTCGTCGACCACGTCCTCCAGGTCGCGCTGGTCGGCCACGGTCGCGAGGCACGCGACGTACACGGCATCCCGCTCGTGGGTGGCCTCGCGCACGGACACCTCGACGCCGAGGTCCTCCAACGCCCGCACCGCGGTGGCGGTGTCCGCCTCGCGTTTCGCGGCGATCGTGTTGGCGATGAGCTCTCCCAGCGCCAGGCGTTCGTTGCGCGTGGCCTCCTCGGGCTTGTCGCGGATCGCGTCGCGCAGCCGTGCGGCGTCGGAGTTCTCGTCGAGAATCTCGTTGATGACGGCGCGTTCGTCATAGCGGCCCTTGAGGAGGTACTGCGCCTTGCCCTCCAGCTCGTCGAGCGCGGCGGCGAACTCGTCGTGGTGCTGGGCCAGCAACTCGTCGGTCACCGCGTCCCGGTCGGTGACCACCGCGCCGAACCGCAGCGGCAGGACGGGAACCTCGGCGGCCGAGGCATCGAGGATGCGTGCGTGCGCCCTCAGGTCGTCCGGCGTGCCGAGCGGCCGGTCGACCTTGATCTCGCTCACGAGGGCGGCGATGTCGCCGTGTCGCACGGTGTCGATCGCTCCGGGCGGATCGCCGATCCCCGTCACGTCCCCGCCGTCGAGTTCGACGTCGGACGGGACGATGCCGTAGATGTAGACGGCGGTGCCGGAGGCGGTGGTCTCGGCCTCGGGAGTCGCTGTGGTCGCCATCAGGACTTCTCCTCCTCGGTCTCACCGAGCACGTCGCGCAGCTTGTCCCCGGCCGCTTCGAGAGCGCCCTTGGTCCGTGACTTCGCGGCACCCGAGTTCATGTCCTCGATGAGCTCGGGAAGTCCCTTCTTGTCGTCGTCGGACACCTGCAACCGGTTGGTGGCCTCGGCGAACCGAAGGTAGGTGTCCACACTGGCCACGACGATGCGCGCATCGATGGTCAGCAACTCGATCCCGACCAGCGACACCCGCACGTAGGCGTCGATCACCAGTCCCTTGTCGAGGATCGTGTCGATCACGTCCGCCAAACCGGACGGTGAGGGACCTCCGCCGCCTCCGGTGGCGGCAACTGCAGTGGTCACGTGGTGAGCCCTTCTTCTTCAGCGGCGACGGCGTCGAGCGCGCGTGTCGCCGTCCGCCTCGTTCGATTGTCTGTCCGAAGAGGACTCCTGCTCGTCCTCGTCCTCGTCGTCCTCGAAGTCGTCGTCGTAGTCGTCGTCTTCTTCTTCGTCGTCTTCCTCGTCGTAGTCGTCGTCGTAGTCGAGGTCCTCGTCGTCGTAGTCCTCGCGTTCGTCCTCGTCTCGATCCCGCGGCCGCCCCTCGCTGCCGTCGTCGACGACCTCGCCGTCGTGGATGGTTCCGTGCCAGCCCTCGACCTCGTCCGGGTTCAGCAGGGTCTGGGTCATCACGTGCCGACGGAAGTGCTTCAGCTCCAGGCGGACGCGCCGACCCTGCGCGCGCCACAAGTTCCCGGTCTGCTCGAAGAAGCCCTGCGGGTGGTACTCCAGGACCACGAGGATGCGGGTGAGGCGCGGGGCCAACTCGTGGAAGGTCACCACGCCGTCGACGTAGCCCTTCGCGCCCTTGGACCGCCACACGATGTGCTCGTCCGGCACCTGGTCGGTGATCGTGGCCTCCCACGTCCGATGCGACCAGAGGATCTGGGCTTTCCACGTCAGCTTCTCGTCGGACTCCTGCTCGACGTTCTCGACCTTCTTCATGAAGGACGGGAAATCGGTGAACCGGGTCCACTGGTCGTAGGCGACCTCGACCGGCACGCCGACGTCGATGTGTTCGACGATGTTGGTGAGCTTCAGCCCGCCGCCCTTCTTGCCACCGCCGCCGAACGCCTTCTTGATCTTCTCGCCGACCTTCGAGGCGCCGGTGCTCAACGCGGCGCCCACCGGACTCTTGCCCTCGGCCAGCTTCTTCGCGCCCGTCAGCGCGGTCATCAAACCGCCGTCACCCTGCCCCGAGGCGTAGTCGGTGAGCCGACCGGCCGACTCGCTCACCTTGTCGGAGACCATCGACCCGGCCTTCTTCGCGGCCACGCCCACCAACGTGCTCAACGCGCTCGTCAGGTCACCGCCCGGCGCCGCGTCGCTCACCGTGTCCGCGGCGTCCCCGGCTGTGTCCTTCGCCGTGTCCTTCGCCGTGCCCGCCGCCTTGCGGGTGCCGCTCGCCGCGCCCTTGGCCGTGCTCGTCGCCTTCCCTGCTGCTGCGCGTGCTGCCCTGGTCATCGGTCACCTCCCGCGCCTGCGTACCGGTGACGGACCGGCGGACGAACGGGCCCGAGTCCGTGGGCGGCCGTCACCGTCGTCGTGGTCGGTCGAGGAATCGGTCTCGGCGTCGTCACGCCGGCGTCGAACCGGACGCCGGTTGCCCTCGCCCGAGGAGGGACGACGTCGAGGTCGCGAGCGGGAGGGTGGTTCGTCGTCCTCCGACGCTCGGGACGGTCGCCGTGAGGCCGACCTGCGGGCGGGCTTCTCGGCGGCCTCGGTCTCGTCGGCCGACTCGGATGTCGGTTCCTCCGTCTCCTCGTCGGACGTCTCCTCGCCGGACGCCTCGTCGTCGGAGCCGCCGGAGTCGTCGGACAGCCTCCGGGTCACCGACTCGATACGCGAGGTGGCCGCCTTCGTGGCCGCAGCCCGAGCGGCCGTCAGCAGCTCGCCTCGGACGCTCTCGGTGAGCTTGCCCAATTCGGCCGAGTCGCCGAGTTGGGCGAGTCCCGACTTCAGGAGCCCGCTGGTCTTCGTGCCGTGCCTTCCCGTGGCACCTGCCGCGGCGATCATCAAAGCCAGGCGCATCTTCTTGGTTCGGCCAAGGAAATACCCTGCGACGATGGCCGCGGCGGTCTGCGCGCCGCGTTTCATGAACGTCTCCTCGATCGGAGTCACGGACCCGACGCAATTACCCCGTTGGGGTGAACGGGAAACGCGGCGCGCGACGCGGAGGGCTTCCAAGATTCGAGAGCGCGCAGGTTGCCGGACCTGGGCGGGGACCGTGATCGTGACGCTCTAGTCTGTCCGTGGTCGACAGGAGGGGCCGCGAGTGAGTGAGGGCGACGAGACACTGATCGCCGGGCGTTATCGCCTGGAACATCAGATCGGCAGCGGTGCGATGGGCGTCGTCTGGCGCGCGGTCGACGTCATGCTGGACCGTTCGGTGGCCGTCAAGCAGTTGTTGCTGCCACCCGGGCTGAACGAGACCGAGACCGAGAAGGCCCGGCAGCGAGCCTTCCGCGAGGGCCGCATCGCAGCTCGCCTGCAACACCCCAACGCCATCTCGGTGTACAACGTCGCCGAGCACGAGGGTCAGCCGGTGCTGGTGATGGAGTACCTGCCCTCGCGCAGTCTCTCCGACATCCTCGCCGAGCGAGGTGTGTTGCCACCGGCCGAGATCGCGGGCGTGGGTGCGCAGGTCGCGGCGGCGCTGGTCAAGGCCCACGACGCGGGCGTCATCCACCGGGACGTCAAGCCGGGGAACATCCTGATCGCCGACGACGGCATCGCCAAGATCACCGACTTCGGTATCTCCCGTGCCGCCGGGGACATCACGGTGACCAGCACGGGCCTGCTCGCGGGCACCCCGGCGTTCCTGTCTCCCGAGACGGCGCGCGGCGCCGAACCCGGGCCCGCCGCCGACGTGTTCTCCCTGGGCGCGACGTTGTACGCGGCGGTGGAGGGCAGGCCGCCGTTCGAGAACCCCGGCAACGAGATCGCGATGTTGCACGTGGTCGCGGCAGGAACCATCATCCCGCCGCGGCAGGCCGGGACGTTGGACAACGTGTTGCGGGCGATGCTGCACCCCGAGCCCAACGCTCGCCCGACGATGAAGCAGTGCGAGGCCGCGTTGCGGGCGGTGTCCGAGGGACGACCCGACGGGCTGGACGCCCCGACGATGCCGCCGAACCCGGTGCGGGGCGGTACCCGCGTCGACCACAACCCGGCCGCCGTGGCGGCGATCCCGAACACGGGCCCGGTCCCGCTTCAGCACCCGACGGGGCCACGGACGCCGACCGGGACGGCACTGCCGCCCGCCGGGCCACAGCAGGGGCCGGCCACCGGACCACACGCCAGCGGTCCCAACCGCGCACCCACCCGTCCGCCCACGGGGCCCGCCACGCCTGCGCCCGCAGCGTCACGCTCGTCGGAGCCGGAAGGCTGGTCGCGTGCCCGGATCGCGACCACCGCGGTCGCCGTGCTGGCCGCGGCGGCGGTGGGCATCCTCATCGCCGAGCTGGTGGTCGGCGGCGGAGCGGACGAGGACCCCGGCGACTCCCAGGGCCTCACCGGCGGGACCAGCGTGAGCATGCCCGTGTCCTCGCCACCGGCCGACGCCGAGAGCGAGGCTCCGCCTCCGGAGACGACCGACGAGACGCCGGACTCGCCGGAGCCGGAGGTGCTGAGCCCGGCCGAACTCGAAAGTGCCGTCGCCGAGTACTACGCGCTGATGCCCGACAACGCCGAACAGGGCTGGCAGCGGCTCGGGCCCGGCCTGCAGGCCCAGGGCGAGGAGGCCTACCGCGAGTTCTGGGACGGCATCGAGGCCGTGCGCGTTGTCGGCGGCCCCACCGCCGTGAGCGGCCACGTCGTCGAGGTCGAGGTCGAGTTCACCAAGGAGGACTCGGTGGTCCGCGAGACGCACCGCCTCGGCATGGTGGTCAGCGACGGCAAGGCCCTCATCGACAGCGACGAGCTGCTCGACCTCACCGACCTGGGCGCGCCCGAGGACGACGACGAGGACGACGACGGCGACGAGTGACGGGCCTTCAGCCGTCGCCGTGTCGTTCGCGCTGCGAGCGCATCGCCTCACCGTGGCCGGCCACGTCGCCGGCGTCCAGGGCGTCGAGAGCGGCAGCCACCTCCGCGCGCACGGCGTCGCCGGTCATCGCGCGCGGCGGCGTGGCGGGACGTCCCACCGGGAGGATCCGGACGTCGGCCACCTGCGGCGTGGCATCGGGTTCGGCGTCGACCACGACGATCGAGCGGAGCTGATCGGCGTGGCGGCGTAGCACGTCCACCACGTCGGCGGGGTCGCCGTGGACGACGGCGTCGATCGGCCTGCCGAACGCGTCGGCGTCGGCGAGCAACCGGTCGACCTCGGCCAGCGCCTCGTCGGTGTCGAACCGGCACCACAGGATCTGCCGGGTCTCGGCGAGCGCGCGCCACGCGGTGGGCAGCTCGATCGGCCCGGATGCCGGAGCCGGGTCGAACACGAGGACGGTCGGCAGGTCGGCTTCCCCCTCCCACACCAGAGCGGTGGTCATGCGGGGCCTCCCACTGCGACGCCGGGCATGCCCGCCGGTCGGGCGGGGAGAAGGGGCGTGGGGCGCAACTCGGCCGGTTCGGCTTCCACCGTCGTCGGTTACCCGGCTCGCACCGGGGTATGCCCGGCGCGGAGGTGAGAACCATGTCCCAGCCGAGCCCGTCCGGCTGCGGATTGCGCGTGTCCGGTGTGGACTGTCCGGGCGGCAATGAGGGCCTGCTCCAGCACGGGACACCGGAGCCGACGACGGGCGGCACGTGGAGAACATCCCCGACCGCACCCACGACGGCCCGAACGCCGTGAGCGCCGAGTCCTCCCATTGATCGATCCGAGTCACGCCGACCCCTGTGAGGTGCCGACCATCCATGACGACCGACCTCGCTCTCCAGCTCGGCCTGCCGACGGCCGACCCCTCCGCCGGACGCAGCATCCGTGTCGACAGTCCCGTCGACGGAAGTCTGGTCGGGCGACTCGCCATGGCCACCGAGGACGAGGCGGCCGCCGCCGTCGCCCGTGCCCGAGCCGCCTTCGCCCAGTGGGCCGCCACGCCCGCCGAGACGCGTGCCCGAGCGTTGCGTGAGGCCGCCGACGCCCTCGCCGACCGCGCCGACGATCTCGCCAAGGTCAACGAGTCCGAGACCGGTCGCCCGGCGGCCGAGGCGCGAGAGGGAGTGTTCGCGGGCGTGGGCACGCTCCGCCAGTACGCCGAACTGGGGCCGGTGCACCGGGGGCGGGTGCTGGCGGGCGCACCGACGGCGACCGACCTGATGGTGCCCGAGCCGCGAGGCGTGGTGGTGGCGCTGACGCCGTGGAACGACCCGGTCGCCGTCGCGTGCGGTCTGTTCGGGGCGGCCCTGGTCACGGGGAACACGGTCGTGGCCAAGCCGAGCGAACGCTGCCCGCACACGGGCCTGCTGTTCGGCGAGATCCTCCGGCCGGTCTTCCCCGAAGGCGTGCTGCAGCACCTCGTGGGTGACGGCGAGGTCGGCTCGTGGCTCGCCGAGAACCCGGACGTCGACGTGATCGCCCACGTCGGCAGCACCGCGACCGGCCGACGGTTGGCCTCGGCCGCCGCCAGGACCGGCGCGAAAGTGTTGCTGGAGAACGGCGGCAACGACCCGTTGCTCGTCGACGAGGACGTCGATCCAGTGTGGGCAGCCGAACAGGCCGCCCTCGGCGCGTTCGCCAACAGCGGGCAGATCTGCGTGGCCGTGGAGCGCATCTTCGTGCACCGTGCCGTCGCGACGCCGTTCGTCGACGCCCTCACGGCCGCCGCCGACGCCCGGGGACTGTTGCCGCTGGTGGACACCCGCCACCGCGACGCGGTGCACGCCCACGTGGCCGACGCGGTGGTGGCGGGAGCGCGGCTCCGAGTAGGCGGTGTCGTACCGGAGGGTCCCGGCTCGTTCTATCCCGCGACGGTGCTCACCGACTGCGATCCGAACCTGCGCGTGATGCGCGAGGAGACGTTCGGCCCGGTGGCACCCGTGTGCGTGGTGGACGACTTCGCCGAGGGACTGGCCCTCGCCTGTGACGACGCCTACGGGCTTGCGGCCACCGTGCTTACCCGGTCGATGGAGCACGCGCAGCAGGCGTGGCGCGCTCTTCCCGTGGGCACGGTGAAGGTCAACGCCGTGTTCGGAGGTGCGCCGGGCGGCGCCGCCCAGCCACGTCGCGCCAGCGGGCACGGCTACGGGTACGGGCCGGAACTGCTCGACGAACTCACCACGACCAAGGTCGTGCACGTCGAACCCGCGCCCTGAGCCCACTCCGGCGCTCGGTTCACACCGGGTGCCGGACTCAGCGCGAGAACAGGCCGACGAGCGTGCCCGTGGCCAACACGTGGTCGTCGAGGGCGGCGTGCACGTCGTCGGCCGTGACGCCCTCACCGAGCCCCAGCGGGCGGTCCACCGCGTAGAGCCGGAAGAAGTACCGGTGGGCGTCGTCGCCCACCGGTGGCTGCGGACCGCTCCAGCCCAGCTCGCCGAAGCTGTTGCGCCCCAGCACGGCGTTGGTCGGCGCGGCGTCCTCGATGCTGCCCACGTCCGGCGGGATCGCCGTGACGACCCAGTGGACGAACACCCCACCCGGCGCGTCGGGGTCCTCGCACAGCAGCACGAGTTCCTCCGTGCCCTCGGGGACCCGCGTCCACTGCAGCGGAGGCACTTCGTTGCCGCCCTGACGCGAGTAGCGCTCCGGGATGACGGTGCCGTCGTCGAACGCGGGCGAGTGCAGCTCGATGTCGGTGCGGTCGGCCTCGGCCATGTCGCACTCCTCTCCTCGCCTCACCGCGTTCCCGGCTCCCCTGCGGGCAAACCGCTCAACGAACGACGACGACGTGCTCGCCCCGTGGCACGAGTTCGCCGACCACCGGCGCGCCCGGAATCTCACCGGCGACCAACAGCCCGCCCGAGGTCTGGGCGTCGGCCAACAACAGGGCGACGTCCTCCGACACGGCCGACAGGTCGGTGTGCGGGCGCACCCAGTCGAGGTTGCGGCGGGTCCCGCCCGAGACGTAGCCCTCGCGCACGGCCACCCGGGCCGCGTCCAGCACCGGCACCGCGGCGGAGTCGACCACCGCCGTGACTCCGCTGGCGCGTGCCAGCTTGTAGAGGTGCCCGAGGAACCCGAACCCGGTGACGTCGGTGGCACAGCGATGCCCGGCCTCGACGGCTGCCCGGGCCGCGTCCGCGTTCAGCGTGGTCATCACCTCGATCGCCTCGCCGAACACCTCGCCGGTGGCCTTGTGCCGGGTGTTGAGCACGCCCACCCCGAGCGGTTTGGTCAACGACAGCGGCATTCCGGGCCGCCCCGCGTCGTTGCGCAGCAACGTCTCCGCCGAGGCCAGTCCGGTGACGGCGAGCCCGTACTTCGGTTCCGGGTCGTCGACGCTGTGCCCGCCCGCGAGGTGGCAGTTCGCCGCGGCACAGACCTCCGCGCCACCGCGCAGCACCTCGGACGCCAGCTCGAACGGCAACGTCTCCCGAGGCCAGCACAACAGGTTGAGCGCCACCAGCGGCGTCCCGCCCATCGCGTAGACGTCGGAGAGGGCGTTGGTCGCGGCGATGCGGCCCCAGTCGTACGGGTCGTCCACCACGGGCGTGAAGAAGTCCGTGGTGGCGACGACGGCACGGTCGCCGTCGAGGCGTACCGCCGCCGCGTCGTCACCGCCGTCGAGGCCGACCAGCAGTTCCCCGGGCGGGGAGCTCGGCACGGCCCCGGCCAGCCCGCGCACGATGTCCTCCAACTCGCCGGGCGGGATCTTGCACGCGCACCCACCGCCGTGGGCGTACTGGGTCAGTCGGTGTGCCATGCCGCCCATGCTGCCCGGAATCGTCGGACTGCACAGAGTGAATCTTGCTGGCACGATGTCGGTATGTCCCAGGGAGGCGCTTCCGGCCTGGTGACCGGCACGGTCTTCAAAACCGTTGAACGGCGGACACCGTCGTTGGCGGGTTCGATTCCCGTTCGCCTCCGCGACGACCGGTGCTCGGGAGGAGGCGTCCGTGGCGGATTCCGGCGCTGACCCGCGCAGGCGCATCCCACGCACGGACGTGCTCCTCGCCGAGCCCCGGTTGGCCAAGGCCGTGGACGAGCTCGGTCGTTCCCTCGTCCGGCGGGCGGTCACCGAGGCACAGCAGCGCGCCAGGGAAGGACGGATCGCCCCGGAGGCGGTGGCCGACGAGGCGGTGTCCCTGCTTCCGGCCACGGCGTCGTCGTTGCGTGAGGTCCTCAATGCCACCGGCGTGCTCGTCCACACCAATCTGGGGCGGGCTCCGCTGTCGCCCGCCGCGGTGCGCGCGGTGAGCGTCGCGGCGGGTGGGACGGACGTCGAGTTCGACCTCGCCACCGGCCGTCGCGCCCGGAGAGGTCAGGGGGCGCTCGCGGCGCTGGCGGAGGCGCTGCCCGAGGCCGGGGGAGTCGACGGCGTGCACGTCGTGAACAACAACGCCGCCGCGCTGCTGCTGTGCGCGCTGGTGCTCGCGCCGGGCAAAGAGATCGTCATCAGCCGTGGCGAGCTGGTGGAGATCGGCGACTCGTTCCGCATCCCCGACCTCGTCACCTCGGCCGGGGCGCGACTGCGGGAGGTCGGCACCACCAACCGCACCCACCTGGCCGACTACGCCGACGCGATCGGCCCGGACACCGGGTTCGTGCTGAAGGTGCATCCGTCGAACTTCCACCTCAGCGGCTTCACCTCCGAAGTCCCGGTGGCCCGCCTCGCCGACCTCGGGGTTCCCGTGGTGGCCGACATCGGCTCGGGGCTGCTGCGGGCCCATCCACGCCTGCCCGACGAACCCGACGCCGCGAGCGCGCTCGCCGACGGGGCGGCAATGGTCACCGCCAGCGGTGACAAGCTGCTCGGCGGCCCGCAGGCGGGGCTGCTGTTCGGCAGGCCGGAGCTCGTGCGCCGACTGCGGCGGCACCCGGCCGCGCGGGCGCTGCGGGTGGACAAGCTGACGCTGGCCGCGCTGGAGGCCACCCTGCGCGGCCCCACGCCTCCGGTGCGCCGGTTCCTCGACACCGACCCGAAGACGCTGCGGGCGCGGGCCGAGCGGCTCGCCCGCGCGTTGCGTCGTCACGGTGTCGACGCGGTCGCCGTCGCCACCACGGCCGCCGTCGGCGGGGGAGGGGCACCCGGCGTCGACCTGCCCAGCGCCGGGGTGAGCCTGCCGGAGTCGTACGCGCGGCGGCTGCGGACCGGTGAGCCCGCGGTCGTGGGCCGCGTCGAGCAGGGACGGTGTCTGCTCGATCTCCTCGCGGTCGCGCCCGAGGCGGACGGACGTCTGGTGGAGGCGGTCCGGCGATGCACGTCGTAGCCACGGCGGGACACGTCGATCACGGCAAGTCCACGCTGGTGCGCGCGTTGACGGGGATGGAGCCCGACCGGCTGGCGGAGGAACGCCGTCGGGGCCTGACCATCGATCTCGGGTTCGTCTGGATGTGGGAGGCGGGGCAGGCGTTCGCGTTCGTGGACGTCCCGGGACACCAGCGCTTCGTCCCGACGATGCTCGCCGGTGTCGGGCCCGTCGCCGCCGTGTTGTTCGTGGTGGCCGCCGACGAGGGGTGGCAGGACCAGTCGAGCGAGCACCTCGCCGCACTCGACGCGTTCGGCGTCCGCCACGGTGTGCTGGCCGTGACGAAGGCCGACCGGAGTGATCCCGAGCCGGTGCTCGCCGACGCGCTGGACCGACTCGCCGCCACGAGCCTGGGACGCGTTCCCGCGGTGGCGGTGAGCGGCAGGACGGGAGAGGGCCTGCCCGCGCTGCGCGCGGAGCTGCTCGCCCTCGGCGGGCGGCTGCCCCGGCCGGACCACCACGCCGACGTCCGGCTGTGGGTCGACCGCTCGTTCAGCGTCCGTGGTGCCGGGACGGTGGTCACCGGGACGCTCGGGGCGGGCACGATCGAGATCGGGGACGAGGTGGTCGTCGCGGGCCGCCGCTGCGTGGTTCGAGGTCTGCAGTCCCTCGGAACCGATCACGACACGGTGCGGGCGGTGGCCAGGGTGGCAGTGAACCTGCGCGGCGTGGACCACCACGAACTGGGACGCGGCGACGTCCTGCTCACCCCGGGGGCGTGGCGACACACGCGCGAGGCCGATGTCCGTCTGCGGGGCGAGAAGGCGGAGGGCCTGCACCGGGAGCTGGTCGCGCACGTCGGCTCGGCGGCCGTGCCGTGCCGAGTCCGTCCACTGGGGACCGACCTGGCGCGGCTGTCGTTCTCGCGGGAGCTGCCGTTGCGTGCCGATGATCGCGGGCTGCTGCGTGATCCCGGCGAACACGCCGTGCCCGCGGGGTTCGACGTCCTCGACCCGCGCCCGCCCGCGCTCCGGCGCCGAGGCGCGGCCAAGGCGCGGGCGGTGGAGCTGGCCGACCCCGCCGCCGCCCACGTCCGCCGACACGGCGTCGTGCCCGTCGCCGAACTGCGCGCGCTCGGGTGGGAGGTCCCGGGCACGTGCGTGGGCCGATGGGCGGTCGCCGAGGACCTGCCCGAGCGACTGGCCTCGCAGGTCCGCGAACGGGTCGCTGCGTGGTATGAGCGGCATCCGCTGTCGGCAGGACTGTCCGTCGAGTCGCTGCGCAGTGCGCTCGACGTGCCCGACGACCTCGTCGCCACCGCCGTCCGGGACGCCGGACTGCGGGTCCGCGACGGCGTCGTGGTCGACCCGTCGCGCACGGCCACCCTGCCCGCGTCCGTCGAGTCGGCGGTGCGGACGCTCGAACGCCGGTTCGCCCGCGAACCGTTCGTCGCACCCGAGGCACACGACCTCGCGAAGGCCGGGCTCGGTCCCGCGCACCTCGCCGCCGCCGAACGCGCGGGCAGACTGTTGCGGATCGCCGACGGCGTCGTGCTCGGTCCGCGAGCGCTCGACGAGGCGGTCCGGGTGCTCGCGAAGCTGCCCGAGCCGTTCACCGTCAGCGAGGCCCGGCGTGCCCTCGGCACCACCCGGAGGGTCGCCGTCCCGCTGTTGGAGCGACTGGACGCCGAGGGCCGGACCCGCAGGGGACCGGACGGCACCCGCACGCTGCGGCGCCCTCACACGTGATCGCGAGGCACCGACGTGTGCCAGTTGCGGGAGAACACGCGTTGCTCGCCTTCGTAGGCGTCGAGCCGGGCGTGCACGACGAACTCCGACGGCGTGCACGTGAGCGTGGTGTGGGTGACCGTGGCCGCATCCCACTCGCCCCGGGTGAAGCGCATCGTCCAGTCCACACTGCCCCGCACCGACTCGAAGTCGTCGGCCACCCACTCGTAGCGTTCGTCCGCGCGACGCCGCACGTCGAGGTCGATGTCGTCGAAGTGCAGCACCCCGAGGTCCTTCACGACGTCGAGCGCCGAGTGGTAGCCCACCAGGTCGCGGGAGACCGTCCAGCGGCCCTCACCGGGCTGCCGCCGCCGGGCCGGGGTGGGAGCGGCTCCCTCGGGTTCACCGAACGGTGCGAGATCCTTCTCGCCCTCCCGGATCGGCCTCATCGGCAGCGTCACCGAACTGCGCTCGGCGAACACCGTCAACCGCACCGGCTCCGGCGGCGGCCACGCCAGCGGCCAGTAGGACGTGGACACCGCGAGGCGGATGCGGTGCCCGGCCGGGAACGCCTGGGCCACGCCGTTCAGGGGCACGTCGACCCGGTAACGCCGCTCGGGTTCGAGCTTCTCGGGCTGGTCGTGGCCGGTGCGGTGCGTGAGGTTCAGCAGGCCGTAGCTCACCCGCGTGGCGCGTCCGTCCGGTGAGACGTCGGACAACCGCACCGTCACCATCGCGTCCGGTCGGTCGCTGCTCAGCTCCAGGTGCACCACCGGGGAACCCAGGATCTCGTGGCGCTCGGTGAGCACGTCGGTGTCGAACACCAGCGATCCGCCGTCCTCCTCCCGCTGGTCGTACGGCAGGTCGGGGGGAGCGTTGTACGAACACCACTTGCCCGCGAACTGCCCCACCGACAGCGGCGACTCGATGGTGAGCGGCTCCCCGCCCTCGGCGCGGCCGCCCGCCTCGTCGCCGGGATCGCGCGGTGGTCCGAGCCGGTTGCGCCGGAGCACGAAGTCGGTGGGCTCGACGGTCGGCGACGGCCACGACGGCTCGCCGATCCACCGGCCCGGCCGCCGCTCGTAGGCGGTCGCGGGTTTCGCGCTCTCCTGCATCCAGATGTACAGCATCGGCTCGTCCATCACGCCGGTGTCGACGCCCTTGAGCCAGTGGTCCCACCAGCGGACCAGCTCCTGGAGGAACCCGATCGCCGGGCCGGGGCGACCGAGGTGGGGGTACTTGTGCGACCACGGGCCGATCAGGCCCCGGCGAGGCACGTCGAGGTGCTGTAGCAGCCGGAAGACGGAGTTCGAGTACCCGTCGGCCCACCCGCTCACGGCCAGCACCGGGCATCTCACGGCCGAGTAGTCCTCGCACACCGAGCCGTGCCGCCAGTAGGAGTCGCGGCGCTGGTGACGCAGCCACTCCACCAGCCACGGCTCGCAGTGCTCCAGCCGCTCCCACCAAATGTCCCGCCAGCGCGGCCCCACCACGGCCGGGTCCGGTGGACAGGAGTTGTAGGCGAACATGGTCGACGCCCACGACAGGTTGTCCGACAGCAGGCACCCGCCCATGTAGTGCACGTCGTCGGCGTAGCGGTCGTCGGTGGAGGACAGCGTGGCGATGGCCCGCAGGCTGGGCGGGCGGCGGGCCGCGATCTGCAGGGCGTTGAACCCGCCCCACGAGATGCCCATCATCGCCGTGGTGCCGTCGCACCACGGTTGCTCGGCGAGCCACGCCAACACCTCCTCGCCGTCGCGCAGCTCCCGGTCGAGGTACTCGTCGGCGAGGACACCGTCGCTGTTGCCGCTGCCACGCAGATCCACGCGCACGCCCGCGTACCCGTGGCCCGCGAGGTACGGGTGATGGATCGAGTCGCGCTGGAAGGTCAGGTCGTTCAGCCGGTAGGGGATGAACTCCAGGATCGCGGGCACAGGCTCGGTGTCGGAGGACACCGGGCGCCAGATCCTCGCCGCGAGCCGGGTGCCGTCCGACAGGGGAATCCACACATGGTCGTCCCTGCGGACGTCGTACGGGAACGAGGTGACTGTGCGCACGACCGGCCTCCGTCAGACGTCGTCGATCTCGAAGCGCAGCGCGGAGACGCAGCGTTCGTACTTCTCGGTCAGCTCCTGCGGGTCACCGGCCGCCACGTGGACGTCGGCCAGTTCGTAGCTGTAGCTGTCGCGGGCGTACTGCTCGGACAACCGGGCGCCCTTCTCCGTGGTGAGGTCGACGACGACGTCGCCGACCTCGCGTTCGACGGCCTCGATCTCCTCCGGGCTCGGAACCCGGCGCACGATCCCGTCGGTGAAGCGGCGCAGGAACCACTTCGCCGCCACGGCCGTGCGTCCCTTCCGATGCGGCATGTCCGGGGCCCGGCCGAGCGCGAGGCTCACCATGCAGTGCAGGTTCGTCACGCCGTCCACCGCCTCGAACAGGCGGGCGTGCGACTGCGACAGCCGGGGATTGACCTCCAACAGCCACACCCGGTCGGTGGTGGTGTCGACGAAGAACTCGATGTCGAAGGTCGTCGACCGCAGGCCCAGCCGGACCACGACGGCCTCGGCGATGTCGGAGACCCGACGCTGTAGTCGTTCGGGGAGGGTGGACGGGTACTGGTAGCGCAGGAAACACGACGTTCCCGGGTAACACACCGAGTCGACGATCCCGTACACGTGCGGTCGGTGATGGTGGCGGTAACCCTCGACCGTGACCTGCGCGCCGCCGACGGCTTCCTCCGCCAGACACGCCCGCGCGCCGACGTCGGCCACCTCGGGCGGCAGGGTGACGCGCCGGAGCACGGCGTCGAACGGCCCGCCGACCCGATCGACTCCGTCGCGGATCGCGGCCACCGCGTCGGCGAGTTCCGCCTCGTCGCGGGCCAGGTAGGCGAGTTTGGACGACGTCGACTTCACCGGCTTGAGCCACACCGGGAACTCCAGGCCGTCGGGCAGCCGCGCAGGTGCGGCGGTGAGGTCGACGAGTCCGAATCGAGGACAGGAGTCGGTGGCCTGCGCCTGCTCCAGCCTGCTCCAGTACTTGTGCTCGCACTTCACGATCGACTCCAGGCTGGTGCTCGGCAGCCCGTAGCGCTCGCACAACACCGGGACCAGCGAGGTGACCGGGAAGTCCCAGTAGCCGGTGACCGCGTCGACGGGACCGTCGAAGGCGTCGAGTACCGTCCGAGCTTGCTGCAGGCAGCCGAGGAAGTCGGTGTAGCCGATCCGCAGGTCCGCGACGTCGAGGACGGTGTGGAACCGGTGGTTCCGGGCGTCGGGGAGCCGGTGCAGCAGCTCGGCGTTGCCCTCGTCGAGGCCCAGCACGAAGACGTTCTCGGCCACCGGCCACCTCCCGCGGACAGCGACTCGTCCCGTTCAGGGTGTCCGGCAGCGGTTCTGGTGAAACGGCTAGCGAACGCCGCGGGGCCGGAACTGGATGCTGATACGCGGTCCGGTCGGTTTGCCGGTCTTGGGCACGGCGTGCTCCCACGTGCGCTGACACGACCCGCCCATCACGAGCAGGTCGCCGTGCCCGAGCTGGTAGCGCAGAGTGCCCCCGCCGCCGAAGCGAGGCCGCAGCAGCAGCGCCCGCGCGGCGCCGACCGACAGGATGGCCACCATGGTGTCCTCCCGGCGCCCCCGGCCGATGCGGTCGCCGTGCCAGGCGACACTGTCGCGGCCGTCGCGGTAGTAGCACAGCCCCGCCGTGCGGAACGGCTCGCCGAGTTCCCGCTCGTAGCGGGCGGTCAGCGCCGAGCGGGCCGCCTCCAAGACAGGCTCGGGCAGGGTGTCGTTCTCGCCGTAGAAGCACAGCAGTCGGGGGACGTCGACCTGGTGGTCGTACATGACGCGGCGTTCTGCCCGCCACGGCACGCGCTCCGCCAGGCGTTCGAAGAGCACGTCTGCTCCCGAGAGCCACCCGGGCATCACGTCGATCCAGGCGCCGTGGGAGAGCTCGGTCCGTCGCACGCCGTCGAGCGGGCGCAGCGACGGCTCGTCGCCCGGGGCGAGCGAGTCGAACAGCGAGCCCTGTAGTGCGCGGTCCATGGCGCCAGCGTAGCTTGACTCGAACATATGTTCTACTCGCTGCGGGTGTGCCCGGTCGGAATGGTGGCCCGTGCCGCGCTGTTGACGACAGTGTCCGACCATGGACGCCCACGACGACAGGAGACAGCAGTGGCGACAGTCGAACTCACCAGCGAGAACTTCAACGACATCGTCGGCGCACCGGGAACGGTGTTCGTCGACTTCTGGGCGTCGTGGTGCGGGCCGTGCCGGGCGTTCGCGCCGGTGTTCGAGCAGGCCTCCGAGCAGCACCCCGACATCACGTTCGGCAAGGTCGACACCGAGGCACAGGTCGAACTGGCGCAGGCGTTCGGCATCTCCTCGATCCCGACCCTGATGGCCGTGCGTGACGGGGTCGTGCTCTACGCCGAGCCCGGGGCCCTGCCCGCCTCGGCGTTCGACGAGCTGATCGACAAGGTGCGGCAGGTGGACATGGACGAGGTGCGCGCGGAGATCGAACGCGCCGGCTGACGACGGCAGGCGCTCGCGGTCGAGGACTGCCGTCGCCGATCGCGAGCGCCTACACTGGCCTCATGCGTGGTCCTCGCCCGGTCACCGAGGTGCCCGACGTCGTCGGTCTTGGCGCCGACGATGCGTGTGACATCGTGCGCAGGGCCGGACTGAACCCGGTGCCGCCCGACGGTGGAGAGCTGCCGATGTCGGGCATCGTGACCGCTCAACGACCCATCGGAGCCGCCGGAGCGGTGGAGGGTGCCGACGTGGTGCTGTGGGTGCACCCGGGCAAGGAGGCTCCGGTCGGTGCCTCCAGCACGGGGCCGCTGGAGTCCGCGTCCCCCGAATGACACGGCCCGATCGTCACCGCGCCGGAACGCGGTCGGCGAGCCTTGCGCCCCACTCCCGGGCCCGGCCGAGTTCACCGTCGACGAGCGGGCCGAGCGTGTCCACCACGTAGAAGTGCCGGACGGGCGCGATCCATTCGACGGGCGCGCCCCGTAGCTTCTTGCTCATTGCCTTGGCTGCCGAGCCCGGCAACCGAGGCCGGGCGATCTTGGTGTCGAACGCCGCCAGCAGTACGGGCGAGGCGATTCGCACCCGCCCCAGCCACTCCCGCATCCCGTCGGTCCGCGACACGAGCGTGACGTTCGCGGCCTGCGCGCGGCGCGCGGCGTCCTCGCGGGTGGCCGTCCTGCTCATCCCGAACGCGTGGGTCGGAGCCCCGAGCACGAGCAGTCCCGCGCCCACCTCGTCCGGAGCCTGCCCGACCTCCACGACGTCGACCTCACCGGACAGTCCGGTCGCGATCGCCTCGGCCACCGAGCGCGTGTTGCCGAACAGGGACTCGTAGACCACCAGCGAACGCATGCGGCCACCATGACCGGGCGGAGCCGTCGCCGCCAGGGTCCTAAGGACCTGCGTCCGGGCCGTGCTCGTCCCCGCTGTTCGTCCCCGCTGTCGTGTGGACCCCGACCCGGCCGGGTACCCGACGTTCCGGCACGGCACGTGGAGGTGCGACGCACGGGACGGAGGGCATCGTGCCGACGTCACAGCAGGTCACGGCGTTGCTCGACGCGGGACTCGACTACCGCGCCGCCGCCCGCAGGCTCGGCATCCGGCCCGGGCTCGCATACCTGATCGCGACCGGGCTGCCCGCCGACGGCGGGGACGCTCCGGCGCCCGAGGAGGGACACGACCGCCACCTCGTCGCCGGGAGCCAGGCGCTGGCGCTGCCTCCCGTGGACAATCCGGAGGCGAACGACGTCGTTCTCCGCTGGTTGGCCGAACGCGTTGCGCGTGACGCCCGGATGCGTGGAGCGTGATCGCGTGGTTCGATCGAGATGACACGCGATCACGCGAGCGGTCCGGCTGACGAAGCGAGGGGAACGCGATGACGCGAGGGCAGTGGAAACAGTGGCTGGCGAGCTGGCCCGTCTACCGCCAGTTCACCCAAGGCGACCGCACCGGCCGGGGCGCGGCGGCGAAGAGCAAGGTCAGCGAGTCGCTGCTCGCCCGCACTGCCGGGGCCGACAAGGTCGTGAAGTCGGTGTGCCCCTACTGCGCCGTGGGCTGCGGGCAGAACGTCTTCGTCAAGGACGGCAAGGTCACGCACATCGAGGGGGACCCCGACTCGCCGGTGAGCCGCGGCAGGTTGTGTCCGAAGGGCTCGGCGAGCCTCCAACTCACCACCGGGTCGACACGGCAGTACCAGGTGCTCTACCGCAGGCCGTACGGCACCGACTGGGAGACCCTCGACCTCGACACGGCGATGGACATGATCGCCGACCGGATCCTGGAGGCCCGCGAGGCCGGGTGGCAGTCCGAGGTGGACGGCAAGACCACCAACCGCACCCTCGGCTTCGCCAGCCTCGGCGGCGCGACCCTGGACAACGAGGAGAACTACCTCCTCAAGAAGCTCTACACCGCCCTCGGCGCCGTGCAGGTCGAGAACCAGGCGCGCATTTGACACTCCTCCACGGTTCCCAGTTTGGGAACCTCCTTCGGTCGCGGTGGTGCGACGACCTTCCAGCAGGACCTGGCCAACGCCGACTGCATCATCATCCAGGGCTCCAACATGGCCGAGTGTCATCCGGTGGGCTTCCAGTGGGTGATGGAGGCGAAGGCACGCGGCGCCACGGTGATCCACGTCGACCCGCGCTTCACCCGCACGAGCGCGATGGCCGACCTGCACGTGCCGCTGCGCGCGGGCAGCGACATCGCGTTCCTGGGCGGCATCATCCGCTACGTCCTGGAGAACGAGCGCTACTTCCGCGACTACGTGCTGGCCTACACCAACGCCGCGTCGATCGTGAGCGAGGACTTCGTCGACGCCGAGGACCTCGACGGTCTGTTCTCCGGATTCGACCGTGAGAAGCGCCTCTACGACCCGTCGTCCTGGCAGTACCAGGGCGCGCGCGTGCGACCCGCGTCCGGGCACCCGGACCAGTTGCAACGCGATCGCGGCGTGTCGGAGGCAGCGCGTGGGGAGGCACACGGCTCGGGCGGTCCGGAGATCCGCAACGAACCCGAGACCGACCCGACGCTGACCCACCCGCGTTGTGTCTTCCAGATCCTCAAACGGCACTTCGCGCGTTACACCCCGGAGGTCGTGGAGCAGATCTGCGGGGTGCCGAGGGAGACCTTCCTGAGGGTGTGCCAGGCACTGGTCGACAACTCCGGCCGCGACCGCACCACCGCGTTCGCCTACGCGGTCGGCTGGACCCAGCACACCGTCGGGGCGCAGTACATCCGCACGGCGGCGATCCTGCAGCTCTTGCTGGGCAACATCGGACGGCCGGGTGGCGGCATCCTCGCGTTGCGGGGCCATGCCTCGATCCAGGGGTCCACCGACATCCCCACGTTGTTCAACCTGCTGCCCGGCTACCTCCCGATGCCGCACGCGAAGAGCGATCTGAGCCTCGACACGTTCGTCGAGGCCGAGAGCGCGCACAAGGGCTACTGGGGCAACCTCCGGTCGTACCTGGTGAGCCTGCTGAAGGCGTGGTGGGGACCGGCCGCGACGCCCGACAACGACTTCTGCTTCGACTACCTGCCTCGCCTGACCGGCAGCCACGGCACCTACGAGACGGTGATCGAGCAGATGAAGGGCACGTGCAAGGGCTACCTCCTGCTCGGCGAGAACCCCGCCGTCGGGTCGGCCGACGCCAAGGCACAACGCATGGGCATGGCCAACCTGGACTGGCTCGTCGTCCGCGACTTCTCGATGATCGAGAGCGCCACCTGGTGGAAGGACGGCCCCGAGATCGAGAGCGGGGAGCTGAAGACCACCGACATCGCCACGGAGGTCTTCTTCCTGCCCGCGGCCACGCACACCGAGAAGGACGGCAGCTTCACCAACACGCAGCGGTTGCTGCAGTGGCACTACCAGGCCGTGGAACCGGCGGGCGACGCCCGCAGCGACCTGTGGTTCGCCTTCCACCTCGGCCGCATCATCCGCGAGAAGCTCGCGGGCTCGACGCGGGAACGGGACCGGCCGATCCTCGACCTGACGTGGGACTACCCGACCAAGGGGCCGCACGACGAACCCGAGGCGGAGGCCGTGCTCGCCGAGATCAACGGCTACGACGCGCAGGCCAGGCCGTTGTCGCGGTACCAGCAGTTGCGTTCCGACGGTTCGACGGCGTGCGGCTGCTGGATCTACTGCGGCGTCTACGCCGACGGCGTGAACCAGGCCGCGCGACGCAAACCGTCGTCGGAGCAGGACTGGGTGGCCGCCGAGTGGGCGTGGGCGTGGCCGCTGAACCGGCGCATCCTCTACAACCGTGCCTCCGCCGCCCCCGACGGCAGGCCGTGGAGCGAACGCAAGGCCTACGTGTGGTGGGACGCCGAGCGGAAGCGATGGGTCGGTCACGACGTGCCCGACTTCGACGCCGAAAAGCCGCCGGACTTCGTGCCGGACCCGGACGCGACCGGGCCCGACGCGCTGTCGGGGGTCGACGCGTTCGTCATGCAGGCCGACGGCAAGGCGTGGCTCTACGCGCCCGCCGGACTCACCGACGGGCCGCTGCCCACGCACTACGAGCCGCAGGAGTCGCCGTTCGACAACCTCCTGTACGGCCAGCAACGCAACCCGGTGCGTGACGTGCTGCAGCACGAGTACGCCCGCTACCAGCCCAGCGGGTCGCAACCCGGGTCGGAGGTGTTCCCGTACGTCGCCACGACCTACCGGCTCACCGAACACCACACGGCGGGCGGCATGTCGCGGTGGCAGCCCTACCTGTCGGAGCTGCAGCCGGAGATGTTCTGCGAGATCTCCCCGCAGCTCGCGGCGGAACGGGGGCTGGAACACCTGGGGTGGGCGACGATCGTGTCGGCCCGGGCCGCCATCGAGGCCCGGGTGCTGGTCACCGAACGCATGAGCCCACTGCGCATCCAGGGGCGGACCCTGCATCAGATCGGTCTGCCGTACCACTGGGGGCCCAACGGCCTGTCCACCGGTGACGCGGCCAACGAGCTGGCGGGCATGGCGCTGGACTCCAACGTGCACATCCAAGAGGTGAAGGCGATGGCCTGCGACATCCGGCCGGGGCGACGTCCGAGGGGACCGGCGCGCGTGGCACTGGTCGAGGAGTACCGCCGGCGTGCGGGCATCACCGACGAGACGGGGACCGAGGTGTGACATGAGCAGTGCCACGACCGAGCCGGCCGACTCCACCGGCTACGTCGACCACCCGCCGCGCATGGGGTTCTTCACCGACACGACGGTGTGCATCGGGTGCAAGGCGTGCGAGGTGGCCTGCAAGGAGTGGAACGCCGTGCCCGACGACGGCCAGGAGCTCACGGGCATGTCGTACGACAACACCGTCGGGCTCGGCGCCGACACCTGGCGCCACGTGGCGTTCATCGAACAACGCAAACCCCTCGGCGTGGCACAGACCGACCTCCACGCCGACACCGACGTGCTCGCGCTCGCCGAACAGGGCACCGGCACCCCGCCGAGCGAGGCGGGCATGACCCCCACCGCCCCCGGAGACGAGGGGGAGTTCCGCTGGCTCATGGCCTCCGACGTCTGCAAGCACTGCACCGAGGCGGCGTGTCTGGACGTGTGCCCCACCGGGGCGTTGTTCCGTACGGAGTTCAGCACGGTGGTGGTGCAGCAGGACGTCTGCAACGGGTGTGGCTACTGCATTCCCGCGTGTCCCTTCGGTGTGATCGGACAACGCAAGGGCGACGGCAGGGCGTGGAAGTGCACGCTCTGCTACGACCGGCTGGGCAGCGGTCTCGAACCCGCGTGCGCCAAGGCGTGTCCCACCGACTCGATCCAGTTCGGTCCCCTCGACGAGCTGCGGGAGCGGGCGGCCCGCCGCGTGGAGCAGCTCCACGACGCCGGGATCTCCGACGCGCGGCTCTACGGTGCCGACCCGAACGACGGCGTGGGCGGCGACGGGGCGTTCTTCCTGCTGCTGGACGAGCCCGAGGTGTACGGACTGCCACCGGACCCCGTGGTCACCACGCGGGACCTGCCCCGGATGTGGCGACACGTCGTGTCGGCGGCGGTGACCTTGGCGGCCGGGGCGGCCGCGGCGTTCCTCGGCGCACGGAAAGGACGGTGACATGACCGGCCGTGACGACGCACGAGGTGACGGGGCCGGACGCGACGCCGTGACGGCGCGTCCCGGACGGGAGGCCGTCACGGGAGCGCCGGGACGGGTGCCCGGGCCACGCCGCAGGAGACGGCGTGGTGAACAGGCCATGGTCCCCGAAGCCGAGTTCACCTCGTACTACGGCAAGCCGGTGCTCAACGGTCCGGTGTGGAAGGTCCCGGACGTGCCCGCCTACCTCTTCCTGGGCGGGCTCGCGGGCGGGGCGTCCCTGCTGGCGGCGGGCTCGCAGGTCACCGGTCGGGCGCACCTGGCCAGGGTCACGAAGATCGGCGCGCTGGGAGCGATCGGTGCCTCGGTGGTGGCGCTCGTGCACGACCTCGGCAGGCCGTCGCGGTTCGTCAACATGCTGCGGGTCATCAAGCCCACGTCGCCGATGAGCATGGGCTCCTGGTTGCTGTCGGTGTACGGGCCGATGGCGGGACTCGCGGCGGCCTCGGAGGTCACGGGCCTGCTGCCGAGGATCGGTGCGGCCGCCACGGCCGCCGCGGCGGTGACGGGTCCCGGAGTGGCGTCCTACACGGCGGCGCTCGTGGCGGACACCGCCGTGCCCGCGTGGCACGACGCGCACCGCGAACTGCCGTACGTCTTCGTCGGCTCGGGCGCGGTGGCGGCGGGAGGACTCGGGGTGCTCGCCGCTCGCCGACCCACGGACCTGACACCCGCGCGGAACTTCGCGCTGTTCGGCACCGCGTTGGAGCTCGGTGCCTCGCGGTTGCTGGAGCGCAGACTCGGCATGGTCGCCGAGCCCTATCACCAGGGCCGGTCCGGCACGCTCGTCCGCGTCGGCGAGGCGCTGGCGGTGGCCGGGACCGCCGGGGCGTTCGCGGCCCGACGCAGCCGGATCGTGCGGGCCCTCTCCGGTGCGGCCCTGCTCGCGGGGTCCGCGCTGACGAAGTGGGGGGTCTTCGGGGCGGGCCGAGTGTCGGCGGCCGATCCGAAGTACACGGTGGTGCCGCAGCGTGAACGTCTCCGCCACCGCCAGGCCGCGCGCGACGGCGCCGCCGAGCGGTGAGCCCGCCACGCGGGCGGCGTAGCGCGGGCATCCTCCTCTACCGCCTCGTCTCGAACACGCCGCAGGTCCTGCTCGGCCACATGGGCGGACCGTTCTGGGCTCGCCGGGACGCCGGGGCGTGGACGATCCCGAAAGGGGAGTACGAGCCGGACGAAACGCCCGAGGCAGCGGCGCGGCGGGAGTTCACCGAGGAACTCGGCGTGCCCCCGCCGCGCGGCGAGCTGACGCCGCTGGGGGAGGTGCGGCAGTCGGGTGGAAAGGTCGTGACCGCCTTCGCCCTGCATGGTGATCTCGATCTCGCCACCGTGGTGCCGGGGACCTTCAGGCTGGAGTGGCCGAAGGGATCGGGAGTGGTCCGCGAATTCCCCGAACTCGACCGCGTCGACTGGTTCACCCCCGATCGGGCGAAGAGCAGACTCGTTGCCGCACAACGGGTCTTCGTCGACCGGCTCGTCGAGCAGCTGCGCTGAGACCGCTCACCCGAACGAGCGGCCACCGTGGCGGCCGACGACACCCGGCCGACGAGTGCCCGCCCGAACGGCACCTCGTGGGCGGCCGAGCGAGGTGGAACCAACTCCGGCGGTGCCGTTTGCCGCCCCCTGACCGGGGTACGCCTGCCACCATGAGCATCGCGCCGCAGATCTCCTCGGTGGGCACAGGTCCAACCCACGTCGTGGGGGAACCGGCTCACGCGATCGTGCTTCCCGACGACACGACCGTGGAGATTCTCTCCTCCTATCCGGTGCGCCCGGACGCTGATCTGCACAGTCTGGCGTGTGCCGTCGAGTTCGCCTGTGCGCGGTGTCGCGAACACTGCGAAGCGACACTCGTCGGGGTTCGCGACGGCTGGCTGTTGTGCCCGAGCTGCTACGCGGCCCTCGACGTCTCCGACGCGGCACCGGCGCCACGGGTCCCGGACGCGCGGAGCGCGGCGTGAGCCGACGGAACCGGGAGGGCCGCCGGACACGTTTGGCTGCGTGCCCTCCGCGTGAGGTCCGCGACGTTCCCCCGTCGCGCCGCGGGACGGGGGAGCCGAAGGTCCGGCGTCCGCGGCACCGGGCCGGTCCGCCGTCCGGGACGCGCGGACCGGCCCACCCGGCGGGAGGACGACACCACCGTGTCCCGCCGAGTCGACCACGAGCCACAGCGACGGAGTGAGGCGAGACGGTGCGAGCGACGAGGATGGCCTGGGGGCGTTCGGCGGCCCTGGGCGTGCTGGCCGGCACGGGCGGAGCCGTCGCCATGACGGTCGCCGAGAAGCTGGAGCAGCGCATCACGGGACGCCCCGACTCCTACGTGCCCGCCCGGACCCTCGAACGACTGCTCGGCCTCGACCACGTACGGGGGCGTCGAGCCCGGCGGCGCAATCTCGCCATGCACGTGAGCCAGGCGAGCCTGCTCGGCGCGCTCCGAGGGGTCATGGCCGGTGCCGGACTGCGCGGCCCGTGGTCGTCCCTGCTGTTCTTCGCGGTGCGCCTGACCAACGACCAGACGTTCGAGAACGCCACGGGAGTGGGCGCGCCCCCGTGGACGTGGCCGCGTGACGAGCTCGTCGTGGACCTCGTGCACAAGGCGGTCTACGCCTTCGCCACCGGCGCGGTGGCCGACGCGCTCGCGAATCGGTGGGGCCCAGGGCCCGGGCAGCTCCACGCGCAGCGCCTGCCGGGGCGCCGCCCGGACGTCGGTCCGCTGCCACGGGAGTAGGCATGCCGCTGGAGCCCGCGCCCGACACCCTGACCGTCCTCGGCACGGCGACCACGCTGCTGCGACTCGGACCGTTCACCGTGCTCACCGACCCGAACTTCCTCCACCGGGGGCAGTGGGTGCACATCGGGCACGGCCTTGTCACCTGGCGTCGGACGGAACCCGCCGCGCAACCGTCCGATCTGCCGAGGCTCGACGCCGTGGTGCTGTCACACCTGCACGGCGACCACTTCGACACCACGGCGCGACGGCACCTGCCCCGGGACGTGCCGATCCTGACCACCCACCACGCCGCCCGCCGGTTGGGACGGCACGGGTTCACGGCGGCCACTCCGCTGCGGGTGTGGGAGAGCGAGGTCCTGCGCAGTGGCGAGGCGACCCTCACCGTCACCGCCGTCCCGGCGCGGCACTCGGGCACCGTGCTCGACCATCTCGTGTTGCCGCCGGTACAGGGCAGCGTGCTGGAGTATCGGCCGACACCGGCGTCCGAGCCGCTGCGGATCTACCTCAGCGGCGACACGGTGCCACACGCAGCGCTGCGCCCCGTCGCCGAGCGGTTCCCCGTCCTCGACCTCGCCGTGGTGCACCTCGGCGGCGCGCGCGTCCTCGGTCTGCGACTGTCGATGGACGACCGCCTCGGCGCCGACCTGCTGGAGCTGCTCGAACCGGCCGAGGCGGTGCCCGTGCACCACGACGACTACGGCCTGTTCACCTCACCGGTGTCGAACTTCCTCGTCGAGGTGGAGGAACGGCGGCTGCACACACAGGTGCGACTGTTGCGGCGAGGACAGAGCGTGTCCCTACGAGCGGGGCAGTGAGCCGGACACGATCAACGGACGGCGTACGGCGTGGGCCTCGGGTCGGCGCTCCACCGGCCGAACAGCCCGTCGAGCACGACGTAGACCTCGGGATCGAGGCCCATGCTGGTGTGCGAGCTGGTCACCTCGACGCAGTCGGCGCACGGGTCCTGGCACAGCGCCCACGGCACCACCGCGTCCCGGCGGGAGAACACCGACACGGCCGGGACCCGGCGCGGCAATGGCTTGCGCAGCAGCGCCCGGTTGCGCCGATGGCAGGTCCCGTCGAGGCAGTCGGCGTCGAGCAGGCCGGGTACTCCCCAGGCCGACACGCGTGCCAGGGCCCGCGCGAACTCCACGCCACGGGTGTGGACCCCGAGGGGATCGAGCACGGGCGCGGCGAGCATGACCAGCGCCCGCACCAGGTCCGGTCGGCGGACCGCGGCGATCCGCGCGAGCCAGCCACCCCGGCTCTGCCCGACCACGATCACGCGGCGTCCCGTCACACGGGCCAACTCGTCCAGCCGGTGCTCGATCCGCCGCACCAGCGTGGTCGTGCAGCCGAGGTTCAGGCCGGTGCCGGTTCCGCGGGCGTCGTAGCCGCGGCGACGCAACCAGGCGCGCAGGGGCCGCAGACTCCAGTCACCGAAGCCGAAGCCGGGGACGAGCAGCACCCCTTGCCCAGCACCGTCGTCGGGTCGGCCCGACTGCCACACGGGGTGGCGCACCAGCCGGGGAATCATGCGCGCCGTCACCACGAGCACCGCATCCTGCGAGGACCACATGCGGGTCCATACCCGCTGGCACGTCACCTACGCGCGACGCACCCGCCGGATGCGGTGCCGGGTGTGGAACTCAGGCGGTGAGGCGCTGTCCCGTCTCGGGGTCGAACGTGTGCGCGGCGTCGGCGTGCCGCAGCGTCACCCGCATGGTCTCGCCGAACGACGGGGCCCGGTCGGCCTCGGTGCGCACGATGAACCGCTCGCTGCGCCCACCGACGTCCACCTGCCCGTACACGTAGGCGTCGGAGCCGAGGACCTCGACCAGCTCGACCTTCAGCTCCAGCGCGGGCTCGTCCGCCGAGGCGGCGCGCAGGCCCTCCGGCCGGATGCCGACGGTCACCTCCCGCAGGTCCGCCGCGCTCCCCGCCAGGACGTCACGGGCGACGGGGATCGTGAGCCCGTCCAGCGTGGCGCCACCGTCGGTCAGCGGCACGGTCGTGAGGTTCATGGCGGGCGAGCCGATGAACCCGGCGACGAACACGTTCGTCGGGGTGTCGTACAGCGCCTTCGGGGTGTCGCACTGCTGCAGGACGCCGTTCTTGAGCACCGCCACCCGGTGCCCCATCGTCATGGCCTCCACCTGGTCGTGGGTGACGTAGACGGTGGTGGTGCCCAGCCTGCTCTGCAGGGCTGTGATGTTGGCACGCGTCTCGACCCGCAGCTTGGCGTCCAGGTTGGACAGCGGCTCGTCCATCAGGAACACGGCGGGCTCCCGCACGATGGCCCGGCCCATCGCCACGCGCTGACGCTGACCACCGGAGAGCGCCTTGGGCTTGCGGTCGAGGTAGTCGGTGAGGTCGAGCAGGCGAGCGGCCTCGGCGACCCGTGCGGCGATCTCGGTCTTCGGCACTCGCTTGATCTTGAGCGCGAAGCCCATGTTCTCGGCGACGGTCATGTGCGGGTAGAGCGCGTACGACTGGAAGACCATCGCGATGTCGCGGTTCTTGGGGGAGACGCCGGTGACGTCCTTGCCACCGATGGTGATGGAACCCTCGTCCACGTCCTCCAGGCCCGCGAGCATCCGCAGGGCGGTGGACTTGCCGGAACCCGAGGGGCCGACCAGGACGAGGAATTCGCCGTCGGCGATGTCGAGGGAGAGCTTGTCCACCGCGCGCACGGGAGGGCTGCCCGGGAAGAGTCGGGACGCTTCGACGAACGACACCTCGGCCATGCGCTGTTCCTCTCTCGCAGGCGAGCTCCTGAGGCTCGCGGTGCGCACTGTCTACCGCCCCTCACCCGATCGTGGCTATAGTTAGATAGTCCGATGGACTGACTAATTACTCCCAGGAGAGGTCGTGGACTGGGCCATTCCCGCACGTCAGGACGGTCAGCACGCCCACAACCTGGCACTCGTCGCGCGGCTGATCGCACGGCACAGCGCGGCATCCCGTGCCGAACTGGCGCAGCGCAGTGCGCTGACGAAGACCACGGTCACCCAGCTCGTGGGCGAGTTGCTCGACGCCGGGTTGGTGCGGGAACTGGGCACCGCGCGGCACACCGGACCCGGCAGACCGGCCACCGAGCTCGCACTGAACGCGTTCGGGCCGGTCGGGGTCGGCCTGCAGATCGAGGCGGACCACGTCGCGGGCTGCGTGCTGGACCTGACCGGCCGGGTGCGCGACCGAGCGCTGCGCCGGATCGACGACGCCCACGGTGATCCGGCGTCGGTGGTGAAGGCCGCCGAGCCGGTGTTGCGTCGGCTGCTGGCCTCGGCGGTCGACCAGGACGCGGTGGTCGCCGGTGTGGCGGTCGGAGTGCCCGGGCGTGTCGACGCGGCGGGGCGGGTGCTGTCGGTGGAACTCGGCTGGCAGCGGGTGCCATTGGCGGACCTGCTGTCGCGTCGGCTGGAGTCGTTGAGCGGAGGTGCGATCCCCGTGGCCGCCCACGACGCGTCCCGCCTGGCGGCACTGGCCGAGTGGTGGTTCGGTCCGGCGGACGCCGCCACCCCGCTGCTGGCGATCGGCGGCGAATTGTCCCTGGGCGTCGGTGTGGTCGAGGACGGGGAGCGATGGGAGAGCGGCCCGTCCGGTCCGTTGGGACACGTCCGGCACCGGCGACAGGGCGAGGTGTGTCGGTGCGGGGCGCGGGGGTGTCTGGACACGGTGGCGGGGCCTCGCGCGGTGCTGCGCGCGGTCGGGGAGCGGGCGGCGTCGCGGCTTCCCGGCGGTGACGGACAAATGCGTTCGCTGGCCCGGTCGGAGGCGCCCGAGGCGAGGACGGCGTTGCGGCGTGCGGCCGCCGCGCTCGGTGACACCCTCGCCGGGCTGTCGGTGCTGTACGACCCGATGCGGATCGTGGTGTGCGGTCAGCTCGCCGCGTTGGGGACCGAGTTCGCCGACCAGGTGGCCGACGAACTCGGTCGTCGTCTCCCCGGTGACCCGCCGCCGGTGTCGGTGTCCGGGCTGACGGGTGACGCGGTGGCGGTGGCGGCCGCCGCCACCGTGACTCGGAGACTCGTGGAGAATCCCGCTCGCTGGGTGGCGAGTTGAGGGTCAGGCCGAGGGGCCGGTGAGGTCGGGAGCCAGCCGCCGCAGGCAGTCCCGGACCGCGTCGACGAGTTGGTCGGCCGTCGCGACCCCGCTGACCTCGCTGGCCCTGACCCACGCGCTCGCCGAGTGCTGCGCGAAGGTCTGCACCTCGGTCGACGCCCGCCAGGCCGCCGGGTCGGGTTCGACGTCCCCGGCGAGGAAGCGTTCGAGTGCGGCGACGGCCACGTCCCAGTCGGGTCCGTGGCGCACTGCGCCGTCGCGTCCCACCCCGGTGTGGACCAGTTCGAGGACGGTGTCGCCCTGGTCGTCGGCCGCCAGTCGCACGGTGACCACGACGGTGTCGCTGCCCCAGGTGACGGCGAACAGGTGCGGTGCCGCGCAGTCGAGCACCGTGGCCGTCCCGGGGCCGGCGAGTTCGACCGTGCCGCCGGGACGCAGATCGCCGGTCACGGGGCCGAACCAGCGGGTGAGACGATCAACCTCGGTCAGCGCACCCCACACGGTCTCCGGTGGGGCCGGGAACCGGCGCCGCAGCACCAGACCGAACTCGTCGGTGTCGGTGGCTCGCACCTCACGGTGCGTCGCGGTCAGCCGGTCGGCAATGTCGATCATCTGTGTGTCCTCCCCACGACCGGCCCTCAGCCCGGGGGCCACGTGAGGTTGCGGCCACCCAGCACGTGACAGTGGGCGTGGAAGACGGTCTGGCCGCCGTCCTCTCCCGTGTTGAAGACCAGGCGGTACCCCGTGGCGTCCACACCGTCCATCTTGGCGACCTCGCCCGCGACGGCGAGGACCTCCCCGGCGAGTTGCGGGTCGGCCGTGGCCATGGCGGCGGCGTCGGCGTAGTGCTCCTTGGGGATCACGAGGACGTGCGTGTCGGCCTGGGGGGCGATGTCCCTGAAGGCCAGCACGGTGTCCGTTTCGTGCACCACGGTGGCGGGCACGGAGCGCGCGACGATCCGGCAGAACAGGCAGTCTGTGCTCACGAACTCACTGTATGCGGCCGAGTGCGCGTGCGCGAGGAAGGGGCCGCGAATCCCGGCCACGCCGGGAAGCCGGGATTCGCGTCGGCTCAGTGAGCCTTGTGGTAGGCGTCCGCGACTTCCGACGGGATGCGGCCGCGGTCGGAGATCTCGTACCCGTTCTTGCGGGCCCAGGCGCGGATGGCCTGGTTCTGCTCACGTTCGGCCGAGGAGGACCGAGCCGGTGCGGCGGGGCTGTTGCCGCGACGGCGGGAGCTCGTCCGCTTCCGGCCACCGGCCCTGCGGGCGTGCTCGATGTACTGGGCGAGCGCGTCCCGCAGCTCCTCCGCGTTCTCCGCCGACAGGTCGATCTCGTAGGTGACACCGTCGAGGGCGAACTGCACCGTCTCGTCGGCCTCGGACCCGTCGAGGTCGTCCACGAGGGAGACAAGAATCTGCTGCGCCACCAGTTCCTCCTGCTTCGCGCCTGCTCGGCGAATGAATTGAAGTCTGTTGATCGAGAAGTGTACCTGACGCCGTTGGGGGCCGATCGGGTGCCGTTTGCTACGACGCCGATTTGGAAACGCGCAGGTCGGTTCCGGGTGCGGTTCGGGACATAGCGCCGAGAATGCGGGACGCAGTTGTGAGGAAGCGAAGGGTATTCACCGCGGCCACGAGGTCGGGGAGGGCGTGTCCTCGACGCCCGTTCGGCGGCTCCGGTTCAGTGTATAACGACCTACACGCCGAGGGCTTTTCGGTGGCACTGAGCCAACTTCGGCGTTCCCCGCGTCCCAGTGGGGGCCCGGGGAACGCGACGGACACGGCACAAAGGACCTCGCCGCCGACCGGGATGCGTGTGCGGCTCGGGCCGATCGCGACACGTGTCCGGCGTCGGCGCGTCTAAGCGATCCGTCGCCGTGAGGTGGTCGGCTCGATCACGCGCTGCTGACTCGGGTGATTCCGGTGACCGGAACGGTGAGCGTGGGCGCGCTTATTCCGGTTCGAGTGATCGTCGGTGGAAAGGCCGGGGAAAGCGCGCTCGGCCTGGGTGAGGGTGTGCGAATGGTGCGGTCTCGGTGCGGGCGGTAATGCCGCGCAAAAAGGGGAGGTCGTCGTTACCCGGGCGGGTACTGTGACGGGTGATCGTCATGTCGTCCCGCACGGTGATGCCGTGCGGTCACGAGGGGAGCTGTCCTTGGTCCGCGACACCGAGAAGGTCGCGCGGTTGCGCGCCGACACTCCCGCCTGCGAGGACGTGGTGCACTTCGACAACGCGGGGTCCGCCCTGCCGCCTCGGCCGGTGGTGGAACGCGTCGTCCGGCACCTGCGCAGGGAGGAAGAGGTCGGGGGCTACCGAGCCGCCGAGGAGGTCGAGGAGGAGCTCGCCGACGGCTACGCCGCGCTCGCGCGACTGGTCGGGGCCGACCCGGCGGAGATCGCGATCACCGACAGCGCGACCCGGTCGTGGGTGTCGGTGTTCACGGCCGTGTCGTGGCGAGAGGGCGACCGCGTGCTCACCGCGGCCCCCGAGTACTCCAGCAATCTGATCGCCATGCTCGCGATGGCGGAGAGTCGCGGCGTGCGGGTGGACCGCGTGCCGAGCACCGTCGACGGTGACGTCGACGTCGACGCGTTGTCGGCAATGCTCGACGACCGGGTGCGGATGGTGGCGATCACGCACGCCCCCACCAACGGTGGTCTGGTGCAGCCGGTCGACCGCATCGGTGCCGTCCTCGCCGACCATCCCGCCCTGTTGCTCGTCGACGGATGTCAAAGCATCGGGCAGATCCCCGTCGACCTCGACGCCATCGGGGCGGACGCGATCTCGGCGACGGGCCGCAAGTACCTGCGTGCGCCCCGGGGTACCGGCTTCCTCGCGGTGCGCCGGCGCGCGCTGGACGACCTCGTCCCCGCGCACGTGGACCTCGACTCGGCGTGGCTCGAAGGCGGTCGGGTCCGCCTGCGGAACGACGCCCGACGGTTCGAACTGTTCGAGCGCAACGTCGCAGCGGTGCTCGGTCTCGGTGCGGCGGCCCGGTACTACCTCGACGTGGGGCCGCAGTGGGTCCACGACTACGTGACCGGACTCGCCGAGCACCTGCGGGAAGAACTGACGGAGCTTCCCGGCGTGGAGGTCACCGACCTCGGCTCACGTCGTTCGGGCATCGTGTCTTTCCGGACCTTCGATCTGTCCGCGCGCGACGTCGTCCCGCGCCTGCGGGAGCGCGGGTTCCACGTCACCGTGTCGCGCGCGGCGTCGACGCCGTGGGACATGGGGGACCGAGACCTCGACGAGCTGGTGCGTGCCTCGGTCCACTACTACAACACCCCGGACGAGGTGGCCCGATTCTGCGCGGCGGTCGCGTCGCTGCGCTGAGCCGGCGGCGGTACGTGAAGACGATCATGCACCCGGTGCGGGGACCGCTCACACTCGACTGTGACGTGCTGACCGAGGACGGCGGCCACCTCCGCCGCATGCTGTACACGGCCGACAGAGGCAGCGACAGCGAGCGCCGACTGCGTCCGCTCGCCACGGCGCACCGGGCGGGGTGACACCGACGGAAGGAGCCGGGATGCGCTGCGTGGTGTTCGGGGCCACCGGCTACATCGGAGGCCGACTCGTGCCCGCCCTGCTGGCCGCGGGACACCAGGTGCGCGCGGTGGCCCGCGACCCCGCGAAACTCTCCGGATTCGGCTGGCGCGACCGCGTGGAGGTCGTCCGTGCCGACGTCACCGACGCCGCCACCGTCGCCGACGCGGTGCGGGGCCAGGATGTCGTCTACTACCTGGTGCACTCCCTGACCCACCGCACGTTCGCCGACCTCGACCGGGCTGCGGCCCACCTCGTCGCCGACGCCGCGCTCGCGGCGGGCGTGTCGCGCATCGTGTATCTCGGTGGAATCCTCCCGCGCCGGGACGGCCGACCACTGTCGGCGCACCTCGCTTCTCGTGCGGAGGTCGGGCGCATCCTGCGCGAAAGCGGCGTACCCACCGTCGAACTGCGTGCCGCGGTCGTGCTCGGGTCCGGCTCGGCGAGCTTCGAGATGCTGCGCTACCTCACCGAGAACCTGCCCGTGATGATCACGCCGCGCTGGGTGCACAACCGGATCCAACCCATCGCGGTCCGCGACGTCCTGCACTACCTCGTCGGAGCGGCCACCGCCCCCGGCCGGATCAACGACGCGTTCGACATCGGCGGTCCCGAGGTGCTGACGTACCTCGACATGCTCCGCCGCTACGCCGCCGTGGCCGGGTTGCGTCGGCGCGTGATCCTTGTGGTGCCCGTCCTGACGCCGTGGCTGTCGGCGCAGTGGGTGAACCTCGTGACGCCCGTGCCTCGGGCGCTCGCCGTGCCGTTGGTGGAGTCACTCGTGCACGAGGTCGTGTGCCGGGACCGGTCGATCGCCGAGATCGTTCCCGACCCGGAGGGCGGGCTGACCCCGTACGACCGGGCCGTCGAACGCGCGCTGCGGCGCATCCGCGACGCCGACGTGCCGACCCGTTGGTCGGACGCCACGCCCGGCGACCCGTCGGAGCCGCTGTCGTCCGACCCGACGTGGTCCGGCGGCTCCGTGTACACCGACGTCCGCGAGGCGCGTACGTCCGCTGATCCGAGGACACTGTGGGAGGTCGTCGAGGCCATCGGCGGCGAGACCGGGTGGTACTCGTTCCCGCTCGCCTGGTCGGTGCGAGGCTGGATCGACCGCCTGAGCGGCGGAGTCGGCCTCCGCCGCGGCCGCCGTGACCCCCGGCGTCTCCGCGTGGGCGAGGCGCTGGACTGGTGGCGGGTGGAACACCTGGACCCACCGCGCTCCCTGCGGCTCCGAGCGGAGATGCGGCTCCCGGGGCAAGCCTGGCTGGAGTTGCGGGTCGACCCGGCCTCGAACGGCGGCGCCCACTACCGGCAGCGAGCCGTGTTCGTGCCGAGAGGACTCGCGGGCCACCTCTACTGGAAGGCGGTCGCACCGTTCCACGCGCTGGTCTTCGGCGGCATGACGCGCAACATCACCGCCGCCGCGGAGCGAGCAGAGTGAGGTGTCTGAGGCGATTCGGTCATTCTGACGCTGAGTAGTCACTATGCTACGGGCGAAGATCATGATCGCTGACGACACCGTGGAAGCTTGACAACTTGGTGTGTGCCGCCGTCACGCAGCTCGAAGCCGCACGGAGGTGTGCGAATGGCGTCGCGCCCGAACGACCAAGAGGAATCCGATGGGCTTTCAAACCCCGCAGCACCCGCTCAAAGAGCTTCTTCCCATGATCGCCAAGGGCGAGATCCAGATCCCTGACTTCCAGCGCGGTTACGTGTGGGACGAGGAACGGATCCGCTCGCTACTGGTCACGATCGCTCACGGGCATCCGCTGGGCGTGGTGATGATGCTTCAGACCGGCAACGACCAAGTGCGGTTCAAGCCGAAGCCGATCGAGGGTGTCGACCTCGAGCAAGGTGTGGTGGAACCAGCTCTTCTCGTCCTCGACGGACAACAGCGACTCACGTCGTTGAGCCAGGCGCTCTGGGGTGACGGTGTCGTGAACACCTACGACGCCCGGAAGAAGTTCGTGAAAAGGCGCTTCTACATCGATATCGAGAAGGCGGTCGAGGACCCGCGCAACCTCGACGAGGCGGTGAAGTCGCTGCCCGGCGACGGCGTGATTCGTGAGAACTTCGACCGAGACGTCATCCTCGACGTCTCGACTCGGGCCAAGCAACTCGAACACGGGTACTTCCCCGTCAATCTCGTCTACGACGAGAAAGGAACCGAATGGTTGTTCGAGTACGGCGATCTCTCGGTGGCCAAGGCGTTCCTCAACACCGTGCTGACTCCGATGCAGTCGTACGCCATTCCGTCGATCGAGCTGGACAAGCAGACGACGAAGGAAGCTGTCGCGACGGTCTTCGAGAAGGTCAACACCGGAGGTATGAAGCTCACCGTCTTCGAGCTACTGACCGCAAAGTTCGCCGGAGACGGCGACTACTATCGCAAAACGGGCACCGACTTCCGGTTGAAGGACGACTGGCAGAAGACGAAGGCCGTGGTGGAGTCCTACCCGGTCCTGGCCGGGATCAGCGAAACGGAATTCCTCCAAGCCGTCATGCTGCTGACGAGCCACCACAGCGAGAAGGCGACCACCGCTCGCAAGGAAGACATCCTCGACCTACGGCTCGACGACTATCTGATCTGGGCCGATCCGGTGCGCGACGCGATGGTGTGGGTGGCGGGATTCCTCGACACCGAACACATCCACACCAGTCGTGACGTGCCCTACCCCACCCAGCTCGTGGCGCTGGCCGCGTTGCGGGTGCTGATGGGCGACGACATCGACATCCACGGTGTGAGGGCGAAGATTCGACAGTGGTACTGGTGCGGTGTGCTCGGCGAGCTGTACAGCTCGGCGACCGAGAGCAGGATGGCTCGGGACGTCGATCAGGTTCCCGAGTGGGCGCGCGGTGGCGAGGGCGCGACCGTTCCCCGGACGGTGGAGGATGCGAACTTCGTGGAGTCTCGCCTGCACTCTCTCAAGACCCGTAATGCGGCGGCGTACAAGGGCATTCACGCGCTGCTCATGGCGAACGACACGAAGGACTGGCTTCACAACCAGCCGTTCGACCGCGCTCATTACCTGAACCTCGTGGTGGACATCCATCACATCTTCCCCAAGGCCTGGTGTCAGAAGAACGGCATCGACGCCGAGTTGCGGGAGAGCATCGTCAACAAGACGCCGCTCGCCCGGAAGACGAACCAGTTGCTCGGCGGCGCTTCGCCCGCCGACTACATGCGAAAACTCGACGCGAAGGCCAAGATCTCGGCCGCGGAGCTCGACGCCATCGTGGCAGCTCACCAGATCGACACGGCCGCGCTCCGCGAGGGCTCGTTCGAGCGCTTCTTCACCCACCGTCGAGAAGCGCTGCTCAAGCTCGTCGAACAGGCGATGGGGAAGCGTGCGGCACGGGACGTCGACCGTGACTCACTGAGTGGCGGGAGCGAGTCGGCCGACGCGTTCCTCAGCGAGCCGGACGATCCGGTCGACGGTGACGACGCGAGCTTCACCGTCGACTAGAACAGGTGCTCTCTCGAACGGCCCCGGCGTGTCCTCGCCCTGCGACCGCGACATGCGTGCAGGAGATCCCGACATGCGTGCGGGAGGTGCGGACATGCGTGCGGGAGGCGCGGACACGCCCGGGGTTACTTGCCGAGTTTCGACGGGTCGGACGACCTTCGGCGTTCGATGACGGCGTTGAGCAGCCAGAACAGGAGGCCGATGCCCAGCAGGATGCCGGCGACCACGTACTCGGTGGACGGGCGACCGGACAGCGGGCTCGCGAAGAACGCGCAACTCAACGCCCCCAGCACCGGCACCCACGTCGGGGCGCGGAAGTGATCGTGCGGCACCGTGTCGCGACGCAGCACCAACACGGCGACGTTGACGACCGTGAACACCGCCAACAGCAGCAGCGACGTGGTGCTGCCCAGATCGCCGATGTCCAGTGAACTCACGAGAATCACCGCGATGAGGCTGGTGAACAGGATGGCGACCCAGGGCGTCCGACGGGCGGGGTGGATCACTCCGAGCGGCGACGGGATGACGTGTTCCTGCGCCATGCCGTAGACGAGTCGGCTGGCCATCATCATGTTGATCAGCGCGGTGTTCGTGACGGCGAACAGAGCAACCAGGGAGAACACCACCGGTGGGAACCACGGCGCCGCGGCCTGGACCACCAGCAACAGGGGACCGTCGGACTCGGCGAGCGTGTCGGTCGGCACCAGCGTCGAGGTGATCAGTGCGACCAGCAGGTAGATCGTGACGGTGATGCCCATGCCGAGCAGCAGGGCCTTGGGGAAGGACTTGGTGGGATTCTTGGTCTCCTCGGCCATGTTCACCGAGTCCTCGAAGCCCACCATCGCGAAGAACGCGAGGGCGGTGGCCGAGGTGACGGCCAACAGCGGCGTGGTGTCGGGGTCGAACTGCACCAGCCGACCCGGGTCGGGATCGACCTCGGCGCTGTGTGTGCCGGTGAGCAGGGCGTACCCGCCGAACAGGATCACGATGGCGAGTCCGCTCAGCTCCACGCAGGTCAAGACCACGTTGGCGCGCACCGACTCGCTGACTCCTCGGAAGTTCACCAGCGACAGCAGCACCAGGAAGCCGATGGCCACGAGCCACGACCAGCCTGCGACGTTCTCCCCGACGATCTCCTCCAGGTAGTCGCCGCTGAACGCCTGCGCCGCCGACGACGCCGACGTGATGCCGGAACTCATCACGGCGAACGCGATGAGGAAGGTCAGGATGTGGACGCCGAACGCCTTGTGCACGTACAGGGGCGCGCCCCCGGCCTTCGGGTACTTGCCGACCAGCTCCAGGTAGCTGCACGCGGTCAGGACCGCGACGACGAACGCCACGAGGAACGGCACCCACAACGCACCGCCCACCTTGCCCGCGACCTCGCCGGTGAGCGCGTAGATCGTCGTCCCGAGGATGTCGCCGATGATGAAGAACAACAGCAACCGCGGGCCGATCGCCTTCTTCAAAGCAGGCGTCGGCACGGCAGTGGAATCGCCGGGCACGTTCGTCTCCTCTGCGCAGTGCGCGGCGGCCCGGGTGGCGACTCCGCCGAATGCCGGGCGCGCCGCACGCGGTACGTCCGGAAGGGACTACCCGCTTCGCGCTGCGGCGATGCGGTGGGCGCCGTCGCCCGGCCGGGCCACGGCGGGCGGGTGAACGCGACGGGGTCGTCTCGGTACCCGGCGAGTTCGTGCCGAGTACGCTGGGAATCGATCGTGCAGTCGCCGACATCCCGAGTGCGCCGTCGAGCGCGCTCGGTCTCAGCCGACGGGAGTTCGCCGTGCCGGACCTGGTCTCGACCTTCAGTGCCGTCTCCGACGGCGTGATGACCAACGAGGTCGGGGTGATCACCGGAGACCTCGAACTGCACACCTCGTGCGCCGAGGACGGGACGTTGAACCTGGCGATCCGCTACGTCGGCGCCAACGAGTGGTACACGCTCAAAGGTGCCGACTATCGCCTGCACGACCCGCGCGACCACGAGGTGGTCCATCGGCTGCTGGTGACGCTCTTCGATCGTCCGCGCGCCCGGTGACCACACGCGCCGTGCCCGACGCCGCGACGTTCACCGGTCTCAGCGCCTTCCCGCTCACTCCGCTCGTCGACGACAGAGTGGACGAACACGCCTTCGCCACGCTCGTGCGACGGCTGGCGGAGGCGGGGGTCGACTCGATCACCGCGCTCGGATCCACCGGCTCGTACGCCTATCTCGACCGTCGGGAACGAGCCACCGTGGCGCGACTGGCGGTCGAGCACGCGGGGTCGACGCCCGTGTTCGTCGGCATCGGCGCGTTGCGCACGTCGCAGGTGCTCGCGCACGCCGAGGACGCCCAGCGGGCCGGGGCGGCCGGATTGTTGCTCGCTCCGATGACCTACCAACCGCTCACCGACGACGTGTTCACGCTCGTCCGGACGGTCACCGAGAACAGCTCGGTGCCCGTGATCGTCTACGACAACCCGGGGACCACCCATTTCACGTTCGGCCTCGACCTCTACGCGCGGGTGGCCGAGCTTCCCGGCGTCGCGTCGATCAAGATCCCGGGTGTGCCGACCGATCTCGCGGAGGCGCGCGCCCACGTCGCGGCGATCCGGCAGGTGGTGTCCGAGAGGGTGACCATCGGGGTGTCGGGTGACGCCGTCGCGGCGACCGGTCTCGCCGCCGGATGCGACGGCTGGTACTCGGTCGTCGCCGGGACGCTGCCCGAACTCGCCCTTCGCATCGTGCGCGCCGCGCGGCGTGGTGACGAGGCGGCGGCACTCGCCGAGTCGCGGCGGCTGGCCCCGCTGTGGGAGTCGTTCGCGCGCCTTGGAGGCAGCCTGCGCGTCACTGCCGCGATCGCCGAACACTTCGGCCTGGCACGGCGGTCCTGTCTGCCGCTGCCGATTCTCGGCCTCGACGACGACCAGCGCGCCGAGGTCGCGTCGATGCTCGACGACCTCGGCGTCACGCGCTGAACCGTCACGCGCCGAGCCGACAGGCGCTGAGCCGTCGGCGGCGCGGGCTCAGGAGGGCGAGCCCACCTGGAACTCGGTGCCGAACGGGTCGGTGATGCTCGCCAGCCTGCCGTAGACCATGTCGAATGGCTCCTCCGCGGACCCGCCAGCCTGGACGGCCCGTCGCGCGACCTCGTCGGTGTCGGAGACCTGGAACAACGTGCCCCAGCGGGACCGCGTGGCCGAGGAATCACCGAGGATGCCGCCGATCTCGTGGCCGTCCGGTCGGCGCAGGAAGGTGAAGTCCATATCCGGCATGTCCGGCATGTCTGGATTGTCGTCCAGGGTGAAGTCGAACAGCGTGGCGTAGAAGCGGCGAGCGGGTTCCGGGTCCGGCGTGACGAGGTCGTTGCGAAGCAGCGTGCCGGGTTCGTTCACGAGCTCGCAGCCGAGGCGATGGCGCGCCTGCCACAGGCAGAAGCTCGCCCCCGTCGGATCCTCGATCACAGCCATGCGGCCTTGGTCCATGACGTCCAGAGGACCGGACAGCACCCGGCCGCCAGCACCATCGACCTTCGCGACGGTCGCGTCGCAGTCGTCGGTGGCGAAGTAGAGGTTCCAGTCGGTGTTCTCGGGTTCCGGGTCCGGCATCATCCCCGCGACCGCCTTGCCCCGAAGACGACAGAGGGTGTAGCGGCCCGTTTCCTCGGGGCCGACGTCGAACTCCCAGCCGAACAGGGCCCCGTAGAAGTCCGTGGCGCGATCGAGGTCGGGGACGCCGAGGTCGATCCACGTCGGTGTCCCGGGCGGTTGGGCGGTCGTCAGTTCCATCGTCCCTCCCCACGAAAGCCGGTCCACGAGTCGTGGTCGGCGGGCGTGCGGAACCGTTCGCGGTCCAACGGTCCCGCACGCCGCGTTCCCTGCCGACCGCGCCCTAAACGCGGGTCAGCAGCAGCGCGACCCCGGATCGACGTCCATGCGGTCCGTCTTGCGCCGTTCGAACTCCCGCCTCGACATCGGCTGCGTGTCGGGATGGTGGCGACGCAGATGGGTCACGTAGTGCTCGTAGTCGTTCTCGCCCACGACCTCCTTGACGTACCAGCGCAGGGCACGCCAGCCGCGGGCGAGCCCCGCCCCGGCTCTCGCCAGAGCGGGGCGGGACACACCCGTGCGGTCGGTCATACCCGGGCCTCGGTCGAGTCCTGGGTCGGGTCCTGCCGTTCCTCCCATTCACGCCACTCGGCCGCGAGCCGTTTCTCCTCGGGCGTGGCGAACAGCCCGGAGGGCGCGAACACGTGCGACTCCTCCGCCGGGTGCTCGGTGTCCCTGACAGTCCCGGACCGGATCGCGCTGATCGACTTCCGGAGTGCGTCGACGAGCACCACGATGATCAGCAGCGCGAACAGGATCGACAGGCTGCCCTGGATGAACGTGTTGCGCACGACCTGTTCCATCTGCTCGACGTTCTCCGCGGGCCCCATCGACGTCTCGCCCGCGGCCAGAGCGTCCTTGTACGCCTGATGCTGCGTCCAGTAGCCGATGTTGGGGTCGCTGCTGAAGATCTTCTGCCAGCTCGCCGTCAGGGTCACGACGACGTCCCACACCAACGGGATGCCCGGCACCCAGGCGTACTTCACCCGGCCGGTCTTGCAGAGGATCGTCACGCACACCGCCAACGCCACGGCGGCGAGCAACTGGTTGGCGATGCCGAACAGCGGGAACAGCGTGTTGATGCCACCGAGCGGGTCGGTGACGCCCATCAGCAGGATCGAACCCCACGCGGCCACGATCACCGCGCTGGCCAGGATGGCGCCCGGCCGCCACGACGGGTTCTTGAACTTCGGGACGACGTTGCCCAGGGTGTCCTGCAGCATGAAGCGGCCCACGCGCGTGCCCGCGTCCACCGTGGTGAGGATGAACAGGGCCTCGAACATGATCGCGAAGTGGTACCAGAACGCCTTCGCGCCCTCACCACCGAAGACGTCGCCGAGGACCTCCGAGATGCCGACGGCGAGGGTCGGTGCGCCACCGGTGCGGGAGACCAGCGATTCCTCCTGGACCGCCGCCGCGGCGGCGTCGAGGGCTTCCGGCGTGGTGGACACCCCGGCCAGGCCCAGACCGTTGACGAACTGTGCCGCGCCCTCGGCCGTGCCGCCCGTCGCGCCCGCCGCCGAGTTCATCGCGAAGTACAGGCCCTGGTCGATCACGCAGGCCGCGACCAAAGCCATGATCGCCACGAACGACTCGGTCAGCATGCCGCCGTAGCCGATGAGCTTGACCTGACGTTCCTTGGCCACCATCTTCGGCGTGGTGCCCGACGAGACCAGGGCGTGGAAACCCGACAGCGCACCGCACGCGATCGTGATGAACACGAATGGGAACAGCGAACCCGCGAACGCGGGTCCGTCGCTGTTGAACGCGAAGTCGGTGAACGCGGGCATCGTGGTGGCGGGCATCGCGACGAGCACGCCCACGGCGAGCAGGCCGATGGTGCCCACCTTCATGAACGTCGACAGGTAGTCGCGAGGCGCCAACAGCATCCAGACGGGCAGCACCGACGCCAGGAAGCCGTAGATGATCAAGCACCAGACCAGCGTGACCTTGTCCAGCGTGAACACCGACGCCCAGGAGGAGTCGGCGACCCAACCACCCGCCACGATCGCGAGCAGCAGCAGTGCACAACCGATGAGGCTGACCTCGGTGACGCGGCCCGGCCGCAGGTATCGGAGGTAGAAGCCCATCAGGAACGCGATCGGGATCGTCATCGCGATCGAGAACACACCCCACGGCGACTCGGCGAGGGAGTTCACGACCACGAGCGCCAGCACCGCCAGCAGAATGATCATGATCGAGAGGACGGCGAGCAGCGCCGCGACGCCCCCGACCGGGCCGATCTCGTCGCGGGCCATCTGCCCGAGCGACCGGCCGTTGCGGCGCATCGAGAAGAACAGCACCACCATGTCCTGCACGGCTCCGGCGAACACGACGCCGACGATGATCCAGATCGTGCCGGGCAGGTATCCCATCTGAGCGGCGAGCACCGGCCCGACCAGCGGACCCGCACCTGCGATGGCCGCGAAGTGGTGCCCGTAGAGCACCCGGCGGTCGGTGCGGTTGTAGTCGACGCCGTTCTCCAGCCGCTCCGCCGGGGTGGCGCGCTTGTCGTCAGCCTTGAGGACCTTCGTGAGGATGAACCTCGCGTAGAACCGGTACCCGATGGCGTACGAGCAGAGCGCGGCGAACACGAACCAGATCGCGTTCACGTGCTCGTCCCGGGCCACCGCGAGAACGGTCCAGGCGGTACCGCCGAGCAGGGAGATCGCGACCCAGAGTGCGATCTTGCCCGGTGTCCATCTCGGTTTGTCGTCCGCCTCGACCGGTGGATGTCCGACCGTTGCCATGTGTGCTCCTGCGCGTGTGTGTGCGATCGACCGACGACGGATTCGGTGCCGGGATCAGCGCGACCGGGCCGTGCCGGCGCCTGCCGGGGCGTTGTCGTCGGCTGATGTGGCTCGAGGCGTGCGCCCGTGGAAGATCCGCGGGGAAACCGTCCCGCCTCCTTCCCGGAGCCTGTGCACGTCTCGTGAGCATCAGGCCCTGAGGTGTATCACGAACATGGGGCCCCATGGCCACTCCTAACGGGTGGTTTGTCGTGCACGATGCGTGGTCGACGCGTGTGACACTGCGGCGTTAGGGCGAGGTGTCCGGGACGAAACCGGCAGAGGGGACCTTTCGGGTTCGGAGTCGGTGGTGGAGCCGGCCGTGACCGTGGCCGTCCGGCATGCGACGCGCTTGCCGGGGGCGTCACTGGTCCTCACTGCGACGCGCGGCACCTCCGGCCGACGCCGGGCCGGCGGCACCGACGGGCGACGTAGGATCGGCAGTCGGCAGGGCGAGTGCGGGGAAGGGTGTGGCGATGCGGGTGATCGCCCGCGACGGCGAGCACGAGATCGAGATCCAGCGTTCCCGCTTCCTGTGCACGGTGGCCCGCGTCACGAGCGTGGACGAGGCCAACGCCGTGATCACCCGGGTGCGACGGGCCGGACCCGACGCCACCCATCACTGCGTCGCGCTGCGCATCGGTGACCCCGAGACCGGCGCGTTGACGGCACGCAGCAACGACGACGGCGAACCGTCCGGAACGGCGGGGGTGCCGATGCTGGAAGTGCTGACCCGGCGTGGCCTCACCGACGTCGTCGCGGTGGTGTCGCGCTGGTTCGGTGGCGTCAAGCTCGGAGCCGGAGGTCTCGTGCGTGCCTATTCCGGTGCGCTCTCCGCCACCCTGGACGTGGTGGGCGAGCTGCGCCGTGTCCGACACCGCGAACTACTCCTGGCCCTGCCCCACGATCGGGCGGGACGGCTGGAGAACCACCTGCGCAACTCGCCGTACCGGCTGCGGGGAGTGGACTACGGCTCGGACGTCACGTTCACGGTCGCCGTCACCGAGGACGCGGTGGAGGAGTTCGAGGCGTGGCTCGCCGAGCACGTCGGGGAGCGGCTCGACGTCCTCGACGCCGGCCCCTGCGACCTCTACCTGCCGTGACGTCCCGAGCCGTGGTCAGCGCGCCACGTAGGTGCTCAACAGGGCCTGGACCTCGTAGACGTCGACTCCCTTGCTGAACTGCTTCGCAAGCGGTACTTCCGTCCCGGAGAGCCAGATCTTCAACTCGGCGTCGAGGTCGAAGTGCCCGGCGGTCTCGACGGCGAAGTGAGTGATGCTGCGGTACGGAATCGAGTGGTATTCGATCTTCCGGCCGGTCACGCCCTGCTTGTCGACGAGAATCAGGCGGTGGTCGGTGAAGACGAAGTAGTCCCGGATCAACTGGTAGGCGGCCCGGATCTGTTCTCCCTCGGCCAGCAAGCGCCGTAGTTCCCGCGTCGCCGTACGGGGGTCGATGCTCGACGCGTTTCCCATCAGTCCGCTGAAGAGCCCCATGTGTCGTCCCCCGTCGGCGAGTTCGGATGGTGTGATCACGGTAGCGAAACATCGATCCCCGAGGGCCTGTTTCGCGACGATGTCGGGGATCCCGTCACGCGAACAAATTCGGCCGAATTCCCACCGCGCGGAACAGGTGGTCGCGCGAGTTCTCCAGGTCGTGCCGCAGGCGGTCGAGGTCGACGTCGAGCAGCCGCCCCTTCCACTTGCGGATCTTGCCCGCGACGATCACGGTCTCGACGTTGGTGCGGTCCATGAGGGTGACCACGGCCCCCGGCACGTTGTTGAGCGGGGCGACGTTGGGAGCGGTGGCGTCGAGGAGCACGATGTCGGCCTCCTTGCCGGGAGTGAGGGAGCCGGTCTTGTGGTCGAGGCGAAGGTGTGCGGCCCCGTTGACGGTCGCGTAGCGCAGGACGTCGCGGACGGTGAGCAGCGGCGGGGTGCCCTCGGCGGGCGTCGGCCATTCGTTGGGCGGGGTGAAGTCGCCTTGTTCGAGGACCATCTGGTTGACCAGCATGCGCTGCATGGTCAGCGCCGACCGCATCAGCGTGAACGGGTCGGCGGCCATGGTGGTCTCGACGTCGGAGCTGAGGGAGGGCTCCATGCCGAGCTTCTGCATCGTGAGGATGGGCGGCACGCCGTGGCGCATGTGCATCTCGATCGGGAAGGCCACCGACACCCGCACACCCGCGTCGCGGGCCCGCCGCCAGGCCAGGTCGGACATCCCGGTCATGTGGATCAGCAGCACGTCCGAACCGAAACCGAGATCGCCCGTGCTCCCTCCGGTGCCGCGGGCGAGCTCGTCGATGACCGGCCGAGGCACCGCGCCCGACACGGCATGCGCGGCGATCGACAGATCCAGCTCGCGGGCGATCTTCCAGGCGCGGGTGTAGACCTCCTCGTTCTCCTGGATCTCGCCGCCCATGATCATGCTGACCAACTGGTCGTCGGAGGCGAACCACTGCTTCCGGATGCGATAGGCGTCCTGCGGATAGCGCTCCTCGGGGCGACCGTCGCCCTGGAAGTAGCCGAACGCGGCGCGCCGTTCGGCGTCGACGAGTGCCTGGATCGCGGCGTCGGAGTGCTCGGGCGAGTGGTGGATCTGCGAGACGTCGTGCACGGTGGTGACACCGGTGTCGAGTTGGGCCAGTCCGGCGAACAGCGAGCTGAGATACACGTCCTCCGGCCGATACGCGGGCGCGAACCGTTCCAGCACGTACTCCACGTACGACGGGTCGGCGCTCGGTGAACCGGACCCGTCGTCGCGCAGCAGGGCGTTGGGGAGGAACGACCGCAGCGCGGTTTCGAACTGATGGTGGTGCGTGTCGACGAACCCCGGCATGACGATGCGTCCTCGGGCGTCGATCACGTCGATTCCCGGTGCGTGGACGTGCGGTCGAACCTCGACGATCTTCGTGCCGTCCACCACGACGTCGGCGACCTCGAAGTCGCCCACCGTCGGGTCCATCGACATCACCGCCCCGCCTCGAATCACGTAGCGGCGTCCCCGCTTTCCGCTGTCACGTGGTGGTTCCTGTTCCCGGCCGTCGTGTGCCCGAGCGGGAGGCGACGTCAGCAGACTCGCGCCCGCCACGCCTGCCACTGCTGACGCTTTCAGGAAATCGCGACGGCCGTATCGCGAAGCGACCTCGTTTCGAGGGGAGTTGTCGTCGTGCCGGTTGGGCATGGGGAGCCTCCTTCGCTGGTGGGTTGGGCAGGCGGAAGCGGTGTGGGCGCGAGAAGAAGTGGTTCGGACGTGTCGTGAAGGCCGGAGACGCCCCTCGCGGTGGGAGAGGTGGGTCGGCTCGCCCGGACGACGATGCGCTTCCCGAGGTCCACGGGCACCTGCCCTGCTTCGTCGGAACTGAGGTTGGCACCTCGAATCTACGCCTTTGAGTTGATGTATCAACTCAAAGTTAGGATGCTGTTATGGAGCAGTCGGAACTGACCGAGCGCGAACTCGCCGCATGGCGGGCGTCCTACCAGATGCTGGAACTACTACGGACCCGCATCGAGCAGCAGCTTCTCGCCGACAGCGGTCTGTCCAATGCCGACTACACCGTGCTGGCATTGCTGTCCGAGGCACCGAACGGGCGAATGCGCCTCTTCGAGCTCGGCCGCGCGGCCGGGTGGGAGAAAAGCCGCCTGCACCACCAACTCACCCGCATGAGCACACGCGGACTGGTCACCCGAGAACGATGCGGCTCCCGTGGCAGGGAAGCGGTGATCACGCCGAAGGGGCTCACCGCGCTCAAGGACGCCGTTCCGGGGCACGCGCGGGAAGTCCGACGCCTGTTCATCGACCGCCTCACGCCTGAGGAACTCGACCGATTCGGCGACATCGCCGCGAAGCTCCTCGACTCCCTGCGCGCCGACCGGCCCACGTCCTGAGAACCCCGACTGCCTCGGGGCATTCCGGAAACGGGAACAGCCGCATCACGCCACGGCGAGCACCTTTCGCGCGACCCTGGCCGCCGCCGAGGCGAACCCCCTCGACACCCGAGCCATTCTCGACGCGAGCCCGTGCGATTCGATGCTAGGCGCTCAGGTCTGCGGTGACGGTCAGAGCCGCGCGGGAACCTCGCCGCTCTTGGTGAGGTGCGCGATGTGATGGGAGGTCGCCGCGGCGATCCATTTCGGCGTGCTGGCCATGGGCACGTTCCGCTTCGTGCGACAGAGGTACAGGCGTCGATCACCCCACGAGAAGTCGGCGCCGGCGAAGTCGGGGTGGTCGACGAGCTCGTCGGCGACGTCGAGGAAGTACTCCTGCAGCGCACCCGGCGGGACTGAGGTCGGAGTGCGCTCGGGAATCTGCCGGGCGATGAACAACGATTCGCCCGGCACGGTGTAGTGAAGATAGGGATTGGGGCGGGCGGGTCCGCGCTTGGTCTCGCCGGGAAAGGCCGGGTGCACCACGCCGTAGTCGCCGTACTGCACGTGCTCACCGCACGCGTCGCGCAGCGCCTTCCACAGCGACAGCTCGGAACGCGGACGCTTGTGGGTCCGATAGGTGCCACGGTGTGCCGGTGTCGAGCCCGCCAGCACCGTCACGGAGGCGTGGTCCACTCGTTCGGCCAGTCCGGTGACGAGGCTGATCAGGGTGGCGACGCGGTGAGGATCCACGTCGGACACGTATTCCTCGTCGAGGACGAGGTGGAGTCTGCTGACGTCGAGCGCCAGCGCCTGAGCGATCTCTTCGAGCCTCCGCGCCACCTCGGTCGACGCGTCCGCGACGCGGTGCGCGCGAATCACCACCGGGCGCTCCCGGTGTTCGAGGAAGAGGCGCAGCGCACGAAGGTCCTCGTCGCTGGAAGTCAAGGGAATCACCGGGACGAGGGGCAGCACGTCGAGAAACCCGCCGATCTCGTCGTCGAAGTGTTCGAGCACCGCCCGAGGAGAGGCACCCAGCGCGGTGGTCCGGGGCAGGCGACTCACATCGACCCATGCCGGATTGCCGGACAGCGCGGCCCTCGTGCAGAACGTGATGAGGGGGCGCAGGGCGCGGGTGCTGGACGTCAGGTGTGGCAGCAGCTCCACGAGGACGCGAATTCGGGTCGCCTCGGAGGTCTGGAGCAATGCTTCCGCTTCGCCTTCCCGGCTCTTCACCGCGAGCAGGGGTGTCCTGGCCTCCGGCATGCGCGAACCTCCCGAGGAGTCGCTGTTCGACCTGGCTCCCTCGTGGTCTCTTCAGCGAGATTCCCAGGCGAGACGGTCCTCGGCCAGCGGCTGAACGGGTGCTCCTGTGACGCCGCTCAGTCCCGGTGGTGGATGTGCTGCTCGCCGTTCTGCACGGCGTAGGAGACGCCGTGTCCGGACACTGTGTTGATCATCGTCGATCCGCTCGGCGCCGACGGGCGCTCCGGGTGCGGTTCGGGCGAGGGAAGGAAGGAGACCGAGGGCGCGAGGTGGAGCCATCCTTGGCCGGAGTGTTCCTTCGTCGTGAACGCGATGCGGCGGAAACTGTTCGGGTCGATCCCGGGATAGCCGTGCCGCACGGTGTCGTCGTAGACGTGCGGGGACAGCAACAGGGCGGTGGACACCGAGGACGGGGCGTCGGTCAGGGCCGCCTTGAGCGGGGCTGCGTCGAGCATGCGCGCCAGTACCTCCAACGGTGCTCCGGTCGCGGGCCCGGTCGCCCCGACGACCACCTCGCCGGCGTGCAAGGCCATGCGGACCCGCACGGTGGTGCGCGGTCCGGCGTCGCGGTTGTGGGCAACGAGGTGCACGGCGAGCTCGTGTACGAAGGGATGCAGCAACCGGTGCTTCGGCGTCCCGGTGGGAGCGACGAGCCGGAGCCCGTCCCCGAAGTCCTCGACGAGACAGGCGTTCCAGTCGATTCCCGCCCGGTCGAGAGCCGTCGTCACCGCGGCGCGCAGCACCGCGCGAATCCGGTGCAGCGGCACGTTGCCGCGCCCGGCGGAACGCTCGATGTCGACCGCCACCAGCGTGCGGTACTCCAGCTCGGGCATCGGAACCTCCTCGGAGGCGGCAACACTCCCGGGTGTCGCACCACCATGCCACGATCGTCCGACGAACAGCTCGGCTGTCGGAGTGAATTCCCGTCGAGGAGGTGAGCGGGTGGTGGCGCAGGCGAACACCCGGGGACCCGCGAAGAACGACCGCACCTGGCCACCGACGAGTCTGCTGGGCGGTCTATCCCAGGCGAAGCGGCACGCGTTGCTGGCGGCGGGAACGCGCGTGCGGTATCCGGCGGGCAAAGTGCTGATCCGAGAGGGCGAGGACTCGACGTTCGCCTTGTTTCTGCTCGACGGTGTGGTCAAGGTGCTCGGGGCGACCGGCAACGGGCGCGACACGCTTCTGGCCATTCGCCTCGGCGGGGACCTCATCGGGGAACTCGCCGCCCTCGACTCGCGGCCGCGATCGGCGACGGTGGTGACGTGTGGGCCGGTGACCGCGCAGCTCTTCTCGTGTGCGGAGTTCCTGGGGTGCTTGCGCGACGACCCGGATCTGGCCCACGCGGTCAACCGCGCCGTGGTGGGCAAACTCCGCATGGCCAACGAGCGTCGGATCAGCCTCACCGGATGCGGCGTCGATACCCGCGTGGCGCGGGTGCTGTGGCAGGTCGCGCTGTCCTACGGCGAACGGAACGGTCGCGGAGCGGTGATTCCGCTGCCTCTCACGCAACCGGAGTTGGCGAGTCTCTGCGACGCCGCCGAGTCCACCGTCCACAAGTCGCTGCGGCGGCTGCGTGAGAGCGGCGTCATCGCGACCGGATATCGCAGCGTCACGGTGACCGACCTTGCCGCGTTGCGCGACGCGGCCTTCTGAGCTGTTCCACGGCAGGGGGCCAATCGGGGCGAAACCATCGTTCGGCGGGTTCTGGCGGCCGCAACGTTGTTAGCGTGCTCCGACCAGGGGAACGACGGCGGATCGAGGGACGACGATGAGCCGTGACAACGACGACGCGGCACCGGAGCAGGAGGCTGGTGCGGCGAGCTATCACGTCGACATCGGCCACGACGCCCGCGGAACGGTGGTCGCGGGACACCACAACCTCGTCATCGATGCCCGACACGGGTCGACGGTCACGGTCCGTGCGGAGCACGAGCGGCCGGTGCCGGTGCGGCGCGAGTCGATCTCGGTGTTGCCGCGACGAGCACCCGAGCCGCTCGGGCGTGACGAGCTCGGGGCGGACGTGGCCGGCGCGATCGCGGCCGGTGGTCCGGTGCAGCTGTGCGGGCCCGCCGGGATCGGGAAGAGCACGCTGCTGCGCCACGTGGCCTGCACCGTCGGTGGCGGACTGGACGGCGTGGTGTTCCTGACCGCTGCCCACCGCCCGGTTCTCGACCTCGCGCAGGAGATCTTCGAGGCCTGCTACGACACCCACGGGTACGCGCCGTCGTGGCTGGAGCTGCGCCGACTGCTCACGGGCCTGCGCATCACGGTGTACCTCGACGACGCGGAGCTGACGGTCGAGCAGTTCCGGCAGCTCGCGGACGTCGTCCCGGACGCCACGTTCGTGCTTGCCGGGCGAGCCGACTCACTGCTCGGTGAGGGCGCCGTCCATCACGTGCCCGGGCTGAGCGAGTTCGCGGCCGTCCAACTCCTGGCGCGCACGTTGAACCGGCCGTTGACCGGTGGTGAGACATCGACAGCACGGGAGCTGTGGCGCGCGGCGGAGGGCAATCCGTTGTTGCTGCTGCGCGCGGCGGCACTGGCGAAGTCCGGGCACCACCCGGAGCTTCCCGCCCCGGGGCTCGTGGAGGAGCTGGTGCCTCGGCTGATCGAGCAGCTCGACGCGACGGCGGCGCACGTGGTGGCGCTGCTCGCGCTGTTCGAGGACTGCGGACTCGCCGCCGAGCACGTCGGTGCTCTCGCCGAGGTGGAGGACCCGGTGGCGCTCTGCGAGCGGCTCGGCGAGCTGGGACTGGTGCAGTCGACCGACCACGGCTATCGGTGCACCCCGGACGTGGCGTCCGCGATGCGGCATCACACGGACGTTCCCGTCGAGCGGATCTGCCGGTACTTCGTCGACTGGGCGCGCGATCCGAACACCACGTCCGCCCGGATCGCCGACCATGCTCGCGTGCTGGAGCTCGTGGCGGCACACGCCACGGAGGCGGGGCGCCCGGACCTCGCCGTCGCGCTCGGGCGGGCGGTGTCGCCGAAACTGGCGGAGTCCTTACGGTTCGGGGCCTGGGGGCGGATCCTCGCTCGGGGCTGGACTGCGGCGCGCCGTGCCGGTGACCGGACCGCGGAAGCGTTCTTCACCCACGAGGAAGGCATTCGTTGCCTGGTGGTCGGCCGCCGGGTCGCTGCGGCCGCTCTACTGGCCGAGGCGATCGTGCTGTGGAACCACCTCGGCGAGGAAGGCCGTTCACTCGCCGCGTCCGAGGCCCAGCAGGTGCTGCCACCCTCACCGCCCCCACCGAGCGGTCCGGAGTCACAGGCCGACCCAGGCTCGTACGACGTCGGTCGGCACATGGCCGAGCTCGACCACGACTGGGTCGTGCGGCCGGAACCGGGCGACGGTGCCGTGGCCCACGGTGCCGTCGGGGACAGCGCCCTGGGCGACGGTGGCGTGGGGGACGGCGTTCCCCGGCCCGACCACGTCGGCGCGGAGAGCACCGAGTGGCCCGGTGAGCCCGGCGAGGTCACGGGCGCGACGGTGCAGAGCAGCGGCGCGTCGACCGTCGGCGCCCACCCGGCCGCAGCGGTGACCTCGACGGAGTCGGTCACGGCCGGGGTGACAGGGGCCGTGAAGGCGGGCGGGCTCGTGGGGCTGATGACGAACGCAACCGTCCTGTTCAGCGCGTTGCTCATCGGGCTCGCCGTCATCGGCGCGGTCGTGGTGGCTGTCGTCGTGAGTCAGGACGACAGCGGCGAGGCGGAGCCTTCCGCGACCGGAATCGCGGGCATCTGGGAGGACCCGTACGGAGGGCGGACGGTCATCGTGGAGTCGACTCCCGGCGTGTACACCACGCCATCGATGTGCGGGTACGGGGAGGTCGAACTCTACGGTGACGACACCCAGGCCACGGGAGAAGCACCGTTGATCGATATCGACGCCGACGACTGCCAGATCATCGGCGTCGTATCCGTGACGATCACAGTGGACGCGGACGGTCGGACCGCTCAGCTCGTGCAGACGATGCCGGACGGTCAGACGGGGCTGGAGGGCGAGGAACTCGACTGCTACACCTGCGGGACGTTCACGTTGACGAGGGTCCAGTGACACGCGTGAGTCCGGCACGGATGTGGGGAGAGAGGTGGGCGACCATGTCGGCACAGGAGGGCGATCGGTACTCCGTCAGTATCGGCGGTGATGCCACGGGACCGGTCGTCGCGGGACACGGCAACGTCGTCGAGACCCGGCCCTCGGACGACGGCGCGCAACCGTCCGAGCAGCGGAACTCGGTGCACGACCAGGGCACACTGTTCGCGGTCACCAACGGTGACATGCACGTCCACACCCGCGAGCCGGAGAAGTGACTGTCAGCGGGCGGGTTCGGGCGGTGCCCACGTCACGTGTGTCGCGGAGCATGGTGCTCTGCCCGCGTCGGGCAACCCGGCCATACCAGCAGGTGCGGTTCTCCAGCGGCAACACCGGCCGTGGTGGGCTCATGATCTCCTCACGACCCACCACGGCCGGTGTCGTCCAGGTGTACTCACTGTCCACAGCAGAATCACTGCGGACGGTCAACGATCACGTGCCCGGTGCCGCCCTCGCTTGGCGGGCGACAAGCGTCAGGGACGGCCGGTCGCGTAGACGATGCGCTTACCGGGGTGTTCGGTGACGGTCCAGAGCTCGTCCTTGCCGGGCCAGTAGGACAGATCCTCGACGCCGATGGCGACCTCCAGGTTGTTGGTGACCGAGTTCAGGACACCCGTCGACCCGGAACCGGCCTCGGCCGCACGCAGATATCCCGGGCCGGTCGCGCCGTTACCCGTGCTGTGCAGGTACCAGCGACCGGACGTGGCCACCGCCCCCTGCACGCGCGGCTGGGGGAGTCGATAGGCGTGAGTGGCCTGCCAGACGCCGCCGCTCGTCTTCGGCATCCCGGTGCTGCCGTCGAGCGGCCACCGCGCCACGCGACCGTAGGTGTCCGGGTCGTCCTGCTTCGCGCAGTACTCACCCGTGATCAACGTGTCCGGCTCCGTGCTGCGGTCGAGCGCCACGTACGAGAACTTCTGCGGGCCGGAGGTCTTGCACTTGTGGCCCGACGGGAAACTGGCCACGCCGTCCGGGTTCGACCACCCGGCCACCTGCGGCATCACGTAGCGGTAGCCGTAGCTGTAGTAGGTGCCGCTCTGCCTGCCGACCTGTGCGGAGTCGGTGACGTCACCGTTGGACGCCGACTTGATGTCGAAGATGTAGCGCATGTCGAACACCCGGATGCCGCGTTTGGTGTCGACGACGTAGAGGTAGTTGCCGTACCAGACGATGCCTCCGGCGTGCACGCTCGTGCCGTCACCCGCCTGCGGTGTGGTCACGGCTTCGTACGACGCGTTGCCGTACGAGTTGACGTACGGGTACACGAGCAGCACGTGCTGATAGTTCCCGGTGTCGGGGTCGAGGAACGACACCCGAACCCCCTTGGCCGGGTTCGACTCCTTGCTGTACCAGCTCACCAGAATGGCCTGCTTTTCGCCCCAGTACTGGTCGTCCTGGGCGTCGGCGACCGTGGTCACCCCCTGCGGCATCCATTTCTCGGTGTCCCGATCTCCGGCGTTGAAGCAGAATTTACGTTTCACCGACCGGGTCATGGTGTCGAGCGCCGGCGACGTGCAGTCGGAGCCTTTCGGTGCGTCGTCACGATTGGCTTGCTTCAGAATGTTCTGGACACCGAGTTTCGGCAGTTCGGCGTCGAGATCGTCGACGATCGACTGCAGATTCGTGTTGGTGCGAACGAGAGTGAAGTCCGACAGTGACGGTGGTGTCGCTTCCACGGCGGCAGCGGCGGGACTCGTCGCCACGGCCAGCGAGGTCATCAGGGTCACCGCTCCGGTGAGTGCGGCGACGACACGACGTTTTCTCACGGAATTCGTCCCTTCGGGTCGCGCAGGATTGCGCTGTCATTCGCACGATAAGCGGGACATCCGACCGTGAAGGGGATTTCCGAACCGATATCAAGAACTTGTGCACCGAATGCTAAGAACGGTCGTTCCACGCCGGACGACTGGGCGGCAAGTATTCGGTCGTGGTGCGGCGACCGCCGGTGGTCGTTTCGGCGGTCGCCGCGAAACGTCAGCGGCTCAACAACTCCGTCAGAGCCGTTGCCGTGGCTGGATGCCGATCGAGGAGGTCGAGCCCGGCTGCGTCACCGTCGTCCCACGTGCCGTCACAGCCGAGGAGACCGGCGAGCGCGTCGCAGGTCGCCGGATGACGCGACAGCAGCGCCACCCCCTGGCGACGACGTGCGGGAGCTGGGGCGGGCGCGGGCGCGTCGTCCGACCACGGAGGCACCCACGCGTCGAGGTCCGCGAGCCGACCCGGGAAGATGCGGTCCGCCTCACGGGTCAGCAGCGGAGCCAGCTCGGCGCCCCCTGCCTTCACCGTGGTGATCAGCGTCGGCAGCCACGGCAGCAGCACGTGGTCGGGGAGCCGGGCGAAAGCGTGGGAGACGGCCTCCACCACGAACCTGACCAGGCTGGGCACGGGCTCCAGTGCCTGCACGAAACCGCTGAGGTATTGCGGATACGCGGGCAGCACCAGCGGGTTGCCCAGCAGTTTGTCGCATCGCGCGCGCAGCTCGGCCCGGCTGAGCTGCCCCAGCTGCACCTTGGCGGCCCACGACAACGCGACTGCGGCCGGGTCCTCCGGGTGCGACTGTGACACGGCCAGCTCAAGCTGCGTCCGGTCGCAGCCCAACGACAGTGCCAGGCTCTCCATGTCGAACAGGAAGCCCAGCATCGCCGCCACCTGCCGCACGCTCGTGTGCTCGTCGGTGAACGCCGTGGGCAGCAGGGTGCAGTAGTGCGCGTAGCCGACCTTGACGAACTGCTCGATCCACGACGGCAGTGTCGGTTCGCTGGTCCGGTAGAAGGCCAGCAGCCGTCGCGTTCGCCGCAGCACCTCCGGAGCGCCGTCGGCACTGCGTTCGGCCGCCAGCACCTCCAACGCCCGGGTGCCCAGCTCGGCGGCGAGGCGGCCGCTGCGCAGGTACAGCAGTGCGTCCTCGACGGTCGCGAGCACGGACGCCGCCGTCGCCCGCGAGTCGTACGCGCTGCGTCGCAGCCGCTGCTCCAGCACCTGTTCGACGCTGACGCCCTCGTAGCCCAGTTCGATGAGCGCGCGCTGGTGGGTGCCCAACGCGAGGTCCCAGGACTCCTGGATCGGACGTTCCCCGAGCTGTCGTTGTCCCATGATCGGCCGTGCCGCACCCTGCGGGAGTAGGTACCGCAGCATCCACAGCAGATCCGAGCACGTCTCCAACTCCGGGTTCGACGCGATGTCGAGCAGCGCCCGCTGCACGCCGCGTCGTTGCAGTGCGAGGTTCAGCGGGGCGAGGCGGTCGTGCACGTCCCGGGCGAGGGGTGGTAGCGCGTCGTACCCGACCTGGCCGATCCGGTCGCCGCCCAGCATGGTCTCCACGATGCGGCGCACGTCCCGACGTCCCGGCACGACGTCCTTCTCGATGCAGGTGATAGCCGCGTCCTGGAAGTCGTACGGGGTGGGTTTGGCTCGGTCCCGCATGCCCGCGAGCATGATCGACGTCTCGAACACGGCGATGGCGTCGGCGGTCGAGGCGAGGTAGCCGTTGCGGCGGGCGGCGTGCACGACGTTCACCGACCAGCTCAACAGCTCGGCCTCGTCGAGCGTGTCGAGCACGGGCGGGCGTTGCAGGAACCCAGTCAGTTGGTCCGCCGGTGTCGTCGGTGGCGCGGGATCGGGGAGTGCCGGAGGCTTCCTCCGACGCTTTCCGCCGACCTGACCAGTGAGTTGGAAGGCCGTGGTCCGTGTGCGTTTGAGGTTCTTCTCCCATTCCGTCGCGGCGATGGACACCGATCCGGGAGCCAGTCCGAACTGCGCCTCGATCGCCGCATGGCTGGAGGGAATCAGTCCGTACTGCCACGTGCTGCCGCTGCGGGGGCTGATCTCGAACGTGTCGGTGCCGTCGAGCCCGAACTCCGCGACCTGGCTGGCGGCGTGGAACGCCCCGCACACGTACAGGCAGTCCTCCGGGGCGGTCTCACCGGCGGCGAGGTGTTCGCGAATCCGCGTCCACATGTACCGCTCCCGGTCCTCGTCGATCCGGACCCGAAGGGGGTCGCCCGGAGCCAGCCGCCGGAACAAGCTGCCGATGAGGAACATCACCTGCCGGTACGTGTCGTGGTCGCTGTCGCCGAGCGGCCCCTCGACGTACTGGTGCCACCACTCCGACCAGTGCCGCACCTTCCCGTGACGGAGCAGGTGCTCCTCCAACTCGACGAAGCGAGGCCGCAGGTCGCCGAGCTCGACGCCGACCGCGTCGCCGTGCAACGCGGCCTCCTCCTGCCGCTCACCCGACTGGTCGTCCGAGCGCTGGAGCCTGAGCTCCTCCCACTGGAAGACATGGTCGGCCGACCGGTCGACCAGAACCAGCTCGACGCCGGGAGTGTCCAGCGCGTAGGCGATGGCCTGGTACTCGGCCGACGCCTCGGTGATCGGAGCCACCACCGACAGCGGTGCCCAGTCGGGTGGGAAGCCGTCGACCTCGCTCGCGAACGCCTGCACCGCCACCGGAAGCCGGCAGTTGCGCAGTTCTGTCAGCAGCGGCGCCATGTCCTCGCACAGCTCCAGGTAGATCACCCTCGGCTGCTTCTCACGCAGCCGTCGTGCCATTGCGAGGGCCGAGGCCGGGGAGTGGTGACAGACCGGGAAGATCTCCAGCCGTTCCCGCATCGCGCGGTCGACATCGTCGACCATGCCCAGCAGGATCTCGTCCAAGGCGTCCGGCCCGTCCGCGAACGTGACGGCGGCGTCTCGTAGTTGCGCGCGCAGCGCGTCGAACGTGCTCATGACAGGGTGGCGATCGTGTCGCGGCCGCCTTCCAGGAACTCCGGCCATTCCCCGCCCTCGTCCTTGCTGCGCGGCTCGACGACGCCGTGCAGGTACTTGTTGAGGATGGCGAGGTCCTCGGGTTCGCGCCGGGCGAGCGAGCCGACCAGCGAGGAGGCGAGGGTCCGGGCGGTCAGGGCGCGGTCGCCGAAGAAGTTGCTGTGCAGGATGGCGTCCTCCAGCACCCCGATCTGCTCCGCTGTGGACAGTGAGGACTCCAGCTTCTCGTCGTCGCTGCTCGCCGCTGCCGCCGAGGCCCGCAGGTCGGCGAAGCTTCGCAGCAGCACGTCGAGCAGCGTCGGCGGCACGTCCAGCTCGATCTGGTGGCGCCGCAGCAGCTCCTCGGTGCGGAACCGGATGATCTCCGTCTCGCTCTTCTTGTTCGACACCACCGGGATGCGCACGAAGTTGAACCGCCGCTTCAACGCCGACGACAGGTCGTTCACCCCGCGGTCTCGGCTGTTGGCGGTCGCGATGACGGAGAAGCCGGGCTTGGCGAAGACGATGTTGTCGTGGTCCAGCTCGGGCACGGAGACGTACTTCTCCGACAGGATCGAGATCAGCGCGTCCTGCACGTCGCTCGTGGCGCGCGTCAGCTCCTCGAACCGGCCGATCGAGCCCTGCTCCATCGCCGTCATGATCGGCGACGGGATCATCGACTCCCGCGACTGTCCCTTCGCGATGACCATCGAGACGTTCCAGGAGTACTTGATCTGGTCCTCGGTGGTGCCCGCCGTGCCCTGCACCACGAGTGTGGAGTTGCGGGAGATCGCGGCGGAGAGCAGCTCGGCGAGCCAGCTCTTCCCGGTCCCGGGGTCACCGATCAGCAGGAGACCACGGTCGGAGGCCAGGGTGACGATGGCCCGCTCGACGATGCTGCGATCGCCGAACCACTTCTGCGGGATCTGCCTGTCCACGCCGTCCGCCCGGTCGGGGCCCAGGATGAACAGGCGGACCATCTTCGGTGACAGCCGCCAGGCGAACGGCTTGGGGTTGTCGTCGATCGACTCCAGCCAGTCGAGTTCCTCCGCGTACTTGATCTCGGCGGGAGCGCGCAACAGGTCGGACATGAGGAAAGCCTTTCTGTGTCAGGCGGTGAGGAACGCCTTGAGTTCGTGGACGAGCTTGGTGATGTGACCGGAGATCACCGGGATGCCGAGGTCCTTGAAGCGTTGCCGGAACCACGGATTGACGGCGCCACGGCTCCCGCTGCTCACGGAGCCGACCGGAATGAACTTCGCGCCGGACCGGTGGATCGACGTCATGGCGTCGAAGAGGGTGTCGACCTGCATCTCGTAGAAGTCCGAGATCCACACGACGACCGTGTTGCGTGGTTCGGCGATCTTCGGGCGGAGCAACTCCATCGCCACCATGCCGTCGGTTCCGCCGCCGAGTTGGGTTCGCAGCAGCGTCTCGAAGGGGTCCTGCACCCACGGTGTCAGGTCGAGTGCCTTCGTGTCGTAGGCGATGAGGTGCACGTCGACCTTCGGCAGTCCGGCGAAGATCGAGGCGAGGATCGCGCAGTTGACCATCGAGTCGACCATGGACCCCGACTGGTCCACGACCGCGATCAACCGCTGTGGCGTCCGTAGCCGCGCCGTCCGATGGTAGTAGAGCCGGTCGACGTACAGGCGTTGCTCGTCGGGGTTCCAGTTGACGAGGTTCTTCCAGATGGTGCGGTCGACGTCGAGGTTGCGGAACACGCGCTTCGGCGGAACGGAACGGTCCACCGTGCCCACCGAGGCTTTCTCCACCTCCGTGCGCAGCACCTCGGCGACCTCGTCGACGAAGCGCCGGATCAGTGCCTTGGCGTTGGCCAGTGCGACACCGGAGAGATTGCTCTTGTCCCGGAGCAACTGCTCGATCAACGACATGCTCGGGGTCAGTCGCGCGGCGAGCGTGGAGTCGGCGAGGACCTCGCGCAACTGCATCCGGTCGACCAGCTCCGCTTCGAAGTCCGCCAGCTCCGAACCCAGGGCGTCGAGGTCCACACCTGCTGCGCCCGAGTCGGGCCGCTGCCCTGCTCGACGACCACGCAGGCTGCCCGGCGCGCACCCCAGCGCGCGTTCGAGCCACCCGACGTCGGCCTGCCACCGGGCGAGTCGCTCGGCCGTCACCGCGCCGGGCTGATCGGCGAACACGTTCAGCAGCAGCTTCGACACCAGCGCGGCCCGGGACACCTCGGCGGCCCCGTCGCGCTCCTCGTCCGCGTCCAGCACCATGAGCCGGTCGAACTTCTCGGCCAGCTCGGGGTGCCGTTGCACCACGGTGTCGACGGACACGGTGGGGTCCAGCAGCGCGCTCGGCAGGTCGACGTCCTCGACGACCGCGACGCTCGCCGACTCCAGCGACACGCGTTCCTCGGGATCGAAGAGCCGGGCCAACAGCCGCCAGTACAGCACCTGGCGGCGATTCTCGTGGGAGGTCACGAGCGCAACAACCTCCCCGCGCGTTCGCGCAACGCCTTCTCGGCGGCGGTGGCGGCTTTCTCGACCTTGAGGCCGTTCTTGTCGGTGGTGCCTCCAGCCCATGCTCCCGCGTGGACGGCGACCGGCTTCTTCCGTTTCCCGTGATTCGTCTCCACCGCGAGCGGTTGCAGCACGAACCGTCCGTCGTCCCAGCGAAGCAGCCCGAGACACGCGCTCGACGTGGCGACCGCCTCGGCGGTGAGCGGCCCGGCGACCGGAGCGCGGTCGGCGTCCACGGCGATCCGGGCTCCGGCGACGGTGAACGTCAGCGACTCCTGGTCGTCGTCGTTGTCGACCGTGTAGTGCTCCAGAAAGACCGGCTCGGCGATGGTCGCCGGGTGCCGGTTCAGAGGTGCGGTGGCCGACCCGATCGCGGTGGGCAGCAGCACGCGCGCGGTGGTGAACGCCTCGGCGACCTCACCGAGGCGGGCGTGCTCGTCGCTCCAGAGCAGATCGCCTTCGGCGGTGAGCGGCATGTCCTCGACGTCCATCGCCCGGCCTTCACTGACGGCCGCCAGCAGCGACAAGTGGGGCCGGAGAAGCTGCCAGAGACCCGCGCCGACGACGGTGTCGGGTTTCGGAGCCGACGCACTGGCTCGGACGAGCCGCGGCGGGCCCCCGTCCGCGGGTTCGAACACGGCGTGCACCTGCGCCTGCACAGCCGTGGTGTGCTCGTGCACGTCCACGCCGAGAGGCAGCACGCGCCCGGAGACCGGTTCCGCCGCGGGCACGTCGGTGGCGCCGGAGAGGGTCAACACCATCGCCCGCGACCACAGGTCGGCCCAGCGGCGCAGGGGGAAGCGATCGAAGCGACTGCCCGGACAACACGCGGCGAGTTCCGCGGCGAAACCGTCGAGCAGCACGGCGAGTCGGCGCAAAGCGGGGTCGGGCAGCATTGAGGACACGACGTGTTCCACGTCGGACACCAACTCGTGGTCGAGTCCCTGCCAACCCGCGCGAGCCAGGTCCGATAGCCAGGAGCGGGCCGCGGCGAGGAGGTTCGGCTCGTGCTCCGCTCCCGAAGCCACCGGAAAATCCTGCGGTCGCGTCCGTCCCGTGGCCTCGTCGAGCTGGGCCAGCAGCGCGTCGTGGACCGAGCCGAGCAGCGCGGTGCGCGCAGCGGCGAGCACGACGAAGTGGTCCTCGCCCGCGCCGCCTGTCGACATCTTCTCCACGGCCTCGGCGACCCGGTCGGCCAGCGGTGTGCCGGCGACTCCGTTCGCCAGTTCGGTCAACGCCGCGACCTGCGCGGGGTGGGGATGCAGCAGCCCGTCCACGAGCGTGCGATCACAGGCGTCGAGCACCGCGATCGCGTCGTCGAGCCCGGCCACCTCGTCGGTGAGCACGTCGGCACGCATCACGCCACCGCCCTGGTGGGCGGGAACCAGTGCAGCTCCGGGGAGGGCGTCGTGGTGACAGGCAGCTCCAGATAGGCCAACTGGCGCAGGAACCGGCTGAACACTGAGGCCGACACCGCGTTTTCGGCCAGCGCCAGACAGTCACCGGAATTCAGTGCTCGAACGAACGCCGTTTCGGTGACCTCCTCGGCGGGGTCGAGCCCGAGGTACTGGCCGACTCGCTCGCTGCCGTACTGCAGCACCGCTTCCTTGAGCATGGTCAGGATGTGCTTGCAGTAGGTGCCGAGCGCCCCGCCGCACGGTCGGTTGTTGTTGGTCCGGCAGGAGTACGCCAGACTTCCCGCCTCCACGTAGGAGACGTACACACGCCCCAGGTCCGACCCGCTGGACACGACACCTTGGATCCGCCCGTCGTGCAGCTCGACGAACGGTACCTTCGCGAGCTTGCGAGGCTGAGCGGGTGGTAACACCCGCGCCGTACTGGACCTTTCCCACTCGGACAACGAACCGACTCCCTTGTCTTGCATCACTCGCCGCGCTCTCCGGCGACGCTCCACAGGAGACTAGTTGTTGCCACCGACAGTTTCGGGTCGCTTCGACGTTCTGATGTGAGATCCGGTCCGCCTCAGGGCGCGATCGAGCGCGGACAACAGGGCTCGCCGCGAATCGGCGATCATCCGCACCGACGTGACGGGCACGCGCCGCCACGTCGATGCGGTACTTGGAAGGTCAGGCGGTCTTCTGCCAGACCGAGACGTGCTTGGTGCTCTCGGCCGTGAACTCCGAGCGGTCCCAGTCGGCCCAGCGGTGCTTCAGCGTCATCCCGGCGATACGCGCCATGAGGTCCAGCTCCGACGGCCACACGTATCGGAAGGGGAAACGCCGGAACACCCCCGTCCCATCCCGTGACACGGTGACGTGGTTCGAGCTGAACTGCTGCGTGGCGACGTCGTACTGGTCGAACCCCACGTAGCCGCCCTTGTCGGTGTCGGGTGAGACCGCGAAGGGGACCGTGTCCTGCCCGGGTGGGAGGCGCCGCAGCTCGGGCACACCCACTTCGACGACGAAGTATCCGCCAGGGCGCAGATGTGCGGCCGCGTTCCGGAAGACGTCGACCTGACCGTCCTGTGTGGTCACATTGCTGATCGTGTTGTACACCAGGTACACCAGGGAGAACGTGCCCGACACCCGAGTCGTGGTCATGTCGCCGATCGTGACCGCGATCGTGTCACCACCCGGCTTGTCCGCGATGCGTGCGGCCATGGCCCGGCTGAGCTCGATGCCACTCACGGGCACACCGCGAGCAGCCAATGGCGCCGCGATACGTCCGGTCCCGACGGCGAACTCCAGCACGGGTCCGTCGGCCAGCTCCTCGAGGAGGTCGACGGCAGGAGTCACCACCTCGGGTGCGTTCATCCCGCCGGGATCGTCGTAACCTGCGGCGACACTCTCAGGGAACAAGCCGTCCGCCGGGTCGTCCTCCGGATATCCACCACCTGTCATGCGCAACGACGTTACGCTCGCGTCCCGCCGCGCTCATCCGATTTCTCCGGGCACGACGTCGCCCGACTCGGACGACCCACGCCTCGACCCGACGTCCGGGCGACGGCTCGGGGAGCCGAGCGAACACCTGCTGCGATGTGAGATCACCGCGCCCGTTCGCTCAGTGGCGGTCGTCGATGACCTCGCGCAGCCGGGTCGCCGCGTGATCCAGCGGGATGGCTTCCTGCTCGATGCGTCGGAACGGCGTCGGGCCCGCGGTGGCGACGGTGTCGTAGGCGAGACGTTCGGCTTCGGTCAGGTTCGGCAGGATTTCCGACGACGCCGTGAGGGGGCGACCGGCCTTGTCGTGGTTGACACCGTGTTCGGCGTAGCGGTGGAGGTCGGTGTCGTCCATGAGGATCGAGGTGACCGACGTCGGGGGAGCGACCGTGGGGTCGGCCAGGGCTGCGCGGAACCGGTCGAGGATCGCGTAACCGTCGGCGTCGATGTCGCCCCAGTAGACGACATGGTCGGCGGCTCGCAACCACGGCACGTTCCCGAGCAGCGAGGTCGCGGCCTTGCCTGCACCCTCGACCACGATCGTGTCGGGGACCGGCGGGAACCAGAGTCGGCAGTCGCGGTTCTCCACGACGAGGACGGTACGGGGTGGGTAGGCGACATCGTGCAGGTCGCCAGCGGTCCAGGCGTCGTGTCGGCGACGGCCCGACGCCGTGTACTCGGGATCGACGTAGGTCAGGTGCACGACCGCGAGCCGGGGACGTACCTCCGCGCGCACATCCCGGCCGGAGACCTCACGCACGAGCGAACCGTGGGAGTCGAGCCACTTGGTGTGCATTCCCGGGATTGGGAGCTGTCGCAGTGTCCACGTGCTGACGTCCGGGTGCTGCCGCAGCCAGGCCACCACCCGAAGCAGTACTTCTACGTCGTTCGGCCGGAGTCGGTGGACGGCGCGGAGGTTGGCCGGAGTGAGAACCGCGTCGACGGAGCGTAGCGCGGACGCGAGTTCGCGTGCCCGTTCGACGTCTACAGTAGGCGGTTCAACGTGGACTCGACGAAGCAGCGCGACGGCACCGTCGAGGTCCGCCTCGAGTTCGGCGGGGAACTCACCGGCGACGCCGCGTACGGTGACCGCGCGGCGAACCAACCGGACGCCGTGAGGGAGGCGGTCGGCGACCGCCCGCCAACGGCTGTGCCACTCGTGCCAGACGCCGTACCCCAGCCGTTCCACGGCCTTTCCCGTCGACACGCCGGGCCGCAGCGGCACGGAGAAGGTGACGGAATCGCCGACACCCATGCTCGCGCACACGGCCTCCGCCCAACGCCGACCGATTCGGCTGCGGAGCACCATGCCCGCCGCTTCCGGGGTAAGCAGTGCGCTCATGCGTCCGGCACCCCGACCAGCGGCTTCGCCCACGAGCGGCCTTCGGAGTTCTTCAGGATCAGATACTCCGCGTCGACGTGGGGCTCGATCGCGCTGTGCTTGTCGTTCGGCGCACCGATGATGAGTTGGAAGCCGAGCCCACGCCACGCGCCGATGGCGCGGCCGGTGAGTCGGGCGTCCGCCTTGATCAGCGCTTCGTCGAGGAAGACCGGCGCGTAACGGGGACGCTCGGCTCCCGCGTCACCCAGTTGGTACCGCAAGGCGGCGCCGACGATGAACGCCACGAGTTCCTGCGACTCGCCGCCGGACTTCTCCCCGATGTGGTCGTACACGGCGACGTGGTTGCCGTCGAGGTCGCGCTTCTCGGCACTGATCCGGACGTGGTTGCGGACGTCGACGAGGTCGGCGAAGTCCGGGGCCGTGCGGCGGATGCGGTCGATCACCTTGGCCATGCGGTGGTACGCACGTTCCCGGTCGGCGTCCGTCTCCGCCTTGTCGATGAGGGCACGGACGTCGCGCAGTTCCTTGCGGAACCGCGCGCGGACCGCGGAGTGGCTCTCCTGTGGGTCGATGCGCAGCCGGTGGTTGTCGTCGGCGAACGGCAGGTCGGCGAGGATGCGGTTGACCGGGTCGATCCGGTCACGGATCTCGCGGACCGCCGCGGCGAGTTCGCTGTCCAGCCCGGTGAGGTCGTTGCCCGACAGCTTCAGCAGGCTGTCCCGCCACTCGGCCTCCAACTCGTGCAGGCCACTGGTCTCCAGGTCGGTGAGCACGCGGTCGAAGTCCCGGTACGAGGCGTCCGGGTCGGTCCCGAGGTTCGGGTTCGGCCACCGTTCGAGGAACGTCGAGAAGATGTCCTCCAGCGCCTTCCTCGACCGGGCGATCGTCTCGGTCGCCGAGCGCCGGTCGAGGTCGAGCCGGTCGGTGGCGCGTTGCACCGCCGCGTCGAACTGCGCCAACGTCGTCGCCTCGTCGGACGCTCCGGCGAACAGCTCCTCCAGGTACTCCTGGTGATCCGGGAGGACCTCCGTGCCCGTCTGGGACGCCGCGTCGAGTGCCGTCTGGGCGCGGTCCACCTCGTCCACGGTCGACTCCCACTGCGCGCCGAGCGTCTCCACGGTCTTCTTCTGCTCGCCGACGCGCTCGGTCAGCTCCCGGACCTGCTGCTTCAGCTCGTCGACCTGGCGCTGCAACTGGTCGATCCTCGGGTTGCCCGCACGAACCTCGTCGACGACGGCGGTCCACCGCTGACGTTCCGCCTGCACCGAGGCGACATCCACCTGGTCCCACGAGTACTCGGTCACGGTCTGGTAGGCCGCCCGCCGGGCCTCGAACGAGTTGAGCTCGTCCTCCGCCCGGGACAGTTCCTCATTGGCGTCGTCGAGGCGGCGGCGCGCGACGTCGATCCGATGGTCGAGGTCGGCGAGCAGCCGCGTGTTGGTGAAGCCGAGCACGTTGGCGCGGCCGTGACCGCCATGCGCGCCCCGGCCACGTTCCGACGTCTGTCCGGAGATCGTGAGCGCCTTGGGATACTGCGCGAGCAGGCGGGGCGTGTCGACACACACGAAGTCGAACCGACTGGCGAGTTCGCTCTTGAGCCACGCGGTGAACGGCGACGGCCGGTAGTCCAGCCTGCCGGGCAACGTCTTCGGGTTGAGCGCCACCTCGTCGCGCAGTCCCGTCCGCACGCCCTGGAAGTGCACGCGGCGAGCCGTCTTGACCTTGTTGATGGCCTCGCGGAACGCGTTGAGCCGCCCGACGTCGATGAGCATGCGCGTGGCGAACCCACCGAGTGCCAGGTTGAACGCCTCGCGCCACGGCTCGTACTCGGTGCTCACCTCGATCAGCTCGCCCACGAACGGCAGGTCGTCGGGTGTGAGCCCGGCAGCCTCGGCCAGCGCCGCGCGGGCGGCGTGCAGCTCGCTGGGGATGTTGCCCCGTCGCGCCGTGACGGCCTTGCGTTCGGCGCGCAGCTCGGTCAGTTCCGCCTCGGCCTGCTTCTTCTCCGCCATGGCGTCGGCGAACCGGGTCTGGGCGGTCCGCCGGGCCTCGGTGTCGGCCAGGGTCCGGTGGGCGGTCTCGACGAGCGCGGCGAAGTCGTCGCCGGTGGCCACTGTGGTGCCGATGGCGTCGAGGGCCCGATCCACCTGCCTGCGGGCGCGTTCGACGTCGACAAGCCGTTGTTCGACGCCACGCAACTCGCGCAACGCGGTCTCCAAGCGGTCACCGCCGGAGGCGCGCAATGTGTCGGCTGCCCCGTCGCATTGTGCCTCGGTGGCCTTGGCCAGAGCCTGGGTTTCCGCCAGCTCGTCCTTCGCGCGCCGGTGCCGTTGCGCGAGCTCCCGTTCGGCGGCGCGGAGCAGGTCGAGTCGCCGTTCGTGACACCACAACGCCGCGGGCGAGGACTCCGCCGCGAACGAACCGATCGCGTCGATCAATCGCAACCGCTCCGCCGCGTCGTCGATGGCTCGCCGGTGCTCGCGGATCGGGGTCAGCGCCTTGACCTGCTGCCGTGCGACGATCATCCGCTCGCGGGTGCCGGACAGCTCGTCGAACTGCTGCACCACCGCGTCTGCAGTGGCCACTGTGGACGGTTCTTCGAGGACCATCGTCTTGTAGAGGGCGTCGACGGTGGTGATCTGCTGTCCGGCCTGGATGCGTCCCAGCAGGGCGACCGCCTTGTGTCCGTCGCCTGCGGCGCCGATGCCGAGTGTGGTGTGCAGGCGCGCGGTGAAGTCCCGGTCGGTGTCGAAACACGTCACCCCGGTCGCCTCGACCTCGGAGCGGGCGAACCGCTTCGCGGCCGGGCCCTCCAGTTCCCGCAGTGAGTAGTGCTGGTCGCACGTGGCGCGCACCGCCACGACGTCGTCGAGTGTGCGTGCGGCCGACGGCACGTACCAGGCGCGGAGCGCGGTGAACTCCGCGCCGGTGTGGTCGACCCAGGTCATCGCGATGGCCGACCAGGTGTCCCGGCCGTCGCCCCGCAACACCCGCACTTTCGTCTCGCCGTCGGCCCGGGACTCGTCGAGCTTGCCGCGCGCGTACGACAGGATGTTGCGCTGGTCCTTGCCACGCGGCCTGCCCACCACGCCGCCGTTGGACGCGCCGTTGAACGGCGTCGTGTGCGGCATGAGCAGCGCGATGTAGGAGTCCATGAGCGTCGACTTGCCCGACCCGGACCCGCCGCTGAGCAGTGTGGCCCCGGGCGCGAACCGCACACGGTGGTACCCGTCGTAGCCGCCCCAGTTCACCAGTTGCAGGTCGCGAGCCACCCACTGCTGGCCCCGTGATGCCGCCGGGATCAACCCGAACAGCGTGTCGATCATGCTCACGCCGTGGCCTCGTTCCGTTCGCGCAACCACTGGTGCAGTTCCGTGAGCTTCTCCGTGCTCAACACCACCTCCACCAGCGGAGTGATCCGATATCGACCCGCCGATTCCTCGACGAGCAACCCTTCGGCGGCCAACCGGTGCACCGCACCCCGTACTTCCTGCTGGGTGCGGGCGAGGTTGTGGTCCTCGGGATCGAAGTAGGTCAGCACCGTCTGTTCCAGTTCCTCGATGTCCACGCGCGCGGACGTCTCCCCGGTGCCGCGTTCCCGTTGGAAGACCGTGCGCAGGTGGACGAGCACCAACGTCTCGGCCCGGTTGTAGGACTCGTCGCGGAGCAGGATCGGCACGTCCAGCTCGCTCGACCGCACCTGCTGCTTGTAGGCGACACCCCGGTCGTGGTCGACCACGAGCCGGACGAACAGGTCGTGCATCCGCGACTCGATGATCTGCTGGTTCTCCAGCAGCGTCCGCCACTGGGCCGGATTCTTCTCGGCCAACAGGAACTTGCGGCGCAACAACTGGACCAGCACCCGCCGCACGTCCGCGTCGAGCGTGCCCGCGTCCCCGGGGAACAACTCGGTCGGGTCGCTCTCCATCGGGACCGGCTCGATGAAACCGGTTCCGCCGTCGGTCTCGTGCTCACTCATCGGTGCTCCTGTCCACCGCCGCGACCGCACCGCCGAGGGCGAACCGCCGCCGGGTCCCGTCGGGCCGAACCGTGTCCACGGTGATGACCTCGGCCGTCTCGGTCATCCCGGCGTCGTGGGCGATCTCCAGCAGGCCCAGCAGGTCGACCGGCCGCCGCAGGTCCTCCGCCGCCGCGCGGAACGCCGCCACGACGTCCACGCTGTCGGAGTCACCGGCGAACGTCGTCAGGTGGTCTTCCAGCTCCGCGTATCGGGGACCACCCCAGGCGCGGGTGTCCGCGGTCGTCACGTCCTCGCTCTCCTCCCACTCCCGCAACGGTGCGGGCGGCTGCGGCGGTCGCAGCTCACTCGTCCGTTGGCGCAGGTGCCCGACGTCGGCCACCGGCAGCCGACGCAACGGCTCGACCGGCTCCCCCCGGCGAGAACCGGGCACCCACGCGTGCAAACCGGACATCACGTTCCGCAGCAGCTCGTCGACCTGGCGGTCGCGCAACGGGTCGTGGTCGCGCACCTGGGTGGTGATGACGTGCGACGCCTGGCGCTGCGCGGCCAGCACTTCCTTGACCCCCTGCTCGACCCGGCGGGAGATGTCGGTGAGCTCCCGTCGCTGCCGCTCCGGCAGCAGCTCGGTGAACTTGTGCTTCAGCACCACGCGAAGCTGGCTCCACAGGTTGTCGATCTGCACCGGGTCGCCGATGAGCCGCAACGCTCCCGCGAAGGCCCGCCCTTCCGGGGTGGCGTCCAGGATGCGCTGCCCTCGATCCAGGTACTCGCGGAGCACCTCGCCGGTCGGGCGCACGTCGTGGCGCAACTCGGCGACGACGTCCCGCTGCACAGCCTTGATCGACTCGGCGACCCGGGCGAAGTCCGCGGGCAACTCCCGCGCCAGATGCAGCACGTTCTCGGCGGCTTCGAGCAACTGCTCGTCGGGCACGGTTTCGACCGCGCCGCCCCGCTCCAGCCGGGTGAGTTCCTTCTGCCGCTGCTGGATCTCCTCGTGCAGGCGGGAAATCCTGGCCATGACGTCCGGGTCGGCGTCCTGCGCGAGCCGCTCGATCGCCTCCAACAACGTCCTGACCCGCGACTCCGACACCCGCGTCCGCACTCCACCGACGCGGCCGGCGACCTCCAACGCGCCCACGCCGTACGCCGACAGCCGATACGCCTCGACGTCGTCGTCGGAGACGTGCCGCACCAACCACCCGGCCTGCACCCATTGCCGGCACAGGTCCCGCGCGGTCCCGGCCGGCAACGGCTGGTTGTCGTCCTCGCCGTACCCGGCGGCGCGCAACTGCTGAAGCGCGTCGTCGATCTCCGCGTGCGCGTCCGCCACCGCCACGCTCGGCCGCTCCGCGGTGAAGACCATCGCCAACGCCGTCACCACGAACGGCGCGTGCGTCTGATGGAGGAGGGCGAGCATAGGGTTCTGGAACGCTCGCAGGGCACCCTGGTAAGCGCCTTCTATGCCTCGTGTAGCCATCGCCGCGTAGCGTACGGTGTGCGTCCGACACGGTCGGTGACCGCGTCGGGTTCGGGGGAACGTTGCTGGTGACCGTGAGCGAGCGTGCCTGTTGGCCATCACCCCGGCGTGGAACGATCGCCATATCGATCCATCATGATGCTGCGAGGCCCTGTGTAACTGGGTGAGCCAGGCATATCGAATCGACTCTCCTCCATGCCGACCCAAAGGGTTCGCTGACGTGCCACTGGGTCGACTCCACGCGCGTAGGGCGATGGATTCAGTTCACCGGAATGGTCTTGGCGTCACTCTTGCCGTGAACGGTGAAATCTCGCGCCATGGCGGTGGAGTGCAGCTTTGCTGCGTCGGCTTGTTCAATGAAGTCGGAGTCGAAGATAGGTTCCTTCAAGGTGCCACGATATTGGCTAGGTACACCCCAGTTGTACTCTTTCTGAATTTCTATATGATAGGTGATAACCCCATCCTTCTTTTCGCCGACGAGCTTGTATTCGAAGTTGTTGAGAGCGTAGTACCAGTTCTTGCTGCCGTCGTTGTCATACTTATCAACCCTTGGTGAACTGTCTTGCCACTGGGGTTCGCCTTCGTCGTTCAATTCGAGAGTGGACGTATCAAACTTGCCATCAGGTAGTTCCTTGATCTTTTCGAGGGTCTTATTGACATCCTCCCGGAAGGCGGGCATGTCCTTTAGCATCTTCTCGACATCGACTTCATATGGATCACCGCTACCTTCGAGCCAATGCTGTAGTAGCTCATTAGCGTCATCGAAGCCGAAATACCAGTCGAGTCCTATTGACACTAGGCCGAACTTGAGCTTGGTGACCCAGTCGTTGAGAGTCGGATCCAGTTTGCCGTGCTCGCGGTCGCGGGTCTCGAAATTCTCCGTGGTGCCGAAGATGACCTTCAGTGCGCTCGCAACCCAGCGATCTGTTTTGGTGGCCGCAGTGAGCAGTTCGTCAACTTCCCTCTGGAGCGCCTCTGCCTGCTGCTCTTTCCTTGCCTCTCGGCGCTGCGCTTCCTCTGAGAGAAGGAAATCGGGAAACCAGGCCCCGTCCCAGCTGACGTGGCCATCGGCGTCGATGGTGAGGCCTTGTTCGTGGGCTTGCGCCTCCAGTCGCTGTGCTGTGTCCTTGGCTTTCGCTAAGCCAAGCTCATTGTCGGCTCCTTCCCACGAGGCTGTGCGGCGGATCAGAGAAGCGAGTTTTTTCACCGATATCGCTACGTCAACTATGTTCTCGCTAACGCGTTTGCAGTGGTCCGCCGCTGCTTGAGCTCCGTTTCCTGTCCAATGTTCTGGAAATTGCTCGATTTGCTTGAGTAGTGCTCCCGCTGCGCCTCCGCTTACGCCTTCACCTACCTCTCCGGGGCCCATCAGCTGGTTGCCAATGGCATCCCACATGTCCGCAACTTGGTTCAGGCTGTCGATATCAAGCTGCTTGATTTGCGCGAAGGTGACCATAATGCCTTTCAGGTGAGGAGATTCCGCAAAAGGTCGATGGCGTTCGTTTCGTTCTCGTCGAACCTATCGGCGCATTGATAGAACCTTTCCCCTGCGTCCTGTAACCGTTCGCAGAGTAGGTCATTCAAGTCTTCCCACCGTTCCATCATCTGTGGGAGGCTGTCGATCAGTTCGAATCCTTCAGCGGCTGTCTTGAGTGCGTCGGTTGCGTCTTCGGCGGTACTTAGTTGATTTCTTATGGCCTTCGCGATCTCGTCGCACTTCTCCGGCTGCCTACGCACCCATTGCAAATCTACTGAGATGTCGGCCACCATCCCCACCTTGCGTCGCGATCCGTCCGGCTGAGACGCCGGGACCCGGCTGTGGTCACCAACTGTTGACCAGTTTGCCACAGAAAGTGATGGTGTTGACGTTTTCTACCCGAACGGCAGATCGTTGGAGACTGAGCGCAACGATCATTGCTGACGTCGCCTACCCGCGCGCGAGGAGCGCCCTTCGCGGCCCACGTTCTGGAGGAGGGTGGTGCTCCAGGCTGGCCCTCGACACGGTGCGGTTGGTCACGGAACGCAACTAGTTGCAGTACCTCCAGAAGTCAGCTTTCACGCCGTTCGAGCCCGAGCTAGGGACAACGTCGTCACAAGATGCCCACCAGCGTGCTCTGATCATGAGTGACGGGGGTGCTAAGTGGCGCGGATTCGTTTGCTGCTTGCAGAGAGCGGTGGAGGCACAGGTGAATGAGGCTTTTGAATTCTCGATATTCGCTTTGAAGAGAATTCGGTGGACTCGACAACGGTGCAATCCGAAGGCATGAGCTATCGCTGCGGTCGCACCGATCGAAACTCACCCCGAAAGCGGGCACGAGTGAACCGGCCGCTCGCGGCGACCGGTTCACTTGGAGCTCGAGGGGCGAGTCACAGTACGAGTAACGCGGCTCAGCGCACTGGGCGGTGCTTCATGGCGTGGCTGCTGGTGGCGCGAGGCTGAGAAGCCCGCAGCCGTAGGCCTTGCCTCGGCCGATCCCGCTTTGCAGGGCGGTTGCGAGGGCGGCGGGGTCGGTGACGGTGAGGTGGCCGTCGTAGCGGACAGGGGTGATGGTGATTTTGCGGGTTCGGGTGTCGCGGGCCTTCTTGTAGCCGGTGAGTGGGGGTAAGGCGCTGAGGGCGACATCGGGTCCGTGGACGCCTGCGTCGAGAAGGGCGAAGCCGCATCGTTCGCCTTGCCGAATGAGCCACGCCAGTTGCTCGTTGGGGTCGTGCAGCGGAACGCGGCGTCCGCGCCCGCGTGGCGGCAGGGAATCAGGCTCAGCGGCGGCCTTGCTGGGGTTGCCCAGCAGGCGGAATGCGAAGCGTCGGCCAGGTTGCAGGGCAGCGAATACGGGTTGCAGACAGCGGACTAACGCGCGGTCTCGGAGGTAGCCGTAGGGCAACCGGGCCCAGTCGGGGTGGCGCTTGCTCTGGACGTAGAGGGTGTAGCCCTGCGGCGTGGTGTCCAGGCGCCAGAGGATGGCGTGTTCCTGGCGCGCGGCGGTTCCCGAGGGGAGCTTCGGGAACGCGGACATGACGGTGCGGTGCATGTCGTGAACGTTGGCGCAGTCCACGCGGAAAGCGCGGGAGTTGCTGTTGATCGGGAGTTTGCTCAGAAACAACGCGTGGTCTCCGATCAGGGCTCAGTGAGAGTGACGTAGCCGTGGCGCACCGTACGAGAGGTGTGCTCTCGGTGCTCATGGGCGAACGAGACTGGGTGGTCGTGGCGTAACTCAGCTTCGGGATCGGAAGCCGGCACGTCACGGATGGTGCGAAGCTGAAGAGGACGATCGCTGTCGCGGGCCTGCCTGCGCTGGTCCAGCCGCTGTTCAAGCCAGGGGTGGGTCTTGAGGACGTGGTCGAGTGATTCGTCCAGCAGGCCAGTGCCGTGAGTTTCTCGTCTGTGGGGTGGTTCGAGCAGGGGACTGGCAGGGACGAACGCTTTGCGACCGAAATACAGCGGCCAATGCGGACGGAGAATGGCGGCTTCGAGCTCAGCAAGAAGCGCCCGCGGGCCGTGCAGCGCGACGAGGAACAGCGCATCCGCGAGGTAGAATCGATCACTGACCACGGTGCGGTGCCCGGTGCCTTTGGTGTTGGGAACGTTCTGGGTGACGTGGTAATCGCGTTCGACGAGACCTTCACGGTCGACCCGAACACCCATGTGGAGTGCGGCGAGCTGGGCGATGCCAGCGGTGTCGGCTCGGTCAACGCCGCGGGCGGCGGCGAGCAGGCCGACGATGCCGGACTTGGTGGGTTCGGTGGCGGTGTCACGGCGAACAAACTTTGAGCGCACGCCCCAGGACTGGAGTGGAGCGTCGATGCGCAGGGCCAGCGTTGCCGTGGTCATCCGGCTTGCTCCAAGGCAGCACTGAGCGTGAGATCGACAAGTTCATCCAGAGATGAGGCCGTGTTGCTGCCCTCCAGGGGCGGCAGCTCGCTGGTGGGCGCCGCAGCGACAACTTCGCGCAGCTGGTCATCGCCGTAGAACCCGCGCAGTCGGGCGAAGTGGTCGAGCATGCGTCGAGACGATTCGCTAAGAAGATCGTCGCCGATCACGGGACGGAGGAAGGCGTTGGCGAGATTCCATGCTCCGTGGTCGCGCACGACCGTGAGCAGCGTCTCGGGCTTGGTGCGGGCGGCAGTGGAATTCTGCTTGCCGCTGGGGGTGGCGTCGACGAACGCGCGCAACCATGCGCTCGTGGTGCGAGCGACCAGATCCTCGTCGCCGCGAAGGTTGCGCGAAAGCTGGTCGAGGTCGAGGTTGGCGTAGCGGTAGTAGCACGCGGCGTTGAAGTCGACTGTGCCGATCATGTCGGCCCCAGCTTCCGCTTCGGGCTTGAGGTCGTCCACGGCGGTGTAGAAGTCGAACTCCGTCGCGACAGCGTGTGTGGAGAAGGCGTGCGCGACCTGGGACGCGGCGTCGACGTTGAAGTCTTTGTTGTCGGCGATCATGCGGCCGAACAGCGCGATGTCGGCGACCCGGCTGGCGTCGAGGATGCGGCGGGCCCGCTCGACGCGTTCGCGGTCCGGCTTGACCTTTTTGTCCTTGGCCTTCTTCGTCTGGGCTGTGGACTTCTGCGCAGCCTCACGCCGAGCGGCGGCGATCGTGGCGAGCTCTGACCAGTTGTCGCGGCAGAACTCGGCGAGTTCGTCGCTGGCGCGTCGTCCGACGAACAGCAAATACTCGGTGAGGTCGTTCTTGGCCACGTCGAAGCCGAGTGCCCGCAGGGCTTCACGCACCACGTCGATGGTCTCGTCCGTGGGCTCTTCACCGTCGGGCGTGAGAGTCCGCGCAGCGGCGTCCAGGAGCCGCTTGGTGCGCACGCCGGTCTCGTCCTCGGCAAGTCCGTACTGCTGGAACTGCATCCGGGCCGCCCGCTTCAAACTTTGGCTGGAGATCCGCGCACGCTGGACGCCACCGAAGGTCACGCTCTTGGGTTGTCCCACGTCGTCACGATTCAAGTTGCTGACGGGGTAGGACTGCAAAAGGTGAAGTTCGATGATCACGCGGTGGCTCCTTCGGAGAGTTCGTCGTTGTTCTGGCGGGCGGCGTTCGCGCGAGCGCGGTGGAAGTCACGGGCCCACTGCATGCGAATTTGGTGCGAGCGCGGGCTGTTGAGAGGCTCGACTCGCAAGACGATGAGGTCGTTGAGCAGCCGTTGGTAGTCGATCGGCACTTGGTGCGCGCGGATGAGCCGCACGGCTTGCCGCACGTAGTGGTCGATGCTGCCTGGGCCGACCGAGATCAATTGTTGCAATCGCCGTTCGGTGGCACCATGATCGCCGGTCGCCTGCAGAGCGGCTCCAAGTTTCAAACGGGCGCTGAGAGGTGTGAGCGGACTGGGGTGGCTGGCGAACAGACCAGCAACCAGGACCCACGTTTGCTCTTCTGGTTCGGGCGGGTCGTATTCGTGCACCAGATTCCATGCGGCTGGCTGGTAGCCATGGGTGAGGCTCCGCCGTAGCTGGGCCAAGAGCTGCCGGGCGTGAGGGGCTCCGCCGTTGTCGCGTTCGAGGGTGTCACCTAGTGCATACAGCCGCTTGATGAACTTCGTGCGTCGGTCGTCCAAGGGTTCAGTCATCGGTGTCCTCGTCGAAGTCACGGCAGCGGTTCACGTCGATGTCGTAGTCGCGGCACAGATACGTCATGCGTCGCTGGAAAGCGGCTTCGGCCTCGGCGAGTGCGAACACCTGTCGCCCGGATTCCCGTGGCAATTTCCACGCCCACGTATGTATCGCCTGCTTCGCCGCATCACGCACGGTCTCCCGCCAACGCTCGAACGGTGCGAACAACGCTGGCTCAGACACCTCCCCCTCCCGCAGTCCGGCATCCAGGACGGTGCCGAGCTCGCGCAGCACCTCTGAGAACGGAACCGATAGGCGCGGCCAGTACCACTGGGGCATGGGGCTTCGCCGTTTCGCGCTGCCCTGCTCCCTTCGGAGTGCTTCGTCGTAGATCTTCTCGGCCCTTTCCAACGCAGAGCCCACATCGTCGGCGAGCCCGACCGCGAAGCCGAGCAGTTGTTCCACTCGCTCGTCAACGTCGTTGACCCGCAGCAATGCCACAGGAGCGGGAACCGTCTCCTGCAGCCAGGTGTGCACTGCGCCGCCCTTTTGGTCGAGCTGTTGGCCGAACACCCGCAGCGAATACACCTGTTCCTCCGGTGCTCGATCCGCAACATGATCGAGGACCTTCGGCCGTTGGCGCAGATTGCCGGGTGGGGCGGGAAGCAGTAACTCGCGGCAGTACCGCCACACGCCACGCTGTTCTTCGAGTTGCACCGGGAGCTTTGGCCCGGTCGGGACCATGCCCTTCTTCGACTTGACCAGCCGGGGTTGCCTGAACGCAGCCATGAGTTCTGCCTCGGCCAGTTCGGTTCGTAGCCGAGTGCCTGGCGTGATCACCACACCGTCGACCACCGAGCGACCGCCGCGGTCGGCCTCGCGCAACAGGATGCGCCGTGTCGGCCAGGTCAGCAGGTCAGTCCAGCCTCGTGGAGCGCGACCCTCTTTGTCGGGCTCCGGGCCTGGTGGTTGGTCCAGCTCCCACTGGGGGCAGTCGTTGGGGCGCGTCGGCACCGGAACGCCGCGTCCAGGGCAGTAGACGGGCATGTTGAGCAGCAATGTCTCCTTCAGTGTGGCGCCTTCGACGACCACGGTCCCGAAGTAGTTGCACAACCCGCGTTCGGACGACTTGTCAGTGCGGTAGGGCGTCTTGAGGCCACCCGTATCGAAAGCCTGCACGGTCACCAGCCACCGGGCGGCGACGGCCGGATCGAGCTCGACCACATCGTCGCTTGTGGTGTGGTCGAACAACGTCGCGTTGTTGCCGACTGCCCGGTTCAGTACGAGCTGCGCCGGAGTGCCCATCTTCTCGGCGGGCAACGCCGAACACTGCAGAAACGGCCGAGGCCCGAAGAGGTCGAACCGATCGTTGAACTTCTCGCGGTAGGCCTGCCAAGCCTGCTCGGGAAAACGGTCCGCCGACCACAGTGCGTGCCACTCTCGGTTGCTGGCGGGGCCGAAAGCCCGGTGGGCCAACGCTAGCAACAGCCGGTACATCGCCGCGGTGACTACGGGTGCCTCACCTTCAACCCACCGCAGAGTGTGTGCCTGGAGCAGCGCCTCGGCGAGACTGACCTCCCGCGGTCTCCCGTCCCTGTCCACCACGGGAACCCACTGCTCGTCCAGCAGGTCGAATGTCACTCGCGCTCCTTGCTCACGAGAGGGAGACGGCCTGCGATGCCTACGTGCCACGGCAGCTCACACGACCTGAACCAGAACGACAATCTGCGCGATGTCGGTTCGTGATCATCCATCGGCGCGAACACTAGCAAGGGAGACTGACAGGTCTTGTCGTTTTTGATCAAATTCGCGAGATCGTTGGAACGCCTACGCGGCGACTTCGAAAGACGCTCTCGCGGCGTCGTTAGACGAATCTCCGTTCAAGGACCGATGACGACACCTTCCGCATCGACGTGGAACGCGACCGCTCCGACGGTTGCGGTATCACGGTCGAGTACGAGGACGTGGTAGCCAGCCAGCCATCCTGATCGGGTAAAGCACTCGGGTACGGGGAGGCGACCGAGGTCGGCTAGCGCTTCCGACGAGAGGTCTTCTCCAGCAGTGAGGTGGATGGCTGACGCAGCCAGCTCCTGCACCACAGGGCTTGGAAGTTCGTCCGCATCGAGATCGACGGGTGTTCCCGCTTCGGTGGTCAGCGTTCCGTCCGGGCGTCGCCGCACAGGGATGAGCACGATGCTGTCTTCGTCGGGTGCGAGTTCGTCGTCGTAGTCGAGCATCATGTCCGATCCTCCGGGGCGCCGGTCTCTCGGCGGGTTCGGTAGGGACTTCCTGGGTCGGCGGTGAGTTCGCGCAGAGCGTCGTCGTCCGTGCAGCGGGGGATGCACGGCACGTGTCCGCGGTAATCGGCGAGGTCGAGGCTGCGTCGGTAGTTCGCGGAAGCCTGTGTCTCAGGGGCGGTTTCGTAGACGGCGTGCACCAGATTGGGGATGTCGTCGGGCAACACCAGCGGTTCCGCATCAGGCAAGGTCATCCAGGTGGCCAGGAGTGGCTGCTTGAGGTAGATGCTGCTCGGGCCCGGGAAGGTGATCCTTTTGAGATTGTGGCTGTTGCGGACGCCGATCAGGCCCAGTTTCAGTTCGGAGATCGCGCGGTCCGCGCGTTCGTAGCGATGGAGTCGCCCGAGCCGTTGCAGCAGCAGGTCGACCGGGCACATGTCGGAGACCATGACGTCGACGTCCACGTCGAGGTTCTCCAGCAAGGACGTGCCGATGACGATGACGTTGCGCGGATACTCGCTGTTGGGCCCGAGCAGTGCGCGGATCTCGGCTTCCTTCCCAGCACGGCGCGCGTCCTCGGCTCCGCCGACGATCGAGATTACTGTCGTGGACAGGCCCCGCGCTCTTACCGCCTTTCGCACCGCAGCAGCGGTTCGCTGGACTCGGGGTCGGGTGCTGTGGACCACCATGGCGCTGGCGCGTGTGCCGATCTGGTCGAGCACCCAGTCGGCGACGTCGTCGTCAGTGAGTCTCACCAGCTTTACGCGACGCCGATTCTGGTCAGGCTTGAGCGGCACGACTGTTTCCGGTGTGTGCGCGTCCACCCAGGTGAGACGCCAGCCATCCGGATCAGCTGAGGCGGGCTCGTCGTTGGTGATGGGTTGCACACGGGCTCCGGCCCGCCATTCGGTCAGCAACTCGCGGCGTCGGCTGGCCGGCAAAGTCGCCGACATCAGGATCACGGGGATGCCCAGACGACCACACCACCACATCAGCCGGTCGAGTAACCGCGAGGTGTAGGTGTCGAAGGCATGCACTTCGTCGACCAGGAGCACCTTGTTCGACAGCCCGACAAGGCGCACGAAGGTATGTCTGGAGCGCACCACGCTGAACAGCGCCTGGTCCACTGTGCCGACGCCGATCGGTGAGAGGAGGCCGCGCTTCTTGGTGAACCACTCGCGGGCAGCGGTCGTGAGTTCTTCCCGGACCTGTCCGTCGCCGTGATCGGTGGCGACGTCCGTGGGCTCGACCTCGGACAGGTCGGTGCTCACGTTGTCGTTGGTGTCCTCGGCGCGGATTTGCTGGAGCGCGAGCCCGTGCACGGGCACCGCCCTCACTGGCGAGCCACTTCGAGCCAGCATCTCGGTGGTCTCGTCGTAGAAGGCTTTCCCCGTCGCCCGCGTCGGCAGGGCCGCGTAGACGCCTGACAGCGACAACGTCCGCACCATGTGTGTCGCGGCCAGCAAGCCGGCTTTCGTCTTGCCCTCCCCGGTCGGGGCCTCGATCACCAGCACGCCAGGGCGATCCCGGTTGGCGACGAGCTCTTCCACGGCGGCTTGCAGGCGGCGTGGCGCCGTACCGAACAACGTGGTGAACTCTGTCGTGCTCGGCCGCCACGGCGACCACCCGAGGCGTGCCACCACGTTGCGCGCCTTTTCTTGGGCCTTCTCCCGATAGGCAGGTAGGTCAGTGTCCGTGAGCTCGGGACACCATTCGAAGTGCTTCGGCGACGAGGCGATCCAGTCGCTGACCGAAGCCAGCCCGGCCAAGCCCAACGCGCCGACCTGACCTAATCGCACCTCCTCCCACGGCGCGTCGCCAGCATCACCGAGGCCCCACAGCTCGGTCACCTTGTCCATTACGGCATCTCGTAACCGTCTCCAGCAACTTCCGCCGATATGACCCACTGCGCTGCGCGTCTGTTTCATCGATAACTTGTCCGGCAACCAGCCGTGGTGGCCGCCCACAGCACAGGCCACCGCGTCCGCGGTCTCGGGGGCCGCACCGGACTTGGCGAGTCGCTGATACAGATGTGCCGCGGTGATCAAGCCGTGCTCGATGTCTTTACGCGGCTTGCGGCGCAGTGCCGCCTTTGCTCCGTCGATCGCGGCCTTTGCCTTCGGGCCCATCCGCGTGATGGCGAGCTCTGCGCACTGCGCTTGGAAGACCGGTGAGACCTTGCCCAAGTCGTGAAGCCCGCACAACACCGACACCCAACCGCGCACGTCTCCCAACGGGCCGAGGCTGGTTTCGAGTTCGGTTCGAATTCGCGGCCCCAGCAGTACCGGATACAGCACTTCGGCCACCGCGGCCGTATCGATCAGATGGCACACCGCCGGATGAGGGCGCCCTGTGCCACCCTCCTTGCCCCAAGCAGCTGTGATCTCACACCACGATTTGCCCAAGCCGACGACCCTCCGACGTGAACTCTCCCTCACCGCGACCGGAGTTCGGCTGGGATTGGACTACCGGGCGCTCACACGGATCTTCTCGCACCAGGTGGCTTAGTGTGGCGGCCTTCGAGCGATTCGACGGGAAGCGAGAGAAGTCCGGTGGGTGGCGTGCTGGGCGCCGCGTGCGGAACGGTGCTCCGGCGGTTGCGAGGCCGTTGACCAGCGGGTGAGTGCCGTGGATAGGCGAACAAAACAAAAGAACCGGCCGTGTGTCACGACCGGTTCGCTCTGAGTGTCCGAGGGGGGACTTGAACCCCCACGCCCTTTACGGGCACTAGCACCTCAAGCTAGCGCGTCTGCCATTCCGCCACTCGGACTTGCTTGGGGAATACTTTAGCCCACCCCCGAACGGCCCGTGCACGGGGGGTGCCCTTTCGCGCCCACAGCGATCTCACCTGCGCGGATGATAGGAATGGGCGGTGACCGAACCCAATCTGATCGACGAGGCCGCAGACGAAGCCGTCACTCTCACGAGTGAGCTGATCCGCATCGACACCACGAACACGGGCGATCCCGCGACGCTCGTCGGGGAGCGGGAGGCCGCCGAGTACGTGGCCGAGAAACTCACGGAGGTCGGCTACGACATCACCTACGTGGAGTCTGGAGGCAAGAACCGGCACAACGTGATCGCACGGCTCGCCGGGGCCGATCCGAGTCGGGGTGCGTTGCTCGTGCACGGGCACCTCGACGTCGTGCCCGCCGACGCCTCCGAGTGGTCGGTGCATCCGTTCTCCGGCGCCGTCCAGGACGGCTACGTGTGGGGACGGGGCGCCGTGGACATGAAGGACATGCTCGGCATGTCGTTGGCGCTCGCTCGGCACTACAAGCGGCACAACATCGTGCCGCCGCGCGACATCATCTTCGCGTTCCTCGCCGACGAGGAGGCGGGCGGCCAGTACGGCGCGCAGTGGCTCGTCGACAATCGTCCCGAGCTGTTCGAGGGCGCGACCGAGGCGATCAGTGAGGTCGGTGGCTTCTCCATCACCTTGCGTGACAACGTGCGCGCCTACCTCATCGAGACCGCGGAGAAGGGCATCCGCTGGATGACGTTGCGGGTGCGCGGCACGGCGGGCCACGGCTCGATGCTGCACCACGACAACGCCGTCACGAAGCTGTCGGAGGCCGTGGCGCGGCTCGGCAACCACCGGTTCCCGCTGGTGTTGACCGACTCGGTGCGGGAGTTTCTCGCGGGCGTCACCGAAATCACCGGGTGGGACTTCCCCGAGGACGACCTCGAAGGCGCCGTGGCCAAGCTCGGCAACATCTCGCGCATGATCGGCGCCACCCTGCGTGACACCGCCAATCCGACGATGCTCAAGGCCGGCTACAAGGCCAACGTCATCCCGTCGACCGCCGAGGCCACCGTCGACTGCCGCATCCTGCCCGGCCGGGTCGAGGCGTTCAACCGGGAACTCGACGAAATCCTCGGCCCGGACATCGAGAAGGAATGGCTGGAGCTGCCGCCGGTCGAGACGACCTTCGACGGGGCGATCGTCGACGCGATGAGCGCCGCCGTGCTCGCCGAGGACCCGGGGGCGCGCACGTTGCCGTACATGTTGTCGGGCGGCACCGACGCGAAGGCGTTCCAGAAGCTCGGCATCCGCAACTTCGGGTTCGCGCCGCTGAAGCTGCCCGACGACCTCGACTTCTCGGCGCTCTTCCACGGCGTCGACGAGCGGGTGCCCGTGGAGGCGCTCAAGTTCGGCACACGCGTGTTGGATCGCTTCTTCCGCAACGCCTGAGGCCCGTGGGGGTCCACGTGTCGTGGGCCCCATTGGGCTCGCACGTCGGAGTCTCCGCTCGGGAAGCGTTCGCGCCTGCCCGACGTTTCCCTGAGCGGAGGCAACCGGCAATCGGAGGCGACGATGGCGTTCGAGATCGGAATCCTGACGTTCGGGGAGATCACCAGGGACCTGGTCACCGGGTCGCTGCCGTCCCCGCAGCGGCGCATGCGGGAGACCATCGAGATGGCCCAGGTGGCCGACCAGGTGGGCCTCGACGTGTTCGGGGTCGGGGAGCATCACCGGAGCGACTTCGTCGCCTCGGCCCCGGCCGTGGTGCTCGCGGCGGCAGCGCAGGTCACCGAGCGAATCGCGCTGACGAGCGGAGTCACCGTGCTCAGTTCGGACGACCCGGTGCGGGTGTGGCAGCAGTTCGCCACGGTCGACCTCATCTCGGGCGGACGTGCGGAGATCATCGCGGGGCGCGGTTCCTACATCGAGTCGTTCCCGTTGTTCGGCTACGACCTCGACGACTACGCGGAGCTGTTCCGCGAGAAACTCGACCTTCTGCTCACGATCCGCGAGCAGAATCCGGTCACCTGGCAGGGCCGGTTCCGCGCGCCGCTCGTGAACGCCGACATCGCGCCACGGCCGTCCTCCGACCGGATGCCCGTGTGGGTGGGGGTCGGTGGCACGCCGTCCTCGGCCGTCAACACCGGCCGACTCGGCCTGCCCATGGTGCTCGCCCTGCTGCTCGGGCCGATCACCACGCACCGACAGACCGTCGAGCTCTACCGCTCCGCGGCGGCCGACGCCGGGCACGACGTGGACGCGTTGCGGATCGGCCTCACCGCGCACGGCTACGTCGGTCGCACCAGTCAGCATGCGCGCGACACCATGTATCCCTACTTCGCCCGCGGCATGGCGGAGAACAACCACCAGCGGGGCCGTGGTCTGCATCTACCCAGGGAGGCGTTCGAGGTGCAGAGCTCTCCCGCCGCCGGGCTGCTGGTGGGCAGTCCGCAGGAGTTGATCGACAAGTTGCTGCGCTACCACGAGCTGTACGGGGTGGACCGCGTCCTGGTGCACATCGGTTTCGGTGGCATGCCGCAGCGGGACGTGCTCGACGCGATCGAGCGGCTGGGCACGGAGGTGGCGCCCGTGGTCCGACGCGAGGCGGCTGGAACGAGTGACGACGGCAGGAGCGCCGCCCGGACCCAATGAGTCCGGTGTGGACAGTCACGCGAGCTGGCGTTCGCCTCGGAATTCGCTCGAGAGGACTCTTGTCCGAGCGGTGAACGTCTCGGGACACTGATTCGACAATCTTGAACCACATCTGGGGGAAAGATGTCGAACGGTTCGGATGGAATCACCGTGGACCCCGCTGCGCTGATGGTGATCGCGAACGCGGCGGGTGACCTCCAGCAACGGACGCTCAAGGACGGCATGCACGCCGAGGATGACACCGAAGCCGCTGCCCGAGCGTTCAAGAACGAGAGTTTCGATCTCGGTGGTGCACTGGCGAAGGCGCTCGAGGCGTGGGAGTCGCAGATCGACACGCTCGCCCTCGCCTGCACCAAGATCGAACGTTCATTGGGTGTGGCGGCCGGTGAGTACGAGAAGGTCGACACCGCCAACGAGATGACCATGGCCGAGATCGGCAAGAACTTCGAGTGAGGCGACTGTGCTGTCCTACGAAGCCGTCTACAACGCCCCGGTCGACACGTTGCGCGCCGCCGTCGAGGCGTGGACCGAGCAGATCGACAAGCTGAAGTCGCTCCAGGAGGACATGGACGAGTCGGTGCTCGACGCTGTGCGGAACAGCGGGTGGAGCGGTCCGGCTGCGGGGGAGGCCATCGCGTTCGTCGAGGAGACGGCGAAGGAGTACGCCGACGCCGTCGCCGAGGCCACGGGTATCCGCGACATCCTCCAGGAGGCCCACGACGCCATCCGCAGGGCCCGCGACCGCCTCCACGAGATCGCCGACACAGTAGCTCCCGACAAAGGCCTGCGAGTCAGTGCCGGCGGGGAGGTGGAGGCGGACAGCTGGATCCCTGGCGCCGACTGGTTCAAGGAGGACGAGATCCAGGCGGTCGCGAAGGAAATCGAGCGTGCGTTGGTCGCCGCCACCGAGGCCGACGACAGCGCCGCCGAGGCGCTGGGCCGCAACGTGAACGAGAAGCACGACTTCAACGCGCCCACCTTCACCTCGCTCGCCGACGTCGAGGCTCGGGTCAGTGAGAAGCGATTTTCCGACGCTGAGAAGTTCATGTTCGAGGAGATGATGAAGAACGCCCGCAGTGAAGATGTGAAGAGGATTCGCGAGAACCTGGATTCCTTGCTCGACAGCCCTGAGGGGCTGGTCGACTGGTACAACAAGGTCAAGGAGAACGCGGACTGGGACCACAAGCCGATACTCAAGGACATGTTCGGTCTGGACACCGCGAACGATTACAACTTCAAGATCCCCGATGACCCCAAGGGGCGCAGCCTCTTCTACGACGCCTGGTCGAACATTCATTACGGTTACGTCGGGATGGCTGCCGGAATCAACGAGCACATGCTCATGACCGCTGGCTCTCTGAACTTCGGCTCATTCGGTGCGGACGACCCTGGTGATCAGATCACCATGCGGGCGGGCATCGAGCTGTACAAGAAGTACGGCGACGACCTGACGCAGGAGCAATTTCATCAGGAGGTCCTCAAGATGGTGGATGAGATGGAGCGGCAGGGCACCGAACAGGTCGGGAAATGGAAGCCGACGCGCGGAGCCACGGCGTGAGCGGCCTGCCGAGCACGTCGGGAGGCCGCTGAGAGCTCCGCGGTGTCGGGCAGCTCGGGGATGGGGCCTGCGCGCGGCCGGGTTCGGGTGTCGGGCGCGACACGGTTGACGCAGCGTGCTTGGAGGTATGCGGTAGCTGCCGAGGCGACGTCAGGCCGACCCGCTCCCGGAAGGCGGACTTCGACAGCCACCTCGGCCGGTTCGGAAGGGGTGGACGATGACAGCGACACGACCGACCCAGACGAGTGGACAGCCGACGGCCGACGGCAGCTCGCCCGGCCTCGCGGGCGGACTGACGGTGGAGGTCGTCGAGACGTCGTCGTTGGGAGACCGCAGCTACGTGGCTTCGGACGGCGACGTGGCGGTGGTCGTCGACCCGCAACGCGACGTCGACCGGGTGCTCGCGGTCGTGGGGCGGCTCGGTGCCCGCGTCGCGCTCGTGCTGGAGACCCACGTGCACAACGACTATGTCTCCGGCGGGCTGGAGCTGTCGCGGTTGACGGGTGCCGAGTACGCGTTGTCGGCGGACGACGATCTGCCGTTCGCGCACCGGGGACTGCGGGACGGCGAGGTCGTCGAGGTCTCGCCACGGTTGCGGGTGCGGGCCGTGGCCACCCCGGGGCACACGTTCCATCACCTGTCGTACGTGCTGGAAGGCGAGCAGGGGCCCGTGGGCGTGTTCACCGGAGGCTCGCTGCTCTACGGCACCACGGGCCGCACCGATCTGCTGGGCGAGGAACACAGCGAGCTGCTGGCTCGCCACCAGCATGCGTCCGCGCGCAAGCTCGCCGACCTCCTGCCGGACGGGGCCCGAATCTGGCCCACCCACGGGTTCGGCAGTTTCTGTGCCGCGACGCCGGCGCAGGGGGACGAGTCGACCATCGGGGAGGAACGCCGCACCAATCCCGCGCTCAGGCTGGCGGAGCACGAGTTCGTCGAGCAGACACTCGCGGGTCTCGACGCCTACCCCGCGTACTACGCGCACATGGGAGTCCGCAACGCCGAGGGGCCCGCGCCGATCGACCTGCGGGCACCCACCCGGGCGGAGCCGGAGGAGCTGCGGCGCAGGCTCGACGCCGGTGAGTGGGTGGTCGACCTGCGCTCACGCACGGCATACGTGAAGTCGCACCTCGCGGGCACCGTCAGTCTCGGTCTCGACGGCCCCATGGTCACGTGGCTGGGCTGGCTCGTCGACTGGGAGGCGCCGTTGACTCTCCTCGGCGAGACCTCCGCCCAGGTCGCCGAGGCACAACGGGAACTGGCACGCATCGGCATCGACCGGCTCGCTGGTGCGGCCACGGGAACGCCGGAGGAGCTGGCCGTCGATCCCGCGCAACTGCGGAGCACGCCGGTGGCCACGTTCGCCGATCTCGCCGACGCCCGACGCGGTGGGGTGACGGACCTGCCGTCCCCGGACGTCGTGCTCGACGTGCGACACAACAACGAGTACCGCTCGGCCCACGTGCGTGGTGCCGTGCACGTGCCGCTGTACGACGTGCGACGGCGACTCGCCGACCTGCCTGACGGGGCGGTGTGGGTGCATTGCGCCAGCGGCTATCGGGCCACCGCGGCGGCCTCCCTGCTGGAACGGGCCGGGCGCACGGTCGTGTTGGTCGACGACCTCTTCGCCAACGCGGTGAAGGCCGGACTGGTGGACGAGGCGTAGCAGAACGAGGCCGTCGTACGCGTGATCACGCACGACGGCCCCGCCGGGAAGGGGAATCAGATCAACTCACGGGCAGTTGGTCTTGCGCTGCAAGTTCTTCTTGCCCCAGTAGGTCGGGCTGCCGTCCTTGAACGTCACCTGCTTCACGGTGCCGTTGAGCTTCTGCTCGTAGTGCAGGTGCGGCCCGGTGGAGCCACCGGTGCTGCCGACGCGACCGATCATCGTCTTCTCCGTGACCTTCTGGCCGACGGAGACGTCCTGCGAGCTGAGGTGCGCGTAGAGCGTCTGCCAGCCACCGGAGTGGTCGATGACGATGTAGCGCCCGTACGAGGTGCTACCGGTGTTGGCCACCTTCGACACGGTGCCCGGAGCGGAGGCGTAGACCTTCCAGCCGTTGTCCTCCGGGTAGTGGTTGAAGTCGACCGCGTTGGCGGGGCTGTGGTTCGTACGCGTGCCCGCCTCCCACGTCTCACCACACGGGAACGGCAGCCAGAACGTTCCTGCCGGCGTCGAGCTCGGGTTGATCTGGTGCGACGCGTTGTTGTTCTTCAGCGTCGAGTTCAGATTCACCTTCGCGCCCGCCGCGATGTCCTGGTACGAACCCGCGTAGTTCGAGTTGTAGTAGACGCGCACCTTCTTGCCCGTGCGGTTCCACACGGACGCGGCGTTGTTCTTGATGCACAGGCCCTGGCCGTTGCCGGAGCTCTTGAACTCGTAGCAGCTGGGCTGGGTCGTCCCGTAGTTGCCGAGCGAGCTGGCGTGGTCGGAGATCGACCCGGCGTGGTTGCTGTTGTAGTAGTAGCAGAACTCGCCGCTGTCGCAGACGCCGTCACGCTCGGCGGCGCCCGCCGGGGTGGCGGAGACCAGCGTGAGGCCCGTCGCGGCGAGTGTCGCCGCGGCGATCCCCGCCGCAGTCTTCTTCCAGTTCAGTAAGGCCATTCCGGCTCCTCTCTTCAGGGGACAGGGGTGCAGGGCGGCGAGGCCGCCCCGGGGCTACTGGGCTCGCTTGTAGTCCTCCCAGGTCACCTTGGTCACCTGCGGGCCGTCGTCGGGGCCGTTGTTGGCCAGTCCGTTGCGGCCGAGGTAGTAGCTGCCGACCTGCTTCTGCGCGGGGGTGGAGAGGTCGGTGTCGTTGATGGCGATCGCGTGGATGTGCCACGGCCAGTTGCCCTGGCTCGGGCTGCGCAGCCACGCGGCGAAACCCACCTTCCGCAGCGCGGTGACCAGGGCGGTCCGCTGCGTGCCGTTCAGGGCCTCGGCGTCGATGTCCACGGCGCCGCCACCGTCGTGCGTGCCCGCGGAGGTCGGGTCGTTGCCGGGCGAGTACGAGCCCTGTTCCACCACCGGGGACACGCCGGAGAGCTTCGCGGCCTCCTTGAGCATGTCCACGGTGCGCTGGTTGAACGGGAAGCCTTGGTAGGTGGTGCGAGAGCCGGGGGTGAGGGGGCGGGTGAGGTTGAACCGTCCCTCGCCGAGCGCGAGGAGGGACGCGCGGCCGGGCAGGCCGTTGGCGGCCAAGCCGCTGTAGCCGAGGGACTCCTGCCACTTGGCGTAGGCGGAGCGGGTAGCCGTGCCGAAGTGTCCGTCCACGTACTGGGCGGCGAGGAAGCCACGGTCGACGAGCGCCTGTTCCACCAGGGTGACGCTCGGGCCGGCACCGGGAGTGATTCCCGTGCCCTCCTTCACCGGGTCGCACTGGGCGGCCAACACGATCTTCTCCATGTTGGCGTTCGGCAGTGCGGCCGACGCCGTTCCGGAGGCGAGCACGGTGGCAGCCGCGGCGGTGGGAAGCACCACGGTGAGGAAATGACGACGATCGAAGCGGTCGGGCATGCGCGACACTGTGGAGCGCGCACGTACATTTTTCGTACAAACCGGCGAAGACCTGCGATTCCGCCGTGCCGAACCGCCCGACGCGGGGTCAGCTCCCCTTGCGCAGCAGGGCTGTGACGGCGGCGCCGACGTCCCGGTCGAGCGGGCCGACGGCGCGCAGGCCCAGTGTGCGCGCCAAGGTCCGCCCGTGCACGTCGACAGCGGCTTCGACGAGGTCGGCGAGCGTGTTCGTGCCGGAGATCGCCCGACGCCAGGCCACGACGAGCGCGCCGCCGCCGAACACGGCTGCTGGCCACCAGAGGACGGCCAGCAGCAGGTAGGCGCTCGCCCAGCCCGCGAGCCGCTGGGCGGACGAGACGGCGTCGTGTGCGGCGCGCAGGGCGGATCGCGTGTGGTCGGGCACCACCAGCCACAGCCGCGGCCACGTCGAGGAGAGGTCCAGCCCGTACCGGTCGAGCACCCGGCGGTCGGCAGCGGCCATGCGGTCTCCCGCGGCGAACGGCCGCGTGGGGCGGACGAGTCCGACGGCCTTGCGGACGGCGGCCCGTTCCTCGGCCTGCCGTACCAATTCGGTGGTCGCGGTGGAGTCGCCCGAGAGTTGTGCCTTCCCCGCCGCCACCACCGCTTCGCGGAATCGCCGGTCGGCCTTGTCCCAACGGCGCGCGCGACGGCGGGTCAACGCGCGCGTCAGCGGATTGCGCGCCGAGGCGAACCAGGCTCGGCCGAACATCGTGCCGAATGCCTGGGCGAGGATGCCCAGGACCGCCGTGGCGGCGAGGAGAGCGGCCACCGCGAGGGCGAGCGTGACCGCGCTGCGCGCGGCGGGGTCGTCGGCGATCCGGACGAGGTCGTCGCGCACGAGGTCGAGGCGGTACCAGTGCGCGTGACCGAGACGCACGGCCACGGTCGCGATCACCAGGTACAACGCGCCGGGGAGGACCAGCAGCGTCAGCCACCGTTCGGCCAGTTTTCCCGCCAGCGTCTCCAAAAACGAGTTCATGGCTGCAGCGGCACGCGGCGCAACGGCCGACTCAGGACGCGACACACTGGAGCTTCGGCGTCGGGTGGTTCGACGCGGGCACACACCTGTGCGGGACAGGCCAGCACCGTGAGCTGCGGGTGACCGACGCCGACGCCGGGGAGGTCCGGCACGAGCGCCCGCGACGGTGAGAGCCCCGCCGTGTACCCGGCGCGCAACAGCATGTCCTCCAGCGCGTCGAGATCCCGCGACACCGACACCGACGCCGACGATCCCCGATCCCGCACGGTGGCGGCGATGCGCAACGCCAGGTCGCGCGTCGGACCCGCTTCGGCGAGTGGTCCGCGAGTCTCCCCCAGCCGGACGCAGAGCCGGCCGATGCGAGCTTCCTCGTGTCTGTCCGCCTTCCCGCTGTCCACGGTCCTCGATTGCCCCCTTGTCCGTGTGTTCCTCGCTGGGGATTCTCTCTACCGGATCACCGGGACCGGGGGAAGAGATGGAGCAGTCCGACCTCGACGAGCCGTTCGCCGAGATCCAGGCGTGCATGGCCCGGTTCGAGCGGACAGGCGACGTGGCGGAGTTCGACCGAGCGATCACGCTGTGCCGGTTGACGGGAGGGACTCGCGAAGCGCGCGGCAATCTCGCGTCCCTGCTTCTCGGACGGTATGAGGCGTGTCGAGATCCCGTAGACCTCGACGAGTGCCGGACGATCCTCACCGACCTTGCCCGAACCGGCCCCGTCTGGCCGCAGCAGGTGGGGATGCTGTCGCGGGTGGCGCTGTACACCTACGAACTCGGCGGTGACCAGGGCGAGCTGGATCGGGCCGTCGAGCTCGCGCGTTTCGGTGTCTCGTCCGCCGCCGAACTGGGCATCGACGTCCCCGAGCTGCACACCGTGTTGGGAATGACACTGGCCACCAGGTTCACCGAGGCCGAACGCATCAACGACCTGGACGAGGCGTGGGAAGCCTTTCGCGTCGCGGCGGACGCCCAGACCGGTCGCCGTCGCCACCGTTGTCTGGTGAGCGCCGTGAGACTGGCCAAACGCCGGCTGACCGACGAGACCTTGGCGTGGCAGCCCACGTTGGCCGACGAGGCGATCGCGGCGGCGGAGGAGGTCGTCGCGAACGTCGCGGTGGACGATCCCCACCTGGCCGAGATGCTGCACGCCGCTGGAGTGCTGCGGCGCCTCCGCTACGAGTCGATCGGTGACCTCGCCGACCTCCGACGGAGCGTGGAGCTGCTGCGGATCGTGGTGACTCTGTCCGAGGACGACCCGCTGCAGCGCTCCCACCGGGTGTCGAGTCTCGGGTCCGCGTTGTACCGCCTGTTCGAGGCGACCGGCGAGGAGACGCTGCTCGCCGAGTCGATCGACTGCCATCGGCGGTCTCTGACAGTCAGGCCCACGGGACATCCCGACCGGCCGGGCGCGCTCTCCAACCTCGCCGCCACGCTGCGGAAACGGGCTCTGTCCTTCAACGACCTGGATGCGCTGCACGAAGCGATCGCGTTGCTGCGCGAGGCTCTCTCCCTCGCCGGTGACGAGGGGAGTCGAGGACGCGCCCTTTCGACTCTCGGTGTGGCGCTTCAGGACCTCGTGTCCCGCACCGGGGACGCGACCGCGGCGGACGAGGCGGTGGAGTGCGCCCGGGAAGCCGCGAGTCTGATCGTCGGTGACGGTACACAGCAGCTCGCGCTCGGCAACGCCCTCATCCTCCGATATCGCATGCGCCGCGATGCCGCCGATCTCGCCGAGGCGTTGACTGTCTTGCAAGACCTTCTCGACGAGCTGCCCGCGTCGTTCGTGCGGTCGCTGTGTCTGCACGCCCTCGCGCAGGCGTGGCGGGAGGAGTTCGACCGCACCGGTGACGACGGTGCGTTGGACCGCGCCATCACCGCGGCGGGGCGAGCGGTGCGCGCCGACCCGCTCACCGACTCCGACCGTGCCCATTTCCGGACGTTCTTCGCCGAGCTGTTGCTCCTCCAGTACGAGCGCATCCACGCGAAGGGACCCCTGCGGGCGGCGGTCGACACGTTCGCGGCGGCAGCGGAGGACCCGTCGGACGCGTCGTTCAACCGGGTTGCCGCCGCGCGGCGGTGGGCCGACGCGGCGATGCAGCTGGACGACCGGTCCGCGGCGTTGCAAGCGGTGAAAACGGCGATGTCACTGCTTCCGGAGGTCGCCTCCCATCGACTCGCGCGAGCGGACCGGGAACGCGGCCTCGCCGCCCTGGCGGGAGTCGCCGCGGACGCCGCTGCGCTCGCCATCGAAGCGGGCGATCCCGGCCTCGCCGTGCGATGGCTGGAACAGGGACGCGGGATCCTGCTCGGACAGACCCTGGACTCGCGCAACGAGGTGACCGAGCTACGGCGGGCGAATCCCGATCTTGCTGCTCGACTGGCCGCTGTGGACGACACGCTGGCGGCCCTCGACCTCGCCGTGGCAGGCAGCGACCAGCGACATGCGACCGCACGCCGACGTCAGGAGCTGTTGGCGGAGATCCGCACACTACCCGGTTTCGAGGACTTCCTGTTGCCACCGGATCTGCGCCGCGTGCAGGAGTGGGCGGGCTCGGGGCCGGTCGTGCTGCTCAACGTCAGCGTCCATCGGTGCGACGCCCTCGTGCTGCACGACGGGGCTGTGCGCGTGATTCCCTTGCCTGCGCTGACGCTCGGCGAGGCCGTCCGACAGGCCGACCGATTCGCCGAGGCGCTGGAGGCGTCCACCACGTTCGGCCGGGAACAGGACGGCGGGCGGGTGATCACCGAGGTCCTGGAGTGGTTGCACGACACCGTGACCGGTCCGGTGCTGGACACGATCGACTGCGACGGCGCCCGCGTGTGGTGGTCGCCCGGCGGACCGCTGGCGGAAATGCCGCTGCACGCCGCCGGCCGTCCTGGCGCCGGAGTCCTGGACCGCGTGATCTCGTCGTACACGCCGACCGTGCGGGCGCTGGGTTACGCGCGGGCCGCTGCGGCCCGGCCGTCACGGTCCACGGGCGTCGTCGCGGTGGCGGTCCCGCACGCGGCGTCGGCACCGACCCTCCCGCACGCCGACACCGAGGCCACCACGATCGCGACGCTCTGGTCGGGCACTGTGCTCCAGGGCGCCGACGCGAACTCCGACGGGGTTCTCGACGCCCTCGCGCGGTGCAGCTGCGTGCACTTCGCCTGTCACGGGACACACGACCCGAAGGAGCCGTCGGCGAGTCGGCTGTTCCTGCGCGACCGGCCGTTGACGGTGCTGGAGGTCTCGCGCGCACACCTTCCCGACGCCCGGCTCGCGGTCCTCTCCGCCTGCCACACCGCCCGGACGTCCCGGGAACTCGCCGACGAGGCGCTTCACCTGGCGGGGGCGTTCCAGTTCGCCGGCTACCCCGGCGTCGTCGCCACGCTGTGGCACGTCAACGACACCATGGCGGCGCGAATCGCCGTCGCCTTCCACACCGCGCTGGCCGAGATCACGAGGACGCCGAGCCCCGAGCATGCGGCTCAGGTGTTGCGTGAGGTCCTGCTTCGGTTCCGGGACTACCCGCCGAGTCTGTGGGCCGGATGGGTGCATTCCGGTGTCTGACTGGGGACGGTGAGCGGTTGGTCTGCCAGGGTCCGGAGATCGGGAGGTGCTGTGAGGTTCGTGCGGCGGCGGCGAAAGCGTAAGAGCGACGACGAGCCCATCGTCATCGACGTCCCGGTCGACGCGTTGACGTGGAACGTGCTGCGCATGCGCGCCATGATCGACCGCCACGGTGAGGACCATCCCGTGTCGATCGAAGCGATGCGCGAGGTCGCACGCCACCTCTCCCGTGATCCGCGCCGTCTCCAGGAGGCGGCGGAGCTGTACCAGTACGTCGCCAGGCTCAGCTACCTCCACCTCGGTCCGGACCACTCGGACACCCTCACCACCCTGTACGAGGCGGGTACGACATGGAACGCCGTCGGACAGCTCGAATTGGCGGAGCAGTTCCTGCGCGACGTCCTCACCCGACGAGAACGATTGTCGGGCCGCGATCACCCCGACACGCTCGACGCCGCCTCGGCGCTCGCCGCGGTGCTCACCGAACTCGGCAGGCCGGCCGAGGCCGAGGCACTGCACGCCGACGTGATGGAGCGGCGGGCCAGACGGGGCGAGGCGGGGGAGAGCACGCTGACCGAACTGGCCCGGCAGGCCGAGACCCTGCGTGTCGCGCGCCGGTTCGAGGAAGCTGCCGCGCTCTTCCGCACGGTCGCGGAGGAGACCGCCCGACGTCACGGCGTCGAGAGCGAAGAAACCACCGCCGCCCGCAGTGACCTTGCCGCCGCGGAGTTCCACCTCGGACACGTCGAGGAGGCTGCCGCGTTGTATCGCGACGTCCTTCGCGTCGCCCTCACATTCCCGGGCCGCGAGGACCTCGTCGCCTCGGTCCGGAACAATCTGGCGACCGTCCTGTACGAACTGGAGCAGTACGACGAAGCCGCCGTGCTGCTGCGGGAGTGTCTGGCCGACCGCGAGAGGATACTGGGCCGGGACCACCCCGAGACGATCCAAGCGGTGTCGAACCTCGCCCACGTGCTGGCCGTGCTGGGGGACCGGGACACCGCGAGGACACTCGCGCGCCGGTGTCTCGACCACTACGAGACGCATCTGCCGCCGACACACCCGCGCGTGACCGAGATGCGGGGCTTCCTGCACGAGCTCGACGGCGGGTGAGCCGGACGCGTTCCAGTGTGTGACACGAGTGTTCGGGCGCGACGTCTCCGGGTGAGAATCCGCGTATGACGACGCGACCGAACAAGCATCGCCCCGAGACGCTGGCCTTCCCGACCAGTGCCGTCCACGCGGGCAACGAGATCGACGCCGGTTCGGGTGCCATTCGCACCCCGATCGTCATGGCCAACTCGTACGCCCTGCCCGACGACCCGGCCGGGCTGAGCTGGTCGGGCACCGACGTCCCCCTCTACACCCGCAACTCGGGTGCCAACCAGCTTGGCCTGCAGCGGAAGCTGGCGGCCCTGGAAGGCGGGGAGGACGCGGTCGTGCTGGCCTCGGGCGTCGCGGCCCTGCACGCGGTCTTCTTCAGTCACCTGCGCACCGGTGACCATGTGGTCGTCGCCGACGTCACCTACGAGGCGACGTGGCGGTTGTTCGCCGAACTGCTGCCCGCGCGCTACGGCATCGAGGCCACGTTCGTCGACATGACGGACCTGGCCGCCGTGCGCGCGGCGATCAGGCCGAACACCCGCATCGTCCACATCGAGACGATCGCCAACCCGACCACGAAGGTCACCGACGTCGCGGCGGTGGCGGCAATCGCGCACGAGGCGGGCGCGATCCTGGTCGTCGACTCCACGTTCACGCCACCACCGCTGTACCGGCCGCTGGCCGACGGCGCCGACCTCGTCGTGCACTCGCTCACCAAGTACATCAACGGCCACGGCGACGCGATGGGCGGCGCGGTGATCGGGTCTGCCGAGCTGCTCGCGCCGATCAAGAGCGACGCGATGGTGGACGTCGGCGGCGTGATCTCGCCGTTCAACGCGTGGCTGATCATGCGAGGGTCGGTGACCTTGCCACTGCGGTTGCGGCAGCAGATGACGTCGGCTGCGCTGATCGCCGAGCGGCTACGGGAGGACCCGCGCATCGCCTACGTCGCGTACCCGGGGCTGCCCGACCACCCGCAGCACGAGCTCGCGCGCCGTCAGTTCGCCGGCCGCGGCTACGGCGCCATGATGGCCTTCGCCGTCGCGGGCGACCCCGACACACAGAACCGGTTCGTCGAGAACCTGCGCGTCGTCACCTCGGCGGTGTCGCTCGGCCACGACGAGTCGCTCATCGTGCACGTCGGCACCGACGGCCCGCGCGTCGCGCGGTATCCGGACGAGTTCAAAAAGTGGGGTCACCTGCGATTCTCGGTCGGCATCGAGGACCCCGACGACCTCGTGGCCGACCTGCTCGCGGCGTTGGACGAGACTTTCGGGTAGGGGACGGAGGTCTCGCAGCGCCCGCACGGAGTCGACCCGGCCGACTCCCGCATTGCCGGACGGGGATAGCAGGCGTTCTTCGGAGTGTCGGCGGGCACAAATTCTCCGGTGACTGCGCTCATGCGAGCCGCCCTGGCACGGACGACCGGATCGGACGCCGCTTCGGGCCTATCGTGGGCGACATGGTGCGGGTGAGCGATCTGCGGGAGCAGGTGTCGGAGGCCTATGACGGGCTCGGCCTGCCGGCCTGGCCCGACCCGCACTCCGCCTCGACGGAGCTCGCGTACTCGCGGGTCACCGAGCCGCAGCGGTACGCCATCGTACACGCGCGGGCCCGGACCTGGGTCGAACTCCTCGCCGCGCAACCCGGCGTCCAGGTGGAGCGGCTCGCCGCGGCTCCGCTGGACGACGGCACGTCGGGCCGGTTCGACCGGGGCACGCGGATCTTCCCGCCCCGGCCGGACGCATTGCCGTTGGTGTTGCTCGAAGCGGACGTGCCGGTGGACGGCGGCTCGCTCGCCGTCCTCCACGTCGGCGTCGGGCAGCCCGGTTTCTCGCTGAAGACGGTCCCGGACTGCGGTTGCGACGCCTGCGATCACGGCTCGTCCGATCTGCTCGACGCGATCGACGGCACGATCGGCACGGTCATCGACGGGCCGCTCGTGGTGTGGCGGGGGACGACGTGGACGGCCTGGTGGCATCCCGAAGGAGCCGCGTCCCAGGGACGCGGTGGCCCTGATCTGCGTCTGCTCATGGAGTCGTCCCGGCGCATCGTCGCCGGTGATCCGGTGCGGGTGCCGCAGGGCGCCGAGGTGGTCGTCGGCCACTCCTGGTTCGGCTGAGTTCCCGTCTTCGCAGGGGTGCGCAGCCCGGCCCCCGCTGGCTATCGTCCGCTGATCAACGACGTTGGACGGCGATGTCGTCGCCGCACCGAGAAGGAGCCCCGATGACTCCAGCGCTCGCACCCCGCGCCTGGGTGCCCGCTTCCGCGGAAGACCGTGTCCGGACCGTGGCCGCCGCGACGGCGACGTCGACACCGGGGGAGTTGCTCACCGAGCTCGACCGGCTGGTCACGCTGAACCGCCGCATCCACGACGAGGACGCGCTGAACCTGAACCCGGCGACGAACGTGATGAACCCACGGGCCGAGGCCATGTTGTCGGCGAACCTCGGATCGCGGCCCTCGCTCGGCTATCCCGGCGAGAAGTACGAGACGGGATTGGAGGCCATCGAGCAGATCGAGGTCGTCGCCGCGGAACTCGTGGCCGAACTCTTCGGCGCACGCCACGCGGAGATCCGCGTCCCGTCGGGGTCCGTCGCGAACCTGTACGCGTTCCTCGCCACCTGCGAGCCCGGTGACGCCGTCATCGTGCCCCCGGCCGCGATCGGCGGTCACGTGACCCACCATGCCGCCGGTGCGGCGGGGCTGTACCGGTTGAAGATCGTCGACGCTCCGGTGGCTCCGGACGGCTACACCGTCGATGTCGACGAGCTGCGCGAGCTGGCGCACGCGGTGCGGCCGAGGCTGATCACCATCGGCAGCAGCCTCAACCTGTATCCGCATCCTGTGGCGCAGATCCGTGGGGTCGCCGACGAGGTCGGCGCCAGAGTGCTCTACGACGCGGCCCACGTGTGCGGGCTGATCGCCGGGCAGGCGTGGCAGCAGCCGTTGACCGAGGGGGCGCACCTGGCGACCTTCAGCACGTACAAGAGCCTCGGCGGTCCCGCGGGCGGTGCGGTGATCACCGACGACGCCGAGCTGGCCGAACGACTCGACCGGATCGCCCATCCCGGCCTGACGGCCAACTTCGACGCGGGCCGGGTCGCCGCACTGGCCGTGACGATGGTGGACTGGAAGGTCGCGGGACGCGCGTACGCGCAGGCGATGATCGAGACGGCCGCCGCGCTCGCCGAGGAACTGTCGCGTGGTGGGCTGCCGGTGTTCGCGGGGGCGCACGGGCCGACGCGCTCCCACCAGTTCGGGCTCCGTGCCCACCGGTGGGGAGGCGGACAACGTGCCTCCCGTCGACTGCGCGAGGCCAACCTGCTGGCCAGCGGGATCGGGTTGCCGGACGAGGACGTGCCCGGTGACGTCAATGGTCTTCGCCTGGGCACGCCGGAACTCGTGCGGCGGGGAATGCGGGTCGGCGACATGGCCGACCTCGCTCGCCTGGTCGTCGACGCGCTGGATTCCGAGACCGACCCGGCGACGGTCGCACCACGGGTCTCGCGGTGGCGCGCGCAGTTCACCGGCGTCCACTACACGGCTGAGGAATCGCGTTAGGACGGTCTTGTCAGCGGTGACATTCCGGGCCGCCGTCGTCGCTCGCAAGGGCAACACTGGGGCGGAACGCGCCACACACGTCGCCCCCGGCCGAGGGGGACGGGGGCGAGAGGGCGCGACCGAGGCGCGATGCGACCACTGTGGACACATCGCGCCTCGGGGCGCTCATTCCTTCTTCAACTTGTCCTGTGTGGCTCCGGCCATCTTCTCCATCGTGTTCGGCAGTTCCGTGGTGCCGTAGAAGCGGGAGTCTGGGTGGGTCGGGGGCGGCATCGGGGCGTTCGTGGTGGGACCTTCGTGGTAGCTGAACTCGCCCTTGCCGTCAGGTGTCGGACCCGAGGCCCACGGCCCCTCCGACGCGTGCTGGCCGTCGCTGAAGTTCAGGTACTGGTACGAGACCTCCCGGTGCTCCTTGTTCAATGGGAAGTTGCTCGGCGTCGGCAGCTCCTCGATGCCCTGCTCGCGCAGCTCCGCCGCGGCGGCGAGCCACTGGTTCTGGTGCATGGTGTCGCGGGCCAACAGGAAGGCCAGCAGGTCGCGGACACCGTGGTCGTCGGTCATGTGGTAGAGCCGTGCGACCTGGACCCGGCCCTGCATCTCGGCGTTGGCGTTGGACGTGAAGTCCGCCAGCAGGTTGCCGCTTGCGGTGAGGTACGAGCCCTGCCACGGGTTGCCCATGCTGTCGACGGGGCGCGCCCCGGCACCCGCGACGATGGCGTGCTGCATGTCCGTACCACCGATGACCGCCGCGACCGCCGGGTCCGACTGGACGGCCTCCTCGGTGATCCCCACGGGCGACTTCTCCAGCAGTTGGGCGATCATGGTGGCCAGCATCTCCACGTGGCCGAACTCCTCGGCGCCGATACCGAAGACGAGATCGCGGTACTTGCCGGGGATGTGCATGTTCCAGCCCTGGAACATGTACTGCATCGCGACGGTGATCTCCCCGTACTGGCCTCCGAGAACTTCTTGCAGTTTTCGCGCGTACACCGCGTCGGGCTGGTCCGGAGTCGCCTTGAATTGCAGCTCCTGCCGGTGGAAGAACATAGGAATCCCCTGTTCGTCGAGTGTGCGCCGTAGCCGGTGATCGGAGGGGTGATTCCCGTTGGCCCGACCGATAAACGAAGCCCCGACGGCGTGTCCGCGAGTTGCGCACGCGAGTTCGCGTCGTGCGCACGCGTGTTGGCGTCGTATGCACGCGTGTTGGCGTCGCGCGTTGCGGACACGCGTGCGTGGGGCGTGGACACGCCGTCGGGCGCCTGCCCTCAGCGGGCAGGGTCTTCCTCCTCGTCGGCGGGGGTGGGGAGAGGGGCGGCGAGCGGTGAGGACTCCTCCAGCTCGAAATGGCCACCCTCGTCCTTCAACGCGACGCCCGAGCGGCCGATCCGCCGGGCTCCGGCGACGAGCCGGGACACGGTCGCCGCGGCCTCGTCGTACTGCAGGCCGCCCGGGGGATGGATGTTCGACACGCAGTTGCGCTCGGCGTCGGTGCGACCCGGGCGAGGCTGGTGGGTCAGGTAGACGCCGAGGCTGTCGGCGACGGACAGTCCCGGCCGTTCCCCGATGACCACCACGACCGTGGCCACGCCCAGCGCGTCCCCGATCCAGTCGCCGATCGCCACCCGCGCCTGGGTGGCGACGACCGGAGGCGCCAGCGAGTAGGTGGGGCGCAACGCGGCCACCAACGCGGCGAACAGCGGCGCGCCGTGCTCGGCGAGCGCACGGGGAGACAGTCCGTCGGCGAGGACGATCCCGACGTCGGCTCCGCTGTGCGGGATCGTGCTCGGATCGGCGGGAACACGCCCGAGGTCGGGCCGACGCAGGTATTCGTCCCGGTCACGGACCCGGCTGGGCACGACCACGGGGATGCCTGCGCCCACCTCGGTGACGTCGGCCGTGAACGCCGCGACGTCCAGTCCCTGGTGGACGGCGTCCCGCGCGTCGGCGTGGTCGCTGCGGAACTCCAGGACCCGGCGCAGCGGGACGGCGTCGCCGGCGCGTCCGAGCCCGATCCTGGCCTGGGTGAGTCGCCGCAGCTCCCGCCAGGGGCCCGGGGCGGCGTGGTCGCGAGGGTGCAGGTCGGTCACAGTCCGCTCACCAACGTCCGCAGCGGTGAGGCGTCCAGCGACGTGGGCAGCACGTGGCCGTGGTCGTCGGCGAGAGCGAGGTCCTGCAACCACCGCTCGAACTCGGGCGCGGGGCGCAACCCCAGCAATCTCCGGGCGTACAGGGCGTCGTGGAACGACAGGCTCTGGTAGCCCAACATCACGTCGTCGGCGCCCGGCACGGTGATCACGAACGCGCAGCCCGCCGCCGCGAGCAGCGTCAGCAGCACATCCATGTCGTCGGAGTCCGCCTCGGCGTGGTTGGTGTAGCAGGCGTCGACGCCCATCGGCAGGCCGAGCAGCGAACCGCAGAAGAGGTCCTCCAGTCCGGCGCGGACGATCTGTTTGGCGTCGTAGAGGTACTCCGGGCCGATGAAACCGACGACGGTGTTGACGAGCAGCGGCTCGAAGGCCCGGGCGACCGCGTACGCGCGGGCCTCCAAGGTCTGCTGGTCGACGGGGTGGCCGTCGACGCCGAGATGCGCCCCGGCCGACAGCGCCGAGCCCTGCCCCGTCTCGAAGTACATGACGTTGTCGCCGACCGTGCCGCGTCGCAGCGAGCGACCCGCGTCGTGGGCCTCGGCCAGCAGCCCCAGCGACACCCCGAAGGCGTGGTTGGCGGCCTCGGTGCCCGCGATCGACTGGAACACGAGGTCCACAGGTGCGCCGGACGAGATGAGGTCCAGTGTCGTGGTGACGTGCGCCAGCACGCAGGACTGGGTCGGAATCCGATAGCGCTCGCGAATGTCGTCGAGCAGGCGCAGCAGGTCGGCGGTACGACGGGGCGCGTCACTGGCCGGGTTGACGCCGATGACCGCGTCGCCGCACCCGAGCAACAGCCCGTCGAGCACCGCGGCGGCGACACCTCGCGGGTCGTCGGTCGGGTGGTTCGGCTGCAGGCGGGTGCTGAGCCGCCCGGGAAGGCCGACGGTGGTACGGAAGGCCGACGTGGTGGAGCACGCCCGGGACACGGTGACGAGGTCCTGGTTGCGCATGAGCTTCGAGACCGCGGCGACCATCTCCGGTGTCAGCCCCGGGGCGAGGGCTGCCAACCGTGTGCTCGCGTCGTCGCGGACGGCCGTGTCGAGCAGCCAGTCACGGAAGCCACCGACCGTCAGGTGCGACACGGGCGCGAACGCCGTCCGGTCGTGGCTGTCGACGACGAGCCGGGTGACCTCGTCGTCCTCGTAGGGCACCAGCAGGTCGTCGAGGAACCGGGTCAACGGGACGTCGGCGAGCACCCACTGCGCGGCGGCCCGTTCCCGGTCCGACTCCGCGGCACATCCGGCCAGTTCGTCGCCGGAGCGTCGCGGCGTGGCCTTCGCCATCACGTCGACCAGGCCGGAGAACGTGTAGGTGACACCTCGGATCTGCTGACTGAACACGTCGTCTCGCTTCCGGTCACAGACGGGGCGGTGAACTTCGTATCGTACGTCGGAAAAGCTGGTGGGACGGGAGTTTGCGGTCAGGGCTCGTCGGGGTCGACGGGGCCGGGCGCGGGGGAGGAGCCCTCCCGTCCTGACCCGGTGCGGTGTCGCGCACCGTGCTCGCGCGTGACCAGCGCCGATCCGGGTATTTGGACCCGAAAGTGGTGCCGACTGCGCTCGACGGGGAATCGTCTTATCGTCGAAAGCGCAGGAGCCGTGACGTCCGAGAGCGGAGCGGATGATGAGCTCACTCACCACACCGACCAGAGGCTCCAGTTTTCTGCGTAGGCGTGCCGCGGAGTCCGGGAACAACGCCGACGCGCGGTACAAGCTCGCCCGCGCCGTCCGCCACCAGTTCAACAAGGTGTTCCCGACCCACTGGTCGTTCCTGCTCGGGGAACTGGCGCTCTACAGCTTCATCATCCTCATTCTCTCGGGCGTCTACCTGACGCTGTTCTTCGACCCGTCGATGACGGAGGTCGTCTACGACGGCCCGTACACGAACCTGCAGGGCGTCGAGATGTCGCGAGCCCTGGAGTCGGCGCTCGAAATCTCGTTCGAGGTCCGGGGCGGGTTGTTCATCCGGCAGCTCCACCACTGGGCGGCACTGATCTTCGTCGCCTCGATGATGGTGCACATGTTCCGGATCTTCTTCACCGGAGCGTTCCGCAGGCCGCGTGAGGCCAACTGGGTCATCGGAGCCCTGTTGCTCATTCTCGGCATGTTCGAGGGCTTCTTCGGCTACTCGCTCCCGGACGACCTGCTCTCCGGCACCGGCATCCGGGCCACGCTGTCCGGCATCGTGCTCTCGATCCCCGTCATCGGGACGTGGCTGCACTGGATGGTCTTCGACGGCGAGTTCCCGGGGACGCTGATCGTGCCGCGCATGTACGCGCTGCACATCCTCATCATTCCGGGCATCATGCTCGCGCTCGTGGCGGTGCATCTGGTGCTGGTCTGGTACCAGAAGCACACCCAGTTCCCCGGAGTGCGGCGCAGGGAGACCAACGTCGTCGGGGTGCGGATCGTCCCGGTGTTCGCGCTCAAGGGGGGCGCGTGGTTCCTGGTCGTCACCGGGTTCACCGCGTTGATGTCGGGGCTGTTCCAGATCAACGCGATCTGGAATCTCGGGCCGTACAACCCGTCGCAGGTGTCGGCGGGGTCGCAGCCCGACTGGTACATGGCCTGGGCCGACGGCATCCTCCGCATTTACCCACCGTGGGAGCTGTACCTGGGCAACTACACGGTGCCGCCGGTGTTCTTCGCGGGCGTCGGTGGCATGGGCATCCTGCTCACCCTGTTGATCGCCTACCCGTTCATCGAACGGAAGCTGTCGAAGGACACCGCGCACCACAACCTGCTGCAACGCCCACGTGACGCACCCGTGCGCACCAGTCTCGGCGTGATGGCGTTGACGTTCTTCATGGTGCTGGAGATCTCCGGCTTCAACGACATCATCGCGTTCAAGTACGACATCTCGCTGAACGCGATGACGTGGGCGGGCCGCATCGGGTTGTTGCTGTTGCCGCCGCTGGCGTACTTCATCACCTACCGGGTCTGTCTCGGGCTGCAACGGCACGATCTCGACGTGCTGGAGCACGGCATCGAGACCGGCATCATCCGGCGGCTCCCGCACGGGGAGTTCATCGAGGTGCACCAGCCGTTGGGGCCGATGGAGGACGGCCACCCGATGCCGCTGAGCTACCAGGGCGCGCCGGTGCCGAAGAAGATGAACCAGCTCGGCACCGCGGGCAAGCCGGTGGCGGGAAGCCTGTTGAAGCCGGACCCGCCCGAGGAGACCGAGGCGTTGGAGCGAGCCAGGGCTCGGGAAGGCGACACGTCCGGTGGCGGCGGGTTGGAGGCGCCGCAGCCGGAGACGCCGCGGCGCATGAGCCGGTTCGGTCGGCGCCGCCGGATGTAGTCGGCACCGCCGACCGCGCGTCGGGACGCCCGGGAGGGTGCGTGGGCCGCCCGTCCCGGGTGTCCTCGTGTTCGGCTGCCGCGCGCCGTCGACGACGAGCTTTCCGCAGGTCAGAGGCACCGGCCAAAAGTGGCCGCTTCGTGGCCTTCCCCTCCTGACCCCATTCGCCCGATGCTGGATCGGTCGACGAACGAGGTCGGCAGCCGAAAGGGGTCTGGGGTGGTGAGCGAAACGTCGGGGACGCAACCAGCACAGCCGGAGTCGTCCGCGGCCGAAGCGCCGACGACGGGATCGTCGGGCGGGTGGGACGTGTACTTCGGTGCGCCGGTGGCGCCGCAGGGCAGCGTGAACTGGGAGGCCTACACCCACGAGGAGCTGTACCAGATGCTGTGGCAGGACGCTGACGTCGCGGACGTCAGCACCATTGCCGCGGAGTGGTCGCAGCATCGTGCCGCGTTGGCCACCCACGCCGAGGTGCTGCGTGAGCAGAAGGCCGCACTACTGGAGAGCTGGCAGGGCTCGGGTGCCGAGGAGGCCGCGCGCAGGCTCGACGTCCTCGCGCAGCGCGTGGAGAAGATCGCCGAGCTGGCCGGTGCCGGGGAGCTGGCCGCGGAGCAGGCGGCGGACGCGTTGGCGCAGGCGCGGGCGATGATGCCGCCTCCACCGGGAGAGGCGTCCGCGCCGATGACCGACGCGATGACAAGCTGGACGGACGTCACGTCGTTCGTCCCGTCCGGTTCTCGTGAGGTGCCGACCGGATCGACGACCGTCGGTGAGCGGGTGGACGACTCGTCGACGGCGGGCGCGACGGTGCTCACGTCGGACGACGGGGTGCAGCCGTGGTCGACGGTCGGGGGGAACTCGTCGGCGACGGGCATGACGGTGCTCACGGCGGACGGGGAAGAGGTGGAGCTGGCGCCGACGACGTCGGCTCCGTCCGGCCCCGACATGGGGATGGCGTTCGGTGCGGTCGGCAGCGCGTCGTTCAGCTTCTACGTCGGTGCCGACACGGCGGACATGCAGAAGCAGCAGGCCATTCGCGCGATGCAGACCTACGAGGCGAGCCTGACGAACTCGAACGAGCTGATCGGGCAGGCCCAGGGCACGATCCCCGCAGCGGCCACCATGTCGAGCAGCACGCACTCCTCCGCCACGACGGCGAGCACGACCACCTCGACCCCGCCGTCGTGGCAGTCGCTCACGGCCGGCAAGACCGCAACCCTCGCCCCGGGTGCGGTCGCGGGCGCGGTGGTGGGCGGGGCCGCGGCGGCGGCCGGACTCGGCCACCCGGGTTCGGCACCGGGCTCGGCGGGCAACGTGTTGGGGCAGGGCATGCGCGTGGGAGCCATGAGCATGCAGAGCGGGGCGGTCACCACCGCCGCGCAGCTCACCGCCGAATCGGCGGCGGCTCGCACGTCGGCGATGGGCGGCATGGTCCCGCCCGCCGCCGCGGCGCGAGGCAACGTCGAGGACGAGCAGCACGAGAACCAGTTGCCGACGATCGACCACAAGCTCTTCCCGGTGCCGGATCCGGGAAGCGAGGCGGTCATCGGCCTGTCGCCGGAGGAGGCGGGATGAGCGAGGGACGGAAGCTCCGGGTCGAGGTGGACCTGCTCGACCAGCGCATCACCACACTGGCCCAGCTCGGCGATCTCACCAGTGAACTCGTGGCGACGGCGAGTCGCCTCGCCGAACGCCTGCCGATGCTCGGCACGGCGCCTCCCGCCGTGCACCTGGCCATGCGGCTGCGGGAGGCGGCGGGCAGCACGGGCCTCGCCGGGGAGGTCGAGGCCACGGAACGGGAGCTGCGCGAGTTCGAGCAGATGCTCGCCGGGGCCAAGCGCAAGTACCTGGAGCACGAGGAGCAGTCTCGCGAGGATCTGCGGGAGAAGAGGGAGTCCGCAGAGTCTCCGGGACGATCCGGGCGGTCGTCGTGACCACCGCACTCGACGACGCGACGTTCGAGTTGGTGGAACTCGACCTGCTCTCCACGTACGCGGGAACGCGACTGCCGTTCCCGCTGCGGGTGCCCTCGTTCGGCCGCATCGAGCACGAACGCGCGGACCTGCTCGCCGCCGCGGGCGCGAGTCTGGCCGAACGGGGACTCGCCACCGACCGGGGACCGACCGGGGTTGCGGCCGACCTGGTCACCGCGTTGCGCGAGCACCGGGGCACCGTCGACCTCGTCGTGGTCGGCCGCACCACGGTCACCGGTGTCGTGGCGTTGGTACGGGACCGGGGTGCCGTCGTGTGTCGCCAGGAGATCGGGGGCACGCCGGGCCCCGTCACCGTCGCGCGGGTCTCCGAGTCCGCGCTGCCCGACGTGTTCCTCACCCGGATTCCGGAGGTCGGCGCCGCCCCGGTCATGCCGATCACGTTGCCACCCGGTGTCGTCGGCGACGCGACCCGATTGCTGGAGAAGACCGGGGGAGTCGCGGCGCCCGAGCAACGTGTGCGGGCGCTGGTTCGGGAACGCGGAGGGGACGAGGGCGCCGTCGACGCGCTGCTCGACCTGCTGCCCTCGGTCGAGGGACGCGGACAACTCGGGGTGCTCGCCCGCCGCTCGGGCACCGTCGAGCGCGTGCTCGAAGTGTCGTGGTTGGACGGACCCCGGGGTCGGGTTCGTGTCAACACCGACGACAACGGGTGGCTCAGTGTCAACCCGTTGCGGCACGGCGAACTCGTCCGGACGCTGCGCCAGGCGGTGGCGGCGGCGCACGGCTGACGATTCGCACACGGACTCTCATCACACTGGGGAAGGAAGAGGACATGGACGCAGCAGCGTGGTTGGCCGACTACCGCGGCCGCCTCGAACGCATTGCCGAGGGAGCGCGTCAGGCCAGTGAGACAGTGGCGCAGATCGGCGCGACCGCGACGTCACCTCGTGGTGAGGTGACGGTGTCGGTGAACGCCGGGGGCGCGCTGCAGGGGGTGAAGCTGACGCCGATGGCTCGCAAGCTCGAAGCAGAGGCGTTGGCCGACCTGATCGTGCGCACCGCGCAGGAGGCGCAGCGTCAGGCGGGGGCCCGGATGGCCGAGGTGATGTCGGACTATCTCGGTGACAGCCCGGCCCTGGCGCAGATCACGCAGCATCTGCCCGCGGAGGTCGGACGATGAGCGACCCGCAGTCGTACACGGTCGACCCGGAGCAACTCCGCGCGCACGCGAGCAGGCTCTCCACACAGGCCGATCAGCTCTCCGCCGTCGGTTCCGGTCTGCCGGACCGCATGGGTGACGGTGCTCTCGGCCTGCTCGCCCAGTTCGTCACGGCGGGGATCGGTTCCGCGATGGCCGAGACGATGGCCGCCTTCGCGCACGCCGCCGCGACCGTGGACAAGGTCGCCGACGGGTTGCGGCAGGCGGCCGACCGGTACGAGAGCACCGACGACCAGCACGCCCACGGCCTGACCGACATCGGAACCGGGTTGGAGGAAGGCAGCCGATGAACACGTCAACGACGCCTCGACAGACCGGTTCCGACAGCTCGCCGAGTTCGGACGAGATCGCGGAGCTGGAACGGTCGGTGCTGGAGATCAGCACCGCGCTCGCGGAGTTGCGGGTGACTCGTGAGGCCATCGGCAACAAGGAGTGGCTGTCCTCGGACCTCGCGGGTTCGCCCGGTGTGTCGTTGGAGTTGCTCGGGTCGACGACGAGCCCGTTGTCGGCGTTGAGCAGCGCCGGTTGCGACTTCCTCACGCCGATGATCTCGTTCCTGGAGGAACCGCTCGGGCAGTTGCGGGGCGAGCCGGGTGCGGTGTCCGGTCCGGCGGGCCAGCACGACGCGGCCGCCCGCGACGCGAGCGCCGTCGCCGAGGACTATCGGTCCACGGTGGAGAGTGAGACCAGCGAGTGGTCGGGTGCCGCCAAGGGGGACTACCTCGGGACGGCGACGAAACTGGTCGACGGGGTGCTGTCGATCGCCGAGACCGCGGGGACGAACGCCAAGGCGATGATCGCCGCCGGTGAGGTGGTGGCGCAGGTCGTCGCCGTCGTCACCGAGCTGATCACCAAGGCGGTCGCCGAGATCGTGCCGATCATGACCAGTGCCATCGCGGCGGCGCCCGCGACGTTCGGGGCGAGCATCAGCGAGGCGATCCCGCAGTGCATCGCGATCGCCACCCGCTACGCCGGGGAGATCGCCGGGCAGTTGGGGGCGCTGCTCGCCAGCGGGGAGAACCTCCTGACGCTCGTGGAGGGCGCGGTCGGCGTGCTGAAGGTCGTCCGGGAGGGGCTGTCGGTCATCGGCGACCTCGCGGGCGGTTCCGCGTCGAGTTCGGCCGCCGCGACGCCGGTGTCGAGCGCGCCCGGCCAGAGCGAGATCGACGGGATGCGTCCGCTGGAGCGCGGTGCGTCGAGGGGTGAGTTCGACAAGCCGCGTGACACCACCGAGTCCGGTGAGGACGAGTTCGGCGACCCGCTCGAAGGGGGGTGGATCCCGGTCCGTCCGACCGACGGCTGACACGGAACGCCAGGACGGTCCGGTGCCATCACGGTGCCGGACCGTCCTCGCGTTCCGGCGGGGAAGGGGCCGCCTCGGTGGTGTCGGTGAGGTCGGCGCATGAGCATCCCCGTCGCGGGTAGGTCCTGGTGACGGGTTCGCCGACTCGACCACGGAGGCGGGATGCTCACGACCGACGTCGCCGACGGAATCCACCGTGTCGAAGACGCGTCGGTCAACTGGTTCCTCGTCGAGGACGGCGACCGACTGACGATCGTCGACGCGGGCCTGCCGACGTCGTGGCATTCGTTGCAGCGGGCGTTGGCGCAGCTCGGTCGGCGACCGGAGGACATCGAGGCTCTCGTGTTGACCCACGGCCACTTCGACCACCTCGGGTTCGCCGAGCGGCTGCGATGGGAGGTCGGGGTCCCGGTGTACGTGCACGAGAACGACGTCCCGCTGACCCGACATCCCAGGCGGTACGGCCGGGACCGACCGTTGTCGTGGTACCTGCTGACCCAGGTCAGGGCCTTGCCGATCGCGGTCGGGTTGCTCGCCCGTCGAGCCTGGTGGCCCGAACCGGTCAAGGACGTGCACCGGATGACCGAGGGCGTGCTCGACGTGCCCGGACGGCCGCGAGTGCTGTTCACTCCCGGGCACACGCTCGGCCAGTGCGCGCTGCACTTCCCCGATCGGGACGCCGTCATCGTGGGCGACGCGGTGGTCACACTCGACCCGTATCGCGGCACCCGTGGCCCACAGCTCGTCTCCGGCGCCGCCACCGTCGACCCGGAGCGAGCCCTGAGGTCCCTCGATGCGATCGCGGCCACCGCAGCCACGACGGTGTTGGTCGGACACGGCGAGGCGTGGACCGACGGCGCGGAACGGCTCGTCGAGCTGGCCCGCCGACGTGGGCCGTCCTAGGGAGCGCCCGGGCACCGCGCGGGGCGGCACCCTCACTCGATCGAGTGGCGAGCCCTCTTATGCTGTCGCATGCCTACCGGCCGGTAAGGAGGGGACATGGAGGACTTTCTCAGCGAAGTCAGCAGCGTGGTGTGGGGCCCGTTCCTGCTCATTCCGCTGCTGCTGGGAGCGGGTTTGTACCTGACGATCCGGTTGGGCGGGGTGCAGTTCGTCAAGCTCGTGCCCGCACTGCGGCTCGCCTTGTTCAAGCGGCGAGACGAGGGCGCGGAAGGTGACATCTCGCACTATCAGGCGTTGACCACGGCTCTGGCCGCCACGGTCGGTGTCGGCAACATCGCCGGGGTCGCCACGGCGATCTACTGGGGTGGGCCCGGCGCGCTGTTCTGGATGTGGGTCACGGCGCTGCTCGGCATGGCGTCGAAGTACTCGGAGGCTTTCCTCGCGGTCCGGTTCCGCACCAAGGACGCACGCGGTGAGATGTCCGGCGGGCCGCAGTACTACCTGGCGAAGGCGATCCCGAACCGCTTCGGACTCGTGCTCAGCGTCGCCTTCGCGGTCTTCGCGGTGCTGGCGAGCTTCGGCATCGGCAACATGACCCAGTCGAACACCGTCGCGGCGTCGTTGGAGAGCTCCTTCGGGTTCCCGGCCTGGGCGGTGGGCGTCGTCATCACGATTGCCGCCGGCGCAGTTCTGATCGGCGGCATCAAGTCGATCGGCAAGGTCACCGCCTCGTTCGTCCCCTTCATGATCATCGTGTACGTCCTGGGCGGACTGACCGTGCTCCTGCTCAACGTCGGCGAGGTCCCGGCGGCCCTGGGACTGGTCTTCTCCGACGCTTTCACCGGCACCGCGGCCACTGGTGGCTTCCTCGGGTCGGCGTTCATCATCGTGCTGCAGTACGGCGTGGCCCGGGGCATCTTCTCCAACGAGTCGGGGCTCGGCTCGGCGGCCATCGCGGCGGCGGCGGCCCAGACCCGGCACCCGGTCCGGCAGGCGATGGTGTCGATGACCCAGACGTTCATCGACACCGTCATCGTGGTGACCATGACCGGCCTCGTCATCGTCACGACCGGCACGTGGACGTCGGGCCTGGAAGGCGCGGAGATGACCGCCGAGGCGTTCACGCGTGGCCTGCCGGGCACCTGGGGCCACTACGTCGTCACCGTGAGTGTCGTGTTCTTCGCGTTCTCCACGATTCTCGGCTGGGCCTACTACGGCGAACGCTGCATGGAACGTCTGGTCGGCGTCCGGGGCGTGCTGCCCTACCGGTTGGTGTTCACCCTGGTGATCCTCGTGGGCGCGACCACCGAGTTGAGCCTGGTGTGGACGTTCTCCGACGTGATGAACGGACTGATGGCGTTGCCGAACCTGATCGGTCTGGTGCTGTGCGCTGGGCTGATCGCACGGGAGACCAGGCAGTACCTCGCGGTGGACCCCGACCTGCTGCACCAGCCGCTGGAGTCGACCCTGCACGGCACCGACGGTCTGCGCCGGTCGCGACCCGACACGGTGAACTGAGCTCGGCGACACGACGTCTCGCCGTCCGAGTCACGTCCGGTTCTTTCGCCGATGCCGCGCATTGGTCATGCTCGACGAGAGCGGATCGTCCTGTCGCGGTCGGAGATGCCGGCCGCGACACGCCGAGGAAAGGACTGTATGACGACGCGACCCAGCGGATCACTGACGGCGGAGCTCGCGGACCTGGTGACCTCGGTCCGCGAGGTGGTGGCCGAGGAAACGGACACGTCGGATGTCGCGGCCGGAGTGGCCACGGTGTTGTCCGACCGGCTCGCGAAGGGCCTGCCGTTGCCGGAGCACCTTCGCGGCCACGACCCCGAGCGCTACACCCAGCACATCGTCCACGTCGAACCGTCCGGCACGTTCTCGATCGTGGCGCTCGTGTGGCTGCCCGGGCAGACCACCCCCGTGCACGACCACGTGTCGTGGTGTGTCACCGGTGTGGTGGAGGGCCAGGAGAGCGAGGAGACGTACGAGGTCCGCGAGGAGGACGGAAGACCGTACCTGGTGCGTGCCGGCGAGAAGGTCAACGCCGTCGGTTCCGTGTCGGCACTCGATCCGCCGGGTGACGTTCACCGCGTGTGGAACAGCTGCCGCGAGCTCGCCGTGTCGCTGCACATCTACGGTGCCGACATCCACGAACTCGGCAGCAGCATCCGCCGCGTCTACGACCTGCCCGTGCTCGATCGCTGACCTCGGCTCACTCGGTGGTCACGTCCACCACCGCGGTGGTGTCGTCGGATGCGACCACGGAGAAGACGGTCGTTCCACCGGAGTGACCGAACCGGGCGGTGCCCGGACCGCGGAGCTGGATGAAGCCACTGTCCTGGGCGAGCCACAACCGGCCCTCGCTGACGGCGACGGTGAACCGCGCTCCGGCCACGGTCACGTCGACCGGGTCGGAGATCTCGATCTGACACCGCCCGTCGGCGCACGCCGCGACGTTCGTGCCGTCTTTCGCGGCGGGCAACGGGTCGGGGGACGGCGGCGCGGAGGGCTGACACCGAGGTGCGAGGTCGTGGGCGGCGGCCAGGCCGGGATGCCGACGCGCGACGTCGGAGGGCGCCGGACGCTGCGCGAGTTCCTCGACGACGCCGTGTGCGCGCTTCGCCTCCTCGCGCACCTCGGCCGCCGGGAGATCGTGGTAGTGGAACGGACCGTGGTCCCCGGGCAGGTCCTCGACCGCCTGTCCGAGCGCGGTCAGCAATTCCGCCCGGTAGGAGTCCGCCACGTCGAGCCCGGTCTCGGCCATCGCCGCCACGGACTCCCGGACATGGGTCACGACCCCGCGCACCTCGTCGAGGTAGCTCGCCAGGTGGTACGGCTCGAACTGGGCGAACCGCGAGTCCTCGAACAGCGGGTCGATCGGGGCGGGCTGGTCGGTGAGTGTGGTCAGCGTGACGCACATCGTGTTCGCCCACTCCATGAGTGCGCGTGTCGCCTCGGTGGACATCGACGGTGGCGGGTGCAAGGGCGAGCAGCCCGGCGCCAGGTGCACGGACACGGCGAGCTCCGGTGTGGTCTCCGTGAGCGCGACGAGCTCCGGTTCCTGCGGACCGAGGTCGGTGAGCTTCTCTCCCACCCGGCTCGCGGCCGATCCCTCGCCGTCGTCGGGCAGGTCGTCGCGGAGGCGTTCGAGTCTGCCCGTCAACGCCTCGACGTAGGCGTCGGCGCTTGCGATCCCCGAGGGGTCCAGTTCGGACAAGGTGGCCAGGGCCTCGCCGACGACCGAGGAGACGTGGTAGGGCTCGATCTCCTTCCCGGCCTCGGTGATCAGGCCGTCGAGACTCGCCACCTGCGTGCACACGGAGTCCGCCCATGCGACGAGTGCTCGATCGGGTTCCGGTTCGGACGGAGGCGCCGCCCGCGGGGGCGTCTCGGCCGACGTGCAGGCGGACAACGACAACAGCAGACCGGTGACGGCGACGAGGGGGTGAGCGGAAGGAACCTGGCAGCAAGCGGACACGTCGGTCCGACGTGGTGACCGGCGCGGCGACGAAGCCTTCCGCCGCCGCGCCGGACGTCATCGGGTCTCGGTGGCCTTGCGCAGCCCGGCCGGACGATCGGGGTCGAGGCCCCGCGCGACGGCGAGGCTCCACGCGAGTCGTTGCAGCGGCAGGATCTCCACCACCGGCGTCAACGCCTCGTCCACCTCGGGCACCAGCAGGGCGTCGGTGGGCTGCGTCCCCGCGCAGAGGACGTCGGCGCCGCGTTCCCGCACCCGAGCGAGCACATCGGCCATCGTGCGGCCACCCGGACCCGCGCCGCGGAACGCGAGCACGGCGGTCTCGGCGTCGACCGCCGCGATCGGGCCGTGCAACAGGTCCGCCCCGCTGTAGGAGCGGGTGACGAGGTAGCTGGTCTCGGCCAACTTGAGCCCGGTCTCCGCGGCGGAGGCCAGCGAGTAGCCGCGCGCGGTGGTGACGATCCGCTCGGCGAACCGCAGCCGCCGCGCCGCGTCGGCCACGCGGTCGACGTTGTCGTCGAGGACCCGCTGCGCAGCCGCGCCGAGGTGGGACAGGTCGGTGGCCGTGCCGGAGCGGATCTCGTCGACCAAGACGTACAGGGCGAGCAGACTCGCCGTGTACGTCTTGGTGGCGGCGATGGCCCGTTCCGGTCCGGCGGCCATGTCCAGCACGTGTTCCGCCGCCGCGCCCAACGCCGAGTCCGGGGTGTTGGTCACGGCGACCGTCAGCGCACCCCGACGGCGGGCCGACTCGGTGACCTCGACGAGGTCGGGCGAACCGCCGCTCTGGCTGACGGAGACGAGCAGGACGTCCCGAAGGTCCGGCTCCGCCCCGTACAACGTGGTGGTCGACGGGGACACCGTTCCGGCGGGCAGCCCGAGGCCGACCTCCACCAGGTACTTGCCGTAGAGAGCGGCGTGCCCGCTCGACCCGCGAGCCGCGAAGAGGACGAACCGCGGGCGGAACCGCCGAACGTGTTCGGCGACCTCGCGCGCGGCGGAGCGGTCGCGGACGATCCGGTCGAAGACCTGCGGTTGCTCGGCGATCTCACGCGCCATCCAGGTGCCGAGCTCGACCTGGTCGGACGCGGGCGTGGTCGTCGTCATGCCGTGCCCTCCCGGGGAAGTCGGAGCAGTCGGCGGGCGTTCCCGCCGAAGATCTTGTCGAGATCGGTGTCCGGCATGCCCATCTCGTGGCACACGCGCAGTTGGTCGGCCAGGTAGCGGTAGCAGTAGCCGCGCGGGAACCACGACGAGTCGCTGCCGAAGACGATGCGGTCCGGCCCGATCGTCTCGTAGCAGCGCCGGAACAGGTCCTCCAGCGTCAGCTTGTACGGCATCCACCGCACCCACTGGTTGGACCCGGAAGTGTCGACGTGCACGTTGGGACACGCCCAACACAGGAACAGCACCTGCTGCACGTGTTGCACCCCGAAGTGCGGAATCACGAACGGGATGCCGGGGAAGCGCTTGGCGACGGACTCCAGCCACGCGGGCTCGATGTGGGCGTTGTGCGCGATGCCGCCGCTCGACCCGCAGTGTCCGAAGTGGATGAGAACGGGGATCTCGTACTCGGCCGCCACCCGCCACACCGGATCGGCCGCGGGGTCGTCGATGCGGTGGGGGAGCAGGGGCGCGAACAGCTTGAGGCCACGTAGCCCCAGCTCGGTCACCGCGCGGCGGAGCTGGTCGGCAGCACCGGGCTCGGTGAGGTCGCGCAGGTTCGCCATCCCGGAGAAGCGCTCCGGATGCTGGGCGACCAGTTCGGCGACCCGTTCGTCACCGCCGCCCGTGACGAAGGTGGCGTGGGCGATGCCGTGGCGGTCGAGTTCGTCGAGCCACAGGTCGGCCTCCTCCTGCCAGGTCCGCTCGCTCGACGACTGGGGGTCCGGGAAGTCCCAGGCCCGCCGCCAGCGGGCGGACTGGGCGGCCACGAGTCGCTGCCGTCGACGCTGCGCCTCCTCGTCGTGGTCGGCGCAGGTGAACTGGCCGCCGGAGAGGTTCTGGGTGGCCGGGTCCTGGTCCATGCGGAAGTGCAGGTGGAAGTCGACGACCTCGGTGCCCTGCACGGTGGGAACGTCACTCATGCCGACACTCCGTCTCGTCGTGCGGGAAGGACGTCCGCCGGGGCGAATCGGCGGTCGTGCGACGGCCTGCTGATCACCGTCGCGGCGACTCGCACCCCGTAGTCGGCGGCCTCGGCGGGGGAAGCGCCCTCGGCGAGCCGATGCAGCAGGCCCGCGTTGAAGGCGTCCCCGGCACCGGTGGAGTCCTGCACCGTCACCTGCGGGGTCGGGCACTGCTCGGCGGAGCCGTCCGGCGACACCACGAGTGCGCCCTGCGGGCCGCACTTGACGACCACCGTCGACCCGCTCCGCTCGGCCACGAATCGGGCCGCCGACGACACGTCGGGCCGGTCGGCCAGCGCGACGATCTCGTCGGTGTTGGGCAGGAAGACGTCCACCGTCTCCAGCAGATCGAGCACCTCGGCACGGGTGGCCGCCGTCCAGTCCCCGGGGTCCCAGCCCGTGTCGAGCGCGGTCCGCGCCCCGGCTCGCCGGGCGGCGGAGAACAACGCCTTGGCGCGCTCGTCACGCAGCACCGGCAGGAGGAAGTACCCGGAGAGCAGCAGGAATCGGCTGGCCAGCACGTCCTCGGGCACGGCGGTGGCGTCCATGCCCGCGAGCGCCCCGAGCGCCGAGAGGAACGCCCGGTCGTGCCCAGGCGCCTCGGCGGCCACGGTGACGGAGGTCGACTCCCCGGCCGCGCGCACGAGGTGCGTGTGCAGGTGGGGCAGGTCGAGCTCCGCGTCGAGCAGGCGGGCGGTGCCGTCCTCTCCGACCCGCCCGACCAGCACGGTCTCGCGGCCGAGGTGCGCCAGCGTGACCGCCGTGTTGGCGGCGGACCCGCCGGGCCGCACGGCGATCGAGGGCACGATCTGTTCGGTGCCCGGCGGCGGCAGGGCGGCGACCCCCGCGACGACGACGTCGAGGTTGACGTTGCCGACGACGGTGATGCGGTTCGGCACGGGCTGTCGACGCGTCTCCACGGCGGGGCTCACGTCCGATCCCCGGCGAGCACGGCGTCGACCGCCGCGGTCAGCGCGTCCTCGGCCTGCCGCAGGTGAGCCCGGCGGGCGTCGAACTCGGCTGCGAGAGCTCCGGCACGCTCGTCGACGCGGCGAGCGGTGGTGCGCACCGCCGCCGACCCGGGTCCACCGGTCTGCGGCCGGTCCAGTACCTGCTGCGGACGCAGCCCCGCGGCCAGCGCGGCCTCCACCACGGTGTCGTCGGCCTGCAGGCCCGCCTTCGCGATGGCGTCCGCCACCAGCTCGGTCGTCCACTCCGCCGGGGGAGCCTGCCGCACGAGCGTGCCGACCACCGTGTGCGCGCCGCGCCAGGGCACGCCCGCGGCGGCGAGGGCCTCCGCCACGGCGGTGGTGGTGGCACCGGTCGCCACGATCTCCTCCGGCGTCGGCGGCTCCAACGGCTCCAGCTCACCGAGCAGACCGTGCATGAGGGTCAGGAACCGCACCGCGCGGTCACCGGCGCGCCACAGGTGCTGCTGCACGTCGGTGGTCGCGTTGTTCGAGTCCTCGTACCAGGCCGCGCCCACGTTGTTCAGCGTCGCGGCGAGATCGGCTGCCGCCGCACCGGCCATCGAGCACATGTGCTCCAGCACGACCGGGTTCTTCTTCTGCGGCATGATGCTGGAGCCCTGGCAGTAGGAGTCGGGCGTGACGACCCACCGGAACGTCATCCAGTCCAGCATCGTGCGCGCCAGCCGCGCTCCGGTGGCGAGGATGCGCGCCTGCACGGCACCTGTCCGCACCAGATGTTCGGCACCTGCCACAGCCTCGTACGACGACGTGAACGTCTCCCGGAACCCGAGCAGCTCGGTGAGGCGATCCGGAGCGATCGGCAGGTCGGTGCCCGCGAACGCGCAGGATCCGAGCGGTGACACGTTCAGCTCGTCGTACACCGAGAGCAGCTCCTCGGCCTGGCTGAGCAGCGCCTCGCCGTAGCCCGCGAGCACGTGGCCGAGCGTGGTCGGCTGCGCGGGCCTGCGGTGGGTGTATCCGGTGATGAGCACCTCGGCGTGCCGGTCGGCCTGTGCGGCGGCCACCGCGGCGGCCGCGCACGCCAGCCGTGCCTGCTCCAGCACGTTCTCGCGCAGCACCATCCGGAACACCCCGGCGTCCAGGTCGTTGCGCGACCGGGCGAGCTGCACGTCCAGTTCGGACGGTGCGATGCCCGCTGCGGCGGCGAGTCGCTGTTCGACGAGGAAGTAGACGTCCTCGACGCTGCCGTCGAACTCCAGGCGGTCGTCCTCCTCGGCGAGGAGCGTGCGCAGCCCGGAGAGCAGCGCCTTGGCGCGTTCGGCGGGCAGTAGTCCCTGCTCGGCGAGCATCACGACGTGCGCGAGGCTGGCTTCGAGCATCGGCCGGTAGAGCTGGGGCGCGGACTCCTCGAACGCGACCCTGAGATGGTTCTGCCAGTAGGTGGACAGAGTAGGCATGAGGCAACTTTCTCCGTTGTGCGGTCAGCCCGCGGGCAGCGCCGTGGCGGACTTCTTGCGTGGCCCGTCACCGAGCCGGTTGGACAGCACGAGCACGGCCAGGATCAACACGATCTGCAACGTTCCGTAGGCGGCGGCGCTGCCGAACTCGGAGGAGTAGATGCGGTTGTAGATCTCGACGGACATCGGGGGCAGTCCCGGCGGGTAGATGACCACCGAGGCCACGTACTCGCCCACGCCGTCGACGAAGGCGAGCAGCGCACCCGCGAGCACACCGCGCACGACGAGTGGCAGCGTGACGGTGCGCAGCACGCGCATCGGCCCGGCACCCAGGTTGCGGGCCGCCTCCTCCAGGGACGGGTCCATCTGGTCCAGCGACGCGCTCGTGGAGCGGAACACCAGGGGAACGAACCGGACGAAGTAAGCGACCGGGAGAATCCACAGTGTCCCGACGAGGGTGAGTCCGAGGTTCCCGGCGTTCGGCTCGTTGAACGCGGTCACCAGGTTCACACCGATGACCGTGCCGGGCAGCGCCCACGGCAGCATGATCATCACGTCGAGGAGCGAGCGGCCGGGCAGCTTCCACCGGGCCACGACCCAGGCGGTAGCGGCACCGACGAGGATGGCCGCCCCCGTGGCGAGCAGGCTCATCTGGAGGCTCACCGACACCGGCAGCAGACTCTGTGGCTCGGTGAAGATGCGCGTGTAGTTGTCCAACGTGTACTCGCTCGGCAGCACCTGGTTCGTCCACGAGCTGTCGACCGAGAACGACACGAGCACGATGACCAGCACCGGCGCCATCAGCACCACCGTGAGCAGCAGGCTGCCGACGCCCGCTCCGGCCTTGGCGAGCGCGGAACTGGGCGAGCGGCGCGCGCTGGGCGTGCCCTTCGAGAGGCTGCGGTGCACTCGCCGCCCCTGGTACCAGCGCATCCCGACGAGGAACGCGATCGACACCACCGTCAACGCCGTCGCCTGCGTGGCGGCCAACGCCTGATTTCCGGAGGTGCGGGCCGACACGATCTCCATCGTGAGCGTCTGGACGTTGTACATCTGCGGTGCCGTGAACGACGCCATCGACATCATGAACGTCAGCAGCGCACCGGAGACGAGCGCGGGCGTGAGCATCGGCAGCAGCACCGTGCGCCACACCCGCGACCGGGACGCGCCCAGGTTCGTGGCCGCCTCCTCCAACGAGCCGTCGAAGCCCGCCAACGCGGCCGACACCGACAGGTAGAAGTACGGGTACATCGTGAAGGCGTGCACGAGGATCACCCCGGCGACGCCACCCACCGACGTCGTGGCCGGGGCGATGCCGAGCAGCTCGGACAGGGCCCGGGGCACGATGCCCGTCTCGCTGTAGAGCAGCACGAACGACACGGCGCCGATCAGCGGCGGCAACGCCATCGGCAACACCGCGAACACCGACAGCATCCGGCGTCCGGGGAAGTCGAAGCGGTGCATCAACACTGCCAGCAGCGTGCCGATGACGCCGCAGCACACCACCGAGGCCAGCGACGTCACCACGGACAGCACGAGCGCGCGACCCGAGGCACCGCCGAAGAGGCTGCCGTAGTTGGCGCTCGCGCCGTCGCCGCCGGTCGAACTCACCGCTGTGGCGGCCATCGGGATGACGACCAGGAACAGCAGCACGGCCACGATGGGCAGTGCCAGCACGTACACGAACCGGTCGCCGTCGGGTGCGAGCCGTCGCCGCCGCTTGGCCTCCGTCGAGACGCCCGCGGGGGCGGGCGGAGTGGTGGTCGGGGCGCTCATGGGCGCACCACCCACGCGCGTCCGGGTTCCGGCCGCACGCCGACGGTGTCACCGAGGCGTGGCAGGTCGGCCCGGTCGGCGGCCGTGACCGCCAGCTCGAGGTCCCCGGCACGCAGGTCGAACTGACAGTGCGAGCCCGTGAACTCGATCGCGCGGACCTCGGCGTCGAACGTGCCGGCACCGGCGTCGGTGAACGTCAGGTGTTCGGGCCGCACCGAGACGGCGGCCTCGTCACCCGAGCCGAGGGACAGGTCCTCCGGGTGGCCCGCGAGGACGGTCTTCCCACCGGCCACGCGGACCGCCACCTGGTCTCCCTCCCGGCCCACGACCTCGCCGGGCAGCACGTTGCTGCGCCCGATGAACCGCGCCACGAACGCCGACGCCGGGTGGTGGTAGACCTCCCGCGGCGTGCCGATCTGGTGCAGCTTCCCGGCGTCGAACACGGCGATGCGGTCACTCATCGCCATGGCTTCGCTCTGGTCGTGCGTCACGTACACGCTGGTGATGCCGGCGTCCTTCTGCGCCCGGCGGATCTCCGTGCGCATCTCCTCCCGCAGCTTGGCGTCGAGGTTGGACAGCGGCTCGTCCAGCAACAGCACGGAGGGGTTGATCACCAGGGCACGAGCCAGGGCAACCCGCTGTTGCTGCCCACCGGAGAGCTGGTCGATGCGCCGGTCGGCGTACCCGCCGAGGCCGACCGTCTCCAGTGCGGCCGCGACGCGCTTGCGGCGCTCGTCCTTCGGCACCTTCCGCGACACCAGCCCGTAGGCGACGTTCTGCGCGACGTCGTAGTGCGGGAAGAGGGCGTAGTTCTGGAACACCATGCCGGTGCCGCGCTTGTTCGGCGGCACCGCGGTCATGTCGCGGTCGTCGAACAGGATGCGGCCGCGGGTCGGGGCGACGAACCCGGCGATCATGCGCAGCGTCGTCGACTTGCCGCAGCCGGACGGCCCGAGCAGGGTGAAGAACTCGCCCGCGGCGATGGTGACGTCGACGTTGTGCACCACGGGTGCGTTGGAACCGTAGCTCTTGCTGATGCGGTCCAGTCGAACAGGGATCATGGGTGAGGTTTCCTTCGGGCGGGGACCGGAGCCGTCAGTGCTTGTTCTTGATGTTCTCGCTCCAGTAGGAGATCCATTCCTTCTCCTTGGCGGCGACGAGGTCCCAGTCCACGGGCATCTCGGTCAGTTCCAGCTCCGCGAGCCAGCTCGGCTCCTCGGCCAGCTCGACGGTGGGAAGCTGGAAGTACTCCTCGGCGAGCTTCTTCTGGGTGTCCTCGCCCAGCAGGAACGCCAGGAACTTGTCGGCGACCTCGCCGTTCGGGCCGTTCTTCACCTTCGCGACACCGTCGACGAGCTGGGGAGCACCCGAGGTCGCCGCGACCGTCTCGAAGGGCGCGCCGTTCTGCCGCTGCAGCAGCACGTCCTGCAGGTTCCACACGCTCACGGACGCTTCCTCGCGCTGCATCCGCAGGTACAGGTCGGTGGGGTTGGCGGCGTAGACCTTGGTGTTCGCGTCCAGCTTGCGGAGCCAGTCGTAGCCGTCCTCGACGCTGTCGGCCCGCGCGATCATCGCCGAGTAGATGCTGCGCATCGTCCCGGACGCCGCGACGTCACGAATGGCGATCTTGTTCTCGTACTCGGGTTCGAGCAGGTCGTCCCAGTCCTTCGGAGCTTCCTCCGGGCTGAGCATGTTCTTGTTGTAGAAGATCACCTCGGGCAGCACCATCTCGCCCAACCAGCGACCCTCGGCGTCACGGTACCGCTCGGGCACGGAGTCCCGGACCTCGGCGGGCGCGGGAGCAAGCAGGTCCTGCTCGGCGGCCAGGTCGAACTGCTGCTGCGTGCCGCCCCACCAGATGTCGGCCTGCGGGCGGCCCTTCTCGGCGGAGACGCGCTCGAACGCCTCCTGGGCACCGAGCGTCAGCAGCCGCACCTTGCCCTCGTACTCGGGGTGCTTCGCTTCGAAGTCCTTGACGACCTGTTCGGCGAGGCCCTTGTCCCGGGCCGTGTAGATGGTGAGTCCGCCGCCGTCGTCGGCGGACTGCAGTCCGCAGGCGGTGGTCAGTCCGGCGAGCATCAGCACACCGGTGAGGAGAGTGAGAATCCTGCGCATCTAGCTGCCCTTTCGTGGCGATGACTGCGTGGGGGTCGCAGCGTGGGACAACAGGGAGGGAGAGACCGCACCGACGTTCAGGGCTTGCGTGCCGAGTGCGGCGTAGACGACTTCGGGTGCGGACGGGGCGGAGGCGCGCACGAGCTCGCCGAGTTCGGCGAGCCCCGCTTCGCCGAGTTGGGGTGCGGCTCCGGCGAACACGACGCGCGCCGGGTTCGTGACACAGGCGCAGATGACGGCGGCGAACGCCCAGGCCTCGATCACCTGGCGGCGCAGCGCGCCCACCGCGGGCTCGTCGGCCCGGGCTGCGAGTTCGGCGACCGGCTCCCGAGTGCGGTGACCGTTCACCTCCGACAGCGCGGCACTGATGCCGGGGACGCTCCAGCGCTGTTCGAACCGGCCTCGGTCCCCGCTGTGCGGCGCGGGCGGCACGCTTGTGGGGAGGAAACCGATCTCCCCGGCGAACCCGGCCGCTCCCCGGCACAGCGTCCCGCCGCTCACGACGGCGGCACCGATGCCGTAGCCGACGTGGATGAGCACCAGGTCGTCGACGTCGGCGGCGGCTCCGCGTTCGCGTTCGCCGAGGGCGATGAGGTTGACGTCGTTCTCGACCTGCACCGGGATGCCCAGCCGCTCGGACAGCACCGTGGCGAGGTCGTCCTCGCCGAGTGCCCGCAGCACGGGGGAGAGAGTGACGGAACCCTGTTTCGTGGCGACGCCGGGAAGGGAGAAGACGACGCGACTCGGCCGAGGGGTCGGGTGTGCGTCGAGCGCGTCGGTGGTGAGGGACACCAGGTCGGCCAACGGTTCGGCCGGGTCGACGCGACGGCTGTGGCTGCCGAGCAGTTCGCCCGCCAGATCGACGACGGCGGCGTTGGCCTGCTCGCCCTCCAGGGAGAGCGCCACGAGCGATTCGGCGGAGGGATTGAACTGCAACAGGCGGGGTCGGCGGCCCCCCGACGAGCCTCCGGTACCGGCCTGGACGATGTGACCGGAGGCCATGAGATCGCGAACGATCATCGTCAACGACGACGGCCGGTACCCGGTGAGCTCGGCGAGATCCGTCCGGGAGACGGGGCCGTGCTCCCGCAGCGCCGCGAGCACGGCGCCGGTGCGGATGCGGCGGAGTGCTTCCTGGCCGGTCGGCGCCGACCGTTCAGCGGGATGAGGCATGGCGAACTTTATACGGCATCCGAAGTAAGTGTGGAACCCCTGTTTTCCGTAGTGAATCAAGCACGTTGCGTCACCACAGGAGTTCCCGTCCAGGCCATGACGTCGCCGTCCACAGGCGACTCCGGGCGCTCGCCCGCGAGAGGAAACGCCGTCGTAACGCTTGCCGGCCATGGCGATCCGGTGGTGTGGCGGCCCGGCGGCTCGACCCGGCCGTCCTGTGCGGTCGTCAGCCGGACCGAACGCCGATGTGCCGGGCAACGGACGGTGAGAACCAGGTTACTGGTAGGAATGTGGCCGTGCGGGACTTTCTGAGGGGTGTCCGATTCTTCGGTCAGGCGCTGCTGATCCTGTTGCGGTCGCCGAAGTTGTTGCTGACCGGTGTACTGCCCGTCGTGGTGACCACGGCTCTGTTGGCCGGCGGTCTGATCGCACTCGTCGTGTGGATCGGGGACCTCTCGGCCTTGGTCACGCCGTTCGCCGACGACTGGTCCGACGTGTGGCGCTCCGCGACGAGGATCGCGGCCGGGGTCGCGCTCATCGGGGCGGCGGCGGTGCTCGGCATGGTCAGCTTCTCCGCATTGACGCTGGCGATCGGCGGCTTCTTCTACGAGGCCATCGCCGAGAAGGTCGAGGACGACCTCGGTGACGCGCCGAGCGAGGCAGAGCTGCCGTGGTGGCGCCTGACGTGGATGGGGCTGCGGGACGGCGTCCTGCTGGCGCTGCGCTCGCTGATGTTCACGCTGCCCCTGTTCGTCGCCGGATTCGTCCCGGTGGTCGGCCAGACGGTCGTGCCCGTGCTCATGGCTCTCGTGTCCGCCTGGTTCCTCGCGCTCGAACTCGTGGCGGTCTCGTTCTATCGGCGGGGCATGGACCTGCGGCAGCGGCGCACGCTGCTGGCCGAGCGGCGAGGACTCGCACTCGGGCTCGGGTTGCCCGCCTCGTTGCTCTGCCTCGTTCCGGGCCTGGCGCTCGTCGTCTTCCCGATCGCGTTCGTCGGTGGTGTGCTCGTCGCCCGCGAGGTGCTCGGTGCGGCGGGGGTGCCCGCCGCGACCTCCGGTCGCCAGCACGCGGCCTGAGCGCCAGTCCTCTGTGGAAATCGTGTCGCGGTGTGACCGTGCGGTGTCCTCGATGCCGCGACAACGATACGAACACGCGCGATCACGAAGCGTTTCCATCGCTGTCCGGTCGCATGGTTCCTCAATGCCGCGTGTGTGAGCAGGTGGGGGCCGTGCCACCCTGGTCTCCGACGACGAACGACCGACGTGGACACCTGGCTTGAGGGTGACCGCGGGGACCGACGTTTTGCTTCTGGCATTGCGGACCGGGACCGGCTAGGTTTTCCCCGATCTTCGAGTCCAGGTGTTTCAAGGAGGAAACGTGCCGGGCAACGGTATCTGGCGGACGAAATCCGTCGAACAATCGATCGCGGACACCGACGAGCCGGATACCCGACTACGTCGTAACCTCGGCGCCTGGGACCTGATGGTCTTCGGTGTGGCCGTGATGATCGGTGCCGGCATCTTCACGTTGACCGCGCGCACGGCCGGTGACATCTCCGGCCCCTCGGTGGCACTCGCGTTCGTCTTCGCCGGTGTCGCCTGTGCGCTGGCCGCGCTCTGCTACGCCGAGTTCGCGTCCACGGTGCCCGTCGCCGGGAGCGCCTACACCTTCTCGTACGCGACCTTCGGTGAGTTTCTCGCCTGGATCATCGGTTGGGACCTCGTCCTGGAGTTCTCGGTGGCGGCGGCGGCCGTGGCCAAGGGCTGGTCGGTGTACCTGCAAGAAGTGCTGGTGATGTTCTTCGGCGAGGGCGTCACCACCACGGTGTCGTTGGGAGCGGTGGACGTCGACTGGGGTTCGCTGCTCCTGGTCGCCATCCTCGCGACGCTGCTGACGCTCGGCACGAAGCTGTCGTCGCGGTTCAGCCTCGTGATCACGGCGCTCAAGGTCGTGATCATTCTGTTCGTCATCATCATGGGCCTCGCCTACATCAGCCCGGACAACTACACGCCGTTCATTCCGCCCGCCGCTGAAGGCGGGGACGCGGGCACCGGTGTGGAGCAGTCGCTGTTCTCCGCGATCGTGGGTGGTTCCAGCAGCGTCTACGGCGCGTTCGGTCTGCTGGCCGGTGCGTCGCTGGTGTTCTTCGCCTTCATCGGGTTCGACGTCGTGGCCACCACGGCGGAGGAAACCCGTAACCCGCAGCGCAACGTCCCGCGCGGCATCCTCGGTTCGCTCGCGATCGTGACCGGCCTCTACGTGGCCACCTCGCTCGTGGTCGCGGGCATGGTCCCGTACACCCAACTCGCCACCGACGCGGAGCCCGAGGGCCGCAAGACGCTGGCCACCGCGTTCTCCTACCACGGTGTCGATTGGGCGGCGAACATCATCTCGATCGGCGCGCTCGCCGGTCTGACCACGGTGGTCATGGTGCTGTTGCTCGGGCAGCAGCGGGTGCTGTTCGCGATGTCGCGTGACGGTCTCCTGCCGCGCAAGCTCGCCAGGACGGGGTCGCGCGGCACTCCGGTGCGGGTGAACATCCTCGTCGGCATCGTCGTGGCCGTGGCCGCCACGTTCTTCGACGCGGGCAAGCTCGAAGAGATGGTGAACGTCGGAACACTCTTCGCGTTCATCCTGGTGTCCGCCGGTGTGCTCGTGCTGCGAAAGACGCGTCCCGACCTCAAGCGCGGCTTCCGGGTGCCGCTGGTGCCGCTCGTGCCGATTCTCGCGATCGCCGCGTGCCTGTGGCTGATGCTGAACCTCACGGTGCTGACCTGGCTGCGATTCCTCATCTGGATGGCGCTCGGCGTGGTCGTGTACTTCGCCTACAGCCGCCGCCACTCCTTGCTCGGCAAGCGGGTCGCGTCGGGCTCCGACGGAGCCGTCGAGAACGACGGCGAAGCGGAGAACCCCGAAACGCCCGCCGGCACGAGCTGAGCACGTCCCTCCCCGGCCCGGCCGAACACTCCTGTTCGGCCGGGCCGCGGCATGTCTGGGGACGCTGAGGCTCTCAGGGCGTCTCGCTGTCGAGAAGGCTCTCCTGCCACTCGGCATACGTCGTGCGTGAGCCGACGACGCGCCAACTTTTGCGTCCGCTAGCCGGGCGGCCGAGTACCACGGCTGCGGCCGCGCTCGGACTGGCGAACACGTGATCGCGCGAGAAGCGCATGGCCCGTCCCTCGGAACACGGCACCAACGTGCCGTCGTCCTCCAATCGCTGACGCAGCTTGCGGTAGTTGTGCGGGGATCCGGTCCACGCGGGGCGGGCCAGCGACCCTTCGCGCACCGTGAACTCGCCGTCGACCTCCTGTGCGGTCGCTCGCGAACCCTTGTTGTCGGTCAGTTCGAGCTGTGGAGACGTCGCTGCCGACGTGCTCTCGGGAGGAGACCCGGGCGCCGTGGGCAGTTCCCGGGTGGACCGCAGGAGGTTCACGCCGAGGACCGGGAGCACGATCTTGGCTTGCTCGATGAAGAATTCCATGTCCGAGCGGTCTGCTTCCGGCAGCGGAATGGGCTGGGGAGCTGTCGAGTTCTCGAGAACGGCCCGACCCGCGCTCTGGGCGAGAGCAATGAAACGTGATTCCAAATAGCGTGCGTGCGCTTTCGTCAGATTCATGTCCTTGCTCGTCAGGACGATGGCGCGTTCCCAGAACTCCTTACCGCCCTGTTCGCGTGCGTGCGCTTCGAGGCGGCGTCCCACGTCGTCGCCTTCCCCGATGTAGGCGCGAGTGTTGCCGGGGCTGTTCGGATCGTCGCCGAGCAAGAGGTAGATGCCGGTGCGGTTGGTCTCCGGGCGCTTGAGCAATGAGCGGAGGTCGGATCGCGGGGCGCTGAGGACGTGCCCGGTCCAGTTCATGATTTCGGCGGTGATGAGGCCGCCCGGCGTTCCGTCCGCAAGGAACAGACGAACCGACTTCCCGAGTCCCATGAACACCTTCCGTCGCAAGCCGCTCCCGTACCGTGCGCAGTGTACTGATCACTGACCGTGGCTCGTGTCGTCGCGTTCCGGGCGGGTATCGACACAGGGGATGGGTGTCGGAAGGCGGGGAGAGCGACATGAGCGCCGACGCGGTGGACGAGATCTGGCAGGACTGGAACGAGGCCGTGAACATGACGGCCGTGGAGTTGGAGAAGTGGCTGGAGACGTCCGAGTCGCGCAGCGTGGGGGACAAGAGTTCCGGCGGCGAGTCGACGGGGCACGAGTCCGGGCGACGCATCGTGCGGCTGCTGCGGTCGAAGAAGAGCGATCTCGACGAGGACGACGCCGCGCACATGCGCAAGGTCGTCTCCTACGTGCACCGACATCTCGCGCAGCGGCCCGACGGGGACGTCTCCGCCACGCCCTGGCGGTATTCCCTGATGAACTGGGGACACGACCCGTTGAAGGACTGACCCGTGCGCACCGCCGTGCCCGCGATGCGCACGGGAAGGGTCAGCGTGTTGTCCGGTCGCCGCGCCACTTCCGCAGTTGCGGGCCGACGACCAGCAGGACACCCACGACGGCCATCAGGACGTGCAGTGGCAGGCGGAAGCCCTCCAGTGCGTCGATGTGGTTGAGCAGGAACCAGCTCGGTCCGTCGCCCAGGATGTTGTTGACCGTTCCTCCGATGCCCTGCACCGCCAGCAGGATGCCGACCGGCTCCAGGATGCCCACGCTCTTGCTCACGGTAGCCCCCAGGTGTCTCAGCAAAGCAATACTTCTGTATTGGACTGCGCGAGCGTAGCACGTCGTGTACCCGTTGGGCACGTCAATACGTATGATCTGCTCTTGTCGGACGGCGACGAGGAGGCGCGAGTGCGGGGTGTCGGCGTGACCTACGAGGAGCGACGCGGTGAGCTGATCGAGGCGGCGCTGCGCACCGTCGAGCAGGGTGGAGTCGACGCGTTGACCTTCCGCCGGGTGGCGACCGAGGCGGGTGTCTCCCTCGGGCGCGTCCAGCACTACTTCACCAACCGGACCGATTTGCTGCGGGCCACCTACGCGCACGTGCAGCGGCTCACGCGGCAGCGGATCGAGGCGGACCTCGCGAAAGCGGGCGTCGAGCCGTCGAGCCTGCTGGTGGTCCGGATCATTCTTCGCTCGTTGGTGCCGACCACCCCGTCGCGGCTGGCGCACCGTCGGGTGGCGCAGATGTTCGACACCGCGGCGCTGGAGGACGCCGCGATGGTGAAGGAACTGCGAACCGGACACACCGAACTCGTCGATTTCCTCGCTCTGCAACTCGGCAAGGCGCGAGAAGAGGGAGACGTCGCGGACGGCGTCGACCCCGCCCGTGCCGCCACGGTGCTGCTCGCGCTCGCGAGTGGGCTCGGTGATCTGGTCCTCATCGGACACACGGCAGCCCCGTATGCTCAGGACCTGCTCGACGAGCAACTCGACCGCATCGTGCGTGGCGGATCCTGACTCCGACCGCGCCCACGCTGGGGTTTCACCCCGAATTCAACGCCCTGACCTACGGTCGACGGTGATCACGAGTCGGGTGTTCCGGGACGTCCGGGCAGCGCCCGGCTCACGACCGTTCCCATGGGAGGATTTTTGAGGAAACGCGTACCCGTTCTCGGCGCCGTGCTGTCGCTGGCGACGGTGGCTCTCGCCGGCCCCGGCGTCGCCGCGGCCGACACCGACACGGCTGCCGACATCCTGCAGGCGGGCGCCGAACTCGGCGTCAGCGACGGTTATCCCGGCGTCATCGGTCTCGTCCGGGACGGCGACGACGCCGAGTACGTCGCGGCGGGTGAGGCCGACCGGTTCAAGGACGTGCCCGCCGACCCCCAGCACCGCTTCCGCATCGGCAGCAACACCAAGGCCTTCGTGGCCACCGTGCTGCTGCAGTTGGAAGCGGAAGGCAAGCTGTCGCTGGACGACACGGTGGCCACGTGGTTGCCCGACGCGGTGAACACGGGGCAGCACGACGGCTCGACGATCACCGTTCGTCAGTTGTTGAACCACTCGTCCGGCCTGCCGGAGTACCTCGACGCGGCGGAGGTGGCGTTGCCGTACGCCGCCAACCTCAACCCGCATCAGCAGTACGAGCCGCAGGCGTTGGTCGACATCGCGCTGAAGCGGGCACCGGTCGGTGCGCCGGGGGAGAAGTTCTTCTACTCGAACACCAACTATATCCTCGCGGGGATGGTGATCGAGGCCGTCACGGGCAACCACCCGGCGACGGAGATCGAGCAGCGCATCATCGAGCCGCTCGGTCTGACGGACACCAGCTATCCCACCGAGCCGACGACGGACGGCGAGTGGATGTCCGGTCACTTCTGGGCCACCAGCCTGCTCATTCGGGACGTCACGGTGTCCAACGTCCAGGTGAGCGGTGCGGCGGGAGCCATGGTGTCCACGTTGGACGACCTGGCGACATTCGAGCGCGCGTTGCTCACCGGTGAGCTGCTGCCCGAGCAGCAGTTGGAGGAGCTCAAGACGCTCGTGCCTGCCAGCGAGGACGGCACGGCCGGCTACGGGCTCGGCGTGATCAAGGCCGAGACGCCGTGCGGTCCGGTGTGGCAGCACACCGGTGGTGTCCTCGGCTACTTCACGCTCTGGTTGACCAGTGACGACGGCGAGAAGCAGGTCGTTCTCGCGGCCAACGAGTTCCACCTCATCGGTGGGACGAAGGGGCAGCAGGACGTCGGCCAGGCTGCACTCGACGCGTACTGCGCGCTCTGAGTGCGAGGTGACGAGGGGCCCCGCGTCGGGATCGGCGCGGGGCCCTGTCGCGTTGGGCGGCCGTCAGCGGCGGCGACGCGGGTTCTTCCGACTGCCGCGTTTCGGGCCACCCGAGCGGGGAGTGCGACGACTCGACGTCGGTTTCGGCTGCTTCGCAGCCTTGGCCTTCGTCGTGGTGCGCTTGTCCTTCGCAGCGGGTTGCTGTTGTCGCCCCCGGGTGCTGTTGACGGTGCGTCCTCGGACGATGCCGATGAATTCCTCCATCAGCTCGGTCGTCTCGTCCTCCAGCCAGGACAGGGCGACTCGGGACTGCGGCGCGTCCGTCACCGGCCGATAGACGAGGTCGCGGCGGTGATACAGGCGGGCGAGGGACTGGGGCACGATCAGTACTCCGATGCCCGCCGCCACGAGCTCGACGGCCGCCTTGGTGGTGGCGGGGCGCTCGATGGCGGGGCGGCCCGGAGGGCGTTCCCAGTCGAGGGTGTCGTCCTGCGGGTGCAAGGTGATCTCGTCGGTCACGTCGTCGAGGCTGACCTCGTCGGCGGCGGCCACGTAGTGGTCCTTCGGCACCATGACGACGGTCGTCTCGGTGTAGAGGGGGATCGCGTGCAGGCCGTCGCGATCGGTCGGCAGGCGCAGCAACACGGCGTCGGCGTCCCGACGACGCACCGTGTCGGCGGCGTCGGCGGGGGTGACCTGCAGCAGCGTGAGAGGAACCCTCGGTACCCGCTCGGTCCACTTCCGCACCCACTTGTCGGGCGTCACGCCGGGAACGTAGGCGAGTGTGAAGGTGGGCTGGTCGTCCGAATCGGGCACCGGACCAGCGTACTGGCGTCGGCGGCACCGGCGGGACGCCGGTCGTTACGCTGGACGGCATGACGTCGCGCAAGAAGCCCCAGACCATGAAGCCCGCGACCGCGGCGAAGAAGCTGAGCATCTACCCCGACGCGGCGCCGGAAAGCTTCCGGGACGGCGTCGTCTCGCGCGACGAACTGAACGCCCTGCAGACGGACCCGCCGGAGTGGCTGCGCGAGCTGCGTCGCAACGGGCCCCACCCGCGTCCGGTCGTCGCGGCCCGACTCGGGGTCTCCATCAGCGGGCTCGCACGTGGCGGGGTCACCGAGGCGCTGACCACGGAACAGATCAACGCGCTGAAGGCGGAAATGCCCGAGTGGCTCGAACGGGAGCGGGCCACGCAGGCGGAGGTGCGCAAGGAGCTGGCGCGGCTGAAGGAGAAGGACGCGCGCCAGCGGTCCTGACCTCGGGACGTCGGGTGCCCGGTCGGCCGGGCCGGTGAGCGTCCACGTTGGATGTATAACGACCTATACGCCGGCGCTGGAGAGCGCCGGCTTCGTCGTCACGGTGGGGGCGTCGACGGCTCGTCGGTTGTCGACGACCCCACCTCGGTGTCCGTCCGGACTACCGCACGGCGGCCAGGGCGTCGACGAGGCCGTGGCCGTAGAAGGAGTTCTTCGCGGCGGGCCCGGTGCACTCTTCGGCGCCGTCGCACGCCACCGGGGTGGCCTTGGCGCGCAGCTGAGCGGCGATCGCCTGCGGCGGCAGGTTGGGGCGCTTGCTCGCGATCAGCGCGGCCACGCCGGCGGCGTGCGGGGAGGCCATGGAGGTCCCGCACTTCGTGCCGTACTGGCCGTTGAACACGCTGGAGATCGGGCAGCCCGCGCCTTCGCCCTCCGGCGGAAGCTGGGCACTGTCGCCGCCCGGCGCGGTCACGTCGACCTCACCGGTGCCGTAGTTGCTGTACGAGGACTTGGTGCCGTTGTAGCCGACCGCGGAGACGGTCACCACGCCGTCGAGGCTCTTGGGCAGGATCTTGCAGCCGGAGTTCACCGGGTGTCCCCGGTTGGGGTCGGTGGCGGGCGGGTCGGTCAGGTCGAAGCCGCTGTTGCCCGCGGCGGCCACGTTCAGCACGCCACGCTGCTGCGAGTAGGCGACGGCGCGTCGCACGGCCTCGAAGGCGGCCGAGTCGCCCGGCTGGCTCGGGCAGTAGAACATGCCCGGGTCGACGTAGTAGCTGTTGTTGGTCACGGCGAAGCCGTGCTCGGCGGCCCACATGAACCCGCACACGGCGGCCTCGGGGTAGATGTAGCCCTCGTCGTTGACGACCTTCACCGACGCCATCCGCACGCCCGGGGCGATGCCGGTGAAGCCGCGAGCGGTGTCCTTGCCCGCGATGGTGCCCGCGACGTGAGTCCCGTGGTCGGACGTCGTCGGAGCCCACGCCTCGGGGTCGGTGTCGGGGGCACCCGTGTTGCACCCGGCCGACGTCGTCGGGTCGAGCGCGCCGACGAGCGCGGGGTGGGTGGGCTCGATGCCGGAGTCCAGCACGCCCACGGTCACCGAGGGGCTGCCCTCGTCGATCGCGTTGGCCTGCGGAGCCTTGATCATCCGCATGTCCCACTGCTGGGCCGAGAGGTCGGTGGTGGTGACGACCTCCACGGTCTCCTCGGTCTCGATCTCCGCCCGGGCCTGGGCGCGCAGCGCGGCGGCGCCGGAGGGAGCCGGGTCGTCGACCTCACGGGCGCCGGAGTAGGCCCGGTCGACACCGACGAGTTCGGCGAAGTCGGCGTTGCGCGAGCTGGCGACGGCGACGCCGATCTCCGAGTAGTAGGCGACCCGCGAACCACACGTGGCGGCCAGTTCGGCATCGACCTCGGCCTGCGGGGTGTGGGGCTCGTACAGCACCACGTAGGTGTAGGGGGTGCTCGTGGTGTCGCAGTCCACGCTGGGCGACTCGGCGGTCGCCGCGGGTGCGACGAGGACGCTGCCGGCGCCGACCGCGAGTGCGGTCGGGAGCAGCAGGGATCTGAAGCGGGACATGCCACCTCCGGTTGGATCCGGACTCAAGTCCGGAAAAGACACACGATCGGGTGAACCTTAAACAAACTGCTGCCGAATTCGTGCCGCCGAAGGTTGTAGGCCGAATGGAGTAGTCCGGTCCGTGGTGATCCGGTGTGGAATGCACGTCGTCGCTGGTGGGCGGCCATAGGCCGTGTGCTGTCGCTCGTCGATCCGGGCGCGCTGGTGTCGACACCGTGACGACGTCGCAACGTGGTCGAGACGAGTCGGGTGGTCTCGTGGCCCCGCGTTGCCGAGTGGATCGTGCGGAAGGTGGGGGCTGGGCCTTCTGCTGTCAGTCGTCTCGCTTCTTGTCGCGGCCGCCGCGACGTCGTCGGCCGGTCGCGGGATCGGCCTCGCGGGTGCGGGGCATTCGAAGGCTGTAACGGACGCCGAGCATGCGGATGGTGAAGGCCACGGCCGCGGGGACCAGCGCGGCGACGAGCCCGTCGAGGCCGAGCCACACGCCGGTGGCGGCCAGCATCGCGCCGACGAGCGCGGGGACGGCGTAGAAGTCGCTGGTGAGTACGGTCGGAACCCGCATCACGGCCATGTCGCGCAGTGTGCCGCCGCCGACGGCGGTGATCACGCCGAGGAGGACGGCCTGCACGCTGCCCATGCCGGCGTCGAGTGCCTTGCTCATGCCGGTCACGCAGAACACGCTCAACCCGACGGCGTCGAAGACGTTGATCAGTCGCGCGTACCGCTGGAGTTCCACGCTCAGGACGAACGCGACGAGAGCGCCCCCGGCGGCGAGGCCGAGATAGCGCAGGTCGCCGAACGTGGCGGGCGGCACGTTGAGCAGGATGTCGCGGATCATCCCACCGCCGAGGGCGGTGACCATGCCCAGCACGAGGACGCCCACGAGGTCCAGTCGTGCGGCCCGGATGGCCGTGAGTGCGCCGTTCAATGCGAAGGCGAACGTGCCCAGCAGGTCCAGGGCGAGGACGACCGGCGAGTGGAACATGTCGTCAGTCTCGCTTCGGTCGGGGTGGGTGTGCTGTCTCCCCATGTCGCTCGGTGCGCGTGGTCACACGTCCGCCGTGACGAACGCAGGTCTCGACGTGTGGGGGACACGATCCCTTTCGTCCCCGAGGCGATTAGGTTAGCCTTTCCTACAACGTGAAATGATCTTCTGTCGAGCGCGGCGACGGAGGGAGGTCGGTGCGATGAGGCGCGGTCTCGGCTGGTGCCGTCGGCCGATGTGGTCGGCGTGCGACCGCTGTCCGGGGTCCGAGTATGCGTCTCGCCGAACGTCCACTGTGTCGCCGCGAAAGGTGTGTGAAAGAACGCTCTGGCAGGGAAATCGCCGACAGCGCCTCGATGTGAGGCGAGTCTCCACGTTCGTCCCGAAGGTCACCTTGTCGCCGACGGCTTTTGCTGATTAGGTAAGGCTAACCATACAACCGTTTGGGGGTGGAGACGTGTCGTCGTCCGTGCTGACGCGGCCGGTGCCCAGATATCGGGCGGACGAGCTGTTGGCCGCGTACCTGCCCGGATCGTTCTACTACTCCTCACCGAGTGGCACCGTCCTCGCGGACGGCGTGTGCGCGGAGGTCCGGACCGAGCCCGGACGGCGTGCCGAAGGAGTGGCGGCGGCACTGACGACGGCGGTCGACGACGGCGTGGCGGAGCCGATGGTGGTCGGCGCGCTCGGGTTTCGCCCGGACGCCGAGGCCAGCCTGGTGATTCCCGCGGTCGTGCGGAGGGCACCCGCACCGGGACCGGGCGTCGAGCCGACACTGGGCGATTTCGGTCCCTGGACGGTCGAGCCTCGGCCCGCGCGGGCGACCTACACCGACGCCGCGGAGGAAGCGCTCCGCAGGATCGACCGTGGTGACGTCGAGAAGGTCGTGCTCGCGCGGTCGTTGGAACTCACCGCATCGCGTTCCGTCCCCGTGCCAAGGCTGTTGGCGCGCATGGTGCACGCCAACCCGGAGGCCCACGCGTTCGCCGTCGACGTCACCGGCCCCGGTGACCGCGCCACCCGCACGTTGGTCGGCGCGAGCCCGGAACTGCTGGTGTCGCGTCGGGGAACCACCGTGGTCGCCAACCCGCTGGCGGGGTCACGCCCGCGCAGCACGGACGAGGCCGAGAACCGGCGGCGCATCGCCGACCTGCTGTCGTCGGACAAGGACCGTCGGGAACACGCCCACGTGGCGTCGCAGGTCGCCGAGGTGCTCGGTCGGTTCTGCGGCGAGCTGCACGTCCCCGCCGAACCCGAGGTGATCGGGACGCCGACCATGTGGCACCTCTCCACCCGGATCACCGGCACACTCGCCGACCCGACCGACCCGGCCTCCTCCTCCTTGGGACTGGCCGAGGCCCTGCATCCGACGCCCGCCGTGTGCGGCACCCCGACTGCGCGCGCCCGCGATCTCATCGCCGAACTCGAACCGCACGACCGTGGTTACTACGCCGGGCTGGTCGGCTGGACCGATGCCCACGGCGACGGCGAATGGGTGGTCACCATCCGGTGCGCCGAGGTGAGCGACCGCAGTGTGCGTGTGTTCGCGGGGGCGGGGATCGTCGCCGGGTCAGACCCGGCCTCGGAACTGGCCGAGACGAGCGCGAAGTTCCGCACCTTGCTGGGTGCGCTCGACGTGGAGGAGGCATCGTGAGCGCCGGGCACCCCGACGGTCCCGACCACGTCGGCTGGCCCGCCGAGGTGGCGGCGCGTTACCGCGCCGCGGGGCACTGGCGAGGACAGACCTTCGGGTCGCTGTTGACCAGCCTGGCCGCCGCATACGGTCCGCGCACCGCGGTGGTCGGCGAGACCGAGGACGGCCTGGCCCGCTGGACCTACGCCGACCTCGACGAACGCGCCCACCGGCTGGCCGCCGGGCTCGCCGGACGCGGCATCGGCGCGGGGGACCGCGTGCTCGTGCAACTGCCGAACCGCCCCGAGTTCGTCTCCGTGATCTTCGCGCTGTGGCGGCTCGGCGCGTGGCCGGTGTTCACCCTGCCCGCCCACCGGAGGACCGAGCTGCGGCACTTCGCCGAACGGGCGGAGGCGAAAGCGATCGTCACCGTCGGCGAGCACGAACGCCACGACCACGCCGCCACGGCGCGTGAGGTCGCCGACGACGTCGCGAGCGTGCGGGAGGTTCTCGTCGTCGGCTCGCCCGAGTTTGCCGAGCTGAGTCGGACGGAGCCGCGCGAGTTCCCCGACCCGGACCCCGAGGGCGTCGCGTTCCTGCAGCTCTCCGGCGGCAGCACGGGGTTGTCGAAGCTCATCCCGCGCACCCACGACGACTACCTCTACAGCGTGCGGGAGAGCGCGCGGATCTGCGCGTTGCGGCCGGAGAGCGTGTACCTCGCGGCGTTGCCGGTCGCGCACAACTACCCGCTCAGCTCACCCGGGGTGCTCGGCGCGCTGCACGCGGGCGCGACCACCGTGCTGGCCCCGCGTCCCGATCCCGACGTCGCGTTCCGGCTGATCGAGTCCGAGCGCGTGACGATCAGCGCGGTGGTGCCGCCGCTGGCCGCCGCGTGGGTCCAGGCGGCGGGCCGTACGGAACGGGACCTCTCCAGCCTGGAGGTCCTGCTCGTCGGCGGTGCGAAGTGTGCCCGGGAGCTGGCCGAACGGATCGGTCCGGCGCTTGGGTGCCGACTGCAGCAGGTGTTCGGCATGGCCGAGGGACTGGTCTGCTACACCCGGCTCGACGACCCCGACGACCTCGTCCTCGGCACGCAGGGGCGGCCGATCTCGCTGGACGACGAGATCCGGATCGTCGACCCCGACGACCCGAATGCCGCGTCGACCGACGAGGTCGCGCCCGGTGAGACGGGGGCACTGCTCACGCGCGGGCCGTACACCATCCGCGGGTACTACCGCGCCGCCGCGCACAACGCCACAGCGTTCACCCCCGACGGCTTCTACCGCACCGGTGACCTCGTGCGGCGGCACCCGTCCGGACACCTGGAGGTCGTCGGGCGGGCCAAGGAGCAGATCAACCGGGCCGGCGAGAAGGTGTCGGCCGAGGAAGTCGAGAACCACCTGATGGCACACCCGGACGTCCTCGACGCCGCGGTGGTCGGCGTCCCCGACGAGTACCTGGGCGAACGGACCTGTGCCTACGTCGTGCCCACCGACGGCGCCGAGCCGAGCGAGGCGCAGCTTCGCCGGTTCGTGCGCGAGCGCGGCGTCGCCGCCTTCAAGGTGCCCGACCTCGTGGTCGTGGTCGACAGCTTCCCGGTCACCGGGGTCGGCAAGACCAGCAAACGCGAACTGCGTGCCGCGTTGGCGGCCCACGCCAGGAACAGGTGATGCGGGTGTCCCTCCCGAAGATCCAGCCGTACCCCCTGCCCGAGGCGGCCGAGCTGCCGTCCGGGCGGGTGGACTGGCAGGTCGATCCGTCCCGCGCGGCACTGCTGGTCCACGACATGCAGCGCTACTTTCTCGCGCCCTACGCGGGATCGCCGATTCCCGAGGTCGTCGCGAACGTCGCCGCTCTCGCCGACGCGTGCCGTGAGCGTGGCGTGCCGGTGTTCTACACCGCGCAGCCGGGCCGCCAGGATCCCGCCGATCGCGGCCTGCTGACCCAGTTCTGGGGCGACGGCATCGGGGCGGTCATCGACACCGACCCGACGGCCGCCGACATCGTCGACGACCTGGCGCCGGGACCGGACGACACCGTCCTGGAGAAGTGGCGCTACAGCGCCTTTCAGCGCAGCGCGTTGGCGGAGTTGCTGGCCGCCTCCGGCCGCGACCAGCTCGTCGTGACCGGGGTTTACGCGCACATCGGGTGTCAGACCACCGCCGTCGAGGCGTTCATGCGGGACGTCCAGCCCTTCCTCGTCGCCGACGCGGTGGCCGACTTCTCCCGCGCCCACCACGACCAGGCGTGCGACTACGTCGCGTCGCGCTGTGGCGTGGTCACCACCACCGCCGACGTCCGTGCCGCGCTCGCGGCCGAGATGACCACAGGAGTGAGCTGAATGACCGACCGATCCGTCCTGTCCGCGGAGCGCGTGCGCGCCGACGTGGCGGAACTGCTGGGCCGGGAGCCCGAGTCGATCGCGCCCGAGGAGAACCTGCTGGACCTCGGCCTGGACTCGATCCGGATCATGAGCCTGATCGACCGCTGGCGCGCGGCGGGGGCGACCGTGGAGTACCCCGACCTCGCGGAGCGTCCCGAGCTCGCGCACTGGATCGCCGTCGTCACCGGTGAGGTGAGGGCATGACGCGCGTCGATCACCGGCACCGTCACCTCGACCGTATCGCCGAGGTGAGGGCGGGTGCCGTCGCCGAGAAGGTGGGCTACCCGATCCACATCCGCACCGCCGAGGTGGTCCGCACCCGGCGGCTCGGCGCCGGGCTCGTCCGGGTCACGTTGGGCGGCGAGGGTACCGAGGGTTTCGAGGCCCATGCGCCGGACGAGCACATCAAGCTGATCTTCCCCGACGCCGACGGGCGGCTCCGGCTCCCGGAGCCGGACGGGCTGATGCTGCGCTGGCCCCGCCCCTCGCCGACGGCGCGCGAGTACACGGTCCGTGCGTACGACCCGGTGACCGGCGAACTCGACATCGACATCGCCCTGCACCCGGGCGGCCTCGCCTCCGAATGGGCCCGCTCGGTGCGGCCGGGGGAGCAGGTGCACGTCGCCGGTCCGCCCGGGGGACTGATCGTGCCCTTCTCCTACGACAGGTACGTGCTGGCCGGTGACATCACCGCCCTGCCCGCCATCGCGCGCTGGCTGGAGGCGCTGCCCCCGACCGCGGCCGGGTGGGCGGTCATCGAGGTGGCCGGTCCCGCCGAGGAGATCGCCCTGACGCGCCCCGAGGCGGTGGAGGTGCGGTGGTTGCACCGCGGCGATCGGGCTCCGGGAACGACGGACCTGCTCGAACGTGCCGTGCGTGCGCTTCCGCTCGTGCCCGACGAGCGCACCTACGTCTGGGTGGCCGGTGAGGCGGGCGCGATCAAGCCGCTGAGGCGCTGGGTACGCGACGAGCTGAAGCTGGCGCGGCACGACCACGACATCACCGGCTACTGGAAGCGCGGGGTCGCCGACTACGACGACCACGACGCGCACGACCACGATCACGCCGAGCACGCGGTGCACGCCAAGCGTTGACCCACCCACCGGCGCCACCGGTGCCGGACCACCCTTCTCCAAGCCGTGTCGGGCCGCCAGGGCCTGCCTGAAACACCGAGGACATTGACCGATGTCACGACTCACCTTCCCGCGCCTGTCGAGGAGAACCAGGATCGGTGCTCTCGTCACCGGTGCCGTGCTGGCGCTGGGCGCCGTCGCCGGATGCGGCGACGGCGCCGACGACGGGGCCTCCGCGAACGACGGAGCCACGCGCGTGTTCACCGCCGACAACGGCGACGTCACCATCCCCGCCGACCCGCAGCGGGTGGTGGCCACCGGCTACGCCGTGCCCGTGCTGATCGAGGCCGACGCCCCGCTCGTCGGCATCTCCACGTGGAAGCGTGGCGAGCCGATGATGAGCGACGAGGACCTCGCCACCTACAACGAGCTGCCGAAGGTGGCCGGTGAGTCCGCGGCGGAGACCAACTACGAGGCCATCGCCGAGGCGAAGCCCGACCTGATCGTCATCGGTGTCCCGGCCCCGGTGCTCAAGGACGTCGACGTCGAGCGGCTGGAGTCGATCGCTCCCGTGGTCGCCATCGGACCGACCGTGCCGTCGGCGTGGCGTGAGCTGTCGCGTCAGCAGGCCGACGCCGCGGGCGCGCTGGAGAACTTCGACGCGCTCAAGGCCGAGTACGAGGAGAAGGCGGCCCAGCTTGCGGAGAAGTACGAGAGCGTGCTGCCGTCGCTGAAGCTGGCCCACGTGGGCTCCTACGGCGAGGTCGAGAACGGCAACTTCCAGCGCGAGTTCGACGGCTCGTGGGGCACCAACGTCATCAACGACATCGGCGGCCACTACTACGGCGAGGTGAAGGAGAAGGGCGAAGGCTCGCGTGCGGTCAGCGAGTATCCGTCCATCGAGGAACTGCCCTCGGCGTTCGCCGAGGCGGACGCCATCACCTACACCGTCAACGCCGACGGCTCGTTGCCCGAGTCGGTGAAGTACGTGACCAACTCCGAGCTGTGGAAGAACCTGCCCGCGGTGAAGAAGGACATGACGTTCCCGATCCGCTACACCGAGGCCGCGACCTACGGCCAGGCGATGTTGGCGCTCGACGCGCTCGACGAGTCCCTCGCGCCGCTGCTGGACCAGTGACGCGCACGGTCGCACCCGATCACTCCACGGCGAGGACGGCCCAGGCGGGCGTCCTCGCCGTGGGTGTGCTGGCGCTGGTGGCGGTGTGCGTCGCCGGCATCGCGATCGGCGCCCGCCCCGTGCCGCCCGGTGACGTGCTGCGGGCGTTGTTCGCCTTCGACGGCTCCGACAACCACCTTGTCGTGCGTGACGTGCGACTGCCGCGCACCCTGCTCGGCATCGCCGTGGGTGCGGCGCTCGCGGTGTCCGGCGCCCTGATCCAGACGTTGTCGCGCAACCCGCTCGCTGAGCCCGGTGTCCTCGGTGTGACGCAGGGAGCCGGGTTCGCGCTCACCGTGGGAACGGCCACCGGTATCGCCGTGACGGCCTGGAGCACGCTCGTGGCCGCGGTGGTCGGCGCCGTGCTCGCCACGCTGCTGGTGTACTCGGTCGGACGTCGATCCACGTTGCGGCTGCTGCTGGCCGGTGTCGCGTTCAGCGCGGTGCTGCAGGGGCTGTCGCTCGGCATCCGGCTGATGTCGCCGGACACGCTCGACCGGTTCCGCTTCTGGGCCGTGGGCTCGCTGGCCGGTCGCGAGCAAACCGATCTCACGGTGCCGCTCGTCGCGATCGCGCTGGCCCTGATCGGTGCCGTCGCGCTGGCTCGCACGCTGAATACGGTGGCTCTCGGCGACAGCGTCGCCCAGTCCCTGGGCGCCAACGTCGCGCGCGTGCGCACCCTGACGATCGTGACGATCACGGTGTTGGCGGGCGCGGCCACCGCGGTGGCCGGACCGATCCTTTTCGTCGGTTTGATCGTGCCCCACCTGCTGCGTCGGCTCGCCGCGGGATCGGTGCCGCGACTCGTGGGCTACTGCCTGCTCGCGGGCCCGATCCTCATGGTGGCGGCCGACACCATCTCCCGGGTGCTGTTGCCCACCGGCGAGGTGCCGGTCGCGATCGTCACCGCGTTCCTCGGCGGCCCGGTGCTCATCTGGGCCGTCCGGCGTTACGGGGCGGGGTCGTTGTGAGCGCGTCGACCAGTCCGGTCGCCCTCCGGTTCAAGGGCCGCACCTGGTTCGTGAAGCGGCGCACGCTCGTGCTGACGGGTGTGCTCGTCGCCGTCATCCTCGGGCTCGGCTTCACCGCGCTCTGCTACGGAACAACGTGGAGCGACCCCGGCGAGGTCCTGGCCGCGCTCGTCGGCACGAACCCGAGCGTGGTGATCCTCGAATGGCGGTTGCCGAGGGTGGCGGCGGCCATCGTGTTCGGTGCCGCCCTGGGCGTCGCGGGCGCGATCTTCCAGAACCTCACCCGCAACCCGATGGGCAGCCCGGACGTCATCGGGCTGGACGCCGGGGCGTACACGGGCACGCTCGTGGCGATGACGCTGCTGGCGGGCACGTCGGTGCACTTGGCGGCCAGCTCGGTGGTCGGCGGTCTGGTGGCGGCGGCCCTCGTGTACTTCCTGTCGTGGCAGAACGGGCTCTCCGGCCTGCGGCTCGTCGTGATCGGTATCGCGGTGAACGCGATGATCACCGCGCTCAACTCGTGGTTGGTGCTGCGGGCCGAGCTGGAGGTCGCCATCGCCGCCGTGGGCTGGAGTTCCGGTTCCCTCAACGGCATCGACTGGGAGGACCTGGCGCTGCCGTTCACCGTGCTGGGCGTGTTGTTCGTGGCGACGGCGCTCGTGGTGCAGTCGATGCACCAGTCGGCCCTCGGGGACGCGCTCGCCGTCGCCACGGGAGTCGGGCTCGACCGGCTTCGGCTGCTCATGGTGGTGATCGGTGTGGGGTGCACCGCCACGGTCACCGCGATCGCGGGCCCGATCGTGTTCATCGCGCTCGCCGCACCGCAGATCGGCCGTCGACTCGCCCGGGCGTCCGGTGTCGCGGTGCTGCCCGCCGCGTTGACCGGCGCGGTGCTGCTGCAGGTGGCCGACCTGCTCGCGCAGTTGTTGCTGGCTCCGGTGTCCCTTCCCGTCGGTGTGATCACGACCGCGATCGGCGGTGGCTATCTGATGTGGCTGTTGGCCCAGGAGGTGAGGCGAACGTGACCGCACGACTTCGTGCGCGGGACCTGACACTGCGGTACGGCGACCGTGTGGTGTCGCGCCGCTTGACCCTCGACGTGCCCGACCAGGCATTCACCGCCGTGGTGGGCCCCAACGGGTGCGGCAAGTCCACCCTGCTGCGGTCGTTCGTGCGACTGATGAAACCCGCCGAGGGCAGCGTGTCGTTCGACGGCAAGGACGTCGACACCTACGCGCCGAAGCAGCTCGCGCGGCTCCTGGCGTTCCTGCCCCAGGACCCGCTGGCACCCGAGGGAATCAAGGTGCGACAGCTCGTGGGCCGCGGCCGCTTCCCGCACCAGTCGTTGCTGTCGACGTGGACGTCGCAGGACGCCGAGGCGGTCGCCGACGCGATGCGGGTCGCGGGGGTGGAGGAGCTCGCGGAGCGGCCGGTGCAGGAACTCTCCGGGGGACAACGGCAGCGGGTCTGGGTGGCGATGGTGCTGGCCCAGCAGACGCCGTACCTGCTGCTCGACGAACCGACGTCCTTCTTGGACATCACGCACCAGTACCGCCTGCTCGAACTGCTGTCGGCGTTGCGCGACGAGGGTCGGACGATCATCGCGGTGCTGCACGACATCAACCAGGCGTGCCGGTTCGCCGACCATCTCGTCGCGATGGAGGAGGGCCGTGTCGTCGCCGAGGGACGGCCCGCCGACATCGTCGACACGGTCCTGATGAAACAGGTCTTCGACCTGCCGAGCGTCGTCGTGCCCGACCCCGTGACGGGCACGCCGATGGTGGTGCCGGAGTGAGCTGAACCCAGCTCCACCGCACCGGTCCGACCCAGGGAGTGAAGAGTGAGCACGGTCGAGGAACCCGCGCGCACGGCCACGGTCTTCGCGCTGACCAGCGCGCAGCTCGGCATCTGGAACGCACAGCGCCTGGAGCCGGAGTCGCCGTACTACGTCGTCGGCGACGTGGTCCAGATCCGTGGGTCCGAGCCCGTCGACCTCGCCCGCCTCGCCGAGGCGATGGTGGGAACGGTCGGTGACGCAGAGTCGTTGCGGCTGCGGTTCGCCGAGACTCCCGACGGCCCGCGGCAGTGGGTCTGCGACGACCCGGTGGCCGAGCCCCGGGTGTTCGACGTCAGCGGTGAGGTCGACCCGATGGCGGCGGCGGAGGCGTTGGTGCGGCGCGAGCGGTTCGCCACCGCGGAGGCCTGCCGGGGCATGGTCGACCGTCCGCTCTTCTCCCAGGTGATCATCCGGCTGTCCGAGTGCGAGGTCTGGTACACCCAGCTCGGCCACCACCTGCTCTTCGACGGCTACAGCGCGGCAATGCTCGCGCGCCGTACCGCTGCCCGCTACACGGCCGCCGTGCGGGGTGAGGACCCGCCGCCCTCGTCGTTCAGTCCGTTCGCCGAGTTCGTGCGCGCCGATCGCGAGTACCGGGACAGCGACCGCCCCGAGCGGGATCGCGCCTACTGGGTCGATCGGCTCACGCCGCTGCCCGAGGTCGGGGAGTGGACCTCCGGTGCCTCCGGCGCGCCGAGCGCCACCGTGTCGGCCGAGACGGTGGTGTCGGCGGAGGAGTTCGGTCTCCTGCGGAAGTTCGCCGACGAGCTGAACGTCACCTGGGGCGACGTGGTGCTGGCGAGTTACGCGGCCTTCCTGCACCGCGTGCTGGGACACACCGACGTGGTGTTCGCGCTGCCGCTGATGTGCCGCACGAGCGCGGCGGAACTGCGCACGCCCGGCATGGCGGTGAACGTGCTGCCGCTTCGGGTCGAGGTGCGCAGCGGCGATCGGCTCGACGTACTGGCTCCCCGCGTCGCACAGGCGATGCGGGAGCTGCGTGCCCACCAGCGGTACCGCGGTGAGGACCTGCCGCGCGACCTGGCGGTTCCCGGCGCCGGGGCGCTGCTGCACGGGTGTGGGGTCAACCTCAAGGCTTTCGACCTCGCCCTCGACTTCGCCGGGGCCACCGGAACCATGCGCAACGTCGCGGGCGGCCCGCCGGAGGACATGGGACTCAGCGTGTTGCCCACCCGCGACGGGGGGCTGCTGCTCGGATTCGAAGTGGACGCGGCGACTCACGACCAGGAGGCCGTCGACGAACGGCTGGCCGCGATGCACCGCCTGCTCACCGAGCTGCCGGGCGCCGCCCGACCCGCCGTCGGCCAGGTGGAGCTGCTCACCCCGCAGCGACGGCGGAACCTCCTCGACGCGTGGACCCCACCCGCACCGGCCGGCACTCCGCTGGACCCCGGCGCGCTCCTCGACGAGCTGGCCACGACGTGCGGGGACGCCACCGCGCTCGTGCACGGCGACAGCCGCCTGAGCTACGCCGACCTCGCCGCGCGCGTGCACCGACTCGCCCGTGCCCTGCGAGCCCGGGGTGTCGGGGCCGAGGACGTCGTGGCGCTGGCCTTGCCGCGTTCGGTCGACATGGTGGTGGCGTTGCTCGCCGTGCTCGACGCCGGTGCCGCGTTCCTGCCGCTCGATCCGGAACACCCGGTGGAGCGCCTGCGCGCGCTGACGGCCGACGCCCGGCCCGCGCTGCTGCTCACCACGCGCGATGACGCCTTGCCGACCGCGTCCGTGCCCCGATTGGACCTCGACGATCCCGGGTTCGTCGCCGAGTGCTCGAACCTGCCGGAGGGACCGCTCGCCGAGCACGAACTGTCCGAGCCTCGCTGGGGAGAGCACCTCGCCTACGTCATCTACACCTCCGGGTCGACGGGAACGCCCAAGGGCGTGCAGGTGCCGGTGGCCGCGTTGCGGGCGCTGCTGCATCACCACCGGTCGACGCTCGTCGCCGAGACCGCGCGGGGCCGTCGGCTGCGGGTCGCGCACACGTACTCGTTCGCCTTCGACTCGTCGCTCGACCAGCTCTCGTGGCTGCTCTGCGGGCACGAGCTGCACGTCTACGACGTCGAGGTGGCCAAGGACGTCGACGCGTTGCTGGCCGCCTACGCCGCCGACCGCATCGACGTCGTGGACACCACGCCGTCGTTGGCAGCACCGCTCGTCGACGCCGGGCTGCTCGACGGCGCACATCCGTTGTCGTTGTTGATCCTCGGCGGGGAAGCCACGCCGCCCGCGCTGTGGCGTCGAGTCGTCGCCTCCGGGGTGCGGGCCCGCAACATGTACGGCCCCACCGAGGCCACAGTGGACAGTATTGGCGCCGTACTCGACGGGGACGAGCCCGTGATCGGCCACCCGCTCGCCGGGGTGCGCGTCTACCTGCTCGACACCGCGTTGCAGCCGGTGGGGCCCGGGGGCGTCGGTGAGCTGTACCTGGCCGGTCCGCAACTCGCTCGTGGCTATCTGAACCGGCCCGGGGTGACCGCCGAACGCTTCGTCGCCGATCCCTTCGCACCCGAGCCGGGTGCGCGGATGTACCGCACCGGCGACCTCGCCCGCTGGGCACCGGGCCGGGGGTTCCTCTACCTCGGCCGCGCCGACGGTCAAGTGAAAATTCGCGGTCACCGGGTGGAACTCGGTGAGGTGGAGGCCGCGCTCGGCGCGCTGCCCGAGGTCAGTGCCGCCGCCGCGGTGGTGCGCCACGAGACCGGCTCGCCTCGATTGGTCGGATACGTCGTGGCCGAACGCGGCGCAGACCTCGCCCCGGACGCCGTGCGCGAGGCTCTCGCCGACCGGCTTCCCGACCATCTCGTGCCCGCGGCCGTCGTCGTGCTGGACGCGTTGCCGCGGACCGTCAACGGCAAGCTCGACCGGGCCGCGCTGCCCGTGCCGCGCACGGCGCGCGGCGGTCGGCCTCCGGCCACCGAACGCGAGCGCGTCCTGTGCCGCGTCGTCGCCGAGGTGTTCGGACTCGACGAGGTCGGTCCCGACGACGACTTCTTCTCCTTCGGTGGCGACAGCATCTCGGCCATCACGGTGAGCAGCCGGTTGCGCGCGGCCGGGTTCGAGTTGCGCCCCCGCGATCTGCTGGCGCGTCGTGACCTCGGCACGCTCGCGCGGCGGTTGGTGGAGCGCACCGACGAAACCGCGACGGTGGTGGACGAACCGGTGGGACCGGTCCCGGCCCCGCCGATCGTGCGCGCCCTGTTCGACGCGCACGACGACCCGAGTGCGGTGGCGGGCTACGCGCAGTGGACGGCGGTGACGGTGACCTCGCCGCCTACGGTCGGCGAGCTGGTGGCGGGCGTGCGGACCGTGCTGGACCGGCACGCCGCGCTGCGGCTGCGCTGGGCGCCGTCGGCCGAACTGGAGGTGCTGCCCGCCGACGCGGTGGACGCCTCGGCGATGGTCGAGCAGGTCGACCTCGCCGAGTGCACCGACGACGCACTGGCCACTCTCGCCGATCGACTCGCCGCCGACCTCGACCCGTCCACCGGCGCCGTGCTCCGCGTCGCGCTCGTCCTCGCCCCGGGGGCCATGCGCGTGCTCGTGCTCGCTCACCACCTGGTGGTGGACGGGGTGTCCTGGCGTGTGCTGGTGCCCGACCTGCGGGAGGCCTGCCTGGCCGCCCGTGAGGGGCGGCCCGCCGCGCTGCCGTCGGGCACACCGGGAACGTCGTGGCGTCGCCACGCCACGGTGCTGGCCGAGCAGGGCCGCACCGGAGCCCGACGGTCCGAACTGGACCATTGGCGAGCGGCGGCGGACCCGGCGTGCCGACCGTTGGGGTGCGCGCCGCTCGACCCGGCCCTCGACACTGCCGCCACTGCTCAGCGTTCGGTGACGGTCGCCGATTGCACGGCGTCGGACGCCGTCCTCACGGCCTTGCCCGCCGCGTACCGGGCCGGCCCCGACGAGGTGTTGCTCGCGGCGCTCGCGTTGGCCCTGCGCTCGTGGCGGGGCGCGCGGGACGCCCTGTCGATCACCGTGGAGCGCCACGGACGTGACGCGCAGGAGCCCGGAGCCGACCTCTCCCGCACGGTGGGGTGGTTCACCAGCGAGTTCCCGGTGCGCGTCCCGGCCGACGCAATCCACACCGACGCCGACCTGCGGGACGCGCTCGCCGGAGGCGACGCGGCGGGCCGGCTCCTGCGCGCGGTGAAGGAAGCGCGCCGTGCCGTGCCGGGGTCGGGCATCGGCTACGGCGTGTTGCGTCACCTCGACACCGACACCGCGGGCGAGCTGGGAAGCGCCCCCGAGGTGGTGCTGAACTACCTCGGCCGGTTCACCTCGCCCGAGGACGGCGACTGGACATTGCCCTCCGGCGACGCCTTCGCCGTGGTGGAACCCGAGGCCAAGGCGCTGGAGCAGGTGCTCGCGCTCAACTGCTTCGTGCACGAGGACGGCCCGTCACCACGGCTGGCCGTCGAGTGGACGGCGGCGCGACGGCTGCTCGACGAGACCGCGGTGCGGGAGTTGCAGCAGGCGTGGCAGTCCGCGTTGACCGCGCTCGCGACCCACGCCGCGCGCCTCGGCCCCGACGGCGGCGGGCTGACCCCGTCGGACCTGCCGCTGGTGCGGCTGGAGCAGTCCGACATCGACGCCCTCGAACGCCGGGGGCGCGTCGTCGAGGTGTTCCACGCGACACCGTTGCAGGTCGGCCTGTCGTTCCACACCCTGACGCGCGACACCGACGACACCGACGTCTACGTGGTGCAGGCCGTGCTGTCCTTGAGCGGTGAGCTCGACCGGGAGCGGTTGGCCGACGCCGCCCGCGAGCTGCTGCGGCGGCAGCCCGCACTGCGTGTCCACCTCGCGACCACCGCCGCCGGGGAGACCGTGCAGGTCGTGCCCGCGGAGGTGACGCTCGACTGGATGGTCGAGGACCTGCCGGCCGAGCAGGACGTCGAGGCGAGCTTCGCCGCCTCGTGCCGGTCCGAACTGGACCGTCCGTTCGACCCGGAGGTCCCACCGCTGCTGCGGTTCCGCCTGTGCACGCTCGGGCCCCGGGAACACCGGTTGGTGTTGACCAATCACCACGCCCTGCTCGACGGTTGGTCGATGCCGCTCGTCGGGCGCACCCTGCTCGGCCTCTACGCCGAGCTGGGCGGAGGTCCGGCCGTGCCCGCCCCGCCGCCGCTGTCGGCCTACCACCAGTGGCTGGCCGAGCGCGACCGCGACGCCGCACTCACGGCCTGGCGGGAGGCCCTCGCCGGGGTCGACGAGGGAACCCGGCTCGCCCCGGCCACCGCACGACCTCGCCTCGACCGGCCGGAACGCGTCACGGTCGACCTCGGCGAGGACTTCAGCGACCGACTCCGCGCGTTCGCGCGGGACCACGGCATCACGGTGACCACCGTGCTGCAGACGGCGTGGGGGCTGTTGCTGGGCAGGCTCACCCGGCGTCGCGACGTCGTCTTCGGCTGCCCGGTGTCGGGTCGCCCCGCCGAGGTCGACGGCGTGGAGTCGATGGTCGGCCAGCTCGGCAACACCATCCCGGTGCGCGTGCGGTTCGACCCCCGGCAACGCGTGGGCGAGGTGCTGGCGCGCGTGCACGAGGAGTCGGTGGCCCTCACCGAACACCACCACCTCGGCCTGCCGGACATCCAGCGCGCGGTGGGTGTGGGCGAGCTGTTCGACACGATGCTGGTGATGGAGAACTTCCCGTTCTCCGGGCGCGGCGCGATGCCGGTCGTGCCGGGGCTGGAGTTGGCCGGGGTGCGGATCACCGACGCCACCCACTACCCGCTGACGGTCGTCGTGATCCCCGAGGACGAGATCACCATCGGTCTCGGCTACCAGCCGCACGTCTTCGACGAGGACACCGTGCGCGCCTACGGCCGCTGGCTGCACACGATCCTGCGGGAGATCGTCGCGGACGTCGACCGGCCCGTGGGCCGGGTGCCGATGCTCGACACCGAGGAGACCGAGCGCATGCTGCGGCTCGGCACCGGCCCGTCGACCCGACGTCGGGACGCGTTCCTGACCGAGTTCGCGCGCTGGGTGGCCCGCAAGCCCGACGCCGAGGCCGTGGTGTGTCGCGACCGGCGGCTCACCTACGCCGAGCTCGACCGGCTCGCCAACCGCCTCGCACACGCGCTCCTGGCCGCCGGTGTCGGCCAGGAGGACCCCGTCGGCGTGCTGCTCGGCCGTGACGTCGAGATGATCGTCGCGCTGTTCGGCGTGTTGAAGGCGGGTGCGGTGTACCTGCCGCTCGACCCGAACTACCCGGCCGAGCGCCTCGCCTACATGGTCGGCGACGCCCGGCCCGCCGCGTTCGTCACCGACGCCGACGCCCTCGACGTCCTCGGCGGCGCCGTGCCCGGTGACCCCACCGCCCCGGTGCTGCGGGTGGACGCCCCGGAGGTGCTGGGCGACCCGGCCGTGCCGGAGCGCGACACCGACCCCGCCCACGCGAGGGCGGGGCTGTCCGAGGACTCGCTCGCCTACGTCATCTACACCTCCGGAACGACCGGGAAGCCGAAGGGCGTCGCGGTGACCCACCGGGGAATCCCGGATCTCGTGTCGTTGCAGGAGGACGTCGTCGGGGTCACCGAGCACGACCGGTACCTGCACTTCGCGTCGACCAGCTTCGACGTGGCGTTCTGGCAGACGATGGTGCCGCTGTGCTCCGGCGGGACGCTCGTCGTCGCCCCGGAGGAGGTCCGGGTGCCCGGCGACGAGCTGCTCGACTACATCGTCGAGCACCGGGTCACCGGGGTGAACCTGCTGCCGTCGTTCCTCGCCGCCATGCCGGAGGACCGCACCGTCGACGACGACGTGTTCTTCGTCGTCGGGGCCGAACGGCTCGACCCCGAGTTGGCCCGCCGGTGGGGCGAGGGCAGACGCGCGCTGTTCAACGCCTACGGCCCCACCGAGGTCACGATCAACTCGGTGACCTGGCGCTACCAGCCCGGCGAGTCCGGCGCGGCTCCCATCGGACGGCCCGACCCCAACGTCACGGCCTACGTGCTCGACGACGCGTTGCAGCCCGTGGGGGTCGGGGTGATCGGCGAGCTGTACCTGGGCGGGCCGAAGCTCGCTCGCGGGTACCTCGGGCTGCCGGGGCGTACCGCGCAGGCGTTCGTGGCCGACCCGTTCGTCGGCGTTCCCGGCGCGCGGATGTACCGCACGGGCGACCTGGTGTACTGGCGTGCGGACGGACAGCTCGTGTTCGTCGGCCGCGCCGACCGCCAGGTCAAGATTCGCGGGTTCCGCATCGAGCTGGGAGAGATCGAGTCCGCTCTCAGCCGCCATCCGGACGTGCGCGGCTGTGCCGTTGTGGTGCGCGAGGACCGCGAGCGTCGGCTCGTCGGCTACGTCATCCCGGCCGAGGGCGCGCGGTTCGACCCGGCGCGACTGCGCGAGGACCTGCTCACCGAGCTGCCCGACCACCTCGTTCCGACGGCGTTCGTGGCGCTCGACCGGCTTCCGCTCACCCCGGGCGGCAAGCTCGACGAGGCCGCTCTGCCCGCACCGGAGCGAGGCCCGGCCCGCCCGGCGCGGGAGCCCGCCACCCGAGCCGAAGAGGTGCTGTTGCGCCTCGTGCGGGAGCTCGTCGGCACCGACGACGTGACGCTGGACGACCGGTTTTTGGAGATCGGCGGCGACAGCATCGTGTCGTTGCAACTGGTGTCGCGAGCACGTCGCCACGGTCTGCACCTGCGTCCACGGGACGTCCTCGACGGCGCCACGATCGCCGGGATCGCCGCGCGCTGCGTCGAACCGGACGCCGCCGCCGACACTGCTGTCGCTGATACCACCGCCGTCGTGACGGGCGACGCTCCGCTCACCCCGGTGATGCTCGACCTGCTCCGACGCTGCGCCGACACGCCGGGTGGCGTGGACACCGCGCGGGACTTCTGCCAGTGGACCGAACTGTGCGTCCCGGCGGGTGGCTCGGCCGAGGTGTGGCGGGAGGTGCTCGACGCGCTGCTCGCCCGCCACGACGTCCTGCGGGCCCACCTCGCGCGCGGCGACGGGGAGCCGGTGCTCCGCATTCCCGCGCCCGGCGCGGTGACGGCCGCCGCCGTGCTGACCCACGTCGTCGCCCAGCCCGGCGAGGACGTGCGCGAGCGCGTCGACGTGTGGCTCGCCGACGCGCGGGCCGCGCTGGACCTGTGGAACGGGCCGCTGCTGCGTGCGATGTGGGTGGACCGGGGAGCCGACGACCTCGGCAGACTCGTCCTCCTCGCCCACCACCTGCTCGTCGACGGCGTGTCCTGGCGCATCGTGGTGGACGAACTGGCCGAGCTGTACGCCGCGGTCGTCGCCGGCGCGCCGGTTCCGAGCCCTCCCGCGCGCGGCACCTCGTTCCTCGGGTGGGCACGAGCCCTGCGGTCGGCGGCGCCGGGGCGGCACGCGGAACTGCCGCACTGGACGCGAGTGGTCGACGGCCTCGACGCGCCACCGCTGTCGGACGTCGCGCTCGACCCCGCCCGGGACACCGCAGCGACGGCCGTGCATCACGAGATCCGGGTGGCACCCGACCTCACCCGGGCCCTGCTCACGACGATTCCGGCGGCATTCCACACCACGCCGGACGCCGTCCTGCTCACCGCGTTCCTGCGGGCCGTCGGGCGGTGGCGCGAGCGGACGCCGGAGCTGGTGATGGCGTTGGAGAGTCACGGCAGGCCCACCCACGGTCCGGAGGGTGAGGTGGATCTGTCGCGGACGGTCGGCTGGTTCACTGCCGTGTACCCCGCCCACCTGAGGGTGCCCGGGGAGTCGTCGGCTGCCGCGGTGAAGGCGGTGAAGGAACAGCTACGCGCTCACGGCGACGGGCTGGGCCACGGAATCCTCACCGCGGCAGGGGAACCCGACCTCGTCGCGGCACCCCGACCCCAGGTGAGCTGGAACTATCTGGGCCAGTTCCCGGCCGCACCGAAGACGGAGATCCCCTGGCAGGCTCCGCCCGGCGCGACACCGTTCGGCTCGGGAGGGGAGACCCTGCCACTGCCCTACGGGCTCATGGTCGACGCCATGGCCTGGGACGACGGCGACGGCACCGCGCTGCGAGCCCGGCTCACCTGGCCGCGCGCGCTGTTCACCGACGACGACGTCGCCGCCCTGGGCGAGGAGTTCCACCAGCAGCTCGTCGCGCTGGCGGGCGATCCGGAGCTGCTCGCGGGTGCCGGGCACACGCCGTCGGACTTCCCCTCGGTGACTCTCGACCAGGCGGCCGTGGAGGAGCTGGAACGCCGCTACGCCGTCGTCGACGTCCTGCCGTTGAGCCCGCTGCAGCAGCTCATGCTCCACCACACGCGAGCCTCGGTCGGTGGGTGCGATCCGTACACCGTGCAGGCGACGTTCTCGCTCGTCGCCGAACCCGGGGAGATCGACGTGCGGGCGTTGCACGCGGCGGTGGCCGATCTGGTGGCCCGGCATCCCAACCTGGGTGCCGCCTTCCCCGACGCGCCGGGGCTCGACGCCGTCCAGGTTCTCGTCGCCGACGCCGCACCGGACTGCCGTCTCGTCGACCTGTCGCATCTCGTCGGCGAGGAGCAGCAGCGGGCGGTCGAGGACGTGCTGGAACGGGACTTCGCGGAGCGGTTCGACCTCGCCGCCGGGGCACCGATCCGGCTCACCGTCGTGCGGCGCGCCGCGAACCGGGCGGAGCTGGTGCTGACCAGCCACCATGTGCTCTCCGACGGCTGGTCCGCACCGAGGATGCTCGCGGAGATCTTCGCCGCCTACACCGCGCGCACGACGGGCACCGCACCGACGTGGCCCGCGCCCGTGCCGTTCACCCGGTACCTGTCCTGGCTGGCCGAGCGCGACCGCGACGCCGACCTCACCGTCTGGCAGCGTGCACTGGCGGGTCTCGGCGAGGGCGACTACCTCGTGGGCGCCGAACTCGAACCCGGTGCCGGACACCCCGCTCCCGTGCTGTTCGACGTCGACGCGGAGTTGGTCGCGCGACTCACCGAGCGCGCGGCGGAGCGGGGACTGACCGTGGGCACGCTCGTGCAGGGTGCGTGGGCGGCCGTGCTGGCGGTGTGGTCCGGACGCACCGACGTGTGCTTCGGCACCATGGTGTCCGGCCGGACCCCCGACGTGGACGGCGTGGAACACGTCATCGGCCTGCTCGCCAACACCGTGCCCGTGCGGGTCCGGCTCGACGGCACCACGGCGGAGGCATTCGCGGCCGTGCAGTCGCGAGCGCACGATCTGGACGGACACCACGCGGTCGCGCTGTCCGACCTGGAGCGGGTCATGGGACTGCGGCGGCTCTTCGACAGTCTGCTGGTGTTCGAGAACTACCCCGTCGATCCGGCTGCGCTCGCCGAGCCCGCCGAGGGCCTTCGCGTGGTGGGGACGCGCTTCCGCGAGTTCACCCACCACCCGGTGACCGTCACGCTCGTGCCGGAGGACGGCGGATGGCACGGCGTCCTCGCCCGGCGGCACGGTGCGCTGACCGAGGCGGACGCCGAGGCGCTGGCCCTGGCGTTGCAGGAGGCGCTGCGCGGGCTCGCCTCCGCCGAGATGCTCGACGCCGACGTGGCCGTGTTGCTCGGTCGCTGCGAACGTGCGGTGAGGACGCGATGAGTCGTGACACCGCCGACCGCATCGACGGTCGACTCCTGGCCATCGCGTCGGTGCTCGTGCTCGGCACGTTCATGGCCTCCCTTGACGCCACCGTCGTCAACGTCGGGTTGCGGGAGCTGCGACGGGAGTTCGACGCCTCGATCACCGAGGTGCAGTGGGCAGGCACCGCCTACCTGCTCGCGGTGGTGGCCGCCGCGCCCACGGCGGGCTGGCTGGGCGAACGCGTCGGACTGCGCCGCACGTGGTTGGGCGCGGTGACGCTGTTCCTCGCCGGGTCCGCCGCGTGTGCGCTCGCCTTCTCCATCGGCTCGCTCGTGGCCTTCCGGGTCGTCCAGGGGCTCGGGGGAGGACTGCTGGTGCCCACCGGGCAGGCTCTGCTCGCGGCGGTGGCGGGCCCGAGCCGGACGGGACGGCTCATGAGCATCGTCGGGATCGTCCCCATGCTCGCGCCGGTTGTCGGCCCGCTCGCCGGTGGTTCGATCCTGAGCGTCGCCGACTGGCCGTGGCTGTTCGCGATCAACCTCCCGGTGGGGCTGGCCGCTCTGCTGCTCGCGCGGCGACTCGTCCCGGCCGTGCCGCGGTCCGGGGCCACGACCCGCTTCGACGTGCGCGGCGCGGTGCTGTTGTCGCCGGGGCTCGCGCTGGTCGTCCTCGGTCTCACGGAGCTGGCCTCCGACCGGGCCAGCCTCGTCTCGACCGTGCCTCCACTGGCGCTCGGCGTGCTCATGCTCGCGGCGTTCACCCGGCACGCGCTGCGCGGCGACCGCGTCCCGTTGTTGGACCTGCGGTTGTTCGCGACGCCCCCGACCCGTGCCGCCGCGCTGGCGCTGTTCGTGGCCGCTGCGTCGGTGTTCGGCACGATGTTCCTGCTGCCGCTGTACCTGCAGTCGGGGCGCGGCCTCAGCGCGTGGGACACCGGGCTCATGCTCGCGCCGCAGGGAGTCGGGGCGCTCGTCGGTTCCCTGGTGGTGAACCGGACCATCGACCGGCTCGCGCCGCGCACGCTCGCGGTCACCGGTGTCGCACTCGTCATCGTCGCGACCGTGCCGCTCACTCAGCTCGGGGCGCTCTCCGACAGCGTCCTCGCGGCGGTCCTGCTGGTGCGCGGGCTCGGTACCGCCATGATCGCCTCGCCGGTGCTGAATCTCGTCTTCGCGACGGTCGGTCGCGCCGCGCTGCCCCGGGCGTCGAGTGCGTTCGCGTTGCTCAACAACGTCGGTGGGGCGATCGGCACTGCCGTGGTGGCGGTGCTGCTCGACGTGCGGCACACCGTCGAGTCGCCCACGAGCGCGTTCGCCACCACGTTCTGGTGTGTGCTCTCCCTGTGCGTCATGGCCCTGCTGGGTGCGCTACGGCTGCCCGGCGAACACCCGTCGCGCGCCCACGCGGCGCTCACGCGCGCAGGGTCGCACCCCCGTCCACGTAGAGGTCGTGCATCGTGATGTGGCGAGCCTGGTCGGACGCCAGAAACACCACCGCCGCAGCGACGTCCTCGGGATCGGCGATCCGGCCGAGGGGGATGCCGACGCGGTAGCTGTCCAGGTCCCCGCGAACGATCGGGTCCGGCCCCTGCTCGGTCCACATCGACCGCTGCATCGGGGTGTCGGTCGATCCCGGTGCGACGACGTTGCACCGGATTCCGTACTCCGCGAGTTCCAGACCGAGGCATTTCGTGAACATGGTCGCGGCGGCCTTCGACGCGGCGTAGGCGGCCATTCCGCTGCGTGGCACTCCCGCTGCGTTCGACGACACCGTGATCACACAACCGCGCCGTCGTGACACCATTTTCCGCGTCACTTCGCGGGACACGGTGAAGACGCCCGTGGAATTGACGTCGAACGTGCGCGACCATTCTCCGTCGGTGCATTCGGTCACGGGTCCGGTCTGCAGCACGCCCGCCACGTTGGCGAGGACGTCGATGGGGCCGAGTGTGCGCTCGACGTGGTCGACGAGTTCGCCGACCGCGGCCGAATCCGTGACGTCGGCGGTGAATCCGGTGATGCCCTCGACGTCCTCGTAGGTCGCATGCACGTCGGGGGAGCGATCCGCCGCCGCGACCACGGCTCCGTTGTCACGCAGCGCGCGTGCCACCGCCGCGCCGATTCCCCGGGCGGCCCCGGTGACCAGAGCGATGCGTCCGTCGATTCCCTGCAAGCCCACGAGAGTTCCGCCGTTTCCGTCGCGTGACCACATTCGTCGAGACAGTGGTAGCACGTTTCTCGTGCACTGTCGGTAGGCGTGGGAAATATGCCACAAACCGTTTTCGGGATCGTCCGACGCGATTCTCAGCCGGGTGCCACCCGATGCAGGGCGAGCGTGTCCCAGCGATGCATCACGGCGTCGGACGGTGCGACCACCAGGTCGCCGACCCGCAGCGGCGGCTCCGACGGGGCGGACTCGCCTCGCAGTCGAGCCTCGACGAAGGACCGCAGTCGCTCGCCGCACCGGCGGTAGAACCGAAGCTGGGTACGGCGTCCGAACAACCGCCAGCCCAGCGAGGTGAGCGGTCCGAGGGTGGGCGCGCCCTGTGAGTAGCTCGACGCCACGAACTCCACCCCGCCCGTGCGTCGGTGCTTCACCACCTCGTAGGTCACCTTGCCTCGTTCGAGATGACCGTCGAGGGTCTCGTACGCCCAGCCCCACACCCGGTCGTCGCCGCGCTCGTCGTCGACCACCGAGGTGATGCGCACGCCGCAGTAGAAGTGCATGAGGTGGAACCGTGCCTCCAGCAGCAGGTCACGTCCGAGCAGGTCCGACCGCGGGTCGAACACGGCGCGCACGATCTCCGGCGGCGAGAACTCGTAGTCCCGCACCAACGCGCGGGCGATCTCCCAGGAGCCGCCCGGTTCGGGATCGCCGGGTCGCTCCGAGGGCAGCGGGACGCGGTGGGTGTCGATGTTCCACGTCGGTCGGCGCACCTCGGTGATCGTGTAGTTGACGTCGGCGTCGGCGAGGTCCGACCACGCTCGCGCGGTGTCGAGCCGACCGAACACCCAGTCACGGCGTGGAGTCACTCCAGCTCCCGCAGTGACTCACCGATCAGCCACATCGTGGGTGGCCACAGCCCCACGAACAGCGCGCGTCTCTCCGCGTTGCCCCGCTGGCGCTGGTCGACCGTCTTGGCGCGCACCCACAGGCCGATGCACAGGGAGATCGTGGCCAGTGAGGCCGTATGGAAGTGGGTGCTGCGCAGTCCCGTCCGGTGCAGGAGTCGGATCACCATGGGCGTTCTCCTCGTCGAGTCGTTATCGGCGCGCGGCGGGGGTACTCGTTTCTGTACCCGTTCCGACGGGACCTCGACCCACCAGTGAACTGCCGAACCCGGGAGGAGCCGATGCAGCGAGTTCGGCAGGCGGCCGCCGTCGTGACGCGCTGGCTGTGGGGCACGCTGCTCGTGACCTGGCGCTACCTCTGGGAGACCACCCCGCTGTACCGGTACGAGTGCCGAGGTGACGAGCGGGACAGCGCGCCGCCCGTGCCCGAGCACGCCGTCGACGACCGCGCGCAGCTCGCCGTCCACGGATACGGCCCGTTCTTCCACCGGCGTTTCGAGGTGCGGATCGCCGACGCCGACCTCGATGCCGAGCAGCTCGTCGACCGGGTGGTCCGCGACTTCCGACGGTTCGTGCCCCGTGAGGTCGTCGGCGTCCGGGCCGACGGGGTGAACGGCCGGGGACTGGAGGTCGGCGACGAGCTGCTGGTGGAGATGCCGGGACCGTGGAACGGCCCGGTCCGGGTCGTGCACCGCGACGCCACGTCGCTGCGGTTGTTGACGTTGCGCGGCCACCTGGAGGCCGGGCAGGTGCAGTTCCGTGCCGCGGAGGACGGTGACCTGCTCGTGTTCGCGATCGAGTTGTGGGCACGACCCGCGAACCGGCTCGTGCACCTGCTGTACTCGCGCCTGCGGTTGGCGAAGGAGGTGCAACTCAACATGTGGGTGCGCTTCTGCCTCGCCGTGGTGGCCGTCTCGAACGGTCGCCTGCTCGACGGCGTGCACATCGAGACCCGCAGCCTCGAACCCGCCATGGCGGGGTGCTGAAGGAAAAACCGTTCCCACGGAACCACCTCGTGCGGTGCTACGTCGAAGCCCCATCGGCACCGTGTGAAGGAGGACTGGTGGCGGACGGATTCAAGGTCGAGCCTGCCGAGCTCGTTGGCTATGCGGAACTCATGAAACGCAACGCGGGGCACTTCCTGACGATCAAGGAGCACGCCGTGTCGAAGGGCGGTGACACGTCCGGCTTCACCGGCCTGCTGTCGCTGCTCGTCCCGGTGGTGACCACCGTCGCGAATCTCTACGGCGAGACGCTCGACTTCGGCAACCAGATGTTGACCAAGGACGCCGAGGGCCTGGAGAAGGCCGCGCAGGCCTATGAGAAGCGTGACCAGGCCTTCCAGGAGAGCCTGGGCCTGATCGAGCAGGGCCTCAACGCAGTGCCCGGCGCTCCGGTGATGGGAGGTGCGCAGTGACCGCCTACGCCGACGTCGAGGACCCGTCCGCCGCACTCTCGGCGGCGGCCGACGACCGCCCGGGACGGCAGAGCACCAAGGAACTCATCGAGAAGGCCGGGTGGAAGATCCAGGGCGTCAACTGGATCTACGAGAAGGTGACCGGTGAGAACCTCGTCGAGGCGCTCATCAACCCGCTGCTCGGGGACTTCGAGAAGATCGACGCCAATGCCAACGCCTGGGACCAGGTGTCCAAGGCGCTCGACTCGGTGCGGCGCAATCTCGACGCGGGCGTCGAGCAGCTCGGCGAGCACTGGCAGGGTGACGGCGCGGCCGGTTTCGCCAGGCGCATGGACACGATGTGGGCGTTGGCGATCGAGGCGGACTCCCAGGTCGCCCGCGTGATCGGTGACCGCTTCAAGAGCATGGCCGGCACGTGCCGCACGGCCACGAGCATCGCGTTGTCGCTGCTCGACAAGCTCGTCACCAAGCTCATGGAAGCCGCCATGACCGCCTGGATCCCCGTCGTGGGATGGGGCAAGGCGGTCTGGATGGTCTACGACGCGGTGCAGATCGTCGACGCGATCCGCAAGATCATCATCTCGATCCAGACGTTGATCGAGGGCGTGCAGGGCATGGTCGACGGAATCGTCTCCATGGGCACCGCCCTGATGAAGATCAAGGACATTCGGGACGTCAACGACGCGCTCGACGTGGTGGACTCCTACCAGCAGGGGCAGGAGCAGTACAACGACGGTCGCAGCGCGGCGACGTCGGGTGCGCTCGGCACCGTGCTGAACGGCTACAAGCTCAACAAGTCCGTGAACTCGGCGACCGGACGGTACTCCACGTCCACGCCCACGACGCCGACCACGCCCACCTCGCCGCCCACCACGCCGTCGACCACCCCGAGCACCGGCACCACGGGAGGTAACTCGTGAGCTTCTACGACAGGGATCGGCTCGACGCACTGGTCGCCGACGTCGACGCGAAACTCCTCGCGGTCGAACGGGCCGCCTCGGAGGCGAATCGGGTGGAGGTCCGGTCCTCGGGACTGTCCGAACGAGACCTCGCTGCCATCGAGCGGCACGCGGAGAGCCCCCGGGCTCCACGCGAGCTGAAGGAGCTGGTCGCCCGGATCAAGGGCGGGGAACTCTCGTGGGACGACATCGCGTCGGGCCGTGCGCTCGATGACGAAGGCGTGCAGGCGGCCATGGCCGCGTCGCTGCCCGACCTCGCCCGCGTTCACCAGGAGCTGCGCGAGGGACAGGACCCGGACGACATCATCGGTGCGGCTCGGGGTGACGACGAGGAGGGCGGCGGCTCGATCATGCGCCGCGGTTGGTGAGGCGGCGTCGCGTTCACCCGGCGGGCCACGCGGACCCGGAAGGCCGCGTGGTGCCGCGGCCGTGCACGATGTCCCAGGCCAGCGCCGCGGCGATCGCGAGCGCACGGGTGGGGGATCCGAGGTCCGGACGAAGCGTGAGGACGTCCCGGCGAACCCGGTGACCGTCGCGTTTGGCCAGTGCACCCGTGCGCAACGACCCGACGCCGCCGAGTGTGCCCAGCGGCGTGCCCACGGCGTCGGTGAGCGCGACGTCCGACCTACCGTGCCGGGTCAGGGAGCCGAGTGCGGTCCCGGTTCCGCCGGTGACGGCGACCTTGGCGTTCCCGAGCGAGAAGCCCTTGCGGATACCGAGGAGGTCGTGACCGTCGGACGAGACCACCCGCAGGTCGAACGACGTGTGCCCCGACCAGCCGGTGGCACGCACCAGCGCCGCCGCGCCCGGTCCGGACCGCTCCACGACCGTCGCGAGAAGGCGGTCGTGCTCGTCGTAGACCGACACGTCGTAGGTCGTGCGCCACAGGGCGCGCCGAAACCCGCCTGGATGCTCGACGAGCAGCGTGTGCGCAGTGAACAGATCCACGGCGGGAGCTTACGACCTCGGCCCGGGTCGGTGGTCCGTCCCGGGCCGAGAGGCGGGTGTCAGTAGTCGTCGCGACCCGTGAACTGCTCCTCCAACATCTCGGCGGAGCCGGTGACGAGTTCGAGCGGGTCGATGAACTCGTTGATGTCCAGGTTGAGCAGCGGCAGTGAGTGGCGCAGCACCAGGTAGTCACCCATCACCACGGCACCGCCCACCACGAGCGTGTTGCCGATCTCGGTCAACACGGCGTGCAGGTCGACCTCGTCGACGCGCGCGAACGGAGTCGCGATCTGGACCCAGTCCTCCTTGCGGTCCAGGATCTCGTGAACGATCACCACGTCCTGCGTCCGCTGGTCTTCGTAGGTGAGCCGCACCCGGATCTCGTCGTCCTCCTCACGGATCACGTCGTAGGTCTGCCGGACGTAGGCCACGAGATCGTCCCAGGTCGCCACCCGGTCTCCTTTCCCCAGTTCGTCGACGGGCGTTGTCGCCCTGGTGATCGAGACTAGCGGGTCCGAGGGCAGGATCAGGGGGTGAAACGTCGTCTCGCTGTCCTGTCCGTGGCTCTCGTCCTGGCCGCCTGCACCACCGAGCCGACACCACCCGCGCCGTCCTCGGCTCCGCCGGAACCGCCCACCGAACCGACCTGTCCCGCCAGCGGGGTGCGGGTGACGGTGGGCGTCGAGGACGCGGCGATGGGACTGCGGGTGGTCGGCCTGAAGCTCACCAACTGCGGCGAAGAGCCCTACCGTCTCGACGGTTATCCGGCCGTGCGGGTGTTCGACGCCGAGGGGCAGCCGTTGGACGTCCGCGTACGACACGGCGCGGAGGGCATCGCAACCATCGATCGGTTCGAGCTGCCGCCCGAACCGCTGACGTTGCAACCCGGCGATGTGGCCGAGACCCACCTTGCGTGGCGCAACACCGACACGAGCGGCGGCGCGTCGGCGGTTGGTCAGACGGTCGAGGTGGCGCCCGAGGCGGGTCGGCCGTGGCAGCCCGTGGAGCTGGACGGCCGGTTCCCGCAGGGCCTGCACCTCGATTCGGGAGACACGGGCACGCTCGGGGTGAGTGCCTGGCGCCGGTGACCGACGAGTCGGTCAGCGCGCCGGGTCCGCCTCCGGAACTGAAGGGGACTCGGGGGTGTCGGCGGGCGTGCTGCGACGGACGAACAGGGCCGTCAGCACGGCGACGATCGCGATGACGCCCGCGGTGACGAATGCGGCGTGGAGCCCGTCGGCGTCGGGACTGACGGCCTCGGGAGCGCTGCCCAGGGCGGCCACGGTGACGAAGACGGCCGTCCCCAGTGCACCGGCCACCTGCTGCAACGTGGACAGGATCGCGCTGCCGTGGGAGTGCAGGTGCTCGGGCAGCACGCCCAGCGACTCGGTCATCAGCGGGGTCATCATGAACGACAGGCCCACCATCAGCACGACGTGGATGCCGATCACGAGTTCCAGCGGCGACGTCGGTCCGAGCGTGGTGAACAGCCACAGGGCCGTCGCCATCGCGACCGCGCCGGGGATCACGAGCGGGCGCGGCCCGAGCCGGTCGTACAGGGCGCCCACCGGGCGGCCGAGCAGACCGAGGATCAACCCGCCCGGCAGCACCGCGAGTCCACTGACGAAGGTGGTGGTTTCCAGAACCGTCTGCAGGTACAGCGGCAGCATGATCGAGCCGACGCCCAGCAGGCAGATGAACAACAGTCCGGACAGGATCACGCCCACCACGAAGCTGCGGTGCGTGAACGGTCGCAGGTCGAGCAGCGCGCGGTCGGCGCGTTGGAGCGAGAGCTGACGCAGGGTGAACACCACCAGCGCCGCCACGCCGACGACAACGGAAGCCCACGGCGGGACGACGGCGTCGCTCGCCGGGGCGTCGAAGGAGGCCAGCCCGAACAGCAGCCCGCCGAACCCGAGAGCCGACAGCAGCACCGACAGCACGTCGAGCGGGACGGCCCTGGTCACGCTGTGAAGGTGGAACCACTTCGCGCCCACTCCCAGCGCCGTCAGGGCGAGCGGGAGGACGAGCACGAACATCCACCGCCAGCCGAGCGACGACAGCAGCGCACCGCCGATGGTGGGTCCCACGGCGGGCGCGACGGCGATGACGATGGTGATCGTGCCCATCATCGAGCCACGCCGTTGCGGCGGGACGAGTCGGAGCACGGAGGTCATGAGCAGCGGCACCATGACGGCCGTGCCGCAGGCCTGCACGAGCCTGCCCACGAGCAGCACCCCGAAGCCGGGGGCCAGGGCACACAGCAGGGTTCCGGCGCTGAACGACGTCAGGGACGCGAGGAAGATCTGGCGCGGGGTGAAGCGTTCGAGAAGGAACCCGGTCGTCGGGATGACCACGGCCATGGTGAGCAGGAAGCCGCTGGTCAACCACTGCACCGTGGTCGTCGCGACGCCGAGTTCCAGGGTCAGGTCGCGCAGCGCCACGCTGAGGATGGTCTCGTTCAGGATCATCACGAACGCCGAGGCGACCAGGACCGCGATCAGCGGGCCGCTGCGGGCCGTCGTGGGAGCGGCGTCGGACGCCGGGAGCTCTGACTGGGATCTGTCGTTCACGAGGGGTAAACCTTGTCGCGCGTGGGGTCGGGGTGCGGCGGAGTCGAGCGGACGTGACGCCGCGACGTGACTCCCCGACGATCGAGACTAGCCGGGCCGATCGAGTGACAGCGACGTTTTTTTCCGCGCGACGCCGGTGGTCTTCACCTCGGCGGCGTCGCGTGGTGACGGGGGCGACCGTCGGTGTCGTCCCGGACGGGCATCGCACCCACGGTCACGGACTGTGCGTCGCCTCGCCCGAACGGTCTCGCCGACCGTGCTCGTTCGGGTCGACGTCGCGGAGCGACGACGTCGACCGTGCGGGCGGGGTCCACTGTCCGGCGGTGACGGACACGAGGGCGAGGGCGAAGCCGACGAGTTGCACGCTTCCCAACGTCTGGTGCAGGACCAGAACCCCGAGCAGTGCGGCGACGACCGGCGAGAGCGGGCTCAACAGCGCGATCGAGGTGACGGGCAGCGTGGCGAGCCCGCGAAACCACAGCATGTAGGCGAGGAGTCCACCGACGAGCCCCAGCCAGAGGAAGCCGAGGACGGCGGGTCCGTCGACGGAGGGGGGAGCGCCCTCGACGACGAGTGTGACGGGGAGGAGGACCAGCCCACCGGCGGTCAACAGCCACGAGGCGAAGGCCGTGGCACTCACGCCGTCGGGTCGGCCCCACCGGGTGGTGAGAACGACTCCCAGCGCCATGCTCACCGCGCTGCCCAGCGCCGCGAGCGCCCCGACGAGGTCGAACGCCGCCGCGTTCGGCCGCAACACCACCATCGCCACGCCGACGACACCGGCGACCGCCCACCCGATCCGCCAGGCCGACGGGCGTTCACGGAGCAGCAGCACCGCGAGGCCAACGACGATCACCGGTTGCGTGGCGCTCAGGGTGGCCGCCACGCCGCCGGGCAGTCGTTCGGCGGCCACGAACAGCAGCGGGAAGAACAGGCCGATGTTGAGGACCCCGAGAATCGCCGCGCGAACCCACCACACGCCACACGGCAGGGTGCGGGCCAGCGCGAGTCCGAGCAGACCGGCGGGAAGCGCGCGGACCAGAGAGGCGAAGAGCGGATGGTTCGGCGGCAGCAACTCCGTGGTCACCACGTACGTCGTGCCCCACACCACCGGGGCGATCGCCGTGATCGCGAGCCGCCCCACCTGCCCTGGGCGCGCCGGAGGAGGAAGGAGCTGACTGGTCATGGCACTCAGTCTCGACACCGTCGATCGATGAGTCCAACACATCGTTGTCATCTCATCGATCATGATTAATCATGGATGGATGGAGTTGCAGCAGCTGCGGTACGTGCTCGCCGTGGCGGAGACGAAGAGCTTCACCCGCGCCGCCGAGCGGTGTCACGTGGTGCAGTCGGCGCTGAGTCACCAGATCGCGCGCCTGGAGCGGGAGCTGGGCGGTCGGTTGTTCGACCGGACGAGCCGCCGCGTGCGGCTCACCGCCGCGGGTGAGGCGTTCCTGCCCGCGGCTCGGCAGTGTCTCGACGCCGCCGAGCGGGCGGCGGCGGACGTCGCGGCGGCGTTCGGCGAGGTACGCGGGCGACTGGACGTGGGCGTGATCCCCACCGTCGCCGCCGTCGACCTGCCGTCCCTGCTCAAAAACTTCCGGACGCGTCACCCGCAGGTCCGGGTGTCGCTGAGGGTGGGCAGCAGCCCCGACCTCGTCGAGCAGGTCAGACGGGCCGATCTCGACCTCGCGTTCCTCGGACTTCCGGCCACCACCGAACCGAAGGGAGTGCGGGTGCACGAGTTCGGTCGCGACCGGCACGTCGCGGTGGTGGCGCCGGACCATCCGCTCGCGGGTTCCGAGGAGATCGAGTTGAGTCGGCTCGCCTCGGAGGTCTTCGTCGACTTCCCGATCGGTTCGGCGGGGCGCGCGCAGGCGGACCTGGCCTTCGACGCCGCCGGGATCGATCGGCAGGTCGCGTTGGAGGTCGGGGCGGTCGATCTCATGGTCGAGCTGGTGCGGCGGGGACTCGGCGTGACGATGCTGCCGTCCACGTTCGTCCCGGGGTTGAGCGGCGTCGCCACGATCCCGGTGACCGGCGCCCCACAACGCGTCGAGTACCTGGTCTGGGGCCGCGCCGAGCCGCGCCCGGCTGCCGCCGCGTTCCTCCGCCTGCTCGACCTCCCCGCCGAGTCGTGAGCCGGACCGTGTGCCGTCGCTGCCGTCGCGGCACCCTGGGGACATGACGTCACATCGCCACGAACCCGACGACCGGTCCACGGCCCGGTACTGGGACGACTTCTACGCCGAGAAGGACGCCGTGTGGAGCGGGAAGCCCAACGACCTGCTCGTGCGGTATGCGGCGGACCTGTCGCCCGGTACTGCTCTGGACCTCGGCTGCGGGGAGGGTGGCGACGCGCTCTGGCTGGCCGACCGCGGCTGGCAGGTCACCGCTGTGGACGTGTCGGAGGTCGCGTTGCGCCGGGGCGCGGCCCACGCGGCCGATGCCGGGGTCGAGTCCCGAATCACGTGGCAACGCCACGATTTGGCCGAGTCGTTCCCTGACGGCACGTTCGACCTGGTGTCCGCGCAGTTCCTGCACTCGCCGGTGGCCGAGGACGGCGAGCGGGAGGACGTGTTGCGCCGGGCGCTCTCCGCTGTCGCGCCGGGCGGGGTGCTGCTCGTCGGCAGCCACGCCGGGTGGCCGTCGTGGGTGGACTCCCCGCCGTTCGAGCACCGGTTCCCGACCGTGAGCGAGGTCGTCACCGCGCTGCGCCTTCCCCCACGGGACTGGACCGTGGAGGTCGCCGAACTCGTCGAGACCACGTTGCCCGACCCGGAGGGCGAGCCGGGGCACCGCACCGACAGCGTGGTGCGGGTGCGCCGTCACTAGCCTGTGGTGCGAGTCCACCTGGCCGTCGCCGGCCCCCTCGCGCGCACATTGTCCGCCTTGCCTGAGCCGGGTCAAGGGCGTCGGCAAAGTTCTGTCGTGGACGGCTGCCCGACTTCCGGAATTCGTACACTCCGGACACCGAAGCGGGGGGCGAGACGAACCGGGGAGCGACTCATGTGCGAATCGTGTGATGGTGTGGACCTGACCGGCCCGCGGGCGCGTGGCGGCGGACTGTCCCGGCGGGCCCTGCTGGCGGGAGCGGGCCTGGGACTCGGACTCGGCGTCCTGGGACTCGGACTGCCTGCCGCGCACGCCGCGACGGCGAGGAACGGCGCGTGGTGCAATCCCGCGCTCGGCTACTTCCCGAACGGCGGCCACTTCGGCGCTCCCCGAGGTGGTGCGTCCCACGCGGGACAGGACGTCACCAACAGCACCGGCACGGCCGTGTACGCGGCGGCGGCGGGCACGGTGATTCGCCGAGAGTGGGGCGGCGGGCTCGCCGGTCGTACCGGCAACGGAATCGTCATCTCCCACGGCGGCAACCAGTACACCTACTACGGACATCTCAACGCCTACCGGGTGTCGCTGAACCAGAAGGTGTCCGCCGGACAGCGCATCGGCGACATGGGAGCCACGGGCAACGTCACCGGTCCACACCTGCACTTCGAGACCCACACCGGAGGACTCGGCTCGGTGGTGAACCCGGTGACGTTCATGTCCGCCCGCGGGGTCGACCTCGGCGGAGGATGGCCGAGCATCGATCCCGGCGCGAGCGGACAGCGCGTGCGGGTGATCCAGCACCTGCTGAACCAGCGTGGACACGGCCTGGTGGTCGACGGTTCGTTCGGTTCGGTCACCACGAGCGCCGTGAAGAGCTTCCAGAGCGCGAGTGGTCTGGTCTCCGACGGTCTCGTGGGGCCGAAGACGTGGCCGAAGCTCGTCTACTCGCTGCAGCAGGGCGCCACCGGACACCACGTCAGGGGACTCCAGACGGCGTTGAACAAGCGCAGCGCGGGGCTCGTCGTCGACGGTGAGTTCGGGTCGGTCACCACGAGTGCCGTCCGCAGTTTCCAGAGCGTCAACCGGCTGGTCGTCGACGGCGTCGCGGGCGCGATCACCTGGCGGGCGCTGGTCGGCTGACCGTCCGGAACGGACGAACAGGGGGCCGCCGCGACGGCTGGTGGCCCCCTGAACAGGGTGCTTCCGACTTTCGAGGGTTGCCGGGTGTGTTCACGCTCGGCCAGCCTCACGTACATGGGCTCACTACGTCGGGGAATCACCGCAGCAGCGGGACTGTTGTTGTTCGCCACGGCCGTGCCCGCGGGCGCGGCGCCACACGACGGCGACCGAGGTCTCTACGAGGTCCGGGGGACGGACAGCGCCGTTCGGACGGCGATCGCGCAGTCCGGCGTCGACGTCTGGGGTACTCAGGGCGACGTCCTGACCTTCGCCGCGGATTCCGCGCAGGCACAGGCGTTGCGCGGTCAGGGCTTCGAGCTGGAGAAGGTCGGTGACGTCGACGCTCTGCTCGCCGAGCGCAACCCCGACGTCCGGACCGCGGTCGACGAGTTCCCGGCCGGCGACGAGGGCTACCACACCTACACCGAGCTGACCGAGGTGCTGGAGCAGACCGTCGCCGACCACGGGGACATCGCGTCGCTGTCGAGCGTGGGCGACTCGTACGAGGGCCGCGCGCTGCACCTGATCAAGATCAGCGACAACGTCGCCCAGGACGAGGACGAACCCGAGGTGCTGTTCACGTGCAACCAGCACGCCCGTGAGCATCTGACCACGGAGATGTGCCTGCGGATCATTGAGCGCTTCACCGACGAGTACGGCAGCGACCCCACGGTCACCGAACTCGTCGACACGCGCGAGATCTACGTCATCCCGACGGTCAACCCGGACGGCGCCGAGTACGACATCGAGGGCGGCCGGTACAAGGGCTGGCGGAAGAACCGACAGGGCAGTGGCACCGACCTGAACCGCAACTGGGGCTACCAGTGGGGTTGCTGCGGCGGCTCCAGCGGTTCGCCTTCCAGCGAGACCTACCGCGGCCCGTCCGCGTTCTCGGCTCCCGAGACGACCGCGGTCAAGTCGTTCGTCGACTCCCGGGTCGTCGGCGGCGTCCAGCAGATCAAGGCCCACCTCGACTTCCACAGTTACTCGGAGCTGGTCCTGTGGCCCTACGGCTACACGTACGACGACTCGAACGAGACGATGTCGCCCGAGGAGGCCAAGCGCTTCCAGGAGGTCGGGCAGGCGCTCGCCGCGAGCAACGGCTACACGCCGCAGCAGTCCAGCGATCTCTACATCACCGACGGTTCGATCAACGACTGGATGTGGGCCGAGCACGGCATCCTCAGCCTGACGTTCGAGATGTACCCGGCCGGTGGCGGTGGATTGAACGGGTTCTACCCGCCCGACGAGCTCATCGAGCCTGAGACCAAGCGCAACGACGAAGCCGTGGAGATCCTGCTCACCGAAGCGGGCAACCAGGGCTGACGCCCACCAGACCGGGGGGCGGTGGCGCGCGACCCGTCACCGCCCCCTTTCCATGTCCGCGCCCCGTGTCCGCGCTACGCCTCGGTGCAGCGCGGGCACGGGGCGTCGACGTCCGTCACGAGGTGTCGGCACACGGGGTGGAAGAACCGGCGGGACGCCCAGCGCAGCGGCCAGCCGATGCCGGCGAGCAACACGAGCAGTCCGAGCACCACCCAGCCCGCCACGAGCAGAGCCAGGCCGCAGGCCAACCCGCCGAGAACCGCGAGTGTCAGCCACATCGACGTCGAGTCCTCGGGCGACATCATGCGGCGCAACGAACGGTCCAGCAGCGGGTCGTCCGTCCGTAGCTCCGTTTCCAGCCGCCGGAGACTGGCCAGTTCCTCCTCGGTCAACGGCAGTCGTTCACCCATGTGTTCACCCATTCGATCACCCGAGGAAACGGCGCAGACTCGTCCCCGGCGCGGATCGTGGGAAACGAGCGTGCGACGGCGCGGACGTGCGGCATCCTCGGCCGAATCCGCAGGTGATCACAATGGCGGTCGTCACAGCATCGTTGTGGTCTTCGTTCGATCCCGTCGGGAGAAATCGGGTGAACGATTCTCGGGAGTGACCCTCGGCCGCGTGTCGACCGCGATGCGGCGTCAGTCGGTGTGGCGGTAGCGAGCGAGGTAGCGTTCGCGAACGTCGGCCTCGGCCTCGGCCTTGGCGGCGGCACGTATCCGTCTGCCGTCGCCGTAGTCGTATCCGTGCTTGGCGAGACGGTGCTCGACGTTCTCCTCGGCGAAGGCGAAGGAGTAGAAGTAGCCGACGAGGACGGCGAGGAGCACCAGACTCAGCCGAAGGCCCAGTGGTCCGGGGAGCAGGAGCCACAGCGCGCTCAGCGGTCCGACCAGGAACGTGGTGCGCAGGCCGTGCCGCCACAGCCAGGTCGAGCACGTGACGTCGTGCAGCACCCACTCGCGATACCGCTCGGGCAGTCGCCCGCCGAGGGCGTACCACAGCCACCGGTGGGGCCGGGGACGCTGAAGATGACCTGGCATGTTTGCACGCTAACAGTTAGCGCACTAACCAAGTAGGATGGTGTGATGCAGATCGACCTGGGTGAGGACCCGCTGGCCCTCGACCGGCAGGTGTGTTTCGCGCTGTCGGTCGCCTCCCGCAGCGTCATCGGGCTGTACCGCCCGCTGCTGAAGCCGTACGGGCTGACCCACCCGCAGTACCTCGTGCTGCTCGCTCTGTGGGACCACGAGCCGCGGAGTGTGAAGGCGCTCTGCGAACTCCTGCGCGCCGAACCCGCGACGCTGTCGCCGCTGCTCAAACGCCTCGAAGCGCTCGGGTACGTCAGTCGTCGACGGGACCGGTCGGACGAACGGTCGCTGTCGGTCGAGCTGACGGAGGCGGGTCGGGCATTGCGAGCCGAGGCCGAGAAGATCCCGTATCGGATCGTGGAACGGCTGGGGATGGAGGTCCGCGAGCTGGAGGAGCTGCACGGGATGCTGGGCAAGGTCATCGAGGCCACGCGCCGGGCACCGGGCGAGGGCCCGTGACGTCGGAGGTGCTGCGGAACGCCCACTGCTGGAACTAGCCTCGGAGTGAGACGACTGCGAGGAGCGCACGATGGTCTCCCGACTCAATCCCTATCTCACCTTCTCCGGCAACGCCCGTGAGGCGATGGAGTTCTACCGCAGCGTCTTCGGCGGGGACCTCGATCTGACGACCTTCGGCCAGTTCGGCGCGGCCGACTCTCCGGAGGCCGACAAGGTCATGCACGCCGCGTTGGAGACCGACCACGGCTTCACGTTGATGGGCTCCGACGTGCCGTCGGACCAGGACTACACGCCGGGCAACAACGTCACCGTCAGCATCAGTGGCGACGACACGGAGACGCTGCGCGGGTACTGGGCGAAGCTCTCCGAGGGCGCGACTGTGCTCGTGCCGCTGGAGAAGCAGATGTGGGGCGACGAGTTCGGCATGTGCGTCGACCGGTTCGGCATCCCGTGGCTGGTCGACATCGCCGTACCGGACTAGGAACCTCTCGTCGGTTCGGACGGCTCGTCAGCCGCGCGGCGCAGTCGCTGGTGTGCGGGCCGACACGCGGCGATGTATCGGGTCAGCGGGCCTCGACGGCCGTGGCGAGGTCCGCGAGGTCGGGCAGCGCTCGCCGCAGCTCGGACAGGTCCTCGTACACCGCGCGGGCGCCGTGGTCGGTGAGTTCGTCGACGCCGAACCCGCCGGTGCGCACGGCGACGGCGGGGACCCCCGTCCGTCTCGCCGCGTCGCAGTCCCACACGGAGTCGCCGACCATGATCGCGTGCGTCGTTCCCGCCTGCCGCCACGCGGCTTCCACCAGGTCGGGATGGGGTTTGGTCTCCGACACGTCGGCCGAGGACAGCCACGCGTGCGCGCGCTCCCGGCCACCGATCAGGTCGAGGTAGTGGTCGACGTGATCGGGTTTGCCGGAGCTGGCCAGCACGACGGCGAAGCGCGTCGTCCTCGCGGCGTCGAGCAGGTCGACCGCGCCGTCGAACGCGCGGATCTCGGGAAGCAGCCGATCGGCCTCCGACTTCCAGAGCTCGCGCAGCCGCTCGCCGTGAGCCTGTTCGACCTCGTCCCCGGCGACCGCGGCGACGAGCTGGTCACCGCCCATCCCGATGGCCCGGTGCAGTCGCCACACGGGCACGACCACGCCGATCTCGTCGAACGCGCGGTACCAGGCGATCGCGTGGTGGTAGGTCGTGTCGACGAGCGTGCCGTCCACGTCGAGGATGAGGGCCGTGTCCATGCGGTGGGGTGTGCCCCGGCCGCGTGATCCGGAAACCCCTCACGAGCGCGGGGCGACGCCCAGGTCGCGTCCCTTCGGTTCCTTGATCGCCGTCACCCCGGCGAAGGACACCACGCACAGCACCATGATGTAGATGCCGACCGATCCCGACCAGCCGGTGTTCTGCATCAGCAGCTCCGCGATGGTCGGCGCGAACGCCCCACCGAGGATCGCGCCGAGCGCGTACCCGATCGACACGCCCGAGTAGCGCACCGACACCGGGAACAGCTCCGCGTACAGCGCCGACATCGGTCCGTAGGACAGTCCCAGCCCGATGGTGAGCACGAAGATGGCGGCCGCGAACACGACGATGCCGCCCGTGTCGATGAGCAAGAACATCGGCACCATCCACACGAACACCCAGGCGTAGCCGATCTGGAACGTCCTCACGCGACCGATGCGGTCGGACAGCGCACCTCCGTACAGTGTGAACACCAGCCAGCCGATCGAGGCGAACACCGTCGCGAGCAGCACCGACGGTCGGGACAGTCCCAGCTCGACGGTGCCGTAGGAGATGAAGTAGGCGATCACCAGATAGCCCGCGGCGTTGTTGGCGACGAACACCAGCGCCGTGAGCAGCACTTCCTTGGCGTTGTGGCGGAAGAGGTCGCGCAGCGGGGCGGAGGACTCCTGCCTGCGCCGGAGCATCTCCTCGAACACCGGGCTCTCCTCGACCGCCCGCCGGACGAGGTAGCCGATCACCACCAGCACCACCGACAGCAGGAACGGCACGCGCCAGCCCCACTCGTCGAACTCCTGCGGCGTCGTCACCGTCGTCATGAACCACAGCACGCCCGTGGCCAGGATGAGTCCGATCGGGACGCCGATCTGCGGGTACGCGCCGAAGAGCCCACGCCGATGCACCGGGGAGTGCTCCACCGCCATCAGCGCCGCGCCGCCCCATTCGCCGCCCGCCGAGAAGCCCTGCACGATCCGCAGCGCCATCAGCGCGACGGGAGCGGCGACACCGATGTCGGCGTACGTCGGCAGCAGGCCGATGAGGGCGGTCGCGGCACCCATCGTGACGAGGGTGAACACCAGCATCTTCTTGCGTCCCAGTCGGTCGCCGAAGCGTCCGGCGATGATGGCGCCGAGGGGACGGAAGAGGAAGCTGATGCCGATGGTGGCCAGCGACAGGACCGTCGCGAGGCCCGGGGAGTCGTCGCTGACGGGCGCGAAGAAGAGCGGTCCGAGCACCAGGCTCGCGGCCTGGGCGTAGATGAAGAAGTCGTACCACTCGATCGACGTGCCGGCGAGCGTGCTGAAGAGGACCTTGCGCTCCTCGGTCGACAGTGGTGGCCGTTCGGACGCCGGTGTCGGTGCGGCCATGGGAACTCCGTTCGGGGAACGCGGTGAGTGCGCAGATAGTAGGCACACGTTGCTCCTGACGCCAGCCCCCGGTGGCGACCGGACCGGGCACGGTCTTCCGTTCGGCCGATCCGCGATCTAGTCTCGGAAACCGAGTGATCAAGACGTTAACCATCGGAGGTGGCGTCGTGGGCCGGAAGGCGTTCGCCTCGTCCGCGGATCTGGACGACAAGGAACAGACGCTGGAGGTGCTGGCCGACGGCGTCTACGCGCTCACGGCGGAGGGCGACCCCAACGTCGGGGCGATCGAGGGGGAGGACTTCCTCGTCTGCTTCGAGGCCATGGCCACCCCGGTGGCCGCCCGGGAGTGGCTCGCCCGGCTGCGGGAGCACACCGACAAACCGGTGCGTTACCTCGTGTTGTCGCACTACCACGCGGTGCGGGTGCTCGGCGCGTCCGCCTTCGACGCCGAGCTGATCGTCGCGCACGAGAACACCCGTGCGCTGGTGGCCGAGCGAGGCCGCGAGGACTGGGAGAGCGAGTTCGCGCGGATGCCGCGGCTGGCCAAGGCGGCCGACAGCGTGCCGGGCCTGACCTGGCCGACGGTCACGTTCTCCGACCGGCTCACCATCGACCTCGGCGGCGACCGCGGAGAGCTCGTGCTCCAGCACTGTGGTCGGGGCCATACCGAGGGTGACATCGTCGCGTGGCTTCCCCGGCACCGCATCCTGTTCGCCGGCGACCTGGTGGAGGCCGAGGCCGCGTTGTACACGGGGGACGCGTTTCACCGAGAGTGGGCGTCCTCGACGTTGGACCGGGTCAAGGCCTTCGGCGCGGAGGCACTCGTCGGTGGCCGTGGCGCGGTGAGCCGTGGCAGGGAGGCCGTCGACGCCGCCGTCGAGCAGACCCGCGACTTCCTGCGCATCATGATCCGCGAGGTTGGCGCCGTGCACCACGGCGGCGGCACCCTGAAAGAGGCGTTCCGACGCACGCATGCCGCGCTGGCCCCGCGATACGGGCGGTGGCCGATCTTCGAGCACTGCCTGCCGTTCGACGTGTCCCGGCTCTGGGACGAGCTGTCCGGGATCGAACGGCCGGTGATCTGGACGGCCGAGCGCGACCGCGAGGTGTGGGAGCTGCTGCAGGACTGAGCCGACGGAGGCGATGGTTGTGCGAGACCGCAGCGTGGCGGTGATCGGCAACGGACCGGTGGGGCAGACGGCGGCGTTGTTGCTGGCCCGCCACGGCGTGCCGGTGACGTTGCTGGACGGGCGTCCTGCCCGGGACAAGGTCGGCTCGAAGGCGATCTGCCAGCAGCGCGACGTGCTCGACGTGTGGGAGTCGGTGGGCGCGGGACGGCGGATCGCCGACGAGGGACTCACGTGGTCGACCGCCCGCACCTACCATCGCGAGATCGAGTTGTTCGCTCTCACACTCCAGGACGCGAGCACGTCGGTCTTCCCGCCGTTCGTCAACATCTCCCAGTCGCGGGTCGAGGAAATCCTCGACGAGCGGATCGCGGCCCAGCCGCTGATCGACGTGCGCTGGAACCACCGTGTCGAGCGGATCGACCAGGACGCCACCGGCGTTCGTCTCGTCACCGACGACGGCGTGCGGATCACCGCCGACTACGCCCTCGCGTGCCCGGGCGCGCACTGCGAGGAGCTGCACCGCGCGCTGGGAGTGGTGTTCGAGGGGCATTCCTTCGACGACCGGTTCCTCATCTGCGACATCCGCGCCGACCTGCCCGGTTGGGCGCGGGAGCGGCGCTTCTACTTCGACCCGGTGTGGAATCCCGGCCGTCAGGTCCTCATCCATCCCTGCCCTGACTCGGTGTTCCGCATCGACTGGCAGGTGCCCGCCGACTACGACCTCACCGAGGAGGAGCGCAGTGGGGCGCTCGACGCGCGGATCAGGGCGATCGTGGGCGAGGCGGACTACGAGATCGTCTGGAAGTCGGTGTACCGCTTCCACTCCAGGGTGGCCGACCGCCTGCGTGTGGGACGGGTCCTGCTGGCCGGTGACTGCGCCCACCTGATGTCGCCGTTCGGGGCGCGCGGACTCAACTCGGGAGTGGCGGACGCGGAGAACGCGGCCTGGAAACTCGCGTACGTCCTGCGTGGTTGGGCCGACGACACGCTGCTCGACTCCTACCACGCCGAACGGCACGCGGCGGCCGTGGAGAACCTCGAAGTCACCACCGCCACGATGAACTTCCTCGTCCCGCACGACGAGGCGCAGCGCGCCCTGCGGGAGCGGGTGCTGGTCGGGGCGGCCACCGACCCCGCGCTGCGGGCGCGCGTGGACTCCGGTCGGTTCTCCGAACCGTTCTGGTACGTCCGGTCCCCGCTCACCACCCTCGACGACTCGCGGCCGTTCGCCGGTCGGCCGCCTCGGGGAACGGTGCCTCCGCCGGGCCCCGGCATCCTCGCGCCCGACGTGCGCGTGGGCGGCACCACCCGGCTGCGTGCGCTGCTGCGGGACGGGTTCTGCGTGCTCGCCACCGCCGGTGCCGAACTGCCCGACCCGTCGACACTGGGTCGGCCCGTGCGGGTGCTGCGGTTGCCGGACGTCGACCCCGACGGCGCGGTCGCGCGGGCCCTCGGCGCGAGGCCCGGCGAGTCGTGGCTCGTGCGACCCGACGCCTACGTGGCCGCGGTCGTGCGGGAACCCGCGGAGCTCGTGGCGGCGCTGGGTCGTGCACTGGGCGATCCGGCCTTGGCGCGACCGGCGCCACAGCCGACGACCTCGGCGTGACCACATCGTGGGAGCACTGCTCGGAGCGAACTAGTCTCGCCTCCGGCCAGATCGTTGGTCCCACACAACGGGAGCGTCCGTGTCCGATTCGTCCACCATCTCGTCCGGCACTTCGGTGCCGGCCACCTCGACCCTGCGTCGCGCGACCCTGCTGAGTTCGCCGACCTCCGTGGCCGCGCCACCGCCCGAACCGCTCGGGCGCGTGAACCGTGGTCCGTTGCTCGTCGCGGGCCTGCTGGCGGTCGCGCTGAGCTGGTACGTGTGGTCGGCGCACGGCGCCAAGTTCGGTGCCCTGCTCGTGATCGGGCTCTTCCTCGGGATCGCGCTGTTCCACTCGCGGTTCGGCTTCACCTCGGCGTGGCGTCAGTTGATCGCCGTCGGCAACGGCGAGGGGCTGCGTGCCCACACCCTGCTGTTGGGCACCGCGACCACCCTCATCGCGCTCGTGGTGGCCACCGGCTCCGGGCTCTTCGGTTCCACCCCGGCACCGTCCGCGGGGGCGATCGGGTTGCCGCTGTTCGTCGGGGCCGCCGTGTTCGCGATCGGCATGCAGCTCGGTGGGGCGTGTGCCTCGGGCACGTTGTTCGCGGTCGGCTCCGGGCAGTCGACGATCATGTTCACGCTGGGTGGCTTCGTCGTCGGGTCGGTGTTCTACACCTGGGCGTTCCCGGCGTTCGACGGCTGGCCGGAGGTGCCCGGTGTGCTGCTGGCCGACCACGTCGGTTGGTTCGGGAGCTGGGCGGTGACGATGGCCGCGCTCGCCGCCGTCGTGGTGGCGAGCCGGATGGTGCAGGCTCGGCGCAACCCGCCGCCCGCGGGGAGCGTGCCGTCGGCCCGCGGAGTCGCCCGGGTCGTGCGGGGCTCGTGGCCGAAGTGGGTCGGTGCGGTCGTGCTCGGCGTGCTCGCCGCCGCCGTGATGCTGGTTTCCGGAGGGATCTGGGGCGTCACCACGGCGTTCGCGCTGTGGGGTGCGAAGCTGCTGCAGCTTCTCGGGCTGCAGCCGGAGACGTGGGAGTTCTGGCAGTCCGACCGCTACGCCGAGATGCTCGCCAACCCCGTGCTCACCGAGAAGACGAGCCTCACCAACATCGGCATCATCCTGGGCGCCGCGGTCGCCGCCGCCGCGGCGGGCGGCTGGAAGCTGCACACGTCGATCCCGTGGCGCACCGCCGTGGGTGCCGTCCTCGGCGGCGTGCTGATGGGAGTGGGCGCCCGCTTGGCGGGAGGCTGCAACATCGGCGCTTACCTCGGCGGTATCTCCACGGGCAGCCTGCACGGCTGGTTGTGGGCGGTGTTCGCGCTCGCGGGCACCTGGGTCGGCCTGAAGTTGCGACCGCTGTTCGGACTCGGAGTGCCCAAGTCCTCCGACAGCGTGTGCTGACGCCCCCGCTGTCCGTCCTCGACATCCGTGCCGTCCGCCGGACACGGCATGCGCACGCGGGTGAGTAGCGAGCGGTGAAATCGCTGTCAAAACCGGCGAAACCACCGGAATCGCACGTGATCGTGACCATGATCATGAGTACGGGCGGTGACCTGAGGACCGTCGATATGCTGTGTGTCACATAGTTACGCAGAGTGAACGACTGGTCCTCAAGGAGGAGCCCCGTCCATGTTCAAACGATTGCTCGGCGCGTTCGGTGTCGGTGGTCCGTCCGTCGACACGGTGCTGGACACCCCGCACGTGATGCCCGGACAGGTCATCACCGGCCAGGTGCGCATCCAGGGTGGCAGTAGCGACGCCGAGATCGGCGCCATCGCGCTGTCTCTCGTCACCCGGGTCGAGGTCGAGCGTGGTGATCACGAGTTCAACGGCACCAGCGAGTTCCACCGCGTCGTCGTGGCGCAGGGTGTGCGCGTGCCCGCCGAGCAGCCCGTCACGGTGCCGTTCCAGCTCGACGTTCCGTGGGAGACGCCGATCACCGCCGTGGGCGGACATCGGCTGCCCGGGATGACGGTCGGTGTGCGCACCGAACTGGTGATCGCCGGAGCTCCGGACAAGGGCGATCTGGATCCCGTGGAGATCCACCCGCTGCCGTCGCAGAACGCCGTGCTCGACGCGTTCGGGGCGCTCGGATTCGTCTTCCAGAGCGCCGACGCGGAGGCGGGCCGGGTGGTCGGCGTGCCGCAGCAGCTCCCCTTCTACCAGGAGCTGGAGTTCTACCCGCCCGCGGCGTACTCGGGTCGGGTCAACCAGGTCGAGCTGACCTTCGTCACCACCCCGCATGAGCTCCACGTCGTGCTGGAAGCCGACAAGCGTGGGGGGCTCTTCCGCGAGGGCGGCGACACCTTCGGCCGCTTCATGGCCCCGCACGTCGAGGCGGAGCGTCAGGACTGGGCCGGTCTCATCGTCCAGTGGATGGACCAGGTCGCCGAACGCGCGGGTGGCTACGGCAACCCCGCCTTCGGTGGGCAGCCTGGCTCCTACGGCAACCCCGCTTTCGCCGGTCAGCCGCCGTACGGGCAACCCCCCTACGGGCAGCCGGGCCCCTACGGTCAGCCTCCGTACGGGCACCCGGGTGAGTACCACGAGGAACGCCGCGGCCCCGGGATGGGAGGCGTGATCGCCGGCGCGGCGGCCGGTGTGGTCGGTGGCATGGTGCTCGGCGAGGTTCTGGACGAGGTCTTCGACGACGACGCCGAGGAGATGGACTTCGAGGAGTGAGCTGTCAGGACGGATCACCGGCACGTCGCCCGGTGATCCGTCCTGCCGGGGGCGTCGCGGCACTGTTGTCGTCGGAGGTGCTCGTCAGAATCGCACCATGGGTGTGTCGGCAGAGGTGCTGCAGGAGATCCTCGACGGGCTCGCGGAAGTCGAGCGGAGTGCCGGGCGTGACTACACGGCCTACGGCGTGCGGGGAGTGCGGTTCGGTTATCACTGGCCGCGAACGGAGACCGTGGGGCTGAAGCAGACGTTGTCCGAGCAGGCGGCCTTGGTGGCCGAACGTCCCGAGGTCTTCGAGGTCCAGTTCACCGCAGGTGGCTTCGGCTGGGTGGTGGTGCACCTGCCGCGAATCGACCTCGACGAGCTGGAGGAGTTGGTCTACGAGGCGTGGCGGCTGTCCGCGCCGGTCGAGCTCACCGCGCGCCATCCCTTCGCCCGCTGACCCGAGGTGACGTGAACCGAGGCGTCCGTCGGCGCTTCGAACTGTTCGAAATGTTGTTGGGCCGGGTGCGTGTTCGCTGTCACCGTAGTGTTATGGGAGAGGGCTTCCGGCCGATGCACAGGGGACCGTGGGGTGTCCCCTGTGGCCGGTCGTGCCGAGGGGGCGGCGAGCCGACGCTCGCGGGACTAGCGTTCGGCGGGCTTGCGGGGGCGGCCGACCGTCGCGGTCCGGGCGACACCGCGCGCGGCGGGCACGCGATTACGAGGGGTGACGGGCCTGGCGCCGGAGGCGGGGTCATGGGCGTCGAAGGTCTGCTTGATGCTGTCGAAGAGGGTGACGACGGCCCTGGCCGCGGGGAGCAGCATCTGTCCCTGCGTCGTGAGCCGCGCACCGGTGGAGTCGCGAGTGAACAGCTTCGTACGGAGAGTGGTCTCCAGGCACTTGATCTGGTAGCTGATCGCGGGCTGCGAGTAGCCCAAGGCTTCGGCCGCCAGGTCCATCCGGCCGGCTTCGGCGATCGACACGAACGCACGGAACTGTCGCTCGTCCATAACCACTCCAAACTGTCGTGGGGTGCGGGCACTGTCGGGTGCCGCGAGATAGCAGGGAAGTAGCCCACGACCGGGTTGAACGGGACGTCGAGCAGGGGCCGTTGGTGGCGGCCCGCGGGGCTGGTCGGCGCGAGTCGTGCGCGCGCCGCGCATCGGTCGTCGGTCCCATCCCTCTGCTGTGTCCTGTCCCTTGAGGGGCCGGTCGCTGGCGGCACAAGGAAACCGCACAGGGTCACGATGAGGCCAGCGTTGCCGTTGGCCGGAAAAGGTCACAGGTTGTCAGGAACGGGACACATCCGACTTTCGTGCTGGTCCGAACGTTGCAATCTGCGAAACTGTCTCACATTGTGTGACGCAAACCGGGGTGACGCGGTCGTGGGGTGCCCTGCGGAGGAGACGCCGACTCGTTCGTCGGTCGCGGCGCCCCCGGCTTCCCGGCCGTGTGGTCACGGGGTGTAATCCATAAAGGAGGGTCCGTTCCTGGGATGACGCTCGGGTTTCGAGCGCGGGTGGGCACCGGCGTGGCTTTGGCCTAGACCATTCGCTCACCAGCCCGAGGACGCCGGCCGGTCCGCGCCGGGAATCCGCGCAGGGCACGAGAATGTGCCTGAATGGTCACGGTCGGAAAACGCGGGAACCAAGTGCCGTACTCGGACGTCGAAGCGGGCGTCGAGGCGTTCAGGCGACGACCGCAGGAGTTTCATGAGTGACGAGCACGGCTCGGACGACCATTCCGCCACCACGTGCCGCCACCTCACCCACGCCGGCATGGAGGTCTACCGTTTCCTGACCCGCGGCCCCGCCACGCTCGCCGAGTGTGTTGCCGCGACGGGACGCGCCCCCGAGACGGTGACGGAGGCCCTGGACTACCTCGCCGACGCGAGACTGGTGGAGCCGCAGGACGGCGAACCGCGACGATGGGTCGCGATGAGACCTCGGCTCGCGTTCGTGGACTTCCTGGCCCGGCTGCGGGCCGAGTACACGAAGCTCAGCGAACGCACGACGTCGTTGAGTGCCGTGCTGGACGAGCTGCAGGCGGCGATGCTCGCCGACACCGACCGCGAGCAGGCGACGCCCGGAATCGAGCGGATCCTCGCCTCGGACGGGTTGCAGGAGACACTGACCGAGCTGGTCGCCGGTGCTCGACACAGTGTGCGAGCCATGCATCCCACGGTGGCCTCGGACGACGCCGTCCGGGTGGACTTCTCGGCCGACCGCGCCCTGTACGAGCGGGGCATCGAGATCCGCTCCATCTATCCCCACACGGCCCGCAGGCAGCGGGAAGGGCTGAACTACCTGCGGCACGTGCAACAGATCGGCGGCCAGTGCCGGACCACGGTGTCGGTGCCGAGCCGCGTGGTGCTCGTCGACGACCTGGTGGCCGTCCTGCAGTCGCGGTCGTGTGTCGACGGTGTGCTGATCGCCCGGGACCCGAACATCGTGGCCTTCTTCGGCCAGTTCTTCGAGGACGCGTGGGACAGCGCCCTCCCGGTGTCGGAGTACGACTACGACGAGGACGTCTGGCGCGAGATCGAACTGCTGGTGCTGGTGGAGCTGAGCACCGGTCGGTCGGACGAGGCGATCGCGCGCAGACTCGACATCTCGACCCGCACGCTCCGGCGCTACATCACCGGCCTCTACGAGCGGTTCGGTGTCACCACCCGGTTCCAGCTCGGGGTGGCGGCTGCTCGCGCGGGAGTGCTGTCGGGTGAGCCGAAACTCGGCTGAGTGCGGAGCCGGGTGTGCTCGTTGCGCACCCTCCAGCAGTGATCGCAGGTAGCACGGGCCGGGTGATCGGGCTCGGCACGATGTGCCGGTGTCGCGTCAGTGGTCTGGACGAATTCACGACGACGCGGTCACCTCGGCGCTTCGTGGTGATCGACGTGCCGCACCGGCTGTGCGGGCTGCCCCGGCGCGATCGACCTCACGCGCCGGGCCCAGGCGGACGTCGCTCGCGTCGGGGAGTCACGACCCTCGGCGGGTGACGGCAGAGGCGGGTCCTCTCGACCGAGGTGCGCGGTCAGCGACTCTTGGTCAGCGCCGTGATGCCCGGCGGGGTGTCGGCGTCGGGGCGGACGACGTAGCCGGCGCGCTGGTACAAAGCGAGGTTGCGATGGCTGTGCACACCCGTGAACAGCGAGTACGTCGTCATCCTCGCCGGAGCCTGTCGTTCGGCGTAGTCCAGCAGCCAGCGCCCGAGTCCCTGCCCGGCCAGGTCGGGCGCGACCATGAGCCGGCCGATCTCCCAGGTGGTGCCCTCGGCGCGAGCGCGGACGGCCGCGACCAGACGTCCCTGCCTGCGGACACACCACGCCCGCCAGCGCGAGAGCCAGCCGGCCACCTCCTCGGTGGTCTCGTGCAACGCGGGGATGTCGAGGGTGTCGTTCGCAACGGCCTCCTGCACCCAACAGCACCGCTGGAGGACGAGCACCTCTGCGGCGTCGCCGTCGGTCATGGGTGTCAGAACGAGGTCGGGAAGGGGCGGCTCGTCGACGAGTGGAGACCTTTCCGCGGTGCTGTGGCCGAAGCCCGGTCGAGTCATCGGGTGATGATGTTCCCGGATGAGGAGCGCGTCAATCCCGAGAGGGGACGGGACGAGCCAGGCCGGGGCAGCCGCCGCGTGCGGCACCTGCCCCGACCGGGTCGGCGGGATCAGGGACGGATGATGTACGCGATGCCCCCGGGGCCGCCCGCGACGCCGCCGTCGGCGGTGTAGCGCTGGGTACGCTGCCACACGGTCTCGAACTGGTCGCGTCGGTAGACGTTGCGCACGCCCTCGTTGGTGTTCGACGCCGGGTCGTTGACGATCACGTCGCCGTCGTCGGTGAAACCGATCACCACCATGAGGTGCCCGTTGGTGCTGTACCCGGCGCCGTCCAGCTCGCTCTCCAGGAAGGACACCGACGTCACCACCGGAACACCCGCGGCGACGTAGTCCTCCAGTTCGGCGAGCGAGTGCAACCGCGTCACATGTCCGCGCAGCCCGTAGTGGGCGGCGTAGGCGGTGTTGAACGGCCAGTTGCCCGTGCCCTCGTAGGAGTAGTCGTAGGTGTGACGCGCGGCGTGGGCCACGGTCGGGTCCTCGTAGTCGTCGGGCAGCCACGACAGCTCGTCGGCGCTCGGTCCTCGGCCCCAGTACTCGACGACCATCTCGGTGGAGGTGGGGCTGCACCAGTTCTGCCCGCCTCCGCCGTACTCGGGGTAGTTCCCCGCGTGGCGGTTCTGCGCGTACCGGGGAACGGGCAGCTCGATGCCGCGAGCCGCGCCCGGCTCGGACGTCGGAACCGTGAACCGGTCGGGCACCGCCGACGTCATCGCTCCGAGCGCGCGGACCCGGGGCGTCGCCGAGGTGGAGTCGGTGCGGTGCAGGGTCACCCGCAGCCGGTAGGCCTCGAAGGTGACTCCGTCGGCCGCGGCGAGCGTGTCGACGTACACGGCGGCGTGCTCGTCACGCTGGCCCGCCACGGTGGTGCGCTCGATGTCGGTGTCGCCGAACGCCCACGTGCCGAGCACGTACCACGCCGTGTTCTCCCCGCTGTCGGTCCGCGCGGTGGTCTCGACGGTGATCCACGTGCCCTCCGGGGTGGTGGCATTCCAGGAGGCGATGAGTTCGGTCGCGCCGAAGCCCGGTTCGTACCACGGCGACGTCCAGCTCCCGTACTCCGTCCCGTCGTCGGCGGTCCTGGCCCGGGTGAGTCGCAGTCCGGTGCCGGTGGGGCGTACGCCCTCCGCCTCTCCGCCGCGGAACTCCGCCACGTCGTTCCACTCGTGATAGTCGATCTTCGCGGCGGGCGCGTCCCCCGAGCGGTCCGAGACGGGGCTCGTGGCGGACGCGGCAGGCGCCACCGTGGCCGCGAGAACGGTGGCAAGGGCTATCGAGAGCAGGCTCCGGCGCATGGCGAACGATTTTCACTGTGTTGATCAGTGATGTAAACCTCTGTCCGGGTGAGCGGGCCATGCTGCGTCCGGCGTATCCGCTCGCGAGATACTGCGGGATGCGGTCGCGCCACAGCGGCCGAATGCGATGACGGTTTTCCCGCGAGGAGACGTGAGTGACTGCTTCTCAGATCGAGACGCACGAGTTCCAGGCGGAAGCGCGCCAGCTCCTGCAGTTGATGGTTCACTCCATCTACTCGAACAAGGACATCTTCCTGCGTGAGCTGATCTCGAACGCGTCCGACGCGTTGGACAAGCTTCGACTGGAGTCGTTCCGCGACAAGAGTCTCGTCGACGCCGGTGGGATCGACCTCGACGACCTGCACATCGATCTCGAGGTCGACCGGGCCGCGCGCACCCTCACCGTCCGCGACAACGGCATCGGCATGTCGCGGGACGAGGTCGTGAAGCTCATCGGCACGATCGCCAAGTCGGGGACGGCCGAGCTGATCGCACAACTGCGCGAGGCGAAGAAGTCGGCCGACGCGGAGCTGATCGGGCAGTTCGGTGTCGGCTTCTACTCGGCGTTCATGGTCGCCGACACGGTCACGCTCGTGACACGACGGGCGGGCCAGTCGGAGGTCACCCGGTGGTCCTCCGACGGCAGCGGCACGTACACGGTCGAGACCCTCGACGAGCCGGACACCCCGGTCGGTACCGCGATCACGCTGCACCTCAAGCCCGAGGACACCGAGGACCAGCTTCACGACTACACCGCGGAGAGCGTGCTCCGCGACCTGGTCCGTCGCTACTCCGACTTCGTCACCTGGCCGATCCGACTGCGCACGGAGAAGACCGAGGACGGCAAGACCACCCACGAGTGGGAGACGATCAACTCCCGCAAGGCGCTGTGGGCGCGGCCGAAGGGCGAGGTCTCCGACGAGGAGTACCGGGAGTTCTACAAGCACATCAGCCACGACTGGCTCGACCCGCTGCGCACGATCACCGTGAAGGCGGAAGGGACATTCGAGTACCAGGCGTTGCTGTTCCTGCCGTCGCGGGCGCCGATGGACCTGTACTACCGCGACGCGAAGCGCGGCGTGCAGCTCTACGTCAAGCGCGTGTTCATCATGGACAACTGCGAGGCGCTGATCCCCGACTACCTGCGCTTCGTCAAGGGTGTCGTCGACGCGGCGGACCTGTCGCTCAACGTCTCGCGCGAGATCCTGCAGCAGGACCGGCAGATCCAGCTCATGCGACGCCGTCTGGTGAAGAAGGTGCTGGGCGCGGTCAAGGAGATGATGACCGACGACCGGGGCCGCTACGACACCTTCTGGCGGGAGTTCGGTCGGGTCGTCAAGGAGGGGCTCGTCGAGGACGCCGACAACCGCAAGGCCATCCTCGACATCGCCTCCTTCGCCTCGACCCACTCGGCCGACGAGCTCACGACGCTGCGTGAGTACGTGGAGCGGGCGAAGGACGACCAGAAGCACATCTACTACCTGACGGGTGCCTCGCGGTCGGTGGTCGAGAACTCCCCGCACATGGAGGCCTTCCGGGCCCGGGGCCTGGAGGTGCTCGTCCTCACCGACCCCATCGACGAGTTCTGGGTCGAGCAGGTCGGGGAGTACGAGGGCAAGACGTTCACCTCGATTGCCAAGGGGCAGGTCGACCTCGACGACACCGATGGCGACGGCAAGGACGGCAAGGACGGGGAGTCCGCCGACAAGGCCGACCACAGCAGCTTCGACGGGCTGCGGGAGTGGCTCGCCACGACGCTGTCGGACCACGTCAAGGAGGTCCGTCTGTCGAACCGGCTCGTCACGTCACCGGCGTGTCTCGTCGGCGACACCTACGACCTGCCGCCCGCGCTGGCGAAGATGTACCAGCAGGCGGGCCAGGAGGTGCCGGTGGCCAAGCGCATCCTGGAGCTCAACCCCGACCACGCGCTCGTGACGGGACTGCGGGACGCCCGACAGTCCGGTGCCGACGAGACGGCGCTGAAGGAGACCGCGGAACTGCTCTACGGGATGGCGTTGCTGGCCGAGGGCAGCGAGCTGCCGGACCCGCAGCGCTTCACCACGGTGCTGGCCAACAGGTTGGCCGGTTCGCTGTAGCGGAACCTCTCGACGGCCGGTGTCTCGACGCGGGGCACCGGCCGTCGTCGTGTTCGGACGACCCTGGCACTACGTCCGTAGTGTCAGGGTGAGCGAGACGAGAGCGAGCCGTTTCGAACCACGCGGCTCGACCGGTCACTCTGGACGGTCGAGACCGCCTCTCACGTGCCACGAAGGTGGCACGCTGACTTGACGACCATGCTCGACGCGTCGAAGCTGTTGCCCGACCGTTCGGAGGGCGCAGTGACTGATCGCGACACCGGTGACCGGCCGTGCCGTCGGGGAATCGGGGTCGAGGGTCCGTGCCCGGTGCTCTGCGGCGGTGACGCCGCGGGCCGTGCGGTCGGCACGGCCGGGAGGGTTCGTGAAGCGGGATAGCGGCGTGGAGACGTCCTACGGCCGGTACGCGCCGGTGCGCGAGCGCGGTGGCGTGCACCTCGCCGAGACCGCGCTCTACTGGATCGTGCTCGTGGCTCGTCAGCGCCGGACCGAACTGGCCAGGGACCTCGCCGCGCTCGGGATGTACAGCGGTCAGGAACAGGTGTTGTTGCAGCAGTGGGACGAGCGCGGGTTCACGCAGGCCGAACTGGTCGAGCGGGTGCAGGCGGCGCCCGCGACGGTCACCCGCATGTTGCAGCGGATGGAGCGAGCCGGTTTCCTGCGCCGGCAGCGCCACCCCGGTCAGCGGGGAAGCCGGGTCTATCTCACCGAGCGGGGGTGGGAGGCGCGCTCGACGGTGGAGGATCTCTGGCTGCGGGCGGAGGAGCGGCTCGTGGCGAACCTGAGCGGTTCCGAGTACGCCGCCTTGCGGGCGCTGCTCATGAAGATGGGTGATTGACGCGAACGGTGTCTGTGAACGGTATTCGCTTCCGGTTGCGGTTCGGATTCTCATTTAGCTGGCTAAATAGATCCGCGCGGGCGTGGTTATACTCGTTCTCCGTCTTTGGGCGTTCGGTCGGTTCCGGACTCCGGAACGCGAATGACACCGGAAGTGAATTCGTGTTCCGGTCCGGCGGAGTTTTCTCCGTCGGCGGTTTTCGTTATACGGGCAAGGGGGACGCACGTCATGGTCTCGATGCAGTGTCGCGCCGTCGGGGAGGCGGCGCGGGTGCCCGGGTGTGACCGCCCGGACAGCCGGGGGGTCCGGACTCGCGCGTGGCGACACGTCGGTGAGGTGGTCTGAATGGAGTCGACCCCCTTCGAACGGTCCGCATCGGACGGTCCGGCACCGGGTGCCCACGCGAGCGTCGACGCGCACCGGCGCAATCCGGGCAGGCCGCGCAGCGAGCGAGCCAGCCGGGCGATCATCCGCGCGGCGCTGGAGCTGTTGCAGGAGGGCGTGTCGGTGGACGCCCTGTCCGTGGAGGCGGTCGCCGCGAGGGCGGGCGTCGGCAAGGCCACCCTCTACCGGCGCTGGCCCAACAAGGAGGCGGTGCTGCTCGACGCACTCGAATCACTGGCCGAGCCGCTCTCCCGCGTGGAGGGTGGCGACGTGCGCCAGGACGTGACCCTGGCGGTGGAGGAACTCTGTCGCTGGGTCGCGGAGTCGCGGTCGGCTCGGCTGCTGCCACGGCTGATGAGCGCGCCGACGTTGTACGGCCACTACGTCCGGCTGGTCGTCGACCCGCGCATCGCGGCGGTCAGGGAGGTGCTGGCCCGGGGCGTGCGCCGCGGGGCGCTCACCGACGACAGTGACGTGGACACGCTGTCGACGGCCCTGGTGGGCGCGGTGCTCTCGCGTGTGGTGCTGGGCGAGGCGACGCCGGACCAGCGGCACGGCGAACAGGCAGCACGCATCGTCGACCACGTGCTCGCCGGGCATCTCACCGAGGAGCGGGCCGAGGAACGGGTCGAGGAGCGGGTCGAGGAGCGGGACTGACCCGCTGTCGATCAACGACGTTCTCCGACGGTCATGTGATCAGTAGCATGCTGCTCGTGCGCCATCGAACGGACAGCTTCCTCGCGCGGATGACTCTCGTGTCGCGGCGGTTGCGCAGTGAGGCGGGACGGCGGCTCGCGCAGCACGGGGTGCACGCCGGGCAGGAATCCGTACTGGCGTGTCTGTGGGAGCGTGACGGCTTGACGCCGACCGAGATCGCGACACGGGTCTCGGTCGAGGCGCCGACCGTGACGCGCGCGGTGCGGCGGATGACCGACGCGGGGCTGGTCCGGGTGGACAGTGACGACGAGGACGGCCGTCGGGTGCGGGTGTGGCTGACGCGCCGCGGGCGGGCTCTGCGGGAGGTCGTCCCGGACGTCGTCGATCGCTTGGAGGCCGACGCGCTGACGTTGCTGTCGGAGGCCGAGCGGGTCCGCCTGCTCGACATGTTGGCGCGTGTCGAGAAAGCCCTCACGTCGGAGTCGGAATCGAATTCGGATTCCCGGTTCGAACGCTGAGTCCTATCATTCGAAACGGGTCGTCGTCGTTTTTGGTGATGCGATTCGTCCCGGTTCCGTTCGCAATTCCGGTCAACCGTTTTCCGTATTGACATCCGAATTCCGAATACGCGAGCCTGGTGCGGAAATAACGGCGAGGGGATCACGATGACTCGCGTGGTGATTGTTTTCTCGGGTGAGGGTGTCGAATCCACCGTGGCTGCCCTGCGCACTGGGGCGGCGGCGGAGGGCGCCGGAATCCGCCTGCGTCGGCTGCCGGGTGGCGGCGGGGCGCTCGACGAGGTGCTTGAGGCGATCGTGTGGGCCGACGGGGTCGCGCTGGTCGGGGACGTCCGGAGTGACCAGGACGACCCCGCCGGGCAGCCGATCCGGCGGTTGCTCGACGCGGGGGCGGCGCGGCGGGAGCGACTCCTGCTCGACCGCACGGTCGTGGTCGTGCGCACCGTCGGGGCCCGACCGACACCGGAGCTGTTGCGCGGGGTGTTCTCGTGGGACTGCCTGCTCCTCGCGAGCCCGTCGCTGTGGCCGTCGGCGGACGCGTCCGGCCGGGCGGCCGGTGACGCCGTCGCGGACGAGGTCCTCGGTCGCCGCCTCGCCCGCCTCGCCGGAGCCCTGCGTTCGGCGGCCCACCCCACCCTGCGCCGCGCCGGGTGAGCCGGACGACGTGTCCGACACCGGCCCGAGACGAACCGAAGAGGAGTCCGATGACCACAGCCGGCTACCGCGTCGTCTTCCTGCTCACCCTCGAACCGGGGATGGAGCAGACGTTTTTGAACGCCTACGAGGCCGTGCGGTGGGCCGTGGCGAGCGTGCCCGGCCACCTGGGCGACCAGCTCTGCCAGTCGACCGACGACCCGTCCGACTGGTTGCTCACCAGCCAGTGGCGGAGCGCGGAGGACTTCCTGGCCTGGGAGAGCACCCAGGAACACCGGGCGCTGGCCGCGCCGCTGATGGCGGCCGTCTCACGGCGGCGTTCCCTGCGCTACGTGGTGCACCGAGAGACCGTCCGGCACGACGCGGAGTCCGCCCCGACCGAATCCTGACCACTCGTGCTGATCCGAGAGGAAGAACGATGGAACGACATGCCCTGACCTTCCCGGTCAAACCGGGAAGCGTGGACGCGGTCCGCCAAGTGCTCTCGGAGTACCCGCGCCCGCAGACCGAGATCGGCAACGGTTGTCGACTGCTCGCGACGTCGGTGTTCCTGTGGCAGAACCACGTCGTCCGGGTGATCGATGTGGACGGACCGTTGCCGCTGGTGATGCGGCACCTTGCGAACGACCCCGCGATCCGGGCGACCGAGGAGAAGCTCAACCCGCTGCTGGTCCGACCACGCGACTTCAGCGATCCCGAGTCGGTGGGCTGGTTCTTCCGGCGGGCCATGATGACCCGGGTGGTGCACCACGAGGCGATGCCGGCGCCGGGTGCGCCGGTGCGACGAACCCGCGTGGCGTTCCGGTACCCGGTGCGTGCGGGACGCGGTGAGGCGGCGGCGCGCATCTTCGCGTGGGGCCAGTCGCTGCCATTGGGGGCTGCTCTGCGTACGGGCCTGACGGGGACGACGGTGTTCCGGCACGGCGACTTCGTCGTGCGCGTCCTCGACGTCGAGGGGGACGCCGACGAGGCGATCGACCGCCTCGGCCCCACTGTCGTCGGCGGTCCCACCGCCGCGGCGCTGACCGAGCTGCTGGAGCCGGGCTGGAACCTCGCCACGGCCGCCGGTCGCGCGAAGTTTCTCGCCGAATCGCGCCTGACCCTCGTGACCCATCGCGAGGCCGACGGCGCGGCGAGAGGCACCGATCTCGGTGCCGACTTTCCGTCGTCGAGTTGAGCGTGGGAGGCATCATGGTGGACGCGGTCGAGACCTCCGTCGAGGCAGGGCCTGCTCCGATACACGAACGCCCAGCCGACCGCCCGCTGGTCCGAGTGCACGAGTCGGAGATCCCCGCCGACCGCCGTCGGGGCGCTGAGATCCGGACGTTGCTCAGCCCCCGCAACGCGAAGTCGGTCTCGGGTTTCCTCGGCGTGGCGCGGTTGCAGCCGGGGGAGAGCATCGCCGAGCACTACCACCCCTACTCCGAGGAGTTCCTCTACGTCGCCGACGGCGAGGTGACCGTGGATCTCGACGGGGACCCGTGGCGCCTGGAGACCGAGGCCGCGCTGCTCGTCCCGCCGGGCACCCGGCATCGACTGCGCAACGAGGGCGACACACCCGCCCGCGTGGTGTTCCAGCTCGGTCCCCTCGCGCCCCGCCCCGACCTCGGTCACGTGGACACCGAGACCGCTGCCTCACCGGGTCCGGACCTCGGGGGTGACAGATGACGCGCCGGGTCGCCGTCACCGGGCTCGGTGTCGTGGCTCCCGGCGGCATCGGGGTCAAGGCGTTCTGGGACCTGCTGACATCCGGGACCACTGCCACGAGGGGGATCACGTTGTTCGACCCCCAGGGCTTCCGCTCCCGGATCGCGGCGGAGTGCGACTTCGACCCGACAGCCGAGGGGTTGAGTCCGACGGACATCGCCCGCCTCGACCGCCACGTGCAGTTCGCGCTCGTGGCGGCGAGAGAGGCGGTGGACGACTCGGGACTCGAACTCGGTCCGCTGAACCCGTGGCGCCTCGGCGTGAGCATGGGAACGGCCGTGGGCTCGACGATCCGGCTGGAGGAGGGCTACGTCGAGGTCTCCGGCGGGGGAGCCGAGTGGCTCGTCGATCCCAGCCGCGCCGACCCGTACCTGTACCACGCGCTGGTGCCGAGCACACTGGCCGCGGAGATCGCCGACGCCCACGGGGCACGTGGTCCGGTCCGCACGATCTCCACCGGGTGCACCTCCGGGCTCGACGCCGTCGGTTACGGGGCGATGGCCATCGAGGAGGGCGCCGCCGACGTGGTGATCGCGGGGGCGTCCGACGCGCCGATCTCGCCGATCACGGTCGCCTGTTTCGACGCGATCCGGGCCACCAGCACGCGCAACGACGAACCGGAACGCGCGAGCAGGCCGTTCGACGCCCAGCGCGACGGCTTCGTGCTCGGGGAGGGCGCGGCGGTGCTGGTACTGGAGGATCTCGATCACGCCCGCAAACGAGGCGCAAGGGTGTATTGCGAGGTCGCCGGGTTCGCCACGTTCGCCAACGCCCATCACATGACCGGCCTGACCACCGAGGGCATCGAGATGGCCAGGGCGATCACGACGGCGCTGGACTCGGCGAAGGCGGCACCGTCCGAGGTCGGCTACGTCAACGCGCACGGGTCGAGCACGAAGCAGAACGACCGGCACGAGACGGCGGCGGTCAAACGCAGCCTCGGCGACCACGCCTACCGCACGCCGATGAGTTCGATCAAATCCATGATCGGGCACTCGCTCGGCGCGATCGGCAGTCTCGAACTGGTCGCGTGTGTGCTGGCCCTCGACACCAGCGTGCTGCCTCCGACCGCGAACTACGAGTACCGGGACCCGGAGTGCGATCTGGACTACGTGCCGGTACAGGCACGGGAGCAGGGTGTGGACCTCGTGCTGAGCGTGGGCAGCGGGTTCGGCGGCTTCCAGTCGGCCGTGGTGCTGGACACGGCGGGACGGAGGGCGCGATGACCGACGTGGTGGTCACGGGCGTCGGCGTGGTGGCGCCGACCGGGCTCGACACGGAGACGTTCTGGCGGTCCGCGCTGGCCGGAGAGAGCGGAGTCCGCCGCATCAGCCGCTTCGACTCCCGTCGGTACCCGGTGCGCTACGCCGGGGAGGTCGCGAACTTCGATCCGTCTGCCGTGCTCGACCCGCGCATCGTGGTGCAGACCGACCTGTGGACCCAGTTCGCCCTCGACGGCACCCGGCAGGCGCTGGAGTCGGCGGCGCTCGACCCGAGGGCACTCGACAGCTTCGACGTCGGTGTCACCACGTCGGCGAGTTCGGGCGGCAACGCGTTCGGACAGCGGGAGATCGAGGCACTCTGGGCACACGGGCCGCGTCACGTCGGCCCGTACCAGTCCATCGCCTGGTTCTACGCGGCCTCGACGGGACAGATCTCCATCGGCAACACGATGCGGGGCCCGTGTGCGGTGGTGAGCAGCGAGTCGTCGGGCGGACTCGACGCGCTCGCGCACGCCCGCCGCGCCGTCCGGCAGGGCTGCCGCGTGCAGATCTGCGGCGGCACCGAGGCGCCGGTGAGCCCGTACGCCCTGACCTGTCAGTTGCGGTCCGGCCTGCTCAGCGAGCGTGACTCGCCGACGGCGTACCGGCCGTTCGCCCACGACGCCTGCGGCTACGTGCCCGGGGAAGGGGGAGCGGTGCTCGTGCTGGAGGACGCCGCTCACGCGCAGGCCCGGGGTGTCCGTCCGCTCGCCGTGGTGGCCGGACACGCCGCCACCTTCACCGGATCGCAGTCCACGACGGACGGTGAGTACTGGACACGGGCGGCGGAGGCGCTCGCGGTGGCCATCCGGCTCGCGCTCACCGACGCGCACGTCGGCGCTGCCGAGATCGACGCCGTGTTCGCCGACGGCATGGGGGTGCCGTCGGCGGACCGTGCCGAGATCAGGGCGCTGCGGCAGGTGCTCGGTCCGTCGTTCGACCGGGTGCCGGTGACGGCCGTGTCGGCGGGACTCGGTCGTGCCTACTCGGCGGCGGGCACGTTCGCCAGTGCCGCCGCGACGCTCGCCCTGCGCGACGGCCTCGTGCCGCCGACGCCAGGGCTCACCGGTCACGACGTCGCCGTCGACGCCGACGTCGTGACCGGCGCACCACGGCGAGGACGGTTGCGCAACGTGCTGGTGCTCGCGCGCGGGTTCGGCGGGTTCAGCTCGGCACTCGTACTCGGCTCGATCAGGTAATCCGACGAAAGGAGACGGCGCATGAGTGGTCTGGACCTGACGATGGACGAGCTGTGCGAGTTGCTGTCGTCCAGTAGTGGCGTGCCCATCGCGCCCGCGGACCTCGAAGCGGCGGCGACGTTCGACGACCTCGGACTCGACTCGCTCGCCCTGCTCGGCGTGATCACCGCGATCGAGCGCAACCGCGGCGTGACCCTGCCCGCGGAAGCCCAGGAGGTCCGCTCGGTGCGGGAGTTCCTCGGCATCCTCAACGACACTCTGCGAAAGGCGGCCTGACATGCCCGGACACACCGAGAACGAGATCGTCGTCCGTGCCCCGATGGATTTGGTCTGGACCAGGACGAACGACGTCGCCGACTGGCCGAACCTGTTCACCGAGTACGCCGCGGCCGAGGTCCTGGAGGACACCGGCGATCGGGTCCGCTTCCGCCTGACCATGCACCCGGACGAGGAGGGCCGGGTCTGGTCGTGGGTGTCGGAGCGGGAGATCGACCCCGTGAACCGGACGGTGCTGGCTCGCCGGGTCGAGACCGGACCGTTCGAGTACATGCGGATCCGCTGGACCTACCACGAGGTCGAGGACGGCGTGCTGATGCGCTGGACGCAGGACTTCGCCATGAAGCCCGACGCGCCGGTGGACGACGCGGCCATGACCGAGCGCATCAACACCAACACGCCGATCCAGATGAACGCCATCAAACGGGTGCTGGAGGCGGAGGCCGCCGCGTTGCCCGCCACCGGAACCCCGGCGGAGGAGCCGTCATGAGCCGGACTCTGATCGTCGCGCGAATGGCCGAGGCGGACAAGGACGCGGTCGCGGCGTTGTTCGCAGCCTCGGACGCGGGGTCGTTGCCCCATCGGGTCGGGGTGCGAGCGCGAACGCTCTTCCACTACCACGGCCTGTACTTCCACCTCATCGAGTCGGACGACGAGGTCGACGACCGGATCGAGGCGGTGCGCGACGATCGGGAGTTCCGCGACCTCAGTGCCGCGCTCGACGATTACATCACCGCCTACGACCCGGAGACGTGGCGTTCACCTCGGGACGCGATGGCGACGGCGTTCTACCACTGGCGGCGCGACACCTGAGCCCCCCGACGCCGCCACGCCGCGGGTACGGGGCCGGTTGGGTCCGGTCCCGTACCACGCGGTGTTTTCGCTCGCCCGAGTGAGGTCGGGCGGGCGAGTCGACGGTCAGCACTCGGCGGCGAGCCGCGAGAGCGCCTTGGTCAACCCCTCGACGACCTCGGTGTCGGCCTTGGGGTGCGTCTCGGCGAACCGGGTGTGGGAGAACGGGACGGCGAGCAGGAGCTCGTCGACCACGTTCGCGCCCGCGACGCGCGCGGCCTTGCGCGCCTCTTCCTGCGCCCACACGCCGCCGTACCGCCCGAACGCGGTGCCCGCGACGACTGCGGGCTTGCCCTTGAGCGCGCCCGCGCCGTAGGGGCGGGAGATCCAGTCGATGGCGTTCTTCAACACGGCCGGCATGGTCCCGTTGTATTCGGGGGTGAGCAGCAGCACCGCGTCGGCGGCGAGCGTCGCCTGCCGAAGGCGCTGGGCCTGCTCCGGAGCGCCCGTCTCGGTGTCGAGGTCCTCGTTGTAGAACGGCAGCTCGCCGAGTCCATCGTGGATCTCGACGGTCACGCCCTCGGGGGCGTGTGCGGCAGCCGCCTCGGCGAACTGACGGTTGTGCGAGCCCGCGCGCAGGCTGCCGACGAGAGTGAGAACACGGATGGTCATGGAGACGCTCCTGATCAAGGCTGGTGTCGGACACACGGTGAGGCCACCGGGTCCACGGCCCTTCGCAAAAGCGGACCGTGGTCCGTTTCTTGTGTAGCAGTGCGGACGGACGATGGTCAACGCGACGTGGCCCGGGTTACGCTGCATTCGTGTCCGCTTCACCCTCACCGCGTAACGCCGCGCCCGACTCGGAGGGGTCGGTGCTCTCCCCACCGCTGTTGCACGAGCACGGACGGCAACGTGCCGACGCGGTGCGCAACCGGGCGAGGGTGCTCGACGCGGCGATGCGTGTCGCGGCCCGCGACGGGGCGAGCAACCTGACGATGGACGCCGTCGCGACCGAGGCGTCCGTCGGCAAGGGAACGGTGTTCCGGCACTTCGGCGACCGCACCGGTCTTCTCACAGCCCTGCTCGACCGTGCCGAACGCACGTTGCAGGAGGGATTCCTCAGCGGGCCGCCGCCGCTCGGCCCCGGAGCGGAGCCCCGGCAGCGACTGATCGCCTTCGGCTCAGCGGTGCTGCACCACGAACAACAGCACCGCGACCTTTACGTCGCCGCGGTCACCGATCCCCACCGGAAGTTCTCGGTGCCCGCGCAGCGGGTACGCCACACGCACGTGACCATGCTCGTCCGGCGGCTCGACCCGAACGCCGACCAGGACCTGCTCGCCCACACGCTGCTGGGCTTCCTCGACACGGCGTTGGTCAACCACCTGCTCGGCGCGCCCGGTATCGACCTCTTCCGGCTCGAACGCGGGTGGTCCGACCTCGTCACCCGCCTCTTCCCCTGACGGTGGGGTCCGTCAGTCGAGGGGAAGCAGGACGACGCCGTCGTCGTCGGCGTGCAGGACGTCGCCCGGGAAGAAGGTGACCCCGCCGAACCCGACGGGAACGTCCACCGCGCCGCGACCCGCCTTGGAGCTCTTGCGCGGATTGGTGCCCAAGGCCTTCACACCCAGCGGTAGCTCGGCCAGCGCCGCGCTGTCGCGGACGGCGCCGTTGATGATCAACCCGGCCCAGCCGTTCTCGACGGCCGACGCGGCGATCAGGTCACCGGTGAGTGCCGTGTGCAGGGAACCGCCCCCGTCCACCACGAGCACCGCCCCGTCGCCCGGCGTGCGCAGCAGCTCGCGGACCAGTCCGTTGTCCTCGTGACACGACACCGTGCGAACCGGGCCGCAGAACGCGCGGCGGCCACCGAACTGCCGGAACTGCGTGTCACACACCCGGAGCCGGTCCCCGTACTCGTCCACGAGGTCGGCGGTGGGCTGAGGGGTTCGCTGGGTCACCGTGGAGCCTTTCGTCAAGCGTGTCGACCGTGGGCACATCGTGCCCCAGAGGTGCCCACGTGACCGAGAGGAAAGGCGCCCGCGCGTGACCAAGCTCTCGGCCGGGATCGGACGTTCGGGCATATCGGTCGTCGAGGCGGGTATTCGGCTCGACGTGAGAGGGCGTGCGAGGTGACCAGTCCTACGCGCGCCCCGTTCGCGCGGTCCGCCCACCGTGGGGAGCGGCGCTGACGTGCTCGTGGTCGCGGTGGTGCTGGCCGTGGTCGGGGCGCTGTTCATCGCGCTCGGCTCGGCGCTGCAGGAACAGGTCGTCGTCGGCATGCGCTTCCTCGGCGGCCGGGGTGTGCGATGGCTGCTGAGGCTCGTGCGCCAACCTCGGTGGCTGTTCGGGGCCGCGTGTGCCGGACTGGGGGTGGGCCTGCACGTGCTCGCCCTGAGTCGGGGACCGGTCAGCATCATCCAACCGGTGGGGACCACCGGACTGCTGTTCGCGCTCGGCGTCAAGGCGGTGCTGGAGCGCCGTCGACTGGGCCGCGCCGAGACGCTCGGCGGGACCGCCGTCGTGCTGGGCCTGGCCGGGTTGCTGTTCGCCCTGCCCCACGACACGAAGGCGCCGAACCTCACCACGCCGACCGCGACGTTGCTCGCGGGCATCACCCTGCTGGCGTCCGGTCTTGCGGTGACCGTCGCGTGGGCGGTGTCCTCCCGCAGCGCTCGCGCCGCAGCCCTGGCGTTCGCCGCGGGTACCACCTTCGGGGTCGCGTCCGCGTTGGTCAGCGTCATCGGTCACCGGATGCTCTCCGACCTCACGGCGATCGCGAGCTGGCCCACTCTTCTGGTGGTCGTGCTGCTCTCGACCGGGGGACTGGCCCAGCAGCACGCGTACCGTATGCGGCGCTTCGCGCTCGCATTCGCCATGCTGGAAATCGCGGACCCCGTTTCGGCGGCGACGGTCGGCGTGCTGGTGCTGGGCGAGCCCCTGCCGAGCACGCCCCCGGCCGCTGCCTGGATGGGACTCTCGGCCGTCGGCATCGTCGTCGGCGTCGTCGTGCTCGCCCGCTCGTATCTCGGACCGGCCCCTGGACACAGTGATCATGCGCGTGTTGATAGCGACCGACACCTATCCCCCTGACGTCAGCGGGAGCTCGTTCTTCGCGCACCGACTGGCCACCGGGCTGGCCGGTCGGGGACACGACGTCCACGTGGTCTGCGCGTCCGAGACCGGTCCCCGGGCCGTCGTGAGGGAGTCGCGGCTGTGCCTGCACCGCCTGCGTTCGCTGCCGCTGCTCGTGCATCCCCGTGTGCGGTTCGTCCCGCCGCCCGGTGTTCCGGCGGTCGTGCGCAGACTCGTGGAGTCGGTGCGCCCGGACGTTCTGCACACCCAGGATCACTTCACCATCGGTCGGGCAGCGGTGCGGGCCGCGAGGCGCCACCGCATTCCGGTCGTCGCGACCAACCACTTCATGCCCGACAACCTCCTGCCGTACTTGCCCCGTCGGCTGCACCGACCGGTGGCCGAGGTGGCGTGGCGGGACTTCCGAAGGATCTACGACCAGGCCCACCACGTGACGACACCGACGCCCACGGCGGCGAACCTGCTCGCCGCGCACGGGTTCGGGGGAGAGGTGGAACCCGTCTCGTGCGGCGTCGACACCATCCGGTTCTCCCCGTCGTCGGAACCGCCCACGACTCACCGGGAGCGACTCGGCCTGCCCGACCTGCCCGCCGTCGTCTACGTCGGCAGGCTCGATGCGGAGAAGCGGCTCGACGACTTGATCAGGGCCGTCGCGACGCTGCCGGAGGGGCACGCGCAGCTCGTGCTCGTGGGCACCGGGACCCGCCGCGCCGACCTCGAACGGCTGGCCGAGCGCGAGCAGGTCGCACACCGGGTGCGGTTCCTGGGTTTCGTGCCGGACGAGCAACTCCCGTCGGTGTACCGGGCGGGCGACGTGTTCGCGATCCCTGGTGTGGCGGAGCTGCAGAGCATCGCGACGTTGGAGGCGATGGCGAGCGGGCTGCCGGTGGTCGCGGCCAACGCCGTGGCCCTGCCCCACCTCGTGTCGCCCGGCGACAACGGCTGTCTCGTCGAACCCGGGGACGTTCCCGGGCTGGCTGCCGCGTTGGCCGAGGTCCTGCGTTCGCCGGAGCGGCGGCGTCGGATGGGGCGGCGAAGCCGGGCGATGGCGGAACACCACGACGAGCAACGCACGCTCGCGCGGTTCGAGGAGATCTACCGGGACGTCATGCGGGACCTCGCCCGACGAGGGTGACATGTGCGAGTGCGTGACGTCGGCCTGACCCAACCCTTGCCGACGTCCCCGGACACCGCACAGCCGGGAATGCCACGGCCCGCCGCGACCGTGGCACTCCGAACGGGTTCACCAGGGGTTGTTGTCGGCTTCGTCCGGATCGACGCCGCCTGCCTGTCGAGGTGAGTCCGGCTTACGCCGCGTGGGCGGGGGCGGTGTGCTCCCGGCGGGCCCGGAGGCCGCCGGTGGCGTCGCGCTCGGCGGCGGAGGCGGGGTGGGTGTCGGCGGAGTCGGCGGAGTCGGGGGCGTCGGTGGCGCGGCGGGACCGTCGTCGGGATCCTCCGGGTCGAACCGAGCGCTGAGCGCTCCCAACATCGCGGAGCGGGTCTCCCGGTCCTCGTCCCCGAGCACCTCGTCCATCACCTCGGCGACCCGCTGGGTGATGCCCGCCTGCGCCTGCCGCATCGTCGCGAGCACCATGCGAGCCAGCTCCTCGGGCGCGGTGGTGCGAATCCGGTTGCTGAATGCCAGATCGGACACCACGCCATCGGCGCCGACCGTGACCCGCACCGTGCCGTCCGGACTCGTGGCCGACAGACTCAGCTGCTCGGTCCGCTCCTGCACCGTCGCGTAGCGCTCGGCCTTGCGAGCGAATCCGGCCGCCCAGTCGTTCACCTTCCGGATCGCCTCGTCCGGATTCCTCATCGCCTCGCCGAGTCCCCCGGCACCGGTCACGGTTGGTTCCTCCTTGCTGGTGGGTTGTCGGTTCCCTACTCACCGGGTGTCGCGGTGGGGGATCGCGTTCGACCTGCCGACCGCTTCGCTGGAGTCATTTCGGCCGATTCTGCCACTCTGTCAACGATTCGTGAGAGCCGCTCGGCTTCGCCAGCGCGAAGAACCGATTGATGACCGTGTCGACATCATCCTGGGTGTAGTCGCCAGGCCTTTCTTCGATGTTCTTGAACTGGTTCCGGATGTACTTCCATTCCTCGAACTCCTGGCGCGTGCCACCAGGCCAGTCGAAGTCGGCTGAGAACTCCACGTCCTTGAGCATTGTGTTCCGCTCGTTCGTGTCCGTGACTCCGTCGACGGCTTGCATGATCGGCTTGGCGAACTCGTCGCGAATGCTCTTCTGATATCCGGAACTCTTCTCGAAGGCCTCGCTCGGTTTCATCGGCGGTTCCATCTCGCGGATCCGGTTCCCGTTCTGGTCGAGGGCGTAGTTTCCGTGTTGGTCCTTGACGAAGTTCCCCGTGGGATGCCTCCCGTCGATTCGCTCTTGGATGATGCCCATGTTCTTGACGGTAAGACCGATCGACGAGTTCGGAGCGCCCGAACCGAGGGGAAGATTGTTGGTGTTGTTGTTCATGCTTTCGACGCGATGCACGTATTTGTCCAGCATGGCCGCGTGCTGTGGGTGGCTCGGCGGATAGTGGGTGTTGACCCACTTCTTCATGCTGTCGCGGATCGTCTGGAACGAGATGACGTGGCGGGCGTGAACCTTGCTTCCGGCGTAGTCGGGATTGTTCGTCTTCTCGTCCTTGATGTGCTTCAACGTGTCCTTGTTGAAGTCTCCCCGATCCCACGGACTCGTCTGCTTCTGCTTCTTCGAGGACGACGTGGTCGTGTTGCCGCTGTTGTTGCGCTTCCGCTTGTTGCTCGGCTGGGTCGGGGTGTTCGCGCTGCCCCCGGCGTTGTTCGCGTTGTGCTGGGCGGGGGCGCCCGTGGGGGGCGCTGGATTGGTGCTGTTCGACGGGTTCGTCGAGCACCTCATCAGACCCAGTGCGTCGAACTCGAAGAACGGGTCCGTGACGTAGGCGGTGGGGTTCGACCCGGCCGCCATACCCAAGGGGTCTTGACTGAGGTATCGCGCGGTGACCGGGTCGTAGTACCGGAACACGTTGTAGTGCAGGCCGGACTCGTCGTCGGCGTACTGGCCGGGGAAGCGCAGCGGAATGGAGGTCGGCGAGGTGGGCGAGGCAGAGACCCGGCCCCACACCGACCGTCGCCCGGCCCATGCGAGCGCACCGGTCTCGTCCACCAGCTCGGTCGGGGTGCCGAGGGAATCGGTGACCACGGAGTGGAACCGTTGCCCGTCCGGGCCGTGTTCCAGCTGAGTCACCGGGGTTCGGTCGGTGGGGAGGCGTTCCCACGTCGTGCTTCGGGTCACGCCGTGCTCGTCGAGGTGGATCTGCTCGATCAAGGTCGTGCCGTCCCACACGAAGCGAGTGGATTCGGCCACGGAGCCGTCCGATGCCAGCCGTTCCTTGGCGATGCGTCGTCCCAGCGGGTCGTAGCGGTAGCGCCACCGGCGGCCGTCCGGTGTGCGGAGCCCGGTGAGCAGGTCGCCGGTCCAGGAGTACTCCCAGACGCGCTCGCCGTCGGGCGTGGCCTCGCGGTAGCGAATGCGGCGGCCTGAGGCGTCGTAGTCGAGTGCCAGGCCCGGACTGCTGGACCAGGCCACGAGATTGTCTGCCGGGTCGTACCGGAACGCGTCGCGGCCGTCGGTGAGGACGCGTCCGGCGGCGTCGCGGGTCAACGTGAGGACAGCGACGTCGTCACGGAGTGCGGCGAGTCTTCCGTCGGCCTGGTATTCGTAGGCGCGACGTTGCAAAGGGACGTCGCCGGTCGAGAGCAGCTGTTCGGCGACATGCTCGCCGATGCCGAACGATTGGCTCAGCACGGTGCGCCCGTCCGTGATCCGCCGGACGACACGGCCGTCGGCGTCGCGTTGATAGTGCACGTCGTGTCCCTCGACGCGGAGCGCCACCGGTCGTTGTGACTCGTCGAAGAACCACTCGCTCTCCACGCCGGAGGGAGTGCGCCGACGAATGGTGTTCCGCTCGGCGTCATAGGCGAAGGTGACGGCGAGGCCGTCGACCACCTCACGCACGACACGGCCGTCGGCGTCACGCTCGAACTCCACCACGGAGTCCTCCGACGTCACCCGGACGACATCTCCGGCGGGGTCGTAGTCGTAGCGGGTGGTGCCGTGTGGCGTGCGTACCTCGACGAGGTTGCCCAGCAGGTCGTACCGGTAGTCGAGGACCTCGCCATCGGGTCGAGTGGTCCGGACCAGTTGGCCTGCCGGGTCGTGTTCGAAGCTCCAGACGCGGCCGTCGAAGTCGGTTTGGCCTGTGAGCCGACCCGCGGCGTCGTAGCGGTAGCTCCAGACCCGGCCGAGAGGGTCCGTGACCGACACCAGTTGCAGTTCCGTGTCGTAGCGGTACTCGGTGCGGGCTCCGGTGGGATCGATCTCGGCGGTGAGCAGGTCGAAGGGGCCGTACTCGCGTCTGGTGACGCGCCCGAGTTCGTCGACGTGTTCGATCTCGTTGCCCTCGCCGTCGTAGCGCCACGTCGCACGGCTTCGATTCGGGCCGATCTGCAGTGCGCGTGCTCCGTCGACCGTCCAGCCGAGCAGGACGCGGCCCCCTCCAGGAACCGGGAGTGAGCGAGGCCTGCCGAACTGGTCGCGATCGTCGGTGACCGGGGAGGGCTCGAAAGCGGGGGGTGCCGAGAGATCGAGCGCGGTGGCGACGCCGATCGGTTCGTCGACGGGGTCGGGGGCGGACTCGGTGAAGTGCCGCGTCCAGGCTCGGTCGTTCTCGACGACGGTGAACGAGGTGAGCGTGTCGGCGTCGTGGTCGAGCGAGACGACGCTGCCGTCCGGCCGGGTGATCGACACCGGAAGTCCGTCCGCGCCGTAGGCGTAGCGGGTCACGCGGCCGAGCGGGTCGGTGCGGGCGATCAACTGGTTGGCGTGGTTCCACTCGAAGGCGGTCACGTTGCCCAGTGGGTCGGTCTCGCGCACGGTCTGATGGGCCTCGTTGAGCTCGTAGACCGTGGTATTGCCGAGGGAGTCGGTGTGTGTCGTGACGCGCCGCTCGGGGTCGTAGGTGAAGACGCTGTCGAGGAACCCGTCGGTGCCCACGGTGCGAACGCACCGGCCGGCCGAGTCGTACACGTAGCGGTACCAGACGCCGTTGCGGTCCTGCCAACCCGTGATGCGCCCTTGAGAGTCGTAGTCGAACCGCATCGGGACGCCCGAGGAGTTCACGACCGCGGTCAACTGTCGGCGGTCGTCGTAGCCGTAGCGCATGACGACGACGTCGGGCACGTCGCCGGAGCCGAGGACGGACAGCTCGGTGACTCGGGAGTCCTCCACCCGGAAGCCCAGCCGGACGCCGTTGGAGTGGGTGAGCACCGTGGGCGCTCCCGACTCGTCGTAGGCGAGTTCGCTGCGCTCGCCGTCGGCACCTTCCACGGCGCGCAGGGGCAGGACGTCGCCCGAGCCCGCGAACCGGAGGGTGCGGCCGGCGGGGCGCTGTTCGAGCGTCCAGTCGCCGTCATCGTGGCGGGACAGCGGCCACTGCGGGCCTGTTTTCGGGAACACCGAGCCCGGGGCGGACGGCACGGGATACGTCAGGATCATCCCGTCGGGCGCGAAGTAGCGGACCGTCCGGTCGTGCAGCTCCAACCGCTGGTCCAGTGTGGACGACCAGGAGGGACCGAACCAGCGGCCCTCGCGGTAGGACGAGACGTGGGTGCGTTCGAAGGCCGGGTGCGTCAGGTGGGGCAGGGTGAGGTCGATCTGCGTCACGACGACCTCGCCGGTGGCGACGTCCACCGGGTCGCCCACGCAGTTGCGGTCCTTGGCCGGGACGGTGTCGTTGCGACCGCCCCGCGTGGTGCTCGGCGTGGTGTCGCCGGAGCGTGGCCGTCCGGCAGGGGGAGTCGACGAGCCGGATGTCGTGGTGGTGCTGTCGGTCGTGGGCTCGGACCTGGGTGGCGGGTCGGTCTTCGGGGCCCCACCGCCGGAACCGCCGCGGTCGCCGTTCGTCCCGCTGAAGCCGCTCGGCGTGGTGTTGCCGCCTTCGACCGAGCGCGTGGCGCCGGGGTCGCCCGACTTGATCTTCTTCAGCTTCGAGGTGGCTTCCTGGAACTTGCTGCCCAGCTTGGCCAGCAGCGGGCCGAGCTTGCTCATGGCCTCGACCAGCTTGGTGACCAGGTCGCTGATCTGGCTCGCGACCTTCGCGACCGTCCTGGTGACCTGAGGGACGACCCAGCTCAGGCCGATGCCCAAGGTGGCCACGACCTGGAGTGCCCAACTGACGAGGCGGCCGACGACTTCGGCAATGATGTCGCGCACCAGTGTCCGCACCGCCGCCACCACCTCGCCGGCGGTCGCGATGCCACTGCTCGCTCCCTCGGCCGCGGACTGTGCCGCCTGGATCAGGGTGGCGGTGTCTGCGCCGCGCTGCCGGTAGGTGTCGGCGGCCGGGCCGGTCCAGGTCGTGGTGTCCTCCTCGACGGCCTGGAGCAGGTCGCTGCTGATCGACGCGAGTTCCCCGGCGACGTTCGACCACGTCTCCGAGTGCGCTCTGATCTGATCCGGGTCGCCGGTCAACGCGTCGAGGGCGTCGGACAGTGGTCCCACGTGTTCGAGCAGCCAGCCCACGCCCGAGGACAGGATGGTGCCGATGGGGTCCATCACCGCGCCGAGCATGTCGAGCCCGGCTCCGATGACGCCCATGACGCCCGCGGCCCAGTCGCCGCTCTCGATCGCTTGCTTGGTGTCGAACACCGATTCCAGCAACGGGATGCCGGAGTATGCCTCGGTCGAGTCCTGGGTCTCGGCGATCAATGGGTTGTTCACCGGCCGGTCCCTCCCTCAGGGTGGGTCGAGCGTGTCAGCGGAACCGGTCGTCGCCAGGGCGACCGGTGGAACAGTGGAGTCGGCCGGGTACGGGTCGCCGACGTCAGACGGTCTTGATGGCGGTGGCGTCGAGGGCCCGTTCGAAGCCGGTCATCGGGCGTTCGTTCGAGGAGTCGGCGTCGCGGTACGACTCGCCCGCTCGGCGGATGTTGTCCGCGAGCACGGAGACGCCTTCGGAGGCGGCTTCCAGGGCGGCGATGCCGTCGTCCTCCATGGGATTGATGATCAGAGGTAGGAACGCGCAGAGCAGCCCGTAGGCGCTGTCGTCCATGCTGACCGTGCGGGCCGCGTCGACGGCTGTGCCCAGCCGGTCGCTGATCCCGTCGAGGTGGCTGGCGTGTGCGACGAGGTCCTCGGGCACGACTTCGAACGCCATGAGATGTCTCCCCAGAAAAGACGTGTCGGGTGCGGCACCGAACGGCGCGACGCCCGGAGTGACACGATATCAGTGATCGGCCGGCCACTGATAGTGATCGGTGCCGATTTCTGCAGGTGTGGGCGCCGCAAATCGGGCAAGTAGGGCGTATAACGCCCTATACGCCGGGGCTCGGAAGCAAGTTCGGTCGCGATGACACCGATGGGGCATTGCTCCTGACGCGGCCGACGAGCGGCCGACGTGGCTCCGGCTGAGTGGTTTGTCCGGCCTCGGTGTGTGCATGCGGAGAGTGAGGCGGCACACTGTGGGCGTACCACATCATGATCTTGGGCAGAGGAGAGTGGGACGTATGTCGGCGAGCAACGCCGACCGGCTCGCTGAGTCGGTGAACAAGGTGTCGGTGGGGCGGGTGTACGACTACCTGCTCGGCGGGACCCACAACTACGCGGTGGACCAGGCGTTCGCCGAGGAACAACTACGGCTGTTGCCCGACATCCGCGACTTCGCCCGGTCGAACCGCGCGTTCCTGCGGCGGGCGGTGGAATTCGCCGTCGAACAGGGCGTCCGGCAGTTCGTCGACATCGGCTCGGGCCTTCCCACACAGGGCAACGTGCACGAGGTCGCCGACGAGGTCGCCCCCGGCGAGTGCCGCGTCGTCTACATCGACAACGAGCCGATCGCGCAGGCCCACGCCGAGATCCTGCTGGAGAAGACCGCCGACCCGGAGCGCCACCGGGCCATCGACGCCGACTTCTTCGACGGCGCGTTGTTGTGGCAGCGAGTGCTCGACACGGGCGTGATCGACGAGACCGAACCGATCGCGCTGCTCGTCGTGGCGCTGCTGCACTTCATGCCGCCGGAGACCAACCCGGGGCGGGTGCTGGCCTACTACCGTGAGCGGCTGCCGAAGGGGAGCCTGCTGGCGTTGTCGCACATCCACGTCGACCCCTCCGACACCGAGACCCTCGCGCTGTCGAAGAAGCTGACCGAGTCCTACGCGAAGAAGACCAACAGCCCGGCGATGCCGCGTCCGCGCGAGGAGATCGCCTCGTTCTTCGACGGCCTCGAAATGGTCGAGCCGGGCCTGGTGTGGTTGCCGCAGTGGCGTCCCTCCGGCGAGGACCCCTACAACGACGACCCCGCCCGGTCGCGCGGTCTGGCGGGCGTGGCCTGGAAGAGGTGAGGTCCGGCGTGTCTCCGACGGTGCTGCGATACGCGGCGTTCACCACCGATCCGGCGGGAGGCAACCCGGCGGGCGTCGTCGTCGACGCGGCCGGGCTCGACGACGCGCGGATGCGGGAGATCGCCGCCGAGGTCGGCTACTCGGAGACCGCGTTCGTCACGGGCGGGGACGAACGGCGGCGCAGGTTCGAGCTGCGCTACTTCAGTCCCCTCGCCGAGGTCGCCTTCTGCGGCCACGCCACCGTCGCCACGGCTGTCGAGCTGGGACGTCGACTCGGTCCGGGACGCCTGGTGTTCGCCACGCGCGCCGGTGAGGTCCCCGTCGAGGTGACGAGCGACGACACGGCGCCCCGGGCGACGCTGACCAGTGTGGAGACCTCGTCCGTCTCCGCCGGTGACACGGTGGTCGACGCGGCGCTGGCGGCGCTGCGGTGGGAGCGCGCCGATCTCGACCCGCGCTTCCCACCGCACGTCGCTTTCGGCGGCAACCACCACCTCGTCCTGGGCGTCCGCACCCGGTCCCGGCTCGCCGAGCTGCACTACGACGTCGACGCTCTCGCCGACCTCATGCGGGAGCAGGACTGGACGACCGTGCACCTCTTCTGCACCGGAGTGGACGGCACGTACCACGCAAGGAACCCATTCCCCGTCGGTGGTGTGGTCGAGGACGCCGCGACCGGTGCGGCCGCGGCGGCGTTCGGTGGTTACCTGCGGGCACTCGGTCTCGTCCCGGAGCCGACGTCCTTCCTCGTCCGGCAGGGCGAGGACATGGGACGGCCGAGCGAGCTGCACGTCACCGTGACCCCGGACGACGCGAGAGTTCGGGTGAGCGGTCAGGCGGTCGTCATCCCCGCCTGACGGTCCGTCGAACAGGTTCCGTTCGGCCGCCCGGCCGCGCAGCCCGCGCGGGTGGCGGCGTTCGTGGACTCGGTCTGCGACGCGGTCCCGCTTGGACGGACGACCGTGGGCACGTGAGCCGACCGCCGTCGGCAGGCCGGTGTCGGCGACGCTCGGCATGGTGCACACTGGCGGCGTGGTCTCCCCACCGTTGACTCCACCGTCGACGGCGCCGATGTTCGGCGACGTCCGCCTGCGGATGTTCGACGACCGTGACGTCGACATGCTGCGGGAGTTGTCGACCGATCCGTACGTCCCGACGATCGGGACGTTGCCCTCCCACGCGAGTCGGGACGACGCCCTCGCCTACCTCCAACGCCAGCGTCAGCGACTGCGAACCGGTGCCGGGTATCCGTTCTGTGTGGCCGACCGCGTCACCGACGAGGCGCTCGGCACGGCGGGGCTGAACTTCACGGCACCGGCCTCGGGCCGTGCGAGCGCGGGCTACAGCGTCGCTCCCCGACACCGAGGCCGCGGGGTGGCCGCGCAGGCGCTCGTCGCGCTCACCCGGTTTGCCTGGACGGTGCCCGGTCTCGCCCGGGTGGAGCTCTACATCGAACCGTGGAACGTCGCGTCCGTGCGCACCGCCGAGCGTGCGGGGTACGAGCGGGAAGGTCTGTTGCGCAGCCACCAGGAGATCGGGGGCAGGCGCGTGGACATGCTGCTGTACGCGGCGATCCGACCGTCGAACGTCAGTGGGAACGCGGGAGCGTGACCTCGCTCGGCTCGCGGTCCGGCCGCAGGCCCCGCCACGACGGATGCCGTAACCTGCCGTCCCGGGTCCACTGTCGGTGCTCGACCTCACCCACGTACACGGGTTCGACCCAGTGCGCGTGCCGGGAGGACTCACGGGGCACGGGTGTCGAGAAGGGACTCGACGGCCGTTCGTGCCGTCGGAGTCGGGTGAGCAGGTCCGCCAGCGCGGCGTCGGTGAAGCCGGTGCCGACGTGGCCGACGTACACGAGGTCGCTGTCGGCGTCGTAGGCGCCGAGCAGCAGCGCGCCCAGCGTGTCGGCCCGACGTCCCTCGCCCGTCGCCCACCCGCCGACCACGACTTCCTGGGTCTCGCGCAACGGAGTCTTGATCCAGCTTCGGGAGCGCATCCCCGGCCGGTAGGTGGAGTCGAGTCGCTTGGAGACCACGCCCTCCAACCCGTGTTCAGCGGCGACGCTCAGCAGCTCCGCGCCGGAGACCTGCGTGTAGTACTCCGGCGTGCGCACGGTCGGCGGTGCCGAGAGGTCGAGCGCGGCGAGGCGTTCGCGGCGCAGGTGGTAGGGCAGCTCGCGCAGGTCGGTGTCGTCGACGACGAGCACGTCGAAGACGTAGTAGTGCACGGGCGCGTCCCGCAGCAGGCGCGGGGTGGGGGCGTGGACGTGCATGCGGGACTGGAGCAGCCCGAAGTGGGGGCGGCCCGCCTCGTCGAGGGTGACGAGTTCCCCGTCGAGGAGAAGGCGGTGGCGGGTGAGGCCGGTGAGGGCGTGCAGTTCCGGATAGCTCGCCGTGACGTCGCGCAGGTTGCGGGAGTGGACCCGGACCTCGTCACCCGCCACACCCACGATCGCGCGGACGCCGTCCCACTTCCACTCGTAGGCCCAGTCGTCGCCCGACGGGACGTCGCCGGGCACGGCGAGCATGGGAGAGCAGGGCGGCGGAGGTGCCATGTCCTCATGCTCGACCGCCTCCGCCGCCGACGCATGCGCCGGGCCCGCCCGAGGGTGACCACCGATCGCGGGGTGTCGCGCTCGTGAGTCCTGTTGGCGGCAGACCGATGCGCCCGAACGCATCATTACGGAGAGAATTCGGTCGATTACAGTGCCAACGTCGACGCACGGGCAGGGGAGGGGCCGATGAGGCGAGGTGCGATGCGAAGAGCCGCCTCCGTGGCGCTGGTGGCCGCGGTGTCCACCCTGGTGATGCTCATGAACCCGCTCGGAGGTGAGGCGGCACCACGCGGTGAGCTCACGGTGCGGGTCCTGTCCGGTCGCGCGGACATGGTCACCGCCGGGGACGCGCTGTTGCAGGTCGAGGCGTCGCGCGAGGTGCCACTGCCGGTGGTGTCGGTGCGCCTCAACGGCCGCGACGTCACCGACCGGTTCGTCGCGGACACGCAGGCTCACACGCTCACGGGTCACGTCACCGGGCTGCGCGAAGGAGTCAACGTCGTCCAGGCGTCCGTGCCGGGACGAGGACGACCACGCACGGAACTTCAGGTCGTCAACCATCCGGCGACCGGGCCGGTGTTCTCGGGGCCGCACCAGCAACCGTTCGTCTGTGAGACGACGACGTTCCGGCTCCCCGTCCTCGGCGGCACGCTGGGCGAGCCGATCGACGAGGACTGCTCGATCGAGACCAGGGTCGACCACTTCTACCGCACCACCGGCAACGCGTTCGCGCCGTGGCCCGAGGGCACCACCGAGTATCCCGACGATCTCGCCTGGACCACCACGTCACTCGGGCGGCGCGTGCCCTACGTGGTGCGCATGGAGACGGGGACGCTCAACCGGGGCATCTACCAGATGACGGTGCTGCACGACCCGCTGCGGGAACCCGAACCCGGGCCTGGGGCGAGGCCCGAGGGCTGGAACGGTCGGGCGATCTACACGCTCGGCGGCGGCTGCACGCGCGGGTGGTATCGCCAGGGCGACACCACCGGCGGTGTCACGGACGACTTCATGCTCAGCCGCGGCTACGGCGTCATGTCCTCGTCGCTCAACGTCTACGGGGCCAACTGCGCCGACGTCACGGCGGCGGAGACGGCCATGATGGTCAAGGAACGTTTCGTCGAGCGCCACGGCCCGATCGAGCACACCATCGGGTTCGGGTGTTCGGGCGGGGCGTACCAGGCGCACCAGATCGTCGACAACTACCCGGGCATCTTCGATGGCATCGTGGTGGGCTGCTCCTTCCCCGAGGTCGGGTTCGGCACGGTCAACTTCATCACCGACGCGTGGCTGCTGCACGAGTACTTCACGCGCTCCGACCTCGACTGGACCGAGGAGCAGAAGCGGGCCGTCACGGGGTTCCTGCGGTACGAGACCGCGCCGAACGTCGCCGTGGGCGCGCGTCGGATCTCCCCGACCGCGTACTGCGACATGGTGCCGGTCGAGCAGCGCTACCACCCCGAGACCAATCCTCGAGGGGTGCGCTGCGGGGTGTACGACCACGCGGTGAACGTGTACGGGCGAGACCCGGAGACCGGGTTCGCGCGCCGCCCGCTGGACAACGTGGGTGTCCAGTACGGACTGAAGGCGCTCAACGACGGCGTCATCACCGTCGACGAGTTCCTCGATCTCAACGCGCGTGTCGGCGGGTTCGACGACGACGCGAACATCGTGCCGCGACGGACGGAGGGCGACCCGCAGGCCATTCGGATCGCCTACCGGACCGGTCGGCTCACCAACGGTGGAGGCGGGCTCGGCACCGTGCCGATCATCGACTACCGCGCCTACAGCGACGACCTGCCGAACGGTGACATCCACGTCCGCTACCACACGTTCTCGATCCGGGAGCGGCTGCGGGAGGCCAACGGTTCGGCGGCCAACCACGTGAGCCTGCTGGAGGACAACCGCTACGGCGGGTTCAGCACGCGGAGCCCGTTGCTGCGGAGTGCCGTCGTCGAGATGGACCGTTGGTTGACCACGTTGGGACAGGCAGGTTCGGCTCCCTTCGACGTGGAGGAGATCGCGGCCGCGAAGCCCGCGACGTTGCGGGAGGGCTGCTACTCACGCGACGAGGACCCGGTCTTCGTCGCGCAGCCCTTGGATCGCGATCCGGCGAGTGAGTGCGAACAGTGGTACCCGTCGGCGTCCTTCCCCCGCGAAGTCGCGGGGGAGAGCGTGCGAGCGGACGTCGTCAAGTGCCGGCTGAAGGCGGTGGACCCGGCGGACTACGCCGTCGAGTTCACCGATCGGCAGTGGCGGCGCCTGCGGGAGGTCTTCCCCGACGGGGTGTGCGACTACTCGCGTCCCGGTGTGGAGCAGCAGGGCCTGATGGGCACCTGGCTGCGGTATCCGGTGGTGGGGGTCGCCCACGAGACCGGGGACGCGCCTCAGAGCACGGATTCGTAGATCCGGGCGTAGCGGTCGGCCATCAGCTCGACGTCGAATCGCAGTTCGGCCTCCCGGCGGCAGTCGTGCGGGGAGAGTTCGTCGACCCGGCCGATCGCGTCGGCGAGGCCCTCGACGTCGTCGCACACGAAGCCCGTCCGGCCGTGGGCCACGACCTCGGGCACCGAACCGCGACGGAAGCCGACCACCGGGGTGCCGCACGCCATGGCCTCGACCATGACGATGCCGAACGGTTCCTCCCAGCAGACGGGGAAGACGAGGCAGCGGGCGCCCTTCAACAGCTCGGCCTTGCGGGCGCGGTCGGCCTCGCCGAGCCACTCGACCCCCGGCCCGAGCAGTGGTGCGATCTCGCGGTCGAAGTACGCCTTCTCCTCGGGTTCGCGGCACTTCGCGGCGATCTTGAGGTGGACGCCCGCGCGGCGGGCGGCGCTGATGGCCTGCGGGATGCCCTTCTCGACGCAGGCGCGGCCGAGGAACAGGACGTAGTCCTCCTTCTTCTCCTGGAAGGGGAACCGGTCGACGCGCACGGCGTTGTGCACCGTGCCGACCCAGTTGAGGTCGGGGGCGAGTCGCCGTTGGGCGTCGGAGACGGCCACGAGGTGCACGCTGTCGCCGAGACCGCGGTAGTAGCGGCCCATCTCGCCGTTCACGGGCCCGTGCGCGGTGAGCACGGTCGGCATCCGGCGGCCCCGGGCCATGAGAGGTCCGGCGAGGCTGTGGTCGTGGACGACGTCGGGGTCGATCTTCTCGATGATGTCGCTCAGTTCCGCCGCGTGGGTCACCTCGGGCAGCACCTGGCCGAGTCGGTCCTCGTTGGGCTTGTCGTAGGTGGGGACGAAGTCGGCGGGAGTGCCGTTGCGTCCCACGCCGACGAGCGTGAGGTCCGCGCCGCGGAGGGAGAGCTGTTCGATGAGATCGGCCGCCATGGCTTCGATGCCGCCGTAGGCGCTCGGGGGCAGTTCGAACCAGGGGGGCGCGATCATGGCGATTCTGGGTTGGCTCATGTTGGCCCCAATTCCCTGGGGGAGAAGGGACAAACGGCACGGTGTCGAAAGTACTTCGACCTAATGAACGATTTCGATCCCCGACGGCAGATGCCCGATCCGGACGTCGGTTCCCTTCGCCTCGATGGAAATGCGACTCCCGCCGAGCGGGACGTCGTCGATCAGTAACGCTCCGAACGATTCCGGTAACGCAGGGGAAACGCGGAGCTTGCGGTGGACAAGCGAGGGCTGGAACCGCAGCAGCGTGCGCAGTAGGTGCACGGGTGCGGCGGACGCCCACGCCTGCGGCGAGCAGGAGGTGGGGTAGGGCACGGGGGAGTCGTACTCGCTGCGGTCGAAACCGCACATGAGCTCGGGAAGTCGCCCGTCGAATGCCGCGGCGGCGTCGAAGAGGGCCACGGCGACGCGTTGGGCGTGTTCGACGAAGCCGTAACGCATGAGACCGGCGACGATGAGGGCGTTGTCGTGCGGCCACACCGAGCCGTTGTGGTAGCTCATCGGGTTGTAGGCGCCCATGTCGGAGGCGAGGGTGCGGATTCCCCAGCCGTTGAACATCTGTGGGGACAGCAGGGAATCGGCGACGGACGCGGCACGGGATTCGTCGACGATTCCGGTCCACAGACAGTGACCGATATTGGACGCAACGGAGTCGATGGGGCGTTTGTCGGCGTCGAGACCGAGTGCGTAACGACCGAGTTCGGGTATCCAGAATCGTTCGTTGAAGTGTTTCTTGAACGCGGCGGCGCGCTCGTGCCAGTAGCGGCTGCGGTCGTGGTCCCCGGTGCTCTCCGCGAGTTCCGCCCTCGCCACGAACGCGGCGTAGACGTAGCCCTGGACCTCGCACAGCGCGATGGGGGAGTGGGCGATTGTGCCGTCGGCGAAGTTGACGCCGTCCCAGGAGTCCTTCCAGCCCTGGTTGACCAGACCGCGGTCGGTGGCGCGGTGGTACTCGACGAAGCCGTCGCCGTCGCGGTCGCCGTAGGTGTCGATCCAGGCGAGCGCCCGGTCGGCGTTGTCGAGCAGTGCCTCGACCCGGTCGCGGCCGATGCCCCAGCGGCTGAGTTCGCCGAGCAGCATGACGAACAGGGGAGTGGCGTCCGCGGTGCCGAAGTAGATGTGGCTGCCGCCCAGGGCGAGGGAGGCGTCGGCGCCGAAGCGGACCTCGTGGAGGATGCGGCCGGGTTCCTCTTCGCTGTCCGGGTCGACTCTGGTGCCCTGGTGGTGGGCGAGGGTCTGGACGGTGCCGAGTGCCAGGGCCGGGTCGATGGCCAGGGACATGAGGGATGCGAGCAGGGAGTCCCGTCCGAACAGGGCCATGAACCACGGTGCGCCCGCGGCGATGGCGACGTCGTCGGGGTGGTCGGGGTTGAAGATGCGCAAGGCCCCGAGGTCTTCGCGGCTGCGTTGCAGGGTGTGCGCGAGGGCGCGGTTGTCGGAGTAGCGCAGCACCGGGCTTCCTTCGCGCCAGCGGCGCGCGAGGATGGCGGGCCGGGACTGCTCGACGGGTTCCTCTCGTGGGAAGAGGGGGACGATGGGGGTGCCGTCGACGACGGGCAACGCGGTGACGGAGGCGTACCACTCCTGTCCGGCGGGGACGGCGACGCGGAATGTGACGCGGTCGCGGGAGTACTCGGCGGTGCTGCCGTCGAGGGTCTGGCCGGTGATGCGCACGCCTCGACTGGAGGAGTCGAGGTACCGGGTGAGGTGCAGACCGGTGCCGGTGACCTCGACCGCGTGGTGGCCCTTGTCGCGGATGCGGCCCGCCTTGACCTCGAAGACGTCGGCGAAGTCGGCGGCCACGCGGACGCTGACCGTGCAGGTGACGTCGGTGCGTCCGTAGTTGCGGAGGATGAGGTCCTCGCGCATGCCGCCGCCGACGTAGCGTTCGCGGCGGACGAGCAGCGAGCTCTCGGTCGCACCTTCCCCGGAGTGGGCGCGACCGACGAACCGGGCGTGGAAGGGTTCGGGCACCTGCACGGTGATGGGCTCGACGGGTTTGCCGTCGATGCGGAGCTGCCAGCCGGACAGGATGCGGGTGTCCTGGTAGAAGGTTCCCTCGGCGATTCCGCCGCTGAACTCGCCGTCGTCGCCGCAGACGCAGAACGACGTTCCGTGGACGAGGGTCACCGCCATGCCCGGACCTCCTCGGCGTGGTCGTACGGGATCACGTCCGCGGGGATCAGTGCTCGGGGCCTTCCTGCCACTCGTACACGCCCGCTCCGAGGGCGTAGGACAGGTGACCGCCGAGCGCGCCGCCCGTGGCGACCGCGGCGAGCCCCAGTGCGCTCCAGATCATTCCTGCCTTGTGCGCGCCCCGGGACCGGCAGCGGTGCGACGTAACGTAACACGCCTGAGCTGCGGCGACGGCCGTCAAGTGCAGGAGCCCGACGCGTCGTTGCACCGTGGACAGTCGGGCGAACTCCGCCAGTCCGGTGACGGCTGCGGCCGGAGCGGTGAGGGAGCCGATGGCGATGAGGCGGCGCGCGGCGGCGTGGTCGCCGAGGGCGTCGAACGCGGCGGAGCACACCCACGCGCCGATGGGCACGGTGACGAGGAGGGGGTGTGCGGGGTGGCCGATCCAGGAGCCGCGCAGTGCTCTGTCCAGGGCGCTGTCGTCGAGGACGCGGCGGAGACGGTGGGCGAGTGCCTCCGCCGGGCGGTCGACGCGGTCGACGGATTCGGAGTCGCGGAGGAGTCGTGGAAGCTTCATCTCGGCTGTGGTACCCGCTGCGGCGGGGGTCAATCCGGGCTTTCGGCGGTGACGGGTCGGCCTCGGCGCTGGGCTACTTCGGTGACGGTGCGTGCGGCGTGCTCACGGAGCGAGGTTGACCGGATCGTGTGAACTGTATAACGGCCTATACGCCAGGGCGTTGAGGGACGGTGTCGCCCGACCTTCGACGTATCGTCCCGTTCCCGACGGGGTAGACAACGGCATGGGGCTGGAGAACGTCTGGGTCGCGACGCTCACCGACGGGCTGGTTCGCGCCGACTTCGTCGCCGGTGTCCAGACACATCAGACGCCCGCTCTGACGGGCAAACCGTCGCGGTGGCTGCTCGACATCACGCTCGCCGTCCCCGCGGGTAGTGGGACGAAGGACGGGTGGGAGGTCTCCGACCTGCATCGCACGCTCGCCCAGACCGACGCCTATCCCGGGCGTGCCGTGGAGGAGCTGGCGCGCACGCTGGATCGGCTGCGGCGGCAGGACGCGGCGGGCATCCTGCGCACGCGCGTCCGCTACGAGGAGCTGAGTTTCGAGTTCTCGCCGTTCGTCGACGAGGACGGTGCGCCCTCCGACCGGTGAGCGCCGCTCACGCGGGGGTCGACTCTTCCTGCTCCGCGGTCGCGGGTCGCCGCGCCCAGAAGCTCGCCAACACCGAACCCGACACGTTGTGCCAGACGGAGAACAGTGCGGCGGGCAGGGCCGCGAGCGGGGCGAAGTGCGCGGTCGCGAGGCTGGCGGACAGCCCGGAGTTCTGCATGCCGACCTCCACGCTCAGCGCCCGGCAGACGCTTTCGTCGAGGCGCGCGACCTTGCCCGTGACGTAGCCGAGCAGCAGGCCGAGCCCGTTGTGCACGATCACGGCCGCCACGAGCAGGAGTCCGCTGGTGGCGACGACGTCGGCGTTGGCACCGACGACGCCCGCGACCACGACGACGATGCCGGTGACCGACACCAGGGGAAGGTAGGGCGTCACGCGTTCCACGAGACGGCCCGCGAGCGCGCGGACGACGACGCCCGCCACGACGGGAACGAGGACCACCTGGACGATCGAGGTGAACAGGTCGCCGAAGCCCACGGGGAGGTCCGATCCTGCCAGCCACAGCACCCACAGCGGGGTGAGCAGTGGGGCGAGCAGGGTCGCGACGGAGGTGAGGGTGACCGAGAGGGCGACGTCGCCGCGGGCGAGGTAGACGATGACGTTGGAGGCGGTGCCTCCGGGGGCGGCGCCGACGAGCACCATGCCGACCAGGAGCAGACCGGTGAGGCCGAAGATCCAGCTCACGGTGATGGCGAGCAGCGGCATGATGACGAACTGGGCGCACAGGCCGAGGAGGACGGCCCACGGGCGGCGCAGGACGAGCGCGAAGTCGCGCAGCCGCAGGGTGAGGCCCATGCCGAACATGATGATGCCGAGCAGCACGGGGACGGCGTCGGCGAGGCCGGCGGTCTGGTCGGGCAGTGCGAGCCCGATCAGACCGCCGATCAGGACCAGGACCGCGAACCAGCGGCCGGCGAAGTCGGCGAGTGTCGCTACCGGACCGCGTCGGGTGCTCATGGTTTCCCTTCGACGTCGCGACGGCAGGTGCCACACTCTACGGCGCTCGTCGGGGGTGGTGAACCGGGTGCAGCGCGGATCACCCCAGCATCGCGGCGAACGCGGGGTGGCGTTCGACGAGGACCGTGGCGCGCACGATGAGTTCCTTGTAGAGGGCGGCGAGTCGGCCGGTGAGGACGGCGCGGGTGGGGGTGTCGTCGCGGTGGACGAACTGGACGAGCGCGTCGTAGCGGCCGAGGCTGATGCACTGGTTGAGGTAGCGGAAGCGCAGGGGGCGGGGTGGGCGTCCGTCGAGTCGGGCGCCGATGACGTCGGCGAGGTGGGCGCCGGAGGGTAGTCCGGTGGCGCAGGCCATGCGGAGGGTGAGTCCGTCGCGGGTGCGCAGGGCTGCGGCGTCGCCGATGGCGTGCACGCGGGGGTGTGAGACCGATTGGAGGGTCGGGTCGACGACGACGCGGTCGAGATGGTCGACGGTGAGGCCGCTGCGGGCGGCGAGTGGGTAGGCGCGGAAGCCGGTCGCCCAGACCACGACGTCGCTGTCCAGTCGGGTGTCGTCGGTGAGGTGGAGGCCGTGCTCGTCGACCCGGGTGACGGGGTGGTGCTCGGTGATGTCGACGCCGAGTGCGGTGAGGGTGGTGCGGATGTGGTGGCGGCCTCGGGGAGAGAGGCAGGGGCCGAGCGTGTCGTCGGTGACGAGGCGGACGGTGAGGCGGGGGAAAGTTTCGGCGATCTCGGCGGCGGTTTCGATGCCGGTGAGGCCGCCGCCGACGACGGTGACGGTGGCGTGGTCGGGTAGGGCGCGGAGCCGTTGGTGGAGGCGGTGTGCCGAGGTGGAGTCGGCGACGGAGTGGGTGTGGTCGCGGACGCCGGGGACGCCGGCGTCGTCGTGGGTGCTGCCGGTGGCGAGGACGAGCAAGTCGTAGTGGTGGTGGTCGCCGGAGGCGGTGTGGACGGCGGTGTCGTCGAACGCGGTGGCGGTGTCGGTGACGAGGGTGAGGTCGGTTCCGGCGACGAGGTCGGCGAGGGGGAGGTCTCGCGGTGGTCGTCCGGTGGCGTGTTCGTGCAGGCGGACGCGTTCGACGAAGCGGTCGGAGTCGTTGAGGAGGACGACGTCGGTGTCGCGGCGTCGGGTGAGTTTGAGTGCGGCGAGCAGGCCGGCGTAGCCCGCGCCGATCACGACGATCCTGGTGCTCATGGTTCCCCCTTCGGTCGATGGTGGTTGTCGTTGCGGTGACGAGGGGCGCGGCTGGGGTGTGACAGGGCGGGGTCGTGATCCGGGTCACGGGGAGTCAAGAGGTCGTGGTGCGGGTACTGCGCTTTCCGTGGAGGTGGGTCGGATGATCGAGACGAGTCGGGTGATGCCCGCGGGGCCGGAGCGGGTGTTCGCGGTGTTGGCGGACGGGTGGAGTTACGCGGGTTGGGTGGTCGGCAACGCGCACATTCGGGACGTCGACGAGTCGTGGCCTGCCGAGGGCAGCCGGATTCATCACAAGGCGGGGGCGTGGCCGGTGCAGGTGCCGGACGTGTCGACGGTGACGGAGGTGGAGCCGGGGCGGGTGATCGAGTTGGACGCGCGGTTGTGGGTGTTGGGGCGGGCGCGGGTGCGGGTCGAGTTGGAGCCGGTGGGGGAGTCGAGTACGCGGGTCACGATGTCGGAGGAGGCGACGGACGGGCCTGCGAGGTTGTTGCCGTCGGTGGTGCAGGCGTTGTTTTTGAAGCCGCGGAACGACGAGGCGTTGGCGCGGTTGGAGGACATCGTGGTGCATCGCGGTCCTCGTCGGGACGGCTGAGTGGTGGAAACGCCGAGGTGGGGTCGGGTGCGCGTGTAGGGTCCGGGCCGATGGGTACGCCAGAGGCCGTGACGGTTGCGGGGTCGGGGCGCGGTGTGGACGACACGGTCGACGCGGTGGTCGTGGGGGCGGGGCAGAACGGGCTGGTGGCCGCGAATCTGCTGGCCGACGCGGGGTGGGACGTGTTGGTGGTGGAGGCCACGCCGTTCGTCGGGGGTGCGGTGCGGACGGCGGAGTTGACGGAGCCGGGTTTCCGGCACGACGTGTTCAGCGCGTTCTATCCGATGTCGGTGGCGTCGCCGGTGATGCGTGGTCTGGACCTGGAGCAGTACGGGTTGCGGTGGTGTCACGCTCCGGCGGTGTTGGCGCACGTGTTCCCGGACGATCGGGCCGTGGTGTTGTCGCGGGACGTGGCGGAGACGGTGGAGTCGGTGTCGTCGTTCGACGTGCGGGACGGCGACGTGTGGCGGGAGCAGCTCGCCGAGTGGTTGCGGGTGAAGGAGCCGTTCCTGGAGCTGCTGTTCACGCCGTTTCCTCCGGTGCGGGCGGCGGCGCGGTTGGCGCGGGTGTTGGGGGTCGCGGACGGGTTGCGGTTCGTGCGGATGATGGCGACTCCGGTGAGCGTGTTCGGGCGGGAGCATTTCCACGGTGAGGGTGCTCGGTTGTTACTGGCGGGCAACGCGCTGCACACCGACCTGGGGCCGACCGCGACGGGGAGTTCGGTGTTCGGGTGGTTGCTGGGGATGCTCGGGCAGGACGTCGGGTTCCCGGTGCCGGAGGGTGGTGCGGGTGCGCTGGCGGAGGCGTTGGCCACGCGGTTGCGGACGCGGGGTGGTCGGATCGAGTGTTCGCGTCCGGTGACGCGGGTGCTGGTGGCCGGTGGGCGGGCGCTGGGGGTTCGGGACGCGCACGGCGGGGTGGTGCGGGCGCGTCAGGCGGTGCTGGCGGACGTGCCCGCGCCGGTGCTGTATCGGGAGTTGGTCGGGGAGGAGCAGTTGCCGTCGCGGTTGGTGTCCGATCTGGAGCGGTTCCATTGGGACGACTCGACGGTGAAGGTGGATTGGGCGTTGTCGGGGCCGATCCCGTGGAGTAATCCGGTGGTGTCGCGGGCGGGCACGGTGCATCTGGACAACGATCTGGACGGTTTGATCCGGTACAGCGCGGAGTTGTCGACGGGTCGGGTGCCGACGGAGCCGATGCTGGTGTTGGGGCAGATGACGACGAGTGATCCGTCGCGGTCGCCCGCGGGTACGGAGGTCGCGTGGGCGTACACGCACGTGCCTCAGGGGGTGGAGTGGGACGCCGACCGGTTGGGGCGGTTCGTGGACCTGGTGGAGGCCGTGGTGGAGCGGCACGCGCCGGGGTTTCGGGGGTTGATCCGGCGGCGGCACGTGATGGGTCCGGCCGATTTGCAGGAGCGGGAGCCGAGTCTGGTGGGTGGGGCGATCAACGCGGGGACGGCGGCGTTGCACCAGCAGTTGGTGTTCCGTCCGGTGCCGGGGTTGGCGCGGTCGGACACGCCGGTGGATCGGTTGTTCCTGGCGGGGGCGTCGGCGCATCCCGGTGGTGCGGTTCATGGTGGGCCGGGGGCGAATGCGGCGAAGGCGGCGTTGGCGCGGTCGGGTCGGTTCCTCGGTGGTGGTTACGGGCGGGTGATGCGGTCGCTGCACGCGAGCCTGTACCGGGAGTGAGGCGTGGGGTGTCGGATCGGGTCTGGTGGGTACTCGGCGGCCATGCTCGGCTCGGATGATCTCGTTTTCGTGACCTATCTCAACGATCACCACGCGGCCGCGGTCGGTGGGGCGGAAATCGCGCGGCGGTTGGCGTCGGGACAACGTTCGTCGGCGCATGCGGCGGAACTGTCCGCGGTGGCCGACGAACTCGCCGACGATTTGCGGACGTTGCGGCGTGTGATGGCCGATGTGGAGGTTCCGGTTCGGGCCTACAAAGCCACGGCGGCGTGGGTGGTGGAAAAGCTGGGTCGGTTGAAGTTGAACGGTCGGGTGGTGGCGCCGTCTCCGTCGAGTCCGGTGTTGGAGCTGGAGCTGATCGCGATGCAGGTGACGGGCAAGGTGGGGTTGTGGCGCAGTTTGCTCCTCCGGGCCGATCGCGACGGTCGGCTCGATCCGGAGGAGTTGGAGGAGCTCGGCGCGCGGGCGGAGCGGCAGCGGGAAGCGGTGTGGCGGTTGCATGACCGGTTCGCGGAGGTCGCGTTCGCCTGATCCGGCGAATTGGTGTCATCCGCGAAATTCAATGTGACTTGTCAACATGTTCTTGGCTTGCCCGGTGCTTCTTCGGCATGATCGTCGCCGGAGTCGTAGTGGGAGGCATTTTTGTGAGCATCGTCGGAACCAGGGTGGTCCGCGTCGAGGACGAGAAACTCATCACGACGGGCGGCACCTACATCGACGACCTTCGCGAGGACGCGCTCACCGGCGCCGTCCACGCCACGTTCGTGCGGAGTCCGATCGCGCACGCGACAGTCACCTCGATCGACACCTCGGAGGCGGAGGCGTCGCCCGGTGTGGTCGCCGTGTACACGGCCGCTGATCTTGATCTGGAGCCCGGTCGTGCGGGGCCGGTGGCGCAGCCGTGGTTGGCCGACGGGGTGGTCCGTTACGTCGGGGAGCCGGTGGCGGTGATCCTCGCCGAGCACCGTTATCAGCTCGCGGACGCCGCCGAACTGGTCGATGTGGACTACGAGCCGCTCGATGCGGTCGCGGACGTCGACGCGGCGGCGACCGACGAGGTGGTGCTGCACCCGGAGCTGGGTACGAACGTGGTGCAGACCCATGGTGGTGACTTCGCCGAGGACACGTTCGACGACTGCGAGGTGGTCGTCACCCGGACCATCGAGAACCAGCGGGTGGCTCCGGCACCGTTGGAGGCGCGGGGCGCGGCGTGCGCGTGGGGTGAGGACGGTCGCCTGACCGTGTGGTTGTCCACGCAGAACGCGCACCTGGCGCGGTCGGCGGTCGCGAAGGGACTGGGTGTCGAGTCGTCCCGGGTGCGGATCGTCACGCCGGACGTCGGTGGTGGTTTCGGGGCGAAGATCGGCTCGGACCCCGAGGCGGTGGTGCTGGCGTGGGCGGCGCGGCGGAGTGGCCGTCCGGTGCGCTGGTCGGAGACCCGGTACGAGAACTTGACGGCGATGACCCATGGTCGCGCGCAGCGGAACACCGTGACGATCGGTGGGCGTCGGGACGGGACGGTGCTGGCGTTCCGGTTGGAGGTCGTGCAGGACGCGGGCGCGTATCCGCGGACGCTGTATCTGCCGACGTTGACGGAGATGATGGCGTCGGGCGTGTACCGCTTCCCGCGTGTGGAGGCGGGAAGCCGGGCGGTGGTGACCAACACGACCCCGATCGGCGCGTACCGCGGTGCGGGCAGGCCGGAGGCGACCGCGGCGGTGGAGCGGGCGATCGACCTGTTCGCCGCGGAGATCGGGCTCGATCCGGCGGAGGTGCGGCGCAAGAACGTGATTCCGCCGGACGCGTTCCCGCACACGACGCCGACGGGCGCGACGTACGACAGCGGTGACTACGGCGCGGCGCTGGAGAAGGTGTTGGCCGCGGCGGGGTACGAGCAGTTGCGGGAGGAGCAGGCTCGGCGGCGCGCGGCGGGTGATCCGGTCGCGTTGGGGCTGGGCATGTCCACGTACGTCGAGATCACCGGTGGTGACGGGCGTGGTGACAGCGGTCGGGTGGTGATCGGCCAGGACGGCACGGTGACCGCTTACACGGGGGTGTCGCCGCACGGTCAGGGCATCCACACGACGTTCGCGATGCTGTTGTCGGATCGGCTCGGTGTGCCGATGGAGAAGATCACCGTGCGGCACGGCGACACCGACGAGGTTCCCAAGGGTGTGGGGACGATGGGGTCGCGGTCGTTGCAGTACGGCGGGACGGCGGTGCGCAAGGCCGCGGACGCGGTGATCGAGAAGGCGCGCCAGTCGGCGGCCGACGAGTTGGAGGCCGCTCCCGAGGATTTGGAGCTGGACACGTCCGCCGGAGAGTGGCGGGTGCGGGGTGCGGCGTCGGCGGGGTCGGTGACGTGGGCGCAGTTGGCGGAGCGGCACGGGGAGTTGTCCGCCGACGTGTGGGCCGACGAGGTGGCGCCGACGTTCCCGTTCGGTGCGCACCTGGCCGTGGTGGAGGTCGACACGCTCACCGGGAAGGTGACGTTGCGGCGGATCGTCGCGGTGGACGACGCGGGCCCGGTGTTCAACCCGGTGACCTTCACCGGGCAGCGGCACGGTGGGCTCGCGCAGGGTGCGGCGCAGGCGTTGTTGGAGGTCATGCACTACGACGCCGACGGCAATCCCACGACGGCCACGTTCGCGGACTACTCGTTCCCGACGGCGGCCGAGTTGCCCGACTTCGAGTTGGTCGAGATGGTCACGCCCACCGACCGCAACCCGCTCGGGGTCAAGGGTATCGGTGAGTCGGCGACGATCGGGTCGACGCCGGCGGTGCACAACGCGGTGGTGGACGCGTTGGCGCACCTCGGGGTCACCCACGTCGACATGCCGACGACCCCGTTGCGGGTGTGGGAAGCGATTCGCCAGGCAAGGACGCAAGCAGGGAAGGCGGACTGACAGCGTTGCGCGTCACGATCGAGATCAACGGAAAGACGGTCACCGAGGAGGTCGAGGACCGGACCCTGCTCGTGCACTTCGTGCGGGACGTCGCCGGGCTCACGGCCACCAACGTCGGGTGTGACACCACGTCGTGCGGGGCATGCACGGTGTTGCTCGACGGTCGTTCGGTGAAGGCGTGCACGGTGCTGGCGGCGCAGGCCGACGGTCACGCGGTGACGACGCTGGAGGGGTTGACCGGGGACGACGGTGCGCGGCATCCGTTGCAGGAGTCGTTCTCCCGGCAACACGGTCTCCAGTGCGGGTTCTGCACGCCGGGCATGATCATGGCTGCGGCGTCGCTGCTGGAGGAGAACCCGAAGCCCACGCGGGAGCAGGTGCGGGAGGGGTTGGAGGGCAACCTCTGCCGGTGCACCGGTTACCAGAACATCGTCAACGCGGTGATCGACGCGTCCGGTCAGGAGGTCGAGAAGTGATTCCGGCGTCTCTGCGGTACCACCGGGCGAGTTCGGTGGACGACGCGCTCGCGGTGTTGGCCGAGCACGGTGACGAGGCGAAGCTGTTGGCGGGCGGGCATTCGTTGCTGCCGCTGATGAAGCTGCGGCTGGCGGCGCCGGAGGTCGTGGTGGACATCGCCGGGTTGGGCGAGCTGTCGTACGTGCGGCTCGACGGTGACACGGTGGCGATCGGGGCGATGACCCGCTACTGCGATCTGGAGCGGGACCCGGTGCTCGTCGAACACGCGCCGCTGCTGGCGCACGTGTCCGGTGTGGTGGGTGACCCGCAGGTGCGGCATCGGGGCACGATCGGTGGTTCCGTCGCCCACGGTGACGCGGCCGCCGACCTGCCCGCCGCGCTGCTGGCCGCGGACGCGTCGTTCGTGGTGCGGGGCCGTGACGGTGACCGCACGGTTGCGGCGAAGGACTTCTTCCTCGGCCCGTTCACCACGGCGCTGGAGGCCGACGAGGTGCTCACCGAGATCCGGGTGCCCCGCAGCGAGGCCGGGTGGGGTTTCGAGAAGTTCACGCGGCGCGCCATCGACTGGGCCGTCGTGGGGGTTGCCGTGTCGGGCCGCCAGGTCGCTCTGATCAACATGGCGGGCACGCCTGTGCGGGCCGAGGCGACGGAACGGGCGCTCGCCGACGGCGCGTCGGTGCCGGAGGCGGCGGCGTTGGCGGCCGAGGGGACGAGCCCGGCCGACGAACCGCACGCGACGGCCGAGTACCGGGAGCATCTCGCGCGCGTGCTCACCGAGCGGGCGTTGGTGCAGGCCGAGCGGCGTTCGTGACCCGTGGGTGTGCTCGGCCGCGTGCGGTGGGGCCGAGCACACCGGGGCGGGTCGTCACTGTCGGGTGTTGCGGCGCTTCCACAGGTAGAGGGCGTAGGCCACCCAGAACGCGAGCGCGGAGCCGAGCATCAGGATGCCGAAGAACCACATCCACCCGTTGGGTTCGGTGGCCACCAGAGCGAACACGAACACCGCGATCGCCAGGACCGTCATGAACGCCACCGACAGCAGTCGTCGTGGGGACAGGTCGACCTGAGGGCGTTGGGGTTGTTCGGTCATGTGGCCACATTCTGCCAGTGACCGGGGTTCGTGAGGTCGGGGTGGGGATCATGTCGACCGTGGGGTCGTCCGAACTACACGGTCGTCGCCGGTGGGGCCTCGGTCGGTGGCCTTTCCTGCCGGGAGCCCCTAGCCTGGGGCCGTGGCGAGGTATGTGGACGTGCATCCGGTGAATCCGCAGCCGCGGGCGATCGCGCAGACAGTGCGCACCTTGCGGTCGGGCGGTGTGGTGGTCTATCCCACCGACTCCTGTTTCGCGCTTGGTTGCGTACTGGGCAACAAGGAGGGGATGGAACGGATCCGCGACATCCGCAAGCTGGATCAGCGGCATCACTTCACGTTGGTCTGCCGTGATTTCGCGCAGCTCGCGCAGTTCGTCCACCTCGACAACACGGCGTTTCGGGCCATCAAGTCGGCCGTGCCGGGCCGGTACACGTTCATCCTGCCCGCGACGAAGGAAGTGCCCCGCCAGTTGGCGCACCCGAAGAAGAAGACCGTCGGGGTGCGCATTCCCGATCACGCGGTTGCGCAGGCGCTGGTGGCGGAGCTCGGTGAGCCGATCGTGTCGAGCACGCTGCTGCTGCCGGGCGAGGAGGACCCGTTGACGCAGGGGTGGGAGATCAAGGAACGCCTCGACGCGGCGGTGGACGTGGTGCTCGACTCCGACGACTGCGGGGTGGAGCCCACCACGGTGGTCGACTTCTCCGAGGGCGCGCCGGAGGTCGTGCGGGAAGGCGCCGGGGACCCGGAGCGGTTCCGCTGAGCCGTCACCAGCGGTCGCGGGCGGTGCGGAGGCGGCGCGCGACGTCGTCGGTGGTGTCGGTGATCGTGACGTCGGCGTCGAGGGCCGTGATCATCGCCGCGTAGACGGCGACCAGTTCGGGTGATTCCGCGGTGAGGTGCACCGTGCACGTCGTGGCGTCGACGGGGTTGATCTGTCCGGGCACGGTCGTGAACAGGCGGCGGCGGACCTCGTCGGCGGGCAGTGACACCGTCAACGTCGCCCGGTGTCGGTAGCGCGCGGCGGCGAAGGAGCGTGCCACGTGGGTCGCGGGGTCGGGCGCGGGCAGGGTGCGTGCGGTGAAGCGGCGGCGCGTGGACGTGGGTTCGGTGAGGCGGTCGACGCGGAACGAGCGCCAGTCGTGGCGGTCGAGGTCGTGGGCGACGAGGTACCAGTGTCCTCGCACGGTGACGAGGTGGTGCGGTTCCACGCGGCGGGTGCTGGTGTGGCCGTCGCGGCCGACGTAGTCGAAGGTCACGATCTCCTGGTCGTGGCAGCAGGAGGCGAGCACGGCGAGCACCGTGGGGTCCACGCCGGGGACGTCGGCGGGGGCGGGGGACCACGCCACGCTGGTGCGGCCGATCGCGGCGAGTCGTGACCGGAGTCGGGTGGGCAGCCCGCGTTCGAGCTTGGCCAGGGCGCGCACGGCGCTGTCGGTGACTCCGGTGACTCCCGTGGTCCCGGCCGCGGCGGCCGCCACCAGTCCGAGCGCCACCGCGACGACCTCGTCGTCGTCCAGCAGCAGCGGGGGCAGTGTCGCGCCGGCGGTCAACCGGTAGCCGCCCGCGGTGCCGGGGGAGCTGTGCACGGGGTAGTCCAGTGCGCGGAGCCGGTCGATGTCGCGGCGCACGGTGCGCACGGTGACGCCGAGCCGGTCGGCGAGGTCGGCGCCTGACCATTCGCGTCGGGTCTGTAGCAGCGACAGCAGCCGCAGCAGCCGCGACGGCATGTTCTCCCGCATCGCCAATACCTCCTCACCTGCTTTCATTCTCGTGGTCGTCGAGGACAGTCCGTGTCCGCAACGGCTTCTAGCGTGGGGGCCATGACCGACACGACTTCTTTTGTGGCTGAGCTGTCGAGCCGGGTCCGAGGGCGGGTGTTGACCGCCGACGCGGACGGCTACGACGTCGAGCGCACGGGTTTCCAGCGGTGGGAGGCGCACCGCCCGGCCGTGGTCGTGGCCGCGACCTCCACTGACGATGTGCGTGAGGCGGTGGGTTTCGCGGTCGCGCGTCGGATGCCGTGGACTGTGCAGGCCACCGGGCACGGCCACACGACACCGATCGAGGGGATGCTGATCACGACGCGTCGGATGAACGGCGTGCGGGTCGACCCTGTCCGCCGCGTCGCGTGGGTGGAGGCGGGGGCGACGTGGCGGGAGGTCATCGACGCTGCTGCGCCGCACGGCCTCGCGCCGCTCTCCGGTAGCTTCCCCGACCTGGGAGCCGTCGCGTACACGGTGACGGGCGGGGTGGGGTTGCTGGCCCGCCGCCATGGGTTCACCTCCGACCACGTGCACCGGTTCGACGTCGTCACTCCGGACGGGCGGCTGCGGCACGTCAGCGAACACTCCGAGCCCGAGCTGTTCTGGGCGTTGCGCGGCGGAGGTGGCCGCGTCGGGGTGGTCACGGGCATGGAGATCGAGCTGGTGTGCGTGACCCGGCTGTTCGGGGGCAGTCTGCTGTTCGACGTCGCTCAGGTCTCCGACGTGCTGGAGGTGTGGGGGAGCTGGACCGGGGAGGTGGACGACGACCTGACCTCCGCCGCGACCGTGTTGACTTACCCGGATGTCGCCGGGGTGCCGGAGCCGTTGCGGGGCCGCTCGGTCGCTCACCTGCGTGTCGCGTACTGCGGTTCCGCCGACGAGGGGCGCGCGGTGACGCGGCCGCTGCGGGAGATCGGGCCGGTCCTCGCCGATACCCTCGGCGAACTGCCCTACCCGGAGTCGGGTTCGATCTTCGACGAGCCGGAGGAGCCGCACCCGTACCGGGGCGACAACCTGGTGGTGCGGGAACTCCCGCCTGAGGCGTTGCCCGGGTTGACGGCCGCTGCGGGCCCGGACGCGCCGGTGTTCACTGTGGTCGGGGTGCGGCACCTCGGGGGTGCGCTCGCGCGTTCGCCGCGGGTTCCCAGTGCGGTGGGGCACCGGTCCGGTTCCTACCTGGTGTCGGTGTTGTCGCCGGTGTCGGAGACCGACGAGCGGGTGGCGCGCCGACACCACGATGCGACGTTGGCGCCGTTCATCGAGGTGGCGCTCGGGCGGCGGCTGGGGTTCGCGTTCCGGCCGTTGAGCGACGAGGAACTGGCGGGTGCGTTCGATCCCGGTGACGATGCGCGGCTGCGGCGGATCGCGCGTGAGCTGGACCCGCACGGTCTGCTGCGCATCGGTCACGGGTCGCGGTGAGGACGGCCCCGACGGTCAGGGGCGGCGCATCCGACCATCGGGTGCGCCCGGACTGGCCTCAGCGGGATTCGCGGCCCGTGCGCGAGCGGAACCGAATGGTGTGCGCGGGGACGAACGACGTCACCGTCGTCCGCCACGCGAGGTCGGCGGTGAGGAGTTGGTAGGTCACGAGGGCGAGCGCGGCGCCGTCCACGGACGGCATCCACGCGCGCAGCAGTCCTTTGGCCTCGTAGCGGTACTGGAGTCCGGCCGGGTTGTCGTCGGTGAAGGTGAACGCGTCCTTGCGCAGCGCGGCGCGGAGGTCCACCCACACCCAGCGGGGCGGGTCGACGGGACGGAAACCCTCGGGTGTTCCGTCGACCCGGGTCCACACCGGCCGGGTGGGTGTCGAACTCGCGTCGTGCTGCCACCACGGCCAGTTCGGTGGCGGTGACGATGCTGGTTGGTTCACGTGCACTCCCGAACTACTCCCCTTGTTCGAACAATAGTTCGATCGAACGGAGTAGTGTCAAGACGCTGTCACCTCCGCCACCCACGGGAGGAGGACACAGCGGCGCGGGGTGCTCGCGCGGTGACGCTCAGATGCTCAGCCCGGGCAACAGCCCCGACGCGAGGGACCGCCGACGCCGCAGCAACACCTTGCGGGTGCCGTCGGAGAACAGTCGCACGTTCGACAGTTCCCACCCCGAGAACTCGGCCTGGATCGACAGCTGCACCGCCGCGGAGATCCGCGAGACGCCGGGCGGCAACTGCACCCGGCGGTACTCCCAATCCCCGTCGACCACCGCTTCGACGTTCGTCATGGAGCAATCACCTGGACCCCTTCCCCGCTCGCCGAGCCCACCACGACTCGGGACGTCCTTGAGTCGACGGTAACGGAATCGGGTTGGCGAACGGTGGGGTAGCGGTAGCGCTCCTGCAGCTCTCCACCGCGGACGTCGAAGCCGACCACCTCGTTGGTCGCGGTCAACGTCGCCCACAGCACGTCGCGTTCGGAGTCGTAGGCCAGGGCGTAGACACCCCCGGGAACCGGGTAGAGCTGCCGCAGCAACAACGGGTCGACGGAGAACGCCAGAATGCCGCCGCTGCGGGTGTCGGAGACGAACACCCGACCGTAGTCGTCGGCGACCACGTGCGTGGCGCCCTGCCCGGCGCGCAGGCCCGCGCCGATGTCGCCCTCGGCGACGTCCACCTCGAACACCGCGCTGCGCAGGCGGTCGAGCACCACCGGGCGGCCCTCCACCACGACGACGTCGTCGGCGCTGTTCAGGCCACCCGCGATGACGGGATCGAGCCGGTCCCCGTCGAGCACCGCGACGGCCTTGCGTTCCCGCAGGCTCAGCACCGTGGCTCCGTCGTGGACCGCCGCCCCGGTGGGCTGCCCGGCCACCGGGGTCGACGTCACCTCGCCGTCGACGGTGATCCGGGCGAGCGTGTCCTGCGACGGCACGGGAGCCAGCAGCGTGTCCCCGGCCGCGGTGAGGTCCTCCACGGGGCCGGGCAGCTCCACCACCGTCGGCTCGGCGTCGCCGCCGTCGAGCGCGTCCTGCTCGAACAGCAGCACCCGCGCCGGGTCGGCGACGGCGACCGCGAGCACGTCACCCACCGTCGTCAGGGCGGTGACGTCACCGTCCACCGGGATCACCGAGCCTGCCGGTTCGGTGGTGGTCTCCGGGGCGGGCTGCGCGGTGGCGGCGGTCGGGTTCTCGACCACCTGCAGCTCGTCGGTCACCTCCTCGTCACCGGTGCAGGCCGACAGCGAAGCCACCAGCGCGGCCGTGAGCGCCACCGCGCCGAGAGTGGAGGAGTGCGTGCGGGTCGTCATGTCGGCCATCGTTCCGGATAGCCGAATTCCAGCGCGCTGACGTCGTCGAGTGCGGCCTTGATCGCGGCGGGTAGGGTGAGACTTTCGGCGGCCAACGAGCCCGCGAGCTGGCTCTTGTCCCGCGCCCCCACGAGCGGGGCCACCACACCGGGCCGGTCCCGCACCCACGCCAGCGCGACCGCCAGCGGTGACACCCCGAGCCCGTCGGCGGCGGTGACGACCGCCTCCACGATGCGCGCCGCCCGTTCGGTGCGGTGCTGTTCGACGTAGCCGGCGTAGGCGGTGGACGCGCCTCGGGAATCGGCCGGGGTGCCCGTGCGGTACTTGCCGGTGAGCACGCCGCGACCGAGCGGCGCCCACGGCAACACCCCGATCCCGTGGTGGGCGGCGGCGGGCACCACCTCACGTTCGATGCCGCGTTCCAGCAGCGAGTACTCCGACTGGATCGACACGATGCGCCCCTCGGCCAGCGAGGCCGCGGCGGTCGCGAGCTGCCAGCCCGTGTAGTTGCACACCCCGACGTAGCGGACCTTGCCGCTGCGCAACGCGTACTCCAGGGCCGAGAGTGTCTCGTCGATGGGCACGGCGGCATCCCACGCGTGCAACTGCCACAGGTCGATGTGGTCGACCCCGAGACGACGCAGCGACCCGTCCAGCGCCGCCAGCAACGCGCCGCGCGACGCGCCCCCACCGAACGGCCCGTCGGCGCGGCGCGCCACGGCCTTCGTGGCGAGCACGACCTGGTCGCGGGGCACCAGGTTGCCCAGCAACGACCCCAGCAGCCGCTCGACCTCACCGTCGCCGTAGATGTCGGCGGTGTCGACGAGCGTGCCGCCTGCGTCGACGAACGCGGCGAGCTGATTGGCGGCGTCCTCGGCGTCGGTGCTGTTCGACCAGGACAAGGTGCCGAGCCCTATCCGGGACACGCGCAGGCCGGAGGTGCCGAGCTGACGGCTTTCCATGGCGAAAGAGCCTAACCGTCGCCCGACCGGGTTCGTGACCAAGGCGGCTCCGGCGGCGCGTCACGGCCCGTTAGTGTCGGTGTCCATGCGATTGGGCTTGAACCTCGGGTATTGGGGCGCGGGTAACGACGCGTCGAATCTGGCTCTGGCCAAGGAGGCCGACGCGCTCGGCTACTCCGTGGTGTGGGTCGCGGAGGCCTACGGGTCGGACGCGCCGACCGTGTTGTCGTGGATCGCCGCGCAGACGTCGTCGATCGACGTCGGCAGCGCGGTGCTGCAGATCCCCGCGCGCACCCCGGCGACCACGGCCATGACGGCCGCGACGCTCGACACGCTCTCCGGTGGCCGGTTCCGGTTGGGGCTCGGTGTGTCGGGGCCGCAGGTGTCGGAGGGCTGGCACGGGGTGCGTTTCACCGCTCCGCTGGGCCGCACTCGCGAGTACGTCGACATCGTGCGGGCCGCGTTGCGTCGGGAAAAGGTGCGCTACGACGGCAAGCACTTCCGGCTTCCCCTGCCCGACGGGCCCGGCAAGGCTCTGGCGCTGACGGTGCACCCCGTGCGCGACTACATTCCCACCTATCTCGCCGCGATCGGACCGAAGAACCTGGAACTCACCGGTGAGATCGCCGACGGCTGGCTGCCGGTGTTCTTCTCGCCCGAGCACGCCGCCACGCAGCTCGACCACCTCACCGCGGGCGCGCAGAAGGCGGGCCGCACCCTCGCCGACCTCGACATCGCCCCCACGGTGCCGCTGGTGCCGGGTGAGGACTGGCGCGTGTGCGCCGACTCCGTGCGCGCCTATGCGGCGCTCTACCTGGGCGGCATGGGCAGCCGGGAGAAGAACTTCTACAACCAGCTCGCGGTGCGCATGGGCTACGCCGACGCCGCCGCCGAGGTGCAGGACCGCTACCTGGCCAAGGACTACGCGGGCGCGATGGCGGCGGTGCCGTTGGAGTTCCTCGACGCCACGTCGCTGTTGGGGCCGGTCGAGCGGATCGCCGACCGCATGTCCGCGTTCGCCGAGGCCGGGGTGACCACGCTCAGCGTGTCCCCGTTCGTCGCCCCGGAGCAGGGGGCCGCGGCCCTGCGGACCGCGTTGGAGGCCCTTGATCGCGCGGGGGTCGCCTGATGGGCTGGTTCGAGGCGCTCGTGCTGGGCCTGGTGCAGGGACTCACCGAGTTCCTGCCCGTGTCCTCCAGCGCGCACATCCGCCTGACGGCGGCGTTCGCGGGCTGGGACGACCCGGGCGCCGCGTTCACGGCCGTCACGCAGATCGGCACCGAACTCGCGGTGCTGCTGTACTTCAGCAGGAAGATCGGCCGGATCCTGCACCGCTGGTTCCTGTCGCTGACCCGGCGGGAGTACCGCTCCGATCCCGACGCGCGGATGGGGTGGCTCATCATCGTCGGCTCGGTGCCGATCGCGGTGCTGGGGCTGCTGTTCGAGGACCGCATCGAAAGCGTGTTCCGCGATCTGCGGCTGACGGCCACCACCCTCATCGTGTTCGGTCTGCTGCTGCTGGTCGCCGACCGGTTCGGCCGCAAGGAACGGGAACTCGACCAGCTCACCGTGCCCCACGGCCTCGCCTACGGGTTCGCGCAGGCCCTCGCCCTCATCCCCGGCGTGTCCCGGTCGGGCGGCACGATCACCGGCGGGTTGTTGCTCGGCTACAAGCGGGCCGACGCCGCCGAGTACGCGTTCCTGCTGGCCGTGCCCGCGGTGCTGGCCTCCGGGGTGTACAAGCTCACCGACATCGGTGAGGGCGACGCGCCCGGGGTCGGCCCGACCCTGCTGGCCACGATCGTGTCGTTCGGTGTCGGCTACGCCGTCATCGCGTGGCTGATGTCCTATATCAAGAAGAACAGCTTCGTGCCGTTCGTGATCTACCGGGTCGCGCTGGGTGTGCTGGTGCTGGTGCTCGTGTTCACCGGTGTGCTCGACCCCGACGCGGGCCCGGTCGAGGCCGGTGCCGTGGAAGCACCGCACTGAGGCCGTAGGGTGGCGTCGTGGCAACTGTGATCCTGCTCCGGCACGGCAGGTCGACGGCGAACACGGCAGGTGTGCTGGCCGGACGCACCGCCGGGGTCGGGCTGGACGACATTGGCCGCGCCCAGGCCGAACGCCTGGTGACGCGGCTCGCGGACGTGCCGCTGGCGGCCGTGGTGACCTCCCCGCTGCTGCGGTGCCGACAGACACTGGCCCCGCTCGTCGAGGCCACCGGACTCACCCCGCGCACGGACTCCCGCCTGTCCGAGGTCGACTACGGCGACTGGTCCGGCAGACCGTTGAAGGAGCTGACCAAGGAGCCGCTGTGGAAGGTGGTGCAGTCGCAGCCGTCGGCGGCCGTGTTCCCCGGCGGTGAAGGGCTCGCCCACATGCAGTGGCGGGCGGTGACCGCGCTGCGCGAGCACGACGCCCGCGTCGCCGCCGAGCACGGCGACCACGCGGTGTGGTTGGCGTGCAGCCACGGCGACGTGATCAAAGCGGTGCTGGCCGACGCGCTGGGGCAGCACCTCGACCTCTTCCAGCGCACCGTGGTCGACCCGGCGTCGGTGTCGGTGATCCGCTACACCGACACCCGGCCCTTCGTGCTGCGGATCAACGACTGCGGTGGCGATGTGAGCGGCATCGTGCCGCCCCGACCGAAACGACGGCGCCGGGGCGGGTTGTCCTCCGACGCGGTGGTCGGTGGGTCGACAGGACGAAAGGATCGAGAGTGACGACTGTGGACAATCCGTTGTTGACGGCGAGCGAGCTGCCGTACGAGCTGCCGCCGTTCGACCGGATCTCGGGCGAGCACTTCCTGCCCGCGTTCGAGGCGGGCATGGCGGAGCAGGCCGCCGAGGTGAAGGCCATCGCGACCAACCCGGAACCACCGACGTTCGACAACACCATCGTCGCGCTGGAACGCTCCGGTGAGCTGCTCGACCGCGTGTCGGAGGTGTTCTTCAACCTCAACGCCTCCCACACCGACGACACCCTGCGCGCCGTACACGCCGAGATCGCACCCAAACTGGCCGCGCACTCCGACGCCATCCACCTCGACGCGGCGCTGTTCGAACGCATCGAGCGCCTGTACGAGGACCGGGAGTCGCTGGATCTCGACGACGAGTCGGCGTGGTTGCTGCGGCGCTACCACCTGGACTTCGTGCGCGCCGGTGCCGCGCTCGGGGAGGCGGAGAAGGCGCGGCTGCGGGAGTTGAACACCGAACTGTCCACGCTGGCGACCCGGTTCCAGGACAACCTGCTGGCCGACACCAACGACCTGGCCGTGCTGGTGTCCGACCGAGCGGAGCTGGCCGGGTTGTCGGAGGCGGCGATCGCGGCGGCCGCCGACGCGGCCACCCGACGCGGCGAGGACGGCAAGTACCTGCTCAGCCTGTCACTGCCGACGGCGCAGCCGCTGCTGGCGTCGTTGGAGAACCGCGACGTGCGGGAACGGCTGTTCCGCGCGTCGGTCGCGCGGGGCAACCGCGGCGGCGAGCACGACAACAAGGACGTGCTGCTGCGGATCGCGCGGCTGCGCGCCGAGCGGGCCGCGTTGCTGGGCTACCCGCACCACGCGGCCTACGCGATCGAGGACCAGACGGCGGGCACCGCGCAGGCGGCGATCGACCTGCTGCACCGGCTCGCGCCCGTGGCCGTGTCGAACGCGCGGGCCGAAGCGGCGGAGCTGACCAAGGAGATCGCCCGCGCCGGCGAGAACCATCCGTTGGAGCCGTGGGACTGGGCGTTCTACGCCGAGCGGGTGCGGCGCCGCCGGTTCGACGTCGACGCCGACGAGCTGCGCCCCTACTTCGAGCTCGACCGGGTGTTGCGGGACGGGGTGTTCTTCGCGGCGACGAAGCTGTACGGGTTGACGTTCACCGAACGGCACGACCTGCCGACCTACCACCCGGACGTGCGGGTGTTCGAGGTGTTCGACGCCGACGGCAGCCCGCTGGGGTTGTTCCTCGGCGACTACTACGCGCGCGAGTCGAAGCGTGGTGGCGCGTGGATGAACTCCTACCGGGTGCCGTCGCGGCTGCTCGACCGCAAGCCCGTGGTGGTGAACAACCTCAACATCACCAAGCCGCCGGAGGGTGAGCCGACGCTGCTGTCCTTCGACGAGGTCGAGACCGCGTTCCACGAGTTCGGGCACGCGTTGCACGAGCTGCTGTCGGACACCCGCTACCCGACGACGGCGGGCACCAACGTGCCGCGGGACTTCGTGGAGTTCCCGTCGCAGGTCAACGAGATGTGGGTGTTGTGGCCGGAGGTGCTGGCGAACTACGCGCGCCACTACCGCACGGGTGAGCCGTTGCCGCAGCGGCTGGTGGAGAAGCTGCAGGAGTCCCGCGCCTACGGCGAAGGGTTCTCGACCACCGAGTACCTGGCGGCGTCGCTGCTGGACCTGGCGTGGCACACCCTGGACGCCGAGACCACGGTCGACGACGTGGCGGCGTTCCAGGCGCAGGCGTTGGAGAAGGCCGGAGTGGCGGTGCCGGAGGTGCCGCCGCGGTACGCGAGCACGTATTTCGCGCACATCTTCTGCAACGGCTATTCGGCGGGCTACTACTCCTACATCTGGAGCGAGGTGCTCGACGCCGACACGGTGGAGTGGTTCCGCGAGAACGATGGTCTCACCCGCGCCAACGGCGACCACTTCCGGCGCGAGTTGCTGTCGCGGGGCGGCAGCACCGACCCGATGGCCGCGTTCCGCGCGTTCCGGGGCCGTGACCCGGAGATCGAGCCGCTGCTGAAGCGGCGGGGACTCACCGGCGCGTGAGCGTGACAGCGTGGGCGGTCAGGTCGTCGGCAGACCGCCCACGCTGTCACGGCGCCGCGGTCGGCGGGTGCGTCGGGTCCACGGCCAGGTCAGCAGCGCCCACGCGGTGAGGATCAGCGCGACCTCGGCCACCACGTACCACGGCCACGGGCCGAGCAGGTCGAGCACCGAGCCGGTGGCGGGTTTGCGGTTCAGGTAGCCGTAGTTGGTGCCGGTGACGCTGTTGACGAGCATCGCGACGGCGGCCCAGGCCGCGGTGATGGTGACGGTGGTGCGCCAGTCCTGCCAGGTGGGGTGTCGGCCGAGGCCCCACGTGAGGTAGACGGCTGCCCACACCACGAGCAGATGCAGGCCCCAGAACGCCACGAACTCGTGGTGGGGGAAGTCCGGTGCGTCGAGGACGGGGAAGAACAACGCCTGCGGGGACAGCGTCAGACACCAGTAGTAGGTGAGGGCGAAGGCGCGGCGGGAGCGGGTCAGCAGCGCGGCGGCGGCCACGAACCCGGCCAGGTCCGACAGGTGCAGCGGCAGGGTGTCGACGAGCGGCCGGTCACGGGCGGTCAGGGTGTAGCCGAGCGCGATGACGGCGGCCGCGAGCAGCACCGCGCCGAAGACGCGGGTGACCTGCCGTTCCGTCGGGCTGTGGCGGTGGCGTCGGCCGAACCGCACGAGGACCAGCGCGCCGAGCACGAACACGACGAGCATCGCCCCGTGCGAGGGGCCGTAGGCGGTGAACGTCTCCTGCGCTGCCGTCGCGTCCATGACCATGGCGGGAGGGTCGAGGTCTTCCCGCTCTCATGGTCGCAGCTCACGAGGCGAGAACACACGTCACGCGGTCCGGGAAGAGGAGACCCGCGCCGACCCCCACAAAGAAAATCGCCTGGCCGCGGCGGACACCGCGACCAGGCGACAAGGACAGCCCGTGTCTCAGATGAGGCCGAGCTTGGCGACTGCGTCGCGCTCCTCGGCGAGCTCGGCCACCGAGGCGTCGATGCGAGCACGGGAAAACTCGTTGATCTCCAGGCCCTGCACGATCTCGTAGGAGCCGTTCTTGCAGACCACCGGGAACGACGAGATCAGCCCCTCGGGGATGCCGTAGGAGCCGTCGGACGGCACACCCATGGACACCCAGTCACCCTCCGGGGTGCCGTTGACCCAGTCGTAGATGTGGTCGATGGCGGCGTTGGCGGCCGAAGCGGCGGAGGACGCGCCCCGCGCCTCGATGATCTCGGCGCCACGCTTGGCGACCCGCGGGATGAACTCGTTCTCCAGCCACTGCTGGTCGTTGACGGCCTCGGCCGCGTTCTGGCCCTTGACCTCGGCGTTGAAGAGGTCCGGGTACTGCGTGGCGGAGTGGTTGCCCCAGATCGTCAGCTTCTTGATGTCGGTGACGGCGACGTCGAGCTTCTTGGCGAGCTGGGCGACGGCGCGGTTGTGGTCGAGGCGGGTCATCGCGGTGAACCGCTCGGCGGGCACGTCGGGGGCGTGCGCCTGGGCGATCAGCGCGTTGGTGTTGGCGGGGTTGCCGACGACCAGGACCTTGACGTCGTCGGCGGCGCCGGCGTTGATCGCCTCGCCCTGCGGCTTGAAGATGCCGCCGTTGGCCTCGAGGAGGTCACCGCGCTCCATGCCCTTGGTGCGGGGACGGGCGCCGACGAGCAGGGCCACGTTGGTGCCCTCGAACGCCTGCTTCGGGTCGTCGAAGATGTCGATGCCCTTCAGCAGCGGGAAGGCACCGTCTTCGAGTTCGAGCGCGGTGCCCTCGGCTGCCTTCACCGCCTGCGGGATCTCCAGCAACCGCAGCCGCACCGGCTTGTCCTGGCCGAGAAGCTGGCCGGACGCGATGCGGAACAGCAGCGCGTAGCCGATCTGGCCGGCGGCGCCGGTGACGGTGACGTTGACAGGGGCCTGCGTCATGACGTTCTCCTGCTGACGGTTCCAGTGCTTGTATCCGGGATGTTATCGGTCGTTCGCCTTCCGGCTCGGGTGCGTCATCTCACCTGTACCGATTGAGCACTGTTGGCATGATCACCCCGGAACGGGCCGGTCAGGCGTTGAGCAGCAAGTGCTCCATCACCCGCGCCCCGAACCGCAGGCCCTCGACCGGGACGCGCTCGTCCACACCGTGAGCCATGGCGCGGTAGTCGAAACCCTCCGGCAACCACAGGGGCGCGAAGCCGTAACAGTCGATGCCGAGTTCGCTGAACGCCTTGGCGTCGGTGCCGCCGCCCAGGCAGTACGGCACCACGACCGCGTCGGGGTCCTGCGAGCGCAACGCGTCGGCCATCGAGTCGAACCAGGGCGAGTCGACCGGAGCCTGCACCGACGGGCTGCGGGAGAGGAACTCGCGTTGCACGTCGGGCCCGATCAGCGCGTCGATCTCGGCGAGCAACGCCTCCTCGGTGCCGGGCAGCACCCGCCCGTCCACGTGCGCCTCGGCCACGCCCGGGATGACGTTGACCTTGTACCCGGCGGACAGCACGGTCGGGGTGACGCTGTTGCGGACGGTGGACTCCACCAGCGGCGCGGCGGCGCCGAGCCGGTCGAGCGTGGCGTCGACGTCGTTGAGGTCGATCTCGACGTCCAGGGCCTTGCCGGTGCGTTCGAGGAACGCCTCCACGGTCGGCGTGAGGACCACGGGCCAGGTGTGGGCGGCCAGCGCGTGCAGGGCGCCGACGAGGCGGGTGACGGCGTTGGCGTCGTTGCGGCGGGAGCCGTGCCCGGCGCGGCCGCGGGCGGTGAGCTTGAGGTGCGCGGTGCCGCGCTCGGCGGTGCCGACGGGGTAGAGGCGCACCATGCGGCCGTCGGCCGCGGGCACGTGGTAGGTGTAGCCGCCGGACTCGCTGATGGCGGCCGCGCAGTCGCTGAAGAGGTCGGCGTGGTTCGCGGTGAGCCAGTGGGCGCCGTACTCGCCGCGGTCCTCCTCGTCGGCGACGAACGCGACCACGATGTCCCGGCGGGGGCGGCGGCCCGCGGCGGCCAGCGAGCTCAGCGCGGCCAGGACGGTGGCGCAGAAGTCCTTCATGTCGACCGCGCCGCGCCCCCACACGTAGCCGTCGGCGACGGTGCCGGAGAACGGGTCGACGCTCCACTCGCTCGCGTCGGCGGGCACGACGTCCAGGTGTCCCTGGATGAGCAGGGCGGGCAGGTCGGGGTCGTCGCCGGGGACGCGGGCGACGACGTTGGCGCGTCGGGGCGCCGATTCGAGGATCGTCGGTTCGACGCCCGTGGCCGCGAGGGTGCGGGCGCAGAATTCGGCGGCGTCACGTTCGCCTCGGGCGTCGCCCGCGCCGTGGTTGGTGGTGTCGAAACGGACCAGTTGTGCGCACAGGTCGACGACGTCGGCTGTCATGGGGGGTCACACCGCCCTCGGGTCGTTCGTGTTGTCGGTCGTGGTGTCGGGTTCAGCCGTACTTGCCTTGCACGGCGCCGTCGGCGATGGCGGTGACGATCTTGAAGGCTTTCATGGCGTCGGTCATGGTGTCCGCGTCGAACCCGACGGTGCGGACACCGGTCTGCTCGACGGTCGGGATGACGGCCGCCGCCTGCGCGAGGTGGCTGGCGTCGAACTCGACGTCGATGTGGTGGCTCGTCGTACGGGGGGTGCCCCGTCCGGCGAGGCGCATGCCTTCCTCCGCGGCAGCGGTGAGGTCGGCGCTGGTGCGCGACGGGGGAAGGCAGATGGCAGCGTAGCGGCTGACGCACTGCTTGACGGCGACGGTCGCGGCGTCGGGCGCGTAGTCGTGGGCGTCCTCGCAGGTCTTGTCGTCACCGCTGACCAGCAGCACCGGCACCCCGTACTCGGCGGCCAACGCGGCGTTGAGACGGCCCTCGCTCGCGGGCACGCCGTCGAGCCACACCCCGGTGATCTGGTTGGGCAGATAGGTGTGGGACAGCACGCCGTCGCAGCCGGCACCGGCGTGGTAGCCGAGGAAGACCACGCCGTCGACGCCACTGTCGATTCCCTCCATCATCGACAGTGGCTTGTGGCGCCCGGTGAGCATGCGGGCGCGCGGGTCGAGGTCCTCCAGGAGCACGTTGCGCTGCGAGGAATGCGCCTCGTTGACGAGGATGTCGGTCGCGCCGCCCTCGGCGAGTCCGGCGATGACGGCGTTGACGTCTCCGGTGAACAGCCGACGGAACCGCTGCCACTGTTCGGTGCCCGGGACCACGTCATCGGTCCAGGTCACGCCGGTGGCGCCTTCCATGTCGGCGGAAATCATGATCCTCACGGGTGTCCAACCTAGCCGTGAAGTCACAGGTTGCACACCGGAGGGCGCAAATCGTTGACAGCGTCGTGTGGGGAGTGGTTACTTTTCCGCTCCGGCATCCTCTCTCGCATCCCAGTGAGGTGTACACAGTGAGTTGGACTCGTGTTCGGCGTCGACTCGTGCCCATGGGCGCGGCGGCCGCGGCGTTGTCGATGGTGGGGCCGTTGGTGCCCGTGGCGTCGGCGCAGGACGCGCCCCAGGTGTTGCGGGTGGCGTTGGTGCAGGAGATCGACCACCTGAACCCGTTCACCGCGAGTTTCTCGTCGAGCGCGATGATCGGCCGGTTCTCGTGGGAGTTCCTCACTCTGCCGTCGGCCGAGGACGCCACGCCCACCGGTGGTGTGGCCGAGTCCTGGGAGGCGTCGGACGACAAGCTCACGTGGACGTTCCACATTCGCGAGGGCATGACCTGGTCGGACGGTGAACCCGTCACGGCGGAGGACGCCGCGTTCACCTTCAACAAGATCATGTCCGACCCGAAGGCGGCGGAAGCCAACGGCAGCTACGTCGAGAACTTCGACGAGGTCACCGCCGCCGACGAGCACACGCTGGTGATCGAGACGAAGGAGCCGCAGGCCAGCATGACGGCACTGGACGTGCCGATCGTGCCGGAACACGTGTGGTCCGACATCGAGGACATGCACGACCCGGTCACCGACAGCGTCGAGGTCGTGGGCGTGGGCAGCGGCCCGTTCCTCATCGCCGAGTACCGCCCCAACGAGCTCGTGCGCATGACCGCGAACGAGAACTACTGGCGTGGCGCCCCCGCCTATGACGAGCTGCACTTCATCAAGTTCGAGAACGCCGACGCGGCCGTCAACGCGCTGCGCAACGGCGAGGTCGACTTCATCAACCGGCTCACCCGGGCGCAGTTCGACAGCCTGCAGGGTGAGGACGGCATCGAGACGAACAAGTCGTCCGGCCGCCGCTACCGCGAACTGCTGATGAACCCCGGCGCGCAGAACGCCGACGGCGACGCCATCGGCGACGGCCACCCGGCGCTGCGGGACGTGACGGTGCGCCGCGCGATCGCCACGGCGATCGACCCGCAGGTCCTGGTCGACAAGGTGCTCGGCGGCTACGGCGAACTGCCCGGCGGGCTCGTCCCACCGATCTACGAGGACTTCCACTACCAGCCCACCGACGACGTCCGCTACGACTTCGACCCCGACGCCGCGAACGCGATGCTCGACGAGGCGGGCTACGAACGCGGCCCCGACGGCATCCGGGTCGACCCCGACGGCAACCGCCTCGAATTCCGGCTCACCGGCCGCGCCAGCGAGGACTACGCCCAGCGCGCGAGCGACTACATCGTGTCCTGGCTCAAGGAGATCGGCATCGCGGTGTCGAAGAACCTGGTGTCGGACAACGAGGTGGACGAGACCACGTCGTCCGGCCACTACGACCTCGCATTCTCGGGCTGGGGCACGAACCCGGACCCGGACTACATCCTCGCCAAGCAGACCTGCGCCGCCCTGCCCGCCGCCTCGGGAAGCAGCAGCAGCAACGCGTTCTTCTGCGACGAGACCTACGACAAGCTCTACGCGCAGCAGGCCGCCGAGCTCGACCCGAAGAAGCGGTCGGAACTCGTCCGCAAGGCGCAGGCCCGCTACTACGAGATGGCCCCGAGCTACGTCCTCGGCTACGACATGGTGCTGGAGGCCTACCGGTCGGACCGCTTCACCGGCTTCGTGCAGCAGCCGAAGGGTGAGGGCCAGATCATGGAGCAGACCGGCTACTGGGGCTTCTACGGCGCCCAGCCCGTGACCGGCGCGGGCGGAGACGACTCCGGCCTGTCGGCGGGCGTGTGGGTCGCGCTCGGAGCCGGGGCGCTGGTCCTGGTGGCCATCGGTGGCACCGTCGTCGCCCGCCGCCGCTCCTCCGCCGACGACAGGGAGTGACGTCGACCGTGACGGTGACGTCGACCGACGCCGCGCCGGACCCGAGTCCCCAGGGCTCGGAACGGCGCGGCGGTGTGAAGACCGTTCCCGCGACCGTGCGGTTCGTGGCCGCCAAAGTCGGGGGAGCGCTGGCGAGTTTCTGGCTGGTCGTCGTCCTCGGGTTCCTGCTGTTCCGGATGATTCCGGGCGACCCGGTGGCCACGATGACCCGCGACCGGCCCACCAGCCCCGAACAGCTCGCCGCGCTGCGGGAACGGCTGGGGCTGGACAAGTCGATCCCCGAACAATTCCTGGACTACGTGACCGGGCTGCTGAGGTTCGACCTCGGCACGTCCTACGTGTACAACCGGCCGGTCTCGGAGATGATCGGGGAGCGGTTCTGGCCGACCGTGCTGCTGGTCGGCACGGCCACCGCCCTGGCCGTGGCACTCGGACTGTGGCTCGGCGTGCGGGCGGCGTGGCGCCGCGGCCGCACGTTCGACCGCGTCAACACCGGCGTGGCGTTGACACTGTGGTCGGTGCCCCAGTTCTGGCTCGGCCTGCTCCTGCTGATCGCCACCCAGGGCCTGTTCCCCAGCCGCGGCATGCGCTCCCCGGTCGTCCCCGATGACCCGATCGCGCAGTTCCTCGACGTGGCACACCACCTGGTGCTGCCGTGCGTGACGCTGCTCGCGGTGATCTACGCCCAGTACATGCTCGTCATGCGCTCGTCGCTGCTGGAGGAGATGGGCGCCGACTACCTCACGACCGCGCGCGCGAAGGGTTTGCGCGACGACCTCGTGCGACGCCGGCACGCCGTGCCCAACGCACTGCTGCCGACCGTCACATTGGTGTTCCTCCAGTTCGGCATGGTCGTGTCGGGCACGGTCACGGTGGAAACGGTGTTCTCCTGGCCGGGCCTCGGTCTGCTGACCTACCAGGCGCTGCGGGGACCCGACCTGCCGCTGCTGCAGGGCGTGTTCGTGGTGCTGGCGGGGTCGGTGCTGCTGATGAACCTGGTGGCGGAGTTGCTGTACCGGGTGCTGGACCCGAGGGTGCGTGAGTCATGACCTCTCCTGTGTGGCAGCGACGGCGCGCGGCGGCGGCGTCGGTGTGGAGCGAGTTCCGACGGCAACGCGGCGGCCTGATCGGGCTGGGCGTGCTCGCCGCCGTCGTGCTGTTGGCGGTGACGGCGCCGCTGTTCACCGACGCCGCCGACCTCGACGTCACCACGGCCCCCGGGACACCGCTGCAACCGCCGAGCCTGGAGTTCCCGCTCGGCACCGACGTCGACGGCCGCTCGGTGCTGCTGCTGACGCTGTGGGGCGCGCGGGTCTCGCTGCTCGTGGGCTTCGCCGCGACGATCCTGTCGGTGGTCATCGGCACGACCGTCGGTCTGGCGGCAGGCCACTTCGGCGGCTGGGTGTCGAGCGTGCTGCTGCGGTTCACCGACTTCTTCCTCGTGCTGCCCGCGCTGGTGCTGGCGATCGCACTGTCCACGGTGCTGCCGCAGGGCATCGCCACCATCGTGCTCGCCGTCGGTGTCACCTCGTGGCCCGCGACGGCCCGGCTGGTGCGCGCGCAGACGTTGACGATCGAGAGCAGACCGTTCGTCGAACGCGCCCGCGCGCTCGGCGGCGGCCACGGCCACATCCTGGGCCGTCACGTGCTGCCCGCGGTGCTGCCGCTGGTGCTGGCGAACACGACACTGGTGGTCGGCAACTCCATCATCGCCGAATCCACGCTGTCGTTCCTCGGCCTCGGCGACCCGAGCGCGGTGTCGTGGGGCTCGATGTTGCAGACGGCGTTGTCGTCGGGGTCGGTCAGCGCGGGCGCCTGGTGGTACCTGCTGCCGCCCGGACTGGCGATCGTGGTGATCGTGTTGTGCTTCACGCTGGTGGGCCGGGCTCTGGAGACCGTGCTCAATCCGAGGTTGAGAGGACAGTGATGGCGCCGGAGACGCCTGAGACCCCCTTGCTCCGGTTGACAGGCCTCGGGGTCACCTACCGCACCGCGGGCGGCGAGGTGCCCGCGGTCCGCGACGTGAACCTCACCCTGCGGGCGGGGGAGACCCTCGGCATCGCGGGCGAGTCCGGGTCCGGCAAGTCCACCGTGGCGATGAGCGTGCTGCGGCTGCTGCCGAAGACGGCGACCGTGACCGGCGAGGTCCACCTCGACGGCGAGGACGTCAACACCATGCGGTGGGGGCGGCTGCGCGCGGTGCGGTGGTCGGCCGCGTCGATCGTGTTCCAGGGCGCGATGCACGCGCTGAACCCGGTGCGCACCGTCGGGGAACAGATCGCCGAACCGATCCGCCTGCACACCACCGCCAACGGGGCGACGAAGGACCGCGTGGCGGAACTGCTGCGCCAGGTGGACCTGCCGCCGGAACGCGCGAACGCCTACCCGCACGAGCTGTCCGGTGGCCAGAAACAGCGCGTCATGATCGCGATGGCGTTGGCGTGCGAGCCGAAGCTGATCGTGGCCGACGAGCCGACCACGGCGTTGGACGTGGTCGTGCAGGACCAGGTGCTGCGGCTGCTGAGCGATCTCGTCGCGCAGCGCGGCATCGGGCTCGTCATGATCAGCCACGACCTGGGCGTGCTGGCGCAGACCTGCGAGCGGGTCGCCGTCATGTACCGGGGTGAGGTGGTGGAGGAGGGCCCGTCGGGCGAGGTGTTCGACAACCCCCGCCACGACCACACCCGGGCCCTGGCCGCCGCGATCCACCGCATCGGAGACCCCGAGTCCCGCATGGTCACCGACCGTGACACCGCGGTGATCGGCCGCGGAGCCGGTGCCGGCGACAGCGACCCGGACGGTGAGATCCTGGCCGCCCGGGACCTCGTCGTCACGTTCCGTGATCGGGCCCGGCAGGTGGTGCGGGCCGTCGACGGGGTCGACCTCGGCGTCCGCCCCGGGGAGATCGTCGCCCTGGTCGGTCAGTCCGGCTCCGGCAAGACCACTCTCGCGCGCACCCTGCTCGGCCTGCAGAAACCCACCTCGGGGTCGGTGCTGTTCGACGGCGCCCTGCTGCCGACGTCCATGTCGGGGCTGCGTGCCTACCGGCGGCGGGTGCAGCTCGTGCTGCAGGACCCCACCAGCGCCCTGAACCCGCGGCACACCGTGTACGAGGCGGTCGCGGAAGGCCCCCGCATCCACGGCCGAGGCGACGAGGAACGCGACATCGTCGTCGCTGCGCTGGAGGCGGCCGAGCTCCGACCCGCCGAACGCTTCCTGTCCCGATTGCCCCACGAGCTGTCCGGTGGCCAGCGGCAACGTGTGGTGATCGCGGGGGCGGTGGCGTGCGACCCGAGCGTGCTGATCGCCGACGAGCCGGTGGCCTCGCTCGACGCGACGGTGCGCAACGAGATCCTCGCGCTGCTGCTGCGACTGCGCCGTGATCTCGGTCTCGCCGCCCTGGTGATCACTCACGACCTCGGGCTGGCGTGGGCCATCGCCGACCGGGTCGCGGTGATGCGTCAGGGCCGTATCGTCGAGCAGGGACCGGTGGAGACCGTGCTGCTCAACCCACGCCACGAGTACACCAGATCACTGCTCGCGGCGTTGCCGACACCTTCGACGAGCGCATTCCGTCGCGGTGTGTAACCTCAGAACGCAGTATGGCCACCACCACCGATTCCGCGCCGAGCGCCGAGACGCCCGCGGAGGAGACCGCAGGAGCACGGGACCCCCGTGCCGGGGAGACGTCACCGTTCCCGTACCGCACCATCACGATGGGTGTCATCGGCAGCGTGGTGCTGATGCTCGCGTCACTGGGCGCAGGAGGCATCCTCGTCCGTGACCCCGTCATCGGCACCGGACCCCTGTCGTGGATGCGGTACGGCCACGGGCACGCCCTGTCGACCGCAGTGTTGTACGTCGGATTCGGGCTCGTCGTGTGGGCCTGGGTCCGGTTGGGGCGCTACGCGCTCGCCGGCCGGATCGGCACCAGGCCGATCCTCGTCGCCGCGTTCGCGTGGATGGCGCCGCTGCTGATCGCGCCGCCGCTGTTCACCCGCGACGTGTTCTCCTACCTCGGGCAGGGCGCCCAGCTGCTGCACGGTCTGGACCCGTACGACTACGGTCCCGCCGCGCTCGACGTCCTGCCGGACGTCGTGCAGAACGTGCACTGGTTGTGGCAGACCACCCCGGCGCCGTATGGGCCGCTGTATCTGATGGTGGCCGAACACACCGTCGCCCTCACCGGCAACAACATCATCGCCGGGGTCATCCTCACGCGCGTGATCATGCTGGTCGGCCTGGCCGGTCTGCTGTGGTCGCTGCCGAAGCTCGTGCGCCACCTCGGTGGTCGACTGCCGGTGACCATGTGGTTGACCGTGGCCAGCCCGATGATGGTCATCCACCTCGTCGGCGGCCCGCACAACGACCTGCTCATGCTCGGCTTCCTCACCATCGGCGTGTGGGCCGCGCTGGAACGCAAGCACGCCCTGTCGATCGTGCTCGTCACCGTGGGCATGCTGATCAAGCCGACCGCGGCGGTGGCGTTGCCGTTCCTGGTGTGGGTGTGGGCCAACCACCTGCCGCACGAGGAAAGCCTGTTCCGCCGCTTCGTCAAGGCCGTCACCCCGTCCCTGGCGATCTTCGGCGCGGTGTTCACCCTCGGGACGTGGGTGTCGCTCGGCTCGTTCAACCTGGGCTGGGTCACCGGCCTGCAGGCGCCGCAGCTCATCGCGAACTGGTTGAACTTCCCGACCGGACTCGGCGAGATCGCGCACACCCTCGTCAACCTCGTCGTGGACGTGCCCTCGTCCCCGTTCGTCACCGTGGCGCGCGGCGCGGCGTGGCTCGCGCTCATCGCCGTCATGGTGTGGCAGTGGTGGAAGGCCCGCCACGGTGGCCGGGAGGCCATCATGCGCATGGGCATCACCCTGCTCGCGGTGGCGATCTTCGCGCCCCCGACGTTGCCGTGGTACCTGACCTGGGGCTTCGTGATCCTGTCGGCGTTCCCGTGGCGGCGGGTGCACCTCGCCGGCATGGTGGCCGTGTCGATGTTCCTCGTGCTGGTGTACTACCCGACCGGTGAGCAGAGCCTCTACGACTGGTGGTTCATCATCGGCGTGATCGCCGCGAGCCTCTACGGTGCGGCGTCGCTGCTGAAGGCCGACCCGCTCGGCCTCATCGGAGTGTGGAAGCGGGAACCCGACCCCGAGACCCCCCTCGCTACGACGGCGGGGGAGTCGTCGCCGACCAGCCGCTCCACCGCCTGATCCGCACGCGAACGACCGGTCCACCGGGCGCGGTGGACCGGTACTGCGGGTACTTCGCCACGAGCGCAGCCACCGCCGCGCCGTCCGTTTCCGGGGTCCCGACCGTCGCGTGCCCGTCCACGCGCACCCACCACAACGTCGACCAGTCCTCGGCGTAGTGGTCCACCAGCAGCGACACCGCCGGTTGCGCCGCGATGTTGCGTAACCGGCGCAACGCCGTGGTGGACTTCGGTTTCGCGTCCACCGCCCACACCACGTCGTCGCCGACCACCGCGAACGTCACGGGAACCAGGTGCGGAACGCCCTGGGCGTCCGCGGTCGCCAACCGCGCCACCCGTGCCGCCGTGAACAGCCGCCGCGCCGTCGCCGCCTCCATCCGCATGGGCGTGAGCCTAGGTCGACTCCACCACCTCGGCCGGGCACCCGAGGTCCGGGACGACAGTGAGGGTGCCCGTGTCGGCGTCCAGCTCCACCGGCACCCCCAGCGGCAACGCCAACGCACCGGGATGGTGTCCCACATTCATGCGCCACACCATCGGCACCCCCAGCGGCTCCAACCGATCCCACAGCACGTCGCGCACCACCGCACAGTCGGTGCCGCAGTCGGTCCACGACCCCAACGCCAGCCCCACGACCCCTTCGAACCACCCGGCCCGCAACAGTTGGGTGAGCATCCGGTCGATCCGATGAGGCTCCTCGTCGACGTCCTCCAGCACCACGACCGCGCCACGCGCGGGCCGGAACTCGGGACCACCGACACTCGCGGCGAGGACACTGAGGTTGCCCCCGACGAGCGGCCCTCGGGCCCGCCCGCCCCGCATCGTCTCCGCGCGCGGACTGGGCAGACGGCGAGGCGTCTGCGGCTCGAACAACGCCGACCGCAGATGCTCCGCCGCCACCGCGTCGAAGTAGGCCATCGCGGGCATCGGCGCCAACACGGTCGGCGTCCCGACGTGCGCGGCCACCGCCGCGTGCACCGCGGTGACGTCGCTCGACCCCACGAACGCCGTCTCGGGGGCACGCCGCACGGCCTCCCAGTCCACCAGGTCGAGCATGCGTTGACTGCCGTAACCGCCGCGCGCGGAGATCACCGCCGCGACCTCCGGGTCCAGCCAGGCCTGCTCGAAGTCGCGAGCGCGTTCGACGTCGGTCCCCGCGAGATACCCCAATCGAGGATGCTGGGCGCGGACACTGCCCCCGAGTCGCACCCGCAGTCCCCAGGACTCCAGCACCTCGACCCCGGCGTCCAGCGAGTCGGCGTCCACCGGACCCGAGCACGCCACCAGAGCCACTGTGTCACCGGGCCGTACCCTGCGTACGTGAGCGGGCACGGTCACCTCCCCCTGTCGTTTTCGTCACCTCTGTAGTTGCACCGGCGGCACCTCCGGGACGGCGAAGCCGAACACCTCTCCGTAGAACGCCAGTTCGGCGTTCAGTGCCGCGACGATCGTCTCCGCCTTCCGGAACCCGTGCTGCTCACCGTCGAACGTCACCAGCGCGTGCGGGACACCGCTGCCCCGGAGCGCCGTGACGAACCGTTCCGCCTGCTCGGGCGGGCAGATCTCGTCCTCCAACCCTTGCAACAGCAGCACCGGACCGGCCAACGAGTCCAGATTGTGCACGGGGGAGCGGTGCGTGTACCGGCCGTCGACGTCCGGCAACGGCCCGACGAGCCCCTCGGCGTAACGCGACTCGAAGTCGTGGGTCTCCCCACCACCGCTGCTCCACGGCAGCAGGTCCAGGATCGGGTACTTCGCCGTGGCCGCCCGGTAGGTGCGCACCGTGGTGATGGAGGCCGCGGCGGTGAAACCACCCGCGCTGCCTCCCCGGATCGCCAACCGCTCGGGATCGGCCACACCGTCGTCGACGAGTGCCTGCGCCACGGTCGCGCAGTCGGCCACGTCGACCACCCCCCACTGACCCCGTAACCGCTCGCGGTAGCGGCGACCGTAGCCGGTGGAACCGCCGTAGTCCACCGCCACCACACCGATCCCGCGGCTGGTGAAGTACGCGAAGTCGAGGTCGAGCACCGCGTGGTTACGGCCGGTGGGACCACCGTGCGCGTGCACCACGAACGGCGGTTTCTCCCCGTCGAGCCCCACGAAGTCGGGATTGGTCGGCGGGTACACGTAGGCCGGGATCAGACTGCCGTCCTCGGCCGGGAACGTCCGCACCTCCGGCACGGGCAGGTACTCCGCGGGCGGCGCGGGCGGCGGATCGGTCAGGTCGGAGATCGCACCGTCCCGCAGGTCGACCCGCACCACCGACACCCCACGCCGAGGCCCGGCCGCCACGCCCACCACGGCGTCGCCGTGCCGCGCCAGCGTCGGCGTCCACGACGTCAGCTCCTCCGCCACCGGCGTGAGCGACCCGGTCGCCTCGTCGAACACCGCCAGCCCGTGCGAGAACAACACGGCGTGCCGCCCTCCGCCGAGGGCGGTCAGCCAGCGCGACCCCAGCTTCCACAGGGGGCCACCCATTTCCTCCTCCACCGTCGTCAACGGCGTCGTCGACACGCGCTCCCCGTCGAGGACCACGCGATGGGGCACCCACCAGCCGTCCGGGTCGGCGAGCGCGAGCAACGCGTCCGGACCGTCCCACTCGACCTGACACACCGACGTCCCGTCACCACCGGCCACCACCCGATGCGGGCCGAACGTGCCGTCGGCCGCGACATCGGCCACGCACAACGACGTCTCATCCCACGGCATCGCGGGATGCTCCCACCCCAACCACGCGGCACGACGACCGTCGGGGGACAACTGCGGCGCGGTGAGGAAGTGGTGAGAGGCGGCCAACACGCGCGGCTGCCCACCCGACAGCGACACCGCCACCAAATCCCGCTGCACGTCGGTGCGACCGGCACCGGTCACCCGCTCCCGCACCGCCCACAACTCGCCTGCAAGCCCCGGCCGCAGATCGGCGAACCGCACCCCTTGCGGGCGTTCCGGTTCCGGGGTGAGCGGTGTGATCGTGCCGTCGCGCAGGTCGCGCGCGTAGACGCGCTGGTCGTCCCAGTGCGTGAACACCACCTGGTCACCGACCGCCAACCACGGGCGCCCGCCGTACTCGTGAACGCGATTGCGTGCGTTCCACGGCGCGGGCAGCACCTCCTCGACGGCCCCGCCGACCCACCGCATCAACGCCACCCGCCCGTTCTCCGCAGGCCGCGCCTCGGCCCACCACACCGCGTCGTCCACGACGTCCACCCATTGCGGGGTGACACCGGCCGCGGCGACGTCGTGAGCGGTGATCGGGGATGTCCAGCTGCCGTAGGGTGCGAGTGAAGGCATTGCGCCAGCCTAGAAGATCTTGCGTGAGACTCCAGCCCCCGAACGCGCTCGATCGTGGGAGTTGGCATAGGGTCGGAGGTGCCATGGCTCGTGTCATCCACGTCTTCCGTCAACCCGACCGCTTCGTCGCGGGCACCGTCGGGCAACCCGGCGATCGCACCTTCTACCTGCAAGCGCGTGAGGACACGCGCACGATCAGCGTCACGATCGAGAAGCAGCAGGTCGAGGTCCTCGCCGAACGACTCGCGTCGCTGCTCGACGAGATCGCCACCCGGTTCGGCGCCGACGTCCCGGACGACGTCCCCGACGACCTGATCGACAACGACCCACTCGACGTCCCCGTCGAGGAGGAGTTCCGTGTCGGCACCATGGGGCTCGGCTGGGACGCCGAGAGCAAGGCGGTGGTGATCGAACTCCTCGCGATCACCGAGACCGAGATCGACGAGGCGGTCGTGCTCGACGACACCGAGGAAGGCCCCGACGCGGTGCGCGTGTTCCTCACGCCCGCCGCCGCGCGCGCCTTCGCCACCCGCGCCGACCGGGTCGTCAAGGCAGGCCGCAAACCGTGCCCGCTCTGCGGGGAACCACTCGACCCCACCGGACACATCTGCCCGAGGCAGAACGGCTACCGGCGCAACACCGAACTCTCCGACGAGGACTGACCACACGGTGGCGCACCACGTGGAAGCGACCGATCCCGCGGCCACCGAACTGCTCACCCGCGGCACCCTCGACGTCGAAGGCCGGCTCGTCGACGCCTCGAACCTCACCCTCTTCTGCGCCGTGACCCTCGACGGGGTCACCGCCAACGCCGTCTACAAGCCGGTGTCGGGGGAGCGGCCCCTGTGGGACTTCCCCGACGGCACCCTCGCGGGCCGGGAGGTCGCCACCTACCTGATCTCCGCGGCCTGCGGCCTGGGCGACGTGCCCCCGACGGTCCTGCGTGACGGCCCCTTCGGTGAGGGCATGGTGCAGCTCTGGATCGAGACCGCCGACACCGACCTCGTCGACGTCTGCCCCGCTGACGAGGTCCCCGACGACTGGCGGGTCGTCCTCCACGCCCACGACGCCGACGGCCGCCCCGCCGTCCTCGCCCACGCCGACCACCCGGGCGTGCGGGAACTCGCCGCCCTCGACGTCGTCGTCAACAACACCGACCGCAAGGGCGGACACGTCCTGCACGGCGCCGACGGCCGCGTCTACGGCATCGACCACGGCATCTGCCTGCACACCGACCCGAAACTGCGCACCGTGCTGTGGGGCTGGATCGGCCAACCCCTGCCCGACGACGTGATCGGCAAACTCGACAAACTCCGCTTCGACCTCGACCACGACCTCGGCTCCACCCTCGCCGAGCACCTCACCACCGACGAAATCCGCGCGCTCCGCGACCGCTGCGACGCGCTGCTCGCCGACGGCACGTTCCCCGCACCCGGCGAGGACTGGCGCGCGCTGCCCTGGCCACTGTTCTGACCACACCCGGCCACGGCACGCCCGGGGGACCGGCGCCGCACCGGCGTGGCATCGCGGGGGAGAAGCGACCTGCGGCTACGGTCACGGCCGTGCGTTCCCATTCCTATGACGACGTGTTGGCCACACCCCGCCGCACGCGGCAGATCCCGCAGGTACCCGCCGAGAACGGGCTGGTCGTGGAGGACGCCGCGGGCGGGTTCTGCGGCGCGGTCGTGCGCTGCGAACCCGACGGGGTCGTGCTGGAGGACCGCCACGGCCGACACCGGGTGTTCCCGTTCGCGCCCGCCGGATTCCTGCTCGACGGCCGCCCCGTCACCCTCGTCCCACCCCGACCGCAACACCCCCGCACGCCGTCGCGGTCGGCGTCGGGTTCCGTGCGCGTCGACGGGCTCCGCGCCCGCGTCGCCCGCGGCTCCCGCATCTGGGTCGAGGGCCTGCACGACGCCGAACTCGTCGAACGCGTCTGGGGCCACGACCTGCGCGTCGAGGGCGTCGTCGTGGAACCCCTCGACGGCGTGGACACCCTCGCCGACCGCATCGCCGACTTCGACCCCGGCCCCGGCCGACGCCTCGGCGTGCTCGTCGACCACCTCGTGGACGGCAGCAAGGAAGCCCGCCTCGTCTCGACGATCCACCACGAACACGTGCTCGTCACCGGCCACCCCTACGTCGACGTGTGGCAGGCGGTCAAACCCGCCAGCGTCGGCATCCCCGCCTGGCCGGTCGTCCCCAAGGGCACCGACTGGAAGAGCGGGGTGTGCGCGGCCCTCGGCTGGGGCGAACCGAGCGACGGCTGGCGCCGCGTCCTCGCCGGCGTCCACAGCTTCCGAGACCTCGAAACCCCACTGCTCGGCGCCGTCGAACGCCTCATCGACTTCGTCACCGAATGACGACCTCGCAAGCAACGGAACATAACGGCTGGAAAACGGCACGGCCACCGGTCGGTGCCCTGATCGGGGATCTGGGAGCATGACCCCATGACAGCGGCCATCATCTGGCTCATCGTCGGGCTCGTCCTCGTCGTCGCCGAAGTACTCTCCGGGGACTTCGTCCTCGTGATGCTCGGCCTCGGGGCGCTCGCCGGAGCCGCCTCGGCGGCGTTGACCGGCAACCCGATCATCGACGTGCTCGTGTTCGCTGTGTCGTCCGCCGGGCTCATCGTCTTGGCCCGACCCGCGCTGAAGCGCAAGCTGTTGAGCGGGACGAACGTGCCCATGCACACCGACGCCCTGCTCGGCACCACCGCCGTGACCGTCTCCACGGTGGACGGCTCCGGCGGACAAGTCAAACTCGCCGGTGAGGTGTGGTCGGCACGCAGCCTGACCGACACGGACGTCATCCCGCCCGGCACGACGGTCACCGTCGTCGAGATCGCCGGCGCGACCGCCGTCGTCTCGACCTCACCCTGACACCGCCCCGCGCGGTGTCCACGAAGAACGGCAGCAGTTAGGAGAGGGTCGTGGAAGACGCGACAACATGGATCGTGGTCGCCATCATCGCCCTGTTCGTGATCATCACGATCGCGAAGTCGTTGATGGTGGTCCCACAAGCACAGTCGGCGGTCATCGAAAGACTCGGCCGGTTCCGCACAGTGGCCGGACCGGGACTGAACTTCCTGGTGCCCTTCCTGGACAAGGTGCGCGCCCGCGTCGACCTCCGCGAACAGGTCGTCTCGTTCCCGCCGCAACCGGTGATCACCCAGGACAACCTGACCGTCTCGATCGACACGGTCGTCTACTTCCAGGTCACCGACTCCCGCGCGGCCGTGTACGAGATCTCGAACTACATCGTCGGTGTCGAGCAGCTCACCACCACCACGCTGCGCAACCTCGTCGGTGGCATGTCCCTGGAGGACGCGCTCACCTCGCGCGACCAGATCAACAACCAGCTCCGCGGCGTGCTCGACGAAGCCACCGGCCGATGGGGCATCCGCGTCGCGCGCGTGGAACTCAAGGCCATCGACCCGCCGCCCTCCATCCAGGACTCGATGGAGAAGCAGATGCGCGCCGACCGCGAGAAGCGCGCCATGATCCTCACCGCCGAAGGTGAGCGGGAAGCCGCCATCAAGACCGCCGAAGGACAGAAGCAGAGCCAGATCCTCTCGGCCGAAGGTTCCAAGCAGGCCGCCATCCTGTCGGCCGAGGCCGAACGGCAGTCCCGCATCCTCCGCGCCCAGGGTGAACGCGCCGCCCGCTACCTGCAGGCACAGGGCCAGGCCAAGGCCATCGAGAAGGTCTTCGCCGCCATCAAGGCCAGCAAGCCCACCCCGGAAGCGCTCGCCTACCAGTACCTGCAGACCCTCCCGCAGATGGCGCAGGGCGACGCGAACAAGGTGTGGCTCGTGCCCAGCGACTTCGGCAAGGCACTCGAAGGGTTCGCCCGCCAGTTCGGCGCGAAGGGCGACGACGGTGTCTTCCGCTACGAGCCGCCCGCCGAGGACACCCCGTCCCCGACGATGGACGACGACGAGGTGTCGGCCTGGTTCGACACCTCCACCGACCCCAAGGTGGCCGAAGCGGTCCGCGAAGCCGAGAAGGTCGCCCGCCAGGAGGTGCCCAGCCCCCTGAACACCCCCGGCGGCACACCACCGTCCCCGGCGGCGTCCGCCCTCAAGGGCACCCGCCAGCAGGACGAGCCGTCGAACGCCGAGCAGGACGAGTCGACCCAGTCCGTCCCGCCGCCCGCGCCGCCGCAGGCCACGCCCCCGGCAGCACCGCCGCAGCTCCCGCAGCCGCAACAGCCCCCGCAGCAGCCTCCCTTCGGCAACCCCCAGCAGGGGCACTACCCGCCCCCGCACGGCGGGCAGATGCCGCCGCAGGGCCCGCCCTTCGGACGGCAATGACACTCCGACCATGAGGAAGGGGGCGGCACCGAATCGGGTGCCGCCCCCTTCCTCATCCGCCTTCGAGGCGCTCAGACCTCGGACGTCACCGGCGCCAACGTCGGCCGCTTCGGCCGAAGCCCGTCCCCGGACGACGCGCCCCGCAACCGCCGACCGAGCCACGGCAGCGCGTGCTCCCGCGCCCACCGCAGGTTCTCCGCACGCTGCTGCGCCCGACTCAACACGACCGCCTCACCCAACGGCGTCGGCGACACCCCGTGCTCGACCCCCAGCACGTCCAGCACCTCCGCCGCCACCAACACGTGGCCGTGCGTGTTCAGATGGATCCGGTCATCCGACCACACCCGCCGATCCCGCAGCGACCGCATCGCCCACAGATCCACCACTCGTGCCCCGTGCCGAGCCGCGATCAACCGCACGTGCTCGTTGTACACCGCGGTCCGACCCCGCATCCTCCGGAACACCGGGTCCTCCACGCCGTCCACCCCGGTGAACAGCACCACCGTCGCACCCGTCGCCGCCAACTGCGCCACCGCCGCGTCGTAGTCGTCGCACAACACGTCGATGTCGACTTTCGGCCGCATCAGATCGTTGCCACCCGCGTACAGCGTCACCAGATCCGGCTTCATCTCCAACGCCGGACCAAGCTGCTCGGCCAGCACCTGGGGCAACAACCGCCCCCGGATCGCCAGATTCGCGTAGGTCACGTCCGCCCGCACCGCAGCCAACTGCTCGGCCACCCGGTCGGCCCACCCACGCACGCCGTTGGGGGAGGAGGGGTCGTCGTCACCGACCCCCTCGGTGAACGAATCACCCAGAGCAACGAAGCGCGAGAACATGGTCGAAAGCCTAACGACGCCACCACTGTGGGCCCGCGCACGCACACCCGCGAAAAAACTCGACCGCGACCACGAGCACGACGCCCGCCCACGGGCACCCTCCAGATGAACACACCCGTCACATTCGGAAGGAACCCCACCATGCGGTACCTGATGTTCGTCCTGGCCGACGCCCGCTCCGAAGCCGGCAGCATGCCCACCCAGCAGGAACTGGCCGACATGACCGCCTTCAACCAACAACTCGTCGACGCGGGCGTCATGCTCGAAGGCGAAGGCCTCGCACCCACCTCCGAAGGCGCGCGCGTCACCTTCGACGCGAACAACGTCCCCACCGTCACCGACGGCCCCTTCACCGACGCCACCGACATCGTCGCCGGATACTGGGTCATCGACGTCCCCTCCCGCACCGAGGCGATCGAATGGGCCCGCCGCGCCCCACTCGGCCCCGGCGGCCGCATCGAGATCCGCCGCGTCTTCACCGACGAGGACTTCGGCGACGCCCTGACCCCCGAGATCAGGCAGGCCGAGGCCCGCATGCGCGACGCCGAAGCCCGACGCCGCGAGGAGCTCGCCCACTGACCGACCTCACGACCCCGGCGAGGTCACCGCACGACGTGAGCGCAACTCGCCGGCGCATAGTCCTGACGGTGGCGGGGAGAGAAGCGCAGGTCCGAGCCCCGACGACCGTCCTGTGTGGAACGACGTGCGTCGTCGGCGGGCGTAGGGGAGGGGAGCGGCGTCACCGCGACGGCCAACTCCCGCGCTCGAGCAACACCTCCCGCAGCAGGTCCGGCCGGTCGGTGACGATCCCGTGCACGCCCAGATCGAGCAGCGATCGCATCTGCTCCTGATCATCGATCGTCCACGAGTGCACCTCGATACCCAGCCGCCGCGCCGAGGTCACGAACGCCTCGTCGACGACCGTCACCCGGCCGCGCCGCACCGGAACCTGCGCCAACGTGCCGCGGCTCAACGAACCCAACCGCAGGAACGGCAACCACCCGTCCACCCGCAGCAACGCCGCCGACCGGGGACCCAACGCCGTGAGCAGGCGGGGACCGGCCAGCTTCCGCAACCGCGTCAACCGCGCCTCGGAGAACGACGCCGCCGCGACCCGCTCGAACGCCTGCTGCCGCTCCAGCACCCGCACGAACGGCTCCACCGCCGCGTCCGACTTGACGTCGACGTTGAAGAACGCCTCCGGCAGTTCCTCCAGCACGTCCTCCAGTCGAGAGACCGGCTCCCGTCCGCCGATCTTCGCGCACTGTACGACCGACCACGGCTGTTCCAGGATCACGCCCGCCGTGTCGGTCGTGCGGTCCAAGGTCGGGTCGTGGTGGACGACCACGACACCGTCGGCAGTCGCGTGCACGTCGGTCTCGACGTAGCGGTAGCCCTCGGCGACGGCACGACGGAACGCGGGCAGGGAGTTCTCCATGCCCGCCAGATCACCCACGTGCCAACCGCGGTGAGCGAACGCGCGGGGCGGCGGGTCGGCGAGGTACGGGTGGGCGAGCGTCATGGTGATCAGTCTGCCGTCACGGCGTGGCCGCGGCATGAGGACGTGACGAACGGCTAATGTCGCCTCGCATGACCGACATGCCCGTGGACGCGATGGACGCGAACACCGACCGAGAAACGTCACGTGACGAAACAGCGGTGGTGGTGCGCCGTAGGAGAGCACCCGAACATTGCGGTTGGTGTGGTCGTCGACTCGACCACTCGGGCACCGTCGGCCGTCGACGCCGGTACTGCGGGCACTCATGCCGCCAACGCGCCTACGAACGCCGAGCGGCAGTGCAGCGCAGCGGCCTGCCCGAGGACGCCGTGGTGTTGTCCACAAGTGAGATCGCCATGTTGCAGGACCGGTTGTTCCAGGTGCGCTGCGCGGCCGAGGACGTCGCCACGGCCGCCCGCGAAGGCGCCGACGCCGCCGAGCTGCGCGACCTGGCGGACGAGCTCGCACGCGCCGCACACGAGCTCGAACGACTCAGGTGACTCGGGGCGCGAATCGACGACCGACTCCGCTCCCGACCAGCACGGCCATAACGCCGATAAGAGACATTATGTAAAGTAAGCCGGTCGAGGGGCACCCCTATCCACGTCGACGACGCGCACTGTCACGACGTCTCGGACACCCGGCCAGCGGCTCGCGTACGCGCCGTGGGCCATCGCATCACGCTGACCGCCATCGCGGCGAGCCCACACACCGCGACGACGACCGACGTCGCCAGCGTGGCCGTGACACCGAGCCGGTCGAGCACGACACCGCCGACGGCAGAGCCGCCGGCCATCCCGACGTAGAGGCCGCTGGTGTTCAGCGCCAACGCCTCGAAACCCGCCGGACCGGCCAGCGCGAGCGTCCGCGCGTTCATCGGGGCGTTGTTGGCCCACGCGGCCACACCCCAGATCGCCAGCAACCCGAGCACGACCGCCGGCGAGACGGGTGCGACGGTCACGTTCACGAGGGCCAGCAGCAGCGTGACCACCGACGCGACACCGAACGTGCTGATCATGGCCCGATCCGGGCCCCAGCGGTCGGCGATGCTCCCGCCCACCGCCGCGCCGACGGCACCGGACACGCCGATCGTCGCGATGACCAGCGTCAACAACTCGGGTCGTCCTGTCAGGCTCGCACTGACCGGAGCGACGTAGACGTAGGGCATCAGCCCGGCGGCGGCCCCGACCAGGGTGGTCACGGCACAGGCGAGAACGGCCGGTGACCGAAGCACCCGCAGGCGGGCACCGATCCCGACCTCGGTCATCGGCGCGAATCGCGGCACGGTGACCACCACGCCGACCAGCGCGACCACGGTGAACACGCCGACGGCCACGAACGTCGCGTGCCATCCCCACCGTGTGCTCAACCAGGTGCCGACGGGAACGCCCACCGCGAGGGACACCGTCAACCCCGCCGCGACCACGCCGATCGCCCGACCAGCCCGACCGGGCTCGGCGACACGACCCGCGAGCGCGAACGCCGCCGGGCTCAACGTGCCCGCGACCACGGCGGTCACCACCCGCAGCAGGAGCAGCAGGTCGTAGGAGGTGGCGAGCGCGGTGGCCGCGTTCAGCACGGCGAAGAGCGCCAGGCCCCCAGCGAGGAGCACGCGTGGCGGGATGCGACTCGTCAGGAGGGCCATGACGGGCGCCGAGGCGGCGTAGGCCAGGGAGAACGCCGTGACGAGTTGTCCCACGGCTCCCTCGCTGACCCGCAGGTCGCGGCTGATCTCGGGCAGGGCGCCCGCGACGACGAAGTCGTCGGTGCCGACGGCGAAGGTGACCAGCAACAGTGCGCCCAGCCAGGCGCGGCGTGGGTGCGATCGAGTGTCGGACTGCATGAGTCGATCGTCGAACCCTGACGCCAGGGTCAAGGTCAAGCGTGGATTCGGCGTGCGTCGCCGCGCAGCTCGGCCAGTCGTCGCGCGAGCTGGTCGCGGACGGCGGTCAGCTCGCGCAGCCGTTCGGTCACCACGGCGAGGCGTTGTTCGTGCAGGTCGATGGCGGCCTCGCAGGCCGGCGCGCCGTCCAGGTCGTCCAGGCAGTGGCCGACCGCGGCGATGCTCGCGCCGTCGAGTCCTGAGGCGAGCAACGTACGGATGTTGCGGACTCGTGCCACGGCGGTGTCGTCGAAGCTGCGGTAGCCGTTCGGTCCCCGGCGGGATTCCAGTAGGCCCAGGGATTCGTAGTACCGAATGGCGCGCACGGTGACCCCGCACCGGCGGGCCAGTTCCCCGATCCTCATGCGTTCACTGTAGGAGGACCGGCTCTGTCGACGGCCTGGCTCGGCGGTGACACGGGGGTGGGGTCCCCCTTCGGTCGGCGCGACACCGAATGTGAATTCATGTCGTGTAATGTGCATTCCACGACTCAGCTATGATCTTGGCGTGGCGAAACCGGAACGGCTGTCCGACATCACGGTCCGCGACGCGACACTGGAATATCTGGAGATCCTCGAACGGCGGGTGCTGCGGGGCCAACTGGCCGAGTCGACCCTGACCTCCTACCGCCGCGACCTCACCGAGTTCACCACTCTCCTGGGCCCGGAGACCGAGCTGGACGCGATCGAGGCCGACGATCTGGAGATCGCGATGACGAAGCTGGCCAAGGCGCCCGATCGTCGCTACCGCGTCGGTCTGAAGATCGCCGAGGACGGCTCCACTCCCCCGGGTCGGGGTCCTTATTCGCTGGCGCGCTGGTTCGCCGCCGTGCGGGGTCTGTTCCGGTGGGCGGCCGACAAGGGTTACGTGCAGGTCGACCCGACGGTGAAGGTGTCCGCTCCGCGCACGCCCAGCCGTGCGGCGGGCGCGCGGGTCGGGCTTCGGCTGGACGAGGCGTTGGTGCTGCGTGGGGCGCCGTCGGCGCGTGCGGCGGGGAATCTGCGGGCCGATCAGCGGTTGAGTCTGCGGGACGAGGCGATTCTGCGGTTGCTGGTCGAGTCGGGGCCTCGGGTGTCGGAGTTGTGTGGGGCGAACCGTAGTGACATCCGGTTGCACGAGGAGACGCGGACGCCGGTGCTGCACGTGCGGGGCAAGGGGCGGAAGGACCGTGATCTGCCGTTGTCGCGGCCGACGGCGGAGTTGATCGAGCGGTATCTCGCCGAGGAACGGCCCGCTCCCCCGTCGCCGCGGTCGGCCTCCGACGTGGCGGAGCGGCGGCGGATCGAGGACGCGGCGGGGGCGTTGTTCGTCTCGATCCGGGGATGGCGGTTGTCGCCGCGGGATGTCCAGCGCATGGTGCAGCGCTACACGAAGGAGTTCCTGGGGCGGCGGGCGACGCCGCATTCGTTGCGGCACACGGCGTTGACGATCCTCGCGCGGGCCGGTGTGGACATCGCGACGGTGGCGCAGATCGCGGGGCACGCGAGTCTGTCGACGACGTCGGTGTACATGGACGACTCGATGAGCGCGGCGGCGGAGGCGATCGAGGGGTCTCCCCTGGCTCAGCCGTGAGTCGTGTCGCGGCCGGTGCCGCCGTGGTGGTCGGTTGCCCTCCGCGGCGGCACCGGGTCGATCACTTGCGCCAGTAGGTCTTGCAGGTGGCGGTGGTGTACTTGGTGACGCGGGAGCTGGCGAGCCCGCCTGGGCCGACCCAGTCGGAGTCCTCGCTGCCGTCCATCGACACGGACGAGCCGTGGGCCACGGTGGCGTGCGAGTACTGGGAGTAGCAGCTCTTCTGCCCGGCGGCGTTGGCGGTGGCGCCGTAGCTCCAGATACCGCCGCCGACTTCCTCGACGGTCTGGATGGTCATGCCGCTGGCGTCGCCGTCGAGCGTGTACTCGACCCATCCCCCGTTCTCGGTGTGGTGCTGGGCGATGATGCGGATGCCGGAGTCGCTCGCCGTGTCGGCGGCGGCGGTGCCGGCGACGAGCGTTCCGGTGAGGACGGTGACGATGCCGGTGGTGGCGGCGAGGGCGCGCAGAGTGCGCTTCATCGAGTTCCTTCTTTCTGGCTGGGGAACATCGAAGATCCTAAAGCAAGTTGATCTTGATTGGGTCTCGTCGAGGTCTCGGCCGGTCGTTTATCCGGGTGGGCGTCGGGAAGTCATCGGTGACCACGATGGAGGTGGCGCGCAGATGGTGACCTACTCGTACCGGTGTCGGCAGTGTGGTGACGTGGATGTGCGGGCTCCGATGGGGTCGGCCGAGCCGCGGCGGGCGTGTCCTCGGTGCGGTGAGTGGGCGGTGCGTCGGTTCACGGCTCCGCGGGTGGGTCGGGGTGACGTGGCCGTGTGGCGGGCTCGGGAGCGTACCGAGCGGAGTGCGGAGCAGCCCGAGGTGGTGTCGGGGCTTCCGCCGAGACAGGGTGGGCCGCGGGTGAGCCGGGATCCCCGGCATGCGCGGTTGCCGCGTCCGTGAGAGCAGCAGTCGTGAGGGAGTTTTCCCATGCCTGAAGTGAAGTTTCGCGTCGATCAGTCGCGTCGGTTCGCCGAGCAGGAGGTGTTGGGGCACAACCGGTGGCATCCGGACGTGCCTGCGGCCGTGACGGTGCGTCCGGGTGAGGAGTTCCGGGTGGAGTGCCGGGAGTGGTTCGACGGCACGATCTACAACGACGACTCGGCCAACGATGTGCGGGACTGTGACATTTCGATGGTGCACCAGTTGTCGGGGCCGATCGCGGTGGAGGGCGCCGAGCCCGGTGACCTGTTGTTGGTGGACATTCTGGAGCTCGGTCCGGTGCCGCAGGAGCAGGGTCCGGTGGCGGGTCAGGGTTGGGGCTACACGGGGATTTTCGCGCGGGAGAACGGTGGTGGGTTTTTGACCGACCACTTCCCCGACGCGTACAAGGCGGTGTGGGACTTCCACGGGCAGACGGCGACGTCGCGGCATCTGCCGGGGGTGTCGTTCGTGGGCATCGCGCATCCGGGTCTGATGGGGACGGCGCCGTCGGCGGAGATGTTGGCGCGGTGGAACGGGCGTGAGGGTGATCTGATCGCGACGGATCCGTCGGCGGTGCCGCCGTTGGCGTTGCCGCCGGAGCCGCACAACGCGTTGCTCGGGTCGTTGTCCGGGGCGGAGTTCGAGCGGGTGGCGGCGGAGGCGGCGCGGACGGCTCCGCCGCGGGAGAACGGTGGGAACCAGGACATCAAGAACCTGTCGCGGGGTTCGCGGATCTTCTATCCGGTGTTCGTGCCGGGGGCGAAGCTGTCGTTGGGTGACCTGCACTTCAGTCAGGGCGATGGGGAGATCACCTTCTGCGGTGCGATCGAGATGGGCGGCTACATCGACCTGCACGTGGATCTGATCAAGGGTGGGATGCAGGCTTACGGGTTGGAGACTCCGATGTTCATCCCGGGTCGGGTGGAGCCGCAGTACTCGGAGTATCTGGCGTTCTCGGGCCTGTCGGTGACGGAGTCGGGTGAGCAGCGGTATCTCGATTCGCAGTTGGCGTACAAGCGGGCGTGCCTGCACGCGATCGACTATCTGACGAAGTTCGGGTACACGCGGGAGCAGGCGTACCTGTTGTTGGGTGCGGCGCCGATCGAGGGTCGGTTGTCGGGTGTGGTGGACATTCCGAACTCGTGCGCGACGGTGTATCTGCCCGTGGACGTGTTCGACTTCGATCCGAGGCCGTCGGCGCAGGGGCCGACGAGGGTGGATCGGGGGCAGTGTGCGGTGAGCAGCTGACGGCCGCTCCCCCGTCGGTGCGTGTGCTGGTGGTGGGTCGTTCCCCCACCAGCACACGCTGTGTCAGACGTGGGACAGCAGTTCGCGCATCTGGTCCGGAGCGTAGGCGGTCGCCCACTGGAGTCGCAGGTTTCCCTTGGTGAGTGATTCCAGTCCGAAGGCGGTGATCTTGTCGGGGTCGTCTGATTCGAGCACGCAGACGATGTCGTAGGGGCCGCCGGGTGTCCAGTAGATGGCGCTGACCGTCACGCCGAGGCGGTTGGCGAGTTCGTTGGTGGCTTCGTATCGGTCCACTGTGTCCCGGTAGGCGCGTGCTCCCCCGTCGGTCCATTTCAGGAAGCCGATGGCTGTGGTCATGGCTGGCCGTCCTTCCTCGTGGCGCGTCGATCGCAAATGTCCAGAATCGGAAAGTGGTGACGTCGGTGGCGAGGGTCGAAAGTCCCGGCGTCGCGGGGAACCGCCGTGGCTACTACGTGTGTAGTGCGGCCGGGATGTGTGGAGTGTTCCGATGAGTTCCGGTGTCCGCGTGGTGTCGAACCGCGTACTGGCCGGGCGTCACCGGTTCGGACCGGAGTGGAACGACACCACCCTGGTCGGCGGTGGCGACCTCGTCGCGACCGTGGCGGGGGCGAAACCGGGTGGAATCGGGTGTTCGCGGCGAATCGCCCGCGGTTTACGCTGCGGTGATGGTGGTCAGCGCGCACGTGGTGCAGCGGTTACGCGCGGCAGGGTGCGTGTTCGCGGAGGACGAGGCTCGGCTGTTGGTGGACGCCGCGGCCGACGCGGCGGCGTTGGAGCGGTTGGTGGCGCGACGGGTGGCGGGTGTGCCGTTGGAGCACCTGCTGGGGTGGGCCGAGTTCGCCGGGTTGCGCGTGGCGGTCGAGCCGGGTGTGTTCGTGCCTCGCCAGCGGACGGAGTTCCTCGCGGAGTCGGCGGTGTCGTGGGCGGGGCCCGGTTCGCGGGTGGTGGATCTGTGCTGTGGTGCGGGGGCGATCGCGGCGGTGGTGGCGGCGTCGGTTCCCGGGGTGCGGGTGTGGGCGTCGGATGTCGACCCGGCCGCGGTGCGGTGTGCGCGGCGGACGTTGGCCGGGACGCGGGCGGTCGTGTGTGAGGGGGATTTCGACGCGGCGTTGCCTGCGGAGTGGCGGGGCGGGTCGACGTGCTGGTGGCGAACGTGCCGTATGTGCCGAGTGAGGCGGTCGCGTGGCTGCCGCCTGAGGCGCGGTGGCACGAGCCGCGTGCTGCGTTAGACGGCGGGGTCGACGGGTTGGCGTGGGTTCGGCGGCTGGTGGGGATCGCTCCTCGGTGGGTGCGGCCGGGTGGTGTGGTGTTGTTCGAGGTGGCGTCGGGGCAGGTCGAGACTGCGGTGGGGGTGGTCGAGGCCGGTGGGTTGGCGGCGCGTGTGCGGGTGTGTGACGAGCGGGACGCGATCGTCGTGGTGGGGCGCGTGCCCCAGCGGCGGTGAGCGGCCGGCGATGCGTGTGGTCAGGCCGGGTGTGGGGGCCGCACGTCCTCGAAGATCACGTTGGCCTGGTGGCGTCGTGCGATGTCGTGGTGGTGGGGTGTGCGCACGGTCCACAGGAGCAGGGGGACGCGCAGGATGCGGCGCCAGGCGGAGATCCACGCGTCGGGCATGGCGGTGACGTCGAAGGCGAGGAAGTCCGGGCGGGTGACGGCGTTGGTGGCGATGGTGCGCAGGAGGGCCTTCTGGACGCGCGGTATGGGGAACGTGGTGGGTGAGGTGGCGAGTTGGCCGCGTAGCACGGTGGGGTGTTCGCGGCGGAACCACGCGACGATGCGCGGGTCGAACGACTGGACGGCCACGGGTCCGCGGTAGTGGCGCAGGAGTTGGACGACCGGGGGTCCGATGCGGCGTGCGGGGGTGCCGGGTTTGATCTCGACGAGGACGGGGACTCGGCCGTCGACGTGGTCGAGCACGTCGTCGAGGAGTGGGACGGTGGCCTCGGTGTCGAGGAGGGTGAGGCGGGAGATCTCGCGGGCGTCGAGGGTGGCGACCTTCGCGCTGCTGCGGGTCATGCGGGTGAGGTCGTCGTCGTGCATGACGGCGAGGCGGTTGTCGGCGGTGAGGTGGATGTCGAGTTCGATGCCGTAACCCGCCTTCAGCGCGGCGTCGAAGGCGGGAAGGCTGTTCTCGGGCAGGTGTTCGTCGTGCAGGCCGCGGTGGGCGATCGGGGTGGTTCGCAGCCAGTCGGCGTCTGTCGGTGTGTGCACTCGTGCCCTCCTCCTCGCCGTGCGTCAACTTAGCGGAGTGCGGGAGGAGGGCGGGTGCCTGTGTGGGTCAGCCGATGCCGGCGGCGCGGCTGAGTTCTTCCCAGCGTTCGAGTTCGGTCTGTCGTTGTCGGGAGATGTCGCGGACGAGGTCGAACGAGGTGCTGCCGAGGACGATGCGGGTGGGTGGTTCGGGCAGGTCGACGATGTCGCGGACGACGGCGGCGGCTCGGGCGGGGTCGTCCTGGACGCCGTCGCTCCAGAGTGCGGCGAGTTCGGTGCGCAGGTCGGCGTAGGCGGGGTCGGGTTCGGTGGCGGTGGTGCCGCGGGTGAACAGTTCGGTGTCGTAGCCGCCGGAGTTGAGGACGGTGACGGAGATGCCGAACTGGGCGACTTCCATGGCCAGTGCTTCGGTGAACGCTTCCAGGGCGGCTTTGCCCGCGGCGTAGAGGCCGACGCTGGCGTGTCCGCCGACGGAGCCCATCGAGGAGACCTGGAGGAGGTGTCCTCCGCCGCGGCGGCGGAGGTGGGGCACGGCGGCCTGTGACACCCAGAGCGCTCCGAAGAGGTTGGTGTCGAGGTGGGCGCGGGCCTGGTGCTCGGTGGTTTCCTCGATCATGCCGTAGTGGAACTGGCCTGCGCTGTTGAGGACCACGTCGAGGCCGTCGAGCAGGGTGGCTGCTTCGTCCATGGTGGACAGTACGACGGCGCGGTCGGAGACGTCGAGCGGGAGTGCGGTGAGGGCGTCGTCGTGTTCGGTGACGAGGTCGTGGAGGGGGCTGACGTCGCGGGCGGTGGCGACGACTCGGTCGCCGGAGGCGAGTGCGGCTTCGGTGAAGGCGCGGCCGAGGCCGCGGGAGGCGCCGGTGATGAACCAGGTGCGGGGGCGGGACGGGGTCATGGTTGACCCTCCTTAAACGAGACGAGACGTTCCGTTCCACAACTATGGCGAGCTGTGCCGCCGAATGTCAAGACGGTTCGTCTCGTCTCGTCGTAAGGTGGCCGCATGACCACCTCCCATCGCCCTTCCCGGCGCAGCGAACGGTCCCGACGCGCGATCCTCGACGCCACTCGCGACCTCGTCGCCGAACACGGCTACGCCAAGGTCAGCATCGAAGCCATCGCCGCGCGCGCGGGCGTGGGCAAGCAGACGATCTATCGCTGGTGGCCGTCCAAGGGCGCGGTGGTGCTCGAAGCGGTGCGCGCGTTGAGCGAGGGCGTCGACGGGGAGATCGCTCTGCCCGACACCGGCGACCTGGAGGCCGACCTCAAGCTGGTGCTGCGTGCGACGGCGGCCGAGTTCGCCGACCCCGCCTTCGACGCGCTGATCCGTGGCCTCACCACCGAGATGGCGCACGACCGGGAGTTGTCCGCCGCGTACGACGAACACACGGCCGCGCTGGAGGAGGCCAAGCGGCAGCGGCTGCGCAGTGGCCAACGCGCCGGGCAGCTCTCCCCCGACGCCGACCTCGACCTCGTGCTGGACCTGCTCTACGCGCCGCTGTTCCGGCGTTGGCTGCTGCGTACCGGGCCGTTGACCGACGACTTCGCCGACCGGCTCGTGGAGGCGGCCTTGCGGGCGTTCGCTCCCTGAGGGCGAGCGCGGCGCGTCCTGACCGTCTCCTGGGTTCCGCCCGGCCGACGGGCCGGCTGGTGTGGGTGGCTGCTCTCCCCCGGCGTGTGCCCGGCGGGGGCCCCGTCGGGCACACGCGGTGTCACCGCTGGGTGATCACGGTGTAGAGGCTCGGCCAGCCGTCCTTGTCGTGGCCCGCGGCGATGGCGCGGTGGTAGTAGGACTGCACGGCGCGCGGCAGCGTGGTGTCGATGCCGGCGGCGTCGCTGGCGCCGACGATGTGGTCGGCGGTGGCGCCCATCGTGGTGACGGTCGCGCCGTCGCCCGGGTACTCGCCTGCTTCGAGCTGAGCGGCGATGCCGTCGAGGAAGTACGACATCATGTCGAACATCTCGGTGGCGTAGGGGGCGAACGTCGTCGCGGGGACGCCCGCGGAGCCTAGCAGTGCCGTGGCGTGCAGATAGGCCGCGAGCGAGGTGAGGAAGATGTCGAGCTGCGCCTGGTAGTAGAGCTGGGCGAGCGCGTGGTCCTCGCCGCGGTAGTCGGGGCGGCCGATGACGTCGAGGGTGCGGACGTGGGCGTCGAAGGAGTCGCGGGGTCCGCTGTAGAAGACGTAGGACTGTTCGGTGCCGATGAGTTCGGCGGAGACCATGACGCCTCCGACGAGGAGTCGGGCTCCGTGGCGGGCGAGCCAGGTTGCGGCTTCGGTGGTCCGTTGTGGGGTGTCGGAGCTGAGGTTGACGATCAGTTTGCCGGCGAGCGCGTCGGTGGCGGTACTGAGGATGTCGTCCATGGCCTGGTAGTCGGTGAGGCTGAGGATGACGAGTTCGCTCGCGGCCAACGCGTCGGCGACGGTGGCGGCGTGGACGGCTCCTTTGTCGACGACGGGCGTGGCACGTGAGGGGGTGCGGTTCCACACCGTCACGGGGTGTCCGGCGTCGAGCAGGGCGACGGCCATGGCGCGTCCCATGGGGCCGAGGCCGATGACGGTGACGGGTTCGCGGTCGGTGTCGGTCATGTTGGGTCTCCGGTCGTGGAAGTGCTGGTGGGTGGTGTGTTCGTCGCGTCGGGCGCGGGTGGGTCGTGCATGTCGATCACGATGCGCGGGGGTGCGCACGAGGTCCGCACGAACGGCGCACGGCGTGGGATGTCGTGGTGCGCGGCTACCGTGGGGTCGTGCGATTCGGGGTGCTGGGGCCGCTGGCGGTGTGGACCGAGGCGGGCGAATCGGTGCGGGTCCGGGAGGGCAAGGTTCGGGCGCTGTTGGCGGTGCTCGTGCTGAACGCGGGTCGGGTGGTTCCGTTGGGGCGGCTCGTCGACGCGGTGTGGGAAGGTGCGCCGCCGGGTGATCCGGTGAACACGGTGCAGACGAAGGTGTCGTCGTTGCGGCGGGCGCTGGAGGCGGCGGAGCCGGGGGCTCGGGCGTTGGTGGTGCGTCGTGGCGGCGGGTACGTGCTGGACGTGGACGGCGGTGCCGTCGTGGACGCGGAGCGGTTCCGGGCGTTGACGGCTCGGGCGGAGCGGGAGGGCGACCCGGAGCGGGAGGGCGACCCGGAGCGGGCGGCGGTGTTGCTGGCCGAGGCGTTGGGGTTGTGGCGCGGGGAGCCGTTGGCGGAGTTCTCGCAGCCGGTGCTCGTCGCGGAGGCGGAACGGTTGGCGCGGCTGGAGCTGGTGGCGCGGGAGGCGTGGGCTCGGGCCCGGTTGGCCGCGGGTGTCGACGACGTGGGGTTGGCGGACGAGCTGGCCGCGGTGGTGGCGCGGCATCCGCTGCGGGAGCGGTTGCGGGCGTTGCAGATGCACGCGTTGTATCGGGCGGGTCGGCAGTCGGAGGCGTTGGCCGTGTTCGCGGAGCTGCGGGCGCGGCTGGTCGAGGAGCTGGGTAGTGAGCCGGGGCCGGAGGTGTCCCGGATGCACGAGGCGATCCTGCGGCAGGACCCGAACCTGGCTGCTCCCGTGCCGCGGAGTGCGGTGCGGGAGCAGGGTGCGTTGCCGGTGGCGTTGACCGATCTCGTCGGGCGGGAGTCGGCGGCTGTGTGGTTCGTCGATCTGTCCGGGATCGAGCGTGCCGATGCCGAGCGGGTGGTGACGCCGGAGCGGATCGCCGACGTGGTGGCGGGTGTGCTCGGGGTGCCGGAGACCGTGGGTGGACGCGGCCCGGGGGTGGTGGAGCGGCTCGCGGACGCGGTGCGGGGACGGCGCACGGTGTTGGTGGTCGACAACTGCGAGGCGGTCGTGGATGCCGTGGCGGGCGTGGTGAGTGACCTGCTGCGGGCGGTGCCGGAGGTGCGGGTGCTCGCGACGAGTCGGGAGCCGCTGGGGGTGAGTGGCGAGCTGGTGTGGGAGGTGCCGCCGCTGGAGGTGCCGGATCGGTTGTCGCCGCGTGTGGGCGAGCACGACGCGGCGACGGTGCGGCGGGTGGAGTCGTTCGGTGCGGTGCGGTTGTTCGTGGCGCGGGCTCGGGCGGCGAGGCCGGGATTCTCGCTCACTCCGGACGTCGTGGGCGCGGTGAGCGAGATCTGCCGCAGGCTCGACGGGGTGCCGTTGGCGTTGGAGCTGGCGGCGGTGCGGTTGCGGGGCATGGGGCCGCACGAGGTGTTGTCGCGGTTGGACGATCGGTTCCGGTTGCTCACGCGGGGCCCTCGTGACGTGCCGCCGCGGCACCGCACGTTGCGGGCGGTGATCGACTGGAGTTGGCAGCTCCTGGACGAGCAGGAACGCGCCGTGCTGCGGCGGTTGGCGGTGCACTCGGGTGGTGCGTCGCCGGCCGCGGCGGAGGTCGTGTGCGCGGGTGGTGCGGTCACGCGGGAGGACGTCGCCGACGTGCTGGCCCGGTTGGTGGATCGGTCGCTGGTGGTGTGCGAGGTGCAGGGCGCGCGCACGCGGTACCGGTTGTTGGAGTCGGTGGCCGCCTACGGTCTGGAGCGGCTGGCGGAGGCCGGAGAGGTCGAGACCGTGCGGGGGCGGCACGCGCGGGTCTACGCGGAGTGGGCGGAGGCGGCCGAGGACGGGCTGCGCGGGTCGGAGCAGTGTTGTTGGTTGGACGACCTCGACGTCGAGGCGGCGAACCTGCGGGCGGCGCTGGACACGGTGCTCGCCGCCGGGGACGGTGCTGCGGCGGCGCGGTTGGTGACGACGTCGACCTGGTACTGGTTCCTTCGGGGGCGGTTGTCCACCGCGCGTCGGACGTTGCGGGTGGTGGTGGCCGAGGTCGACGAACGCTCGGCGGAGGTGGTCTCGGCGTGGTTGGCGGGGTTGGAGCTGATGTCGGGGCACCGGTTGGCGCAGTCGGTCACTCCCCTGGTCGACCGGCTGCGGCGGGGCGCGCGCGAGGTCGCCCGCGCGAGGGCGTTGTGGTGGTTGGGGCACGCGCTCTCGTCGGTCGGTGACCTGCACGGTGCCGCGCCTGCGACGCGGGAGGCGCTCGCGATGTGCCGGGAGCTGGGTGACCGGTGGGGTCGGGCGGCGGCGCTTTCCGATCTCGCCGGGCAGGTGCTCGCCGACGGTGATCTGTGTGGGACGGAGCGGGCCGCGGAGGAGAGCGCGGCGTTGTTCGGTGAGCTGGGTGACCGGTGGGGGCAGTTGCAGGCGAACGTGGTCGCGGGGACGCTCGCGGAGCTGCGGGCGGACTACGACGACGCCGAGCGGCGGTTCCGGACGGCGTTGGGCAGGGCCACGGATCTCGGGTTGCGGCCGGAGGTGTCGTACCAGACGTCGTGGTTGGGTCGGGTCGCGTTGTTGCGGGGTGACGTGGCCGAGGCGCGTCGGTTGCACGAGCGTGCGCTGCGGATCGCCGCCGAGGTCGGGTTCACGCCCGGGGAGATGTACGCGCGGACGGGGTTGGCGTTGGGGGCGCGTCGGGAGGGGGCGTTGGACGAGGCGCTGGGCCGCGGAACGGAGGCGATCGAGGCGGAGCTGAAGGAACTCGACACCACGATCAAGCTCGACGAGAAGGAGCGGGCCCGCAAGCTCTCCCAGGTGCGGCGCAGGGCCAAGGAGGTCGAGGAGGGCACCCGGCAGGCCG
>NZ_JACBJG010000003.1 GCF_015910535.1 Saccharomonospora sp. NB11 | reverse complement strand
CCCACCGAAGCCCCCACCGACGGCCCGACCACGACCCGCCCACGACTGGCCGTCCTCGTCGGCAGTGTGCGCATCGATCGTTTCGGGCCCGTTCCGGCGGCCTGGTTCGCCCGACAGGTCCGCGAACACGCGGCTTTCGACGTCGAGGTGATCGACCTCGCCGACTACGACCTTTCGACCACACTGGCCCCGAGCGACGGCGCCGCCGCCCTACGCCCCCGACTCGCCGCCGCCGACGCCTTCGTGGTGGTGACACCCGAGTACAACCACAGCTTCCCCGCTGGACTGAAGTCGGCGATCGACCACTACCGGCAGGAATGGTGGGCCAAACCCGTCGCCTTCGTCTCTTACGGCGGTATGGGCGGCGGGCTGCGCGCCGTGGAACAGCTTCGCCAGGTCTTCGCCGAGCTGCACGCGGTGACGGTCCGCGACACGCTCAGCTTCCACAACTACTGGAACGTGTTCGACGCCGACGGCAGCCTGCGCGACACCGAGACGGAGGCGGCGGCGAAGCGCCTGCTCGACCAACTGACCTGGTGGGGCGTGTCGCTGCGGGAAGCCCGCACCGAGCGCCCGTACCAGGGTTGACCTCTTCCTTACTTGAAGTTTGACACTGTCCGAATGCGAGAGTCGCGATTCGTTGGGCGTAGGGACGAGCTTTCCACTGTGGAACGGCTGTTGAGGGACTCGCGCCGGGGAGGCGGTGGCGCCCTCGTCGTCAGAGGTGAGGCCGGGATCGGCAAGACCACGTTGCTGTCCGAGGTACTCGCCTCGGCCGACGGGATGCGCGTACTGCACACCGTGTGCGTCGAGCCGGAGATCGGCCTTCCCTTCGCCGGGCTGCACCTGCTTCTGCGCCACGTCGAGCCCGACCTCGACGTCCTCGTGCCCGCGCACGCGGAGACGGTGCGATCCGCCCTCGGGCTGTCGAGTGGGGTCGCGGCCACCGACCGGCTCGGCGTGAATCTCGCCGTGTCGGCACTCCTGGGCGCACTCGGGCGCGAACGACCGGTCCTCGTGGCGGTCGACGACGCCCATTGGCTCGACCGGCCGTCGCTCGACGCGCTCACCTTCGCCGCCCGCCGCCTCGACGGACTGTCCGTGGCGATCGTGCTCACCGCGAGGGACGGGCACGCACCGCACCTTCCCGCACCGGGACTCCCCGAGCTTCGGCTGACCGGGCTCGCCGACCGCGACGCCGAGACCCTGCTCGCCGCCCACGCGCCCGACCTGCCAACGGCCGAACGCCGACCGCTGCTCGCCGAGGCCCGCGGCAATCCGCTCGCTCTTCTCGAACTGCGGCACGCCCGGTCGAACCGCGCGGCGCGGGACGTCCGCCCGCCGCTGCACGGCACGTTGACGGCGGTCTTCGCCGAGCGCGTCGCGGCCCTGCCTGCGAGGACACGCATCGCGCTCGTGATCGCCGCCGCCGACGGCACGTGCGACACCGGCACCGTGCTGGCCGCGGCGAGCCGACTCGGCGTCGGGCTCGACGACCTCGCACCGGCCGAGCAGGCGGAACTCGTCCACTTCGACGACACGTGCCTGCGGTTCCGACACCCGCTCGTGCGCGCGGCGGCGTACCGGTCGGCACCACTGCCCGACCGCCTCGCGGCACACCGGGCGTTGGCGGCCGTGCTCACGAGTCCCGACGATCGCGACCGCCGAGCGTGGCAACTCGCCGCCGCCGCGACCGGTCCCGACGAGGACGTCGCGGCAGCACTCGAACGCAGCGCCGAACAGGCCCGCGCGCGCGGCGGGTACGCGGCCGTCGCCCGGGCGTACGAGCGGGCGGCCGACCTGAGTCCGCGGCTGAGCGAGCGGGGCAGGCGGCTGTCCGCCGCCGCGCGCGCCGCAGCCGACGCCGGGGAGCCCGAACAGGCTCTTGCGCTCGTACGGGAGGCCGAGCAGTACTGCCTGACCCCGGCGGCCCGAGTGGGCGCGGCCATGATCCACGCCTTGCTCGCCGGTGATCGACACCGCTTCGGCGAGGCCCACCAGGTCTTGCACGACGCGGCCCTGCGGATCGTGGACGAGGACCCGGCGTCGGCGTCGTCCCTGCTGTTCTGGGCCGCACACTCGGCCTGGCTCGGCGGCGAGGTGGCGAAACTCGAACAGGCCGTCGCGATCGCCGAACGTCGGGAGCTGGTCTGCGCCGAGCACGTACGCTCGTTGCTCCGCGCTGCGTCGGGCACCCCCTCCGACGCCGCCGACGCCCTGCGCGCGCTGGTGGACCACGCGGCAGCGATCTTCCCGCCGTGCGACGACCGGCCGCTGGCGCTGCGGGGCCGACTCGCGGTCGCGACCTGGCTGACCCGCCTTCACGACCACTCCGGTGCTCGCGATCTCGCCTCGTCGGTGGTGCGTGAGTGTCACACCGAGACGGCCGAGGGCGTGCTCGCGCCCGCACTGGCCGCACTCGCCCGCGCCGAGTTCGCGCTCGGCTCGCACCGGCGTGCGCACGAGGCCGCCGAGGAGGGACTTCGACTCGCGGACGAGGCGGGGCAGACCGGTGCGGCCGCCGAGCTGGCGGGCGTGCTGGCGCTGTCCGCATCGGTGCGTGGCGACGCGGACGCGGCCACGACGTACGCCGCCCGCGCCTCGCTCGCGGACGCGAGCCACGCCCTCGCGCTGCTCGACCTGGGACACGGTCGTCACGACGCGGCGGCACACCGCCTGCGGGCCACGCCCGGCCTCGTGTCGTCGGTCCCGGAGCTGGTGGAGGCCACGGCTCGCGCCCACCGCCCCGACACGCGGCAGCTCCACGACGCCCACGCCGCCATCGAGGCGTACGCCGCACACACGCGACACTGCGGCGACGGCACGTCGCGTGCCGTGACGCTGCGCCTCCGCGCCCTGCTCGCCGAGGCGACCGGAACCGACGCCGACGAGGTGACCGCGCTCTACACCCGAGCCGCCGAGCTGCACCACGACAACGACCGGGCCGCGTTCGAGCGGGCCCGCACCGAACTGAACCACGGCGAGTTCCTTCGGCGGCGCCGCCGGACCACACAGGCGCGTGCCCACCTACGGACCGCCGCCACGATCTTCGAAGGGCTGGGGGCGCGACCGTGGGCGGAGCGGGCCCACACGGAGCTGCGCGCAAGCGGGGAGGGTTCGCAGCGGCGTCCGAAAGGCCGGGACCTGATCGCGTCGCTCACACCTCAGGAGAAGAAGGTGGTCGATCTCGCCGCGAACGGCCTCAGCAACCGTGATATCGGCGAACGACTGTTCCTCAGCCCGCGCACGGTCGGCTACCACCTGTACAAGGCGTACCCGAAGCTCGGTGTCTCGTCGCGGCGCGAGTTGGCGCGCCTCGGACTGACGGGCTGAGTCCGCGCCGGGCGTGCCACACTGCGCACCGTGGAGTACCAACTCACGGCCGAACTCGCCTCGCCTCCCGAGGTGGGAGACCTCGACCCGTTGCAGCAGGTCGGCCTCGTCTCGCTGCTCGACGACCGACTGAACAGCCTCGCGAGCATCGAGGGCCCCGACGGCGTCGAGATTCTGCCGATCGAACACTCCCTCGAAGCGCACCTCGACGGCGCCGTCGTCCACTGGTTGCTCGACGCGCCCGCGTTGGTGCTCGCCGAGGAGGCCACCCGAGCCGTGCTGGAGCAAATCATCGACGAGACCGACCTGCTGGCAGGCTGGGAGGTCAAGCACTGCGCCGTGACGGCCACCGACGACCAGCTCGCGAGCGCCCTCGCGGCGTCGCTGGAGCCGGGAGAGGTGCCCGACACTCTGCCCGCCGACCTCGCCGAGGGCGTGGTGGGGCAGGCGTACGTCCTGGGCTCCGACGAGGTCGACGACATCGAGGCCGCCCGCTCGGAGGCCGAACTGGCCGAGCGCAGGTCGAGCCTGCTCCGGGCGAGCAAGTTGCTGCGCGCCTTCGACCTCGACGTGTTCGGCGGCGACGAGACGCGGGCCCGGTACGTGGCCGGAGCGCTCATGCACGGCGTCGAGATGCTCACCGACGAACTCTTCGGTGACGTGCAATTGCTCGACGACGAGGACGCCACCGCCGACGAGGTGGAGGCGCTGTGGGCGGTGGACGAACTGCCGTCGCAGTACACCGACCGCTACACCGCCCTGTTCGCCAAGCAGTTGCTCGTCACCACGGCGATTCTGGGGCACCGGCTGACCAGGCCCGACTGGCGTGGTCCGCTGTCGGTGGCCGAGGCACTCGCCCTCCGCATCGCGGAGTCACGCGCCGAGGTGGAACTCGACCTGGCCGAGTTGGTCGACCCGGACGAGATCGACAGCGTCTACGCCGCGTTCAACGCCGTCGCCTTCGACGGCCTCGACGTCGACTTGCTCTACTCCGCACCCGAGTTCGAGCTGAGCGACGACCTGCTCTTCGACGGCTGGTTCCGGCCGCGGGACGGCGACACCCCGCACCCGTACCTCGTCGACGAGGAGGACCGCGACGACTGAGCCCGGCGGCCGGTCAATCGGCCCGGCCGCCGCGCAGCCACCGCGGGACCACGAACCACAGCAGGGTGAAGACGCCACCGACGACCACAGCCAGCACCACCATCGCCACGCCCCCGAAGATCACCTTCACGATGAGGGCGACGGTGAGCGTGACGGCCACCGCGAGACACACCAACCCCGCCACGACCAGCCGATTGCCCACCCTGAGGATCTCGGTGCGCTGTCCCTCCCGGAACAGCAGCCGATGCCAGGCGGCGGGAGCGGTGAGCAGCGCCGTCGCGGTCGCGGTGAACAGCACCGTCACGAGGTACAGCGCCTTCTCGAACCCGCTCGCCGCACGGAACAGCTCGGTGAACGCCACGGCCAGGAGGAAGCCGAAAAGAATCTGCACCCCGGCCTGGGCGACCCGCAGTTCGGCGAGCAGCTCGTTGAGGTTGCGAGCGAGCTGCTGGTGGCGTGGTTCGCCGGTCACGTCGACACCTTCACGTCCTCCCCTGTGACGACCACGGTCTCGCTGCGCGACCGCTCGTGCCAGCCGAGCGCCGTCACGGAGCACACCACGACGACGAGCCCCAACCACTGCGTGGCCGTCAACGACGCGTCGAGCACCGTGACGCTGATGACAGCGGCGGTGGCGGGGAAGGCCAACTCGGCCAGCGTTGCCCGCGCGGCCGGGGTGGCCTGCATGCCCACGTAGTAGAGGCTCAACGCGAGCAGGCCGGGCACCACCGCCAACAGCACGAGACCCAGCGCGTTGTCCCAGCCCACCGCGAACGGGCTGTCCTGTGCGGCCACGATGGCGGCTGCCACCGGCAGGCCGACGCCGAATCGCAACGCCGTGACGTCCCGGGGCCGCAAGGTGGTGGACACCAGCCGCCCGAGCACGGTTCCCCCCGCCCACAGGGCGGCCGCACCGAGCGCGAGCAACGCGGTTCGCAGAGCCGACACCTGGACGTCCAACGGGTCCGCGAACGCGAGCAGCCACGCCCCGACGAGCGCGGGAAAGGCGAACAGCAGGTAGCCGCCACGCACGCGCTCGCCCAGCACGAGGAACGCGGCGAGCACCGCGAAGACGGGTTGCAGCTTCTGCAGGACCAGCGGCGTCACCGGGTCACCGGTCTGGAACGCCGCCGTGAACAACGCGGTGGCCAGCGCCGACGCCCCACCGCCGATGACGAGCACCGCGAGCCACTCCCGCCAACCGCAGCGCGCCAACGCCCGCAGCGCGGACGGCAGGAACGGCAGCAGGAACAGCACCACGATCGCGTGTTCCCAGAACACGACGCTCGCGGCGGGCAGATCCTCCGCCAGGGGGAGTCTCAACAGTCCGTCGGTTCCCCAGAGCGCGGCGGCGACGGCCACGAGCCAGGTGCGGTCGGCGCGGCCCGTTTCAGACGATGTCGGCACCAGTCCAGGCTACGAGCGACCTCGCCCTGACGGCGGTGTGAGCTTCGACAGGCCGCCACCACTCGAACGCGTGACGTCGCATTGCGACGCAGGCCAGGCCCGTGGTTGACACGAACCATGCGTTCTCGATTCGTCGCCGTCGCCACCGCCCTGTCCGTCGCCGCGACCGGAGCCGTGTTCACCGCACCCGCCGCGTCCGCCGAGGGCGGCCGGTTCAGTGCCGTGGTCACCACCTTCCAGGATCATCCCCACGGGAGCGCCGTCACCTACGACACCCGGCTCGTGCCGGTGGGCGCGCTCGCCGCGGTCGCGGTCCACCGCTCCGACACCGGCACCGTCACCGAGCTGCGGGTCCACGGGCTGTCACCGAACCGCAGCTACGGCGCGCACGCCCACGTCGCACCGTGCGGTGCCACGGGTGAGGACGCGGGCCCGCACTTCCAGCACGTCGAGGACCCGAACCAGCCGTCGACCGACCCGGCCTACGCCAACCCTGAGAACGAGATCTGGCTCGACTTCACCACCGACGATTACGGTGCGGGCGAGGCGAGGTCGGAGGTCGCCTGGACCGTCGACGACCGCCGTCCCGCGTCCGTGGTGATCCACGAACACACGACCTCCACCGAGGACGGTGCCGCCGGGACGGCCGGACGTCGCCTGGCCTGCATCAACGCCTCGTTCTGACGACATCGGTCCCACGCGGAGGGCCCGCGGCGCCCCACCGGCGCGCAGCGGGCCCTTCGTGCGTCCAACTCCCCGTTTCGGCCGCTGCGCACGACCCTCGTTCTGTCATACGGTGACACCCCGGTCACCGAGGTAGGGGCAGATGAACGACAACGCGAAGGCCAAGTCCGGCTGGGGAGAGCTGGGTCCCAAGTGGATCACCGCCATCGCCACCTTGATCACGGCGTTGGCGGGTGCGGGCTTCTTCCTCGGCCGTTCGACCGCGCCGGAGCGCGGCGGCCCCGATCCTGACGCCGAGCACGCCACCACGGTCACGGTCACCGTGCCCGACCGTGACGAACGCGTGACCGGCGGTCCGAACCCGCCGAAACAGGGGGACGTGCGCTGGAAGGGCGAGTTGACGTTCCCCAACGACGGGACGGGCTTCAATTTCGACCTCGTCCCACCCAATTTCACGGCGGGCCGCTTCGTCGAGATCTGGCTCGACGCCCTTCAGGTCCACGGCGACGCGGCCACGGTGACGGTGTGGAAGAGCGGCGGCGTCCCGGACGAGGAGGCCTGCGCCGTCGCCGTGGAGGAGGACGGTGGTACGCGCATCAGCACCGTCGTGAAGGACAACCAGGTGTGCGGTCGGACCTACGAGGGTCGGATCTTCCGCATGACGATCCTCTCCACCGACGGCCCGGTCCGCGCGGACGTCGTCGTGTGGGAGTGAGCCACCGACCGGCTCAGCGGGCGTTCGCCGCGTCGTAGCGGGCCCGCGCCGCCGCGATGTCGCCCCGATGCCGCTGCGCCCACTCGGTCAGCGCGAGCAGCGTTCCGTGCAGTCGGCGGGCCATGTCGGTGAGCGTGTACTCCACTTTCGGCGGCACGGTCGGGTAGACGGTGCGCACCAGGAGACCGTCTCGTTCCAATCTGCGCAGGGTCACCGTCAGCATGCGCCGACTGATGCCCTCGATCGTCCGCTCCAGCTCGGTGAACCGCACGGGCCCGCGTGCCGCTGCGACGAGCACCGCGATGCTCCACTTGCCCGCCACGTGGTCGAGCACCTCGGCCAGCGGACAGGCCTCCTTCTCGAACGCCTCGCTCAGGTCGCCGACCTGGTCGGACACATCCGTGTGACTCCGGGACAAGAAAGTGCCTCCTTCCGCCGTCGCCGATAGTCACACACGATGACTCCTGTTACAAAACGTGCACCAAGGAGTCGGGATGAGACCGTCGCACCACACCACCTCGACACGCTCTCGCTGGTGGGCCCTCGCCGTTCTCTGCACCAGCGCGTTGCTGGCCGTCGTCGACGAGACGATCGTGGCCGTCTCGCTGCCCGCCATCCAGGCCGAGCTGGGATTCACGAACGCGGGCGCGAGCTGGATCACCGGCGCCTACCTCGTCGCGTTCGCCGGTCTGATGCTGCTCGCGGGACGAAGCGGAGACGTGGTCGGACGACGGCGCGTCTTCCTTGTCGGACTCGCGGTGTTCACCGGGGCGTCGGCACTCTGCGGGGCGGCCTGGACACCGGCCGCTCTCGTCGCGGCGCGGTTCGCGCAAGGGTCGGGCGGCGCGGCCATGACGGCCGTGGCCCTGGGCATGATCGTCGGACTGTTCCCCGACGCCCGCGACCGAGCGCGAGCAATCGGGGTGTTCGCCGCGGTCCAGGCCGTGGGCGGCACACTCGGAATGCTGGTCGGCGGGCTCGTCACGGACGCGTTGAGCTGGCACTGGGTCTTCTTGCTCAACGTGCCGCTCGGCGTGGCGGCGTTCGCGCTCGCGGTACGACTCCTGCCCGACGACTCCGGACGGGACGCCGACGTCCGCCTCGACGTCGTCGGCGCGATCCTGGTGACCACGGGTGTCGCGACCGCCGTCTACACCGTCAGCCGCCTCGACCGGTACGGCCCGACGTCGGCACACACGCTCGGCTTCGCGGCCGTGGCCGCCGCCCTGCTGGGCGGCTTCGCAGTCCGGCAGACCCGCGCGGCCGACCCGCTCCTGCCGCCCCGGCTGCTGGTCTCGCGCCGACTCCTGGGAGCGAACGCCGTACTGCTGTTGCTTGTGGCGGCGATGTTCGGCTTCATGTTCCTCACCGCGCTCACCCTGCAACGGGCCCTCGGTTTCGACGCCTGTCAGGCCGGACTCGCCATGGTGCCGACGTCCGTGGTGATCGCCGTGCTGTCCACGGTCGTGACGCCGAAGTTGATCGGCCGGGTCGGCGATCGGAGGGTCCTGCCCCTCGGCCTCGCCGTCGTCGTGGCCGGGTTCGTGCTGCTCACCCGCGTGCCCGCCGACGCCGACTACGCGACCGACCTCCTGCCCGCCCTCATCCTGTTGGGCAGCGGGTTCGGACTGGCGATGCCCGCCCTCATGTCGTCGGGCACGGCGGAGGCCACGCCGCGGGACTCGGGTGTCGTCTCCGGCCTGTTCAACACCACCCAGCAGTTCGGCGGGGCACTGGGGCTCGCCGGTCTCCTCGCCGTCGCGGCCGCCCGTACCGACGCGGCGGCGAACGGCGGCGAGTCGGAGCGGTTGCTCGACGGCTACCGACTCGGGTTCGGGGTGGCCGCCGGGCTCACGCTCACCGCCCTCGCGGCGGCCCTGCTGCTCGGCAGGCGCAGGTCCGGGACGAGGGCCGACGCGACTCCTCCCGAGTCCCGCGCGCCGGACCCACGCGCCTGATCACCAACTCCACCGGTGACAATGGGGGACGTGACCGCGACCCTGCCCAAGCCCGCCCTGAAGATCGGCCCCTACCAGGTCGATCCTCCGGTGGTGCTCGCTCCCATGGCGGGCATCACGAACGTGGCGTTCCGCCAGCTCTGCCAGGAGTACGGCGCCGGGCTCTACGTCTGCGAGATGATCACCGCTCGCGCCGTGGTGGAGCGGCACCCGGGAACCATGCACATGATGACCTTCGGCCCCGACGAGCGGCCCCGGTCGATGCAGCTCTACGGCGTGGACCCGAAGACGATGCGGGAAGCCGTCAAGATCATCGTCGGCGAGGGACTGGCCGACCACATCGACGCGAACTTCGGCTGCCCGGTCGCCAAGGTGACCCGCAAGGGCGGAGGCGCGGCGCTGCCGTACAAGCGCACGCTGTTCGCCAACATCGTGCGCGCGTCGGTGGAGGCGGCCGAAGCCGCCGGGGTTCCGTTCACGGTCAAGTTCCGCGTGGGCATCGACGACGACCACCACACATTCCTCGACGCGGGTCGCATCGCCGAGGCCGAAGGCGCCGCCGCGGTCGCACTGCACGCGCGCACCGCGGCCCAGCGCTACTCGGGCAAGGCCGACTGGTCGCAGATCGCCCGGCTGAAGGAGGCCGTCACCAGCATCCCCGTGCTGGGCAACGGCGACATCTTCACCGCCCAGGACGCGCTGCGCATGGTGGCCGAGACCGGGTGCGACGGCGTCGTGGTGGGACGCGGCTGCCTGGGCAGGCCGTGGTTGTTCGGCGAGCTGGAGGCGGCGTTCGCGGGCAGGCCCGTCCCGGAGGGACCGAACCTGGGCGAGGTCGCGCGCGTGCTGCGTCGTCATGCGGAGCTGCTCGTCCGCCACGACGGCCCGGACAAGGCGATGCGCGACCTGCGCAAGCACATGGCCTGGTACTTCATGGGCTTCCCCGTCGGCTCGCAGCTCCGCCGTCGGTTCGCGATGGTGTCGTCGCTCGACGAGCTCGACGAACTGATCGCGCAGCTCGACCACGACGCGCCGTTCCCCACCGACGCGCTCGGCCCGCGTGGCCGGCAGGGCTCGCCGGGGAAGGTCACGCTGCCGCACGGTTGGCTGGACGACCCGTACGACCCCTGCGTGCCCGAGGGCGCGGACATGATGCACTCCGGCGGCTGATCGCCGGTTGTCGAAAGCAAGCACGCTTCGTTCGCGCCAGGCTGGAGTAGTCTCCCCTCCATGGGCGGCCGGCGACGCTACGGGCAGTACTGCGGCCTCGCCCACGCGGTCGAGCTGGTGGGCGAGCGCTGGACCCTGCTGATCGTGCGCGACCTGCTCGTCGGGCCGAAGCGCTTCACGGAACTCCGTCGTGGCCTTCCGCGCATTCCCACCAACATCCTCTCGGACCGGTTGAAGCGGCTGGAGGCCGACGGTCTCGTGCGACGGCGGCTGCTGCCGCGTCCCGCGAGCGCGGTCGTCTACGAACTCACCGAGTACGGGCACGACCTGGACGAGATCGTGCTGGCGCTCGGCCGGTGGGGCGCCCGGACGCTCGGCGCGCCGCGTGAGGACGACGTCGTCACTCCCGACTCGATCGTCACGGCCCTGCGGGCGACCTTCCGCCCGGAGGCGGCCGTGGGGCTCTCGCTGATCGTCGAGCTGCACGTGACGGACGTCGTGGTGACGGCTCGGATCGACGACGGCGTGCTGACCACGCGGGAGGGAACGGCCACAGAGGTGACCGGCGCCGAGGCCGACGCCGTGGTGACCGTCGGGCCGGGACTACGCGCTTTGCTTGCGAGAGAGATCACACCCGAGCACGCTCTCGCCGACGGTGGACTCACGGTGTCCGGGGAGCCGTCTGCGGCCGAGATACTGGGGTCGGTCTTCGTTCTCGAACCCACGCCCGCGGCGGCGCTCGACGCCCTCGACAGCGAGTCCGAGACCAGCACGAACAGTGAAACCGCACTGGGCCGTCTCCGTGACCGTCAACACGAACCGGCACCCTCCGTCGAGGGATACCCGGGAGTATGACAACGGAGCGTAAAAAGCTCGCGGCACGGTGTCGTCACAAACGGCTGATATACGTACGATAACGAAAACCGTCCTCGCGGCGATCAACAAGCAGATGTGGGAGCCCCACAAGGCAACCTGAGCGAAGGGAGCGTGCGTGTCCGACGATCACGGCACTCCCGGCCTCACCTCTCAGGCTGAGGAATGGCGAGCACGCGCGCAGCGCAACCGCGAGGAGGCCGAGAGGAAGCGACGCCGGGCGCTCGACACCCAGGGCGGCATCAGCGTCGCCGAGATGCTCGCACGGCATGCCGCCGAACGTGGCGCGGAGTCCAACGGACGGCGCTCGTCCCGGCCGCATCGACGCGCGGCACAGGAGGACGAGCCGACCCCACCGCGTCGCTCGCGGCACAGCAGCGACGACGTGGTGGCCGAGGACGAGAGCCCACTGCCGCCGACGGCAGGGCACGCGATGCCGTCCTCGCCGTCCTCACCGCCGTCGGTGCCCTCGATGCCCCCGGCAACACCGTCGGGACCCTCGGCGCACTCGGCGCCGTCGGTGCCCGCCATGCCTCCGGTGTCCCCGCCGCCCGCCCACACCAACGGACGGCACCAGCGGCCGAGCGCTCCGGAACCCCCGCCGTCCACGACGCGACCCCGGCAACCGGAACGTCCCCGGGGCGGAATCTCGCCGTCACCGGGCCTCGGTCGCCGTGACGCCGGTCGGCCGGAACCGGTACGTCCCGAGTCCGCCCAGTTCCGCCTGCCCTCGGGCGACGACGCACCGGGTGCGCCCCCGACCGACCTCGGCCACTCCCTCCCGCGTGGCCCGCAGCCCCGGACGCCGGACATGCTCCGCTCCGGCCACTTCCCCATGCCCGAGCCCGGGCCCGAGCCTCCCCGGCACGTCCCCGTCCGCGGCGAGACGCCCGGACGCGATCACCCGGCGGCGGGGCGGCCGACCGGCAGGTACCCGACCCCACCGCCGCCCTCCCGGCCCGCGCCGCCCGCGCCCGCGCGCGAGGCGCTGACCAGCCACATCCCGAGCATCGAGGCTCCGCCGGAACGGCGGGGCGAGACTCCGCCCCCGCCGTCGCGCGCCCCCGAGGCGAGCCGCGGACCGGTGCCACCGAGCGGCAACCCGCTCCCACCGCGGGGTCGGCCACCACGGCCCGCGCCCACATCCGAGCCGCCCGCGGCGCCCCCTGCCGGGCCTCCCCGGCCCGCCGAACCGGCACCCGTCGCGGCCCCGGTGGCCTCCGAGCCGGAGGAATCCGCGGAGCACCGCCCGAACCCGCCACGGCCCCGTCGTCGCCCCCTCCCGGAGCGCCCGGAACGGTCGCTCGAAGACCGGCTCACCATGACCGACCAACTGGAGCCGATCGACGACGCCACCCAGTACCGGCGCAAGATCGACGAGTCGTTGGCCCGGTTCTCCGCGGCCCACGACGAACTCGAGGCCGAGGAACGCCGCAAGCGGCAGAAGCGTGCGCGGTTGCTCGAACACACCATGACGGCGTTGCAGCGCGTCGTGCCCGTGGGCTCGCGATCTCCTCGTCGGGGTGGCCCACGCAGCACCCACACCGACCCCGACGACGACGGAGAACCTGCACCGGCCGATTCACTCGACACCGACGACCTCGCCGCCCTCGCCGCGCTTGCCGACCTCGCCACAGTCGACGACCTCGTCAAGAGTGATCACCTCGCCGAGAGTGACGACCGCGCGAAGAGTGACGATGCCGTCAAGAGTGACGACCCGGTCAAGCGCGAGGCCACCGTCAAGGGTGAGGCCACCGTCGAGCGCGAGGACACCGCGACCGACACGGCCGAGGAGTCCGACGAGGGCGAGGCCGAGGCCGACCGCCGGACCCCGGTCCGCGACCGGCGGGTCCTCGTCTCGCGGGCGACCGCGATCGTGATCGCCACCTTCGTCTTCCTCGCCAGCGGCATCGGCTGGGGCGCCAAGACCTGGTTCGAGGGGCAGTTCAACGAGATCGCCGCGCTCGACGAGGACTCCTCGGACATCCGGCGCGCATCGGCTCAGCTCGGCGACGAGAACTTCCTCATCGTCGGCTCCGACACCCGGGAAGGCGCGAGCGGCGGTGACAACGTCGGCACGGCCGACACCGTCCAGGGTGCGCGGTCGGACACCGTGATGCTCGCCCACATCCCGAAGGATCGGGAACGGGTCGTCGTCATCTCCTTCCCTCGGGACCTGGAGATCTCCCGCCCCGAGTGTCAGCGATGGGACTCGACCACCGGCGAGTACGGCGAGACGGTCGAGGCGGCCGAGGAAGTGAAGCTGAACTCCTCGTTCAACCTCGGCGGGCCGCGCTGCGTCACCAAGGTGATCCAGCAGATCACTGGTATGAAGATCAACCACTTCGTCGGCATCGACTTCCAGGGCTTCAAGGCCATGGTCGACTCCGTCGGCGGCGTGACCATGCACTTCGACGAACCCATGCGTGACGCCGAACTCGGACTGATCGTCGCGGAGACCGGGGACGTAGTGCTGAAGGGCGACCAGGCGTTGAGCTTCGTCCGGGCCCGCAAGGTCTACGGCGACCCGACGTTCTCCGACTACGGCCGGATGCAGCGCCAGCAGCAGTTCCTGTCGTCGCTGCTCAACCGGGTCATGTCGGGCGACGTGCTGCTCGACGTCGGCAAGCTCACCGGCTTCGTGCAGGCGTTCGCCCGGTCCACCTTCGGCGAGAACATCGGTGTCGACCAGATGCTCACCCTCGCTCAGTCGATGCGCGGCATGGACTCGGGCAAGGTCACGTTCCTCACCGTGCCCACCGTCGGCGAGGCGAACGAACGCGGCAACGAGGTGCTGCTCGAAGCCGACACCGACGCGTTGTTCAGCGCGCTCATCGAGAACACCCCGCTGCCCGGCGAGGAACCGCCCGAGCCGCAGCACACCCAGGTGGGGCAAGGCGACCCGGGCCGGACGCAGCAGGCCGCTCCCGCGTGAGACGAACCCGTCGAGAGGTCAGCCGAGGTTCATCCGGGGTTCATCCCGCTGTACGGCACGGGTGGTAACCCGGACGTAGAGTGACGGGCATGCGCGAGGCTTACCACGTCGAACTCGAGAACCTGGCCACAAGGCTGGCCGAGATGTCCGTCCAGGTCGCGGACGCCATGGAACGGGCCACCAAGGCCCTGCTGGAGTCGGATCTGAAGCTGGCCGAGCAGGTCATCAGCGACGACAGGCTCGTCGACGACGCCCGTGCCGACTGCGAGGAGCAGGCCTACGCCCTGCTGGCTCTGCAGGCGCCCGTGGCCACCGACCTGCGGATCGTGCTGGCCGCCATCCACGCCGCGGAGAGCCTGGAGCGGATGGGAGACCTCGCTCTCCACGTGGCGAAGGCCGCCCGGCGTCGCCACCCCGATCCGGTCCTGCCGGCGAACGTCCAGCCGTACTTCGCCGACATGGGCACGATCGCGGTGCGGCTGGCCCGGAAGGTCGAGCAGATCATCAAGACGCGGGACGTCGAGGCCGCCCGCAGCCTCGAAGAGGACGACGACCACGTCGACGACATCCACCGGCACCTGTTCAGCGTGATCATGGACAAGAACTGGGAGCACGGCGTCTCCACGGCGGTGGACGTGACGCTGCTGGGCCGGTTCTACGAGCGCTACGCCGACCACGCGGTGTCGGTGGCGCGGCGGATGGTGTTCGTGGTCACGGGGCGTATGCCGGGTTACAGCTCGTCCGACGCGTGAACCACTCGAACGAATGCTTGACACACCGGACGTCCACGTTCTGTACGCCTGAGAACCCCTGCAGAGCCAACGCAGCGTCACGCCGTCGTGATGTCGCCGTGATGTTCGCTGGATGTCCGGTTTCGTTCAACTTCCGTTCACCAACGCTGCCCTACAGCGTCAACTGCGGCCCATAGCGTCCTGCCCGTGAGCATCCCCCGAGGTCGGCAGCGACCGGCCTCCACCCTGTGGAAGAGGTCTACTGTGAAGCGTTACCCCCTGGGCCGCGTCATCGCTCTCCCGGCGGCTGCCGCGCTCACCCTCGGCATCGCGGCCTGTGGTTCGGCGAACGAGCAGGGCAGCGGGCAAGGCGGCGACGGCTCGGGTCTGTCGGGCACGATCTCGGGTGCCGGCGCCAGCTCGCAGGAGGCCGCGCAGAAGGCGTGGCAGGCCGGTTTCCTCGCCGACAACCCCGACGTGACGGTGAACTACGACCCGATCGGCTCCGGCGGTGGCCGTGAGCAGTTCATCAGCGGCGGTTCCGACTTCGGTGGCAGCGACGCGTTCCTCGACGACGACGAGCTGAAGGCCGCGCAGGAGCGGTGCGGCAACGTCGTCGAGATCCCGACCTATGTCTCGCCGGTCGCCGTGATCTTCAACATCGAGGGCGTCAACGAGCTGAACCTCAAGCCCGAGACGATCGCGAAGATCTTCAACCAGAAGATCACCAACTGGAACGACCCGGAGATCGCCGAGTCCAACCCGGGCGTCGACCTCCCCGACCTCGCCATCACCCCGGTGAACCGCTCGGACGAGTCGGGCACCACGGAGAACTTCGTCGAGTACCTGAAGGCCGCCGCGGGCGAGGAGTGGCCGCACGAGCCCAGCGGTGACTGGCCGGTCAAGGGTGGCGAGGCCGCGCAGGGCACCTCGGGTGTCGTCCAGGCCGTCACCAACGGCAACGGCGCCATCGGCTACGCCGACGCCAGCCAGGCCGGCAAGCTCGGCACGGTGAAGGTCGGCGTCGGTGACGACTTCGTCGCCTACTCGCCGCAGGCCGCCGCGAAGGTGCTGGAGGTCTCGGAGCGCATCGAGGGTCGCGGCGACACGAGCTTCGCCTACGAGCTCGCACGCGACACCACGGAGGCGGGCACCTACCCGATCGTCCTCGTCTCGTACGCTTTGGCCTGCACCGACTACGATGACCCCGCGAAGGCCGACGTCGTCAAGTCGTACTTCAACTACATGATCAGCTCCGAGGGCCAGCAGGCCTCGGCGGACAACGCCGGTTCCGCCCCGATCTCCGACGCTCTGCGCAAGGAGCTCCAGCCTGCCGTCGACGCGATCGGTGCGGGGAGCTGAGACTGACAACCACACGGGTTCCGGGTGGTCACCACTGCCGGTGACCACCCGGTCGGCGTGTCAGAAGTCGTGGAACGTCATCGTGCGGGCACCGCGACAATCACCGGAAGGGATGGCAATTGCCCAGCACAGCGGAAGGGCCGCGAGCGCGCAAAGTGCCACAGCGGCCAGGGGACCGCATCTTCGCCGGTGCCTCCACAGGCGCAGGCGTCCTGATTCTTGTCGTACTCGCGGGTGTCGCGGCGTTCCTGCTGGTCGAGGCCTGGCCCGCGCTCCTCGCGCCCGCTGAGGACATCCCGAACGGCGAGGGGCTGGCCGTCTACATCTGGCCGCTGCTGTTCGGCACCCTGCTCTCGGCGGTGTTCGCGCTGCTCATCGCGGCCCCGCTCGCCGTGGCGATCGCGCTGTTCGTGACGTACTACGCACCCCGGCGTCTCGCGCAGGTCCTGGGGTACGTGATCGACCTGCTCGCCGCCGTCCCGAGCATCGTGTACGGCCTCTGGGGCTTCAACCAGCTGGCGCCGTTGACCGTGGAGCCGACGGGCTGGCTCGCGGAGAACCTCGGCTTCCTTCCGTTCTTCGAGGGACCGCCGTCGGCGACGGGACGCACGATGCTCGTCGCGATCCTGGTGCTCGCCGTGATGATCCTGCCGATCATCACCGCCGTCGTGCGCGAGGCGTTCCGGCAGACGCCGAGGCTGCACGAGGAGGCGTCGCTGGCGCTGGGCGCCACCCGATGGGAAATGATCAAGATGGCGGTGCTGCCGTTCGGCCGGTCGAGCATCATCGGCGCGTCCATGCTCGGCCTCGGCCGCGCGCTGGGCGAGACGATGGCCGTGGCGATCGTCCTGTCGGTGTCGGGCGGCGTCACCTTCAACCTGATCAGCACCGGCAACCCGGGAACCATCGCGGCGAACATCGCGCTGCAGTTCCCCGAGTCCACCGGCATCTCCGTCAACACGCTGATCGCCTCCGGCCTCGTGCTCTTCGCGCTGACGCTGGTGGTGAACATGATCGCCCGCGCGGTGATCGAGCGGCGCAAGGAATTCTCGGGAGCCAACTGATGCCCACTTCGACGAGTTCTCCCGACACGAACACCCCCGACCTGCACACTCCGCTGTCGGGTGTGCCCCTGACCCACGGCCAGCTCCCGAAGTACGCGTCGTGGCTCGTGCTGGCGGTCGCGCTGCTCGCCGGACTCGGGCTCTGGGGGCTCGCCGACTGGAACGTCGCCGGTGCGGCCGTGGTGGCCGCCCTGGGCTACACCGTCGTCGTCTACACGTGGGCCCGTGGCGTCGAGGGACCGCGCAAGGCCAAGGACCGGCTGGTCACCGCCCTGGTCACCGGCGCGTTCCTGCTGGCGCTGCTGCCGCTGATCTCGGTCGTCGTCACCGTGGTCACGAAGGGCATGGCCCGCTTCGACGTCGAGTTCTTCACCTACTCGATGCGGGGCATCCTCGGCGAGGGCGGTGGTGTGTACCACGCCATCATGGGCACGCTGATCATCACCGCGCTCGCGACGGTGATCTCCGTGCCCGTCGGCATGCTGACCGCGATCTACCTGGTGGAGTACGGACGCGGCAAACTCGCCAAGGCCATCACGTTCTTCGTCGACGTCATGACCGGGATCCCGTCGATCGTCGCCGGTCTGTTCGCCTACGCGCTGTTCGCGCTGGTGTTCGGGCCGGGGGTGCGCATGGGCATCATGGGCGCCGTCGCGTTGAGCGTGTTGATGATCCCCGTGGTGGTGCGCTCCACCGAGGAGATGCTCAAGCTCGTGCCGAACGAGCTGCGCGAGGCGTCGTACGCGCTCGGGGTGCCCAAGTGGCGCACCATCCTCAAGGTGGTCCTGCCGACCGCGCTGGCCGGTATCGCGACCGGTGTCACGCTCGCGATCGCGAGGGTCATCGGTGAGACGGCGCCGTTGCTGGTCACGGTCGGGATCACCACGAGCGACAACTTCGATCCGTTCGACGGCCGGATGGCCACGCTGCCGGTCTTCTCGTACTACCAGTACGTGGCTCCGGGCACGCCGCCCGAGCCGGCACTCGATCGGGCCTGGGCAGCGGCGCTGCTGCTCATCATCATCGTGATGGCGCTCAACCTCGTCGCCCGGCTCATCTCCCGGCTGTTCGCGCCGAAGACCCGCGGCTGAAGTCAAGAACCTGGATAGGAAGCACTGTGGCAAAGCGCATCGAGGTCAAGGATCTCGACATCTACTACGACAAGTTCCTCGCCGTGCAGGGCGTGTCGATGACGATCCAGCCACGGGCGGTCACCGCGTTGATCGGTCCTTCCGGCTGCGGGAAGTCCACGTTCCTCCGCACGCTGAACCGCATGCACGAGCTGGTGCCGAACGCGCGGGTGGAGGGCCAGGTCGTGATGGACGACCAGGACCTGTACGCCCCGAACGTCGACCCGGTGCGCGTGCGGACCCAGATCGGCATGGTCTTCCAGCGCCCCAACCCGTTCCCCACGATGTCGATTTACGACAACGTGGCGGCCGGGCTGAAGCTGAACAACCGGAAGATGAAGAAGTCCGACATGGACGACATCGTCGAGCAGTCGCTGCGCTCGGCGAACCTGTGGAACGAGGTCAAGGACCGCCTGAACAAGCCCGGTTCCGGCCTCTCCGGCGGTCAGCAGCAGCGGTTGTGCATCGCCAGGGCCATCGCGGTGCACCCCGATGTGCTGCTGATGGACGAGCCGTGCTCGGCGCTCGACCCCATCTCCACGCAGGCCATCGAGGACCTGATGCTGGAGCTGAAGGAGAACTACACGATCGTCATCGTCACCCACAACATGCAGCAGGCGGCGCGGGTGAGCGACGCGACCGGGTTCTTCAACCTCAAGGGTGTGGGCCAGCCGGGCGAGCTGGTGGAGATCGACGAGACGACGAAGATCTTCTCGACGCCGAAGAACAAGGCCACCGAGGACTACATCTCCGGTCGCTTCGGCTGACGGGACCGCCGGGGCGTGGGCGGGGTGCGAACCCTGCTCACGCCCCCTTCGCGTACTGGACGTCCGTCTCGACCGTGGTGAAGCCGAGCTTGCGGTAGACGGCGACGGCGGGAGCGTTGTCCCCCTCGACGTAGAGGATGATGCGGTCGAGTCCACGGTCACGCAGGTGGCGCAGGCCGGCGAGGGTCAACGCCTTGCCCAGCCCACCTCCCTGCGCGTCGGGGTCGACTCCCACGACGTAGACCTCGCCCACGGGCACGCCGTCGAATCGGCGGGGGTTCGCGGGATGCACCTTCGTCCAGTGGAACCCCAGCACCCGTCCCTCGGCGTTCTCGGCGAGGAAGAAGCCGTCGGCGTCGAACCAGCTCTCGCGTTCGGCCTGCTCCAGCGCCGCGACGTCGAACGCGCTCTGCTCCGGGTGCCAGTCGAACGCCCGCGCGTTGACGTCGATGACGGCCTGCTCGTCGCGGCCCGGCACGAACGTCCGCAGCCGCACGCCCTCGGGCAGGGTCGGTTCCGGCCACTCCTGCTCCGCCGACGACGCACCCATGACCAGCAGTTCCCTGGCACGCGAGAGTCCGAACCGCTCCGCGAGCCGGACGGCGGCCGGGTGGTCGCCGTGCGCCCAGACCCGCAGCGGGCCGCTCGCCTCGCGCACCACCTCGTCGAGCATCGCCGCGCCGTGGCCGTGCCGCCGGTGGGCCGGATGCACGATCAGTTCGACGACCTGCCTGCCGAACGCGTCCGTGTCGAGGTGCGCGTAACCCGCCAGCACCCGGGAAGGGCCGTCACCGACCAGGCACAGCAGGTGCCGGGGGCCGGTGAACTCCCCCGGCAGTGCACCACCGGGCTCGACGTCCGGCCTGCCGTCGGTGTCGCGGGCGGCGAGCAGCAACGCCCGCACGTCCTCGGTCCGGTCGCCGGTCAACTCGTCGGCCCACACGAAGTCGCGCATGACCCAACCCTAGCCCGGGGGCACGTCAGCGGGACGGCACGAAGCGCAGGTGGGGACGCTGCCGCAACCGCAACGCGAACGCGCCCGCGACGACGGCCAGCAACACCACCGTGCAAAGCATTCCGTGCGCCAGCCCGCGCAGCAGGTACGCCTCGTCGACACCGTCGACCGCGTACGTGGCGATCTCCCGGCTGAACCAGAACGGCAGCGCCTTGGCCAGCATGGTCGCGGGGTCGGCCATCATCTGCAGCCCCGTCACGGCGAGCAGGATCAGCGTCCCCTCCAGTTCCCGGGGGAACACGGCGCTGAGCGCGAGCCCGAAGGGAGCCGAGATCAGCACGGTGATCGCCATGATGAGAGCCACGGAACCGTGTCGGACGTCGGCCTGGTCCACCAGGATCAACACGAAGTACGGGATCGAGAGCACGACCCCCACGAGCCACAGCGCCCCGAGCCTGCCGAGGTAGAGGTGGTGACTGCGGTAGCCGGACAGGCGCAGTCGTGGCTCCATCGAGCTGCCGGAGTTGCCCGCGAACAGCGCGGCCGTGCTCAACGCCCAGCCGAGCCCGAGACAGACGAAGCGAATCGACTGACCGAGGTGGTCAGAGCGCCTGCTGAGGTAGAACGCCAGCGGCAACAGCAGCAGGATGACCAGCACCGAACGGCGTCGCAGCACCTCCCGCAGCGCCATCTCGGCAACCGTGACGATCTTGTTCACGCGACAGCCCTCCCCGCCGAGGTCAGGTCCAACACGGTGTCCACGCGGTCGAGCTGGCTCAGCAGGTGGGTCACCACCACGACGGCCTTGCCCGCGTCCCGCCATTCCCACACGTGCTGCCAGAAGTCCAGGTAGGACCCCCGGTCGAAACCCTGGTAGGGCTCGTCGAGCAACACGATGTCGGGGTCGCCCAGACCCGCGAGCACGAGGTTGAGCTTCTGCCGCGTGCCCCCGGAAAGGTGGCGCGCCTGCCGCTCCCGGGCGGGCTGCCAGTCCAGCTCCGCGGCCCTGCGACGTCCGACGTCCGTGGCGCGCCGCCGGGACAGCCCCCGCCCGGCTCCGATGAGGACGAAGTGCTCGTCGGCCGTCAGGAAGTCGGCGGTGCCGCCGTTCTGCGGGCAGTAGCCGAGTGTCCCGTGGACCCGGACCTCACCGCTGTCGGTGCTCACCAGTCCCGCGCAGATGCCGAGGAACGTGCTCTTGCCACAGCCGTTGGCACCGACGACGGCCACGATCTGGCCCGCTCGGACCGTGAGGTCGACACCGGACAGCACCGTGTGACGGCCGTACTTCTTCGTGATGCCCCGGACATCCAGCAGGACCCGGCCGGGAGGACGCCGCGTCCTGCCGAGGCTGTCGACCACCACGTCGGCGTACAGCCGCGGGTCGCCGAAGGTCTGCACCGGCGGTTCCCCGCTGTCCTGCAGGTGAGTGGCGGTCTCGGCGACCACCTGCCGTAGGGCGGGCGGCGCCACGCCTCGCCTTCGCAGCTCACTCGCGAAAGCGGCGAGCCAGTCGTCGTACTGCGTCCTGCGCGTCGTCATCAGCGTCCTTTCCCCAGGATCGAGTCCACGCCGTGGCGGAAGGCGTGCCACTCCGCAGCGGTGTCCCGCAGGGCCTCTTCGCCCGCCGGGGTGATCCGGTAGTACTTGCGGGCCGGACCGACGGTCCCCTCACGCCACGTCGCGGTGATCAGCTCCCGCCGTTCGAGGCGCAACAGCAGCGGGTACAACGTGCCCCCTTTGACGGGGCCGAGGCCGGCTTCCTCCAGCGCGGCGGCGAGCTCGTACCCGTACGACTCCCGGCGCCGCACCAACGCCAACACACACGGCTCCAACACGGCGCGTAACCACTGAGCCCGTCGATCGTGCTGCACAGGGGCGAACGGTAACAGCAGACTAAGTAGGCTCGCTACCTAGTACCCGAAAAAGAACGCCACCCCGCCCGAAGGCGGGATGGCGGCCTCATGACGTCGAAGCAGAGCCCGAGACTCAGCGCGAGGTGAGTTCCCGGGTGTCGGGGGTCGCCCCCTCGGCGACCGGCTTGCCGGGGCGTTCGAACTTGTAGCCGACGTTGCGCACGGTGCCGATGAGCTGCTCGTGCTCCGGACCGAGCTTGGCCCGCAGCCGTCGCACGTGCACGTCCACGGTGCGCGTGCCACCGAAGAAGTCGTAGCCCCACACCTCCTGCAGCAGTTGCGCCCTGGTGAAGACGCGACCGGCGTGCTGGGCGAGGTACTTGAGGAGTTCGAACTCCTTGTACGTCAGTTCGAGGGTCCGCTTGCGCAGCCGAGCCGTGTAGGTGACCTCGTCGATCACGAGATCGCCCACCCGGAGCTCCCCCTCGGGCTCGTCCTGGGTGCCCTCGCGGGTGGCGACCAGCCTCAATCGGGCGTCCAGCTCGGCGGGCCCGGCGTTGGGGAGCACAATGTCGTCGGTGCGCCAGTCGGAGTTCACGGCCACGAGCCCGCCCTCGCCCACGACCGTGAGCACCGGGGTGGTCGACTCACCGGACCCCTTGAGCAGTCGGCAGAGGCTCTTGGCCGACGCCAGGTCGCTGCGGGCGTCGAGGACGATGACGTCACAGTGCCCCGCGTCCAGGATGGCGGTGACCTCCGGAGCGCGCACCCGTACCGTATGCGGCAGCAAGTCCAGTGCGGGGAGGACGGAGATGGCTCGCTGTTCAGGGGTCAGCATCAACAGGTCCAGGCTCATCGCCACCACCTCGCACGTCATGCTTTCCATGGACACCGAAACGGGGTCCCGGTTCGGTCGAGAATAGTGCCGGGTCCGGCGGCCACAGCAGTTCTGGAACCGGGGTCACACCAAATCGGGGCCGCTGAAACACGGAATTAACAGAACGGATGTGGTTGTGAACACCGCGGTAACCGACAGGACGCAGCCGGACGGGACAAGGAGCCGACGCCGGATGAAGCGCCTCGTGATCGTGCTGGTCGTGCTCGTGGGACTCCTCGTGGGCGCCGACTTCGCCGCCGCCACCTTCGCCGAACACACCGTGTCGCAGAAGGCCCGCGAACAACTCGATCTCACGCATGACCCGGCTGTCACCATTCACGGTTTCCCGTTTGTCACCCAGGCGTTGTCCGGCGAATACGATCACATCAACATCAGCGCCGACGGCGTGCGCGTGCAGGAGTTGCAGGACGTCTCCGTGCGCGCCGACCTCTACGACGTCACGGCCCCCATGTCGGACCTCACGGCGGGCAACGTCGACAACATCGAGATCGGTCGCCTCGCGGGCGAGATCACGCTGAAGGCCAGCGACATCGCCAGGGTCGCCCCGCTCACGAACATCGACGACCTGCGCATCGAGCCGTCCTCGAAGGCGTACGTGCTCCACGGAGAGGGCGTCGACGAGGAGCAGGAGGCCCAGGTCGAGGAGGACTCGGACGAGTCCACGGCAGGGGTGCGCCTGTCGGGCAAGGCCGACGTCGCCGGCGAGCGCATCGAGATCTTCGCCTTCGCCATGATCGAGCTGGACGGCACGACGATCCGCATCACGCCGCACCGGCTGCAGTTCGGCAACGACCAGGAGACGACCGTCGTGCCTCCCGAGGTGCAGCAAGCCCTGCTCCCGCACTTCGAGGCCGACATCAACGCGGGCGAGATGCCGTTCACGGTGACGCCGACCGCGATCCGGGTCGAGTCGGGCTCCCTCACCCTGCACGGCGAGGCCGAGAACGTCACGTTCTCGGGCGTGTCCACCGCCTTCGGCGGCTGACGGTGCGGCGATGACCGGCCTGTGGGTGCTCGTGGGCACGCTCGTCGTGGGCGTGCTCACCGGCACGCTGCTGTCCCTGCGCAACGGGAGGATCCGCCGCGCCATGTCGACCACACCGTCGAACGCGTCGTCCGCACTGCCGAGCGCCGTCGCCGACGCTCTCGACCCGCACGCGATCACCCTGGTCCAACTGTCGACCACCTTCTGCGGGCCGTGTCGGCACGCGCGTGCCGTCCTGACGCGGTTCGCCGACACCACCGAGGGCGTCACCCACGTCGACCTCGACGTCACCGACCGGCCGGAGGTAGCGCAGTCGCTGCGGGTGCTGCGCACTCCCACCACGATCGCCTACGCCCCCGAAGGCACCGAACTGCTGCGCATCAGCGGCGTTCCCACCCTGGACTCGGTCCGCACCGCCCTGGCCCCGCACACGCGTCTCACAGAGTGAACGTCGTTCCCGAGAGTGTGTGAGCTGGGTACGCTCGGTGCGTGACCAGGCTGCCCCGCTACCTGCTGACGAAACGGCGCGCCGTCGATCTGTGCCGCGTGCGGAGCAGCCTGTGTCCCACGTCCCGCGCCGCGCACAGCCAGCGATCGACGTCTCGGAGGTGACATGTCCGCCGGAGCATCCGTGGACCCACGTGGCCCTCGGTTCGCGGCCGCGGTCACCACGGTCGTCCTCGCGGTGGTCCTCCTCACCGACTGGTGGCCGCTGCTCGCGGCGCAGACCGTGGTGTTCGCACTCGGCGCCTTCCGCGGGCCGTCGGCGACACCGTATTCGGCGCTCTACCGCGCACTCGTCGCACCACGGCTGAAGCCCACCACCGAGCGGGAGTCGGTCGCGCCGCTGCGGTTCGCCCAGGCCGTCGGCCTCGGGTTCGCCCTCGTGGGCACCGTCGGGTACGTGACCGGCCTGACCGGTCTCGCGCTGGTGGCCACCGCGTTCGCGCTGCTCGCCGCGTTCCTCAACGCGGTATTCGACTTCTGTCTGGGCTGCGAGGTGTATCTGCTGCTGCAGCGGGTCACACCACGAACCAAGCGCGCCTGAACCACAACCACACCCCAGCAGCCTGGTCGTTGCCCTTTTTCACCGATGAAGAAAGTGAGTGCCGCCATGAGCCGTGAAGACGTGCTGGTCACCACCGAATGGGCCGAGGAGAACCTGAACACCCCGGGTGTCGTGTTCGTCGAGGTCGACGAGGACACCACCGCATACGACGGCGGCCACATCCCGGGTGCGGTGAAGATCGACTGGAAGACCGAGCTGCAGGACCCCGTGCGGCGCGACTTCGTCGACCGCGAGGGCTTCGAGAAGCTGCTGTCCTCCAAGGGCATCGCCAACGACGACCTCGTCGTCCTCTACGGCGGCAACAACAACTGGTTCGCCGCCTACGCCTACTGGTACTTCAAGCTGTACGGGCACGGCCCGGTGAAGCTGCTCGACGGTGGCCGCAAGAAGTGGGAGCTCGACGGCCGCCCGCTCTCCACCGACGCGGTGACCCGGGAGAGCACCGACTACAAGGCCTCGGAGCAGGACCACTCGCTGCGCGCGTTCCGCGACGAGGTCGTCGAGGCCATCAACGCGAAGAACCTCGTGGACGTCCGCTCGCCCGACGAGTACGCGGGCAAGCTCGTGGCCCCGGCACACCTGCCGCAGGAGGCGGCTCAGCGGGCCGGCCACATCCCCACCGCCATCAACGTGCCGTGGTCGAAGGCCGCGAACGAGGACGGCACCTTCAAGTCGAACGAGGAGCTGGAGCAGCTCTACCGCGACGCGGGGCTCGACACGACGAAGCCCACCATCGCCTACTGCCGCATCGGCGAGCGTTCCAGCCACACGTGGTTCGCGCTGCGTGAGCTGCTCGGGCTGCAGGACGTGAAGAACTACGACGGCTCGTGGACCGAGTACGGCTCGCTGGTCGGCGTTCCGGTGGAGACGGGAGAAGGACAGCGATGAGCGACGGTTGCGGAGCCCCCGCCCAGACCGCCACCCCGGCCGACGCGGACGCGAACGGCCAGGTGGTCGTCGCGGGCACGGTCATCGGTACGGACGGCCCGTTGGGCGGCGCGTACGTGCGGCTGCTCGACGCGACGGGCGAGTTCGCCGGCGAGGTGCAGGCGTCCCCGCAGGGTGACTTCCGCTTCTACGCCGCGCCCGGTGCGTGGACGGTGCGCGCGCTGCACCGCTCCGGCAAGGGCGAGGCCGCGTTGCACGTCGACGGCCCCGGCATCCACCGGGTCGCCGTCGCCGTGTCCTGACCTGCCGAACCGCTGCCGAGTCGACTCCGAGGCCGCCTCACCCGCCGTGGTGGGGCGGCCTCGGTTGTGTCAGGACTCTCAAGGCCCGGGCCGGTGCGGCGGGCCCGGCGCGGGTTATCCTTCGGCCGTGGAGTTTCTGTTTACGGCACTGATGGTGTTGGTCGTCGTCGCGTCCATCTGGTTCAGCGGGTACGTGGTGTACCGCCTGTACACCGACCACTGATCGACGCCCACTTCGACACCGACACTCAGCGAGCCACGACGTCATGACGAGCGGCGACGACGCTATTCGGGCTGCCGCGGAACGCGCCGAGAAGACGGCGCACCGCAATCTGCCGCAGTTCGACGACCTGCCCATCTCCGGTGACACCGCGAACCTGCGACAAGGCGCCGAGCTGAACGACGCCTGTCTGGCCCTGCTCCCCCTCGTGGGGGTCTGGCGGGGCGAGGGCGAGGTGAGCTACCCGACGGTCGACCGCACGTACCGGTTCGCCCAACAGCTCGTCATCGCGCACGACGGCAGGCCGTTCCTCCACCACGAGTCCCGCACATGGCTGCTGGACGACGACGGCGAAGTACTTCGCCTCGCCGCCCGTGAGACCGGCTGGTGGCGACCCCAGCCGGACGACACCATCGAACTCCTGCTGGCCCACTCCACCGGCATCGTCGAGATCTTCTACGGCAAGCCGCGCAGCCAGACGGCCTGGGAACTCGGAACCGACGCCGTGGTGCGCACCGCGAGCGCCAAGGAGGTCACCGCGGCCAAGCGGCTGTACGGCCTCATCAACGGCGACCTCGGCTGGGTCGAGGAGCGCGCGATGGTGAACGAGCCGATGACCCCCCACTGCTCGGCGGTGCTGCAGCGCGTGGTCGGCTGACCGCTAGGCGTACTGGCTCTCGTAGGCGTCGCACAGCTCGCTGTGGATGTCCGTGGAGTCGGGCAACCGCGTGCCGTCGAGCGTGTGCACCCGGGTCACCTTGCGCACCGACGACGCGAGGAACACCCCGTCGGCCGAGGCCAACTCGTCCGCCCGCAGGGTCTCCATCTTCACGGTCCAGCCCGCGTTCTCGGCAGCCCGGAACACGGCACGTTGCGTGGTGCCCGGCAGGATGCCGACGGTCGGTGGCGGCGTGTACAGGGTGCGGCCCTTCGCCACGAGCACCGTGGACGTCGGTCCCTCCAGCACCGAGCCGTCCGTGGCGGTGAAGATCACGTCGTCGGCGCCGCGACGGCCCGCCTCCCGCAGCGCGGCCAGGTTGACCGCGTACGACAGCGTCTTGGCACCGAGCAGCAGCCAGGGAGCGCGCTGGGAGATCTCCGGCCCGAAGCCCCGGTCGAGCGTCACCACCGCGATGCCCTCGGCGCGCGCGGTACGGATCTTGTCGTCGATGTCCATGCCGAGCGCGTAGCAGAACGGCTCGACGTCGGGGTCACCCTCGGAACCACGGGTGTAGACCAGCTTCACGGCGATCTCCGACGAGCCCTGCCAGTTGTCGATCACCTGCTGGACGGCCTGCTCCCACAGGGGCAGGTCGGGCTCGGGCAGGTCGAGCATCGCCGCGGACCGGGCCAGGCGGTCGAGGTGCGGGCCCAGTTCCCGGGGCTTGCCGTCGACCACGAGCACGGTCTCGAAGATCCCGTCACCCCGAAGCACACCCGTGTTGTCCACGCGGACGTACGGTTTCGTGGGGTCGCCGAGCGTCCCGTCGAGGAAGGCCAGAACTCGCATGGGACCACCGTACTCACCCGGGATCGACGAACCAGCCTACGATCGGGGTATGGCGTATGAGTCTCCGCTGCTGAGGCGTCCCGGCGCCGTCGCACCTCCCGACGATCTTCCCGAGGCCGGTGTGCCCTGGCACTGGGGTGACCCGTTCGCCGAACAGCGCACCGCCAGCCGCGGTGTCGCCGTCGTCGACCGATCACATCGGCAGATCATCACCGTCTCCGGCGAGGAACGACTGTCGTGGCTGCATCTGGTGATCTCGCAGCACGTCACCCAGCTCCCGGACGGTGAGGGCACCGAGGCGCTCGTCCTCGACAGCCAGGGGCGGATCGACGCGCACATGGTGCTCGCCCACGTCGACGAGGTCGTCTACCTCGACACCGACCCGGGTGCCACCGCCACCTCGGCGCTGCCGAGAGGTGAGGCCAAGCAGACGTTGTTGGCCTACTTCGAGGCCATGAAGTTCTGGTCGAAGGTCGAGATCACCGACGCGACGGACGAGTGGGCGCTGTTGACGTTGCTGGGGCCCGAGGTGCCCTCGATGCTGGAGCGGTTCGACATCGCGCTGGAGCAGCGTCCGTACGCGGTCGCGCGCTTCTCCGGCGGCGTGGCGCGCCGGATGCCCTGGCCCGGACCGTCGAGTGTGGACCTGCTCGTGCGCAGGGCCGAGCTGGACGACTGGTGGACCCGGCTCACCGACGCCGGAGCCCGGCCGACGGGCTCCTGGGCCTTCGACGCGCTGCGCGTGGAGTCGCGGCGGCCGAGGCTGGGTGTCGACACCGACGAACGCGCGATCCCGCACGAGGTGAACTGGATCGGCTCCGCCGCCCACGTGGCGAAGGGCTGCTACCGGGGGCAGGAGACCGTCGCCAAGGTGCACAACGTGGGCAGGCCGCCCCGGCACATGGTGCTGCTGCACCTCGACGGCTCCCAGGAGATCTACCCGGAGACGGGCGATCCCGTCCGACTCGGCGACCGAACGGTGGGACGGGTCGGCAGCGTGGCCCAGCACCACGAGCTCGGCCCCATCGCGCTGGCGCTGCTCAAGCGCTCCACGCCGTGGCACGCGGAGTTGACGGCGGGCACCGACGACCGTGTGGTGCAGGCGTCCGTGGACCCGGACTCGCTCCCCCGCGAACACGCCGCTCCCGGCCGAGAAGCCGCACAGCGTCTACGTGGCTGAAAGTACGCCCGTCCACTGGTGGATTCCGTCGTCGTAGAGCAGGATGACCCCGTGATCGAAGTCCGGCCCGGCGGCCGCCGTCGGATCGACCGTGTGCTGGCCGACGACTACGCGCGAGACCTCGGCGGCCTTCCGATGTCGACGTTGCGGGAACGCCGCAACGAGGCGGCACAAGAAGAGACCGACCTGTCCTACCTGCGGCGACTGCTCCACGCCCGCATCGACATCGTGAAGGCGGAGCAGCAGCGACGTGCCTCGGGTGGCCAAACCCGCGTGGTCGACCAACTCACCGCGATCCTCGCCGACAACGCGCTCGGCCCGGCCACCGGATCGGGTCGCTACCAGAAGCTGGAGCCGTCACGGGCGGGCGAGTACCGGCGCAGCGCGGAGGCACTCGTGGGGGATGCCGACCTCTCCGACGTCACCTCGTTGTCGGACGGCAGACTGTCCGAGGCCCTCGCGAGCTACCGGGAGCAGGAGAAGTCCGTCTCCCAACGTCGTCGCGAGGTGCAGGCCGTCGTCGACGCGTTCAACGCGGAGATCGCACGCCGCTACGCGCAGGGCGCCGCGTCGGTCGACGAACTGCTGGACAGCGAACGCCGTCAGAGCCCTGTCGACGGCGAGCCGGACTGAGAACGGAAGTGCATGAGTTTCGCGACGGAGAACCCGGTGCTGGTCGAGGTGGCACGGTCCGGGTTCGTGGAGAGTGTGCATCGAGGCGCCGTGGTGGTCACGGCACCGGACGGCACCGTCCGGGCCGCCCTCGGCGACGTGGACACCCCCGTGTTCCCCCGGTCGAGCAACAAGCCGTTCCAGGCGCTCGGCATGCTGAACGCCGGGCTGGAGATCTCCGACGACGATCTCGCTCTCGCGTGCGCGTCCCACTCGGGTGAGTCCGGCCACGTCGAGCGGGCGCTTGCCGTCCTGGCCGCCGCGGGCCTGGCCGAGGACGACCTGCACTGCCCTCCCGACCCGCGTCGGGCGGCGATGAACTGCTCCGGCAAGCACGCCGCCATGCTGACCACGTGCGTGCAACGGGGTTGGCCGACGGCCACCTACACCGATCCCGACCACCCGTTGCAGCGCGTCATCGCCGACACTGTGGTCGAGCTGACCGGCGAGAAGATCGCCGCCGTGGGTGTCGACGGGTGCGGCGCCCCGCTCTTCGCGTTCTCCCTCACGGGGCTCGCCAGGGCGTTCGCGGCGGCGGCCCGGACCCGCGTCGGCGAGGTGATGCGCACCTATCCGTGGCTCGTGGCGGGCACCGGCCGCGAGGACACGCTGTTGATGCTGTCCGTGCCCGGCCTGCTGTGCAAGGGAGGCGCCGAGGGCGTCCACGCCATGACGCTGGCCGACGGCACCACGGTGGCGCTCAAGATCGACGACGGCGGCTCTCGGGCCCGGGGACCGATCCTGGTCGCGGCGCTGCGGGCACTCGGCGCGCTGCCGGACAACCCGGCCGCACAGGCGGTGCTCGACGGCCTCGGCCGCGGTGCCGGTCTGGTGCTCGGTGCGGGTCGCGAGGTCGGGGAGCTGCGGGTGACCGACGCGGTGGAGGCCGAGCTGGCCCGCCTGGCGTGAGTCAGTTGAAGCGTTCGCGCGAGGCCAGGTCGCCCCAGTAGTCGCGCAGGTTCTCGAACGCCTCGGCGACCTCCTCCACCGACTCCCGACGCAGCCCGTCGAGGATCGCGTGCACCTCGTCGGCGCTCGTGTCGGTGGCGAGCACCGGGTCCTCGATGAGCTGCACGAGACCGCCGTAGTCGAGCTCGACCGCCGACAGCGGGTGGAAGCTCGACAGCCAGCGGCTGGTCTCGGCGAGGATGCGGCTCGGGCCCGAGTCCTCCCCGAGTGCCTCACGCACGAGCTGCTCGGCCTCGGTGATGCGGTCCATCGCGTCGGCCATCGCCACCCGCCACGACACCTCCCGGATCGGGTCCGACGGTCCGGTGCCCAGCACGATGCGCCGCTCGTCGGGATCGACGATGGTGAACCACGGCAGCGGGACGGTCCAGTTGGTCGACAGCACGTGCATGGTCGAGCCGTAGAGGTCGCGCAACGCGGCGGTCGAGCGGCTCCGCACCGCCTCCGGGGTGAGCCCCTTGGCGTCGAGCACGGCCGCCTGCAACGCAGGAGGGGCGTCGTCGAGGAAGCTTGCCAGGGCGGCGGCCGAACGCACCCTGATCTCCAGAGGACAGACGAGCGGCTCGGTGGCCAGCTCGACGCTGTCGTCGCTGATCGGCACCTCGCCCGGTTCGATCACGAGCACGTCGGTGCGCAGACTCGGCCCCGCCTTCCCGTCCGCCGTCTCGGCGGGCAGAGTGTGGATGGGCGAAATCTGTGACTTCAGCCATAGCCACTGCTCGCGCGCGATCGCCTCGTTCGGCGTCATCTCGGAGCGTTCGACGGCCGCGAGCAGCGCGTCGTCCGGCGGATCGCCGAAGGACGACAGCGGTTCGTACACCCTGAGGTAGGCCGCGAACGGTCGAAGCACCCGTGAATCGTGACACGACTCGCCCACTCGCCGGGCACCGGCTGGTCGCTCGGCGCCGTCGCGGGGGATACTGTCAGCGGTCGCACACCGTGCCACGTCGCATAAGCACCCGGAGGCACGGTACGGTGTGGTTAGGAAAAGTAGTCGAGACGACGCGGGGCCGCCGATTACCCCCGGCCGCCCCGCCCCTGTGCAAGGGGGTCGAGCCATGGGGCGCGGCCGAGCTAAGGCCAAGCAGACAAAAGTGGCCCGGGAGCTCAAGTACAGCGTTCCCACCACGGACTTCGATGCACTGCAGCGTGAGCTGTCGGGCAAGTCGTCCAACGACGACACCCGCGAGGACGAGGATCGGTACGAGGACCCGTACGACGACGGGTACGACGACTACCGCCGTTGATCCGACGCCGGCGCGAGGGTGGATGCGGGACACTCGAATCCCCCCTCGCGTCAGCGTGTGTGCTCGGCATCGGACTTCAGTGGTCGGCGTTCACCGGCGTGCGCAGCACCTGGCGCCGGTGAACGCCGGGCCTGTCTCACCGTTGTCGTGCTCTAAGCTGCCGCTGTGGAGACCGTGGAGCCAGTGGACTCGCCGCTGAGAGTGGGCCTGGTCGGCGCAGGGTCGTGGGCGACGCGGATACACGCGCCCGGGATCGTCGATCACCCCGCCACCACGTTGAGTGCCGTGTGGACCCGTCGGCCCGAGGCCGCGGCCGAACTGGCCGACACCTACGACGCCACCGCGTGTTCCTCCTTCACCGACCTGCTCGACTCGGTCGACGCGGTCGCCTTCGCCGTTCCCCCGTCCGTTCAGGGAGAACTCGCCGTCACCGCCGCCGAGGCGGGCAAGCATCTCATCCTCGAAAAGCCCCTCGCCGCCGACGTCGCGCAGGCCGAGCGCGTGGCTCGCGCCGTGTCGGACGCCGACGTGGTGGCGTTGCTCATGCTCACGCTGCGCTATGCCGTGCGTACCCGCGACTGGCTGGCCGGGCTCGCCGAGACCGGCGGGTGGACCGGGGCCAGCGCCCGCTGGCTCTCGGGAGCATTCCTCGGTGACCAGTACGGCAACGCCGCGTGGCGGCACGAGATCGGGGCTCTCGGCGACATCGGTCCCCACGTGCTCGACCTCGTGGACGCGGCACTCGGCCCGATCACCGACGTCGTCGCCGCGCGCCGGGACGACGGTGAGCTGTGGCACCTCATGCTCGCCCACGAGAGCGGGGCGACCAGCTCCGTGGCGCTGGCGTCACGGCTGCCCGTCCGGCCCACCGCCGTGGAGTTCGCGGTCTACGGCGAACACGGCCTGCGCGTGCTCGGTCGGGAGCACAACGGCGGACCGGAGTCGTACACGGCTCTGCTGGACGACTTCGCGGCGATGATCGACTCCGGGGTGCGGGAGCACCCCTGCGACGTGCACAGGGGTGTCCACCTGCAACGGGTGCTCGAATTGTGCCGGGCCCGCGCCTCCCGCTGAACGCCGGCGATCAGGAAGCCCCGACCTCCTCGCGGTTCCTGCCCTGCGACAGCAGGCGACGCAGCAAGGGCCAGGCCAGGATCAACGCCACCACGACGTAGACGGTCACCGCCATCGGCGAATCGACCAGACCGATCAGGTCGCCGTTGCTGATCTGCAGCGCACGACGCATCTGCAGTTCGGCCGCCGGGCCGAGGATCACGCCGATGATCGCGGGCAGCACGGGAAGCCCGAACCGGCGCATCACGAACCCGATCACGCCGACGACGAACAACAGCACCAGGTCGATCGCCTGACCACCCACGGAGTACGCGCCCACGGCGGCGAAGAACAAAATGCCCGCGTAGAGGTACGGCCGTGGGATGCGCAGCAACTTCGCCCACACCGGAGCGAGCGGCAGGTTGATGACCAACAGCAGCACCAACCCCACGAACAAGCTCGCCACCAGCGCCCACACCAGTTCCGACTCGTGGTCGAACAGCAGCGGCCCGGGCTGGATGCCGTACTGCTGGAACGCCGCGAGCATCACTGCGGTGACGGCCGTGGTGGGCAGCCCGAGCGTGAGCATCGTCGTCAACGTCCCCGCCGCCGACGCGCTCGCCGTGGACTCCGGTCCCGCCACGCCCTCGATGGCGCCCTTGCCGAACTCGTCCTTGCGCTTGGCCAGCCGCCGCTCGGTGACGTACGACAGGAACGTCGGGATCTCCGCACCACCGGCCGGAATCGCCCCGAACGGGAAGCCGATCACCGGGCCACGCAGCCACGGCTTCCAGGTGCGTCGGAGATCGTCGCGCCCCAGCCACGGCTGTCCCGCCGCCAACGGCTTCTCGGGTGTCTGACGCAGGTGCGCCGCCACCCACAGGGCCTCACCGACCGCGAACAGGCCGACCGCCACGATCACCACGTCGATCCCGTCGGACAGATGCAACGAACCGAACGTCAGCCGCGCCTGCCCGGTCATCTGGTCGAGACCCACGAGGCCGATCGACAACCCGATCAACAGGGACGCGAACCCGCGCACCCGCGACCTGCCCAGCACCGACGTCACCGCGACGAACGCGAGCACCATCACGGCGAAGTAGTCCGGCGCGCCGATGTCCACGGCCAGCGACGCCACGACCGGCGCCAGCAGCACCAGCGCGAGAGTGCCGATCAGGCCGCCGACGAAGTTGCCGATCGCGGCCGCGGCCAGCGCCTGCGGTGCCTTGCCCCGCTTGGCCAGCGGATAACCCTCGATCGCGGTCACCACCGAAGCGCTCTCGCCCGGAGTGTTCAGCAGGATCGACGTGGTGGAGCCACCGAACATGCCGCCGTAGTAGATGCCCGCGAACATGATGAACGCGGCGGTGGGGTCCAGCCCGTACGTCACGGGCAGCAGCAGAGCGACCGCCATCGCCGGGCCGATTCCCGGCAACACCCCGATGGCCGTCCCGAGCACCACGCCCAGCGCGGCGAACAACAGGTTGGTCGGGGTGAGCGCGGTGCCGAAGCCGTCGATCAGGTTCGACAGCGACGCTGTGACGTCCATCGGCTACAGCACCTCCATCAGGGGGCCACCGGGCAACGACACGCCCAGCAGCTCGTTGAAGACGAACCACGTCGTCACCGACAACACCGCTGCGATCAACGGGTCGCGCACCGTGTCACGGCTGCCCAGCGCGTAGGCCACGCCCCAGAACATCAGTGCCGACGACAACGGGAACCCGACCACGTCGATCAACGCGGCGTTGGCAAGGAACGCGCCGGAGAGGAGTAGCACCGTCCGCCGGTCGGGCGGCGTCGACAGGTCCACGTCCTCGCCGCCCTCGGCCTCGCCCCGACCCCCGCGCAGCACGTCGACGGCCAGGAAGGCCGCGACCAGCAGCAACAGGCCGCCCACGACCACGGGCACCGCCTTCGGCCCGAGTGGGCCGCGCTGGGTGAAGTCGGTGGGCAGGCTCACCGCGTCGGCGATCACCAACACGCCGAGCGCGAACAGGAACGCACAGAGTCCCAGCTCGCCGCGCCCCTGCCACCAGCGGCGTGGCGCGCGGTCGTCGGGTTCGGAATCGTCGGTGGTGTTCACGGCAGGTGCGTTCATGCCAGCCCCAGCTCCTTCAGCACCGACGCGACCCTGGCGTTCTCGGCCGCGAGGAAATCGCCGAACTCCTCGCCGGTGGCGAACGCGTCGTCCCAGCCGTTGAGCCGCAGGGCCTCACGCCACTGGTCGGTGTCGTGCATCGCGGTGAACAGGTCGATCAACTTCCGCCGGTCGTCGTCCGACAGATCCGGCGGTGCCACGACGCCGCGCCAGTTGGTGAAGCTGACGTCGACGCCCACCTCCTGCAACGTCGGGGCGTCGATGCCGGGAACCCGCTCCGGGCTCGTCACGGCCAATGCCCGCAGCTCCCCCGCCTCGATCTGGTCGCGGGTCTCTCCGACTCCCGACACGCCGAACGCGATCTTCCCGCCGAGTACGGAGGCCATCAGCTCGCCGCCGCCGTCGAACGGCACGTAGTTGACCTTCCTCGGGTCGAGTCCCACGGCCTTGGCCGTCAACATCGGCGCGAGGTGGTCCGGACCGCCGGGCGACGAACCACCGCCGACCGGCATGCCGTTCGGGTCCGCCTTCCACGCCTCCAACAGGTCGTGGACGTCCTCGTAGGGCGAGTCCTTGCCGACGACGATGATGTCGGCTTCCTCGGTGAGCTTCGCGATGGGCGTCGTGTCCTGCAACGTCGACGGCGACGAGTTCGTGTAGACGGACCCGACCACGCCGAGCCCCATCGACATGGCGAGCTTGCCGTTGCCACGTTCGGCGACGAGCCGCCCCAGCGCGACCGTGCCGCCCGCGCCCGGCAGGTTGAAGACCTCCGTCGGCCCGTTCAGGTCGGCGTCCTCGAACACCTTCACCGCCGTGCGGGCCGTGATGTCGTAGCCACCGCCCGGCGTGTTCGGCACCATCACCCGCAGACCGCGGATGCGCGAGTCCGCCTCGTCACCGCCCGTGGAGATCAACGGTGGAACGAGCAACACGAGCAGTACCGCGCCGAGCACCGCGAGCCACGTCTTCGGTTGGCGCACTTCTCACCTCACTGTGAGGGCTGATCTGACAGCGCGTCATCGTGCCCGAGCGGCCCCCATACCGTCGCGGTTACGCACCTAACGATCGTTGTGGTCGTTGTGGTCGTCCGCCGACCCGCGCAGCCGGTGTCATAGTGGCCCGGTGGGGAGCAAGAAGTCGCTGGCCAGGCAGTTGTTGGGCTGGCACCTGTCGCTCGTGTTCGCGCTGCTCGGCTGTGTGACCGTGTACTCGGTGATCCAGTCGAACGACAACTTCGTCGAGGACGAGGGCCGCGCGCTGCTGTCCGTGGCGGAGAACGTCGCGGCCACCCCCGGCGTGGGCGCGAGCCTCACCGATCCCGTCAACCACGACCCGCTGCCCGGCTTCGCCGAGAGCGCGCGGAGCCTGTCCGGAGCCGACTTCGTGGTCATCGCCCAGGCCGACCGCACCGTCCTCGCCACACCCGACCCCTCGCAACTGCGCACGCCGTTGCCACTCGGCGACAGCACGGTGACACGAGGCCGCGCCTGGGTCGGCGAGGTGGACGGCTCCCTCGTCGCGCACGTGCCCGTGATGGACGCCCGCGGCCGCATGATCGGGATCGTCGCCGCGGGCAAGGCCATGCCCGGCTTCTTCGAGGGCGTCGCCAACCGGCCCGCCGACGCGCTCGCGCTCCTCGGCATGGCGCTGGTGCTCGGCGTCGCGGGGTCGTTCCTGCTCGCGTGGCGGGTGAAGCGGCAGACCCTCGGGCTCGAACCCCGCGAGATCACCGGGCTCGTGGAACACCGGGAGGCGTTGCTGCACGGCATCAAGGAAGGCGTGGTGGGCCTCGACCAACAGCACCGCATCACGCTGGTCAACGACCACGCCCGACAACTGCTCGCCCTCCCCGTCGACTGCGTCGGCGCCGCCGTCGACGACCTCGACCTCGGCGGGCGGCTGCGCGACGTCCTCACCGGGCAGACCGACGGAGTCGACCAGATCGTGCTGCGCGCCGGGCGGGTGCTCGTGCTCAACCGCATGCCCGTGTCGCGCGACGGCCGCCGCCTCGGCGCGGTGGTGACCTTGCGCGACCGCACCGAACTCGTGACGTTGCGGGAGGAACTGGCGACCAGCTCGCGCACCACCGACACCCTGCGGGCCCAGGCACACGAGTTCTCCAACCGCCTGCACACCATCGCCGGACTCATCGAACTCGGCGAGTACGACGAAGTCCGCCAGTACGTCGACCTGGTCCGGCGCGAGCACGAGGAATGGCACGACCAGGTGACCGCCCGCATCGGCGACACCGCCGTGGCCGCCCTGCTCATCGCCAAGGCCAGCCTCGCGGCCGAACAGGGCACCGGGCTGCGACTCACCGACGACAGCTACCTCTCCGACACCGACGAACGCCTGTCCGCCGACCTCGTGACCGTGGTCGGCAACCTCGTCGACAACGCCCTCGACGCCGTACGCGGAGCACCGGACGCCTGGGTGGAGGTCGACGTCCGTGACCACGACGGGACGGTGACGGTGGTGGTGCGGGACTCCGGCCCCGGCGTGGCGCCGGAGATCGCCACCGAGGTGTTCGCGCACGGCTTCACCACCAAAGCCGCCGAACACGGACGCGGGCTCGGGCTCGCGCTCACCCGTCAGGCGTGTCGTCGCCGCGGCGGCCGGGTGGAGCTGCACAACGACAGTGGTGCGGTGTTCACAGCGGTCTTGCCCTCCGCGCCGCCGACCGAGATGGTGGCACCGTGATGCGGGTACTCGTCGTCGACGACGACTTCATGGTGGCCAAGGTGCACAGCGGGTACGTCGACCGCACACCCGGGTTCACCGTGATCGGCGCGGCCCACACCGGCGCGGAAGCGTTGCGGCTCGTCCGGGAGGAGAGACCCGACCTCGTCCTGCTCGACATCTACCTTCCCGACGTCGACGGGCTCACCGTGCTGCGGGAATTGCGCGCCGACCCGACGACCGTGGACATCGACGTCATCGTCATCACCGCCGCGCGCGACGTGGACACCATCCGCCGGTCACTGCGCGGCGGGGCGCTGCACTACCTCATCAAGCCGTTCTCCTACGCCGCGCTGCGCGACCAGCTCGACCGAGCGGGGTCGCTGCACCGGAAGTTGGCCCGGCTGGCGACCCGTCCGGCGGCAGCGCAACCCGACGTCGACGACGTGTTCGGGACCCGCCGGCCCGGCACGGCACCGCTGCCCAAGGGCCTCACCACGCAGACGGCGGAGCTGGTGAAGGGCGCGCTGACGGCTCACCCCGAAGGGCTGTCGGCGACGGAGTGCGCGCACGTGACACGACTGTCCCGCCCGAGCGCCCGCCGGTACCTCGAACACTTCGTCGACACCGGCCAGGCGGACGTCCGCCTCCGCTACGGCCACACCGGCCGCCCCGAACGGCAGTACCACTGGCGCCCCTGAGCAACCCAACCCGGCGTGTCCGCGAGCTGCGCGCGCGTGTCCGCACCTCCCGCACTCGTGTCCGCGAGTTGCGCACGCGTGTCCGCATCTCCTGCGCGCGTGTCCGCGACGTGCGGCGCAAACTTGCGTACACAGACCGGGGACACGAGTCCCCAGACCGAGGACACGAGTGCACAGGCCGAGGACACGCGCGCGCGGGCTGCGGACACGACGTCCGGGGGGGTCAGTCGTCCCAGGAGCGGCGGTTGCGCTTGAGCTGGGAGCGGCGCTTCTTGCTCGCGAGGCGGCGTTCCTGCGAGCCCCTCGTGGGCTTCGTGGGACGGCGCTTCCTCGGCGGCGGAGCCGCGGCCTGCCGCAACAGGGCGACCAGCCGCTCCCGCGCCGCCCGCCGGTTCGCCCACTGCTCCCGGTGCTCGCTCGCCACGACGGTGAGCACACCCTGGACGAGCCGCCCGCCCAACCGTTCCAGCAGCCGAGCGCGCAGCGCGTCGGGCACCGACGGCGAGCGGGCCACGTCGAACGACAGCTCGACCCGCGACGAGGTCGTGTTGACGCCCTGGCCTCCCGGGCCGGACGCTCGGGAGAACCGCTCCGACAGCTCCGACTCGGCGATCACGAATCGGGCGCTGACCCGCAGGTTCTCGGCCATCACGTCCGTGTCAGAAGCGAGGATGGTCCCCGGTCAGGGTCACGCGCGGACCGTCCGGGTCGTCCGACGGCCGCACCTCGCCCAGCACCCACGCGGGCACGTGCCGGGCCGTCAGCACCGCGAGCGCGCGATCGACGTCCTCGGGCGAGACGACGACCACCATGCCGACGCCCATGTTGAAGGTGCGCTCCATCTCCTCGCGCTCCACGCGGCCGCGCTGCGCGATCATCGCGAAGACCGGGTCGGGCGTCCACGTCTGACGTTCAAGCTGCGCCACGACGCCGTGCGGCATCACGCGCGCGAGGTTCTCCTGGAGCCCGCCGCCGGTGACATGCGCGAACGTGCGCACCTCCGCCTCGGCCACGAGCGCGAGGCAGTCCTTCGCGTAGATCCGGGTGGGTTCGAGCAGCTCCTCGCCGAGCGTGCGACCGAACTCCTCGACGTGGCCCTCCAACGGCATCCGCGCGATGTCGAGCAGCACGTGCCGCGCGAGCGAGTAGCCGTTGGAGTGCAGCCCCGTGGAGCCGAGGCCGATCACGACGTCACCCGGCCGCACCAGTTCCGGTCGGAGCACGGCCGAGGCCTCGACCACGCCCACACCGGTGGCGGACACGTCGTAGTCGTGCTCGCCCATCATGCCGGGATGCTCCGCGGTCTCTCCGCCGAGCAAGGCACAGCCGGCTCGCACACAACCTTCGGCGATCCCCGACACGATCGACTCGATCTTCTCGGGGATCACCTTGCCGACGGCGATGTAGTCCTGGAGGAACAGCGGCTCGGCGCCGGTGACCACCAGATCGTCCACGACCATCGCCACGAGGTCGATGCCGATGGTGTCGTGCTTGTCCAGCGCCTGGGCTACGGCGATCTTGGTGCCGACACCGTCGGTGGACGACGCGAGCAGCGGCTCGGTCCACCGCCCCGCCTTGAGCGCGAACAGTCCGGCGAAACCGCCGACCCCGCCCACCACCTCGGGCCGAGCCGCTCGCTCGGCGTGGGGCTTGAGCAGTTCGACGGCTTTGTCGCCTGCGTCGATGTCGACACCGGCGGCGGCATACGTGGCGCGCGCGGACTCGCTCACGGAAGCGGCTCCATCCTCACTTCGTAACGACTAGGGACGCCGAACGGCATCTTCGGCACCGTACCCCGGCGTCGCGGAGGGCAACGGACTCGGTTTGTCCGACGACTCCGTCGGGATCGCTTCGGGGCCGCTCTCGCCGAGGTTCTCGAGCACGTGCTTGCCGATCAGCTCTTCGTCGGGCAGCGGAATCGGGTACTCGCCGTCGAAACAGGCCGCGCAGAGCCGCGACGCGGGCTGTTCGGAGGCGGCCACGAGGCTGTCGAGTGACACATATCCCAACGAGTCGGCCCCGATCAGGCGACGGATGCCGTCGAGGTCGGCGCCGTTGGCGACGAGCTCGGCACGCTCGGCGAAGTCGATGCCGTAGAAGCACGGCCAGCGCACGGGCGGCGAGGCGATCCGGACGTGCACCTCGACGGCACCCGCCTCGCGAAGCATGCGCACGAGGGCGCGCTGGGTGTTGCCGCGCACGATGGAGTCGTCGACCACGACCAGCCGCTTGCCGCGGATGACCTCGCGCAGCGGATTGAGCTTGAGGCGGATGCCGAGCTGCCGGATGGTCTGCGACGGCTGGATGAACGTGCGGCCGACGTAGTTGTTCTTGACCAGCCCGGAGCCGTAGGGGATGCCGGAGCCCTGGGCGTACCCGATGGCGGCGGGGGTGCCGGACTCGGGCACCGGGATGACGAGGTCGGCGTCGGCTGGGTGTTCCTTCGCGAGCCTGCGACCGATCTCGACCCGGGTGGCGTGCACGCTGCGGCCGGAGATCACCGTGTCGGGACGGGCCAGGTAGACGTACTCGAAGACGCAGCCCTTGGGCTCGGGGTTGGCGAACCGGCTGGACCGCAGGCCACCCGCGTCGATGGCGATGAGTTCGCCGGGCTCGACCTCGCGCACGAACGACGCGCCGACGATGTCGAGGGCGGCGGTCTCGCTCGCCACCACCCAGCCGCGTTCGAGCCTGCCGAGCACGAGCGGGCGGACCCCGTGGGGGTCGCGGGCGGCGTAGAGCGTGTTCTCGTCGGCGAACACCAGGCAGAACGCGCCGCGCACGTCCGGGAGCAGTTCCAGGGCCGCGCCCTCCAGCCCCCGGTCGGCGGCGGCGTGGGCCAGCAGGCCGCAGAGCAGGTGCGAGTCGGTGGTGGCGCCGCCACGTTCGACCACGCCGAGCCGCTGCGCGCGTTCGTGCAGCTCGTGGGTGTTCACCAGGTTGCCGTTGTGACCGAGCGACAGTCCCGTGTCGGCCTTGGTCTGGTGGAAGACGGGTTGGGCGTTCTCCCACGTGCCGGAGCCGGTCGTGGAGTAGCGACAGTGACCGACGGCGACGTGGCCCTGCAACGACGACAGCACCTGTTCGTCGAAGACCTGGCTGACGAGACCGAGGTCCTTGAACACGACGATCTGCTTGCCGTTGGACACCGAGATGCCGGCCGCCTCCTGGCCGCGGTGCTGCAGCGCGTACAGGCCGTAGTACGTCAGCTTCGCGACGTCCTCGCCCGGCGCCCAGACTCCGAAGACACCGCATTCCTCACGAGGTTCCGGCTCAACCTCATCCGTCCGGACTCGATTCACGAAGAGGGCTCCCTACAGACGAGAACGGGCCGCCCTCAGTCTAGGCCCGAAGCCTCCCGGGGCGACCCGTTCCCGTGACGCGAAGCTCATGCACTGGCGCGGAGGTACACCGATCGCCCTCGGTCGTTGCCGACCCAGCAGCCTCGGCCGAGCGCGCGGGCCGTGGGCGGCGTCTCGGGCACGTCGGGCAGGTCGAGCAGCGCGTCGACGACCTCGTACATGTCACCGTCGCGCCGCCACTGCACGCTGGTCGGAGCGAGGATGTTCGACTCGTCCGACGGCATCCGCATGGCGGTCACGTCGTCCTCCGCGTCGAAACGGACGACGTCGACGACGGTCCCGTGCACGCGAACCCCGACCACCGCGACGATTTCGCCCTGGGGGTCCCTCGGGTGCACGAACGTGTAACCACGCGCGATGAGCCTGCCGAGCACGTCCTCCACCGCGGCGGCCTCGGCCTGCTCCTGGGCAGCCATGCTGTCCACATCGGAGCTGAGAGCAGTGTCCACGGCGTCCACCTCAGACAGCAAGGTCATCGAACTCACCGTCCTTGGCGCCCGCGAGGAACGCGGCGATCTCGGCTCGCGTGTAGACGAGGGCGGGACCGTGCGGGTCACGCGAGTTGCGGACGGCCACGTCACCGGAGGCCAGGCGGGCGACCTCCACGCAGTTGCCCATGGCGCCGCTGTAGGAACTCTTGCGCCAGGTCGCCTCCGGGAGACTGTCCGCGGGCACCGCAGCCGTGGTACTCGCCGTGTTCGCAGCGCTCGCGACACCGTGACCGATCGCCTTCGCCATGATCCTCACCTTCCCGACCGACAACCTTCGGAGGATGCATCTGCACGTGCATTCGATTGTGCGCGAAGAGTAGCACCGCCGCGCGCACAGGCGAATGCACGTGCAGCAGCAAGCGCGCGGGATTAATCACATGGTGATGGGGGCCACAATGAGCAACCTATAGCGCTGGTCAGTGCGTCAGGGGAACCGGGCTCAGCTCTCCGCCAAGATCTCCGCGATCAGCTTGCGGGAACGCTCCGGCGTCTCCGCGTCCACGGCGAGCCGGTCGAGCGCGCGCCCGATCAACTCGATCTCGTCCGGCTTCTCCAGGTAGATCCCGCCGGCGATGTGGTCGACGTAGCCGATGTTCGGCAGTTCGGGCTGGGCGAAACGCAGCAACGTGAAGGGACTCTCCGCCGCGTAGCCGCTGCGGCTGTAGGGCACGACCTGCACCGTGACGTTCGGCAGCGTCGTAGCGTCGAGCAGCCGTTCGAGCTGCGCGCGATGCACCGCGCGGCCACCCAGCGGCCGACGAATCACCGACTCGTCCACCACGGCCCACAGCTTCGGCGGGTTGGCGCGCAGCAGCAGTCGCTGCCGCCGCATCCGCACCTCCACCCTCGCCTCGGCGGCCGAGTCGGCGACCTCGGGCAGCCCGTGCGTGATGACGGCTCGCGCGTAGTCCTCGGTCTGCAACAGACCCGGCACGTACTGGAGCTCGTAGGTCTGGATGCGCGACGCCGCCTGTTCGAGCCCGAGGAACGGCTCGAACCACTTGGGCGTGTAGTCGTTGAACTTCTGCCACCAGCCCGGCTCGTTCGCCTCGCGAGCCATCCGGAGCAGGACCTCACGCTCGTTCTCGTCCGTGACGCCGTACAGGGTCAGCAGGTCGGCGACGTCGCGTTCCTTGAAGCCGACACGCCCCAGCTCCATGCGGCTGATCTTCGAATCGGAGGCCCGGATGTGATAGCCCGCCTGGGACCGGCTGATCTCCGCCCGTTCCCGCAGCCCACGAAGTTGCGCACCGACGATCATCCGACGAGTTGTCGGAGTGGTGGCCTCAGCTCCGACACCGTCCTGCGCAACCATCGTTCGCTGTCCGTTCCCTTCCTCGTCGTGAGAGCCGACGCTGATCGCGGCTGGTGAATCGTAACCGAGCGAAACCCCTGATCTTGGGGAAACTACTCTCCGCGTCGAAACGGTCAAGTTGCGTCACGACGAGTCGACCCGGTCATTCCGGGCGCGAGGAGGACAGCCGCACGATCGGCAGCCACTGCGAGACGTCGGCGCGCGTTCCGGACGCCGAGACGCGTCCGCTGTCGACCGCGTCGGTCCACTTCAGACGCCCCGTGGCCAGTTCGAGCCACGTGCGCGGGTCCGTCTCGACGACGTTGGCCGGGGTGCCTCGCGTGTGCCGGGGACCGGCGACGCACTGCACGGCCGCGAACGGCGGCACGCGCACCTCGACGCTGCGGCCGGGGGCCACAGCGGCGAGTGTCTTCAGGCTCGACCGCACGGCGGCGGCCAGCTCAGCCCGCGCGGGTTCGTCTCCGCCGTCGAGCCAGGGCAGCACGCGCTCGCACGCGGCCCGCAACTCGCCGGGATCAATCAAGCGTGAAGACGGCATGCCATCACAGTAAAGTGGGAACGAAAGCCGGCACGGACACCACCTGGGGAAGCACATGGCCCAGCGCGACGACCCTCACCGCCTCGTGCCCGAACAGTCCGCCGCCGTCCGCAAACCCGAGATCACGGCCGAGATGCGGGCGAACGCGCGGGCGAACCCCGGTAGCTGGCTCTACGTGATCGACGAGGCGTTCGACCCGAGGGGCAACGTGCCCGAGTGGGCCGTCGTCGGCGCCTATCCCGTCGACAACCACGGCGAGATCGTGGACGACTTCCACTTCAACGATCAGTACCGACCGTCACCGCAGGCGCTTGGTTTCCCCGAGCCCAGCAGCGAACTGGAATACCTGCTCCAGCTCGTCTACACGCGGCATCGTCCCGAGGAGGACATCGCACCCGCGGTGCTCGGCGCCGATTTGTACGTCTACGCATACAGCCCGACACAGCGCACCTTGGTCGGGTTCCACGACCTCGACGGCGACGTGGTCGTGCCCGCCTACACGGCCAAGGCACTCGCTCCCCGCGACTGGCCGTACGCGCGGAAGGTCAAGGGCGCGGACGTCGTCGATCTCCTCGGCGGGTGTTCGCTCGCGTTGAACCCCGACGACGTGATCACCGCGACCGTCACGCCGGAGGAACTGGAACACGCGCGGATGTACCCGCTCTGAGACGCCCCGCCCGGACCGCCCGGCCCGAACTACGCCGAGTCACCCGGCGTTTTTCGTTTCGAGACACCGTCGCGCCACATCCGTCTCGGACCACATCTTTCGACGGGGAATGACACCTCCTTTCGTCGGGAATCGGGCATAAAAATTACCCACTCGGCCTAAAGTCTTCACGTCAACTAGTGACATCCCGGGCGCGCTGTGCTCACAATCGACCGCCGAACCGACACCTTCAGTGAACGGTTCGGCGCGAGGGCATAGTTGATGAAAGGACATCTCCGATGGGCATCGGATGGAGAAGGTGGCGGATAGCAGCCGCCACCGTCGCCGCGTCCGTCAGCGCGCTCCTGCTCGGCGCACTGACCCCCGCGGCGGCCGACGTCGACACCAGCGCGACCGGCCAGAACCAGGTCGATCACGCCATGGGTTCGCAGATCAGGAAGCACGAGGGCGACCACTCGACCTCGTTCACAAAGAAGCGCGCCCTGGAACCGCAGGGCCTGAACTCCGACGGGATGCAGGCCTACGCCACTGTCCCCGGTATCGACGTCAGCAGTTGGCAAGGAAACGTCGACTGGGCGTACTGGTGGAATCAGGGCAAGAAATTCGCCTATGTCAAGGCGACCGAGGGAACGAACTACAAGAATCCCTACTTCGCGCAGCAGTACAACGGTTCCTACAACGTGGGAATGATTCGCGGCGCGTACCACTTCGCGCGTCCGGACGTCTCGTCCGGCGCGGCGCAGGCGAACTTCTTCGTCGACAACGGCGGCGGCTGGTCGCGTGACGGCAAGACGCTGCCCGGCGCCCTGGACATGGAGTACAACCCGTACGGCGCGACCTGCTACGGCAAGACGCAGGCGCAGATGGCGGCGTGGGTGAAGGACTTCCACGACACCTACTACGCCCGCACCGGCCGCTGGCCGGTGATCTACACGTCGACGAGCTGGTGGAACCAGTGTGTCGGCACGGCGGGCGACTTCTCCGGCACCGTCCCGCTCTGGGTGGCGCGGTACGCGTCGTCGGTGGGTGAGCTGCCGTACAACTGGGGCTACCACACCATCTGGCAGTACTCGTCCGACCCGATCGACCAGAACTCGTTCAACGGCGCGTACGACCGGCTGCAGGCGCTGGCCAACGGCTGACGTTCCACCCCGACGAGTTCGGACGAGTCCGGGCAAGTCCGGGCAAGTTCGGACACTGTGGACATAACTGAACAGTCCCACGCAGAGGGCTTCCACTCGGTCTCACCGGTGGGAGCCCTCTGTCGTGACAGTCCCATAACTGCTGCGTTGTCCGCCTTCTCGTCACGGTGAATCATCGCCTCGTCACCCGGTGACACCGGTGTGTGTCCGGACACGCCCCCGCACCTCCGGGGCACGTGCATGCAGGCAGAATGCGCTCACACCGACGCGCGCCCGGGGGAACCGAAGGATCGGGCCGCGGCGTCTGAGGGAGATCCACGACGCGCTTCACGGGGGAGCGCAGCTGAGGGAAGGCACAGCAGTCATGACCTATCCACCCCAACCCGGTCAGCCCGGACAGCCCGGACAGTCACCGTACGGTCAGCCAGGGCCGGTGCCAGGGCCGCCCTCCGGCGGTTTTCCGCAGCAGGGCGGCCAGTACCCGGGCATGCCCGGCTATCCGCAGCAGGCCCAGTACGGCCCGATGGACCCGAACCAGTACGGCCAGATGGGCGGCTTCCCACCGCAGGAGCCGAAGAAGAGCAAGACCGGCCTGTGGGTCGGTATCGGCATCGCGGTGGTCGCCGTGGTGGCGTTCGTCATCACCGCATTCGTCGTTCCCGGCTTCCTCCTGAGCGACGACGACGACAGTGAGAGCACGTCCGGCGACTCGGGAACGAGCGCGGGAGGCCAGCAGGGCGGGGACGGCGGTCCCGGTGCTCTCGCCCAGCAGATCGCCGACGCGCTGACCTCGGGTGACAGCGCCACGCTGCAGAACCTGCTCTGTGCGGACGCGACCGAGATGGTGAACGAGGCCGTCGGGATGGCGGGCTCACTCGGCCAGGTTCAGATGACCGGTGAGCCGCAGGTGCAGGGGGACCAGGCGGCCGTTCTCGGCACGGCGGGCGAGTACAAGGTCGCCGCTCTGCTGAAGGACTCGGGCAACGGGTGGTGCTGGCAGGACGTCCAGATCGACACCTCCGGCGCCGGCGGTGACATCGGGGCGCCCGCACCCGGCGACACGGGCTCCACGGGAGACACCGGTTCGACCGGCGACACCGGCTCCACGGGCAGCGGCAGCCCGTCGGACCTGAGCAGCGAGGGCCAGCAGTTCCTCGACAAGGTCATGTCGACCCTGGACAAGGGTGACAGCGCCGCCCTGCCCGGCATGGTGTGCGAGGGCTGGGAGGACGCGCTGGAAGACCTCAAGACGAAGGCCTCCAGCAGCGAGACCCTCAAGATCGAGGAGGTGGAGCTCATCGACTTCGGCGGCGGCGCCGAGGGCTTCACCGCGACGATGACGTCGGACACGGGCGGGCTCATCATGTCCGCCGAGAACACCACGGGCACGTACTGCATCTTCAGCGCTGCGGGCTACTGACGAACACGACGAGGTCGATTCCGCACACGAACAAGGCCCTGGGTACCGACAGCACGTCGGGTCCCGGGGCCTTGTCGTATTCGCTCGGGCTTCCGCGATTGTGACTCGCCTCGAACTTCGATGAGTTCCACCTGGGGCAGTCTCCGACATGCGATTCTGGCCTCTGGTCAGGCGTCGACCGGAGAACACCAGTGCTTTTGCGGTCGCTCGCGCCGCGAGTACCGATACGTACCACCGAAGCGCCTCATCAAGGAGGAAGTTGATGACGTTTCCGCCCCAACCGGCCTGGCAGCCGTCCCCCGATCAACCCCACGGTCCGTTCCCGAGGCAACCCGCAGACGGTGCGGGGCTCCCGAACCAGATCCACCAGCACCAGTACGGCAATCCGTGGCCGGGCCCCGGTCAGCAGGGCGGTTTCGAGCCACCATCGAAGAAGCCGCGCAAGGCAGGCCTCATCGTCGGTATCGGCATCACCGCCGTCGCTCTCGTCGCGTTCCTCGTCACCGGCTTCCTCACCCCTGGCTTCCTCGTCGAGCAGCGAGACCCGGTCGTTGCCCAGAACGCGGTCGCGACTGGACAGCCCGTGCCGCCGGGAGACGGTGTGGCTGGTACGACCGAGACCAGCCAGGCATCGACAACGGACCCGTCGTCGTTCGCTACTCGATTCGTGGATGCCGTTGTCGGAAAGGATACGGAGACCGCCATGGGCTTAATCTGCGACGAGATCAGAACTGACGCCGAAGGACCAGTTCAATCCGCCATCACCGGCTCAGCTCGATATTCTGTGATTGGCGAACCCCTCAAGAACCCGGGTAACGGCTGGAATGCGTATGTAGTCCAATTGTCGGGCACACTCAACAGTACGCCCGTCAAGGGCATCATCACGGTGCTCGAACTCGACAACGGAGCGAGAACCTGCATCGGCGGTTTCACACCGGACGTCTCGAACATCGAAGGCGCGGGGCCGGACGGAATCAGCAGCGACGAGTTCATGAAGCAGGTCAACGACGCTCTCGACGAGAGTGACTCCGCGGCACTGAGCGGCATGATGTGCAGCGAGCCTCGGGAGGGGGCGGCGCAAGCGGTTCAGGAAGCCGCTGCCTTGGACGGCAGCTTCACCATGGAGAACGCGGACCTCGATTCCTATACCGCACGCGCCGACTTCACACACTCGGAGGAGACACTCTTCGTCCTGGCACAACACTTCGACGAGGAAGGCGGATTCTGCATCCTCGGCGCCTATATCCACTGATCGGACTCGTCACGAGTTGAGTAGTGCAGGAGTCCATCGACACCCGGGGCCGTGGACGACATCAAGCCCACGGCCCCTCGAACATCCAGCGCGTCAGCCGAACAGCGTGGGCAGCGTGCCCTCCCAGGCCTCGCGCAGCTCGTCGAGGCCGAACTCGGCCACGTCCTGGATGTGCACGGCGTCGGCCTCGGGGTCGACCACGCCGGTCTTGCGCCACGGCAGACCGCGGGCCGAGCACATCTCGGTGAAGCGCAACTCCTCCGTCCTCGGCACGGCCACGAGCACGCGGCCCGCCGACTCGGAGAAGAGCTGCACGAACGGGTCGGCGTCCGGGTCCAGGACGATGCGCGCCCCGCACTGCCCGATCAACGCCATCTCGACGATGGTCTGGGCCAGGCCGCCGTCGGAGACGTCGTGCGCCGCCGAGATCATGCCGTCGCGGGAGCCCGCCACGAGGATCTCGGCCAGCAGCCGCTCGCGCTCCAAATCGACCTTCGGCGGCAACCCGCCGAGGTGACCGTGCACGACCTGCGCCCACGCCGACCCGCCGAACTCGTCGTGGGTCTCACCGAGCAGCAGCAGGCTCTCGCCCGCCTCCGCCCCGATGCCGGTGGGGATGCGACGGCTGACGTCGTCGATCACCCCGAGCACACCGACCACCGGAGTCGGCAGGATCGCCTGGTCGCCGGTCTGGTTGTAGAAGCTGACGTTGCCGCCGGTGACCGGAACACCCAGCTCGGCACACCCGTCGGCGAGACCGTGGACGGCCCGCTCGAACTGCCACATGACACCCGGGTCGCGGGGCGAGCCGAAGTTCAGGCAGTTGGTCACCGCGACCGGCATCGCACCGCTCGTGGCGACGTTGCGGTACGCCTCGGCGAGCGCGAGCTGCGTCCCCGCGTAGGGGTCGAGGTAGACGTAGCGGCTGTTGCAGTCGGTGGCGACGGCGACGCCGCGACCGGTGGACTCGTCGATCCGGACCATGCCGGAGTCGGCGGGCTGCGCCAACACCGTGTTGCCGCGCACGTAGCGGTCGTACTGCTGCGTGACCCATTCCTTCGACGCGAGGTTCGGCGAGGAGATCAGGCGCAGCAGCGTCTCCCGCAGCTCGTCCGGCGTGGACGGGCGGGGGAGGGAGTCGGGCGTGTCGGCCTGCAACGCGTCCTGCTCGGCGGGGCGCGCGTACGGGCGATCGTAGACCGGACCCTGGTGCGCCACCGTGCGCGGCGGCACGTCGACCACGGTCTGACCATGCCAGTCGATGACGAGTCGCTCGCCGTCGGTCACCTCACCGATGACGGTGGCGGTGACGTCCCACTTGCGGCACACCTCCATGAAGGCGTCCACATCGGACGGCCGGACGACCGCGCACATGCGCTCCTGCGACTCGCTGGACAGGATCTCGGCGGGGGTCATCCCCTCCGCCCGCAGCGGGACGCGGTCGAGGTCGATGTGCATGCCGCCGTCACCGGCCGCCGCCAGCTCCGACGTGGCGCACGCGAGCCCCGCGCCGCCGAGGTCCTGGATGCCCACGACGAGCTTCTTCGCGAACAGCTCCAGCGAGCACTCGATGAGGACCTTCTCCATGAAGGGGTCGCCCACCTGCACGCTCGGCAGCTTCTTGCGGCCACCGGAGTTCTCGTCACCGGAAAAGCTGTCACTGGCGAGCACGGACACGCCGCCGATGCCGTCGAGGCCCGTGCGCGCCCCGAAGAGGATGACCTTGTTGCCCGTTCCGGAGGCGTGGGCCAGATGCAGGTCCTCGACCCGCATCGCACCGACGCACAGAGCGTTGACCAGGGGGTTTCCGGCGTAGCTGGAGTCGAACACGACCTCGCCGCCGATGTTGGGCAGGCCGAGGCAGTTGCCGTACCCGGCGATGCCCGCGACCACCCCCGGCAGCACCCGACGCGTGTCGGGAGCGTCCGCGGGCCCGAAGCGCAGCGGGTCGGCCACCGCGAGTGGCCGCGCGCCCATCGCGAGGATGTCGCGCACGATGCCACCCACGCCGGTGGCCGCACCCTGGTACGGCTCCACATAGGACGGATGGTTGTGGCTCTCCACCTTGAACGTGACGGCCCAGCCGTCACCGATGTCGACCACGCCCGCGTTCTCACCGATGCCCGCGAGCATCTTCTCGCGCATCTCCGGGGTCGTGGTCTCGCCGAAGTAGGCCAGGTGCTTCTTGGACGACTTGTAGGAGCAGTGTTCGCTCCACATCACGGAGTACATGGCGAGTTCCGCGTCCGTGGGCCTGCGCCCGAGGATCTCGCGGATACGCGCGTACTCGTCGTCGGCCAACCCCAGCTCCACGTAAGGCTGGGCCTGCTCCGGGGTCTGCTCGGCGAGTGCGGTGGTGTCGACGGCGGGGGTTTCCACGTGAGGTGCTGCCACGGGACCAGACTAACCGCAGGCTCTCGTCAGGCCGACGTGACCAGCGACTTTGCGTCGAGTGCCGAGAGGAACACTCCCAGTCCGTCGTCGGACGGCCCGGTCAGCGCGTCGATGGCGTGTTCGGGGTGCGGCATGAGGCCCACGATGCGGCCGTCGGCGCTGCACACACCCGCGATGTCGCGTCGCGAGCCGTTGGGGTTGCCGTCGACGTAGCGGAACACCACGCGACCCTCGCCCTCCAGCTCGTCGAGCGTCGCCTCGTCGGCCATGTAACCGCCCTCACCCGACTTGAGCGGGATGAGCACCTCGGCGCCCTCGTCGTAGCGCGTCGTCCAGCTCGTCGAGGTGTTCTCGACCCGAAGCCACTGGTCGCGGCACACGAAGTGCAGCTTGTCGTTGCGCACCAAGGCGCCCGGCAGCAGTCCCGCCTCGCAGAGGATCTGGAAGCCGTTGCAGATGCCGAGCACCGGCATGCCCCGACCCGCCGCCTCGACGACCGAGGTCATCACGGGCGCGAACCGGGCGATGGCGCCGCAGCGCAGGTAGTCGCCGTAGGAGAACCCTCCGGGGACGATCACCGCGTCGACGCCCTTGAGATCCTCGTCACCGTGCCACAGGGACACCGCCTCGGCGCCCGACCGCGTCACCGCGCGGGCGGCGTCGACGTCGTCGAGCGTGCCAGGGAAGGTGATCACACCGATGCGGGCGCTCACGAGTCGATCCTCCGAACCGTCCATTCCTCGATCACCGGGTTGGCGAGGAACCCCTCGGCGATCTTGGCGAGCGTCTCGTCGTCGACGTCGTCGTCGACCTCCAGCTCGAAGTGCTTGCCCTGACGGACCTCGGTCACCCCGGTGAACCCGAGCCTGCCGAGCGCACCGGCGACGGCCTGGCCTTGGGGGTCGAGGATTTCGGGCTTGGGCATGACGTCGACGACTACTCGGGCCACGACTGGCTGCTCCTAGGCTCTGCGCAGGTCAAATGCAGTTCGAGCGTAACCCAGGGGCCGAGAAGCCCCCGACACCCCTCGGCCCCTGAGCCAGCCGGCACCGACTGCTTGCACACCTGAAGACGTGTGGACCTCGGAGGCCGTTGCTCGCACGAGCGCGAGCGAGTCGGGATTCGCCGGAACGGCCCAGGCGAGCCCCCTCGGACGGTCACGGTGCGCGATCGGCGATCCGCCGTTCCCGGGAGGGAGGGACACGGATCGCCGATCGCGGTCTCGGGGCGGTCAGACGTTGGCCACGGTCTCGGGTCGCTCCGGCGGCTGCTGCTCGGACCGACCGCGGGTCAGCACTCGACGCAGCCCGAAGGCCCCGGCGACGCCGACGAGCGAGACGACGATGAGGAAGATCAAACCGGTGAGCGGCGAGCCGGTCGCGTCCACGACCGCCGCGATGCCCATCGGCCCGAACCCACCGCCGAGGTTGCCGATGCCGTTGATCGCTCCGATCCCCGCCGCCGCGGCGGCACCGGTGAGGAACTTCGGCACGAGCCCCCACATCACCGGCTGTGCGGCGTAACCACCGATCGACGCGACGCAGATGCCGACCATCTGCAACGCCGGCGACGACACCAGCGCCGCGAGCGTGAAGCCCGCCGCCGAGAAGCCCAGCATCGCCGCAAGCCAGCCGAACGGCGTGCCCCTCGTCCTGGCCAGTCGCGGGACGGCCAGCAGTCCCACCATCACGCACACGTACGGGATGGCCGACACGAGTCCGACCTCCAGCCCCGACAGACCGCCGAAGCCCTCGACGATGGTCGGCAGCCAGAACGCCAGACCGTACGTGGCGAGCGGGAAGCAGAGGAAGAAGACGGCCATCGCGAGCACGCGGCGGTCGGCGAGCACCTTCCACGGGTTGTGCGGTTGGTCACCGGCCTCGGCGTCCTCGGCGGCGAGAGCATTCTTGAGGGCTGCGCGCTCGCCGTCGTCGAGCCACTTCGCGCTGTCGGGGTCGCGGGGCAGGAGCCACAGCACGACGGGGGCGGCGAGCACGGCGGGCACACCGGTCGCGATGAAGATCCACTGCCAACCGGCGAGACCCCACACGCCGTCGAGGTCGTTGAGCGCACCCATCAGCGGGTTGCCCACGATGAACGAGATCGGCCCGGCGAGCATGAACAGCCCGATGGCGGCACCTCGGTGGGCCGAGGGGAACCACCGCGTCAGGTAGTAGATGACACCGGGGAAGAACCCGGCCTCCGCCGCTCCGAGCAGGAATCGAGCCAGGTAGAACTGCCAGGTCTCGGTCACCAGTACCGTGGCGACGGTGACCAGGCCCCACGTGATCATGATGCGGGCGATCCAGCGGTGGGCCCCGAATCGGTGGAGCGCCAGGTTGCTGGGCACTTCGAGCACCGCGTAGGCCACGAAGAAGAAGACCTGGCCCAACGTGAAGACCGTCGCCGAGAGCCCCAGCTCCTCCTGGAGCGTGAGCTTGGCGAAGCCGACGTTCGATCTGTCGATGTAAGCGATCACGTAGAGCACCGCGAGCAAGGGCAGAAGTCGCAGCGTGATCGCTCGGATCGTGCGCGGTGAGACCCGCGAGGTGTCAGGGTGCACCGTTGTCTTCCCCGATCAGTTACGTCCGAAATTTCGGACCACGTCCGTCATTGCGTTGGCGGAACCGTAAGACCAGCCCCTTGCGCTGTCAACGGTCGCAGCCCTAATGTCGTTCGCAGACACGAATGCCATCCGATATTTCGGACAAGATTGGTGGATGCGGTGGAACGGTCGCGATCCTTCCTGCGCTCGCTCGGACTGCCTTCGACAGACCCCGGCGAGCTCCCGAGCAGCACGAAACGCTTTCCCGACGGCGCCGCGTACCGCGTCGAGATCCCCAGTGTCGAGGGGGTCGAGGCGATGGAGGCCGTCTTCAGCGAGGCCGACGCCCGAGGAGTCACCGTCCACCGGGTCTCCCAGGGCAGCGGCGGCATGCTGCTCACCCGGACCGAACTCACGGCCATGGCCGCGCTCGCCGAGGCGCGGAGCGTGGAGCTGAGCCTGTTCGCGCGCCCCGTGGCCGGGTGGGACACGGGCGCGGGGTCGCTCGCCCAGGGCGGCGGGTCGATGGCCGCGCAGGCCAGGGGAACCGAACAACTCGTCCACGTGCTCGCCGACATCCGGCGCACCGCGGAGGCTGGCGTCCGCAGCGTGCTCGTCACCGACCTCGGTGTGCTGAGCGTCGCCTCCCGCATGCGCGAGACGGGCGAACTCCCCGCCGACCTGCAGTTCAAGGTGAGCGTGCAGATGGGATTGTCGAACCCGGCGTCCATCCGCATCGCCCAGGACCACGGTGCCGACACCTACAACGTGCCCACTGACCTCTCGCTGGCCCAGCTCGCCGCGGTACGAGCGGCCATCGACATCCCGATCGACATCTACGTCGAGTCACCCGACGACCTCGGCGGGTTCGTCCGGCACTTCGAGATCGCCGAGATCGTGCGGGTCGCCGCACCCGTGTACCTCAAGTTCGGCCTGCGCAACGCGCCGAACATCTACCCGAGCGGCACGCACCTGACCAGCACCGCCGTCAGTCTCTCCCGGGAGCGCGTGCGTCGCGCCGAGATCGGCCTTGAGACCCTCGCCCGGTACGCCCCCGACGCCGTGGCGTCGACGCTGCCCGCGCAGGGGCTGGCCGTCCCCGACACCACCGCCGTCACCGAGCCGACGAGGAGTGCGACGTGAAGATCACCGATGTCGAGACGTTCGTGATGGGCACGCCGTGGCGTGATCTGACCTTCGTCCGCGTCACCACCGACGAGGGGCTGACCGGCGTCGGCGAGACTCGGATGCTCGGCCACACCGAGGCGTTGAAGGGCTACCTGACGGAGGCCGTTCCCCGGCACGTGCTCGGCGCCGACCCGTTCGACATCGAGGCCCTGGTGCAGCGCATGAAGCGCGGCGACTACGGCAGGCCCGGCGAGATCATGATGTCCGGCATCGCCTGCGTGGAGATGGCGTGCTGGGACATCGTGGGCAAGGCTCTCGGCCAGCCGGTGTGGCGGCTGCTCGGCGGCAAGGTGCGCGACCGGGTCAAGGCGTACGCCAACGGCTGGTACACCGTCGAACGCACGCCAGAGGAGTTCCACGCCGCCGCCCGGCGCGTGGTCGATCGCGGCTACCGCGCGTTGAAGTTCGATCCCTTCGGACCGGGCCAGTGGGAGCTGGACTCGCGGGAGCGCACGCGTTCGGTCGAACTCGTGGAGGCCGTGCGCGACGCCGTGGGTCCCGACGTGGAGATCCTCGTCGAGATGCACGGCCGGTTCGCGCCCGCGGAGGCGGTCCGGATCGCCCGCTCGCTCGCGAAGTTCGACCCGAGCTGGCTGGAGGAACCCGTGCCGCCGGAGAACCTCAAGGCGCTCGCGAAGGTCGCCGAGCAGGTCGACGCCCCGGTGGCCACCGGCGAGCGCATCCACGACCGGGCGGAGTTCCGTGAGCTGTTCGAACTCCAGGCCGCCGACGTCATCCAGCCCGACATCGGCCACCTGGGCGGCATTCTGGAGACCCGCAAGCTCGCGGCCACGGCGGAGACGCACTTCGTGCTGGTGGCTCCGCACAACGTGGGCGGCCCCGTGCTGACGATGGCCAACCTGCACCTGGCCGCGTGCACACCGAACTTCAAGATCCAGGAACACTTCAACGACTTCGCCGACGAGCACGTCAAGCAGGCGGCGCCCGGACTGCCTCCCGTGGAGGACGGCTACTTCACGCTGCCGACCGCGCCGGGCCTCGGTGTGGAGCTCGACACCGACTTCGTGGCCGAGCATCCGTTCCAGGCCGCGCGCTTCGACCTGTTCGCCGAGGACTGGCAGTTCCGCGGCACCAAGGCGACCGCTCCGGAAGGAGACGACGCATGACCGACGTGACCGACACTCTGCTCACCGCGGCGGCCGAGGCCGCCCGGCCGTGGGCGCAGCTTCCCGACACGACGCGCGCGAAGGCGCTGGAAGCCGTCGCCGACGCCCTCGACGCCGCCGCCGACGAACTGGTGCCGCTGGCACAGCAGGAGAGCCACCTGCCCGAGGCGCGGCTGCGTGGCGAGCTGGTGCGCACCACCTTCCAGCTCCGGTCGTTCGCGGGGCAGGTGCGGGACGGCTTCGAGGTGATCGAGGACGAGCCCGACCCCGACTGGCCCACCGGGCCTCGTCCGGCGCTGCGGCGCGTGCTGCTGCCGCTCGGCCCGGTCGTGGTGTTCGCGGCGTCGAACTTCCCGTTCGCGTTCTCCGTGGCGGGCGGCGACACGGCCTCGGCGCTGGCCGCGGGCTGCCCCGTGGTGGTGAAGGCGCACCCCGGCCACCCGAAGCTGTCCGACGCCACCGCGGCGATCGTGCGGACGGCGTTGGCGGAGGCGGGTGCCCCCGAGGGGACGTTCGCGCTCTTCCACGGCGAGGCCGACGGCCGGGACGCGGTTCTCGACCCGCGCACCAAGGCTGTCGCGTTCACGGGGTCGCTGCGGGGCGGTCGGGCGCTGTTCGACCTCGCCGTCTCGCGTCCGGAGCCCATCCCGTTCTACGGCGAGCTGGGCAGCGTGAACCCGGTGTTCGTCACCCGGGCGGCAGCACAGGCCAGGGGCGAGGAGATCGCCACCGGCTACGTCGACTCGTTCACGCTCGGCACCGGCCAGTTCTGCACGAAACCGGGACTGCTGCTCGTGCCGTCGGACTCCCGACTGCCCGAGCTGGCCGCCGAGCACGCCCGCAGCAAGAACGCCACCGCGATGCTCAACGACCGCATCACCGACAACTACACGACGGGGTTGGAAGCCCTGCGCGGCCACCCGTCGGTGCGCGTGCTGGTAGAAGGCGCCCTGGGCGAGGACGGACCGACCCCGACACTGCTCGCCACGACGGCGGCCGACCTGCTGGCCGACCCCGACGCACTCGCGACGGAGTGCTTCGGACCCACGTCGCTCGTGGTGACCTACGACGACGACGAACAACTGCTCGCCGTCGCCCGGTCGCTGGAGGGCCAGCTCACCGGCACCGTGCACGGCGAGGAGTCCGACGACGTCGCCCGCCCGCTGCTCACCGAGCTGGCCGACCGCGTGGGCCGGGTGCTGTGGAACGGCTGGCCCACGGGCGTGTCGGTCACCCCGGCCATGCATCACGGCGGTCCGTACCCCGCCACGACGTCGCCGCTGCACACGTCGGTGGGAATCACCGCCTCGGCGCGCTTCCTGCGTCCGGTTGCGTTCCAGAACGTGCCTTCGACGCTGCTGCCCCGCTGAACCACCTCGCGCGAAGGGCCGTCGCCAACCGGCGGCCCTTCGTCGCGCGGGCTCACGAGTTCACCGGACGACCGCCCAACCGGCGCGACAACTCGGCGGCGCCTTCCCGCACGAGCTTCTCCCACGTCGGCCACGCCTCGTCGCTGTGCCGCGAGGTGGGGATGGAGATGCTCATGCCCGCCACCCACTGTCCCGTGGCGTCCACGACGGGCGCCGCGACACAGCCGGCGTCGACATTGGACTCACTGCGTTCGAACGCGACCCCCGACGTGCGCACCTGATCGAGCTGCGCGCGAAGTTCGGTCCGCGACGTGATGCTGTGCTCCGTCAGGGCCACGAGTCGTCGCCCCTTCAGCCGCTCGGACAGTTCCGCGTCGGACAGTCCCGCCAACAGCACCTTGCCGACGGCCGTGCAGTGCGCCGGAAGTCGCCGTCCCACCTCGGAGATGAGCCGCACCGAGTGCGTGGAGTCCACCTTGGACACGTAGACGACCTCGATGCCGTCGAGCACTCCGACGTGCACGGTCTCGCGGCACTCCGCCGCCACCTGCCGCGCCACCGCGTCGGCCTCGGCGGCGAACTCCAGCCGCTGCTGGTAACGCGATCCGAGCTCCAGCAACCGCGGACCGAGCTGATAGGTCGTCTCCTCGCCCGAGCGCCGCACGAGGTAATGGCGTTCGACCAGGGTGGTCAGCAGTTCGTGCGCCGTCGACCTCGGCAGTTCCAGGCGTCGGCCGATCTCGGCGGCCGACAGCGTGGCGTCGTCGCCGAGGAACAGTTCGAGGATGTCGGCCGCGCGGAGCACGGCGGGCACGAGACGAGCCATGCGTCCAGCCTACCAGCAATGTCCGAAACTTCGGACGTTGTCCGGTCTCACGGACGTCGTGGTCAGCGCCGGTGCAGGAACCGCACGAGCTTGCCCACCAGCTCGTCCGTCTTGGCCGTGCGGGCGAACGTGGTCATCACCAGCGGCATGCGATAGCGCTGCCGCGCGATGGCCTTCGGCCGCGCGAACTCCCGCAGCCCCTCGGGACCGTGGATGCGGCCGAAGCCCGACTCCCCGACCCCGCCGAAGGGCAACGTCGCGATACCCGCGAACGACAACGGCGCGTTGATCGCGGTCATCCCGGTCCGCAGTCGGCGCGCCAGCTCCATCCCACGCCGACGTGAGAACACCGTGGACCCGAGCCCGTAGGACGAGTCGTTGGCCTTCTCCACGGCCTCGTCCATGTCGGCGACCTGCGTCACCGTGATCGTGGGGCCGAAGGTCTCCTCCCGCACGGCCTCGGAGTCCTCGGGCACGTCGACCAGCACCGTCGGCTGCACGTAGCGGTCGCCGACGGCGTCCGCGCCACCCACGAGCGCACGGCCGCCCTTCGCCAGGGCGTCGGTGATGTGTCGGCGCACCACATCGAGCTGCGACCGCATGGTCATCGGCCCGTAGTGCTCGCCCGGCCGGATACCCCGGGCCCGCTCGGTGAGCTTCGCGACGAACTCGTCGTACACGGCCGTGTGGACGTAGACGCGCTCGACACCGACACAGGTCTGTCCGGCGTTGGAGAAGGCACCCCACACGGCGGCGTCGACCGCCGCGTCGAGATCGGCGTCGGAGTCGACCAGCAACGGGTCCTTGCCACCGGCTTCGATGATCACCGGGGTCAGGCGTTCCGCTGCCGTGGCCATGATCTTCTTCCCGGTGGCGGCCGAACCGGTGAACGCGATCTTGTCGACGTCGGAGCGCACCAACGCCGCTCCCGTCGCGCCGAACCCGGTCACCAGCGACAACACCGGCTGCTCGGGCACGGCCTGCGCGAACGCGTCCACCAGCCAGGCGCCGACCCCGGGCGTGTACTCGCTGGGCTTGAACACCACGGCGTTGCCCGCCGCGAGCGCGTACGCGATCGACCCGAGGGGGGTGAAGACGGGATAGTTCCAGGGCCCGATGACCCCGACAACCCCGAGCGGCTGGTACTCGACGGTGGCGGCCTGGTTGGCCAGCAGCAGGCCGGAGGATCGACGCCGAGGTCCGAGCACCTTCCGTGCATGGCGCGCCGCCCACTCGATGTGCTCGACGGCCAGCACGATCTCCAACTGCGCGTCACCACGCGGCTTGCCCGTCTCGGAACTCACCACGTCGCACAGCTCGGACATGCGGCGAACGAGCACGCCCTTCCACCGGCGGAGCCGTTCGGCGCGTCCGGCGAACCCGAGCGAGGCCCACCATCGGGCGGCCTCGCGGGCCTTCGCGACGGCGGCGTCCACAGCGGCGGCGTCGTGCACCGGGTAGGTGCCCACGACCCGGTCGGTCGCCGGATCGAACGAGTCGAACGTCTCGACGGCCTGCTCGGTGCTCGTCATGCTGACAGCGTAGGGAAGCCCCCGGTTACTGCCAACCCGCCAACAAGGGAGTCACCGTGAAGTTCGTCCACTACGGGCACTCGTGCATGCTGCTGGAGACCGACCATGCCCGCCTGCTGTTCGACCCCGGCGCACTCTCCAGCGGCTTCGAGTCACTGCGCGACCTCGACGCGGTGTTGATCACCCATCAGCACTACGACCACATCGACGTGGAGAAGCTGCCCGCCCTGCTCGCGGCCAACCCCTCCGCACGCCTCGTCGTCGACCCCGGCACCACCAAGACCATCGACAACCTGGAAATTCCCGTCGTCACCGCCTCCCCCGGCGATTCCCTCGACTTCGGCGGCACCCGCGTGACGGCCGTGGGAGGGCAGCACGCGACGATCCACAGCGACATCCCCGTGGTCCCGAACGTGGGGTACGTCGTCGACGACGGCGCGTTCTTCCACCCCGGCGACGCGTTCTTCGTGCCCCCGCACCCCGTCGACGTCCTCGCCCTGCCGACGGTGGGCCCGTGGTTGAAGGCCGCCGAGGCCGTGGACTACCTGCGCGCGGTGGCACCCCGGCTCGCGATCCCCGTCCACGAGGCGCTGCTCGCCAGGACCGCGGGCTACTTCGGCCTGTACACCAACCTCGCCCCGGACGGCACCGAGGTGCGCGTCGCCCCGCACGGCGAGCCGATCACGCTCTGAGGGCCACTCGCGCTACAGGATCGGAGCCGGCTCGTAGGTCGCCGCGTCCGGGAACCGGCGCACGATCTCCTCGACGCGCGCGACGATCGTCTCCACCTGCGCGCCCGCCGTGCCGGTGAACGCGAGTCGATCGGCGAGCAACGCCTGCAACTCCTCGGCTCCCAACGGCAACCGCTCGTCGGCGGCGAGCCGCTCGACCAGGTCGTTCTCCTGCTGCCCCTGCTCGCGCATGGCCAATGCGACGGCGACCGCGTGCTCCTTGATGACCTCGTGGGCGGTCTCCCGCCCCACCCCGGCGCGCACCGCGGCCATGAGCACCTTCGTGGTGCCGAGGAACGGCAGGTACCGCGCGAGTTCGCGGTCGATCACCGCGGGGAACGCCCCGAACTCGCGGAGCACGGTCGCGAACGTCTCCAGCAGACCGTCGAGGGCGAAGAACGCGTCCGGCAACGCCACCCGGCGCACCACCGAGTCCGACACGTCGCCCTCGTTCCACTGGTCGCCCGCCAGCTCGCCGACCATGGACAGATAGCCCCGCAGCACCACCGCCAGGCCGTTCACCCGCTCGCAGGACCGGGTGTTCATCTTGTGCGGCATGGCCGACGAACCGACCTGACCGGGCTTGAAGCCCTCGGTGACCAGCTCGTGGCCCGCCATCAGCCGGATCGTCGTGGCGAGGCTCGACGGGGCCGCCGCGAGCTGCACCAGCGTCGACAGCACGTCGAAGTCCAACGACCTCGGGTACACCTGGCCCACGCTCGTGAACACCCGCTCGAACCCGAGGTGCGCGGCCACGCTGCGTTCCAGGTCCGCGAGCCGCTCCGGGCTCCCCACGAGGTCGAGCATGTCCTGCGCCGTGCCGACCGGCCCCTTGATGCCCCGCAGCGGGTACCGCGCGAGCAGGTCGTCGAGCCGCTCGAACGCCACCAGCAACTCGTCGGCGGCCGTCGCGAACCGCTTGCCGAGCGTCGTCGCCTGCGCGGCGACGTTGTGCGACCGACCGGCCATGACGAGCTCGCTGTGCTGCGCGGCCAACTCGGCGAGGCGAGCCAGCACGGCGGCCACCCGCACCCGCAGGTGCTCCAGCGAACGCCGCACCTGGAGCTGCTCGACGTTCTCGGTGAGGTCCCGCGACGTCATGCCCTTGTGGACGTGCTCGTGCCCGGCGAGCGCGTTGAACTCCTCGATGCGGGCCTTCACGTCGTGTCGCGTGACGCGCTCGCGAGCGGCGATCGAGTCGAGGTCGACCTGGTCGATCACCCGCTCGTAGTCGGCGACGACCTCGTCCGGGACCTCCACGCCCAGCTCCCGCTGCGCCTTGAGCACCGCGAGCCACAGATCGCGTTCGAGCCTGACCTTGTGCTCGGGGGACCACAGCCGCACCAACTCGGCGGAGGCGTACCGGCCGGCGAGCACATTCGGGATTCGGGGCTTGTCCGTCACACGGTCAGGCTAGCCACGCCACCTCGACCACACCGGACACAGGGTCGGCTCCGCGCCTGTCGTCCCAGTGCGTGGACGGATCGAGTCAGCTCAGTTCCTCTCGCAACACCCGCGCCGCGACCCCACGCGGATCGGGGTCCACCGCGACGAGCGCGTTCACCACGGAGCCGTCCACCAGGGCGATGAGACGTTCGAGACGCTCGGCGTCCATGTCCACCCCCGACCGCACGAAGATCTCCATGAGCAGTTCCCTCAGCTCGGCGGACAGCACCCGCATCAAGGGGCGCAGATGCGGTCGGCGGCCGGTGCCCACCAGCCGCTCGTAGCGGCCCACCACGGCCTCGTAGTGCGGGTCCCGCCCGAGCAGCAGGTCGAGCACCAGCTCGACCACGTCGTCCACCTGCCGGGTCTGCGTGGGCAGCTCCGCCAACCTCGCCCGCCCGGCCTCCAACTCGGTGCGGCCCTGATGCTCCGCCGCCGCGCACACCAGCTCGTCGAGCGACTCGAAGTAGTAGGTCGTCGACGCCAGCGGCAGCCCGGCGCGTTCGGCCACGGCACGGTGGCGGACGGCGTCGAAACCGCCTTCGTTCAGCAGTTCGGCAGCGGCCGCGACGAGCGCAGCGCGTCTGCGCTCGCCCTTCGGCGTACTCGCGGCGGAGGTCATGGCCGGATAGTCTGCCACCCCGACCCGGCGGGTCACGCGCCGTGCGAACGACGTGTTCGGTCAGCCCAGCGCGGCGGCAAGGCGGTCGGCGAGAGCGGGAAGCTCGTCCCGCAACGGCACGTCCGACTCGTCGGCGCTGCCCTCGGCGGTCGCCACCACGGTGAGGCGCTGCGTGCCGACGTTCCGATCGACCACGACGCTGGCCACCTCCGGCGGCACGGCGACGACGCCGTCAGCGTCGGGATGGAGGACGACGGCGACCACACCGCCGGGCACCCGGAACGCCGCCGAGCGCGACCCGGGATCGGAGCACGGGCCGTAGCCGACGGGCGCCTGCCCGGGATCAATCGGAAGCTCGCCAGCGAGGGCAGTGGCGAGCTCCCGATCGATCGCCTGGCACCCAGGAGTGCCCTCGGCCCGAGGGCCGTCCTCCCCGTTCGACCCGCCGCCCTGCTTCGGCGAGCCGTCGGGGAAGCTCTCGACACCCTGTCCACGCGGACCGTCGCCCTCGGGTTGCCCCGTCTCCGAACTTTTTTTCGCGACCTCCTCGGACGGCTGCGACTCGCCGGGGGCGAGCGCCGTCGTGTGGCCCTCACCAGGGCCGTTGCCCGCGGCACCCACCACGACACCGGTCACCGCGCCCACGCCCACCACGACCGCCGCCGCCACGGTCGCCAGCGAACGCCGCCGTGCCGTGATGCGCCGTGACGCGGAGGTCACGTCGTCCACCGTGAACGACGGTGCGGGCACCTCGCCCGCCGCGTCGTTCAACAACCGTTCGAGCCGTCGCTCGTCCAGCTCACCCATGCGCCTCCACCTCCTCGCCCAACGCCGCCCGCAGCTTCGCCAGGCCCCGCGCCGTCTGGCTCTTCACGTTGCCCTCGCTGCACCGCAACGCCCGCGCCGTGCTGCTCACGTCGAGGCCGTCGAAGTAGCGAAGGACGAGCACGGCCCGCTGCTTCGCCGGGACCTTCGCGAGCCCGGCGAGCAGATCCGCCCGCACGCTCACCCGATCGGCCAGCGCGTCGGCGTCGGACGTTCCCCGAGGCTCGGGCAGCTCGTCGGTGTGCTGCTCCCGCCGCCACGGCCGCCGCGACTCGTCGATCGCGGCCCGCACCAACGTCTTGCGCAGGTAGGCGTCCACGGCCGCACGGTCGCGGATCTTGCGCCAGCGCCGGTGCAAGGACACGAACGCGGTCTGGGCGAGGTCGTCGGCCTTGTGCCAGTCCCCGCACAGCAGGTACGCCGTTCGACGTACCGAATCTCGCTTGGCCGCGAAGTACTCCGCGAACTCGTCGTCGTCATGGTGGGCCACGCAGACGTCTCCGGTCGGTCTTGTTGTCGACGGTGGAGACGGAAGGACCCCGCTCCACGGTTGCACGTGCCGAGCAGTGTCACCCATCGGCGGGGGCCGAGGCGAGCGACGTCCGGCATGTGATGTCATCGGGCGCGTGACGGTCGATGACAGCTCTGCCTCGCTCCCGCCCCTGGACTTCCGTTCCGACACGGTCACGAAGCCGGACTCCCGCATGCGATCGGCGATGGCCGAGGCCGAGGTCGGCGACAACATGATCGACGTCGATCCCACCGTCCGCGCGCTGGAGGAGCGAGCGGCCGACGTGCTCGGCATGCCCGCCGCGTTGTGGACCCCCAGCGGGACGATGGCCAACCTCGCCGCGCTGTCGACCCACCTGCGCCGTGGCGACCGGTTCCTCGCGCCCCGCAACGCGCACGTGTTGATCAACGAACTGGGCTCTGCGGCGTGGCTGGCCGGAGGCATGCCCGACCCGCTCGACCACGACGGCGGCCCCGGCCGTCCCACCCCCGCGACCGTGCGCGCGGCTGCGGGCGGCGACGGACCGTACTACGCGCTGCGCACCACGCTGCTGTCGCTGGAGAACACCCACAACGCGGCAGGCGGAGCCGTCACCCCGCCCGAGGAACACACGGCGCTGGTCGCCGCCGCACACGACACGGGCCTTCGCGTGCACCTCGACGGCGCTCGCATCTGGAACGCCTCCGTCGCCCTCGGCGTCCCGCCCGCAACGCTGACCGCCGGGGTCGACAGCGTGTCGGCGTGCTTCAGCAAGGGCCTCGGCGCTCCCGTGGGCTCCGTGCTGGCGGGCAGCGTCGAGTTCGTGGAGCAGGCTCGGCGGATGCGGCAGATGCTCGGCGGTGGGGTACGTCAGGGCGGCGTGCTCGCCGCGGCGTGCCTGGTCGCGCTCGACCGCGTCGACGACCTCGCCCGCGACCACGCCAACGCGAAGCGGCTCGCGGCCGGGCTGCGCGACCAGGGTTGGGACGTCGTGGAGCCGGAGACCAACATCGTCCTCGCGGCAGCCGGCGACGTGTCCGCGACCATCGCGACGCTCCGCTCGCTCGGTGTCCTCACGCTGCCCATGGCGGGCAAGGTGCGCTTCGTGCTGCACCGGGACGTCGACGACGACGACGTGACCGAAGCGCTCGACCGGATCGGGAAGGGAATCCGCGCATGACGTGGGTCGTGTTCGACTACGGCGAGGTGCTCTGCACCCGCACCGAGGCGTTGCCCCGGCTCGCCGCTCGACTCGGCGTGTCGCCCGAGCGGTTCGAGTCCGCCTACTGGGCCCACCGCGACGCGTACGACCGAGGCTGCTCCGACGAGGAGTACTGGACCGCGGTCGCCGCGACCGCGGGAGCCGCCCTCGACGCGACCGCCGTCGAGGAACTGACCCGAGGCGACGTCCACGGTTGGTCGCAGCTCCACCCGGCGTCGGCCACACTGCTCGACGACCTCACCGAAGCCGGGGCACGCCTCGCGCTGCTGTCCAACGCACCGGCCTCGTTCGCTCGCTTCGCCGAGCGACAGCCGTGGGCCGAGCACTTCCGGGTGCGCGTCTTCTCCGCCGACGTGGCGTGCGCCAAACCCGACACGAAGATCTTCGACCTGCTCACCGACCGGCTCGGCGCCGAACCCGGTGACTGCGTGTTCTTCGACGACCGGGAGGTCAACGTCGTCAGCGCGCGGGAAGCCGGGCTCCAGGCACACCTGTGGCAGGGTGCCGACCACGCCCGCCGACTGCTGTTCGCGGCCTGATCAGGACTTGAGCTGCTTGCGCTTGTCGTTCTTGAGCGCCCCGTAGGCGGCCGCCCCGAGGAACACACCGCCGCCGATCACGGCGATCCAGAAGACCGCCTTGACGAGGAAGCCGATGGCGGCGCCGATCACGATGAAGGCCACCCACGCCAGGAGCAAGCCGCCGACGATCTTCCAGAACATGATTCCTCCGCTGCCTCGCGCTGTCGCTGTGTGCTGTCCAGCCTGTCACGGTCGGGTGCCTTCGCGCCGCAACCGGAGCCGACTTTCAGGGACATCTCCGGGTTGTGCCCTACCGGGACAACCACGCACCGAGCCGCCGCACCGCCTCGGTCACCTCAGCCTCCGAGGCAGCGTACGACAACCGGACGAAACGCCCACCGTTGACAGGGTCGAAGTCCACACCCGGCGTGATCGCCACGCCGGTCTCGTCGAGCAGCCGACGACACCAGGCCAGGCTGTCGTCGGTGTGCTCCGCGACGTCGACGTAGGCGTAGAACGCGCCGTCCACCGGGGCGACCTTGCCGAACCCGATGTCGGCCAGCCCGTCGAGCAGCACGTCCCGGTTGGTGCGGTAGCGCTCGACGTTGGCGTCCAGTTCGGCGTAGGACTCCTCGGTGAACGCGGCCACAGCCGCGTGTTGGGCGAGAGCCGGGGCGCAGATGGTGTAGTTGCCCATCAGCACGTCCACCGCGCGGTGCAGCCGCTGCGGCACGAGCGCCCACCCCAGCCGCCAGCCGGTCATCCCGAAGTACTTCGAGAACGACCCCAGCACCACCGCTTCCCGTGACGTCTGCCAGGCGCAGTCGACCTCGGCCTCGTAGCTGATGCCGTGGTAGATCTCGTCGCTGATCAACTGCACGCCCCGCGCGTCGCACCACCGCGCCACCGCCGCCAGCTCGTCGGCGGGCAACACCGTGCCCGTCGGGTTGCTGGGGCTCGCCACGATCACGCCCTGCACCTCACCCAGCTCGTCGAGCAGGTCGGTGCTCGGCTGGAACCGGGTGCGTTCGTCGGTGTCGAACTCGACGACCTCGCACCCCAGCGACGCGAGCATGTTGCGGTAGGCGGGGTAGCCGGGCCGAGCCATCGCGACCCTCGCCCCGGCCTCGAACGCCGCGAGGAACGACAACAGGAAACCGCCGGACGACCCCGTGGTGACGATGACGTCGTCGGGCGACACCGACAGCCCGTACCAGCGCGCGTAGTGCCCGGCGATCGCCTCGCGCAACTCGGGAATGCCGAGCTGACCCGTGTATCCGAGGTCGGCCTCCCCCAGTGCCCGCTGAGCGGCCTCCAACACCGGTCGGGGCGCACCCGACGTCGGCTGACCGGCGCACAAGGCGATCACGTCGCCGTGTGTGCGCTGCCGCTCCTTCGCGGCCGACAGCACCTCCATGACGTGGAACGGCGCCACGTCGCTGCGGCGAGACGGCCCGGGCATGCGTGCGGAATCGACCACCATGCCGCCACCTTAAGCGGCCCCCTGGACGGACGGGCCCGCCCCTCGTGCGGGACGGGCCCTGGCAGGTCGGCGTCCGTGCTCCAGGCCCTAGTAGCCCTGGTACGCGCCGCCCTGCGCCATCGACTTCAGGCCGGGGTGTCCCTCGAACCCGCCGTAGCGGTCGAACGTGTACCGCACGCCGGCGATGATGTTGTCGACCGGATTCCAGATGTCGTCGTGCCCGGGCAGCTTGTACGCCTCGAAGGTCGGGTCGATGCACTGCATCAACCCCTTCGACGGCGTGCCCTTCGCCGCGTTGGAATCCCAGTCGTTGATGGCGTGCGGGTTGCCACCCGACTCCTTCTCGATGATCGTCCAGATCTCGTCGATGTTGTCCTCGGTGACCGGGATGCCGTTGGCCTGGAGAATCCGGATCGCCTCGCGGATCCACTGCTCCACGTTGCCCGGGGGCGGGCCGCTGGTCGGCGGCGGTCCGCTGGGACCGTACCCGGCGAGGCCCCCACCGGTGCTTCCGCCGGACCCGCCGGTTCCCCCGCCACCGGTGCCTCCGCCGCCGGCCGAACCACCTCCGCCGGTGATACCGCCCGTCGCCTGCTGCTGGGACTGCGCCGAACCCGGTTCCGGCACGCTGGAGAACCCGTCGCCGACCTCGGTCTTCATGAGCTCCTGCGCCCGTTCGATGGCCTCGACCGACTGCCGGAGCAGCTCGTCGATCCGTTTCGCCGCGTCCTGCGCCGTCCGGCTGTTCCGCTCGCCCGCCTTGGCGATGATCTCCTCCGCCGTCGGCGACGGCGGAGACTCGCGCTCACCGTTCTCGAACGCCCGCATCGCGGCACTGGCCGCATCGGCCTCACGTTGGGCCTGCTCGTTGCGGTCGGTGATCGCCTGCTCCGCCTCGTCCTTGACCGTCTCGATCTGGCGTTTGATGGTCGAGAGCGTCTCCTGCAGGGCCGTCAGTTCGGCGGCGACCTCGTCGAGCTTGTCCCTGACCTTCTGGCCCGCCTCGGCGATCGAGTTGACGTAGTCGAAGAAGGCGTCCGCCGCCGGCCCCGACCACACACCGCCATCCCGCAGCGGCTCCGCGGCGTTGGTGAGATCGGTGGTGTGGTCGGCCGCGTTGCGCGACGCCTCGTCGAACTGACGAGCCACCTCCTCGATCGCACCCGGGTCGACCTTGTCGACCCGCGCCGCCTTCTTCTCGACCTCGGCCCACTCGGCCGGTATTCCGGCGCCGGTCATCAGAGGTCCCTCGCCGTCAGGTTCTCGGCCGCCACCGCGTCGGCCTCCGACATCGCCTCGACCGCCTTACGCAACGCCGCACCGGCAGCGTCGACCCGGCTGGCAGCCGCCGAGAACTCCGACCGCATGCCCTCGGTGAACCGCCCGACCGTGCCCGCGACCTTGTCGGGGTTGTCGGGGTCCTCCACCTCGCCGAAGGGGTTGTCGCCCTGGATGCCCTTGAGCTTGTCCATCGAAGTGCGGAATTCCTCCGCGATCTTCTCGACCCGTTGTGCCGTGATGGTCATCGATTCCGCGTCGTACACCGGCACGTCTCTGTCCTCCCCGTGACACACCTGACTCGCCCGATGCCGCAGTCAGTCACGCGTCTTCTACGACGTGGCGACCACGCCCACGGTTCCCCTGCGCAGCAAAGCGAGCACGGAGAGTGCTCAGACGTCGCCGAGCAGCTCCCACACTCGTTCCGCCAGCAGCGTGTTGTCCGCTGGAGCCACGGTGGCCCAGTCCCGGCGGTCGCCACCAGGTGCCACTTGGAACAGGTACCGACCCGCGTCGGTGTCGTAGAACGCGACGACCCGCTCGGCACGGCGCACGCGACCGTCGCGGTCGAGTCGCTGCGCACCGAACTGCCCGCGCGTCACCATGCCGAGCAACATGCCCGCGAGTTCCTGCGCCTGCCAGAGCTCGACCCCACGGTCCTGCAGGGCCGGGACGAGCGCCTTCGCGTCACCGCGTGCCTCGGCGTCGGCCTCGATGAGCACGTCGTGCGGCACACTGACCGACCGTCCCACTCCGGGAGCCAGCTCGCCCGCCACCGACACCGCCGACGCGGCGAGCGCCTCGTCGCGGGACGGGATGAGCCACACCTCGCCCGAGTCGACGACCCCCAGCACGGCGTCGCGACCCGAACTCGCCGCCAGCCCCGTGATCCGTCGGTCCGTCCACACCCACACGTCGACGCTCGTCCGCGGCCTCGCGAGCAGGTGCATCAGGTCCGCGATCTCGGGCACCACCCTGCGTCCACGGGCGAGTCCCCGATCGGCCAGGCTCTCCCAGGCCTGCTCGACGAACCGCGCGCGTTCGGTCCAGGTGACCCCCGGACTCGGTACCTCCAGCGCGACGTGTCGGCGAGCCAGGTCGAGTTCGTCCCACAGCACGTCGAACTCCAGCGCCGACAGCACCACGCTGTTGCCAGCAACGGTCACGGGCGACCGTCCGCACCGTCGTCGCCGATGACGTCCGGCGCGACCATGCGCTGGTCGGTGAAGAGGTCGTCGTCCTCCACCGCGAAGCGCCGGACGTGCTCACCGTCCTCGTCCTCCCCGGGCACCGCCTTCTCCAGGAATTCCTCCTTGCGGGGCGAGGCTCCGGGGTTGAGCCGCTCGGAACGACGCTGGACCTTGGCCTCCTCCTCCGGCAGATCACCCACCGCGAGCGGACGCGGCGACAACTGGGCGCCGGGGGCGCTGCGACCCACACCCCGGCCGGACCGTTCCTGTCCTGCCAGCGCACCGGCCACACCACCCGCACCGAGTGCCGCGATGCCACCCCCGACCGCGTTCAGCGACGAGCCGCCGCCGTCGGGAGTCGGTGCCGATCCGCTGAGGACGGCCGGTTCGTCCTCCTGGGGCACCACGGCCCCACTCGCCAGGCCGGGTGCGAGTTGGCGCTCGGTGGTCATCGACTTGGCCGTCCCCGCCCCGGCGTGGGGAGCGCCGCCCGGACTCGGAGCACCGCCGCCTGCCGACCGGGTCCCTCTGCCCGCATCCCCGTCCGACGTGGTGGGCGCCACGGGCGCTCCCGCAGTCTTCTGCCCCCGAGCGAGTTCGTCTCCACGGCCGACACCCGACGTTCCCGCTGCACCAGCCGCACCCGCTCCGGCGACACCCGCGACACCTCCGACCGCCGCCGCGGTCGGGGGCACACCGGCCCCCGCCTGCTGCGGCGTCCCACTCGGGTTCGGGGTCGCCGGAGACGACGGGGCGGGCGCCTGCGCCCCGACCCGGGCCCCACTCGTCGACCGGGCCGACGCATCGGTCGCCGGCGCGACCGACGAGGGTGTGACCACACCGGCTGCGCTCGTCGACTGCGTGGCCGACGCGGACGACGCCGCCTGGGGCGGCGGAGCGGACTGCCCCGACGACGACCCGGGAGCGGCCGGACCGGCGGACACACTCGCCGCCGACGTGGCTCCACCGGGTCCGCCACCGGCGTCGATCGACTGGGGCACGCGCTCCGGCACCTTCGCGACGAGCCGTTCGGGAGCACCCAGCTCCTCCACCCCGACGAGGTTCTCCCCGCTCTGCCGCGCGTAGGCGTCGAGCGCCTGGATGGCCTGCTCCCGCGCTTCGAGGCACTGTTCGAGCCGCTTCACCTGGTCACTCTCGAACCCGAGCAGGCTGAATGCGAAGTCGGTGAACCCGGGCTCCGGCCTCGGCGCCCGCAGGACCGCGGAATCAGGCAACGAGTGCACCGTGCGGTTGTACGCCTCCCCCTGGGCGAAGACCCGCTCGGCGGAGTCGTTCACCTTCTCGCCCGCCTCACGCGAGAAGTTCGCACCGCTGTCGACCACCGACGCCGCCTCGCGGCCCGCGTCGCTGTTCCACTCCACGCCGAGTTCGGCGAGCTGTGACCGCAGCGTCTCGTCGGTCTCCTCCAGCGCGCGGGCGACGGCCTTGAGTGCGGCGACCGTGTCGGACAGTCCCGCGACGCCCCGACCCGAGCGCATCAGGTCGATCTCGTCGGCGAGCATCGCGTCCGTGTAACCGGTGAACCGGTGGTCGCGGATTCGGGCGGCCTGAGCCGTGATGTCGACGTCGTTCATGTCGCGTCCTTGTCTGGCACCGTCTGACGACTCTTCGGAAGAACTGGGAGCAGGCCGAGCCGAGCCGGGTGACCGCGACGCCGGAGGTGCCGAGCGTGACGGTGGTGGCTCCGCGGGCGCTCCGAGCTGCACGGCCTGTCGGAGTTGTCGATCTCGTCGGAGTGGACGAGGCCGCACCACCGAGCAGGCTTCGTCACGGCTGCCGTCCCTCGCGGGAGTACCGGCCGGGACCGGCCGCCGAGACCCACCGGAGCAGGGCGCGAGGCAGGGCAGGCCGTGCGGTTCATCAGGAGCTACCTGCCTGCGGCGTCCTGGATCGCCGCCGCGCCGTCCTCGTCACCCGCCTGGTAACGGCGACCGGCAGCGCGCAACTGGTCGGCCAGGTTGTGGAGCCCCTTCACGTAGGCGAGCACCCGATTCCGGTACGAGTCCTGACCGCCGCTGATGACCGTGTTCCACACCTCGACGGCTTCTTGCGACACGATGTCGTCCGCGGGCGCGGGCAGACTCAGCGCACCGATGTGCTCGGTGATCTTGCGTTCGAGGGCTCGCGCCTGCTCCTCGATCACGTCGGCCACCGCCACGATCTTGTCCGGCGAGACGGTGATGTCCTTGATCACGGGCAGGGCCGGCACCTCGGGAGCCGGCGGTGCCGCGCCTCTCTCATGCTTCGGCCCGAGGAGCGACCACGGCGCCTGCGCGGATTGTCCTGACACTCTCGCACCCCCTGCTACGGCCTGTAGCCAGCCAACTCTCGCTGCAGGCTACCAACCGAAACGCCACCGTGGCCGACGAATCGGTGAGCGAAAGGTACCGTCGCTACGCCTATTCGCGAAGGAAAACACCCCGCCGACGTGCGGTGTGTCAGGAGTTCGGGACCGACAACTCGCCCCGAGCGGCCCGGGCCGCGATGTCGGAACGATGGTGCGAACCGGCCAGGTTGACGCGGGCCACGCGCTCGTACGCCTGCTCCCTCGCCGCGGTGAGATCGGGTCCGGTGCCGACCACCGACAGCACTCGGCCACCGTAGGACACCACGGCGCCGTCGTCCCTCCGACGAGTGCCCGCGTGGAGCACCCCCTCGGCCTCGCTTCCGGTGATCACGTCGTTGACACGCGGCTTGCCGGGATACCCGTCCGCGGCCACGACCACGGTCACCGCAGCGCCCTCGGCCCACTCCAGCGGCGGCTGCTCCGCCAGCCTGCCGGTGGCCGTCGCGTGCAGCAACTGCGCCAGCGGCGTGCGCAGCAGAGCCAGCACCGCCTGGGTCTCGGGGTCACCGAAGCGACAGTTGAACTCGATCACCTGCGGTCCCGACGACGTCAACGCCAGCCCCGCGTACAGCAGTCCGGTGAACGGCGTGCCGCGTCGGGCCAACTCGTCCACCACCGGCCGCACGATCGTGGAGACCACCTCGTCGACCAGCTTCTCGGGCGCCCACGGCAACGGCGCGTACGCACCCATGCCACCGGTGTTCGGGCCCGCGTCGTCGTCGCCCACCCGCTTGAAGTCCTGCGCGGGCAGCAGCGGCACCACGGTCTGGCCGTCGACCAGGCAGAACAGCGACGCCTCGGGGCCGTCGAGGAACGACTCCAGCACCACGGGATGACCGCCGTCGAGCAGCATCAACGCGTGCTGACGGGCGCGATCGAGCTGGTCGGTGACGACCACGCCCTTGCCCGCGGCCAGGCCGTCGTCCTTCACCACCCACGTGGGGCCGAACCGGGCGAGCGCCGCGTCGAGGTGCGCCGGGTTGTCGACCACCTCGCTCCGCGCCGTCGGCACTCCCGCCGCCGCCATCACGTCCTTGGCGAACGACTTCGACCCCTCGATGCGAGCGGCCTCCGCGCTCGGCCCGAAACAGGCGATGCCCGCGGCGCGCACGGCGTCTGCCGCGCCGGCCACCAACGGGACCTCGGGGCCGACGACCACGAGGTCGGCCTTCCACGACACCGCCAGGTCGGCGATCGCCTTGGGGTCGGTCAGGTCGACACCGAGGGTTTCCGACACGGACGCGGTTCCGGCGTTGCCCGGTGCACAGGCCAGCGCCGTCACCGCCGGATCGTGGGACGCAGCGAGTACCAGAGCGTGCTCCCGAGCTCCGGAGCCGATAACGAGGACGCGCACGGGCACAGCGTAAGCGGCAACGGTCGGGCTTCGTTCACCGGTCCGTCCCCTTGCGGACGCCGGACCGTCGCCCCATCGTTCCGGTCGAAGATCAAAGTTCAGGTGAGACCCACCCACACGTGGAAGGCGGGAGAATGCGAAGGAAACTCGCACTGCTGGCCCTGTGCGGCCTCACGGGGCTCGGGGGCGCCCTCGCCCCGGCGAGCGCGGAACCCGGCACCGAACCCGGCGCTGAACCCAAAGACGCGCGCGGGAAGGACGAGTTCGTGATCGTCGGTCACCGAGGCGCGTCGGGCTACCGGCCCGAACACACCCTGGCGTCGTACGAACTCGCCGCGCGCATGGGCGCCGACTACATCGAGCCCGACCTCGTCACCACGTCCGACGGCGTGCTCGTGACCCGGCACGAACCCGAGATCGGTGGCACGACCGACGTCAGCCGACGCCCGGAGTTCGCCGACCGCAAGACCACCAAGCTGGTCGACGGCGAGCCCGTCACCGGGTGGTTCGCCGAGGACTTCACCCTCGCCGAGCTGAAGACGCTGCGAGCCGTCGAACGCATCCCCGACCTGCGACCCAACAACACCGTCTACGACGGGCGGTTCGAGATCCCCACGTTCCAGGAGGTCGTCGACCTCTCCCGCCGGCTGTCGCGCGAGCTGGGGCGTCCGATCGGCCTCTACATCGAGACCAAGCACCCCACGTACTTCGCCGAGCAGGGCCTCGCCCTCGAACCCAAGCTCGTCGAAGCGCTCGACCGCAACGGCCTGAACCACCCGCGCGCGAAGGTCTACGTGCAGTCGTTCGAGGTGACGAACCTCAAGCAGCTCGACGACCGGCTGCGGGTCCCACTGGTGCAGCTCGTGGACGCCTCGGGAGCGCCGTACGACTTCGTGCACTCCGGCGACCCGCGCACCTACGACGACCTGCTGACGCCGGAGGGGTTGGCCGAGGTCGCGACGTACGCGGAGGGGCTCGGCCCGGCCAAGGACCTCGTCGTGGCCCGTGACGAGGACGGCAGCCTCGGCGAGCCGACCTCTCTCGTGGCGGACGCTCACCGTGTCGGTCTCGACGTGCATCCGTGGACGTTCCGGGCGGAGAACGAGTTCCTTCCCACCGACCTGCGGTCGTCGGACGACCCGGCGGCGTGGGGCCGCATCTTCGAGGAGTACGAGGCGTTCCTCGCGACGGGAATCGACGGCGTGTTCGCCGACCACCCGGACATCGCCGTGGAGGCCGTGCGCTCACACCAGGGCTGAACAACTGCGAAGACCCGTACGGGAAACGCCAACAACCGTTCCTGGACCGCGGACACGCCGGGGAGAGGTCCCCTCGCCCGGCGTGTCCGCACCTTTCGCACTCGTGTCCGCACCTCACGCACGCGTGTTCGCGGTTCGGCGTCGGGGCGGGGCGGGGCGGATCAGGCGAACTCGTGACGCACGATCGTCTGCTCGCGGCCCGGGCCCACGCCGATGGCGGAGATCCGGGCGCCCATCAGCTCCTCCAACCGCTCGACGTACGCCTGCGCGTTGGCGGGCAGCTCCTCGAAGGCGCGGCAGCCGCTGATGTCCTCGTGCCAGCCCGGCAGTTCCTCGTAGATCGGCTTCGCGTGGTGCACCCCGGTCTGCGTCATCGGCATGTCCTCGGTGCGCTCACCGTCCACTTCGTACGCCACGCACACCGGAACGGTGTCCAGTCCGGACAACACGTCGAGCTTGGTGAGGAAGTAGTCGGTGATGCCGTTGACGCGCACGGCGTAACGCCCGATGACCGCGTCGAACCAGCCCGTGCGCCTTGAACGGCCCGTGGTGACGCCGAACTCGCCACCGGCCTTGCGCAGGTTCTCGCCCGCCTCGTCGAGCAGCTCCGTCGGGAACGGACCGGAGCCGACCCGTGTGGTGTACGCCTTCAGGATGCCCAGCACCGTCGTGATGCGACCCGGCCCGATGCCCGACCCGGCGCTCGCGCCGCCCGCGGTCGGGTTGGACGAGGTGACGTAGGGGTAGGTGCCGTGGTCGACGTCGAGCAGGGTGCCCTGCGACCCCTCCAGGAGCACGGTCTCCCCGCGCTCCAGCGCCTTGTTCAGCTCCAGGCGGGTGTCGGCGATGCGGTGGGCGAACTTCTCGCCCTGCGAGAGCACCGTGTCCACGACCTCGTCGACGTCGAGCGCCTTGCGGTTGTAGACCTTGACCAGCACCTGGTTCTTGACCTCCAGGGCCGCCTCGATCTTCTGGCGGAGGATGCTCTCGTCGAGCAGGTCCTGCACGCGCACGCCGACGCGGGCGATCTTGTCCTGGTAGCACGGTCCGATGCCGCGGCCGGTGGTGCCGATCTTCTTGTTGCCGAGGTACCGCTCGGTGACCTTGTCGATGGCCACGTGGTACGGCATGATCAGGTGCGCGTCGGCCGAGAGCAGCAGCTTCGAGGTGTCGACGCCGCGTTCCTCCAGGCCCGCCAGCTCGTCGAGCAGCACACCCGGGTCGACCACCACGCCGTTGCCGATCACGTTGGTGACCCCGGGCGTGAGGATGCCCGACGGGATGAGGTGGAGCGCGAAGTCCTGACCGTTCGGCAGCACGACGGTGTGACCGGCGTTGTTGCCGCCCTGGTAGCGGACGACCCACTGGACGCGGTCGCCGAGCAGGTCCGTGGCCTTGCCCTTGCCTTCGTCGCCCCACTGGGCACCGACGAGCACGATGGCCGGCATGTAACACTCCTGGTATTCGAGGTCTGACCGTCGGGCGGGACGGATGACACGCATCAAGATGCCGGTGCATGAGCCTAACCGAGGAGCGAGGCGTGAGTGGACTGGTGTTGGCTTGCGGAAACGCGGCGGATTCGCTAACGGCCGTCGACGGCGTCCGGATCGAACGGCTGCCCGCGCGGCCGGGCAAGAAGGACGTCGACCCGCTGTTGGAGCCGACCCTGGTGGTGGCGGGGACCGACGCCGACCTGGCGGCCGTCGCGCTGCGGCTGCTGCGGAAGGACCTGCTGGAGTCGACCACGGTGGGCTTCGTGCCCACGGACCGGGACTCGGCCGTCGCGGCGCTGTGGGGCCTGCCCACCAAGCCGAGTGAGGCGTTGGAGGTCGCGACCACGGGCGAGGTGCGCCCGGTGCCGCTCGTGCGGGACGACGTCGGGGGCGTCCTGGTGGGGCGGGGCGAAATCCCCCGCGTGCGTGGCGTCGGCTACTGCGACGACACCGTCGCCCTGCGTGGTGACGCGCGCTCGCTGGAGGTCCGCCCCGGGCCGGAGGGCCTGGTCGTCACCGTGACGCGCGGTCGCCTGCGGCGACGTCGCACCACGTATTCAGGCCGGGCGTTCCAGCTCGGCTGCGACCCGGTGGTGCCCGTCTCGGACGGCGTCGCCCACCCGCGTTCCATGGAGCGCTGGACCTGGTACCGGCACACGCAGGACCTTCGACTGAGGCGTCCGGCCGCGTCCTGACCGGACGGGAAAACTTGTCCGTTCGCGCGCAAATCCGACCTGCGGTTTCGTGACTCGGGACGGAAAAGATCGGCGTGACATTGACAACGCCTGTTGTCGCAACAGAATCCGACCGGGGACAGCGTTGTCACAAGTTCACAAGGAGCGCCCATGCGTCCACCCGGTCGACGTCTTCTCAGCTCGCTCGTCACCGCCGTCACCGCCCTTCTGGTGACCGGCCTCACCGTGGCCGCGGGTCACCCCGCACAGGCCGAACCGACCGCCGCCGACGACTTCTACACCCCGCCGAGCCCGCTGACCGGCGAGCCGGGGGACGTGTTGAAGTACGAGGAGAGCACCTTCTACATCGATCCGCTGAAGCTGATCAAGCCAAACGCGGACGTGTACCGACTCATGTACCGCAGCAGCGACACGCACGGCGAGGCGAACGCCGTGACGGGGACGCTGCTCGTGCCCAACCGCGAATGGCGAGGCGAAGGCGCCCGACCGCTGGTCAGCTACGCGCCGGGAACGCAGGGCGTCGGTGACGACTGCGCACCGTCGAAGAAGTTCTCGCTCGGGCTCGACTACGAGGGGCCGTTCGTCTCCGGCCTGCTCGCCCTCGGCTACGCGGTCGTGGTGACCGACTACGAGGGTCTCGGCACGCCGGGCGTCCACACCTACGTCAACCGCGCCGCCGAGGCACACGCGGTGCTCGACGCGGCGAAGGCGGCCCAGCGCATTCCCGAGGCCGGACTGTCGGCCGACAGCCCCGTGGTGCTCGCCGGCTACTCGCAGGGTGGCGGGGCGTCCGCCGCGGCGGCGGAACTCGTCGACGAGTACGCGCCCGAGCTGGACGTCAAGGCCGCCTACGCGGGTGCGCCGCCCGCGAACCTCGCCGAGGTCGCGCCCGTGCTCGACGGCCACTACGCCGCCGGTTTCCTCGGGTTCTCGCTGCTGAGCCTCGACGCCGCGTACGACGAGATCAACCTCGACGAGGTGGTGAACGACGAGGGTCGGCGCCTGCTGGGCGAGATCGCCGACGCCTGCACCGAGGACGCGATCCTCAAGTACGCGTTCATGAAGACCTCGAAGCTCACCAAGGACGGCAGGGCGCTGCAGGAGTACCTCGACGAGGAGCCGTACGCCTCCGCCGTGGCGGAGCAGCGCATCGGGCTCCGCGCGCCCGACGTGCCCGTGTTCGTCCTGCACAGCAGGCTCGACGACATCGTGCCGTACGGCCAGGGCAGGCAGATGGCCGTGGACTGGTGCGAGCGGGGCGGGACCGTGCAGTTCACGACGTCGTACGTGCCCTCGCACATCGGCGGCATGCTGCGCGCCTACCCGGAGGCGGTGGCCTGGCTGTCCTCGATGCTGAACGGCGGGCAGCCGAAGAACAACTGCTCCAGCCTGCTCGGCTCGTGAGCCGCGAGTGACGACAGCACGGCGGGGAGCCCTCGGAGCGATCCGGGGGCTCCCCGCTCGTCTTCTCGTGTGACGTTCACCGTACGTATTGAGTTGTTCACCCGAATCGGTCACAGTCGAGTGGTGCGCAAGTCAACCACTCTCCGTGCAATAGCCATCACCGCCAGTGTCCTCTTGCTGGGCGGCTGCGCCGCCGTCAAAGACCGCGTCGAGGGGGCAACCGACAGCTCCACGACGGCCACGTCCGGTGCGGAGACGGACGCCGCGGACACCGCGCGTCGGCAGCTCGACGAGCTGAAGGTCGCCCCGGACGGCCCCATGGACGGCTACTCACGCGACCGCTTCCCGCACTGGAGCAACCAGGGCGAGGGCTGCAACACCCGCGAGGTGGTCCTCAAGCGCGACGGTGACGGCGTGAAGGTGGACGACAAGTGCCGCCCGACGACCGGCTCGTGGACGAGCCCGTACGACGGGGAGACCTGGACCGACCCGTCCGACGTCGACATCGACCACGTCGTGCCGCTGGCCGAGGCCTGGCGCTCCGGCGCGAGCACCTGGACCGACGACGAGCGCGAGCAGTTCGCGAACGACCTCGACGGCGTCAACCTGCTCGCCGTCACCGACCGCGTCAACCAGGCCAAGGGCGACAAGGGCCCCGAGTCCTGGCGGCCACCGCTGGAGAGCTACTGGTGCACCTACGCGATCTACTGGATCGACGTGAAGCACACCTGGGAGCTGACGGTGGAGGAGGACGAGAAGGTCGCGCTGAAGGACATGCTCGACCGCTGCTGAGACCCGCTCACTCGGCCAGGCCGGTGGCCTTCGGCGCCTCGGGGTCGGAGTCGGCGAGGAACGTCGAGCACCGCTCCCACTCCTCGGTCTCACCGATGTGCTTCGCCGCACGCGCGAGCGCGGCGAGCGAACGCAGGAACCCCTGGTTCGGCCGGTGCGACCACGGAACGGGACCGAACCCCTTCCAGCCCGACCTGCGCAACTGGTCGAGTCCCCGGTGATACCCCGTGCGGGCGTAGGCGTAGGCGGCGACGACCTCGCCGTCCGCCAGCGCCCGCTCCGCCAGCGCGGCCCACGCCTCGCTGAAGTCCGGGTGCTCGGCCGCGACGTCGGCCGGGTCCGTGGCGGAGTCGAGAGCGGCCTGCGCCTCGGGCCGCTCCGGAAGTCGGGTGGGTTCGGGTTCGAGGAGGTTGCCGTGCGTCATGACGTCATTGTGCGCCATGACGCACGGCGGGCCCTCGACAGCGCCGGGTCGGTCAGAGCTTGCGACCGGCCGACTTGAGGTGCTCGGCGGCCTGCACGACGCGCGCGGCCATCGACTCCTCGGCCTTCTTGAGGTAGCTGCGCGGGTCGTAGGTCTTCTTGTTGCCGACCTCGCCGTCCACCTTCAGCACGCCGTCGTAGTTGGTGAACATGTGCGCCGCCACCGGGCGGGTGAACGCGTACTGCGTGTCGGTGTCGATGTTCATCTTCACGACGCCGTACGACACCGCCTCGTGGATCTCCTCCAGCAGCGAGCCCGACCCGCCGTGGAACACCAGCTCGAACGGCTTCGAGCCCTCGGGCAGCCCGAGCTTCTCGGCGGCCACGGCCTGGCCTCGCTTGAGCACGTCGGGACGCAGCTTGACCGCGCCGGGCTTGTAGGCGCCGTGCACGTTGCCGAACGTGGCGGCGAGCAGGTAGCGGCCCTTCTCCCCGGCACCGAGCGCGTCGACGGTCTTCAGGAAGTCGCCCTCGGCGGTGTAGAGCTTCTCGTTGATCTCGTTGGAGACGCCGTCCTCCTCACCGCCGACGACGCCGATCTCGACCTCCAGGATGATCTTCGCGTCGGCGGCACGCTCCAGCAGCTCCGCGGCGATCTTGAGGTTCTCGTCGAGGTCGATGGCCGAGCCGTCCCACATGTGCGACTGGAAGAGCGGGTTCTCCCCGCGCTTCACGCGCTCCCGCGACAGCTCGATCAGCGGGTTGACGAAGCCGTCCAGCTTGTCCTTCGGGCAGTGGTCGGTGTGCAGGGCGACGTTCACCGGGTACTTCTCGGCGACGACGTGGGCGAACTCGGCGAGCGCACGCGCGCCGGTCACCATGTCCTTCACCTTCTGACCGGAGGCGAACTCCGCCCCGCCGGTGGAGAACTGGATGATCCCGTCGCTCTCCGCCTCGGCGAATCCCCGCAGCGCGGCGTTGAGCGTCTCGGACGAGGTCACATTGATGGCCGGGTACGCGAACTCGTTCGCCTTGGCCCGGTCCAGCATCTCGGCGTAGACCTCGGGTGTGGCGATGGGCATCGTTGTCCTCCTCGGGAACGGGCGCTTGCGGGACGGCGCCCTCGCGCGTCGACACGCGCGCCGGGCACCCTCTCGCCCGCATAGTACGAGCGAAGACGCACTCTCGCGGTGAGCCGCATTACCCCTTCGGACCCTGATCGATCAACCCCTTGTATCCGAATCGATCAACCTCCGAGTCCCAACGCCTCGGCGAGTTCGCGGTAGGCGGGAAGCGGGTCCGGCCCGTGCGGCAGGACCTGGACGCAGACGTGGTCGGCACCGGCGTCGAGGTGGGCCCGCACGCCTCGGGCGACCGTGTCGGCGTCGCCGTGGACGGCGAGCTGGTCGACGAGCGCGTCGCTGCCGCCGTCGGCGACGTCGGCCTCGGTCCAGCCGAGCCTGCGGAGGTTGCTGACGTAGTTCGTCAGTCGAAGGTAATGCGACACCATCGGGCGAGCGGCCGCGCGGGCCCGCTCGGGGTCGGGGTCGAGCACGACCTTCTGCTCGGGCGCGAGCAGAACACCGTCGCCGAGGATCTCGCGTGCCCGGCGGGTGTGCTCGGGCGTGGTGAGGTACGGGTGCGCTCCCGCCGTCCTCTCGGCGGACAACCGCAGCACCTTCGGGCCGAGCGCGGCGAGCACGAGGGCGTCGCGGGGCACCCCTTCGGCGTCGAGAGTGTCCAGATAGGACACGATCCGGTCGTAGGGCTTCTGGTACTCCTGCGTGACCTCGCGGTGGCCGACGCCGACGCCGAGCAGGAAGCGTCCCGGGTGCTTCGCCGCGATGCGGTGGTAGGAGCGGGCGGTCTCGACCGGGTCGGCCTGCCACATGTTGACGATGCCGGTGGCCACGGCGATGCGCTCGGTCGCGTCGAGCAGCTCCTCGACGGCACGCAGGTCGGCGGGCGGTGAACCACCCAGCCAGACGGCTCCGTAGCCGAGTTTCTCCGCCTCGGCCGCGAGCGAGGCGTCGAGGTGCGGCGCGACATGCCAGATCCCGATGGAACCGAGGTTCACTGTCATGCCCCTGGCAACGGAAGGTCGTCCGCGATCATTCCGACCACAACCCTACCGCGGAGTAGCCTACTTCGAGTAAGTTGCGGATCAGCCGTGCAGACCGCAACGAGGAGAGGCACCCGATGACGTCGCTGCCCACCTGGTGGACCACGAGGAACGTGCGCAACAAGGTCGTGCTCATCACGGGCGCCGCCCGAGGGATCGGCGCGGGACTCGCCGAACGACTCGCGGCCGACGGAGCGAAGGTCGCCCTCGTCGGTCTGGAGGCCGAGGAACAGCAGCGGGTCGCCGACCGCATCGGCCCCGCCGCCCGCTCGTGGCAGGCCGACGTCACCGACTGGAAGGCCCTCCAGGCCGCGGTCAACGGCGTCGTCGCCCACTTCGGCGGCATCGACGTCGTCATCGCCAACGCGGGCATCGCCACCACGGGCTTCGTGCGCTCGGTCGATCCGGAGGCGTTCGAGCGGGTCTTCGAGGTCGACCTGCTCGGCGTGTGGCGCACGTTCCGCGTCACGCTGCCGCACGTCATCGAGCGCAAGGGCTACCTGCTGGCCATCTCGTCGCTGGCCGCCATCACCCACGCGCCCGGCATGGCGAACTACGCCGCCGCGAAGGCCGGGGTCGAGGCGTTCTGCAACAGCCTGAGGGCCGAGGTCGCCCACCTCGGCGTGAAGGTCGGCGTGGCTCACCCGACGTGGATCAAGACCGACCTGGTGGAGAGCGCCGACGCCCACCCCGTGTTCGGCAGGCTTCGGGGATCCATGCCCGGCCCACTGGGCAAGACCTACCCGTTGCGGGTCGCGCTCGACGACCTCCAACGAGGCATCCGCAGGCGGGCCCGCACGATCCACGTCCCTCGCTGGGTCGGCGCGATCAAGCTGATCCGCGCGTTCCTTCCGCCGCTCGTCGAGCTCGGGTCACGGTCGCGGGTTCCGGCGGCCGACCGGGCGGCGCTCGACGACATCGCCCGACGAGGCGCCAAGGAAGCGGCGATCACCGGCCACGGCGGCCGAGCGGCGACCGTGAGTCGGAAGTAGGGTCCGGCCCGTGGCTGCTTCGTCGCGCCGCGACGCGATCCGGATGACCGACGACGAGGTCGCGCGATTCGTCGCCGACCGCGCCGCCGACAGCACCGTCACGATCGCCACCCTCGGCCCGAACGGCCGACCGCACCTGGTGCCGCTCTGGTACGTCGTGCGCGAGACCGACGGCTCCAAGTGGCGGCTGGCGAGTTGGACGTACGCGCGGTCGCAGAAGGCGCAGAACCTCCGCCGCGACCCGCGCGCGACGCTGCTCGTGGAGTCCGGGCAGTCCTACGACGAACTCCGCGGGGTGTCGCTGGAGTGCGACGTCGAGCTCGTCACGGACCTCGACACGGTGACGAGCATCGGACTCGCCCTCGCCCTCGCCCGCGCTCCGGAGGGCACCGACCCCGACGCCGTGCGTGGGCTGGTCGCCGCTCAGGCGACCAAACGCGTGGGGTTGGTGTGCACGCCGACGACGGTCGTGAGTTGGGACCACACGAAGCTCGGCGGCGGCTACTGACCCGTCAGCCAGGCTCCCAGCACCGGATCGAACTCCCGCACCGTGCGCTCCGCCAGCACGCCCTCCAGGTGGTACGGGTCGGCGTCGATGATCCGCTGCAGGTGTTCCCGGTCGTCCGCCCGGTAGATGACCATGCCACCCGTGTCGCCGACAGGACCCGCGACCGCCACTGTGCCGTCCTCCACCAGCGACGCCAGGAACTGCCGGTGCCGGGGCCGCACCGCGGCGAACGTCTCCGGCACGTACGTCTGCTCCACCACGAACCACGCCATGCCTCCACGCTACGGCCCGGCCGACGTGCGCGAAGAAGGCGCCCCCGACGCGGGACGCCCGTACGTTAGGTCCGCGGGTCGACAGCCGATACGCTCTTGTCCAGGAGAAGTCGACGAGGATGGGCGGGATTTTCGATGCACGGCAGCGCCGAGCCGATGCGACACCGTGGGGTCGCGCGCGGAGCGGAGCGTGACGTCGAACAGACGCTGTCCCATCTGCGCACGTTGGACGCTCCCGTCCAGCGGGTGCAGCCGTCCGGCCCGCTGACCCTGGAGGACCTCTACCGGCAGCACCGGATGCGGCTCGTGCGCCTGGCGATCCTGCTCGTGGACGAGCCCGCCACGGCCGAGGACGTCGTGCAGGAGGCGTTCACGGGTCTGCACCGCAACTGGGGCAAGCTGCGCGACGCCGCCGCCGCGGTGTCGTACCTGCGGACGGCCGTCGTCAACGGCTCCCGCAGCGTCCTGCGTCGACGCAAGACCGCGCGGGACTACGTGCCGCCGCACGTTGTCAACGCCCGCTCGGCCGAGAGCCTCGCCATGCTCTCCACCGAGCACCAGGCCGTGGTGGCCGCGCTGTCGAAGCTGCCGCCGAGGCAGCGTGAGGTGCTCGTGCTGCGCTACTACGGCGGCCTGTCCGAGGCGGAGATCTCGGAGGCCGCGGGCATCTCGCGGGGAACGGTGAAGTCCACGGCGAGCCGCGCGTTGGAGGCGTTGCAACGCGCGATGAACGACGGCCGAAACCCGAGAGGTCACTGACGCGGACGCCGACCGGCGCAAGCCACGTCACGTCCGCGACGACCCCGGACGATGGCTCCCTCTTGGTCTGGACCAATAAGATGTGACTGTGAACGGCACCGACATCGTCCTCACCGGCGCACGCGTCCACTGCCCCGACGGAACGCTCGACACGGGGTGGCTCTCCGTCTCGGGTGAGCGGATCAGCGCGGTGGGGACGGGAACGCCCCCGGCGGGCGAACACCTCGACCTCGCCGGCGCGCACGTCGTGCCCGGCTTCGTCGACATGCACTGCCACGGCGGCGGAGGCGGGTCGTTCACCAGCGCCGACCCCGACGAGGCGCACACCGCGATCGAGACCCACCGGCGGCACGGCACCACCAGCCTGGTGGCGAGTCTCGTGTCGGCGACCCCGGACGTCATCGCCGACCAGCTCGCGGCGCTGCAGGACCTCGTCACCGACGGCGACCTCGTCGGCACACACCTGGAGGGACCCTTCATCGCCGAGGCCCGGTGCGGGGCACACGACCCCGCCGTGCTGCGCGAACCCGACCCCGCCGTCGTCGAAAGCCTGCTCGACGCGGGCCACGGCACCATCCGCATGGTGACGTTGGCCCCGGAACTCACCGGCGGCATCAAGGCCGTGCGCGCGCTCGTCGAGTCGGGCGTGATCGCCGCCATCGGACACACCGACGCGGTGGGCGAGCAGGTGCGGGCCGCCGTCGACGCGGGCGCCACCGTGGCGACCCACCTGTTCAACGGCATGCGGCCACTGCACCACCGCGAACCCGGACCGGTGGGCGTGCTGCTCGACGACGAGCGGGTCAGCGTGGAATTGATCTGCGACCTCGTCCACGTCCATCCCGACGTGCTGCGGCTCGCGGCCCGGCACGCGGGGCGTTCGCGGACGGTGCTGGTCACCGACGCCATGTCGGCCACGGACGTCGCCGACGGCCGGTACCGGCTGGGCAACCTCGACGTGGACGTCGCGGGCGGGGTCGCCACGCTCCCGGACAGCGGGGCGCTGGCGGGCAGCACCCTCACCATGGATGCCGCGTTCCGCAACCTGGTGCTCGACGCCGGTCTGGACATCGCCGACGCCGTCGCGGCCACTGCCACCCACCCGGCGGCGTTGCTGGGCATCGACACCGAGACCGGTTCGCTGCGGCCCGGCCTGCTCGCCGACCTGGTGGTGCTCGACGACGACCTGCGACTCACCGGTGTCCTGCGCCGCGGTTCCTGGGTCGTCACCCCGCCAGGCGTGGTCTGAGCCGGTGGGAGCCCCGGACGCGCGCGTGCGACACCACCGTGGGGGCCCGGTCGACGTCCGACGCCCGGACTACGCTGAGCAGCGATGAGCGACGACCCGGAGCGCCTGCTTGCGGAGGCGTTGCGTGCGCAGGCGCGGTACGCACCACCGGCAGCCCCCACGGCGCCGACGGTGCCCTCGACACCGCCCGCACAGACCACGCAGCCGACGCCGCCCGCGCGACCCACCATGCCCGCCGCACGACCGGCGCCCGGCACGGATCTTCCCGGCGGCTCCGCCGGGTACGGGTTGCTCTCCGGCGCCGCAGACGGCGAACCGCCCGCCCGACGGGCGAACGACGACACCGACACCCACACCGCCCAGGCCGGACGTGGCAGTCACCGGCTGGAGACGGAACCGCTGGCCGCACGCTGGGTGTTGCTCCTCGCCGCGTCGCTCGGTCTCGCCGTGGGATCGGTGATCGGCCTGTTCACCGTGCTCTGACGGCGCGCGTCGTCAGAGCGAGAACATCGACCCCGGGTTGAACAGGTTCTCCGGGTCGAGGGCGCGCTTCAGTCGCCGGTGGACGTCGATGCCCACCGGACCGATCTCGCGGCTCAACCACTCCTGCTTGAACTTGCCGACGCCGTGCTCGCCGGTCACCGTGCCGCCGAGCGAGAGCCCGAGGTCGAGGATCGCGTCGAACGCCCGCTTGGCGCGCTCGAACTCGCCCTCGGCGTGTGCGTCGTAGACGACCGTCGGGTGCATGTTGCCGTCACCCGCGTGTCCCACGACGGCCACGGTCAGTCCCACGTCATCGGCGATGCGCTCACAGCCGGTGATCAGCTCAGCGATGCGGGTCCGCGGCACGCACACGTCGTCGGTCATGCACGTGCCCCGGCTCTCCAACGCGGTGAGCGCGACCCTGCGACCCCGCATGAGCAGGTCGCCTTCGACGGCGTCGTCGGTGTGGTAGGTCATCTCGGCGCCCGCCTCGCGGCACACCCGTTCGATGGCCGCAAGCTCCGTGCTCGCCTGCGCGCCACCCGCGTCGGACTGACAGAGCAACAGCGTTCCCCGGTCCGACCCCGTGCCGAGGTCGGTGCGCAGGTACGTCTGCACGGCGTCGATGGTCGCCGCATCCATGATCTCCATCAGCGACGGCACGAGCCCCTCACGCACGATGCCGCTGACGGCCGCGCCCGCGGCGGGAGCGGACGGGAACGCGGCCACGAGGGTCGCAGGAGCCTGCGGCAGGGGGCGCAACGCCAGAGTGGCCTCGGTGATGATCCCGAGGGTCCCCTCGCTGCCCACGAAGAGCCGGGTGAGGTCGTACCCCGCGACGCCCTTGACCGTGCGCCGACCGGTGCGCAACACCGACCCGTCGGCCAGCACGACCTCCAGCCCGAGCACGAAATCGGCTGTCACGCCGTACTTCACGCAGCACAGTCCGCCCGCGTTGGTGGCGAGGTTGCCGCCGATCGTGCACCAGTCGTAGCTCGACGGGTCGGGCGGGTAGAAGAGCCCGTGCTTGGCCACCTCGTCGCGCAGCGCCTGGTTCACCACACCCGGCTGGACCACCACCAGGCGGTTCTCGGGATCGACCTCCACGATCCGGTCGAGCTTCGTGGTGACGACCACGACACAGCCGTCGACGGCGTTGGCCGCCCCCGACAGCCCGCTTCCGGCGCCCCGGGGCACCACGGGCACCCGCGCCTCGGCACACGCCCTCACCGCGGCCTGGACTCCGGCGGCGTCCTCGGGCAACACCACGGCCAACGGAGTGCCCGCAGGCGCGAGCGGCATCTGGTCACGCGAGTAGGTCGCCATGACGTCGGGGTCCGTCACCACGGCCGCGGCACCGAGGTCGGCGCGCAGCCGGTCGAGGAGGGCGTTACTCATACACTCACGCTAACGGGTGAACCGTGAATCGTTCACACCCGACCGGAAAGTGTTCGCAGGTGCTACTCCTCACAGGTGAACGACTTGCCGGGCACCCGCCGACGCCGGGATCGTTGCCGTGACCACTCTGCTCCCCTCGACCGACCATGACAGCGGAATGAATCCATGTCTGCGCAGCTCTCCCACCCCGACGACCCCGACGGCAGCACCGACCAGGTGGCCACCCAACTGGTCCGGCTCGTCCGGTTGACCGCCCGCGCCAAGTCCCGGGTCACGAAAGAGGGGCCGGACGGTGTGGAGCGCGCGGCCTACGCGATCCTGTTCCACCTCGTCGACCGGGGACCGCAGCGCACGAGCCGACTGGCGGAGTCACTGCACTCCGACGTCTCGACGATCAGCAGGCAGATCAGCTCACTGGTGGAGCACGGCCTCGTGGAACGTCTCGCCGACCCCGCCGACCGGCGGGCCTCGCTGCTCGCCGCCACCCCGCAGGGCCGACGCGTGTTCGAGACCAACCGGGAGCGCCTGAACCACTGGCTGGAGCACGTCCTCGACGAGTGGTCCGAGGCCGACCGGGTCACCGTGAACGTGCTGCTGCGTCGCCTCAACGACCGCATCGAGACCTGCGACCCGCTGGCCGCACCGAGCACCTCCGAGCACCGGACGACCGGGCACTGAGCGTGACGCCGGGGTCGCGACACGACCCGCGTCGCCGTGGCCGCTGCGGTCCGCACCGCTTCACGTCACCGTCGATCCCGGCAGCCGGGCACCACGACGATCGCCCGGCACGTACGCTGCCGACGTGGATGCAGTCAACGCCGAAGCCACGACGATCGGACTCGACTGGCTGTCGACGGCCGGGCCGCTGTTGGTATGGCTCATCGTCCTCAGCTTCGTGTTCGTCGAGTGCGCGCTGATCGTGGGACTCTTCCTGCCCGGCGACTCGCTGCTGTTCGCCGCGGGGGTGGTGCTCGCCCAGCACGACGTCGAGGGCCAGGCGTGGGCGCTCTCGGGCGTCGCGCTCGCGACCGCGGTCGTCGGCAACCAGGTCGGCTACTACGTCGGACGGCAGACCGGGACCCGGTTCATCGCCCGCCGAGGCGGCAAGATGCTGAATCAGGAGAACCTGGACCGCGCCAAGTCGTTCCTCGACCGCAAGGGCTTCCTGGCCATCGTGGCCGCGCGCTGGATCCCGTGGATTCGCACGCTGGCCCCGTTGATCGCCGGGGCCGCGGGCATGAACCCCCGCCGGTTCATGCTGGCCACCGCCGCGGGCGCCGTGCTGTGGGTGCCCACCCTCGTGCTGCTCGGCTACTACGCCGCCGGTCTGCTCACCGCGATCCCGTGGCTCAACACCGTCCTGGTGTGGGGCAGCGTCGCGTTCTTCGTGATCGGGACCGCCTACGGTGCCTGGCGCTACCGCCAGGAGATGCGCAAGCCCGTGGACGACGAGGCGGAGGCCGCAAGCGCCTGACCGCCCCGCGTCCGCGCGGGCGGGCGGGTCACACCGCGAAGTGGGGCAGCTCCATGTCCTTGATCACCAGGTCGGCGCGCTGCGCCGTGGGGGCGATGAGGTCGGCGTTGCGCTGGTCCGAACCGCGTGCCCGCTGCTGTGCCTCCACGAGCGACCGGCCGAACTTGCGATGCCGGGTCACCAGCCGCTCGATGCGGGCGTCCTCGTCCGGTTCGAGGAACCAGACCTCGTCGAGCAGCGACCGCAACTCGCTCCACGGCTCGGTGTCGAGCAGCAGGTAGTTCCCCTCGGTGATCACCAGACGCACATGCGGCAGGACCGGTACCGCGCCCGCGATGGGCTCCTCGATCTCCCTGCGGAACTCCGGCGCGTACACGGGCTCGTCACCCGCCGCGAGACGCCGCACGAGGTTCACGTAGCCGTAGGCGTCGAAGGTGTCGGGCGCGCCCTTGCGGTCGGTGCGACCGAGGCGGTTCAGCTCCACCTGCGCGAGGTGGAAGCCGTCCATGCCGACCACGACGGCGTGAGCCCCCAGCGCGTCGGCCAACCGCCAGGCGAGCGTGGTCTTGCCCGACGCGGGCGCGCCCGCGATGCCCAGCACCGTGCGCTCACCCCGGTCCACCAGGGCGTGCGCCCGGTCCAGCAGTTCCTCGAACGACGTCATCTCTCTCCCATCATTGCCCTGACCGGGCCGATCCAGCTCCGGGGTCCCACGTGCCGCACCCGCTCGGCGGCCACAGCGTTGGCGAAGGCGATGTCCTCGACGAGGCGGTCGTCGTTCCGGTGTTCCCCGGCTCGCCCTGGGCCGAGTCGGGACACGAACGCTCCGTGCCACACGTCACCCGCCCCCAGAGTGTCCCGCGCGTCGACCTCCGGCACGGCGACGGTGCCCGAACCGCCGCGCGTCCGCCAGCGAACCGGCTCCGGCCCCGCCGTCGTGACCACCACCGCGACGTCGTCCAGAGCGCCCTCGGGGGCTCGGAACCGCGCGGAACAGGCCACCACGGCGGCGAGGGGGAACACGTCGGCGAACACGGGCTTCCAGCTCCCCGCGTCGACCACCAGAGGCCGGTCGTGACGACGCGCCCAGCGCGCGGCGGCGAGAGCGAGCGCCGGGTGGTGACCGTCGACCAGCACGGCGTCCGGCCGCCGTCGCTGCCACGCCGGGTGCTCGTCGAGGTCGAACGCGTCGACCGCGTCCTCCAGGGCCGCCGCGTTGTGCGAGACGACGGTGCGCTCACCATCGTGATCACGGACGGTGACCGAACTGAGCGGCGGTGGCGCGTCCCGTTCGGGAAGCAGGTCGATCACGGTGACCCCGTGGTCGGCGAGGTCGTCCCGGGCGAGCAGTGCCAGCGGATGGCGGCCCAGGACCGTGAGCAGCGTCGCGTCCCCTCCCAGCGCAGCGACGGTGACCGCGGCGTTGGTGGCGGGACCACCGGCGGCCACCTGGACGCCACCGGACTGCACCTTCTCCCCGGGCGCGGGCAGGTGCGTGACGCGCTGAACGAGATCGACGGTGCACAGCCCCGCCAGCAGCACGCTCACCTCTGACATGCCTCCCGGCCTCGAATTCCTGCCACGCACGGTAAGCAACGGTTAGGGTGGCGGCAAGCGTTTGCGCAAACGCTTGGCGGTGCAGATCGACGACTTGTGATCAGGAGAGGTGCACCATGCCGCCGCCCCGAAGACCGACCCAACGTGACATCGCCGAACTGGCCGGGGTCTCCATCACCACGGTCTCCCACGTGGTCAACGGAACCCGGCAGGTGGCACCGGAGACTCGCGCCGCCGTCCTCGACGCCGTCGCCCGCACCGGCTACACCTCCGACGTCATCGCGCGCTCGCTCGTGACCGGTGGGACGCGCACCATCGGCGTGGCGATCTCCCTGCTGGCCAACCCGTACTTCGCGACGCTCATCCAGGCCATCGAACGCGAGGCCGCCGACGCCGGCTACACGGTGCTGCTGTCCGACACCCACGACACCGTCGACACCGAGCAGGAGATCGTGCGCGCCCTGCGAGCCCGGCGAGTCGAAGGTCTGCTCCTGACCCCGGTTCCGGGCGACGGGAGCGTGCTCTCCGAGTTGGAAACGGTGGGCATCCCCACCGTGCTCGTCGACCGGCTCAGCCCACGGTCCGACCACGACCAGGTCGGTACCGAGAACATCCAGGCGACCTCCGCACTCACGCAGCATCTCGCCGCGCACGGTCACCGACGCATCGGGCTGATCAGCGGCGCCGCAGGACTGGCCACCAGCGACGAACGCACGCTCGGCTACCGCCTCGGCCTCGGCAGGGCGGGGCTGCCCTGGAATCCCGAACTCGTGGTCTGTGGCTTCTCCGAGCGACGCCGGGGTGCCGAGGCGCTCGGCCGGCTGCTCGACCTGCCCGAGCCCGCCACCGCGGTGGTGGTGGCCAACGACGCCATGATGGTCGGCGTCCTCCACGAGGCCAGGCGGCGCTACCTGCGGATCGGGACCGATCTCGCCGTCGCCGGCTACGACGACCCCGAGTGGGCCGAGCTCGTCGAGCCGCCGTTGACCACGATGGCGCAACCGGTGGCGGAGATCGGGAGAGCGGCCGTCCGGCTCCTGCTCGACCGCCTGCGCGACCCGAACCGGCCACCCGAGACCGTGCGGCTCGCCCCGACACTGCGCCACCGGCAGTCGTGCGGATGTCCACCGCCCCTGACGTGACCAGCGGCGTGGCACCCGGGCGTCACCAGGCCTTCGACAGGTCGGCGTGCTCCCGCACCCAGGCGTGCATGACGATGCCCGCGGCCACGCCCGCGTTGATCGACCTGGTGGTGCCGAACTGCGCGATCGACACCACGAGCGAGGCGGCCTCCTGCGCCGCCTCCGACAGGCCCGGCCCCTCCTGCCCGAACACCAGCACGCACTCCCGGGGCAGACTCGCCGTCTCGATCGGCCGGGCGCCCGGGGTGTTGTCCACGGCCACGATCGTCAGCCCGTGGTCGGCGGCGAACTGCACGAGACCGGACACCTCGGCGTGGTGATGCAGGTGCTGGTAGCGGTCGGTGACCATCGCCCCGCGCCGGTTCCAGCGCCGCTTGCCCACGATGTGCACCGCCTGCGCCGCGAACGCGTTCGCGGTCCTGACCACCGTGCCGATGTTGTGGTCGTGCTGGAAGTTCTCGATCGCGACGTGGAACGGATGCCTCCGCGCATCCATGTCCGCCACGATCGCCTCGCGCCGCCAGTAGCGGTACCGGTCGACGACGTTGCGGCGATCGCCGTGTTCCAGCAGTTCGGGGTCGTACCGGTCGTCCGTGGGCCACGGCCCCTCCCACGGGCCCACGCCCACGTCGTCCCGGTGGGTCCACTCCGTCGGCCCCACCGCCTCCGGCTCGTACGCGGGTGTCGAATTCTGGCTCGTCCGGCGGTTCACCCCGCCATTGTGCTCGCGTCCGAGGTCGTCGAGCCGCCACGGGCCCGCCAACGCAGGTACGCCCCGAGGTAGGAGAACACGACGAGCGCCAACGCGCCGATGCCGACCACCGGCAGCGCCTCGCGGGGGAACAGCGTGCCGTAGATGTAGTACTCGTTGAACCCGCCCGGCAGCGGGCCCAAGCCCTGCAGGCCGCGCAGGTGGTCCTCCAACTCCGTCAACGGACACGACAGCGGAAGGACGTTCACCGCGACGCCCCACAGAGCGAAGACGATGTGGACGAGGATCGCCCGCGGCCAGAACCACGCGAGGAACCCGCCGAGACCGATGTAGAGCAGCGCCAGGAAGTGGACACCCGTCGTCAGTGTCGTGAGAAACCCCAGCATCGGCCACCTGCCCGTGTCGACTCCCCCTGGTCAGGGCAAACGTTACTCCGACACGGGCAGGTGGGGAGGGTTTCGAGAATCGAACGGAGACCGGATCGTGAGCGGACTTCGGTCACCGGCGGGCCGTGCCGGTGACCTTCCGACACGACCGGCGGACGATCACAGACCGAGGTCGTCCAAGTCGAGCAGATACCGGTAGGGCAGCCCCCTGGCCTCGATCGCCTCACGGGCCCCGGTCGCCCGGTCGACCACCGTCGCCACGCCGACGACGGTCGCGCCCGCCTCGGTGAGGGCGTCCACGGCGGTGAGCACGCTGCCGCCGGTGGTCGAGGTGTCCTCCACCGCGAGCACGCGCTGGCCCGCCACCTCCATACCCTCGATACGTCGTTGCATCCCGTGTTCCTTGAGCGACTTGCGCACCACGAAGGCGTCGAGGACCACGCCGTCGGCCGCGGCCGAGTGCAGCATCGCGGTGGCCACGGGGTCCGCACCGAGGGTGAGGCCGCCGACGGCCACGAAGTCCCAGTCGGACGTCAGTTGCCGCAACAGCCTGCCGATCAGCGGAGCGGCGCGGTGGTGCAGGGTCGCCCTGCGCAGGTCGATGTAGTAGTCGGCCTCCACCCCGGAGGCCAGGGTCACCTTGCCGTGCACGACACAGAGTTCGCTGACCAGCCGAGCGAGTTCGATCTTCGCTGCGGAATCGAGGGAAGGGGAAGGGTTCGCCACGGACACCAAGTCTGACACGACCCGTTTTCCGCGTGGGGTGTGGCTCAGGTGCGGTCGCGTCCCGCGAACCGCGCACCGAGCCTGCGCACCAGCTCCCTCGGCAGCAGTCGTCCGACGGCCACCACCGCCTTGTACCGCCTGGTCGGCACCGAGATCACCCGACCTCGCCGCAGGTCGGCGAGCGCCTCGTCCACCACGCGGTCGGCCGACAACCAGAACGCCTTCGGACCGGCCTTCTCCAGGCTCGCGCGCTCGTGGAACTCCGTGTGGGTGAAGCCCGGGCACAGCGCCATGACGCGCACCCCCGAGCCGTGCAGCGCCGACGCGAGGCCGTCGGAGAACGACGTCACCCACGCCTTGCTGGCCGTGTAGGTGGAGCCCCGTCCGGAGAAGAACCCGGCGACGCTGGAGACGTTGACGATCGCGCCGGAACCCCGCTCACGCATCACGGGCAACGCCGCCCTGGTCAACCGGAGCACCGCCGTGACGTTCACGTCGAGCTGGTGCTGCAACTCGTCCATCGAGGCGGTCCAGAACTCACCGGCCAGGCCGAGGCCGGCGTTGTTGACGAGGAGGTCCACACCGGGGTCGGCCAGGCGTCGCTCCACCGCGGCCATGCCGTCACGCGACGACAGGTCGGCGGGCAGCACCTCCACCGTCACGCCGTACTCGTCCCGCAACCGCTGCGCCTGCTCCGTCAACCGCGATTCGGTGCGCGCGACCAACACCAGGTCGACGTGCTGCGACGCGAGTCTGCGGGCGAAAGCGGCCCCGATTCCGGCGGTGGCTCCTGTGATCAGCGCAACGGGCATGATCCCAAACTACCGCCCTGCGGAGCGCGTCACGGGACACAGGCAGTATCTTTCGACCGGAGTGACCGCGGGGCCTGCGCCGGTGCGAGGAATGACGCCACATGGAGAACGGTGAGATCGACTACCTGTCGTTCGTTCGCGGCTTCACCGCAGCGCTGGACTGCACCGATGTGTCCGAGGTGCCCGAACCGTCGGATTCGGACGTCGACCCGCGTTCCTACGCGGAGGGCGTCGCCGCGGGGTCCCAACCCGTCGAGCACACCTTGATCTACCGAGAACTGTCGACCCGGGACGAGGGTCGGTTCACAGGAACGCTCGATCTGTCCGGTCTCGATCTCGAACCCGACGCCCACAGCGTCGCGGGCCCGTGGCAGCAGCCCCTCGGCCAGTCACGCACCGAAGTGCCGCCGACTCGCGCTCCGTTGCCCGTGCCCGAACCCCAGGTGCACGAACCCCGCCTGCCCGAACCTCCGGTGGCCGAGCCGCCGCAGGACGACCGGGTGCACCTGTCGGGAACCCTCGAACTCGGCTGAGACCTCCGAGCCGGGCCGACGGACGCGGCTCGAAGATCTCAGTCCCGAGGCTTGTCGTCGGGCGCGTCGGCCGACGCTCGCCCGCTCGCGAGGCTCGGTTGCACGACGTCGTCGTCGAACGGGTCGACGATGTCGGCGATCTCGCCGAGGTCGCGCAACAGCCGCTCCAGTCGCGACGGCCCCACGTTCGGCGCGACGCTCGCGAGCACCCACTCGCCCTCCAGCCACGCCACGCCGACGTCACCGCCGAGCGCGTCGGCGGAGTCCACGAGATCCTGGCTGATCATCGCCCTCGCCCCGCTCAGGTCGTCGGCGAACGCGTACCGCTGGCCCACCGGCCCCAGCAGCTCCGGCATCTCCGCGCGCTGGAACGGCACGCTCGCCAGCCACAGCTCCAACAGCACCGGGTGGACCCGGTTGCAGCGCACGGCCACGATGACCGCGGGAATGACGTTGTCGGCCTCGATGTCGAACACGAACACCGGACGACGACCGTCGGAGGTGAAGGTGGAGCCCGCGACGACGTTCACGGCACCCTGCGCGCCGAAGTAGCCGATCGCACCACCCGACCACTGCCGGGGCAGCCGCTCGTCCTCCTCGACGTACTGCCAACCCCGCAGCTCCGCCCAGCGTGCGCGCTCGCGGTTACGCGAACTCTCCCGCGCCCGGTCGGCGGTCAGCAGGGCGAGCCCGGCCACCGCGGCGACGGCGGCGATGACGAACCAGATCCACGCTGGAATACCCACGGCGATACAGAGTAGCCGTCACGACCCGCCGACCAAGATCAAGCGGGCCGTGTCGGCCGTACCCGTTCGGAGCATTTTCGATCATTCGACCCGCGAGACCTGGAGAGCGTCCTGACCGGTGTCGATCTCGGGCGTGTCGACCAGCACCGTGTCGCCGTCCCGCACCTCGCCTGCCAGCAGTTTCCTCGCCAGCTGGTCGCCGATCGCGGACTGCACCAACCTGCGCAGCGGCCGGGCGCCGTAGATGGGGTCGTAGCCGTTGAGCGCGAGCCACTCCCGCGCGGCGGGCGTGACCTGCAACGTGAGCCTGCGCTGCGACAGCCGCTCGGCCAACCGCCCGATCTGGATGTCGACGATCGCCCCGAGCTGCTCGGTGTCGAGCGCGTGGAACACCACGACGTCGTCGAGCCGGTTGAGGAACTCCGGCTTGAAGTGCTGCTGAACCACCGCCATGACCGAGTCCCGACGCTGCGCGTCCGACAGGGTCGGGTCGGCGATCGCCTGCGAACCCAGGTTCGACGTCAACACGAGGATGGTGTTGCGGAAGTCCACCGTGCGGCCCTGGCCGTCGGTGAGCCTGCCGTCGTCGAGCACCTGCAACAGCACGTCGAAGACGTCCGGGTGGGCCTTCTCCACCTCGTCGAGCAGCACCACGGTGTAGGGCCGCCTGCGCACCGACTCGGTGAGCTGGCCACCCTGCTCGTAGCCGACGTACCCGGGCGGGGCTCCCACGAGGCGAGCCACCGAGTGCTTCTCGCTGTACTCGCTCATGTCGATGCGCAGCATCGCGCGCTCGTCGTCGAAGAGGAACTCAGCGAGCGCCTTTGCCAACTCGGTCTTGCCGACGCCCGTCGGGCCGAGGAACAGGAACGATCCCGTCGGCCGGTCCGGATCGGACACTCCCGCGCGCGCCCGGCGCACCGCGTCGGACACGACCTTCACGGCGTCGGACTGGCCGACCACCCGCTTGGTCAGCTCCTCCTCCATCCGGAGCAGCTTGCCGGTCTCGCCCTCCAGCAGTCGCCCGGCCGGAATGCCCGTCCACGCACTCACCACATCGGCGACGTCGTCCGCGCCGACCTCCTCCTTGAGCATCACGTCGGCGGCCTTCGCCTCCGTGGCGCGCGTGGCCTCCTCCAGCTCCTTCTCCAGCGCCGGGATGCGGCCGTACCGCAGCTCGGCAGCCCGACCGAGGTCGGCGTCCCGCTCGGCGCGGTCGGCCTCACCGCGAAGCTGCTCCAACTGCTCCTTCAGCTCGCGGACGCGTTCGATCGAGCCCTTCTCGTTCTGCCAGCGCGCGGTCAACGCGTTCAGTTCCTCGCGCCGCTCGGCGAGTTCCGCCCGCAGCGCCTCCAGCCGCTCCTTCGAAGCCGGATCGTCCTCCTTGGACAGAGCCATTTCCTCGATCTCCAGGCGCCGCACCGCACGCTCCACCTCGTCGATCTCGACGGGGCGCGAGTCGATCTCCATCCGCAGACGCGAGGCGGCCTCGTCGACGAGGTCGATGGCCTTGTCCGGCAGGAAGCGGGCCGTGATGTAGCGGTCGGACAACGTCGCGGCGGCCACCAGCGCGGCGTCGGTGATGCGCACACCGTGGTGCACCTCGTAGCGCTCCTTGAGCCCACGGAGGATGCCGACGGCGTCCTCGACCGACGGCTCGCCCACGAACACCTGCTGGAACCGCCGCTCCAGGGCGGCGTCCTTCTCGATGTGCTGGCGGTACTCGTCGAGCGTCGTGGCACCGACCATGCGCAACTCGCCACGCGCGAGCATCGGCTTGATCATGTTGCCCGCGTCGAGCGAGGAGTCCCCGCCGCCTGCCGCGCCCGCGCCGACGATCGTGTGCAGCTCGTCGATGAAGGTGACGACCTGTCCGTCCGACTCCTTGATCTCCTTGAGCACGGCCTTGAGTCGCTCCTCGAACTCGCCGCGGTACTTCGCACCCGCCACCATCGACCCGAGGTCGAGCGCGACCACCCGCTTGCCGCGCAACGACTCGGGCACGTCACCCGCGACGATGCGCTGGGCGAGCCCCTCAACGATCGCGGTCTTGCCGACACCCGGTTCGCCGATCAGCACCGGGTTGTTCTTGGTGCGCCGCGACAGCACCTGCACCACCCGGCGGATCTCGGAGTCCCGGCCGATCACCGGGTCGAGTTCCCCCGCCCTGGCGCGCTCGGTGAGGTCGACGCCGTACTTCTCCAACGCCTGGTAGGTGCCCTCGGGCTCGGGCGTCGTGACCCGGGCCGAGCCACGGACCTTGGTGAACGCCTCCCGCAGCGCCTCCGGTGTCGCACCGTGGCGCTTGAGCAGGCTCGCCACCGGACCGCCCTCGGCAGCGAGCCCCACGAGCACGTGCTCCGTGGAGACGTACTCGTCGCCCAGCTCGGTGGCGAGCTTCTGCGCGTGTGTCAGCGACTTGACGGCGTAGGTGTCGAACTGGGGCGTCGACACGGTGGCGCCCGTGGCCGACGGCAACCCCGCCGTGAGCGGCTCCAGCTCCTTGCGCACCTCGGCGGCGTCGGCTCCCACGGCCGCGAGGAGAGGGGCGGCCAGCCCGTCACTCTGGGACAGCAGCGCGCCCAACAGGTGTGCGGGCGAGATCTCCGGGTTACCCGCCATGGTGGCGGCCTGCGCAGCGGACGAGATCGCCTGCTGCGTCTTCGTCGTCGGGTTGAAAGCGTCCATCCCTCACCTCTGTCGTGTGCTGCGAAGAACCGTCTTCGACATCATCAACGTCAGAAAAGTTGAGTCTGTTCCGCTCAACAACCCACGATCGTGGCGTTTGGCGGTAACAATGGGTAACAGATTCACGGTGACTCTTGCCACAGCCCACCCTTTGGGGTCAACTACCGGACCATGTCTGTCATCACCAGCGTCACCGTCTCGGCGAGCCCGCCGGCCGCCACAGGAGACACGGCCACCACGGTCCTCGCGGCCGAGGGCGGCTTCCTCGGCTCGATCGAGGAAGGAATCAACAACGTCTTCCAACCGGTCACCGACGCGCTCTCCGGGTTCGTCTTCGGTGAGGTCACCGTCGGCAGCATCTCGTTCCCCTGGATCGTGGCTTGGCTGATCCTCGCCGCCACGATCTTCTCGATCTACTTCGGCTTCATCCAGTTCCGGAAGTTCAAGCTCGCCATCGACATCGTCCGCGGCAAGTACACGGACAAGTCCGAGCCGGGCGAGATCAACCACTTCCAGGCGCTGAGTTCCGCGATCTCGGGCACCGTCGGCCTCGGCAACATCGCCGGTGTCGGTGTCGCCGTCACCATCGGTGGCGCGGGTGCGACCTTCTGGATGATCGTCGCTGGTCTGCTCGGCATGTGCACGAAGTTCGTCGAGTGCACCCTGGGCGTGAAGTACCGCGAAGTGCATGAGGACGGCACCGTCTCCGGTGGCCCCATGCAGTACCTGCGGAAGGGCCTCGCCGAGCGCATCCCCAACGCGTTCGGCTCCGTCCTCGGCAAGGTGCTCGCCGTGCTGGCGGCCATCATGCTGCTGTTCTTCGCCCTCGCGGGCGGCAACATGTTCCAGGCGAACCAGACGTTCGCGCAGCTTCGTGACGTCACCGGTGGCGCCGACGGCTTCCTCGGCAGCGACGGTGCCGCCTTCGTCTTCGGTGTCCTGCTCGCGGTGATCGTCGGCCTGGTGATCATCGGCGGCATCAAGTCCGTCGGCGCGGTGACCAGCCGCCTGGTGCCCTCGATGGCGATCATCTACATCGCCGCGTGCCTCATCGTCATCGGCGTCAACATCGACGCCGTGCCCGCCGCGTTCGGCGAGATCATCTCCGGCGCGTTCAGCGCCGAAGGCGTCGCCGGTGGTGTGGTCGGCGCCCTGATCTGCGGTTTCCAGCGTGCCGCGTTCTCGAACGAGGCCGGTCTCGGGTCCGCCCCCATCGCGCACTCCGCGGTCAAGACCAAGAACCCGATCACCGAAGGCTACGTCGCGCTGCTGGAGCCGTTCATCGACACGGTGGTCGTCTGCACCATGACCGCGCTGACGATCGTCATCGCCAAGACGCAGTTCTGGGAGGACGCCAAGCTCGCCTACGTGCAGAACGGCGAGACCGCCGACGGCGTCACCGTCACCTCCGAGTCGTTCGCGACCGTGCTGCCTTGGTTCCCATACGTCCTGACGCTCGCCGTGGCGCTCTTCGCGATCTCCACGATGATCACGTGGGGCTACTACGGCCAGAAGGCGTGGGGTTACCTGTTCGGCGAGTCCCGCGGCAGCGAGCGCACGTACCAGGTGATCTTCTGCGTGTTCATCGTCGCCGGTTGCGTGCTGACGCTGGGCAGCGTGCTCGACTTCGCCGACGCCGTGCTGTTCCTGCTGGCCCTGTTCAACATCATCGGTCTGTACATCCTGGTGCCGGTGGTGCGCAACGAGGTCAAGGACTTCGCCGCGAAGCTGCGCTCGGGCGAGGTCAAGCGGGTCGACAAGGGCGAGCCGAGCGAGCCGCCGCAGACGGACAAGGTGGGCTGACACCACTCGACCCACGACGAGCGGCCCCCGGGACCGTGCGCACCGGCAAGCACCGGCGCTCCGCGGTCTCGGGGGTCGTCCGCTGCCACCATCCGCGTTCCAGCGCGAACCCCGACGTCTCGGGCACACTATGGGCGGTCGACAACTCGTCGTACGAAGGAGCCAGGGTGTTGCGTGGCAGTGCGTACTACTCGCGCTCGGCGCGGACGCTGTGAGGCGGGCTGATGACAGACACGTTGTTCAGCCCCATCCCGGAACTGGCCCCGCCTCGGGAAGCTCCCCCCGCCGTCACCGATCTCGTCGAGAACGTCGAACGCAGTTGGCAGTACGCGGCTCGGTACCGCGACCAGGTGGAGCAGGAGTTCTACCGGCTCCTGTTCCACCTGTCGCCCTCGGCGCGAGACTTCTTCCCGGTCAGCATGCAGGCCGAGAACGGGCGGGTGGTGCGGGCCCTGCTGCGGGTGCTGCGGCTCGTGCACCGGCCGGACGATCTGGTGCCGGTGTTGCGGCAGCTCGGCCGTGACCACCGCAAGTTCGGCCTGCGGCCCGACCACTACGAAGCCGTGGGCACCGCACTGCTCGGCGCGCTCAAGCACTGCCTGGGTCCGGCGTGGACGCCCGAGGTCGAGCGCGCCTGGGCCGAGGCGTACACACTCGTGGCCAGGGCCATGCAGGACGCGGCGGAGGAGGCCGACGCCGGCGGTGCCGAACCGCCGTACTGGCTGGGCACCGTCGCCGAACACCACCGGCTGAGCTGGGACCTCGCCCTCGTCCGGGTGGAGTTCGAGCACCCCGTGCCCTACCGCGCCGGACAGTACGTGAGCGTCGAGGTGCCTCAACGGCCCCGACTCTGGCGCTGTCTCTCCCCGGCCAACGCACCGGCGTCCGACGGGGCGATGGAGTTCCACGTCCGCGCGATCGACGGGGGCTGGGTGTCGCGGGCCATCGTCGGACACACGCAGATCGGCGACGTGTGGAAGTTCGGCGCTCCGATGGGGCAACTCCGCATCGACCGGGAGTCCCAGCGCCCGGTGTTGTTGATCGCGGGAGGCACGGGCGTCGCCCCGATCCAGGCGCTTCTGCAGGACCTCGGCCGGTGGGTCGACAACCCCCAGGTCACGCTGCTCTACGGAGCCCCGCACTGGGACGAGCTCTACGCCTTCGACCAGCTCTACTCGTTCTCCGCCACGAACCCCTGGCTGACGGTGTGGCCGGTGGTCGAGGACGCGGCCTCCGCGCCGGAGGCGGAGCACGGGACGCTGGCCGAGGTCGCGGCACGCTGGGGCTCGCTGCACGACCACGACATCCTGGTGTCCGGCCCGCCCGGGATGATCGAGTCCACCGTGGTGGCCCTCCGCCGCTCGGGCGTGCACCCGAGCCGGATCGCCTACGACCCGATGCTCACGCTGTGAGGGTCAGGACCGGCTCGGTCGCCACACCACCAGCGCGTTCTGCCTGCGGGTGGGAACCAGGTCCTTCCGGTAAGAGGCGTGCACGGCGGCGGCTGCCTGTTCCGCCGCCGCGTACGCCGCGGCGAGTTCCTCGGTCAGCTCGGTGACCCGCTGCTGCAATTCGCCGACCTGGTTCTCCAGTTCGATGATCCGCTTGATGCCGGCCAGGTTGACGCCTTCCTCCTGCGACAGCCGCTGCACCTCGCGCAGCTGGGCGATGTCACGCAGGGAGTAGCGGCGTCCGCCACCCGCCGTTCGGCCGGGACTGACGAGCCCCAGCCGGTCGTACGAACGCAGCGTCTGGGCGTGCAGCCCGGACAACTGCGCGGCCACGGAGATGACGAAGACGGGCGTGTCCTCGTCGGCACCGTTGGGCAGCCCGCTGGGGAAACCTGAACCGAACATCGTCAACCTCACTCCCTGTCGCGCAGTAGTGCGGTGATCTCCGGCCGCGGATCGTGCGACGCGACCGCCTCGGCGTACGCCCGCAACGCCTCGGCTGCTTGGTCGTCCAGTTTGCCAGGCACGACGACCTGCAGGGTGACGAGAAGATCACCCTTCGTTCCGTCGCGCTTGTGAATGCCCTTGCCACGCACCCGCAACACCCGGCCGCTTCCGGTGCCGGGCGGAATCTTGACCGTGACCTTCGAGTCCAGGGTCGGAACCGTGACCGTGGCCCCCAGGGCCAGTTCGGCGAAGTCGACCGGCAGCGTGACGGTCAGGTCGTTGCCGGAGCGGCCGAACACCGGGTGCGGAGTGACGTGCACGCGGACGTACAGATCACCGGCGGCAGCCCCACCACGCCCGGGCTCGCCCTGCCCGGCGAGGCGGATGCGCTGGTTGTCGTCCACCCCGGGCGGAATCCGCACCGTCAGCGTGCGGGTCCGGGTGCTGACGCCCTCACCGGAGCACTCGGGACACGGGTCGTCGATCACCGTGCCCCGACCACGGCACTCCCGGCACGGCTCGGAGAACGCGAACGCCCCCTGACTGCGGTTGACGAGCCCGACGCCCTGGCAGACCGGGCAGGTGCGGGGAGACGTCCCCGGGCGTGCCCCGTTGCCACCACACGTGCCGCACGTCGCCGGGCTGGACAACCGCAGCGGCAGCGTGGCCCCCTTCACGGCCTCGGCGAAGTCGATGCGCACGTCGGTCTCGACGTCGGCGCCCCGCTGACCCCGAGCGGTCGACGTGGACGCACCGCCGCGCCGACCGAAGAGGTTGCCGAGCATGTCGCCGAGACCGCCGAAGCCGGCGCTGCCACCGGCCGCGTTGCCGAAGATGTCGCCGAGGTTCACGCCACCGGCTCCACCGCCGGGCGGCGGGAAACCGAACCCACCGGCACCGCCGGAGCCGAACAGCCTGCGGGCCTCGTCGTACTCCTTGCGCTTCTCCGGGTCGGACAACACCCCGTACGCCTCGGAGACGGCCTTGAACTTCTTCTCGGCCTCGGCGTCGCCGGGATTGGCATCCGGGTGGTTCTCCCGGGCGAGCTTGCGGTACGCCTTCTTGATCTCGTCGGCGGAGGCGTCGGAGGAGACGCCCAACTCGCGGTAGAAATCCTTACCGAGCCATTCCCTCGCGCTCATCAGGCGTCCCCTCCTTTCCGTGTCGTGTCAGCGCTCGGTCTCATCAGCCTTGTCGACCGGCAGCTCACCGTTGACCGGCTGATCGATCGCCTCCTCGGCGTCGCCCGAGGGTTGCGGAGCCGGCTCGTGGTCGGTGACCCCGACCAACGCCGCCCGCAGCACCCGGTCGCCGAAGCGGTAACCCCGCCGCAGGACGGTGGTCACCGTGGGGCCGTCGACGTCGGGCGAGGTGTCGTGCTGGACGGCCTCGTGCACGGTCGGGTCGAACTCGTCGCCGACCGCGGCGAACGGCTCCAACCCGGCCTTCTCCAAGGTCGCCAGCAACTTCTCGGCCACTGCCTTGAACGCACCGGTGAGGTCACCGTGCGCGTCAGCCCGCTCGAGGTCGTCGAGCAGGGGCAGCAGGTCCCCGACCACGGCGGCCTTGCCGCCCTCGGTCATCGCCTCACGCTCGCGTTCGACGCGGCGGCGGTAGTTGGCGTACTCCGCCTGCACCCGCTTCAAATCCGCGGTGCGCTCGTCGAGCTGCTTCTCCAGTTCGGACACGTCCGGACCGGTGACGCCCTCGCCCGCCGTGCCCTCGGCGGCGTCCGCCTGCGCGGGCGCCGCCGAGTCGGCCGGCACTTCCTGGGCCTCCTCCGCGTCAGTCTGGGCGCCGTCCTGGGCGCGCAGCTCACCGGTCTCGGGATCGATCTTGCGACGGTCCCGCACGACCACTGGCTCCTGTTCCCGCTCGTCGGCTCGCTCGGACTGGGATTCGGTCACTTCTTGTCCTTGTCGTCCTCGTCCACGATCTCGGCGTCCACCACGTCGTCGTCGGCCTTGGCCGAGGAGCTGTCGGCCCCGGCGGCACCGGCGTCAGCACCGCCCGCCTGCGCACCCGTGTTGGCGTACAGCGACGTGGCCAGCTCCTGGGAAGCGGAGTTCAGCTTCTCCATCGCTTCCTTGATCTTGGCCGTGTCGGTGCCCTTCAGCGCCTCGTTGGCCTCGTCGATCGCGGTCTTGACCTTGCCCTTGAGTTCCTCGGGCAACTTCTCGTCGTTGTCCTTGACGAACTTCTCGGTCTGGTAGACCAGCGTCTCGGCCTGGTTGCGGGTCTCCGCCTCCTCGCGGCGCCTGCGGTCCTCATCCGCGTGGGCCTCGGCGTCCTTGATCATCCGGTCGATGTCCTCCTGCGGCAGCGCGGAGCCACCGGTGATGGTCATCGACTGTTCCTTGTTGGTGCCGAGGTCCTTCGCGGTGACGTGCACGATGCCGTTGGCGTCGATGTCGAAGGTGACCTCGATCTGCGGCACACCACGCGGTGCCGGCGGGATGCCGGTCAGCTCGAACATGCCGAGCTTCTTGTTGTGGGCCGCGATCTCGCGCTCACCCTGGAAGACCTGGATCTGCACCGACGGCTGGTTGTCGTCCGCGGTGGAGAAGATCTCCGAACGCTTCGTGGGGATCGTGGTGTTGCGCTCGATCAGCTTGGTGAACACGCCACCCTTGGTCTCGATACCGAGCGACAGCGGCGTGACGTCGAGCAGCAGGACGTCCTTCACCTCGCCCTTGAGCACACCGGCCTGCAGCGACGCACCGAGCGCCACGACCTCGTCGGGGTTGACGCCCTTGTTGGGCTCCTTGCCGCCGGTCAGCTCCTTGACGAGGTCGGAGACGGCGGGCATCCGGGTCGAGCCACCCACGAGCACCACGTGGTCGATGTCGGCCACCGAGATGCCGGCGTCACGGACGACGTTGTTGAACGGCGCCTTGGTGCGCTCCAGCAGGTCGGCGGTGATGCGCTGGAACTCGGCCCGCGACAGGGTCTCGTCGAGGAACAGCGGGTTCTTGTCCGCGTCCACCGTGATGTACGGCAGGTTGATGTTCGCGGTGCTGGAGCTCGACAGCTCGATCTTGGCCTTTTCCGCGGCCTCCTTGATGCGCTGCAGCGCCATCCGGTCCTTGGTCAGGTCGATGCCGTGCGAGGCCTTGAACTTCTCGACCAGCCAGTCGACGATGCGCTGGTCCCAGTCGTCACCACCGAGGTGGTTGTCACCGCTCGTGGCCCGCACCTCGACGACGCCTTCGGCGATCTCCAGCAGCGAGACGTCGAACGTACCGCCACCGAGGTCGAAGACCAGGATGGTCTGTTCCTTCTCGCCCTTGTCGAGGCCGTAGGCGAGCGCGGCCGCCGTGGGCTCGTTCACGATGCGCAGGACGTTGAGGCCCGCGATCTGTCCGGCCTCCTTGGTGGCCTGGCGCTGCGCGTCCTCGAAGTACGCGGGCACGGTGATGACCGCGTCGGTGACCTCGTCACCGAGGTAGGCCTCGGCGTCCCGCTTGAGCTTCATGAGCACACGCGCGCTGATCTCCTGCGGCGTGTACTTCTTGCCGTCGATGTCGACCTTCCAGTCGGTGCCCATGTGACGCTTCACCGAGCGGATGGTGCGGTCGACGTTGGTGACGGCCTGGTTCTTGGCAGGCTGGCCCGTCAGCACCTCGCCGTTCTTGGCGAAGGCGACGATGGACGGAGTGGTACGGGCGCCCTCCGAGTTGGCGATGACCGTCGGCTCACCACCCTCGAGGACCGCGACGACCGAGTTGGTCGTACCCAGGTCGATGCCGACCGTGCGCGCCATGTGTCTTTCCCTCCTGCGTTTCCTGATGCCTGTGGCCGACTCGCGGGCGAACAGTGGTGTCCGCTCCGGGAGCAGCAAACTTGAGTCAGGTCTACTCAAGTTCTAACCGGATCGAGCTTACGCCGTCAATCCGGAGTTGAGTGAGGCACACTCAAGGTTTCTGCTTCGTCCAACGAAGCCGCTCGTCCCGATGTTCCCGGGCCCCGCCGAGAGGAATCCCGCGGGGCCCGGTCTGACACGTCACACCCCACGCACCGTGACGTCCCCGCTCGTAGCGGTGATCCGCAGTGTCCGGTCGGCAGCCGGATCGTCCCCCCGAACGTCCTGGTCACCACTGGTCGTCGACACCTCGGCCCGGTAGTCGCCCTCGGGAACGACGACCTCGATGTCACCGCTGGTCGCCTCCGCCCGGACCGCGTCGACCTCCCCCACGTCGAGCGACAGGTCACCGGACGTCGCCGTCACCTCGGCCTCCCCCACCTGGTCGAGGTCGAGCACGACGTCGCCGGAGGTGACCGCGACCGCCACCCGCCGTGCCCCGCTCAACCGCACCTCGATGTCGCCGGACGAGGCGCGCAGGTCCACGTCCCCCGTGTCCTCCACCACGACGTCACCCGACGTGACCGACCCCGAGACGGTCACGTCGGGCGGCACCGTCACCTCGTAGTCCGCCGAACAGCCCGCACCACAACCGGCGAGCCTCAACGTAAAGCCGTCCACGTCGAACGCCCGGTCCGGCTCGCCACCGACGTGGGTCAGCTCCTGCCGCACCACCGTCTCGGCGACCTCCCCCGCGCGGATCTTCACCGAACCCGAGCCGTTGTCGATCTCCACGTGCCGGATCGCGGCGGACACCGTGTCCGTGCGCTCCGTCGTCGTGGTGAACGACCAGTTCGTCGCGACGGCCAACCCCACGACCACGAGGATCGCTCCCCCGACGGCCAGCCCGACGCGACTCATCTTTTCTCCGTTCCCCCGGCTCACCGTGCCTGTGCCTGTACGAGGCTAGGGAGCCGAGGCACCCCGCCACATCGGGGAAGCCCCCGAACCGACCCTGGGGCGAACCCCCGGGGTCCTCACTAACCTGACCTCACAGACATTCGGCAACTCCGACGACTGGAGGCACCCATGACCCGAGCGGGCTCGGCTCCGAACCCGTACGACGCGCTACCCCCCGTCCCGTCGTTCCGCCTGCGCAGCGACGACGTGGCCGAGGGCGAGACGCTGCCGGTGCCACAGCGCAGCGGCATCATGGGCGCGGGCGGCGAGGACCTCTCCCCCCACCTGGCCTGGGAGGGTTTCCCCGAGGAGACCAAGAGCTTCGCGGTGACCTGCTTCGACCCCGACGCCCCCACCGGGAGCGGCTTCTGGCACTGGGCGGTGTTCGACATTCCCGCGTCGGTCACCGAGTTGAAGTCCGGCGCCGGCACCCCGGACCGGGGCAGCCTGCCCGAGGGGGCGCGCATGCTGAGCACCGACGGCGGCGTCCGGCAGTACGTCGGCGCGGCCCCGCCGCCCGGACACGGCCCGCACCGCTACATCTTCGCGGTCCACGCGCTGGACGTGGAGTCGCTGGACGTCGCGGAGGACGCCACCCCCGCGGTGCTCGGCTTCACCATGTTCGGCCACACGTTGGCCCGCGCCACGCTCACCCCGATCTACGAGAACGAGGGCTGAGCGGACCACATCGCACTCGCGCGGCACGGCCTCGGCGGGGTGGACGCCTGCCCCGCCGAGCCAACCCGACGACACCCTTCTCCTCCGTACGGCGCAACGGATTCCTCCCCGAGGCCGACGTTTTCCGCGTGCCGCGAATCGCCTCCACCGTCCCTTTCGGAGTCCGTATGCTGGACGCCCGAGCGAGCGCTCCAATGCAGCCGGAGGTGGTCGGTGAGCAGCTCTGCGCCGCGTGGCCTGATCGGCTCGGCCAGGCGCGCCCTACGGGTCCTGGAGATCGTCGCCGCGGAGGGGGACGGCGTCTCCGCGAAAGCGGTGGCCCGCCGTGCCGGGTTCACCCTCTCGACGACGTACCACCTGCTCAACACCCTCGTCCACGAGGGCTACGTGGTACGCCTCGGCCACGGGCGCGGGTTCGGCCTCGGGTACAAGATCGACACGCTGCACCGGCGGCTGTGCGCGGAACTGAACGTCGACGACGTGGTGCGGGAGGAGTTGAACCTGCTGCATCGCCACGCACGGGCCGCCGCCTACTACACGGTGCTGCGCGACACCGACGTCGTCGTGGCCGCCGTCGCCGACTCCGCCCGGTATCCCCGGGCCACACCGGTGGAGTTCGGTCTCCACGAGGCGGCGCACGCCACGGCGTTCGGCAAGGTCCTGCTCTCGACGTTGACGCCGAGACAGCGACGGTCCTACCTGGAGGGCACGGGCATGCCGCGGCTCACCGACCGGACCCGCGTGCGGTTCGCCGACCTCACCCGCGAGCTGGAGCTGGTCAGGCGCTCGGGCGTGGCGAGGGACGTCGAGGAGTTCCAGCGCGAGGTCGCGTGCGTGTCGGCTCCCGTGCGGGGCGCGGACAACCGGGTCCGGGGCGCGGTGGCGTTCTCCGTTCCGATCAGCGAGTTCGCGGCGCGGCACGGGGAACTCGAACGCACCGTCGCGCGGGGCGCGGCCCGGCTCACCCGGGTGCTGGCCGACTCGGCGAGCCTCGACCCGACCGCCGTCAGTGCGGTTTGAGCAGGTAGTCCACCACGGGACGAAGTTCCTCGGCCGTCGGCGGCTCGTCGTCGATCAACCCCTGGATCAACAGCCCGTCGATGCCCGCGAGGAACACCCGGAACGGCACCTCGTCGTCGTGCTGGACCATCGACGTCAGCACGTCGAGCCAGCGACGCGCCGCAGGGCGCAGTTCGGGTCGGCGCGCGGCCAGCAGATACAGCTCGTACTCGGCCATCGTGCGCCCTCGACGCGGCCCGAGCGCCTCGGCCAGCAGGTTCGCCACCTCGTCGGCACCTCTGCTTCCTCGGGAGCGGGCGCGGTCGATCATCCAGTAGACCTCGGTGGCCATGTCCCTCGCGCAACTGATCAGGGTCGCGATGAGCAGGTCGTCGAGGCTCGCGAAGTGATAGGTGGTGGACGTGGTGGGGATGCCCGCCTCCTTGGCCACCGTGCGATGGGTGACCCCGGCGACGCCGTCCCGCTCGATCACGCGCAGCGTCGCCTCGATGATCTCGTTGCGACGCTTCTCGCCCCGGGCCCTTCGCCCGTCGACCTGTTGTCTCACTGCTGTTGACCTCCGAGTTCCAGGAGGACGACGCCGCCGATCACGAGCACCAGTCCGGCGATCATCGTGACGTTCATGCGTTCACCCAGGAACAGTGCGCCGATGACGGCGACGAGCGCGACCCCGAACGCCGACCAGATCGCGTAGACGACACCGACGGGCATGCCTGCCTTGAGCACGAGGGAAAGCAGGTAGAACGCCGTCCCGTAGGCGACGGCGACGATCACCGAGGGCACCAGCCTGGTGAAACCGTCCGCGTACTTGAGCGACACGGTGCCGGTCACCTCGGCCACGATGGCCGCCGCCAACAGGACATAGGGGTTCATGACTGTTAAAATACCTGAACGAACGTCCCAATATCCGGCGAGTCGTGCGCCACATCAGTGGGACGCCGGGAGAGGCAGTAGGTTACTCATCAGTACGAACCATTAGCCTTTCCCCGACCCACCGCGAAGCTCCCGAACCGAAAGGCCCCGAGCATGGGTGCACTGCAGATCACGATGGGCGCGATCGGCGTCCTCGTCAGCATCGTCGCCTGGTCCGTGTTCGTCTCCGGCGTGCTCCGCCAGATTCGCATCATCCGACTCGGCCAGCCCGACTCGACCCGCAACGGTCCCTTCGGGCCCCGCCTGCGCACCCTGATCAAGGAGTTCGCGGCCCACACCCGCATGAACAAGTTCCGCCAGGTCGGCCCGTGGCACTGGCTCGTCATGTGGGGCTTCTTGCTGGGCTCGCTCTCCGTCTTCGAGGCCTACGGTGAGGTCTTCGTTCCGGAGTTCACCTGGCCGATCATCGGCCACTGGAGCCTGTGGCAGCTCCTGCTCGAACTGCTCGGCCTCGGCACCGTGGTCGGTGGTGTCGCCCTGGCGATCATCCGCCAGGCCAACCACCCGCGCCGCGCCGACCGGCAGTCGCGCTTCGCCGGGTCGAACTTCGGCTGGGCCTACTTCGTCGAGGCCGTGGTGATCATCGAGGGTCTCGGCATCCTCGGCGTCAAGACGTTCAAGATCGCCAGCGGCATCGAGGACCCGGCCCTGTGGTCGAGCTTCGTCACCAAGCCGCTCGCCACCCTGCTGCCCACCAGCACCGCCGCCGTGTCGGTCATGGCGCTGGTCAAGCTGCTCTCGGCGATGATCTGGCTGATCGTCGTCGGCCGCACCCTGACGATGGGCGTGGCCTGGCACCGGTTCAGCGCCTTCTTCAACATCTACTTCAAGCGTGAGGCCGACGGCGGTGTCGCGCTCGGCGCCCTGAAGCCGATGATGAGCGACGGCAAGCCGCTCGACTTCGAAGAGGCCGACCCCGAGAAGGACGTGTTCGGCGCGGGCCGGGTCGAGGACTTCTCGTGGAAGGGCTGGCTCGACTTCTCCACCTGCACCGAGTGCGGTCGCTGCCAGTCGCAGTGCCCGGCCTGGAACACCGGCAAGCCGCTGTCGCCGAAGCTGGTCATCACGCAGCTCCGCGACCACGCCTACGCCAAGGCCCCGTACCTGCTGGCGGGCGGCAAGAAGGACGTCACGGGCGAGGAGGTCGGCCTCACCGGCGACAACCCGTACGCGGGCATCGACGTGCTGGCGCTGGCCGAGGCCGAGCGCCCGCTCGTCGGCACCGGCGACGACGGCGGCGTGATCGACCCCGAGGTGCTGTGGTCGTGCACCACCTGCGGCGCGTGCGTCGAGCAGTGCCCCGTGGACATCGAGCACGTCGACCACATCGTCGACATGCGGCGTTACCAGGTGATGATCGAGTCGAACTTCCCGAGCGAGCTGAACGGGATGTTCAAGAACCTGGAGAACAAGGGCAACCCGTGGGGTCAGAACGCCCGCGACCGCCTCGCCTGGACCGAGGACCTCGACTTCGAGGTGCCGGTCTTCGACGGTGAGCTGGGCGACGCCGAGTACCTGTTCTGGGTCGGCTGCGCCGGCGCCTTCGAGGACCGTGCCAAGAAGACGACCCGCGCGGTGGCCGAGCTGCTGCACATCGCGGGCGTGAAGTACACGGTGCTCGGCCCGGAGGAGACCTGCACCGGCGACCCGGCTCGCCGCGCGGGCAACGAGTTCGTGTTCCAGATGCTCGCCCAGCAGAACGTCGAGGTGCTGAACTCGGTGTTCGAGGGCGTGGAGCAGAGCAAGCGCAAGATCGTCGTGACGTGTGCGCACTGCTTCAACACGCTCGCCAACGAGTACCCGGAGCTGGGCGGCACCTACGAGGTCGTGCACCACACCCAGCTGCTCAACCGCCTCGTGCGCGAGAAGCGACTCACTCCGATGGCGCCGATCGCGCAGGACGTCACCTACCACGACCCGTGCTACCTGGGCCGCCACAACAAGGTGTACGAGGCGCCGCGTGAGCTCGTGGGTGCGTCCGGCGCGTCCCTGCGCGAGATGCCCCGCCACGCCGACCGGTCCATGTGCTGCGGCGCCGGTGGTGCGCGCATGTGGATGGAGGAGCGGATCGGCAAGCGGATCAACGTGGAGCGAGTCGACGAGGCGCTGGGCACGGCGCCCTCGAAGATCGCGACGGGGTGCCCGTTCTGCCGCGTGATGCTCACCGACGGCGTGACCGCCCGCCAGAACGAGGGCAAGGCCGCCGAGACCGTCGAGGTGGTCGACGTCGCGCAGCTCCTGCTGTCCGCGGTGAAGCGTGGTCAGCCGGTGGGCGCGGGTGTCTCCGGCTCGGGTGCGGCCGGCGGTGGCGCCGAGATCGGCGGTGAGGCCGAGGCCGACGGCCGCGCGGACGTCCCCACCGACGAGGTCGGTACCGGAACGACGCAGCCTGACGAGGACAAGTAGTCACCAATCGGCGGGGTCGCTTAAAAAAATCCCAAATACTCACGGATTATTCTTAAACGCGACCCCGCCGTCTGGCCCCCAAACCGCGCTAGCATGACAACCTCGCGAGCCAGTAACAAAGCGAGGACAAGGCAGCAACATGCAAGGCGGAGATTGCGTGGGTAGGCCGGACGATGCCGAACCGACAGGGGCGGGTCATGACGAGGAGGCTTTCAGCACCGACCTCTTCTCGGACCAGGCTCCGCACGAGGGCTGGCGACCCTCACCCGCCCCACGCAAGCGCACTCCCCGCCCGGCGCGCGTCGTGATGTCCCAGCACGACGCGTTCGCCGACGAGGAGGAGAGTTCCACGACGGGCAGACTGCGCGCGAGACCCTACGTCCTCACCAAGGGACGCACCCGCGCTCGCTCCGACCTCGCCGTGGAAACGCTCGTCTCCGCCGAACCCCACGCTCGATGGCACCTCCACAAACCCGGCTCCGAGTACCGCAAGCTCGGCCAACTCTGCGCCGTTCCGGTGTCGGTCGCGGAGATCGCCGCGAACCTCTCGGTACCGCTCGGCGTCGCCAGGGTCCTGATCAGCGACCTCGCCGAGACCGGTTACCTGCGGGTGCACCAGGCCGCGCCCACCAAGGGCGGCAGGCCCGACCGAGCCCTGCTCGACCGCGTGCTGGCCGGACTGCGCAACCTCTGACTCCTCGTCGTACCGCCCGTACGAGCACGCCCGCCCGACGCCCCTTGTTCGAGCGCCGGCAACGGTGCTTCACTCCGTGCTCGGCGACCACCGGCGACACCGGACCGGTCGAGCACGGTCAGCCCCTTCGCGCGAGAGGAGCCCGCGATGCCACCCACCCACGAGGTCACCAACCAGGTTCCGCTGCTCGTCGACCACGACGTGGCCGACGACCCCGCGTTGCTCGACGGTCTCCGTCGCGAAGGCGCGGACTGGGCCGAACCGGAGGTCCGTGAACTCGGCGTCCTCGCAGGCGGCGAGCAGGCTCAGGAGTGGGGCAGGCTGGTCAACGAGTACCCGCCGGTGCTGCGCACGCACGACCGCGTCGGCAGACGCATCGACGAGGTCGAGTACCACCCGTACTGGCACGAGTTGATGACCGTCGCGGTGGAACACGGACTGCACGCGGCTCCGTGGACGCAGGACCGTCCTGGCTCGCACGTGGCCCGCACGGCCAAGTTCTACGTCTGGAGCCAGGTCGAGCCGGGGCACACGTGCCCGATCTCGATGACCTACTCGGCCGTTCCGGCCTTGCGGCACAACGCCGAGCTCGCCGCCACGTACGAACCGCTGCTCGCCGCTCCGCACTACGACTTCGGCCTGCGCGTGCCCACCACCAAGCGCGGTCTGATCGCGGGCATGTCGATGACCGAGAAGCAGGGCGGCTCGGACGTCCGCGCCAACACCACCCGGGCCGTGCCGAACGGCGACGGCACCTACCGCATCACCGGGCACAAGTGGTTCACCTCCGCGCCCATGTCCGACATGTTCCTCACGCTCGCGCAGGCCCCGGGCGGACTGTCGTGCTTCCTGCTGCCCCGCGTGCTGCCCGACGGCACCCGCAACGCGCTGCACTTCCAGCGACTCAAGGACAAGCTCGGCAACCGGTCGAACGCCTCCGGCGAGGTCGAGTACGACGGTGCGGTGGGCTGGCTCGTCGGTGAGGAGGGCCGGGGAGTCCGGACGATCATCGAGATGGTCAACAACACCCGACTCGACTGCGTGACGGGCAGCGCCGCAGGCATGCGCTACGGCACGGTGCGCGCCGTGCACCACGCGCAGCACCGCCACGCGTTCGGCGCCGCGCTCGACCGGCAGCCGCTCATGACGAACGTGCTCGCCGACCTCGCCGTCGAGGCGGAGGCGGCGACCACCGTGGCGTTGCGGCTCGCGGGAGCCACCGACCGCGCCGTCCGAGGCGACGCGCAGGAGGCGGCGTTCCGCAGACTCGCCCTGTCGGTCACGAAGTACTGGGTCTGCAAGCGTGCCCCCGCCCACGCCGCGGAGGCGTTGGAGTGCCTCGGCGGCAACGGCTACGTGGAGGAGTCGGGCATGCCGCGCCTCTTCCGGGAGTCGCCGCTGTCGTCCATCTGGGAGGGCTCGGGCAACGTCGCCGCGCTCGACACGCTGCGTGCGATGACGAAGCAGCCCGAGGCCGTCGAGGCGTTCTTCGCCGAGGTCGGGCTCGCCGCGGGGGCCGACTCCCGACTCGACGAGGCGATCGCCTCGGTGCGGCGCGAACTCGGCGACCCGTCCGACGCGGAGTACCGGGCCAGGCGGGTCGTGGAACGGCTCGCGCTCGTGCTCCAGGGCTCGTTGCTGGTCAGGCACGGCGACAAGGCGGTGGCCGACGCGTTCTGCGCCTCCCGCCTCGGCGGCGACTGGGGTGTCGCGTTCGGCACCCTGCCCCGGGGAACGGACGTCGAGCGGATCGTCGCCCGGGCCCGGGTCGCTCAGTAACCGAAGTTCTGCGTCCAGTACCAGCCGTCGGGGTTGAGTCCCACCCCGATGGCGGTGATGTCGCAGTTCAGGATGTTGCGGCGGTGGCCGTCGGAGGACATCCACGCGTCCATGACGGCCTCCGCCGACGACATGCCCATGGCGATGTTCTCGGCGGCCGGGCTCGGGTAGCCGGCGTCCTCGATGCGGTCGTCGAATGACCTCCCGTCACGGGAGGTGTGGGAGAGGTAGCCGCCCGCGGCCATGTCGTCGCTGTGTCCCTGAGCCGAGGCGACGAGTCGGTCGTCCACGCGCACCGCCGCGCACCCGGCCTTCGCGCGTTCGGCGTTGACGAGCTCGACGACCTGCTCCTGCGCGGAGCCCGTCGGGTTCTCGGCACCGTCGGGGGTGGTGCTGGTGGTGGAGTCGGTCGTCGGGGTGCTCGACTCGGTGTCGGGGGGCGGGGAGCTGGTCTGCGACGAGGTGGTGGGCTCGTCCTGCGCCTCATCGGTGTCGGGGGTGGAGGTCGTCGGCTCGGTCGTCGGAGTGGGGCTCGGCTCCTCGGACGACGTCGCGGTCGTGGTGCTCGGCACCGGCACGCCACCGGCCTGCGCGCCACCGGGCCGAGGCTCGGAGGCCGTCAGCACTCGGGTGTCGTCCGGGCCGGGTTGCAACCAGAGCAGGTGACCGCCGGCGGCGACAGCCACCCCGACGAGCACGCTGGCGAACACCAGCAGTGACCGGATTCGGGAACTCGGGGCAGGCACGGCGCGAGAAGTTACCACCGACGAGTGCTTTATTGAACCGTGATGTGATTGGCGGCAACCTTGTGACGCCCCGTGGATCGGGGAGGTCAGCGGCGGGTGTCGACCCGGTCGAAGTTCTTGTAAGCCCTGCTCGGAGTGGGTCCACGCTGGCCCTGGTACCGCGATCCGACCTCGACCGACCCGTACGGATACTCGGCGGAACTCGTGAGCTGGAACAGGCAGAGCTGGCCGATCTTCATGCCCGGCCACAACGTGATCGGCAGGTTGGCGACGTTCGACAGCTCCAGCGTGATGTGCCCGCTGAAGCCGGGGTCGATGAACCCGGCCGTCGAGTGCGTGAGCAGCCCGAGCCGCCCCAGCGACGACTTGCCCTCCAGGCGACCCGCGAGGTCGTCGGGGAGCGTGAACAGCTCGAAGGTCGACGCCAGCACGAACTCGCCCGGGTGCAGCACGAACGGGTCGTCGTCGCCGTCCTTCTCCACCAGCGACGTCAGCTCGTCCTGCCGCAGCTTCGGGTCGATGTGGGTGTACTTGCTGTTGTCGAACACGCGGAAGAAGCGGTCGAGCCGTACGTCGACGCTCGACGGCTGCACCATCGCCGGGTCGAACGGGTCGATCTTCAGGCGTCCCGACTCCAGCGCCTTGCGGAGGTCACGGTCACTCAACAGCACCGCTTCACCCTAACCGGGCCGTCGTCGGCCTCGTCCGGGCGGCGGAGGACGGCGGGACGGTGGTGCGCATGTGCCGGGAATAGGTGGGGTCGTGCTCGACCAGACGTGAGAGTCGTTCGGCGTAGCGTTCTCGGGCGAGCGCGCCCAACCGCTCCTGGAGACGCGTCGCGCCCGGAACCCACTGGCGGACGGTCTCGGCGGCGAAGTTGCCCGCCGCCGCGGCGACGACGGCGGCCTGCGCGATCGGGTCGTCGGGAAGACCGAGGAAGTCCGCGTTCCTGCTGCCCAGCACGAGGCGACTGATCGAGCCGTGGACCCGCACCGACAGCTCACCCAGCACCTCACCGAGTCGACCACGGTCGGCCGCCACACCGGCGTGCGACCGCAGCAACGCCGCCGCGAGCCGCTTCGAGTCCTCGTCGGGCAGGAACTCCGTGACGGCCAGCAGCCACCACAGCCGCCAGGCGTCGTCCTCGGTGGCGGGCAGCAACTCGTCGTCGACGCCCATGAGCCAGCCCACGTACCGCCAGAGGTGGAGGATGTCGGCCCGCTCGGCCGCCGTGTACCGCACGCCGAGCAGCCGCATGCCCAGCACGTACACCAGCGAGAACAGCATGAGCGTGCCCGCGGTCTGCACCTGGTTGATCGGCCGGTCCCACGCGGCGTAGTCCCAGTCGTCCCGCTTGTTCATGGCGGCGCGGACGTGGGCGTGGACGATCCGCACCCGCAACGCCGCCGCGTACCCGGTGGCGTTCACCCGCAGCGCGCCCGGGGTGGTGACGTCGAGCCACCAGCGGGTCGTCTCGATCAGCCGACGGGTGGCCGCGTACTCGATCGCCCCCGTTCCCACCAGCGATTTCGCGGCGCGCGAGGCGAGATAACCGCCCATCAGGGCCACGTCGCCGAGGGGGAAGAGGCTCAGCACTCCCGAGCGCACGATCGCGCGGGCACCCCGGTCGAGGCGACGCTGGTCCACCCAGTACGGCGTCGACTCGACCGTGGCGAAGAAGTCGACGAGTTCCTTCGGCGGGTCGTCGAGGGAGGCGACGCCCTGCTCGACGGCCTGGTCGAACAACGCCCGACCCCGACCACGCGGCAACCGACGCATCATCGCGACGACGGCGTCGGCCAGCGGGTCCTCCCGCTCCGCGAACTCCCGCAAGCGACGTCGTTGCCGCTCGGTGGCCCGAATGTCCTTGGGAGCGAACAGCAATGTGGCGAGGCGGAGGCCGCCCTGGCGTAGCAACTCCGGATCAGGCACCCGCTCGTCGGCCATCATGGACAACAAGTGTTGTCAGTTCGTGTGCGCAGCGTCAAGAGCGACGAACAGGGAGAAGACAGAACTCGAACGCGCCGACGAGCGACACACCGCCGAGGGACCACCCGCGTGCCGTCGAGTGATCGGCATCGTGTATGCTGTGAGCTGCTGCGGATGTAGTTCAATGGTAGAACATCAGCTTCCCAAGCTGAGAACGCGGGTTCGATTCCCGTCATCCGCTCTCACCGAAACCCCCAGGTCGATCCGGCCCGGGGGTTTCGTCGTCTTTGGGCTCGCCCCCGCGTCCCCTCCGCCCCGCGCAATGGGCCGATCGGCAGGCAGGACGACCCCGAACGTCCCCGTCCACCTCTTCCAGCTCGGTGAACCGTGAAACCCGGACGACACGACCGGTGTCCTCCGCCGATGAACGGGAAGAGATGACCTGCCATGGCACGGCAGAAGGAGGGCGACCAGGTCAAACGCAAGCTCAGGAAGTGGCCGTGGATCTTCGCGATACTCGCGGTGCTCGTCGTCGTGATCGTCGTGAATACCAACCGGGACGGCGGCGACACGGCCACTCCACCCGCCCCGGTGCCCGAGGAGGTGGCGGAGCCCCAGCCCGCGGGAGTGGGCCAGCCGGTTCGAGACGGGCTGTTCGAGTTCACCGTGCTCGACGTCCAGGACAGCCCGTCGGTGGGCGACGAGTTCCTCTCCGAGACCGCCCAGGGCCGCTACGTGCTGGTGAGCGTCCGGGTCGCCAACGTCGGCGACGAGGCCCGTAGCTTCCTCGACTCCGACCAGTACCTCTTCGACGCCGCCGATCGGCGGTTCTCCACCGATCTCAGCGCCGAGTCGTTGCTGCCGGACAACGACGTGCTCACCAACCCGATCAACCCCGGCACCGTGGTCGAGGGCACGCTCGTCTACGACGTGCCCGTGAACGTCGAGCCCACCCGGATCGAACTGCACGACTCGTCGTTCAGCCAGGGAGTGTCGGTCGACCTGCGATAGGCAGACGCGTTCCCACGACGCCCACACGCGTCCCCACGACGGCAACATGCGTTCCTGCGACGCCGACATGCGTTCCTGCGACGCCAACACGCGTTCCTGCGACGCCGGCATGCGTTCGCCGGGTGCGGACACGCCGCGTGGGACCGGGAGCTTCGGCACACTCGCACCGTGGACACGACATTTCGTGGAGCCACGACTGACCCGGACGGCCCCGCGCCCCACGACTGACTTCGACCCGGACCGCTATGCGCCGCGACTCACCCCGGACGTCAGCCGTCGAGCCGCCTGCGCAGTGTCGCGGGTGCCTTCCGCCGCCACGCCTGCTCCACCAGCTCGGCCAGTTCCTCACCGTCGATCTCGTCGAGGTCGACGAGCACGGCACCGTAGCCGTCGTAGTGCGGGGTGGTGTGGAAGGCGAGCGAGCCGGACGCGAGCATGGCTTCCTTCTCGTCCAGGCCGCACATCACGACGAGCCAACCCTCGGCCTCGGTGCGCAGACGCAGGAAGGTCCGACCCCCGACCTTCGCCGCCGGGGTGCGGTAGGACGTCGCGATCTCGACCCCGGGCAGCTCGCTCGCGAGCCGCACGACGTCGTCCCAGGTCTGCATCTCGTCGATCCTCCCACCGCCCGTGTCCTTCGGCGATCGGTCATCGGCCGGACGGCCGAGGCACCCCGCGAGGGCGGTCCGCTCGACCGAGGTTTCCCACCCCCACCGCGCCATAGCGTCGAGGCATGACGACGGCACAGCAGACAGCACTGGCGTACGGGTTCGGCGGGTTCCTGGTGGTCTGGACCGTGCTCGTGATCCCGCAAGTGATCGTCCACCTCGCCAGATTCGGTCGCGTCGATCGTCGCCGTGTCCTCACCACCGGCGTCGTCACGCTGTACCTGTGTCTCGCGGTGGCGGTGGTGCTGCTGCCACTGCCCGCGCCGGGAGACGCACGCTTGACGCAAACCGTGCAGCTCGTGCCGTTCCAGTGGGTCGACGACATGGGTGTCGAACTGGCGAAGTACGGACTGCCGGACAGCCACGCCCTGCTCACCCAGACGTTCCAGCAGCTCGCGATGAACGTGTTGCTGTTCGTTCCGTTGGGCGCGCTCTGCGTCCTGCTGTGGCGACGGGGCCTGGTGGCGACCACGGCGATCGGGTTCGGCGGGTCCCTCCTCATCGAGATCACCCAGCTCACCGCAAACTTCGGCACCGCACCGTACGTCTACCGGATCTTCGACGTCGACGATCTGATGGCGAACACGGCGGGCGCGGTGCTCGGCTGGACGGCCACCACGCTGGCGCTGGCGTTGCTCCGCCTCAGGAAGGCGGCCGCCGACCGGGCATCGGCAACCGCTCGGACCACGCAGTTCGCGGCAGTGGTTCCGCCTCACCCAGTCGCACCAGGTGTTCGTGCCTTCGCCGGGCCTGTCGGCGTGCCTCACGCTGATCTTCGTACGCAACCGTCACCGCAGCCGCGATGAGCAGCAGGCTCGCGATGACGAAGACCAGAGCCAGTTGCACGCCATCCCCCTTGATGCCGTCGTGTGTTGCCCATCACAGAGTAGGCCGTCCGTGGCGCTGCCACCACCCTTTGTGGTGGTCAGGTGCGCCTCGGGCCGTCACTCAGCGCGGCGGGAGGACACAGAACTCGTTCCCCTCCGGATCGGCGAGCACGACCCAGGGCTGGCGCGGCGCTTCGTCGATCACCCTCGCCCCCAGCCCCACCAGCCGTTCCACCTCGTCGGCCTGACTTCCCCGGGCCGCGAGGTCGAGATGCCACCGGTTCTTGACCGTCTTCGGTTCGCCGACCGGCTGGAACAGCAGAGCGGGGTCGCCGTCGAGCTGGACGTAGGTCAGCCCGTCGGCGTCCCGCCATCTCCTCGGCTCGGCGTAGTCGAGGGCCTTCCGCCAGAACTCGGCGAGCGCCTCCGCATCCGCGCAGTCGACGACCACGGCGATCACGTGAGCGGACATGCCGACGCATACCCGGCCGAGACGAGGCGCACTCACAGCGCCGCCGTCGCACCACTCGGTGCACCTGGTGTGGTTCGGTGTAACCAGTTCGGTCCAGCGGGAATACCCCATCCAGGGGAGCGGCACGCAGGGGGCGAGCGTGCGGAGGGAGGACGGATGGCACACGGGGCACGCACCGGGCGCGGCGCGCTCGGTCTCGACAGGGCGACCCGAACATTGACCGTGGCCGCCATCGACTCGGTCCCGCTCTTCCGCGAGGGGCTCAGCGCCGTCGTCAGCCGGACACCCGGGCTGCGGTGGGGCGGGCACGCCGCCAGTCACCACGCGGGCATCGCGCTCTGCGACCAGCTCCGCCCGGACGTCGTGCTCGTCGACTCGGCGCTGGATCCGCACGGTCACCTCACCCACCTGCTGGCCGAGGGGCACCCGATGCTGGCGGTCACCGTGCTCGTCGACTCGGCCCGGCGCACCGCCGCCTACCTCGCCACGCTGGTGGACGCGGGCGCGCACGGCGTGCTCCCGCGGACGGTCGACCCTCGCCAGCTCGCCGAGGGCATCCGCCGTACCTACGTCGAGCGGCACTACACCGACCCGACCCTGGCCCCTCTCGTGCCGAAGCAGCGGACGGGTGAGGCGAGCCCGACCCGGACCCCGATGCCGTTGTCGCGGCGCGAGTACCAGGTGCTCCAGCTCATCGCCGAGGGCATGGAGAACTCCGCCGTCGCCGACACGCTCTTCCTGTCGGTGGAGACGGTCCGGACACACGTGAAGAGCATCCTGCGCAAGTTGTCCGCACGGGACCGCACGCACGCGGTGACGAAGGCGTTCCGCTCGGGACTGCTGGTCGTGTCCCCCGGCGAGGACGAGGCACGCTCACCGCGACTCTGACCTTTCGGCAGGTTCCGCCCCACACCAGGCCCGTCGCTCTCCCCGAGCGGCGGGCCGCTGTCGTTGCGAGCCGGTGAACGGGCCCGTTCCGGGCCGGATTGGGCCAGGCAGGTGGCCGCACGTCACAGTCCTGCCGCGATGCTCGCAAATGTTACCCGTTGGTATTATCCTGATGTTACCGGCCAGTAGGGCAGTGCCGGTCACGCTGATCCGCGTGTCCTGTCGGCGGCAGAAGTGCCCAGCCGGAGTGCCGAACAACCCGTACGGAGTGACGACATGGGCCACTACAAGAGCAATGTCCGAGACCTGGAGTTCAACCTGTTCGAGGTTCTCGGTGTGCAGAACCGCCTCGGCAAGGGCGTGCTCGCGGAGTCCGACGAGGAGACCGCGCGCGGTGTGCTGTCCGAGCTGAACAACCTCGCCGTCGGCCCGCTCGCCGAGTCGTTCGCCGACGCCGACCGCAACCCGCCGGTGTACGACCCGAAGACCTTCTCCGCGACGCTGCCGGAGTCCTTCAAGAAGAGCTACCGGGCTCTCTGGGACGGCGAGTGGTGGCGTCTCGGCCTCACCAACAACCTCGGTGGCTTCGGCCTGCCCCCCACGGTGCAGTGGGCCGCCGCCGAACTGATCCTCGGCGCCAACCCGGCGCTGTACATGTACATGGCGGGCCCCAACTTCGCCATGATCCTCGACCGCAACGGCACCGAGGAGCAGCGGCGCTGGGCCCAGATCATGATCGACCGCGCGTGGGGCGCCACCATGGTGCTCACCGAGCCGGACGCCGGTTCGGACGTGGGCGCGGGCCGCACGAAGGCCATCAAGCAGGAGGACGGCTCCTGGCACATCGAGGGCGTCAAGCGGTTCATCACCTCGGGCGACCAGGACATGACCGAGAACATCATGCACCTGGTGCTGGCCCGCCCCGAGGGCCCCGGCATCGAGGCCAAGCCCGGCACCAAGGGCCTGTCGCTGTTCCTCGTGCCGAAGTTCCACTTCGACACCAACACCGGCGAGCTGGGCGAGCGTAACGGCGCCTTCGTCACGAACGTCGAGCACAAGATGGGCCTCAAGGTGTCCACCACCTGCGAGCTCACCTTCGGCCAGCACGGCGTCCCCGCCAAGGGCTGGCTGCTCGGCGAGGTGCACGACGGCATCGCGCAGATGTTCCAGGTCATCGAGTACGCCCGCATGATGGTGGGCACCAAGGCCATCGCGACGCTGTCCACCGGCTACCTGAACGCGCTGGAGTACGCCAAGGAGCGCGTGCAGGGTCCGGACCTCACCCGCCAGACCGACAAGACCGCCCCGCGCGTCACCATCACGCACCACCCCGACGTGCGCCGGTCGCTCATGCTGCAGAAGGCCTACGCCGAGGGCCTGCGTGCGGTGTACCTCTACACCGCCTCGTTCCAGGACCAGGTGTGGACGCAGGAGGGCGACGCCGAGTCGCTCGACCTCGCCGAGCGCGTCAACGACCTGCTGCTGCCCATCGTCAAGGGTGTCGGTTCCGAGCGCGCCACCGAGCAGCTCGTGCAGTCGCTCCAGACGCTCGGTGGCTCCGGCTTCCTGCAGGACTACCCGATCGAGCAGTACATCCGCGACGCGAAGATCGACTCGCTGTACGAGGGCACGACCGCCATCCAGTCGATGGACTTCTTCTTCCGGAAGATCGTCCGTGACAAGGGCAAGGCGCTCGCCTACATCGCGGGCGAGATCGTGAAGTTCATCGAGTCCGAGGCGGGCAACGGCAGGCTCAAGAAGGAGCGCGAGCTGCTCAAGCAGGCGCTGGACGACGTCCAGGGCATGCTCGGCACGATGATCGGCTACCTGACCTCGTCGCAGGAGGACGTCACCAACGTCTACAAGGTCGGCCAGAACACCGTGCGCCTGCTGATGTCGGCCGGTGACCTGCTCGTCGGCTGGCAGCTCCTCAGGCAGGCCGAGATCGCCCAGGCCAAGCTCGACGAAGGTGCCTCCGAGAAGGACGTGCCGTTCTACCAGGGCAAGCTCGCCGTGGCGTCGTTCTTCGCGAAGAACGTACTGCCCGAGCTGTCGGCTCGCCGCGCGATCGTCGAGGCCACCGACAACGACCTCATGGAGGTCGACGAAGCCGCCTTCTGATCGGCGTCGCTCCGCACCGAGAGCCACGAAGGGCCACCTGCACCGTTGTGCGGCAGGTGGCCCTTCGTGTGCGCGGAGGTTGAGATCAACTCAAGTGGGTACCCCTATCGGGTCAACGAGTCCGGTGACGAGGGAGCACGCACCATGGCGATTTCGGGAATCATCTCGGCGATTCTGATCGGTCTTTTGCTCGGGGTACTCGCCAGGTTGTTCGTGCCCGGCAAGCAGAACATCCCGGTCTGGCTCACGATCCTGGTCGGTATCGCCGCCGCGTTCCTCGGCACGGCGATCGCCAGGGGCCTGGGGTACGCCGACACGGACGGTTGGGACTGGCTGGAGTTCATCACACAGCTCGTCGTGGCCGCGATCGGTGTCTCGATCGCCGCGCGCATGCACCCGCGCGGGCGCATCAGGGCCTGACCCGGGACTCGGTCGGGGGTGTCCGGCGCATCGCGCTGCCGGACACCCCCGACCGTTTGTCCGCCTCAGGTGGGAGTGCCCCACACCGTGACCTGCACCGTCGACGTCGTCGCAGCGGCGTGGACGGCAACGGCCGCGCCGGTGTCGTTGCGCACCGTGCCCTGCTCGGTGACGTGGAGACCGGCCTGGGCCAGCGCGTCGCGCAACACCGCTTCCAAGGGCGGCGGGGCACCGTAGGCGGAGAGGTCGACGGTCTCGCCGGAGCGCACCACCGCACCGTTGAGCCGCCCCAACGCCGTTCCCATGCCGGCCAGTTCCTCCGGCGAGTGCCCGGCCGACCGGGCCGTCGCGAGCACGTCCGTGATGCCAAGGGCCTGGACGTCCGCCGTCCGCACCGACGGCTCGACGGGCTGGTAGAGCACCGGCACCTCACGCCGGTCCTCCGGTGCCGAGGCCACGGCCTCGATCAAGCCCGCGAACGTCCGCTCCCAGTCGATGCGCACGCCGGGCACCGAGGGCACCACCTCGGGCACCCCCGCGCGGAACACGAGCGCGGCGTCCCGCGCCGGACGTTCGGTGTCGTCCAATTCGCCCTGCACCGCGCCCCGCAGCACGTCGGGCTTGAGAGTCACGGCCAGAATGGCTCGACCGGCGCCGTCGTCCTCACCCCCGGCGCTCTCCCCGCCGTCCCCCGCGTTCCCGTCCCCGTCGTCGAGGGGACGCACCTCGACGGCCAGCGCCCTGCGGAAGTCCTCCGGCAGGAGCACGGACTCACCGCCGTCCCCCCGCAGCACGACAGGCCCCGCCAACAACGGCCGGATCGTGCCGTCGAGCACGGTGTGCACGGCCTCCGAGGTGAGCTTGGGCCGCACCGTCTCCACGGCCACGTCGATCCGCTCGACCTGCGGCCAGTGCGCGCGGATCTCCACAACGGCGGCCTCCAGATCGGACAGTCGGACCCCGGCTCGTGGCTCGATCGCGTACGCCCTCACCCCGCCGTCGTCGCCGTCCGGCCGGAAGGCGATGCCGCCCTCGATCGCGGGCCGGTTGAGGCGCTCCTGGGCGAGGCGACCCAGCGCGATCCGCAAGCTTCGGTCGTCCACGGTCGTCACCAGGTCGAGCTCGCGGCCACCGAAGAACGAGCCGAACCGCTCCCACGGCAACCAGGGCTGCGCGCCGGCCTGCTCCACCGTGGCGGCCCAGTCCACACCCAACCCGGCCTCGGCGGGGTCGAACGACGCCTCACTCTCACCGGCCCGCACCACCACCGGTCGCGTCACCAGCGGCTCCAGCTCCCGACGCAGCCGGTCCTGCGCCTCGGCTCGGTCGAGTCCGCCGATCTCCACCCCGGCGACCGTCACCCCGCGCGGGACGTCACCGACCTCCATCAACATGTCGACGACGTACGCGATCGCGAGCAGTCCGGTGAGGGCCCCGAGGACCACGAGCACGTTGCCGAGCCTGCGGCGCCGCCGCAGCGCCGGATCGACGCGGGTGTCGTCCGCCCAGAACTCCGGGTCGCCCGGTTCGGTGAGGTCCTCGACGTCGTCGTCCCAGTCGGCGTCGAGGTCGGCGTCGGAGAAGGCACTCTCGTCGCCCGGGCCGTGAACGTCATCGCCGTCATCGTCAGCACGAGCCACGGGCGCCTCCGGTGCCTACAAGTACAGGCCCGTCCCGTGCTCGGCCCGCTCGCTCGCGACCGCGTGGATGTCGCGCTCGCGCAACACGTAGTACGCGTTGCCCTGGATCTCGACCTCCAACTGGTCCTCTGCGTTGAAGAGGACCCGGTCGCCCACCTTGACGTTGCGCACGTTGTTGCCCACTCCGAGCACGTCACCCCACGACAACCGCCGTGCCACCTGGGCGGTCGCCGGGATCACGATGCCACCGTTGCTGCGACGCTCGCCGTCCTCCGACGGCATGCGCACAAGCACCCGGTCGTGCAGCATCTGGATCTCTAGTTTGGCGTCCGAGGCGAGTGGACCGTTGGTTTCTGACACGGTATTCATGCTACGTCGCGGTAGGGAGCCGGTTTCCCGCCCGCCCCGACGCGATCGCCCGCACGAGCTGGGACGGCCTTCGCTTACTCGGCCGGGGTTCCCGCCATGACGAGAGGCAATGCCGACGCCCCACCGGATTCAATCCGAACGGGGACACCCCAGTCCTGCCGGGTGATGCGGCACACCGGGTGTTCGGCGTCCGAGGCGCAACTGGCGGCCTGCGCCACCACCTGGAGCACACCGCCCTCCACGTCGTCGGCCAGCGTCACCGTGCGTTCGAGGTCGGTGCCGACACCACCGCCGTCGACCAGCAGCTCCGGCGGCGACGCGCTCACTTCCAGCCGGGTGGACGGCCCGAAGCGGTCGTCGAGCTTCTCGCCGGGAGGCGGCACGAACGTCACTGTCAACCGCACCTCACCACCACCCAGCACCGTGGGCGGGCGTCGCACGGCGAGCGCGTCACCGGCGACCACCTCGGTGTCTCCGTGCAACGGACGCAGCCGATGTGCCGCGGACTCGACCACGAGCACGCCCGTGTCGGTGACCACCAGGTCCGACGGCTCGGCCAGCTCGCGCACGAGCGTGGACACCTCCCCGGTTCCGGGGTCGAACCGCCGCACCGCACCGTTGTAGGTGTCGGCGATGCCGATGGCCCCGTCGGGCAGGACGGTGAGCCCCAGCGGATGCTGCAACAGCGCCGTGTCGGCCGTGCCGTCCCGATGGCCGAAGGTGAACAGGTCCGATCCCACGGAGGTGTGCACCACGTACCGGCGCTCGCCGTCGGCGGCGTCGTCCGTGGCAGGCTCCAGGTATCGCAGTGCCGAGGTCTCGGCGTCCACGAACCACAGCCGGTCGTCGGCCACGGCCAACCCGGAGGTCTGCGCGAAGAACGCCTCGCCCGCCTCACCGTCGCGAAGCCCCTCCACTGTGGTGCCCGCGAACCGCGAGATCGTTCCCTCGACGGGATCGAACAGGCTCAGCGTGTGGTTGCCCGCCATCGCGATCACGACCCCGCCGGCGGTCTCCCACCACCGCACGTCCCACGGGCTCGTCAGGTCGACCTCGCCCGCCTTGCCCGAGTCGTCGCCGTCACGCCACTGCCGTCCGGTGCCCGCGACGGTGCGCACGGACCCCGTCCGCAGGTCCACGCCCCGCAGGAGGTTGTTGGCCGTGTCGGCGACGATCAGGTGGTAGCCGACCCGGTCGGCCACGTGCGGGGGCAGCAACGCCAGCCCCGACGGTTCGGCGAAGCGAGCGACGTCGAACGCACCGTCCGCCGCGCCGCGCTCACCGGAACCGAACCGCCGCAACAATGTCTCGGCGTCGGAGGCGAACTCGGCGATCGAGTGGTTCGCCGTGTCGGCGACGAGGACCCGCCCCTCCGCCGTGACGACGGCCTTCGAGGGGAACCGCAGCCCGTCGAGCCGCGCCCGCTCGGCCTCCTCCCGCTGCGTCCGTGCGATCTCGCTCCAGTCGAGCTCGCCACGACGCAACGTGCCCTTGCGCTCGTGCTCCTCCACCAGGTCGGCGATCACCCGGCGCAGGGCCTCCCCGTGGCCCTCCCCGGCAGCGACGTGCACGACGTAGCCCTCCGGGTCGACGACGACGAGGGTCGGCCACGCCTTGACCGCGTACTGCTGCCAGAGACTCATGTCGGGGTCGCTCACCACCGGGTGCTCCACACCGAGGCGCGCGACCGCGGCGGCCACCGACTCCCGATCACCCTCGTGCGCGAACTTCGGCGAGTGCACGCCCACGGTGACGAGCACGTCGGCGAACTCCTCCTCCAGCGGACGCAGCTCGTCGAGCACGTGCAGACAGTTGATGCACCCGGAGGTCCAGAAGTCCAGCAACACGACGCGGCCACGCAACCCGCGCAACGTCAACGGCTCGCCACCGGTGTTCCACCAGGCGTCGCCGGTCAACTCGGGGGCGCGGACACGGGACTTCGACTGCTCAGCACTCACGCCCGAAGTCAACAACACCCCTCCGACAGCTGTTCCGCCGAGGGGGCCGGTGTGGCCGTAGTCAACTCCATCGAGCGTCGAGGTCACGACGGACCGGTGAACGTAGCCGGCATACGTGGAGGCGGCCGCAGGGAGCTTCTGCAGCACTGGATGACGACACGCGTGCAGGAGACGGCATCATGCGTGCACAGGGCGCGGACAAGCGTGCAGGAGGTGCGGACAGGCGCGCGACGGGTGCTCAGGGCGCCCGCGTGGGACCTCCCGCCGGCTCGGTGAGCGTCACCGTCGGGGACGTCGACGGCGCACGGGTGTCCGGTGGTACGGCCTGTTTGCCCGAGCAGGCCACGAGGCCCCCGAACAGGACGAGAGCGACGACGAACGGCGGCACGAATCGCATGGTTGGTGTGTTTCACTGACGTGAGGGGGCGGGACACTCGCGTCATCGCCTCCGCCGGTCACGGTGTTACGGCGCCACACCGGATCGGCGCAGCGCACCGTCGCACGTCACGGCCGTGCCGTCAGGTGCCGTCAGGTGCCGTCAGGTGCTACTGTTGCGACGCAGCGTCCTCGTCACGCCGGCGGCCACCGTCGTGACCAGCACCCACCCCGTCGCAATGAACCCGGTCGACACCCACTTGTCGGCCCCGGCCATGTGCCACCGGCCCTTGTTGCCGAAATCCGCGATGGGAACCAGCAGGTCGACCGTGTAGAGCACGGGATTCCACTCCAGACCCGTGTCGTCCATGTTCACCGCGCAACGCTCACCGTGGACGACGAACCGCTCCTCGTCCTTGGCGCAGTCGTCGCTGCCCAGCCCGAACCACAGACTGCCCAGCACCAACAGCCCGAGCAGCCACGCCAACGCCCGCACCGGGCGGTAGCCGTAGCCGACCATCCACCGCTGCAACCAACTCCACAGGCGCACGCCCGCCCTGAAGAACCAGCGGTACCCGGAGCCGAGTGCCTCGTAGCGGTACTGCTGCTTGCGCATGAGCACCGTGTCGGCGTGTTCCTCGTTGCCGCCCGCGCGCAGCATCGCCGCGAACTGGTCGTAGGGGCCGGGTCGGTACCCGCGCATCGCGTGCCGCAACCAGCTCAGGCGTAGCTCGATCTGCCGGTCGTCCCACAACGGGATGGGGCTGTCGAGAGACTCGTAGCGGAAGTCCTCCAGCTTCACACCGCCCGTGGCGTGCCAGAACTGCTCGTTGTCGTGCAACGTCCCGCACTGGGCACCCCGTAGCGACACCCGACCGTCCGGGGCGTCGATCGGGGTGAGTTCGAACTCCTCGGCCCTGACGTCCCCGGCGTCGAGCGCGAGCCCGTTCTTGCCCGCCACGAGCCGCGCCCCCGCCAGACACAGCTTGCGTTTGATCACCGCCCCGTCGAGGGTGACGCCGCCGCCCTCGGTACGGAACGAGTGCCCGCCCCCGCTGTGCATGAGGACACTGCGCGCCACCTGCACCGACCGCAGGTCGACGGCCCAGTCTGCGGAACTCTCCGGCTCGGGATCGGTCACCGTCGTGTTCTGCATGTCGATGCTGCCGCCCACCGTCATGCCCTGCAGCCGCACCGTGCCGCGCACCCGGGACGTGCTGAGCATGAGATTGCCGAACACGTGGCTGCGTCGAGCCGAGAATGCGTCCCGCGACGGGTGCGACAGCCGAGCGTCCCTGACGAACACGTTGCCGCGCACGGTCACATCGGCCAGCCGGAACTGTCCCTCGGTGCGCAGCTTGCTGCCTTCGAGGTCACCGTTCACGAAGCTGCCGTCGAGGTGGATCGCACGGTCCATGTACGGCGGTTCGGGATTGCGCAGCACGCTCACCGTCGCTCCCGCCAACCGCAGCGACCCGCCGACGTGGATGTTCACCATGCGCAAGGTGCCCGTCGCGCGGAGCCCGTCACCCATCTCGACGTTGCCGTCGACGTGCATCCGGTCGGCGATGAAGGCGGGGTGTGGATCGACGTACCAGTCGCCTGTCTTCCAGGCGTCGACCGCGATCTCCCCCGTCGGGTCGACGGCCAACTGCGCTCCCCGGAACACGCAGTCCCCGGCCACGCGCATGCTCGGCAGGTAGACCATGCCCGACGCCGAGAACGGGCGCGGCGCGCCGGGCCGGTAGTTGTCCACCTCGCACAGCAGACTGCCCGACACGGAGATGCCGTTGCCGTTCAGCGCGAACCCCTTCGGGTTGGTCAGCCGCGCACCGGAGAAGTTGACGTTGCCGCCCGCCTTGAGACCGGGAATGCGCACCTCACCGGCGGCGGTGAGCCGGTAAGCGAGGAAGGCGCCGGTGATGTCGAGCCGGTCGGCCTGCAACGCCTTGCCGCTCGGGTGGTTGATCCGGGTTCCGGTGAGGATCACCGTGCCCTTCACCACGGCGTCGGTGAAGTTCACCGCCGCATTGGGCACCCCGCGGTCGGTCTTCGACGTCAGCACGTCCGTACCCGCGTCGGGTCTGTTCGTGTCCACCTCGACCCGGCACCGGATGAGCCGCACGTCGTTGAGGCTGCGGAAGTTGCGCGCCTTCAGGCCCGGCAGCCAGCACCGCCGGAACGAGAGGCCGAGCAGGTTCGCCTCACGCACGTCGGGCGGGAACTCGAAGCGGCAGTTCTCGAACCGGAACAACACGCCGAGATCCGCGGCCCGCAGATCGAGTCGCCCCCGGACGAACTTGTTCTCCAGTTGCAGGATCGGCGCGTTCGACGCCTGTCGACGCCACCGCAGCAAGCCACGACCGTCCTGCTCCAGAAAGGGCCGCAGCAGCTCCTCGGCGTCCACCGTCGCCGCCTCCGGCGGGTCGGGGTCGAACGGGTCGAAGTCGACCGGAGCCGACACGTCCGGCTCAGCACCGTCGGGGGAACCACCCGGGATGCGCCGCCACCTCGTCGGCACGCTTCCTCCCTCGCTCGCGCCCGAACGGCGGGATCTCCACCGCTGTCAGGTGAGACGATCGCGCGGAGCGACGAGTTCCCTGCGGAGCGTGTGGTGTGCGTCCCGGACGAGTGATCAGTCCTGCGCGTGCACCGGGTTCAGCACCCGCGAGAGGAAGGTCTGGGTGCGTTCCTGCTGCGGGTCGCCGATCACCTGCTGCGGCGGCCCCTGCTCGACAACCACGCCGCCGTCCATGAACAGCACCGTGTCGGCGACCTCGCGAGCGAACTGCATCTCGTGCGTGACGACGAGCATCGTCATGCCCTCGTCGGCGAGCTGGCGCATCACCTTGAGGACGTCGCCCACGAGTTCCGGGTCGAGCGCCGAGGTCGGCTCGTCGAACAGCATCACCGACGGCTCCATCGACAGCGCCCTGGCGATGGCCACGCGCTGCTGCTGCCCGCCGGAGAGCTGGCCGGGCATCGAGCCGGCCTTCTCCGCCAACCCCACCTTGGCGAGGTTGTCCCTGGCGATGCGCTCGGCCTCCGCCTTGTCCCGCTTGAGCACCTTGCGCTGGGCCACGGTCAGGTTGTCCAACACCGACAGGTGCCCGAAGAGGTTGAAGCCCTGGAAGACCATGCCGATGCCACGCCGGGCCCGGTCGATGTCGCAGTCGGGGTCCGTCAGCTCGAAGCCGTTGACCGTGACCGTGCCGGAGTTGGGCTCCTCCAGCAGGTTCACGCACCGCAGCATCGTCGACTTGCCGGAACCGGACGGCCCGATGATGCACACGACCTCACCCCGGCGCACCGACAGGTCGATGCCTTTCAGCACCTCCAGCGAACCGAAGGACTTGTGCAGGTTCGAGACCTCGACGATCACGTCACTCATCAGGCCGTCACCTTCAACCCTTGCTCCTCCTTGCGGCCGCTGCGGCGCTCCAGGTAGCGCGACAGGTAACCGAGCGGCACCGTGATGATCAGGTAGCACAGACCCGCGAGCAGGATCGGCGTCAGCGAGCCCGTCGCGTTCAGCCCCTCACGGCCGAACTTCGCGAGCTCGTACTCGTCCCGGGCCAGGCCAAGCAGGTAGATGAGCGACGAGTCCTTGGTCAGCAGGATCAGCTCGTTGGTCAACGGCGGGAGGATGATCCGGAACGCCTGCGGGATCACCACCGTGACCGTGGTCCTGGCCTGCGACATGCCCAGCGACCGCGCCGCCTCCACCTGGCCGTGGGGCACGGCCTGGATGCCGGCCCGCAGCGTCTCGGCGATGTAGGCCGAGCCGACGAGACCCAACGCGATGGCGGCGGTGGAGTAGATGTCGAACCTGATGCCGAACGCCAGCGGCACGCCGTAGCCCAGCGCGATGAACACCAGCAGGGCAGGGATGCCGCGGAAGAACTCGATGTACAGCGTCGCGATCCAGCGGTACGGGCCGACCGACGACAACTTCATCAGCGCCAGCACCATGCCGATGCCGAGACCCAACGCGAAGCCGAGCGCCGTGTAGACGATGGTGTTGACCAGCGCGTCGGTGAAGATTGCGGGGAACTGCGACGAGGCCGCATCGACGTTGAAGAACGCGTCCTTGACCGTCCCCCAGTCCGCCAACACCCCGATGAGCACCACGGCCAGGGCCAGCACCGCGTACTGGACCGCACGAATCACTCGGGCGCGTTTACGCCGCGACATCGCCATGACGACAATCTCCTCGCTGGGCGTGGGTGAGGGCCCGAACGGTAACCGATCCGTATCGGGCCCTCACCACTGCCTTCGTTCTTTCGAAGCAGGCCTTTACTTGCTTTCCGGCTTCTTACCGAACCACTTCTCGTAGATCTCGTCGTAGCGGCCGTCCTGCTTCGCGGCGTCGAGCACCTCGTTCACCTTGGCGAGCAGCGCACCGTTGCCCTTGCGGACGGCGATGCCGTACTCCTCACCGGTCTCGAACTCGGTGGTGACCTCCACGTCCGGGTTGCTCTTGACGAAGTCGTACAACACGGAGTTGTCGTTGATGCCCGCGGTGATCTGGCCGGTCTTCACCGCGGTCTCCAGCAGCGCGAGATCCTCGAACTGGCGGGTGGTGTAGCCGAACTCGTCCTTGTGCTCCTCGGCGTACTGCTCGCCGGTCGTGCCGAGCTGCACCCCGAGCACCTTGCCGCGCAGGTCCTCCAGCCCCTCGATGCCGGAGTCCTTCTTCACCAGCAGCGCCTGGTTGGCGTCGTAGTAGCCGTCGGAGAAGTCCATGACCTTCGCGCGGGTGTCGTTGATGGTCATGGCCGCCGCGGCGAGGTCGCACTGGCCGGTGTCGAGAGCGGCGCCGGACTCGATGCTCTCGAACGAGGTGTCCGCGATCTCCTGCTTGACGCCGAGTTCCTCGGCCACGAGGTCCACCAGGTCGACGTCGAAGCCCACCGTCTGGCCGCCCTCGGTGAACTGGAACGGCTTGTAGGGCAGGTGGGTGCACGTCGTGAGCGTGCCCTCCCTGATCAAGGTGATCTCGCCACCGGCCTCGGTGTCTCCGCCGGTGTTGACCTCCTCCGCGCAACTCGCCGCGGTGACGGCGAGAGCGAGGGCGGGCAACAAGGTCAACGCCCTGGTGAGTCGACGCGCCACGATGTCACTCCTCGTAATCCATACCGGCCAGTTCCCGCATCCTGCCACCTGGATGCGCTACAACGCAGCATCGCGTTCGTTACAGACGAGTTGCAACGTGAGTCAGCTCGTGGCGTGAGCGTCGAGCACCGTCGCCACCGTTTCGGTGACCTGCTGGGCGTAGTCGAGGTGCAACCACTCGTCCGGCACGTGCGCGTTCGAGTCCGGCCCCAGCGCGCCCGTGACGACGAACTGCGCGTCGGGGTACTTCTCGCCGAGCAGTCCCATGAACGGGATCGACCCGCCGAGCCCCACGTTGCCCCACGGCTTGCCGAAGATCTCGTCGCTCGCGCGCTGCAACGCCGCCGTCAGCCACGGAGCCGGCTCGGGTGCGTTCCAGCCGTCGGCGGCCTCGACACCGCTGAGCTCCACCGTCGCGTCGTACGGCACATCGGTGGTGAGCGCCTTCGTGATGGCCTCCAACGCGGCCTGCGAGTCGGCCGTGGGCGGGAGCCGGAAGCTCAGCGCCAGCGTCGTGCTCGTGCGCAGCACGTTGCCCGCGTCGGCCGGCTCGGGCATGCCGGACGCGCCGATGATCGACAGGCTGGGCCGCCAGGTGTTGTTGATCAGCAACTCCATCTCGTCGGACGACACCGGCTTGGTGGAGCCGTGCCACGGCGTCGTGCCGATGATCGACCCGGGAACGGCCTCGACGGTCTGCTTGGCCTCGGCGATCCGGTTGGGCGGGATCTCGACGTTGCACTCGGCGAGCGTGATCTCGCCGGTCTCGGAGTTCTCCAGCCGGTCGAGCAACATGCGCAGCACACGGAACGAGCTGGGCACCACGCCGCTCGCCATGCCCGAGTGCTGGGCGGTCTCCAACACCCGCACCGTGACGTGCACCTGGGCCAGACCACGCAGGCTCGTCGTCAGCCACAGTCGTTCGTAGTCGTTGCCGCCGGAGTCGAGACACACCACGAGCGACACCCGGCCGAGCCGGTCGGCGAGGTGGTCGAGGTAGGCGGGCAGGTCGGGGCTGCCGGACTCCTCACCGGTCTCCAGCAACACCACGATGCGGGCATGCGAGCCACCGGCCTCGCGGACAGCCGTCAGGGCCGTCACCGCCGCGTACCCGGCGTAGCCGTCGTCGGCCGAGCCGCGACCGTAGAGTCGCCCGTCCTTCACCACGGGCGTCCACGGCCCGAGGCCCTCGGACCACCCGCCCACCGGCGGCTGCTTGTCGAGATGCCCGTACATGAGCACGGTGCCCTTGTCCTCGGCCCCCTCGGTGGCGGGGACGTCGAGCAGGAGCACCGGGCTGCGCCCCGGGAGGCTCACCACGTCGACGGTCGCGCCGGGCAGGTCGCGCTCGGTGAACCACGCGCGCACGTGGTCGACGGCGGCGGCAAGGTGTCCGGTCTCGGCCCAGTCGGGATCGAACGCGGGCGAGAGCGCCGGGATCGAGACGAGCGTCGAGAGGCTGGGCAGGACGTCGTCGGCCCACATCCGACGCACTGAGTTCTTCACGCTTTCCAGTTCCACGGGCCCCATCGTGCCACCCACTCCGACAAGTGGCGTTCGTCACAATTTCAGCCGCCGGGGGCCGGGGCGGGTGCCGCCACCACTGCGTCGTGGCCCCGTCGCGCAGCGCGATCACGAGCCCGACGCCACTGGTCCCGCCGTTGCTCGCGGGTGCGACTTTCGGCGGTTGCACGGTCGGTATTCCGAGCATTTCCGCAGCTCAGACCACTGACCGCCACAACGAATCCGCTTCAGGGGCTCTCCACAACGGCCGTTTCCGTGCCAGGATGAGCGCGTGAACCGTCACCGCCGACGGTCATCCAGCGCTGCCGATCCAGTTGCGCACCCCGGTGGCCGGCGGCGCGTCGCACGCCGCCACAAGCGGTCGTGCGGCACGACACCAAGGAGATGCGATGTCGTCCCCAGAACAGTGGACGCGCCCGCAATCCGGCGCCGGTCCGGCCGCGACAGCGGCGCAGCCGACCCCGGAGCAGGTCATAGCGGGACTGCGTGCGACCACCGAAGGCGGAGCTGAGTTGACCCAGCTCCTCAACCCCGAAGGCGAGCGCCTGCCGTCGGCGCAGTTCGACCCCTACGTCGCCGACATCGATGCCGAGGCACTGCGCGGGCTGTACCGCGACATGGTGCTGGTCCGGCGGGCCGACCGCGAGTCGAACGCCATGCAGCGTCAGGGCCAGCTCGGCATCTGGGTGCCGCTGCTGGGCCAGGAGGCGGCGCAGATCGGCTCGGGCCGCGCCCTCAAGCCGCAGGACATGGCCTTCCCCAGCTACCGCGAGCACGGCGTCGCCTACGCCCGAGGCGTGGACTTCAGGGACCTGCTCGGCATCTTCCGCTGCACCGACCACAGCAGTTGGGACTTCGCCAAGCACCGGTTCCACCCGTACACCATCGTGATCGGCAACCAGGTGCTCAACGCCGCCGGTTACGCGATGGGGCAGAAGTTCGAGGGCAAGGTCGGCGACGACCCCGACGCCGAGGCCACGATCGTCTACTTCGGTGACGGCGCCACCAGCCAGGGAGACGTCCACGAGGGCTTCGTGTGGGCCGCCGTCTACGACGCGCCGCTGGTGTTCTTCTGCCAGAACAACCAGTGGGCCATCTCCGAACCCACCGAACGCCAGTCGCGCCTGCCGCTCTACCAGCGGGCCCGCGGCTACGGCTTCCCCGGCATCCGCGTCGACGGCAACGACGTCCTCGCATGCCTCGCGGTGACCCGGTGGGCGCTGGACGAGTGCCGCAGGGGCAACGGCCCGGTGTTGATCGAGGCCTTCACCTACCGCATGGACGCCCACACCACCACCGACGACCCGACGCGCTACCGCCTGTCGGACGAGGTGGAGACGTGGAAGCTCAAGGACCCGATCGAGCGGGTGCGCGCCCACCTCTCCCGCACGGGCGGCGCCGACGCCGCGTTCTTCGACGAGGTGCAGGCCGAGGCCGACCGCTTCGCCGCCGAACTGCGCGACTACTGCTTCAACATGCCCGACCCGCCGCCCGAGCGGATCTTCTCCAACGTGTACGCGGAGCCGTCGCCGCAGCTGGAGGCCCAGCGCGAGGAATACCTGTCCTACCTGTCCGGCTTCGCCGACGGAGGTGATCGTTGATGGCCGCGCCCACCCAGCCCGTGAACGCCTCCGACGCCGCGACCACCACGGCGCAGAGCAATGCCGTGCAGAAGCTCACGATCGGCAAGGCCCTCAACGCCGGCCTGCGTGCCGCGATGGAGGCCGACGACAAGGTCGTGGTGATGGGAGAGGACGTCGGCAAGCTCGGCGGCGTCTTCCGCATCACCGACGGTCTGCAGAAGGACTTCGGCGAGCACCGCGTGCTGGACACGCCGCTGGCCGAGTCCGGCATCATCGGCACCGCCGTGGGCCTCGCGGTACGGGGCTTCCGACCCGTCTGCGAGATCCAGTTCGAGGGCTTCATCTTCCCCGGCTTCGACCAGATCTCCAGCCAGCTCGCCAAGCTGCACTACCGGACCCAGGGGGCCGTCAAGGTCCCCGTGGTGATCCGGGTGCCGTTCGGTGGCGGCATCGGTGCGGTGGAGCACCACTCGGAGTCGCCGGAGTCGCTGTTCTCGCACATCCCCGGCCTGAAGGTCGTGTCGTGCTCCAACCCGGTGGACGCCTACTGGATGATCCAGCAGGCGATCCAGTGCGACGACCCCGTGCTGCTGTTCGAGCCGAAGAAGCTCTACCACTCGGGCGCGCTCAAGGCTCCGGTCGACCCGGCGGCCACGCCCGCCCCGCTGTTCACGTCCCGCACGCTGCGGCAGGGCACGGCGGCCACGCTGGTGGCCTACGGCCCGTCGGTGCAGGTGTGCCTCGCGGCGGCCGACGCCGCCGCCGAGGAGGGCACGTCGCTGGAGGTCATCGACCTGCGGACCCTGTCGCCGCTGGACCTGGAGCCGGTGTTCGAGTCGGTGCGCCGCACCGGTCGCCTCATCGCGGTGAGCGAGGCGTCGAGCGAGTCCTCGTTGACCTCGGAGATCGCGGCCCGGGTGCAGCAGGAGTGCTTCTACTCGCTGGAGGCTCCGGTGCTGCGGGTGACGGGCTTCGACACGCCGTACCCGCCGGCCAAGTTGGAGGAGCACTTCCTGCCCGACCTGGACCGGGTGCTCCACGCCGTCGACCGCGCGCTGGACTGGTGAGGGGAGTTCGATGCCCGAGTACAAGCAGTTCCCCCTGGCCGACACCGCGGAGGGGCTGACCGAGGCCGAGATCATCGACTGGAAGGTCAAGCCCGGTGACGAGGTGACGGTCAACCAGATCGTCGTGGAGATCGAGACGGCGAAGGCCGCCGTCGAGCTGCCGATTCCCTGGGCCGGTGTGGTGACCGAGCTGCTGGTCGAGCCCGGTCAGACGGTCGAGGTGGGCACGCCCATCCTCACGGTGGACGTCGACCCGAACGGCGAGGCCGCGAGCACGCCCGCGGCGTCGGCTGCTCCGGCCGAGGCCGCCGCCGACGAGGAGGAGATGAAGCCTCTCGTCGGGTACGGCTCGAAGGCGTCGTCGGCCAAGCGTCGGCCGCGCAAGAAGGCCGCCGCGGCCACCACCTCGCCCACCACGCCCACCTCGCCCACCTCGCCGTCCGCCCCGGCCGCCGCCACCGCGGCCCCGGTGCAGGCCGTGGAGGTGGTGAAGCCCCGCACGCCGGTCGAGGCCGAGGTCTCTCCCGCCGCGTACGTGCCGTTGGCGAAGCCTCCGGTGCGCAAGCTCGCGAAGGAGCTGGGGGTCGACCTGCGCACGGTGACCGGGTCCGCCGAGGGCGGCGTCATCACCCGCGAGGACGTCCGTCGCGCGGCGGAGGGTGCCACCAACGGCGTCGCCAACGGCACCACCAACGGCACCGCCGTGGCCGCCGCGTCGACCGCCGCCGGGTCGTACGACCCCGCCACGCGGGAACGGCGGGTGCCCATCCGTGGTGTCCGCAAGGCGACCGCCCAGGCGATGGTGAACAGCGCCTACACCGCACCGCACGTCACGGAGTTCCTCACGGTCGACGTGACGCCGATGATGGAGCTGCGCGACAAGCTGCGCCGCACCCCGGAGTTCGCCGACGTCAAGCTGACCCCGCTGGCGTTCGCGGCCAAGGCCGTGTGCCTGGCGGCCAAGCGCACCCCGGACGTCAACGCGGTGTGGGACGAGGCCGCGGGCGAGATCGTCTACAAGGACTACGTGCACCTCGGGATCGCGGCGGCCACCCCGCGCGGCCTCGTGGTGCCGAAGGTCCGCGACGCCGACGCGATGTCGTTGGCGGAGCTGGCCCGCGCCATCGGTGACCTCACCACCACCGCACGCGACGGCCGCACCACCCCGGAGGCGATGCTGAACGGCACGTTCACCATCACCAACGTCGGTGTGTTCGGCGTCGACACCGGCACCCCGATCATCAACCCCGGCGAGTCGGCCATCCTGGCGCTCGGGGCGATCCGGGACATGCCGTGGGTGGTGGACGGCGAGCTGGCCGTGCGCAAGGTGATGCAACTGTCGCTCAGCTTCGACCACCGCGTAGTGGACGGACAACAGGGCTCGCAGTTCCTCGCCGACGTCGGCGCGCTGCTGGCCGACCCGGCCATGGCGATCACCTACTGAGCCGACCCGACCTCCGGCCCGTCGAGACTCTCTCGGCGGGCCGGAGGCGTTCGGACCAGTTCGGGCGGCACGACCGTGTCCACCGACCTCGTAGGTCGACGTCGCCGGGAGTCAGTCGCCGGGAGTCAGTCGAGCAGACCCGCCGCGTGCAGGTGATCGAGCACGGCCCGGCTCGCGAGCGACACCGGCACGGCGTCACCGTGGCGCACCCACCGCACGTCCTCGATCTCGTGGTCGGGCGTGATCGTGCCCTCGTGCTCGGCGGTGTAGCACGTCATCCGCACCACCACGCCGTTCCCGCTGTCGGCCGGTGCCTCGAACACCCCGACCAGCGACTCGGTGCCGCGCACGACCGTCACCGAGAGCTCCTCGGCGACCTCTCTGGAGAGCGTGTCGACGTCGCTCTCCCCGGGCTCCCGCTTGCCCCCGGGCAGGTAGTAGACGTCCTTGCCCCGCGATCGGGCGAGAAGCACCCGACCACCGTCGAGTTCGATCCACGCCACTTTGTCGATCACCTTGCCGACCGGTGCGCCGGTCGCCGCGTCGCCGCTGTGCACGGCCAGCAGGCTAGAGGCCCGGGCGAGGGAGCAAATCGCCCGCCCCGTACGTTGAACCCCATATGGCCGCCATCTTCCTGCTCTGGGTGATTGCCGAGATCGCCGCGATCTGGGCCGTCGCCTCGCTCGTCGGCTTCCTCGCCACGCTCGGGCTCCTCGTCGCGGGCGCCCTGCTCGGCTCCGCGCTCGCGCGACGCGAGGGAGGCAAGGCCGCCCGCGCCGTCATGGAGACGGCACGGTCAGGCCGGTCGCCGCATCACGAGATCACCGACAGCATGCTCGTCGGCCTCGGCGGACTGCTGATCTTCGTGCCCGGTTTCGTGAGCGACGTGGCGGGTCTGCTCCTGCTGCTGAAGCCGACCCGCGGCCTCGTGCGCCGAGCGTGGTTGAAGCGCCTGGAGCGGCGCGTCCCGACCATGCCGGGCGGTTTCGGCGCGCGTCGGTCGCGAGTCATCGTGGTCGACAGCGAAGTCGTGGACGAGTCGAGCAACGACGAGCGGCGCGACCCTCCGCGGGTCATCGAGTCCGAGTGAACAACCGGACACACCCGGTGTGATCCGCCGTATCTCCTGCTCAGGTAGCGTTTGGCCCGACGACGGGAGGTACTGGTGGCGCAGGACGTCAAGCGCTCGCCCGAACGGGCCAAACGACTACCCCGACCGGTGCGGGAGAAGCAGATTCTCGACGCCGCGGTCCAGGTGTTCTCGCGACACGGCTACCACCTCGCCTCCATGGACGAGATCTCGGACGTCGCCGGGGTCTCCAAGCCGATGATCTACAGCTACCTCGGCGCCAAGGAAGAACTGTTCGGGCACTGCGTCCGCAGGGAGTCGCAGCGGCTGCTGCGGACCGTGCGAGACGGTGTCCGCACCGACGTCCCACCCGACATGCAGCTCTGGCACGGCCTGCGCTCGTTCTACGGCTTCGTGGCCGCCTACCGGGAGTCGTGGATCGTGCTGCACCGCCACGCGCTCACCGCGGGCGGTCCGTTCGCGGAGGAGATCACCGCGCTGCGGGCCCGAGCCGTCGCACTGGTCCGTGACCTCGTGGTGTCGGCGGGAACGGAGCGCGGCCTCGCCTCGCAGGCGGAGTTCTCCGGAGAAGGCATGGCCGCCGCCCTCGTCGGGGCGGCGGAGTCACTCGCCGACTGGTGGCTCGATCACTCCGACGTGGCCGACGGCGTGCTCGCGTCGTGGCTGATGAACCTCACGTGGCTCGGGTTCAACGACCTCGTGGAGGGCGACGTGTGGCGCCCCACCGAGCAGCCGGAATGACGCTCGGCGGGGCCGCCCACGCGAATGGTCGGCTCAAAGCGCCGTGATGGTGCCCTTGAGGTGTGGCTTCGGCTTGCGGGCGTTCCACAGCTCGAACGCCCACCCGGCGTCGTCGGTGCGCCAGGTCGTGAACGCCACCTTCGCGGGCAGCAGCACCGGGAGCTGGAACCGCACGTCGACGGTGTAGGCGTCCGGCAGCCTGCCCTCGAACGCCGCGAGGCAACGGGCCTTCGACCACATGCCGTGCGCGATGGCCGACTTGAACCCGAACGCGCGCGCCGTCAGCGGGTGCAGGTGAATCGGGTTGCGGTCGCCGGACACCTCCGCGTACCGACGTCCGATGTCGCCCGGGACGGCCCACACGCCGTTCGGGGCGGGTGGCGCCAGTTCGGTCTTCTTCGGTGACGAGGATCGGCCCGTACCACCCCGGTGCAGGTAGGTGCTCACGTCCGCCCAGACGGGCGTGTCCGTCGCACCGAGTTCCGGCAGCAGCTCGCTGACGACGTCGAACTGGGTGCCCTTGTCGTGCGGTCGCAGGTTCTCCACCCGTACCCGCAACGTGAACTTCTCGCCGAGCCTCACCGGCCGGTGCTGGGTGATGCGGTTGGCGACGTGCACCATGCCGAGCAGCGGGAACGGGAAGTCCGACTCGGTCATCAGCGCCATCTGCAGCGGGAACGCGAGCACGTGCGGGTAGGTGGCGGGCAGGTCGTCGGTGAGCCGGAAGCCGCACACCCGGTTGTAGGCGGCGAGGTGGCCCGGGTCGACGGTGACGCCACCGCGGACGTACTCGATGTCGGGCAGCGTGTCGGTCGCCGCCTTCGTCCTGCGGAGTCCGCCGAGCGCCGCCTTCGGGTAGAGGGTGGACAGACTCGGCGAGCTGGTCAGCTCCTTCACGGTCATGGCTCAGGCCCCCAGGAAGCCCTGGCCGCACACTCGCACGACGTTGCCGTTGACGGCGGCCGACGCGGGGTTGGCGTACCAGGCGATGGTCTCGGCGACGTCCACGGGCAGGCCACCCTGCGCGAGGCTGGACAGCCGCCTGCCGAACTCGCGGATCATGAGCGGCACCTTCGCGGTCATCTGCGTCTCGATGAAGCCGGGCGCCACGGCGTTGATCGTGCACCCGCGCTCGGCGAGCGTGGGGGCGGTGACGTCGACCATGCCGATGACACCGGCCTTGCTGGCCGCGTAGTTCGCCTGCCCCACGTTGCCCGCGATGCCGGCGATGGAGGACACGCCGACGATCCGGCCGTTCTCCTTGAGGACGTTCTCGGCGAGCAGCAGGTCGTTGACCGCGAGCTGGGCGACGAGGTTCACGGTGAGCACCGAGTCCCACGCCGACGACGACATCTTGCCCAGCGTCTTGTCGCGGGTGATGCCCGCGTTGTGCACCACGATGTCGACGCCGCCGTGGCGCTGGGTGAGGTGGTCGGCCAGCTTCCGGGGTGCATCGTCGGCGGTGATGTCGAGCTGAAGGGCCGTGCCGCCCACCCGGTTGGCCACGGTCGACAGCTCGCCGCCCTGCGCCGGGATGTCGAGCGCCACGACATGGGCGCCGTCGCGGGCGAGCACCTCGGCGATGGCGGCGCCGATGCCTCGCGACGCCCCGGTGACCAGCGCGGTCTTGCCGGCGAGCGGCTTCGCCCAGTCGGCGGGCGCCTCGGCGGTCTTGGTGCCCGCGGTGCCGACGCGGATCACCTGGCCGTCGACGAACGCCGACTTGGCCGACAGCAGGAAACGCATCGTCGACTCCGACGCCTCCTCGGCGCCCTGGGCGACGTAGACGAGCTGCGACGTGGCCCCGCGCTTGAGTTCCTTGCCCACGGTGCGGGTGAAGCCTTCGAGTGCCCGCTGGGCGATGCGCTCGCGCCCCTCGACGAGTTCGGGCGGGGTGCCGAGCACCACCACCCGGCCGGACGGGCCGATGTCCCGGATCACCGGGTGGAAGAACGAGTACAGCTCACGGAGCTGGGTCGGGTCCGTGATGCCGGTGGCGTCGAAGACGAGCGCGCCGTAGCGCACCCCGTCGCCGGGTTCCCGCACGATCTCGATGCCGGCCCTGCCGAGCTGCTCGGTGAGCGTCTTCTCCAGCCTGCTGCCCGGCGCCGCGCCCAGAAGTGCGGGACCATCGAGTGGCGGCTGGCCGGGGCGGTAACGCCGCAGCACGGGCGGCTTGGGCAGCCCGAGCTTCGACGTGACGAGCTTGCCCAGGGGTGTCGTGGTGAACTGCTGGTACTTGTCAGCCATCCGTTGCCTCCCGTGCCCAGTGTGCAGCGCCAGCCTAACCTACCGGCGAGTAGGTTACACTGTCGACGGGTCCCGAGAACGCTGACCAGGGAAGGCGAGAGCCATGAGCCAAGCGCAGAAGTCCGGCGGTGGCCGGTCGCGGTCGAGCCGGAACAAGGCAGCCGGGTCGTCGGCACCGACGTCCACCGGAACACGGTCGATCCGCAAGGTCGCGATCGTCGGCGCCAACCGCATCCCGTTCGCCCGCTCGAACGGCCCCTACGCCGACGCGTCCAACCAGGACATGCTCACCGCCGCCCTCGACGGGCTGGTCAGCCGGTTCTCCCTCCAGAACGAGGAGATCGGCGAGTTCGCCGCCGGTGCGGTGCTGAAGCACTCGCGGGACTTCAACCTCGCCCGCGAGGTGGTGCTGGGGAGCGCGTTGTCCGCCACGACGCCTGCCTCGGACGTGCAGATGGCGTGCGGCACGGGCCTGCAGGCCATCGTCAACGTCGCCAACAAGATCGCGCTGGGTCAGATCGACTCCGCCATCGCGGGTGGCGTCGACACCACGAGCGACGCGCCGCTGGCCGTCAACGACCGCCTGCGCCGCCTGCTCGTGAAGCTCAACGCCGCGAAGACCGCGGGTGAGCGGATGAAGATTCTCTCCAAGATCCGCCCCGGCCACATCGTGCCCGAGATCCCGCGCAACGCCGAGCCGCGCACCGGGCTGTCCATGGGCGAGCACGCGGCCCTGACCGCCAAGGCGTGGGACATCACGCGCGCCGAGCAGGACGAACTCACGGCGACGAGTCACCAGCGCCTCGCCGCCGCGTACGAGCGAGGCTTCTTCGACGACCTCCTCACCCCGTACCTCGGCCTGTCGCGCGACCAGAACCTGCGGCCCGACTCGACGCCGGAGAAGCTCGCCAAGCTCAAGCCCGTCTTCGGCGGCCCCGAGGGCACGATGACGGCGGGCAACTCGACCCCGCTGTCCGACGGGGCGTCCGTCGTGCTGCTCGCCACGGAGGAGTGGGCCAAGGAGCGCAACCTTCCGGTGCTGGCGTACCTGACGTTCTCGCAGACCGCGGCCGTCGACTACGTCCCCGGCGACGAGGGCCTGCTGATGGCGCCCGCCTACGCCGTGCCGCGCATGCTCGACAAGGCCGGGCTGACCCTGGCCGACTTCGACTTCTACGAGATCCACGAGGCGTTCGCCTCCCAGGCGCTCGCCACGCTGAAGGCCTGGGAGGACCCGGGCTTCGCGAAGGAACGGCTGGGGCGCGACGAACCGCTCGGCCGCATCGACCGCGCGAAGCTCAACGTCAACGGCTCCTCGCTCGCCGCGGGCCACCCGTTCGCGGCCACCGGCGGCCGGATCGTCGGCACGCTGGCCAAGCTGCTGGCGGAGAAGGGATCAGGGCGTGGCCTGATCTCCATCTGCGCTGCGGGCGGTCAGGGCATCACCGCGATCCTGGAGCGCTGAGCACTCCACACCGTTCGTCTCGCAGGGCCGCTCCCACCCGACGGGTGAGGGCGGCCCTGTCGCGTCTTCCCCCTCCGCCACGCCCGTTCCCGCTGATCACAGGCCCGGCGCCGACGCGGGCGCGCTCTTACGCTGAAGGCATGCCTCACACGGACGGCACCGTCGCTGTCCGCGCTCGCGGCGTGGTGAAGACCTACGGGTCCACGCGAGCGCTGAACGGCGTCGACCTCGACATTCCCACCGGCCAGGTCCTCGGACTGCTCGGCCCGAACGGCGCGGGCAAGACCACCATGGTGCGCGTCCTGACCACCCTGCTCAGGCCCGACGCGGGAGAGGCGACGGTGGCGGGGCACGACGTGCTCACCGAACCGGACGCCGTACGACAGAACATCGGCGTGTCCGGGCAGTACGCCGCCGTCGACGAGAACCTCACCGGCGCCGAGAATCTGTACCTGATCGGCAGGCTGTACGGGTTGTCGAAGCGCGAGGCGAAGGACCGCGCCCGCGAGCTGCTCGACCGCTTCGCCCTCACCGACGCAGGCGACCGCTCCGCCAAGGGCTACTCGGGCGGAATGCGCCGTCGCCTCGACCTCGCCGGAGCCCTCGTGGCCGAGCCCCGGGTCGTGGTCCTCGACGAACCCACCACCGGCCTCGACCCCCGCGGGCGGCTCGGCATGTGGGAGGTCATCGAACAACTGGTCGCCACGGGTGCGACGGTCCTGCTCACCACGCAGTACCTGGAGGAGGCCGACCGGCTGGCCGACACGATCGTGGTCATCGACAAGGGCCGGGTCATCGCTCGCGGCACCGCCGACGAACTGAAAGACCAGATCGGCGGCGAACGCCTCGAACTCGTCGTGGGCCAGGACACCGACCTCGAACCGGTCGTCCGCGTGCTCAAGGAGGTCGGCACGAGCGAACCGGTGCTGGACGAACACACCGGCAGCGTCTCGGTGTTCGTCGACACCGGGGCGAGTGCGCTGGTGGAGGCGCTGCGCAAGCTCGATGCGCGGGACGTCGCCCTCGCCGACGTCGCCCTGCACCGCCCCACCCTCGACGACGTCTTCCTCTCGCTCACCGGCCGCGCCACCGAGGAGGACCCGACACCGTGAACGCCACCAAGGTCGTCTCCGACTCCGCCGTCATCACGTGGCGCAACGTCATGAACGTGCGCCGCAACCCCGACTGGCTGCTCGGTGCCACCGCGTTCCCGATCATGTTCGTGCTGCTGTTCGCGTACGTGTTCGGCAACGCGATCGGTGGGGCGGGCGCGGACGGCGGCGCGGCCTACCGCGAGTTCCTGATCGCCGGAATCTTCGCCCAGACCGTCGCGTTCAACTCCTCCTATACGGTCATCGGATTCGCCAACGACCTGCAGAAAGGCATCATCGACCGGTTCCGGTCGCTGCCCATGTCACGGCTCGCGGTGCTCGTCGGCCGCACCACCGCCGACCAGGTGCTCAGCGTCGTGGTGCTGGTCGTGATGACCGTGTGCGGGTTGCTCATCGGCTGGCGCATCCACAGCGGTTTCCTCGACGCCCTGCTCGGCTACCTGATGATTCTGCTCTTCGCGTTCGCCCTGTCGTGGGTCGGCGCCTACATCGGGCTGGTCGCGCGCAGCGTCGAGGTCGCCAACAGCGCGGGCCTCATCTGGATGTTCCCGCTGACCTTCGTGTCGTCGGCGTTCGTGCCGCAGGAGAGTCTTCCCGGCGTGCTGGGCAGCATCGCGGACTGGAACCCGTTCACCGCCGCCGTCAACGCCACCCGACGCCTGTTTGGCAACGAAAGCCCGCCGGGGTGGCCCGAACCGTCCGGCTGGCCCGCCGAGAACGCCGCGCTCTACGCGATCCTGAGTTGCATCGTCATCATCGCGATCTTCGCGCCGTTGGCCACGGCCCGCTACAGCCGCGTCTCGAGCTGAGCAGGTCAGTGGCCGAACGCGGACTTCCGACGCCGCTTGTCGCGCTTGCCCGCCACCGCCGCCACCGAAGCCGGCAACGCGGCACCCTTCACGGCGCCCTTGGCCGCCTTCATGGCCTTGCCCTTGCCTTTGACGGCCTTGCCCTTGCCCTTCACGGCACCCGTGACCGCGCCGGTGGCCTTGCCCGCCCTCGTGCCGGCCGTGGAACTCACCTTCGCGGCCTTGAGAGCGGCCTTCTCGGTTGCCAGTCCCGTCTTGACGGCGGCCTTCCCGGCCTTGCGCTGCACCGTTCCGGCCGCACCCTGCACCTGGTGGCTCGCCAGCTCGGTCGTGTGCCGCGCCCGCCAGCCGAGCGAGGGCTTGCCGCCCGTGTCGGCCACCGCCAACAGCAGCCCTCCGGCGAGCCCGGCGTTGCGCAGGAACTCGACGAGCTGCTCCTGGCGTTGCTCCGGGTCCTTCTCCTCCCAGAACGCGTGCGAGGTGAGAGTGGTGGGCACGAGGCTGGTCAGCAGCAGGGCGGAGGCGACTCTCGGCAGCACCCCTAGCGAGAGCATGGTCCCGGCCGCGATCTTCACCGCGGCTTCCACCTGCACCATCGTCACCGGATCGCCCGGCAGTGCCCCTGCCGACCCTGCCGCCCCTGCCGACCCGGAGGCCTCGGCGGAGTCTGCCGACTCCCCGGACCGACGCTGCGGATCGGCGGCCTTGTCGAGGAAGGACTGGGACACCGCGATGTGGTCGTCCCGCTGCCGCAGCATGTTGACGCCGCCCAGGACGAAGACCGAGCCGAGCAACGGGCGTGCCACGCGACGGAGAATCATGAGACCTCCTAAGACGAAGTCCGGTCGTGGGAACTGTCTGGTAGCTACCCACTCCCGACCGTTCTCATCCGCGCCACGCCACCGCGGGGGCCGCTCCGACAGTGCCCGGGTGGGTCCAGACCACTGCCGGGACGCACCCACAGCCCGACGTCACTCGACGGGATGGCGCGGAACCATGGGGTGACACCCACGACCGCGCACCGCACAGGCCCAGTCCACCCGAAGGTGTGATCCACGCTACAAAGAGGTTTGGGTGTAACGCAGCCGAGACCCCGCTCGATAGACCCGGTGACCCCGTGATGCTGGCGGACCCCCGACCTGGCAGCATCACGGGGTTTCCAATTCTGGAGGCACCGCCGCGCACTGTCTCTTCCTTTTCTCAGGACACGGTCGAAGGTGGGGACCTCTCACGAAGGTCCGGACCAAGGTCCGGACCACACCGGGACGTGCCCCAGGTCGGTCCCGCGGAGAAGTGGTGCCAACATTGAGTCGTCGGAATGCCTCACTCGGTAGGGTCGTCTCGATGTCCAGACAGGGGTTAGTGCTCGCAGGAGCCGCGCTGATGGTCGCGGTCACCGTGACGTCGTGCGTCACCGAGGTGGACGGCACCGCCGCGCCACCGACCACCCACGCGGTGGCAGGCAGCACCGAGACCCCGGCCCCGTCCTCGGACTCGCGCGCCCCCTCGGGCGACGACGAAGGCATCGCAGCTCCCGGGGAGTGCGTCGACGGCAACGATCCCACTCCCGTCGACTGCGAGGAGCCGCACACCGTCGAGATCACGGCCACGGGTTCGTTCGGCGGCGCCATGGCCGAGGAACCACCAGGCCGCGACGAGATCTTCGCCGCCGTGTTCCCGTCCTGCCGTCAGGAGGCCGCCGACTACCTCGGCAGCAACGACTTCGACCTCACCACGCTGTCGGCCTGGCTGCTGTGGGCGGGTGAGGACGCCTGGGCGCGTGGCGAGCGGTGGTATCGCTGCGGTGTCGTCGAACTCGACAAGGCCAACGCGGCCAAGCAGCGCACCGGCTCGATCCGCCACGCGCTGCGGGGGGACGGTGTCCACGCCTACCGGCTCTGCTCGTTGACCGCACCGGCGGAGGAGTCGCCCGCCCCGGCGTCCTGCGACCGGCCGCACCGCGGCGAAGCCGTCGCACTCGTGCCGATGGGCGAGCGCACCGACCCGATGCCGAGCGAGCAGGACTTCCACTCGGCCGCGAAGGACGCGTGCGAGAAGGCCGTCGTCGACTACCTCGGCGCGACCCGCGACGACGTGTCCGCCGCCTGGCGCTGGCCCGACGAGACCGCGTGGAAGCAAGGCTTCAACAACCTCACGTGCTACCTGCAGACCGAGAAGCCGGTCATGGCGTCGCTGCGAGGCATCAAGACGAAACCGCTGCCGCAGTGATCGAAATGACGCGGCGAGGTTGACACGAGATCTTTGCAGCGCGCGGACTCCGGTCTAGCGTGCTCGCATGTCGAACGACACACGCCACGAGGACGTGGCGCAGAACATCCCGCAGGGCTGGAAGGAGCGCCTGCGCCACATCGGTCCGGGCATCATGGCGGCGGCCACCGGCGTCGGTGCCGGCGACCTGGTCGCCACGATGGTCGCGGGTTCGCGCTACGGCTACATGTTGCTGTGGGCCGTGATCCTCGGAACGATCTTCAAGGTCGCACTCGGCGAAGCCGTCGGACGTTGGCATCTCGCGTCCGGGCAGACCCTGTTGGCGGGCTGGCGGACGCTCGGCCGCTGGGTGCTCGTGTACTTCGGCGCCTACGCCGTCGTCTGGGGCTTCGTCTACGGCGCCACGGCGATGTCGGCCTCGGGTTTGCCGCTGAACGCCCTCATGCCGGGGTTGTCGGTGCGGTACTGGGCGATGATCTGCGGCGTTCTCGGTTTCGTGCTCGTGTGGTTCGGGCGCTACGCCGTCATCGAGAAGATCATGACCGTCCTCGTGGGCGTCATGTTCGTGACGGTCGTCGGCACCGCTGTGCTGGTGACGCCGAACCTCCTGGAGGCGGGCAAGGGACTCACACCGTCGCTGCCCGACGGGTCGCTCGTCTACGTGCTCGGCCTGATCGGTGGCGTCGGCGGCACCATCACCATGGCGGCGTACGGCTACTGGACCATCGCCAAGGGCTGGCACTCGCCACGCTGGCTCGGCATGATGCGGCTGGACAACACCGTCGGCTACATCACCACCGGGGTGTTCGTGGTGGCGATGCTCGTCGTCGGCTCGGAGCTGCTGCTCAACCAGGAGATCGTGTCCGGTGACGCGGGCCTGCTCTACCTCGGTGACGCGCTCGCGGAGGACTACGGGCAATGGGCCCGCATCCCGTTCCTCATCGGCTTCTTCGCCGTGTCGTTCACCTCGCTGATCGGCGTGTGGAACGGCGTGAGCCTGCTGTTCGCCGACTGGTGGCGCACGTGGCGGCTGCCCCGACACGTCAAGGGAGAAACGGCGGAGGCCGACCTCGACGACTACGAGCGCAAGGCCGGCGAACGCAGTCCCGTGTTCCGCGGCTACCTGGTGTGGTTGACGTTCCCGCCGATGGCGCTGCTGTTCCTCGACCGGCCGTTCCAGCTCACCGTGGCCTACGGGGCGCTGGGTGCCCTGTTCATGCCGTTCCTGGCGGGCACACTGCTGGTGCTGTTGAACTCCCGCCGCGTGGTGCCGGAAGGCCGGTCCCGCTGGGTGTCGAACACGCTGCTCACCCTGTGCCTCGCCCTGTTCGCCGTCCTGGCGGTCAACGAGCTGATCGGCCTGTTCGAGTGAGCGAGCCAGTCGTCAACGCAGCCGGGTGATCACCCCGGCGAAGGAGTCGAGGGCGTCCTCCAGCACGGTGAAGTAGGTGATGCCGTACCGCGCACGGTGGGCACGCAGTTGGTCGGCCGTCGAGCAACTGGTCGGTGCTCGCGACCTCGCGGGCCAGCAGCACCGGGTTGTAGAAGCCCGCGTTGAGGACGAACGTGCCGAGACGGACCCTGGTCGTGGCCTCCGCAGCCGCGACCAGCGCCGGGAACGGAGCGAATTTGCCCAGGTGATCGGCCACGCACACGATGTCGTAACCGAACTGCTCGGCCCGCCGAACACGATCGACCAACTCGGCGCGACTGGCGAAGCGATGGAGGTTTACACCGAACCGGAAAGGCTTCTGCTCTGCCACACGACCACGGTAACGAGACCCACGACGCCGGAAGGCCGCCTTCGCACAGAGCGAACGACGGCCTTCCGAACTGTCCTGACAGGACTGCGCGACGTCAGCCCAGTCGCTGCTTCATCGACTCCAGCTCGTCGAGCAGCGCCGCCGGGATCTTGTCCCGGCCGATCTTGTCGAACCACTCCTCGATGAGCGGGATCTCCTGCCGCCACTCGTCGGGGTTCACGTCGAGAGCGGCCTGGATGTCGGCCAACGGCTCGTCGAGACCGTCCAGGTCCAGGTCCTCGGCCCTCGGCACGAAGCCCACCGGGGTCTCCTGCGCCGAGGCCTTGCCCTCGATGCGCTCGATGATCCACTTCAGGACCCGCGAGTTCTCCGAGAAGCCCGGCCACAGGAAGCGACGGTCGTCGCCCCGACGGAACCAGTTCACGTAGAAGATCTTCGGCAGTTGCGCGTTCTCGGCGTGCTTGCCGATCTCCAGCCAGTGCTGGAAGTAGTCACCGACGTGGTAGCCGAGGAACGGCAGCATCGCCATCGGGTCGCGACGCACCTCGCCGACCTTGCCCGCCGCCGCGGCCGTCTTCTCCGACGACATGGTGGCGCCCATGAACACGCCGTGCTCCCAGTCGCGGGCCTCGTTCACCAGCGGCACGGTCGTCGCGCGACGGCCACCGAACAGGATCGCCGAGATCGGCACACCCTTCGGGTCGTCCCACTCCGGCGCGAGGATCGGGCACTGCGACATCGGGGTGCAGTAGCGCGAGTTCGGGTGCGCGGCCGGCTCACCGGCCTCCCCGTCGGCGGGCGTCCAGTCCTTGCCCTTCCACGACGTCAGGTGCTCGGGCTTGCTCGACATGCCCTCCCACCACACGTCACCGTCGTCGGTCAGGGCCACGTTGGTGAACACCGTGTTGCCCTGCTCGATGGTCTTCATGGCGTTCGGGTTGGTGTGGTTGTCGGTGCCCGGAGCGACACCGAAGAACCCGAACTCGGGGTTGATGGCGTAGAGCCTGCCGTCCTCGCCGAACCGCATCCACGCGATGTCGTCGCCGAGCGTCTCGGCACGCCAGCCCGGGATGGTCGGTTGCAGCATCGCCAGGTTGGTCTTGCCGCAGGCGCTGGGGAACGCCGCCGCGACGTAGTAGGCCTTGTTCTCCGGGGAGATCAGCTTGAGGATCAGCATGTGCTCGGCGAGCCAGCCCTCGTCACGGGCCATCACCGAGGCGATGCGCAGCGAGTAGCACTTCTTGCCGAGCAGCGAGTTGCCGCCGTAGCCGGAGCCGTAGCTCCAGATCGTGCGCGTCTCGGGGAAGTGGCTGATGTACTTGGTCTCGTTGCACGGCCAGGGCACGTCCTTCTCGCCCGGCTCCAGCGGCTTGCCCACCGAGTGCAGCGCAGGCACGAACTCCCGCTCGGTGCCGTCGGGCGCGATGAACTTGTCCAGCGCGGCCTTGCCCATCCGCGTCATGACCCGCATGGAAGCGACGACGTAGGCGAAGTCGGTGATCTCGATGCCGAGCTTCGGGTCGTCGGCCCCGAGCGGTCCCATGCAGAACGGGATGACGTACATCGTGCGACCACGCATGCAGCCCCGGTAGAGCTCCGTCATGGTCGCCTTCATCTCGTCCGGAGCCACCCAGTTGTTGGTGGGCCCGGCGTCGGCCTCGCGCTCGGAACAGATGAAGGTTCGCTCCTCGACCCGCGCGACGTCACTCGGGTCGGAGGCCGCCCAGTACGAGTTCGGTTTCGCCTTCAGGGGCACGAACGTGCCTGCCTCGACGAGCTCCGCGTTGATGCGCTCGGCCTCTTCGTCGGAGCCGTCCACCCACACGACCCGCTCGGGCGTGGTGAGCTCGGCGACCTCCCGCACCCAGGCGAGCACGCCGCTGTGTGTCGTTGGTGCCTTCTCAAGACCGGGGATGGCTACTGCAGTCATCTCTACTCCTGTCTTCGACGACAGAAGCCCACAACCTGGACGCGCGTCAGGCACACGTCCGGATGCGGGCTCCGTTGCCGGCGACCGAATGGCAAAGCGCACCGTCGAGCGGTGTGCTGGCGTTTGGGATGCCCCGAGAGTAGCGCTCCGACACAGGTCAACAGGCCCTTCGAAGAGTCGGTTCTCTCACAAGAACGATAAGGGGATCGATTCAGTTTTCGCTGAATCGCGCAAGTGCGAAAGGTCTTCCGAGACGCCCAGGCGGCCACACGGAAAAAGGCCCGGCGCCGCAGCGCCGAGCCTCCCCGAAATTCGCTTTTGTCGCTTTTCGTGGACGAGCGTTCAGTTCTGGCTGATCCACTGACCGGTGACCGAGTCGATGCGAGCCACGCCCTCCAACGGCTCGGGCCGACCCCACGCGTGGTCCGGCTCGCTCGCCGCCCCGACGGGACCGGTGCTGTCGACCTCGACCCACTCGCCGTCACCGGAGTGCTCGTAGGTCACCGCGTTGCCCGTCTCGTCGATCGTCACCGCGACGTCGGCCTCCCCGTCGCCGTCCATGTCGGTGAACGCGATGGTGGTGCCGTCCTCCGAGGTGACGACGGCCGTGTCGTTCACGCCGTCCTGGTCGGTGTCCACCGTCGCAGGCCCGACCTCGACGTCCCCCTCGTCGAACTCGGCCGTGATGGTGCCGCCCGTGCTCGCCTGTGTGCCGACGTCGCCTGCGTCCCCCTCGCCACCGGGCGACTCCTGGCCCACCCAGTCACCACTGGCTTCGTCGTACTCGGCGTACGCCGTGGTCTGCCCCTGCGCGTCCACCGCGAGGTACGCGTCGGCCTGCCCGTCGCCGTCTTCGTCGACGAACGCCTGCAACGAACCGTCGGCGTGCTCGATGACCGCGGTGTCGGCGACCCCGTCGTCGTCGATGTCGTAGTTGATCGGCGCGGAGTACTCCTCGCCCTCGACGGTGACCAACAGGTCGTCGGACGGCCCCTCGGCGCCGCCGCTCTCCTCAGCCCACACTGGTGATACTCCCCCTCCGTCAGGGCACGATGTGCTCGTTCGTAGCGACGTACTTCGTAGGACTTACCGTAGGCAAGTTCGGTTCCCGAACCAAGAGCTCTCGGCCCTCTCGACGCAGGTGGTCCGACCACTCAGCCCTGTCGCGGCCGGTCGCGCAACGCCCGGATCCGGCCCAGGAACGCGTCGGCCTGCCGGGTGCCCTCCTCGACCTCCTTGGCCCTGCGCCGCACCTGGGAGAGCTTGCGGGCCCGCTCCTTCTCGTCGAGCTTGATCGTGGTGTCGAGTTCCTTCAGCTCCGCCTCGATCGCCTCGATGCGGCGGCTCAGCGCGTCGTCCAACGCGAGCGCGAGCTGCTGTTCGGCCTCGATGAGCTGTTCGGCGACGAGCTGGTCGAGCGTCGAGCGGGCCTCGGCGATCGACTCGATGAGCCACTGCTTGGCGTGCTGCTTGTCCGCCGCGTGCCGCCGGGTCCGGGCCATCCACCACCCCGCCCCGAGGCCGATCACGATCGTGGCGGGCAGCACCACCGGCGTGAACAGGGCCGCGCTCACGAACGGTGCCGCGACCAGCTTGGCCGCACCGGCTCCACCGGAGACGCCCATGAACACCAGCAGCTTGTCCTCCGCCGTCGGAGGCCGCTTCTCCGGAGGGCGCAGCACCACCGTCGGTCCCCCTGCGCCCCGAGCCAACTGCCCGCGGATCACGGCCAACTCCTCCGCCGAGAACAGGTCGGCCAGCACGGCGTCCGTCACCTGGGTCACCCGCTGCGCGAGCAGCGCGGACACGCGTTGCGACACCGACTGCAGGGCGGCGTCGACCTGCGGGGCGAGCGAGGCCAGTTCCTCCCGGGTCGCCGCCTCGATGCGCTGCCGGAAGTGGGTCTGCGCGTCACGCACCTGCCTGCTGACCTCGTGCCCCAGCTCTACCCGGGCGCGCTGGATCTCACCACGCATCCGCAATTGCCAGCCCTTCGTGGAGGACCGGCGGTCTGCCACCAACTGGTCGCGGCGCTCCCGCAACGCCCGCGCCTCCGACTCCCCGGAGGTCAGCGCCCGCTCCTGCGCCGCCAGCCGGACCCTCTGCTCGCCCAGCGCGCTCGACAGCGCCCGCAATGTGTTCGCCTCACCGAGCATGGCGGCGCGTCCGACCAGCAGTTCCTGCAACGCACCCTGTAGGTCGGCCACACCCGACTTCTGCCGCAACAGGGCCGCGGCCTGCTCGTTCGGCGCTTTCGCGGCCAACTCGAACATGCGCGCCGAGACGGGGTGGATCGGCGCGTCCGCGAACCGCGGGGCGTGCTCGGCGAGCAGCGCGCGGTCGGCGTCGAGGATCTGCCGCCAGCCACGGAACTGGTCGGTCTTCGACAGGGCGAACACGACCGTCTCGACCCGGTCGGCCATCTCGGTCAGGAATCGCAGCTCGGGGGCGGTGAACGGCGCGGAGGCATCGACCACGAACAGCAACGCGGTGGCCCCCGCGGCGGCCTCCATCGCCAACTCGCCGTGGGCGGAGTCGAGCCCACCGACGCCCGGGGTGTCCACGACGCTGATGCGTTCCAGGAGCGGAACCGGCCCGCTCACCTCCACGTAGCGCGGCGGCAACTGCCCCTCGGGCAGGTCGTGGCGGGCGCTCACCCACCGGTCGAGTTCGTCGAGATCGAATCCCACGGGCGCCAACTGGCCCGGGTAGCACGCCTGGGCCTGCCACTCGTCGGCGTGCTCGAACACGAGGTACGTGGCCGTGGCGACCTCGGCCTCCACCGGGGACAACCCCGGCTTGGCGAGCAGGGCGTTGACGAGCGAACTCTTGCCCCGGTTGGTCTCGCCGACCACCACGACCGACGGCTTGGTGGTGCGCGCACCGCGCTGGTCCTCCACCGACTTCGCCGCCTGCGGGTCGAGGTCGCGCAGCAACGCGAGCAGCGATTCGCGGGCTTTCTTCACCTGCGCGGGCAGGCTGGGCTTACCGAGGGAAGGTGCCGTGCTCACGAGGCGGACCCTATCGCGGTGTCACCCGGTCCGGTGGCGCGTTCCACTCTCCGACGGTCGCCGTCGGTCGAGCGCTCGCCTCGTCAGCGACGCGTGTAGACCGTCACGATCGGCGCGCGCAGCAACCGGTCGTGGTCGACGAAGCCCACCAGTTCCGTCTCGGCGACGGTTCCTTCGAGGGAGGCGTCGTCGGTCGGCACCGCTCCGCCGGCCTCGTGCAGCGAGGGGTCGAACCGCTGACCGTCGGGACGCATCGCGTGCACCCCGATCCCGGCGAGCCCCTGCTCGATTCGTTCCGCGACCCCGCCGCTTCGGGCCCGGTCCATCGCATACAGGCAGAGCTGGATGAGCGCGTGTCGATCGGCGAGTGCCTGCTCGTGATCGATCGGTGCGGCTACTCCCACGGGTTCCACGCCCGACTTCGACGCACGCGGTCGGGGAGCGGTTCCCCCGTCGGCGGGCACGTCGTCCGCCGGGTCGAGCCGCCCGGTGGGGGTGTCCTCCTCCAGCGCGTGCACCGCGCCCGTGGCCTCGTCGCCTGTCGTCGTGCTCATCGGTGGTCTCCCGACGCCCTCAGTTGCTGCCAGATCAGGAAGTACGCCCGGTGGACCACGTGTGCGACCCGGCTCTGTGCAGGCGTCGCGCCGAACGACGCGAACGACCGCCACCAGCCCGCACGTTCCAGCGCGTACGTCGCCAACTCCGCGGGGGAACTGCCGGACTTGCCGAGCTGCGCCGCGACGTCGGCGTTGCTGCCCACCCGCAACACCTCCTCGGTGAGGTCGTCCGGCATCTCCACCGCACCCGACGCCACGAGGGTCAGCGCCTCCAACACCCGGAGCTGGTGCGCCTCCGGTTTGGCGAGCAGCACCTCGATGGCGTCGTGGACCCGCTGCCGTTCGGCGGCGTTGCCCGACGCGTGGGCCAGCGCCGTGACCGACGCCAACGCCGCCGCGGCCTTGATGCCGTCGGCCCTGGCGGCGAACACGGTGTTCAACCTCGCCCGCACGGCCGCGAGCCCAGAGACGTCGAGCAGCATCCGTCGCAGTGCGCCCGCCGTGACGTCGGGGTCCTCCCGCACGGCGTCGACGGCGCATCGGATGCCGAAGAGGTCGAGCTTTTCCAAAAGCCGCGCCCGCACCCCGGCGGGGACGTCGCACTCCCAGCTCGTGAACATGTCGGCAGAGAGCAGCATGACCTCCAACGACTCGTCGTCGAGCGCGGCGAGCTGCCGCAGCGCGTCGGCGTCGGAGGAGGTGAACTGGCCCGACTCGGCCGACTCGGCGATGAGCCCGATGACGGGCAGCACGTCGGCCACCCGAGGCTTGAGCACCTCGGCCTGCTTGCGTGCCAACAGAGTCGCCGCACGCCACGTGTCCCCGTCGGCGCCCTCAACCGTGTCGGCGACGATCGTGTCGGCCTTGTTCAGCACCGCGATCGCGTTCACCGGACCCGCCTCCCGGCTCGCGGTGGCGGCCGTGAACGCGGCCAACGCCTGCTCGTCGTCGGCCCGCAGCCCCTGCGTCATCACGTAGAGCACGGCCTCCGCGCCCGCCACCGCGTTGCGCGAGGTCTCGTCGAGTTCGTCGGGGCCCCGGTCGTCGTCCTCGTCCCAGTCGGTGTCCTCGCCCGCCTCGGCGCTGCCCCTGCGCGCCGCGCTCAGCAGGTGCTCGGTACGCGCCACCGACGCGGCGTCGAGCGACCCGAGCCCCGGCGTGTCGATCACGGTCATGTGCTGCAACGCCGCGTTGGTCAGATACGCCTCGATGTGCGAGACCGTGTCGATGTCGACGCCCAGCTCCGCCGGGATGGAGCCGTCCGCCGCAAACGGCAGGACCTGCTTGCCCCCGTCCTTGAACACCACCTCGATACGGTCGACCGTGCCGTACTGGAAGCGGGTGACCAGTCGCGTGCACTCACCGATGTCGGTGGGCGCGACACGGCGTCCGATCAACGCGTTGACGAGGGTGGACTTGCCCGACTTGATGCGCCCTGCCACGGCGACCTGCAACGGCGCGCCGAGCCGTCGCAGCACCTGGGTGAACCCGGCCGCCGTTCGCGGCGACACCTGCGGCTGCAATCGTCGGCACAGGTTCGCCACCGCTGCCGACAGCGGTCCCACCGGCCCGGCGACCCGGCCTCCCTGCTCCGTCGTGCTCACTGATGCCCCCTGTGTCACGCGGGCAATCCTCCCACGCGGAGCGAGGGGTCAACGGTACGGCGCAGGGTCGATGGTGAGCGGATCGCGGCCCGCCTGGAACACCTCGGCGTAGTAACGCCCCCAGTCCGGCCTGCTGCCGTCGACGTCGGTGAGGTCGTAGGTGCGGGCGAGCGTCCACGAGGCCAGCGTCCGGCCCGAGAACCGCGCCACGTCCGGGTCCGTGGCGAGGGCGGCGACCCCACGGGCCAGGTAGTACGGCGTCTCCGACACGGCGAACTCCGGCCGCTCGTCGGTGATCGCGTCGCGCCACGTGGCCTCGGTGACACCGAAGAGGTCCAGAATCGCCTCCGAGCGGAGGAACCCCGGCGTCACCGCGAGCGCCGTGCCTCCGTGCTCGGCGAGCGTGGGCGCCAGTGCCCTCGCGATGGCCCGCACTCCGCACTTGACCAGGTAGTACGGCAGTGCCGCGCCGTGCACGGTGTCGTCCTCGCCGTCGGTGACCTCCACGAGCAGCCCGCCGGGACGCCGCACGAGCAGCGGCAACAGGCGGTGCAGCGCGATCAGGTGGGTGTCGAGTCCGTTGCGCACGAGCGTGAGGGCGTCGTCGAGGTCCGACTCCCAGTACGGCGAGCTGTGGTCGGCGTAGCGGTCGCCGCCCCACACGTCGTCGACCAGGACGTCGAGCCCACCCTCGGCGGCCACCCGCTCGGCGAGGGCGGCCACGTCGGCGACGGACGTGAAGTCGCAGCGCACTGCAACGCCCCGACCGCCCGCGGCCTCGACGAGCTCGGCCGTCTCCTCGATCGTCTCCGGCCTGCCCAGCACCGACGCGGACTCGCGCGTGCTGCGGCCGGTGACGAACACCGTGGCTCCCGCCCGACCGAGTTCGACCGCGATCGCACGTCCACACCCCCGGGTCGCGCCCGTGACGACCGCGACCTTGCCGCCCAGTCCCGTCACGCCCACCAACTCCTCGTGATCGCCTCGACGTCCTGTTCCAGCCGCGTGACGAGGTCACCGCGCGGGCGAGCCGACCAGTCGATCGCGCTGCCGTTCGCCACGGCGAGCAGCACCCGTGCCGCGACGTCGGGTTCCGGCCCCCGCCAGTCGTCACCCGCCGCACTCGCGGCGTCGCGAAGGAGGTCACCCAACACGCCCTCGACGGCGGCGTAGTGCTCGGCGAGCAGGTTCCGCAGGGTCGGATCGGCCAGGTCGACCCCGAGTTGGGCCAGGTGGTTCGCCGCTTCCCGGGCGTCGCCGAGGTCGGCGTACAGCGCCACGAGCGCCACCCGCACGGCCTCGCGTGGCGAGGGTGCCGCGTCGGCCGCCTCGCGGAGCACGGCCACCACCCGGCGGGTCGCCGACTCGCTCAGCGCCACGAGCAGGCCGTGTTTGGACCCGAAGTGCCCGGCCACGCTGCCGACCGACACTCCGGCCTGCTCGGCGACCCTGGCCAGCGTGAACGCGGGCCCTTCCTGCGCGATGACCGTGGCCGCCGCGTCGAGCAGCCGGCGTCGGTCGATGGTCCGAGGTCTCGCCACCCCATTATTGAACCACGGCTCATTAACTGGCCGCAACTTCAGGGTCGAGGTCAGGGGGATCACCGAGTCACCGCACCGCGATCATCAGGCATCCTGGAAGGACACGGGTGCTACCAGGGAGAACTGATGATCGAGGCAGTCGGCCTCACGAAGCGCTACGGCAAGACCCTTGCCGTCGACAACCTCTCGTTCAGTGTCACGCCGGGCAAGGTCACCGGCTTCCTCGGACCGAACGGCGCAGGCAAGTCCACCACCATGCGCATGATCCTCGGACTCGACACCCCCACGTCGGGCCACGTGCGCATCGCGGGCAAGCACTACCGGGAGCTGCGTCATCCACTGAGGACCGTCGGCGCACTGCTGGACGCCAAGTGGGTCCACCCCAACCGGACGGCGCGCGCCCACCTCACCTGGCTCGCGAAGTCCAACCGCATTCCGCTCGGCCGGGTCGACGAGGTGCTGGAGACCGTCGGACTCGGCTCGGTCGCCGACCGCAGGGCAGGCGGGTTCTCGCTCGGCATGTCGCAGCGACTCGGCATCGCCACCGCGTTGTTGGGCGATCCCGAGGTGCTGCTGTTCGACGAGCCGGTGAACGGGCTGGACCCGGAAGGCATCCTGTGGATCCGCCAGTTCATGCAGCGGCTCGCCGGTGAGGGCCGCACCGTCTTCGTCTCCAGCCACCTGCTCTCGGAGATGGCGCTGACCGCCTCCGAGCTGGTGGTCGTGGGCAAGGGCAGGCTCATCGCGCAGAGCAGCACGGAGGAGTTCGTCGCCCGCGCGTCCGCGTCGACCGTCAAGGTGCGCAGCCCGCAGCTCGACGTGCTGGCCAAGGTGCTGCGTGCGCAGGGCGCCGAGGTGGTCGACGACGACGAGGCGTTGCTGGTCTCCGGTCTGGACAGCTCGCGGATCGGCGAACTGGCACACGAACACGGCGCTGTGCTGCACGAGCTGAGCCCCCAGCGCGGCTCGCTGGAGGAAGCCTTCATGCAGATCACGGGCGACGCCGTCGAGTACCACGCCGACGGCGTCACCGACGCCGCGAGCGTTCCCGCCGACACCGCCGCCTGACCGACCCGCCCGACCGACTCCTGACGAGGCAAGAAACGATGACACTGCTCGCGGTCGAACGCATCAAGCTGCTCTCCACCCGGTCGCCGTGGTGGTGCGCGGTGGCCAGCGTCGTGCTGGCCGGTTCCTTCACGGCCCTCGTGGTCGGCAACGCCACGCCGGAGTTCCCGGCGACCGTCGCCGCCACGCAGTTCGGCTACCAGTTGGCGCTCGCCGTCATCATGGTGCTCGGCGCGTTGTCGGTGACCACCGAGTACCGCTTCAACACCATCCGGACGACGTTCCAGGCCGTGCCCAACCGCACCGCGGTCCTGGTGGCGAAAGCCACCGTCGTCGCCCTGTTGGCGCTGCTCATCGGCGAACTCACGGCGTTCTCGTCGTGGGGGCTGTCGTTGCTGCTCGCACCCGACTACGACCTGGCGCTGGACAGCACCGCCGACGTCGTCAACGTGGTCGGCGTGGGCCCGGTGTTCGCGGTCGCCGCGGTGATCGCCGTCGCCGTGGGATTGCTCGTGCGACACAGCGCGGGTGCGATCTCGCTGCTGATGATCTACACGCTGGCCGCCGAGAGTCTCGTGCAGCTCGTTCCGCGGTTCGGCGACGACATCTACCAGTGGCTGCCGTTCAACGTGGCGCACAAGTTCCTCACCGGTGACGGCGAGTCCAGCGGCGGGGCGGGTTTCGCTGGGCCACCGCTGTCGACGTCGCAGCTCAGCCCCGGCTGGGCGTTCGCCTACTTCGCGGCGATCGGGCTGGGCTTGCTGATCATCGCGATCGTCACCACCAACAAGCGCGACGCCTGACGAAAAATTCGAGGGGTCGTGGGCGCCGAGCGCGTCCACGACCTTTTTTCGTGTCCAATCGGGTTAATTGCCGGTAAAATGCCTGTGAGGGGGCCCACTCAACCGGTTTCGGCACGCGTCGAGGCGTCATAGTGGGTACCTCGGCGTCAGGAACAGCCCGGAGGTACCCCTTGACGGCGATACGCATTCCCCTCCAAGTCCAGCCGATGGCCGACCTCGAATGGGCCGACGCGATAGAGCAGGCCTTCCAACCCCCGACAGCGGCGTCACCAGCGGAATCCCGGTGCGCCTGGATCCATCACGCCGCCGAGTCCGAAGTCCTCACCCTGTACCGGGCCGTGCGGTCGTACGGTCCCGTCCCGGCACCGTGGTGGTTGCGTGCCGTCGCGGCCGGACGACTCCGCTCCCGTTCCGACGGTTTTCGGATCGAAGATCGCATTCACGCGTTGCTCTCGGAACGCGGCGGGTGGGAATACGTGCCGTGGGCACCCGACGGAGAATCGGGTTACTGGGAATTCCTGCCGTCCGAGAACACCGTTTCGGGTCACGGTTTTCCGACCACGGTTTCCACCACTGATCGGCACGACGGCTGGATCGACGTCCTGCCCGCCCATGTCGGTCCGCCGCCGCATCCCGTGGCGGTGGCGGGACTGGCCGGGCTCGCCGCGTCGGCGGCGGAGTTCGAGGCGCTGCGCTGAGACCCGGATCGCACGGCTATCGTGCGCGTCGTGGGTAGCGAGCACCAGCCGAGAATGCGCAGCGTCGTCAGTTACGTCAAGCGCGGCGGGCGGATGACGGCAGGGCAACAACGAGCCTGGGAACGACTGTGGCCGTCGTGGGGCCGGGCGGTGTCCGACCTGCCGGAGGGGCCGATCGACTTCGCCGAGTGGTTCGGCAGGCAGGCCCCGGTGGTGCTGGAGATCGGCTCGGGCATGGGCGAGGCCACCTCGCAGTTGGCGGCGGCGGCCCCCGACGTGAGCTACGTCGCCGTCGAGGTGTACGAGGCCGGACTCGGCCAGTTGATGCTGCGTGCCGAGCAGCTGGGCGTCGAGAACCTTCGGCTGCTCCACGGCGACGCGGTCGTGCTGCTCACCGACCATGTGGCTGTCGAGTCGCTGTCGGCGGTCCGGATCTTCTTCCCCGACCCGTGGCCCAAGAAGCGCCACCACAAGCGCAGGCTGATCCAGCCGTCGTTCGTGTCGTTGGTGGCCTCGCGACTCGCCCCGGGCGCGACGCTGCACCTCGCGACCGACTGGGAGAACTACGCGGAGCAGATGCTGGAGGTGTGCTCGGCCGAGCCCACGCTGCGCAACCGCTACGACGGCTGGGCTCCGAGGCCCGACTTCCGTCCGGTGACGAAGTTCGAGCAGCGAGCGCGCACCGAGGGCCGCGAGAGCCGCGACCTGATCTTCGAGAAGATCTCCTGACCTGCCGGGGGCCACCCGCAGCGCGGGCGACCCCCGACCCGGTCAGTCGTCGGACAGCGGTTCGGCACTCACCCGCTTCAGGGCGGGCACACACACCGACGCGGCGATGAGGGCGGTGACGGCACCGACCACCACGGGTGCCAGCGCCCACGGTGTCACCACCGGCGACGACTGGGTGAAGATCCAAGCCAGTCCTCCACCGACCGCGACGCCGGTGGCACCTGCGCCCACGGTCGCCACGAGCGCGGGCATCGCGGCCTCCGTGCGCAGGGCCCGGCCCAACATGTGCACCGGCGTGCCCGCCGCCAGGAGCGCTCCGAAGGTCCGGCGCCGATCCATCACCGACCCGGCGGTGGTGATCGCGGCGCTGCACCCGCTCAGCAAGGCGGCGAGGACGAGCCCGATCACGGTGACGCGACGCAGGTCGGCCAGTTCCGCCTGCTGCGAGGCGAGTCGGGAGGACACGCTCTCGATCTGCAGACCGTTCGCCGCCGAGGCGAGCGCCGTGCGCACGAGGTCGGCGTTCTCGGGCGTGTACGACACCGCGACGATGGTCGGCTCGGGGTCGAAGCCGACGGGCAGCGCCGAGGGGTCGATCAGCACCGGAACGTGGATGTCACTGGCCTCCACCTCGATCCGGTGGCGCGGGGTCCCTTCGGGGAGCTCCGCCTCGGCTCCGTCGTAGCTCGCGACGACCGCACCGTCCAGCGATTCGGGCATCACCATGTCGGCGACCCCCGGTTCGGCGCAGGCCTTCCCCATGTCGATGCGGAGAAGTCGGGCGGCGGCGTCGCAGTCGAGGACGTACGCCTCCGTGCCGAAGTTCTCGTCGAACCTCATCTCGACGGTGGCGATCCGCTCGGTGCGCTGCGCGATCCCGTAGCGGGCGAGCACGGCGTCCGCGCGGTCGGCGACCTCGTCGGCCTGGGCGTCGGCGTACACGTAGAGCGTCGAGTCGCGGTACGGCGAGGACGACCCGGCGAGTGTCTCGATCGTCGGCAGCACCGTCAGCGCCATCGACCCGGTGAACACCGCGAGCACCACCCCGGCCGACGCCCGGTAGGCGCCCTTCGGGTCGTGTCGCAGCCTGCGTCCCGCCAGGAGCACCGACGGCTTGCGCCAGGACCGGGAGAACAACGCGCCGATCGCGGCCGTGACGAACGGTCCTATCAACATCGACGACGCGATGATCAGGCCCAACGCACCGATCAGCAGCACGACCCCGAGCTGGCCGGAGAGGTTGCGCAACAGCAGGAAGAACACCAGTGCGGCGGCGGGCAACGACAGCAGTCGGCTCCAGTGCGGTCGCCGGGGACGGTGGGACCCGGCCGCTCCGAGCGGGCTTCGCACCACCCGCCAGACCCCGATCACGGCCGCCGCCAGCACGAGCAGCGGGACGGCCACCACCACGGCGAGGGTCACGACGGGCGAGGTGGTGAAGTCGCTCGGCTCCCAGGTGCCGCCCTGCCACGGCACGTGGGAGGCCGCCCACCGCGCGAGCGGACCGAGGGCCAGGCCCAGCAGAGCGCCGCCGACCGCGGCGATGGCGTTCTCCCCCGCCACCATGCCGACCACCTGCCGGGGCGTGGCACCCGAGAGCCGCAACGCCGCCAGGCGCTGTTCCCGACGCGTCGCGGTGAGCCGGGCCGCGGAGGCCACCAGCACGAGACTCGGGACCAGCAGCACGACCATGCCCACGCCGGCGAGGAGGTCGAGGCTCGCATCCCACGAGTCCCCCGGCAGGCCGAAGCCGAACACCGACATGGCGGCCCCGCCCAGCTCGGCCTCGGTGTGGCCGACGAGTACGGCGAGCTGGTCGGGATGGGTCAGCGCGTCCGTGCCCAGTGTCCCGACGACCTCGCCGGGGAACCGGTCGGCCAGCACCGAGGCGGGCAGCCCGGCGGCGAGCTCCCGCAGCGCGGGCGACATGAGGACCTCTCCGGGACCGGGGAACCGGTCGATCCCGGGTGGCAGCTCGATGCCGGACGGGTCGGTCGAGGCGACGTCGACCCGGGTGATCGTGCGGTTGTCGTAGCGGTCCTCGCTGATGTTCATCAGCATCGGGCCGCCGCCGGCTTCCCCCACGAAGTCGGCGGCGGCCGGATCCTGCCACGCGGCCCTGTCGACCCGGGACTGCGCGGCGCCCGGCAGGGCGACGAGAACGAGCATCAACGTGGTGGCGACGGCGACCCCCACCCCCATGAGGATCGCCGAGGTCCGCGTGCGCCGGTCGTGGCGCACCACGCGCAGAGCGAGGCGGATCGCGATCACGACTGCACCCTGCCGTCCCGCATGGACACCGTCCGGGGCAGGGAGGCGGCGAGTTCCAGGTCGTGGGTCACCACGACCACGGCGGCGCCGCTTTCGGCCGCCGCCTCGCGCAACGCCTGCATGGTCTCCGCACCGGTGCGGGTGTCGAGGGCGCCGGTGGGCTCGTCGGCGAAGATCACGCTCGGCCGGTGGCCGAGCGCACGGGCGATCGCCACCCGCTGGGCCTCGCCGCCCGAGAGTTCACCGGGCAGTCGCTCGGCCTTGCCGCCCAGCCCGAGCCTGTCCAGCCACTCATGGGCCGTCCGCATCGCGGACGCACGCGCCGCACCGCCGAGCAACAACGGCAGCGCCGCGTTCTCGGCGGCGGTCAGCTCGGCCACGAGCATTCCCGACTGGAACACGAACCCGAACTCCTTGCGCCGCAGCTCGCTGCGGGGCCCCTCGCCGAGTTGGTCGATCCGGCGGCCCGCGAGCAGGACCTCGCCGGTGTCGGCGGGCAGGATGCCCGCGAGCACGTGCAGCAACGTGCTTTTGCCCGAACCCGACGGCCCGACGACCGCCACGGCGTCGCCCGCACCGATCTCGATGTTCACGCCGTCGAGAGCACGCTGGGTGCCGTACGTCTTGATCAGTCCTCGGCCGACGAGAACGGGCCCGGTGCCGCCCGACTCCTGGGGCTGGATCGTCTGTGTCTCCGAAAGCATGCGCAAGAGCCTCCCGCGCGGGGGCGTCTTTCCACCTCGGACGGACGGGTGGAACCGGGGCGTCCGGCTCGGCCGATCGACCGAGTCGAAGATGACCGAACGGCCGCGCTGGGAGCGAGCCTCACTGCTCTAACGTCGTGTCGTGCCCACCCGGTCCCCTCTCGAACGCATCACTCACTACTCCCGGCAGCTCGGTCTGCCCGGCATCGTGCTGCTGGCCGCCGTGCTGTGCGACCTGGTGATCATCACCGACGCTGCGACGGACACCTGGGGCCCGCGCGGTCTCGACCTGTGGTTGGTCCCCGGCATCCTGGCGCTGGCCGCGTGTGCCGTGTGGTCGCAGCGCAACCCGCTGCCCGCCGGGGTCGCCGGTGCCGGCGTACTGCTGTCGGCCACCGGGCTGATCGTCGTCACCGGTGCCCCGTCGTACACGGCGTTGCTGGACCACATCACCTTCAGTGAGACCGTCGCGGGAGTCGAACTCGTGTACTTCGCGGTGTCGACACTTCGCCCCTTCGCGGCGACGTTCGTCACCAGCACGCTGGTTTTCACCGCGGTCGTCGTCACCGTGGCGCGGGCGGGCACCTGGCGGTACGGGCCAGACAATTTCGCGTTGACCGCCATCGGCGGGGCCGCGCTGGTCGTGGTCACCGTCGCCGCAGGCATCTACCACCGGCGAGCCAGACGCCCCCGACGCGAGCACAACGAGCTGCTGACCTTCCTCAGCCGCCAATGGCCCCTGGTCATCGTGCTGTCGGCGCTGCTGTTTCTGGAGCTGTCCTTCGTCGAGCCGCCGCCCAGCCTCGACCTCCTGGTGCTGTTGTGTGCCTTCGGCACGGCGGTGCTCGCCGTGTTGGGGTCCAAGTTCCCGTCGCAGGCGGTGGTCTACTACTGCGCGCTGCTCCTCGTCTCCGGCATGCTGGTCCGCTCAACCGGACCGCTCTACGACGACTTCTACGGCCTCACGTTGAGCCAGGTCGCCAGCGGCATGGCCCTGGTCGTGATGGTCGTCCGGTACGAACCGACGAAGCGTGCGACCTGGATGGTGGTGCTGCAGTCCGTCGCCGTCGGCGTCGTCACCGTCATACACACCCCTCACACGATCACGCTCGACGCTTCCTCGCTGCGCTCGGCGTTCGCCGCGGCCCTGCTGACCCTCGGCATCTGCGTGTCCATCGGCATGTTCCTCAAGGCCCGCGACTCCGAACGCAACCGCGTCATCGCCACGGCCGTCGGTGACGCCCAGACCGCCGAGCGCATGGCGTTGGCGCGGGAGTTGCACGACGTCGTCGCCCACCACGTGACGGGCATCGTGGTGCAGGCGCAGGCCGCGCGCATGGTCGCCGAACAGAACCCCGCCGTGGTCACCGACGCGTTGGCGCAGATCGAACGCGCCGGAACCGACGCGATGACCGCCATGCGACGACTGGTCCGCAGCATGCGGGGCGACGCCCCCGCCGGTGCCAGCGAGTTCAGCGAACAGGCCACCACCGACCTCGCCGCCGACCTCCGGCGACTGGTGGACACCGGCAACCACGGGATTCCGACCGACCTCACCGTCGACGTGCCCGACGACCTCCCGCCCGAGGTCGCGCGGTCGGCGTTGCGCGTGGTCCAGGAGTCGCTGACCAACGTCGGCAAGCACGCCGCGAACGCGAGCCGGGCCGTCGTCGTGGTGGACACGGTGTCCGGGGTGGCGGGGGAGGAACTGCACATCCGCGTCACCGACGACGGCACCGAGAGCACCGACAGGCGAGGTCGGCCGTCCGAGGACTCCGGATACGGTCTGGTCGGGATGCGGGAGCGCGTCGACCTCCTTCGCGGCCGGTTGTCCGCGGGGCCGTCGCCGGAGGGCGGCTGGCTCGTCGAAGCGTGGATTCCGCTCAGGACAGGCGAAAGGAACGGCGAGTGATCCGGGTACTGATCGCCGACGACCAGGACATGGTGCGCGCGGGCTTCAAGCTGATCCTCGGCTCGCAACCGGACATCGAGGTCGTCGCCGACGTCAACAACGGCGTCGACGCCGTACGCCAGGCGCGGGAACTGCGGCCCGACGTGTGCCTGCTCGACATCCGCATGCCGGGTCTCGACGGCCTGGAGGTGACCCGGCAACTGGCCGGTCCGCAGGTGTCCGACCCGCTCAAGGTGGTGGTCGTGACGACGTTCGACCTCGACGAGTACGTGCACGCGGCGTTGCAGGGCGGTGCGTCCGGTTTCCTGCTGAAGGACGCGGGGCCCTCGTTCCTCATCGAGGCGATCAGGGCGGCGGCACGCGGGGACGCGCTCGTCTCACCGCAGATCACGGTGCGCCTGCTCAAGCACTTCAGCGGCAAGCAACGTCCGAAGGCCCCGGCGCCGTCGACGGAGCTGACCCCGAGGGAACTCGACGTCGCACGGGCCGCCGCGCGCGGGTTGACGAACAGCGAGATCGGCGCCGAGCTGTACCTGTCGCTGTCGACGGTGAAGACCCACCTCGCGTCGGTGCAGAACAAGCTCGGGGTGCGCAATCGGGTGGAGATCGCGGCCTGGGCGTGGCGGAACGGGATCATGGACGACGAGTAGTCGCCTACGATCGCCGTCATGGCCCTCCGTCTGCACGCCCCCGTCGTCCTTCCCGCCGATCCCGCCTGCTCGGTGGTTCGCGACGGGGTGGTCGACGTCGACGACCACGGCCGCATCTCCTACTGCGGCCCCGCGGACTCGGCGCCGACGGACACGCGGGCTCCCGCGCTCACCCGTCGCCTCGGCGGCATCCTGCTGCCCGGGCTGATCAACACCCACGCGCACAGCCCCATGGTGCTGTTGCGCGGTATGGGCGGTGACCTGCCGTTGTTGCGGTGGCTGCGGGAGGTCATCTGGCCCGCGGAGGCGAAACTCCGGCCGTCCGACGTGCGTGCGGGGATGACGCTCGGGTCGGTGGAGATGCTGCGCCGGGGAGTCACCACGAGCACGGAGATGTACTTCCACGCCGACGAGATGGCCGCGAGTGTGCTGGAGACCGGTGCGCGGGTCGTGCTGGGTGCTCCCATCATCGACCTGCCCGGTCTGCGCTGGCAGAGCATGCTGGCCGAGACGGAGCGGTGGATCGACGCCGACGGTCTCCGCTTCGGCGACGGCGACCGGATCGAGCTGAGCTACGCCCCGCACTCGGCCTACACGCTGCCGATCGAGGCGCTGGAGGCCGTCGCCGCCTCGTCGTCCGACCGGGGTGCGCTGGTGCAGATCCACGTGGCCGAGTCCGCCGACGAGGACGCCGAGCAGCGGGCCGCCCACGGGTCAGTTCCGTCCATGTTGGACAAGCTCGGCCTGTTGCGTGGCCGCCTGCTCGCCGCGCACGCCGTGCATCTCTCGGACGCCGACATCGCTCTGTTCGCCCGTACGGGCACCGGAGTGGCGCACTGCCCGGGCTCCAACGCGAAGCTCGCCTCCGGCATCGCCCGGCTCGCCGACCTGCGCGCGGCGTCCGTCGCGGTCGGACTGGGAACCGACGGCCCCGCCAGCAACGACGACCTCGACCTGTGGCAGGAGGTGCAGCTCGCCGCGATGCTCGCTCGATTGTCCACCTCGGACGCCACAGCGCTGAGCGCCGCCGACGCGCTGCTGCTCGCCACCCGAGGTGGTGCGGAAGCACTCGGCCGCGACGATATCGGCGCGTTGGAGGAGGGCCGCTGGGCGGACCTCGTGCACGTGAACCTCGACGACCCCGCGTTCGCCACCGGGCTGGACGTGCCCGACGAGCAGGTGCTCGCCAATCTCGTGTGGGCGGCGGGCTCGCGGACGGTCACCGACGTCTGGGTCGCGGGGCAGCAGGTGGTCGCCGGCGGCGAACCCACTCGGGTCGATCGCGCCGCAGCGCAGGCGGACGTGGCCGAAGCCTCCGTCCACCTGCGCTGATCCCCTGTCGACGCGTCCGACCCCCGCGTGCCCGGATCAGGGCACAGCGCGACGCGTCGTCATATAGGCGGCACCGGCGAACAGCACCGCGATCGCGGCCGGGAATCCCGCCTGCAACACGATGGCGGGCAGCTCGGAGAAGAACCGGCCGAGCTCCGACCACCAGTTCTGCCACTCGACCACCAGCACGAGACCCACCACGAGCAGGCTCAGGCTGACGGTCAGCACCCACACGCCGAGCTGGTTCCACCGCTGGAACACGATGCCGATCCAGAGCCCGAGGAACGACAGCATCACCAGCGGCACCGTGTAGGCGAGGAACTGCAACACCACGTTGTCGTGGCTGAGGAACGGCAACGCGAGGAACGTGACGTCGAGCCCCCACCCGTCGGTGGCCTCCTCGACGAACTTGCCCGCGGTGAGCAGGACGCCGTACCCCGCCGCCTGGCCGAGCACCACGAGTGTCGTGGCCCCGAAGAACGACTTCCGCGTCACCGAGAGCCCGAGGGCGAACGGGAACATCTGCGTCATCGTCTGGAGGTGGACCACCAGCATGGTGACGTAGAGGGAGAACACACCTCCGGTCACGAACCCCTCGCCGTTGGTGAACGCCGCGGCCACCACCAGGTTGCCCACCAGCACCAGAGCCGTGATCAACAACGGGAGAACGAGCACCGAGAACGCGTTGACGAGCTGGATCTTCGCCACCCGCACGAGGTGTCCCATCACCGGACCTCCTTACCGTTCGTCGTGCCCTCGAACACCTGCTCGCGGCCCGCGAGCTGCGTCGCACGGACCACGAGCTGCTGCAACGACACCGGCTCGAACTGGAGATTCTCCGATTCGCGCGGCGGCGTCGCCCCCTGGACGGTGAGGCGCAGGATCCCGCCGAGCTGCTCCCTGTACAGCTCGGTGTGGCCCGCGGCGAACCGCTCCACCTCCGACGCCGGACCGGTCACCGTCACGGCCCGCGACCGCAGGACCTCGGCGCTGTCGTTCATGAGGATGCGCCCGGAGTCGATCACGATCACCTGCTCGATCAGGTCGGCGACCTCGTCGATCAGGTGCGTGGAGAGCACGATCGTGCGGGGATGTTCGGCGTAGTCGGCGAGCAGCCGGTCGTAGAACATCTGCCTCGCCACGGCATCGAGCCCGAGGTAGGGCTCGTCGAACAGCGTCAGCGGCGCCCGGGCGGCCAGCCCGATGATCACCCCGACGGCCGAGAGCTGTCCCCGGGAGAGCTTCTTGATGCGCTGGTTCGTGCGCAGCCGGAACTCGTCGACGAGCTCGTCGGCGAAGTCGGCGTCCCAGTTGGGGAAGATGAGGCTCGCGGCGTCGAGCGCGTGGCGCACCCGGAAGATGTCCGGGTACCGCTGCGACTCCTTGATGAAGCAGACCTGCCGCAGCACCTCGGTGTTCTCGTACGGCGCCGAACCGAACACCTCGATGGTGCCGTCGGTCTGGAGGTCCTGGCCGGTGAGCATCCGCATGACCGTGCTCTTGCCCGCGCCGTTCCGGCCCAACAGCCCGTGGATGCGGTCGGCGTGGAGGTCGAAGGACACGTCGGCCACGGCAGTGGTGGAGGCGTAACGCTTCGTCACGCCCCGCAGGCTTGCGACGGTCATGCGTCCTCCCAGTTGTCGATCATCTTCTTCAGGTCCTCGGCGTCCATCCCCAACCGGCGCGCCTCGGCGAGCAACGGCGCGATGAACTTCTCCGCGAACGCGTTACGGCGCCTGTTCAGAAGCGCTTCCCGCGCTCCCGCCGCCACGAACATCCCGACCCCCCTCTTCTTGTAGAGCAGCCCGTCGGCGACGAGCTTGTTGATGCCGTTCGCCGCGGTGGCCGGGTTGATCCGGTGGAACGCGGCGAGTTCGTTGGTGGACGGAGCCCGGCTCTCCTCCGGCAACGAGCCGTCGATGATCGCGTCCTCGATCTGCTCGGCGATCTGCACGAACAGCGGGCGCCCGTCGTCCATCACACTCCCCGTCCGGTGAACCAGTCCGTTGGTTCATTAGTCATGTAGGTAACCATGCCACTAAGCCACGGATGTCGTCAAGCTGCTCGCGACACACGTGGACGGAAATGGGCACGGTGGACCGCACCGGAGCAGGAAGGGAGGACGTCGACCGCCCGCTGCCGCGGGCGCGACAAATCACGACGCGGCACCACTCGACGGCACACGCCCGGATCACGCACGTCCGGTAAGGCGCGCTACTCCGAGCCTTCATCGGCGATGACGCCGCGCCGTGAGGCGTGTCGAGCGCGCGATGTTCCCGCCGAGGGAAACCGGCGGTGTTCGCGATCGGTGTCGGCGGCCTGGGCACCTTCAGCCGCACGTTTCGCGACAGCACAGCCGCCGACCGGCGTCACGACAGCAGTTCGGGAAGCCTCTCCGGCCACGCCCGAGGGTCGACCCGCTGAACGCGATCACGCACTCAGCGCCCGACCAGGACGAGGCCGTGAAGTCCTACGTCGGCGAGCTGGGCCGACACAGTCCTAACGCGTCGGCCGAGGACGAATCGTCAGCTCCGTGAGATGCGCGTCGGGGCTCGCGGTCACGGCTGCGGCCACGGCAGCGGCGACCGATTCGGGACGCAGGTACTTCTCCGGCTGGTACTCGCCACCCTCGTGACTCACCACGGCCTGCTGCATGTCGGTGTCGGTCCGTCCCGGATAGACGCTGGTGACGCGGACCCCGGCGCTCTCCTCCTCGGCGCGCAGAGCGTCGGCGTAGGCGCGCACGGCGAACTTGCTGGCCGCGTACGGCCCCCAACCCGCGCGGGCGGCGAGGCCCTGACCCGAGTTGACGAACACGACGTGTCCCTTCGCGGCGCGCAGCGCGGGCAGCAGCAGGCGCGTCAGCTCGGCCACGGCGACGAGATTGACCTCCAGGTTCTCGCGCCACACGGCCGCCTCGGACTCGGCCACCGACCCCAACCTGGCCACTCCCGCCGAGTGCACCAGCACGTCGAGCGAGTCGATCGAGGCGCACGCCTGGCGAAGCGCGTCCGCGTCGGTGAGATCCACGGGCCACGCCGAGGCGTCGGGCAGCTCCTCGGCCCGCGCCTGCAGGCGTTCGGCGTCCCGACCTCCGAGCAGCACCCGATGGGTGGGCGCGAGCGCCGCGGCCACGGCCGCGCCGATGCCGCGAGTGGCGCCTGTGACGAGAGCGAGGGGTCGGTCAGCCATGCGTCCACCGTAGAACGCGGGGCCGACCGACCCCGGAACGGGCCCGTGGCGGCGGATCAGGAACCGATCAGACCCGGACGGCCGTGCGCGCCCTTCTTCCACACCGCCACGATCGCCGGGCGTGCGGGCGACGTGCCGCCGTCGGGCCAGTGCGACTGCGGCTCCTCCGGCGTCCCGTCCTCACCCGGGTGCTGCACGGCGACCACGACGACGTCGTCGGTCACCACCGGACCGCAGGTCTCCGCACCAATAGGCACGCTCAGGAACTGCTTGACGTGGCCGCGGTCCGGCCCCTCGACCGGCACCGAGAACAGCCCGTCGTTGGCGCCCAACGCGTTGCCGTCCGTGGCGACCCACAGGTTGCCGTGGCGGTCGAACGTCACGTTGTCGGGACACGAGATCGGGCTGACCTGGCCCTTGTCGAACCCGCCGAAGTAGGTGTCCGCCTCGGCAGGGTCGCCGCAGACCAGCAGCAATCGCCAGGTGAACCGCGTCGAGGCCGCATCGCCGTGCGCCTCCTCCCACTCCAGCACGTGACCGTTGCGGTTGCCGTTGCGAGGGTTGGCCTCGTCGGCGGCGGCCTTGCCGGCCATGCCGCGGTCGCTGTTGTTGGTCAGCGACGCGTACACCCGCCCGTTGACGGGGTTCGGCTCGACGTCCTCGGGACGGTCCATCTTGGTCGCACCGACCCGGTCGGCCGCCTCTCGTGTGAAGACGTACACCTCCTCGGCCGTCATCCCGGGCACGTACGAGACGTCGCCGCTGGCCAGCGGAATCCACTCACCCGTGCCGTCGAACTCGCCGTCCGAGGGCAGCGTTCCGGAGCCGTCGATCTCCTCGGCCGGGCTGTCGCCGGTGAACTTCGCGACGTAGAGGGTGCCGTCGTCGAGCAGGCGCGAGTTGTGCCTGCGGGCGTGGGCGCTGCGGCCCGGCTTGTAGCGGCCGTTGGAGACGAACTTGTAGATGTACTCGAACCGCTCGTCGTCGCCGGAGTAGGCGGCGACCCGGCCGTCCTTCGTGATCTTGATGGTGGCGCCCTCGTGCTTGAAGCGGCCGAGCGCCGTGTGCTTGATCGGCGTGGAGTTCGGATCGTTGGGGTCGATCTCGACGATCCAGCCGAACCGGTTGGGCTCGTTGGGTTCCTGCGCGATGTCCCAGCGCCGGTCGAAGCGCTCCCACTTGCGGGTGGACGCACCGGGCGCGAACCCGTACCGCCGGAGCCGTTCGGCCTCCACCGGGTCGGTGACCGCGTCGGCGTTGGCGAAGTACTGGTGGATGTTCTCCTCGCCGGACAGGATCGTGCCCCACGGCGTGACCCCACCCGCGCAGTTGTTCATCGTGCCGAACACGGTGCGCCCCTCCGGGTCCGCCGACGTCCGCAGGTACCGCGACCCCGCGACGGGACCACGAACCTCGAACTCGGTGTTCAGCGTGATGCGGCGGCTGTACCGGCTCGGCACCACCCGCAGCCCGCCCTGCGGGTCGCGCTCGGTCTGGACGACCGTGAGGCCGTGCGCCGCCCACCCGATCCTCACCTGTTCCTCGGTCGGGTTCTCGGGGTCGTAGGTTCCCGCCGGGAACATGTGGCTCTCGGTGGTGTACTCGTGGTTGACGACCATCAGGCAACGGCGGCCCGAGGCGTCCTGCGGGACGAGGCCCACGAAGTCGTTGTTGTAGCCGAACTGGCGGGACTGTGCCTCGGCGGTCTGGTTGTGGAAGTCGAACTGCGGCGCACCGGGCAGCACCGGGTCGCCCCAGCGGATCACGACCCGGTGGTCGTAACCCTCGGGCACCGTCACCGCATCGTCCCGGTTGGGCGTCACCGGCGTGAAGTTCGTGCCCGGCACCGGACGTCCCTGACGACGGCCCGACCCGGCGAGCGCGGCGGGCACCGACGGCTCGGCGGCGGCCGTGCCCGACAGTGCCGCGAACCCGGCCGCAGTCGCCGACAGCACCGCCGTCGCCTTCAGCGCTCCGCGGCGCGAGAGCACGCCGCGGGCCACCTCGGCGAAGGTGGTGTTGTCGGACGTGTTGGGCGCGGGGTGAGCACACGCGTTGCCACAGCGGTACTCGCACGTGACGGCCGATCGGCCGGGACGGTGGGAGCTCAGCAGTGGCAGCAGACGTCCGGGCTCGACAGACACACGACCTCCAGGTCACTCGATCGGACAAGCCCCGGTGACGTTAGGTCGGCCAAGCAAGCGCCGGTATGCCTGGCGGTGAACATCAAACGAACGGCCTACACCGCGTGTTCGACACCGTGAGCGTCACACCCGCTCGGCCGTCGCCGCGGGTGACGTCGTGCGCCGTCCCGCCGCCAGCACACCAGTGGCGATCAGGCACAGCACCGCCGCCACCAGGAACGGCGCCTGGTCCGATCCCAACCACTCGGCGACGTGCCCGACGAGCGTCGCGGCGGCGGCACCGCCCAGCCAGCGACAGAAGTTGTAGCCCGCACTGGCCACCGGTCGCGGTGCGTCGCTGACCGACATCGCGGTTCCGGTGAACAGCGTGTTGAGCAGCCCGGACACCAGACCGCTGACCACGATGGCGACCACGAGCACTTCCTTCGCGGGCACGAGCATGACCGCCATCAGGACGCCGTAGCCGAGCACGGACACGACGGTCGCGGTGCGCTCCCCGAGCCGGGCGGCCAGCTTCGGCGCCAGCACGACCCCGGCCACGGCGACACACACGCCCCAACCGAAGAACACCAGACCGATGGCGACCGCACCCCATTCGAGCACGAACGGCGACCACGCGAGCACCGTGAAGAACGCTGCGGTGTAGCAGGCGGAGCCGATCGAGACGCGCGCGAGCCCGGGGTGTCGCAGAGCCCGCAGCGGGTCGGTGATGCGAACGCGGGGACGCTGTTGCCCACTGTCGTTGTCCAGGAAGGCGGCGCAGAGCACCAGCGCGACAGCCATGAGCACGCACGTGCCGAAGAAGGGACCGCGCCAGGAGATGTCGCCGAGCACCGCCCCGAGCAACGGCCCCACCGCGAGCCCGAGACCCAACGCGGCCTCGTACAGCAGGATCGCCCCCGCCTGTCCTCCGGTGGCCGCGCCCACGATGACGGACAACGCGGTGGCGATGAAGAAGGCGTTGCCGAGTCCCCACACCGCCCGCAACCCGATGAGCTGCTCGATGCTGCCCGCGAAGCCGCAGGCCAACGTGGCCAGCACGATCAACGTGAGCCCGACGAGGACCGTTCGCTTTGCCCCGAACCGAGCGCTGGACGCGCTGGTGACGAGCATCGCGAGGACCTGGATGCCGAGATAGGAGGAGAACAGGAGGGTGACCTGCGACGGCGAGGCGTCGAGTCCCTCGGCGATCGACAGCAGGATCGGGTCGACCAGACCGATGCCCATGAACGCGATGACGGCCGCGAACGCGGTGATCCACACCTGCTTCGGCTGGCCCTTGACGGCGGAGAACAGAGCCGAATGGCTTTGCGCACTCACAGCTTGGCGATCCCTCGCACGCGTAGGAGTGACTCGCGGCAGCACCACGAGAATTACTTAGACATGCTAAGTGTAATGGTTAGCTCCTACAAGCAACTGCGATGCCGATCGCACCCCGAGACGACGAAAGGCCACCTCGCACTCGGCGAGATGGCCTTGTCGGCACGACCGGAGCGGGTCAGCGCTCCACGTCACCGCGGATGAACTTCTCCACCGCGTCGCGGGCGGTCGAGTCGTCGTACTGCTGCGGCGGCGACTTCATGAAGTACGACGAGGCCGACAGCAGCGGACCGCCGATTCCCCGGTCCTTGGCGATCTTCGCCGCGCGGACGGCGTCGATGATGATGCCCGCCGAGTTCGGCGAGTCCCAGACCTCCAGCTTGTACTCCAGGTTCAGCGGCACGTCACCGAACGCGCGCCCCTCCAGCCGCACGTACGCCCACTTGCGGTCGTCGAGCCACTGCACGTAGTCCGACGGCCCGACGTGCACGTTGGCCTTGCCGAGGTCGCGCTCGATCTGCGAGGTGACGGCCTGGGTCTTGGAGATCTTCTTCGACTCCAGCCGCTCCAGCTCCTTCATGTTCTTGAAGTCCATGTTGCCGCCCACGTTCAACTGCATGGTGCGGTCGAGCTGGACACCCCGGTCCTCGAACAACTTGGCCAGCACTCGGTGCGTGATCGTGGCACCCACCTGCGACTTGATGTCGTCACCCACGATCGGCACGCCCGCCTGCTCGAACTTGGCGGCCCACTCCGGGTCGGACGCGATGAAGACGGGGATCGCGTTGACGAACGCCACCCCGGCGTCCAGCGCGGCCTGGGCGTAGAACTTCGACGCCTCCGAGGAACCCACCGGCAGATACGACACCAGGACGTCCACCTCGGCGGCACGCAGGGCCTCCACGACGTCCACCGGCTTCTCGTCCGACTCCTGGATCGTCTCCTGGTAGAAGCGGCCGAGACCGTCGAGCGTGTGCCCGCGCTGCACCGTCACACCCAGCGGCGGGACGTCGCAGATCTTGATGGTGTTGTTCTCGCTGGCGAGGATCGCCTCCGACAGGTCCTGGCCCACCTTCTTCGCGTCCACGTCGAAGGCCGCGACGAAGTCCACGTCACGCACGTGGTAGTCGCCGAACTGAACGTGCATCAGTCCGGGCACGCGCGAGTTCGGGTCGGCGTCGCGGTAGTAATGGACCCCCTGAACAAGCGACGCCGCGCAGTTGCCGACGCCAACGATGGCCACCCTTACGCGGCGGTTCTCGCCCATGCCGGTATCTCCTTACTAGTCATTGCTTGGGTACTGACGCCGAGCGGCGATGACGGATTCAGCTCTGCTGACCCCGCTGCTCGGCCTGTTCGTGCGCGATCAGCTCGTTGAGCCAACGCACCTCCCGCTCACTCGCCTCCAGCCCGAGCTGGTGCAGCTCACGGGTGTAGCGGTCGATCTTCTCCTCGGCCCTGGCCAACGCTGCCCGCAGACCTTCGCGACGTTCCTCGACACGGCGGCGCCTGCCCTCCAGAATCCGCATCCGCACGTCGGCCGGCGTCCGGGAGAAGAAGGTCAGGTGCACCCCGAACCCCTCGTCGTCCCAGGTCTGCGGACCGGCGTCGGCGAGGAGTTCGGCGAACCGCTCCTTGCCGTCGGCGGTCAGCTTGTAGACACGCTTGGCGCGACGGTTCCACCCCGTCGTGGTCTCGGCCGGCTCCTCCACGATCAGTCCCGCCCGCAGCAGCCGCCGCAGGGTCGGGTAGAGCGAGCCGTAGGAGAACGTGCGAACCATGCCGAGCGTCTCGTGCAAACGCTTGCGCAGGACGTAGCCGTGCATCGGTGCCTCGTGCAGCAGCCCCAAGATCGCGAGCTCCAGCACACTGCACCTCCTCACAGGAATGTCGAGCGCCTCACCCGGCGTTGGCGTCGTGGGGCCGCCATCCTTCGAGTACCCAACCTACCGCCGATTTATATCGGACCGATACATCGAAGTGGTGCAACTAACCTCGTCGCGCTCGTGTGAGCGGGGTCGGATTCACCGGATCGTTACCTTCTTCCTCGGCGTGTCCGCGCCGTCACCGCACGTCCCGAGGCCGAGGCCGAACCCTCACCCCCACGAAAACCCGTACGCTGTGAACGTGCGAAACCAGCGGCAGGTCGTCGACTACGCGCTCCAGAGGCGCGCGGTGTTGGCCGAGTACTACTCGGGTCGGGTCAGCACCCTCGATGTCTGCGATGCCACCCCGTACCTGCTCAGGGCCGCCAAGTTCCACGGCACCCCGAGCGACGAGGCGTGCCCTGTGTGCCGCCACGACGCACTGACCGACGTCGCCTGGGTCTACGGCGACGAGCTCCGCCACGCCGCCGGCTCCGCGAGAGCACCGGAGGAACTCGACCGAATGGCCGATCGTTTCGGCGAATTCACCGTCTACGTGGTGGAGGTGTGCCGGTCGTGTGGCTGGAACCATCTCCGCAAGTCGTACGTCTCCGGAACTGGGGACCCGCATCCGCCGTCCCGGAGGACCGCGGGGCAGTGACACACAACACCGGCTGCACACTTGTTGCCACACTCGATGCCGCAACGCACGTAGGTTCGGTTCGCAGAACGGCGTGTCAGCAGGCGCCGATCTGGGAGGGTCTTGAGTGAACGACCAGGGAAACCATCACTGGCCCGAGGAGGAGCCAGGCGACCGACGCCACGGCGCCGAACGGCCCGGCCCATCGGCCGGACCGCAATGGCCCACTGGTGACGAGCGCTCGCGTGCTCCCCGTTCCCCGGAACGTCGCCCCGGACCGCCGCCTCAGCCCGGTGCCCGGCCGCGGCCCCCGCAGGGAACGCCACCGGCAGGCGCGCGACAGCCGCAGCGCCGCCCGCAGAACCCCCAGCGTCCACCGCAGCCACCATCGGGTGCTCCCGGTACACCGCAGTCCCGACCCGGATCGCCCGACCAGGGCGCCCCGCGCGGGCCTCGGCGTCCCCACGGCGCCCCGGGTGAGCGTCCCGTTCCCGGCGACCGCAGGGCGCCCCAGGGCGGTGCTCGTGCCACGGGCGCGACGCCGCCGCAGGGTCGCAGGCCCGGCGCCCCGCCTCCCGGAGCGCGCCCGCCGCGTCGGCCCGGCGACCGTGCCGCGGGAGCCGCCGCCGCGGGGGCCGCGGCCGGAGCGGGAGCAGCGGCGGCCTCCGAGTCCGCCGGCCGCGAACCGGAACTCATCACCCACCGCGCGTACAACGGCACGACCGACGGCGCGGACGGGTACGACCGCTTCGACAACAGCGTCGACGACGGCTTCGACGACGCCCGAGGACGGGCCGACGCCCACCACGAGGCCGGGCTCGACTCGGCAGCCGGTGACGAGCCGTCGGGACCCAAGAAGAAGGGCAAGGCCGCGCTGACCCCGGCTCAACGGCGCAAGCGCCGCTGGAAGATCATCCGACGCTCCCTCTACGCCTTCGTCGGGGTGTTCTTCGTTCTCCCGGCCATCGCCTTCGCCGTCACCTACTTCCTGGTCGACGTCCCCTCTCCGCGCGAGGTGGCGCAACAGCAGGGGAAGGTCGTCACGTACTTCTACGCCGACGGAACGGAGATGGGACGTGACGTCCCGCCCGGCGGCGACGGCAACCGCATCCTGCTCAAGCCCCACGAGATCCCGGACCACGTGAAGTACGCGGTCTACGCGGCCGAGGACTCCACGTTCGAGACCAACCCGGGCTTCGACATCACCGGCATCCTGCGCGCCGTGTACAACCAGGTCACAGGCGGTGTCGGCGGTGGTTCCACCATCACGCAGCAGTACGTGAAGGTGGCCACCCAGAACGACGACTACTCGTTCATGCGCAAGTGGACCGAGATCGTCAAGGCGTTCAAGATGAGCAACGAGCAGTCGAAGAACGAGATCATCACCGCCTACCTCAACACGATCTACTTCGGTCGCGGAGCGAACGGCATCGAGACCGCCGCGCAGGCGTACTACGGCAAGTCGGCCAGGGACGTCACGCCGTCCGAGGCGGCGTTGCTGGCGGGCATGATCCAGCAGCCCGGCCGTGTCGACATGCCGGAGGTCCGGGAGAAGCGCTGGAACTACGTCATGGACCGGATGGTCTCCAACGGCTGGCTGACCCAGAAGGAGCGCGACGAAGCCACGCTTCCGGAGCTCGTCGACGAGGAGGACTACAAGCCCGAGGCCATCACCGGGCCGGAGAAGTTCATCCAGCAGAAGGTCAAGCGTGAGCTGGAGGCCAAGGGCTACCCCGAGGAGAAGTTGCAGTCCGGGGGCTACAACGTTCATCTGACGATCGACAAGAAGGCCCAGGAGGCCGCCGAGCAGGCGGTCACACAGGTCATGGAGGGCGAGGACCAGAAGCTGCAGGAAGCGCTGGTCGCCGTCGACCCCAAGACCGGCGGAGTGCTGGCCTACTACGGCGGACCGTGGGACCCGGACGTCCCGGGCGGTCAGTACGACTGGGCGTCGGCCCAGCGCAACCCCGGCTCGTCGTACAAGCCGTTCGACCTCGTCGCGCTGTTGAAGAAGGGCAAGGGCCTCGGCGAGACCTACGACGGCACCTCACCCCGGGAGTTCGGCGGCCGTGAGGTGCGCAACTCCGGGAACGACTCCTGCGGCGAGGTCTGCACCGTCGAGGAAGCCATGAAACGGTCGATCAACACCGTGTTCTTCGACATCGTCGTGAACGAGGTGGGTCCGCAAGCCGTGGTCGACGCGGCCACCGAGGCGGGCATCCCGGAGAAGGGCGACGGTGCCGACCCGCGGCCGACCATGCCCACGCTCGACGGCAACATCTCCATCGGCGGTGGTGACACGATGGTCTCGCCGCTGCACATGGCCTCGGCCTACGCGACGTTCGCCGACAACGGCATCCGCCACGAGACGCACTTCGTCGCGAAGCTCACCACCCCGGACGGCGAATTGATCTTCGACGAGACCTCGGACGTCGCGACCGAGGGCGAGCCCGCCTTCTCCAGCGACCCCGAGGAGAGCAAGCGGATCGCGGGCAACGTCACCAAGTCGCTCATCCCCGTGCTGGAGCACTCGAGCTTGATGTGCGAAGGCGGGCGCGCCTGCGCGGGCAAGACCGGCACGCACCAGTACGCCGGCCCGGGCGAGGAGAAGGTCGACGAGAACTCCGAGGCCTGGATGGTGGGCTACAGCCCCCACGTCTCGGCGGCCGTGTGGGTCGGGACGGGGCGCAACGAGCCCATTCGCAACGCCGACGGCGGGAAGATCTACGGCAGCGGCCTTCCGGGGCAGATCTGGAAGACCTTCATGGACACCTACCTCGCGGACAAGCCGATGGCCGAGTTCCCCGAGGTGGAGCCGATCGGCAAGATCCCCACGACACCGACTCCCGAGCCACCGCCGCCCGCGGACGAGCCGGAGGAAGAGGAAGAGACCTCCGAGGAGCCGGAGGAGCCGGAGACGACGGAACCCGAGGAGACCGAGCAGCCGCCGGGACCACCGGACGGCAACTGGCCCCCGGGTGGTCCCGGGGAGACCCCGCCCGTCGAGCCGACCGACCCGACCGACGACGACGGCGGCTGGTGGTTCGGCGGCGGGCGCGGCCGAAGCGACACTCCGGACACCGCCGCTGCGTGACCGACGGGTCGCGAGCGGATGAGCTAGGACACGTAACATTCGCGACGTGTCCAGCGATAGTCATGGCTCGTCTTCCGCTCCGACGCCCGACACGGCGTCGCTGGACGTCGCGCAGCGGGAGATTCCGAGCTGGTCCGACCCACTCGCCCAGGCGGCCACCCGGCCCCTGGGCGGGCCGCTGGGCACTCACGCGGTCGTCGGTCGGCACTGGTTCTGGACCCCGCTGCGGGTCTGTCTGCTGCTGGCGGTCGTCGGCCTGACGGCGGGCTGGTTCGGCAAGGCCGCCTGCATCCAGCAGTACGTCACCGACGACGGCCGCACCGAACTCGACTGGCGATCGGGGCGGCAGTACGTGGCGATGTGCTACTCGGACATCGTCCCGCTCTACACCGCCGAGCGACTCGACGAGCCCGACTCCTTCCCCTACGCGACGAGCTGGGTGGAGAACGAGGGCACCGATCGCGAACAGGTCCGGTACATGGAGTACCCGGTCCTCAGTGGCTTGTTCCAGTGGGTCAACGCCAAACTCACGCACGCGTGGACGTCGGCGTCGGAGTCGGGTTGGCTCCCGACGGCGTTACCGGTGGCGATCTACTTCAACCTCACGGCGTTCTTCCTCTCGGCGGCCTGGCTCGTCACCGTCTGGGCCGTCGCGCGCACGGCCCGGCGCAGAGTGTGGGACGCCGCCATCGCGGCGATCTCACCGCTCGTGGTGGTGCACGCGTTCACGAACTTCGACGCGCTGGCCACCGCCGCGGCGGCCACGGGTCTGCTCGCGTGGTCGCGACGGAAACCCGTACTGGCCGGCGTGCTGCTCGGCATCGGGGCGGCGGCGAAGCTGTACCCGCTGTTCTTCCTCGGTCCGCTGCTCGTCCTCTGCCTGCGCGCGGGCAAGGTGGCGGCGTGGGCTCGCGCGGCCGGGGCCGCGGGAGCCACCTGGCTGGTGATCAACCTGCCGTTCCTCGTGTTCCTCCGGGACGGGTGGTCGGAGTTCTTCCGACTCAACACCCAGCGGGACATGGATCCGGACTCGCTGTACAACGTCGTGTCGTACTTCAGCGGGTGGCAGGGCTTCGACGGCCCGCTCGCCCAGGGCGAGGCTCCGACCGTGCTCAACGCCGTCAGCGGTGCGCTGTTCCTCCTACTGTGCGCGGGCATCGCGTACGTCGGTCTCGCCGCACCCCGACGCCCTCGGCTCGCGCAACTGTGCTTCCTCGTCGTGGCCGCGTTCCTGCTCACGAACAAGGTCTGGAGCCCGCAGTACTCGCTGTGGCTGGTCCCGCTCGCCGTGTTGGCGATACCCCGGTGGCGGCTGCTGCTCGGCTGGATGCTCGTCGACGCCCTGGTGTGGGCGCCACGGATGTTCTACTACCTCGGCATCTCCAACAAGGGTCTGCCCGAGGGATGGTTCCTCGGCACGGTGGTCGTGCGTGATCTCGTCGTGGTGCTGCTCTGCGTCCTCGTGGTGCGGGAGATCTACCGTCCGCACCACGATCCGGTGCGTGCCGCAGGTGTGGACGACCCCGCGGGCGGTGTGCTCGACGGTGCCGCCGACGTCGTCGTGGTGCGTCGCCGCCGCACTCGCCGGGTCGGCGACGGTCACGTCGACAACCTCGCCCGCAGGAACTCGATGTCGGCGCCCTGACCATCCTGCGGAGTCTCGACGATCACCGGGGCCTTCGCCTCACGGGCCACGGCGACCAGCAACTCCGGGTCGATGGTGCCGTCGCCGCCGACGACGTTCGCGTGCCGGTCGCGCTGCGAGCCGTGCTCGTCGCGGGAGTTGTTGAGGTGCACCAGGTCGATCCGGCCCGTGATCGCCCGCACGCGTTCCACCGCCTCCGCGAGGTCCCACCCGGCGGCGTACGCGTGGCAGGTGTCCAGGCAGAAGCCCACGCCGAACTCGCCGACCTCGTCCCACAACCTGGCGAGGACGTCCAGGTCACGAGCCATGGCCCCCTCACCGCCCGCCGTGTTCTCGATGAGCACGGGAACGCCGAACCCGCCCTGGTCCTGCTGCCGCTGGAAGAGCTTGCGCCAGTTCACCAGCCCCTCGGCCGGGTCCTCGCCCTTGCGTACGTGACCGCCGTGCACGATCAGCCCGCGCGCGCCCGTCTCCGCCGCCGCGGCGGCGTGCTGGGTGACGGTCTTGCGTGACGGGATACGGATGCGGTTGTTGAGTGACGCCACGTTCAACACGTACGGCGCATGGATGTAGACCTCCACGCCCGCGTCGGCCAACTCCGCCGCCTGCGGATGCGGTTGCGGTTTGGTCCAACTCTGTGGATCAGCGAGGAAGAACTGCACCGTTTCGGCCGAGCGTTCCCGAGCCGCCGACAACGGATCATCATCACGGACGTGCGCGCCGATCTGCATCACTCGAGAGTAACGATTCCCAGGCCGCGAAATCGAGTACCGTGACCGTGTCCCGGACAAATGACGAAGATCGTATTCGACGGAATGCGGGACAGGGACCCACACCCGGAAGTGAGGACGACACGGCTCATGGACAGCGGGAATCGGCATCTCAAGCGCATCGGCTCGACCGGCATCGCCCTGACGGCAGCGGCGGCACTGGTCCTTCCCGGCACGGCCGCGGCCGCGGAGAAGAACGCTGTCGTCGCAGGTCAGTGCGCCGACCAAGCAGCCGGAACGAAGCAGGAGGACGCTCGGGACCCCGACGACGCGAGGGTCCGGACCACCGACGCGAACGACAGCGCCGACGGCGAAGGGGAAACCGACGGACCGGCGTCGCTCTCCCTGACCGGCACGCTCGATCTTCGCGCTTTCGACGCACTGACCGGCCTGCTGTGCGACGCGAGAAAGGGAGCGGTGGACGCACTCACCCGGCCGGGTTCCCAGAACGGCGAAACATCGAATCCCGATCCGGGTGACACCCCGGAGAGTGATTTCGACGAAAACGATTCGGACAATACGACGTCACCCGAATCGGGCACCGACACGGAACCGTCGAGCACGAATCTGAATGCGCTCTCGGACCGGACGCCGACCTCCGACTCCGCCACGAGCACCGCACCCGGTACGGGCGCGGACGGCGGCGGGTGGGGAGTCAGCACCGGCCGGACACCCGGCGCACTGGACACGCCTCCGACGTCCTCGTCCGACGGAAGCCTCTTCAGCGCGACGCCGCACGAGCCCCGCGCGGCGAAGGACTCCGAGCCCGCCGCGGCCACCGACCGACTCCCGCTGCTGCTCGCGGTGCTGTCGCTGGTCCTCGTGTCCGCCGCGCTCGCCCACACCTGGGCCCGTCGAGCACTGCTGCGCTGACCGCCCACCGGGATCCGCCGGTGTAGTCCAGCTCACTCGGCACCCGTGCGTCATGGCGTCACCTCCCCGTGTCATCGTCGTTGTCCACACGACGGCAGCTCTGCCGGAAGAAGCCGGAGAACGACACCGATCGGCCGCGCCGGTCATGAAGGCCCACCGTCGGGCCGACCACGGCGCGACGGCCGACGAGGGAGGACCCACGTGCGGATCAGCTCCACCGCTCTCGCCCGGACGACCCGCCGCGCCGTCGCCTCTCTGGCGGTGGCGGCCACCGTCGCCGGCACGGCGGTCCTGACCGCGGGCACGGCCTCGGCAGGCGACGCCACGGTGACGACGGACAACTGCACGTCGGTGATCGGTGGACGCGTCGGCGACACCGTGCTCGTCGACGGCTCCGCGGTGTCCGAGCTGGTGCGGCAGGGCGCCGAGGAGGCCAGGACCATCGTCGTGATCCACCACTTGACGATCTGGCCCAACCATCTGGCCCGCAAGATCGAGAAGGAGCAGATCGAGGTCGGCACCATCCCCGACCGACGCACCAGCACCGTCGACGGCGAGGTGATCGGCGCGGCGGTGCGCAACGCGTTGGAGGGCAAGGCCGGTCTCGGGGCTCTCAAGTCCACGAAGGAGACGACGCTCGACACGATCGCCGAGCGCGTCGCCGAGGCCTGTTCCCTGACGATCGAGGCCGTGAACGCGGCGGGGTCGACCTCGTCGCCGCAGGCACCGGGCACGTCGGCGCCGAACGCGGGCGACGGCTCGGGCAAGGGCTCCACCGGGGGCGACCGGCCGACGTCCGGCGGCGAAAGCCGGGCCGACCTGCCCGACGAGGGCCTCCAGACCACCGGGGACAGCCGGGCCGAGCGCCGCGACTACGGCGGCATCCCGGTCGCCGAAGCCCCGGGCGCGGGCATCTCGGTGCCGGAGGACCTGCGCTACGGCCCCGGCAGCGGCCTGCCCGGCGACCTGACCACCCCTCGCTACGGCGTCGTGGGTGACGACTCCGGCAACAGCGCACACGGCGGTGCCGACGTGCGGGACGCGGGCCAGGCCGACACACTGGCCGCGCAGGACCTGCGTCAGGCCGTCCAGCTCCCGATGCTGATCGCCGTGATCGCGTTGGCCGCCGTCACCGCGGGCCTCGTCCGCAGTTGGGTGCTTCGCCGCGCCGCGTGAACCCGGCCGACTCCCGGCGGGGCGGAAACGGCCTGGTCGGACACCGCGGCTAGACTCGACCCGACAACCCTCCTGTCACGGACAGTCCGTGACCGTTCAAGCCCGTAGGAGGTGAGTGGTTGTGTCACGCCATTACGAGGTCATGGTGATCCTCGACCCGTCGCTCGACGAGCGCACCGTCGCTCCCACACTGGAGAACTTCCTCCAGGTCATCCGCTCGTCCGGTGGCAGTGTCGAGAAGGTCGACGTGTGGGGCCGTCGTCGCCTGGCCTACGAGATCGCCAAGAACGCCGAGGGCATCTACGCCGTCCTCGACCTCGTCAGCGACTCGGACGCGGTGAAGGAGCTCGACCGGCAGCTGTCGCTCCAGGAGACCGTGCTGCGCACCAAGGTCATCCGCAAGCGCGCGCCGCGTGGCGCGAAGAAGGCCGCCAAGGCCGCCGCGAAGGCCTGATAATCGATGGCCGGAGACACCATCATCACTGTGGTCGGCAACCTCACCGCCGATCCTGAGCTGCGGTTCACGCCGTCCGGTGCCGCGGTCGCGAACTTCACGGTCGCGTCCACGCCACGTACCTTCGACCGGCAGACCGGCGAGTGGAAGGACGGCGAGGCGCTCTTCCTCCGCTGCAACATCTGGCGCCAGGCCGCCGAGAACGTCGCCGAGTCCCTCACCAGGGGCGCCCGCGTCATCGTTCAGGGCAGGTTGAAGCAGCGCTCGTTCGAGACGAAGGAAGGCGAGAAGCGCACGGTCGTCGAGCTCGAGGTCGACGAGATCGGGCCTTCCCTGCGCTACGCCACGGCGAAGGTCAACAAGGTCAGCCGCGGTAGCGGCGGCGGCGGATTCGGTGGCGGCAGCAGCGCTCCGGCCGACGACCCGTGGGGCTCCGCGCCTCCGGCGGGCGGCGGGGGCGGCTTCTCCGACGAACCGCCGTTCTGACGCCTCGACCGAACCAACCACACCGACGTTCCCCAGGAGTACATCGTGGCGAAGCCACCAGTTCGCAAGCCGAAGAAGAAGGTCTGCGTGTTCTGCAAGGCCGAGAAGCAGGGTCACCCCGAGCTGATCGACTACAAGGACACCAACATGCTGCGGAAGTACATCTCCGACCGCGGCAAGATCCGCGCCCGTCGCGTCACGGGCAACTGCAGCCAGCACCAGCGCGACGTCGCGACCGCCGTCAAGAACTCGCGTGAGATGGCGCTGCTGCCCTACACGTCGACGGCTCGCTGAGGAGGAAGTCAGACATGGCAAAGATCATCCTGACGACCGACGTCGCGAACCTCGGCGGCCCCGGCGACATCGTCGAGGTCAAGGACGGCTACGCGCGCAACTTCCTGCTGCCGCGTGGCCTCGCCATCACGGCAACGAAGGGCGCGGAGAAGAACATCCGCACCATCCGGCGGGTTCAGGAGGCGCGGCGCATCCGTGACCTCGACCACGCCAAGGAGATCCGCTCCACCCTGGAGAAGCTCGGCACCATCCAGGTCAAGGGCAAGGCCGCCGAGGGCTCGAAGAAGCTCTTCGGCTCCGTCACCCCGGCCGACATCGTGAGTGCCATCTCCGCCGCCGGTGGTCCGCAGCTCGACAAGCGGATCATCGACACCGGCCAGCACATCAAGACGCTGGGCAAGCACCAGGTCGTCGCCCGCCTGCACCCCGACGTGACGGCGGACGTGCGGCTGGAGGTCGTCCCCCAGTAAGGGCACGGCTTTCTCGACGACGGCAACGGCGGGACCCTGCACACGGGGTCCCGCCGTTGCCGTTTTGAGATCCAGAACGGGAACCCGACCACTCCTGATGACGTCCGAATGAACGGGCGAGCTAGAGCGCTTGCGCGCTGCGTCCGCCCTGAGCAGACTGCTTCTCACCGCTCGGCGTGAAGGGGACAGGGCATGGTTTATGCAGTAGACGGTGGCGCGAGTGTGGGTAAGGCCCTCGGGGGGATGATCTCGGTCAGCGCTCCGGCCATCGCCGGAGCTCCGGCGCCGAGCAGCGGTGGTTACCGGTTCTCGCGCGAGGAGATCGACAGCGTCATCAGCCAGTGGGAAGACCTCCACTCGAACCTTCTCGACGACTACCGCCAGGCCGAGGGCATGGCGCGGGTGCGTCCCCCGGGCTCCGAGCCCGCGAGCCAGGACTTCACGTCGTCGGCCAATCCGTCGGGGCAGGCGTTCGCCGAGGCCACCATGCGGATGATCAAGTACGTGGAGAAGTACATCGAGGCGCTCCGCAACGCCCGCGACGGCATCACCACCCGCGAAGAGCAGACGGAGGACACGGTCAACCAGTTCGGTTCGGGAGTGATGGAGGTATGAGACGCCGAACCTGCGCGGCAGTCGCGTTGCTCGCCGGGGCGTTTGTGCTCACCGCGTGCGGGGGCGACTCGGAGCCGACCGCTCCCACCGGGCAGCCCGACGTCACCGCGCCGACCGTGCCCTCGGACTCGGCGGGCGCGGAGGTTCCGACGGTGTCCGACCCGCTCGACGCGGCGGCGTTGACGTCCGAACCGTGCACGGCGTTGACGTCCGCCCAGCTCGACGAGCTGGGCCTCACCGAGGGCGAGACGCGACCGAACGACCAGTTCGAGGGCGAGGCCTGCCGTTGGAAGTCGACGGAGGACAGTCTCGACTCCGTCGATCTCACGGCTCTCGACAACACCGACGGACTCGCCGGTGTCTACGCGGCGAAGGACGAGAACGCGTACTTCGAACCGACCGACGTCGCCGGTTACCCGGCCGTCTACTCCGGACTCGTCGACGCCAGGGACTCGGGCGCGTGCAACCTCTGGGTCGGGGTGGACGACGAGACCGTGCTTCACGTCCTGACGAACCTCGGCTCGGCGGACTCCGCCGACGCGTCCTGCGGCTTCGCCGCCGACGTCGCCGAAGCCACCATCAGCACCCTGGGGGGTTGAATCGCAATGCCCTTGTTCCTGGTTCCCATCGTCGTCGGCGCCGCGGCAGGTGCGGGCACCGCCGGTCTTCTCACCCAGGAGAAGGCGGGCGACTACTCGGCCGACGTCGGTGGCCGTCAGCTCGACGCCTACCAGATCTACCAGCAGCTCCACGCGGGCGACAACGGCAGCTCGCTGATGACCGGTCGCGAGTCCGCCAGCACGCTGAAGAGCAACTTCGCCCAGCGCATCAGTGAGATGGACACGCTCGCCAAGCGCATGGACGAGGCGTGGCAGGGCGACTCGGCCGAGGCCGCGAAGGCGGGCGCGCACCCGCTGAAGCAGTGGCTGCAGGACTCCGAGGGCAAGCTGCACTCGAGCGACAACACCATGGCCTCGCAGCTCGACGCCTACAACACGGTGCTCTCGCAGGTCCAGCCGGTGCCCGCGAAGCCGCCGGAGAGCAACTTCCTCAACGACATCACGCCGTGGACGACCGACACCGACCGGGCGATCCAGCAGTACAACCAGATGGCGCAGGCCAACGTCGAGGCCTACAACGCCTACTACTCGGTGAGCAACGCCAACGGCCAGCAGATGCCGCACTACACCGTCGTCGACGGCGAGTTCGGTGAGGTCGAGGTCGACGGCTCCGGCTCGGACTCCGGCGGCGGCGGCAACGGCGGTGGCGGCGGCACCGGCGGTGGCGGCAACGGCGGGACCGGTGGTGGCGGCAACTACCCCGGCGGGAGCCCCGGCAGCGTCAGCCCCGGTGGTATCCCAGGTGGCAGCTACCCGGGCGGGAACTACCCCGGTGGCACCGGTGGTGGTACGGGAACCGGCACCGGCACCGCCGTGCCCGTGGGTCCGTACCCCGGTGGCACATATCCCGGCGGCACGAACCCCGGCGGTGTCGGGCCGGGTGGGATCGGCGGCCCGGGTGGTCCGGGCAGCATCTACACCCCCGGCCAGTGGGACGACGGCACGAGCGCCTCGAACTTCACCCCCGACAAGAAGCTGCCCATCGGGCCTGGCGGTGGTCAGCCCAACACCCTTCCGGGCGGTACCCCTCCGACCACCCACCTCGGCGGCGGCGGCGGTGGCACCCCCGTCAGCGGCGGCGGTGGCCTCGGTACGATGCCCGGCCCGCTCGGCCCGAACTCCCCTGGTGCGTCGACCGGTGCCGCTGCGCCCGGTGCCGGCGCGGGTGCAGCCGCCGCCGGACGCGCCGCGATGGGCGGCGCGGCAGCGGCGGGAGCGCGAGGCATGGGCGGCATGCCGATGGGTGCCATGGGCGGAGCCGGTGCCCGGGGCCAGGGCTCCGAGGACGAGGAACACCAGACGAAGTACCTGGTCGAGGAGGACGGCGACTCGCTGTTCGGCAGCGACGAGCTCACGGCGCCGCCGGTCATCGGCGAGTAGTTCGCGTCCTGGCGACGTCGGGACGCGTCCCACACCGTCACACCGAGCGCCGACCCCGGCCCTCGAAGTTCTACCTAGTTCGACCTGGCCCGGTGCGGTCCGCGTGAGTGCGAACCGCACCGGGTTCCGGAGAAAGAGCGGGGAACCACCGTGCTGGAACAGCAGGTGAGCATGTCCACGTCCACCATGCTCGCCCTCATTCGCCGCATCGGCGCCGAACCCCACACCGTGCTCGCGAGCACGCCGACGTGGGAGGACGAGAAGGCCAGAAGGCTGAGCGACCAGCGAGCCGACGCCGAGCTGGCCGGCATCGGTCTGCACGACGGCCGCGCCGTGCACCCCGCGTTGCAGGCGACCGTCGAGGCCATCGCCCGGCCCGCGTTGGAGTACTACGCCTGGATCAACGGCGGCATCGAGAACCAGGCGGTGAACTACACCGTCCTGGCCGGTAGCGGTTCGGGTACGGCGTTCGTGCTGGTGAGGCACTCGGACGCGGACGTGGTGGCGCTCGGCTCCGTGCATCCCCACGAGCTGTTGGAGAACTTCATCGCCCAGCTTCCCAACCTCGGTCCCGGCCGCGGTCAGCCCGTGAACGTGCCCAAGAGCGTGATCTCCGGCGACGGCGCACGGCGGGAGTTCGACGGCGAGAACTTCTCCGTGATGTCGAACGGTCGGCGTAGTCCGACCGCGGAGGCCGCCGGGGAGATCCGCCGCATCCTCGCCTTGCCGAGGTTGGGCGGGGGCAGCCTGTACGTGGCGGGACGGAACCGCAACGGCAGGCGGGAACGCGTCGAGCGGCCGGTGAACTACATCGACACCACGGAAGGTCGGTGGCTCACCGAAGAGGTGCCCGGCAGCGGAGAACCGGCCATCGCGTTCACTCCGGCCACTCCGCACGTCCTCGCCGAGCGGCTACGCAACGCACAGAGCCGCCTGCCTCTCACCTGATTTCTCCCCGCCCGTTCAGCCCACCGTGCAGTGACTGAACGCTGGGTCACGTTGTCCACAACCACGGCCCGGGGTCCGGTTCGGCCCCGGGCCGCGACACGCCGAGGGGCGTGTTTCCCACGACACGCCGAAGTTTTCCCCACAAAGTTTTCCACAGGTTATCCACAGGGTTTGACCTGCGGTTTTCTGAAACCGGACACGACTTGTCCCCAGGTTATCCACAGTTATCCACAGGCCTGTGGTTGATTGGGGCCAGTCTTCCCCAAGTTATCCACAGGTGCATCCACAGGCTGGATTGCCATGGTCCGACCGAGCGATCTAGCGTGCCTGCGGACGCGCCGAACGCGGGTCGCGTGACCCGCCCTCCCGCACGCCGTCCTGACCCAGCCAGTCGAACGGGTGTTCGACCCTCTGTCGACCTTTCAGGAGGTGCCTGCACCAGTGGCGATCACCGACGACCGGAGTCCCGCGTTCACCGCTGAGACCGGTGGGTTCGAGCGCCAGCCGCCCCAGGACATCGCGGCGGAGCAGTCGGTGCTCGGTGGGATGCTGCTCTCCAAGGACGCGATCGCCGACGTCGTCGAGGTGTTGCGCCCCGGCGACTTCTACCGTCCCGCGCACCAGGCCGTCTACGACTGCATCCTCGACCTCTACGGGCGGGGCGAGCCGGCCGACCCCATCACGGTGTCGGCGGAGCTGGAGCGACGCGGCGAGCTGGCTCGCGTGGGTGGGGCTCCCTACCTCCACACGCTGATCGCCACCGTGCCCACGGCCGCCAACGCCGGGTACTACGCGCGGATCGTCGCGGAGAAGGCCATTCTCCGAAGGCTCGTCGAGGCCGGCACCCGCATCGTGCAGTACGGCTACGGCGCCGACAACAACGACGGCGGCGACATCAACGAGGTCGTCGACCGGGCCCAGGCCGCGATCTACGAGGTCACCGAACGGCGCACCAGCGAGGACTACGTCGCGCTGGAGGAACTGCTCCAGCCGACGATGGACGAGATCGACGCCATCGCCTCCCGGGGCGGCGTGTCACAGGGCATCCCCACGGGCTTCGCCGACCTCGACGAGGTCACGAACGGGCTCCACCCCGGCCAAATGATCATCATCGCCGCCCGCCCCGGTGTCGGCAAGTCGACGCTCGGGCTCGACTTCGCCCGGTCCTGCTCCATCAAGCACGGCATGACCAGCGCCATCTTCTCTCTGGAGATGAGTCGCACCGAGATCGTCATGCGCATGCTGTCGGCGGAGGCGAAGATCCGACTCGCCGACATGCGTGGTGGCCGCATGACCGACGACGACTGGACCCGGCTGGCCAGGCGGATGAGCGAGATCAGCGAGGCGCCGCTGTTCATCGACGACTCGCCGAACCTGACGATGATGGAGATCCGGGCGAAGGCGCGAAGGCTCAAGCAGCGCAACGACCTGAAGCTGATCATCGTCGACTACATGCAGCTGATGACCTCCGGCAAGCGCGTCGAGTCACGCCAACAGGAAGTCTCGGAGTTCTCCCGGCAACTGAAGTTGCTCGCCAAGGAACTCGAAGTGCCGGTGGTGGCGATCAGTCAGTTGAACCGTGGTCCCGAACAGCGCACCGACAAGCGCCCGATGCTCGCCGACCTGCGGGAAAGTGGCTCGCTGGAGCAGGACGCCGACATGGTCATGCTCATCCACCGCCCCGACGCCTGGGAGCGCGACGACCCGAGGGCGGGCGAGGCCGACCTGATTCTCGCCAAGCACCGTGCGGGTCCGACCAGCACCATCAGCGTCGCCCACCAGCTCCACTACAGCCGGTTCACCGACCTCGCCCACGACTGAGGTCACCCGGCTGATTGAGACTTCTCGGCCATCGTCCTGCGGGTTTCCCGGGCGAAGTCTCACAAAGCGGTTCAATGACACGCTCGAAAGAGAGAACATTTCGCCTCTCGGAAGGACTGGTCATGACCGCAGAAGAGCTGGTGCGCCTCGTCGGCTCCTACGACGGTGTCCACAGCGTCGAGCACGAGGGAGACACGTTCTTCTTCTACGGGTTTGACGGCGACGTCGACATCGCCCGCACGCTGCCGTTCGCGACGATCGTGACGGGCGATCACGGCGAGACCGTGTCGCAACTGGCGGCCGACGGCGCGTACCGGCTCAACATCGGGCTTACCAAGGCGAGCTACGTCGAACGGTTCGGGCCCGCGCCCACCGAGCGCGACGACGAGGGCGTGCTGCGGACCGGCGTCGACTACACGGCACGGGACGTGCTCATGCCGCACCCGTTCTACGCCTCGCAGCACTGGGTGGCCGTGGTGAACCCGAGCCCCGCGACGGTCGAACGCCTGCACCCGCTGCTTACGGAGGCGCACGCGTTCGCGAAGCGGAAGTACGACAACCGGACGGCGCGCGCCGAACGGTGAGCGGCCCTCAGTCGAGCACGATCCCGGCGTCACGCAGTGCCTGCTCCACCCGCAGCCGTTCGACGTCCCGCTCGAAGCCCTCGTCGATCTCGTCGAGGCGATGTGGGACACCGACGGACGCGCACGTCTGGACGAGCAGGCTGTCGTAGGCGGCGGTCGCGGCCCTGCGCCGGACGAGAGGCGTTCCGGACCCGAAGTGGACGAGCGTCCTGCGGACCCGGCGCAGGTCCGCGGCCAGCTTTTCGAGAGGTGGCCGGGTCGGCACGGGCGGACGCGCGCGGCGGGCACGGACAGCGGCGACGATCCGCGGCACCGATGTGATCGCGACGAACAACGCGGTGGGGGCCACCACGACTCCGAGGTAGATCAGGATGTTCCCGACCATTCCTCATGGTAGGCACACCCGCGTCGCTGGTTTCGGCACGCGCGCCCCGCTATTCTGATGGTTGAAGTTTCAACCTAATGGAGCTGGAGCCATGGCCGACCGCATGCCCGTCCTGTACCTCAGCCACGGCGCACCACCACTCGCCGACGACGTCACGTGGACCCGGCAGTTGGCGACCTGGGCCGCCGACCTCCCCCGCCCGAAGGCGATCCTCGTCGTCTCGGCGCACTGGGAGGAGGCTCCGGTCACCATCGGTGCCACGACCACGGTGCCGTTGCTCCACGACTTCTGGGGTTTCCCCGAGCGGTACTACCGGGTGACCTACCCCGCTCCGGGCGCGCCCGAGCTCGCCGACCGGATCGAACGGCTGGTGCGCGCCACCGGCACCCCGGTGCACCGCGACCCGACCCGCGGCCTCGATCACGGCGCCTACGTGCCGCTGGTCGAGATGTTCCCGCAGGCGGACGTCCCCGTGTTGCAGGTGTCGATGCCCTCGCTCGACGCCACGGCGCTGTACGACTTCGGTCGCACGCTCGCGCCGCTGCGCGACGAGGGAGTGCTCTTGATCGGCAGCGGATTCTTCACCCACAACCTCAGCGCGATGCGTACCGGGGTCGACGGTCCCCCTCCCTCGTGGTCGGCGGAGTTCGATCACTGGGGTGCCGAGGTGTTGGCAGCGGGCGACGTGGACGCCGTCCTCGACTTCGAGAACAAGGCCCCGGCGGCCGCCCTCGCCCACCCGAGGACCGAACACTTCGCCCCGCTGTTCGTCGCGTTGGGCGCCCAGTCCACCGGGCCCGCACCGCGCACCGTGATCGACGGCTACTGGTACGGGCTGGCGAAGCGCTCACTCCAACTCGACTGACCCGCGTGTCGGGCAGCGAGGCATCCTGATCATCACCGCCGGACCCGATACGGTGGCCTCGTGAGGGAGTCGGAACACGGGGACGGGGGCCGTCACGGCCCCGGAGAACGCAGGAAATCGGTGCTGTCCACGGACGCGGACGTCACCTATCTGGTGCCCAAGTCGCTACGGGTGACCGCGGCGCTGTCGTGGCGTTTCCTCGTCGTCATGGCCGCGCTCTACGTGGTCGTGTGGATCGTCGGATACCTGTCGTTCGTCGTCGTTCCGGTGGCCATCGCGCTGCTGCTCGCGGCGCTGCTCGGGCCCGCCGTCCTCGGCCTGAGCGCGCTCATGCCGAGACCGCTCGCCGCAGCCGTGGTGCTCATCGGCGGGCTCGGCGTGCTGGGCGGCCTGCTCACCTTCGTCATCACCGAGTTCACGAGCGGCCTGCCCGAACTGCAGAACCAGCTCAACCGAAGCCTCGACCAGGTCAAGGACTGGCTGATCAACGGGCCGCTGCACCTGCGCGAGACCCAGATCGTCGACTTCGTCAACAACGCGGTCGAGTTCCTGCAGAAGAACCAGGCGTCCATCGCCGACAGCGCGCTCACCACCGCGGGGACCGTCGGCGAGATCCTGACCGGCTTCCTGCTCACCCTCTTCGTGCTGATCTTCTTCCTGGTGAACGGTGAGGAGATCTGGGAGTTCCTCACGCGAGGCATCCCGGAGTTCGCACGCAGCCGATTCGACCGCGCCGGTCGTCGGGGCTTCGCCTCGCTCGTCAGCTACGTCCGGGCCACCGCGGCGGTCGCGGTGGTGGACGGCGTCGGCATCGGTATCGGCCTGTGGATCGTCGGTGTTCCCCTCGTGTTCCCGCTGGCGACGCTGGTGTTCCTCGGCGCGTTCATCCCCATCGTCGGCGCGGTGGTGACCGGTGCGGTCGCCGTGCTGGTGGCGCTCGTGACCAACGGGTTCGTGACCGCGCTCGTGGTGCTCGCCATCGTGGTGGGCGTGATGCAGCTCGAAAGCCACGTGCTGCAGCCACTGTTGTTGGGCCGGGCCGTCCGGTTGCACCCACTCGCCGTCATCCTCGCCATCACGGCGGGCATGACGACGGCGGGAATCCCGGGCGCGTTGCTGTCCGTGCCGCTGCTGGCGGTGTTGAACTCGGGCATCAAGTCGCTGCTCCACGACCGGGAACCGCAGGCAGAACAGCCCCACCGCTCGGACGACGCCTCTCGTGGTGACGACACCGACGACACCCCGGAGGTCTCCGACGGCACCCGGCGGGAGCCCGACCCGGTATGAGCACCTCCCCGTCGTTGCGGGACCCGGTGACACCGATCTGGTACGGCACCGTCGTCCTGCGTTGGGTGACCCTCGGCTTCGCACTCGGTGCTCTGCTCGTGCACCTCGACGGCTACGTCCGTCCCTGGCTGGCCTGGACCGCGTTCGCCGGCATGGTGGCGTGGACCTGCGTGTCGAGCCTGGGCTACGTCCGGCCGCGAGGCCGCGCGCCGTGGTTGGTGGTCCTCGACGTCCTGATCACATGCGGCATCATGCTGACCTCGCCGTTCGTGCTGTCGGACGCACAGTACGCCGAACTCGCGCCGCTGGTCACCACGGTGTGGGCTGCGGTGCCCCCGCTGGCCGCAGGCGCGCGTTTCGGCGCCGTGGGCGGGATCGTGGGAGGTCTGGTCCTCACGGTGTGCACTGCCGCGGCGCGCCTCGACGTCGATCTCGACGTGGCACGGGACGGCGTCCTGTTGACCGCCAGCGGCCTGCTGATCGGAATCACGGCCACCACCGCTCGCCGGTCGCAGGCCGCGCTGGCACGGGCCATGCGCACGGAGGCCGCCACCGCCGAACGGGAGCGACTGGCCCGCTCCATCCACGACAGCGTGTTGCAGGTCCTCGCCCGGGTCCGCCGGCGTGGCTCCGAGCTGGGTGGCGAGGCGGCCGAGCTGGCGCGACTCGCAGGTGAACAGGAGATCGCGCTGCGAGCACTGGTCACCACCGAGCCCGCGGGGGCTTCGGACAGCGACACGGCCGACCTGCGCTCGGCACTGCAACTGCTGTCGACCTCGCGCGTGCAGATCGCAGCACCCGCGGGCGAGGTCACGATGCCCGCCGCCGCGGTCGACGAACTCGTGGCCGCTGTCCGCGAGGCGCTCTCCAACGTGGAGAAACACGCGGGACCGACGGCGAAGGCCTGGGTGTTGCTCGAAGACCTGGGGGAGGAGATCGTGTTGACGGTCAGAGACGACGGACCCGGCATCCCGCCGGGCAGGCTCGAACAGGCTCTCACGGAGGGACACCTCGGTGTCGCGAAGTCGATCCGAGGCCGCGTCGCCGAGCTGGGCGGGACGTGCACCCTCATGACCGCCCCGGGCGAGGGCACCGAATGGGAGTTGCGCGTTCCCCGGCCGAAACCAGGAAGGAGAGCCCGATGACGGTGTCGGTGATGATCGTCGACGATCACCCCATCTGGCGTGACGGAGTCGCCAGGGACCTCGCCGAGCACGGCTTCGACGTCAAGGCCACCGCACCCGACGCCGACGCGGCGGTGCGCATCGCCCGTGCCGTGCGCCCGGACGTCGTGCTCATGGACATCAACCTCGGCAACACCTCCGGCGTGGACGCCACCAGGGCGATCACCGGCGAGCTGCCCGACACCCGGGTGCTCGTGCTGTCGGCCAGCGGCGAGCACAACGACGTCCTCCAGGCCGTGAAGGCCGGCGCGTCGGGCTACCTCGTGAAGTCGGCGTCGGTGGCGGAACTGGTGGACGCCGTGCGCCGCACGTCCGAGGGCGACCCCGTGTTCACCGCAGGACTCGCGGGCATGGTGCTCGGCGAGTACCGCCGCATGGCCGACGCCCCCACCGCGGGCGAGCCCCCACCGCGACTGACCGAGCGGGAGACCGAGGTGCTGCGACTCGTCGCCAAGGGCCTCACCGCGAAACAGATCGCGGACCGACTCGTGATCTCGCACCGCACGGTCGAGAACCACGTGCAGTCGACCCTGCGGAAACTCCAACTCCACAATCGCGTGGAGCTGGCCCGCTACGCCATCGAGCACGGACTCGACCGCGACACCTGAGGTCGGCGTCAGGTGGAATCCGGGGTCGCTTTCAGGGTTTCACCGGATTCCGCGAAGCCCGCGGCTACCTAGCATTTTCGTCGTGAGCAACGACAACGCCGAGCCGCAGCAGAACGACACCGAGGCGGGCCTGACCCCGGAACAGCGCAGGCTGCGCGGACTGCGAGTGTCCGACGCGGAACGTGAGCACGTGGTGGAGCTGCTGAAGACGGCCATCGGCCGCGGCATGCTCACGCTCGACGAGTTCAGCGAGCGCGCCGACATCGCGTACGCGGCCCGCACTCGCGGTGAGCTGAACGACGTGCTCACCGATCTCCCCGGGCTCACGCACCCGGAAGCGCCCCCCGCGGTGTACGGGACCCCGGCGGGCGGGGTGACCGGCATGCCGCCGACGTCGCCCTCGTACGCCGCGGGCGAATCACTCGTGGTCCGGGCACACGGCTCCAACCTGGTACGCAAGGGCCAGTGGACCGTGCCCGCGTCCCTGGTGGTGCGCAACCGGTACGCCGAGACACGGCTCGACTTCACCGAGGCCGTCATCACGAGCCAGACCGTTCAGGTGGAGCTCGACGTCAAGTGGGGTGCGGTGCACATCGTCGTTCCCGACCACGCGGCGGTCGACCTCAACGCACTGCAGGACATCAAGTGGTCGTCCATCAACGACAAGACGCGCGGCAACGTCGGTACCCCGCGGTTCGTCGTCACGGGACGCCTGTACGGGGGAACGCTGCACGTCCGGCACCCGCGCAGGGGCCTGTTCGGCTAGTCGCCCCGGTGTTGGGAGGCGCGACGGCTACTGCGTCTCCGCCACGGCGACCCGGGCGTCCGCGGCCGTCGGTGCCGCCAGGGCGGCCTCGGCAGCCCGCCGACAGTCGTCGAACGTCACCGACGCCAGGCTCGCGCCGACCGTGCGGACCGATCCCGCGTTCATGGACAGGCTCGTGATCCCGAGGCCCGTGAGCACCCGCGCGAGCAGTGGATCGGCGGCAGCCTCACCACACACGCCCGCGGGCTTGTCCTTCTCGCGCGCGGCCTCGCCGACGAGCGCGATGAGCCGCAACAACGCCGGTTGCCACGGGTCGTTCAGGGCAGCCACCGCACCGAGCTGCCGGTCGGCCGCGAACGTGTACTGGGCCAGGTCGTTGGTGCCGAGCGAGACGAAGTCGACGGCGTCGAAGACCTCGCGGGCGGTCAACGCCGCGGACGGCACCTCGATCATCACGCCCGCTCTCGGCAGCCCGGCTGCCCGGACCCGTTCGGCGAACCACGCGGCCTCCTCGGCCGTCGCCACCATCGGCGCCATCACGGAGACCTCGGCACCCGCCTCCTCCGCCGCACCGGCGATGGCGGCGAGCTGCCGATCGAGCACCCCCGTGCGGTCGAACGCCACTCGCAACCCACGCACTCCGAGCGCCGGGTTCGGCTCGTCCTCCTGCGCCAGGAACTCCAACGGCTTGTCGGCACCGGCGTCGAGCGTGCGCACGACCACCGACTTGCCCGCGAACGGGGTGAGCACCGCCGTGTAGGCGGCCTGCTGATCGGCGACCGTGGGTTCGTCGCCCGCGTCGAGGTAGGAGAACTCTGTACGGAACAGCCCGACGCCCTCGGCCCCGGCCTCGGCGGCCGCCAGCGCGTCGGCGGGCGAGCCGACGTTGGCGAGCACCTTCACCCGGTGGCCGTCGGACGTGGCACCGACGCCCTCCCAGTCGACGTTGCCGGCGTCCGTCGCCGTCACCACGGGCGCCGAAGGATCGACGGGTCGCACCTCACCGGTGAGTCCGTCGACCGCCACCGCCTCCGCGTCCAACGAAAGGACGTTCTTCACCGCCACCACGGCGGGGATGCGCAGCGACCGGGCGAGGATCGCGGTGTGACTGGTGGGACCGCCCTCCTCGGTGACGAGCGCGAGGACCATGTCGGGGTCGAGCGCCGCCGTATCGGCCGGTGCGAGGTCGCGGGCGACGAGCACGCTCGGCCGCTCCAGCGTGGGCACTCCGGGCGGCTCGATGCCCTGTAGCTCGGCGATGATGCGGTCGCGCACGTCGTGCATGTCGCGGACCCGCTCGGCCATGTAGCCGCCCGCGGACGCCAACGCGGTGGCGAAGTTGTTGGCCGCCTCGTACACGGCGCGGGCGGCGGGAATGCGCTGCGCGGTGACGAGCTGCTCGGCCTGGCTCACCAACGCCGGGTCGGCGGCCATGGCCGCCGTCGTGGTGAGGATCGCGGCCGCGTCGCCACTGGCCCGCTCCGCCGTCGCCTCCAGCCGGGCGGCCACGGCCTGCGCGGCGGGCGCGACGCGAGCTGCCTCCGCGTGAGGATCGTCCGGCGCCGGTGTGTTCGGCGGTTCCTCGATCGACTCGGTGACCTTCACGACGGGGCCACTCGCGCGGCCGGGACTGACCCCGACTCCGGAGAGCTGCGGTTCACGCATGCTGGATCACCCTAGTTCGGCGGACGTGGGATAGGACGGCTGGGCACCCCGACGGGTGACCGAGAACGCGGCGACCCGAACGGCGTGCTCGACCGCGACGGACAGCGACGTCGGACGGGAGTCCGTGGAGTCGTCCCGGCCCAGTGCGTGCGCCAGCGCACCGGCGAAGGCGTCACCGGCTCCGGTCGTGTCGACGGCCTCGACCTGCGGCGAGGGCACCTCGCTCGTTCCGGTCGGCTCGACGACCACGGCACCATGCGCGCCCGCGGTGACCACCGCCGCCCGCGGTCCCAGGTCGAGCAACGCGGACAGTTCCGAGGTCCGCACCACCGAGGCGTCCCCCGAACCCCCGAGCAGCCACGCGGCCTCGTGCTGGTTGACGAGCAGCACGTCCACGGCCGCGAGCGTCGACCTCGGCACGGTCGCCACGGGGGAGAGGTTGAGGATCGTCCGGGCCCCGGCCGCCGCTGCCGTGGTGAACGCGGCGTCGACGGTGTCGAGCGGAATCTCCAGGGACACCACCAAGACCCTCGCCCCGGCCACGGCGGGCGTGACGTCCTCGGGCCGGAGCGCGCTGTTGGCGCCGGGGGAGACCAGGATCGAGTTCTCGCCGTCGGGAGTCACGGTGATGAAGGCGAGTCCCGTGGGTCGGTCGACGACCCGCACGAAATCGGTGCGGACCCCGGACGTCGAGAGCGAGTCGAGCAACAACCTGCCGTGAGCGTCGTCGCCGACCGCGCCGAGCAGCGCGACGTCGGCTCCGAGCCGAGCCGCCGCGACCGCGGTGTTGGCTCCCTTGCCCCCGGGCAACACCTCGGTGTCGCCGCCGAGGACGGTCTCGCCTCCCGCCGGACGACGCTTCGCGGCCACGATCAAATCGGCGTTGGCCGACCCGACCACGAGCACCTGTGCTGTCACATCAGCAAGAGTGCCACGGAAGCCGACCGGCCCGCCGACGGACCGGTGTGGATCACCCGGCCCGGTCGCCGGAACGCGGTGAGAACCGTCCGACACGGCGACGTCCGAGAGTTGTGCGGACGCGAGAGTTATTTGTAACTTTCACGCGCGCTGGAACGAGAGGTAGGCGGGAACCCCTCAAAGGTCACCCGTTAGGGTGAAGTTAGTGTCGGTGCGTCACAACACCGCCACTAGGAGTTCTTCACTGGCACCACCGCCACAGTGCGGGGTGTGTCCGAACTCCCGCGAGGGAGGACGGGCATCGGGTCGCCGGCATCGGTCACGTAGCCCCCCGAGTGATCGGTGCCGGCGGCGCCCGTCCCGCTCACTTCACCACGTTCACCAACCGCCCCGGCACGACGATGACCTTGCGCGGCTCCGCTCCGTCGAGCAACGCCGCGATCTTCTCGTCGGCCAACGCCGCCTTCGTCACCGCCTCGGTGTCCGCGTCCGCCGCCACCGAGATGCGCGACCGGACCTTGCCGTTGACCTGGATCGGGTACTCGACGGTCTCGGCCACCAGGTAGCGCTCGTCGGCCACCGGGAACGGACCGTGCACCAGCGACTCGTCGTGGCCGAGCCGCGCCCACAGCTCCTCCGCCACGTGCGGACACAGCGGTGCGAGCATCAGCACCAACGGCTCCGCCAGACCACGCGGGGTCGCCGCCTGCGTGCCGTAGTTCTTGGTGACGTAGTTGTTCAGCTCGATGAGCTTCGCGCCCGCCGTGTTGAACCGCAGGTTGGCGTAGTCCTCGCGCACCCCGGCGATCGTCCGGTGGAGCTGACGCAGGTCGTCCTCGGTCAGCTCGGTGTCGGCGACCCGGACCTCGCCCGTGGCTTCGTCGACCACGAGGCGCCACAACCGCTGCAGGAACCGCTGCGCTCCCACGACGTCCTTCGTGGCCCACGGCCGGGACACGTCGAGTGGACCCATCGCCATCTCGTAGAAGCGGAAGGTGTCGGCGCCGTAGGTGTCGGCGATCTCGTCGGGAGTCACGACGTTCTTCAGGCTCTTGCCCATCTTGCCGTACTCCTGCTTCACCTCCTGGCCGTCGTGGAAGAACCGGCCGTCCCGCTCCTCGACCTCGTCGGCCGGGACGTACACGCCCCGCGAGTCGGTGTAGGCGTAGGCCTGGATGTAGCCCTGGTTGTAGAGCCTGCGGTACGGCTCCTCCGACGACACGTGGCCGAGGTCGTAGAGCACCTTGTGCCAGAACCGCGAGTACAGCAGGTGCAGCACGCCGTGCTCGACGCCGCCGATGTACAGGTCGAGACCACCCGGGTCGTTCGGGCCGTGTTCCTCGGGCCTCGGGCCCATCCAGTAGCGCTCGTTCTCCGGGTCGACGAACCGCTGCTCGTTCTCGGGGTCGATGTAGCGGAGCTGGTACCAGCACGAACCCGCCCACTGCGGCATCACGTTGGTGTCGCGGCGGTAGGTCTTCGGCCCGTCGCCCAGGTCGAGCGTCACCTCGACCCAGTCGGTGGCCCTCGCCAGCGGCGGCTCGGGTTCGGCGTCCGCGTCCTCCGGGTCGAACGTCTTCGGCGAGTAGTCGTCCACCTCGGGCAGCACGACCGGCAACTGGTCTTCCGGCAGCGGGATCGGCGTGCCGTCCTCGTCGTAGACGATCGGGAACGGCTCGCCCCAGTAGCGCTGCCGCGCGAAGAGCCAGTCGCGCAGCTTGTACTGCACGGTGCCTTCGCCGTGGCCCTTCTCCTCCAGCCACGCGATGATCGTGTTCTTGGCGTCGTCGACGCCCATGCCGTTCAGGTCGATCTCGTCGTTGGCCGAGTTGATCGCGGGCCCGTCGCCGGTGAACGCCTCGCCGTCGAAGTCGGCGTCGGGCTGCACCGTCCGCACGATGTCGAGGCCGAACGCCTGCGCGAAGTCCCAGTCACGCTGGTCCTGCGCGGGCACCGCCATGATCGCGCCCGTGCCGTAGCCCATCAGCACGTAGTCGGCCACGAACACGGGGATGCGCTTGCCGTTGACGGGGTTCACGGCGTACGCGCCGGTGAACACACCGGTCTTGTCCTTGCTCTCCTGACGATCGAGCTCCGACTTGCGCGACGTCCGCAGCCGGTAGTCGGCCACCGCCTCGGCCGGCGTCGCAGCACCCCCGGTCCACCGCTCGTCGACCCCCTCGGGCCACGCGTCGGGCACCAGCGAATCCACCAGCGGATGCTCCGGAGCCAGCACCATGTACGTGGCGCCGAAGAGCGTGTCGGGCCGCGTGGTGAACACCTCGATGGTCTGTTCACCCGAGCGGAACCGGACGTTCGCACCGCGCGAGCGGCCGATCCAGTTCCGCTGCATCGTCTTGATCTTCTCGGGCCAGTCGAGGCGGTCGAGGTCGTCGATCAGCCGGTCGGCGTAGGCGGTGATGCGCATCATCCACTGGCGCAGGTTGCGGCGGAACACCGGGAAGTTGCCGCGTTCCGTCCGCCCGTCCGCGGTGACCTCCTCGTTGGCCACCACCGTGCCGAGCCCGGGAGCCCAGTTCACCGGCGCCTCGGACAGGTACACCAGGCGGTGCGAGTCGATGATCTCCCGCTGCTCCTTGCGCGACAGCTCGGCCCACGGCCTGCCGTCCGGCGTGGCCCGCCTGCCCTCGGCGTAGGCCCGCTCCAGCTCGGCGATCGGCCGCGCCTTGTCCTGCTCGGTGTCGTAGTAGGAGTTGAAGATCTGGAGGAAGATCCACTGCGTCCACCGGTAGTACTCGACGTCGGTGGTCGCGATCCGGCGACGCTCGTCGTGACCGAGCCCCAACCTGCGGATCTGCTCCAGGTACCGCGCGATGTTGGCCTCGGTGGTGGTCCGCGGGTGCGTCCCCGTCTGCACCGCGTACTGCTCGGCGGGGAGACCGAAGGCGTCGAACCCCATCGTGTGCAGCACGTTGCGGCCGTTCATGCGGTGGAACCGCGCGAAGACGTCGGTGCCGATGAATCCGAGCGGATGCCCGACGTGCAGCCCCGCCCCCGACGGGTACGGGAACATGTCCTGCACGAAGAGCTTGTCCGACGGCACCGCCTCCCGCGCGAGTTCACCGACCGGGTTCGGCGCGTGATAGGTGCCGTGCTCGGTCCAGTAGTCCTGCCAGCGCTTCTCGATCCGGTCCGCCAGCTCCGCCGTGTAGCGGTGGGTGGGCTTCGTCTCGGTGCCGTCCGTCATCGTCCTTCTTCCTTCGCACACGGCTCCAGAAACAACACAACCCCTCCGCCGGAAGGCGTGAGGGGTTTCGCCGCGCGAACCGAGTCGGTCAGCGCGGCCCGCCAAGGAGCGAACGTGCCGTCTTCATCCCGCAAATGGTAACCGCCCGGGTCACGCCGTCGGCCCGACGGCCCTGCTCACGACGGTGCGGCCGTGAACAAGAGCACACGTCCGCGGGCCCCGCCGCCGGGCCGAGGGGTCAGTATCCTGACAGCGTGTTCGTGCTCGCGTTGATTCCCGCAGTACTCGGCGTCCTGGTCGGTTGGGGCGGCTTCCTCGGTTGGCGGGAGAAGCTCCCACGTTCGCGCGGCGCGGGAGTGCGGACCGACGCCACCATGCGCAGTGACGAGGCGTTCCGCGTCGCCAACCGCGTGGCGGCGGTGCCCACCATGGCCGCGGGTGTGGTCGGCGTGCTGGCCGGTGTCGCCGCGCTGGCGATGCCCGACACCCTCGGCACCGTCCTCGCGACGACGTTCGGGATCGTCGCCGTGTTCGTCCTCGTGGCCGGTGGCGGAGTCCTCGGCCACCGCGCCGCCAGCGCGATCCCCGCTCCCGTGGAGCCCGCGGGCTGCGGTGGGTGCGCCTGTGGTGGCGGTGGGTGCGGCGGCGCTGCTCTGCGCTGACACAGCCGGACTCAACCCACCGGGTCGGGCTCCTGGGTCGGTGACCCGGCCTCGAAGCGGCGCAGCGACGTGTTGCCCGCCGCCAACGCACCGAGCCCGACGAGGCACAACAGCCCGCCGGACACCGCGGCGAACGCCGGGGACGTGACGCCCGCGACCGCGCCCGCCCGGAAGTTGCCGAGATCGGGCAGGGCCGCACCGACGACGAACTCCGCCCCACTCACCCGGCCGCGATGCGAGTCCGGGGTCGCGAGCTGGACGAGCGCCCCTCGCGACACCACCGCGACCGTGTCCGCCGCGCCGGCGACCGCCAGGCAGACGAGGGCCAGCCACAACGGGGTCGCGAGGCCGAAGCCCAGCAACGCCACACCCCACACCGCTGCGGCGACGAGCTGCACGACGCCGAGCCGCCGGAGCTTGGTGAACGACCCCGACAGCAGTCCCGCCGCCAGCCCACCGACCGCGATCGCCGACAGGAACCAGCCGAGCGTCTTCGGGTCTCCGGCGAACCGCTCGGCGCTCAGCGCCGGGAACAGCGCGATCGGCATGGCGAGCACGGTGGCGAACACGTCGGTGAGGAACGCGCCCGCGAGCACCGGGGCCCTCACGACGTACGTGAGTCCCTGCACCACCGTCGCGGGCCGGACACGCGTGCCCCCGGCCGGTCGCATGGCGGGCAGGCGGAGCACGCCGTAGGCGGCGACGAGGAGACAGCCGGCGTCGGCCGCGTAGCACGCGCTGGGCCCCCACTCGGCCGTGACGACCCCACCGAGGGCGGGGCCGACCAGCATCGCGGCCTGGAAGCTGATGTTCGCCAGGGCGAGCCCCGCGCTCACCTGGTGCTCCGGCAGCAACGCCGCGAAGAACGTCCGCCGGGCCGCCGCTCCCAGCGAGGCGCACCCGGACTGCAGGCCAACCAGCAGCAGGAGCAGCGAGAAGGAGCCGAGGTGCGCAAACGCTTGCGCGGCGAGGCCCGTGGCCGCCACGATCTGACCCGCGGTGGTCGCGAGCACGAGTCTGCGCCGGTCGAACACGTCGGCGAGCACACCGCCGACGAGTCCACCGGCCACCATCGGCACGGCCTGAGCCAGTCCGACCGCTCCGACCGCGACGGGGTCGCCCGTCAACTGCCAGGACTGCGCGAGCACCGCCACGAGGGCGAGCTGGTGGCCGAACGAGGCGAAGGTCGTGCTCACCCAGATGCGCCGGAAGCCGGGACTGGTCCGCAGCGGCCGGACGTCGAGGACGCGGTCGAGCGCGCTCACGACGACCGCCCCTCGGCCCGGTCGAGTCGCTCGGCGACCCGCTCCCGGAAGGACCGCCTCCGCAGCGCCTCTTCCATGTCGCGCACGGCGCGGGCCAGCGAGTACGGCAGTTCGGCGTCCAGCTCGGCAATCGCCTCCTCCGTGGCGCGCCACTCGGCCTCCAGGAACGGCAGCAGCTCGCGACCCGCGTCGGTCAGCTCGACGAGCCTGGTCCGCGCGTCGGGCCCGGGCCGGGTGGCGACCAGACCGTCCTTGCGGAGGGTCGCGACGGTCTGGCTCATCGCGGAGTGGGTGACGTCGGCGGCGGAGGCGAGTTGCCTGATCGTCATCGGGCCGCGCCTGCCGAGTCGGATCACCGGCAGGGCGTACCGAGGTCGAATGGGCACGCCGTGGTCGGCGTAGAGCCGCGCGAGCTCGGCGTCCATGGCCTCCTGGAGCCGCCGCAACGGCCGCCAGTAGCCCTCCTGTGCGGTGGGGTCGGAGTCCGGCCGGGCAGACGTCATGGCAGCACTGTAACAGCGCTTGCGTAAGTGCTGTTACATCAGAGGCTCAGTTGCGCTGCAGATCCCCCGGGTGCGTGGCGAGCAGCGCCGTCGGGAGCCCCTGCCTGCGCAGCACGTGACCCCACAGGTCGCGCATCGGCGTCGCCAGCACGTCACCCGGCAACGCAGGCACGATCAGCCAGTCCCCCCGGTCGATCTCCCCGGCGAGCTGCCCCGCGTCCCACCCCGCGTACCCGGCGAACACCCGCAGACCGCGCACCTTGTTCGTCAGCAGGTCGGGGTCGGAATCCAGGTCGACGAGCGCCACCGGACCGCGCACCGCGATCACGCCGGGCACCGACGCGGCCGTCTCACCCGTCCGCAACGCCGCGAGACACAGCGCCGTCTTCTTCTCCACCGGTCCGCCCACGAACACCGAGCCCGGCTCGGCGACGTGATCACCCCAGTGCGGCAGCACCTCACGCACCGGTACCTCGCTGGGCCGGTTCAGCACGACCCCGAGGGTGCCCTCGTCCCGGTGATCGATCACGAACACCACCGTCCGACGGAAGTTGGGGTCGGACAGAGTGGGGGCAGCGACCAACAGTGTCCCCGGTTCCACCTCCGCGTCTGCGCTCACCCTTCCATGATCCCACCCGCCGTCGCGACCAGCGGTGCGGTGTCGGCGCAGGAGACCGTTTCCACCGACGCGTTAGGCTCCTCGCTCGTGACCACGGCTGGCAACACGGCACCGATCACCGTCACCTCGGCCGACGGCCTCGTCCGCGCCACTCTCGGCCCCCACGGCGAACTGAGCGACCTCGAATTCGCTCCGGACGCCTTCGAACGGACCGACCCCGCGCAGCTCGCCGACACCGTCCTGGACGTCGTCCGTCGAGCCGGCCAGGACAGAAAGGCGATCCTCGACCCGCCGACCCGACAGTTGGCCCCCGTGCGCCCACCGAGACCGACACCGAAGCGTGCCCGTCGTGCCCGATAAGTTGAGTGCCGGTTAACTCGTTGCTCACATCCGCGGCGCCCTGCCACACCGCGACCCCCACGCACGGTAAAACACGTGTGAAGTCACGGGGGACACACTGACCTAGGGGGAAACCGTGCGCTACCGAGTCGAGGTGGCCGACCGACCCGACGCGCTGTACGCGTTGTGGGACGGTCGCATCTTCCACGCCAAGCGCTCCACCGCCGACAACACCGTCCTGCTCGTCGTCTGCGACGGCGAGGACGCACCGGAGGGCTTCGACGCGACGGCCGACGGTAGACCCGCGAAGGTGGTCCCGGCGCAGGAAGCCCCGGCGACGTTCGCCCTGCACACGTACTGCCTCTACGACGACGAGCCGTACCGCATCGAGCCCCACTCGACCGACGCCGAACTGACCCTCCGCTGGGACGGCACGGACGAGGCCATGGCCGCCGCCCTCGGCCTCACCGGGTTCAGCACGACCACCGACGACCCGGACGCGCTGACCGCCCTCTGGCAGGAACGGCACGACTTCGCCGAGGAGAACGCGCCCCGCAGCGAACCCGGCAGCGGTGACGCCGACGTGCTGCTGCGTGCGGTCGGACAGACCCTCCGGTCGTTCCTCCCCGCGGGGTGGCAGCGGGTCGCCGCGCAGTTCCGGCAGCTCGGCGACTTCTCCGAGCTCGAAGTCAAGGCCGTGGCCGACGACGTGGTGGTGTCGTTGTCCGCGCCGCCCGCGCTGGGCCAGCTCTTCGCGCAACTGCGCTCGGCGATGTACACCCCGGACGAGGGCACGTGGTTCCAAGGCACCTACACCCTCGACTCGGCCGGGAACTTCGACTTCGACTACGACTCCGTCAACGAACCGGCCTGGCGACTGGGTCCCGACGAGCGCCGGACCGCCGCGAGTTACGACGTCGAGCTGCGGTACTACCCGAGGCAGTCCGTGCCGGACTGGCTGGCCGCGAAGGCGGGACTGCCCCTCGACGTGCGGTTCCGGCACGCGCGCGTCGTCGACGGTCACGCACCGGGGGAGAAGCCGGTGGTCAACCGCGCACCGGTGCCGCAGGAGCAGGTGCGCGACATCCTCAACTACCTCTACCGGGCGCCGGTCGTGCACACCAAGCCGGGACCGTTGCCCGACCTCTTCGTGCCCGGTCCGCCGAACGTGCCCGACGCGTTCCACACCGACGGCACCTGGATCTGGCCCGCGGCCGTCCCCCACTACCTGCGCAAGTACGGCGTGCCGCCGGAGCCGGAACTGCTCGACCACATCAGGGCGGCCGGGTTCACCGTGCCGTACGTCGAGCCCCAGGTCAGGGCCACGGCGGAGGCCGACGTCCTCGGCGCTCCCCGCCCACCGCGGTCGACCCACGACGTCGCCAAGCCGGACCCCGTGGCGCTGGTCGCCCGCGGCGAGGAGCCGCCGCGCCCGCTGCGTGCCTCGGAGGTGCTGCGCATGACGCGCCAGCGCCTGACCGAGCTCGGGGTGGCGGAGACGGCCTACCGCCTCGGCGACTCCGCCGACGGTGCGTGGTGCCTGCGCCGTACCGACCGGGGATGGGAACTCGCCCGTCACGCCGACGGCGGGCCGGTCGACCCGCGCTACTTCTCCGGGGTGCAGGAAGCGGCCGAGGCACTCGTCGGCGCCCTGCTGCTGTTCCCGGGCCGGGCCGCTCCGACGTCCGAACCCGCCGAGGGACCGGATGCGGCGGCTCACGCGACCGACTGGCCGATCCTCCCACTCCGGGGTGAACCGCCGTTGCCGTTCCTCACGCGCAAGCGTTTGCTGCGGCTCCCGGCCGGCGCGGTCGTCGACCGGTTCGGTAACGACGCGGGCAACCTGGTGCACCCGGAGAACACGCCGTTCGCACAGACCGCGCTGACGTTGGACCGCGAGTTCGCCCGCCGCCGCTACCGCGTCGTCCGGCCGATCGGCGTGCTCGCGGGTGTGCTGCGCCCGTGGGGGCCGCTGCCCGGCGGCGGACTCGGCTACCTGCTGCCCCGTCCGATCGCCCAGCACGTCGAGAGCGGCGCCCTCGAAGCGCTCACGTAGTGCCGCACGGCCCCGGTGACCGCCGGGGCTACTCGCTCTCGGTCGACTCGGGGACGTCGATGCCCTGCTCGGCCGCCCAGCGACGCAACTCGGCCACGGCCTCGTCGTGGTCGAGGGGCCCGCGGTCCAGGCGCAGCTCCTTGAGGTGCTTCCACGCCCGGCCGACGAGCGGCCCCGGCTTCAGACCGAGGATGCGCATGATCTCGTTGCCGTCGAGGTCCGGACGAACGCGCGCGAGATCCTCCTCGGCCGCGATGCGGGCGATCCGGGCCTCCAGGTCGTCGTAGGAACGCTGCAACGCGGCGGCCTTGCGCTTGTTCCGCGTGGTGCAGTCGGCCCGCACCAGCTTGTGCAGCCTCGGCAGCAGCGGCCCGGCGTCGGTGACGTACCGGCGCACCGCCGAGTCGGTCCACTCACCCTTGCCGTAGCCGTGGAACCGCAGGTGGAGGAACACGAGCTGGGAGACGTCGTTGACGACGTCCTTGGGGTAACGCAGCGCCCGCAAACGTTTGCGCACCAGCTTGGCGCCGACGACCTCGTGGTGATGGAAGCTGACCCCGCCACCCGGCTCGAATCGGCGAGTGGCCGGTTTGCCGATGTCGTGCAGCAACGCCGCGAGCCGCAGCACCAGGTCGGGCTCCAGCGTGGGCTCGTGACTCGTCTCCAGGTCGATCGCCTGCTCCAGCACGGTGAGCGAGTGCTGGTAGACGTCCTTGTGTTGGTGGTGCTCGTCGATCGCCAGCCGCATGCCGGGCACCTCCGGCACCACGTACTCGGCCAACCCCGTGTCCACCATCAGCTCGATGCCCTTGCGCGGGAACCGGCCGACGAGGAGCTTGGACAGCTCCGCCTGCACCCGCTCCGCGGTGATCCGGCGGAGTTCGCCCGCCATCTCGGTCATCGCCGTCACGACCCGAGGCGACGGCCGGAAGCCGAGCTGGGACACGAACCGGGCCGCCCGCAGCATCCGCAACGGGTCGTCGGCGAACGACTCCTCGGGAGTCGCCGGGGTGTCGAGCGTCCGCCGGGCGAGTGCCTCCAGCCCGTCGTGCGGGTCGACGAACGACTTCGTGGCCACCTCGACGGCCATCGCGTTGACGGTGAAGTCGCGGCGCACGAGGTCGCCCTCGATGTCGTCACCGAACACGACCTCGGGGTTGCGGCCGACCCGGTCGTAACTGTCGGCGCGGAACGTGGTGATCTCGCACGTCGTCCCGTTCTTCGCGGCACCGACCGTGCCGAACTCGATGCCGGTGTCCCACACCGCGTCGGCCCACCCGGAGACGATGCGTTGGATCTGCTCCGGCCGGGCGTCGGTGGTGAAGTCGAGGTCCGTGGAGAGCCTGCCCAGCAGCGCGTCCCGCACGCTTCCCCCGACCAGGTACAAGCGGTGACCGGCGTCGGTGAACCGGGAGGCGAGCTCGTCGGCGATCGGGGAGACACGCAGCAGCTCGGCGACGGCGTTACGCTTCGCCTCGGTCAGACGCCGTGCGGCACTCGCCTCGCTGTTCCGCTCGTTCACCGTGGTCTGACTGCCCAAGGGTTCCCCTTACTACACGGCCGGATCGACATGGACACGCCAAGCCAGGGTAGGCGACGTGCCGTTTGCTCTAGCATCGCAGCATGCCTGGATCGGCTGGTCGCTCTGGCGGCCCCAACCCGGGACGCCGGTCCCGGCGCCGCCGCCGGACACGGCTGACCACGGTGAACGAGACGTCCGCCGGCGGCCTCGTCGTGGATTCACAACGGCGTCACGCGGTGCTGATCGGACGGCTGGACCGGCACGGCAGACTGCTGTGGTCCCTCCCGAAGGGACACATCGAGGACGGCGAGAGCACGGAGCAGACCGCGGTGCGTGAGGTGAAGGAGGAGACCGGCATTTCCGCGCACGTCCTCCGCAAGCTCGGCACCATCGACTACTGGTTCGTCGCCGAACAACGTCGAATCCACAAGACGGTCCACCACTTCCTGCTCGAAGCCGACGGCGGGGAGCTCTCCGACGAGGACGTCGAGGTGACCGAGGTCGCGTGGGTTCCGCTGGCCGAACTCGACTCCAGACTCGCCTACTCGGACGAGCGGAAGCTGGTGCGCAAGGCGCGCGAGCTCTTCGCGAAGGACGCACGAACTGATGGGGACTGATGGGCTGATGTGCGACGGGAAGTGCAAGCCGTGAGAAAGCTCGCCGCGTTCGGTCTGGCACTGCTGTTCCTCGCCGGTCAGGCGCTGTTCGCCACGTCGGCGACGTCGTCAGGGGGATGGCCGTGGCCGGCCGCGCCCAGCGCTGCCGCCGCGGAGTCGAACGACGTGCTGCGGGTTCGCGTCGACGAACTGAGCCCACGGCTCGTGCGCTCCGACACCAGCGAGGTCACCGTCGTCGCCACGATCACCAACGTCGGCAAGCGACCGGTCTCGGAGATCGTCGGCCGGATCCAGGCGGGCCAGCGGCAGTCCACGGCGACCCAGTTGTCGCAGACCCTCGCCGAGCCTCCGGCGTCGGAATCCGGCTGGTCGCAGTGGGTCGGGGTGCGCGGCGGTCTCGCACCGGGGGAGAAGGCCCGGCTCCGCATCTCCGCCTCGCCCGCGACGTTGGGGTTGACCGAGCCGGGCGTGTACCCGTTGCTGCTCAACGTCAACGGCACACCGTCCTCGGGCGCCCCCGCGCGCCTCGCGGCGGTGAACCTCCTGCTGCCCGTCCTCGGTGAGGCCACGGGTGGGTCGCCTGCGCCGACAGGGGTGTTGTGGCCCATCGCCGCGCGCGAGCCGAAGGTGGTCTCCGCGCCGCACGACGGGCCTGTCGTGCTCGCCGACGACAGCCTCGCGGGCGAACTCGCCCCCGGTGGCCGACTGCACTCGCTGGTGTCGACCGCCGAGAGCAGGCGCGGTCAGGCGGCCCTCTTCGGTTCGCTCTGCTACGCCATCGACCCCGACCTGCTGGAGACCGTCACCGCGATGGGGCGCGGCTACCGCGTCCGCACGTCCTCCGGCACGGTCGAGGGCACCGGCAGCGAGAGCGCGCGCCTGTGGCTCGACGCCCTCAAGACCCTGGTTCAGGGCCAGTGCGTCATCGAGACGCCCTATGCGGGCGCCGACCTCGCGTCGTTGACCACGGTGCAGTCCGAGGTGGACCTCGTGGGCGAGGCGGTGACCAACGGGGCGACGTTCCTCGACGTGCTCAACCTCGGCCCCACGCCCGGCGTGCTGTGGCCCGGTGGCCGCCTGACGCCCTCCGCCGTGGCCGCCGTCGCCGACGCCGGAACGACGACCGTGATCACCGCCCCGGGTCGCGCGGGCGGCTCCGACACCTCCGCCGGAGGGTCGGGCGTCCGCGTCGTCACCTACGACCCGCTCGTGGCGGCGGGGTTCGGCCACGCCTCGGCTCGTGGCTCGAACAGCGCGGTCGAACAGCCCCGTGTCGCCACGCAGAACGCATTGGCCGCGATCGCCCTGCGCGGTGGGCTCTCGGACGAGGCGGGCGGGAAAGCCATGCTGGTGGCACCGCCCCACGACTGGAACGTGACCGGGGACGATCTCACCGCGCTGCTCGACTCGCTGGCGGAACTCCAGGGCAGGCAGCTCGTCGACCCGGTGCCGGTCACCGAGTTGCTCGACGCGAACGCCACGCCGGCCGAGAACACCACGGGACGTTCGGCGCGTCCGGCGACCCGCCCACTGCCGGACTCGTTGGTCTCCACCCTGTCGGAGGTCGAGTCCACCGTCGCCGACTTCCAGGCGGCCATGTCGGTCGACCCCACCCGCCAGGTCGAGCCCGTGAACCTCGTCCGGCCGCTGCACAACGCGGTGATCAGGGCGACGTCGGCGTCGTGGCGGACCGAACGCGCCCAGCGCAAGGCCACCGAGGCCGCGGTCAGCCAGGTGCGCCAGCTCACCGGTCGGGTCAGCGTCACCACCCCGTCGCAGCCGGTGTCACTGGCGTCCGGCTCCAGCCCGCTCCCGGTGACCTTGAGCAACGACCTCCCCGTCGCGGTCACCGTGCGGATCAAGCTCACCAACAGCCCCGGGTTGCGGCCGTCCCGCGTCGAGGACACCCCGTTGGCCGCACACAGCAGGGTGAGCCGCTTCATTCCCGCCGAGACGCTGCGGTCGGGCCGGTTCATGGTGAACGTCTCGCTGAGCACGCCCACCGGCACCACGCTCGGGCACACCGCGCGCATGGAACTCATGTCGACCGAGTTCGGCGTCGTCACGGTCGTGCTCACGGCCACGGCGGGCGCGGCCCTGGTCTTCCTGTCCGGGCGGCAGATATACCGTCGAGTGAAGACCCGGGGGGAGGAACGGGGCTGAGGTCCGGCCGCGAATCCGTCTACCCTGAATCGACGAAGCGGACCATCGACGGATAGGGCACGTGTTGGACGAACAGTCGGGCAACCCGCCCGAGCGTGGGGGCGGGCCCGCGCGTTCGGAGCGCGTGCCTCCTCGACGACCGGGACAAGCACCACAACACCCGAACGGCCCCGTTCCGCACGGGCCGGTCGGGAGCGGACCACCTCCCAACGGACCTCACCCCGGCGGCCCACCGAGCGGTCCGCAACCGCGGTACCCCGCGCCGGGTGACACCCCGCCTCCGCCGGGACGACGGCCACCGCACGGCGCACCGCCGCCGACCCGGCACCTCGCGACACCGCCACCTCCCGGCGCCCGTGGCATGGGCGGCAACCCGGCTCCGCCCCCCGCACCGGGCGTACCGGCGTCCCCGCCACAGGGCGTCCCCGCCGGACGGCCACCACAGGGCGGTCCGCCTCCGGGAACCGCTCCGGCCCCGCCTCCGGGAGCCCCGCCACGCGGACCGGGTCACGGGCCCGCCGGTGGTCACCCACCGAACCCACCGGGTGGACCACACCCCGGCAATCCGTCCGCCGGGCCTGCTCCCGTGGCACCGCGTCGCGGTCGCGGAGCGCAGCCGCGCCGCCAGCCCGTGAGGCCGTGGCGGCAGGAGGCCCAGCGCCGGAGGCCGGTGCCCCCACCGCGGGACTCCGAACGCACGCTCTTCATCCCGCGGGAACGCGGCATCCCTCCCGGGGTGCGTTGGCCCGCGGCGGACCCCGACGTCCTGCGCCCCTACGACGAGCTCGCGACGCGGATGATGCCGCGCATCTCCGCGGAGCCGATCGGGGAACGGCTCCCGGAGGTCCAGCTCGACCGTCCGAAGGACGATGAGAAGAAGGCGCCGTCGCTGGCGAAGGCGAGCGGTCGCATGGCCATCGCCACGCTGACCAGCCGCATCACGGGTTTCGCGTGGAAGGTCATGCTGGCGTGGGTCGCCACGCTGGGCGTCCTCTACGACTCGTTCACCGTGGCCAACACGCTGCCGCTCATCATCAACGAGCTGCTGCTCGGCGGTGTGCTGACCAGTGTCGTGGTGCCGCTGCTCGTGCGGTCGCAGGACGACGAGGACGGCGGCGAGGCCTACACCCAACGACTGCTGACGCTCGCCGTCAGCGTGCTCGGTGTGGGCACCGTGGTCTCCACCGCGTGCGCGCCGTGGCTGACGGGCTTGCTGATGGACGACACGGGTGACGCGGACCCGCAACTGGCGACGTGGTTCGCGTACCTGCTGCTACCCGGCCTGCTGTTCTACGGGTTGTTCGCGGTGCTGTCGGCCATCCTCAACGCCAAACAGATCTTCGGCCCTGCCCAATGGGCGCCGGTGATCAACAACTTGGTCATCTTCGCGACGATCGCCGCCTTCGCACTGGTTCCGGGCGATCCGACGATCGTGCCGACGCAGATGACCGATCCGCAGGTGCTCGTCCTCGGCGTCGGCGTGCTGACGGCGATGGTCGCGCAGGCGATGTTCCTCGTCCCCGCGCTGCGTCGCTCGGGCTTCCGGTTCCGTTGGCGCTTCGAGCTGGACGAACGACTCAAGGAGTTCGGCGGTCTGGCCGCCTGGATTCTCGGGTACGTCGCCGTCAGCCAGATCGGCATGGTGGTCAACACCCGCGTGCTCACGGGTGGTGCCGCCGGTGGTCCGTCCATCTACTCGAACGCGTGGCTGCTGTTCCAGCTCCCGTACGGCGTCATCGGCGTCTCGCTGCTGACCGCACTGATGCCCAAGATGAGCCGGGCCGCGGCCGACAACGACCACCGCAAACTCGTCGGCGACCTGTCGTACGGCTCGCGGATCACCACGATCATGCTGATGCCGGTGTCGGCCGTCATGGCGGTGGCGGGCCCGTCGATCGGTGTGGCCCTGTTCGCGCTCGGCAAGGGCTCGGTGGAGGACGCGGAGCGACTCGGTCAGGCCCTGGCCGTGTCGGCCTTCGGCCTGGTGCCGTACGCGCTGGTGATGCTGCAGATGCGCGTGTTCTACGCGATGAAGGACTCGCGGACGCCGACCCTCATCATGTGCGTGATGACGGCGGTGAAGATCCCGCTGCTGTACCTCGCGTCGTCGGTCCTCGAACCCACCAACGTCGTGCTCGGCGTGATGATGGTGAACTCGCTGGTCTTCGTGGTCGGCGCCGTCATGGGTCAGGTGTGGCTGTGGGTGAAGCTCGGCAACCTGCGGAGCAGGCGCGTGCTCGGCGTCATCCTGTTCACCGTCGTGGCGAGCGGTCTCGGCGCGCTGGCGGCGGCCCTGATCGCGCAGCTCGTCCCGAGCTTCCTCGGCGACATCGGCACCGCGTGGGTGACCCTGATCCTGCAGGGCATCGTGGGGCTCGTCGTGTCCTTCGGCGTGCTGATCGCCCTGAAGGTGGAAGAACTCGCGCCCGTGACGCGCCGGATATCCGGTTTGCTCCGGCGCGGTTAACCCGCTCGGCCCGGATGCCACACGACGACCGGCGTCGTTCACGTACCCTTTTCCCAGGCACTGTGTGATGCGGGACAGCAGGGGGAGGGCGACCGAGTGGGCATCCGAACACACGGCGGATCGCTGGCACCCGGCGGGGTCGTCGGCGACGGCCGGTACCGGCTGCTCGCGCAGTTCGGCATCGACGAACGCGTCGGCGCCCATCTGTGGAGGGCACGCGACGGCCAACTGCGACGCGACGTCGCGCTGACCATCCTCGTCGGTGATCCCGCCGACGTGGAAGCCGCACGTCAGGGGCGGCGGACGCTCGAACGCGCGGCGCACGCGGCGAAGTTCACGCACCCCAGCGTGGCCAAGGTGCTCGACGTGCTGACCCTCGGCAACGGCATCAGCTCCAGCGAGGGGCTGCTCGGCATCGTGGTGTCGGAGTGGACCAAGGGCACCGACCTCATCGACCTGGTCCACGAGAAGCGCATCCCGCCGAGCACCGCGGCCAGGATGGTGCAGGCGCTCGCGGAACCCGTCGAGCGGGCCCACCAGTCGGGACTCGTGCTCGGTATCGACCACCCGCAACGGCTCCGGGTGACACCGGACGGCAAGCTTCGCCTCGCGTTCCCGGCCCCGCCTCCCACCACCACGCTGCGCGACGACGTCAAGGCGCTCGGCGCGGTGCTGTACCTGCTGCTCACCGGACGGTGGGCACTGCCGGGCGGACCACCCGCGCTTCCCGCCGCGCCCCGCGACCCGAACGGCCAGCTCGTGCCGCCCCACGTGCTCGAACCCCGGGTGCCGCACGAGATGTCGTCGCTCGCGGTGCGGACCGTCTCCGACGGCGGGCAGGGCGGGATCAGGACGAGTGCCGCCATCCTGCGAGTCCTCGACAAGGTCGCCTCGGAGGAGGAGCGCACCCGCAAGGAGCCGGAGGCCGTCGACCCCGACGGCACGGTGTGGACCACCAAGAAGCCGGTCAAGGACGCCGCCCGCCGCCGCAAGCTGGCGCTGGGCGTGAGCGCGCTCGTCATCGCGGCGGTCGCAGCACTCGCCTGGGTCGGCATGATGGCGATCAGCTTCTTCCGCGACGACCCGCCCTCGGGTCCTCCCGTCAACCTGGCGGAACAGAGCAGTACCACCCAACCTGCCCCCGAGGACGACGGCGACGACGCGGGGGACGGCGGCGACCAGAGCGGCTCGCTCGGCAGTCCCGTGCAACCGTCCGGGGTGGAGGTGTTCAACCCCGAGGGTGAGGGCGACGGGGTGGCCGACGCCCCGAACGCCGTCGACGGGGACGAGAGCACCGCGTGGGCCACGGATCAGTACCGACAGCAGTTCCCGGTGTTCAAGACGGGTGTGGGCCTGCTCGCGTCCTTCGACGAGTCCCTCGAACTCGGAGCCGTCCGCATCGTCTCCGACACCCCGGGCACGGAGGTCGAGATCCGGCTCGCCGACTCGGCCCAGCCGAGTCTCGCGGAGACCACCACCGTGGCCACCGCGCAGTTGGAGAACGGCACCACCGAGGTGGAGTTCGACCAACCGGCGAGCGGGCAGTACGTCATCGTCTGGATCACGACGCTGGCGGGTGAGGAACCCGAGTTGCAGTCCCGGCTCGCGGAAGTGACGTTCCTGCCCGTGAACTGAGTTCGTCCTGACGGCCCTCTGACGGTCGGTATCCGGGTGACTCCATCGAGGTCGTCCGAACGGCGGGTCATCGACTTAGTACGCTCTGCGGGGTGACCGCAGCAGCGCCCACGGACGCCGATCTCATAGCCGCCCACGCGGCTGGGGATCCTCACGCCTTCAACGAGCTCGTCCGGAGACATCGCGACCGGATGTGGGCTGTTGCCCTGCGTACGGTCCGTGATCCGGAGGAAGCCGCCGACGCTCTCCAGGACGCGTTCATCTCCGCCTTCCGTGCCGCCGCCAACTTCCGGGCCGAGTCCCAGGTGACGACGTGGCTGCACCGGATCGTGGTCAACGCCTGCCTCGATCGAGTGCGTCGCAAGCAGGCGCGGCCCACGGTCCCGCTGCCCGACACGTCACACAACGAACCCGCCGTCCCCCGCGACTCCATGTCCGAGCGCGAAACTCGCCTGGTCATCAAGGAGGCGCTCGACCAGTTGCCGGAAGAGCAGCGGGTACCCATCGTGTTGGTGGACGTGGAGGGGTACTCCGTCGCGGAGACGGCACAGATGCTGGGTATCGCGCAGGGGACGGTGAAGAGCAGGTGCGCCCGCGGACGGGCGAAACTGGCAAAACTTCTTGGTCATCTACGGAACCCGAGCATTCAGGGTGACGTCCCAACTCACGAAAGCAAACACGGGGAGGGACGATGACGGACATGAGCAGGGGGCGTGGCGGGACCGTCGGCCCCCCATGGTCTGTCGACGTGCTCGCCGACCTGCACGCAGGAGTTCTGGACGAGCAGGACGCGGCCGATCTGTGGCCTCGGGTGAACGCGGACCCGGAGGCCCGGGCCGTCATCGACGCCCTCGAGTCCACCACGTCCGACCTCTCCGGCTTCGCCGAGTTGGACGTCACGCCGATGCCCGCCGACGTCGCCGCCCGCATCGACGCGGCTCTGGAACGGGAGCGACAGTCGCTGCCACCGGCGGCCGCCCCCGCACCGGCTCCGCCACAGGCACCACCGGCACCGCAGACACCACCGCCGTCGAACGTCGTGAGCCTCGACGCCGCCCGCGCCCGCCGCAACAAGCGCCTGGGCTGGGGTGCCGGGCTGCTGACCGCCGCGGCGGCCGTCGTCGCGGCCGTGCTCGTCGTCGTCCCGGGGACCGGCGGCGAGAAGGGCTCGGAGAACCTCGCGCAACCGGAACCGTCGTCCGGGGCCGGCAGCACGCCGCCGTTGGCCGTCGACAGCGGCAACGTCTCGGCCGCCATCGGTGACATCAGCGGGGTCCGCGACTTCGGCCCGTTGGACAACGAGGCCCGGCTCGACGCGTGTCTGGAGGCCAACGGCGTCGATCCCGCCGTGCAACCCGTCGGGTTCCGACCGGTGACCGTGGATGGCGAGGACGCCCTCGTCGTGCTGCTCACCACGGGACAGAAGGGGCAACTGCGCCTGATGGCCCTCGCTCCGGACTGCGGTGCCGACAATCCCGGACTGCTCATGGACGAGACGGTCGGCCACCAGGGCTGAACGTCCCGGCTGCGCCCTCTGCCACACGACGCCTCGGGAACAGGCACGCCTACGATGCTGTTGACCAGGGTGAGTAGGCAGTGATCCGACGCGCGGTCCGTCCAGGACCCGGCGCGTGATGCGGAGGGCGCAGGTGAGCGAAGACATCCGGAACCTCATCATCGTGGGGTCGGGCCCCGCTGGGTACACGGCCGCGGTGTACGCGGCCCGCGCGCAGCTCGAACCGTTGGTGTTCGAGGGCACGCAGTACGGCGGTGCGCTGATGACCACGACCGAGGTCGAGAACTACCCCGGCTTCCGATCCGGAATCCAGGGTCCCGACCTCATGGAGGAGATGAGGGAGCAGGCGAAGGTCTTCGGCGCCGAGCTGCGGCAGGAGGACGTCGAGGAACTCGACCTGTCCGGCCCCGTGAAGTACGTGACGGCCCACGGCAAGCGGTACGCCGCTCGCGCGGTGATCCTCGCGATGGGTGCCGCGCCACGCTACCTCTACGTTCCGGGTGAGCAGGAGCTGCTGGGGCACGGTGTCTCGTCCTGCGCCACGTGCGACGGCTTCTTCTTCCGCGACCAGGACATCGCAGTGGTCGGCGGCGGCGACTCGGCGATGGAGGAGGCGACCTTCCTCACCAAGTTCGCGCGCAGCGTCACGATCATCCACCGCCGGGACGAGTTCCGAGCCTCGAAGATCATGCTCGAACGCGCCCGCGCCAACGAGAAGATCAAGTGGAAGCTCAACTCGCAGGTCACCGAGGTGCTCGGCGACGGCAAGGTGAGCGGTGTCAAGCTCCGGGACACCGTGACCGGTGAGGAATCCACCCTGGACGTGACCGGGTTCTTCCTCGCGATCGGCCACGACCCCCGCAGCGAACTCGTTCGCGGACAGGTGGAGCTCGACGAGGACGGCTACGTCGTCACCAAGGGCCGCAGCTCCTACACCGACGTCGACGGCGTCTTCGCCGCAGGCGATCTGGTTGACCGCACCTACCGCCAGGCCATCACGGCCGCGGGCTCCGGTTGCTCGGCCGCGATCGACGCGGAACGCTGGCTCGCCGAGCACGCCGACGTCCCCCAGGCACACGAAAGCACCGAACTCGTGGGCGGTGGTTACGCCGCTCGCGCGAACTGACCTTCACGGTCGAACCACGACAGGAGAGATGATGACGCACACCGTTCAGGTGACCGACACGAACTTCGCCGACGAGGTCCTCACCCACGACAAGCCGGTGCTCGTGGACTTCTGGGCGACGTGGTGCGGACCGTGCAAGATGGTCGCGCCGGTGCTGGAGGAGATCGCGGCCGAGCACGGCGACAAGATCCGGATCGCCAAGCTCGACACGGACGCCAACCCGAACACGGCCAGGGACTACCAGGTCATGTCCATCCCCACCATGATCCTCTTCCAGAACGGCAAGCCGGTGAAGCAGATCGTGGGCGCGAAGCCGAAGGCAGCGCTGCTCAACGACCTCGCGGACGTGCTCCAGTAAAGCGACTCGTCACGAAGGTTCGAACCCGGGATGCGCCCATCCAGTGGCGCTCCCGGGTTTTCTTTCGTTGGGCCATCCGTGTGGGTTAAGCGGCGATGTAGCCCTTCGTCCTCACGCTCCGTTCGCACGGCACAATAGGTGTGGACAGGCCCCCGGCCCATGACATCTGCACAACCACGAGAGCACTTGGTGCCCAACGAATAGCGAGGAGTGCATGCGGGTACTCCGCCGCGGCGACACCGGACCGGAAGTCGCCGAGATCAGGTCCATGCTGTCGGCGCTGGAGCTCCTTCCGCGCAACGACCAGGCGAACGGACACGGCTCCACGTTCGATCAGGCGGTCGAACACGCCGTTCGCGCGTTCCAACAGCAACGCGGGCTCATCACGGACGGGGTGGTCGGCCCGGCCACCTACCGGGCGCTGCGCGGTTCGACCTACCACCTCGGCAGCAGGCCGCTGGCGTACCTGGTGTCGTCGCCGGTGCACGGGGACGACGTGTTCGCTCTGCAGGAGCGGTTGACGGAGCTGGGCTACGACGCCGGACGACCCGACGGCGGGTTCGGGCCGCAGACCGAGCGAGCGTTGAAGAACTTCCAGCGCGACTACGGGCTGGTGGTGGACGGCATCTGTGGTCCGGCGACCGTGCGGGCGTTGCGGCAACTGTCGCCGCGCGCGCGTGGTGGCCGGCCGGTGTTCCTGCGGGAACAGGAGCACCTTCGCAGGTCCGGCCCGCGATTGCGTGGCAAGCGCATCGTCATCGACCCGGGTCACGGTGGTCCCGACCTCGGGGTGTCGGTGGACGGCGTGCACGAGTCGGCCGTGGCCTGGGACCTGGCCCGTCGACTCGAAGGTCGGATGAAAGCCACCGGCATGGAAGCCCTCATCTCTCGCGGCCCCGACCACAGTCCGTCGGAGGTGCAGCGCGCCCAGTTCGCCAACGACGCGGGCGCGGACCTGTTCCTCTCGTTGCACTGCGACGGGAATCGGTCCCCGAGGGCCCAGGGCGTCGCCAGCTTCCACTTCGGCACGGGCAACGGCACGACGTCGACGGTGGGAGAGTTGCTGGCGGGCTACATCCAGCGGGAACTGGCCGCCCGCACGGGGCTGCTCGACTGCCGAACGCACCCGAAGACGTGGGACATCTTCACGCGCACCCGCTGCCCGGCGGTGCGGGTCGAGATCGGCTACCTGACCAACCCGGAGGACCGTGCGCGGATGTCGGACCCGGCGTTCCGCGACGTGGTCGCCGAGGGCATTCTCATCGCGGTGAAGCGGCTCTACCTGCTCGGCGAGAACGACCAGCCCACGGGCACCTTCACGTTCGCGGACGTCCTGGCTCACGAACTGCTCAAGGCGGAGTGACCGGGGGGCTGCCGCCCGCACATCGCAGCAACCTGTGCACAACCTGTGGATAACTCGACCAGTTATCCACAGGTTGTGTGCTGTTCGCTGTCCTAGGCGCGCGTCGCGCTCGACTCGGCCGTGGTGATGCTGACCTGCCCCAGCAGCTTCTCCAGCGCGGCCTCGACGTCGGCCTTCCAGGAGATACCCGAGCGAAGCTCCATCCGCAGCCTCGGCCACCGCGGGTGCGGTCGCACGGTCTTGAACCCCACACTACGCAGGAAAGCCGCGGGCACCACGCACACGTGCTCGTCGCCCGACTCCTCGGCCTCGCTGGCGTCACCGAACGCCTCGATGGCCCGCACCCCGCGACTGGTCAGGTCGGCGACGACGGCCTGCACCAGCGCACGGCCGAGGCCGCTCCCACGGAACTCGGGCAGCACGTAGAACGCGGTGAGCAGCACGGCGTCCGCGCTGGGCGGCGACGTCGGGAAAGCCTGTGCCCGGGGGACGGCGTTCGGCGGCGCGTAGAGCACGAAGCCCACCGGGATGTCACCGCTGTACACGATCCGGCCGCACGAACCCCATTCGAGCAGCACCGACGACACCCAGGCTTCCTTCTCGACCTCGGTCTCGCCGAACTGCTCCACCTGCTCCCGCAAGTGCGGAGGGACCTCCCAGTACACGCAGCGCCTGCACCGGTGCGGCAGCTGCTCCAGGTTGTCCAGCGTGACGCCCACGACCCGTCGCGGCACCGAACCTCCCCCACGAATGAGATGACTCGCCTGTGACCGAGGCGTGACCCGAGTGTCGACGCCGTAAGCCCCGCCCGAGCATATGGGTCTGTGAGAAGCCCCGCCAAGACCGGAGTACGACGAGGGACTGAAGTTACACTCCAGGGACACGCCTTGAGCAGGGATGCCCCGATCGACGTGCTTCGTCACGAAGCGGAAGCGATGTGTCCATGACTTCCTCCCAGCCGCCGCAGCCGGCACGGCCGGGCTCCACGCCCAGTCGGCAGAACCTCGATCCGCACCTCGACCGGTACGCCGCGCGCACCGCAGGCATGACCGCGTCCGAGATTCGAGCGCTCTTCGCGGTGGCCAGTCGACCCGAGGTCGTCTCCCTGGCGGGCGGCATGCCCAACCTCGCGGCCCTGCCGCTCGACTCGCTGTCGACGCAGATGGCGGAGGTCGTGGCCGAGGACGGACTCGTGGCGCTGCAGTACGGCTCCGCGCAGGGCGTCCCCGTGTTGCGGGAGCAGATCTGCGAGGTGATGGCCATGGAGGGCATCACCGCGCATCCTGACGACGTCGTGGTCACCGTCGGCTCGCAGATGGGCCTCGACATGGTGACCCGACTGTTCTGCGACCCCGGTGACGTCGTGATCGCCGAGGGGCCGTCGTACGTCGGCGCGCTCGGTTCGTTCGCCGCCTACCAGGCCAACGTCGTGCACGTCGCCATGGACGACGACGGCCTGGTGCCCGAGAACCTCCGGGAGGCACTCGCGCAGGCCGCGAAGCGCGGTCAGCGGGTCAAGTTCCTGTACACGATCCCGAACTTCCACAACCCCGCCGGCGTGACGCTCTCGGTCGAACGCCGCGCGGAGATCGTCGAGATCTGCGCCGAACACGACGTCCTCATCGTCGAGGACAACCCGTACGGGCTGCTGGGATTCGACGGTCAGACCTATCCGTCGCTGCACTCGCTCGCGCCCGAGAACGTCGTCTACCTCGGTTCGTTCTCGAAGACCTTCGCGTCGGGTCTGCGCGTCGGCTGGGTGCTCGCCCCGCACGCGGTGCGCGAGAAGCTCGTGCTCGCCGCCGAGTCGGCCACGCTCTGCCCGCCGACGCTCAACCAGCTCGTGGTGTCGCGTTATCTCGAAACCCACGACTGGAAGGGGCAGATCAAGACCTTCCGCGAGAACTACCGTGAACGCCGCGACGCGATGCTGTCCGCGCTGGAGCAGCACCTGCCCGCAGGCTGCACGTGGACCCGGCCCGAGGGCGGCTTCTACGTGTGGGTCACGGTGCCCGAAGGCGTCGACACGAAGGCCATGCTGCCCAGGGCGGTGACCGCGCGGGTCGCCTACGCCTCCGGCACCGGCTTCTACGCCGACGGCTTCGGCAGCAGGCAGATGCGCCTGTCGTACTGCTACCCGACGCCGGAGCGCATCCGTGAGGGCGTCCGTCGGCTCGCCGGAGTGCTGGAGTCCGAAATGGAGCTCATGCGCACGTTCGGTAGCGTGACCACCCGCGCCGTGTCCGGTCCGCAGTTCCCGAGCCCCGACACGGCCTGACGCCGCAAGCGGCCCGGCCGCGCGCGTCCTTCGCCCCACCCGATCGAACATCACGAGGAGACCCCGTTGGCCGAGGGTACTGTCGCCGTTCTCGCAGGCGGACTGTCACACGAGCGAGACGTCTCGTTGCGGTCGGGCCGCAGACTGTCCGTGGCGTTGCGGGACCAGGGTCTGACGGTGCACGAGTGGGACACCGACTCCGGTCTGCTCGAACGACTGCAGAACGAACGCCCGGACGCCGCCGTCGTCGCCCTGCACGGCGGGGCGGGGGAGAACGGCTCGGTGCAGACCATTCTGGAGATGCTCGGGGTGCCGTACGTCGGGACCAGCTCCCGGGGTTGCCGCAAGGCCTGGGACAAGCCGATCGCCAAGGCGCTGGTGGAGAATGCCGGCTTCAGCACGCCGCGATGGGTGTCGCTGCCGCACAGCACCTTCCGCGAGCTCGGCGCGCAGCCCGTGCTCGACGCGATGGTCGAACGGCTCGGTCTCCCGTTGATCCTCAAGCCCGACCAGGGCGGCTCGGCTCTCGGCGCTCAGGTCGTACACGACGCGGCCGAGCTGCCCGCCGCCATGGTGGGCTGTTTCGCCTACGGCGACACCGTGCTGGCCGAGCAGTTCGTGGACGGCGTGGAGGTGGCAGTGGCGGTCGTCGAGCGCGACGGCGGTCCTGAGGCGTTGCCTCCGGTGGAGATCGTTCCCGAAGGCGGTGTCTACGACTACACCGCCCGCTACACCGCGGGTCTCACCGACTTCTTCGCGCCCGCGCGGTTGTCCGACGAGTCGCGGGCGGCCGTGCAGGAACTCGCCGTGCAGGCGCACTCGCTCCTGGGGCTCCGTGACATCTCGCGTACCGACGCGATCGTCGCGGAGGACGGCACCGTGCACTTCCTCGAAGTGAACTCCTCGCCCGGCCTCACGGAGACCTCCACGGTTCCGATGGCGTTCGAGGCCGCCGGGACCTCACTCGGCGCGGTGTTCACCGATCTCGTTCATCGCGCCGCTCAGCGAGGCGGTTGATCCGCTGCGGGGTAGTTGATCGGCCGCGAGGTGGTTCGGAGCCATCCTCGCGGCCGATTTTCCTTTCGTCACCGTGACATAATGACCCGGTGTCATTGGTCGTCGGTTTTCGGCGACCTTTTTGTCTGATTTTCGGTCATCAGTGCGACGATCCGCTCCAGGTCGTCCACCGAACCGAACTCGACCACGATCCGGCCCTTCCGACGCCCGACGTCGACCTTCACCCTTGTGTCGAACGCGTCGGACAACCGCTCGGCGAGCGCCTCGACACCCGGCATCGTCTTGGGCTCCCGGGCCGCCTTCTTCGGCTTCGGCTTCTTCTCGCTCTTGGCGAGAGTGACCGCTTCCTCGGTCGCCCTGACCGACAGGCCCTCGGCCACGATGCGCGCCGCGAGCTCCTCCTGCCGATCGGGTTCCTCCAGTGACAGCAGCGCACGGGCATGCCCCGCCGAAAGCACCCCGGCCGCCACCCGTCGCTGCACGGGGAGAGGCAGCCGAAGCAAGCGGATGGTGTTCGTGATGACCGGTCGACTCCGGCCGATCCGCGAGGCGAGCTCCTCGTGGGTCACCCCGAACTCGTCGAGCAACTGTTGGTACGCCGCCGCTTCTTCGAGCGGGTTCAACTGCACGCGGTGAATGTTCTCCAGCAGCGCGTCCCGCAGCATCGCCTCGTCGGCCGTGCTCCGGACGATCGCCGGGATCTTCTCCAGACCCGCCTGCTGCGAGGCGCGCAGCCGGCGCTCGCCCATGACGAGTTCGTACTCGTCCGGCCCCAACTGCCGCACCACGATCGGCTGCATGAGGCCGAACTCGCGGATCGAGTGCTCCAGCTCGGCAAGCGCATCCTGGTCGAAGACCTGCCGCGGCTGCTTCGGATTGCGCTTCACCGACTCGACGGGCACCTCGCGGTACACCGCACCGGCGACCTCACCGCCGACGGGCTGAACGGCGCCGTTCGCGGCGAACCACCCCTTGTCGCCCGCCGCACCGCTGCCTGCGGAACCACCGCGCGGGGCGTTGCCGGGGGCCTCACCGCCCCCGGAATCGGCCGGCCCGGTGGGGATCAAGGCGGCAAGGCCGCGGCCGAGCCCCCCTCTGCGTTCACTCATGGTTGTCGTCCCCTGCTCGATCCACGTTCGGCGACCTCACGCGCCGCATCCACGTAACTCATCGCACCCCGGGAGCCGGGGTCGTACGACAGCACCGTCTGGCCGTAGCCCGGCGCTTCCGAGACCTTCACGCTGCGCGGGATCACCGTCCGCAGCACCACGTCGCCGAAGTGGCGGCGGACCTCCTGGGTCACCTGGTCGGCCAGCTTCGTCCGCCCGTCGTACATGGTCAACAGGATCGTCGAGACGCTGAGCGACTGGTTCAGGTGCCGCTGCACCAGGTCGATGTTGTTGAGGAGCTGACCCAGACCCTCCAGGGCGTAGTACTCGCACTGGATGGGGATGAGGACCTCCTGCGCGGCGACGAGGGCGTTGACCGTCAGCAGGCCGAGCGACGGAGGGCAGTCGATGAAGACGTAGTCGACACCCAACGCGTCGAGCGCCTCCGCGGTGAGGGCTTCCTTCAGTCGCGACTCCCGCTGCGCCATCGACACCAGCTCGATCTCGGCGCCCGCGAGGTCGATGGTCGCCGGGACGCAGAGAAGGTCCTGAGACTGCGTACTCGTTTGCACCGCGTCGACGAGCGACACCTCACCGAGAAGCAGCTCGTACACCGACGGTGTTCCCGAGCGATGGTCGACGTCGAGCGCCGTGCTGGCGTTGCCCTGCGGGTCGAGGTCGATGACCAGCGTCCGCACCCCGTGCAGCGCGAGCCCGGCCGCGAGGTTCACCGTGCTGGTCGTCTTCCCGACCCCGCCCTTCTGGTTCGCCACGGTGATGATGCGGCGCCGCACCGGGCGCGGCATGGAGTTGGCGTCGGGATGGAGGACACGGGCCGCGCGGACCGCCTCCTCGGCGATCGGGGTGCCCCTGAGACCGGCGTCGGAAGAGGTCATCGGGCACCACCCCGCACCGCCGCGCCGTGCTGTTTCACGTGGAACATCCGCCGCTCCGTACTGGTCGTCATTCGCTGCGCCAATCCTCTCAGTGCTTCTTCCGTCCGCGTTTCCGCGCAACTCCGGGCGCGCCCGACTCCACCCGTTCGATGGCAACGACGGTGGTCGGGGTCTCCAGGACTGAAGCGCCGCAACGCACGATCCTGGGCTCGCCACCCCCTGCCTTGCGCACAGCAGACCGATCGCGCTCGATCTCGTCGGCTGCCGTCTGCCCCTTCAAGGCGAGCAGCGTCCCCGAGGGTCGGACGAGGGGGAGACACCACTCTGCGAGCCTCGCCAGCGGAGCGACTGCTCGGGCGGTCACGACGTCCGCGCCTTCGATTCGGCGTCGCACCACTTTCTCCTCCGCGCGGCCACGCTCGACGCTCACCTCAAGCGCGAGCGTCTCGACCACTTCGGTCAACCACTCGACCCGGCGAGCCATGGGTTCGAGGAGAACAATATCGAGATCAGGCCGCGCGATGGCGAGAGGTATTCCAGGAAAGCCTGCCCCGGAGCCGACGTCGACCACGCGCGCCCCGTGCGGAACGAGCTCGGCGAGCACGGCCGAGTTCAGCACGTGTCGGTCCCACAGCCGGTCGACCTCTCGCGGCCCGATCAGACCACGCTCCACCCCGTGGGTCGCGAGCATCGCGACGAACTGCTCCGCCGCCTCCACGTGCTCGCCGAACACGACGCTCGCCGCTGTCGACACCTCCGACCCGACGTCCTCTGGCTCCACTGGCACTCCTCCCGATGCGGCCCTGTTTCACGTGGAACAGGCTGCGCACGATTGTCCCCGATGCCGTGAGCGCGGCTTCGCGTTGCCCACCTGCGGCGCGTTTCACGTGAAACACGAAAGCGGCCCGCCAGGATTGACCTGACGGGCCGCTTGGTATGACGTCGCTCGACGCGCCGCTACTCGGGCTTGACCACCACGCGACGCTTCGGCTCCTCGCCTTCACTCTCACTCGTCACGCCGTCGACCGTCGCGACGGCGTCGTGCACGATCTTCCGCTCGAACGGACTCATCGGCTGCAACCGCACCGGCTCACCGGAGTCGCGGACCGTCTCCGCGGTCGAACGACCGATCGCCCGCAGCTCCTCACGCCGGGCAGCGCGCCACCCGGCGATGTCGAGCATCAGCCTGCTGCGCGTCCCGGTCTCCTGCTGCACCGCCAGCCGCGTCAGCTCCTGCAGCGCCTCCAGCACCGTGCCACGGGGACCGACGAGCTTGTCCAGGTCGTCACCGCCGTCGATGCTCACCACCGCGCGCCCGGCCTCGACATCAAGGTCGATGTCGCCGTCGTAGTCCAGGATGTCGAGCAACCGCTCCAGGTAGTCGCCGGCGATGTCGCCTTCCCGTACCAGAAGGTCCTCGTTGTCGTCCGCGTCGTTCACCACCGCTCCAGCGGTGTCCTGTTCTCCGGCGCCGACCACCTCGGCCGTATCGGACATGTCGTGTCTCCCTTCCCAGCCCCGTGTCAGCGCCGCTTACGTCCCTGGGCCTTCTTGCTGCCCGCGGGTCGGTTCCCGCCGTTCTTCGCCCAGGCGCCACCACGTACGTTGCTGCCGCTGTTCTTCGGGGACTTGCCGTTCTTGGTGTTGTCGCTGCTGTTCTGCTGCTTGGGCTGACCCGCCTTCGGGGCCGGCTTCTGCCCCGGCCGCGGCTTCTGGCCGACCTTCGGCTTCTGGCCCGGCTTCGGGGCCAGGTCGTCGCGCTTCTGCCTGGCGGCTTCCTTCTTGGCTTCTTCTTCCTTGTCGATCCGCGTGTAGACGAGGCGCTGCTGGCCCAGCGTCCACATGTTGTTGGCGAGCCAGTAGATCAGCAGACCGATGGGGAAGAAGGCACCGAACACCAACACACCGGCGGGGAAGATCCACAGCGTCAGCTTGTTCATCACCGCGGTCTGCTGCGTGGCCGCGGCCGGGTTCTGGCGAGCGACCGAGTGTCGGGCGGTGAAGTGGGTCGCCACGGAGGCCACGATCATCAACGGCACGGCGACCGGCGCGACGTCCCAGTGCCAGCCGGACTCGCCGCTGCCGCCCATCATGCCGAGGTGGTTGATGGCGTCACCCAGGTTCACGCCGAAGATCTGCGCGTCGACGTAGGAGGCGACGTCCGAGGCGTCGAAGAAGTAGTTCGACTCCGCGCCGGGACGGAAGTTCCGGAGGACCCAGTTCAGACCGATGAACACCGGGATCTGAAGAAGCATCGGCAGGCAGCTGCCCAGCGGGTTGACGCCGTGCTCCTTCTGGAGCCGCTGCATCTCCATCGCCTGACGCTGCCGGTCGTTGGCGTACTTCTTCTGGATCTTCTTGACCTCGGGAGCGAAGTCCTGCATCTTCCGCATCGAGCGGACCTGGTTCACGAACGGCTTGAACAGCAGCCCGCGGACGGTGAACGTCAGGAAGATGATGCCCAGGATCCAGGCGATGGCGTTGTCTTCACCGAAGACGAAACCGAAGACCTTGTGCCACACCCAGAGGATGAACGACACAGGGTAGTAGATGAAGTCGAGCACTAGAGCTACTCCTCGGTAGACATACCAGGGCCTTGGTACCGGAAGCTGAACTTCTCGGGAACCGGGTCTCGCCCCGGAGCGGTCCACGGTCCGCAACGCAGCAACCGACGCACGGCGAGATAGGTGCCGCGGGCGGCGCCGAAGCGGGTGAGGGCTTGGGCCGCGTAGGTGCTACAGCTCGGGTAGAACCGGCACATCGGGGGAAGGTACGGGGAGATCGCCTTGCGGTAGAAGCGGATCGGCAGCAGCAGGACCCACGCCACGGGCGTCGGCCGAGGTGACGCGCCGGTGTCGCGCTCGTCGACCGGGGCTGTCCCGGCCGGGTGGTCTTCGTTCACGCCGTTGATCCAGTGTTGTCGCGGGACGACGACAGTCCCAGCCGCCGCAGTGCCGCATCCAGGTCCGCACCGAGCTCTGCGCTCGACGCGGCAGCGGCTGCAGGAAGTGCTCGAACGACCAACGCACTGCCTTCGGGTAAGGTTCCGAGCCTTTGCGCGACGAGGTGCCGAAGTCGCCGCGTCACCCGGTGTCGGACAACGGAGTTGCCCACAGCCTTGCTCACGACGAAACCTGCCTTGCGCGGCTGGTCGGGTTCGACGCGCGCGTGCAGCACCAAACGGCGGCGCCCGCATCGGACGCCGCCCCGCATCACGGCACGAAACTCGTCGCTACGCCGCAAACGAGCGTCGGCTGGTAACACGCCGCGCCCCGTCGTCGCAGGCTGCGACGTGATCAGGCCGAGAGCCGGTTGCGGCCCTTGCGACGGCGGGCCGCCAGGATGGCGCGGCCTGCACGCGTCCGCATGCGCAGCCGGAACCCATGGGTCCGCGCGCGACGACGGTTGTTCGGCTGGAAGGTGCGCTTGCTCACGGCAGTGGTTCTCCTGGTCTTGCGGCGTTCGGTCGTCGGTGCCACCGCGACGAGCAACTCGATCCCCGCCCGGCACTGAAAGGCGGGCAGGCGAAAGGCGCCGCTGTCAGCGGTAGACCTTACGAGGGTACGCAGTGGCCACCTGGCCTGCGACACCGCCCCCTGGTGAGCGGCGACGGCGCTCACGTCCCGAGCCTACGAAGCCCACCGCCGACGCCGTCCGCGCGGTCCCCCTGGCGGGCGAGCGGAGATCACATCACCCGTTTGTACAACTGCGCTGGCGATGTGCCAAACCCCGTGGTTTCCTTGCCCTCGCGCGCGGCTTGTGGCCACGCGCACAGCTTGTTAGCGTCACCCCTCCTCGGTCGTCACGACCGCGACCGGGGTGGTGACGTCGGCGCTGAGAGTGGTCCGGGGCAACAGCGTGGTCCCGCGGGATGGAGGGTCCGCGGGTCGGGCGTACATTGGTTCACAAGTTGTGGACAACTCTGTGGATACCTGCTGCGCGGGTGGCCACACCGACCTGCCGTGACGCTCCGCCGAGCCGTCGAGGAGGGAAAGGTCGAGGGGAGGGGAGCGGAGCAGCGTGTCTGAGCATCAGCTGAATCTGGCTGTTGTCTGGGAGCAGGTTGTCGCAGAACTCTCCGACGGAACGCTGTCCCCGCAGCAACGCGCGTGGATGCGGGTGACACGCCCCATCGGGCTGCTGGACGGCACCGCACTGTTGGCCGCTCCGAGCGACTTCGCCAAGGAAGCCATCGAGCGTGCGCTTCGTGAGCCGATCACCTCGGCGCTCTCCCGACACCTGGGTCGTGAGGTGTCCCTGGCGGTGAAGGTCGACACCACGGAGAGCGCACCGGCTCCCCCGCCCGCGCCGCCGACCAACACCGCCCCGGGCGGAACGCCTCCGGCTCGTTACGGAACAGGCCCGAGTTCTCCACCGCCGCCCTCCGACAGACCGACGGTGTCGCAGGGCAGGCCGCCAAGCATGTCCTCGGGCGAGGACACCATCATCATCCCGGCCGTTCGGCCGCGTTCGGAGTCCGTGGAACCGCGCATGCCCGGACCCGCACACCGCACCCACCCACCGACCATGCCGGCGGCCCATCCACCGCCTCGGCCGGGTGGGCCGCCGCAGCCTGCGACCACTCATCCCAAGCACTCGGCGGAGAACGACGAGGCCGAGGAAGAGGTCGACGAGGAAGGCGAGGCCCTCGCCGCGGTCCACGAGATCTGGCCGACGTTCTCGGGGCAGCCGATCGCGGGTCAGCCCTACACCGCGCCCGCGCAGCCACAGACATCGAAGACCCGGCTGAACGAGAAGTACAACTTCGACACGTTCGTCATCGGCGCGTCGAACCGCTTCGCGCACGCCGCGGCCGTCGCGGTGGCCGAGGCGCCGTCGCGTGCCTACAACCCGCTGTTCGTCTGGGGCGAGTCGGGGCTGGGCAAAACCCACCTGCTGCACGCGGTCGGCCACTACGCGCAGCGCCTGTTCCCGGGGATGCGGGTGCGCTACGTGTCGACGGAGGAGTTCACCAACGACTTCATCAACTCGTTGCGTGACGACCGCAAGGTGGCCTTCCAACGTCGGTACCGCGACATCGACATCCTGCTCGTCGACGACATCCAGTTCCTGGAGGGCAAGGAAGGTACTCAGGAGGAGTTCTTCCACACCTTCAACACGCTGCACAACGCGAACAAGCAGATCGTGGTGTCGTCGGACCGCCCGCCGAAGCGGTTGGAGACGCTCGAAGAGCGGCTGCGCACCCGGTTCGAGTGGGGTCTGATCACCGACATCCAGCCGCCGGAGCTGGAGACGCGCATCGCGATCCTCCGGAAGAAGGCCGCCCAGGACCGGTTGGCCGTCCCGGGCGAGGTGTTGGAGTTCATCGCCGCGCGGATCGAGGCGAACATCCGCGAGCTGGAGGGCGCCCTGATTCGGGTCACGGCGTTCGCGTCGCTGAACCAGCAGCCGGTGGACGTGGGACTCGCGGAGATCGTGCTGCGTGACCTCATCCCCACCGACGCGCAGGCTCCGGAGATCAGCGCGGCCACCATCATGCGCGCCACGGCGGAGTTCTTCGACGTCTCGCTCGACGACCTCTGCGGTCCGGGGAAGACCAAGGCGCTGGCGACCGCGCGGCAGATCGCGATGTATCTGTGTCGGGAACTCACCGACATGTCGCTGCCGAGGATCGGGCAGGCCTTCGGCGGCCGAGACCACACCACGGTGATGCACGCCGACAAGAAGATCCGCAAGGAGATGGCCGAGCGTCGCCGGATCTACGACCAGGTGCAGGAACTCACCTCCCGTATCAAGCAGCGCGCCCGCCAGTAGCGTCGCCGACCGCTTCCTCTTCTCTCTCGCGCCCCCGACGATTCGGGGCGCGTCGTCGTCTCATCGGCCGCTTCCGACGCGCCGCGTCCGTTCCGTGCTGCGCGTCGTCGGCCTGCGCCGTTGCCGGGCCACCCCGTACGAACGCTGTTCCCGTCGCACCGACGACCGCGTCGCGAACGGACCGTCCCGCAGACACTGACTGACGCTGCGTGCCGGGGGTGCTGGGACGACGCTGCTCGTCGGCGGGACTCGGTGCCCGGACCTCCCGCCACGGAGTCGTCCCCGGCCGCCGGAGCCGTCGGTACTGGAGCTGCAGGGTGTCGGAGCCGTCCCGGGGCGCCGCTTGAGCCGTGAGGTGCCGGAGCTGCGAGGTGCCGAGCCTCCCTGGGCGCCGCCGAAACCTGCCGGAGAACGCCCGAAGTCACGGGGAACGTTGCTGGATCAGGCCTTCGGGAGCCTGTTCTTACTCACAGCGGGGGACTCGTCGAAAAAAGTCACACGTGCTGGTTTTTCGAGTTATCCACAAGGTAACCCGATTGGGGATAAGTCTGTGGATAGGTCCCAGGACGAGCGACGACGCCGAGTTGTCCACACCTATCCACAATGTTTCCACAGGCAATCCACAGGGTTGCCCACAGTTTCGTCCACAACACGGGGTCGAGCGCGCTGGTGGGCTGTGGACCTGTGTGTGGACGGTGGACAACCTGGGTACAACTCGGCCGAAATCTGTGGATAGAACTGTGGACAACTTGGCCGAGATGTGGATAGTTCCTTGTTGGCACTCATCCATCCACCGGTCCGCCGAGTTATCCACGGATCCATCACCAGGCTGTCCACACCCCGATAGGGGCAATGAGCTGGGAAAACGAGGGTTGTCCACACTATCCACAGCCCTTACTACTACGACTACTCTTGTTCTTCTTCTGAGAAGAAAAGAAGAAAAACAGGCTCGGCTCGAAGTTGGGGACAACTCGCTCCGGACGAGGCTCCGAGAGGCCTGGGGGCCGGTCTCTCGAACCCCTGGGCCGAGGTGACGTCGTCGATCGGCACGCTCTACCGTGGGAGTCCACACGTCGGTGTGCTCGGCGCGCCGGGACAGGTGCCGGTGGTCGCCACGAAGCGTCGCCGTGCGGACCCAGAAGCCTCGCCGGGAGTCATCCACCGGCGGTATGCGATCTCACGAGCTCCAACCGGCTCGGCTGTCGAAAGGATGGGCGCATGAAGATCCGCGTCGAGCGCGACGGGCTTGCCGACGCCGTCGCTTGGGTGGCCCGGAGCCTGCCGTCGAGGCCGCCCGTTCCCGTCCTCGGTGGTGTGCTCCTCGACGCGAGTGGTGACTCCGAAGCGCTGACGGTCTCCGGATTCGACTACGAGGTCTCGGCCACGGTCGGGGTTCCCGCGACGGTCGCCGACGAGGGCCGCACCCTCGTGTCCGGTCGACTGCTCGCCGACATCACCAAGGCGCTGCCCGCCAAGCCGGTCGACATCGCGGTCGAAGGTGCACGCGCCACCATCACCTGTGGCAACGCCCGGTTCAGCCTGCCGACCATGCCGGTCGAGGACTATCCACAGCTTCCCGCGCAGCCGGAACTCGCCGGCGAGGTCGCGGGTGACGCCTTCGCCCAGGCGGTCGCCCAGGTGGCCGTGGCCGCGGGCAAGGACGACACGCTTCCCATGCTCACCGGCATGCGCGTCGAGATCACGGGAAGCACGCTGACCCTCGTCGCCACGGACCGCTTCCGGCTCGCCATGCGCGAGTTCAGCTGGCAGCCCGCCGACGGTATCGCCGACTCGGCCGTGCTGGTCCCGGCGCGCACTCTCGCTGACGCGGCGAAGTCACTCGGCTCGGCCGGCACCACGGTGCAGATCGGTCTCGCGGGTGGGGACGGCCTGCTCGGCCTCTCCGGAGCGGGCAAGTTCACCACCACGCGGCTGATCGACGCCGAGTTCCCGCCCTACCGACAGTTGCTTCCCTCCGACCACTCGTCGCGAGCGGTCCTGTACGTCCCCGCCCTCGCCGAGGCGATCAAGCGGGTGTCGCTCGTCGCCGAACGGGGCACCCAGGTCAGGCTGGAGTTCGCGGACGGTTCGCTGCGACTGTCGGCGGGCGGCGACGACGAGGGAAGCGCGGAGGAGGAGCTTCCGGTCGACTACGAGGGGGACCCGGTGACCATTGCGTTCAACCCGGCGTACCTGGTCGACGGACTCGGTGCTCTGCACTCCGAGCGGGCCGAGCTGACGTTCACGACGCCCAACCGGCCCGCGTTGATCAAGCCTGCCGACGACAACGGTGACGTCGTGCCCGGCTACCTCTACCTTTTGATGCCGGTTCGGCTTCCTGGCTGAACACGGCACAGTCGAGACGGGGAGTATGCGAATGGCACAGCTTGGACTCGTCGGTCTGGGCAAGATGGGCTTCAACATGCGGGAACGCCTTCGGGCGGCCGGCCACGACGTGGTCGGTTACGACCGCAACGCCGAGGTCAGCGACGTCGCGTCGCTGCAGGAGCTGGTCTCGGGGTTGGCGGCTCCGCGCATCGTGTGGGTCATGGTGCCCGCAGGGGAGGCGACCCGGCAGACCGTGGCCGACCTCGCGGAGCTGCTCGACGAAGGCGACCTGGTCATCGACGGCGGCAACTCCCGGTACACCGACGATGCCCACAACGCCGAACTGCTCGGTCGGCACGGCATCGGTTACCTCGACGTCGGTGTCTCCGGTGGTGTCTGGGGCAAGGACAACGGCTACGGCCTGATGGTCGGTGGCGACGAGGCCGACGTGGAACGCGCGATGCCGATCTTCGACGCGTTGCGGCCCGAAGGTCCCCGAGAGGAAGGCTTCGCCCACGCGGGCGGCGTCGGGGCGGGGCACTACGCGAAGATGGTGCACAACGGCATCGAGTACGGCCTGATGCAGGCGTACGCCGAGGGCTTCGAACTGCTCGACGCCTCCGACGTGGTGAAGAACGTGCCCGCCGTCGTCAAGGCGTGGCAGCGCGGCACCGTCGTACGGTCGTGGCTGTTGGAGCTGCTGGTTCGCGCTCTCGACGAGGACCCCGGGCTGAGTGATCTCGAAGGATACGTCGAGGACTCCGGCGAGGGACGTTGGACGCTGGAGGAAGCGATCAACAACGCGGTCCCGGCTCCGGTGATCTCCGCGGCGTTGTTCGCCCGGTTCTCCTCCCGGCAGGAGGACTCGGCGGCGATGCGGGCGGTGGCCGCCCTGCGTGAGCAGTTCGGTGGACACGCGGTCAAGACGAAGAAGGTATCCGGCTAGGTGTACCTGCGGCACCTCCAGGTGACCGACTTCCGGTCGTGGGAGCACGTCGATCTCCCGCTCGACCAGGGGCCCACGGTGTTGGTGGGGCCCAACGGGCGGGGTAAGACGAACCTGCTCGAAGCCGTCGGTTACGTGGCCACGCTCGGGTCGCATCGGGTCTCGACCGACGCACCTCTGGTGCGGCACGGACGTGATCGCGCCTTGGTGCGTGCGGCGGTGGTGAACGAGGGCCGCGAGCTCACCGTGGAGTTGGAGATCGCGCCGGGCCGGGCGAACCGGGCTCGGGTCAACCGCGGCGCAGTCGGCAGACCTCGCGACGTCCTCGGGATTCTGCGAACGGTGCTGTTCTCGCCGGAGGACCTGTCGTTGGTGCGGGGCGACCCGTCCGAGCGTCGACGGTTCCTCGACGAACTGTTGGTCCAACGTGCGCCCCGGTTCGCGGGGGTGCGCTCCGACTACGACCGCGTGCTTCGGCAGCGCAACGCGCTGTTGAAGACGGTGGGTCGCGGTCGGCGGGGCCGCGGCGACGATCCGTACGTGGAGTCGACGTTGCAGGTCTGGGACGACCAACTCGCCGAGGCCGGGGCGGAGTTGTTGGCGGCTCGACTGAATCTGGTCGCCGACCTGGCTCCGTTCGTGGCCTCGGCCTACGCCGAGGTCGCTCCCGACTCGCGACCGGCGTTGATCTCCTACCGGTCGAGCCTGGGTGACGCGCTGCCCGAGGGCAGTGGCGTCCCCGACGGGCCGAGAGTGACGCCGGACCGGATGGCCGAGGTGCTGCGGGGTGCGTTGGCGCGCTCGCGGGACGCCGAGCTGGAGCGTGGGGTGAGTCTGGTGGGGCCGCACCGGGACGACCTCGACCTGGTGCTCGGACAGGCCCCTGCGAAGGGGTACGCGAGCCACGGCGAGTCGTGGTCGTTCGCCCTCGCGCTGCGGCTGGCGTCCTACCAGTTGTTGCGTGACGAGTCGGGTGGCGAGCCGGTGTTGCTGCTCGACGACGTGTTCGCCGAACTCGACTCGCGGCGGCGGGCCCGACTGGCCGACGTTGCTGCGAAGGCGGAGCAGGTGCTCGTGACCGCCGCCGTCGAGGGGGACGTGCCGACGGAACTCGACGGTGCGCGGTACTTCGTGTCCGAGGGCGAGGTGACTCGTGGCTAGGCGGCTCTCACCGGAGAATGTGACGGCCGACACACAAGTTACCCACCGATCTGGGGACAACTCTGTGGATAGTGTGGATAACTCGGGTAGCGCGCTACCACAAGACGGCTCGATCAGCGCGTCGAGGGGGCCGGCGAGCCCGCGGACTCGCGAGCGGAGTCCAGAGCGTAACAGCGGCGCGGAGGCCGACGTGGCCGGGGGCCGGGCCGACGCGTCGGCCGGTGTGACCGGCGACGCGAATCAGCCTCGCGGCCGCGACCTCGCTCGTGCCGCCTTGGCCGCGGCGAAGGAACGCGCCGCCGCCCGGGGCACCGAACCCGGCGTCCGCAAGCCCGGCACGTCGACGCCGGGTGTCCGCGCACTCTCGGGACAGAACCCGCGTCGCCGCCGCTGGTCGGGGCCCGGCGCGGACGAGCGGGACCCGCAGCCCTTCGGGCGACTGGTGTCGCGGCTGTCGACCCAGCTCGGGTGGACGAGCCGACTCGCGAACGGCCGGGTGTTCGGGCAGTGGGCGACGTTGGTGGGTGCCGAGGTCGCCGAACACGCCCAGCCGGTGTCGTTGAACAACGGGGAGCTGACCGTGCGCGCCAGCTCGACGGCCTGGGCGACCCAGTTGCGTTTGCTGCAACGGCAACTCCTGGCAAGAATCGCAGCGGGCGTCGGCCACGGCGTGGTGACCACGATGCGGATCCAGGGGCCGACCGCGCCGAGTTGGCGGAAGGGCCCGCGACACATTCCAGGAAGGGGGCCCCGAGACACCTACGGTTGAGGTGCCAGTGGGGCGTCGGGTGTGTCCGGTCACTCTGGGGAACCGCTCGCGGAACGCAGCCTGAGATCGCACGGGCCGGGTCGGCCCGGATGGCGTCCGAGGCCGGACTCGCACCGCCACGATTTCGCGGCTCTGTGACGCAGTGAGGGCTGTCCTTGGTGCCTGTGAGCGCGACTGGCCAAGTAAACTTGTCACGGCAAGCCGGATTGGTGCCGGAACGCGTGTCAGCTTCAAGCCCGACGTGGGACCCGTGTCACAGTGTCCCGTGGGCGAGACGAGGAGAAGTCAGCCGGTGGCAGCGAAGAACAGCGAATACAGTGCGTCCTCCATCACAGTGCTCGAGGGCTTGGAGGCGGTCCGCAAGCGCCCCGGTATGTACATCGGTTCGACCGGTGAGCGTGGCCTGCACCATTTGATCCAGGAGGTCGTGGACAACTCCGTCGACGAGGCGATGGCCGGGTTCGCCACGCGCGTCGAGGTCACGTTGCTCGCCGACGGCGGGGTGCGGGTCGTGGACGACGGTCGAGGCATTCCCGTCGACGTCCACCCGGTGCACGGCAAGCCCACGCTGGAGATCGTGCTGACGCAGCTCCACGCGGGCGGCAAGTTCGACAGCGAGACCTACGCCGTCTCCGGTGGTCTGCACGGTGTCGGTGTGTCCGTGGTGAACGCGCTGTCCACCGCGCTCGACGTCGAGGTGCAGCGCGACGGCAGGATCTGGGTGCAGCACTACGAGAAGTCCGTGCCCGGTGAGCTCATCGACAAGGGGCCCACCGACAAGACGGGCACCAGCGTCACCTTCTGGGCCGACCCCGAGATCTTCGAGACCACCGAGTACAGCGCGGAGACGGTGGCCCGCCGCCTGCAGGAGATGGCCTTCCTCAACAAGGGCCTCACCATCGTGCTGCGCGACGAGCGGGTCGCCGACGAGAGCGACGAGGACGCCACCGGGGAGCGCGCCGGCATCAAGGAGCGCACCTACTACTACCCGGGCGGGTTGCAGGACTTCGTCTCCTACATCAACGCCTCGAAGGACCCCATCCACCCGAGCGTCATCTCGTTCGAGCAGAAGGGCGAGGGCCTCGAAGTCGAGGTGGCGATGCAGTGGAACAGCAGCTTCACGCCGTCGGTCTACACCTTCGCCAACACGATCAACACGCACGAGGGCGGTACGCACGAGGAGGGCTTCCGCGCCGCACTGACCCGCGTGGTCAACGCCTACGCGCGCGACAAGAAGCTGCTCAAGGAGAAGGACGCCAACCTCACCGGTGACGACGTCCGCGAGGGACTGGCGGCGATCATCTCCATCAAGGTCGCCGAGCCGCAGTTCGAGGGCCAGACGAAGACCAAGCTCGGCAACAGCGAGGCGCGGTCGTTCGTGCAGACCACCTGCAACGAGTGGCTGGCCGACTGGTTCGAGCGCAACCCCGCCGAAGCCAAGATCATCATCAACAAGGCGGTGTCGAGCGCGCAGGCGCGCATGGCCGCCCGCAAGGCCCGCGACCTCGTGCGACGCAAGGGCGCGATGGACATCGGCGGCCTGCCGGGCAAGTTGAAGGACTGCCGCTCGCGCGACCCGGAGGAGTGCGAGCTCTACATCGTCGAGGGTGACTCGGCCGGTGGGTCGGCCAAGGAAGGCCGCGACTCGCGCTACCAGGCGATCCTCCCGATCCGAGGCAAGATCATTAACGTCGAGAAGGCGCGGATCGACCGGGTGCTGAAGAACCAGGAGGTCCAGTCGCTCATCACGGCGCTGGGCACCGGCATCCACGACGACTTCGACCTCTCGAAGCTGCGGTACCACAAGATCGTGCTCATGGCCGACGCCGACGTCGACGGCCAGCACATCCGGACGCTGCTGCTGACCCTGCTGTTCCGGTTCATGCGCCCGCTGATCGAGCACGGGCACGTCTACCTCGCCCAGCCCCCGCTCTACAAGATCAAGTGGCCTCGGTCGGAGCCGGAGTACGCCTACAGCGACCGCGAACGCGACGGGCTGCTGCGAGCGGGCGCCGAGGCGGGTCGCAAGCTTCCCAAGGACGACGGCATCCAGCGGTACAAGGGTCTCGGCGAGATGAACGCCGAGGAGTTGTGGGAGACCACGATGGACCCCGCCAACCGCGTGTTGCTGCAGGTCAGCCTCGACGACGCGGCGACGGCCGACGAGCTCTTCTCCGTGCTGATGGGCGAGGACGTCGAAGCACGGCGTTCGTTCATCACCCGCAACGCCAAGGGCGTGCGGTTCCTGGACGTCTGACGGCGGTGCCCGTACCCGTGCCAGACGTCCGACCGTGTGAAAGGAACATCCAGCCGTGACCGAAACTCTGCCGCCGAGCCCCCACGGACGCATCGAGCCGGTGGACATCCAGCAGGAGATGCAGAACTCGTACATCAATTACGCGATGAGCGTGATCGTGTCGCGAGCTCTGCCGGACGTGCGGGACGGCCTGAAGCCGGTGCACCGCCGCGTCCTCTACTCGATGTACGACTCGGGCTTCCGGCCCGACCGCGGGTACAACAAGTGCTCGCGCGTCGTCGGCGACGTGATGGGCAACTACCACCCGCACGGCGACTCGGCGATCTACGACGCCCTGGTGCGGCTCGCCCAGCGGTGGTCGATGCGGTACCCGCTGATCGACGGCCAGGGCAACTTCGGCTCGCCCGGCAACGACCCGGCCGCCGCCATGCGGTACACCGAGTCGCGCCTCGACCCGCTCGCGATGGAGATGCTGCGGGACATCGAGGAAGAGACGGTCGACTTCTCCGACAACTACGACGGCCGCACCCGTGAGCCCGACGTCCTGCCGAGCCGTATTCCGAACCTGCTCGTCAACGGCGGTTCGGGCATCGCGGTCGGGATGGCGACCAACATCCCGCCGCACAACCTGCGCGAGGTCGCCGACGGCGTGTTCTGGGCGCTGGACAACCCGGACGCGGACGACGAGGAGCTGCTGGAAGCCCTGATGCAGCGCATCAAGGGCCCGGACTTCCCCACGAGTGGTCTGATCCTCGGGACCCAGGGCATCGCCGACGCCTACCGCACCGGTCGTGGTTCGATCCGCATGCGGGCCGTGGTGGAGGTCGAGGAGGACGCCAAGGGGCGCACCATCCTCGTGGTCACCGAGCTGCCGTACCAGGTGAACCCGGACAACCTCGTCGAGAACATCGCGATGCTGGCCCGCGACGGCAAGATCACCGGCATCGCCGACATCGCCGACGAGTCGAACAGCCGCAGCGGCATGCGCATCGTGATCACGCTGAAGCGTGACGCGGTGGCCAAGGTCGTGCTGAACAACCTCTACAAGCACACCCAGCTCCAGTACAACTTCGGTGTCAACATGCTGGCGCTGGTGGACGGGGTGCCGAGGACACTGCGCCTCGACCAGATGGTGCGGCACTACGTCAACCACCAGATCGAGGTCATCGTCCGCCGGACGCGGTTCCGGCTGCGCAAGGCCGAGGAACGCGCCCACATCCTGCGTGGTCTGGTCCGAGCCCTCGACCAGCTCGACGCGGTGATCGCGCTCATCCGCCGGTCGCCGAGCGTCGACGAGGCCCGCGCCGGGCTGATGGAGTTGCTGGGCGTGGACGAGGTGCAGGCCACCGCGATCCTCGACATGCAGCTCCGTCGACTCGCCGCCCTGGAACGGCAGAAGATCATCGACGAGCTCGCCGACATCGAGGCGAAGATCGCCGACCTGCAGGACATCCTCGACAAGCCGCAGCGGCAGCGGGCGATCGTGCGGGCCGAGCTGGCGGAGATCGTCGACAAGTACGGCGACGACCGCCGCACGCAGATCATTCCCTACGACGGCGACGTGTCCATGGAGGACCTCATCGCCGAAGAGGACGTCGTCGTCACGATCACGCGCACCGGCTACGCGAAGCGCACCAAGACCGACCTGTACCGCTCGCAGAAGCGCGGCGGAAAGGGAGTGCAGGGCGCGACGCTCAAGCAGGACGACATCGTCGAGCACTTCTTCGTGTGCTCCACACACGACTGGGTGCTCTTCTTCACCAACAAGGGTCGGGTCTACCGGGCGAAGGCGTACGACCTCCCCGAGGCCAACCGCAACGCGCGCGGTCAGCACGTGGCCAACCTGCTGGCGTTCCAACCCGAGGAACACATCGCGAGCGTCATCCAGATCCCGAACTACGAGGTGGCGCCCTACCTCATCCTCGGCACGAAGAAGGGCCTGGTGAAGAAGTCCAGGCTCGCCGACTTCGACTCCCCGCGGTCGGGCGGTCTGATCGGTATCAACCTGCGCGAGGGCGACGAGCTGGTCGGTGCGGTGCTCGCCTCCGCCGAGGACGACCTGCTGCTGGTGTCGTCGGATGGGCAGTCGATCCGCTTCCACGCCACCGACGAGGCGTTGCGGCCGATGGGCAGGGCCACCTCCGGTGTGTTGGGCATGCGGTTCAACAACGGCGGCGAGCTGCTCAGCATCAACGTCGTCAAGCCGGGCACGTACCTGTTGGTCGCCACTTCGGGCGGCTACTCCAAGCGCACCGCCGTCGAGGACTACCCGGTGCAGGGCCGGGGTGGTAAGGGCGTGCTGACCATTCAGCACGACACGAAACGTGGCAGTCTGGTGACGGCGCTCATCGTCGACGCAGACGACGAGTTGTTCGCGATCACGTCGAGCGGCGGGGTGATCAGGACGCCTGCGGCGCAGGTGCGTCAGGCCGGACGGCAGACCAAGGGCGTGCGGCTGATCAACCTCGGTGAGGGCGACACCCTGCTGGCGGTGGCGCGCAACGCGGACCGGCCGTCGGACGTCCCCGAAGTGGAGGAGCCGGAGGGCGCCGACGCGGACGCCGAGGGCACGGTGGCCGAGGCTGGGGCCGAGGCCGTGACCGACGGAGATGCCGTGCCGGACACCGACACGGAGCAGCAGTAGTGGCTCGCGACAGACAGAGGGACTGACGGGTTGTGACATCACCTGACAACACCGAACAGCGCGGCTCCGGTGGGGCCGACACCAGTGCGGGGGAAGTTCCACCGTGGCAGCGGGTCGCCAAGGACGGCGCCACGGAATCGCCGGACGGTGACGGCGACGCCGCCACGCAGTGGCTTCCAAGCCAGTCGGGTCAGGATGATGTCAGCCCGCCCTCGTCGTCAGTACCGTCCCCGCAGGAGGGCGGTGCCACCGAGCCCGCGTTCGCCTCGGCCGGAGTGGGTGCCGGGCTGTTCGCCCAGGGCGGTGACTCCGGGCCCGCGGCGAGGACCAGCACGGCGTCGGCGTCCCGGCCGGTGAGTGCGTTCCGCAGGCCGGGCCGCGGACCCCGGAGGGCGAACCTCCAGGTGAAACGTGTCGACCCGTGGTCGGTGCTCAAGCTGTCGCTCGTGCTCGGGGTCGCGTTGTTCTTCGTGTGGCTCGTGGCCGTCGGGGTGCTGTACATGGTGCTCGACGGCATGGGCGTGTGGGACAACATCAACGGCACCTACAACTCGCTGGTGGCCAACGACGCCGCCGCCGACGGCGACGTGCTCATCACGGCGGGCACGGTGTTCGGCGCCGCGGCCATCGTCGGAGCCGTGAACATCGTGCTGATCTCCGCGCTGACCACGGTCGCCGCGTTCGTCTACAACGTGTGCGCCGGCCTCACCGGCGGCCTGGAACTGACGTTGTCGGAACGAGAGTGACCCCTCTGCGAGGGCGCTGATCCGCTTGCGCTAAGCTGGTCAGCGTTCAGGGCCCATAGCTCAGGCGGTTAGAGCGCTTCGCTGATAACGAAGAGGTCGGAGGTTCAAGTCCTCCTGGGCCCACAGAAACTCAGCCCCCGTCTCCCGGTAGGGAACGGGGGCTGAGTGCTGTGTGGGGCCTGCGTCGGCGGCACGTACGCTGGAGGCCGCAGGCTTGCCGGACGGGACGGCCCGTTCGTTCGGTCGACGCGAGGGACGACCCTCGCGGAAGAGGACGAGTTTCCCCGTGTTCAGTGCCTCGGTGCGTTCCGTCGTCACGCCCGTCGCGATCGCTCGCATACTTCTCGGTTGGGGCGCCGTCGCCGTCCTGAGCGTCGCGAGTTCGCTGTTCGAACCGCCCGTCGCTGCTCCGCTGTTGGTCGGTGCACTCGCCGGGATCGTCGGTGTCGTGCTGGTCTGTGCCTTCGGCGTCGTCCACGAGGCCGAGCACCTCGCTCGGCGGCTCGGCGATCCTTACGGCACCCTCGTGCTCACGTTGTCGATCGTGGCGATCGAGGTGATCCTCATTTCCGCGGTCATGCTCGGGCCCGGCGACCACAGCACCATCGCGCGCGACTCGGTGATGGCGGTGTCGATGATCATTCTCAACGCGGTGGTGGGGCTCTGCCTGCTCGTCGGCGGGCTCCGGCACGGCGCTCTGAGACACAACCGCGCCGGGACCTCGACCTACCTCGCCCTCATCGTCGTGCTCTCGATGCTGGCGTTCGCCGTTCCCGCGTTCATCGGGCGTGACGGCTCCTACCTGCCGGGGCAGGCGATCCCCGTGATGGTGGCCGTGCCCGCGCTGTACGCCTTCTTCCTCGTCCGGCAGACGGGGGCACAGGCCGACGACTTCCGCGAGGTCGATCATCAGGCAGCCGTCGCCGAGGGTGACAGCGGTCGCGGGCGGGTGTCCGCCGGACACCGTGGCGAGGTGCCGGCCCGGGTCGGGTTGCTCGTGGTGACGGTGCTGCCGATCGTGCTGCTCTCGCACGACATGGCCACGCTCCTCGACGACGGACTCGGCCGCCTCGGGGCGCCCGTGGCACTCGCAGGCCTGCTGATCGCGGTCATCGTGTTCCTGCCCGAGACCCTCACGGCGGTGCGGGCGGCGCTCCAGGGCGAGATCCAGCGCGTGAGCAACCTGTGCCACGGTGCGCTGGTGTCCACGGTCGGGCTGACGGTCCCCGCCGTGCTCGCGATCGGCACCGTCACCGGACAGCCCGTCGTGCTGGCCGAGTCGCCGGGCAACCTCGTCGTGCTCGGCGTGAGTCTCCTGCTGTCGGTGACGACCTTCGCCGCGAACCGGGTGACCGCTGTGCACGGAGCTGCGCACCTCACGGTCTTCCTCGGCTACGTCCTCACCGTGTTCGCGTGAGACCCCCGGTCGGCTCGATCGCTGTCCGTCACAGGCGTGATTCGCGCGCCGTCAGCCGTTGAAGCGCTCCCGTCGCGGGTAGCTACGGGCTCGGAACGGTCGGTGGTAGGTCGTCGACCAGGGCGAAGGGAGGCGAGGGATGGCAGCGGCCCGGCCGGATTTCCTCCTGCAGGCGTTCGTGGACGCCGCGAATCAGATGGAGGATTTCGCCATGGGTGTCACGCTGAGTGTCTCCGGCGGAATCATCTCCGGAGATCTCGTCACCGCTCCGCGGTGGATGGAAGAGGTCGCCACTCTCGTGGAAATGGAGGGTTCGGAAGCGGCCTACCACATCGCGAACGTGTATCGAGAACAAGCCGTCGTGTACAAGAAACGGGCGGCGCAGAATCGCGGAGAAGTGCACGGCGAGGTGACCTACATTCATCTGCGTGACTCGCAATGGCTCACGCAGGACGGCCATCTCGGTCCGGAACCCGGGGTGCACTGGCGCGGTCTGCTGACCGAGGTGTCGGGTTGGGCGCTGGGGCGCCTTCCGCTGCCGAGCATGCGCTACTGAGCGTCTCCCGTTCCACGTGGAACCGAGATGGCCGGGCGTCGACCTGCGCTTCTACTGCCGGCGACGTTCGCGTTCCTCGGCCTCGCGGGCCTCGCGCTGCGCCTGTTCGGCCTGGCTCTGCTTCTCGGCGGCGTCCTTCTGGGCGTTGCCCTTCTCCTGCTGCGCGCCACCTTCGCGCTGCATGTCGTCGTTGCCGAGCACCGTCCCGGCGGCCTCCTTCGCCCGCCCCTTCAGATCCTCGACCGCGCCCTTGATGCCTTCCTGGTTCTTGTCGACACCCGCCATCACAATTCCTTCCATTCGTCCGATCCTGGCGATCAACTACCCGACAGGAGGACCGCGTAAACGGCGCGACGGTGCCGTGGAGTAACATCACGAGTGCACGGTCAGCAGGTTGTCGAGGAGGGCTTCACCGTGAAGAAGCTGTTGACGTTCGCGGTCATCGCGGGCGGCGTTTTCTTCCTGATCAAGCGCAACAAGGACGCGAAGGCCGAGGCTGACCTGTGGCGCGAGGCCACCGCACCGACCGTGGCCCCGACCGGGGCTTCCTCGAACGGCAGCGCGCCGGCGAAGGCCGGTTCCGACGCCGCGAGCAAGAACTGAGAGACTTCCCCGTGGGCATTGCGGCCCGCGGTTCGGGGCTGTAGCTCAATTGGTAGAGCGCCGCTTTTGCAAGGCGGAGGTCAGGGGTTCGATTCCCCTCAGCTCCACAAGGATCGAGAACCCTGTCCCGCAGGATCGCGGGGCGGGGTTCTTTCGTTGGACGGCTCTCCGAGTACCGCCCACGGCATCTGAGTCGTCGTTTCAGCCCTCCCCTCCGGGGTATCGAGGAGTCGTCAGCACTCCGCCTGCGAGGAGCCTGGAGGCGTCATGGGATCGGACCGTCCGTTGCGGGACGACGAGATGCAGACCGTCGGTGGCACCGGGCCGCAAGCCCGGGACTCCGACAGCACCGACCGCGGCGACGACACCGACGCGCGCGACACCGACAGCGACGCGAAGGACGCCGACGCGGACGCCACGGACGCCGACTCGGACGCGACCGATGCCGACGCCGATGCCACGGACGCCGACGCCGACGAGACCGACGCGGACAGCACGGACTCACGGGACTCGTGAGGTCGGCCGTGGCGGACGCCCTCGAACGGTGCGTCGGTGACGTCGAGCGGTTCGCCGACGAGGTCTGGGGTCGACGGTCGCTCGTGCACGGGCCGACCGACGGGTTCGAGGACCTGCTGAGTCTCGACGACGTGGACGCGCTGCTCACCCAGCACGCGCTGCGCACCCCGGCCTTCCGTCTCGTGCGCGACGGTCGGACGCTGCCGTCGTCGGAGTACACGCGGACCACCCGCATCGGCGGTGTGTCGGTGACCGGGGTCGCCGATCCGGCTCGGGTGCTGGCCGCGGTCGAGGACGGCGCGACGGTGGTGTTGCAGGCGCTGCACCGGTACTGGCCACCGCTGGTCGACTTCTGTCGGGAGTTGGAACTCGCGCTCGGGCACCCCTGCCAGGTGAACGCCTACATCACGCCGCCCGGCGCGCAGGGGCTTCGACCGCACGGCGACGCCCACGACGTCTTCGTGTTGCAGGCGTTCGGGGTCAAGTCGTGGCAGGTGTGGCGCTCTTCGGACCGGGAGGCCGACGAGATCGAGCTGCGCCCCGGCATGGCGCTCTACCTGCCCACGGGCACGCGCCACGCGGCCCGGGCACAGCACGTCGTCTCGGGCCACCTCACGGTCGGCATCCACCCGACGCGGTGGCGGGACCTGATCGAGGCCACGGTGACGCGGGTTCTCGACGACCCGGCGTGGAACGCGTCGCTTCCCGTGGGGCACCACCGGCAGCGGGACTCCGTGGCCGACGAACTCGGACGCCACCTCAAGCAGGTCGGTGCCCAGCTCATGGGTGCCGATCCGGTGGAGGCCGTCGAACGGCGGGTCGAGCACTTCCTCACCACCCGGCCGTCGGTGTTGCGTGGAGGACTGTCCGATCGGCTCCGCGTGTCCGCGTTGGGCGACGACGACCGCCTTCGGCGTCGTCCCGGGGCGGTCTGCGAGTTGCGTCCCGGCGAGGACGTGTTGCGCCTGCTTCTCGGCGACCGGGAGTTGAGGGTGCCCGATCGGCTCGAACCGGTGATCCGGGAGATCGTCGCGCGGGACACCTTCACGGTCCGGGACCTGGCCGACCTGCTCGACCGGGACAGTCGACTGGTCCTCGTGCGACGTCTCGTGCGGGAGGGCCTGCTCGAGGTCGTGGATGCCTGACCTGCCGTTCCGCTGTCGCCACCGCAGCGAGGAGCTGCACGAGTCGCTGTACGGCACGGCGTCCACGGTGACCAGGTGGGTGTTGTTGGAGGAACCCGGCCCGTGGGGTCCGGACGCCCTGCGCGACAACCGGCTCGACCGACGCGTGCTGTCCCGGCTGCGTGAGGTGACGCGGCCGCTGCGGATTCGGGTCGTCTTCGTTCGGCGGGTGCATCGTCGCGGTGGCGCGAGTCGCGAGCGCCGCCGGTGTCTGCTGGCCTGGACGGGACGCGGGGGCGGGTGGGTCGAGGAAGCGGTTCTCGACCGGCTCGACCAGGTGCTGGACCTGGACTTCGCGGCACTGGCCCGGGGGCGCTCACCCGGGTTGCGGGAGGTCACGCACCCGCTGTACCTCGTCTGCACCCACGGTGCCCACGATCCCTGCTGCGCCGAGCGCGGTCGCCCGGTGGCGCGGGCGTTGGCGCACGAACGCGCCGCGCAGACGTGGGAGGTCTCCCATATCGGGGGCGACCGGTTCGCCGCCAACGTGCTCGTCCTCCCCGACGGCCTCTACTACGGCAGGGTCCCGCCGGAGGACGTCGTGCGTCTGGCCCGCACGCACGAACGCGGGGAGATCGACGTGCCTCACCTTCGAGGCCGCGCGAGCTACGCGTTCGGCGTGCAGGCCGCCGAATGTCTGCTGCGGGAGCGGACTGGTCTGCGAGGGCTCGACGACGTGCCGCTGCTCTCGGCGCGCCGGGAGGGCGACGAGACGGAGGCGGTGTTCGCCGCGCCGGAGGGCGGCTCCTACCGCGTCCGCGTCCGCAGCCGACCGGCCTCCGTGGAGCGGGCTCTCACGTGTCGGGTCGGACGGTCGTCCGCGCCGCCCGAGCACGAACTCGTGGCCGTCCGCTTCGAGCCCGACTGACCGAGGTCAGCTCACCGCCCTGCGCACCAGGTCGGCGATGTGCTCTTCGACCTCCGGGGTCATCCGGACGAGCGCGAACGAGGTGGGCCACATGTCGCCGGCGTCGAGCGCGGCGATGTCGTTGAAGCCCAACGTCGCGTAGCGGGCCTTGAACTTGTCCGCGTTCTGGAAGAAGCAGACCACCTTGCCGTCGAGCGCGTAGGCGGGCATCCCGTACCAGAGCTTCGGCGCGAGTGTCGGGGCGTTGGCCTTCACGATGGCGTGGACGCGTTCCGCCAGCGCCCTGTCGGCGTCGGACATCGCGGCGATCTTGTCGAGCACGTCGCGCTCGGCCTCCGCCGCCTTGTCCGCACGGGACTTGCGGCGGGCTTCCTTCTTCCGCTCCGCGGCGTGCTCCTTCATCGCGGCGCGTTCCTCGGCCGTGAATCCCTCGTCCGTGCTGTTCATGCTGTGTCCCCTTCCCCGAACCTCGCGACTTCTACCAAGGGAAACGCTAGGCGGGCTGGGCTCGGCGGTGCTTCTCGATTCCTGACCGACTCACACGCGCTCGACGACGGTGTGCTGCCGCCCCGTGTACAGGCGGTGCAGCACCAGCTCCAGCGGGCCGCGGCTGAAGCGGCGCAGCCACAGCGTCGCCGAGACCGCCAACAGCGCGCTCACCGCTGCCCAGGCCACGATCACCCACCACGGTGGGGCGTCGGCGAGCGTCTCCGCGAGTCCGAACCCCCAGCCGTAGCAGAGCACGCTGCACACGAGGTTCTGCAGGACGTAGCACGACATCGCCGACCGTCCCGTCGCGACGAGTCCACGACGGACGACTCCGGCCCGCGTGCGCCATGCGATCTCCACGATGGCCGCGAGCAGTCCGAGCGCGACGATCGGCGGCAGGACGTAGCGATCGACGAAGAACCATTCCGGGCCCGCGAACGCGGTGACGAGGTTCAACGGCAGGCCCGCGCCGAACCCGACGACAAGCAGCCGCCGTCGGAGTCGGGCGCCGGAGGTCTCGAAGACACCCGCCCGCACGAGTTCGATCCCGACCAGGAACAGCACCGTGGACAGCGGGACGATGAGGAGCAGTTCGCTGCGGAAGTAGACGGCAAGGTCGATGCGGGCGAGCACCTGGTCGGTCCAGCTCCCGGACGGGTACAGGGGTGTGCTGCCGTCCGAGGACAACGCCCCGGAATGCGCCGCCAGCGTCAACAGACCGACCACCGCCAGGTGCGCGGTCGCCGCGAGCGCCAGCCAGACGCGCCGCGTCCGGTCGCGCCGGGACACCAGGAACGCCACGTGCACCGACACGAGTGCGTAGCCCATGAGCACGTCGAACTCGAAGATCAGCAGGTAGTGGATCAGTCCCTCGGTGAACAGCACCGTCGCCCGCAGCAGGTAGCGCCCGGGCCAACGGCGTCCCCTGCGCACCGCCGACCGGTACTGCAGCTCCATGCCGACGCCGAAGAGGAGGGACAACAACGCGAGGAACTTCCCGTTGGACAGCGTCAACAGGAGGGTCTCGACGACGCCGGATCGCTCTCCGGCGTCCGTGGAGACCCAGCCGAGCGCTCCCCGGGGGTCGGTGAAGATCCAGATGTTCGTGCCCAGAGTGCCCAGGATCGCCACACCACGGGCGAGGTCGAGGGCGTCGATGCGTCGTGTGCCGGACGGCGCGATGTCGTGGTCGCTCACGGTTCGGCACCGTACGGAGCAGGTCGCGCGCGCGGCTCCACTCGCGGGTGGAGATCCGGGTGGAGATTCGTCGACTCGGGTGGAGGGCGTCAGTCCTCGACCAATCCCGCCCGGTAGGCGTAGCGCACCGCGTCGGCGCGGTGACGTGCGCCGATCTTGGCGAAGGCGTTGTTGATGTGGGTCTTCACGGTGGTGTGGGCGATGTGGAGCCGTCGCGCGATGTCGGTATTGGATAGTCCGGCGCCGATAAGCGTGAGCACCTCCCGTTCCCTCGCCGTCAAGGCCGCCGGGTCGGTGAACGGACGGGAACCACGGGTCAGAGCCTGCACCAGCCGGTCCGACACCTCGGTGGTGAAGGTGGCCTGCCCGGCGACGACGGCCCGCAACGCGGCGTGGATTTCGGCGCGGCCGGTGTCCTTCGTCAGGTAGCCGCGTGCCCCCGCCGCCAAGGCGTCGCGAACGGAGTCGTCGTCGGAGTAGGTGGTCAGCACGAGCACGGCCACCTTTGGGTGTCTGCTGTGGACGATGCGCGTGGTGGCGACGCCGTCGAGCACCGGCATCCGCAGGTCCATGAGGACCACGTCGCAGTCCGTGCGCCCGAGGACGTCGAGCACGTCCCGCCCGTCGCGGGCCTGCCCGACGACGGTGACGTCGTCCATCAGCTCCAACAGCGCGACCAGTCCCTCGCGCACGAGTTGCTGGTCGTCGGCGACGACGACACGGATGGTCATCCGGACACGACCTCCTTCGGTGCTGCGTCGGCGAGTCGGGTGGGCACCACCGCGGTGACCGACCAGCCGTCGCCGTCGGGCCCGGCCGTCAACGTTCCGTCGCAGAGGGCGAGTCGTTCGGCCATGCCGGTGAGCCCGAACCCGGTCCCGCGCACGGGCGGGGTGTCGGTGGGGTTGTGCACCACCACGCGGACGGCCGTGTCGGTGTGGTCGAGGGTGACCGTGATCGGTGCCCCGCGAGCGTGCTTGGTGGCGTTGGTCAGGGCTTCGCGGACGGTGCCGAGCAGCGCCACCGTCGCGGCGGACGGCAACGGGCCGGCCACGCCGGACTGGTGAAGGGTGGCAGGCACGCCGTGGTCGCGTTGGAAGGCGTCGACGAGTTCGGCGATCGCCTCGTGGAGTGCGGGCACGTCGCGTCGCAGGGCCGACACGGCCTCCCGGGCTTCGGTGAGCCCGTCGGCGGCGAGGGCCCGGCATCGAGAAAGCCGCCGGAGAACCGTGTCCGGGTCCTTACCCGCCTCCAGCTCCGCCTCCGCGACCTCGAGCTGCACGCGCAGCGCACCCAGCGAGTGGGCCAGGACGTCGTGCAGTTCCCGCGCGATGCGCGTGCGCTCGTCCAGCGCCGCCGCGCGGGCGTGTTCGCTGCGGGCCAGCCGGGTCTGTTCGAGCAACAGTTCGGTCTGCTGGGCGCGAAGCTGGTACTGCCTGCGGTTGGTGCCGATCAGCAGTACCACCACCACGACGAGGGAGGTGGAGACGAGCGTGGCGACGTCCGCACCCACGACCACGCCGGCCCCGGTCGTGAGGGCGAGGTCGGCCAGGCCCACCACGACGATCGTGCGTGTCGAGGGCGCGGGATGGGAGGCGTAGACGGCGAGCGCCATCGCCGAGGCCACGAACGCGGCGAACTCGCCCGCCATACTCGCCGCCGACGCGAGCAGCGAACACACCGCCAGCGTGCCCGCCGCCACGCGAGGACGGCGTGGGGACAACACGACGAACGCCACCCAGCAGGCGAACGCGCCGACGAGGGTCGTCCCCAACCACCACGGTGGGTCCGAGAGCAGGATTCCCGCCAGGGCCCACCCGAAGAGCAGCAGTGTCAGCCCCTCGGCGATCCACCAGGACCGACCGTGGTGGTCCATGAAACTCGGCTGTGTAGGCACTTCAGCGGTCCTCCGTGGACTCCGCCGTCGCGGACAGGCAGGCGTGCAGCAGCGCCGAGCCGTCGAGCAGCGCGGTGGCTCTGCGGTGCACCTCCTCGGCGCGGGTTCTCACGGCGTCCCGCAGCGCGTCGGTGCCTCCGGCCTCGCGTGCGGCGTCGAGCACGGCGCCGATCCGCGGCAGCGGATAGCGTGCGCGGCGCAGGAGGTTGATCGTCCGGGCGTCCCGGACGTCGGCGGGGGAGTACACCCGGTACTGCGTGCCCTTCTCCCATCGCGGGGTCAACAGCCCCTCGGCCTCCCACACGCGCAACGTGGACGTGCGCACGCCCAGCACACGCGCTACTTCCCCGATCCGCAGGTCGGTTCCGGGGAGCCGCGACGGCCGGTCGACCACGTCGAGCGCGTCCGTGATCTCCCGCAGCTCGCGGCGGGTCTCGTGCAGCTCGGCGTGGACGGCGTCGAGCAGTTCCAGCGCCCGTCGCCGGTCACCGGCGTTGACAGCCGGCAGGATCTCGCGGGCGGCCTGTGGCCCCGCGCCCGGCAGAAGCGCTCGGTAGGCGAGGAGAGCGTCGCGGTGCTTCGGGAGGTAGACGCGGTACCCCGCCGCGGTGCGCTCGGCAGGTGGCAGGATGCCCGCGTCGGTGTAGCTGCGGACCGCCTGCGTCGACACGCCCACGAGGCGCGCGAGATCCACCTGACGAAACGTCCGTGGTCGAGCCACTCGTCCCCCCAAGTCGTCGTCTTCCAGTATGGCCGAGCGGACACGGGCCGGGGCAGCGAACGCCGGTGGCCGTCGCGGAGTCGATCACGTCTGGTTCACTGTGCCAGTTATGCGAACAAGCCTTGTCGTGATCGGTACGGCCGTCGCCGCGTTGGTGGTCGGCTGTGGGGACGCCAGCCAGCCGCAGGAGCCGTCGGACACCGGATCGTCGAGCGCCGCCGACGCGACGGTGGCACTGCCGCCGGAGCCGGAACCGGAGATCGAGCAGGACTGCCCGTACCTCGACACCGAGTTCGTGGCTCAGACCAACGGGCAACGCGTCGGCAGCGTGCGAACGTCCGCAGAGGACACCCACCCGGCGTGCTTCTTCTACCGCCCTGACGGGGACGTGCAACTGACCGTGCGGGTGTACGTCGGCGAGGAGGACGTGGCGCGTGCGCTCGTCGACGAGGCGGCGCCGGTCGACACCTCGAATCCGACGTCGCAGCCGACCGGTTGGGAGGGCGGTTACGAGTCGCGTGACGACGGCGCCGTCTACGCGGTCTCGAAGGGGGGACACGCTGTCGTCGTGACCACGAATCAGCAACAGAGCGTGAAGGCCCGGACGGTCGCCTTCGAGGCCATCACCAGGCTCGGGTTCTCAGAGTGACGACAAGACACCGCTGCGTGCAGCCCAGTTTGATCTTGTATTAGGGTTACGCCCACGCGCAGGCTCACCCCAGAACGGCACGCCCCTACCGGGTTACCGGCTACACGGCGTGCCGAAGCCGCATCGCGGCCCTGCGACCGAATCGTGGAATCAGACTGTGAAGGATGGGATCCGTGGCTGACACCCTGAAGGAAATCCTGCTCGACTCCAGCCGTCGTCCGACCGTGGTGGCTGACCTCCAGACTCTGATCGACGAGGAGGTCGCGGCCAAGAGCGGTGTCTCGGGCACCGTCATCAAGACCGGCTACGCCGCCGTCAAGAAGATCAAGCCGGGCATCATCGGCGCCGCTGTCGAGAGCCTCCTCGACGAGTTCGTTGCCGCGCTGGAGCCCATCTACGCCGACTTCAAGGCGAGCGGTGCGTCCGACTTCGGCACCTACCTGCCCACCCGCCCGGACGCCGCCGACGCTCTGCTGTCGGTGACCGACGCCCGCGCGGAGAAGAGCGACCGCGACAGCATCAAGAAGGTCTACGGCAAGCTCCGCCCGAAGGGCAAGGAGAACGTCGAGGAGGCTCTGCCCCGCCTCGGCAAGCTGATCGACAAGCACGCCGCCTGAGCGTGACACGAGAAGACCCCCGGTGACCCGATCGAGGTCCCGGGGGTCTTCCCATGTGGACGGTCGCACGAGCCGTCGCGTCAACTCTCGGCGGACTTGCTCCCCTGTGTGGTCGGTGTCGACTGCTGTCCCGGCGCCGGGTTCGTCGCCTGCCCGGAGGACGTCGTGGTCGAGGGAGCGTCGGTGCTGCGCGGCGGTACCGGCGCGATCGCCGGTTCGTCCTGACGCGACTTGGCGTAGGCGGCCGCCCCCGCGAGCGCGGCGAGGCCCAGCAGCCACGGCCACCGCCGCCGACCGCGCTTCGCGACGCCCCGCTTGGACACCGCCTTCGCCTCCGCCATCGCGGCCTTGAACTCCTTCTTCGCAGCGCGGAAGTCGCGCTTGGCCCTGCGTCGCGACTGTCCCGCCGCCTTCGCGGCCTTCAACGCGGCCTTCTTGGCCTTGCGGCCGGGCTTGCGCAGTTCCTTCGTCCGCAACTCGGCGACGGTGCGTGCTTCCTTCGCGTTGCGGACGGCCTCCTTGCGGGTCTGGGCCGCCCTGCGGGCGAGTTCCTTGCGGGCGATCTCGGTGCTCTCGCTCAATCGCTGTTCCGCGACCTGTGCCGCCTGCGCGGCCACCTCGGCGCTCACCTTGCCGGCCTCGACGGCGCGGTCACGCAGGGCGCGCGCGCCGTTCTTGGTGGCGTCGCCCACCGTCTGGGTGGTCAGCCCCTTCGAACCCATCGGCCTCACCTCGTCATTCTGTGGTCTGCGTGGCTCGTGCGCCTGCAGCTCATCCTGCCCCTTTCCTCCCGATCTCGCCGTGGATGGCACGATGAATCGCGTGACTGACAGCAACGCAACCCCCAGTGGCGGGACCATCAAGGCCACTCTGCACACGAACCGCGGCGACATCCGCCTGGTGCTCTTCGGGGACCACGCGCCCAAGACGGTGGCGAACTTCACCGGTCTGGCCGAGGGCACGAAGGAGTACACCCAGCCGAACGCCAAGGGTGAGAGGTCCGGTCCGTTCTACGACGGCTGCATCTTCCACCGGGTGATCGACGGCTTCATGATCCAGGGTGGTGACCCGACGGGTACCGGTCGTGGTGGCCCCGGCTACAAGTTCGGCGACGAGTTCCACCCCGAGCTGCAGTTCAACCGGCCGTACCTGCTGGCGATGGCGAACGCCGGCCCGGGCACGAACGGCTCGCAGTTCTTCATCACCGTGGCCCCGACGCCGCACCTGAACTTCAAGCACACCATCTTCGGCGAGGTGGCCGACCAGGACTCCCGCAACGTCGTGGACGCCATCGCCCGCACCGCGACCGGCCCGGCCGACAAGCCGCTCGAGGACGTCGTGATCGAGCGCGTCACCGTCGAGCGCGCCTGAACGATCCCGAGGACCAGGTAGGTTGGTGGTGGGCCACGCGCGTGTGTCGGCCGGGGCGCGTGGTGAGCGATTCACCTCGTGGACGGATCAGGCCGTGAACACAGGAGTGTCGACAGCACTGTGACCGAGCCCCCCACCCCTCCGCCGTACGGGCAGCCACCGCAACAAGAGGCTCTGCCCGGTTGTTGGTGGCACCCGGCGAGGCAGACCGGCCTGCGCTGCGTCCGCTGCGAGCGCCCCGCCTGCCCGGACTGTCTCCGCGAGGCGTCCGTGGGCTATCAGTGCATCGACTGCGTGTCCACGGCGCAGCAACAGCACCGCGCCCAGGCGGCGGCCTACCGCAAGGCCGGTTACGGCGCCCGTACGGTGGCGGGGGCGCGGGTGCCGCAACGGCTCGTCGTCGTTCCCCTGTTGATCGCGGTGAACGTCGTGGTGTACGCACTCACGGCGTTCCAGGCGAGCGACGTCATGAACAACCACAACTCGCCGGCGTTCGCGGACGGTGTGTTGTGGCCCGAGGCCGTCGTCGTCTTCGACGAGTGGTGGCGGCTGCTCACCTCGGGTTTCCTGCACTACGGCCTGATCCATCTCGCCATGAACATGCTGGCGTTGTGGGTGCTCGGGCGAGATCTGGAAATGCTGCTCGGGCGCGTGCGGTTCGTGGCGCTGTATGTGCTGTCCCTGTTCGCCGGCGGGGTGGTGGTGTTCGCTTTCGGCGCGGAGGACACCGGCACGGCGGGCGCGTCGGGCGCGATCTACGGCTTGATGGGCGCCATCCTGGTGGCGGTGCTGCGGCTGCGCCTGAACCCCACCACGGCCATCGGGATCATCGTGCTGAACGTGATCCTGAGCGTTTCGATCCCGAACATCTCGCTGCTGGGGCACCTCGGCGGTCTGGTCGCGGGTGCTGTCGTGATGGTGGCGATGGTGTACGCGCCGGAGAAGAACCGCGCGGCGTACCAGGCGGGGGCGCTGGCGATCGTGACCGTCGCTCTGATCGGCCTGGTCGTCTACCGCGACACCCAGCTCGCCGACCAGTTGTGCCTGTCCTACCCGGTGCTGTGCGGGGTCTGACGTAGTCGGACGAGCTCGTCGTGGACGTCGTGCGGGTCGGCTCCGAGTTCGACCCAGCCCAGCACGGTGAGTCGGTCACCGCTCTCGATCTCGACGGTCCAGGCGTCGCGCCCGTAGCGCTTGGTCGTGGCGAGACGGACGACGACCTCGGACCACCGCAGCACCCGGGTGCCGCCGAGAGTGCGGAGCCGGATGCCGGACGGGTCGGCGGCGAGCCTCGGACGGACCACGGTGCCGTGCAGGGACAGCGCGGCGAACGCGATGGTGATCACGCCGAGCAGCAGGCTCCCGGGCCGGTCGCCGGAGAGCACGATACCGGTGAGTGCGCAGGCCGAGATCACCGTGAGAACCCAGCCGACCCCGACGAGGCCGGGCCGGGGAGCCCAGGCGCGGGTCGGGTTGTCCACAGGGTTGTCCACAGTGGGGATGAGTGATGCTGCTTCGGCTACGCGCTCAACGCCATCTCATGGTCATGAGCAGGCCGGTGATCATGAGGGCGAAGCCGATCGCGAAGTTCCAGTCACCGAGTTCGGTCATGAAGTCGATCTTGTGGCCGGCCAGGTAGTTGACGACGAGCCAGGCAAGACCGAGGAGCATGAGACCGAACATCACGGCCTTGTAGACCGGATGCGACGGGCCCGCCGCGCGCACCTTGACCGGCGTGCGGCGATCGGCCGGCGGCGTGTACGCCGTCTTCTTGCGGACCTTGGACTTGGGCATCGGAGTCCTCGCGTGCTCTTTCGGCAGAATGATCGGCAGTGCGCAACTGCCACCTTCCCCACACGTTAACGTAATCGGGCAGGCGCCAGAACCGGGGAGCGAGCGCTGGTCAGCAGATCGTGATGACCGCGTGTCGCCCGCTCGAGAGGAGCTCGCTTGTCGAGGTACGAGGACCCGGAGACACGGAAGTACACCGCGCCCTCGCGCGGTCGGCTGCCCGAGACTCCGGGTGACGGAGCCATGCGCGGCAGGCCCGACGGCGGGGAGCCACCTCCACGGCGGCCACGCCCGCACGAACGTGCACGTCAGCAGCCGCCCCGGCCCGGTGAGCAACCTGCCCGGGGAGCCCTTCCTCCCGAGCCCCCGCGGCGTCCTCGGCGTCCTCAACCTCCCCGATCGGCCCAGCCGCCCCGCGTGGCCGGTCCGGGTCACGATCCCCGCGGTGCGCAGCGACCTCGTCACGTGCCGCAGCGCCCTCGGCCGGGAACTCCCCCCGACATGCCGCCGGGGCCCGCCGCTCCGCCCGCGCGTGGACCGGCGGCTCGGCCGGGCGGCCCACCGCGAGCGGGCGGACCCGTGGCTCCCCGACGCCGGGCCCGCCCCGCACCACCGACGGACGCGATGGAGGACGCGCCGACCCGGCCCGTGCTGCTCCCGGCCGACGGCCCGCTTCGGCAGCGACCGCCCCGATCGTCCGAGCCTCCCGCCGAGCCGGAGGAGACCCACCTCGACGAAACCCCCCTCGACGAGGCCGAGGTGGAGGAGATCGAGGACTCCTCCGACTCTCCGGACGAGCCACCGTCGGACGACTCGCCCAAGGCAGCCAAGCGTGGCGGCGGCAAGGGGCGTGCCGCCGTACGGGCGTTCGGCGAGGTGCTCATCACGCTCGGACTGGTGATGCTGCTGTTCGTCGTCTACGAGCTGTGGGTCACCAACCTGATGTCCGAGGAACTCCAGCGCGAGGCCAGTGCCGACCTGGACCAACGGTGGTCGCAGGAACGGCAGATGCATGCCGAGCCCATGGACGGGCAAGCGTTTGCGCGCCTCTACGTCCCTGCCTTCGGGGTCGACTGGAACTTCACGATCCAACAGGGTGTGGACGCCGCGACGTTGGAGATCGGCCCGGGCCACTACAAGAAGTCGGCCATGCCCGGCGAGCCCGGCAACTTCGCCGTCGCCGGTCACCGCGTCGGCAAGGGCGCGCCGTTCAACGACCTGGACCTGCTCGGGTCGTGCGACGCCGTGGTGGTCGAGACGCTCGACATGTTCTTCGTCTATCGGGTGCTGCCGATGAGCGAGGAGATCGAGGGCTGGACCGAGGGCAAGGGCGCGGACCCGCGTTGCGAAGGCGTTCGTCCGCTCACGGAGATCGACCCGGCGTACGAGGAGACGGTGGGCCGCCGGATCGTCCTGCCCACGCGGGGTGACGCCGTGGCGCCCGTGCCGTACCGGCCCGACGCTCCGGTGATGGAGGCGAACCTGGTGGAGCTGCTGACCCTCACCACGTGTCATCCCCGGTTCTCCGACCGCGAGCGCATGATCATTCACGGGGTGTTGACGAACGTCTACGAGAAGCAGGCTGGCGCGACCTACGAGAAGCTGCTGAAGGAGATCGGGGAGGCCTGATGTACGGGTGGATCTGGCGGCACCTGCCCGGGCCGCTCGTCGTGCGGATCGGCATCGCCACCGGCCTCGTGCTCGGAGTGGTGGCGCTGCTGATGTTCGTCGTGTTCCCGTGGGCGGAGCCGCTGCTGCCCTTCAACGACGTCGCCGTGGAGGAATGACCGGAGGCCCGACCGGCGTGTCCGCGCCCTGCGCACGCGTGTCCGCGGTTCAGCGACGCGTGTCTTCACCTCGGCGACGCGCGATCAACGCCTCCACCCCGTCGAGCAGTAGGTCGAGGCCCGACCAGAAGTCGGCCTCGTCGACCCAGGGCCCGTCGCCACCGGCGAACACGCGGTCGCGGGACAGGCGCGCGAGGCGCGGGTAGGTCTGCTCGTCCACGAGCTCGGCCACCAACTCCCCGTACGCGGCCGCACTGGACGGATTGGTGGTCGTCGGCGACTGCTCCAGTGCGGTGATCAGCGACGCCTGGGTGAGGGCGTAGCCGTTGAGCGTGGTGCCGATGAGAATCTTCTCGTTGTCGTCGAGCGGCGTGTCGTCCAACGCGCCGAGCAGGTGTTCGAGCCAGAGCAGCCCGCGCGGCCCCAGCGGTGGGCCACTGCGGGCGATGGACAGCAGCCACGGGCGGGCAACGAACACATCGGTGTTCGCCTTGGTCCAGCGCGCGAGGTACTCCCGCCGAGACGCCCCGTCGAGGGGTGGAGGTTCGCCGGAGGCGGCGTCGAGCAGCGCGAGCAGGAGTTCGTCCTTGCTCCCGACGTAGCGGTAGAGCGACATCGGGGCGACGCCGAGTTTCGAGGCGACCGTGTTCATCGACACGGCTGGCAGCCCGTCGGCGTCGGCGATCTCGATCGCGGCCCGGGTGATGCGGTCGAGGTCGAGACTCGGCCGCGGGCCACGTCGTGGCGTGGGTTCCCGCCCCCACATGCGGGCCAGGACCGCAGGCAGCTCGGGACGTTCGCTGTCCGCCATGGGCCTCCTCCGCTGATCTGTCCGCCCTCACCTTATGCGGCGTGGGCGGCGCCTTGACCGTGGTCCACGAAACTGCGTACGGTAAACAGTGTAAGTCTTAAACTGTAAACCATACGCTGTTCATCCGAGAGGATCGCCATGTCACCGCCCGCCGTGGAGGCACGAGGAATCCACAAGACCATCGGGGGCCGTCCGGTGCTGAACGGGCTGGACCTGACCGTCCCGACCGGCACCCTGCTCGCGTTGCTCGGCCCGAACGGGGCCGGCAAGACGACCACCGTGCGCCTGTTGACCACGTTGTCCAGCCCGGACAGCGGCACGGCCGAGGTGTGCGGCCACGACGTGCGCACGGAGTCGGCCGCGGTCCGCCGTTGCATCGGCGTGACCGCGCAGCAGTCGTGCGTGGACGAACTCCTCACCGGACGCGAGAACCTGGAGTTGTTCGCGGGGCTGCATCACCTGGGTCGCCGTCGCTCGCGGAAGCGAGCCGCCGAACTGCTCGAACGGTTCCGGCTCACCGACGCCGCCGATCGCAGGGCGGGCGAGTACTCGGGCGGCATGCGACGTCGGCTCGACCTGGCCGTGAGCATGGTCGCCGAACCCCGGGTCCTGTTCCTCGACGAACCCACCACCGGGCTCGACCCGCGCAGCCGCGTCGACCTGTGGGAGGTGGTCCGTGACCTCGTGCGCTCCGGGACCACGATCCTGCTGACCACGCAGTACCTCGACGAGGCGGACCGGCTGGCCGACCGGGTGGCCATCCTCGGCGGCGGTCGCGTCGTCGAGGAGGACACGCCGGCCGGGCTCAAGCGACGGATCGGCGCGGAACGGCTCCACCTCACCCTGGTGCAGCCGCATCACGTCTCGACGATTCTGGCTCTGGCTCCCGATGCACATCGCCGACCCGAGACCGGCGAGGTGGTGATACCGCTGTCGGGGCCGGACCAACTCCGCACGGTGCTCGACGACGTTCACCGGGCCGGAATCCCACTGGCCTCGGTGTCCGTGTCGGCTCCCACGCTCGACGACGTGTTCTTCCGGTTGACCGACGAGGAGGTGGCGGCATGACGAGCCAGCCCATCGTGCGCGTCGGCAGGGTCGGCGAACTCGCGTTGCTGACCCAGCGCGCACTGCGTCGGGAGTTTCGGCAGGTCGACGGCCTGCTCGTCGGGGTGGCGCTGCCGATTCTGTTGATGTGCGCCATGGTCGGTGTGTTCGGCCGAGCCATCGACACCGGGAGCGGCCTGGCCTACGTCGACTACGTCACGCCCGCGGTGATGCTGCTGTGCGCCGGGTACGGGGCGGCGACGACCGGGGTCGGCCTCACCGAGGACCGCAGGTCGGGCCTCACACCGCGATTGTTGACGCTGCCGATCGCGGGCTGGGGGTTGCCCGCGAGTCAGGTGGTGGCGTCGGTGCTGCGCAACGTCGTCACCACGGGCCTCGCGGTCGCCGCAGCGTTGGCCCTGGGGTTTCGGCCCGAGGCCGACGTCGGGAACTGGCTGCTCGCCCTCGCGGTCGTCGTCGGCTTCGTCGTCACCGTGGCCTGGTGGTCGGTGGTGTGGGGGCTGCTCGTGAGGAGTGTGCAGGCAGCGGGGGCGTTCTCGTTCGCGGTGCTGTTCCTGCCGTACCTGTCGAGCGCTTTCGTGCCGGTGGAGGCACTCCCGGGCTTCCTCCAGCCCTTCGCTGAACACCAGCCGATGTCGCCGTTGGTGGAGCTGCTGCGAGGGCTCCTGCTGGACACCCCGACGTCGGACGGCGTCGGATGGGTCGTCGCGGCGTGGCTCGTGGGCGGCGCTGCGGTGGCAGTGCCACTGGCCACCGCGCTGTTCCGGCGTCGTGGACAGGGTTGACGTGCGACGACGTAGGCTTGCCCCCATGCGCGTACTCGTCGTCGACAACTACGACAGCTTCGTCTACAACCTGGTGCAGTACCTCGCCCAGCTCGGCGCCGAGTGCACGGTGTGGCGCAACGATGTGGTCGACGTCGACAGGGTCGCCGACTTCGACGGGGTGCTGGTGTCGCCCGGCCCGAGCACGCCGGAGCGGGCCGGACGCAGCGTCGAGGTCGTGCGCCGTTGCGCGGACGAGTCGGTTCCGCTCCTCGGGGTCTGCCTCGGCCACCAGGCCATCGGTGTCGCCTGGGGAGCGACGGTGGACCGCGCCCCCGAGCTGCTGCACGGCAAGACCAGCGACGTGGAGCACCACGGCACCGGCGTTTTCGCGGGACTGCCGAGCCCGTTCACCGCGACGCGGTACCACTCGTTGACGGTGCTGCCGGAGACGATCCCGGACTGCTTCGAGGTCACCGCGCGGACCGCCTCGGGGGTCGTGATGGGCCTGCGACACCGGGAACTGCCGGTCGAGGGCGTGCAGTTCCATCCGGAGTCCGTTCTCACCCAGGGTGGACACCGGATGCTCGCGAACTGGATGGCCTCGGCCGGGCATCCGGTGAGTGACCGGCTGGTCGACGAGCTGGAGCGTGACACTCGCGCGGTGCAGCTCGCCGCCATGGCGTAGATCACACTCCGCCGATCACCCGAGCGAACTCGACGTCCTCACGACGAAGGCCACCCCCCGACCCGAGGGGTGGCCTTCACTCGTCGATACCGGTCACCAGGGCAGGCCCGGGCGGCCGTTGTCGTCCGACGGCTCCGTGGAACCGTCCTCGTCCGCCCCGATGATCAGCGTGATGTTCTGGTTCTTGGCGATCGCGCTACCTGCGGGTGGGTTGGAGCCGATCACCCGGCCGACCATGTCCTCGTCGTCGGTGGTCTGCGGCTGCTGCGACGCCGTGCCCGTCCAGCCCGCGTCCTTCAGCGCCTTGACCGCTTCCTCGTAGGTCATGCCCGTGAAGTCGGGGAGCTGGATCTGGCTCTTGGACCCGTTGGACACGCTCAGCACGACCGTCGAACCGGCCTCCACGCTGCCGCCGTTGGGCTCCTGCGACACGACGGTGCCCTCGGGCTCCTCGTGGTCGACGTCCTTGCGGTCCACGACGAGGTCGAGACCTTCGAGGGTCGCCTTGGCCTCCTCGAAGGACTTGCCGGTCATGTTCGGCACCTGCACCATGTCCGGCTGCTTGCCGACCTTGATGCTCACCGAGTGCCCCTGCTCGACCTCCTTGCCCGCCGCCGGGTCCTGGCCGACCACCTTGCCGTAGAGGTTCGGGTCGTCGACCTCCACCTCTTCGTAGTTCTGGTCGAGCCGCAGGTTGACGTCCGACAGCTCGGTCTCGGCCGCCTCGGGCGAGAGACCCTTCAGGTCGGGCACGGAGACCTTCTCCGGTGCCGTACCGACCCGCAGGAGGATCTTGTTGGTGAGTTCGGTCTCCGCGCCGGCCGGAGGGTCGGTCTCGATGACCTTGCCGATCTGGTCGGCGGTGCACTTGGCGTCGCCGGACGGCGGGTTGTCCAGACAGACGACCTCTTCCCGGTCGATCTCGCTGAACCCGGCGTCCCGCAACTCCTTCTCCGCCTGCTCGACGCGAAGGTCGACGACGTCGGGCACCGTCCCCTGGGCGGGGGTCGACTTGAACCCGCCGTTGATCCACGTGATGAACGCCACAGCGCCCAGTACGAGAAGGGTCAGTGCCACCGCCGTGATGGCTCGCCGCTTGCGGCGCTGCCGCGCGTCCTCGGCCGGGTCGTCGTACGGCTGCGGTTCGTACGGTTCGTCGGCGGGTTCGGGCGTACGCGGTGCGTTGAGCACCTGCGTGCGCTCGTCCTCGACCGGCACCGCACCCGCCATCGGCGCGGCGGGCCGCTGACCCGACAAGGTCCGCACCAGGTCGGACCGCATCTCCGCGGCCGACTGGTAGCGCTCACTGGTGCTCTTCGCCAGCGCCATCAACACCACGGCGTCGAGCTCGGGGCTCACCGCGGGGTTCGACTCCGACGGCGGGTTCGGCGCTTCCCGCACGTGCTGATAGGCCACGGCGACCGGGGAGTCACCGGTGAACGGCGGCTCGCCGGTCACCAGCTCGTACAGCACGCAACCCGCGGAGTACACGTCCGACCGGGCGTCCACGGTCTCGCCCCGCGCCTGCTCGGGCGACAGGTACTGCGCCGTGCCGATGACGGCGGCGGTCTGCGTCATCGCCGCTTGCCCGTCGTGCACCGCACGCGCGATGCCGAAGTCCATGACCTTCACCGCGCCCGTGCGCGTGATCATGACGTTGGCGGGCTTGACGTCGCGGTGGATGATGCCGTGGCGGTGGGAGAAGTCCAGGGCGGCACAGACGTCGGCCATGACCTCCATGGCGCGCTTCTGCGGCATCGGACCCTCGGTCTTCACGATGTCGCGGAGCGTCCGACCCTCGACGTACTCCATCACGATGTAGGGCAGCGGCCCGTACTCGGTGTCCGCTTCCCCGGTGTCGTACACGGCGACGATCGCCGGGTGGTTCAGGGCCGCGGCGTTCTGCGCCTCCCTCCGGAAGCGCTCCTGGAACATGGGGTCGCGGGCGAGGTCGGCACGGAGGATCTTCACGGCCACTTCGCGGCCGAGACGGGTGTCGTGACCATGGTGGACCTCGGACATACCGCCATAGCCGAGTGTGTCACCCAGCTCATAACGGTTCGAGAGCAGTCGGGGTGCGCTCATTGCTCGGTGCCGTCCCATTCACTCGGTCTTCTACTCACGCCCGGCTCTCGGCCGGATCGTGTCGCCAGTGCCCTGCGGCCAACGACATTCACCTGCGGATCTCCATCGAGGGTGTGACCATCATGCCTTGCCCGCCACCGCCGTCGGAGGGCTCGGCTCCCGACGACGACCAGTCGGTGCCCATCGGAGGTCGGCCGATGTCACCGCCCGAGTCGTTGTCCCGCCACACCGTCAGCGCCAGCACCAGCACGACCACGATCAGCAGCAGCACCACGGCCACGGCCAGCAGCGTCCATGCCGGGGTCCGTCGCCGGGCCTGTCCCATCGGCATCGGCGGCGGTACCGGCGCCATCGACGGGTGTGAACCCGGCCCGACCGGACCGGAGTTCGGCGCCACTGTCGGCACCATCGGTGCACCCGGCGTGTACGGGGGATTCGGGGGTACCGGGTGCGTGAGGTAGCCGGCGGCGGCAAGCCTCGACGGCGGTGGGAGCGGTCGTCCCGCCCGCACGGCCGCGACTGCGGACGCGAACTCGCCTCCGTTGGCGTAGCGCTGTCGTGGGTCCTTGACGAGGGTAGCTTCGATGACGGCGCGCGCGCCCGGAGGCACGTCCGGCGGCAGCGGCGGGGCGGCGTCCCTGATGTGCATCATCGCGACGCTCACCGCGTGCTCCGACAGGAACGGCCGGTGGCCTGCGAGGCACTCGTACCCGCAGACGGCGAGAGAGTACACGTCGCTGGCGGGCTCCGCGTCGTGGCCCACGGCCTGCTCGGGGGCGATGTAGTGGGCCGTGCCCATCACCATGCCGGACCGGGTCACCGGAGCGGCGTCGGCGGCCTTGGCGATGCCGAAATCTGTGACCTTCACCTCACCGTTGGGCGTGACGAGGATGTTCCCCGGCTTCACGTCGCGATGTACGAGCCCACGCTCGTGCGCCGCCTGCAGCGCCCGACCGGCCTGTTCGAGGATGTCGAGGGTGCGTTCGGGGGACAGCCGACCCTCGCGCGCGAGGATCGCCGCGAGCGGCTCGCCCTTGACCAGCTCCATCACGAGGTACGCGATGGAACCTTCCTCGGTCTCGGTCTCGCCGTAGTCGTGCACCGCAGCGATCCCGTGGTGGTTCAACGACGCCGTCGTGCGTGCCTCGGTCCTAAACCTGTGCAGGAACTCGGCGTCGCCGGACAGCTCGGCCTTGAGGATCTTCACGGCCACGGTGCGGTCGAGCCGGGTGTCGTTGGCCTCCCACACCTCGCCCATGCCACCGACCGCGATGCGGTTGTCGAGTCGGTAGCGCGAAGCGAGCAGTTGCCCGGACGACAGCATGACTCAGCCACCTCCGAGCGCGGCGGCGATGGTCGCGCGTCCGATCTCCGCGGCGACGCGGCCACCGGTCGCGGCGAGGCCGTGGTCACCACCCGACTCGACGATGACCGCGACGGCGACCTTCGGGTCGTCGTGCGGGGCGAACGCGGTGTACCAGGCGTGCGGCGGGGTCCGCTTCGGGTCGGCGCCGTGCTCGGCCGTCCCGGTCTTCGACGCGATCTTCAGCGACGGGTTCTTGCCGCCGCCCTGAGTGTTGGCCTCCGAGGCGATCATCATGTCGGTGAGCACCTCGGCGTTGGCCGCCGACATGGCGGCGTCGCCGGTGAGTTCCTCTGGCGAGAAGCTCTCGATCTCCGACAGGTCGGGCGCCAACAGCTGCTTCACGAGCCGGGGCTTCATGGCCACGCCGTCGTTGGCGACGGTGGCGGCGAGCAGCGCCACCTGCAGCGGGGTCATGCGGACGTCACGCTGCCCGATGCCGGTCTGGTACAGCGCCGCGTCGCTCTCCATGTCACCGAGCGCGGACGGCACCACACCCATGGGGATGAAGAGATCGTCCATGCCGACGCCGAAGTTGGCGGCGGTGGCGCGCAGCTTCTCGGCACCCAGCTCGGCCGCCATCTCCGAGAAAGCGGTGTTGCAGGAGTACGCCAGCGCGTCCTTCAACGTGGTGCCGGGGCAGGTCTGCCCGTTGTAGTTCTCTAGCGTGGTCGACGTGCCCGGCAGCGTCACCCGCGGCGCGTTCGTGACCTTGGTGTCCGCCGACGCGCCGTTCTCCAATGCCGCGGCGGACATGAGGATCTTGAAGGTCGAACCCGGCGGATACGTCTCCCGAATGGCTCGGTTGAGCATCGGGTTGTCCGTGTCGTCGTTGTACTTGCTCCACGCCTCCTGCTGTTCCTGGGAGTCGTGGGAGGCCAGGTCGCTCGGGTCGTACGACGGGGTGGAGACCATGGCCAGGATGTCGCCGGTCTTCGGGTCGAGCGCGACGACGGCGCCCTTGTACCCGCGATCGGTCATCATCTTGTAGGCCGCCTCCTGCACGGCGGGCTTCACGGTGAGCCGGACGTTGCCGCCTCGGGGGTCGCGCCCGGTGATCATGTCGCTGAGTCGCCGGACCAGCAGTCGCGAGTCGGAGCCGTTGAGGAACTCGTCGTAGGCGCTTTCGAGGCCGCCCGCGCCGTAGACCACGGAGTAGTAACCCGTGACCGGTGCGTACATCGGCCCGTCGAGGTAGGTGCGGCGGTAGTTGAACAGGCTGTCGGTGGGTTTGACCCCCGCGAGCACCTGTCCGGCGTCGTCCGAGGTGATCTTGCCGCGTTCGCGCGAGTACTCGTCGTAGAGGATGCGGTTGTTCCGGCCGTCGGTCCGGTAGTCCTCGGCCTTCACGAACTGGATGTACGTCGAGTTGGCGAGCAGCATGGCCACCATCACCAGCATGGCGATGCCGACCTTGCGCAGCGGTGTGTTCACGGTTGCCTCCCCCCTTCGGGCGGCTGGCCCGGCCCGAGCGGCCCGGGCTCGGTCGGCGGGCGCTGCACCATCACGGTGTGCGCCTCTGCCAACGGCGCCTGCGCCGCGGGCTTGGGCTTGGCGGGGCGCTGGGGCCTGCGCGCAGCGTCCGAGATGCGCAGCAGCAACGCCACGAGAGCGTAGTTGGCGAGCAGCGACGAGCCACCGGCGGAGAGGAACGGCGTGGTGACACCCGTCATCGGGATCAGCTTCGTGACACCGCCGACGATCACGAACAACTGCATGATGATCGCGAACGACAACCCGCCGCCGAGCAGCTTGCCGAACGTGTCGCGCACGGCCAGCGCGCTGCGCATGCCCCGCATGGCGAGGATCAGGTAGACGACGAGGATGGCGCTGAGTCCGATCAAACCGAGCTCTTCACCGAGCGCGGCGCTGATGAAGTCGGTGTGCGACTCGGGCACCGTGTCGGGCCTGCCCAGCCCGAGGCCGGTGCCGAACATGCCGCCGGTGCCGAGGCCGAAGAGGCCCTGGGCGATCTGGTAACCACCGCCGGCGTCGTTGTACGTCGCCAGCGGGTCGATCCAGTTGATCACGCGCTGCTGCACGTGGGTGAACAGCGAGTACGCGATCACGCCACCGACAGCGAACATGCTCACGCCGAGCACGACCCAGATGATGCGCTCGGTCGCGACGTACAACATCATCAGCACGATGCCGAAGAACAGCAGCGCCGTGCCCAGGTCCTTCTCGAACACGAGGACGCCGAGGCAGGCGATGGCAGCGATGATGATCGGTCCGAGGTCACGGGCGCGGGGGAACTCCACGCCGAGCACCCGCTTGCCCGCCGTCATGAAGAGATCTCGCTTCGACACCAGGAACGACGCGAAGAAGATCATCAGCAGGATCTTGGCGAACTCACCGGGCTGGATCGAGAAGCCAGGGAGCTTCAGCCACACCTTCGCGCCGTTGACCTCGGAGAGCGAGCTGGGCAGCACGGCGGGGAGCGCGAGCGCCACGATGCCCACGAGGCCGCAGGTGTAGGCGTAGCGGGTGAGCTTGCGGTGGTCCTTCACCACGATCAGCACGCCGAGGAAGAACGCCAGCGCGACCACGGTGAAGAAGACCTGACGCGGGGCGTTGGTCGCCGCCTCGGTGCCTCGGGCCAGCGCGGCGCGGGCCTCGGCGAGATCGATCCGATGGATGATCACCAGTCCGAGGCCGTTGAGCAACGCCACGCACGGGAGGATCAGCGGGTCGGCGTAGGGCGCGAACCGCCGCACGGCGGCGTGGGCGACGCTGAAGATCGCCAGGTAGGCGAGCCCGTACCAGAGCACCGACCACGACAGTTCCTGCTCCTGGTTCGCCTGCACGAGGACGAACGCGAAGGTCACGATGAACGCCGAGAACGCCAACAGGACGAGTTCGGTGCTCCGTCTCGTCGGCAGCTCGCGGGGCGGGTTCGTCGTGTACTGAGCCGCCCCGCCGGGGGTACCTGCGGGCTGCGCCATCAGTTACCGCCTGAGTTGGGCGCCGGGCGGCAGTCCACGCCCGGACGCTGCCCGCCCTTGTCCTGTCCCGCGTCGGTGTCGGTCGGCTGACCAGCGTCGGAGTCCTGCTCCGGCTGAGACTCGTTGGCCGCTCCGCCCTGTTCCACGCCGCCGAGTCCGCCGCCCTGGGCCTGGTCGGACTCGTCGTCGCAGATGTCGAGCAGGTTGTTGCGGCGCAGTGTGTTGAGGTACTGCCGCGCGTCGTCGAGGCTCTCGCGCTTGACGCCGTTCGTCACGGCCACCCGGGCGTCCTGCTGCAGGTCCGACAGGTGCAACGGCTCGCACAGCGAGGCTTCGGGCGGGCACGAGTTCTCGGCCTTCTTCTGCAGGTCGAGACCGAGGATGCTGCCCGGAACGCCCTGGTAGACGACGACTTCCTCGTTCTCGTCGACGCCCACGTAGTACTGCCGCAGGACGAAGTACCGAGTGGCGAACGCTGCCGCGGCCAGCAGCACGAGAGCGAGTCCGAATGCCAGGAGCAGGCGGACCCGCTTACGCCGTTTGGCTTTTGGGTCTGGGGGTGTCTCCAGTTGTTCGGTCTGCGTGGGCTGCGGCGGCGGTGGCGGCGCGGTGAGCGCTCGCGCCCGAGCCGCCGGCGAGTCGCCCTGCGGACCTTCGTCGGAACCGTCACCGGCCGCGCCCCCGACGATGGGGGCGTCCTCGCCGAAGTCGACGTCGACGACGTCGGCGATGATCACGGTGACGTTGTCGGTGCCGCCGCCCTTGAGCGCCAGCTCGATCATGCGGTCGGCGCACTCCTGCGGGTCCGGGATGCGCAGCGCCTCGGCGAGCGTCTCGTTGCTCACCATGCCCGACAGTCCGTCCGAGCACAGCAGGTACCGGTCGCCCGCGCGCGCCTCGCGCACGGTGACGCTCGGTTCGACCTCGTGGCCGGTGAGAGCCTTCAGCAGCAGCGAACGCTGAGGATGGGTCGCCGCCTCCTCCTCCGTGATCCGGCCCTGCTCCAGAAGCTCGTTGACGAAGCTGTCGTCGCGGGTGATCTGGGAGAACTGCCCGTTGCGGAGCAGGTAGGCGCGCGAGTCGCCGACGTGCACGAGACCGAGCCGCGAACCGGAGAACAACACCGCGGTGAGTGTCGTTCCCATTCCGTCGAGTTCGGGATCGTTGGCGACGAGTTCGGAGATCGCCTGGTTCCCCTGGTTGACGGCGTCGCGCAGCTGGGTCACCAGGTCGTCGCCGGGCTCGTCGTCGTCGAGATGAGCCAGGGCGGCGATGACGACCTTGCTGGCCACCTCACCGGCGGCGTGGCCGCCCATGCCGTCGGCCAGGGCGAGCAGGCGAGGGCCGGCATACACGGAGTCCTGGTTGTTGGAGCGAACCAGGCCCCTGTCGCTGCGGGCCGCGTAGCGTAGGACGAGAGTCATGGGCGAAGCTCGATCACCGTCTTGCCTATCCGGATGGGGACACCGAGTGGGACTCGGAGGGGTGCAGTGACCTTAGCCCGGTCGAGGAAGGTGCCGTTGGTCGAGCCCAGGTCTTCGACGTACCACTCGTCACCTCGCAGCGACAGGCGGGCGTGCCGTGTCGAGGCGTAGTCGTCGTCGAGGACGAGAGTCGAGTCGTCGGCCCGCCCGATCAGGATCGGCCTGCCGTCCAGGGCGATGCGCGTACCGGCCAACGCCCCGTGGGTGACCACCAGTTGCCTGGGCAGCTTGTTCCTGCCCAGTAGTGGCTTCTTCTCCTTCTGCCCGCGGCGGAGGCTGGGCACGTTGACCCGCAGCCCCGACGCCGCGTAGAGGTCCGAGCGCACCACGCGCAGCGCGGCGAACACGAACAGCCAGAGCAGGACGAGGAATCCCACTCTGGTGAGTTGTACGACCAGCTCTGGCACCGGTTGTGTCAGCTCCCGCCTTCTCGCGCCCGACCTCTGGCACCTGCCGCCGTGCGATTCGCCGCACGACTTCGTGGCTCCACAGGTCACCCCGTGTGGCCGTCATTATGCGGGACACACGTGTGGTTACCGTGCGGGACGCCGAAAGTCGTCGGCGTTCGGTCGTCCGGCTCCGCTCGTCGGGCGGTTCACCGGACGTTCGACAGGTGTTTCGTCGGGCGTGCGACGAACTCAGCCCTGGGTGCGGAACACCAGCGAGGAGTGACCGACTCGGATCACGTCACCGTCGGCGAGCTGCCAGGTCTGCACCGGGGTGCCGTTGACCGTGGTGCCGTTGGTGGAGCCGATGTCGGCCAGCGTGGCGCTCTGCCCGTCCCACGTGATCTCCAGGTGGCGTCGTGAGACGCCGGTGTCCGGGAGTCGGAAGTCCGCGTCCTGGCCCCGACCGATCACGTTGCCGCCCTGCTTCAACGAGTAGGTCCGGTTGGACCCGTCGTCGAGCTGCAGCATGGCGTTCAGCGGCCGGTTCGCGGGCGGCATGCCACCACCCGGGTAGCCACCCTGCTGCGCGTAGGGGTCGGCGCCGGGCGCCGGTGGCTGGGCGGGGTAGCCGGCGGGCGGGCTCGGGGGAGCCGCGTAGCCCTGGTCGTACGCAGGCTGACCGGTGGGCGTCGGCTGACCGTAGCCCTGGTCGTAACCCTGCTGGCCGGGCTGACCGTAGCCCTGGTCGTAGCCGCCCTGCTGACCGTAACCCTGGTCGTAGCCCTGCTGACCGTAGCCCTGGTCGTAGCCGCCCTGCTGACCGTAACCCTGGTCGTAGCCCTGTTGGCCGTAGCCCTGGTCGTAGCCGCCCTGCTGGCCATAGCCCTGGTCGTAGCCCTGTTGGCCGTAACCCTGGTCGTAGCCGCCTTGCTGGCCATAGCCCTGGTCGTAACCGGGCTGTCCCTGTCCGTAGCCGTACTGGCCCTGCTGGCCGTACGGGTCACCCTGGTCGTATTGGCCGTAGCCGCCGGGCTGGCTCATTGGTCGGTCTCCTGCGTCGCTCATATGTGCCGACCGTGCGAAACTCCCGGCGTCCTGTGCCTTGACATCCGGGTCCACGGTCGAGCGGGTTCTGAACTTTCCAGTATGCAGCGCCTCGTTGCGCTCTAGCGAAACTACGACGTCACCATAGGTGTCCCAGCCGTGCTCAGCGAGATGCTCGGACACGGCCTCGGCGAGCATGCGAGTGACCCGCTGCCCGTCCGCAGCCATGCGGTCGTAGTCCTCGGCGCCCAACGAAACGACGTAGTGGTTGGGTGCGAGCTTGCGCCCGCCCGCGAGGTCTCGGACGTTGTCCTCACACTCCCGCTCCAGTTCCAACGCCACTTCTTGCGTGACGACGTTGCCACCGAATATCCGCGCGAAGGCATCTCCCACGAGGCTCTCGAGGCGCCGATCGAAGCGCTGCACGCGTCCCACCGGAACCACCTCCTTCCACGTGTACCTTCGGAGCCGATCGTATCGGGTTTTTACGGTGAAACACGGGCCCCCGTGCAAGCCGCCCGAAACGTCTTGCTACGCTGTCGTCAGCGTCAAGGAAGTTGCTCGGGCGAGTGGCGGAATGGCAGACGCGCACGGTTCAGGTCCGTGTGTCCGGAAGGACGTGAGGGTTCAACTCCCTCCTCGCCCACAGAGAGAACGAACCGCCGTCGGGGATGGTCCCGGCGGCGGTTTCGCGTTTGAAGGGCTGATGACGTGGCTGGTGTGAACGAACGGTGGTCGGCCCGGACCAGGGCGATCGTGGCGGGCCGGCCCTCAGGGCCCGGGCAACCGATGAATGTGCCCATCACTCCCGCGAGCATGTTGGGGCTGGAGTACTCCCGTGAGGACGGCACTCCGACCTGGGCGGCGTTCGAGACCGCGCTCGGGGAACTGGAGGGCGGGGAGGCCGTCGCGTTCGCCTCGGGGATTGCCACGGCGTCAGCCGTGCTCGACTCCCATGCCGTCGGCGCGACGGTGGTGGTCCCGCGGGACAGCTACGCGGGCACCCGCAGCTACTTCGCCCACGAACAGGAGACGGGCCGGATCACGGTCGTGTCGGTCGATCCGACCGACACGGGTGCCTGGCTCGACGCGGCGGCCGACGCCGAGCTGCTCTGGTTGGAGTCGCCCACGAACCCGAGTCTGTACGTCACCGACATCGCCGCGATCGCGCGGGAAGTGCGCTCGTGGGAGCGCAGGCCGACGATTGTGGTGGACAACACGTTCGCGACTCCGCTGGGACAACAGCCGCTCGGACTCGGCGCCGACGTGGTGGTGCACAGCGCGACGAAGTTCATCGGAGGGCACAGCGACCTACTCCTCGGGGTCGCGGTGTCGAACGACCCCGCTCGGGTCACGGCGCTGCGGCGGGCACGGACGCTGATCGGTGCGACCCCTGGTGCATTGGAGGCGTTCCTGGCGCTGCGTGGTCTGCGCACGCTTCCCGTGCGATTCGCGGAAGCGTCGGCGACGGCAGCGCTGTTGGCGGAACGGCTCACTGGACATTCCGTCGTGAATCGGGTGCGGTATCCGGGATACGGGGCGATGTTGTCGTTCGAGGTCGCCGACGCGAATAGCGCCGACCGAATCTGTCGGGAACTGCAACTGGTGCAGCACGCCACGAGCCTGGGTGGCGTCGAGAGCACAGTGGAGCGACGAGCGGCACGTCCTGGAGACGCGCATGTGGCCGAAGGGTTGCTTCGGTTGAGCGTCGGTTTGGAAGATCCCGAGGATTTGTGGGACGACCTAAACCGAGCGTTGTGTTCAGTGAACTGACCGAGGCTGCTTCCATCCCTCCGTCGGGTAGTGGGAATTGACGTTGTGTGTATGCTCCGCAACGACTGGTGTCTGATCTTCACCTGACTGGGTTTTCCCCTCCCACTGTCTTCTTAGGAGACTCATGAGCAGCAGAAGAACGTTGGCCAGGGTCGGCGCGCTCGTCGCCGGAACTGCTACCGCCCTTTCCCTCGCCGCGCTTCCGGCGTCGGCCGAAGGTGCGAAGGCGGACATCGTCTCCGGCGGTGGCGATTCCGGCCACAACGTCAATCTCGGCCAGGGTTCTCGCAACATGCAGACCACGCTGTTCACGCTGAACATCGAGGGCGGCAACACGCTCCGGGCGTACTGCGTCGAGATCAGTGTCAGCGTGGACCCGAAGCGTTCGATGTTCGAAAGCCCGTGGGACGAATTCCCGAACCCGGACTCGCCGTTCCACGCCAATCGCGCCCACATCAACTGGGTCCTGCACCACGGTTTCCCGGTGAAGGATCTGGCCGAGTTGGAGCAGACCCTCACCGAGCAGGGCGTCGAGCTCCACAACGGACTCGACAAGAAGGAAGCCATCGCGGGCACGCAGGCCGCGGTGTGGCACTACAGCGACGGCAAGGACATCGACCGCGACGACCCGTCGTCCGCGCGGGACGCCGGTTCGGACGCCGACGTGTTGGCGCTGTACGACTACCTCACCGGTGAGTCCAATGTGGGCACCGAGGAACCCGCTCCGGCGCTGAAGGTCTCGCCGGAGACGGTGTCCGGTGAGGCGGGTGACCGTCTCGGCCCGTTCACCGTGGCCACGACGGGTGAGATCAACGAGATCTCGGCCGAGCTCCCCGAGGGCGTGACCCTGACCGATGCGGACGGCAACGCGCTGGCCGCCGGTGACATCACCGACGGCACCGAGATCTACGTCGACGTTCCCGCCGAGGCCGAGGCGGGCTCCGGTGCGTTCTCCCTGAACGCCACGGCGCGCCTCGCCACCGGTCGGCTCTTCGTGAGCGAGGGCTACCAGCGCAAGCCCGCGCAGTCGCTGATCGTCGCGTCGTCGGAGGACACCAAGCTCTCGGCCGGTGCCACGGTGGAGTGGGCCCCCGCCGCCCAGCCGACCCAGCCGGAGGAGACGACCGAGACCCCGGTCCCGAGCGAGACGTCCGAGGCTCCCGCTCCGACCGAGACCACCGAGCCGTCGGTGAAGCCGCAGGCGGGCTCGGAGGACCTGGCGCAGACCGGTGCCTCGCCGATGCTGCCGCTGCTCATCGGCCTCGGCCTCGTCGGCGCCGGTACGGGTGCGATCCTGCTGCAGCGCAAGAAGAAGAACGCGTGAGGTCGGGCGTAGCCCGCTGAACTGACCGAGAGCCACCTCTCCCGCCTCGTGCGGGGAGGTGGCTCTCGTCGTGTGTGGAGGTGTGCGATGTACGGAGTCGCGCCGCCGGAGCGACTCGGGGAGTTCTCGCTGGCGGACGGTCGGACGCTCGGCTGGAGCGAGTAGGGTCGCGAGGACGGCACCGCCGTGCTGTTGTGTCCCGGCGCGGGGACGAGTCGACGGCCTGCTTTCGGCACGTGCACGAGCTCGGGGTCCGGCTGGTCTCGTTCGACCGTCCCGGGCTCGGCGTGTCGACCCCCGCGCCAGGTCGGAGGTTGTCGGATTTCCTGGCATCCCGCATCCCCGGTGCGGTCCTGCGCACGCTGGCAGGAGAGGCCGGTTCGGTGTTGTGGACGCGTGGTGAGGAGCTGCTGCGACGGATCGTGACCTGACTCGGTCTCGTTCGGAGCGTGAGGGTTAGTGTTCACCCCTCGTCTCGGCAACCGAGCGCGATCGGCCGGGAGGTTCATGCAGATTCGAGTTCTGGGCCCGTTGCAGGTGGTCGACGGAGATCGGGAGATCACCGTGCCGGCCGGTCGACTCCGCGTTCTGCTCGCCGCGCTGGTGTGCAACGCGAACCGGGTGGTCTCGGTGTCCGAGCTGATCTCCTACCTGTGGGATGAGCCCGGCCCCGGCGCACCCGACACGGTCCGGTCCTACGTCCGGCGGCTCCGGGCCTGCCTGCGGCAGCTCGATCCGAACCGGGAGTTCATACGACTGCGCAGTCCCGGCTACGTCCTGGTCGTCGAGGACGACGAGGTCGACCTGTTGACGTTCCGGGCGCGGGTGGCCGCCGCGCACGACCTGGCCGATCCCGCAGAGGCGGCGGAGTCGTTGCGGTCGGCGTTGTCGCTGTGGCGGGGAGCGCCGCTGGCCGACGTGCGATCGGACGCGCTGACCCGTGCCGTCGTGGCGTCGCTGGAGGAGGAACACACCCGCGCGGTCGAGCAACGCATCGACCGCGAGTTGGCCGCGGGTGAGCACGGCGCCCTCGTCGGCGAGTTGACGGCGTTGGTGGAGAAACATCCGTTGCGCGAGCGGTTGTGGGGGCAGCTCATGCTCGCGTTGGCGCGCAGCGGTCGGCAGGCGGAGGCACTGGCGGCGCATCGACGCCTGCGAGCCGTCCTCGCCGACGATCTCGGCGTCGACCCCGGGCCCGAGGTGCAACGCATCCACGCGGCGATCCTGCGCGGCGAGGACGAGGCGATCGGCGCGCCGGAGGTTCCGGGCGACGCTCCCGTGCCGCGGCAGCTCGTCGCCGACTGCGTCGGTTTCGTCGGGCGGGCGGCGATGGTGGACGAGTTGACGCGCTGGCTGACGACGACGCGGGGCCGTCGGCTGCTGGTGCTCAGCGGACAGCCGGGCGTGGGGAAGACGGCACTGGCCGTGCGGCTCGCCCATCGCGTCGCCGAGCGGTTCCCGGACGGTCAGGTGTTCGTCGACCTGCACGGCTTCTCGGGTTCGTCGGTCGTGGAACCCGGTGAGGTCCTGGCGCGGGTGCTGAAGGACCTCGGCGTCCCGGCCGCACGGCTTCCGGAGGGCGTCGATGCGAAAGGCGCGTTGCTGCGGGCGACGTTGCGGGGGCGGCGGGTGCTGTTCCTGTTGGACGACGCGGTGTCGGCCGAGCAGGTGCGGCCTCTGCTCCCGGGCGGCGACGACTGCGCGGTGATCGTCACCGCGAGGTACGCGCTGTCGGGGCTCGTGGCGTTCGACGAGGCGCGAGGGGTGCGAGTGCCGCCGTTGAGCACGGCCGACTCGACGACGTTGCTGTCGCGGCTGCTGACGGGACGGGGCGACTCCAGCGACGACCTGCGACGACTCGCGCACGCGTGTGCACACGTGCCCTCGGCGCTCCGGCTCGCGGCGACCTACCTGGCCTCGCGACGGCACGTACCCGTGTCGGTGTTGCTCGACTCGTTGCGGGAGCAAGGGCCCGAGCCGTTGGCTGTGCCCGGGGACGAGCGGGCGAGCGTGTTCGGGGCGTTCGCGCGGTCGCTGGCACGCCTGTCCGACCCGACGAGGCAGGCGTTGTTGGCGACGAGCGTGTTGCCGGGGCCGGCCGTCACCGTCCAGGCCGTCGCGGCACTCGTGGACTGCGACGGTGGCACTGCCGCTCGGATCGTCGCGGAGTGGGAGGAGGCCGGTCTCGCCGAGTCCGTCGGACCGCACCGGTACCGGCTCTTCGATTTGGTGTGGGCGTGCGGTCTGCGGTTCGGCGAACGAGAACTGCCGGGTTCCGTGCGTGCCGACGCCGCGAAGCGGCTCACCGAGCACTACGTCCAGACGGCCCTGCGGGCGAGCAAGTTCGTGCGTCGGGCACCGTTGCCGCTGGGCCTTCCCGCGCACTCGGACCGAACGCCCACGGTGCGGTTCGACGGCCTCCACGACGCGTTGTCCTGGTACGAGGCCGAACGGGAGAACCTCGTCGCCGTCGTTCGGGAGTGCGAGCGGCGCGGTTGGCACCATTACGCCTCCGCCCTGCCCGTCGTGCTGTGCACGTTCTACGTACTGCGCAAGCACTGGACGGACTGGGAACAGACCCACGAGGTGGCGTTGCGGGCGGCCCGTCGTGGCCGGGACCGGCGTGCGGAGTCGACGGTGCTACACCGGATCGCCGCACTGCACAACAGCCGCGGGGAGTACGACGCCGCGTTGCGGGCCAACCGGACGGCGGTCGCGATCGGTGAGGAACTGGACGACCCGCGCCTCGTCGCGACGGCGCTGACGGGACTGGGCAGCACCTATCGCGCGCTCGGGGAGTTCGAGCAGGCGGAGCGGTGTTACGAGCGGTCGCTTCGGCTGTCCACGGAGGTGGGTGATCCGTACGGGCGGATCGGTCCGTTGGTCAACACCACGCGCCTTCGCCGGCAACGCGGCGAGTTCGATCGGGCGATCGCGTGCGGTCGGGAAGCGATCAAGGTGGCCGTGGAGTACGGCTCGTCGAGTCATCCCGCCGTGGCGTGGCTCGATCTCGGTGAGGTGCACCTGGCGGCGGGGCAGCGCGACGAGGCGGTGACGGCGTTGCGTGAGGCGGTGCGGCTGGCCACCGACGCGGGAGACGTCGTCACGCAGGCGCGGGCGAGGGAGCTGCTCGCGTCGGGGACGTCGCCGCTTCTCGACGCCGTGGAGTGAGGTCGTGGCACAGAAGTGTCACGCGGGGTGCACGCCGCGCGCGGCACGCTGGCGGATGCCGTGCGGGGGCCGGCTTCATCGTTGCCGTTCGAAGCGGGACGAGTGCGACAGGCGCTGAACGGGGGTCGTGACGGCTTACTCGTCGTTCGCCCGTACCGCGCGGTGGAGGGGACCGGCGCGTGCCGGTGAACGGGCTGGTGTCGCTCGCGAAAGCAGTGCCCGCTTCCGCGAGCGGCCCGGCTGCGCCGCGTTCGTGCGCGCGTCGAGTCACCGCGCGAGTTCTGCCAGTCGACGGTAGGAGTCGAGCTGGGCGGTGCGGTCGTAGGTGTTCATGGTGACCAGTACTTCGTCCGCTCCCGTGCGGTCGACGAGTTCCGACAGTTGCGTTCGGACGGTGGCTGCCGTGCCGTACACGTGTCGCTCCATCGCCTCGGCGAGCTTGGTCGCCTCGCGCTCGGTCGGGGTGGGCAGGTCGTCCGGCGACCGCAGTGGTGGAAACACGCCGCGGGTGCGTGAGTACACGAGTGACCAGGCTTCCGGCAGCAGCAGTCGCCGGGCCTGCTCCCGGGTGTCGGCCACGGCGACGGCCACGGACACCGTCACGTGCGGACGCGACCACAGCGAGGACGGCCGGAACTCCGCCCGGTACCGGTCGATGTGCTCGACCATGGTGTCCACACCGGACACAGAAGCGATGACGAGGGCGAGCCCGGTCTCGGCCGCGACCCGGGAGCCGGCCCCGGTCGCCAACACGAAGGCCGGGACGCGCAACCCCTCCGTCGGGTACGCGTGGACTCCGGGGTGGACGGTCGACGTCCCGGCGAAGTAGCCGAGTAACTCACGGATGTGCTCGCCGAACTGCTCGGCCTCCCGCTTACCCGCACCCAGGGCGTCGCGTTCCCGCCGAGTGAACCCGACCGACCGGCCGAGGCCCATGTCGATCCGGCCGGGATGGAGAGCCTCCAGCGTCCCGAACTGCTCGGCCACCACGAGCGGCCGGTGGTTGGGCAGCATCACCCCGCCCGTGCCGACGCGGATTCGACGGGTTCTCGCCGCGACTGTCGACGCGAGCACGGTGGGCGCCGAACCGGCGATGCCGGGCACACCGTGGTGCTCGGCGACCCAGAATCGGTGGTAGCCCCACTGCTCCAGCAGCCGGGCGAATTCCACCGTGTTCCGCACGGCGGTGGCCGCATCCTCGCCGTGGCGCACAGGCGACCGGTCGAGCACGGACAACGGAACCGGCCAACGTCGTCTCTCCATCGACGTGTGCAACGCCGGGGCGGGTGGGCCGATTCCGTTGCGGGAGCCGTCGTCAGGCGTGCTCGGCGAGGGCCAGTACGCGACGTGCCTGTTCGACGTGCAGGTTCTCCACCATCCGGCCGTCCACCGTCGCCACCCCACGCCCCTCGGCCATCGCCGCGTCGAAGGCGGCGACGACGCGGCGCGCGTGGTCGATCTCCGCGTCGGACGGGCTGAAGACGCGGTTGCAGGGTTCGAGCTGGCTCGGGTGGATGAGCGTCTTGCCGTCGAAGCCGAGCTGTCGCGCCTGGACGCACTCCGCTTCGAAGCCCTCGGTGTCGCGCACGTCGTTGTACACGCCGTCGAGCACCGGCTTGCCCGCGGCGCGTCCGGCGAGCAGACACAGCGAGAGGCTGGTCAGCAGCGGCGCCCGGCCCGGCACCGCCTCGGCATACAGTTCCTTGAGCAGGTCGTTGGTGCCCAGCACCAGGACGGACAGCCGGTCGGACGCCGTCGCGATCTCCTGCGCCCTGAGCACGGCGGTCGGTGTCTCGATCATCGCCCAGATCGTCGTGCGGTCCGGCGCTCCTGCGGCGGACAACGCGGCCTCGACGGCGTGGACGTCGGCGGCCGAGTCGATCTTCGGCACCACCACGGCGTCCGGACCGGCCTGCGCGGCGGCGCGGACGTCGGCGTCGTGCCACGGCGTGTCGAGACCGTTGACGCGGATGGCTACCTCCCGTTGCCCGTACGGGGCCGCGGTCACCGTCTCGCACACGCGACGCCGGGCCGTCTCCTTGGCGTCGGGTGCGACCGAGTCCTCCAGGTCGAGCACCAGCGCGTCGGCGGCGAGCGTCGCGGCCTTCTCCACGGCGCGCTCGTTCGCTCCGGGCAGGTAGAGAACGGAACGGCGTGGCCTCACGTGTCCTCCTCGTGCCGTGCGGGCGGCGTTCGTCCCCGGCACCCTACGACTCCGCGGCCGGACGGGGTGGGCGGGCACCGTCGTCGACCGTTCGGCCGCATGTCACCCATACGGCCGCACCGCTCGACCGAAGTCGTCCGACCGCCCATCGACCGATCACCGACTGTTGGGCGCCGCCGATCGCAGGTACGGGCTGAAGACACACCTGGCGCCCGTTTGCGCTGGTACTCAAATCACGTGCCGTTTCGACACGGCACCGGCACACAGCGGACTTCAGGGAGGCGGACTTCGTGGCGGTATCACCCGGGCAGACCGCGACAACGAGCGGATCGAACGACGTTCGGTCGATCTCCGGTCGCATCGCGCCCACACTGGAACTTCCCGCCAACCCCGCTGACCTCGCGAAGCGGGCCGCCCCGCTGCTGGGGTGGCAGGGCACGGTGCTGCCGCAGCTGACGCTCTTCGGGCGCCGCGTGTTCGTCGTGGCGCGGCTGCGCCCCGAGGCGCACGCCGAACGCATCGCCACGGGACTGCGGCCGATGACCGACCGGGCCACCGTGGCCACGTGGGCGTGGCCGGAGTTCGCCCGACTCGCTCCGCCGCCCGCCGTCCACATCGCCGGAGTGCTGGCCGTGGCCCGGCACTGGCGGACGGGAATGGCGGCGACGGTGCCGTTCGCTCGTTACGGAGAGGCGGCGATGGTGCTGCCCGGCACGGCGACGTTGAGCCACGACTACGTGGACAACTGCCTGCCGAGGGCCCGGATGTACGGGCTCGGCGTCGTGGCGGCGGACGACGATGCCAACGTCGACCTCGACGTCGCGTGCGGTGACGACCGCATCAACCTCGGGTCGGACGAGGTGTGGCGGTGGGTCCACGAGGTGGCCTACGAGCGGCTGCTCGCCTGCGAGGCGGCCGGGGCGCTGGCCTGATCACGTTCCGCTGCCCGAGGCGGTGAGGGCGGCTAGTGTCGGCCTCATGCGAGTCGTCATCGCCGGAGGACACGGCAAGATCGCGCTGCGCCTGGAGAAGCTGCTCGCCGAGCACGGCGACACCGGCGTGGGCATCATCCGCAAGCCGGAACAGGCCGCCGACCTGCGAGACATCGGCGCCGAGCCGGTCGTGCTCGACCTGGAGAACGCGTCGCTCGACGAGGTGATCGAGGCGGTGTCGGGCGCAGACGCGGCGGTCTTCGCCGCAGGTGCCGGGCCGGGCAGCGGGGTGGCGCGCAAGGACACGGTCGACAAGGGCGCCGCGGTGCTGTTCGCGGAGGCCGCCGAACGCGCCGGGGTCCGTCGCTTCGTCCAGATCAGCGCGATGGGTGCGGGCGACGAGATCGACGCCGACGTCGAGGCCAGGGTGGGCGAGGTCTTCGCGGCCTACCTCCGGGCCAAGGCGGCGGCCGAGCAGGACCTGCGTCGACGCGACCTCGACTGGACGATCCTGCGTCCCGGACGACTCACCGACGACCCCGGTACCGGCCTGGTGCGGCTCGCCGACGACGTGCCGCGCGACGACGTGCCGCGCGACGACGTCGCCGAGGTGGTGCGGCTCCTGCTGTCCGACACCACCACCTACGGGCGCACCCTTGAACTGACCTCGGGCAACACGCCCGTCGCGGAGGCGCTCGAACGGCTGTGAGCGCCGGACAGGCTCAGCCGACCGGGCCGAGGACGCGATCCAGGTAGGCGTTGCCGAACACGCCCTGCGGGTCCAGCTCGGCGCGGACGCGCCTGAAGTCGTCGAACCTCGGGTAGAGCTCACGCAGCCGGTCGGCACCGAGCGGGTGCAGCTTGCCCCAGTGCGGTCGGCCGCCCACCGAGTCCGCGATCTCGGCGAACGCCTCGAAGTACTCCTCGTAGGGCATGCCGACGTACTGGTGCACGGCCACGTAGGCGGAGTCCCGGCCGTAGGCGGTGGAGAGCCAGATGTCGTCGGCCGCGGCCACGCGGATCTCCGCGGGAAAGGCCACCGGATGCCGCAGCGTCGGGACGAGCGCGCGTAGCCGGTCGAGCACGTCGAGCAGGGACTCGCGGGGCACCGCGTATTCCGACTCCACGAAGCGAACGGTCCGTCGGGTCGCGAACACGCGATGAGCGGCATCGCTGTAGCGACGAGTGGACGACGCCGATGCGGCGAACGCGCCGAGTGTGGGGACGAGCCGCGGGACGGCCCGGCCCAGCCGACAGAGCGCGCCGAACGCGACGTTCTCCATGAGCGTGTAGTCGACGAACCGGCGGACCGCCGACAGCGGGCGAGCCGGGGTGCCTGGGGCGCATCGGGTGTTGCGCTTGACCAACGCGGTGCGGCCGTAGGGGAACCAGTAGAACTCGACGTGGTCCTCGCGGTCGGCGAGCTCGTCGAAGGACGCCAAAACCTCGTCGAGCGGCAACGGACCCTCGTGGGCCTGGAGCACGAAGGCGGGTTCACAGCGCAACGTCACCGAGGTGATGACGCCGAGCGCGCCCAGGCCCACGCGAGCGGCGGCGAAGAGGTCGGGCCGCTCGTCGGGGGAGCAGCGCACGAGCGAGCCGTCCGCCGTCACGAGTTCCAGGGCCGCCACCTGGGTGGCGAGTCCGCCGAAGGCGGCGCCCGTGCCGTGGGTGCCGGTGGAGATCGATCCCGCGACGGTCTGGGCGTCGATGTCGCCCAGGTTGGTCATCGCGAGGCCCAGCATGTCGAGCAGCGCGTTCAGGCGGCGGAGGGTGGTGCCCGCGCGGACGGTGACCAGGCCGGTCTCCACGTCGGCCGAGACGAGACCCGACAGGGCGCCGAGGTCGACGGCGTCGCAGCCCGGGTCGGTCGCGGCGATGGCGGTGAACGAGTGGCCGCTGCCCACTGGTCGGATTCGGCCGCCACGGTCGGCCACAGCGGTCACGACGGCGCGTAGTTCGTCGATGTTCGACGGGCGGTGAATCCGTCGGGGGTGCGTCGATGCGGTCCCCGCCCAGTTCGTCCACGGTGTCACCGGGCCTCCTCAACGTTGTGGCCACGATAGGTGAATGAGATTCGCGTTCACAAGGTTCCTGCCGTAACGTTCGAGGGGTGAACGCCTTCACCGCCGCGCCGTACGACCACGCGACCCGGGACCTCGACCCGCCCTTCGCGGTGGTCGACCTCGACGCCTTCGACGCCAACGCCGACGACCTCGTCAGGCGTGCCGGTGGAGTTCCCGTCCGCGTCGCGAGCAAGTCCGTGCGCTGCCGTGCGTTGCTCGAACGCGTGCTCGCCAAGCCGGGGTTCTCGGGCCTGCTCTGCTACACCCTTCGCGAGGCGCTGTGGCTGTACGAGCGCGGTACCTGCGACGACCTGGTGGTCGCCTACCCCACCACCGACCGCGCGGCCCTGCGGTCGCTCGCGGCCGACGCCGCTGCGCGTTCGGCGATCACGATCATGGTCGACTCGGTGGAGCAGCTCGACCTCGTGGACGCCGTGCTCGGCCCCGACCACCCCGACCTCCGAGTCTGTCTGGAGTTCGACGCCTCGTGGCGGCCGTTGCCGGGTGTCCACGTCGGGACGCGCCGGTCCCCGGTGTTCACCCCGCGGCAGGCCGTGCGGCTCGCCCGCCACATCGTCGAGCGGCGTGGCTTCCGGCTGGTCGGTGTGATGGGCTACGAGGGGCAGATCGCCGGGCTTCCGGACGGTGACGCCGGTGTGCGCGGGGCGGTCGTGCGCTGGATGCAACGACGCTCGGCGGCCGAACTGACGCGGAGGCGAGGCGCCGTCGTGAGTGCCGTCCGTGCGGTGACGGACCTGGAGTTCGTCAATGGCGGCGGGACGGGGAGTCTGGAGTTCACGCGCGCCGATCCGTCCGTCACCGAGGTGACGGCGGGCTCCGGCCTCATCGGACCGACGCTGTTCTCCCGCTACCGACGGTTCTCCCCGCGTCCGGCGGCCATGTTCGCCCTGTCCGTGGTGCGGAGGCCGAACCGTCGGACCGTCACCCTGGCCGGGGGCGGGTACGTCGCGTCGGGCCAGGCGAGCGCGACCCGACTGCCTTCGCCGTTCCTGCCGTCCGGACTGCGGCTGCTCGCCGTGGAGGGCGCGGGCGAGGTGCAGACGCCGGTCACCGGCCACGCCGCCCGCAGCCTCGCCCTCGGCGACCGCGTGTGGTTCCGCCACGCCAAGGCGGGAGAGCTGGCCGAACACTTCCCGGAGTACCACCTCGTGTCGGGTGACCGCGTCGTGCGCACCGTCGCCACCTATCGCGGCGAGGGACAGTCCTTCGGCTGAGGCGTCGACCTCACTCGCCGAACTTCCCCGCCAGATAACCCTTGATCAGCGCCTTGGTCTCGTCGATGACGGCCTGGTCGCCCTGAGGGTCGAGCCGGAAGGCGTACTTCAGCAGCCCGTCGGCGGCCTCCACCGCGATCGAGATCGGCAGCGTGGCCTCCTCCGGTGGCACGTTGACGTGCGCGGTGAGCAGGCCCGTGAGCGCGTCGATGATGACGCGGTTGTTCGTGCGCCCCTCGTCGAGCAGTTGCAGGTCGACCACGTCGCCGAAGTGCACTGTGGAGAATCCCGGCACCTGGCGGTGCATGGTGAGGTAGATGTCGAGCAGCGAGTCGACGACGTCCCACCAGTGGCGCGGGTCGAGGGAACTGAGGCGTTCGTTGACGGCGGCGATGAATCGTTCGAGGTTGCGTTGGGTCAGCGCCTGCACCACGGCCCGTTTGTCCGGGAAGAACTGGTACAGGGAACCGACGGCCACGCCCGCGCGCTTGGCGATGAGCGTGGTGGTCAGCCCTTCGTAGCCGATCTCGTCGAGCAGTTCGGCGCTCGCGTCGAGCATGCGTTCGACCCGCCTGGCGCTGCGTTGCTGGACCGGCTGTCGGCGGAGAGGTGTCGCCGCTTGCGTCACCGATTGGTTCTCGGACACGTCGTGCTCCTTGCTGTGCAGGTCAGCGACTCTAGCGCGTCCACATTCGCGTTCACCGTCGAGTGAATGCCTTGTGCCACAAGGGAAATCGAGCGCACGTGGGGCCGTAGGCCGGTGCCGGTCGGGGGGAGGGGGAGTGCAACGGCACCGGCCCACGGTGTATCGGGGCCGCACCACGGGCGGGGATCTCGCGGTGTGCGATGTGGAGTTGTCGTCCGAGAAGGGGCTCCGCGGATCAGCCTCCGTGGAGCGGTGAGGAACCGGCGGCCGAGCTCGTCACGCTCGGGGGTACGCACGACCCGGCCGCCGGCGATCGGGTCCGCCCTGAGGCGGAGGGAAGGGGAGGGGTCCGTGTCACCGGCCCGCGCCTCCCACGAGAGCGTGCTTGCCGCTCGGCTGCGCCGTCGCGCGCCGTCCGGTGTCCGGCACGGAGGGCGCCGAGCGGGGTGCGGGTGGCATGCCGGCCGAGGCGCGGCGAAGTCTCCGGGTGCGACGGGAATCCTGGAAGTGGGCCAGTCCACCCGCCACCAGGTGGTCGTGGGCGACCTGCCACACCGAGCACGGCGCCTTGCAGCGGTGCCAGCGGGTGGAGCAGGTCGGGCAGTCGCCTCGCTCGTCCGGCTCGTGGGCGGAGAGCATCACCCGCCACCCTTCGGTCAGCCGAGGCAGCTCGGAACGGGCCGCCGAGAGCAGCGCCGGTGAGTCGGTCTCGTTGGCGAGCTCGGCGAGCATGTCGAGACGCTCCCAGACCGCGTTGCGCAGTACCTGCCCGAGTATTTCGTCCACCTGGCCCTCACCGTCGCCTTCCCGCCAGTTCGGCGGCTTCGTTCAGTGCGGCCCGGAGTTGGCCGAGCTGGCCGGCTGACAGCCGCGCGGTCTCCCCGGGTGGTCCGACGAGGACCACCTCGCCGTCGTCCACGTAGACCGTGAGACACCGGTCGCGGCTGATCAGATCTCCGCACTGCACGCGCCAGACCACCTGGCCGCCTTCGTAACGTCGCCCCGAGTCGAGGTAGGGATCTGTCGTGCTCGACGGCGCGATGGCCCGGCGCGTGGGCTTGTCGGGACCGCGGAGCGTGGACACCGTGTCGGTCCCAGCAGAGCCTGCTGCGATCGAATGCACGTCCACCACGCCCTTCGTCGATCCCGTCGTTCGCGGTTGTTCCTTCCGGCGGTGACTGCGGACCGTGTTCGGTCGGCCACTCACCTCCTGCCCATACCTTGCGGGGAAATGGGCGGGGTGAGAAGCCTCGGTGGGTTCGCCAGCGGCGACCGGCCCGAGCTGAACGCCGAACGGTCGCCCGAGTTCGGTCCGACCGATCAAAGCCCCACTTCCGGGTTTCGCACGGTTCAATGGGCGTTGCTTACGCTGCACACCGACGCCCGACGGGACTGTGGAGGGGCGGACATGGACGCCAACGAGGACGCGAAGCAGGGGCGCATCAACCCCGAGGTCTGGGAAGCCCGCGACATGCGTGACGCCCTGGCGAACCGCAACATCAGCGAGGTCTACCGGCAGCTTCGGATGCACGGCATCTCGCAACGCCAGATCGCCGCGATGACCGGCCAGTCGCAGTCCGAAGTGTCGGAAATCCTCAAGGGCCGCCAGGTCATGGCCTACGACGTGCTGTCCCGCATCGCCAAGGGTCTCCGCATCCCCAGGGGATACATGGGTCTCGCCTACGACGAGGCCACGCAGAACCAGGTCGTCGGTGACGGCGACGAGCAGCAAGCTGAGGAGGACGAGTCCGTGAAACGACGGAAGTTCCTCGCACACGCCGCCCAGGTCACGATGGGGGCCGCGGTGTTCGGCCCCGCCTCAACGGCGTGGGCGTCGAGCCCCGGCAGGACCCCGGCACCGGGGCGGATCGGGATGACGGACGTCCGCCAGGTGGAGGCGGCGACCCGGGCGCTGCGAGCGTTGGACTACCAGTACGGCGGCGGTTTCTGTCGTGACGCGGTGGTGGCCCAGCTCTCGTGGGGCCAGCAGATGCTCCAGGCCAGCGGCTCGGAGAAGGTCAAGTCCCGGTTGTACGTGGCGTTGGCGGATCTGCACAGCCTCGCGGGCTGGACGTCGTTCGACATCGACCTGGTCGACTCGGCGCGCAACCACTTCGCGCAGGCGCTCGAACTCGCCAAGCAGGGCGACAACCACCCGCTCGTCGCGAACATCCTCTACCGCATGGGCAGGGTCTACCTGCACCAGGACGCCCCGAACGACGCGCTGAAGCTGTTCCAGCTCGGGCAGCTCGCCGCGCATGAGTCGGGTTCGGAACTCGCGGTGGCGGTGTTGTGCGCCAACGAGGCGTGGGCCTACGCGGCGATGGGCAACGCGGAGCAGGCGATGAAGCTGCTCGGCCGGACCCGGGACGAGTTCCAGCGCGCCGACGTGGCCAACGCCGAGTCGTGGGTGAAGTTCTTCGACGAGACCGACGTGCACGCGATGATCGGCACGGTGCACACGACGCTGGCGCAGCAGGTCGACCCGTCGCACACCCGCTACGCCATCCCGGCGCTGCGCAGGGCCACCGACGCCTACGGCGACGACATGGCGCGGAGCAAGACCTTCAGCCTCAGCATGTTGGCCACCAACCACATGCTGGAGGGCGACATCGACCACGGTGCGAAGATCGGTGGCAAGGCGCTGGACTGCGCCGAAGGGCTCAAGTCGGCCCGGGTGAAGAAGCGGATGGAGCCGTTGCGGCAGGAGGCGCTGCGGCGCAGCAACAACAGCGACGCCCGCGACCTCGCCGAGCGGATGACCGAGTTCTTCTCCTGAGCGTGGTCGGCCGGGTGTCGCCGCCGCCGGGCGGGCGGTTCGCGAGGCCGGCACTGGACGACGTCGTCCGCGAGGTGTGCGCGTCCATCGGTCTGGACCACACGGACGCCGTGTTGCTCCGTTTCACCAACAACGCGGTGTACGACCTGGCCCGCGAGGCCGTGGTGGTGCGCGTCGTCGGTTCGCTCGCGCTGCGGCGTCGGGCCGACACGGTGGTCCGGGTGGCTCGGCATCTCGCAGAGCACGGTGTCCCGGCCGTCCGTCTCGTGGAAGATCTGCCGCAACCACTGGACGTGCGCGGCTACGCGGTGACGGTCTGGCACCGGGTGAGTCCGACCGGCGGCACGGCGAGTCCGGCCGAGCTCGCGGACCTGCTCGGGGCGATGCACGCGGCACCGCCGCCGCCGGACGTCCCACGGTGGACGCCGTTGGCGGACGTGCGCGCCCGGATCGCGGACGCCGAGGAACTCGACCCCGCCGACGAGCGGTTCCTGCTGGACCGGTGCGCCGACGTCGAACAACGGCTGCGCGAGCTGGACTTCCCGCTGCGCCCGGCACTGGTGCACGGCGACGCGCACCTGGGCAACGTGATCGTGGGTGAGCGGGGTCCGGTGCTGTGCGACTTCGACTCCTCGTGTGTGGGGCCCGCCGAGTGGGATCTCGTTCCGCTCGCCGTCGGGCACGAACGTTTCGGTGATCCGCCCGACCGGTACACGGAGCTGGCGAAAGGCTACGGCTTCGACGTCCGGGACTGGGACGGCTTCGCGGTGCTCAAGGCGATCAGGGAGCTGAAGCTCACGACGAGCGTGCTGCCGATCGTCCGTAGCCAGCCCGCCGTGAGGGCCGAACTGGCGCGCAGACTCGCCGATCTGCGCCACGGGCGCCCTCGCACTCGTTGGAACCGGTACCGCTGAACGGCCGCACTCGCGGTTTTCCCGCCCGCTCGGCGTCGTCGACGTGCTAGCGGAGCGCGTTCGCCGACGGTTGGAGGCCGTTCGCCGCTTCGCCCCGACGCGCGGGCGAGGCGGGTTGTGCATCGCGAGTTCGGCCCTGCCGAACTCCGCTGGTGTCGCACGTCACACGAGTGGGGTGCGGGAGAGGACCGCGGCGAGGCCGTAGGCGAGTCCCATCACGGAGAGTTCCACGACGGCGAACGTGGCCAGGGCCGTGCGTCGGTGCCGGACGACGCCGGGCATGAGCTTCCAGCGCGTGTAGCCGCCGAGCGCGGCGACTCCACCGAGGGCGACGGCCTTGCCGAGGAGGAGTTGGCCGTACGAGGTGGTGAACAGTCCCGGCCACAGCTCCACGGTGGGGTGCTGCACGAACTCGGCCACCCCGTTCAACAGGCCGGTGGCGGCCACGACACCGAGGCAGACGGTGGCGAGGCGCGAGAACCGCGGCAGCGCGACTGCCAGCAGGCTCCGGTTCCGGGCCGCCAGCGCGATCAGCGCGCCCAGGCCGCCGGTCCACGCGACCGCGCTCACGATGTGGAGTTCGAGCAGCAGCATGGCGTACTCGGCGAAGTGCGAGTCGCCCGCGTGGCCGGTGACCGGGAGCGGGAACAGTGCGAACAGACCGGCACCCGCGACGAGTTCGGCGGGGACGCGGCGGCCGAGTCGCATGGCCGCGAGGGCGAGCCCGAGCTGCAGCAACGTGAACCCGGCGACCACCAGCAGCGCCTTGCCCGCCATGACGGTCTCGACGTAGGAGCGCAGGTCGGACAGCGACACCGCGTCCGTGCCCGGCCGGTACTCGGCGGCCTGCAACACGAGGCTCGACAACGCGGCGAGCGCCCACACCAGCGCCGAGATCGCGACGCCGAGGCGGGCCTGCGCGAACACGGTCGCGGCAGAGCCGGGAGGGCGGTCGCCGGCCAGCAGTGGGAGGATCGCGCACCCCACGGCGGCGACGGCGGCCAGGTCGAGCACGGCCCTCGCGACGGGGAGGCCCACGCGCACCGCGGTGTCCACCTGCGCGATCCCCACCACGGGCGTGGTGGTCGTCAACGCCAGGCCGACCAGAACTCCCGACAACGCGGCCGTGACCACCGCGATCACCGGCGCGAGACGCGGTGACGACGGGGACGCGGTCGCGGGCCTGCTCACGCTGGGAAGCCTACGCATCGACGGGGTGTCGTTCGACCGCCACGTGGCCGACGAACAGCGCCGTGACCGGGGGATTAGCGGGGGCCCGAACGGGCAACCTCAGCCGAACCAGCAGGCACGTTGACCGACGGTGGTCGATCGGACGAGATTGGCGATCAGGTGCGAGACGAGTCGCAACAGGACAGCGAAGCCGGTCCCGAGGCACGTGCCGAGACACCCGACGGCGCGGCCGACACCGCGCGGTCGACCGTCGTGGCGGACCGGCCCGCCCGGACCGACCGCGTCGTCTTCGGGGTGGCGGCCGTGGTGGCGCTCGCGATCGTGGCCTGGGGAATCGCCTCGCCCGGCAGCCTCGCCACGGTGGCCGACACGGCGTTGAACGACGCCGTCATCCCCTACGGCGGTTGGGCGTTCGTGCTGACCGCGAGCGGGTTCGTCGTGTTCGCGATCTGTCTCGCCATCAGCCGTTACGGGCGAATCCCGCTGGGCAGGGACGACGAGCGACCGGAGTTCCGCACCTCGTCGTGGGTCGCGATGATGTTCAGCGCCGGCATGGGAATCGGACTCATGTTCTTCGGCGTCTACGAGCCGGTGGCGCACCTCGCGAGCCCACCACCCGACACGGCGGCCCCGAACTCCGACGAGGCGGTCCACCTCGCGATGGCCACCACGCTGTTCCACTGGACGGTGCACCCGTGGGCCATCTACGCCGTGGTGGGGCTCGCCATCGCCTACAGCGCCTTCCGCAAGGGGCGCAGCCAGCTCATCTCGGCGGTCTTCGCGCCGCTCATCGGCACGCGGCGCGCCGAGGGGCCGTTGGGCAAGGCCATCGACATCATGGCCATCTTCGCGACGTTGTTCGGGTCGGCGGCCTCCCTGGGCCTGGGTGCGTTGCAGGTCGGCGGTGGTCTGGCGGCGGTGGGATGGACGGACAACCCCGGCACCGGCCTGCTGGTGGCGATCATCGCGGTGCTCACGGTGGCGTTCGTCGCGTCGGCGGTGTCGGGTGTCGCCCGAGGCATCCAGTGGCTGTCGAACATCAACATGGTGCTCGCGGCCGTCCTGGCCGTGTTCGTCCTGGTGGTCGGGCCGACGGTGTTGATCCTGAACTTCGTGCCCGGCGCGATCGGCGACTACTTCCGCGAGCTGCCCGCGATGTCGGGTCGCACCGGTGCCGTCGGCGGCGACGCGATGCGGGAGTGGCTCGCGGGGTGGACCGTCTTCTACTGGGCGTGGTGGATCTCGTGGGCGCCGTTCGTCGGCATGTTCATCGCCCGTATCTCGCGGGGCCGCACGATCCGGGAGTTCGTCGTCGGAGTCATCGCGGTGCCGAGCGTGGTGAGCCTGATCTGGTTCTCCATCTTCGGCGGCGCGGCGATCAGCCGACAGCGGGCGGGTGTCGACATCGCCGGGACGGGGGCCAGCGAGGCCGCCACGTTCAAGCTCCTGGAGACCCTGCCGTGGTTCCTTCCCATCGCGATCATCGTGATGCTGCTGGTGTCGATCTTCTTCGTCTCCGGCGCGGACGCGGCGTCGGTGGTGATGGGGACGCTGTCGCAGCGCGGCACCGTCGGGCCGCACCGGAGGGTCGTGACGTTCTGGGGCGTGCTGATGGGCGCCGTGGCGGCCGTGATGCTGCTGGTGGGCGGTGACGACGCCCTCACGGGGCTGCAGAACCTCACGATCCTGGTCGCGGTGCCGTTCGTGCTGGTCATGATCGCGTTGTGTGTCTCGCTCTACAAGGACCTCAGCCGCGATCCGCTGGTGGTGGCCGAGGACGAGGTCATGCGCTCGCTGCGCGCGCTGCACGAGGAACGCAAGGCCGAACGAGCCAGGGAACGCCGACGGCGAGGTCGCCGGTAGCGACTCGACGAGAAGGGCCGGGCCCGCGTCGAGCGGAACCCGGCCCTGGTGCGTCGGTGTCGCTCAGTCCTGCGAGCGACCCATGCGCAGTGCCACCACGAGGCCCGCGACGAGCAGGACTCCCGCGCCGACGAGCCACACCCACACGGGCACGCCCGTGGAGTCGTCGTTCGCGGCCCGCGCGTCGTCCGAGGGGGACTGGGCCTTGCTCTGTTCACCCGGTTGCGGCTGTCCGGGTGCGGCCTCGCCCGTCTCCGGCGACACCGAGTCGGGTGTCCCGCTGGCCTCGCCGGGGCCGGGCTGGGTGAGGGTGAACCGGATCTCGTCCGACACCGGGTGTCCGTCGGCGGACAGGACCCGGTAGCCGATGACGTACTCGCCTTCCGGGCCGAGAGGACGCAGCGGTGCGGTCACCGTGGTGCCGTCGACCTCGACGGCACCGTCGACCCACGCGTCACCGAGCGGGCCCGTCACGGCGATCTCGTTGACGTCGGCGTCCTGGACCGGCTGGTCGAAGGTGAGGACCACCTCGGTGGGTGCCGTGTCCAGCTCGTCGCCCTCGGCGGGGTTCGACGACACGAGCACGTTGTGTGCGGACGCGGGCAGTGCCGTCGCCAGCACCGTGAACAGCGCGACCGCCGAGGCGGTGACGAGCGTGGCGATTCTCCTCATGACCGACCGGCCTTCCTCACTCGCAGGGCGGCGCCGAGTCCGAGGCCGAAACCGAGCGCGCCGAGCGCGAGCCCGGCCCCGCCGAGCCAGCGCGCGGTGTCGTCGGTGCCGTCGCTCGCCGCGGCGGTGTCCTCCGAATCGGCCTGCGCCGCGCCGCCGTGGCCGTGTCCGTGGCCGGACGACTCGGCGAGCGTGACCACCGGGGCGGGGCGTTCCGGTTCGCCGTCCTCGGCGGGTGGTTCGTCCCAGGCCACGACGGTGCCGTCGGAGTAGGTCTGGCTGGTGGGCAGCACGAGGGTGTCCACGTCGTCGGGCAGTGCGCCGAGAACGACCTGGAACTCCTCGTACGAGGTGGTGCCCGCGGCGATCTCGTGGCCGTCCTCGGCCGTCCAGGTGACGCCGGTGACGACGTCGTCGGTCTCCGTCACCTCCGCGGTCCAGCCGGGCACCGGCTTGGTGCGGGCCGAGGTGATGCCGTACTCGGCGGGCACGGTCAACGCCACCTCGGTGGTTCCCACCTTCTCGTCCTCGTTCGGCACCCGCAGGACGATGGCGCCGTAGCCGCCCTTCTCGGGGGCGTCCCCGTAGACGTTGGCGGTCACGTGGGCCGAGGCCACACCACCGGTAACGAGCAGGCCGGTCACGGCGACGGAGCCGAGCACGGCGGCTCGCGCCTTGAATCGATTTGTCGACACTCTCTCTCCTGAATTCGTCGATGGACCACGCGGAATCAGGAGAGCGCGGGTGGGCCGCGTCGCGGGTGTGCCCGTCGCAGGTGGACGGAGTACGCGCAGTCGCCCTCCGCGCTGCGCACGACGGCGCCCGAGACCACCCGAGGCACGGGCGGGAGGACGTCGGTGACCAGCACCCGCAGCGCCGACAAGGCCGACGCGGCGACGGCGAGCATGGCCTCGGCGTGCGTCAGGACGACGGCCGTGGCCAGTGTCGCGACGGTGTGTCCGGCGAGCATGCCCACACCGCCGACCTGGTGACCCGACAGTTCCCCGAGCACGAGGTGCGTCGCGGCCTGGGCGCTGCCGAGGACGACGACCACGCCGCCGATCCCCCGCGTCCGGTCCGCGACGGCCGTGGCGATCCACGCGACGAGCACCGTGATCGCCGCCGTGGAGAGCAGGTGTGGAGCGTGCCCTCCCCCGAGCAGGTGAGCTGTCACGCCGAGCGTCGCCGAGCAGCTCGCGAGCAGGACACCACGGACGCCACGCATCACGTGTCGGGTCCTTTCGCGCCTGCTCATGCGGCCAGCCTATGGGATCGGGAGGATGAGACGAACGACTCCGAAGGTTGCCGATTCTGCGCCGTTCGTGAATCGTGTTTGGGCCACTGACATGTGCGAAGCGACGTGAGCGGGTGGTCCGTTGAATCTGTTCGAGTACGTGGCCGATCGGTGGGACCGGCTGTCGCTGCAGGCTTTGCTGCACGTCAGCGAGGTGGTGCAGTCGACTCTGCTCGCCGCGGTCATCGGTGTGGCGATCGGGGTCGCGGTCTACCGGAGCCCCGTCGGCTCCGCCGTCGCGACCGCGTTGGCGAGCACGATCCTCACCATCCCGTCGTTCGCCCTGCTGGGTCTGTTGATCCCGGTGTTCGGGCTCGGAGCGACGCCGACGGTGATCGCGCTGGTGTTGTACGCGTTGCTGCCGATCACCCGCAACACGATCGTGGGGCTCGCGGGGGTCGACCCGGCGGTGACCGACGCGGCCAAGGGCATCGGCATGAGCCGCCTCGGTGTGCTGACCAGGGTGGAGCTTCGCCTCGCGTGGCCCGCGATCCTGGCCGGGATGCGGGTCGCGACGCAGATGTTGATGGGAATCGCGGTGATCGCCGCCTACGCGAAGGGGCCCGGACTCGGCAGCGAGGTGTTCTCGGGGCTCACGCGGGCGGGCAGCGCCAACGCGACGAACCAGGCGCTGGCCGGAACGCTCGGCGTCGTCATCCTGGCCCTCCTGCTGGAGGGCGTCTACTTCCTGATCGCTCGCCTGACCGTTTCGAGGGGTATCCGTGGCTGACACACCGAGTGGTGCCGAGATCCAGTTGGAGCACGTCACGAAGCGCTATCCGGGAAGTGCGGAGGCGGCCGTCGAGGACGTGACCATGACGATCCCCGCGGGGAAGATCGTCATTCTCGTGGGGCCTTCCGGCTGCGGGAAGACCACCACCATGCGCATGATCAACCGCCTGATCGAGCCGACGTCCGGCCGCATCACCATCGGCGGCGAGGACGTGATGTCGCTCAACGGTGACGTGCTCCGCCGCAAGATCGGTTACGCCATCCAGCAGGCCGGGCTGTTCCCGCACTTCACGGTGGCGCAGAACATCGGCGTGGTGCCGGGCCTGTTGAAGTGGGACCGCAAGCGCATCGACGCCCGGGTCGACGAGCTGATGGACCTGGTGGGGCTCGACCCGGCGGAGTTCCGCGACCGCTATCCGCGGCAGCTCTCGGGTGGGCAGCAGCAGCGGGTCGGGGTCGCCAGGGCACTCGCGGCCGACCCGCCCGTGCTGCTCATGGACGAGCCGTTCGGCGCGGTGGACCCGATCACCCGAGGCAGCCTCCAGGACGAGTTGCTGCGACTGCAGGAGAACCTCCGCAAGACGATCGTCTTCGTGACCCACGACTTCGACGAGGCGGTCAAGCTCGGCGACAAGATCGCGGTGCTCGGACAGAAGTCGTCGATCCAGCAGTACGACACGCCGGAGGCGATCCTGGCCAACCCGGCCAACGACATGGTGGCCGGGTTCGTCGGCGCCGGGGCGTCGCTCAAGCAACTGACGTTGCTGCGGGTACGGGACGTGTCGTACAGCAACGATTCCCTCACGGCGTCGGTCGACGAGTCGCCGTCAGACCTGCGCGCCCGCATGGCGGAGAAGCGGGCGACGTACGCGCTCCTGCTCGACGGTCGCCGTCGACCAGTGCGCTGGGTGCACGTGCGGGAGCTGTCGTCGGCCACCTCGCTGTCGGCGGTGGGACGGCCCATCGGTGACTCGGTGAGCACGGCGTCCACGCTGCAAGACGCCCTGGAGGCGATCCTCGCCGAGGGCGGCAACGCCGTGGTCACCGGATCGCGAGGCGAATACGTCGGCACGATCGACATCACGACCGTCACCGACACGATCCAACAACTGCGCACCGAGCACGTCGAGTCGGAAAGTGCCCAGTCATGACGTCCACGGAGCTGATCGAGCCCTCCACCGAGGCGGCGAGCCGCCGCGCCGACCGCATCCGCCTGTTGGCGCAGCCCGCCGTCGTCGTGGTGATCGTCGCGGCCGTGGTGACGTGGGCGTTGACGAGGGACAACGACGTCATCGAGGCGGAGTCGCTCAACGCCCCGTTCCTGTTGACGAAGACGTGGGAGCACCTGCTGTTGACCGCCGTGGTCACCGTGATCGTGGTGGCGCTCGCCCTGCCGCTCGGCGTGGTGCTCACCCGACGCTGGGCCCGTCCCGCGACCCCGGTGTTCATGGGCATCGCCAACATCGGCCAGGCGGCGCCGGCGCTCGGCGTGCTGGTGCTGTTCTTCCTGTGGAGCGAGTGGGAGGGACTGTGGGCCGCGGCGTTGCCCATCGCGTTCTACTCGTTGCTCCCGGTGCTGCGGAACACGATCGTCGGCATCGAGTCCGTCGACCCCACGCTGGTGGACGCGGGGCGAGGCATCGGCATGTCGTCGACGTCGGTGCTGTTCCGTATCGAACTGCCGCTGGCGGTGCCGCTGATCCTCGCGGGGCTGCGCACGTCGCTCGTGCTCGCGGTGGGGACGGCCACGCTCGCGTTCTTCGTCAACGGCGGCGGGCTCGGTGAGCTCATCGACGCGGGTTACAAGCTGAACCGCACCGCGGTGCTCGTGGTGGGCGCCGTGCTGTCCGTGGGCGTCGCCCTGCTCGTGGACTGGCTCGGGGCGGTGCTGGAGAAGTACTTCGGACCGAAGGGACTCTCATGAGGCGTGGCGCGAACCGACGACGCGTGCTGTGCGCGGTGCTGGCCGCCGTGTCGCTGCTGGTGAGCGCGTGTGGCCTCAACGTCAACGCGGCGCTGCCGTACGACGTGCAACCGGGGTCGATCCCGCACATGCCGGAGCTGGAGGGCGTCGAGATCGTGGTGGGGTCGAAGGACTTCACCGAGAACGTCGTGCTCTCCTACCTCACGCAGCTCACGTTGAAGGCGGCCGGGGCGAGTCCCGTGGACCTCAGCAACATCGCGGGTTCGAACGGCGCGCGGGCGGCGTTGCAGAACGGCCAGATCGACGTGATGTGGGAGTACACCGGCACCGGCTGGCTGTCGTACCTCGGCGAGGAGGAGCCGATCGCCTCGGAGGAGGAGCAGTACGAGGCGGTGCGCAAGGCGGACCTGGAGCGCAACGGCCTGGTGTGGCTGCCGTACTCCGACGTCAACAACACCTACGGCTTCGCGACCACGGAGGACTACGCGCAACGCCACGGGCTGTCGACGATGAGCGACGTGACGGAGTTTCTGAAGCAGAACCCGCAGGAGGCCGAGTTCTGCCTCGACACGGAGTTCGTCAACCGGCCGGACGGCATGCCGGGCGTGCGCGCGACGTACGGACTCACCGTGACCGAGACCAAGATCTTCGGGTCCGGCGCGATCTACGCGGCGGTGGTCAACGGCACCTGCAACTTCGGCGAGGTGTTCACCACCGACGGCCGGATCGCGGGGTTGAACCTGCGGGTGATGGAGGACGACAAGCGGTTCTTCCCCCAGTACAACGCGGCGGTGACCCTGCGCGAGGAGACGCACGAGCGGTACCCGCAGATCGCGGAGGCCCTGGCCCCGGTGTCGGAGGCGCTGAACAACGAGGAGATCACGGAGCTGAACAAGCAGGTCGACGTCGACGGCCGGGACGCGGCCGAGGTGGCCAAGGACTGGCTGGTGGAGAAGGGCTTCATCACGGTCGACTGACGCGGGGAGCAGATCCGTGCCGTACGAACCGGTCGTCGTGACCCGGGGGAGCCGTCAGCGTGGCGTGCCCACCCCGAGGCGGCGCAGTACCTCCAGCTCGATGACGTCGAGTTCGGCGCCGACGGCACGGTGGGCGGCCTTGCGGCGGGCCACGGGCATGTGCTCGGCGGCCCGCACCGACGCCGTGAGCTGCTCCAACGTCGAACGGCTGCGCTCGACGAAGTCGCGGTCGCCGTCCGTGGCTCGCTCGGAGTCCGCGAGCTGCGTCAACGCGGTCGATGCACCCGCGATGCGGGCCAGCAACGCGCCACCGCGACCGCTGTACTCGGAGAGCTGCCCGACGTCGACACCGAGGCGTCGCGCCTGCTGCCGGTCGTACACCTCGCGCACCGCCCCGGCCGCACGGAGGACGAGCGGCGCGACCGCGGGAACCACGGCGGGCACCAGGACCTTCGCCACGCGCACGGCGTTCTTCGCCTTCTTCGGCGTGAAGTCGAGGTCGTCCTCGGCCACGCCGTGCGCCCGCTTCGCCCTGCGGCCCATCATCCCTCCATCGCCGTCCGGGTACCGATCTTCTCCCGTGAACTTACTGTTCGCGCAGGAACCGGGCACGTCGGCTCCATGTCGGTGGGCTCTCATACAGTGAAAGGCATGTCTGTCGAGGTGTTGTTGGACGCGGGGGTCGTCACGCGGTGTCGCCGTCGCGTACACCTCGACCACGATCCGACCATGCGCGACGCGGAACTCGCGCCGCCCGATCCGGCCTCCGAGCAGCGGATCGCCGACGCCCAGGCACACCGGGCCCGCATCGCCGAATGGTTGCGTGCGGAGACGGAGGGAAGCTGGGCGGAGATCCCCGCCGAGCTGAGCGGCAGGGAGCGCGCCGAGCTGACGTCCGCCGCGTTGCGAGAGGGCGTGGCGTTCGTCTGGGGAGCCACGTTCCCGGCCGACCGCGACGGTGGTCGACGGGGCGGCATCAACCTGCTGGTGCGGACGCCGAGCGGGTACGTGCCCGTGCTGGTGGTGCGGCACCGCATCACCGACCCCGGCGAGGGGGCTCGCACCACGGTGCTGCCGGATGTCGACCCGGCGCACGTGGAGGCGGACCCGAAGCGCAAGGTGCGGTCGCATCCGCGTGACCAGCTCCGGCTGGCCCACACGCGACGGTTGCTGGAGGCCGCGGGGTACGCCGAGACCGATCGGGCGTTGGGTGGAGTCGTCGGGCTGGACGCCGACGTCGTGGTGTGGCACGACCTGACGGCGCCGACCTGGCCGGGTGGCCGCAGCGCGCTGGAGGAGTACGACGCGCGGTTCGCCGACCGCCTTGCCGTGGCGCGTGCGGCGGCGTCCGGAGAGGAGGCGCTGGCGGAGCCGTCGCGCATCCTGGAGTGCAAGCGGTGCCCGTGGTGGCCGGTGTGCGAGGCGGACCTGACGCGCACGCGGGACGTGAGTCTCGTCGTGCGCGGGGAGGACGCCGCGGAGCTGCGCCGCGCCGGTGTGTCCACGGTGGACAAGCTGGCCGCGCTCGACCCCGCCGACGAGCCGCCGATCCAGTGGACCGGCACCAGTTTCGACGACGCCGTCGTGCTCGCCCGCGCCTGGCTTGCCGATCTCACGGTCGTGCGCCGGGTCGAGACGGTGCGGGTGCCGCGCGCCGACGTCGAGGTGGACATCGACATGGAGAGCTTCGGCGACTCCGGCGCGTACCTGTGGGGTTGCCTGCTCAGCGGGGCCGACATCGGCGTCGAGCAGGGCTATCGGGCGTTCGTGACGTGGGACCCGCTGCCCACCGACGACGAGGCGCGCTCGTTCGCGCGGTTCTGGGCGTGGTTGTCCGACGTGCGGGCGAGAACGGAGGCGGCAGGGCTCACTTTCCGCGCCTACTGCTACAACGCGCTGGCGGAGAACCGGTGGCTGTACGCGTCGGTCGACCGGTTCGCGGGCGTCGACGGTGTGCCGACCCGGGCGGAGGTGCGGCGGTTCGTCGAGTCCGACGAGTGGGTCGACCTCTTCCGCAGCGTGTCCGAGCAGTTCCTGTGTTCGCGGGGCAAAGGACTCAAGGTGGTCGCGCCGGTCGCCGGATTCACCTGGCGCGACCCCGAGGCGAGCGGTGAGGCGTCGATGCGGTGGTACCGCGACGCCGTCGGCATGGACGGCAACCCTCCCGACGTCACTCAGCGGGAGCGGTTGTTGCGCTACAACGAGGACGACGTGCGGGCCACGTACGCGCTCCGCGTGTGGATGACCGACGAGGCCGCGCACGCCGTTCCGTTCATGGGCGAGCTGTAGCCACTCAGCGCGGCGCCATGCGCAGCGCGCCGTCGAGGCGGATGACCTCGCCGTTCAGGTAGTCGTGCTCGACGATGTTCAGGGCGAGCTGCGCGTACTCGTCCGGCGTGCCGAGGCGCTTGGGGAACGGCACGGACGCGGCGAGGCTCTCGCGGAATTCCTCGGTGATCCCGGCCATCATCGGGGTGTCGATGATGCCGGGCGCGATGGTCATGACACGGATGCCGCTCGACGCGAGGTCGCGGGCCGCCGGGATCGTCATGCCCGCGACGCCGCCCTTGGAGGCGGAGTAGGCGATCTGCCCGATCTGGCCCTCGAAGGCGGCCACCGACGCGGTGTTGATCACGACGCCGCGCTGTCCCTTGTCGTCGACCGGCTCGGTGGCGGCCATCGCCTGGGCGGCCAGGGTCATGACGTTGAAGGTGCCGACGAGGTTGACCTCCACGACCTTGCGGAACAGGTCGAGGTCGTGCGGTCCCTTCTTCGACAGGATGCGGGAGGCAGGCCCGATCCCGGCGCAGTTGACGACCACGCGCAGCGGAGCGCCCGACTCGGTCGCCGCGTCCACGGCGCGCTGCACCGCGGCGGCGTCGGTGACGTCGGCCTCGACGAACGTGACACCCTCGGTGGCCTCGGCCTTGGCGATGGAGGACTCGAGGTCGGCCGCGAACACCCGGGCTCCCTTCGCGGCCAGTGCCTTCGCCGTCGCGGCGCCGAGGCCGGACGCCCCACCGGTGACGATGGCCGCGGTGTTGGCGATCTGCATGTTCGCGTCCCTTCTGTGGTCGTGACACTTTCGACAATTGCCGCCGACGTGACGGTGGCCATAGGTTAACGGGCGTTCGCGTCGTCGCCGGTCGAGTGTGCGCGAGGCGACTGTCAGTTAGTTGTAGGTACGAAGTGATCACCCGTATGGTCGACACCGTGTTCACGTCCAGACCAGAACTCGCCGGCACCCACGGCATGGTCGCCACCACGCACTGGCTTGCCTCGGCCACCGGCATGGCCGTCCTGGAGGACGGCGGGAACGCCTTCGACGCGGCTGTCGCGGCCGGCTTCGTGCTCCAGGTCGCCGAGCCGCATTTGAACGGACCCGCTGGTCAGGTCCCCGCCCTCTTCGTCACGGCGCAGGACCGCACCCCGCGTGTGCTCTGCGGGCAGGGCGTCTCCCCCGCCGCGGCGACGCCCGAGCACTTCACCGAGCTCGGTCTGGACCTCGTCCCCGGCTCCGGTCTGCTCTCCGCCACCGTCCCTGGGGCATGGGACGCGTGGTTGCTGCTCCTGCGCGACCACGGCACCAAGAACCTCCGGGACGTGCTGAAGTACGCGATCTCGTACGCCTGGAAGGGCGTGCCGGTGGTCAGCCGCATCACCGACACGATCGACGCCGTCTCCGAGCTGTTCGTCCACCATTGGCCGACCTCGGCCCAACTGTGGTTGCCCGACGGTCACCCGCCCACCCCCGGGTCGCTGCACCGCAACCGGGCGTTGGCGCGCACCTGGCAGCGCCTGCTCGGCGAGGCGGAAGCGCATGCCGGGCGCGAAGCGCAGATCGACGCCGCCCGGCGCGCCTGGTCGCACGGCTTCGTCGCGGAGGCCATCGACGAGTTCAGCCGCAGGCCGTTCCGCGACGACTCCGGTCGCGACCACGCGGGTCTGCTCACGGGCGACGACCTCGCCTCGTGGGAGGCCACCTACGAGGACGCGGTGATCACGGACTTCGGCGAGTGGAGTCTCGTCAAGTGCGGTGCGTGGACCCAGGGGCCCGTGCTCGCCCAGCAGTTGCGGCTGTTGGAGGGCTTCCGGGACGAACTCCGCTACGTCGACGGCAGGCCGGACGCCCGCACGGTGCACCTGGCCACCGAGTGCGCGAAACTCGCGTTCGCCGACCGGGAGGCCTACTACGGCGACACCGACGTCGACCTGGAGACGTTGCTGTCGTGGGACTACGCCGAGAGCAGGCGCGCGCTCGTGGGCGACGAGGCGAGTGCCGAGCTGCGACCGGGTGGGCCGAACCCGAAGCTCCCGGCCGTGCTGGAACGGACACGTGGCGAGCAGGCGGGTACCGGAGCGGTCGGCGAGCCCACCGTGGACCCCGCGGGCCGCACGCGCGGCGACACCGTGCACATCGACGTGGTCGACGCCGAGGGCAACATGATCTCGGCGACGCCGTCGGGCGGGTGGCTGCAGTCGTCGCCGACCATCCCCGAGCTGGGATTCTGCCTCGACTCACGGGCACAGATGTTCTGGCTGGAGCAGGGACTGCCCAACTCGTTGGCCCCCCGCAAGCGCCCCCGCATCACACTCTCGCCCTCGATGGCGCTGCGCCACGGCGAACCGACGATCGCGTTCGGCACGCCGGGCGGCGACCAGCAGGACCAGTGGCAGCTCTGCTTCTGGCTGGCCCACACCGTCGGCGGGCTGAACCTTCAGGAGTCCATCGACGCGCCCGCGTGGCACACGACGGCGTTCCCGAGCTCCTTCTACCCGAGGTCGTGGCAGCCGAGGGAGCTGGTCGTCGAGTCGCGCCTCGGCCAGGACACGATCGACGAACTCCGCGAGCGAGGACACGACGTGGTGGACGGCGGACCGTGGGCGCTCGGCAGGCTCTCGGCCGTCTCCCGGGATGCGGCGTCGGGCATCCTGCGCGCGGCGGCGAATCCGAGGGGCATGCAGGGCTACGCCGTCGGCCGCTGACCCGACACCCTCAGGCGGTGGGGTCCTCGGAGAGGATCCAGTACTCGGCGAACCGGTCGCCCGAGATCCGCAGCAGGTCGTGGCCGTGGAAGGTCACCGGTCGTCCTCCGAAGCGGCCTCGTCCGCTCCATCGGGCGGCGACGAGGTCGTCCTGCACGATCGGACCGACGACCAGCTCGAACCTGCTGTCCGTGATCACCTCGCGACCCTGCCGCACCACTGCGGCGAGCTCGGCGGGACCGTGCACGAACCCGGGCCGACCAGGCCAGTGCCCCACGAAGTCCGGGGTCACGATGGCGGCGGCGGCCTGGTCGGGGTCCTTTCCGTTCCACAACTCGGCCAGCCATCGCCGATACAGCTCGGTCGCGTCCATGCCCTCATGGTGCGCGGTGAGCTGGGGGGCTGCCGGGGACCCTCGCGCCACCGGTGGCCCGACCGGAGCCGGAAACACGTGTGCCTCCCGCGCGACGGCACGGGAGGCACACGGCGACTGTCCGGGTCGGACGTCAGGACTGGGTGTAGGTCGGCGGAGCGTGGTTGACCTGCTGCTCCAGGAGTTCGCTGAACACCGGCTCGACGTTCTTCCGGCCCTCACCGAAGACGTCGACGATGATGACGCGGTCGTACAGGACGTAGACGGCGCGGAAGACGCTGTCACCCGACGCGCCCGCGGCGAAGACCTGCACGCCCTGCATGGAGAGCTCGCGCTCCGCAGGGATGCCACCTTCCTGCTGCGCCATGCCGTACTCGGTGGCGACAGCGACGGCGTCGTCCTCGCTACCGACCTCGATGGCGTACAGGCCGATGGTGATGTCGTCGTCGATGGTGCTCTTCAGCAGGCCGTCGTCCATGTCGGCGTCGCCGAGCGCGTCCACCACGGTCTGCGGCAGCATGTCGCCGTTCTTCTCGAGGAACTTGTAGTCGAACGGACCGCTGCCGGGGCGTTCCTTGCCGGGCGGATCGATGAGTGCCGCGTCGTTGTCCGGCGGCTCCTCCTTCGGAGGCGGCGGCTTCGGCAGCGGCGTGCTGGTCGGCGTGACCGGCGGCGGCGGTTGCTGCTGCGACTGCGACGGATTCGCGGGGCCGGCGTTGTTGCTGCTGTCGCCCGAGATGAACAGGAAGTACACCGCGACGCCGATGCCCGCGACCAGCAGGGCCGCGACCACCGACAGCAGCACCTTGCGGCCCTTGCCGGTCGACTCGGTGTCGTCGAACGACTCGGGGCCCTGGCTGACACCCCATTCCTGGCTGCCCTGCGGGGTCAGCGGGGGGAAGTCGCCCCCGCCCCACGGCGGCGAGGAGTCCTCCTGCGCGGCGTTCCACGGTTGACCCTGAGGCTGCGCGAAGCCGCCGGGGGGCGAGGCCGTGGGCTGCTGGAACCCGCCAGGCGGGGACGCCGGGTATGCCTGGCCGCCCTGCTGTTGCTGCTGCATCTGCTGCATCTGCCAGGGCGAGACGGCCTGGGTGCGCTCCGCGCCCACGTCGCTCGGCGACACCACCTGGGTGGCCTCGGGAGCGGGTTGCTGACCGGACTGCTGCTGGGAGCTCGAAAGTGGTGCGATGACCTGCGTCGAGTCCGCGTTGCTCGGCTCGGACGTCTCCGCCTGTTCGGGCGAGCTCACCGCGGAGGAGAGAATCTGGTCACGACGGGTGCGGTACTCGTCCGCGGAAAGGTTGCCGGACGCGAGACTCTCGTCCAGCTTGCGTAGCTCTTCCTGCCAGGTCACCCCCGGCCCCCCTTCGGGACTTGTTGCCGACAAAGAATTTGCGAGCGCACTCGGTCAACCGCGCCAGCACGTAACTTACTGTGTGACGTCCGGGGTGAGGCAGGCAGATCGCGCATTAGCCCTGATGACACCGGGTTGTTATCTGGGGTTGTCCGCGAGGGCTTTTCCGATGGTGCCGATCACGTCGTCGCGCAGCAGCGAGCTCCCGCCGTTGGCGAGGATACGTTCCACGAACTCGAAGACCACGACGTCACGGTCGCCCAGCAACTCGGCGATCTGGTGTGCGTCCCCCGACGCCACGATGTCGGAGTGCGCGATGAGGAGGTTGCGGTTGGTCGCCGCGAGGAACGGCGAGGCGAACTGGGTGAACGAGTCGGCGACCACCCCGACGTTGCCGTTGTAGACGCCGGTGACCTCTTCGCCGAACTGCCGGGTCCGCAGCGGCACCTTGAAGTCGCTCGCGATGTAGCGGGTGAGGTCTTCCTTGCCGTCCGGCGCGAGCGTGTACTCGTGGAGGTCCCACGTCTCTGAGCGGCCGAGCAGCCGGACGAGGTCGGCGGGCCAGTCACGCAGTTTGCCCTGCTCGATCTGCCAGGTGCGGGTGATGCCGGGCGAGATCTGTTCGGCCACCGCGTAGGTCATGGTGAGTCCACCGGCGAAGTTCCAGTGGCTGTCGACCGCGCTGTAGGTGTCGGTGTCGAGTTGTTCGGCCGTGCGGCGCAACGGTTCGCGCAGGTCGATGGCGCCGGTCTCGGCCGGGATGCGACGCCAGAACTCCTCGCTGCGGGCGGCGGCGCACTCCTTGCCGACGTAGTCGTCGGGAAGACGCTCCGGCATCGCGGTGGTCTTGTTGGGGGCCACGACCAGCACGAACTTGCGTCCGGAGGCCTCGACAGCGTGGCGCAGCTTGTTGAGCGCCGCGACGACGTGGTCGACGTCCATGACGGGGAAGCACTTGCTCGCGATGTCCTCGCCGAGGAACAGCCAGTCGTCCTTGCCGGAGATGACACGCGGGTACAGATCGCGCGGCACCACCTGCTTGGGCTCGTCCTCCGGCTGCACGCCTGCCGTCCCCGACCGGGCGCCGGACTGCGCTCCCGGCGGGTCGCCGAAAAGGCCGGTACCGACGGCGTCGGCCGCCTCCACTCCCGCCTCCCGCAGCGGCAGGTGGTCGGTGGCCCAGGCCGGGAGGTCGGTGAAGAAGCTCCAGCCGTCGGCGAGGCTGGGGAAGTCGTGCAACTCCCGGTTCTCGAACGGCTCCGCGCGAACCCCGAGCACGAAGGACAGTGCGGGGGCGAGGAAGAAGACCACGGCGCAGACCAACGCCGTGCGCTGTTTCGCGCTGTGCCGAGGCCGGTAGAGGTTGTGTTCCTGCGGCAACCACGACTCCGGCGTCGGCGGCAGGACGGGAGCCTTGGGTGGGTGTGGCGGTATGCCGGGGAACACGCGCCGTATCGTAGCCGCCGGTCACGGCGTGGGAGGCCCGATCGGGAAGATCGGCGCGTGCGGGAACGGAGTGGGCGTTGGAGCGGGGACTGTCCAGAGGTGCCGACTACGCGGAGCGGCTCGCCGCCGAGCACGGGACGTTCGCCGTGCAGGAGGACGTGCACGGCAACCTTCCGGAGTCGGCGCACCGGTGGTCGGCCCGGCACATGCTGCCGAAACTGCATGAACTCGGCGTGGAGAGCATCGGCTCGCTGATCGTCGACGAGATCCGGAGCCGGGCGCGTGAGGCGGCCGAGCAGGGGCGCGACGCCGTGGTGCTCTCGCTCGGCAGCGGCAACGGCGACCAGGAACTGGGGTGGCTGAAGGCACTTGCCGCCGACGGTGTCGACAACGTGCGGGTGCGGCTGCTGGAGATCAACCACGACATGCAGGCCAGGGCGGCCGACGCCGCCGCTCGGCTCGGGTTCGCAGACCGCGTCGAACACGTCGAGACCGACTTCAACACGTGGAAGGCCGACACCGAACACGACGTCGTGGTGGCGTTCCAGGTGTTGCACCACGTGCTCGACCTCGAACACCTCTACGGACAACTCCGCGAGGGGCTGCGCTCGAACGGCGTGCTCGTGGTGCACGACATGATCGGCCGCAACGGACACCGCCGGTGGCCCGAGGCCCTCGAAGTGATCGAGCGGATCTGGGCCACCTTGCCACCCGAACTGCGTCGCAACTCCATCACGGGCGCGATCGACGAGCAGTTCGACGACATCGACTGCGCCGTCGACGGCTTCGAGGGCATTCGTGCCCAGGACGTGCTGCCGGTGCTGCTCGACTACCTGCACCCGAGCTTCTTTTTGGCACTCGGCAACGTGATCGACCCGTTCGTCGACCGCGTGTACGGCCACAACTTCGACATGGACGACGAGCGGCACCGCGCTCTGATCGACGACATCGGGGTGCTCGACGACAGCCTCATCGACCTCGGCGTCGTGACCCCGACCCGGCTCACCGCGCTGTTCCACCCGACTCCGCAGGAGCTGCGGGCGTACCGCGACCGCACGCCGGAGCGGTCGGTGCGCCGCACCGACGTGGTGGACTCGGCGGGACGGGTGTCGTTCCACCCTGCCGCGTCCGACCCGCATCGGCTGGTGCGGGGCGGCGGGCTCGCGGTTGGCCGCTGCAACGGGGTGCTGCACGACCGGTGGGTCGGCCGGGAGGCGACGCTCCCGGTGCGCACGACGGCACCGGTCGACGCGGTCGAGCTGGAGTTCTGGGTGCCGGACTGGATGCCCGAGCGCGGAACGCTCACGGTCCTCGCCGACGGCGAGGCGGTGGCGGCGTTGCCGGTCGAACACGGGCTGCTGCACCGGACGGTCCCGGTCGCACTCGACGCCCACACCACGGCGGAGCTGACGTTGCGTTCGGACTGGTGGGTCAACCCGCACGCGGCCGGAATGGGCGAGGACCGACGCACCCTGTCCTACGTTCTGAACGCGGTCACGCTGCGGGAAAAGCAGAACCTGGCGCCGTGAAGCCCCGGTGAGGCGATAACCTGCCCGGCATGGCGGGTGAGGCTGTGGGGGAATCGAACGGTCGGACGGCGGCGAGATCCGAGGACGGTCGGCTCATCGAGTGGACGGGCGAACGCTGCGTCCCGTGGGTCGACGACCACCAGGTGATCTACGAGCACTACCACCGCTACGCGTTCGCCCTGCGATTCGCGAAGGGCAAGCGGGTGCTCGATCTCGCCAGCGGCGAGGGGTACGGCAGCGCGATGCTCGCGGCGACCGCGGCCGAGGTGGTCGGTCTGGACATCGACGAGCGGTCCGTCGCCCACGCGAACCGGAACTATCCGCTCGACAACCTGCGGTTCACGGTCGGCTCGATCACCGACCCCGACGTGCTGGCCGACGAGGAGCCGTTCGACGTCGTCACGTGCTTCGAGGCCGTGGAGCACGTGGTCGAGCAGGACCAGCTTATGCGGCTCGTGAAGGCCCGACTGGCGCCCGACGGTGTGTTCCTGTGCAGCACGCCCGACGTCGAGGTCTACACCCACGACCACGGCAACGAGAACCCGTACCACGTCAAGGAACTCACCCACGACGATTTCCGGCGGCTGTTGGCCGACAGCTTCGAGCATGTCGTGTTGCTGCGGCAGAACGTGGCCGTGGGCTCGCTCGTGCACGACGGGCCCGAGCAGGGCGACGTCGAACTCCACACGCTGACCGCCGCCGAGGGCAATGCCTGGACGGTGTCGCCCGGGGCGCCGCACACGTACCTGCTGGGAGTGGCCTCCGCCGTTCCCGTGGAGGTCCCCCGCGCGTCAGTGCTCGCCGACCCGGATCTCACCCTCGTCGCCCACGCCCGCGACGGCGAAATCGCGCAGCTCACCGACACCGTGGTGTCGCTGCGCGGGCGCCTGGACTCCGTGGAGAACAGTCTTCGCGACGAGCGGGAGGCGTCGCAGCGGCACGCCGACGAGCGTGACGCCGCGCTTGCCCGGGCCTCGGAGGCCGAGCACAGGTACGCCCGGAGCGTCGACGAGAACACCGATCTCCGGGAACGGCTGGCCCGCACCGAGAAGCGGTTCGACTGGTTGAGCGAGCACACCGCCGAGCTGCGGCGGACGGTCGGCACGCTCGCGGCCGAGAACGCGGCGTTGAAGGCCGAGCAGTCGGCGTTGGCGCAACGACTGATCAACCGTTACCGCAGCACGGTGGAGCGTGTCGCCCCGCGTGGCAGCCGCCTGCGCGACGTCTACGAGGGCGCACTGGGACGGCCGAAGGGCGTGCTGCCCGCGCCGGCGGAGGACACTTCGCCCGTGGGGGTCACGACGAGCGTCGACCCGATCGTCAGCGTGGTGATCCCCGTCTACGGCAACTGGGCGTACACCCGCAGGTGCCTGGCGTCCATCGAGGCGAATCTGCCCGCGACGCCGTTCGAGGTGATCGTCGTGGACGACGCCTCGCCCGACGGCTCCGCCGACCTCGTCGCCCAGTGCCCGGGGGTCCGGTTGGTGCGCGCGGAACGCAACCGGGGCTTCGTGCACTCGTGCAACCTCGGTGCGCAGCACGCGGGTGGCGAGTTCGTCCTGTTCCTCAACAACGACACCGAGGTCCACGACGGCTGGCTCGACGCGTTGGTGACGGTCTTCGACACCCATCGTGATATCGGGCTCGTCGGGTCCAAGCTGGTCTATCCCGACGGCACCTTGCAGGAGTGCGGCGGCATCGTCTGGGCCGACGGCTCGGGCTGGAACTACGGGCGCGGCGACAATCCGCACGAGCCGCGTTACGCGACGATGCGCGACGTCGACTACTGCTCGGGCGCCTCGATCATGGTCCGCAAGAGCCTGTTCGACGCCGTGGGCGGCTTCGACACCCGCTACGCGCCCGCCTACTACGAGGACACCGATCTGGCGTTCGCGGTGAGGGCCGCGGGCTACCGCACGGTGGTGCAGCCCGAGTCGGTCGTGACCCACCACGAGGGCGTGTCGAACGGCACCGACCTCTCGTCGGGCGTCAAGCGCCACCAGGAACTCAACCGCGACGTCTTCGTGGAGAAGTGGGCCGACGCGCTCGCGAAGCACTGCGCCGAGGCCAGCCCCCGCAACGTGTGGCTCGGCCGCCACCGCACCGGTGCCGGGCACGGTGGTGGTGTGGTGCTGGTCGTCGACCACCAGGTGCCGCGGACCGACGAGGACTCCGGCTCGGTCCGGATGTCGCGCATCCTGGAGTCGCTGGTGGGTCTGGACCAGCGCGTGGTGTTCTTCCCCATGAACGGCGCGTTGCCCGAGCGGTACACGCGCGCGCTCCACCAGGCAGGGGTGACCGTGCTCGCCGACGCCGGACAGCAGCAGGAGTTCCTGCGCGAGGTGGGTCCGGAGCTGCGCCTGGCGTTGCTGTCGCGCCCGCAGATCGCGTGGCAGTTGTTGGAGCAGGTCCGGCAGTACGCACCGGACTGCGTGGTCGCCTACGACACCGTGGACCTGCACTTCGTGCGGCTGAACCGGCAGGCCGAGCTCGCGAAGGAACTCGGTGACGAGGCCGAGTTCGTGTCGTTGTCCCGGAGGGCCGAGGCGTTGCGGGAGATGGAGCTCGGCCTCACGCGCGCCAGCGACGTGACGTTGACGGTCTCCGAGGACGAGCGGCGCACGCTCGCCGAACTGGTGCCGACGGCGCGGGTGGAGGTCTTGTCGAACATCCACGAGGTCTCGGCGGCTCCCACGTTCCCCGCCGGGCGGCGCGACCTGCTCTTCGTCGGTGGTTTCGACCACGTGCCCAACCGGGACGCCGCGCGCTGGTTGGCCGAGGAGATCATGCCGCTGGTGCGGAAGGAGTGCCCCGACGCCGTCGCGCACATCGTGGGCAGCAATCCACCGCAGGAGGTCCTCGACCTCGAACGCGAGGGCGTCGTCGTGCACGGCTGGGTCCGCGACCTCGCGGCGATGTACCGCGAGACGCGCGTGGTCGTCGCTCCGCTGCGGTTCGGCGCGGGTGTGAAGGGCAAGATCGGCGAAGCCCTGTCGCACGGTGTGCCCGTGGTCGGCACGACGCTGGCCGTGGAGGGCATGGGGTTGCGCCACGAGGAGAGCGCGCTGATCGGGGACACTCCCGAGCAGCTCGCGCGGGGGATCTGCCGCGCACTCACCGACGACGCGTTGTGGGTCGAGCTGGCCCGAGCGGGCGCGGCGGCGGTGGAGGCCACCTTCGGGCCGCGCGTGGCCGAGCGCACGCTTCGTGGGTTGCTGACGAGGGCGGACACGACGAACTGACTTCGACTTCTCGCGGGGGGGCGGTGAAGAGTGGTTCTACGGCAGGGACGGCGGCGATTCCGTGAGTACGCGGACCCCAACATCGGGTTCGGCTGGTTGCGGCTCATCGGCGCCACCACGGTCGTCGTCGATCACAGTTGGCCGATTCTCGACCCGTCCCGGCTGACGATCTTCCCGGCGAGTTGGGACGCCTCGCCCGGCTATGTGGCGCTCATGGGGTTCTTCGCCATGAGCGGTTTCCAGATCAGCCAGAGCTGGGCGAGCGATCCGTCGTGGTGGCGGTTCAGCGCGAAACGGTTGTTGCGCATCTTCCCGCCCGTGATCGCCGTGGTGGCCGCGCTGGTGTTCGTGATCGGCCCGCTGTTCACCACTCTCTCGGCCGCGGAGTACTGGAGCGACAAACAGACCTGGCGCTACCTCGTCGGCACGTCGCTGCTGTTCCTCCTGCAGCACCAGCTTCCGGGTGTGTTCGTCGAGAACCCGTACCCGTGGTCGGTGAACGGGTCGTTGTGGACGTTGCCCATGGAGATGATGGGCTACGTCGTCGTGCTGGCGGCGGGGCTGTTGATGCTGCTCGGCCTCGGCAGGTGGGTGGTGCTGCCGGTGCTGGTGGCGCTGCTCGTGGCCGACAGCCAGATCCAGGCGACGATGGGCTACCACGGTGACGTCGGCTCGCTGATCGAGGTGCCGATCGGGTCGACCGTGGCGTTCATGGTGCCGTTCGCCATGGGCATGGTGCTGTTCGCCTATCGCGACCGCATTCCGCTGAACCCGTGGGTGGCGTTGGGGCTGCTCGGACTGTGGATCGCCGTGCACCAGACGCCGGCCGACCGGTACGTGCTCGCGATCATGGCTTCGTACGGGGCGATCGTGTGGGCCCACCACTGGCCTCGTCGGCTCGAAGTGGACGGTCGGTGGATCTTCGGCAGCTACGGGATGTACATCTGGGGCTTCCCCGTCCAGCAGTTGATCATCGTCGCCGGGGTGGACGACCCGCGGCTGCTGGCGGTGCTCGCGGTGCCTGCCGCGTACCTGTGCGGAGTGGCGTCCTGGGTGTGGGTCGAGGTGCCGACCCAACGCCTGCGTCGTTACCTGAAGAAACCCCGCCCTGCGAGGCCGGCACCTCCGCCGTCCCCGGTCACGAGGGCGGGAACGCCTCCTGCAGAGGCTCCACGACCTCGGTCGTGATCGCCGCGAGTTCGATGTCGTCGGCGGGCGTGGGTTGGGAGACCCAGAGGTTCACCGCCACGGAGTCCGAGGCGTACCAGGTGCCCCGCAGGGTGCGGTCGCCCAGCTCGCCGGTGAGGCCGCCGTCGATGTCCTCGACGTCGGTGAATCCGGCCGTCACCGTCATCGCGCGCAGCTCGGAGGCGAGCGATGACGCCTGCTCGGCGTCGGGCGTGGGGATGACGAGCAGGAAGTAGTTCGCGTCTCCGTCGGTGGACGCCCGGTGAACGACCTCGTTGACGCCGTGGTCGGTGAGGATCGCCGCCGACTGTTCGGGGTAGAGACCGAGCTCGACGCCCTTGTCCACGGCCAGCGTCGAGTCGTTGGGGCTGGGCACGCCGGGCAGCGCGGGGACCCGGTCCTCCAGCGCGGGTTCGTCCGCTGGGGCGTCGTCAGTGGAGCCGGGCGCGGCGATGTGGGAGCCTCCGTCTCCGGAGGGCGGTGGCTCCGAGCGGTCCTGCCCCAGCCACCAGGCTCCGCCGATCACCGCGCCGAGGGCGAGGAAGACCGCACCCGAGATGGCGACCCAGGTCAGCCCGGTCCGGCGACCCCGCTGGTCGGTGCTCTCGTCGTCGGCGGTCGGGACACCGGGAGGCGGGGTGGAGAAGTCGATCCTGCGCAGTAGTTCGGTCGGTCGTTCGTCGGCGGGGCTGGGAGCCGTCGTCGGTCGCGTCGTCGACAGCAGCGCCGCCGCGCTCGGTGTCGACGGTCGATCGTTGTCGGACTCGGGGCGCGTGTGGGCCGGGTTGGCAGCCTGCCAGGTGCCGCCGTCGGACGTCGTGTCGGACGTCGCTTCGGCCGTCTCGTCGGACGGCTCGTCGGACGGCTTCTCGGCCGGCTCCTCGGACGGCTTCTCGGGGGTGTCGGCCGAGGCGGGGGCAGTCGAGGTGGAGCCCTCCGAGGTCGTCGGAGACGGTCCCGCCGGGGTCGTCGACACCGTGCTCGCGGCGGGCCGGGCGAGGGCGGCCAGCGGAGCGCCCGACACCTCGGCCAGGATGTCCTCACGTCGACGTCGGTGCTCGCTGCTGGTGATGGTCCCCGCCGCGAGTTCGCTGTCGAGACGACGCAACTCTTCCTGCCAAGACATCGCCAACCCCCTGAGCGCCGGTGCAGCTGATACACCATAGTTCGCCACCCGTTCGCGTGACATTCTGGCGGTACGATCGAACGTATGGTGTTGTTCGGTCGAAACAAGACGCAGCTGGTGTCCGCGGACGAGGCTCTGCCCGGGCGGGCGGAAGCGCTTGTGACGCCCGACTTCCACGCCGTCTTCACTGATCACCGGATCAAGCCGCCGTTCCCCGACGGAATGCGTACCGCGGTGTTCGGCCTGGGCTGTTTCTGGGGCGCCGAGCGGTTGTTCTGGCAGACGTCGGGCGTGTACTCCACGGCTGTCGGCTACGCGGGCGGGTACACGCCGAACCCCACGTACGAGGAGGTCTGCACGGGCCTCACCGGTCACGCCGAGGTCGTGCTGGTCGTCTTCGACCCCGCGGCGGTGTCGTACGAGGCGTTGCTGAAGGTGTTCTGGGAGGGACACGATCCGACGCAGGGCATGCGGCAGGGCAACGACGTGGGCACGCAGTACCGCTCGGCCGTCTACTTCACCGACGACGAGCAGCGTCGGGTCGCCGAGGCGTCCCGGGAGTCGTTCCAGAAGGCGTTGACCGCGGCCGGCCATGGTCGGATCACCACGGAGTTCGCGCCGCTGCGGGAGTTCTACTACGCCGAGGAGTACCACCAGCAGTACCTGTACAAGGTGCCGAACGGATACTGCGGGCTCGGCGGTACGGGCGTGTCCTGCCCGGTCGGGATCGCCTCGGTCGAGTAGGCGTCCGTCGAGCGCAGCGCGAAACGACGAAGCACGAACCGACGAAGGGCGAGGCCGTGGTGGCCTCGCCCTTCGTGTCGAGAGCGGACGACGGGACTCGAACCCGCGACCCTCACCTTGGCAAGGTGATGCGCTACCAACTGCGCTACGTCCGCGTGCTCTCGGATCTCTCGATCCGCGCGAGAAACAGTGTATACCTACCCCTCTCGGCCACTCGATGGAGGGTCGGGTGATGACACTCGGCCGATCCGACAGGTACGAATCGGGTGCGGGTGGTCGCGTGACTCCGTATGGTGTTCGAAGTTCAACCAAACGGGATACGGCCCGGAGGGGGTGCCTGGCTGTATGTCGAGCGACTCGGTCCCCGCATCCGACCAGCCGGGTCTCGTGGATCGCATTCGGTCCGGGGACGACGCTGCTTTCGGTGAGCTGTTCCAGGCCCACGAGTCGGCCGTGCGCAGCCTCGCACGCGGCCTCGTGTCCGACGCCTCCGACGTCGAGGACCTCACGGCCGAGACGTTCTTCCGCGTGCTGCAGGCGATCCGCCGGGGAAACGGTCCACGGGAGAACGTGCGTGCCTACCTGCTGACCGTGGCCCGTCGGGTGTCGTGGGAGTGGCAGGCGGCCCGACGCGAGGTGCCGGTCACCGACGACGAACTCGTGGCGCGGGCGGGGATTCGTGGCGACTCCCAGAGCGGAACCGCCGAGTCGGCCCTGATCACCCGCGCCTTCACCAGCCTCCCCGAGCGGTGGCGAATCGTCCTGTGGCACACCGAGGTGCAGGGCGAGCAGCCCGCCGTCGTCGCGCCGCACTTCGGCCTCAGCCCCAACGCCACGGCCGCGTTGGCGCGCCGCGCCCGCATCGGGTTGCGAGCGGCCTACCTCCAGGCGCATCTCGCCAGCGACACCACCTCCACGGGATGTCGCAACGTCGTGCGCAAGCTCGGCGGCTACACCGTGGGCAGCGTGACCGGAGCGGAGGCTCGCAGGATCCGCAGTCACCTCGGCGACTGCGAGTCGTGTCGGACGACGCTGGAGGAACTGAAGCAGGTGTGTTCCTCGCTGCGGGCGCACGCGGGGGTGCTGGCCCTGTGGGTGCCGTTGACGGGCCTGGCGTTGGCCGGATCGGGTGCGGGCGCGGGTGCCGGTGCGGGTGCCGGGGCCGCCGTCGCCGCGGGTGGTTCCGCCACGGCGAGCGGGGTCGCCGCCGGGGGTGGAGCCGGTGCCGCTGCCGCGGCCTTCGGGACCGGCAAGTTCGGGCTCACGTTCGTCTCCGCGGCGGCCGTCGTGGGGATGGCGGGCGGGCCGATGTTGCCGGACATGGAGGTCCAGCGTCGGGAACCCGAGCTGCCGAGCAGCGGGTCGATCAGGTTGTCGGAGGCCGGGGACGGCCGGTCGGCGTCGCACACCACGGTCGTGATGCCGGAGTCGGTGGCCTCGCACGACAGCACCAGGTCGCGGTCGACTCTGCTCCCGGCCGAACCGGCGCGGGACACGCACGGTCCCACCGACTACACGCTTCCCGCCGAGATCAGCATCGGGGAGGGCGGTTCGGCGACGTTGCCGACCAGTGAGTCCGGCCGTTCCGAGACCGTGCCGAGCGAGGTGCCGTCCCAGGACCTCTCGTCGCCGCCCGAGACCACCTCCGAGCGGCCCCAGACCGCCACGGGCAGTCGACCGCGCGACGACGTCGAGGACCCGGTGCTGCCGCCGGGACAGGGTGGTGTCCGGCCGTCGGAGGTCCGGGGCACGCCGTCCTGGGCGGCCGGTACCGAGGGCACCACCGCGCTGACGCAGCCCACGGGGTGAACATCGGACTTCCCGAGGCCGGGACGATCACGGTAACGTTGCGGTGACGTTCTGCATTGTCGGGGCTAGCGGAGGAAGCGATGAACCGGCTTGTCCAGGGATCCGACGGCCGGGATTGGGTCATCCGTGCGCACATGGAGTGGCGGAAGCCGGCCACGGCCGACGACTTCGAACACGACGTCGCCGCCAACCAGGCGCCCGGTCTCGCGATGCTGGGTGTCGCGGTCGCGCTGGGTGTCGTGCTGCTGGTGTGGATGCCCGAGGACGTGGTGGTGCCGAAGTGGGTCCCACTCGCACTGCTGCTCGTGGTGTTGTTCTTCCCGTTGCGTTGGGTCCTGCGCAGGCCGTGGACCGTGGTCGCCGAGACCGAGGGCGACGCCACCGGTGAGAAGCCGTCCGAACGGTGGGTCGGCACGGTCATCGGTATGTTGAACGTGAGGGGCGAGGTCGCGCGCATCGCCAAGTCCATCCACAAGCACGACCTGCCCGACTTCGACGGCCCACTACATCCTGTCGAGTAGCCCATGCCCGAGTTGCCCGAGGTCGAAGCCCTCGCGTACTTCCTCAGGGAGAACGCGCTCGACCGCGTGGTGACGAGGGTCGACGTGGCGTCGTTGACCGTGCTCAAGACCGTGAGCCCATCGCCGACGGAACTCCACGGCAGGACGGTGACCGGCACTGCTCGCCACGGCAAGTACCTCGACGTCGACTGTGACGGGCTGCATCTCGTCGTCCACCTCGCCCGAGCCGGGTGGCTGCGGTGGTCCGACGCTCTCTCCCCGGCGCCACCGCGCCCCGGGCGTGGTCCGGTGGCGCTGCGGGTGCGGTTGTCGGACGAGGAGGGCAGCCCGGGGTTCGACCTCACCGAGGCCGGAACGAAGAAGGACCTCGCGGTGTGGCTCGTCGAGGACCCCCGGCAGGTGCCGGGCATCGCGAAGCTCGGCCCGGACGCGCTCGACCTCGACCGCGACGGCTGGGCGCGAGTGCTGCGCGGCAGCAGCGCGCGGTTGAAGACGGCGCTGGTGGACCAGTCGTCGGTCGCGGGCATCGGCAACGCGTACTCGGACGAGATCCTGCACACCGCGCGGCTGTCGCCGTACGCGACGGCGGGGAAGCTGTCCGAGGAGGCGCTCGATCGGCTCGTCGACGCCGTGCGCGTGGTCCTGACCAAGGCGGTCGACGCGTCGGTCGGACAGAAGGCCGCGAGACTGAAGGGCGAGAAGCGGTCGGGGATGCGGGTGCACGGCCGGACGGGACTGCCGTGCCCGGTGTGTGGGGACACGGTGCGCGAGGTGTCGTTCGCCGACCGGTCGTTCCAGTACTGCCCCACGTGCCAGACGGGCGGGAAGACGTTGGCCGATCGAAGGATGTCCCGGCTGCTGAAGTGAGATCGGGCGACCCCTCGACGGCCGGATCGTGACGCAGCGTGGCGAAACCCACCGTCGTCGAGGTTGATCGAGTACGGATGGTGTGCGGTCAGATCTTGCACGTGACGGTGTGAACGCAGAGCATGGACGCTGTGTCAAGTGTGTTGACCACGCAGACCGTCGTGGCCTTCGGTCTGGGGGCGTGCCTCGTCGGGTTGGTCACCGTCCTCGTCGCCGTCGTCAGACGCCGCAACCCGGGCGGAGCCGTCGACGAGGCCGTCCTCGACGCCGTCCGGTTCATGTCGGACTCGCCGCTCGACCTCCGGCGAGGTCTGACCCCGGACGCGGCCGACAAGATCACGTCCCGGCTGTTGCGGCTGTTGCGCTGTGTCGCGGTGGGTATCACCGACCGCGACGGGAGCCTGCTGTCCTGGGACGGTGAGGCCAACGACCACTACGTCGACCTGGTCGACCCCATCGGGACGGCGATCCGCAAGAAGCGGCACGAGATCGTGTCGCACAACAAGGTGCCGTGCAACCACAAGAGCAGTTGCCGGATGCGTACGGCCGTCATCGTCCCGCTCATCGTCGAGGAAGACCCCGAGGCCGTCCTCATCGTCGTCGGGCGCACGCGGGGCCGGGTGATCGCGCACCTGGCGGAGGCGGTCTCGAAGTTCGTGCGGACGCAGTTGGAGGCCGCGCGCCTCGAACAGGCCCGGCACGAGCTGCAGCGGGCCGAGATCAAGGCGCTGCGGGCGCAGATCTCGCCGCACTTCGTGTACAACGCCCTGAACACGATCTCGTCGCTCATCCGGACCGACCCGGAGGAGGCGCGGGAGCTGTTGCAGGACTTCGCGGACTTCACGCGCTACTGCTTCCGGGCGGAAGGCACCTACACCACCCTGTCGGACGAACTGCGCAACATCGATCGATACCTCACGATCGAGGGCGCTCGGTACGGCAGCAGGCTGAACGTCCGGCTGAAGATCGCCCCCGAGGTGCAGTCGGTGGTGGTGCCGTTCCTGCTCATCCAGCCGCTCGTGGAGAACGCCGTCAAGCACGGCATCGCCAACAAACCCGGGGGTGGCACGGTCACGGTGGTGGCGCAGGACATCGGCAACGAGGCCGAGATCAGTGTCGAGGATGACGGCGTGGGCATGGACCCCGCGCTTTTGGAGGGGATGCGGTCCTCGCGGAGTAGTGCGCACATCGGCCTCGCGGGGATCAACTACCGCATGAAGCAGGTGTACCACGACCGGTACTCGTTGATGGTCGAGACGGCCGTGGGCGCGGGCATGAAGGTGACCATGCGGGTGCCCAAGTTCGTGCGCGCGGTGCGGCCCGACATGCCCGGCTACTCCGAGAGCGACACCCCGACCGTGCGGCGGGAGGCGGTGTCGAAGCCCGGGGCTGCGCTCGGCTCCTGACCACTCACCGGACGCGAACGCGAGCCTGCGGTTCCGGATGATCAGTACGCTGGAGTCATGAGTCGCAAGGACACCCTGGTCTCCCGCATCCCGAAGCTGGGCGAACGCGTCGAGCGCAAGGACGTCGTCTCCGTCGTCAAGCTTCACGGCGTGATCACGCCGCAGGCGTCGCCGCTGTCCGCGCGCGGTGCCATCAACCTCGCGGCGGTGGAGACGGCGCTGAAGCGGGCGTTCTCCCACGAGCGGCTCCAGGCGGTCGCCCTGCAGATCAACTCGCCCGGCGGCGCGCCGACGCAGTCCGGTCTCGTGGCGGAGCGCATCCGGCAGCTCGCCGAGGCGAAGGGTGTCCCCGTCATCGCGTTCGCCGAGGACGTCGCCGCATCGGGTGGGTACTGGCTGGCGTGCGCGGCCGACGAGATCTACGCGCATCGCACGTCGATGGTGGGTTCCATCGGCGTCATCTCCGGCTCGTTCGGGTTCTCGCAGTTGCTCGAACGGTTCGGCGTGGAGCGCAGGCTCTACACGGCCGGGGAGAACAAGTCGCGCCTCGACCCGTTCACTCCGGAGAAGCCGGAGGACGTCGCGTGGCTGCGGTCGATGCACACGCAGTTGCACGACATGTTCGTGGACTGGGTCAAGCAGCGCCGGGGTGACCGACTCAGCGACGCGGAGGACTTGTTCTCGGGCGACGTCTGGCTCGGCCCCAAGGCACTCGAACTCGGTCTGATCGACGGCCTGGGCAGCCTCCGCGAGGTGGTGGAGCAGCGCTTCCCGAACGCCGAGATCACGGTCGCCGAGCCGAAGAAGCCGCTGCTCGCGCGCCTCGGCGTGTCCTCGCCCGCCGCCGCGATGTTGCAGGCGATCGAACACCGTGCGGCGTGGTCTCGCTTCGGGCTGTGATCGTCTTCTAGGCTGATGTCGACGGGCGGTGTCCGAATCGCCCGGCAGCGTAGTGGACAGAGACCCTTGCAAGCGGCAGGATGCGTGTCACTGTGAGTGCTCCCCATGACACACCGAAGCTGCTCGTCCTCGCCGTCGACGACGAGCCGCACGGTCTTGATCAGTTGAAGCACTGTCTGGAGGCCAACGCCTACGTCGGACGGGTGCTTCCCGCTGTCGACGCCTCCGAGGCGCTCCGGCTCCTCGGCTCCGACGACGACCTCATCAAGGTCCGCAAACAACGCGGCCTGCCACCGGTGGACGCGGTCTTCGCGGACATCAACATGCCCGGCCTGTCGGGTATGGAGATGTCGCGGGTCTTCGCGTCACTGAACCCGGCTCCGGTGCTCGTGTTCGTCACCGGACACGCGGAGGAGGCGGTCGAGGCGTTCGACCTCGGGGCCGTCGACTACGTGTTGAAGCCGGCGCGGCAGGAACGCATCGACAAGGCCGTGTCCCGCGTGGTCGAGAAGATCGAGGCCGCGTCGGGGCACCGGCGCCCCTCGGAGCCCGAACGGGACCGTGACAACGAGGTGATTCCCGTCGAGCTGGCGGGAACCACCAAGCTCATCCCGCGGTCGTCGGTGCGGTGGGTGGAGGCGCAGGGCGACTACGCCAGGCTGTTCACCACCGAGGGCAGCCACCTCGTGCGCATCCCGTTGGCGCAGTTGGAGGAGCGCTGGGCGAAGGCGGGGTTCGTCCGCATCCACCGGTCGTTCCTCGTGTCGCTGCCGCTCATCACGGAGCTGCGCATGGGACAGGGCGGCTACCAGGTCGTGATCGGCAACGAGGAGAAGGTCCTGCCCGTCAGCCGCAGGCACACGCGCGAGCTGAAGGACAAGCTGGTCGGTTCGTCCCGGTTGGGTTAGCCACCCGTGACCGACGACGACTTCTACGGCAGTGTCGACGGCATCCGGCAGCCGGACCCGACGCTGGGCAAGAAACCGCTGCCGTCGGAGACGCAGCGACCCGCCGTCGCGTTGTCGACCCCTTCGGAGCCCGCCGCGAAACCCCGGAGGCAACGGGTCGTGCTCGCTGCGCCGCGCCGCATGTCGAGCGCGTCGATGCGAGCACGGGTGGAGCTGGCCGAGCAGACGAGCTGGGGGAAACTGCTGGTCAAGGACCTCGTGAAGGTGCAGCTACGGGCCGGGTTGTTGTTGTTCGGGCTCGTCGTGGTGGTGCTGGGAGCGTTGCCGGTGCTGTTCCACCAGTGGTCGGAGCTCGCGGCCTGGCGGGTGATCGGGATACCCGTGCCGTGGATCGCGCTGGGCATCCTGCCGTTTCCGCTGCTGTTCGCCGTCGGCATGTGGTACAACCGGCTGGCGGAGCGACACGAACAGGACTTCGTCGCGATGATCGAGAACTGACGCCGTCGGCACAAGCGAGGACAGTCCGTGCAGCTGAATCTGTGGGCTCTCGTCGGTGTCGGAGCGGTGTTGGCCGCGGCCTCCTACCTCGGCCGCCGCACCTCCCAGTTCGCCCGCGCCACCGACGACTTCCTCGTCGCACGGCGCATGGTGCGGTCGCGCCGCAACGCGTCGGCGATCTCGGGCGAGTACCTCTGTGCCGCGTCGTTCCTCGGAGTGTCGGGGCTGATCCTCAAGGACGGCGCCGACGCGCTCTGGTATCCCATCGGCCTCACCGCCGGATTCCTCGCGCTCGGCATCTTCGTGGCGGGGCCGCTGCGGCGCTCGGGCGCGTACACGATTCCCGACTTCGTGGAGGCCCGGCTCGGGTCCGCGGGCCTGCGGCGGACGTCGACCTGGTTCGTGGTGGCGCTCGGACTCGTCTACCTCGTGCCACAACTGCAGGGCGCCACGCTCGCGCTGAAGACCATCGTGCCGGGTGCGGAAACCTGGTGGGGGCCGGTCGCGGTGCTCGTGCTGCTCGTGGTCAACATCGTGTGGGGCGGCATGCGCGCGGCGACGCTCCTGCAGGCGTTCCACCACTGGATCAAGCTCTTCGCGCTGGCGATCCCGGCGTTCCTCCTGTGCGCGGTGTTCCTCGGCAGCGGAGGTGCGGGCGCGACGGGCGGACTCGGTGACAAGGCTCCGCCCGAGTTCACCGAGGAGACGACGGTGACGGTCGGCACCGACGTGGTTCTGCGGGTCGGGGAACCGACGATCGTGCACCGACTCGACGAACAGAACCCCGGACCGCGGCTGTGGTCGCCCGGAGTCGACTACCGCGTGCAGGAGGGGGAGCGACTGCTGTTCCCCGCCGCGTCGGCCGTTCCCGTGGTGAGCGACGCGGAGGCCGACAACGCGAGCTGGCTGCTGCCCGCCGAGGACGGCGACGAGCTCTGGTGGACGTACTCGGTGATCGTGGCGACGTTCCTCGGCACCATGGGATTGCCGCACGTGCTGGCCCGCTTCTACACCAATCCCGACGGCAGGGCCGCCCGCCGCACCACCGTGCAGGTGCTGCTGCTGGTCGGGTTGTTCTACCTGTTCCCCATCCTGCTGGGCGCATTGTCGCGGTTGTACGTGCCGGAGTTGCTCGTGACCGGCGAGGCAGACGCGGCCGTGTTGCGGGTGCCGACGGCGATGCTGCCGGGGCTGGCGGGGCAGCTCCTGGTCGCGGTGCTCGCGGCCGGGGCGTTCACGGCGTTCGTGTCGACGTCGTCGGGACTGCTCGTCAGCGTCGCGGGCATGGTGGCCACGGACCTGCTGTGGAACAAGACGCGCGACTTCGCGGTCGCCGTCGTGGTGGTGGCCGGTGCGGCGACGGCTGCGGCCATCCTGCTGCCGCTCGGCGACCTCGTCCACACGGTGGGGCTGGCGTTCGCGCTCGCCGCGTCGACGTTCTGCCCGCTGCTGCTGCTCGGCATCTGGTGGCGGCGCCTCACCTGGATCGGGGCGCTGCTCGGCATGCTGGTGGGCGGGCTCGGTGTGCTGACCGCCGTCGGCTTCCACGTCGCAGGCCGCCTGACCGGCGAGGACGTGCCGTGGTTCGTCACCCAGCCCGCCCTGCTGACCGTGCCCGCCGCGTTTTTCACCACGGTGATCGTGAGCCTGGCGACCGCCCGCCGGGTGCCCGAGGACGTCGACGTGGTGATGCTCCAGTTGCACGCACCGGACCATCTGGGGTTCATGCGCGACGGCAACGCGCGGACGCGGCGGGAGGCAATGGAGTCCGACTCACGTGGTCGGCACCGCAGCCGATGACGGTTCACGGGCATCGCACGGGACGGCATGCGACGATGAGATCGTGAATCACTCCGGTGTGCCCACGGTTCCGGTCGAGGAGATCCAGGCGGACGACGTCGTGCTGCTCGACGTGAGGGAACCCGACGAGTGGGCGGCGGGCCACGCGCCTTCGGCCGTCCACATCCCGCTGGCCGACCTGCCCGCCCGCGCGAGTGAGCTCGCCGAGCTGGCCGACGACCGTCCCGTCCACGTCATCTGCCGCACCGGTGGCCGTTCGGCCCGCGCGGTGGCGTGGCTCAACGCGGCGGGCGTGGTGGACGCCGTCAACGTCGCGGGCGGCATGAAGTCGTGGCAGGCCCAGGGGCGTCCGTTGGTCGGGGACCACGCGGACGTTCCTCCCGAGGTGCTGTGAGGCGGGTGGCCGGGGAGAGAGCCGCGTGAACTCGCCGGGCGCGCATTGGGGGTCCGGCCCGGGACACCGGGGTGGACGACCCTCGCACGTCTCGGTGCGGTGGGTCGCCTCGCCGCCCGGCCCGGTGCGGGAGCCCTCCGGCCGTCGCGCGCGAGCGCCCTACCTGGGGCCGCCCTCCTACGACACCACGCCGCGGTGGGGATTCCCGCACGTCGTCTGGCGCTGGCCGACAGCCGTGCAGGGGACCAGTGCCGCCACGCCGGTTCCGTCGCAGCGGTTGTTGCTGATCGCCCGCAACGCCGTCGCCGTGCTGTGGACCTTCGTCGGTCTCGCGGGCGTGGCGGCGGGTGCCGAGATCTGGCGCTACGTGCTGCTCGTGCTCAGCCGTGACCAGGCGCTGTCGCCCTCCGTGGTGGGAGCCTCCGACGCTCTGGTGCTGACGTTCGCGTTGCTGACCTTCGTGGGGTCGGTGTTCGCCGTCGCCGTGTCGGTGTGGTGGCTGCTGGTGGCACGTCGGGCGGCGGCGGACGAGGCGGGGCAGAACCCGCCACGGTCCACCTGGCAGGTGCTCGTCGGACTGCTGGTGCCGGGGCTGAACCTGGCGATGGCAGGCTCGATCCTCGCTGAACTCGAACACGCGGCCACGCGAAGGCCCGCTAACCGACGCCCGACCCCGTCGCGTCTGGTGCTGACGTGGTGGGCCGCGTGGATCGCCAATGCACTCCTGCTCGCGCTCACGCTGGTGTGGCGGGCGCGCGACGGCGTGCAGGCGCAGGTCGACGCGGTCACCCTCACTGCCCTGACCGACCTCTCGGCCATGGCGCTGGCGTTCGTCACGCTACAGGTCGTCCGCCGTTTCACCCGGCTGTTGGCGCCGATGGGAGAACAGCCCGTGCGCTCGTTGCGGGTCGTGCGCGTCGAGGGAGGCCCGGAGGTGCCGAGGCGGACGCGCCCGGCCACGGCGTCACGGTGAGCGGAGTTCCTCAGGCGGTCACGCGCAGTCGGTCGAATCCTCGGATGACGAACTCGGCACGCCGGGACGGGGGCTCGGTCTCCTGGAGGTCCGGGAGGCGGCGCGCGAGCGCGGTGAGCGCTGCGGCGATCTCGATGCGGGCGAGCGGCGCGCCGAGGCAGTAGTGCACGCCGCCGCCGAAGCCGAGGTGCGGGTTCGGATGCCGACCGATGTCGAGGGTGTCGGGGGCGTCGAAGACGTCGGGGTCGCGTCCGGCTGCGCCCAGCAACGCCGCGATCTTCTCGCCCTCGGCGATGTGGTGACCGCCGATCTCCAGGTCGGTCGTCGCGGTGCGCTCGAACAACTGCAGCGGCGAGTCGTAGCGGATGAGTTCCTCGGTGGCAGTCTCCGCGAGGGACGGGTCCCGGACGAGGCGTTCCCACTGGTCGCGGTGGGTGAGCAGGGCGTGGACGCCGTTGCCGATGACGTTCACCGTGGCCTCGTGGCCCGCCATGAGCAGCAGCACCGCCGTGGCCACGACCTCGTCGCCGGTGAGGTCGCTCGCGACGAGGTGGCTCAGCAGGTCGTCGCCGGGGTGGGCGGCGCGGTCGTGGGCGAGGGCGCGCAGGTAGTCGGCGAACTCGGTGGCCGCCGCCTCGGCCTGCCGCCGCCGCGGCTCCGGCAGCCCGTACTCGTACATCTTGACGATGGCGTTGCTCCAGCCGACGAGCATCGGGCCGTCGCTCTCGGGCACCCCCAGCAGCTCGGCGATGACCGCGACGGGCAGCGGTTGCGCCAGGTGTTCCAGCAGGTCCGCGTGACCGTCGGAGGCGATGCGGTCGGCCACGGTCGCCACCATGCGGTCGGCGAGGGCCTCCACCGACGGCCGCAACCGCTCGACGTGTCCCCGGGCGAAGGCCGACGACACGAGCCTGCGCAGTCGGGTGTGCGCGGGCGGTTCGTTCTCCAGCAGTGAGTTGCGGTGCAGCAGGTTGAACGACGCGAACTGCTCCGCCGGGGTCGCGTCCTGCCAGATCCGGCCGAGCCTGCGGTCGCGCAGCACGGCGGACGCCGAGGCGTGGGAGACGGCGACGAGCAGGCCGAGCCCGTCGTGCCGATGCACCGGGCCACGCGCGCGGAGGTCGGCGAACACCGGGTAGGGATCGGCGAGGAACTGCGGATCGCTCGGGTCGAACACGCCGCAGAGCGTAGAGCGCCGAGCGTGGGGAGTCGACAGGACGGTCAGAACTCGCTCGTTCTCGACCACTCGGGCGCGAGCATCGAGAACAGCACCGAGTCGCGCCACGCCCCGCCGGTGCGGACGTGGTCGCGGAGCACGCCTTCGCGCGTGAACCCGAGCCGCTTCACGAGAGCGAGCCCGGCCCGGTTGTCGGGCCCCACGGCGGCGGTCACGCGGTGCAGCCGCAACCGGCCGAACGCGAAGTCCAGCAGGGTGCGCACGGCGTCACCGGCGTACCCGCGGCCCTGGTGGTCGTGGGCGATCGCGTACACGAGCCGCCCGGAGTGTTCGTTCGTCCGCTGCAACCGGGTGAAGCCGACGGCCTTGTCCTGGTCGGCGGGGTTGTCCGGTTCGAGCGGGGTGACGGCGAGGAAGTACTCCCGACGAGGACGTTCCTGGCCCCGCTCGATGATGGTCTGCAGCAGCTCCCGGGCCTGTGCCTCGTTGCGGGTGGTGAACGAGAGGAAGTGCGTGACACGGTCGTCGCCGACCACTCCGCGTACCCCGTCGAGGTCGTCCGGAGTGAACTCGCGCAGCCGGACCCTCTCGCCGGTCAGCGCGACCGGGCCCTCGTCGTGCCACGTCGTCGTCACCCTCCCCAGGCTAGCCTCGAAAGCATGATCTCGGAACATCTCGTCGTGTCGACGACGACGGATTCGGAGGCGGCCGCGCGGGAGCTCGCGGCGGGAGCGGTCGAGGCGCGGCTCGGTGCGTGCGCACAGATCGTCGGCCCGATCACCAGCGTCTACCGCTGGGACGGTCGCATCAACACCGACACCGAGTGGCGGGTCGAGGTGAAGACGGCCGCCGACCGGGTCGAAGCACTGGTGGACCACCTGAAGCGGAAGCACAGCTACGACGTTCCGGAGGTCGTGGTGACGCCGATCGTGTCCGGCAGCGAGGACTACCTGGCGTGGGTGGTCGCGGAGACCCGCGAGGGCTGACCCGGACGTCACTCGCGCGGGACAACCCCGTCACGCCTAGTCTTGGGGCGGGTCGAGTAGCGTCGACTCAACCGAGTACGCAGGAGGGCGGCAACCGTGGGCAAGGGCGCACGCAGGAAGGGACTGGGCAAGCCGGAGAAGGCTCGCGACAAGGCGAAGAAGCGGAAGGTCCGCGACGTCTTCGTGGCGCGGCCGTTCGAGGGCCTCGCGGCGGAGCCGGAGCTCATCGCGCTGCGCGAGTTCGTCCCGTCCGCCACTGCTCCGTTGCCCGTGAAGGACGCGGGCGACCGCACGGTCACCCTCGCGTCGGTGCTGCCGGTGGCCGCCGCGGCGATGGTGCGTCACGAGACCGGCGAGATCCTGCTCGGCATGCAGGTGCAGACGCGGTCGTCGGACGTCAGCCGTGACCTCGGGCGCGCGCTGCGTTGGGCGTTGGACGCCGAACCGGGCCAGGTGCTCTCCGTTCCGGACACCACGAGTGAGCCGCAGCCCGGCGAGCGGCTGCAGGACCTGATCGACCCGGACGCGGAGCTGAAGGTCGAGCTGCACTCCGACTTCGGCTGGTGGCTGCACGAGGACGCGCAGCCCACCGGCGAGGTCGCGATGTCGCTGGAGCGCGCCAACGCCGCGATCATGCCCACCGAGCGGGTGCTTCCCGGTGCGTACTGGACCCTGGCGGGCGAGAAGGCCCACTTGCGATGGGTGTGGCCCACCGACGAGAACAAGCTGCTCCAGGCGTTGGCCCGGCTGTCGGCCGCGGGCGAGCTGTCGCTCGGCGAGGGCTCGCGGTACGCGGGTTCGTTCCGCGCGCACGGTCTGCTCGTGCCCGTGTGGGACCTCGACTCCGAGGCACACGCCCGCGAGTGGATCGAGCCGGCGGAGCAGCTCGGCGAGCGGCTGAAGACGGCGCTCGCGACGTTGGACGACGAGCCGCTGAACGCGGCCGAGCGCCGTGCCCGCGACGGACTGATCGGACGTCAGCTCACGCTCCGATGAGCGTGCGGCCGATGCTGCTGCACTTCTGTCCGGCCGCCGACTGGGAGGCCGCCGGTGAGTCCTACCGGACGGCCTCGCTCGACGAGCAGGGGTTCGTCCACTGCTCGGAGTACGGCACGGTGCATCTGCCCGCCAACGCACTGGCGGGCGGCCGGACCGACCTCGTGCTGTTGACGATCGACCCCGAGCTGCTCGACGCCCCCGTCCGGTGGGAGCCGGGTGACCCGGCCGACCCGGACGGCGTGTGGTTTCCGCACGTCTACGGGCCGATCCCGAGGTCGGCGGTGGTGTCGGTCGAGCCCTACGAGCCGGGACCCGACGGGCGGTTCGTGCCGCCGCGTCCCACTTTCGGAGGGTGACTCGACAGGTCCAGGCAACCTCTCGCCTCCCTCACGCGTGACCACCTCAGCCCGACGACCGGAAGGCGCAGACGAGGCCGCGTGAGGGAGGGATTACGGTGACTGCGTTCGTACCCGCTGTGCCCACCACTCCCCACGACGGTCGGTTGACGCGCGTCGCCGGCCACAGGAAGGACCTGGCCGTGTCTGGCGACCTCACGAACTTCTCCGAGTTCGTGGAGGCGAGCCTGCCCGGGTTGTTGCGCTACGGGCATGCGCTCACGGGAAACCCGCACGACGCCGCGGATCTCGTGCAGTCGGTGCTGGAGAAGATCGGCTCCCGTTGGGGCTCGGTCGTGCGCAAGGCCGGCGACCCGCTCGCCTACGTCCGTCGGTCGATGACCAACGCCCACATCAGTCGCTGGCGGCGGCTCCGCCGCGAGAGCCTCGTGGCCGAGGTTCCCGAGCATTCCTCGATCGTGCACGCGGACCCGTTCGAGCACGAGCCGCTCTGGGCGGCCCTGCGCGAGCTACCTCCGCGGCAGCGGGCCGTCATCGTGCTGCGCTACTACGAGAACCTCAGCGAGGCCGAGATCGCCGCGTCGTTGGGTGTCAGTCAGGGCACCGTCAAGAGCCAGGCGAGCAAAGCGCTGAGCTCGCTACGAAAGAAGCTTCGCCACGCCGACAGCGAAGGGAGGGGCGTGCTGTGAGCACTTCCGATCCGAACGGCACGGGCGACGACCTCGACGCACGGCTGCACGCACTGTTCGCGGACCCTCGGCTCGACGTGGTCCCCGCGCCTCGGGTGGGCGAGCAGATCGTGGCCGGTGCACGGCGCAGGCGTCGGCGCCGGGTCGTGCTCACCGGGAGCGGGACGACGCTCGCCGTGGTCGCGGCCACCGTGGCCCTCGTGACGGCCGGGTCCGCCTCGGACGAGCGGCAGAACGACTACAACGTCGCCGTCTCACCGCCCGAGGCTCCGCCCGTCGACGCCTCCACGCTCCACACCCCGCACCCGGAACACCCGGACGGCCCCCCACCGCAGGCCGAGCCGGTGCCCGACGGCCCGTCGGCGGCGACGCCCAGTGCCGAGGTCAGCTCGGCAGTCGTGCCGCCGCCGAGCGCGACCATGGAGACCGGCCGCATCCTCGTCGCCGACGCGGTGCTCGCGGCCGACGGATACCGACAGTTGAAGCTCGGCATGCCGTATCGCGAGGCCGTGGCGACGGAGCTGCTCGTGGTGTCCGCCGACGCGCCCCCGCCGTCGGTGTGCGCGGACTACTCGCTCACGGAGGGCGACTCGTCGGTGAGTGCGGTGACGATCTCCCGCGAGTACGGCATCGTCGGCTTCACCGCCAACAATGCGGTGACGCCCGAGGGCGCAGGCATCGGAACGCCGGTCGGGGACCTGGAGACCCTCTACCCGGAGGGCCGGTCGGTGGACCGAACCTATGTCGTGGACACCGGAGAGGGCGTCTACGAGTTCACCGCCGTCGACGGCTTCGTCGACACCCTCGCGCTGAAGGCCCACACCTACGACTGCTGAGTCGACGAGAAAATCGATGGTCACCGCGTGAGGCGGTGGCTAGGCTTCCCGCCGTGGGAACGTTGTGCAGCGCGCCGATGACGGCGCTCATTTCCTGGATCCGGGACCGCCGCGCCTGACGGCGCGTCGCGATCACCGACCTCACGCGCCGTCGCCCGGGCCGTTCATGCGCCCCGGACGCGCGTCGTTTCCTCGTACCCGACTGCCCGCCGGGGCGCTCCCTTCGTCTTCCGGAGCGCTCACATGCGACACCGTTCCCGTCACGGCGGACGCCACGAACTGGGACAGAACTTCCTCGTCCACCGACCGACCATCGACCGCATCGTCACGCTCGTCGCGGCGACGCGCGGTCCCGTCCTGGAGATCGGCGCCGGTGACGGTGCCCTCACCCGCCCGTTGACGCGGCTCGGGCGCAGCGTCACGGCGCTGGAGATCGACGAACATCGAGTCCGCGCACTCCGTCGACGCGTTCCCCGCGCCACGGTGGTCCAGACCGATGCAGTCGCCGCGTTGGCCCGGGGCGTCGACCAGCCCGTGGTGGTCGGGAACCTGCCCTACCACCTCACGACCCCGATCCTGCGCCGACTGCTCACGGCCCGCGGCTGGGAGCACGCGGTCCTGCTGACTCAGTGGGAGGTCGCGCGGAAACGGGCCGGTGTCGGGGGAGGCACGATGCTCACCGCGCAGAGCGCGCCGTGGTTCGTCTTCGAACTGCACGGGCGCGTGCCTGCCCACGGCTTCCGCCCGGTACCGAGCGTCGACGGCGGGCTGCTCGCGATCACCCGACGGGGTTCGCCGTTGATCGACCCTGCGCGTCGTCGGCCCTACGAGACCTTCGTGCGGGCGATGTTCACGGGACGGGGCCGCGGTATGGAGGCCATCGTCTCGGGATGGACGGGGTGGAGCGCGGCGACGACCCGACGTGTTCTCGGCCGCGCGCGAATCCGGTCGCACCACCTGCCGCGTGATCTCGACGCGCACCAATGGGCGGCGCTGTGGGACGCGGTCAGCTCCCGGGAGACGGTTCGTGTGGCGAGCGCGAGTTCCCGGCCGCACGGCCGTCGCAAGAATTGATCATCGGAAAACGTCTCGACGAGGGTTTTCTCGTCGAGACGTTTCCGGCGTCACAGTTTTCCGCCCGCGACCGGAGGCATGGACGAGTCGTCCTCCTCGCCGACACTCTCCCGGAAGAGGAACTGTTCGACGTCGAACACGTTCCCCTTGGCCATGTCGACCACGTTCAGGAGTCGTTTCATCGAGGAGATCTCCTCGACCTGTTCCTTGAGGAACCACTGCACGAACTCCGCGCCCGTGAAGTCGTCCTCGTCGCGGGCCACCTTCGCGAGCTGCACGAAGTCGGCCTCGACCTCCTGCTCCTGTGCGAGGGCGAGCGCGACCGGTTCCCGGATGTCGGCGAAGTCGTTGCGCACCGCCGGCACGTCGGGAATCTCGACGTGGTGATCGGTGTCGAGGAGGTACTGCACCAGCGCCATCGCGTGGTTGCGTTCCTCCAGTGCCTGTCGGTAGAAGTGCTTGGCCAGCTGCGGCAGGTCCTTGCCGTCGTACCAGACCGCCACCGCCACGTACTGCTGCGAGGCGTGGAATTCGTTGCGAATCTGCGCCTGGAGTAGTTCGTAGAACTTCGACCGAGGATTCCTCTTCATGCTGACCATGCTTCAACCATACGCATGAATTCGGTTCGCGATCCACATGCGGGCGGTGATTCGTGTCCCATTCGGGTACAATTCTGTTAGCCAAGGTTTCCTTCAATTAGTAAAGCCTTCACTAATTGCGAAAAGCCTTACCTAACCTCCACGGCGTCCCGCGCGATCGGGCACGACATGCACCGTGGACCGCCCCGGCCGGAGCCCAGTTCGGAACCGGCGATGCGCACGACCTCGATGCCTGCGTCCTCCAGCCGCGCGTTCGTCTCCAGATTGCGTTCGTAGGCCACCACGACGCTTGGAGCGAGCGCGAGCGTGTTGTTGCCGTCGTCCCACTGCTCCCGTTCCGCCGTCACGGGGTCGAGTCCCGTGTCGATGACGCGCAACCGGTCGATGCCCATCGCTTCCGCCGCCGCTTCCAGGAACGGCGCGGGACCGTTCACGCGGACGCCCTTCTCGTCGTCGGGGGTGAGCGTGTAGGCGATGAGGGAGTCCTGAGCGAGCGGATACATCACCACCGCGTCCGGGCCGACCATCGTGCACACGGTGTCGAGATGCATCGTGGCCCGGTCCTGCGCGATCGGGACGGCCAGCACGGTGTGCGCGAGGTCGTCGGCGAACACCGACCTCGCGAGCGACTCGGCCCCGGCGGGAGTGGTGCGCTCGCCCACGCCGACGGCCAGTACGCCCGGCGCGAGTTGCAGCACGTCACCGCCCTCGACGGGGGCCGAGTGCGCCCCGTACGCGCGCCCCGCGCCCCGGAACCGCGGGTGGTAGGCGTAGACCAGGTCGAGCAGGGCGGTCTCCCTCTTGCGCGCGGGCATCGCCAGCGACGAGATCGCGACTCGGTTCCCGATCCACACCGACGAGTCGCGGGTGAAGAGCAGGTTCGGCAGCGGGTCCACCGCGAAGTCGTGCGGGTGATGCATCCTCCGCACGAGCGAGCCACCCTCCGAGGCGGGCAGTTCCTCGAACGTCATGCCCGACATGAGGACCTCGGTGAGCGTCTCGGGGGAGGCCGTCGACAGGTGTGAACGCAGGACGTCCGCCAACTCGGCGCCCAGCCTCCGGGCGTCGACGGCCGCGTGGACGCCGGCCGCGTGCGCCCTCGGGTCCTCCAAGGCGGTGGTCAGCACGTCGGCGAGGAGCAGGACCTCGACGCCACGGCTACGCAGCACCGTCGCGAAGGCGTCGTGCTCCTCCTGGGCGCGGTCGACCCACGGGATCGAGTCGAAGAGCAACTGGTCGTTGTTTCGGGGAGTGAGTCGCCGCAGTTCGTTGCCGGGGCGGTGTACCAAAACCGTCCGCAACGGCCCGACCTCGCTGTCCACCCGGCCGGGAACGCGTTCGGAAGGGCTGCTGGAGCTGGGAATCGTCGATTCGGTCACAGGCGCGAGACTAATGACCGACGACGCACGCCGCGGGACGTGAAACGACGCGGCGCGGCGTGGTAGCGCCTTCGCTCCGGGGTGCCCTCGCCTCGCAACGAAGTGGGTGCCCCGGGCGCGGTTCGTTGCGTCGACCCGAACGCGGCCCGCTCAGCGCGAGCCGTGAGCGGGCACCGGCGCCGCGGTCGACACCGGGTGCAGTACCCGAGGCTGGTGCTCGCCGCTGGGCACCGTCGTGAAGATCCAGTTGTGGACGCCGCCCCCCATGATGTCGGCGTACCGCTCGGCCGCGTCGCGGTTGGCGAAGCGGATCTGTTGGTCGTTCACCCGGTGGGTGATCTTGCAAGCCATGGTCCCCTCCTGACCGTGTGTCGGTGACGACTCGTGTCGCTCTGGCTCCCGCCCGACCATTCCATTAGAACATGTGTTCGAACATGGTGCAACGTCGTTCTCAGGGCAGCCAGTCGACGTGGTCCCGGAGCGCGGCGTACCCGACGAACGCGACCACGTCGAGCAGCAGGTGGGCCCCGACCAGCGGCCACAGGCGGTTGGTCCGCTGCCAGAGTCGGCCGAAGACGAGCCCCATCACGACGTTGCCGACGAACCCACCGAGTCCCTGATAGAGGTGGTACGAGCCTCGTACCAGTGCCGAGATCAGCAGGGAGCCGTTCTCCGACAGGCCGAGCTGTCGGAGTCGAGTCAGCAGATAGCCGACGACGAGCACTTCCTCGGCGAACGAGTTGCCGAACGCCGACAAGGTCAGCACCACGGGTCGCCACCATGCTTCGTCGAGCGTGGAGGGCTGCACGGCGAGGTTGAAGCCGAGCTTCCAGGCGACGAAGTAGAACGCCAGACCGGGCAGGCCGATCACCGCGGCCAGTGCGACCGCCCAGACCGTGTCGCGGCCGGGACGCGAGCGGTCGAGCCCGATCCGGGACAGCCTGACACCGGCCCGCCACAGAAGGTACAGCCCGAGGGCGCCCCAGCCGACGAGTTGCACGACGCCGAGCAGTTGCTTCAGCAGGTCGATCAGTCCGAGGGTCGCCCGCGAGACGTTCAGGGCGACCTGCTGCTGGGCGAGCGGTTCCGGGCGCAGCAGCGAGTCCAGCAACGACAACGCGCTGCGCACGCCCGACAGGCCGAGCGTGATCGAGAAGACGAGCACGACCTCCACGACGAGCGCACGACGCTCGCGGGGGTCGGTGACGGGCTCGGGGAAAGCCGGGGTGAGCGGACTTATCCAGTGTCGTACTCGCGTGGCCACTGTGGCACGTTACATGAACTTCTATTTGTGCTGGTCAGCGGCTTGTTTTCGAGAGTTTCGGCAGCTCGGGGGGCCATTTCGGCCCAGTTCGGCGTCCTGGGCCACTAGGGTCCTACGGTCCGAAAAATCCGAAGAAGGAGGCAAGCCTCGTGACGGCGACGTCCGAAACTGAGGCCCCAGCGCCCGCCGGGTCACCACGGCGACCGTGGTACTCGTCGGTGGCGCCGAGGGTGTTCTGGCCTTCAGCCTTGATCATCCTGGCCTTCGTGATCGCCACCGTCGTCGCTCCCGACGCGATGAACGACGCGATCAGCGCGATCCAGGAAACCGTCATCGGGACGTTCAGCTGGTACTACATGCTGCTCGTTTCGTTGTTCGTGGTCTTCTCGCTGTGGATCGGGTTGAGTCACTACGGTGACATCAAGCTCGGCCCTGACGAGGACGAACCCGAGTTCCCGTTGAAGTCGTGGTTCGCGATGCTGTTCGCGGCCGGTATGGGAATCGGTCTGGTGTTCTGGGGAGTGGCCGAGCCGCTCAACCACTACGCGGGCCTGCCCAACCGGGCCACGGGAATCACGCAGGACGAGGAGGGAGCGCAGGGCGCGCTCGTCCAGACGTTCCTGCACTGGGGACTTCACCCGTGGGCGATCTACGTGGTCGTGGGTGTTGCCGTCGCCTACGTCATCCACCGCAAGAAGCGCCCGGTGTCGATCCGCTACGCCCTGGAGCCGCTCATCGGCAAGCGGGTGCACGGGTGGCTGGGTGACGTCATCGACATCGCCGCCGTCGTCGGGACGCTCTTCGGAGTCGCGACCTCGCTCGGGTTCGGTGTGATCCAGATCGGCGCCGGCCTCGACTTCCTCGACGTCGTGTCGGATCCGGGCAACCTGATCTACGTGGTGCTCATCGGGGGGATCACGGCGCTGGCGCTGTTCTCCGTGGTCACCGGTGTCAAGCGCGGCATCAAGTGGCTGTCCAACATCAACATGGTGTTGGCCGGAGTGCTGTTGGTCGCCGTCCTCGTGCTCGGTCCCACCCTGTTCATCTTCAAGGACCTGGTGCAGTCCATCGGCGACTACCTCCAGAACCTGCTGCGGATGAGCTTCAACACCACCGCCTACGAGGGCGCCGACGGCAACGAGTGGCAGGGCTGGTGGACCACCTTCTACTGGGGTTGGTGGATCTCGTGGGCGCCCTTCGTCGGCGTGTTCATCGCGCGCATCTCCCGGGGCCGCACGGTGCGGGAGTTCGTGGCGGGCGTGCTGCTCGTGCCGACGGCCGTGACGACGCTGTGGTTCACGGTGTTCGGTGGGACCGCGCTCTACCGCGAGCTGTTCGGCGAGGGCGGTTTGGTCGGCACCGACGAGAACGGTGCCGCGACGGTGGACACCGAGGCGTCGCTGTTCGGCATGCTCGACGGCCTGCCCGGCGGCACCCTGCTGTCGATCGGTGCGCTGATCCTCATCGTGCTGTTCTTCGTGACGTCGTCCGACTCCGGCTCGCTGGTCGTCGACATGCTGGCCTCCGGTGGCGACCCCGAGCCGCCGAAGTGGAGCCGGGTGTTCTGGTGCCTGTTGGGCGGTGCGGTGGCCGTCGCGCTGCTGCTCGCCGGTGGCCTGGACGCGATCAAGATCGTCGCGATCCTCATCGCGTTGCCGTTCAGTGTCGTGATGATCGGCATGTGCGTGGCGATCTGGAAGGAGTTCCGCATCGAGCGCCGGGCGATGGTGCGGATGCAGCGTCAGCTCCAACGGGAGCGGCTCACCGAGCACGTGACGAACAGCCTCATCGACGAGGGGCTCGTGGACCCGGGTGACAAGTCCGGTGGCAGCAACGGGGAGTCGGTCGCGAAGTCCTGACCGGCCCCGGCACGACGAAAGGCGGGCGCTCACCGGAATCACCGGGAGTGCCCGCCTTCGTACGTGGTCAGAAGCGCTCGTGGGCGCTCGGGTCGTCCTGCGCCCGGAACGGGCAGCCGACCAGCTTGCGCAGTTCCATGGCGAGCTGTGGCGTGTTGGCCACGCTGCGGGAGAACGCCAGCCGGACGTCGTGGTCGTCGCCCGCGGTCTCGACGCGGAGGCGCAGACCGCAGCGGTCGAGTCCGAGCGGGCGCACCCGGCCGTCGCGCAGCTCGGGTGGCAGCAGACGGGTGAGGCGCAGCACGACGTCGCCGTGTCGGTGTTCCAGGTGGCGCAGCCACCGGCCCTCGTAGTCGGACAGCGGGTCGGGGGACGCCGCACCGAAGGTCACGGGCGACAGCGAGTGCGTGCCCTCGCTGTCGGAGACCACCACCGTGGCGGGCGTGAGCCGCAACAGGGCGAGGTCGTGGCCGACGTCGAGCAGTCGAGGGTCGGGCTCGGCGGAGCTCTCGGCGATGCTCACGGCCTTGGCGCGGGCGGTGTCGCGGTCGAGTCCGCGCAACCAGCCGGTGAGCCACAGCAGTCCTCGGACGGGTTGCCGCAGCGAGACCGGCGACTGGTCGGTGATCTCCAGCGTGACGGCGAGTTCCGCGCTCGCCTCGCCGCGCAGGCCGACGGCGAGGGGATCGTCCGCGGGCAGCGCGATGCTGACGTCGTCGCCCGAGTGCAGGTGCCACAGTGCGGGGGTGGTCCGCTCGGACGTCGAGTGGCCTGCGAGGGCGGGGAGCAGGTGGGCCGGTCCGCCGCGAGCGGCGATGGAACGCGCGCGCTCGGCGGGAGTCGGGGTCGCGGGCCGGCGGGGGACGGGTTCGCTCACGGTCACCTCCTGATTTAGGTAAGGCTAACCTATCGATCTTGTGGGTGGAACGTGGCGTGGCGCACCTCGCCGACAATGTGTCCGACTGACGGACACTTTTGTCCGTATTTCGTTCGCTACTAGCGTGGGGGACGTGACAAGCGCTGTGGAACTCCCGCCCCCAGGTCCTCGTGGAATCCCACCCCTGCTCGCCCGGCTTGTCGACGATTCGGCGCTCTTCCCGCCAAGCCAGACGACGATGCCCGACGCCCTGGCCGGGTACCTGGACGACCGCGCCGGCGAATACGCCGGAGTGCAGGGAGTTTTCCTGTGCCCCGCCTCCCGGCTCCCAGAGATGATCACGGAGCTGGTCAAGATCCGGCCCGAGCAGCCGCTGCCGCTGTCGCTGATCATCGACACCGGCCTCGGCGGCGTGCCGAAGGCCATCTCCATCGTCGAGTCGCGGGACGAGCTGCTGTCGCTGCGCATGGTGGAGATGCCCGCTCCGTCGGACGTCGACGAGGTCTGGCTGGAGCGGGTGTCGGAGTTCGTCCCCGAGGACGTCGTGCGCGTCGTCGAACCCCGCCGTGGCGTCGGCTGGCTCGACGGTGTCCGCAACGTCATCGAGCACGGCAGTTGGCCGAAGATCCGTTGCGGCGGTCTGTCCACCGAGAATTTCCCCAGCGTCGACGAGGTCGCCGACTTCCTCGCGGTGGTCAGCGGTTCCCCCGGCGCGGCGTTCAAAGCCACCAACAGCCTCCACCGCGCGGTGCGGCACACCGACCCGGAGACGGGCTTCGAGCACCACGGTTTCCTCAATCTCCTGGTCGCGGCGGGGCGGAGCCTGTCGGGTGGCAACGTGCGGGAGGCGCTCGCCAGCACCGACGGCGCGGCGTTGGCCAAGGAGGCGGCAGGGCTGAGCACCGAGGCCGCCAAGGCCGTGCGGTCGCTCTTCGCCTGCTACGCCTCGGCGACCTTCGACGAGTCGGTCGCCGACCTGAAGGGCCTGGGCCTGCTGTGACGCGCGAGAGCTCGCTGACACTGGATCGCGGGCTCGCGCTGTTACAGGCCGTGGCGGACGCCGACGGAGCGTCGGCCACGGTCACCGACCTCGCCGAGGCCGTCGGCGCGAGCAGAGCCGCCGTCTACCGTCTCCTGGTGCCGCTGACCGAACGCGGCCTCGTGTGGCGCGACGGTAGTCGGGTCCGGCTGGGGGCGGGGGTGCTGCGTCTCGGTGAGCAGATGTTGCCGCAGCTTCGGGCGTCGGCTCGCCCGGTGTTGCGGGAGCTGGCCGAGGCGGTCGGCGCGACGGCACATCTGTCGGTGGCCGAAGGCGACCAGGTCTATGTCGTCGCGGTGGCCGAACCGACGACCACGACGTTCCACGTGGCGTATCGACTCGGCAGCAGGCATCCCGTGTCCCGTGGCGCGGTGGGCAAGGCGTTGAGTCTGCGGCCGAAGGGGCGGGCGTGGGCGGCGGCCACCGGCGACCCGCAGCCGGGCGTGCACGGGGTGGCGGCTCCGGTGCGTGGCATCGTCGGTGTCCGGGCGGCCTTGGGGGTGGTGTCGTTGGTGGGGCTGGACAACGCCGACGTCGGAGCGCGGTTGGTGGAGGCCGCGGCCTCCTTGGCGGAGGCGTTCCGCGAGTGAGCAGCCGCGTCAGCCGAGCAGCGCGGTGCCGAAGGCGACGAGGGAGAAGCCTGCGAACACGACGCCCGCGACCCGTTGCAACAGTCGGGGGCGCAGCTTCGTCCGGAGCTTGCGGCCGAGGAGCACGGCGAGTCCGGCGACGGTGACGAGGGCGGCCAACGAACCCAGACCCACGGCGAGCGGCTGAGCGGATCGGGCCACGAGACCCGCGGTGGCGAGCTGGGAGGCGTCGCCCCACTCGGCGGCGAAGAGCACGCCGAACGAGGTCAACGACGCCCGCAGGAAACTCGCGGGTGCGGCGCCGCCGCGTGCGGCGTCGTGGGAGTCGTCGTCGCCGGTGCGGAATCCTTCTCGCAGCAACATGACCGAGCCGACGCCGAACAGGACGCCGACGATCACTGACACGAGCCGGTCGGGCAGGAAGGTGAGCACGCTGCCGAACCCGACCGCGATGACCGTCTGCACCGCGAATGCGGCGGACACCCCGGCCAGCACGGCCTTCGGGACGAATCGGGTGGTGAGGACCAGCGTCGCGACGAAGGTCTTGTCGGGTAACTCCACGGCCAGGACCAGCGCGAACGTCGTCACGAACGCGACGAGAGCAGCAGACACGACGGTTCCTCATCCCCTTTCTGTCTGCAACGATAAAGGGGATTCCGGAAAATGCCTAGCTGATCACTTTCCCGAATTGCTTGTTGAGGGTCGTCGAGAATTGTCGGACAGGTACCCGTAACATTTTTTCAGGCATGCCGAAATTCGAAGTGCGGGACCCCGTCCCGTCCTGGTCGGGACCTTGGTCCCGACCATCCCAGGACCACGGGACCTGACGAGAGCGTGCAGCTCACAGGCAAAGTCGATCTCGTGGAAGTCCTCGACCTGGCTCGCTGGCAGTTCGGTATCACGACCGTCTACCACTTCCTGATGGTGCCGCTCACCATCGGTCTGTCGATCCTCGTCGCCGGGATGCAGACGGCGTGGGTGCGCACGGGTGACGCGCGTTACTACCGCATGACGCGGTTCTGGGGGAAGTTGCTGCTCGTCAACTTCGCCATGGGCGTGGTGACGGGCATCGTCCAGGAATTCCAGTTCGGGATGAACTGGAGTGCCTATTCGCGCTTCGTCGGCGATGTGTTCGGCGCGCCCTTGGCGATGGAGGGCCTCGTCGCCTTCTTCGTCGAGTCGACGTTCCTCGGCCTGTGGATCTTCGGGTGGGACCGGTTGCCCAAGCGCGTGCACCTGGCGTGTGCGTGGGCGTTCTCGCTGGCCACCGTCGCCTCGGCCTACTTCATCCTCGCCGCGAACTCCTGGATGCAGCACCCCGTCGGGGCGGAGTTCGTGGACGGCAGGCCCACGATGAACTCCATCTGGGCCGTGCTGACCAACTCCACGGCGCTCGCGGCCATCCCGCACACGATCGCCGGGGCCTTCGCCGTCGCCGCCGCCTTCCTCGTGGGCATCGCGTCCTGGCACCTGTGGCGCAAGCGGCGCTCGGAGGACGAGGACCGGCCGGTGTGGCGCACGTCGGTGAAGCTCGGGGCCTGGACCGGTGCCGTGGCGTTCGGTGTGCTGGCCATCACCGGGGACGTGCAGGGCAAGCTGATGTTCGAGCAGCAGCCGATGAAGATGGCCGCCGCCGAGGCGTTGTGTCACACCGAGCAGCCTGCGAGCTTCTCGATCCTCGCGATCGGGGACGTCGCGGACGCCGACTGTGAGAGCGTGAAGACCTTCAACGTCCCGGCGCTGCTGTCGTTCCTCGCGCACGGCGACTTCACCACCGAGGTGAAGGGCATCGACCAGTTGGTCGAGGAGTACGAGGAGCGGTACGGCACCCACTACCCGGACGATCCCGCGTTGGGGCAGCTCGCGGGGCAGCCGGTGGACTACGTCCCGAGTCTTCCGGTGACGTACTGGGGCTTCCGGCTCATGATCGGCTTCGGTGCGCTGGGCGCGGCGGTCGGCATGGCGGCGTTGTGGCTGACCAGGGGCGGCCGGATTCCCGAGAGTCGCTGGTTCCCACGCATGGCGTTGGCCGGGATCGTGCTGCCCTTCGTCGCCAACAGTGCGGGCTGGATCTTCACGGAGATGGGACGGCAGCCCTTCGTGGTGGTGCCGAACCCGACCGGGGTGGACGGGCTGTGGATGTACACGGCCACGGCGGTGTCGGACCTGACCGCCGGTGAGGTGTGGACCTCGCTGATCGCGCTGACGTCGATCTACGCGGTGCTCGCGGTCGTCGAGGTGTTCCTGATCGTGCGGTACGTGCGGGGTGGGGTGAACGCGGCGCTGCCCGCCGGGGACGACGGCACGGGCGAGGATCGCGACTCCGACGGCAAGCCCGGCTCCGGCGACACGTTGGCGTTCGCGTACTGAGAAGGGAGCCTCGCGGTGGTTCAAGATCAAGTTTTCCACGGGCTTCTACCTGCGGATTGTGGACAACTTCGGCAGTTGTCAACAGCCTGTGGATCTTTTGTTTCACGTGAAATGTCGATCTTCGAGACCGGGATGCGCTGATGGACCTGCCCACGCTGTGGTTCTGCATCATCACCCTGTTCTGGCTGGGCTACCTCTTCCTGGAAGGGTTCGACTTCGGGGTCGGGATGCTGCTGCCGGTGCTCGGGCGCGACGACACCGAGCGGCGCGTCATGATCAACACGATCGGGCCGGTCTGGGACGGCAACGAGGTCTGGTTGATCGTCGCGGTGGGAGCCACCTTCGCCGCGTTCCCCGCCTGGTACGCCGGGCTGTTCTCCGCGGCCTACCTGCCCGTGCTCGTCCTGCTCCTCGCGCTCATCGGGCGGGGCGTGGCCTTCGAGTACCGCGGCAAGGTCGACTCACCTCGGTGGCGGGCGGCCTGGGACCGCGTCATCGTGCTCGGCTCGTGGCTGCCCCCGCTTGCCGTGGGACTGATCCTCGCCACGACGGTGTTCGGGCTGCCGCTCGACGCCGACGGTGACCGGGTCGGGTCCGTGTGGGAGGCGGTGCGCTGGGAGACCGTGCTCGGCGGCGTGGCAGTCGCGGCGTTCTCCCTGGTGCATGGTGCGGCGTTCCTCGCGCTGAAGACCGAGGGACAGTTGCGGCATCGTGCCCGGTCGTTCGCCGCGCGCTTCGTGCCGGTGGCGCTGCTCCCGCTGTTCACGCTCCTGCTGCTCGTGCAGTGGGACGAAGGCGTCACGTGGACGTTGCTGCCCGTGCTCCTGGTACCCGTCGCCGGTCTCGTCGCCGTGTGGCGACTGCTCGTCGGCCGGGAGGGGCAGGCATTCGCCGCGCTGGGCGTCGTGATCGCGGCGGCCGTGGTGGCCCTGTTCGGCGCGCTGTACCCCAGCGTGCTGCCCTCCACCCTGGACGCGGCGAACTCGCTCACGGTCGACTCCGCGTCGTCCAGTCCCTACACGCTGACGGTCATGAGCTGGGTCGGGCTCTTCGGCGCGCCTGCGGTGTTGATCTACCAGGGCTGGACCTACTGGGTGTTCCGCAAGCGCATCGGCACCCACCACATCCCGAAGGCTCCCGCACACCGATGAACGTGCTCACCCACGCTCCCCTTTCCGCCGAGGTGCCCGAAGCCGACCGGGGCACCACGTGGGTGGGTCGGGGCCCGCTCGGCGCGCTGCCCGCGCTCTCCGCGACGGCGCGCCGAGCGCTGGTCCTCTCGGCCGTCCTGGCGTTCGGCAACGCAGGCGCCCTTGTGGCGCAGGCGTTCCTGCTGGCCTCGGTTCTGGCGGACGTCGTGGCGGGCGAGGTCACCGGGCACGCACCGGTGTTGGCCGCACTCGCGGGGACGGTGATCCTGCGGGGAGTGCTCGGCTGGGCTCTGCGGGTGGTGGCCGCGCGCGCGGCGGCAGGCGCGAAGGAGGAGCTGCGGGCCAAGGCCGTCGACCACGCGCTCCGCCTGGGGCCCGAATGGATCGACGCGCGAGGCGCGGGGGAACTCACCACCCTCACCACGAAGGGGCTCGACGCGCTCGACGCGTACTTCACCGAGTACCTGCCCGCCCTGATCACGGCCGCCGTCGTGCCGTTCGCGGCCGGGGTGGCGGTGCTGGTCGCCGACTGGCCGTCGGCGGTGATCGTCGCGGTCACGCTGCCCCTGATGCCGCTGTTCGCGGTGCTCATCGGCAAACAGACCGCCGACCGGGTGGAGCGGGCCACCGACGCCGTGCACCGCCTGTCGGGACACCTGCTCGAACTGGTCAGGGCGTTGCCCGTGCTGACCGCGTTCCGCCGGGCCGAGGCGCAGGCGGAGGCGGTGCGCCGGGTGAGCGACCGGCATCGCACGACGACGCTGTCGACCCTGCGGCTGGCGTTCGCGTCGGCGTTCGCGCTCGAACTCGCGGCCACGCTGTCGGTCGCGCTGGTGGCCGTGGTCATCGGGGTGCGGTTGGTGTCGGGTGACCTCTCGCTGGCCGTGGGGCTCGGCGTGTTGATCCTCGCGCCCGAGTGCTATCAGCCGTTGCGCCAGGTCGGGGCCGCCTTCCACGCCAGTCAGGACGGTGTGGAGGCCACCCGGCGCGTCGAGCAGGTCCTGGCCGTCGCGCCACCAGCACAGGGCACCCGCGCGCCCCGGCGTGGTCCGGTGGTGGTGCGGGACCTGCGGGTCCGCCGTCGCGACGGGTTCGCGCCGGACGGGGAGACGTTCGTGGTGCGTCCCGGGCAGCGGGTGCGGCTCGTCGGGCGCAGCGGCACGGGCAAGAGCACCACGCTCGCGGTGCTGCTCGGTTTCGTCACGCCCACCTCGGGCACGGTGACGGTGGCCGGCGTGCCGCTGGCTGAGCTCGACCCGCGGCGGTGGCGGGAGGCCGTCGCGTGGATTCCGCAGTCACCGGCGTTCGCGGGTGGCCGGGTGCGTGACGAGTTGAGCCTGACGGGCGCGTCCGAAGGCGAGATCGACGAGCTGCTGACGCGGTTCGACCTCGCCGGGCTGGCCGAGCGGGCGGTCCATCGGCTGTCGGTGGGCCAACGCCAGCGGGTGGCGGTGGCCCGGGCGTTGCTGCGGCTGCGTCACGGGGCGTGGCTGTTGCTCGCCGACGAGCCCACCGCACACCTGGACCCGGTGAATGCGGAGCGCGTGTGGCAGGCGCTGCGGGAGGCGCAGGACGCGGGGGCCGCGGTGGTCCTGGCAGCGCATGACCGCAGTGCGGCACTCACCTCGGCCGAGGCCGCGACCTCGGAGGTGGAGCACGAGGCCGGATCTGCTCCCGACACGTCCACACCGGGGCGGGCCGTGCCGTGGCGGGAGCTGGGGGAACGCAGGCTCGTGCGCGGCGTGGTGCTCGGCGCGGCGGCGTTGCTGGCGGGGATCGCGCTCACGGCGACCTCCGGCTGGCTCATCGCCAGGGCGTCGCAGCAACCGCCCATCCTCACGCTGACCGCGGCCGTCGTGGGAGTGCGAACGTTCGGGCTCGCCCGCGCGGGGCTTCGGTACGTCGAGCGGTTGGTCACCCACGACGGCGCGTTCCGGGTGGCCGCCCGGCTGCGTGAGCGACTGTGGTGCTCGCTCGTGCGACTCGGGCCCGCCCGGACGCGGCATGGCGAGAGCCTCAGCGAACTCGTGGACGACGTGGACACGGTGCGAGACCTGCTGCCGAGGGCCGTGACGCCGTTCGGCGTGGTGGCCGTGGTGGCCGCCGGCGCGATCGCGGTGCAGGCCGTGGTGCTGCCGTCGGCGGGCTGGGTGCTCGCTGCCGCCGTCGTCGTGGCGGGTGTGCTCGCCCCGACGCTGGCCGTGCTGCTCGACCGGCGCGCCACCGCCACGCTGTCCGACGGTCGCCGCGACGTCGCCGCCCGGGTGCTCGCGTTGTTCGACGGCGCCGCCGAACTCGTCGCGTTCGGCGCGCACACCGGCCACCGGTCCGCGTTGGCGACCCGTGACCGCAGGCTTGCCGCGCTCGCGCGCCGACAGGCGTGGGGTGCGGGAGCGGCGGAGGCGGTGGTGACGGTGGCGACCGGACTCGCGGCCGTCGCCGGGGCCGGTCTCGCCGCCGAGGCCGTCGGCGCGGGCACGTTGAACCCGGTGCTCGCGCCCGTGCTGGCCCTCGTGCCGTTGGCGCTGGCCGAGGCGCTGTCGCTGCTGCCGCCCGCCGCGCAGCACCGGGAGGCACTGCGTCGTGCCCGCACCCGACTCGCGGCCACGTTCGACGCCGAACCGGACGAGCGACATGCGCTCGGCACGGTGGAGCGGGCGGCCGGCGGCGAGTTGCGGCTGGAGCACGTGGACGTCCGGTGGCCCGGTGCTGCGGCCCCCGTGCTGCGCGAGGTCGACCTGGACGTTCCTCCCGGCACCTACGTCGCGGTGGTCGGTCCCTCCGGGGCAGGCAAGTCGTCGCTGCTGTCGACGGTCGTCGGCTTCCTGCGGCCGGAACGCGGGCACGCCGTCGTGCCGGGGAAGGTGGCCTGGGCACCCCAGGAGTCGCAGCTCGTCTCCACGACCGTGGCGGAGAACCTGCGTCTGGCCGACCCGCACGCCGACGACGACCGCCTTCGGGAGGCGTTGTCGACGGTGTGCCTCGCCGACCTCGATCTCGATGTGGTGCTGGGCGACGCCGGTCGTGGCCTCTCCGGCGGGCAGGCCCACCGGGTCGCGTTGGCCCGTGCGGTGCTCGCCGCCTCGGACGCGGACGTGGTGCTGCTCGACGAGCCCACCGCACACCTGGACGAGCAGACGGCCCGTGCGGTGTTGACGAACCTGCGTGCCGCGTTGGCGGGCCGGACCGTCCTCCACGTCACCCATCGGCCGGAGGAAGCCGTCGACGCCGACGTGGTGTGGGAGGTCGCGGAAGGGCGGGTCCGTGTCCGGCGAGCCGCCGACGCCCGGATGAGAGCAGGTGAGCACACATAAACTGGGCACTGCTCATGGAACCGAACCTGGCTGCGCGGGCCCTGGCCGCGGCGACCGAGATCACGGCATCGGCGTTGTCCGACGCCGATCCGGGTGCGGTGCTGGGAACCGTGGTGCGGCACGCGGCCGAACTCGCCGACGCCGACCTCGGCCTGGTGATGGTGCGTTCCGACGACGGCGGCGTCACGGTCGAGTCGGCCTACGGCGCCGACCACCGCGACCTGCTCGGCGTCGTGCTCCCGGCCGAGTCCGCCGCCGGACGGGTCGCGGCGGGCGGCGAGACCGTGGTCACCGACGACGTCACGAGCGATCCGCGCACCTCCCGGTTCGTCCCCGACGTCCTGCGTGCGTACGGACCGTTCGCGGCGGCCTCCTTCGGGCAGGGAGGACGGTTGCTCGGCGCACTCACCGTCTACCGCGAGAAGGGCGCCGAACCGTTCTCGGCCGAGACCGTCGAGGTGCTCACGGCGTTCGCGGGACAGGCCGGGGTCGTGCTCGCGCTCGCGGAGGGCGCCAACGCGCGGCACCGCCTCACCCTGTACGAGGAGCGCGAACGCATAGCCCGCGAGCTGCACGACGTCATCGTCCAGCGGCTGTACGCGGCGGGCATGCAGCTCGACCGGGTGCGACGGCGGATGCGATGGCGGTTCGCGCAGGCGGACGGCGCGCGGCTGGGCGAGGCGATCGACCAGCTCGACGCCACCATCGAGGAGATCCGCGGCACCGTGCGGGAGTTGCGCACCACGGAGGTGGAGCCGCGCGAGTCGACCGCGACCGAGACCGATCTGGCCGAGTCGGCGCGCGGTGAGGTGCGGATCGCGGGCGAGCTGCTCGGCTACCCGCCCACGCTGGAACTCTCGGGCGAACTGGCCGACATCCCCGCCGAGCGGGCCGACCACGTCCGGGCCGCGCTGCGCGAGGCACTGTCCAATGTGGTCCGTCACTCGGGGGCGAGCGAGGTGCGGGTGACGCTGCACCGCGACGCCGAGGGCGTGCGGCTGCGGGTGCGCGACAACGGCTGCGGCGTGCCTCGGGACGTGGCCAAACGCGGTCTGCGGCACCTCGCCGAACGCGCCGAGGGCGCGGGCGGGAAGTTCTTCGTCAACTCCTCGCCCAGCATGGGCACCCTGGTGGCGTTCGACCTCCCGCTGGAGTCCTGAGTGGAGCGACGTCAGCGCTGAGGGCGGGAGCCGTGGCGGGCGACCCACGCCGCGGCCTGGGTGCGACGCTGCATGCCCAGCTTCGCCAGCAGCGAGGTGACGTAGTTCTTCACGGTCTTCTCGGCGAGGAAGAGCTGTTCGGCGATCTCGCGGTTCGACAGACCCTGCCCGATGAGTTCGAGGACGCTGCGCTCGCGTTCGCTGAGCATCGACATCGGGTCGCTCTGCGCCGGGTTGCGCATCGTGTCGAGCAGCCGGGCGGTGGTCAGCGGGTCGAGCAGGGACCGCCCGGCCGCGACCTCGCGCACCGCGTTCACGACGTCCTGGCCACGCACCTGCTTGAGCAGGTAACCCGACGCGCCCGCCATGATGGCGCCGACCATCGCCTCCTCGTCGTCGAACGCGGTGAGTACGAGACAGCGTGGGCCGCCGGGACGCGCCCGCAGGTCGCGGCAGAGCGTGATGCCGTCGGTCTCGTTCTCCCCGAGCCGCACGTCCACCACGGCGACGTCGGGTTCGAGGTGCATGGCCACGGCGAGCGCCTCGTCGGCACTGCCCGCCTCGGCGACCACCTCGATGTCGGGTTCGTCGCCCAGCAGCTCCTTCAACCCACGACGGACGACCTCGTGGTCGTCGACGAGGAGCACCTCGATCGCCATGCCGTCGAGCGTAGTCGGGGGCGGAAGCGGTGGGAGCGGTGATGGAGCGGTGGCGACCCGAGGTGACGGCAGACATAGCCTACGAGGTCGTCTGGTGCGGTCATGTGGAGCGAGTCTGACTTGCTTGCAGCCTGTGGGAGGCCGTCCAGGGCCACCCAGCCTCCCACAGGTGCACTGGCTCGTGGGTCGAGGTTGTCTCTGTAATGGAAACGGTCATAGGGAAGGTGGCGTTTCCTGCTTTAGTATTTTGTCCGCTACTTCCCCGAGGAACTCGTCTTCAGGATTTCTCCGCTGCAGGCCAGCGAGCAAGTCGCGCCGCATTTCATGTAATTCGAATTCGTCTGCGCCGCTGATAATATGATTCAGCGCTGCTTGCAAGGGATCGTCACTAGGGGCGGGCCCGTTGGTCTGCAGTTCATGCTGCTCGATGTACTGCAAGACGTCAGGCGCAGCTGTCTTGTCGTTGCTGAGCATCAGTGCGAGCAAGCTGACCTGGCCGGAGTTTATTACACTGGTGTAGAAATCGATCCGTTCCCGGTCGAGCATCCGCTGTTCTTTTTCGATTGCACGTGCGCGCCGGATTGACTCGAGGGTGTGTCGATGGATCCTGCCTTCGCTTGTTAATCGGAGTAGCGCGGTGCCTTCCCCCCAGCTGATTGGCAAGTCGTCGAGCATACGCATGGGTTGGAGCGCTTCGCTCTGCTCAAAAACGCTTTCTAGCCGATCGATATCTATCTTGAGCACTATTGGTCGCAGTACTTCTTCGACTGAGTCTTGGATACAGCTCAGGATATCGATTTCAGGACTTAGGATGAGTCTTACGGGATCGCGAACCTGCCAGTGAACTGCAACGTCCGCTTCGACTACGGCACCTTCGTTCTCGGTTTCCAGGACGCTGTTGAAAGCAACCGTTTGTTTCCTGAGATCAACCTCGTACAGCTTCTCGATCTTCTGTGATGTAAACGCAAGTCCAGCGGTAAGTGGGCTGATGTTGACAGTGCTCCCAAGCTGAAGGTGGGAGCTTGCCCACTCCCCGCCCTTCATGCGTGCTACGAGGGCACTATAGCAATTCTTCCGAAGTTTGTATCGGAGGAGCGCTCTCCTTGGATGAGAATGTTCCTGTATGACGTTCCACTTGCTGCCGATGTTGGGTGTCATGCCGATTCCTCACGAAGAGCGCGAATGAGTCGCTTCAAGGGGTCGAGTCGGCCTTCTTTGTCTTCGTAGAAGGCACGACGGAGGTAGTATGAGAGCCTGGCCCCTGTCGGAGTCCCAGGGTCGAAAGCTGTCGATATGAGAGTGCGTGCGTGTCCTCGGAACTTCTCGCTCTCACCTGCTGCACACCATAAATTCATCTTGATGAGTAGGTTCTGACGGCTCTCGGGATGGCGAGCTAGGGTATCTAGATGCTTCCTGTAGGCATCTACATCTTCACAGAACGAGACATGCGGTGGATGCAGGAGACCAATTGCGATCTCTGAGCACCGGCGAACAAAAGATTTTGCTTGTGCGTTTTTCGGGACCCACTCAAGAAGTGTACGTTGTATCACTGGGCGGTTATCCGGAAAAGTCGCAAGATTTTCGATCGATCGCGTGATGGCTCCCAGTAGGACGACATCGGCCCTGGAAGCGAGATGGCGAAGCATCGCCATCGACTCTTCGACGTAGAGTTGACCGATTGGTCCCTGTAAGGCTGTAGCCGCTGAATACCTCTGGTGAATACTGCTCCATGAGTTTGCCCATTTATATAGCAAGTCGAGCAGCGACTTGTGGTTCTCTGGATTCTGCGAGAACGGCTCCAGGGCGGCGGATGCCATTTTGTTGACCAGATATGAGTCGTCTTCAGTCCAGGGTTCGAGCCACGAACCGAAGGAGCGTTCTCGACTATCGGCTAGCATTTGCCCGAACCGAGAGGCCGCTGCGTCTGAATCCTCGATTCCTAATCGACTCACTAAATTGCTAAGCCAATCCCGGATATGTTCCCTGGCGCCGGGGAAGCTCTTCCAGACGTAGGCAAGTAAACGTCTGCCCCAGCCCGGGGTTTGAAAACGAACTTGATGAGACTCAAACGGGAAGTCGTTCCCGTCGCTAACCAGTCTTGCTGCCGCTCGCTGTAAATGTTCCCGTGCTTCGCGTTCGAAGAGGTCCGGGGGATCGTACGGCCAGATTTCTCCGTTCTCTGGGTTGCTCAAAAGTTTCTGCAACTCAGAAGAAGCCTCGAACATCAAGGTCCAAGGGTAGTTTTCCAAGAAAGCGGCCGAAATAGCAAGACAGCGATCCTGTAGGTCAGCCGTCGTGAACCACTCAGCTACGTCGCGTTCGTCAACTCGGGTGAGTTCGTGACGAATATGCTCAGCGTCGTACTTCCCGTCCATGTAGTCGATGAGCTGGGTCGCCACGAACTTTCCTCGTTGTGGTGACGAGGTTGGGTAAAGTTCGTCGTAGCTGATACCGATCTCGCCGACGAGTTCGTCGTACTTTTCGCGCGAGATCTTTCTCGGCGCAAGATGTGACAGAACTACCGAGGTTACTCGAGGGGGCTCAAGCGTGACGCAATATTCGCTACCGGTGCTTTGGGGTAGTTTATCTCCGACCAGAACCATCTTTCCGCCGACTGACTCCAACCGTGCGCGCAGCTCGGCGAGTACATCATCGAGTGGTCGTCCCGAGTCCCAATGCGGAGGCTGCGCGAGCCAGAGATAGCCGATGGGATCAGTACCCTCGGCGGGTGTAAAATCTTTAGCAACCCGTGAACTACTGCATCTTTTCACGTGGGTAATGCCCATGTCGCAGAGGAGACGTCTCGCTGCGTGTGTTCTTCCGCTGGATTGGCCGCGTAGGACGACGATAGAGCGTTTCTCTAAGATGTCTTTTGCGGCTTGGTAATTAAGCGGAGGGCAGAAGACGTTTCTTGCGTGTTCCAGCTCGCCAGGAGGCTCGGGTGGGTCTTTGACCTCCTTGTCGAAGTTGAAGTGTAGGGGGCCGTGATTGCTTCCGGCAAATACTGCGCCAGCTTGAGCTGCGGTAAAAGTAAAAGATGTCTTAGTTTTTTCGCTGTTGTCGTCTTTTTTCGGATTTTCTGTGGTCTGCTCTTCTTTGGTTGCCGATTCATCGAGCTGACTGTCGGTCATGCGTGTGCGTTTCCTTGGGGGAACCCGAAGTTCATCGGGGCGTAGTTGTTGCCGTTGAAAGTGGCATTAGAAAGGCCGATCGTTTGTGTGCCACTGTTTGGCGCTTGTGTTCGCTCCGATCGTGCTTCCGCTTGACCGGTCGGGATTTCCGGGTCGAGTACCTCGGAAATACGTCTTGCGTCGACGCCAGGAGCACAAATCCAGCATCGGTCGGTGAACTCTTTGTTTTCAACGGTTATACTCGCGAAATCTTCGACGTAGATTCGATCGGTGTAGCGCCCTCGCACTGCGGTCCTGAAAGCCTGGTCGGAAACAATGCCGAATACGGTGTCCGGCCTGAAGTCGCGCAATCGTGTTGCGATGCTTTTCAGGGGAGCTGCGTCGAGGATGCGGGCCAAGTCGATTGGGCCCCTCTGAAAGCTCTCTCGCTCGACCAGGTGCACTGGTGCTGCATGAATGGAAATCCGAAGCCGTAGTTCGGGTTTGTGCCACCTGTTGCGCTCTCGAAGCTTGCGATGCAGTACGTCGATTGCATCGATCAACAGGGGTAGGTCGGCTTCCTCGAACGCTGCCAACGCGCCATCGCCGGTCGGCGCGTAGTTGGCTCGCGCCTCGAGGTCGACCCCTTCGTCGCGGAGAGTGGCGTCGACGAGGTCGTGTGCGGCTGCCCTCAAAGGTTCTAGCTGGTCATCGTCGTGACTCGACGCGCCGATGATGTCGTAGCCGAACAGTGCACGTGTCGATGGCATCTTGCGCATGCCGTCCCCTCTCTTGATCACGGAGCGACATGCTGCCGTATCGCGGGCCTCGGATCTCCCGGGAAACCGGTTGACTAGAGGTTCGGGTGTGCAGTCCGGGAGAGTGCTGCTGGGTCGAGTATCACGAAAAGCTGTCGACCGGTACGCAAGATCCGGTCTCGAGTCAAGGCGGCCAGGGCTTCGTCTACTGTTTTCTCTGAAGCGGCTATGCTTTGCGCGAGTTCACGGCGGGAGAAGCGGCGTATTTCGACGTGGCCCTCGGGAGACGCTTTGCCGAATCTCACACACCACTCCAACAGTCTCGACGCTACTCGTTCGACGACACGCTTGGAGAGGTAGAGAAGTCTCTCTTGGTCCGCCTTTCGTAGTCGATCGTGCGTTGCCAGAAGCATCCGCAGGAGAGCATTCGGGTGTTCGAGTAAAAACTGCCGAAAGACTTTCTCAGGGATCTCGGTCACGCTCGAAGGGGCGTGTGCGGTGACAGTAGCGGATCGGGGGCAGCCTCTCAAAGCGCTCATTTCGCCCAGCAACTCGCCTGGCCCTCGAAAGCCCAACAAGAGTTCTTCGCCAGCCTCGGCGCTCACGGTGACTTTGACGAGGCCCGACTCGAGAATGAGCACCGGTCCAGGGTCGGTACCCTCTAGAAGGAGGATTTCGGACTTCGTATAAGTGCGCCGAGTTCCTCTCTTCCGGAGTTGATGTAACTCGTTCAGAGTAAGGCGACCGTCGGGTTCGTCGTCGACTGTTCTGTTCTCCACAGTGCATCTAGTCTGCTTGAGGCGAGCGTGCGGTGTGCGGCATTTGCGGAAAGCGGTAGGGCCGTCTTATCGCCTTGTGCTGATGTAGAGACGTGCCGGCCGGCTAAGGCCCAGGTGTCTCAGCGGCCCACACCGGCTGAGCCAGGGCTCCCGCATGCCCGTGGACAGGGGGCGGGCCAGGCAATGAGAGATTCCTGTGGCTGGCCGTGGCCGCGTCGTCTTCTTGTTGTCGGAGCGCGACATCGGATGAACTTCCGAGCGTCGTGCGGGAACCTGTGGTCTGTTCGGTGCTCGGTAGTAGGTGGCTACGGCACCGTCCGCTGCGCTGCGTCACGCGCCCGGATGCAGAGCGTAACCCGCAGGGATTACTCGAAGCGCTGGTCAGCCGTGCCCGGGGTTTACTCGGTTGGACCGAAAGGGGTGGCATGACCGAATGGCGTCAGCAGGCCGCCAGCGCGGTCGAGGCCGAGCTCGAACACGCGCGGCAGGCCGAGGAATGGAGCGTGTTGGGTCCGCTGCGGCGGACCGAGGACGGAGACTACCTGGTCGACCTCCGGGGTCGTGAGGTGCGGCCGTGGAACGACGTGCGGATCGCCGGTCCGACGGGGCCTCGCCAGGGTACGGCGGTGCCGGTGAGCACGGCGTTCTCCCGGGGCGTGCTGTGGCTGCACGACGTCGGCCCGCTGCCGCCCGAGTGTGATCACGTCTGGGCGCGCGAGGCGTCCCGGACCCACGAGCTGTCCCGGTTCGCGCGGGAACTCCGGCGGGTGGGCGAGGCGCCGCTGGCCGACCGGCTCGCCGCGGGACGTCTCGATCCGGCGGGCCCCGACGCCTACTCGACGTGCTTCGTGCCCGGTCTGCACCTGGTGTGGGGGCCGCCCGGCAGCGGCAAGTCGAGTGTGGCCGCGCGTGCCGCCGCGACGCTGGGCAGGATCGGCAAGCGGGTGCTGCTCGTCACCGACGAGGTGCTGCCCACGCGGCTCTCGCTCGATGCCATGGACGCCGAGCGCCTGCCGTTGCAGCAGGATCTCGCGGTGTTGGCGCAGGTCGAGGTCGAGCTGGACCGGCTCGACGCGGACCTGGCCGACTACGACCACGAGACGTTCCTCGCCACCGAACGGCGGCTGGAGAACGCGCAGCGGCTCGCCACGTTGCAACAGCAGCTCGCCGAGTTGTCGAAGAAGCACGAGGACCTGGTCCGCGACGCCGCCGAGGCGGCCGAGGAACTGCGGCGGGCGGAGCGCTCCCGCGACCGCGTCGCCGGCGAGCACGCGCGTCGGGCCGAGGCACGAGTGCTCACGCACCAGTTGGAGAAGGTCGAGGAACGGCTGTCCGACCTGCGGGAACGCCTGCACAACCGGAGTCTGCTCCAGCGTGGCCGCAAGACCGACAGGCACGAGTTGCGGGCGGCGGAGGACGAGCGGCGCAGGCTCGTGGCCCGTATCGACGACTGTCGGCGGCGGGTCAACACCGTGTCGGAGGACGTCAAGGAACTCGACGCCGAGCTGGAACGGGTGGCGGAGCGGACTCGCACGGTCGAGCGGGCCGAGTCGGAGGCGCGCGCCCGGGTGGAGGCGGTGCGCGAGGAGATCGCGCGCGTCACCGCGGAGGGCCTGGCAGGTGAGGGTGACGAGCTGTTCTACGCCGACTGCCTCGACCGGGAACTGCCCCAGCGGCATGCCGACCGCGAGTCCCTGCGCGAGCGGGGACGGCACAGGGCGGCGCTGCGGGGTCGGTTCCAGGAACGCCTGTGGTGGATCGGGGAGCGTGGCCGGGAGCGGCGGTGCGCCGACGACGCGCGGACGTGGGATTCGGCGCGCGTCGTCATCGCGACGTCGGCCGAGGTCCCGGACGTGCGGGGAACGTTCGACGTCGTGCTGGTCGACGACGCCGGTTCGGCCCGGTTGAGCGACGTCCTGCTGGCCGTCGCACACGCGCGTGAGACGGCCGTGGTGTTCGGCGACCTGGCCCAACCGTGGCCGCAGGTCGTCCCGCCGGAGTTGGAGCAGCGGTCCGAGGTCGCCCGGTGGACGCTGGCGACCCCGTTCAGCCACTGCGGCATCCTCACCCCGTCCGACGCGCACGCCCACCCGGGTTGTGCCGTGACGACGCGGCAGTACCGGGTCGGGCCCGCGGTGCAGGCGATCGCTTCCCACATCGGGTACTCCGCCCTGTCGTGTGCCGAGGACCGCCGGACCGAGGTGGTGCTGCTGGACACGGCCGGTGAGCCCGTGGAGCGGGCGGCCCTGGTGCGGTTGATCGCCGAGGACGGTGGCGCGGTGCTCGTGCCGTCGGACGAAGCGGTGGCGCCGTGGCGGGCCGTGCTGCGTGACACCTTCACCGTCGACGTGGGAACGGTCGCGACGGTGACCGGGCACGAGTTCGGCACCGTGGTCCTCGACCTCACCTCCGACGGCTGGTACGACCGGGTGCGCGCCTTCCTGTCCGGTATCTCCCGGGTCCGCGACACGCTGTACCTGCTGGCCGATCTCGACGCCGTGCGTCGCGCGCCGACGGGGACGCCGCTCGGCGCGGTGAACGCGCTGCACGCCCAGGGCGGGCTCGTGGTGCGGCGCCTCGGTGAGGTGCTGATTCCGCAGCAGCGGCAACAGTCCGCCACGGACTGGACCCCGACGGTGATCACCGAGCCGACGCCGGATGGCACGATAGCCGGGTGAGTCGCCGATCGGACCTGCGCGCGTTCCTCTCCACCCTGGACCGCGAGACGCTCGTGGACATGCTGTGCGAGCAGGCCGATCGGGACGAGGACCTGCGGCAGCGGCTCGACGCGCTGCGAGCGGAGGGCGAGCCCGCGCGTCCGGCGGCCGAGGACACCGCCGGCCGGCGACCGGACGGCGTGCAGTTCGACTCGGTGCTCGACACGGTCACCCGGCTGCTCGACTCGGGGACCTCGGCCGACGTCACTCCGCTGGCGCGTCGGACCGCTGATCGGCTCGTCGCCGCCGTGCGGGAGCGTGACGATCCCTCCCCGCACCTGCTGGACCGGCTCGACCGCGCGTTGGCGCTCTACGCGCGAGCGTGCGCCGCGCAACCACCGCCCGTCGGCGAGCTCGCCGAGTGGCTCGTCCGGCTCGCCTTCGAGCGGCCGGGACGACCCGAGGTGCACCTCGCCGACTTCGCCGACGCACTGGGTGACGACGGCCTCGCCCAGGTCTCGGCCGCTGTGGACGCCGTGCTCGCCGAGTCCCGGACGACCGACGCCGATCCGCAGCGCATGCGAATCGCCCGTGGTCTGCGGCTGGAGATCGCCGAGATCACCTCGGACGTGGACACCGTGGTGAGCCTGCTGTCCGAGGAACTGCCCCGCCTCGACGTCAGCCTGCGCATCGTGCGCGTGTTGAGGGCGGCGGGTCGGCACTCGGAGGCGATCGCCCACGCGGCGAAAGCGCTGGGCAACGGTGCCGCACACCGCGCCGAGGGGGCGGGCGAGGTCGTGGAGGCGCTCGAACGCGTGCGCACGCGACAGTCGCCCGTCGACACCTCCGACGTCGAGGCGGCGTTGTCGGCGCAGCGCTTCGACGAGGCGTGGAAGGCCGCGAACGGGCACGAGCCCTCCGACGTGATCCCGCTCTATCGCGACTGCGTGGAACGCCTCATCGACTCCCGCAACCCGCAGGCCTACGAGCGTGCGGCCGAGCAACTGCGTCGGCTGCGGCTGTTGTACCGGCGGGCGGGTGCCTCCGCGGAGTTCTCCACCTACCTCGCCGATCTCGTGGCCCGGCACAAGCGCAAGACCCGGCTGCGCGACGAACTCCGCAAGGCTCGCGTCGCGCTGCCCAAGGTCCTCGCCGGATGACTCAGGCCCTGGGCGTCTGCGAGTGAGGCGTCCGCCGTCCCCTGGCGTCGTCGACGTCCAACGCCACGGGGCCGACGGCCATCACCGACAGCACGGCGATCCCCAGAATCGCACCCACCCAGGTCAGAATGTCCGCCATCATCGTGGTCTCCCCCTACAGTCCGTTGCCTTGAGTCCAGGGTGCGGCGTCGCGGTGGGGGCGGGTATCGGCCAGATGGTTGGTACCCGGGGCGCTTGTCGTCCGATCGACCTAGTCATGCGTCGATTCCTCGCTTGGTAGGGCCGGATTCGGGGTCGGACGCGCCGTGCCGAACGTCGTCGCGAGCGCACTCGCCACGGCACGGGCCGTTCTGGCCAGCGCCAAGGGTTCCGACGTGCTGCGTTCGCGTTGAGCGTCGACGAGGTCGTGCACGCCGGAGCGCTCCCCGGCCGACGCTACGCACCGCATCGCGACGTCCACGCACGCACGAAGCGGCCGAGGGGCCCGCATGCGGTGCCACTCGTCGAGCGTGAGCTGCGCCAGCTTCGCGGCCTCGGGAACCCGGCCGAGGAGCAACAGCGCCTCCGCCAGCGCGGTACCCGCCGAGGCGACGATCCACGTGGCTTCGGCGTTCTTGGCGCGCACGCGGGCCCTCGCGAGGCATTCCGCGCCCCGGCGCAGGTCGGTCAGCAGGGCGGCTCGTCCCTCGGCGTACGCGGCGAGGGCGGCGCTGCGTCCGGGGGAGGTCTCGCGGGCCAGTTGCATCGCCACGTCCGCGTGCCGGTGTGCCTCGTTCTCGTGCCCGACGCGCGTCGCCACGAGCGACAGGAACGCGTGCGCGTCGGCCCGGCAGTGGTCCGGCAGGTCGGGCAGCGCGAGCAACTCGTGGCACACCGTCGCGGTGCGGTCGGTGTCCCCGAGGTCGTAGTAGGCGGCGACGAGCGTGTGGACGGCGGCGCAGCGGTGTTGCGGCGTGGCGGCCAGTTCGGCGGCTCTGGCGGCCAAGCGCAACCCCTCCTCGGGCAGCCCGCACCGGAGTGCGGCGTCGGCGCCGGAGGCGGCGGCCAACGGGTGGCGGGACAGCCGAGGGTCGGCGCTCCGGGCGACGGTGAGCTGCCACTCCAGCAGCGCGGGGAGAGGTCGGTAGCGGGTGAGCGTGCCGATCAGGCCGGTGAGGTCGGCGGCCAGGGCGGGTTGCTCCGCCACCGCCCAGCGCAGTGCCGCGCACACCTCGTCCTGCATCGCACGCAACCGCTGGAAGCCTGTGAGGTCGTCGTCGCTGGTCGCCGCCGCCGTGACGGCGTCGACACACCACAGCGCGTGGCGTTGCCGCGCCTTGTGTTCCGCCTCGGTGCCCGTGAACCAGCCCGCGGCGTGCCTGCGCACCAGATCGGGCATGCGGAACGAGGAGTCGGTGGTCGGGGACAGCAGCCCGGCTCTGGCCAGGTCGGCGAGCGGAGCGCCTGCGCCGTCGTCGGCCGACACGACGGCCTCGGCGCCGTCGGTCGGGACGTCGCCGTCGAACACCGTCAGGGCACCGAGGGCGTCCCGTCGTGCCGGGGTGAGTTCGGTGCACGCCCACTCGGCGAGGTCGGTCGGCCACTCCACACCCTCGGTCTCGCCGTCGACCACTCGGGCGGCGAGGATCTCGACGTTGAGCGGTAGACATTCGACGCGGCGCAAGGCGTCCCTGGCCTCGTCGGCTTCGGCGTCGTCGCGAGGATGATCGGCCCGGAGGTGGGTGGTGCGGTCGAGCAGGAGCGCACCCGCGCGCGACTGCAGGACGTCCCGGGTGCCGTCGCGCGCCAGCGGGCCGAGCGGCAGCACGCACTCGCCCGCGAGGCCGAGCCGGACCCGGCTCGTCACGACGATCGTCACGTCCCGACAACGGGCGCGCAGGTGCCGGACGAGCGAGCGGACGTCGGTGAGCACCCGTTCGCACCCGTCGAGCACGAGGACGTGGCGTCGGGCGACGAGGTACTCGGTGAGCGAGACGTCGTCCTCGTCGTCTCCCCGTGCGTGCAGTCCCAGCGCGGTCGCGACCCGACCGCACACCTCGGTGGCGTCGCTCGTGGACAGTCGCACGACGGTGGTCGGCAACTCCGTCGTGGACAGTGCTTCGAGGACCAGCCGGGTCTTGCCGCTGCCCGCAGCACCGGTCACCGTGACGAGCCGGTCGCGCTCGACCATGGTGGACAGTCGAGCCAGTTCGTGTCCCCGTCCCACGAACCGCGTCGCGAGGTGTGGCGTCGCGCGGATCGTGGGCTCCGGTTCCCGGCCCGTCACCGCCCGGTAGGTCTCGCGCAGCTCCGTGCTCGGATCCTCACCGAGTTCGTCGGCGAGCCGTTCGACGAGCTGGTCGTAGCAGGCGACGGCGTCGTCGGTCATGCCGAGCCGATGCAGCGCCCACATGGCGTGGGCGCAGGCACGTTCGCGCAACGGTTCCGCCGACAGCAGCGACAGCAGGCGCTCCGCCGCGTTCTCCACGCGGTCGAGCTGCAGTTCGTGGGCTGCCAGCGACTCGACGGCCAGCGCGCGCACCTGCCGCAGCCGGACGGCTTCGGGGTGGTCGAGACCGTTGCGGCGCAGGTCGGGCAGCGGATCGCCCCGCCACAGGGCGAGTGCGCTCTCCAACGTCGACACCGCTTCCCTCGGCGCGCACCAGCGGGCGGCGTCGACCATGCGCTCGAACCGCACCGAGTCGAGCAGTTCGGGGTTCAGGGTCAGGACGCAGCCGTTCGCCGTCCACGCGAGGTCGGCCTCGGGCGCCAGCAGGGTGCGCAGGCGGGTGACTCGCGCGTCGAGGGAGTCGAGCGGGTGAGTCGGGCGCTCCTCGGGCGGCCACGCCAGCTCCACGAGGGTCTCGGCGGGCACACCTCGGTTCACGTCGGCCACGAGCGCCGTGAGGACGGCACGCATGGCCCGGTCCTTGATCGGGTGCTCGGTTCCTCGCCGACGCACGAATAGGGGACCGAGGACACTGACAAGTGGGGGAGGCGGGCCCTTGCTCACACGGGTCATGGTCGGGCCGCGCCCGTGGTTCGACCACTCGGGGAGTCACCGAGTCGGGTGAAAACTACAACTTGCGCAGGCGGACGCGGTTGATGGAGTGGTCGAAGTCCTTCCGCAGCACCAGCGTTGCCCTCGGCCGCGTGGGTCGGATGTTCTCCACCAGGTTCGGCTCGTTGATCGTTTTCCAGAGGTGACGTGCCTCGGCCCTGGCCTCGTCGTCGGGCAGGCCGGCGAAGTGGTGGAAGTGCGAGGCCGGGTCGGAGAACGCGGTGTGCCGCAGCTTGAGGAACCGCTCGATGTACCACTGCTCGATGTCGGCGGTGTGGGCGTCGACGTAGATCGAGAAGTCGAACAGGTCCGAGACGGTGAGTCGTGGCCCCGGTTGCAGGACGTTGAGACCTTCGAGGATCAGGATGTCCGGCCTGCGGACGACCTGTTCCTCGCCGGGGAGGATGTCGTAGGCGAGATGGGAGTAGACCGGTGCCCTGACCTCCTCGGCGCCGGACTTGACCTCGGTGACGAACCGCAGCAGCGCACGCCGGTCGTAGCTCTCCGGGAAGCCCTTGCGGTGCATGAGGCCGCGCCGGATCAGTTCCTCCCGCGGGTAGAGGAAGCCGTCCGTCGTCACGAGGTCGACCCTCGGGTGGTCGGGCCAGCGCGCCAGCAGGGTCCGCAGGATGCGGGCGGTGGTGGACTTCCCGACGGCCACGCTGCCCGCGACCCCGATGATGAACGGGACCTTCGTGCCGTGGGTCTCCTCGCCGAGGAAGGTGGTGGTGGCTTCGTACAGGCGTTGCCGGGCCGCCACCTGCAGGTTGATGAGGCGGGACAGCGGAAGGTACACCTCGGCGACCTCGGTGAGGTCGATCTGCTCGCCGAGGCCGCGCAGCTTCGCGAGCTCGTCGGCGGTCAACGGCAGAGGTGTCGACCGCCGCAGCTCTTGCCACTGGTCACGTTGTAGTTCGACGTAGGGACTGCGCTCACGGACCCGTGGCATTCGCTCACTCCTCGCCCGTCGATGGGCTGGCGCGTACATCGGCAACTCACGCGCATTCAACGGTAAGTGCTGTCGAGCGGTGGCGGGCTGTGACGTTCTACACCCGCGACGACGCGGTGCCGGGCACCACGGGTGCCGTGAGCGGCGGCGGTCAGCGCTTGCCGAAGACCTCGTCCCACGCGGCGGCGACCTGCCGGGCACAGGTCCGGGGCGACACGCCGCCGACACCGGTACCGAGGCCCGGCATCGCGATCGTCTCCACGACGTCGCGGAAACGCGTGCCGTGTTCGAACTGGCCGTCGCGCCAGAGGAGGAACACCGCCCGAGCCGCCAGGTAGGGGTGCACGGTGTCGTCGGGGAGCCGTTCCCCGGGCTCCCGCATGGTGGGGGCGCTGATCAACCACTCCGGAAGCGCCTCGCCGGTGGGGACGACGACGGCTTCGCCGATGGGGAGTTCCCCGCCGTGGTAGGCGAGGATCGTGCTGCGCACCTGTTGTTCGATGCCGGGGAACGCCTGCGCGTACAGGGCGTCGACGCCGCCGCGCATCCACCCGAAACTGTTCGCGGGACTGACCACGGCCTGCGCGTGGATGTCGAGCACCGACCCCCGATGTACCCGTACCGGTCCGCTCACCGCGTCGGCGACGTCGTGCCAGGCGCGGGCGAGGGAGTCGTCGACCGCGCACAACACCAACTCCGGGGCTGCGGAAAAGGTCGTTGCGCCTGTGCCGTTCCACGTGTGCGTGCCTGATTCGGCGGTCACGCTTCCAGCATGGCAAAAAGTTCCGCCGGGGGTAACCACGTATCCAACCGGCTGGACTCGCTGCGTGGGTGAGGATCGTCTCATCTCGTCTCCGGCGTAGCCTCTGACTCATGTCGCGCATCGCCTTCTTCGGCCCCGTCGGGACGTTCTCGGAGCAGGCCGCCCGGGAGCTCGCCACAGACCAGGAACTCGTCGCGGTGGAGACCATTCCCGCCGCACTGGCGGCGGTGCGCAAGGGCGACGCCGAGTTCGCGTGCGTTCCGGTGGAGAACTCCGTGGAGGGCCCTGTCACCGCGACACTCGACGGGCTGGCCGAGGACTCGCCGCTGGTGGCGGTGGCGGAGGCGCTGCTGCCCGTGCACTTCAGCGTGCTCACCCGGCCGGACGTGGAGACGATCCGGACGGTCGCGAGCCATCCGCACGCGCTCGCGCAGGTACGGCACTGGTTGGAGCGGAACCTTCCGGACGCCCGGCCCGTCGTGGCCTCGTCGACGGCGGCCGCCGCCGTGGCGGTGCGCGACGGGGAGTACGACGCGGCGGTGACCGCCCCCGTCGCCGCGCGGACGTACCCGCTGCGGGTCTTCGCCGAGGGGGTGGCCGACGTCCCGGACGCGCGCACCCGGTTCCTGCTGCTCGCCCCTCCCGGCTCGCTGCCCGAACCGACGGGAGCCGATCGCACGTCGATCGTCGCCTCCACGACCAACCGCACGGGCGCGCTCGCCGAGCTGCTCGCCGAACTGGCGTCACGCGGCATCAACCTGACCCGGATCGACGCCCGCCCGATCAAGGGCAACTTCGGGTTCTACCGATTCTTCCTCGACTTCGAGGGCCACGTCGCGGAGGCGAGGATCGGGGACGCGCTCGCGGCGCTGAAGCGGCGTTGCGAGGTGCGTTTCCTCGGGTCGCACCCCCGGGCGGACGGCGTGCGCGCCACGGTGGGCCCGGACGCCTCGGATGCCGACTTCGCCGACGCCGCCCGCTGGGTCGAGGCCGTCAGGAGTGGCGAACTGGCGTGAGCGCGCGGCCGCGCACCCAGACCCACGCGAGGACGGCCACCCCGAGCATCCCGGCCCCGGAGACGACGAACGTCGCCGACGCCGACCCGAGCCAGCGGGTGGTGAGGCCGCCGAGCAGCGCGCCGACCGGCAACGATCCCCACACGACCGTGCGCCACACGCCCAGTACTCGACCCAGCAGCTCCTCCGGCACCAGGGTGTGGCGGGCCGTGGCGAGCAGGACGTTGACGGTCACGACCGTCCCCGCGAAGAGACCGAACAGCACTCCGGCGACGATCGGGTCCGTCACGAGGCCCATCGCGAGGAAGGCCGCACCGCCGCCGGTCAAGCCGATCAGCAGGGTCACCGTGTCGCCGAGGCGGTCGAGCAGTCGTGACGCCAGTGCCGCGCCGAGCAGCCCACCGACGCCTCCGCCGAGCCCGAACAGCCCGAACGCCGCCTCGTCGAGCCCGAGGTCGTCGAGGGCGTAGAGCACGAGCTGCGCCTGGGCCATCTCACTGACCAGCCCGGTCAGTCCCGCGATCACCACGAGGCGGGCCACCACGGCGTGGTGGCGGACCCAGCGGAGCCCTTGCACGATGTCGGCCCTCACCCCGGCCGCGGGCGAGGTCGACGCGGTGGCGGCGCGTTGCGGTCGATAGGTGCCGGGCAGCACGGCGAGCAGCACGGCGCCCAGCGCGAACGCCACGGAGTCGATGTAGAAGGGGAACGCCGCGAACAGCGCGAACGTCAGGCTGCCCACCGGGGCGCCGAGGAAGGTCTGTCCCACGATCTCCGCGGCCTGCAACTTGCTGTTGGCGCCCGCGAGGCCGTCGCGCTCCACCACGGCCGGGATCAACACGTTGGTGGCGCTGTCCGCCACCGTCTCCGCCGTCCCCACGAGCAGCGCGGCGGCGTACACGACCCAGATCGTGCCGGCGTCGAGCTGCACCAGCAGTGCGACCAGCCCGACCACCGTGGCACGCACGAGATTGGCGACCACGACCGCCTTGCGCCGGTCGATGCGGTCGAGCAACGCGCCCGTGAGGACGCCGAAGAGCAGCCAGGGAAGAAACTGCGCCACCGACAGTCCCGCGATCAGCAGCGGGTCCTGGGTGACCTGCACCGCCAGCAGCGGGAACGCGACCTTCGCGATGCCGTCACCGAGGTTGGCGAAGGCGCTGGACCCCACCAGCAGGTTGAGCCGCTTCCGCGGCGGGCCGACCGCCTCGCTCGTCGTGCTCATCGTGATCGACGTGCTCGGCGGCGGGGGAACTCACCGGTCGCGTCGGACCCGGCGGGGAGGAGGGAGGCTGGCTGCGGCACCGGCTACCCCCAGCCGAGTTCGTGCAGTCGGGCGTCGTCGATGCCGAAGTGGTGAGCGACCTCGTGCACCACGGTGATCAGCACTTCCTCGACGACGTCGGCCTCGGTGTCGCAGATGGCCAGAATCGGCTCCCGGTAGATCGAGATGCGGTCGGGCAACACACCTCCGTAGTCGTGGCCGCGCTCGGTCAGAGCGATGCCGTGGTAGAGCCCGAGAAGGTCGTGCTCCTGTTCGTGCCGATCCTCGACCAGAACGACGACGTTGTCCATGGCCGCCGCGAATTCCGGCGGCAGTTGGTCGAGGGCGTCCGCGACGAGTTCCTCGAAACGCGACCGGCTCATCTCGACGGGCATGTGTCAACCACCGCTTCCCTGGCCGCCGGCCTCCGCGCCGGACTCGGACGAGTCGTCGCCCTCGGTCCCCGAGCCCTCCCCGTCCGAGGAGCCGTCCGAGTCACCGTCACCGTACTCGGTGCCCTCGTCGTCCGTGCCGGAGTCCTCGTCGGATTTCTCGTCGTCCTTGTTGTCCTTGTCGTCCTTGTCGGACTTCTCGTCCTTGGCGCTGTCCTTCACACTGCCTTGGATGGGCGCCAGGCCGCTGTGGTCCTCCAGTGTGGCTCCGACCTTGCAGTTGACGAGCTTGGAGCCGGCCTTCCAACTCTCCTCGGAGCGCGTGTCCCAACTGAGGATGAGACCGTCCTCTGCCAGCGCCTTCACGCTCTTGCCGCCCGTGTACTTGTACACGAGCTTGGCGCACTTGGGTTCGAGCCACTCCTTCTGCTTCTTCTCCGAGGGGTAGGAGTCGAACTCCTTCGACAGGTCGACCGTCGCGACGATCTCGTACGAGTGCTGCGCGTCACAACCGATGGGGTCGCCGACGGTCTTGTCGACGATCGCGAGGCAGGTCCCGGGCTCCCAGACGTAGGACTGGTCGAGGTCGTTCGCGGCCTGGGTGAGCACCTGGAGGCCGCCGCCGGGACCGACCCACTGGAGTCCGCAGTGCAGGGTGCGGTTGCCGTCCGCCCACTGCTTCTCGTCGGGGCGGAGCACGCCGATGGTCAGCTTCCCCTCGGGGTCGAGCGGGTCGTCGAGATAGTCCTCGACCAGGGGGCCGCAGTGCTCCTTCGTGAGTTCCCGCCACGCCTGTTCGTCCGGCATCGGGGCGCGGGGACCGTGGTCCGACTTCAGGTCCGCCAGCCCCACCACCTCGAACAAGTGGTCCTCGTCACACGACACCTTGTGGACGTCCCTGGCGTCCGCCTCGGTCCAGTGCAGGCAGCTGCCCGGCGGCGAGCGGAACGCCTCCTCGCGGACCTTGGCGACCTGCTCCGCCTGCTCCTCCGCCTGTCGCTGGGCTACGACCTCGGGACTTTCGGGTACCCACGAGAAGGTCCAGCTGAGTGCCATCGCGACGAGGGCGCCCAGGAAGGCACCTCCCATCAGCACGCGGAAACGCAGAGCCGGGTCGGGTCGGCGAGCAGGCTGGTCGGACATCAGCACCATCATGCCTGTTCCGCCGTGCGGACGTGAGTGAGTGGCTAAGGTGACATACCGCATGACCCGCGGTCTTGGAGTGCGCGATGACGGATGACAACCAAAAGGATGAGCGGCGCGGCTCGATGCGCTTCCAGAATCCTGAGACGACGACGCCTCGGGAGCCGACGCTCGCCGAGAAACGCGCGCGTGTGAAGGCGATGGAGGACGAGCGTCGGCGTGCCGAGGAGGAACGCGCGGCGCTGGAGGCTGCGGAGGAGAAGGCGCGCAGCCGACGCAAGCTCCTCGGCGCGGGCGGAGTGACCGTCGGTCTCGTCGGCGTGGTCGCCGCCTGGTACCTCGTGGCCGTGCCCGACGAGGTGACCGCGGTGTGCACGACCGCCGACGGCACCATCGTGGACGACGAGTACTGCGACGACGACTACGTCAACTCCCACCACGGCTACCACAGCGGCGGCTGGGTGTTCATCCCCATGCCGGGCGGCGGCACTCAGCAGTACCGCTACAACTACGGCGGTACGGGCACGATCGGACAGCCCGTCAGCGGTGGTACGTACACGCGGCCGTCGAACGCGTCCATCACGACGAAGTCGGGCACCACCATCCAGCGTGGCGGGTTCGGCATCAGCGGCGGCAACTTCGGCAAGGGTGGAGGTTCCTGAGAGTGCGTCGAGAGACCGGGACGCCCCGCGCGAACTGGGAGAAGATCGTCGCCGAACAGGGTCTGGTGTTCGGCACGCCCGCGCGGTACGCGACGGGACAGCCCCGGCCGTACTGGGACGAGTCGGTGCACTACGTCTTCGACATGTCCGAGATCCTGTCGATCGAGGCCGACGTGGAGCTGCTGCACTCGATGTGCCTCGAGGCCGTCGACCACGTCGTGACGGCGGAGCGCTACGCCGAGTTCGGCCTTCCCGAGTGGGTGTGGCCGCACATCGCCGAGTCGTGGCGACGGGGCGACCCGCACGTCTACGGCCGTTTCGACCTGCGCTACGACGGCAGCGGGCCCGCGAAGCTGCTGGAGTACAACGCCGACACCCCGACCTCCCTGCTGGAGGCGGCCATCGTGCAGTGGTACTGGAAGGAGGACGTCCACCCGGACGACGACCAGTGGAACTCCCTGCACGAACAGCTCGTGGAGCGGTGGCGCACCGTCGCGGGCAAGCTGCCGTCCAACGAGCTGCACTTCAGTTGGTCCAGCGCCGACCCCACCGGTGAGGACCACCTCACGGTGACGTACCTGCAGGAGACCGCGGCGGAGGCGGGCCTGGACACGGTCGGGCTCGCCATCGAGGAGATCGGCTGGGACCCGCTGTTGAAGCGGTTCGTCGATCTCGAAGAGGCTCCGATGGACAACATCGTGAAGCTGTACCCGTGGGAATGGGTGATCGACGAGGAGTTCGGTCGCTACGCGGTCGAGTCGCTGCCGCAGACACTGTGGATCGAACCACTGTGGAAGATGCTGCTCTCCAACAAGGCGATCCTCGGCATCCTCTGGGAGAACTACCCGGGACATCCGAACCTGCTGCCCGCCTTCAACGACCAGCCGGGGATGCTCACCGAGTACGTGCGCAAGCCGAAGCTCGGCCGTGAGGGCGCCAACGTGCAGATCGTCGCGCCCGGCTACGAGACCGAGACGGGTGGCGTCTACGGCGCCGAGGGGTACACGTACCAGGCGTTCGACCCGCTTCCGGAGTTCGGCGGGTACCGGCCCGTGCTGGGTGCCTGGATCGTCGGCGACAACGCGGCGGGCATGGGCATTCGAGAGTCGTCGGGGTTGGTGACCGACGACGGCGCGGCGTTCGTGCCACACCGCATCCCGGAGTCGTGATAGGACAGCGGCAGAAAACTCACAAATCCGACCTGGGAGATCTTCGTGCTCGTCGCACTGTCCGAGACCTTCGGTACCGACCTCGCCAGGGGCATCGGGGCGATCATGCTGTACGCGATCGTCGGCCTCGTGCTCATGCTGATCGGCTTCTACGCCATCGACCTCTCCACGCCGGGCAAGCTCAGTGAACTCGTCCGTGCCGGGAAGCCGAACGCCGTGGTGATCACGGCGTCGGGGCTGGTGTCGATGGCGTTCATCGTCGTCGTCGCCATCTGGGCCTCGGCGAGCGACCTGCTCGAAGGCCTCATCACGTCGCTCGTGTACGGCCTGGTGGGCATCGTCGCCCAGGTGCTGGCGGTGCGGACGCTGGAGTTCGTCACCAAGATCGACGTGCGCTCGACGATCGAGAACGAGAAGTACACGGCCGCGAGTTTCATCGTGGCCGCCGCCCACCTGGCGTTGGGTCTCGTGGTCGCGGTCGCCATCTCCTGACGACCGTCCCCGCTGTGGTCCCGTGAGTCCCCGAATGGGGGCCACGGGACTACTCGTGAGTATCGCCTTCGTCTCCGAAACCCGAATCGGGCCGGTTTCTCCACTACGGTGTGTTCGTGCGGTTACTGAGGACACCCGAAGACCGGTTCAGCGACCTGCCCGATTTCGACCTTCCGGCGTTCTACGCCGATGTCGACCACCCGATGGACGGCATCGTCAGAGTCGGTTACGTGGAGGCAGGTCCACCCGACGGGCCCACCGTGCTGCTGTTGCACGGCGAACCGAGTTGGTCCTTCCTCTATCGGCGGATGATTCCCGTGCTGGCCGACGCGGGCATCCGTGCGATCGCGCCCGACCTCGTCGGTTTCGGCCGCTCCGACAAGCCCGCCGACGTCGCCGACCACACCTACGCGCGCCACGTCGAGTGGATGCGGGCGTTCGCCTTCGACGCCCTCGACCTGCGGGACGTCGTGCTCGTGGGCCAGGACTGGGGTGGCCTGATCGGGCTGCGCCTCGTCGCGGAGAACCTCGACAGGTTCGCCGGTGTCGTCGCGGCCAACACGGGACTGCCCACCGGCGACCACGCGATGCCCGACGAGTGGTGGGCGTTCCACGACGCGGTGCAGCAGGCGCCCGTCCTCGACATCGCCCGGTTCGTGCAGTCGGGCTGCACCCGGACCTTGACCGAGGCGGAGCGGGCGGCCTACGACGCCCCGTTCCCCAACGAGCTGTACAAGGCGGGTCCGCGCGCGATGCCCGCACTGGTTCCTACCAGTCCGGACGACCCGGCCTCGCAGGCCAACCGGGCCGCGTGGCAGACCCTGACGAACTCGTCGCTGCCGTTCCTCTGCGCGTTCTCCGACGGCGACCCGATCACCGCGGGAATGGCGCCGATCCTGCGGCGTGCCATGCCGGGGGCCGCGAAGCTGAGCCATCCGACCGTCGAGGGAGCCGGCCACTTCCTGCAGGAGGACAAGGGCGAGGAGCTGGCGGGCATCGTCGCCGAGTTCACGCGCGACCTGTCGGCGCGGGGCTGAGCGCGAGAACGAGTGACCGGGTTGGCAGGGGGGAACCGGTCGCGGTCTAGGCTGGCTAACCGTGATTGACCTGAGGACTCTGCGCGAGGAACCGGACGTCGTGCGCGCGTCGCAGCGCGCCCGCGGTGAGGACGTCGGCGTTGTGGACAGGTTGTTGTCCCTCGACGCCGAACGCAGGTCCGCGATCGCCACCGCCGACAACCTCCGTGCCGAACAGAAGCAGCTCGGCAAGCGCATCGGCAAGGCGTCCGGCGAGGAGCGCGAGGCGCTGCTCGCGCGGGGCAAGGAACTCGCGGCCCAGGTCAAAGCCGCCGAAGCGGAGCAGAACCGCGCGAGCGAGGAGTTCGAGCAGCTCCACCGGGTCGTGCCGAACGTCGTGCACCCGGACGTCCCGGAGGGCGGCGAGGACGACTTCGTGGTGCTCAAGCACGTCGGCACCCCGAGGGAGTTCGACTTCGAGCCGAAGGACCACCTCGAACTGGGTGAGTTGCTCGGTGCCCTCGACATGGAGCGCGGCGCGAAGGTGTCGGGTGCCCGCTTCTACTTCCTCACCGGCATCGGGGCTCAGCTCCAGCTCGCCCTGCTCAACATGGCGGCGGCGCAGGCGGTGGAGAACGGCTTCCAGCTGATGATCCCGCCGGTGCTGGTGCGCCCGGAGGTGATGGCCGGGACGGGCTTCCTCGGTGCGCACTCCTCCGAGGTCTACCGCCTTCCCGACGACGACCTGTACCTGGTCGGCACGTCGGAGGTGCCGCTGGCCGGGTACCACCTGGACGAGATCGTCGACCTCTCGGACGGGCCGCTGCGGTACGCGGGTTGGTCGTCGTGCTTCCGCCGCGAGGCGGGCTCGTACGGCAAGGACACGCGCGGCATCATCCGCGTCCACCAGTTCGACAAGGTGGAGATGTTCGTCTTCTGCACCCCGGAGCAGGCCGAGGCCGAACACGCGAAGCTGCTCGCGTGGGAGGAGGAGATGCTCGCCAAGATCGAGGTGCCCTACCGGGTGATCGATACGGCGGCGGGCGACCTCGGAACCAGTGCGGCACGCAAGTTCGACTGCGAGGCGTGGGTGCCCACCCAGCAGGCGTACCGGGAGCTGACCTCGACGTCGAACTGCACCACGTTCCAGGCGCGTCGGTTGTCGGTGCGGTACCGGGACGACGACGGCCGTCCGCAGATCGCCGCGACGCTCAACGGCACGCTCGCGACGACGCGGTGGCTCGTGGCCATCCTGGAGAACCACCAGCAGGCCGACGGGTCGGTGCGCGTGCCGGAGGCGCTGCGGCCGTTCCTCGGTGGACGGTCGGTGCTCGAACCGAAGGCCTGATTCGAGTTTTCGACTCCCGCAGCTCGCCCCGAGGCCGGGTTTCGCGGACTAGTCTGTGCGTGCCGGCCGGAAGGGCGACCTGGGGGAGGACTCGGTGCGCGGGAGAGGGTTCGCCGTTTTCGGCCTCGTCATGGCGTTGCTGGCGGGCTGCACGACGACGGTGACGGGCACGGCCGCACCCGGCTCGCCCGCGTCCGGTGTCGAGCCCGGGACGAGTTCGGGCGAGCCGTGCGACCTGCTGACCCCGGAGCAGGCCACCGCCCTCGACTACGAGGAGGAGGGTGCGTTCACGCCCGGCACTCCCGAGCAGTTGATGCCCGCGTTCTGCACCTGGTCCCCGCTCTACGACGACGTGGGCAGGGACTCGCTCGACGTGTACTTCTCCGTCGACATTCCTCTCGTCGACTACATGGACGGTGTGGGGCCCGAGTGGGAGGAGCAGATCGGCGGGCTGACCTGGGCCCGGTACCCGCTCTCCCTCGGGGGCGATTCCCTCTGTGCGTTGGTCACCGAGCTCTCGCAGTCGTCCTTCGTGCTGATCATGACGAGCAACATCCTCGACGAGGAGGCCGCCTGTGACCAGGCGGTGGAAGCGGCGCCGTTCGTGTCCTCGAACTTGCCGGGCGGTGAACCCGCGACGATCGAGCCGCGCGAGTCGAGTCCGCTGGAGTCGGTCGAGCCGTGCTCGCTGCTCACCGCCGAGCAGGCGGAGAAGCTCGGGCGTCGCGGCCACGGCGAGTTCCAGGAGGCGGACGAACTGTTGCCCGCGCGGTGCGAGTGGGTGGCCGCCGACGGCGACCGGCGGAACTCGACCATCGTGGGCCTGGCCGCCGACCGGCCCGTGCCCCGGCTCCCGTACGACGCCGAGCCGAGGGACGTCGAGGCGGGCGATCACACGTGGGTGCTGTACCCGGCGTCGATTCCGGGGCTGTGCAAGGCCGACCTGTTCGTCACCGACCACTCCTACGTCACCATCACGGTCGCCGAGAGCGAGGCCGAGATGGACGAGGTCTGCGCGAAGGTCGAGGACACGATCCCGTACGTGACGAAGAATCTGCCGACGTCCTGACGGTCAGCGCGGCGCGCCGACCCGGTCTGCGACGTACGCGGCGATCTCGAACGCGCTGGTCGCCGCAGGCGACGGAGCGTTGAGCACGTGAATCTGGCCGGGCGCCTGCTCGATCACGAAGTCGTCGGCGAGTCGCCCGTCGGGCAGCAGGGCCTGGGCCCGCACCCCGGCGCCGTGGCGCACGATGTCGTCGGCTGTGACGGCGGGAACGAGCCGAGCGAGGCTGTCGGCGAAGCGCCGCTTCGACAGTGAGCGTCGCACTTCGTCCCAGCCCACGGGGAAGGCGTAGCGTGCGGCGAACCGCCAGGTGCCGGGAAAGCCGAGTTCCTCGGCGAGGTCACGGGGCGAGACGTCGCGCCAGCGGTAGCCCTCGCGGCGGAGCGCGGGCACCGCGTTCGGTCCGGCGTGGACGCTGCCGTCGAGCATCCGCGTGAGGTGGACTCCCAGGAACGGCAGGGACGGGTCCGGCACGGGGTAGATGAGGCCGCGCACGAGGTGCCGGCGCTGCGGTCGCAGTTCGTAGTACTCGCCGCGGAAGGGCACGATCCTCGCGGCCGGGGTGAGCCCGGCCAGCCTCGCGACCCGGTCGGAGTGCAGCCCGGCGCAGTTGACCAGGACGTCGGAGGACACCACTCCCGTCGGTGTGGCCACCTCGACGCGGCCGCCGGTGGTGCGGACGGCGAGCGCGGGGGCGTTCAGTCGCAGGTCGGCGCCGGATTCGCGCAGCGACGACACGAGGGCTCGGCACACCGCCGGGAAGTCGATGATCGCGGTGGTGTGCACGCGCAGGGCGCGGACGCAGGACACCTCGGGCTCGTACTCGCGGGCCTGCGCGGGGTCGAGCAGGGTGGCGGGCACGCCGTTAGCCCGCGCTCGTTCGGCGAGCGTGGCGAGTCGTGGCAGTTCCGATTCGGACGTCGCGACCACGAGCTTGCCGCACACGTCCACCGGCACGCCGTGGTCGCGGGCGAAGGCGACCATCGAGCGGTTGCCCGCCACGGACAGGCGAGCCTTCAGCGAACCGGGCCGGTAGTACAGGCCTGCGTGCACGACGTTGGAGTTGTGGCCGGTCTGATGGGCCGCCCAGCGGTCCTCCTTCTCCACCACGGTGACGCGGTAGCCGCGCCCGGTGAGCTTCCAGGCGACGGCGAGGCCGATGATGCCGCCGCCGATGACCGTCACGTGCCGCACGGTGCGGCAGCCTACGCCGTCGAAAGCGTTCCGGTCGGGGCCACCGCGTCACACCTCGGAGGCGAAGACCCCTCAGCCCCGGAATGCCGGAAGCCGCGGCCAGACCAGCGCGGCGAGGTCTTCGGCCACGTCGCAGGCAGTCGAGTCGAACGTCATGGCGGACACGGTGAGGATTTCGCGTTCCTGCGGGTAAGCCTCGGAGAGCGGGATGTGCGGGGTGGACACCTCGCACAGCAGCTCGTTGCCCGCCACCCTCGTGGGTCGACCTCCGAGCTTCGTGGAGAACTCCTCCAGGTCCACGGGCATCTCCACCTCGAACGCCAGCTCGACCGACGGCGCCGTCGGCGGACCCCACGTGCAGCCGTGGCCGCCGACCCGCTCGCGAGCGACCAGGTCGTCGTCGAAGGCGTTCGAGGCGGCGTCGTCGTCGAGCAGCGCGCACGCGTCCAGCTCCGCCAGTGACCCCTCGCCGAACGTTCGCGGGAACGTCTTCTCCGAGAAGGCGGCCTCGACGACCCCGTCGGTCACGATGTCGGCGACGCGGCAGAGCGCCTCCATGTCGACCTGCTCGGCGTCCCTCAACCCCTGCGCGAAGACCTGAATGCCGATCTCGTCGGCGAACAGCAGGCTCCGCAAGCACCCGACTTCGGTGTCGAACGTCTGGCGATGCACGGAACGCGACAGCGGTTCGTCCTCCGAAGGCAGGTTCTGCTCCACGGCGTTGTCGTACAGTCCGCCGATCATCACGGTCATCGTGGTGGAGGGAGCGTCGACCCCGACGAGGCAGTGCCGGAAGTCCGGGACGGCGAAGTCGACGGTGGCGCCGGTTCCCTCGACAGCTTGTTCGTCGAGGAGTTCGCAGAAGTCGATCGCGCCGAGGTCACCGAAGGCTTCCTCCGACGTCAGCACCGGCTCCGACGGTGCCCCGGTGCTGGTGGCCGCCTTCGTCAACGGGCTCTCGGCGGTCTCCTCGGTCCCCGAGGCCGCACACGACGCGGTCAGGATCACCGCCACCCCGGCGGAAAGAAGTCCGAAATGTTTCTTGTGCACGGTAGGGGTATCGGTTCCCCGTGGGTGGCATAACGGGTCCGGCTCTTTCGTGACGATCACGAGAGGCCGTTGTTATGCCCCTTCACCGTTCGGTGACCTCGGTCGTCGACGACACACGCGCTGTGAGTCACCCCGTCGGTCGTCGGGAGCAAGTAGCTTCGTCACCGAAGGGGTGCGCGTCGGTCTAGCAGGCGGGGTGTGGTGTGACGGCGGTCACGATCGTGGCGTGGCTCCTGTTGGCCGCGTTGCTGGTCATCGGGTGGTCGCGAGTCAACGAGCGGCGGTTATGGCGGTTCGGCGCGCTCGGGCTGACGCTGGTGCTGGCGTTGTTCCACCAGCTCGCCTACGCCACGGTCGCGGGCGACGCCTACGTCACCTTCCGTTACGCGCGCAACCTCGCCGAGGGCCACGGGCCGGTCTACAACATCGGCGAGTACGTCGAGGGCTACGCGAACTTCCTGTGGATGGTGCTGGTCGCGATCCCGGGGGCACTGCTCGGCGATCCGGACGTCATCGTGGCCGCCGCCGTGACGCTCGGGGTCGGCTGCGTGTTCGGGTGCGTGCTGCTCGCCTACACGCTCACCAACCGGATCGTGCGGCTGGCCGCGCCCCGCGGGCGGCAGTTGCCCGGCCTCGGAGTCGTGGCCGCCGCGTTCACCGCCGCCTCCAGCTCGTTGACCGCCTACGGCGCGTCGGGCGTCGAGATCCCGCTGTTCGTGCTGCTCGTCCTCGTCGTGTGTCTCGCGTTGACGTCCGGGAGGGCGGTCGTGGCCGGGGTCACGGCGGCTCTCGCCGTGATGACCAGGCCCGAAGGGCTCGTGGTCGCGGCGATCGGACTGCTGTGGTTCGTCGTGGAGGCCGCCCGAGGCAGGAGGCCCGGTCCGGCCGCGGTGGCGTACCTCGCCGGGTGGGCCGTGCTGCAGGTGCCCTGGACCGTCTGGCGGCTCACCGCGTACGAGCACCTCGTACCGAACCTCTCCGTGGCCCGGTGGAGCGGCGACTGGTCGGGCCGACTCGCGACGGGCTGGGACTACGTGGCCGGATTCCTGCTCGCCTACCTGGCGTTCGTCGCGCTCGCCGTGGTGACGCTCGCGCTGGTGTCGACGCGCCGTTCCGTGGACGCCCGGGCGCGGTCGGTGCTGTGGCTGCTCGCCGCGCTGGCCGCGGGGCAGCTCGTCGGTGTGCTCGTGTCCGGGGGCGGCTGGATGCCCACGTGGCGGTTGCTCGCCGCGGTGCCCGTGTTGCTGGGGGTCCTGGGTGTCGCGGCGTTCGGGGTGTACGTGGTGACCGCGCCCGTCGACGAGAGCGTCTCGGGTTCGGTCGTGAGCGGTCCCGAACCACTGGTCCGGGGGCGGACGGTGCCGGTGGTGGCGACGGTGCTGTGCGGGTTGGCGCTCGTGGTGACGACCGTGCACCCCCGGGCACTGCCCGCGATGCAGCAGTTGAGCGCGCGGGCCGACCAGTTGGCGGAGATCGGGCGGTGGTTCGGCTCGTCGTTGCCGCCCGGCACCGTGGTCAGCACCCATCACACGGGTGCGTTGGCCTACGAGGCGGGCCCGTCGATCGTGGTGGTGGACGTGTACGGCCGCACCGACGAACACATCGCGCGTCAGGGCAGCCCGCTGCCCGCGGCGCAGGGCATCTACGTGAGCAGGGACTTCGACTACGTCGTGAACGAACGGGTCCCGTCCGTGGCGATCGACGACCCCGGCTTCACGACGTCGCAGGAGTGCGGCATCAACCCCGCGTACGCGGGCCTCTACGAGGTGGCGAGCTTCCGGCGGGTCGGCACGCCGTACTGGGTGTCGGTGTACGTGCGTCGCATGGCCGCGTCCGAGCTGATCGAGCTGCTCGACGCCGACCCGAACTTCTCCTACGTCTCGTGTCCGTAGTGCCCGGGGTCAGAACCAGCGTTCGAGCACCTGCGCCACGCCGTGTTCGGCGTTGGACGCGGTGATCTCGTCGGCGGCCTCCAGCACCGTCGGGTGAGCGTTGGCCACCGCGACACCGTGCCCGGACCAGGACAACATGGGCAGGTCGTTGGGCATGTCGCCGAACGAGATCGTCTCCTGCGGCGTGGCGTCCAGGCGCTGCGCGACCTCGGCCAGCCCGCTGGCCTTGGTGATGCCGGGCGAGGAGATCTCGATCAGCCCGCCGCCGGTGGAGAACGTGATGTTCACGGAGTCGCCCAGCACACTGCGGGCGGCGACGGCCATCTCGTCCGACGTCATCCTGCGATGGCTCACCAGCATCTTCACCGCCGGGTGGCCGAGCACCTCGGCGCGCGGCACCTCGAAACCCTCGCCGTCCTGCCACGGGTTGTGGTAGTCCGACTCGATCACGAGGTTCTGCAGGTCGTCGTCCACCGCCTTGGTGCCGACCCGCTCGGCGGCCAGCGTGCACCCGGGCAGGGCCGAGTCGAGCGCGTCGGCCAGGTCGGAGAGCTGCACGGGGTCGAGCAGGCCGTGGACGTCGACGACGCGGTCGGCGCCGATGTCGTACAGCACGGCACCGTTGGCGCACACGGCGTATCCGGTGAGTCCGGTGGCTTCCGCGACCGGCGGGATCCACCGCGGCGGTCGGCCGGTCACGAGGACGACCGGGACCCCGTCGGCCATCGCGCGGGCGACGGCGTCAGCGGTCCGCGGAGCCACCTGCTCCATCGGGGTGAGCAGGGTGCCGTCCACGTCGGAGGCGATCAGTCGGGGTTTCTCCACTCCGCCAGTCTCCCAGAACGAGCCCGTGGTGCGGGGTGTCGTGTTTCACCGATAGCGTCGAGCATGTGCGCGTAGGCATTGTGATCCTCCCCGAGGACAGGTGGTGGGCCGCCGAGCCGAAATGGCGGGCCGCCGAGGAATACGGTTTCGACCACGCGTGGACGTACGACCACCTCGGTTGGCGTTCGTTGGTCGACGGGCCCTGGTTCGGAGCGGTTCCCACACTGGCCGCGGCGGCGATGGTGACGTCCACCATCAAACTCGGCACGTTCGTCGCCTCGCCGAACTTCCGGCATCCGGTGCCCTTCGCCAGAGAGGTCGTCACGCTGGACGACCTCGCCGACGGGCGGCTCGTCCTGGGGATCGGCGCGGGTGGACGGGGCTACGACTCCTCGGTGCTGGGTGGTCCGGAGCTGTCCGCCGCGCAGCGTGCCGACCGTTTCGTCGAGTTCGTCGAGGCGCTCGACCACCTGCTCCGCACCGACGGGGCCGACCACACCGGCACCTACTACACCGCTCGGGGCGCGCGCAATCTCCCCGGCTGCGTACAGAAGCCGCGGTCACCGCTGCTCTTGGCGGCCGACGGGCCGAGGACGATCCGCTTCGCCGCCGAGGCGGGGGACGGCTGGATCACCACGGGCCGTCCGCAGGACGGTGAGACGTACGACGACTGGTGGGCTCGGGTGCGGGAGCTGTCGAACCGCTTCGACGACGCGCTCCCCGAGTCGCGTCGCGACCGCGTGGCGCGGTGTCTCAACCTCGACTCCTCGCCCGTGTTCTCGTTGTCCAGCACCGAAGCGTTCGCCGAGGCGGTCGGCCGGGCCGAGGAACTGGGCTTCACCGACGTGGTCGTCCACTGGCCGCGTGGCGGTGAGCCGTACCAGGGAAGGGAAGCGGTGCTGGAGGAGGTCGCCGCCGACCTGCTGCCCAAGGTGCAGGGGCGGGACCAGACCAACTGAGTCGCTCGAACGGGTGAATTGCTCCGATGGGTGGACACCGAAGGCCGCCGTCGTTCGTCCAACGGCGGACGGCGTGGTCGACGGACGCCCGGGGAACAGGGAGCGCCAGGGGCAGCTCGACCCTCGTGCGGCGGGCGCGAGCAGCGTGGCAGCAGCCCACTTAACAGGGTTTTCATAACCACGGCCTCACCGCACGAGGGTCGATGCGCGTCGGTAGCCTTTCGCTCGTGAGCGCGGACACGAACACCACAGACAACACAAGCGGCGCCTACACCGGTTACGACCTGGTGGTCGTCGGCTCCGGTTTCTTCGGCCTCACCGTGGCCGAACGCGCCGCGAGCCAGCTCGACAAGCGCGTGCTCGTGCTGGAGCGGCGTGACCACATCGGCGGCAACGCGTACTCCGAGGCCGAGCCCGAGACCGGCATCGAGGTGCATCGCTACGGGGCCCACCTCTTCCACACGTCGAACAAGCGCGTCTGGGACTACGTCAACCAGTTCACCGAGTTCACGGGCTACCAGCACCGCGTGTTCGCGAAGTACCAGGGGCAGGTCTACACGTTCCCGATGAACCTGCACCTCATCAACCAGTTCTTCGGCAAGTCGCACTCGCCCGACGAGGCGCGTGAGCTGATCGCCGAGCAGGCCAGCGAGATCGACACCAAGGACGCCAAGAACCTGGAGGAGAAGGCCATCTCCCTCATCGGGCGTCCGCTGTACGAGGCGTTCGTCAAGGGGTACACGGCCAAGCAGTGGCAGACCGACCCGACCGAGCTGTCGCCGTCGATCATCACCCGGCTGCCGGTGCGCTACAACTTCAACAACCGGTACTTCAACGACACCTACGAGGGTCTGCCCGTCGACGGCTACACCGCGTGGCTGGAGAGGATGGCAGACCACCCGAACATCGAGGTCCGGACGAACGTCGACTACTTCGAGGTGCGGGACCAGATCCCGGAGGGCACGCCGACGGTCTACACCGGTCCGCTCGACCGCTACTTCGGGTACTCGGAGGGCAAGCTCGGCTGGCGCACGCTGGACTTCGAGCAGGAGGTCGTGCCCACGGGTGACTACCAGGGCACGGCGGTCATGAACTACAACGACATCGACGTGCCGTACACCCGTATCCACGAGTTCCGGCACTTCCACCCCGAGCGGGAGTACCCGACCGACAAGACGGTCATCGTGCGGGAGTACTCGCGGTTCGCCGAGGACGACGACGAGCCGTACTACCCGATCAACACACCGGAGAACCGCGACAAGCTGGAGCGGTACCGCGAGCTGGCGAAGAAGGAGGCTGCCGAGCGCAACGTCCTCTTCGGTGGCCGCCTCGGTACGTACAAGTACCTCGACATGCACATGGCCATCGGCTCGGCGCTGTCGATGTTCGACAACAAGGTGGCGCCGCACCTGACCGAGGGCGCTCCCCTCGACGGGTCCATCGATGCCTGAGACGCAGTCCGCCGGGAAGGCCGTGGGTGAGCACATCCCACGGCCTTCCGGGGAACTCGCCGTCCTGGCAGGCGTCCAGCGGGCGATCGCCCGCCCCGCGGTGGTCAAGGCCGCCCGCGGGTTGTCGCACTTCGGGGAGCACAGCGCGGGTTGGGTCGCGCTGGGCCTCGTGGGCGCGGCCGTGGACGCCGAGCGGCGCAGGGAGTGGCTCACGGCGGCGGCGGGTGCGGTGGGTGCGCACGCCGCCTCCATCGCGGTCAAGCGGGTCGTGCGCAGGCGCAGGCCCGAGCACCCGGCCGTCACCGTCGGCGTCGGTACACCCAGTCGGTTGAGCTTTCCGTCGTCACACGCCACGTCGACCACGGCTGCTGCTGTGCTGTACTCGGGGCTGGTCGGGCGTAACCTCGTGCCGGCCCTCGTGCCGCCGATGCTCGTGTCTCGACTCGTGCTCGGTGTGCACTACCCGACCGACGTACTCGCCGGCGCCGCCCTGGGTGGTGCCGTCGGCGGCGTGCTGCGCCGCAGGCTGACCACACGGAAGCGGATCAGACGATGAGTGAGACGACCGAGCGTGCCGGCGTCGAGGGCGGTGCCTCCACCCGGAAGGGACCGGTCCCGACGCTGTTCGGCGTGCTGCGTACCGCGCGGCCACGCCAGTGGGTGAAGAACGTCCTCGTGTTCGCGGCCCCGTTCACCGCGGCGCAGATCACCAACGTCGACGTGCTCGTCGACGCCGCGGTGGCGTTCGTGGCGTTCTCCCTCGTGGCAAGCTCGGTCTATCTCGTCAACGACGCCGTGGACGTCGAGGCCGACCGCGCGCATCCCACCAAGCGCAACCGGCCCATTGCCGCGGGGATCGTGCCGATCCCCGTCGCGTACGCGTCCGCGGGGGTGTTCTTCGCCGCGGGCATGGCCGTCGGGGTGCTCGCGGACTGGCGGTTGTTGATCGTGCTCGGCGTCTACGAGGCCGTGCAGCTCGGCTACTGCTTCGGCCTCAAGCACCAGCCCGTGATCGACCTCGTGATCGTCGGCTCGGGCTTCCTGATGCGGCTGATCGCCGGTGGTGTCGCCACGGGCATCACCCTGTCGCAGTGGTTCCTGCTGGTCACGGCGTTCGGCTCGCTGTTCATGGTGGCGGGAAAGCGGTTCGCCGAGGTGATGCTCTACGAGCGCACCGGGGCGAAGATCCGGTCGTCGCTGAAGAAGTACTCGGGCAGCTACCTGCGCTTCGTGTGGGCGACGTCGGCCGCGATACTGATCATGACGTACTGCCTGTGGGCGTTCGAGCAGCAGCAGCGCGTGCCGGGCACGGTGTGGAGCGTGATCTCCATCGTGCCGTTCGTGATCGCGGTGCTCCGGTACGCGGTGGACGTCGACGGCGGCCACGCGGGCGAGCCGGAGGAGATCGCGCTGCGCGACCGCGTGCTGCAGGTGCTGGGCGCGAGCTGGGTCGTCACGCTCGCGTGCTCGTACTACCTCTGAGTCTCCGAGCGGATCATGCTCTCCAGTGGCGGTGCCACGTAGTCGAGGCGGACCACGCTCATCTCCTCCCGTAGCTCGTCGCCCCGCAGGTAGGTGGGCACCGGGACGAGTCTCGCGACGTCGAGCAGCGGGGCGTAGGGGCCGCCCGCCTCTGTCGCGTAGGACATGCCGGTGAGCCATCGGCTTCGCGGGCCCACGGTCACCAGGTGCCTCACGGGTTGTGTGACCCCGCCCGAGAGTGCGGCCGGTCGCCGACAGGGCAGGAAGTACGCGCTCACCCAGTCCACCGCCACGGGATCGGATGCCGGCAGGTACTCCCGGAGTGGGACGACGCGGGGCACGCGGGGAGTGCCCACCGCAACCCAGCCGCCCTCACCGCGGTCGACGGCCACGACGCGCACGCGGGCGGCGTCACCGGGGTCGAGTCGCGCCTCACGCCAACTGCCGTCGCCCAGCCGGAGACGGTTCTCCCGCACCACCGCGCCGTCCGCTCCGGCGAACTGGACCGTGGCCGACACCGCGCCGCGTCCGGCCACGGGGACGACCAGCGGTGCGGAGTCCTCGCGCCCGCCGGGCAAGGGATACCAGGGGCTCGTCCACGACACCGGGTGGTGCTTCGTCGCTTCTCCCCGGCTGCCCCACACCGGAGCCTGCGCAGTGCCGTAGGGCTCGGGCGGCGGAGCCTCGGAGGGATAGCCCGCGTTGCGGCGCAGTCCTCGGCCGGAGCCGGTGCCCGCCTCCGCCTGGAGCAGGCCCGCCCGCACGTCGGGCTCGACGTCCAGCCAGTCCTCGATCCCACACCCGCCGGTGAACGACGCGAGCGTCGAGCCCGCGACGGTGTAGGTGTCCTGGCGCGAGTGCAGCGGGTAGGCCAGCGACACCAGCTCCAACGCGACCGTGCCCAGGGCGAGCAGCGGCAGCGTCCACGCCGGGGACGGCAGCCTCCGCCACGCGCCGAGCAGTCCCGCGACCGCCAGCACGAGCCCGCCACCGAGGACGAGATCGGCGAGGTCGATTCCGGCGACGTCCGGTGCCTCCCGCGACCACGGCACGCCGAGGTCGGCCACGAACCACCACCGCAACGGCGCGGCGAGTGCGTAGGCACCGGTCGCGGCCACGGCGACGACGAACAGCGAGCGCTCCCACGGGCGGCGCAGCGCGCCCGCGTGGACGGTGTGGACGGCGGCGCCCACGAGCACCGTGGCGAGGAGGCCGACGGCACCGAAGTGATGGGTGTACTTGGTGGGTGTGAAGGCAAGCGCCACGAAGAACAGCACGGCCACCAGCAGGGCCCGCCGGGTGGGGCCGGGCGCGAGACCCACCGCCCGCCGGGTGACCAGCAGGACGGCGAGCACCGCGACGGCGAGCCACAACAGCAGCAGCGGCATCCGTCGGTTGAGGCCGCCTTGGACGGGATCGAACAGGTCCTCGTAGCGCCTGGCCTCGTCGGTCACGCCGAAGGCCGGTCCGATGCTGGTGCGGACGTCCGTCGAGTGCAGAACCGCGGCGAGTGACTGGTCGGCGAACATGACCAGCAGCGGCAGCGCGGCGGCCCCGAGCAGCACGGGCACGAGCACCGCGCCGTGCCACCGCAACACCCGCCACAGGCCCGGGGCGGCGGCCACGAACGGGAGCAGGGCGACCACTCCGGTCGGGGTGACGGCCACGGTGAGCCCGACGACCGACACCGCGACGGCGAGCGTGACGGCGCTGCGGGTGGCCACGGCGCGTTCCACCAGCAGGAAGACCACGGCCGTGCCGAGCATGACCCACGGCTCGGGGCGCAGCCCGATCCCGAACGGCACGGCGAAGAGCAGGAAGGCCCCGGCCGCGCCGTAGCGTGCCGCGCTGCCGGGCGCACGTACCAGGCGCGGGAGCAGGAGCCGATCGGCGACCAGCCACGACACGACGCAGAGCAGGACGGAGGGCAGCCGCCACCACCACACGGCGTCCCCGACGCCCACGACCACGCGGTACAACTCGTAGAACCAACTGAACGGCGCCTCGGGCGCGTTGAACCAGCGGAAGTAGTTGCCCACGAAGCCGCCGTCGTCGGCAGCCTTGAGCATCGTGACGATGTAGCCGTCGTCCACCGTCGGCGCGCCGAGCACCGACCAGCCCGCCAGGGTCCCGAGCACGACCACGTCCGGGCCGCGCGGTCGCCACCACCCGCGAGGAAGGAGCCGGACGCGGTGGTGGCGAGCGCGTTCGTGCCGGACGAGCAGGACCGTCGTCGCGACCGCCGAGGCGAGTGCCACGACGGCGAGAACGACGCGCAACGGCCCCGGGGAGCTGTCGTACCTCGTGTCCGCGACCACGTCCACCCGCAGATCGGTTTGGCCGACGGCCTCGGTGAACATTCCCGTCACCACAGGCGTGTCCCGGGTGTGGCCGACCGGTTCGCCGTCGATCGACACGACCGTGCCGTCGGGGCCGGACGACACCGCCCACTCGCAGTCGTCACCGGCCCGGGAGGTGATCACCGTTTCGTCGCCGACACGCACCGTCACCAGGCCATCGGCCACCTCGACACCCAATCCGCCGACGACCTGCTTTTCGACAGGCGCGCCAGGGGGAGTCGTGGTAGACAGCAGCAGGCCCTCACCGAGCGTGTTCACGTCGGTACAGCGGAAGGTGACATCCACTCGGTGGGGCTCGTACGGAAAGAGCGGCAACGTCCTGTCCGTCGCCAGAGCATCCGGCCACTCGTACGTCTCGGTTCGTGTCTCCACCGGCGCGAGCACGAAGAGCCCGGCTGCCACCGTGGACAGGAGACCGCACACCGTGATCAACCAGATACGGAAGGTCACCGTTGGAGCCTAGAGAACGGTTCGACGTTTTCTCCCGCCGGGCCACCCTGCTGGTGGTGGCCGGCTCCGCGCTGTTCGCCGCGGGAGTCTTCCTCGTCGTCAAGAACAGCCTCATCGACGACGCCTACATCACCCTCGCCTACGCCAAGAACCTCGCCGTGCACGGCGAGTGGGGGCTCGTGCCGGGCATGCAGGCCAACTCCGCGACCTCGCCGCTCAACGTGTTGCTGTTGGGGGCGCTCACGCTGGTGACCCGGGCGTTCGGCCCGGCGCAGCCGGTCGTGGCCCTCGGACTGCTGTCGGTCCTGACCACGGCCGTCCTCGCGTGGGGCTGGACCCGGCTCGCTCGCGCGTACCGGCTGCCGTGGCCGGTGGCGCTGCTCGGCGTGGCGGTGGTGCTGACCAACCCGTTCGTGCTCTCGGCCATCGGGTTGGAGGTCCTGCTCATCCCGACGGCATTGGTGCTGCTCACCGCGTTCGCGGCGGAGGGGCGTCCGGTGGCGTTCGGGGCGGTGGCGGCGGTGAGCGTGCTGATCCGCCTCGATCTCGTGATCTTCGTGCTGGTGCTGGCGTCGTGCGTCCCGGCGATCCGTCGTCACCTCGGCAAGGCCACGCTGACGGCGGTCGTCGTCGCCGCTCCGTGGTACGTGTTCAGCTGGGTCGCGCTGGGCTCCGCAGTACCCGACACGCTCGTCATCAAGCAGGAGCAGGAGGGGCTGTTCGGCCGGTGGACCTACGCGACCGGTCCGGTCATGTACTACCTCGGCGAGCAGTTCGCGGTGGGCATGGCGTTCGGGCCCGCGCTGCTCGGCCTGGTCGCGTGGTTCGGGCTCGTCGGGTTGCGGCTCGCGCGCCGCTGGACCCGATTCCCCGACGTGTCCGCCCTGGTGGGGCTCGGCGGCGGCGCGGTGGCCTACTTCGTGGTCTACACGGTGCTCGGAGTCGGCCCGTACCACTGGTACTACGTGGCGCCGGGGACGGCGCTGGCCATGTTCGCCGTCGCCGCCCTCGGCACGTGGTTCGGTACGGCGAAGCGGCACGAGACGTTGCTGGAACGCCCGCCGCTCGTCGCGCTCGGGCTTGTGACGCTCTTCGTGGTGGGCGCCGCCTCGGTGGGGGTGACGCGGGAGCTGCCCTGGCGCTCACCCGTCATCTTCGGCAACTGGGCGAGCGCGTCGGACTACGCCCACGTCGGGCGGGAGCTGCGTGAGCGCGTCGGTGACGACACCGTCGCCTCCCCCGGCGAGATCGGCACGCTGGCCTACCACTGCGAGTGCCGCATCATGGACGTGTTCTCCGACCGCGGCCGGGTGGCCGAACTCGTGAACGACCGCATCGCGAAGTCCGGACCGGTGTCGGCGGCGTTGCTGCGCTTCAACTACCTGTTCTTCGACCGGGAGGCCGAGCGGGCGGAGGTCGACTACCGGCTGCGGTACAAGCGGGGCCCGGGGGCAGGGGAGGACACCTGGCAGGTGTACTCCGACGCCCTCGGGGTGGGCCACTTCACCCTCGTACCGGAGCAGCGGGAACAGACCACGCCGCCGGTGTCGACGACCACGCGCTGAGGCTGTCGGCTCCTAACCGTCGGTTCACCGAGCGGCGTGTACCCGGTCGGAGGCGCGGCGCACCTTCATGACGGCGTGCACGTCGCGGGCGTACAACGTGGACCCGTCCGCGAACCGGAACGCGATCACCGGCCGGGGTGGAATGCTGCGGCCGAGGAACGGGGCGTCGAGCGCGGCGAGTTCGCGGGCGTCCCGCTCCTCGAAGGTCCGGAACCCGGGCTCCTCGGCGGCCTCCTCGGCCAGGATCGCGGCGGGGTAGACCACCGCGATCCGCCGGTCGGTGACCACCACGCGCGCCTCGCCGTGGCTGGCGGCGAGGTGGTCGGCGAGCCGGACGGCGAGTCGGTCGGCGTGGTCGGCGTCGACCCAGTAGCCGAGCGTCGGGTCGTCGGTCCAGTCCTCGACGGGCAGGTCCTCCAGCGGCAGCGGCCATCGCGGCCGTTCGCCCCGTACCTCGGGCGTCGCGCGGGTCGGCACGTAGGGCACCTGGCGGTGACCGGCCACGAGCGCGCCGACGTGCGCACGCACGGGTGGGCAACCGAGGAGCAGCCGTTCCCCCTCGGTGAGCCAGTGTCGGGTCAGTTCCGTCTCGACGATCTCGTCGTGTTGTGCCGCCTGTCGGGGGTCCGCGTCCATCAGCGGCTTCTCCACCCCTCGCCCTCGCTCTCCCCGCGCCCCAGCTGAAGCATCCACTCGAAGACGCTCTCGTCCTCGACCCCGAACAGCAGGTCGAGCCCGGAGCCGTCCACGAGACGCACGCGCAGACACGGCCGCGTGCGCATCGCCAGCCTGCGGCGGGACACGGCGATGTCGCCGATCCGGCTGCGGTCGACGGCCGCGACCACCGCCATCGGCGGGCAGGTGACGGGAAGCTCCGTCCCGTCGCCGACGTGGCGTCGTGCGCGTTCGGTGACGATGTTGACGAGTTCCCTGCCGAGGCCGAGCGTCCGGCGCAGCAACGACCCGTCACGCGGCAACGGCACCTTCAGCACATCCAGCACCAGCAGCCGCGCCGACGTCAACGCCCAGGTACGCCACTGCCCGCCGTGGGCGCACACGTGTCGCAGGGCTCGGCGAGCCAGACAGTCGGGGTGGTCCCCGAAGACGACCACGTCGGGAGGGCGGCGTTCGAGGTCGAGGTTCGTCGTCATGGTTCCCGGGTCGCGGTCGAAACCCCCGAGCTCGACGCTTGCCTGCGGGCGTCCTCGTTGGTCGAGCCCCGGGACGTCGTGGGCCACGCGGTCGCCGCTGGCTGCCCACAACACCGGTTCGTCCGGTGCGACCACCTGACGGGCGCGCGTGGTGGGGCCGGGAACGTCGTACGGTGCGTGCCCACCGCGGGACCCGGCCGCCGAGGCTTCCTGCCGGAGTGATCGATGCCGTTGCGCCGGAACCTGGCGCTGCGTCGGGACGGAGTGCAGCGCCCGGTTCCGAAGCTCCCACCGTGTTCGGCCCACGATGCTCCCCTTGCTGGTTCGCGCTAGCTGCCCGCTCACTGTTCTCGTTCGGACGTGCGCGCCTCGTAATCGGTTCCCGGCGATGGGAGCGTGTGCGTCGTTCTCTGCCTCCTAGTCGAGGCACTCCTGGATGTAGTAGTCGAAGAGCGCGTCGCGGGCGGCCTGGACGTCGTCCGGCTCCCGTACCACCTTGGACACCTCGCCGTCGACCTCGGCGTCGCGGACTTCCCGCACCCGCTCCTTCCAGATGGCGAGATCGTCGGCGAGGTCCTCCGGCGGCTCCTTGATCCGGTCGAGGAAGTCGAGCATCTGCTGAGGCATCTCCGGCCCGCTGCCGAAGGATGTGTACGGGGCGAACGCCGTCGCGGCGGCCCCCAAGTCGGCGTCGACCGCCGCGCAGAAGTCGCCGTCGCTTCCGCCGCACCCGGTGAGCAAAATGGCCGCGCTGGCGACCGACAGGGGAAGAGAGAGTCGGGCAGATCGCCGAGTGTTGATCATCATGGGGGCAATGTAGAGACAGTGATCGCCCAAATGGGTGAGAACAGGACAAGACGCTGCATTCGCAAAGACTCGGTCCCCGGCCTGCGGTGGTGCCGTGCGGCGGCACGGGGTTCGCGTCGGGTGGGAGCGCCTCCCCACCGGTGGGAACGCCGAAACAGCCGGTAGCTTACGAACCGGGCCAGGCCGAACGAGTTGGTGGAGATGACCACGGAGACCGACAGACATCCGGACGAGCAGGCGGCGGACGATGTGACCGGCGACAGCCGTGGCCTCACCGCGCCATGGCGCCGACGACTCCGGCCCTCGGCCCGGCCGGAGTGGTTCGTCGGGGCGCTCGCGTTCCTGCTCGGGGTCACGTTCGTCGTCGTGGACCTGGCGTACAACCAGGGCACGCTGATCGCGCCCATCGACGACGCCTACATCCACCTGCAGTACGCGAGCCAGCTCGGGTCCGGACACCCCTTCCAGTACAACACCGGTGATCCCGTCTCCACGGGTGCCAGCAGCCTGCTGTACGCGTTCGTGCTCGCCGCCGCGCACGCCGTCGGGTTCTCCGGCACGGCGTTGCTGGCGTTCGCCGTCGCCTTCGGGGTCGTGTGCTTCACCGCGACCACGGTGCTGGTGTGTCGGCTCGGCGAGGCGCTCGTCGGTCGGGTCGTGGGTGTGTGGGCCGGTGTGCTCACGGCCGTGAGCGGACCGTTGCTGTGGGGCGCGGCCAGCGGCATGGAGGTCGGGCTGACGTCCGTGCTGGTCACCGGCTCGGTGTTGGCTTTCGTGCGCGAACGAGCCTCCGGAGTGTTCCGGTGGACGCCGGCGCTCGCCGCTCTGCTCGCCTTCGTGCGACCCGAGGGCATGTTCTTCGCGTTCGCCCTGTGCGGCGCGATGCTGTGGACGGTCGGGCGTGCGCACGGCTTCCGCGTCGCCCGCATGGCGTGGTGCTGTCTGCCGCTGCTGGTGGGAGTCGCGCAGTACGCGTTCTACCGGCTGGCGACGGGCACCTTCAGCGCCAACGGGGTGCAGTCGAAGTCGCACCTGGCCGACCGGCCCGTCTTCTACCTCGGTGAGTTCGTCGACCGAACGTTCGCCAACGTCCGCGGCATCGTCGACCACTTCAACGGCCTGAACAACACCGACTTCGCCTTCCCGTTCGCGCTCGCGTTCTTCCTCGGCGGACTCTGCTACCTGCTCGTGAAGCGTCCCGAGTGGCGGCCGCTGGCTGTGGCGATCGTCGTCGGGTACGCGCTCGTGGTGGTGTCGGCGTCGACGCTCAGCACCGCGTTGATCCACGAGCTGCGGTACTTCCAGCCGTTCCTGCCGCTGTTCTTCGTCCTGGCCGCCACCGGCGGGTACGCGCTCACGCGCCTCGTCCCGCGTGAGCGGGAGCGGAAGGCGGCACTGCACGCGGTGCTGCTCGTGATGGTGCTGTTCACGGTGGTGGCCACCCCGACGTGGGCGGTGCGACTCGGCCGTCAGTCGGCGACGATCCGCGACACCGACGTGTCGGTGGCCGCGTGGATCAGCGAGCACCTGCCCCCCGACGCGATCGTGGGTGTCAAGGACGTCGGCGCGGTCGCCTACTTCGGGCAGCGCCGCGTCGTCGACACCATCGGACTCGCCACCAACGGCTTCGCCGAGGCCAGCAACAACGGTCCCGGAAGCCTCTACGAAGCGCTCCGTGCGCTGCCCGAGGACCGGCGACCCACCCACGTCGCCGTCTACGAACCGTGGCCGGGGACGTCCATGCAGCCGTTCGTCGACGCGGGTGTGTTCGCCTCACCGCCGCTGACGACCTTCCCCGTGCGGACTCCGCCCGATCTGAACAACCGGCGCATCGTGCCGTTCACCGACCTCGAAGTCCGCAGGGCGGACTGGACGCTGGCGGGCAGCGGCGATCGTGCGCCCGTGCCCGGTGGAGTGCGTGACTATCTCAACGTGGGTTCGCTGAGCAGCGAGGAAAGCCACGACTACGAGGTCCGCACCACCCAGCCGGGGTGGCAGCCGTACACGGTCCTGCGACGACAGGCCGACGTCGTCGACAGCGGACGTGTGGTCGTGGGTGGGGAGACTTTCACGGCCCGCGGGCTCACCCCGGGCGAGGACCTCACGATCGCCACGCGCGTGCTGTCGTCGGCCGAGAACCGCGACGTCCGGGTGCGGATCGACGGCAGGGACGCCGGGGTGTGGCGGCTGCCCGAGTCGCCCGACGCCTGGACGACCGCGCAGTTCACCGTCCCCGGCGAGCTGGTCGGTTCCTCCGAGGTCACCGTCGAGCTGGAGCCCACGCGACCACTGCTCTCGCCGTACCCGGAGTACACGTCGTTCGGGTACTGGTTCGTGCAGTGACGCGCCGGGGTACGTCCTAGATCGGCAACTTGCGGAAGATCGGGCGCGGCACGTGCCGCAGCACCGACATGACCAGGCGGAACGCTCCGGGTGCCCACACCAGGTCCTTGCCCTCGCGGGCTGCCTTCACGGCGATCTCGGCCACCTGTGGGGCGGTCTGCTCCAGCGGCGCCTTGCCCATGCCCTCGGTCATCTTCGTCCGCACCTGGCCCGGACGGACCACGGTGACCGACACCCCGTGGGGGCGCAGCGCCTCGCCGAGTCCGAGGTAGAAGCCGTCGAAGCCTGCCTTGGTGGAGCCGTACACGAAGTTCGAGCGGCGCACGCGTTCCCCGGCCACCGAGGACAACGCGATGATCGTGCCGTGGCCCTGTTCGCGCAGCTTCTGCGCCAGTGGCACGCCCACCGACACGGCGGAGGTGTAGTTCACCGTCGCGAGCCGCACCGCGGTGGCGTGGTCCTGCCACGCCTGCTCCGCGTCACCGAGCAGACCGAACGCCACCACGGTCACGTCGATGTCGCCGTCGGCGAACGCCCGCTCGATCACCGCCGGGTGGGAGTCGGTGTCGAGCGCGTCGAAGTCGATGCTCGTCACCTCGGCGCCCGCGGCCTTCAACCGCGCGGCTGCCTCGTCGCGACGCCGTGACGGCCGGGCCGCGAGCACGATCCGCAGCGGTCGCGAGGAGAGGTACTTCTCCGCGATGGCGAACGCGATGTCCGAGGTGCCGCCGAGCAGCAGCAGCGACTGGGGGTTGCCCACGGCGTCGATCACAGTCCGAGCCTCCTGGCCATGTCGGAGATGAAGATGCGGTCGGGGTCCACGGTGTTGCGGATCGCGCGCCACTCGTCCAGCCGCGGGTACATGCGGTGGAACGTCTCGGCCGTCGTCCGCGAGTCCTTCGCCGTGTAGAGGCGCCCGCCCGCGGCCAGCACCTCGGCGTCGAGCTCGTCACAGAACTCGGCCAGACCACGCTTCACCGGGAAGTCCACACTGAGCATCCACCCCGGCGACGGCCACGACAACGGTGCCGGGTTCGCCTCACCCATCCGCTTGACCACGTTCAGGAAGGAGTAGTGGCCGGAGTTCGCGATCCGGTGGCACAGTTCCTTCAACGCGTCCTCGCGACCGAACGGCACCGAGAACTGGTACTGGAGGAAGCCCCGCGAACCGTAGGCGCGGTTCCACTCGCCCAGCATGTCGAGCGGGTGGTAGAACTGCGTCAGGTTCTGGATCTTCCCGCGCGTTCCCTTCTTCGGCACGGTCCGCTGCCACAGCGCGTTGATGACGCCGAAGGTCAACTTGTTGCCCAACCCGTTCGGGAAGACGTCGGGCAGCGTCATCAGCTGCGGTGCGTCGAACTTGAGCGGATCGGCCTTCAGCTTGTCGGGAAGCTGGTCCACCGTGGCCAGCGAGCCGCGCGAGAAGGTCGCCCTGCCGAGTCGACCGTCGCGCGAGATCAAATCGGGCACGGCCATCGAGTAGTCGTAGTTGAGGTCGGAGCCGTTGGTGAACAGCTCCAGCGTCTCGTCGAGGTCGGCCGTGCGGTCGGCGTCCACCACGAAGTACGCCGACTCGGTCCGCTTCATGCGGATGGTGGCCCTGACCACGATGCCGGTGAGTCCGATGCCACCGACGGTGGCCCAGAACAGGTCCTTCTCCGGTCCCTCCGGGGTCAGCGTGCGCACCGAGCCGTCGGCCGTGAGCAGGTCCATCGACACGACGTGGTTGCCGAAGCTGCCCGCGCTGTGGTGGTTCTTGCCGTGGATGTCGTTGGCGATGGCGCCGCCGACAGTGACCTGGCGCGTGCCCGGCAGCACCGGCACCCACAGTCCGAACGGCAGTGCCGCGCGCATCAGCGCGTCGAGGCTCACCCCCGCGTCGAGGTCGACGAGCGCGGAGTCCGGGTCGATCGAGTGGATGCGGTCCAGCGCCGTCATGTCGACGACGAGTCCGCCCGCGTTCTGGGCCGGGTCGCCGTAGGAGCGGCCCAGACCTCTGGCGATCACGCCGCGGTCGCCCGCCTCGGCCACCGCGCGGGCGATGACGTCGACGTCGGGTGTGCGCAGGACGTCCGACGTGGTCGGCGCCGTGCGACCCCATCCGGTGAGTGTTCGCCGTTGCGTCCGCCGTTCGGTACTCACCCGGACCAGGGTAGCGGCGCGACGGTGCCTAGACTCGGACGGGACGACCCGGAGGTTTTCGCGCCCGCGTGGCCTCTCACTGCCGACGAGGTACTGATGGTGGCAACGGATTCGCAGGCGAGAGGGACCGACGACACCGCACAGTCGGCCTCCCACCCGACCTCGCCCGGTCTGCTCGCCCAGATCGCACGATTCGTCCTCATCGGCGGTTTCTGCGCGCTCGTCGACTTCGGCCTCTACTGGCTGTTGCTCCAGGCGGGCACCTGGGTGCACCTGGCGAAGGCGCTGAGTTTCATCGCAGGTACCACGACCGCGTATTTCCTTAACAGGCGTTTTACGTTTACGGCGGCACAAAAGGGTGGAGTCGGGCAGCTGGGTGGTTTCATCCTGCTGTACACGGTGACGTTCTTCGTCAATGTGGGTACCAACGCTTTGGCCCTCGACCTGCTGCCGGACCTGCGGTGGCGGGTGGCGATCGCGTGGGTCGTCGCGCAGGGCACAGCCACCACCATCAATTTCATCATGCTGAAGTGGGTCGTGTTCAGGGAACAGCGCTCCTGACGGGCAGGCGTCGAGAGGAATCGATCGGCCTGTACCTTACTGGGCGACTCCCGCGTGATTGCTTTTCATTTGGAGGACTGAGGTCTCATGCCCGGTAAAGCGGCACCGGCCACCGCACCAGAGCAGGCCAAATCCGGCAAAACCGCCGCGAGCAAGGCCACGAGCACAGACACGGCCCTGTTCTCCGAGCACGCCGGCACGGGCAGGCTGCTCGCCCAGCGCGGTCTGTACTCCGGGCCGTCCGAGGTGGTGAGCAAGGACCTCTACTCCGAGGTCCTGGAAGGTGTGGCCACCCGTGAGCGGGGCAGCGTCACGCTGGAGCCGTCGGCGCGGGTCACCGGCAACACGTACTTCGGCCGGTTCCCCGCGAGCTACTGGCAGCGCTGGACCACCGCCACGTCCGTGTCCGTCGAGGCCGACGTCACGGGGTCGGGGCAGCTGGCCGTGCGTGCTTCCGACATGGAGGGCGAGCCGCGGACCGTCACCGTGCGCACCGTCAGCGGTGCCAAGCACGAGCACGTGACCCTCGAAGCGCCGCTCGACAAGTTCCTCGACGGCGGCGCGCTGTGGCTCGACCTGGAGACCGAGGGCGAGTCGCTCACCGTCTCGAACGTGCGCTGGACCGTCGACTCCCCGGAGAAGATCCGTCCCACCGCGGTGACCATCTGCACGATGAACCGCGCGGACGACTGCCTCAAGAACCTGTACGCGCTCGCCGACTCGCTGCCCGCGCTCGACACGCTCGACGCCATCTACGTCGCCGACCAGGGCACCGACACGGTCGACTCGCGCGAGGGCTTCGCGGAGGTCGCCAAGCGCCTCGGTGACAAGCTGCACTACATCAAGCAGCCCAACCTCGGCGGCGCGGGCGGCTTCACCCGAGGCCTCTACGAGGTCGCGGGCAACACCGAGACCGAGCACGCCAACGTGCTGTTCATGGACGACGACGTGCTGCTGGAGCCCGACCTCGTCATCCGGTTGACGGCGTTCTCCAACCGGGCCGCCGATCCGATGATCGTCGGCGGGCAGATGCTGAACCTGCTGCACCCGAACCAGCTCCACGTCGGCGCCGAGTACGCGCGGCTCAACACGCTGGAGCCGGGCCAACCCGTCACCCACAGCCTCTCGACGGCCGACCTGCTCGACGTCGACCCCGAGACGGGCAAGCCGAATCGCCAGGAGCGCAGGCTCGACGCCGGGTACAACGGCTGGTGGTCGTGCCTCATCCCGTACGAGGTCGTCAAGGAGATCGGCTACCCGATGCCGTTCTTCTTCCAGTGGGACGACGCCGAGTACAGCTACCGGGCTCGCGCGCACGGCTTCCCGACCGTCACGCTGCCGGGCGCGGGTGTGTGGCACGCCGACTTCCACTGGAAGGACTGGGACGAGTGGCACCGCTACTTCAACCTGCGTAACTCGATCATCACGGCGGCGCTGCACAGCCCGTTCGACACCAACCTGCTCTCGCGCGTGCTGCTGGCACAGTTGGTGCGCTACCTGCTGAGCATGCAGTACGGCCTGTCGGCGACGCTGATCACCGCCGTCGAGGACTTCCTCAAGGGCCCGGACGTGCTGCACGACGGTGGTGTGGCCGCCATGAAGCGCATCCGTGAGATCCGGGCGCAGTACCCGGAGACCAAGCGGTACAAGCCCACCGAGGTGCCGGGCATCGCGTCCAACGACATCGGCATCATCAACACCGCGCCGCGGCCGAGCCTGCAGCGTCTCGTGCTGCTCAAGCGCATCATCTACCGGCTCCTCGGCAAGCACCGCTTCGAGCTGGGCGCCATCCCGAGCGACGAGGCCCACTGGTGGCACGTGTCGCAGTTCGAGACGGCGATCGTCACCGACGCCTCCCAGGAGGGTGTGCGCGTGCGCCGTTACGACCGGCAGCGCATGTTCGAGCTCGCCAAGCAGGGCGTGCAGGTGATCAACCGCCTGCGCAAGGAAGGCAAGCTCGTGCAGGAGGAGTACAAGCGTGCTCTGCCGCGCCTGACCAGCCGGGAGAACTGGAAGCGGCTCTACCAGCTCTGATCCGGACACGACGAGAATCCGACGGGGCCGTGGGCGGTGCGCTCGCGGCCCCGTCGCCGTGTTCGGGCTCAGTGCAGTCCGAAGACCTTGCCCTGGCGATGCAGGTCGTCGAGGTAGGCGGCGGCCACGTGGGCGAAGTTCACGACCACGGACCGGTCCTCCGCCGTGCGGACGGTGTGCACGGAGCCGTGTTCGAGGTGCAGGTGCAGTCGGGCGCGTAGCTCGTCCACCTCGTCAGGGTGGAGCGTGAACAGCAGCGGTTCGCCGCCACTGACGAGGTGGAGGACGAGAGCGGGTGTCTGTTCGGCCATCTCCCCACACCAGCAGGCGCGACCGGCGGACGCAACGCGGTTCGCTGAGGGCGTGACGAGGCGATCGGACGAACGTGCCCCGGCGTGGCGGCCGACTGCTACCGTTCCTGTGCGGTACGTCGATTTTCAGTGGGGGAGCTGGGAATGGTGCAGTCGTTCTCGTTGTCGTTGGCCGCCGTCGACATCCTGTTCGAGCAGCTCAAGCTCGGGCGCGCGCCGTTCCCGTTCGAGGTGCCGCATCTCGGCACCACCCACACGGAGCGCTCGCAGATCAGGCAGGCAGTGCTGCGTGACCTGGAGGGCCGCGACCTGATGCGCCGCGGCAGGCTCGACGCGGACGTGGAGGCGGCCCTGGGCACGTTCACGCGCGGCCGGGTGGCGGTGACGGCGGCGGCGAAACTGGAGAACGGCTCGAAGCTCTTCGCGCGCTCGGCCAGCGACGGTCAGTTCGCGGTGCTCGCCAAGCGCGACGGCAACCTGATCGTGTTCACCCTGATCCGCCCGGAAGGGCTCGTGCCCGAGATCGTCAACCTCATCCCGTCGGCCAGGCCCGCGCCCGGTCAGTCGGTGACCCTGGCGAAGCCGGAACCGAAGCAGCAGACCCAGCCGACCCAGGACGCCTACGACCCGTTCGCAAGTGTGTCGGCGCCCGCGTCGAGGGCGTCGGTGCAGGAACGCGCGGTGCAGCGGATGTTCGAGAAGCCGACGAAGCAGATGGGGCAGTTCACGGCGTTCACGCAGGGCCGCCGCGAGCAGCGCCACCTCGACCCGGTGGTCTGGTTCGACACCGAGGACGGCCGAATCTTCAGCACGCGCCGCACGGCGGAGGACGGCCAGACGTGGCTGACGTACGCGCCTGCGGACAACGCGCGCATCATCCAGCAGCTGATGTCGCAGGTGCAGCCGTATCTGCAGTGATCCGGCAGCGGGGGACTGGGTAGGAGTACCTGTCCTTGCCGGAAGTGCTCAACTGCACGTTTCGTGACCGGTAGACTGCGGCCCGGCCGTAGTCGTGACGCGGGGGTGACGTATGCCGACCTGGGACCAGCCAGTGCAGACCGGTGCTGTGGGTGCTGCCGTGGGTGGTGGAGCAGCGGCGGCGATGGGGGCGAGCCTCAACACCAAGGCCGTCGACTCGATGGCCTCGGAAGCCAAGGAGATGCTGAAGTCGGCGAAGTCCGGCGGCTTCCGAGTGAGCGAGGACGCGGCGGAGCCGATCCGGGACGTGCTCGAAAGATTCAAGGATCGGGTTGACCGAATGAAGGCCGACATGAACATCCTTGCGGCTCGACAGCCAACGTTGGGGAATCATGACTACGGGCAGGCAGTAGCGCTGCATCATCAGCAGGCTGTCACAGAGCGCTCAGGCTCTCCGGTTAAGGTGCTCGAACAGTTGGCTCAGGTGTTAACAGACGCAGACCAAGCATTGAAGATCGCGATGGCAAAATACAAGGAAGTCGAAGACGACGCTTCCGAACCTTTTAAATCGGGGCAGGTTTGATTATGTGCGCTAGGCGTCGCGGTGCCATCGTTCTTCCTCTACTCTCGCTTCTTTTCTTAGTTGGTTGTGCTGATACTGAACCTGGTTCGGCCTCGCCCACCGGCCACAGTGAAGATATGAATACGCCTACGGGTGAGTCAAGTCCAGGTGGGAGCAGAGAGGGCAGCTCGCTAGAGCAAATGGATCCATGCTCTCTCCTTGATGGCGCCGAATTGAATCGCTTCGGAGAATTCGGCCCTGGGGAGTATCGAGATTATGGTACTGGGCGCAACTGCAGGTGGCAGGCTGATCGCGACGGAGCCTCCGAGAAGGTGCCCCTCGTGGACCTCATCATCGAAGATGAAGCAGGAGTAGATGTTCTTCCGGATCTTGGAGGCGGTCTCCAGACCGGGAAGGCTGGCTCAGGTCGAAGCATCGTACGTACTTCCAATGAGGATGGTTGCGTCGTAGCCATGGCGGTGGGTGAAAGCGCCCGCGTAGACGTCATTGTGTCGATGGTTGAGCTCGACAGCGCTTGCTCGATCACCGATGAGTTGGTCGACATTATTGACGAGAAGCTTCCTCTGGGGTGAGTAGTGTGGGAGAAGTGAGTGGGAAAACGCCAACGCCGGACGAATTTGTGTCATGGCCACCGGGTCGGGTAAATGCTTACCTGATGTCCGGGCAGCAGCCGCCGGCTCTATCTGAAGAGCAGAGAGCGCAGCTGCATCAAGACTCGTTGCCGCTCTATCTGGCGTCTACCGGGGATCCCCAATACTCTGGTCTTATTGGCATGTTGCGAGCTGGCGCCGATGCCGACAAATATAACGATCAACGGATTGGTGAGTTGCAGTCCGGTGATCGAGAGTTCATGGACGGCATCCCGCCTTCTGACAATAATTACCCGGCAATAGACCATCAGAAGCTGAAGCAAGATGTCGAGGTCATCAAAGCTGAGGGAATCACGTCCTATAAGGATGGATACGACGACCTGAAACAGCTCTTCTTCGACCTTTCGAACGAGCTCAACGAAGCTGTCGGCAAGTCGAAGCAGGGCTGGGAAGGCGGCGCGGCTGACAATGCCCACGGTTACTTCACGAGTCTGAGCACATGGGCAGATGCCAACTCCGAGAATGCTGAACTCGCCTCCCGCATCATCTCAGAAGAAGCTGAAGCTGCCACCCGGGCACGAGACAGCATGCCAGAGCCCATCCCGTTCAACATGGAACAGGAGATGGACAACTGGAGCCTGAACCCCTTCACCTTCCATGACCAGGTCGACCAGACCATCGAGAAAATGCACAAGAGTCAGGCCGCGCACGAAGAAGCTGCGCAGGTCATGACTCAGTACGATGGCGACCTGTACCAAGCGGGCAACAAGCAGCCCGTTTTCGCCGAGCCGCCGAAGTTCAACGGCGCGAGCGGGTCTGGCGACACGAGCCCCAGCGGCGTCATTTCGATCAACGAGCCGCGCACCAGTACGTCCGGCTTCACCGGTGGGCCCGCCGGGTCCAACGGGGGCAACGTGCCCACGGGTGGCGGGCCGGTGAACGTGCCGTCGTCGCCCGGTGGGTCCGCGCCTCCGCTCGCTCCCGGCGTCAACACCGGTGTGAAGCCTCCGAACACGACACGGCCGTCGGGATGGGCGCCGGGTAGGCCGCCGAACATGCCTCCGCCCGGGCAGCGGAACAACCGCAGCCAGTTCGGCCCCGGCGGTGGGGGCATGCCGATGCCCATGGGCGGCGGTGGTGGTTTCGGCCCCGGTGGTGGCGGTGGCGGTGGCCGCCTCTCGGGTGGCTTCGGGCCCGGCGGTGGTGCCGGAGGTGCCGCGGGCCCCGGTGCGGGTGCTGCTAGCGGTGCCAAGCCTATGGGCGGACCCATGGGCGCCGGACCCGGTGGTGGCGCGGCACCCGGTGCGGCCGCAGCCGCCCGCGGTGGTGGCATGGGCGCCCCCATGGGCGGCGGCGCGGGCAAGGGCGGTCAGGGTGGCGACGACGCCGAACACCAGCGTCCCACCTACCTCGTGGAAGCCGACCCCGACGACGTCTTCGGCACCAGCCAGCGCACCGCGCCGCCGGTGATCGGCGCCTGACCCGACTCACACAGACAGCGGACACACCCCTCGCGGTGTGTCCGCTGTTTCACGCCGACCGCCGTCGGCTCACACTCCCGAAAGGCACGTCTTGACACACCGCCGGCGTGGCGGCCGGACGATCGCGCTGATCTCCGCCGTCGGCATCCTGATGTCCGGATGCTCGTTCTTCGCCACGAGCAAGAGCGTCAACCCCTGCACCGTCCTGACCGAGTCCGAGCTCGCGTCGTTCGGCGACTACCGCGACCACACGAGAAGCAGAATCGGGAAGAACGCGACCAGGTGCCACTGGCTCAACCACACCACCGAGCCCTACCAGACCACGCTGAGGCCGCAGCTCAACATCACGGTCAATCACAAGGTGCGATACCGGCCCGCGGATCCCGACCAAGGTCAGCGCGCCGGTAGGACCGCGTCGGGACGGTCGTTCAAGGAAAGTGAAGACGACCGCACCTGCACCGTGACGATGCCCGTCTTCAAAGAGCCGTCGAGGAAGAAACAGACCGGCACCATCGACATCACCGTGGCGATGCCGAACCCCACGCAGAACTGCCCCACGGCCCGCAAGATGGCCGACCTCGTCGCCCCGAAACTGCACTGACGACAACGGCGGGGCGTGGCCGCTGCGACCACGCCCCGCCGTCACGAACACTCAGTAACGGAAGAAACGTTCCTTGCGGCCCTGCCGCACCAGGCGCAGCCACTGCGCGAACGCCTTCGGGTCGCGCTTCACGGCCATGAAGTACAGGCCGAAGCGCACCAGCTCCAGCGCGCCGATCTTGCGCATACCGGGCTGCGACAGCAGGAAACCCCGGTTGCGGTAGGTGTAGTAGCGCTTGACCTCGTTCTCCGGGTCCTGCGCGTGGAAGCGGCCGCCCAGCATGGGCTTGAACTCGTCCGAGCCGTTCGGGTGCAGGTAGGCGGTGCGCAGCGACGTGCCGAACGGCAGCCCCGAACGCACGAGCCTGCGGTGCATCTCCACCTCGTCACCGCGGACGAACAGCCGCAGGTCCGGCACGCCCGTCACGTCCAGCGTCGACGCGCGGAACAGCGCGCCGTTCATCAGCGACGCGATACCGGGCAGGAAGTCGGTGCCCAGCTCGGCCGTCGAGCGCTTCCACGTCAGGCCCCGCCGGAGTGGGAACGCCAACGTCTCGGGCGCGTCGATGCTGGTCACCACCGGCGACACCTCGGCGAGGTTGCGCCGCTCCGCCTCTTCCAACAGCACCGCGAGCACGTTCTCGTCGGCGGGGCGGCCGTCGTCGTCGGCCAGCCACACCCAGTCGGCGCCCATCGCGAGCGCGTGCAGCATGCCCAGCGCGAAACCGCCTGCACCGCCGAGGTTGTGGTGCGACGGCAGGTACGTCGACGGCAGGCCGCAGTTCTCGACCACGTCCTTCGCGGGCTGGTCCGGACCGTTGTCCACCACCACCAGGTGGTCCACGGGACGGGTCTGGGCAGCGAGCACCTTCAGGGAGTCAGCGAGCAGGTCACGACGGTGTCGGGTGACCACCACGGCCACCACGGCACCTTCCGGCAAGCGCTTGTCCTCCACGTCACGCACCGCTCGTCGCCGACGCCTGGTCGATCCGGTCGAGCGTCTCCTGGCTGACGTTCTCGAACGGATCCCTGCCCTTGTAGGCGGTGAGGACCTCGCGCAGCGAGCCCTGCATCTTCATGCGGCCCTCGTCCATCCAGATGGCCGACGTGCACAGCTCCAGCAGCAGATCGTCCTGGTGGGAGGCGAACACGAGCAGACCCGACCGGTTCACGAGATCGACGAGGCGGTCGCGCGCCTTGTTGAGGAACGCCGCGTCGACGGCGCCGATGCCCTCGTCGAGCAACAGGATCTCCGGGTCGATGGAGGTCACGACGCCGAGCGCGAGGCGCACGCGCATACCTGTCGAGTACGTGCGCAGCGGCATCGACAGGTAGTCGCCGAGCTCGGTGAACTCGGCGATGTCGTCGATCCGCTTCTCCATCTCCTTGCGCGACATGCCCAGGTACAGACCACGGATCAAGATGTTCTCGTAGCCGGAGATCTCCTGGTCCATGCCGACACCGAGGTCGAACACGGGCGCCACCCGGCCGCGCACCCTGGCGGCGCCGCGGGTGGGTTCGTAGATGCCGGACAGCAGCCGCAGCAGCGTGGACTTGCCCGCGCCGTTGTGGCCGACGAGGGCCACGCGGTCGCCGCTCTTGAGCGACAGGTTGATGTCCTGCAACGCCTCGATGATCGGGACCCGGCTCTCGGTGCCGATCTTCCCGCCGACCTTGCCGAGGACTCGCTTCTTCAGCGACCGTGTCTTCGCGTCGAAGATCGGGAAGTCGACGTAGGCGTTCTCAACGTCAATGCTGATCATTTTTGTCACACCCAATACGAGACGCGGGCACGGTAGTTGCGCATGACCACGAGCGCGAGCAGCCAGCCGACGACGGTGATGCCACCGACGACGGCGTAGTGGTGCCAGCTCACCGCGTTGCCGATGAGCGGCGCTCGCACGACCTGGATGAAGTGGTACAGCGGGTTCAACTCGGCGACCCAGTCACGCCAGTCGGCCGTGCCCCCGAACTTGTCCTTCAGGATGTCGGTCGTCCAGACGATCGGCGTCATGAAGAACAGCAGGTTGATCAGGCTCGACACGACCTGCGGGATGTCGCGGAAGCGGGTGGACGCGATGCCGAACAGCAGCACCACCCAGCCCGCGTTGAGGGCGAGCAGGGCGAAGCCCGGGATGGCGAGCAGGACGTCCCAGTTCAGGCCCGGGTGCGACATGCCGTCCTCGGTCATCGTGTAGTTCGGCGTCGTGATGTCGCTCCAGAAGATGGCGACCACGATGAAGTAGATGACCATGTTGTGGGCGAACATGATGCTCTGTCGCCACACGGTCCGCAGTGCATACACCGACAGCGGTGCGGGCAGGTGCTTGATCAGGCCCTCGTTCGCGATGAACGTGTCGGTGCCCTCGGTGAGACAACCGAGGATGAAGTTCCAGACGATGAAGCCCGTGGTGATGTAGGGCAGGAAGGTGCCGACGGACGCGCCGAAGAGCTGGGAGTACAGCAGGCCCAGACCGAGCGCCGTGACACCCATGCTGATGGTGATCCACAGCGGTCCGAGTACCGATCGCCGGTAGCGCTGCTTGATGTCCTGCCAGGCCAGGTGGCCCCAGAGTTCGGGCTGCTTGAAGCCGTTTCTGAGATCCGACAGAGCGCGGCCGAAGGTCCGGCTGTCCGAGGTGGGTGGTGCCGTCTTCATGGATGTCGTCTCTGTGGGGTCGACGGTGCTGGTGGCGTGCACGGCATATGAGGGTACTTGCGTCCGTGCAGGCCGATCGCGCGGTCTGCCTGAACGTCGTGCTGGGGCGTTTCCCGGTCCGTCGTCGCAGGCAGTGCGGACGTGGCTCCGGAGTGAGGTCCGTGTGAAGCGGGTGGGGACGTCGGCGGCGATGCGGGCGGGTCACCACGCTGTGTCAATGGCGGGTGTACGTGGAGCACACACAGGCGAGTCCTGATAACTTCCGCCGCATGACTTCGGGAGTCCTCACGTCCAGCCTGATGGTCGAGCTGCTTCAGGTGTACGCGGACCGGCCCGACCCGCGGTCCGTGGCCGTCGTGGGGAACCAGCCGCTCGCTCCGGACGCCGCTCGCGCCGAGGCCATCGACTCCTGCGACCTGGTGATCCGGGTGAACGGTTTCGTGTGCGACGAGCCCGGTCAGCCGCCGACCGTGGGCTCGAAGACCCACGTCGTGGTGTTCAACCGTGCTCTGCGTGCCACGAAGTTCGTGTTCTCGAACTACCGCTCGCGCCTGTATCTCATGGTGGAGCCGGGCCGGTTGCACTGGGAGCCGGAGGACATCCCCGGGTGGTGGCCGGCCGATCTGGGGTTCGTGCCGGTGTCGAACCGCGAGGTGACGCTGCCGCTGTCGGAGGCGATGGGCCTGCCCAGTCGCGAGGAAGCGGCGTGGGCCACCACGGGCACGATGGCGGCGTGGATCGCGAAGTCGTCGTTCCCCGACGCCGACCTCGTGCTGTCGGGCTTCTCCTTCGTGGACGACCCGACGCAGACGTCGTGGCAGCACGCTGCGGGCGACTCGTGCATCGTCGGCCCCGAACACCGCATCAGCCTCGAAGGCAAGCTTCTCCAGTCGTGGCTCGACGAGGGCTCGGCCCGGCTGTTGCGCTGATCCCCGCCAGACGTTGTTCACGCGATCCCCTCTCGCACCGAAGGAAACCGACTGATGACCTCGACGAACCCGTTGTCCCTGCTTCGCTCCCGGCTCGGCGACAGACTCGCGCGCTTCGTGGACTTCCGGATCGGGGACATGACCCGTGGCCGGTTGGACGACCACGAGGCCCGGATCACCGAGCAGGAGCACTGCACGATCGACCACCGGCGTCGGTTGGACGAGCTGGAGGCCGGGCTGGAACGGGTGCGAGGTGACCTGCTCTGGACCTCCGGCGAGGTGCAGCGACTGATCCCGCACGTGGCGGCCCAGGAGGCCCAACTGGAGGACCTGCGGGAGCGGTTCTCCCTGGTCCCGCCCAGCGACGATCAGCAGGTGGCCGAAGCCCGCACGTTGATCGAGGAGATCCAGCGGCAGCACGCCCAGATCCGGGTCCGGCTCGCGGGCATCGCGCGGTACGAGGACCGGTTGCGGGTCCTGGAGGAACGGACGCAGCAGCCGGCGCATGACTGAGGGGCGGCCCCGGCTGCGACTTCGCCCGGCCGTGGAGGCCGACGCCGAGCTGTTGCTGCGGTGGCGCAACGACCCGGTCACCCGGCGCTGGTCGCGGAACTCGGATGAGGTCGCGCTCGACGACCACGTGCGGTGGCTGCGTGGGGTGTTGGCCTCGGACGATCGGGTGCTGTTCGTCGCCGAGGAGCCCGAGGCCACGCCGGTCGGGACGGTGCGGTTCGACCGACTCGACGCGCACGAGTGGGAGGTCAGCATCGCGGTGGCCCCGGAACACCGGGGCAGGCGGTTGGCCGGGCTCGTGCTCGCGGAGGGCGAGCGGGAGCTTCGGCGTCGTCGCTCACCGGGTACCGTGCTGGCGACCGTGCACCGCGACAACGCGGCGTCGGTGGCGTTGTTCCGCTCGGCCGGGTACGAGTTCGCCGACGGCGACGCCGACGACTTCCTGCTGTTGCGCAAGGCAGTCGCGTTGGGAGATGGGTGATGACCTCGATTCGCATCGGCCGCCACGAGATCGGGCCCGACCACGAGCCGTTCGTGATCGCGGAGGTCTCGGGCAACCACAACGGCAGCCTGGAGCGCGCTCTCGCCATCGTGGACGCCGTGGCGGACGCCGGTGCGCAGGCCGTGAAGTTGCAGACCTATCGCCCCGACACGATCACGATCGACGTCGACACGCCCGCGTTCCGGCTCAGCGAGGACCACGAGCTGTGGAGCGGGGAGAACCTGTACCGGCTGTACGAGCGTGCGCACACGCCCTGGGAGTGGCACGAGAAGCTGTTCGCGCACGCCCGGGAGCGGGGGCTGGAGGTGTTCTCCAGCCCGTTCGACCCCACCGCGGTGGAGTTGCTCGAATCGCTCGACGCGCCCGCGTACAAGATCGCGTCGTCCGAGATCGTGGACCTGCCCCTGATCGAACTGTGCGCGCGCACGGGCAAGCCGCTGGTGATCTCCACGGGCATGGCGAGCGTGGGGGAGATCGACGCCGCCGTGCGCACGGCGCGCGAGGCCGGCAACGACCAGATCCTGCTGTTGGGCTGCACCGCCTCCTACCCGGCGCCGCCGAGCGACAGCAACCTGCGGTCGCTGCCCGTGCTGGCCCAGACCTTCGGCACGGTCGTGGGGCTGTCCGACCACACGCCCGGCATCGGCGCTCCCGTGGCGGCGGTGGCGCTCGGCGCGTGCGCGGTGGAGAAGCACGTGACACTCGCCCGCGACGACGGCGGGGTCGACTCGGCGTTCTCGCTGGAACCGCACGAGGTGGCGGCACTCGTCACCGAGACGCGGCGGGCGTGGGAGGCGCTGGGCACCACCACGATCGGCCCGAAGCGCAGCGAAGAGGAGGGCCTGCGCCTGCGCCGCTCGCTGTACGTCGTGGAGGACGTGCGCGCGGGCGAGCCGGTGACCGAGCGGAACGTGCGGTCGATCCGCCCCGCCGGTGGTCTGCCGCCCGCCGAGATCCGCACCGTGTTGGGGCGGACGTTCCGTGTCGACGCTCCCAAGGGCACGCCGCTGACCTGGGATCTGCTGTAGGGCCTCAGACGCCGAAGAACGAACGCACGGCGTCGATCACGCGATCGGCGTCGGCATCGGTGAGATCGGCGAACAGCGGCAGCGAGATCTCCTGGGCGTAGTACGCCTCCGCGTTCGGACACAGTCCGCGCCGATACCCGAGGTCCTCGAACACGGGGTGCCAGTAGGCGGGGATGTAGTTGACCTGCACGCCGATGCCCTGGGCCCGCAGGTGGTCGAACAACTCCCTGCGTCGGCCGTCGAGCACGCGCAGCGGGTAGAGGTGCCACAGCGGGTCGGCGTCGGCACGGCACACCGGCGTGAGCACACCGGCGACGTCGCGCAGCCCCTCGTCGTATCGCGCGTGCAGTTCGGCCCGGCGCCGCTTGAACGCGGCGAGGCGACGAAGCTGGCTGGACCCCAGCGCACACAGCACGTCGGGGAGCCGGTAGTTCAGGCCGAACGCGTGCACCTCCTGGTGCCACGCCCCCTCGTCGGGGTGGCGCTGGCGGTCGCGGTCGCGCACGAGGCCGTGGTTGCGGAACGCGCGGGCGCGGTCCACCAGCTCGGGCACCGGGCTCACCACCGCGCCGCCCTCGGCGGTGGTGAGGTTCTTGGTGGCGAAGAACGAGAACGTGGTCAGATCGGCCAGCGAGCCGACGGGCCTGCCCTTCCACCTGCCGCCGATGGAGTGGGCCGCGTCCTCCAGCAGCAACGCACCGGCGGTATCGGCGACCTCGTGCAGGGCGTCGAGTTCGGCAGGGTGTCCCGCGTAGTCGACGGCGGCGACGACCTTCGTGCGGTCGGTGACGGCCGCGCGGGCGGCGGCGGGATCGAGGTTCCCGGTGTCGGGTTCGACGTCGGCGAACACCACCGTCGCGCCGTGGAGGGCGGCCGTGGAGGCCGTGGCGACGAAGGTGAGCGGGCTGGTCACCACCTCGTCGCCGGGACCGATCCCGGCGGCGGCGTAGGCGACGTGCAGCGCGGCCGTGCCGGAGGTGACGGCCACGGCCGGGGTGCCGCCGGTGTGCTCGGCGAGGTCGGCCTCGAAGCGGGTGACCGCCGGGCCGGTGGTCAGCCAGTCGCCGCGCAACACCTCGGCGACGGCGGCGATGTCCTCGTCGGTGACCGACTGTCGGCCGTAGGGCAGGAAGTCACTCATGCGCGGCGATCAGTTCCTTGATGTCGTCGGTGGACAGCCAGAGGTCGTTGGTGTCGGACCGGTAGGAGAAGCCCTCGGGCACCGGTTCGCCGTCCGCGGGCGGCTCGTAACCCCAGCCAGCGATGTGCGGCTGCACGACGTAGCGGTCGCCGAGCCGGATCGTCCGGCGCGAGTCGTCGGGGGCGATCATCTCCTCGTGCAGCTTCTCGCCGGGGCGGATGCCGACTTCGTGCATCGGGCTTCCCGGGGCGATGGCCTGGGCGAGGTCGACCAGGCGCATGCTGGGGATACGCGGCACGTACAGCTCACCGCCCTTCATGAGGTCGAAGGAGTCGACCACGAACTTCACCGCCTGCGGCAGGGTGATCCAGAAACGGGTCATCTCCTTGTGCGTGATCGGCAGCGACTCGCCCCGCTCCGCCAGCGAGCGGAAGAACGGGATCACGCTGCCGCGCGAGGCCATCACGTTGCCGTAGCGCACCACGGCGAACCGGGCGGGATGCGCGGCGGCGTAGTGGTTGGCGCTGATGAACATGCGGTCGGCGCAGAGCTTCGTGGCGCCGTAGAGGTTGATGGGGCTCGACGCCTTGTCGGTGGACAACGCGACGACCTTCTTCACACCCGTGTCGATGGCCGCCTCGATGACGTTCTGCGATCCGACGACATTGGTCTGGACGAATTCGAACGGGTTGTACTCGCCGGTGTCGACCTGCTTCAACGCGGCGGCGTGGACGACGTAGTCGACGCCGTGCATGGCGCGTTCCAGCCTGCGCCGGTCGCGGATGTCGCCGATGAACCACCGCAGCCGGGGGTCGTCGCCGAACTTCTGCCGCACCTCGTACTGCTTCAGTTCGTCCCGCGAGAGCACCACGAGCCGACGGGGGTTCAGTTCGGTGAGGGCGTAGTCGATGAACGCCTTGCCGAACGAGCCCGTTCCTCCGGTGAGCAAGATGCTGGACCCGTCGAGCTCGGCCATCCCTACCTCCGCGATGTTGCGATGTTGCCGACCGACATCATGTCACTCATGTCGTCGTCGCCGACCGTGAACGTCGTGATCCAGGCGCGGGCCTCGTCGAGCCGTCTGCCGGGCAAGGTGCTCCGCACGCTGGGCGAACTTTCCGTGCTGGGGTGGGTGATCCGCGCCGCTCGCGCGACGCGCGGGGTGGACGGTGTGGTGGTCGCCACCTCCGAGCAGGCCGACGACGACGCCGTCGACGAGGAGGCCCGTCGTCACGGGGTGGACGTGGTGCGCGGTCCGCTCGACGACGTGCTCGCGCGGTTCCTGGTGGCGTGCGAGCGACACCCGGCCGACGCGGTGGTGCGGCTGACCGCCGACTGCCCCCTGCACGATCCCGCGGTGTTGGCGCAGGTCGTCGGGATGTGGCGGGCGCAGCCGGAACTCGACTACGTGAGCACGACGCTGCTGCGCACGTTGCCACGCGGTTTCGACGCCGAACTCGTGCGCACGCCGGTGCTCGTGGACCAGGCGCGGCAGCCGGAGGGCCCGCACCGCGAGCACGTCACCTACGGCGTGGCACACGACGTCGAGACCTACGCCTGTGCCGGTGTGGTGGTGGCCCCGAGGGCCGACGACCTGCGCGTCACCCTCGACACCGAGGACGACTGGGCGTTGCTCGACGCGCTCGTGCGCGAGCTGTCCCGACGACACGGCGACGGTCCGTTCGCGTGGCGGGACGTGGTGGCGCTGCTGCGTGCCCGCCCGGATCTCGTGGCGTTGAACGCGCACGTCGAGCAGAAGGAGGTCGTGGCATGACACATCTGCTGTTGCGGGCCGACGCCTCGCCGACGATCGGCGTCGGGCACGTGTCGCGGATGGTGGCCTTCGCCGAGGAGGCGAGCGCCCGAGGCTGGCGCGTGACGTTCTCGGGCAGTCTGACGGGGGCCGACTGGTTTGCCGAACAGTTCGCCGCGCTCGGGGTCGTGGTGGTGCCTCCCACCGACCCGGGTGACGACGGCGCGCTCCCGGCGCTCGCGCGGACCGTCGGGGCCGACGTCGTGCTGGTGGACCACTACGGGATCGCTGAGCAGCGGGCCGCACTCGCCGCCGACGGCGTGGTGCTGGTGTCGCTGGAGAGCCGCACGTTCGGTCGCAGGCAGGCCGACGTCGTCGTGGAGTCGGAGCTCCACGACCTGCCCCGCCCGGACGACGGGTCCCCCGTGGTGCTGCGCGGCGCGCGCCACGCCCCGTTGCGCGAGCAGGTACGGCAGGCCAGGCGGCGTCGGGCCGAGTCGCACGAGGACGCCGACGTGCCTCGTGTCGTGGTGGTGCTCGGTGGCGCGGCGGTGTGGCGGGAGGAGGTCACGCGAGTGCTGCGGGTGTTGCGGGACACCGGTCGGCCGTTCGAGGCCGAGGTCGTGGCGCACGGTGACCCCGAGGTTCCCGAACCCGGCGAGGGACAGCGCTTCTCGGTGTCCACACCGGACACCCGGCTTCCGGAGCGGCTGGCTGGGGCAGACCTCGTGGTGAGCGCGGCGGGAGTCACGCTGTTGGAGGCGTGTTGCATCGGGGTTCCGACGGCGCTCGTGTTGCTCGTGGACAACCAGGAGGCCGGCTACCACGCCGCCGTGGAACAGGGGCTCGCCGTGGGACTCGGCCGGGCGCAGGAGCTCGACGCCTCCGACACGGCGTCGGCCGTGCTGGCGGACCTGCTCAGCGACGCTCGACGGCGTCGGGCGATGGCTTCGGCCGCCGCCGCAGCCGTGGACGGCCTCGGCGCGGCGCGCGTGCTCGACGAGGCCGCGAGGCTGGTGAGCAGCAGGGCCGGGTGACGTCGGCGCACACGAGAAGAGGGCCGCCCCTTCGGGACGACCCTCGTGTTCTCGGCGTCAGAGGTACTGGCCGGTGCTGCCCAGGCTCGGACTGTGGGAGTCGCCGTGGCTGTGGCCGTGACCGCCCTGCGGCAGACCCCGCCGCATCTGCTCCAACTGCACCCGGGCCGCCATCTGCTGCGCGAACAGGGCGGTCTGGATGCCGTGGAACAGGCCTTCGAGCCAGCCGACCAACTGTGCCTGCGCGATGCGCAACTCGGCGTCGGACGGCGTGCTGTCGTCGGTGAAGGGCGCGACGAGGCGTTCCAGCTCCTCCTGCAACTCGGGCGCCAGTGCCTGCTCCAGCTCCTTGATCGAGGTCGCGTGGATCTCGCGGAGCCGGTTGCGGCTGGCGTCGTCGAGCGGTGCGGCGCGCACCTCCTCCAGCAACTGCTTGATCATGGTGCCGATCCGCATGACCTTGGCGGGTTCCTCCACCATGTCGCCGACCGACTCGGTCCGCTCCTGATCGGCGTCGATCCGGGCCGCACCCACCGGCGATCCGTCGGGTCCGACCACCACGACGTGCTGCGCGTTGTCCGGCTGGCTGTTGTGTGCGTTCGGCTCCGTCATGGGCTCCATCCTGAGGTTGTTCGCGACGCCCTCGCTGCCCCTCCCAGGATAGTGGCGTCGCCAGGGGGCCCGACCTGCTCGACGCCAACCCCGAACGCGCTGCGAAATTACTGGTCCGTACGGTGTCGGCATGGCGTTCGACGTCGCTCGGATACGTGGGTTGTTTCCCGCTTTGGGTGACGGCTGGATTCATTTCGACGGTTCGGCCGGAATGTTGGTGCCCGAACAGGTCGCGTCGGCGGTGTCGACGGCGATGCGGGCACCCGTCTCCGGGCCCGGTGGCGTCTTCCCGGCCTCCGAGCGCGCGGAGAGCATCGTGGCGGCTGCGCGACGCGCGATCGCCGACCTCGTCGGGGCGGACCCCGACACCGTGGTGCTCGGCTCCAGCGCCACCGTGCTGCTCGACCGGCTGGTGGACGCATTGTCGGACACCTGGACGCTCGGCGACGAGGTGGTGCTGTCGCGACTCGACGAGCAGGCCAACATCGCGCCGTGGGAACGGGCGATGAAGCGGGTCGGCGGCAAGGTGCAGTGGGGCGAGATCGACATCGAGACCTGCGAGCTTCCCGCCTGGCAGTACGAGGACCTCGTGGGGCCGCGCACGAAGGCGGTGTCGCTGACGTGCGCCTCCGGGTCCGTCGGCACCCGCCCGGACGTGGCGACGGTCGTGGAGATCGCGAAGAAGGCGGGCGCGATCGTGGTCGTGGACGCGACCTACGCGGCTCCGTTCGTGCCGCTCGATCTCGACGCGCTCGGTGCGGACGTCGTGGTGTTGTCCGCGCAGGCGTGGGGTGGCCCGGCCGTGGGAGCCCTCGTCTTCCGTGACCGCGATCTGCTGGAGCAGATCCCGCGCCGCGCGCTCGACCCGCTGGCCACGGGTGCCGAACGACTGGAACTCGGGCCGCACGCGTACCCGCTGCTGGCGGGCGTCGTGGCGTCGGTGGACTATCTCGCCGGGCTCGACGACGCCGCCTCGGGTGCCCGCCGGGAACGCCTGCTCACGTCGTTGGGCTCCGCGAAGTCGTACCACGCGGGACTGCTCGCGCAGCTCTCGACGGAACTCCACGGCCTGCCGCACGTGATGGTCATCGGCAGCGCCACGCGCCGCATTCCTTCGCTCGCGTTCACGGTCGCCGAACGCAAGGCTGCCGACGTGGTGCGACATCTGGCGTCGCGCAACGTGTGCGCGTTCGCCGACGAGGGCACCACCGGGGTCTTCGCCGCGCTCGGAGTGGGCGAGGTCGGTGGTGCCGTACGCATCGGGCTCGCGCACTACTCGAACGTCTTCGAGGTCAATCAGCTCGTGCGTGCGTTGGAGGAGCTGCGCGACTGACCGGGGAACGGCTCAGCGCACGGTCAGCAGGATCTTGCCGAGGACGCCACCCGCTTCGAGCGCCCGGTGCGCGTCGTTCGCGCGGGACAGCGGGAAGACCTCGCCGATCACCGGCTGCACGACACCGGACTCGACCAGCGGCCACAGGTGCTCCCGCACGTCGGCGACGATCTCCGCCTTCTGCTCCCGCGACCGGGAGCGCAGGGCGGTGGCGGTGACGCTGGCACGCTTGCCGAGCAGCTTGGCGAGGTTCAGCTCGCCCTTGCGGCCGCCCTGCATGCCGATGACGACGAGCCTGCCGCCCTCGGTCAGCGTGTCGACGTTGCGGTCCAGGTAGGCGGCACCCATGTTGTCGAGGATGACGTCGGCGCCGCCGAACTCGGCCTTCACGACCTCCACGAAGTCCTGCTCGCGGTAGTTGACGGCGAGATCGGCACCGAGCTGACGGCATCGTTCGGCGCGGTCGTCGGAGCCCACGGTGACGGCCACCGTCGCGCCGAGGGCCTTGCCGACCTGGATGGCGTGAGTGCCGATACCCCCGGCACCGCCGTGCACGAGCAGCGTCTCGCCCTCGGCCAGCCGGGCCGTCATGACGAGGTTCGACCACACCGTGCACGCCACCTCGGGCAGCGCCGCGGCGGCCACGAGCTCCACCTCACCGGGAACGGGCAGCAACTGGCCCGCGGGGACGGCCACCTTCTCCGCGTAGCCACCTCCGGCCAGCAACGCGCACACGTGGTCGCCGACCTGCCAGTCGGTGACGCCTTCGCCGACCTCGGCGATCGTGCCCGAGCACTCCAGACCGAGGATGTCGCTCGCGCCGGGAGGCGGCGGATAGTGGCCCTGCCGCTGCAGAATGTCGGCCCGATTCAATGCGGTCGCCGCGACATCGATCACGACCTCGCCCGGGCCCGCGCTCGGATCGTCGACCTCGGCCAAGGAAAGAACGTCAGGGTCACCCGATTCGTGGATCATGATCGCGCGCATGGGTCGACTCTATGTCACCGTACGGACGCTGGCCGACCACGTTCCTACCAACGGTCCTTGATTTTCCGCCCGGAAGGAATAAAAGTGACCATTCTCTGTGACGAAGGGGAATTGCATATGTCATCTGTGCGTGCGAGGTTGAGACCCGCCGTCGCCATGGCCGCGTGCGTCAGCCTGGCGCTGGTCGGTGCCGCCGGCACGGCCGCCGCTGCGCCGAAGGCCGACACCAAGCTTCCCGAACGGCTGACCAAGCAGGTCAGCCTCGAGAAGATGAACCGGCACCTCATCGCCTTGCAGCGGATCGCCGACGCCAACGACGGCACCCGCGCGGCGAGCACCCCGGGCTACGACGCCTCGGCCGAGTACGTCGCCACGAAGCTGGAGCAGGCCGGGTTCGAGGTGACGCGCCAGGAGTTCCCGTTCTACTACTCCGAGACCCTGGCTGAGAAGCTCGTCGCCGACGGTGCCGAGATTCCCGTGACGATCATGAGCTACAGCCCGTCCACCGAGGAGGGTGGGCTCACCGCGCCGATCGCCGCGATCGAGCCGGACGACACCCCGGGCTGCGAGGTCTCCGACTACGGCGACGTGACCGGTGCGATCGCGCTCGTGCAGCGTGGCTCGTGCACCTTCGCCGAGAAGAACCTGGCCGCCGCCGAGGCGGGAGCCGCGGCTGTGCTCGTCTACAACAACGAGGACGGCCCGGTCAACGGCACCCTCGGCGAGGTCGACGACAACTACGTGCCCGCCGGCGGCATCACGCAGGCCGATGGTGAGGCGCTGGCCGCGCTCGACGGTCAGGAGATCACCCTGGAGCTGCGCGCCCTCATGGAGGAGCGCACCACCTACAACGTGATCGCCGAGACCCAGACCGGCCGCAAGGACAACGTCGTCATGGCGGGCGCGCACCTCGACAGCGACCCGGCGGGCCCCGGCATCAACGACAACGGCACCGGTTCGGTGGCGCTGTTGGAGACCGCGCTCTCGATGGGGTCGAAGCCGAAGGTCAACAACGCGGTGCGGTTCGCGTGGTGGAGCGCCGAGGAGTTCGGTCTCGTCGGCTCGACCTACTACGTCAACTCGCTGACCTTCGAGCAGCAGCTCGACATCGCGCTGTACCTGAACTTCGACATGATCGGCTCGCCGAACGCGGGCTACTTCGTGTACGACGGTGACGACTCCGCGCAGGAGGGTTCGGGCCCCGGCCCGTACGGCTCGGCCCAGATCGAGCAGGCGTTCGTCGACTACCTCGAGAACGAGGTCGGCGTCGCGACCGGCGAGAAGGACTTCGACGGCCGTTCCGACTACGGCGAGTTCATCGCCGTGGGCATCCCGGCCGGTGGTCTGTTCACGGGTGCCGAGGGCATCAAGACCGAGGAGGAGGCCGAGCTGTGGGGCGGCACCGCCGGTGAAGCCTACGACTCGTGCTACCACCAGGCGTGCGACGACCTCGGCAACGTCGACCGGGTCGCGCTCGACCGCAACGCCGACGCCATGGCGTACGTGATCGGCACGTACGCGCTCAGCACCGAGGACGTCAACGGCATCGCGCCGGAGACGACCAAGAACCGCGCCAAGATCGCCCAGCAGCGGTCGGCCCAGAGCGTCATGGCCACCACTGCCGCGGACGACCACCACGCGGTGGTGACCGCCTGATCAGCTGATCGAGGCACACAGCACGAAGCCCGGGTGCGGGGAGGCAGGGAGCTGCCACCCGCACCCGGGTTGCTTACCGAGGTTTTCGTGCGAAATGCGGTTGCACCGGAGGGATCGGTGTTCGTCCGGACGCCAGCGGCGCATCCGGAATTCCCACCGTTCGCGCCGACGAGAACGTCGCACGCATCCCGGACTGCCCTTCTTCACGGTCGGCCGGATCGAGCCACCTCGACCGTGGGGCTACAGCTCCCGCTGTCCGTGCAACGGGACGGTCAACCGCGTGGAATCGTTCGTCACCACACCACCTGACCTTTCCCGGTGACCGATCTCGCCGGGGGCCTCGGGTGAGGTCCCTCGCCCGATTCGGCCAATCCGTTGCCATTCGGCTGCCCACTCAGGAGTACTTTCACACCCACTCGGGCCAACGTTTCGGCCACGATTTTCCGTGGTTTCCTGCATCCCGGACGCCGTGCCGACGCGGTGGGGCCGACTGTCTACTCTGCGTGGTCATGAGTGAGGAGACGTGCGGGACGCAGTGGTTGAGCGATACCGAGATGACGGTCTGGCGCTCCTACATCGTCTCGACGCTGATGCTCCGGCAACGACTGCACCGCGAGCTCGCCGACCGGCAGGACGTCTCCCTCATCGACTACGAGGTCCTCGTGTGTCTGTCCGGTGCCGAGGACGGCGCGATGCGCATGACGGAGCTGGCCACGATGCTCGGCTCCACGAAGAGCCGCCTGTCCCACCAGATCGGACGCATGGAGGCGGCAGGTCTGGTGCGACGGGTGCGCCAGGTCGGTGATCGTCGCGGGGTCGCGGCGCAACTCACCGAGGAGGGCACGCAACTGCTGCAGCGCGCGGCCCCGACCCACGTGCAGGGCGTCCGGGCGCATTTCGTGGATCTGCTGACCGACGAGGAGCAAAAGGTGATGGGCAGTGCCTTCTCCCGGGTCCTCACACACCTGTCGGAGCTGGCGGACTGAGACGTTAGGCTAGGGCGCGCAGGGAAGCGTGGCAGAGCGGCCGAATGCACTCGCCTTGAAAGCGAGCGACGGGCAACCGTCCGGGGGTTCAAATCCCTCCGCTTCCGCGCTGCTGACCAGTGACGACGCCGGGTGACCCGAGACGGGCGCCCGGCGTCGTCGTTCGGTGCCGCTCCCGTGTCGACACCGACTCGCCGAACAGGGTGACGAAAGCGTTTTCGTCCGCCGACTCGTACGGTTCGAGGACGAGCCGTCCGGTCCGCAGCACAGGACTCACGGGCGGCGACGCTGGCCAGGGCCGGGTTCGGCCGTCGACTCGTTTGCCGCTCACTCGTCGAGCAGACCGAGTTCCCTGGCCCGACGCACGGCGGCGTAGCGGCGGTTGACGCCGAGTTTGCGCAGGATGCCTCGCACGTGCGTGCGGACGGTGTTGACGGACACCACCATCAGCTCGGCGATCTCCTCGGTGGTGAGCAGGTCGGCGAGGTGGCGCAGCACCTCACGTTCGCGGGCGGTGAGCGGCTCGACGGGCGGCGCGGCGGGGGATTCGGAGAGGCCACGCAACCAGTGCTGGGCGCCGCGCGGGTCACTGGCCAGCAGGTGTCGTACCTCCGGTCCCGCCTGGCGGAACGGCAGCCGGAGCCGTTCGGGAGCGGCGAGGCGCAGAGCCGTGTCGAGCACGGGCGCTCCCCGCAGCGCGGAGCCGTGGCGAAGGCGGCGTTCGGCCTCCACCACCAGGGCCTCCACGCGCGGGCGCAGGGCGGGGAAGCCGCCGGTCGCCGCCGTGAGGACCTGGTGTGCGCGACCGTCCTCGTCACGTCGTAGGTGCGCCGCTGCGCGCACGACGGCCGCGGCGGGGTGTGTGGTCGACCGCGCACCCGACGTCGTGGTGTCACCTGCCCGGCCGAGCGAGCCCAGCTCGTGCAGCGCCAGGTCGGGATGTCCCTCCAGGAGGGCGAGCCGGGCCGACTCGACCCGCAGGAGCGCTGTGGTCCACGGGTCGGTGGGTGCGGCCTCGGCGATCGTGGCGTGCAGGCGGCTCGCGGCTGCCGCCGGGTGTCCTTCGGCTGCTTCCACACCGGCGACGACGCGGTGCGCGAGATGCCGGGTGAGCGATTCCGGCACCGGACCGGCTGCCATGGCGTGCCGCCAGGCGAGGTCCGGGTCGCAGCGGTCGAGTGCCACGAGCCCGAGGGCGACGTGGGCTGCCGCGTGACCCGGGAACGGCGACGTGTCCGGTGGGATCACGGAGGACCGGGATTCCCTCGACACCGATGACACCGACGACACGGACGACACGGCCGAGCGCGCCGCCGTCTCGTCGGTGTCGAGGGCGTCCAACGCGTCGACGGCCGTGCGTTCGGCTCGCGTCAGGTGGCCCTCCACGGCGTCGGCGAGGGCGAGGTGGGCCAGACAGTCGGCGTACGTCTCGGGTAGTTCCCGACCGGGGCGGCTTGCGGCCGTGTCCCCGAGTTCCGCGCGGGCGAGGTCGACGTCGCCGTGTCGGAGCAGTGCGACCCCGCGGGCCACCCGCACCGAGGCGGACAAGGCACCCGCGGGCGGGACGGTCCCGGGGTCCCCGAGCTCGTGTTGCGCGGTGTCGGTCGCGGCGAGCGCGGCGTCGGCGTCGTCTTCCAGGCGCGCTCGGAGAGCGTCGAGCGCGGCCACGCACGCCGCAGTGTCGGCCCCGCGCGCCGACGCAAGCGCTTGCGCACACCCGACCGTGTCACCGTCGGAGAGGGCGAGGGCCGCCCGCACCAGCGGTGCGGCCCGCGTGTCGGTCTCGGCGAGCGGTCGACAGGCCCGGTGCAGCGGGCCGTCCGGCCGTTCGGTCACGAGCCTGCCCACGAGTTGTTCCTCGATCAGAAGGTCGCTCACCGTGTCCCACGCGCGTGCGGCGGCGTACTGGCGGACGGCGTCGGTGATGGCACCGCGTCGGCGCAACCACTCCGCGCACGTCGTGTGGACGACGGCGGCCTGTTGCGGGTCGGTGCGGGCGAGTGCACGACGCAGCGCGTCTCGCACCACACCGGGATAGCAGCGATCACCGTCAGGTGTGGTCGTGGCGAACGCGCACGTCTCGGCGAGCCGGAGCAGGCGGTCGGTCGCCGGGCCCGCGACGTCGCGAGCCAGATCGTCGTCGAACACGTCCACCGCGCACGTCGTCAGCAGCAAGCGGCGCAGTTCCGTGGGAAGCGGCTCGAACACCTCGTGACGGAAGTACTCGTCCACCGCAGGGGTCGTTCGGCTGTCGTCCCGGGAGTGGCGACTCAACGCGAGGCCCGCGACCCACCCGCCGTGGTAGGCGTTCCAGTCGCGCACCGACGTCCTCGACGGTGGTGGTTCGCCCGACGGCGCCGCCAGCGCCGCGGCCTCGTCGTCGTCGAAGGCCAACTCGTCCGGCCCGATCTCCACGACCGACCCGGCCAGCCGGTACCGGTGCAGCGGCAGACGGGGAGCGCGGCGGCCCGCGAAGACGAGCCGGAGCCGACCGGAGGTGAGGCGCAGCAGCAGATCCACGTCGTCGGCCACGTCGGCCGTGACGCGGTGGTGGTCGTCGAGCACCACGGACATCCGGCGTCCTGCCGCGACGACCGCCGAGGCCACCGAGGGGACCCAGCTCGCCGACGGTCCGTCGTGGACGGCCGAGGTGTCCACCCCCAGCCCGGTCAGGCTGCGCACCACGGCGGACGTGAACACGCGCGGGTCGGCGAGGTCGGTGGGCGGGCCGTCGAAGGTGACCCATGCCGTGTCGCCCGACCGTCCTTCCGACTTCACCCACTCCGTGAGCAGCGCGGTCTTGCCGGTGCCCGCGGGTGCCGTGACCACCACCAGGGCGGCCTCGTCTGCCTGCGACAACGTCTCCAGCGGCTGTCGCCGGTGCACGTGTCGGCGAGGCAGCTCGGGGACGTCGAACCGGCAGGCCCAGGCCGCCGGGTGGGACGTCGGGCGCGGGGCTGCGGTCGGCGCCGTCGGCGGTGTCGCTGTGGAGTCGAGCCGTCGTGTCGTGGCCTTCAACGCGGGAATGCCTCCCGAGGCGGGGTTCTCGGCTGGTCTCGGCCCGACCGTAATCACCACCCGATCGGGGCACCACGGACCAAAGACCCCGTCGGTGGAGGTTCTCGGCCGGAAGTTCATCCGCTGTGCATGATGTGCGTTCGCCGCGCCCGTTCCACGGTGGGAGTACATCCGTGGTCGTAGGCGGGAGGAAGCATGAGCGAGACGTCACAGGCCCGGTCCCGGGCCCAGGATGCGACCGGCACGGAACACGTACCGCCGCAGACGCGCGGTCGGATGGAGGAGGACTACCGGCCATCCGCGCGGGAGGAGTCCCTGAGCCCGTACGCACGGGAGGACCGAGGCGGCGGCATGGGTGGCATCGCCTTCGCCTCCACGCTGTTGTTCCTGGCCGGGGCGTACCAGGTGATCGTGGGCCTCACCGCACTGCTGAACAACGACTTCTACGTCGTCACGTCGAGCGGACTCGTGGTCGACGTCAACTACACGGCGTGGGGCTGGGTGCACCTCGCCCTCGGTGTCGTCGCGGTGGCCGCGGCACTCGGCCTGATGACCGGACAGACCTGGGCCCGTGTCACGGGTATCGCGATGGCGGCGGTCAGCGCGATCATCAACCTGGCGTTCATCCCGGCCTACCCGCTGTGGGCGCTGGTGGTGATCGCACTGGACATCGTGGTGATCTACGCGATCGCAGTGCACGGCAGCAGCCGCGCGGCGACCTGACAACCGCACGCCAGGGCCGCCCTGGCCCACGCCCAGGGCGGCCCTGGCGTGCGTCGGCTCGGTGCCGTCACGGCCGGGTGGCCGGCTCCGGCAGTCGTTTCCGGGTCCGCCGGGCGATCCGGCGGGCACCGGTCACGTTCATGCGCCACCGGGCCAGGCGTCGGCTGACGCGGAAGTAGCGGGCCACGCTCGCGTCGGTCCACCCTCGGAACGCGGCCGTCCTGGCCGCGGCGCAGGGCAGCAGGAGTTCCCCTGCGAGTTCCGTGGCCTCCTGCTCCTGGACTGTTCGCGTCGGGTCGGAGCGACACGACCCGCCCACGGTGAGCAGCACGCCGAAGTCGTGTTCGAGCAGCACGTGGGCCATCTCGTGCGCCACCGTGGAGCGGCGGCGGGTGCGGTCGTGCGTGTGGTTCTCGACGATGACGCATCCGGTGTCGACCGGCACCAGCGCGCCGGAGAACGCGTCGACGGCGGGTCCGGTGAAGTGTGCGACGGCCGATGAGGGCAACCACGGCTCGTCGAGGGTGAACACCTCGATGCCGTAGAGCGCGGCGAGTGCGTACGGGTCGAGCGGTGCGAACGTGTCGACCCCCAGCTCCGAGCGCACGTCGACGGCGAGCCGCCGGGCCGTGGCCTTGAAGCCGCGCCGCAGCGCCATGTCAGCGCTCCCGTCTGTCCGCCTTGATGCGTCGCATCGTGGCGCCGACGATGTCGAGCAGGTACTCGCGATCGGCGTCGGTCAGGTCGTTCCTGGCGCGCAGGAGCAGGGCGAGCTGGGTCTCCAGCGCGGGCTGTTCCGCGGTGTCGGGGGCGGCCCCGGGACGCACCATGAACTCCTCGGCGGGGGCGCCGAGCCACTGCACCAGTGCGATGAACCCGTCGAGGTCGGGGCGCTGGCCGTTGCCCATCCGGCTGAGCAGGGACGGGCTGACCCCGGCCTGCTCGGCGAGCTGTCTCCACGAGAGTCCGCGTGCCTTGCGTCCGGCGTCGAGCGCGTCGTAGAGCCGCCGCGCGTCCATGCGGCCTTCCATGTCGTCGTCCTCACTCACCGATGCCGTGTGCCCGTCCTTTTTCACTATCACAGGGGTGTGTCACCCGCGCCACACGTGTTGCTTCCCCACTAACGTGTTTCACCAACGCAACAGCTCGCCCGAGGGGGTCGTGGATGCGCACGCCGTACACCGTCGTCTTCCGGTTCTCGCCCGACTCGCTGACCTGGCTCGTGAGCAGGCGCAGGACCGTCCTGTCCCGCCACTGCCGCAAGCGGGACGCCGTCCGGGAGGCCGCTCGCCTCGCCCGCGCCTGCGGGCACGCGGAACTCACCGTCGAACGCATGGATGGCACGGTTGAGTGGATTCGTCGTTACGGCCCGCAGGAACCGCCGAAGGGCGATGGGCGAGCCCCTGGAGACGGCGATAGCGTGACGTTGTGATGAAGCGAACGGTGCTTGCGGCGGCGTGTGTCGCTGCACTAGCGACGACGGCATGCGGTGGCGACGACGGGTCCGGTGAGGACACTGCCGCGCCGAGTCCCCAGCCGTCGGGAACGCAGCAGAACTCGTCGCAACCCTCTCCGGATGGTCAAGAGGGACGATGCGCGAGTGTCATCGACAGTCTGTCACCGCGTGAGCGGGCGGCGCAGTTGCTGGTCGTCGGGGTCGACGAGAACGATCCGGACGCCGCGGTCGCCCTCGTCCGCGACAACAAGGTCGGCGGAATCTTCATCGGGGGCAACGCCACGACGCTGTTCACAGGCGACGCCCTGGAGCGGGTGCAGCAGGCCGCTGGTGACATCCCGGTGTCGGTCGCGGTCGACGACGAGGGTGGACGCGTCCAGCGCATCGACGAACTCGTCGGCCCGATGCCCAGCGCGCGGGAGATGGCGGCCACGATGACTCCCGAGGAGGTGCGGGAACTCGCGGCGGAGCGCGGACGCCAGATGCGGCAGTACGGGATCACCGTGGACTACGCGCCCGTGGTCGACCTGACCGACGGACCCGCCAACGGCGTGATCGGCGACCGCTCGTTCAGCGCCGACCCGCAGACGGCCACCGAGTACGCCGCGGCGTTCGCGCAGGGACTGGCCGATGCGGACGTTCGCCCGGTCATCAAGCACTTCCCAGGTCACGGCCGGGCGAGTGGTGACTCCCACCAGGGCCTGGTCACCACGCCCCCGCTCGATGAACTTCGGCAGTCCGACCTGGTGCCGTACGACGACCTCGGCGTCTATCCGGAAGGGACTGAGGTCATGGTCGGTCACCTGAACGTGCCGGGACTCACCGACGGCAAGCCCACGTCGCTCTCGCCGGAGGCGTACCGGCTGTTGCGTGAGGACTACGGCTACGACGGTCCGGTGCTCACCGACGACCTGGGTGCGATGAGGGCGATCTCCGACACCTACACGCTCGACGAGGCCGTGTTGCTCGCGCTGCAGGCGGGCGCCGACCAGCCGTTGTGGTCGGACGGAGGCGACGTCGGCCCGGTGCTCGACCGGATCGAAGCCGCCATGTCGAGCGGTGACCTGCCGGAGGGGCGCGTCAACGAGGCGCTCACGCGGGTGCTGGACGCCAAGGGTGTGTGCGGCTGAGCCGCGACGTTCAGGGCCTCGCGGTGGTCAGGTTCGCGATCACCGCGTCGAGGTCGAGCCGGTCGGACTCGTAGCCCAGAGGCACTCGCGCCAGCGTGGCGTCCACGAACGCCTGGATGCCACTCCGATCGGCTTCCACGGCCGCGTAGCCGTCCGGCGACTCCAGCTCGATCACGAGCAGGTCGTCGTCGGACGGCGACAGGTCCGGCCGAATGCGAACGTCACCGATGCCGGCGGGCGCGTGCAGTCCGGTGATGAGCAGGTCACGGGCGAACTCCCACTCCACCCACTCGTCCGGCTCCACTTGGAAGGCGAGGGAGACCGTGAACGGTGCGGTCGGGGTGTAGGTCAGCCTGGACAACACGGGTGTCTCGCATCCGCTGAGGTACACGAACTGGTCCTGGTGCACGACGTTGTCGTCCACGGCACGCTCCCGTCCATCCGTGGCGCCGAAAGTGGCGCGCGTGCGGCCTTCCCTTGATGAAGACGTCCATCTGCCATCAAAGTGATGCGCCGTTCGGGCGAAAGTTGATGATCGAGACGGACAGTAGAGCAAACACCGGTTCGGCCGAAGGGTCGGGTCCCTTTGTGGACCGTTCGGCCGCTGCCGCGCTCCTGAGTGTCACACGATCGAGTCTTCTTGGGTGTGAAACGGTCTCCAACGGGTGACAAGTGGTCCTGCTCCGGGTAGACAGCACGTGACGTGATCTTCGCCGTGAGTGACACGTGCCCGAGGGGCGGCTGATGAAGGGACGACGCTGATGGCCCCCGACGTCTGGCGCCGGACGCCGCACGACGGCGGGGTTCTCGACCGCACGGGCATTGTCGCCGCGAGCGCACCGTCCGACGAGGACGAGAAGGAACTCCCGTCCGACGGCTATCGCCCCCGTTCGCATCGCTTCCAGTTCACCGCGCTCGCCACCGTGATCCTGATGTTCGCGGTGGTGATCACGGGCGTGCGGCAGGGGACCGGTGGGCCGTCGGGTGTCGCTCCGACCACGGCGGGCGGTCCGGCGATCACCGAAGCCGTACCGGTGGTCTCGACTCCACGGCCGTCCCGGCCGACTCGTGGTGACGAACCGGAGTCGTCCGTGCGTGAGGTGCCGTTGCCGCCGTCGAGCACGTCGCCCGAGTCGTCGACCGAGCCGATTCCCGAGCCCTCGATCGTGCTCCCCACGCAGCGTCCTGGTGAGCCTGACGTGCTCGACGTCGACGACGAGAGGCCGGTGTCGGTGCAGATCCCGAGCGCCGAGGTCGTTCCGGACCTGGGCGAGCTGCCGTGGGCGGTGGTGCTCGACCCGAACGGCGCGGATCGGGATCGCCTGCGGGCGCGGGAGGACAGCCCGTCCGAGACGCCCGAAGCCGTCCCGGTACCGGAGTGATGCGGCGCGGGACGCGGTGACGTCCCGGCCTTCCCTGTGCAGCCTTGTCGAGTGAGCTGTGCGCGTCCGGCTTGTGTCGAGCTGTCGGAATGATCCTGCGGCAACACGCTGGGCGTTAGGTAAAACCCTTTCGTTTTGCAATCACCCAGGCGTAGACAGTTACTGAGACAAGCGTCACATGGCCGACTCTTACCAACTGGTAGGCCATAGAAGTTGAGCGGGCCGTTTTCGCCAGCGTTGTTTCCGTCGTCGGCCCGTGGAGGAATGCAGGTGCCCACGCAGCAGTCGCGTGGTGGGGCAGTGTTGGCCGGTCTCGGCGGCTGGCTGCCGCCTCGCGTGGTCGACAACGACGAACTCAGTCGGCGCATCGACACGTCGGACGAGTGGATCCGCACCAGAACGGGGATCGCCCGCCGCCACGTCGTCGACAACGGACTGTCCACTGTTGACATGGCGGTGCAGGCGGGGCGGCGGGCGCTGCGCTCGGCCGGGTCGTACGGCGAGGGCATCGATGCCGTCGTGCTCGCCACCAGCACGCCCGATCACCTGTGTCCCGCCAGCGCCCCGCAGGTCGCCGCCGAACTCGGGTTGAGCGGCGCCGCGGCGTTCGATGTCAACGCGGTGTGCAGCGGGTTCGTGTACGCACTTGCGACGGCGGCAGGACTCATCGCCGCGGAGATAGCGACGCGGGTGTTGCTCGTGGGCGCGGACGCCTTCACCACACTGCTCGACCCGGACGACCGCACGACCGTGCCGATCTTCGGTGACGGCGCCGGTGCCGTGGTGCTGCGGCAGGGCTCGCCCGACGAGCCGGGCGCCGTCGGACCCTTCGATCTGGGCAGCGAGGGCGAGCTCACCGACCTGCTGTACGTGCCCGCCGGAGGTGCGCGGCTGAAGCGCTCCGACGATCCGAGCGACCACTACCTTCGGATGCAGGGGCAGGCCGTCTTCCGGCACGCGACGGCCCGCATGGCGTCGTCGTCGCGGGCGGTGCTGGAGAAGGCGGGCTGGCACACGTCCGACGTGGACCGGTTCGTGGGCCACCAGGCGAACGTCCGCATCCTCACGGCCACGGCCAAGAACCTCGGCCTGCCCGCCGACAGCCTCGTGGTCAACATCGGACACACCGGCAACACGAGCGCGGCCTCCATCCCGCTCGCGATGCTCGACGGCGTCGTGGACGGCACGCTGCGCGCCGGTGACCGGGTGCTCGTCTCCGCCTTCGGCGCGGGGCTCACCTGGGGCTCGACGGTGCTGCGCTGGCCCGGGCTGGAGTGCGAACCGCCGGCCTGACCGTCACCGCGGCACAGTGAAGGTGGTGGTCGGCGTCCGGCGGCCACGAAGCTGGATCTCGTCGTGACTCACCCACAGGTCGCGCTCCGACCGCCCCGCCGCCGACAGCGTCGGCCCGCTCGCCAGCACCCGGCCGGGAACCTGCTTCGCGTGCTCGGTCAGTCGCGCCGCCTCGTTCACTGCGTCGCCGATGACGGTGTACTCCAACCTGCGCCGCGATCCGAGCTGACCGGCGAACACCTGGCCCGTGGCGACGCCGATGCCGAGGTCCAGCTCGCCCCGTTCGAGCACGGCGTCGCGGATCGCGCGCGCGGTGCGCAACGCCGAGGTGGCCGGGTCCGCGTGCTTGGCGGGCGCGCCGAAGACACACAGCGCGGCGTCGCCCTGGAACTTGTTGACGAGCCCGCCGTGGTTGCTGGTGGCCGCGACCACGACCTCGAACAAGCGGTTGAGGCGGCGGACGACCTCGTCGGGCGGAAGCTCGGTGGCGAGCGTGGTCGAGTCGGCGACGTCCACGAACAACGCGCACACCTCCCGCACGTCGCCCGAGAGGGAGATGCCGTGTTCGAGAGCGTGCTGGACGACGTCGTCGCCGACATGGCGGCCGAACAGGTCCCGGAGGCGCTCCTGCTCGCGCAGGCCGACGGCGAGGTCGCGCACCGACGCCTGGAGCATGCCGATCTCACCCGCGTCGTCGACCCGGACGGCGATGTCCCGCCGTCCCGCACGGATGTCGTCCAGCACACCGCGAAGGTGGTGCAACGGAGCCGCCACGGCCCGCGCGAACAACGCCGTCGCCAGCGCACCGAGCACCAGGCCGGTGGCCGACAGCAACACCAGGCTCGCCGTCGGGTCCTCGTCACCGATGCGGGGAGGCAGCAGGAGGAACAGCGCGCCGACGAGGGGCACTCCGCTGGACAGTCCCCAGAGGACGACCAGTCGCGTGAGCACGGACGTCGGTCCGCGCGGTCCCACCACGTCGAGCGAGATCAACAGCAGCGGACGGGCCACGCGCTCGGCGGCCAGATAGGTCAGACCGGCAGTGCAGAGACCACCCAGCACGATCGTCAACACCACGCCGACCGCGTTGTACCAGGTGCCGAACACCGCGGCCAGCACGCCGAACCCGATGGCACCCCCGCCCCAGAGGGTGCCGACGACCACGGCGAGTTCCACGGGGATGCGCAGTGCTCGCGTGGCCTCCTGGAGCGTGGGGCTGCGGTCGGCGAGGAACCACAGCACCGTCCGACGTTGCAGATAACCCGCCCACAGGGTGCCGACCGCGAACGCGAACAGCACGTAGGCCAACGCGCAGATCAGGATGACGTCGCGACCGGAACCGAACTCGTCGGGCAGGCCTTGCAGCCACAGCAGGAGCAGCACGAGCCCCGCACCGCAGAGACTGGTGCCGAAGCCGATGGTCGCGAAACCCACGCTGGTGCGAAGGACGGTACCGATCCGCTGGGGAAGCTGCCCGCTGGCCACCCCAGGATCGTAGGGGCCCGAGCGCCTGTTGGGTACGTATGGACGCCGTCGTCGCCGATCGATGGGCTCGACGTCACGACGCGCGACGCCGCTCCTGCCGCCGGTTCGCGTCCCGGACCGCCTTCTCCAGCTCGGCGCGGTTCATCTTCGACCGCCCCTTCACCCCGAGGTCGCGGGCCATCTTGTCGAGGTCGCTCTTGGTGAGGGTGGACAGGTCGGGCTGCTTCTCGCGCGACTTCGTCGTCCGGCCCTTGCTGTCCTTGCCTCGCGTCCGGGACTTCTCGCCGGCCCGTGATGGCTTCTCTCGCTCGTCGGACTTGCGGTCGTCGCCGCGTTTGCGCCCCTCGATGCTGCGTGACAACGCCTCGAACAGGTCGACGACCTTGGTGGCCTCGCGCGGCTCCTCGGCCGGGGTGATGGTGCGGCCCGCCCGCTTGTCCTCGACGAGCTGCATGACGCGCTCGGTGTAGGTGTCGTGGTACTCCTCGGGGTTCCACTCCTCCGCCATCGACTCGATCAGGCTCACGGCCATGTCGACTTCCTTGTCGCGGACCTGCCCGACCTCGGGGAGCTTGCTGATCTCCTTGCGTGGCTCGCGGATGTCCTCGGGAAAGAGCAGCGTGTTGAGCACCAGGACTCCGTCGCCCGCACGCACGGCGGCGATGTACTCCTTGCCGCGCATCACGAACCGCGCGAGCCCGGCCCGGTTGGTCCTGGCCATGGCCTCGATGAGCAGGGAGTAGGCGCGCCCGAACTCCTCCTTGGCCGGGGCGAGCCAGTAGGTCTTCTGGAAGTAGATCGGGTCGATCTCCTCCAGGTCCACGAAGGCGTCGATGTCGATGGTGCGTGACCGTCCCGGAGCGATCTCGTCGAGCTCGTGCGGCTCGATGATCACGTACTCGTCGCCGCCCAGGTCGTAGCCCTTGACGATCTCGTCGTACGGCACTTCCTCGCCCGTGCGCTCGTTCACCCGCCGGTACCGGATGCGGTCGGACGTGCCGCGCTGGAACTGTCGGAAGTGGATGGTGTGGTCCTGGGTGGCGCTGTAGAGCTCGACGGGCACCGTCACCAGGCCGAAGTTCAGAGCTCCGTTCCAGATCGCTCGTGCCACGGCTCCTCCTGGACTGACGTCCCTGTCATCCGAGCATGACGCAGGCCGACGGGGCCGGCCACTCGGACGAGCGACACCGCCACGACGGGCGGTCGGTCACCACGGCTCCTCGCCCGGAGCGCCGACGGCGGCCACGTGGTCCGTGGAGTCGGTCTCCTTCGTGATCAGCAGCCACTGCTCCTGCTCCGAACTGCGGTAGGCGCGGACCAGTACGAACGCGCCGTGGAGTCGGTCGCCGTCGAGGCGGAATGTCAGTCGGCCCTCGTCGAGCGCGCGCGTCGGGCTCAGGGTGCCGAGTCCTGCCACGACACCGGTGTCCCACACGGCGCCGAGCGTGGACTCGGTGGTGCGGATCGCGAGCAGCTTGTCGCCCGGGGTGTGGGACGGACGCTGGGGAATGGCCCAGCACACCGACAGTTCGCCGAAGTCGAGGCGCAAGTCGTAGTGGAGGCCGTGCTCGGGGCGAGTGATCACGTACAGTGACGGATTTCGGGGCGCGACGGGACGCCCGCCGTGGTCCTCCGCTCGGCGCGGGTAAGGAGTGGGCGGCGTGGTGCCGCGCGTGTCCCGGTCCGCCATGCCAGCGAACATACCCGGTTCTGAGCTGCGGAAACAGACCGAATCGCCGAGTGGTGGTCATCCGGGGCCGACAACCCCCGACCGGGGTACGCGGTACCGCCCGTCGAGGGACACCGGCCGGTCGGGGACGCCCGCCGTTCAGTGCATCAAGGTCGCTCGGTGATGACCATGAGTGACACGATCGCGAGGTCGCCGACCGGCCGGTCGCCCGAACTCCGGGCCGCTCACCCGAACGGGTCCTCCTCGACGAGACCGTCGCGGAGTTTCTTCAACGTGCGGGCGAGCAGGCGCGAGACGTGCATCTGCGAGATGCCGACCCGTTCGGCGATCTGCGTCTGCGTCATGTTGTGGACGAAGCGCAGCGCCAGGATCGTGCGTTCCCGCTCGGGCAGTTGCCGCACCAGCGGCTGGAGCGTCTCGTGGTTCTCCACTCCCGCGAGGGCGGCGTCCTCCTCGCCGAGGGTGTCGCCGAGCGCGAGGTTCTCGGTGTCCGCCGAGAGCACCTCGTCCAGCGACATGGAGTGGTACGCGTTGCCCGCCTCCAGACCTTCGTAGACCTCCTCGGGGGTGAGCCCGAGGTGCTCCGCGATCTCACTGGGGGTCGGGGCCCTGCCGAGCCGCTGGGAGAGCTGTGTGCTCGCGTTGTTGATGGAGAGATGCAGCTCCTTGAGCCGCCGGGGCACGCGGATGACCCAGCCGGTGTCGCGGAAGTGCCTGCGCACCTCGCCCATCACCGTGGGCACGGCGAACGAGAGGAAGTCCGACCCGCGTGCCGGGTCGAAACGGTCCACCGCGTTGATCAGGCCCACGCGTGCCACCTGCACGAGGTCTTCCTTGGCGACGCCCCGGCCCGAGAACCGTTGCGCGATGTGCTCCGCCAGCGGCAGGTGGCCCGTGACGAGCCGGTCCCGCAGTTCGCTTCGGCGGGGATCGTCCTCGTCGAGCGAGGCGAACTCCTGAAAGAGCGGCGTCAGGTGCTGGTAGTCGTCCGACGCCGTGCGTGATCCCTGTGTGGTCGATTCGGTCACGTAAAAGCCGGCTTCCGTTTCGCGAGCTCGATGTGGACCCAGGTGCCCTGCCCGTCCTCGGCGTTCTCCTCTGCCCAGGCCGTCGCCGAGTCCGCGAGCGTGGTGAGCACCTTCCAGCCGAAGGACGTCGTGCTGGGCGCCTCGGCGTCGGTGGAGGAGACGGCGCCGTGGAACAGCAACTGGTCCTCGTCGCGGGTGAAACGGCAGACCATCGTGCTGCCCGGCACGGCTCGGGTGATGAGCGTCGAGCACGCCTCGTCGACCGCGAGCCGGAGATCGGCGATGGAGTCGAGGTCGAAGTCCACTCGCATCGCGATGCTCGCCGCGACCGATCGGATGATGGGTAGGTGCACCAGGCTCGCGCCGAGCCGGAGTTCGATGTCGTCCTGCGCGCCGATGCTGTTCGTCGGCGGCTTGGTCTCGGTCACTGTTACCTCGGTGTTCTGCCGACCGTTCAAAGTTCCCCGCTCACAGTAGCGATCGTTCTGGCCAACCTTCTCCTCTTTCTCAATCGTGGCGCAACACGGCGCCGAAACCCTCGCTGAGCTGCGCTTGATCACCCACACCGACCACGTCGGCGTTCACCGCGGCGGCGGCCATCGGCAGCGCCTCGTCGGCCCGGACGCGGGTGGCCTCGCCGTCGCCGAGCAACTCCTTCTGCAACGCCACCAGCGAGGGGTCGCTCCCCACGAGAACCTCCGCGTCGCCGGGCTCCCCCACGAGCAGGGTCGACACGTTGCCTTCGCGCAGCGCCGTCGTCACGGCCTCCAAACCCTGGACGGCGAGCCCGGTCGGCTGGGCGAACGCGGCCGAGAAGCGCCGCACGACGTCCTCGGTGCGCCGTCGGACGGCCTCGGCGAGCAGGTCGTCCACGAGCGCGTCCAGCTCGTCGTTGCCCGAGCCCTGTTTCCGGCCGCCGGGTTCGACCTCCTCGACGGTCTCGCGTACCTGCTGCGGCAGCGCCTCGATCAACGTCCTGCGCGCCTGCGCGTCACCGGCGACGACCACCAGCGCGGCGCCCACCCGGCGAGCGATCGACGCCACGTGCTCGGCGGCCTGCTCGATGTTCTGCCTGGCGAGTTCCTCGGCGCGAGCCTGGAGGTTGCGATGCGACCACGCCCCTCCGCGCACCTTGTGGACCTGGCTGTTCGGGCCTTCGACCGTGCGGGAGTCGACCACGGTGCCGTGTTCGTCGACGGCCGTGACGTCCGCTCCCACGCGATCCACGACGGCGACGACGTGGGCGGGTGGGAGTTCGCCGTGTTGCACGAGCGGGACCACGTAGGGCAATCGGGACACCCGCGCCACCGGTCGCGGTGGCGGTTCGGTCAGGCGCTGGTCCAGCAGGACCTGTTCGGCGGCGGCCACGACGGCGCGGCCCGCGCGGCCGACGGGAGGCTCGCGGTCGAGCACGACCTCGTCCAGCGCGGTCAGCGTGCCTTCGTCGGCACCCTGGTCGGCGAGCTCCTCGCGCAACTCACGCCAGGTGAGTTCGCGCTGCTTGGCGGCGTCCTCGGTGTTGTGGGTGTCGTCGAAGTACACCGACGCGAAGGGCCCGTGCGTTCTCGCCAGATCGCGCAACGTCGTCGTGTCCAATCCGCCTCCTCGTCCGTGTCACCGTCGGTCGCCGCTGGAGCTGTTCTCGGTCCGGTCCACCTGTGCTTGGACTACCCGATAGGGGGTGAGTGGAAACGCGAACGAAGATCGAGAAGTCCGGTTCCGGTGGTGACTCCGCCCACGGTTTTCGGGCTCGGGAGGGTCGATCCGCCGAAGTGTGCCTAATGTCAGCCCGCGTGAGTGCAGCATGATCTGGTGGCATGCGGTCCTGATCGCCGTGGCGGGCGTCTGGGCCGGGATGATCAACACGGTCGTCGGGTCGGGGACGCTCGTGACGTTCCCCGTGCTCGTGGCGCTCGGCTACCCGCCGGTGACGGCGACGACGTCGAACGCGATCGGGCTCGCCCCCGGCAGTATCAGCGGCGCGATCGGCTACCGGGAGGAGCTGCGGGGCCAACGTGCCCGGCTGCTGCGGTTCACGCCCGCCTCGCTGCTGGGAGCCATCTGCGGCGCGGTGTTGCTGCTGTCGTTGCCGCCCGACGCCTTCGAGACCGTGGTTCCCGTGCTCGTCGGTCTCGCCGTCGTGCTCGTCATCGTGCAACCGAAGGTGTCGAGCTGGGTGCTGCGACGCCGGGAGGAGCGCGCGGCGGCGGCCACGCAGTCCTCCGAGCTCGGCGGCGCGGTTCTCGTGGTCGGGCTCATCTTCCTGATCGGCATCTACGGCGGGTACTTCACGGCGGCCCAGGGCGTGATGCTCATGGCCGTCATGGGAATGCTGATCAACGAGAGCCTGCAACGCCTCAACGCCGTGAAGAACGTGCTGTCGGCGGTGGTCAACGTCGTGGCAGGCACGGTCTACGCGTTCGTGGCACCCGTGCACTGGGGTGTGGTGGCTCTGCTCGCCGTGGGATCGGTGGTGGGCGGCCAGCTCGGCGCCAAGGTCGGGCGCAAGCTCTCACCCACCGCTCTGCGGGCCACGATCGTGATCGTCGGCGTGGCGGCGATGGTGCAGCTCGTGCTGCGGCAGTTCTGACGTCGCAGGCCGGGGCGTCGGAAGTCGCCCGCCCCGGCCCGACGCGCCTCAGCGCGGGAAGGTGCGTGCCGCTTCGAGGAAGACGTCGTTCTCCTCGGGGGTGCCGATGGTCACGCGCACGCCGTCGCCCGCGAAGGGGCGCACCACGACCTTGTGCTCCAGTGCGTGCTCGGCGAAGGCGACCGTGCGGTCACCGAGAGGCAGCCACACGAAGTTCGCCGACGTCTCCGGTACCTCGTAGCCCGCGTCGAGCAGCGCGTCGCGCACCCGGGTGCGTTCGCGCACGATCCCGGTGCAGCGCGCCAGCAACTCGTCCTTCGCGTCGAGCGACGCCAACGCCGCCGTCTGGGCGAGCGCGTTCACGCTGAACGCCACGTACACCTTGCGCAGGGCCTCGATGACCTCCTCCGCGGCGATCGCGTACCCGACCCGCAGCCCGGCGAGCCCGTACGCCTTCGAGAAGGTGCGCAGCACGGCGACGTTGCGTCGGGTGCGCGCGAACTCCAGGCCGTCCGGGACGTCGGGGTCGGTGACGAATTCGCGGTAGGCCTCGTCGAGCACCACCACGACGTCCGAGGGCACGCTGTCGAGGAACCGCGTCAGCTCCTCGCGCCGCACGGCCGTTCCCGTCGGGTTGTTCGGGTTGCACACGAAGATCAGCCGCGTCTTCGGCGTGATCGCCGCCAGCATCGCGTCCAGGTCGTGTGTGTGCGAGGGCGTCAGCGGCACGCGCACGGGCGTGGCGTTGGCGACCTGCGTGACGATCGGGTACGCCTCGAAGGAACGCCACGCGAAGAGCACCTCCTCGCCCGGGGCGCACAGCGCCTGCACGAACTGCTGGCAGAGCGACACCGAGCCGCACCCGACGGCCACCTGGGACGTCGAGACGTCGTACTCCTTGGCCAGCCGGTCGACGAGTGTCCACGCACCGAGATCGGGATAGCGGTTGATCTCGTGGCTCGCGCGCGCGATGGCGTCGGCGACACTCGGCAACGGTCCCTCGGGAACCTCGTTGCTGGCGAGTTTGACGGCCCCCGGGACGGTCCGTCCCGGAACGTAGGCGGGCAGGGCGGCGAGGTCGGCACGTGTCGGGATCTCGGACATGGCGGCTCCTCGTCGTTGAGAACGGGTCGCGACCCAACCTATCTCGCTCGTTCGGCCGCCAGAAGTGATGTTCGCCGGGGAGCGAGGTGATCGCGTCGCCGTCAGGCGGGCTCGTGCGAGACCCACACGTTCGGCTCGACGTACACGGCGAGGTTGTGCGCGGTCGAGGTCAGCGCGGGTGCCAGGCCACCTTCGACGACGACGGGACCGTCCGAGTCGAACGGCAGCCCGGTCCACCGGCGCCACCGGTCGAGCGGCGCCTGGATGGTCATCGAGCAGTCGGCGACGTGCTCGATCCGGCCACCCGCGCGCACGTGGGTGCGCAGCCAGCGGTCCTCGGGCAGTCCGTCCGGGCGCCTGCGCTCGACGTACTCGCGCATCGGCATCGTCGGGACGGCCGCCTTGTCGGGTGGGCGCACCGGGCACACGAGCGCGTCGAGGCGGGCCGCGCCCACCGCCTCCCGCATCGCCTCCAGCACCCGACGGGAGTCGCCTCGGCCCTGGCGGTCCGGATGCACGGCGATCTCCAACGCACACGCCGTGTCGGGGGTGAGGCCGTCCAGCGCGTCCTCCGCCGCCCACGCGGCCACCTGGTCCCAGCCGAGGTCGGGGAACGCGGGCCGGTCGTCGCGGTCGGCGAGGTAGGCGACCATCACGCCGCGTGCCACCGGACGACCGTCGTCGTCGAGCAGCGCGACCACGAGGTGGGGCCAGAGCCGGAACACGCGTCGACACCGCACGAGCAGGCCCGCGAGGTTGCCCGCCATGAACCGAGGGGTGTTCGCGGGGTAGGGAATCGCGAAGGTCGCCTCCGCGAGTTCGGGTCGCTTCGCCAACGTCACGATCTCCACGTCGCCGAGTCCACCACAGCGATGATCATGGTGGGGTGTGATCCGCCGGAGTCGCCCGAACGTGGGGGGCCAGGACCTGCGGGTATCTGCGATCTCACGTTGACCAGGGGTACACCGCCGGTGGTTGAGTAGACACATGACGCAGACGCACACGCAGGACTACGAGCGAGCAGACGGCCGTCGACTCGGGCTGACGTACGCCGAACCGGACGGTGCGGTGCGTGGCGGACTCGTGGTTCTTCACGAGGTGGGCGCCGTGACCGACGCCGCGCGGCTGCTGGTGGCGTCGCTCGCCGCCGAGGGATGGTTCGCGGTCGCGCCGGAGATCGACGGCGCCGAGGGCGGTGACGGCGTCGGAGGCGCGGTGCTCGCCGCCCTCGACACGACGCTCGCGTGGCTCGTCGACCAGGGCGTACGCGGCGACCAGCTCGGTGTCGTGGGCTTCGACCTCGGTGGCACCGCGGCGTTGGTCGTGGCCGCGAACCGGAAACTCGGGGCTGCCGTGAGCGTCGGAGGGCGGGGCATCGAGGCGCCCGCCGCGGCCGGACTGCCCGCACTGATCGACATCGCCAGCGACCTCGCGAGCCCGTGGCTCGGGCTGTACGGCGACAACGGCGACGAGGCGGGGCAGGCCGAGATCGACAAGCTCAAGGAGGCGGCGGGCCGGTCGAAGGTCGCCACCAACGTCGTGCGGTACGCGGGGGCGAGCCACCGCTTCGACGCCGATCCCGACGCCGCGGCCGAGGCGTGGCAGCGCACCCTGTCCTGGTTCGACGCCCACCTGCGCTGACGTCCACGCGGCGCGCGGTCACGGGGTTCGAGCACACCTCCGGCGTGCCGATTGTGTGCCGATTCACCGGCGCGGGGGACGCCTTTCGTGCCTTACGCTCCGACCATGAGTGCTGACAGTGCTGACAGTGCTGACGTCGGTCAGGTCGTTCCCGAGGTCCTGTGGCGGCCCGACCCGGATCGTGTCGAGGCAAGCCGTATCGCCGACTTCCGCCGGTGGCTGCGCGCCGAGCGTGGCGTGAACCTCGCGGACTACGACGAGCTGTGGGCGTACTCGGTGCAGCAGCTTCCGGAGTTCTGGGCGGCGTTGACCGACTACTTCGGCGTCCGCTGGCACGAGCGACCCACCGAGCCGCTCGCCGAGGCCCGCATGCCGGGTGCCCGGTGGTTCCCCGGCGGCACGTTGAACTACGCCGAGCACGCGCTGCGGCCGATCGCGGGAGCCGAGAAGGCCGATGACGAGCTCGCGGTCGTCTTCCAGCGGGAGGACGGCGTCGAACGACGTCTCACCTACGGCACGCTCCGCGCGGAGGTGGCGGCGGCGCGCGCCGCGCTGCGGGAGCTGGGCGTCGGCAAGGGCGACCGGGTCGTCGCGCTCGCCCCGAACTGCCCGCAGACGTTGGTGGCGTTCCTCGCCGCGGCGTCCCTCGGGGCGACGTGGTCGTCGTGCTCGCCGGACTTCGGTGTGCGCGCCGTGTCCGACCGCTTCGCCCAGATCGAGCCCAAGGTGCTGATCGCCGTCAACGGCTACGTCTACAACGGGCGGTCGTTCGACGTGCGGCCCACGATCGAACAGCTCCGCGGCGAACTCCCCGGGCTGAAGGCGACGATCGTCGTCGACTACGAGGGCGGTCGGGTGCCCGATTCGCTCGACTGGGACACCCTGCTCGCCCGGTACGCGGGGGCGGAGCTGGCGTTCGAGCCAGTGGACTTCGACCACCCGCTGTGGGTCCTGTACTCGTCGGGCACCACGGGGCTGCCGAAGGGCATCGTGCAGGGCCACGGCGGCATCACCGTCGAGCATCTGAAGGCACTCACGCTGCAATGCGACCTCGGCCCGGGGGAGCGGTTCTTCTGGTTCACCACGACGGGGTGGATGATGTGGAACTTCCTCATCTCCGGCCTGCTCGTGGGCACCACCCTCGTGCTGTACGACGGCAGCCCCGGCCACCCGGACCTGCGGACGCTGTGGCGGCTGGCGGAGCAGCACCGCGTGACCTACTTCGGCACGTCCGCGCCGTTCGTGCAGAGCTGCCTCAAGCAGAAGTTGCGCCCGGCGGCGGAGTTCGACCTGTCGTCGCTGCGGGCACTCGGGTCGACCGGCGCGCCGCTGACGGTGGAAGGCTTCCGCTGGATCGCCGACGAGATCGGCTCGCGGGTGCAGATCTGCTCTGTGTCGGGCGGCACCGACCTGTGCACGGCGTTCGTCGGCTCCGCCCCCGACGTGCCGGTGTGGCTGGGCGAGCTGTCGTGCCGGGCGCTGGGCGCGGCGGTGGAGGCGTTCGACGACGAGGGCCGTCCCGTGACCGACCAGGTGGGCGAGCTGGTGGTCACCAAGCCCATGCCGTCGATGCCGGTGTTCTTCTGGAACGACCCCGACGGCAGCAGGCTGCGGGAGGCGTACTTCGAGGACTTCCCGGGCCTGTGGCGACACGGCGACTGGATCAAGATCACCGACCGGGGTTCGGCGGTGATCTACGGACGCAGCGACTCCACGTTGAACCGGGGCGGCGTTCGCATGGGAACGTCCGAGTTCTACCGCGTCGTCGAGGGCTTCGACGAGGTGCTCGACTCACTCGTCATCGACACCTCCGCGAACGAGGAGGGCGAGCTGCTGTGCTTCGTGGTGCTCGCCGAGGGCACCACGCTCGACGACGTGGAGCCACGCCTCCGCACGGAACTGCGCAAGGCCCTGTCGCCGAGGCACGTGCCCGACCGGTTCATTCCCGTGGCCGCGGTGCCGAGGACGCTCAACGGCAAGAAGTGCGAGGTGCCGGTGAAGAAGATCCTCAAGGGCGTCGACCCGGACCGCGCGGTGAGCCGAGACGCGTTGGCCAACCCGGAGGCCCTGCAACCCTTCCTGGCCTACGCGAGCGGCAAATGACCTGGTCACCCCTTTAGAGGGGGGTGGGTGAAACGGTCGCGGCGCACGTGTGTAACCTATGTACGCAGTGGTCGCGACCTGGGAGGCTTCGCCTAGTCTGGTCTATGGCGCCGCACTGCTAATGCGGTTGGGGGTAACCCCCCCTCCCGGGTTCAAATCCCGGAGCCTCCGCGGAGCTCGGAACCCCCCGAGCACCACCCCGATCTCGATCGGGTACAATTGAACATGATGCGCCCGTAGCTCAACGGATAGAGCATCTGACTACGGATCAGAAGGTTTGGGGTTCGAATCCCTACGGGCGCGCCACCAACCCCAGGTCGAAGGACCTGGGGTTTTTGGTTGTGTGGGCAGGCTTTTGCTCCCTCTGGTGTGGACGGTCGTCGGAATCGGTCGGGTGGGAATGCCGTCCCGTGAGCGGGATCGTGATGTGCTCAGGCGTCGCTTCGGTGTCGCAGGCGTGCCGCGAGTGCGGGAATCGCGGCGATCTTCTCCGCCGGGAGGTCGTCCCAGAGCAGCCCGCTCGGCCGCCGTGGTTCATCGCACCTGATCACGGTGGTGGGGGTCACGATGATGTCCACGCTGAAGTCGTGCCGGGTCTCGGGTAGGTCATCGTCGATGACTTGCAGGTCGTGCACGGTGGTCGCGATCGTCGTTTCGGGGCCGATCAGCCCGGCTTCCTGGAGGAATGCGACCTCGATGTCGGAGTATCCGGCTCCTTTGCCGAGGCGCACGCCGTGGCGGTTCACGGCGACGCTTCCGCACACGATGAGGTCAGGCGGCCGCATGCTGTCCACGTCGACGGCCTGACCGACTTTGGCTGCGGCTCCCTTGTCGGCGGCCTCGGCGGGAGTCACAGGCAAGGTGTCCGGATCGAGCAGGTAGAAGGGCTTTGTCTTGGCGAGCTTCGGCACCGCCATGTAGACCAGCTTGCCTTCGCCGAGAGCGCGGGCGCGCACCGGCTGTTGAGCTGTGTCAGGCACCGCTTTGACGATCGTGGCGGACTGCCATTCCGGCAGCTCCGCGAGCCTGTCGGCGGCTTCGTCCGCGCCGAAGAAGGCGGGAATCCGGCCGTGCACACCAGCCGGTGCGGCATGGTGTTCCTCCAGCAGCGCCCACACGTGCTCGCGGACAGCTCGTTTCCTCTCATCCACGGTCATCGCCGCTGCTCCTCACGCCGTCAGCAGGGTCATCACCCGGTCGTACACGTCCTGGTCCACGTTCCGCCATGGTCGGAGTTCTCGGCAAGCACCGAAAGACCATGTCCAGCCCACTTCCGCCGCGCGATTTCCTCGATACGCTTCGTGTCTGATCGTGTGCACATGGTGCGGGCACGCCTGGCCACGGGAACGGGGTGGGTGCATGGACACGTTCGGTCGACGGTTGCGCGAGCTGCGCGAACAGGCTGGGCTTTCTCAGCCTGCGCTCGCCCGGATGGTGCCGATCTCGCAGTCGAGCCTGTCCCGCTACGAGAGCGGCCGTCAGGCGGTCGCCCGTGACATCGCCGAACGGCTCGACGAGCTGCTCGGCGCCGGAGGCAGCTTGACCGCGACGCTGGCGCCGACCGCGCTGCACGGGGCGGACGTCGACCGTGAGCGACTGGCCCACCTTGCCGCCAGACCACGGTCGATCGACACCGCCGCTCTCGATGCCCTTGCCGACGTTCTCGCCGCGACCCGTCGACTCGAGGACGCGGTCGGCGCCGCCTCCGTGCTCCTGCCCGAACGGGCTCACGTCGACTTCCTGACCGAACTCGCCGTCGACGCCCACGGACCGCTTCGTCGGCGTGTGGTCAACCTCGCCGGGCAGTGGGCACAGCACCACGGCTGGCTCCACACCGCTCTCGAACGTTACGACGAGGCCGACGTATGGTTCGGGCGCGCGTTGTTATGGGCGATCGAGTCCGAGGACGACGACCTCGCCGCGACCGTGTGGAGTTTCAAGGGGCACGTCGCGTGGCTGCGGGGCAACCTCGGCGCCACGCTCGGGTTCACCGAGGTGGCCCGTCGATACCGCGACGTCTACGCCGGACAGGCCGCCTACGACGCGTTGCAGGCTGCGCGCGCGTACGCCGCTACCGGCGACGCCTACGCGGTCGATCGGCTCACCGACGAAGCGGTCGAGCTGTCCGCGCGTGCACTCGACGAGCTACCCGGCGCACCTCCCTGGCACTACTACCGTTCACCGGCCTTCTGGGATCTCGAGCGCGGCCGCGCCCTCCACCTGTTGCCAGGTCGCGCCCAGCGGGCGGCCGACCTGCTCGCCGCCGGCCTCGATGCCCTACCGGCCGACCAGCGGGCCGCGGACTGGGCCGAGGCCTACCGGCGCGACCTCCTCGCCGCGCAGGCGCGATGCGGGTAGCCGGATCGCCGTCACGACATCAGCAGCAGCACGCCCGTGGTGATCAGGCCGAGCGTCTTGATCGCTTCCAGTCCGATGTAGACGTAGTGGCTGCGCGACCGGGGCACGTCCTCGCCGGCGAGGACTCGGTTCGAACGGCGGGTCAGGCGAGGGCGGACCAGCGTGAGCTGGACGGCCAGGGTCAGCAGCACGGCGCCGCCGGACACCAGCACCGCGCCGCCGGGCGGGTCGACGGCCAGGGCGATCGCCGCGGTGATCGCCAGCACCACCTCGGCCGTGTTGAGCGCGCGGAAGACGAGTCGGCCGATGCCCAGGCCGATCGGGATAGTCACCGACGGTGCGCGGAACTTGAGCGGTGCTTCCAGGAACGAGATCGCCAGCACCATGCCCAACCACACGAACACCGTGGCAGTGGCCACCGCAAGTCCCGGAGTCATGGGTCTCCCTTCGCTGGAGGGTCCGGGCGAATGCTACCGAGATGTCGGGATGTGGGGCTCGGACGAGACTGTCGACCTTCTGAATGTCGGGGTGGCCCACTCGGGCGGTGTTGGGGGACTCCGTCGCCCCGGGCCACGCTGCCGCGACGGCCGATGTGGGCGACTCCGCGGGGGTGACGCCGGATCCGGTAACCGATCGGCGCTCGGCGGCACGCCTCGCTAGCTTCCGAAATCGCAGGTCAAGAACGTTTTACCGCGATCAAGGAGGAATCATGACCCGTACCCGGCGTGTGGTGGCGAGTGCCGTTCTCACCGCGGCGGCGTTGACGATGGGCGCGGGCGCGGCGTTGGCAGCGCCCCCGGAGACCGAGGCGACGCCGAGCGAGGCGACGCAGACCGAGCAGGCTCCCCAGCAGACCGAGACCACTGAGGACACCGAGGGCACCGGCGCTCAGGACGAGGCGACCGACGCCGAGGACGGGACTGACGAGACCGCCACCGACGTCACCGAGCAGAAGCCGGCCGAGGAGGCCGAGCAGAAGCCCGCCGAGGACGCCGAGAACAAGCCCGGCACCACGCAGTTCACCTTCTCGTCCGACCTGACGCCGGCGGAGTTCTTCAGCCTGCTCCTCGGCTCGGGCTTCGAAGGCACCGTGACGTTCGACGGCACCGCGGACACGGAGGCCTGACGGCCGTCACCACCCGGCGAACCGTCCGATGAGGTGTTCGGGGTCGACGCCGGTGAGCTCGCGCTGGAACAGCCGGTAGTAGGCGACTTCCTCGCGCGTGCGCAGCGGGGGGTCGAGCGCCCCCCGTTCGGCCTCGAACTCCTCCTCGGACACGGTGGACGCGTAGTAGCTGCCGAGGACATCGCCCGCGCCCGTGCCCTGGCCGAACTGCTCCTTCGGCCGCCACAACAGCCGGTCCGGTAGCCAGCCCTCGAACGCCTTGCGGAGCAACCACTTCTCCGGCCGATCCCCGCTGAGTTTCCACTGGGCGGGCAGGCTCAGCCCGAGTTCCACGACGTCGAGGTCGAGGAACGGGGTGCGTGCTTCCAACCCGGTGGCGCCCGCGACGCGGTCGACGCGTTGCAGGCCGCCGATGTGCAGGCCCTCGATGGTCGACAGCAGCTCCTGGTGCAGCTCGGCACCGCTGTCGATCTCGCCGTAGTAGCCGTAGCCCGCGAACAATTCGTCGGCGCCCTCACCGATGAGCACGACCTTGACCGAGCGGGCCGCCAGTTTCGAGACCAGCAGGTTCGGCACGGAGCTGTGCACCAGCGACGGGTCGAACGACTCGATCACCCTGATCACCTCGGGCACCCAGTCGATGAGCTCGTCGTCGGTGTAGACGCGCTCGTGGTGGTCGGTGCCGAGGGCTTCGGCCACCTGTCGGGCGGCGACCAGGTCGGCGCTGTCCTGCCGTCCCACCGCGAACGTCGGGAAGCGCTTGCCCGCGCGGTGGGCGTGTCGGGCGGCGATGGCGGTGACGAGGCTGGAGTCCAGCCCGCCCGAGAGCAGCGCTCCCACGGGGACGTCGGCCTCCAGCAGCCGCTCCACGGCGCCGATCAGCGACTCCCGGATGGCGGAGAGGACGGCCTCGGTCGGCTCCTCGTCCGACGGCGTGTCCGGCAGGGTCGCGGGGGTCGTGTCGGCGAGGACCCGGAACGGGGCGAGTCCACCCTCCGGGGTCCAGACGTGTCCCGGCGGGAACGGCTCGACGTCGGCGCGGCGCTGCGGGTCGAACGCCTTCAGTTCGCTCGCGAACACCGTGGTGTCGTCGTGGCGCACCCAGTAGAGCGGTGCGATGCCCATCGTGTCGCGCGCCGCGAAGAAGTGGCCATCGGTGTCGGCACCGGCGAAGGCGAACATGCCCCACAGCCGGGAGAGCGCGGCGAGGCCGTCGGCCTCGATCAGGTGCAGGGCACTCTCCTGGTCGGCGCGCGACCGGAAGACGTGGCCGCGTTGTTCGAGCTGCCGGCGCAGCCGTGCGTGGTTGTAGATCTCGCCGTCCCCGACCAGCCAGTACGTGCCCGTCGAGTCGCGCAGCGGCTGGGCGCCGCCCGCAAGGTCCACGACGGCGAGTCTGGTGTGGCCGAGCCAGGCGTGGTCGAGCGCGTGGCTGCCCTGCCCGTCGGGGCCGCGATGGGCCAGCCGGTCGAGCATGCGCTCGCCCTCGCGTGGATCGAAGGGGCCGTGTGCGGCGACGATGCCGGACATGGTCCTCACCTGCCCTCGCTGCTGGTGGTGCAGTCGAGTCTAGGAGCAGCCGTGGCGGTGTGCCGGATGTCTGATCACGGGTCCAGGGGCGGGCCGTGGCGCAGCCCGGCGAGGGTGATGTCGAGACACCGTGACACCGCGTCGGCGGGCAAGTCGAGTTCCACCAGCTTGCCGAGCGCGGCGAGCAGCCCGAGGACGTCCTCGGCGGTGACCCCGGGGCGCAGCGTGCCTTCGGCGTGGGCGGCGGACACCAGTTCCGTGACCAGCGGGCCGAGTGACCGTCGACAGACCGACAGCCCGCCCGGGTCGGTGGTGGCGGAGGCGAGGTTCTCCAGCAGGGCCCGGTCCTGGCGTTGGTGGGTGAGCGCCTCGGTGATGAAGGTCGCCAGCGCGTCCCACGCCGTGGGGCGGGAGCGGGCCGACGTCCTCGCGGAGGCGACCCACTGCGCGTAGCTCTCGGCGAGCAGGGTCTCGACCAGGGCGTCCTTGGACGGGAAGTGCCGGTAGAGGGTGCCCATGCCCACCCCGGCGCAGCGGGCGATCTCGCGGACGTCGACGGCTCGGCCGCGTTCGGAGAACGCCGTCGCGGCGGCTCGGAGGATCGCCGCGCGGTTGCTGAGCGCGTCGCGGCGCCGAGGCGTGCCGAGCTGTTGAGTCATGGCTCTCATCGTAGGTCGGGAAGAGGAGCAGGTGCTCCGGTGTCGTTACAGTGGAGCGGAGCAAGCGCTCCGCCTCGTTGTGTCGAAGGGAATCCCGTGACCGTCAACTACTCGATCCTCGACCTGGCCACGTTCGGCAAGGACGAGACGCCGAGGCAGGCACTGGAGGCGAGCGTGGCGCTCGCGCGGCGCGCAGAGGAGACCGGGTACCGCCGGGTCTGGTACGCCGAGCACCACAACTTCCCCTCGATCGCGTCCTCCGCGACGAGCGTGGTGATCGCCCACGTCGCCAACCACACGAACAGCATCCGACTCGGCGCGGGCGGCGTCATGCTGCCCAACCACTCGCCGCTCACGATCGCCGAGCAGTTCGGGACGTTGGAGACGTTGCACCCGGGCCGTATCGACCTGGGCCTCGGCCGCGCGCCGGGGACCGACCAGAAGACGCTGCGGGCGTTGCGCCGCGACCCCACGTCGGCCGACTCGTTCCCCCAGGACGTGCAGGAACTCGCGGGCTACCTGCGTGGTGAGTCGCGCATCCCCGGCGTCGACGCCATCCCGGGCAAGGGCACGAACGTGCCGCTCTACATCCTCGGCTCGTCGCTGTTCGGTGCGCAGCTCGCCGCGGCGCTCGGCCTGCCCTACGCGTTCGCCTCGCACTTCGCGCCCGACGCGTTGCGGCAGGCCGTCGCCGTCTACCGGGAGCAGTTCCAGCCGTCCGAGCAGCTCGCCGAGCCCTACGTCATCGCGGGCGTCAACGTGATCGCCGCCGACGACGAGGAGTCGGCGCAGCGGCAGTACCTCACCATGAAGCGGCAGCGCGTGAGCCTGCTGCTCGGGCGCGGGCGCACGTTCACCGACGAGGAGGCCGACATGGTGCTCGCCTCGCCGCACGGCGCGCAGCTCCTCAACATGGTCAAGTACACCGCCGTGGGCACGCCCGACCAGGTCAAGAAGTTCGTCGAGGACTTCGCCGTCCACGCCGACGCCGACGAGTTGATCACCGCTCACCAGTCGACCTCTGTGACGGAGCGCATCCGCTCGGTGGAACTTTTGGCGCAAGCCGTGGGTCTGACGTCGTGATCCGATAACGGTGCGCGCTCATCCCGCCGTCTCCGGCTCCTCGATGTGCTGGAGTGCGGACGGATGAGCGAAGAACGCGACGAACAGGATGACGACATGACGACGCACGAGGAGACGTTGGCGCAGCTCTACCTGGGGGTGGAGAACTGCACGAACATCCACAACGCCATCCAGCACGCGATGTCGATGGCGTCGGGCCTGACGGAGTTGCTGCAGAACAGCCTCGGCGGTACGGGCGCGTACGACGAGGTGGGCGGCTACAGCGAGAGCGTGCAGGCCCAACTGGAGTTGTCGGCGCAGACCGTGGAGCAGACGAAGCACGCCATCGAGAGCCTGATGGTGCGCTTCGACGTCGTGTACTGACGTCGGCCCTGCGGCGACCGCATGTCTCGTTCGTCGGGGCGGCCGGGCGGGACGGTCAGTCTTGCCGGGCGAGGCGCGCGGTGTAGCCCGCGTCGATCAGTCGTCGGCAGGCGAGGTCGACCTCTTGCGGCATGTCCTGGGCGATGCTGAAACCCCGGCCGGGGTAGAGGGCGACGCGTTGGGTCTCGCCGACGAGCATGTGCACCACCCGCTCGGGGTCGTCGATCGTGGCGAGGTAGTCGGTCAGCGACGTGTGCGATCCCGAGCAGCGGACGTCGAGCTCAGGCCACAGCTTCCGGCACGTGGCGTAGGCCCGACGCTGCTGGTAGGGCTTGCACACGAGCGTTGCCGTGTGTACAGCGATCCCTCGCTGGGCGAGCAGGTCGCGGGTCAGTGTGATGTTCTCCCCGGTGTTGCGGGCGTGCGGCTCCACCAGCATCACGTCGTCCGGCACGCCCAGCTCCAGGGCGCGTTCGCGGTAGTGCACGGCCTCGCCGCGCGGGAAGCGGCGCACCGTCGTCGGGGCTGTGGCCCCGGTGAAGACGACGAGCGGGAAGCGGCCCGCGTGGTAGAGCGTCGCGGTGTGCTCGGCCACGCCCAGGTCGTGGCTGCCCAGACCGATCCCGACGTCGCTGCGGCGTGGAGCGTGGTCCAGCACGAGGTAGCGCCACAGCACCTCGGCGTCGGCCCGCACCGGGTCGGGCAGCGTGGAGTGTGGGGGCATGTCGGGTGTACCGCGTGTCGGCTCAGGCGGTGACGCGGTCGACCGACTGGAGTGCCGCACGCACCTCCGACAGGTGGGTCGGCCAGGCGTCGAGCACCGCCTGCCACGCGGCGCGCAGCGAGACGCCGTCGGCGAGCACGTACACCGGCCCCTCGCCCCAGCGGCTGGCGACGACCGCGCCCACGCGGTCGGCCTCGTCGGGCCAGGGTGCGCCGCCGGGGAGGAAGTCCACCGTGAGGGAGGCCGTCGAGTCGCTTCCGGTCACGTCGTCGGTGACACCCTGCATGGCGGCGCGGTAACCGCGCAACACGTTCCGCGCCCGAGGGTCGGCGGGGAACGGGCTGGTGGGGTGGGCCGCGTTGTAGGCCTCCACGGAGTCGAACATTTCTGGTGTCACAGCAGCGAATCCTACCCTGACGTTAGGGCAGGTTTATGTGCACTCCTCGGCTTTTCTGATCCTTTGTGGACGATCTGCGTTCAAGATCGAAAAGGAGTACGGTGAAATGGTCGGTCACCGAGGAAGTGAGGGTTCGCCCCGTGGATGAGCACATGCGCATCGGTGAAGTGTCCGCCCGGACGGGCCTCTCCCTGCGCACCATCCGCTACTACGAGGAAGTCGGCCTGGTGACCCCGAGCGCGCGCAGTCAGGGCGGCTTCCGCCTCTACACCGAACCGGACGTCGCACGCCTCAACCTCGTGCGTCGGATGAAGCCGCTGGGCTTCCAGCTCGACGAGATGAGGGAGCTGATCGGCCTGCTGTTCCCGGGTGGTGATGCCGACAACGACGGGTCCGTGACCCTCGACGCGCAGGAGTTGTCGAGGCTGCGCGAGTTCACCGAGCGCGCGGAACGCCGTTGTGCCGAGCTGCGAGCCACCCTCGACGTCGCCGAGGACTTCGCGGCGATGCTGCGCGCCAGCCTGGCGCGCCACACGGAACGAGCGCGCCAACCCTGACGCGCGTGTCCTCGGTCCCCGTCGTCGTGTCCCCGGGCTGCGTCGTCGTGTCCTCGAGTTGCGCGCGCATGTCTGCGGTTCGGCGACAGGTGTCCGTACTTCGTTGACGGGTGTCTGCACTTCCCGTACGTGGGGGACAACAAGCCGGACTCCGTACGGGAACCGCCCACACCCGTACGCAGGCTTCAGACACGCGTGCGCAGCCTGAGGACACGAGTGCGCAGCTCGCGGACACGCGTGCGGGAACTGCGGACACGCGTGCGCAGGTCGAGGACACGACGGCTTCGGGCGTCAGGCCAGGTGTTCGGCGTAGAGGTGGAGTTGGGCCGCGGCTTCCAGGCGGGAGACGGCGTTGCGAGGCCACGCCGCGTACCCGCTGTGCGCGCCGGCGAGCGCGCCGGCCATCGAGGCGACCGTGTCGGTGTCCCCGCCCGCGCGGATGGCGAAGCGCACGGCGTCGCTGGGGCTGCCCGCGTTGCGCAGGAACGACAGCAGCGCCAGCGGCACCGACCCAGGCGCCGACACGTCGTTGCCCAGCACCTCCGCCGCCTCGGCGGGACCGGCCTGCCGCTCGACCAGGCCGATCACGTGGTCGAGCTTGTCCTGCCACAGCGGTGAGGGCACGGCGCGCCGGACGGTGTCGACGAAGTCCCCTGCCCGCACCGGCTCGTCGGGCGCGAGAGCCAGCGCGGCGTGCACGGCCACGGCCTGACACACCGCACCGTGCAGCGCGTCCTCGTGCGCATGGGTCACCTCGGCGCTACGGCGGGCGAGTTCGGCGACCTGCGCGACGTCGGCGCCGACGAGAGCGACGGGCGCGACCCGCATCGCGCCGCCGTTGCCGAACGAGCCCTCCGGGTAGACCGCGCGAATCGCCTGCCGCCATGGGGTGCCTTCCACGATGAGGCGGAACGACTTGGTCACGCCGCCGCCGTAGCCGCGCCACGGTTCGGCGTGCCAGGCCGCGGCGAACTCGGTCGCGAGCTGGTCGAGGTCCACGAGGTCGCTCGGTTCCCGCGCGTCCCCACGTCGGTGCGCCAGGTGCCGGGAGAGCACGAGGGCCAGCGCGGTGTCGTCGGTGTGGGTCAGTGGGTCGCCTGCGTTCTCCTGCGCGACGATGTGGGCGTCGGTGACCCCGACCTTGTCCTCGAAGGGGGCGCCGAGGCAGTCGCCGAGGGCGAGCCCGAACAACACACCACGTGCCTTGTCGATGCGGGACGTGTCATCCATCGCAGGTTCCTCTCCCCGTCTCGCGACGCAGCCGGACACCTCGCCGGTACCCTTGACCGGATATGTGCACCTCAGACCTGGACAGCTTCGCATGAGCGCGCGTGCGGGCGCAGCCACTTCGTCCGACACCTCGGCCTCGGCGCAAGCGAGTCGACGGCGTTCGTTCGCCGTCATCAGCCACCCGGACGCGGGCAAGTCGACGCTGACGGAGGCGTTGGCGTTGCACGCGCGGGTCATCTCCGAGGCGGGCGCCGTGCACGGCAAGGCGGGTCGCCAGGGCGTGGTCTCCGACTGGATGGAGATGGAACGCGCCCGAGGCATCTCGATCACGTCGGCGGCCTTGCAGTTCGCCTACGGCGACGCCGTGGTGAACCTGCTGGACACGCCTGGTCACGCGGACTTCTCCGAGGACACCTACCGCGTGCTGTCGGCCGTCGACTCGGCGGTGATGCTGCTGGACGCCGCGAAGGGGCTGGAGCCGCAGACGCTGAAGTTGTTCGACGTCTGCCGTCACCGGGGCATCCCGGTGATCACCTTCATCAACAAGTGGGACCGTCCCGGCCGGGAGGCGTTGGAGCTCTGCGACGAGCTGACCGAACGCATCGGGTTGACGCCCATGCCGCTGACGTGGCCGGTGGGTGAGGCGGGCCGCTTCCGTGGCGTGCTGGACGTCTCCGACGGCGCGTTCGTCGCCTTCGAGCGGACCGCGGGCGGGGCCACGGTGGCGGGGGAGAGCCGGGTGCCCGCCGAGCAGGCCGCGGCGGAGCTGGGGGAGGACTTCACGCGGGCCACCGAAGAACTCGAACTCGTGGCGGCCTCGGGCGGGGAGTTCGACGTCGACGCGTATCTCGACGGCAGCGCCACGCCCGTGCTGTTCGGCGCCGCGGTGTTGAACTTCGGGGTCCGTCACCTGCTCGACCTGCTGGTGGAGCTGGCCCCGAGGCCGGAGCCGAGGGTGGACGTCGAGGGCAAGCCGCGTCCGCTGGACGCCGAGTTCTCCGCGTTCGTGTTCAAGGTGCAGACCGGCATGGATCCGGCGCACCGCGACCAGATCGCGTTCGCGCGCGTCTGCTCGGGGGTGTTCGAGCGCGGCATGGTGGTCACGAACGCCACGACGAAACGCCCGTTCGCCACGAAGTACGCCCACCAGGTCTTCGGGCAACAGCGTTCCACTGTGGACACTGCGTATCCCGGTGACGTGATCGGGCTCGTGAACGCCTCGGCGCTGCGAGTCGGTGACACGCTCTACGCCGGCAAGCCCGCGGTGCGCTTCCCGGGTCTGCCGAGCTTCGCGCCCGCGCACTTCGCGGTCGCGCGGCCCTCGGACCTCAGCAAGGCCAAGCAGTTCCGCAAGGGTGTCGAGCAACTGTCGTCGGAGGGCGTGGTGCAGTTGCTGACGTCGGATCTGCGGGGTGACGCGGCGCCTGTGTTCGCCGCGGTGGGGCCGATGCAGTTCGAGGTCGCCGCCCATCGCATGGAGCACGAGTTCAACTCGCCCGTGAAACTCGACCGCCTGCCGTACTCGACGGTGCGCAGGCTCGTCGACCCGGCGCAACGCGCGCTCGTGGACGCCGGGCGCAACAGCGAGGTGCTGACCCGCAGCGATGGCACCGACCTCGCGCTCTTCGCCGACGACATGAGCATGCGCCTGCTGCTGCGCCGGCATCCCGAACTGAAGCTGGAGGGCCTCGTCGCGACGGGCGACTGAGGCCACGAGCAACGCCGTCGGGCCGTGTGGTGGTGGCTCAGCCGTTCAGCGCTTCGACCACGCACCACACGGCGGCGGCGGTCAGGGCTGCGGCCACCACTCCCGGCCACCATTCCGTGGTGGTGGCGGCGAGACACGCCTGGACCACCGCCGTCGCTGTGAACGTCAGTGCCAGGACGAGCAACGCCAGACGCGTGGTGAGCCACGGTTTCAGGACACGTCGCGGCATCGACACCGGCCTCCTCGGTGCTTGACACGGGCGGTATCGCCGGTCGTTCGCGGGAAGTTACGGTCACGCGGCTCAGGTCACATGCCACGCGCCCGAACGCGGGTCTCACCGGTCGGAACCTTTGTGACGTCGTCGCAGTGGTATGGGCCACTATTGATTGCCGGGCGGTGAAAAAGTGTATCCATATCCCCACCGTGCCGGTAATTACGACATGCGTGCTGCAATTGATCGGTGACGGTACGTTGTCGATGCGCTTTTGTGACGGGGAGTCGGTGAGAGGCGCCACAGGATTGCTCGGCGGAGAGTTCTACTCACGGTAGAGCGCCGTGAATCGGGGTTCGACGTGGCGAGCGTGCTGGTTGAGGTTCAGGCCACGTCAGGACGCGCATCACACCGGCCTTTGCCTATTTCGGCGGGCCAAATAGAGTTCGGTTGACAATTTTCGCCTACGAGGCGGGTCTCGTGACTCCGTGATCGTCGCTTCTCTCGCGACGGCGGCGGGCCATGTCATATTGACTCTCATGTCGCCTTTTGCTTAATCTCGCGCTAAGCGCTGGCTTAGCGCGAGATGGAGGCTGCGTGAAGTCCGCTGCACGGGTTGGGGGCCCCATGAAACACCTGTCGCTGGAAGGGCCTTGAGCGCGTTGTTGAACAAGAGTGCCGCCTCACGCCGTGGGCGTTCGACCATCCGCACCCGAGTGCTCGCCATCGCCTTCATCCCGAGCCTCGTCTTCCTGCTCACCGGCGTCACGGTGGCGACCCTGCTCGTGGTCGACGCCGTGCAGGACCGGTCCTTCAGCACCAAGGTCCACGACGCGGCCAAGCCCGCCGGTGTGCTGTTCGCGAACGTGCGCGAGGAGCGCAGGCTCACCCTGCAGGAGATCGCCATGACGCGATCGCTGCGAGCGGAGTTGTCGCAGCAGCGGCAGCGAACCGACGGGGCGGCCGAGGACATGGCCGACGACCTCGACGCCATTGCGGCGGACGCACCGGACAACGTGCTGGCCGCCACGAAGGTCGCCGGGGAGCGCACCGCACAGCTCGGCGAGTTCCGGCAGCGTGTCGACCGCGGCGACGTCTCGCTGCAGGAGGCCTACGACTTCTACAACGGGATCATCGACGCCTACGTGGTGGGTCTCAACGGTGTCGCGCAGGAGACGCCGAGCGCCGAGAGCGCGTACAAGCGCATGGTCGCCATGCCGCTGTTCGTCGCGGCCGACGGCATGTCCCGTGGTGACGCGCTCGCCGCCGCCGGTATCGCGAGCGGCGGCCTGACGGAGCAGGAGTTCCGCACCTACATCGGCCAGATCGGTGCGTACCACGCCACGTTGCAGCAGGCCGTGCCGGACATGATCCCGTCGGTCCGCGCCAAGTACGAGGAGCTGATCTCCGGCGACGCGTGGAAGACCCTGACCAGCGTCGAGAACACCTTCCTGCGGGGCAACACCGACGACCTCCCGGTGCCCGAACCCGCGTGGCGTGCTGCGGCGGCCGAGGTGAGCGGCGCGCTGTGGGACCTCTACGTCGAGCAGAGCACCGTGGCCACCGAGCTGGCGCTCGACGAGGCCGATCAGACGCTGTACACGACGCTCCTCGGTGCCGCCGCGGTGATCGCCGCCGCGCTGGCCGTGTTCCTGTTGGCGTGGCGGATGTCCGACCGGCTGGTCAAGCGCCTCGTCGCGTTGCGTGAGGCCACGCTGGAGCTGGCGAACGAGCGGATGCCCCGCATCGTCGAACGGCTGCGTACGGGCGAGCAGGTGGACCTCGCCACGGAGGTCTCCTACCTCGACCACGGAACCGACGAGATCGGCCAGGTCGCCGAGGCGTTCAACGAGGCCCAGCGCACCGCCATCGCCGCAGCCGTGGACGAGGCCAAGACCCGGGAAGGCACGCAGCGGGTCTTCCTCAACATCGCCCACCGCAGCCAGGTGATCGTGCACCGGCAGCTCTCGGCACTCGACGCCGCCGAGCGCAAGCAGGAGGACCCCGACCAGCTCGACCTGCTGTTCCAGCTCGACCACCTGTCCACCCGGGCGCGTCGCAATGCCGAGAACTTGATCATCCTCGGCGGCGAGCAGCCCGGGCGGCAATTCCGCAATCCCGTGCCCGTGGGCGACATCGTCAAGGGCGCCGTCGCCGAGACCGAGGACTACAAGCGCGTCACCATGGGCAAGCTGCCCGCCGCCGCCGTCGCCGGCCCGGTGGTCAGCGACCTGGTGCACCTGCTCGCCGAGCTGATCGACAACGCGACGTCGTTCTCCCCGCCGCAGTCGCGGGTGGAGGTGCGTGGCGAACTCGTCGGCCGAGGCGTGGTCATCGAGATCGAGGACCAGGGCATCGGCATGGAGGACGACGAGCTCGAACGGCTCAACGAGATGCTGCGCAACCCTCCGGACTTCAGCTTCATGGCGCTGTCCGAGGAGCCGAGGCTCGGGCTGTTCGTGGTGGCGAGGCTCGCGGCCAAGCACGGCTTCACCGTGACGTTGCGCGACTCCGCGTACGGCGGCACCCGCGCCATCGTGCTCGTGCGCACCGAGCTGCTGAGCGACCTCCCCGACGACGGCGAGTCGAAGCCCAGTGCGCAGGAGCAGCCGGAGGCGGAGTCCGGCGGTGCCGCGCCGATCACTCGTCGCCCGAGGGCGCTGCCCGCCCGCAACGGGGAGAAGGTCAACGGTTCGCCCGCCGTCGGAGCCGAGTCGAGCTCGGCGACCACCACGGTGCGACGGGTGCCGGTCGCGCCACCGACGCCGTCCGTGGCGGACGACGACCGCCCGATGCTGCCCCGGCGTGGACAGCGCGACGGCGACGTCACTGCCGAGCCGGACGCACACGACGCAGCGGACGCACCGGACACGCAGAACACCCAGAACAGCGCGGACACCGTCGAAGGCGTCCACGGAGAACTGCCGGGAGAGGACGTGCTGACGTGGTCGTCCGACGACATGCCGGGTGAACCGGGCAGGCACGCCCAGGTCGAGGGCGACGACGCCACCCCGACGCGATACGTGCCCAAGCTGCAGCGGGAAGCACCCCGAGCGGCTCGCCCCGCAGACCCGGGACCCCGACACCAGGCCCGACCGGCGCCCGAACGTCCGGTCCAGTCGAGCGGCCCGGTCCAGTCGAGCGGTCCGGTCCAGTCCGGCGGACTGGTTCGGCCCGGCCAGGACACGCGGCCGCCCGCCGCGCAAGCGGGTGCCCTGGACGACGCCGGCAGGCCACCACTGCCCCGCCGTCGGCGGCAGCAGAACCTGGCACCCCAGCTTCGGGACGACACGACCACCCTCGGTGCCGTCGGCGACGACCGTGGCACGGGCGGCGGAGACGACTACGAACCCGCTCCCGAACAGGCCCGAAGCAGGCTCTCGGCGTTCCAACAAGGAACCCGCCGAGCACGACAGCACCAACCCGGCCCCGACGAGTCTGGAGACTGAGGAACATGGCCAACTCGGTAGTCAACGAACTCGACTGGCTGCTCGACGACCTCATCAGGAAGGTCGCGGGGGCCGACCGGGCCGTCGTCCTGTCGTCCGACGGCCTGCTCATCGGTCGGTCCAGCAACCTGAGCGAGGACGACGGTGAGCACCTCTCGGCCGTCGCGTCGGCCTTCCAGAGCCTCGCGCGTGGCACGGGCAGGCACTTCGGCGGAGGGCAGGTGAGGCAGACGGTGGTCGAGATGGACCACGCGTTCCTCTTCGTCACCGCTGCGGGCCAAGGCGCGTGCCTCGCCCTGCTGACGTCCGAGGACGCCGACATGGGCATGGTCGCGTACTCGATGAACATGCTGGTCAAGCGCGTCGGTGCCCTGCTGAGCGCCGCGCCCCGGGTGGAGTCGCACACGACGACATGAGCGACAGTGAGGAGATGTGGGACGACGAGCGCGCGGGACTCGTGCGCTCCTACGTCGTGACCGGGGGCCGGACCCGTTCCGACCAGTACGGCCTCGACATGATGACGCTGGTGGTGGCGCTGTGCACTCCGGCCGAAGCCGCGCATCTCCCGGAGGAGTACGAGAGGATCGTACGGCTCTGCCAGCACCCGATGTCGGTGGCGGAGGTCGGAGGTCACATCGACCTCCCCCTGCCCGTCGTGAAGGTGCTCCTCAGTGATTTGATCGAGCAGAACTATGTGATCTTCCGTAAGGCCGCGCCTCCGAGCGAAGCACCCAACAAGCACGTACTGCAGGCGGTTCTCGATGGCATCCGCAAACTCTGACGACCGACGTCTCCGTGCGACGGCGGTGAAACTTCTGATCGCCGGTGGGTTCGGGGTCGGCAAGACGACGATGGTGGGCTCGGTGAGCGAGGTCCCGCCGCTGCGTACCGAGGAGATGCTGACCTCGGCGTCGGAAGGCGTCGACGACCTCTCCGGCGTGGAGTCGAAGAGCACCACCACCGTGGCGCTCGACTTCGGTCGGATTACGATCAGCCCGGATCTGATCCTGTACCTGTTCGGCACGCCCGGGCAGGACCGGTTCTGGTTCATGTGGGACGAGCTGGCGCAGGGCGCGCTCGGCGCGGTGGTGCTGGCCGACACGCGCAGGCTGGAGACGTGTTTCCCGGCCGTGGACTTCTTCGAGCGGCGGGGCCTGCCGTTCGTGGTCGGGGTGAACTGCTTCGACAGCGCGTACCGCTACGGCACCGAGGAGGTGCGGGCGGCGCTGGATGTCGGGCCGCACGTGCCTGTGCTGCTCTGCGACGCGCGCGACCGCGAGTCGACGAAGCAGGTCCTCGTGACGCTGATCCAGCACGTCATGGCCTCGGCGAACATGGTCCCGGCCCAGTACTGACCGAGCCCTGCCAGGGGACTGCCCCGGGACTGCCCCGGGCGTGTCCGCGAGCTGCGCACGCGTGTCCGCCCGTTGCGCGCGGGTGTCGGCAGTTCCTGCACTCGTGTCCGCGAGCTGCGTACGGGTGTCGGCTCTTCCCGTGCGTCGGGTTCAGCGGGTCGGGCGTGCCGTGAGCTGGAGCATGGGACTGGCCGGGAACCAGCGCGGGAGCTCGCGGAACTCATCCACGTCGTGGATCGCGAAGTCGCCCAGTCCGCGCAAGGTGGTGAGGGTGTCGCGATTCGGGTGACAGCCCGCGCCGACGACCTTCCACACGGGAGTGATCGCGTCCTGGAACCGCGCGAGTCGACCGGTGCCACGGACGTGTTCGAGCACGGCCAACGTGCCGTCGTCACGCAGGACGCGCCGGGCCTCCGCGAGGGCCGCGTTCGGGTCGCCGACCGTGCAGAGCACCAGCGTGAACACCACCGCGTCGACCGAGGCGTCGTCGAAGGGCAGCGCGTCGGCGGACGCGGCGGACACCTCGACGCTGATCGTGGATTCGGCGGCGCGACGCTCCAGCCGCTGCCGCATGGCGGGGTCCGGTTCGACGGCGACGACGCGCTCGGCCGACCGGAGGTGGGGCAGGTTCGCCCCGGTGCCCGCACCGACGTCGAGCACGGTGCCGGTGAGTCCGCCGAGGAGCGCTGCCCGGCGTCGACCGAGGAACGTCCGCTCGGCGGCGGCGTTCATCCGGTCGTAGCAGGTGGCGAAGACCCGATGGGAGCGCACGCTCCCCACGCTAGTGGCGAACGGCGCCGTTGCCACCCCGGGCGTGTCCTCGCTCTGTGCACGCATGTCGGCGCCGTACGCACGCATGTCCTCGCTCTACGCACGCATGTCGGCATCGCAGGTACGCATCTCGGTGTCGCACGGCGCGGGCACGCGTACGCAAGCTGCAGGATCGGCGCCGCAGGGCGCAGGCTCGGCGTCGCACGGCGCAGACACGCGTGCGCAGGCTGCGGACACGCGCGCGCCGAGCGCGGACACGCGTGCGCCGAGCCAGGACACGCCGTCAGGAGGACCCGCCGTTGATGGCTTCGTCGAGCAGTTGCACCGGGTGCTTCAGGGGGACGTCGTCGCCCAGGTAGCGCCGGATCTGCAACAGACAACCCGGGTTGGCCGTCACCAACAGGTCGGGTGCCACGCTCCGGACGTTGTCCGCCTTGCGCTGCCCGAGCTCGGCTGCCGGTTCGGGTTGCACGAGGTTGTAGATGCCCGCCGACCCGCAGCAGATCTCCGCCTCCGGCAGGTCGACCACGTCGAGCCCGGGAATGGTGCGCAGCACGGCCCTCGGCTGCTCCCGCACTCCCTGGGCGTGTCCGAGGTGGCACGCATCGTGATAGGCCACCTTCGCCTCGATCCGCCGTCGCGGCGCGCGGGGCTCCAGCTCGGCCAGCAGCTCGGTCACGTCACGCACCTTCGCGCTGAACGCCCGGGCGCGCTCGGCCCATTCCTCGTCGTCCGCGAGCAGGTGCCCGTACTCCTTGAGCGACGAGCCGCAGCCTGCGACGTTGACGACGATCGCGTCCACGGGAAGCTTCTCGAAGGTCTCGATGGTGCGCTTGGCGCGGGCGAGGGCCTGGTCCTCCCGGCCCGCGTGGAGTTCGAGCGCCCCGCAGCAGCCTTGTTGCCGGGGAGTCAACACCTCGCAGCCTTCTGCCGCGAGCACCCGCTGGGTCGCGGCGTTGACCTCGTGGAAGAAGACGTCCTGCACGCAGCCCGAGAGCAGGGCGACCCGCCGCCGCACGTCTCCCGTCGGCCGCACACGCCGGGGGAGGGAGGCGAACGCCTCGCGCAGCCGTACGGGCGGGAGCAGTGCCTGCGTGGCCCGGAGTCGGGGCGGCAGCACGCGCTCCATCAGCTTCGGCAACCCCGACTTCTGGTAGACCTGGCCCAGCACGGCGGCGGCGCGGAGCCTGCGCCGGTACGGGAACAACGCGAAGATCGCGTCGCGGAACAGCCGATCGGACGGGCGGCGCGTCACGTTGCGTTCGATCTGCGGCCTCGTGGCTTCGAGGAGCCGGTCGTACTGCACGCCGGACGGGCACGCGGTCACACACGCCATGCAGCCGAGGCATGCGTCGATGTGCTGGGTGAACGCGCCCTCAAGCTCGATCTCACCTCGTTCGGCGAGGTCCATGAGGTAGATGCGGCCCCGCGGCGAGTCCATCTCCTCGCCCCAGAGCTGGTAGGTGGGACACGTCGGGAGGCAGAACCCGCAGTGCACGCAGTCTTCCAGCAGCTCGCGCTGCGGCGGGTGGTGGGAGTCGAAACTCGACTGTCCGGATAGCTCCGTCACTGGGTGGCCTCCCGTCCGTCCAACCACGACCCGAGACGTCCGGGGCACAGGCGCCCGGTCGGGTCGAGTTCGTTCTTCAGCGCCCGCAGCAGTCGAACCGCCGACGGCACCTGGCCCCACGGACGGGCGTTCGGCACGGCACGGCGGAGCACGGAGGTGCCGCCGCGCGCGGTCACGGCGTCATGGAGGGCGTCGACGTCGGTGTCGGGCACGGACACCGTCGCCACGCCCGAGCCGAGTCCGACGGTGGCACCGGTGAGCCGGACGCTGGCGAGCACGGCGGGCAGTCTGCTGGGCCGGACGCCGATCCGCAGCGTCGCCGCGGCCACGAGGTCGGCGTGCCGGGCCCACACTTCGTCGGCGGTGTCGGCGTCGAGCACGGAGCCGCCGAGGTCGGTCGCGAGTCGCCGGGCTCGGGCGTCGGTGCCGTCCGGGGTGCCTTCGAGGCGGAGCACGAGCCGGTCGTCGAACCACTCGACGGCCACGGGCTCGCTCTGTCCGGAGAGGACGGACGTGGCGAGCTTCGCCGCTTCGGCGAGCGGGGCGTCGACGGACACGGTGCGGCTGGCGGAGGGGAGCGGATGCAGGCGCAGCACCACCTCGACGAGCAGGCCGAAGACGCCGTAGGAGCCGTGCAGCAGCTTCGCGAGGTCGTAGCCCGCGACGTTCTTGATGACGTGTCCGCCGGTGCGGGCGACGGTGCCGTCGGCGAGCACGACCGTCGCTCCGATGACGAGGTCGCGCAGTGAGCCGTAGCTCCAGGCCAGCGGTCCGGAGTCGGCCGTCGCGACGAGTCCACCCACCGTGGCGCCGCGGCGCACCCGGGCCGTGTCGAACGCGACCCGTTGGCCGTGCTCGCCGAGTTCGGCCGCGAGTTCACGCAGCGGCGTTCCGGCCCGCACCGAGACGGTCATGTCCGACGGGTTGTAGGTGAGCACGCCGGTCAGGCGCGTCGTGTCGAGGACGGTCGGCGTCGCGTGCGCGGGGTCGGCCCAGTCCGTCGCCGTCGCCGCGCCGCGGATGCCGATCGGCCCGGTGGTGTCGGCGAGCGCCTCGTGTGCCTCGCGCAGGTCGGTGGGCGTGAGCACGACCGGAGTCGTCGAGGCCGCCGGGGTCGTCTTCGGAGTCATAGCCGCTCGATCACTCCAGCCTGCTCCAAGGGGTGCGGGCGATACGGCCCCGGCTTCTCGCCGCACAACCTCGGCGTGGGCAGCAGCTTGCCCGGGTTGCACAGCCGCTCGGGGTCGAACGCGGAGCGCACGCGGTCCATCGTGGTGAGGTCGTCCTCGCCGAACATGCGGGGCATCGAGCACGCCTTGTCGGTGCCGATGCCGTGCTCGCCGGACAGCGAGCCGCCCAACTCGACGCACAGTTCGGCGATGCGGCTCGACAGCTTCTCGGCGCGGTCCTGTTCGCCCGCGGCGGCGTCGTAGAGGACGAGGGGGTGCAGGTTGCCGTCACCGGCGTGGAACACGTTGGCCACGCGCAGCCCTTCCGCTCGGCCCATCTCCTCGATGCGGCCGAGCACCTCGGCGAGCCGGGTGCGAGGCACGACGCCGTCCTGCACGAAGTAGTCGGGGCTGATGCGGCCCACCGCGGCGAAGGCGGCCTTGCGGCCCTTCCAGATGCGGGCACGCTCGGCGTCGTTGCTCGCGATGTGCAGGCGGGTGCACTGGTGGCGTTCGCAGATCTGTCTGACCTGCTCGAACTGGGCGGCGCACTCGCTGGCGGGTCCGTCGAGTTCCACCACGAGCGCGGCGGCGGTGTCGAGCGTGTACCCGGCGTGCACGGCCTGTTCGGCGGCCTGGATGGCCAGGTTGTCCATCATCTCCACGGCGGCGGGGACGATGCCCGCGGCCACGATGTCGCTGACCACCTCGCCCGCCTGGCGCACCGAGTCGAAGTCGGCGAGCAGGGTGCGCACGGTCTCGGGGACGGGCAGCAGGCGCACGGTGATCTCGCAGGCGATGCCGACCGTGCCCTCGGAGCCGATGAACACGCCCCGAAGATCAGGGCCGAGCTGCTCGTTCGTGTCGCCGCCGAGGGTGACCACCTCGCCGTCGGGCAGGACGACGGTCATCGACAGCACGTGGTTGGTGGTGAAGCCGTACTTCAGGCAGTGCGCGCCCCCGGAGTTCTCGGCGACGTTGCCGCCGATCGTGCACACCTGCTGGCTGGAGGGGTCGGGCGCGTAGTAGAGCCCGTAGGGGGCCGCAGCGCGGGTGATGTCGAGGTTCGTCACGCCGGGTTGCAGCGTGGCCCGCCGGTCGACGGGGTCGACCTCCAGTACCGAACGGAGCCGTTGCAGGCCGATCACCACACCGTCGGCGACGGGGAGCGCCCCTCCGGAGAGTCCGGTGCCCGCGCCCCGCGCCACGTAGGGCACGTCGTGGTCGTGACAGACGCGAACCGCGGCGGCGACGCTCGCGGTGTCGGTGGGCAGGACCACCAGGTCGGGCACCACACGGAACCCGGTGAGGCCGTCGCACTCGTAGCTGCGCAGACCCACCGGGTCGGAAATGACGTTGTCCTCGCCGACCGCGGCGGCCAGGGCCGATCGCACCGTTGCGTCGAGCATCAGCACCCACCTACTTTCCGCTTTGCGGAACGCCATTGTCGCTCTAAGGAAACGTTACCGCCCTCGTGCGTGTGGTCAAGGGAGGCTGCGGCAGGGGCGAGCTCGTGGCGAGCGCCTCGTTGTGGGCGTGTCGGCCGCGGGGGTGTCGCCCACGGGTGGTACCAAGACGGGCATGACGTGTGTGAGCTGCCGTACCGGTCTCGACCACTGCCACGGCACCGTGCTGGTGCACGTCGACGGCGGGTTGGAGTGCACCGAGCCCGACTGCGTCGACGCCGTGCTGCTGCGGCACACCCTCGTCATCAGGTGCGCCGAGGTCGAGGGCGAGTGCGACTGCCTCGCGGACGGCTACGGCGAGTTCCGGCTCGCCTCCTGAGCCCAGCGCGTGTTGCCGGTCGCGGCCGGGGGGCGCGGGCAACGGCGGCGCGCCGACCCGCAGCGACCTGCCTTCCCGGGCAGCAGAACGGGCCCGGCATCGTGCCGGGCCCGTAGCTGTGGATGCGCACCGGCCGAGACGGCCGACGCGGCTGGTCACCGGGTGCGCTGCGTGGGCACTGACCGGCCCTCTTCGGGGCGCAGCCCGAGCGCGTCGAGCAGCTCGGCGCAGTCCTCGGCGTCGATGGCGGCCGAGGCGACGGCGCGGACGGCCCGACGACGCTGGTCGGGGTCGGGTTCCTCCGTGTACGGCAGCACCGGGCGAGGGTTCTGGCTCGGCGCCGTCGAGGCGTGGGTCGTGTTCACAAGTGCTCCCGTTCGTTGTCGTCGGCGGGCGCGAGGTCGGTCGGTGTCGGTGTCGTCCAGGCCCGTTGCTGGCGGTTCTCCCCGCCACGCCCGACACGTACCCGCTGGGTGGCTGCGTTACACGTCCGGTTTCCCAAAGCAGGCGACTGGGTACGAGCGGTGACGTGGCTCGCTGGCCGGGAGAAAGGAGGCTGACGTGGGTACCGACGCTTACCTCGCGTTCATCGCCCTGGGATTGGTCATGATCGTCGTCGACGGTCAGATGCTCTACCGCAGCGGAAAGCGTTATCTATCCGAAGTGGACTCAACCGGTGACTCCGTCTACTCGATGGCCAAACTCGTCACGGTCCTGTTCCACCTCGTCATGTTCGGCTTCCTGGCGCTGCTCTCGGTGCTGGACTTCAGCTTCGGCGGACACCCCGCCCGTGCCCTGATCGGCAACCTCGGTGTCCTGCTGTTGCTCCTGGCCCTCGTGCACGCGGTGACGATGGCCGTCATGTCGCAGATGCACGAAGCCCGTGCCACCGAAGAGCTGTACACGCGGCCTCGGCAGAACTCCGGTCCGGTGAGCGGCACCAACATCCAGTTGCAGCGGGGACCCGTCGTCACTCCCGTTCCGGGGCAGCAGGGTCGGGACCCGCGGCTGAGCCCGTCCATCGAGGACCAGCTCAACTGACCGCCGTGCCGCTGCGCGCTCGGGTGCCTGCCCGCCGGGAACGGGCGGCTCCGGGTGCGCGCGGTACGCGGTGCTGGTGAGGCCCACGCGACAATGCTGCACTCCGTGACGGGATGGTCGCGAATCGGATACGAGCGATCGGGTGATGCGAGTCCGTCGATCGAGTCAACGAGAGGCCCGTGACCACGCCGCCCGGTTCGCCACCACCAACAGTGCGGCGAGCAGGACGAAGTCGGCGAGGAACACGGCGCGTTGGATCAGCGCCTCCGGGAGCAGGTCGAACAGAGTCACGAACGCCGACAGAGGTGGCGGGCCACCCGTGAGTTTGTCGGCGACGTAGCTCGCGCCGAAGGCGACGAGCAGGCCGATCGACGGCCACACCACCCGTTGCAGTCCGCGCCGCGCAGCGCGCAGGCCGGCGTCGGGCGAGTCGCGGAGCTGGTCCAGCAACGACAGCGCGATGCCGGGCACCGACAGGAAGGCGAGCAGGCTGCCGTACTGGTGGATGAGACCGCTCGCCGGGTCGACGTGCGACTCGAACGCCGCGGGGAACAGAGCGGCGGCGACGAGACCCCCGGCCGCGGTCACGACGAGGGCCGTGGTCGTGCGACTGACACGGAGGCCCGCGGCGGCCAGCGTGCCCCGCACGGCGACGACACCGACGGCGAAGGACAGCAGACTGGCTTCGAGCATTCCTTGTCCGGCGTCGGTGAAGGCGTAGCGGCTCACCGGGTCGGTCAGCGGATCGAACGAGCTCACGACGTGCAGGATCGTCAGCGTGAAGAGAGCCCACCCCAGCGCGGCGGTGGCGGCGAAGGTCCAGGCGCGCACCCTGGCCGGGGCGCGCTCCACAGTTGTCGCATTCGTCCCCAGATGCCCCATACTGCCGATCTTGCCGACGGCAAGGACCGTTGTCCTCAGGGTTCGTCCCTGAATTACCCCTGCTCGACGGCGAAGTCGATCACGACGAGGGCTTGGTCGTCGTGCCGCTTCGACCGGGGCCAGCGGCGACAATCGGCGTCGGCGAGTTCGGCGTCCCGCACCGTTTCCAGTACGGCGTCGGCTCCCGAGGTGCGCGCGAGGGACAGCAGGTCGGCCCAGCTCAGGACGCCGTAGGTGTCGATCCCCACGGACACGCCGTCCGTGGCGAGCACGGCCGCGTCGACCTCCTCCCGGGGCCAGCGCCGCCGCAGCGCCCGGGTCGCCGCCTCCGGAACGGCCTCGGCGACCCAGAACCCAGCGTCGTCGTTGCGGAGGGCGTCGACCGCTGCCCGCGTGCGCAGGGCACCCGCGGCGCGAAGCCGGTCCAGCCGGTCGTCCAGGACGATCTCGGGGCCGTCGGCCGTGTAGACCACCACCGGGCTGTCCGCGAGGACCAGTGCCTCCACGTCGTCGGCCGAGAATCGCAGCATCGCGACCGTGCTCGACGGCGACCGGCGGGGCACCAGGTCGTGGTCTCGCGCGACCGCGCCGATGGCGTGGGCGAGCAGTGCACCGAGGTCTTCGGTGGGGTCCGAGCGCAGGCGCGCCTCGATCGCATCTGCGAGCCGTCGCGAGTACCAGCCACCGCTGGGCAGGCCGGGGCGCACTTCGGTGGCGCCGTCGAGTACGACGGCGGTGGACGCGGTGTCGTCGACGTGGAGGACGACCCGATCCTCGGTGGGACGTGGACGTCCGGCGAGGTCCACGCCGGGGCGTTCGGCGATGTCGATGCGCGGCACGGGCCGACGGTAGCGGCTACCTCAGTCGCGGCGCTTCGGCGACCACGTGACGTGCGGCAGGAAGAGCTGCGTGAGCGGTCCGATGGTCAACGCGTACAGCACGGTGCCGACACCGACCGTGCCGCCGAGCAGCCAGCCGGTGGCCAGGACGGTGATCTCGATGGCCGTGCGCACCACTCGCACCGACCACCGCGTGCGCGCCGACAGCCCCGTCATCAACCCGTCGCGCGGGCCGGGGCCGAGGCGGGCCCCGACGTAGGCGGCCGTCGCGAACCCGTTGAGCACGATGCCGCCGAGCAGCAGGGGCACCTGCCACACCAGGTGCTGCGGGTGCGGCAGCACGGCGCGCACCAGGTCGACGACCACCGCGATCACGAGGACGTTGGCCACGGTGCCGATCCCGGGACGTTGGCGCAGCGGAATCCAGAGCGCGAGCACCACGACGCCGGTCAGCGCGGTGACCGTGCCGAAGGTCAGCCCGGTACGGTCGGTCACGCCCTCGTGCAGGACGTCCCACGGGTTCAATCCCAGCCCCGAGCGGGTCATCATCGCCATGCTCGTGCCGTAACAGGCGAGCCCGAACAGCAGTTGGGTCAGCCGCGCGACCGGAGCCGTGGTGACGGGGACGGGGCTGAGTTCGACGGGGGACTTCACCGAGGCCACCCCGCCACTATGACCAGCGACCGTGGGGCCGGGAAGTGCCAATCAACCGGTCCTTTGCCCGGGATGGCGTGGGGTGCGCCACGTGGTTCGGTAGGGGACCGCCGGTGCGCCGGATGCGAGGTAAGGCCGTCACTCCAGGGAAAGGACGGTGTGGCATCCGGCGCACCGACTGGTGACCGTGCCCGGGGGAGGGGCACGGGTGCCGTGGGCCTGCTCCCGGCATCGCCCCTCGCAATGCCGGGAGGACCCTTCGGCTCAGGTGCGCATCGGTGCGGGGTTCCCGCCCGGCGCGGTGGGCGGGAACCGCCGACGTGCACCCGGGGCCTCGAAGCCACGGGGGCAACGTGGGTCGAGACCATGACCCGTCACGGCCGGGCGCGTTCGGCCGCACGGGAAGTGTGGGATACACAGGGCGAAACCGCGGTAAACGACGGTTTCGGAAGTCGACCGTCCTCGGTGGGCGTCACGGACGGACGCGGGCACCGGTCACCGAGCGAGTCAGTCGGGAGACGTCGTGGGTAGCGCGGCCTCTCGCCCGACACCGACGACGTCGTGGTCGCGGCTGGCGCCGAGGAGGCGAAGCTGCGTCACCGTGGGCACGTCGTCGAGAACGGCGTGGTCCCCGCGGTACGAGTGGTGGTTGTGGTCCTGGGGCGACGCCGTCGAGTGCGAGGGCGCCGCTGCGGAAGTCGGTGCGGCGGGCGACGGCGCGACCGGCCCGAGGGGGCGCGAGTCGCCGGAGCGCATCGTCGGACTCTCGGAGTCGGAGTCGGTGGGGGCGTCCGGATCGGGGGTCTCCGCCGGGGCGTGCGGGCGGGCACCATCGCGTTCCGACTGCCGGGCCGCGTCGGGGTCGACGCGGGGCTCGCCGGAGGGACGATCGGGAAGGACGTCGTCGGGGGCCGCGGGAGGTTGCGGTGCGGCGGGCTCGGGCAGCAGGCCGAGCGGCGGTGCGGAGCCGAGCCGGTCGGGGATGTCCTCGACGACGTCCTTGATCGGCTCCGTGATCGGGCGGGTGACCTCGGGCAGCGCGCCGAACAACCAGCCGCCGAGGTGTTCGGTGGTGTGGACGAGCGTCGAGGCCAGTCCGGAGGTCGTGGACACCAGCGTGTCGGTGGTGGCGCGGAGCAGCGTGCGCACCGGGCCGAGCGGGGTGGGGTCCTCGGCGGGGGTCGACGACGCGGGCTCGTCGACGGCGTCCCGGCGGTTCGTGTCCGGCTCGGGGACGTCGGCGAGGGAGTCGCCGCCCTCCCGGGCGTCGTCGGGACGCTGCGGGATGTCCGCCGGGTCGGCGGGGTC